>CAJTTG010000001.1 GCA_910579185.1 uncultured Muribaculaceae bacterium
TACAGGTCAGGAGCTCTTCATGTACTATAAGTGTATGGTTTGGATTGACAGACTTCTTACTGTTCCTGCGGCGATATTGAGCATTGGCACAGGAATTTTTTACGGTCTGCTTACGCCGTGGGGCTTTTTTAAGCAACGATGGATTATTGTTAAGTGGATAGTTTGTGGTGTCGTGATACTGCTTGCTTCGCTGGTCTTTTATCCGGCTTGTCAACACGCTTATGGTACGATACTTCAAAATTATGATGCCGCATTGAACAACAATCAGGTACTTACCTCACTAAAAATGGCTCGTGACGCATCATTCTATCAAGCAATAGCACTGATTTTTCTTGTTGTAATCTCTGTTTTTAAGCCGTGGCGCAAACACCGACCTCTAAATGTTAAATAAATATATCAAAATGAATAACTTTCGTACAATTTCTGGATTAAAGGTATCCTCTGTGGGCCTCGGATGTATGGGCATGAGCCACGCATACGGCGCACCCGCTGATAAAAAGTCAATGAAAACGCTCCTTGCAGATGCTGTGGAGATGGGTTATACATTGTTTGATACCGCTGAAATTTACGGCACGGATACAAATCCTCACGATAACGAGGAATTGCTTGGAGAAGCATTGAAGCCTTACCGTGATAAGGTTGTAATCACAACAAAATTCGGTCTTACATTCGATAAATCCCATGAACCGGGGCCTTATCCTCTGATACCGGATTCAACTCCCGATAGCATTAGGAAAGCCGTTGATGGCTCTCTACGTCGCTTGCAAACCGACCATATCGATCTGTATCTGCAACACCGCATAGACCCTGAAGTTGAGCCGGAAATTGTGGCAGATACTATGTCGCAACTGATACAGGAAGGCAAGATACTCCATTGGGGTATATCGGAAACTACTGAAGAATATCTCCGTCGCGCTCATGCGATATGTCCCGTAACGGCTATACAGAACCGCTATTCGATGATGGCAAGGAGGCACGAGGATATTTTCCCGACGCTTGAGGAATTGAATGTAGGCTTTATCGCGTTCTCTCCGCTTGCCAATGGTCTGTTGTCGGACTTCTATACCGCTGACTCAAAATTCAATCCCAAGAATGATTATCGTGCAGCAATGCCTCAGTTCAGTCGGGAGAGTTTTGAGGAAAACGAGATGCTGTTTGAACTTATACGTCGGCTTGCCGATGAAAAGCACGCCACACCCTCTCAGATTTCCCTTGCATGGATGCTGTGTAAGAAGCCATATATCGTGGCTATCCCCGGCACACGCCACCTTTGCCGACTGAAAGAAAACCTCGGAGCAGCTGATATAATCCTATCAACTGAGGAAGTAGAGGCAATAGACCTCCAACTTGACAGCATACCGATGAGTGAAGTTTTTGGCGGATCAAAAGTAATTAAAACACAAAAAGCATAAAATTATGATTAAAATAATAATATTTGGATTGACCCTCTGTATTGCAGCCATGACAGCCAATGCCCAGTCACAAGTTCCTTATGCGGAACTCAACAATGGGTTGAAGATGCCACGCTTCGGTATCGGAACATTCAATGTACCAGGCGACAGCCTTATGGCAGATGCAATCACATTTGCCTTGAAGAATGGCTATCGACACATCGACACAGCCCATGCTTACCGCATTGAGCGTGGTGTAGGACAAGGAATGAAAGACAGCGGCGTGCCTCGCGAAGATATTTGGTTGACCAGTAAAATCTGGCCTACCGAATATGGCGAAGGCAAAACCTTAAAAGCAATAGATGAGATGCTTGAACGCCTCGGTGTTGATTATATCGACCTGTTGTATGTTCATCAGCCTATCGGCGATTGGAGAGGGGCATGGCGCGACATGGAGAAAGCGGTGGAAGCAGGTAAAGTCCGTGCGTTGGGTATCAGTAATTTTGATGCCGCTGACTCTCTTTATAACGCTGTGATAGAGTTTGCGAAAATCAAACCGGCCGTATTTCAGATTGAATGTCATCCTTATGCACAACGCCTTGAATGGCGCAAACGTGCCGACACTGACAACATTCAGGTTGAGTGCTGGTTTCCGCTTGGTGGAGCAATGAGCAACGGAGCCTTATTCAAAGACCCGACTATAATGAAAATCGCCGAAGCTCATGGCAAAACTCCGGCACAGATAATTCTCCGTTGGCACATTCAGGAAGGGCTTTCGGCTATTCCCGGAGCTACTGACCACGGTTATATTACCGAAAACATAAATATTTTTGATTTTGAGCTTACTCCTGAAGAAATGGAATCTATGCGCTCTCTCAACAAAGAGCAACGTTTCTTCAATATGTCACTTGAAGATAAGCAAAAGTATCTGTTGAACATGAAAATTGAATATTGATATGCTACCCCAAATCATCTGCCATATAATGAGTTCTGTTGACGGGAGACTTCTGCCCGGACGTTGGACAGCCCCCTTCGACGGTACAAACCCGTCAGAACTTTTCAAAGAATATGCCGCTATCGGCAAAAGCCTTGGTTGTGACTCATGGATGTTCGGCAAAGCTACCGCCCGCGAGGCTTTTCCGTACAAATTTATGCCTAAAGGCGAATCGGTGGGCGAAAGCGGAAAGGTATTTGTGGGCAACCGTACTTCATCAAGGTTGTTTATCACCATTGACCCGGATGCTGATATATTCTTCACCTCCGACCGTCTGCGTGGCGACAATATTCTTACTATTTTAGGTAAAAATGCTACCACCGACTATCTTACGGCCCTTGAAGAAAAGGGTGTTTCTTACCTTGTGGTGGATGACGTGCACAACCTTCGCAAGGTTTTCACACTTGTAAAGCACTATTTCAATGTCAAGACCATATCACTGCAAGGTGGAGGCATAATTGACGGAGCTATGCTTGCACAAGGCCTTATCAATGAATTGAGCCTTGTGATCTATCCCGGAATAGACGGGCTGACCACCGCACCGTCAATCTTTGAATACCTCGGACACTCGGAAGAACGTCCGGCGGAGGGTCAGGCTCTGGAGCTTCTCTCAGTGGAGCAAATGCCTCATGGCATTGTCTGGTTACGTTACAGATTCCATAATATATCAGAGTAATCAATCATGAAAGGATTTACAATATTGGCAGGTATCGCAATGGTATTGTTTTCTGCCACAGGGTTGCAAGCACAGGATTCAATCCCGACAAAAGGCTTTGCTGCTTTCGATGAAACGGGCGTATTCAAGCCTTACGAGTTCAACCGTCATGCTGTCGGTGATGATGAGATACAGATTGAAATACTTTATTCAGGTATTTGTCACAGCGACCTGCATAATGTTCACAGCGACTGGCGCAAGGAAGAATATCCAATGGTTCCGGGACACGAGATTGCAGGAAAGGTTGTCAAAGTGGGCAAGAATGTCACAAAATTCAAAGTCGGAGATTATGCCGGTGTGGGCTGTATAATCAACTCATGCCATGAATGTGATTTCTGCAAGAATGGGCAGGAGCATTATTGCAGCCACACAGTTTCAACCTACCACGACCATGACCCTTACCACAATAATGAACGTACACAGGGAGGTTATTCCAATAATTATGTAATATCGGAGGACTACGCGATACTCATTCCACAAAATGCAGATTTGTCAAAAGTAGCCCCGTTGCTGTGTGCCGGAATCACAACCTATTCGCCGATTAAATTTGCCGGAGTTAAAGCCGGCGATAAAGTAGGAGTTGCAGGTTTTGGAGGTCTTGGTTATATGGCAGTACGTTATCTAAAACACCTCGGTGCTGATGTTACAGTATTTGATTTAACTGAGGATAAGCGTGGAGATGCCGCAAATCTTGGAGCGGAACGGTATGTGAATGTCACTAATCCAGATGAAATGAAAGGTCTTGACAACACCTTCGATTTTATTATAAGCACCATTCCGACCAATTATGACCCCATTCAGTACATGAAGATGCTGAAGTGGAACGGCCTGATGTGTATAGTCGGTATTCCGTCAAACGAGGATATGCCGACAATCTCAATGCGTTCTTTCATCGGAATGGCTGATCGCAGACTTTTCGGCTCCCGTATAGGTGGTATTCCTGAAACGCAGAAGGCGATCAACTACTCGGTAGAAAACAACATCTATCCCGAAGTTGAGATTATTCCGGCTGATGCGGAAAAGATAACTGAGGCATACGACAAAGTGCGCGATGGCAAGGTTAAATTCCGCTATGTAATTGATATGTCAACTCTAAAATAAAGATAGAACAATGAACAGTTTTAACTATCAATATCCCGTAAAGCAGTATTTCGGGAAAGGATGTGCTGCAGAAGCACTGAAAAAAGAAATGCCTGATATGGGCAATGTTGTCATGCTTGCCTATGGTGGCGGATCGCTGAAACGCACCGGTCTGTATGACAAAATCCGTGGCTGGCTTGAAAATGCCGGCAAGACAGTCGTGGATTTCGGCGGCATCATGCCTAACCCGACTTATGCCAAAGTTCAGGAAGGAGCGGCAGTTGTCCGCAAAGAAGGTGTGGACTTCATTCTCGCCGTTGGTGGTGGCTCGGTAATCGACTGCTGCAAAATCATCTCCGCACAGGCAAAGACTGACGAGGATGTCTGGGATATGTTCTATAATGAACACCGCCTGCCTGACGAGTTTGTTCCCTGCGGTGCTGTCGTTACGGCATCAGGCACCGGTGCGGAACAAAACAACGGAGCTGTGATAACCCACGAGGAAAAGAAACTCAAGCAGGCTCTTTTCGGAGCGTTCCACCGTTTCGCAGTTCTTGACAGCGACCTTACGCTCACTCTCCCGATGAAACAGGTAATAAGCGGTGCTTTCGACACTCTGAGCCACTGTATGGAAACTTATATGGGACAGCTGTTTACTACCAATGTGTCAGATGAGATTAACGAGGCTATAATGCGCAACGTGATTAAAAATATCCGTGCTATTATAGCAAATCCTGATAATGACTTTGCCCGTGGCGAGTTGATGTGGGACTCTGCAATGGCGGAAAACGGAATGTTGAAACTCGGCAAAATGACCGACTTCCAATGCCACATGATTGAACACGCGGTAGGTGCTTATACTGATTGCAACCACGGTCAAGGTCTTGCAGTAATACACCCTGCGCTTTACCGTCACTATCTGCCGAAAGGCGCAACAAAGCTGGCGCGGATGGCCCGTGAGGTATGGGGCGTGCACGACAATGACGATTTGCGTGCGGCAACCACAGGTATCGATCTTATTGAAGATTTTATTCAGGAAATTGGTATGCCTACACGTTGGAGCCAGATGGGTATCACTGATGAAAAGGTGTTACGCGATTCTGCCGATACCTGTGTGCTTACCCCTGGTTGCTGCAAGAAGTTTACCCGTGATGAAATCTTTGAAATTTTGAAAGGGCAACTCTGATAAGGTAAAATAGGTATAACTTACCGAAGTTTATATTAAGCAAAGATTTCAGAGTTTTGTTTAATTTGCAGAACAAGTAAAACTACTATAATGAATACAGTAACATTAAATAACGGGGTTGTAATGCCCCAGATTGGCTACGGAGTATATCAGGTATCTCCTACCGAGTGTGAACGTTGTGTTTCCGATGCTCTGAGTGTCGGCTACCGTATGATTGACACCGCACAAGCATATCATAACGAGGAAGGCGTTGGAGCAGCTGTAAAGAAAAGCGGCATTGCCCGTGATGAACTGTTCCTTGTGTCAAAGGTATGGATCTCCAACTATGGCTTCGACAAAGCAAAGGCTTCCATTGATGAGAGCCTGCGCAAACTCGGCACAGACTACATCGACCTTATGCTCCTCCACCAGCCCTTCTGCGACCGCTATGGGGCATACCGCGCATTAGAGTCGGCATACAAAGAAGGCAAGGTTCGCGCAATCGGTGTAAGCAATTTCTACCCCGACCATTTCATCGACCTTGCAAGCAATGTGGAGATTGTTCCCGCGGTCAATCAGGTTGAAACCCATGTGTTCGACCAGCAGATTGAGGCTCAGGGCTACATGAAAGAGTTTGGCACACACATGATGGCTTGGGCTCCTCTTGCCGAGGGACGCAACAACTTCTTTACCAACCCGGTGCTTGAAGCAATCGGTAAGAAATATGGCAAATCTGTCGCACAGGTGGCCCTCCGTTGGCTCATTCAGCGCGATGTGATTATCATCCCGAAGTCAGTTCATGTAGAGCGTATGCAGCAGAACCTCGATATATTCGACTTTGAGCTGTCGCAGGAGGATATGACTGCTATCGCGGCCCTTGACACGAAACAGAGCCTGTTCTTCAACCACCATGCTCCCGAGGTTGTCAAGATGTTTATGGGTTGGAAATAAGAATAGTTATGAAAAAGAATCTCTCAAACAGAACCATCGTGACTCCGTTGCCGGTCTTGATTGTGGCCACCTACGATGAAAATGGAGTGCCTGACGCTATGAACGCCGCATGGGGTGGTCAATGTGGCTATCACGAGGTTGCTCTCAATCTTGCTGTGGGCCACAAGACAACAGAAAATATCCGTGTAAACAAGGCTTTCACCCTAAGCATCGGAACGGTTGACACTATGTTGTTGTGTGATTTCTTTGGACTGGTATCCGGACGAAAGGAAAACAAGATTGAGAAAGCCGGTGTGACCGCTGTAAAGAGTGAATTTGTCAATGCACCTGTAATCACTGATTTTCCACTGACAATGGAATGTGAGGTAATCTCAATCAATGATGAACTCGGCGAAACCCGAGTTGTCGGCAAAATCGTCAATCTTCAGGCGGAAGAAAACCTGTTCAATGAAGCCGGACAACTGGATTATTCACTGCTTCGTCCAATCTCATACGATTCTGAAACACGCAGTTATCGTGAACTGGGAGGCATAATAGGTAAGGCATTCCATGATGGATCTCAACTAATCAAATAATAGAATGAAGATAAAAAACATAATAAACTCGGTCATGGCGATAGTCGCTCTGTTGTTCAGTTTCAACCTTTCAGCGACCGAACCTACCGCAAAAACAGAGAAAGATATGAAATCAACCTTTAGCTCGCCGTCCGAAGGAAAGGCAATAATAGTATATTTTACCCATTCAGGTAACACAGAACTTGCCGCTAAGAAATTGGCGGAAGTGACAGGCTCGCCGATTGTGAGAATACTTCCGGCAGAACCATACACTGCTGAAGATGTAGATTGGGTAAACGAACAATCACGATGCACTCAGGAGCATCTGAATCAGACATTGCGTCCGGCAATCAAACCATTGGATGTGGATTTCAGCCAATATGACACCGTTTTTATCGGCTTCCCTATCTGGTGGCACGAAGAGCCGGCTGTAATCCGTACTTTCCTTGATAATACGGATTTGAAAGGCAAGGAACTTTATCCCTTCTGCACATCATACGAAAGCCCGATGTCGGAAGCTGACGCAACTTTGCAGAAAGGTTATCCTACCCTCAAATGGCACAATGGCCTCCGACTTCCGGCAAGTGCAGGCAAAATCAAAGAATGGATAGAAAAATAATTGACTACGCCGAGCCTTTCGGGGTTCCGCACATATAATCAACCAAACCCAATGAAGAAAGTCAGGCATCAAGTAGTGATACTCGGTGCCTGACTCTGTTATCATTTATTTCTTTTATTATGATACTTTTCTAATAGTCCACAAAGTTTTACACACTCTGCTTCTGCCTTTATACAATCAACCTCATCAAATATTTCGTGGCCTAAATCTATATATGTCTTTGTGATTTCCTTTTCTTCTTTTGAGAAACTTGATCTTTCGACAATATCTTTTAAGATTTCTATTACTGCCTTTTTGTCATTACGATTTAGAGCCGCGATTAAAGCATTTGTCATTTCGTTTGTCATAAACCAGTCTGTTTTTATCTAATTATGTAAATATATTGATTTTGGGTTGGTTTCACAAAATTTGGGGTAATATTCATTTATATATGAAGATACAATTGAAAAGCATTTGTAAATGTAGGGAGAAAATCATAATTTTGTCCCTATGAAATCGGAATTAGAGAAATTAGTAGGGAGATACCGTGAACTTGGCATTGACCGGCAGTTGGACTATGAAAAGTTTTACCTGTATTCCATCATCACGCACTCCACAGCGATTGAAGGCTCTACCATTACGGAGCTTGAAAATCAGATAATGTTTGACAATGGCATTGCTTTGAAAGGCAAGAGCCTTGTCGAGCAGAACATGAACCTTGACCTTAAAGCAGCTTACGAGCGGGTGTTAGTTTTTGCCCGAGAACATGCTGATATTACTGTTGACCGATTGAAAGAGCTGTCGGCGTTGACTATGAAAAACACTGGTTCTGAGTACTATACAGCATTGGGCGATTTTTCATCTGCCAACGGAGATATACGCCTTGTGAATGTCACAGCCGGAGTTGGTGGGCGTTCCTATATGGCGTTCAATAAAGTACCGCAGAAGTTGAAAGAGTTCTGCGATATGCTCAATGCTTTGCGACGCAAGCACAGCTCAATGTCAATGCAGGAACTGTATGAAATGAGTTTTGACGCGCATTATAACCTTGTGATAATCCACCCGTGGGCAGATGGCAACGGCCGCATGGCTCGTCTGCTGATGAATTGGCTGCAATTTGAATTCGGACTTATCCCGTCACGAATATTCAGCGACGACAAGGAGGAATATATCAAGGCTCTGGTTGCAACCCGCGAAAACGAGGACTTTGGCATATTCCGTCAGTTCATGACCGACACGATGATTACGCACCTCAACCGCGATATTTATTCATATCTGGAATCAATAGGAGAAGACACCCCTGTTGAGCAACCAAAGAAAAAGGTCAAGACTCGTGATAGAATAATCGAACTGCTCTGCGACAATCCGAAGCACACCACCCGCACCCTCGCAGAGGAAATCGGCATAACCCCCAAAGGCGTGGAGCGACACCTCGCCATCCTCAAATCCAAAGGCATCCTCCACCGCATCGGCCCCGACAAAGGCGGCGAATGGCAGATAGCTCTTGATAAGTGGAATTGTGATAGCACTACTCATTAAACCGAAATATTAAGATTCAAAAATTATGAATTGGTTAAATATAGCTATACTTCTTGTTAACATAGTTATTTTAGGAATTATTTGCTTCTATCAAACTTACATTAAAAAGATTGTATCAATAATTACGTCTCGAGAAGAGAGTTATGAATCCGAAAAAGGGAAAAATATAGCTACTAAAGAAGATATTGAAGAAATTACTTCCAAGATGGAAAGTATTCGTGTCGAGATATCCTTTGAGGCTCAACGGAGAAATAAATCAATTGAAGAACAAGAAAAGCGTATGCTTAATATTGCTTTTCATTCACAAGTAATATTGAGTAAATGGAATAATGTATTATTATATTCCAAACATTGGGGAAATGTAAATCGATTATATGAAATCATAAAAGAAATAAATGATAATACATTGCAGTTGACGCATCTTGTCAATATTATTTTAGCGTCCTATAAAAATCCGCAAGTGTTAGATCCATTAGTTCACTTAGTTGATGAAATAAGCAAATATGCGTTGGAAATATGTTCCAGAGCACAAAATATAGCAACATTATTAAGTATTGATGATAAGTTACCGAAAATGGTAAATACGCCATCGGAATATGGTAATGTAATGACGCAATTCCTAAATGAATATATGCCATTAATAGATAAAATCATATCTGATGAATTCAAGTTTAGACAAAGTTCTCGCGATGCACTTATGGAGTATCTGAAATGGCTTAACACGTTATATCAGAAAGATTTTAATATTAAAGTTTTTTAATCCTTAAGCAATTTTATATTACTCAGTTTTTGTGTAATTTTGTACTTGACAAGATTAGAGAATCTGATGTGCAAACAATCATCTTCCGACATTACCGTGAACGCAAAACAGGGAACAACGATGCAAGCCATACAAGGCACAAATGTTGGAGATGCAAAAGTTAGACAATATAATCTTTTGATTATCAGGATATAAATTCCGCACACTTTCCCCAGGTGGATCGCGGATAAGACTCTGAAAATCAAGCTGTTATATCGACATATGACTGCTTTTCTATTTTGTGTACACTGTGGTTTTACTATGAAAGTTAAACCGAGAGTTAGACCAAAACTTTCATGAGTGAAACAGTTAAAGTGGTGTGTTACAGGTCAAAACTTTAAGTGACGGCAAACACCATCTTATGGTACGCGTCTGTAAAAATGGGAAGAAGAAGTACTGGCACAAGCCGTATTTCCGGTGCATATGTTAAAAAGAAGAGATACAATTGTTAAATTCAGGCATAGAGTTTGACCAGCCGGAATATGAAAATGTTGCGGTCGCGTACTCCTTTCATCTGCTTTAGTGCTTTTGTAGCGCAGCGGAGAAGGAACTCCCTATAAAACACACGAACGCCTCGGTGCTCCAGCATCGAGGCTATTTTGTTTAGCAACCATCCATATCTATTAACAAGAGATTTGGATGACGTGTAATAGGTTTATAATAAATATAATACGACATATTCCCTAAGGTTCTTGGTAAACAAGATATATAAAAGTAAGTGAATGTTGGCATTTTTTTGACTCATTATAGCTTAAAATCCAGAATAAATCGCCAAATTTGCATTTGGTTAAGTATCTCTTGTTAAGAGATACCTGCCAAGCCATAATAAACCAACTAACAATGGGAATAGACCAATATACTGACCAACAAATCGTGAAAGCGATTTTGAATAGGGACACCGTCGTTACGAAGGAGTTTCTATATAGGAAGTGCTATCCCTTGTTTAAGTCTGTTTATGACAAATATTACACTGATTGCGAAACTTGTATAGAACTTATAAATGAGATATATGTCTATATAATGATTCCGCAAAAGAAGAGTGGCATTTCAAAGTTGTCCGCTTTTGGATTCCGATGCACATTAACAATGTGGTTAAAAGTTGTGGCAGAGAACTATTGCCACCAACTCTATGCCCGACGTCTGGAAATTGATAGGGATTCTGACGTTGCCAGTGATAGAAATATGCCCGATGATGACTCTATAACTGAGAATACCCAACGCATCAACATGGAAGACGTAACTAAAATACTGAACATGATGCCCAATCAACGATACCGAAAGTTGATTGAGTATCGATATGTTGATGAAAAGAGCAACGAAGAAACCGCGATGTTGTTAGCCGTCTCGATGGCCAACTATTATAATATGCACAAACGGGCCAAGGCTCAATATTGCGAAGTACTTAGAAAGGAGGGCTTGCTATGATTGACGACGGACTTCTCGCAAAATTCGACCGCATCCAAGACCTACCTGTCTCTGAGGAGATGCTCGGTGCATATATGGAAAATAAATTAGATGTCATTGAGTCCGAGATTGTCTCAGATTTAATTGATAACGATTTACTATTAATGAATCTATCATATGACCTTGGGAGTAACTCAGAAAATTACGATGATGTAGTAAGCCCTATTCATGAGATTATTAATAGCGATATGATAGATTTGGACAATCCCGGTATCCTTAATAGTGAAACAGCAGTTATAGTAGATGAGATCAACGCTCCAAGCGGTTTAACTGAATTCGACGACTTCGAATTTAATCTACCGGAGATAGATTCATATCTTAGTGACTGTGATGATTATGAAACAACCTCATTTGAATAAATTAATTCCTACTTATGCCATTAAAGACTAATATAGTAATTCCGCCAGCAGCCGGCCTACTTCTATATAAGGCATATAAAAGCGGATCTTTCACTTCGCTGAAAGATAAAATCTTCAAAAGCCATAACGAGATTTCTCTTAATGAGAACACTGAAATAGGTCAAGTCGACGAAGCGCGTTTGAGCTCGGCGGTTCCCAATGGTACGACCATAATAGTTGAAGAAGCAGACACAATTCATGGTTTGCCAGCGCAAAATATCGAATTCGACCCGACTGTTTATCAGTTCTATGATGACACCTGCGCAATTCAATCTCAGCATCTTATTCTTAAGCAGTATGGCATTAATGTTACTCAAGAAGAATTAATCGATATAGCGAAAGAGCAAGGTTGGTATGCAGAGGGGTATGGAACACCAATGGATATGGTGGGAAAACTTCTCGAGTACTACGGCGTTGACATACATGGATCTCAGGGCAATAATATATTTAACATTGCCAATGAGCTAGCACAAGGTCATCAAATTATAGTTGGTGTGGATGCTTATGAGTTAATCTACCCTGAAGAAACTGTTGGTATTGATGAATTGTATGGTGAGCATGCAAACCATGCGCTGGTTGTCGTGGGTATTGACACATCTGACCCCGACAATGTTCAAGTAATTGTAACTGACCCCGGCACAGGTAACCGTCAAATGGCATACCCCGCGGACCAATTTATCGACGCATGGAAAGATTCAAATTGTTTCATGGTAACTACGGAAACCGTTCCCGACAATCCCTTATGGGACTATGCTCCAATTGATAATTTTGCCGGGATACCAATGGAATCCTTGGATAGACTTGCTGGCATGGAAATCGATTCGTCATCCCATGAAACCTATGATGATTTCGTAACGGATTTGCTGGCTAATCCGCTATCGTTTGAAGATCTACTATCACAGTACGCTGATTTATTTGATTTCAGCGACGATGAATTCTAAATCTCTATGTTTAATATAGACGCAACACTTGAATATATTGAGTCTGTTAAGAACACTTTTCTTAGCAGTACCGATTCTCGCGAGATATCGGCACGGATAATGTCCATTAAGAAAAAACGCAAAGACTCAAAGTTATATTTAGCTGTAATCGGTGAATTTAGTTCAGGAAAGAGTACGTTTATTAATGCTTTGCTTGGCTTCCGTCTCTTAAAGGATGCAGTGATGCCTACGACAGCATGCGCTACATACATTGAAAGTCACGCAAGGTTTCTTGCAATAGAAATCGTCTTTAATGACGGTTCAAAATTCAAATGCTCTGAAAGTAATTTTGATGCTATTAGAGAATATATTTTGGCAAAGTATTCCATCAATTGCATTGATATTCATCAAGTAATCACAGTCGTCACGTCAGACCAAAAGGTTGCACGATGTGTTTCAAAAATGAACATAAAAGTCCCAGGGAATAGAATACCCAAGAATATTGTTATTATCGACACACCCGGGTTTAATCCCGGCTCTTCTTCTGTTGACAATCATCAAGAAATTACTAAGGATGTAGTGGAGAATATCGCTGATGCAGCTATCATCCTTACGCCACAAGAGCAGGCCATGTCTGCAACTTTATCACGGTTTTTGAAAGCAAATCTAAAAAGATGTTTGCACCGTTGTACTTATGTGGTTACAAAATTTGACCTACCTGCGGATGATACAACTAGAAATGAGATACTAGACTATGCAAGACAACGCATAGAAGTAGATCTGGGCATTTCAAATCCTCGACTCTATGGCCTAAGTGCCGCCACAATGCTTCCTGTGAAACGCGTCCCTCTTGGAAAGGAATATATTTGGCCAATACTTCAGAACATTTTTGCAAACTTTATGAAGATGTCATGGACTCAATTGCAATCGTCTAAAGAATATGTTCTTTCGGAGCACGTTAATATTTTGATTAAAGATGTTGCAAAGCTATGTGTTGAAAAGTTAAACCGTAAGGAGCAAGATCTGAAGTCTGATAAATCATTCTTAGAATCCCACAAAGTTGAGACTATTAAAAGTGTTTGCGATAAAATGGTCGCAACCGCTTCAAATGCAATATACGACACAATCTCTTCTATTCACTATTCTTTTACAGATGCTGAGTATTCCAGTAGGTCAATATCTGAATCTATTATAAACTCGGGTTCTATCTCCCTTTCAACTTTCCAATCTTCGATGATGCCCAAGATTAAAGGTGAGGTAGAGTACCAAGCAAGTCGTGCATTGTCTTTAATAAACAACTCAGTTAATAGCAAGGTCGCAGATTGTGTGAGACGACAAATTTCAAAGATGAGTCAAGTCTTTTCAAGTCACTACTCACAGTTTCCAATGCTAAAGCCAAAAGAGTCGGCACCTTCTGTAAATCTTATAAAATTTAAGTATCCAAATTTAAACTTTAGCATCGCTGTTTCAAAAATTGAGGCTTTAGACTCAAAAGAAAACCGAGCTGCAGGTGGTGGTGCCGCAGGTGGTGCCGCAATAGGAGCAATGTTTGGAGGGCCTATCGGAGCACTCGTTGGTGCTGGTATTGGATTCTTCGGAGGAAGAATAGCAGGTGACCAATCCGACTCAATGCGTTCCTCTGCTATTCCTTTGGTCAAGAATGAAATCTCATCATTTTTCTCGTCTCTACGAATTAAAGTAGATAATGAGATTTCTTCAATTCGTACTCAATATAGCAATTTAATAAAACGATTTGCGCAGGAACATATATCGGCATATGGCGCGGCCGTTCAAAAATTAATTTCCGAACATCAGAGGAAAATTCAAGATTTAAACAATCAAATTACCAATTTGCGAAATGCAATAAATCTACTGCAAAACGTCCAGAACGATGTTGAGCATGAATTAGCGATATTAAAAATCAAATAATATTCTCCCGAATATGGATAGGACAACATTACTCCAAAAATTATCGGAAGAATTATCTGCAAAGTCTGTCTTTGAAGCCTACGAGCGTAATATCAAGACACTAAAAACAGATAGTTTGAGATTAGGAATTATGGGTCAGCCAAATACAGCCAAAACTACTTTGGTTAATTGTTTGGTGGGAACTACACTTCCAGTCTCAACTCTTCCTTCACAAACAAACTATGCCGTATCCTTCGGTACTGAGTCAAGCATTACCCCAACTAATGTTTCAGGATCCCCAGTAACAGAGGTCAAAATTGATTCTGAATGGTTGAAGTCTAACAAGCTGACCATTCTAGAAATCAACAATGACATTGTTCCTGACGAAGCAACTGCATTAGAGTTATGTACTCTTATTTCTCAATTTGACGTATGTGTGTACTTGCTTAACGCGCAGTCAGCACTTAACCGTACAGACTTATTCGTCTTGAAAAACTTGCATGACATAAACATGCCGGTACTTCTTGTACTTTCAAGAATGGATATGTTGTCAGAGGATGACTCCATAGATGTAATAGAGTATGTTAAGAGTAATGTTTCTGAATTAAACAATGTCACATTACTTGGTATCTCTACATCAATTAAAGAGTCTTCCTCCTCAATCAAAGAGAACATTGATGTACTTCTCAAAGGGACGAATGTATCGGCCATAAGAAAGAATTTTGAGAATTTTTACATGTCTATCGCAATTGGTCAATTATTTGAGATCTGTCAACAGCACATCGATGAATGTGTTGCAAAAAAAACATCTATTGACAAACTAGCAGACGAAAAAATAGCCAAGTTGGAAGAAAAAGCCACAGACTGGCTTCGGGTGGAGACGGCCTTGCGACAACGCATATCTTCAATATCCGATAAGTTGAGAATATTCTTGACTGATAGGAAGGCAGATATGGTTCGTCGTCTTTCTCATGACGTTGATGTGTGTGGAGATGTTAAACTATTTTGGGAAAAAGATTTTCCATTCCGATTGGAAGAGTTGGTTCGTTCAGAAATGGGAAGCGCCACCCAACTTGTCAACCAAGAACTAATCAAAGTTATGCAATGGCTTCAGGATGAACTACTGAAACAATTCCGCTGTAGAATTTCTCTTACAACCGGAATCGTTAGCGATCGTGCACGCGGAGCAGTGCAAAATCCAGAGGAAGTTTCAATAGCAGATACACAGAAACTCAAGATCGTTACTAGAATTGGCACCGCTGCAACTGTGATAGCAGCTGGTGCTCTCTTCGCAACCTCAGGCATCGGAGGTATCATAATGGCCATAAGTATGGTTTCTGGACTAGGAGCTGAATTCTTTATGCGGAAACAAGCCAATGACTCCAAGGAACAAATAAAAAAACATATCCCTGACATAATTGAACGTGCCAATCTACAGCTTGTTACCGATTACGACTGCAAGGTTCAGGATGTCACCAACGAATTAGTTGCCCACATGCATACTCTGAAAGCCGACTGGCTCGAGTCGTCAAAGAAAACTATCGAACAGGAGAAGGCCATTGCAAATTTCAACTTCGGCTCAAACAAATGGGACTCGATAATGTCTCGAATCAACCAACTAGGTGAACTTCTAATTAATTAACCAATCATGATTACTCCCGAACAATTTAAACGAGCTTGTGGCACATTGCTCGGAATTGTCAACAAGCAGTCCGCTATCTCAGCGCAAGCTAGCTTGGGTGACAAGACCGCAATGGAGTCCTTGACCGAAGCAGGTCAACAGCTTAACGAGGACACATTACGTGTCTTGGTTATGGGTAAGTTCTCAAGCGGAAAGTCAACATTCCTAAACGCCTTGATGGGACAGAAACTTTTGCCAGCAAAACCCACCCCAACCACCGCTGTCATTGGCGAAATCGTCTATTCAGACAACGCCGGAGCAACACTATTTCCCAAGAAAGGATATGCCGGTGGAAATAAACCATTCTGCATCAAAGTTGAAGAGCTTTCAAAATACATTGTTATCGACCACACAGTCCCTCAAACAGACAAGAAGAAGGTCGAGAATCCGTTCCAAAAGATTCTTATTAAATATCCATTGGCTATCTGCAAACATGGAATTATGTTTGTTGACTCACCAGGCCTTGATGATCCAACTTGTCATGACACTATAACGAAAGATTATCTTCCCACGGCTGACGCGATTCTGTATTGCATGAATTCAAGTCAAGCTTTCAGTGCTGCTGACAAGGTGGAGATTGAAAGACTTATCTCGTTAGGATACAAGTCTATCATCTTTGTGCTTACATACTACGATGTATTGCTCTACAATGATGAAATGAACGGAACAATAGATGCGGAAGACGCGAAGCGTCATTACATCAAACAGCTTTCAAAGTATACCGATCTTGGCGAAAATGGTATCTTTTTTGTTGGATCTCTCCCGGCCTTGAATGCAAAGCTAAACAACAAGCCGGAACTTCTGATTCGTAGCAATTTCCCCCCGCTTGAAAAGAGACTAGAGGAAATTCTTTTCAACGAAAAGGGTCGTATGAAGTTACTTAAGGCACTTTACTCTACTCGTAGAGTAAACAGAACAACTTCTCAACATTTGACCGATTTAATAGAAGTCGCTAATTCTGACCGCTCAGGTCTTTCTGAACGCATCCATAGTGCACAAACGAAGCTAAATCAGGCTCAGGCTAAAGCTAATGAGATTCTATCTCAGTTCCGCTTCAGCAGTTCGTCAATAATCAATGGAGCGAAAGATAGAGGTCGGCATTTCTTTCTTAGTGAGATACTACCGAACATCGCTGCATGGACGTCAGAATTTACTCCAAACGAAGACCAGAGTATAAGCATGTGGCACCCCAAAAGAACTGGAGCCGCATTCACAGAAGGTTGCATCAAGTACGTTCAGTCCCGCATTGAGACCAAAATGGCTGAGTGGTGTGACAAACAACTAGTTAATGGCTATGTATTGCCACAACTTGAGACGCTTACTAAGCAACAGAATGCAAATCTTGAGTCTTACGAAGAAGACTTGAAAAAAGTACGTACCACACTCAACCTCTCTCTTGATAGCGATGCTATCAATGAGGAAGAAAGTGCTGGCAAAGCCAATCGTATTGTATCTGCCATAGCAGGTGCATTCCTCAACCCTGCGAGCCTCGTAACTGGCGGAGCTTTCGGATGGAAAGGTTTGGTTGCTTCACTTGTTGCTACTCTTGTGGGCGGCATCGTACTCGGCATCGTAAGTCTTTTTACCCCCGTAGGGTGGCCGGCACTTATAATAACGTGGATTCTTGCCGCCTTAACGGGTGGGGCATTTGTTGGTGGTAACATCGAAAGTAATATTAAAAAGAAGATTGCTGAAAAGATGAAAGAAGAACTTTCTAAACAACAGGAAAGTGTCGCAGCCAATATTGGCACAACAGTCTCTGATGTATTGGACAAAGTTCAAAATGCCGTGGCAAGTGGATTGAACGCACCGGTTGAGCAATTCAAAAAGCTCTTATCTGAAGCTCAGAAGTCAGTCAACGCTGAAGGCTCTGAAATCCAGGCTCGCGTTGCAGAGTATTCTAAATTGCGTAGCGAAAATACCGCTCTCGCAAATGACATGGATTCTTTTGCCCAAAGCCTAAACGCTTAAATTTGCAAACTAAAAGTATAGCTGCATTGAGAAATTTGCAGCTATACTTTTACTCTTTACATAACAATACTTCGGTAAATTTAGATTGGCAACATCGAGGCTAAGCTGCGATTTCAGCCAGTTTGTGATTTGTCTTTTGAATTATTTTGAGATGCGGAGATTTTCAGTAAGTCGAAATAGTTGTTGAGGCGAGATCTGACTCAAACATCAGTCTCTTGAACTGAGCCAACGTAAGGTTGGGATAATCCTCCCTGATAACAGTCTTGCAGATGTTGAGAGTTGTGAATGATAGATTGAAAGCGAAATCCAGTCGTTGTCTATCCCTTGTCTGGGAGGACTGCAAGCCGGTGAATTGCTTGGCATCCCGGATGTCGAACTCAATCTGAAATCTCGTCCTGAAGAATCCAACGATTCTATCAGAACTCATCGAGAGTTCAGTGGTGAAATATACAATAGGTTTTCCGTCTTTACCGGGACAGATGACTATCTTGATTTCACGTTTCAAAGTTCTAGAATGAACAATAGCATAAAGACATCGGGTAGCAACGCCTTTTGAATCCGTATAGATGAAAGAGTTGAATATCGACATATCAGGATTGGAGAAATCCTCTGTCTTGCCATACTTGGCCTTGCGCCCCCTTCTACGGGGTGCATGTGGATCAGGTACGGCCTGATACCGAAGGTATGCATTCTCCTTCAACCACCCAACGAAATTGAATCCCAGCTTGGTTATTCCATACACGAAGTCAAATGCTGAAAAGAAGGCATCCGCAACTATGGTTCTGGAGATAGCCATCCACTCCTCACTTCTTTCCTTTATCATGAACAGGTACCATTCGATCATCGAGGCATCATCGGCTTTCTTGCGGAGATCGGTACTTGGTGTCTGCACTGCACCGAGCTTAACACAGGAGTGTTTTGCTGAGGCTGATGGCCCCAAGTGCCATTATCTCGATGCCGCGCTTGACACGCTGAGCGACTCCCGACCAGAATTTGCCCATTCCATATGTGAGTTTGTCCGACTTGGAGATATATGACGGGGTATTGGCAATCGCCACATCATTTGTCCGCTGGAACACTTCAAGTGCGAGATGTCCGTTGACACTCAGCCGGTCCCCATTTGAACCGAAGTTGACGGCAAAGATCTTGGCTATGCGACCTCCGTATCGCGATAGCCTGGTAAAAATTCACTTTGCCCGGGTAATCGGCCCAAACTCTGCGGCATATCAGTTTAATCCCTGATTTCATCGGGGATTGGGCATAGCTCAAAAATTAGATATGGATGACACTTTTAACATTCTGGCACCCACCGGTTGGGTAAAAGTGCCCGTTTGCCGATGTCATCAAGAGAGGTTCGCATCTTTCGGAACAGGAGCAGAGATAGCCGAATGGGTTCCTGTTGTTGAGTCGGCAGCTCTCGATGAGCGAGTGCATGAATGCGGCGTTCTCGGCAGCTCCCTCGCTGCCGATGTTCTGGTAGTTCTTAAGGCTCAGCTTTATCGGTTTCATCCTCTGTTCGCACAGGTTGTTTGATATTTCGGCATTCCCATCAATGATGAAGTTGCGCAGCGTCCCGGCTTGATTGTTGACATAGTATATGGCCTTATTAAGCAGCGAGTGCCCTATCAGTTTGGGCCGTTTACAAGACAAAAGGAGGAATCATCTAAATCACCATCTGTAACTTATCAATATGATGCAATATTAAAAAGTTTAAGTAGTTTATTGGACACCTGATGATAGAAATTAAGGTTGTTGCACTCTATACGAGTATAGCAACTTTTTAATTTTCATCCAATCATGAAAAAGAACATTTCTTTCAAAATGTGGCTGACTGTTTTCTTCGGAGGCATCTGGCAGTTCATACGCAACATCTTCTCATGGAATAACAAGACTCCTTTCTGGCGAGTAATCTGGGCAACCATAACTATATGCGTTGTGACTGTGACTGGTATGCTCGGCTACTCTTTCTATGATCATTATGGCCGTAATGGTCGATGGGAAAGATATGACCCCAAAATCAGCACCAACTTCAAATTCCGTAATAATGGACTCAATAGCGGCAAGTCGTATATTTACGATTCCCGTACAAAGGAAAAGATCTTGAAAGGCATTGACTGGATTGCTGTTCCGGAAGATGGCGACAGCCTGATTATTGTCGCGAAGGACGGCAAACGAGGTTTTGTCAATCGTTATACTGCTGAAACGGTATTGCCATTCAAATATGATGCGGCATGGTCTTTCACGGACGGTGTAGCCGGTGTCTGTGAAGGCGATTCGGTATACTTTATTGATCATTCCGGAAAACCGATTAACGGCAAGAAGTTTGCTCGCAAGAAAGGTTATGGAAGCTACGTTTATCATGGAGATTACGCCTCCATTCCCGCCGGGGACAAATATGGACTCATTGACAGGACAGGAGAATGGGTATTTCTCCCGGAATATGATGATATTCATATCGCGGCTAAGAATATGTGGTATGTCCGTAACAACGGCAAGTCCGGTGCAATTGGTTCAAATGGTAAGTTCGTTTTACCGTTGGAATATGAATACGTAGGGATTCACGGGAGTGGTGGTATAATGGTGGCGAATCCTAAAGACCATTCTCAAAGCCGATATGATTATGACGGAACATTGATTGACAAGTTTATTTTCGATGAAGCATATGAAATGGCATACTACATAAATGAATTTGATGATGAGGGCAACCAGAAGAAAGCCATAGACAGTATGCTGAAATACTCCGCTAATAACTATGTCGGTCTTATGGGGCGTGATGGCATTCCCGTTACTCCACCTCTGTATTACGACATAGAGTGTGTAGCCCCTGGTGTTTATCAGTGCCGACTTACCGGATATAGCTCTGATTGTATCATGGTTAATAGCAAGGGAGAAAAAATCAATGACTAAATATATCATTCGTCTCTTTTCTCAGTGAAAAAGATTGAGACTTAGTCTAATACTCAACCACAATCACTAACTTAGCAGACCGAGACGGCCTTGTGCCGTCCGGTCTCATTTAACCGCCAATCAGATATGAATATCATACAACACCATAAGCCTATAATTTTGCGAGATTAGTTTCCTATGCTTTTCCAAAGCTATGGGTAATATACTCGAAGCAGGTTATTTGGACATCCTCATTCAGTGGCAATCGCTTGACAACTTCTCTTTGCAAGCAATACTTGATTACCCCGATCATTATGACGATTATGATCCAAACGTCAAAGTCTTTTACTGGGAAGGTCAACTCGATAGAAGTGGTCTTCTGAAAGGGAAACTGCAATTACAAATATCAGAAACAGAAACCTATTCAAAATGAAGATATATTACGAGAGTTTCAGTGAGTGTGGACCTCGCAAGAATAACGAGGACTATATAGCGGTTCGGGAAATGCCCGAACCGAATCGCTCGGTGTTCGTACTCTGTGA
Organism: uncultured Muribaculaceae bacterium; assembly: GCA_910579185.1. Lineage (GTDB taxonomy): Bacteria > Bacteroidota > Bacteroidia > Bacteroidales > Muribaculaceae > Paramuribaculum. The sequence goes on from CAJTTG010000001.1 coordinate 21,557, forward strand.
CGGCATGGGAGGTCATAACTGTGGAGAGGTGGCAAGCAAACTTGTTGCAGAACACATCTGTGACTATTGGGTAAAGAACCCAAAGCGCAAGGACTCCGAAAAGAAAATTATTGATGCTTGTGATGAGACCATGATAGCCTATAACAACAAATCCCGGATTGAAATGGGTACGACTATGGCTATGGTAGCTATAGAGGACAATAAGGCTATATTGGCTCATTGTGGTGACAGCCGTATCTACGTTATCCGAGACCATAGAATCATCTATCAGTCGGTAGATCATATAGCATTGACTCCGGAAGGGTGGCCCATCATAACAAGGGCTTTCTTTACCGGACGATCTAACTACAAACCAGACATAGAAGAAATAGAGGTTCAAGTCGGAGACATGATTCTCATTTGCTCTGACGGCGTTTATGGTAACGGCAAATGGGACATACTCATTGATACTATGATGGGAGATGGATTTGATATTGATGACATATATAGCATCGCCGTTAATAGATGTAATGACAACATTTCGGCTATTTTGATTAGGCTTTATGATGTTTAACCATTTTATCAAGAGAAGGTATATTTTTATATAAACTCCAAACATAATTTTTTATCGCTATGATCGTATCAATTACATTCTTGGAACTTAAAGATTACATCAAGAGACATTTTGGGAAGATTGTGAATCTTGCAAAAGTTTCTGACCATGAAGTGTGTATATCTTATACACAGAAAATAATCTTCAAGACCGTTGATGTTCCGGTTAATGTGAGCATTGACAATGTTGGCCCTTCATCTATATGGGTTACATACGGTGGTGGATTCGGAATTGACATGATAATTGCCGGGGTATTGGCTTTTATCAAAGGTAAATTTCCGGAACTGAATGACGTGCTGAGAAGCGGAGATAATCGCCAACTTTGTATCAACTTGTCGAGTATGAGCAATATTCAGACACTCTTTGAACGGGTTGAAATGACTGGGATATCGGTTCATGAAGACCATTTTGAGGCGAGAATGGCGTTGCTATAATTTGCGTCTGTCAGACGTAATTGTATTTATACAGGTGCAGCATTTCGCTCATTATCCGAATTTAACGTAATAACAAAAAAATAATGCCTGTTTGTGATAGAAGATAAAGCGTTTCAATATCACTATAAATATAGACAACATTAAAGACTCAAAAACTATGGCAATTTTCAATCTTGACTACAACGCTCTCTGGGAGAGCATTTGCAACTGGAGCCGCAAGGCCGGACGTGCTGCAACTCGTCCTGTGCTTCTCATGTGGTACGTGATGCGGAGTAAGGAAACACCCCGTGCTGACAAATGGGCTATCTTCGGCTCATTGGCATACCTCATTCTTCCAATCGACATTCTCGACTCTAAGCGGCTGCCTATCATTGGCTGGCTTGACGAAGTGGCATCGCTGGCTATACTGGTTCAGAAGATGTCGAAGTATATCACTCCCGAAATGGAGATGAAAGCAGACGAACAACTCAATAAATGGTTCGACTCGGCTGCGCTCGTCGAGCTAAGGGTTCCGACCGACAACGAATATGTGGAGTTTGAACTGATTGAAGGATAAACTCCGCATCTATGGGACTGGTATGGACTTTTCTCATTCTCTATCTCCTCTACTCAAAGCGTGAACCGATAATCACATTCTTCCGTGATGTGGGTAAACGCAGGAAAAAGTGACAAAAATCATTGCAGAAGCAGAATGACACGATTAAAATCAGCAACTTTACATATGGAGAAGAATTACAATCAAATTATTCAAGAGCGTGCCAACCATGTGTTTGAGGTTATGGCACAACGTGTGTCATCCGAAGACCTCAATAAGATAAAGGAGGCTTTTGAACTCGCCCAAAAGGCTCATGCTCCTCAAATCCGTAAATCCGGAGAACCCTACATTCTTCATCCTATTGCAGTAGCCACGATAGTGGCTGAAGAAATGTGGCTTGGCGCAAATCCTGTATGCGCCGCATTTCTTCATGATGTCGTTGAGGATACTCCTTACACTTTTGAAGATATACGTCAGCAGTTCGGTGACGATGTAGCTTTTCTTGTAAAGGTTGTCACTAAGAAGCCTAACAAGGAGTACGAATACTCAAAGCAGCTGGACAACTACCGCCAGATTCTCAACTCTGTACAGTATGACATCCGTGCCGTGCTTGTGAAACTTGCTGACCGCCTCCATAACATGCGTACCTTGGCCTCCATGCGTCCTGACAAGCAGATGAAGATAGCCGGAGAGACAGACTATTTCTATGCGCCGCTTGCCAACCGCCTCGGCCTTTACAATATCAAGACCGAACTTGAAAACCTCTCGTTCCGTTTCCGTTGCCCTGATGAGTATGAGGAGATCTCATCTCTTATCGCCAAACATGTGGAAACCAACCGCGAGAATCTTGAAACCTTCAAGACTCAGATTGAGGAGACGCTCGCTGAAACTGGAATCAAGGCAAAGGTTAAGGTTGACTATCGCCGTCCCTTTAGCCTCTGGCGCAAGATGCAAAAGTATGGAGATGATTTCACTCATCTGAAATATCGCCACTTCATCGAGATTGTCTTTGCGGATAATCAATCACATCTCTCCGAAAAAGAGATGGCGATGAAGATATATTGCATACTGACCGACCGTTTCAAAGAGAAGCACGGCAGCATGAGCAACTATATTGATTCCCCAAAGGAAAACGGATATCAGAGTATCCACGTTAAGTTACTCCCGGACTTTGGTCGTTGGCAGGAGGTGCACATCAGCAGTTGGAGAATGACCCGTCAGTCACAGTTGGGATGTGTTGCCGAACGCACGGAAGGCAATATCCAGAACTGGATTGAAAAGTTCCGCAAAGTGCTCCATGACACTATCGGGTCAGCCAAGCACAACGAAAAATATATGGAGGACATACGGGCCACATTCTACAACGACGATATTCAGGTGTTTACGCCTAAAGGAAAGAAAGTGATTCTCCCGCAAGGCGCCACAGTAATAGACTTCGCTTATGAACTCCACACCGAACTTGGCGACCATGCCAAATATGCCCGTATCAACGGCCGTCTCGAACCCATTACCTCGGCTTTGCGGCGTGGCGATGTAGTGGAAATATTCATAGATGAAACTCTTCATCCCGGGGAAGACTGGAGTCAATATGCCCACACCTACAAAGCCCGCAAGTCGATACGTCGCTATCGCGAGAGTATCCCTCACTCCAATCTCTGCCGCTGCGAGGAGTGCAATCCCATTCCCGGCGAAGAAGTCATAGGCATCCGTAATTCTGTAATCAGTGACTTGGTGACAATCCATCGCCGCGACTGTCAACAGGCAATAACAATGGCATCGTCATACGGCGACGATGTGGTTTCGGTTGACTTCATGGTCGATGAGACCCTCTATCCGGTAATAATCTCAGTGCGTGCGGTTGACCGTCATCATCTGTTCATAGACCTTACCGACTGTATTACCAATACCCTCGGACTTTCTATGGAATCGTTCAATACGAAGACTACTCATAATATCGTTGTATGCAAAATTCGTCTCGGAGTACACTCCAATTCGGAACTCAAAACCATCATCAACCACATATCCGCCATCGAGGGCGTTGACGAAGTGAAGCGTCTCCGCCAGGATGAAGCTGATTATATGCTTTACGACTGAAAATGAAAATAGTATTTGTATGCACCGGCAATGCCAGTCGTTCGGCCACTGTCGAAGTAGTGCTCAAAAAGATGATAGCTGACAATGGTATCGAGGGAGTTGAAGTGTATTCTTGTGGCACTAAGGTTCCTGAGGGTCTTGACCGCGAGAATGTGATGTGTCGCATTGCTGCCGAACACGGATATGATATGGGAGGTAAGGCTGTGCCAATGTCAGAAGAAATTCTTAATTCAGCCGATGTGGTCGTTGTCATGACCCAACACCACCGGGACCAAGTGACAAGGATACTGACATATGACCATTGGGGACGTATTATTCTCTTCAACGACTTCTGTTTCGGTGAACATACGGACTTGCCGGATCCACACTATCAGACGGAACACGTTTACCGCGCGTGCTTCAACCGTATAGAATCCGGATGTAAAAAGATTATTGAGAAACTCAAGGCAAACAAATAAGTTCATAAAAATATTATGGTTCGCATGATATATTTCATATCCTCCACCGCTCCATGATATTAGATAATACGATAAAATAATGGAAACAAAGATTACAACTGAGACAAAAACCACAGTGAACGTGAATATCGAATCTGAAGAGAAACAGAACATGGACAAGGTTTCACCCAAAGGATTAGGAAAACTTGACATGGTGATAGCCTTCGACACCACCGGATCTATGGCCGCTTACATCGAGGATGTGCGTCAACAGGTGGCTGATATGATTCCCCGCCTTTTCAAGGACAATGAAGACCTGCGCCTCGGCATTGTCGCTTTTGGCGACTACTGCGATATGACGAATCGCGACACGTTCGGGGATGCCTATCAGTGTATCCCTCTTACTGACAACGAGAACGACATTATCAAGTTTGTTAAGGAGTCAAAGAACACCAGTGGCGGAGACGGCGATGAGTTCTATGAACAGGTACTCAAAAAGATTGTCGATGAATCACCGTGGAGAGAGGCCTCATCCAAAGCAATTCTGCTGATTGCCGATGCAGATCCGCATGAAATCGGCTATACATACCGCGACTATGTTGTAGGCAACCAGATTTCATGGAGAGTTGAGGCTCAGAAAGCCGCCAACATGAAAATCAAGATTGATACAGTCTCAATCGCCGGTCGTCCTTGGTACAAAGAACTGTCCGCAATGACTAACGGTATCTCCGTTCCATTCAAGAGCAGCGGCAAAACCGGCACAATGATTGAAACGGCCACAACTGCCCGCAGTGCCATGGCATTCGCAGAATCTGCAAGATGCAGCGAAGATGCCGGTGTACGTAATTACAGTAGGTCTCGTCTCCATGGGCTCAGAGGAAAGCTGACTCAGATGTTTTCAGCTTGTGAAGACGATGAGTTGAATGATGTTTATGATTCATATTCTAAGGAAATAGATAAAGCAGATGAATAAGTTGCACGACAAATGTCACGGCTCCCTCATTGGGGGAGTCGTTGGTGATGGTCTCGGTTACGAGGTCGAGTTCATGAGTCTATCTGCCATACAGAAACGCTTCACTTAGGGCTGACTCCACCAAATGTAATCAGCCCTAATTTTATAACCGCTCAATTTTTTACCGGACAGTAATAATTTCCAATAAAAAGAAATCACAGTCAACGTAAGGATGGCTATATTTCACCGGTAACTCTTCTTCTGTTACCAACTTGAATCCGGCTCTTTCGTAGAACTTATGTGCACGGGTTGTGTTACGTGGGGTATCGAGAAGTATAGTTCTGAAATTTCTTTTTCGAGCAAAATCAATCAGCTCGTTGTAAAGTCGTTGCCCCAGATGATAAGGCGCTCCTTGGTATGGCTCTCGCACGAAGAATTTTTTCAGCACGGCGATTTCACTTGTATAAGGTTTCAGACCAATCGAGCCAACCAATTTTCCGGATTCCCTCTCACGGGCAATCCAAAAATATCCTCCGGCATTTATATATGATTCCTCTATCGACAATAGATCCGGTTGATCTTTGACCGAAACGTGGGGACGAGTGCCGTCGTTCTGAAAATGAAGGACGAGGTCAATCACATCGTGCGTGTAATCCGGAGTAAATTTACTAATTTCGATTTCTTTCATTATCTGGTGTTAAGAATCATTTGTATCTTATCCATACAATCAACCAATTCCGACAACAGGTCTTCTCTAAGACCTCTGCACATATCTTCCACCGACATATCGGCAGTCATGTCTATTTGGTGGAACACCGAGATACCCTCATCAGTAAGCTTTAATAGTTCACTCCGACGGTCACTTACAGATGTCATGCGAACAATCAGGTTGTGTTGCTCAAACTTTTTAAGCAACCGCGACAAATAGCCTTTATCTATATTCAGTAATTTCACAATCTCGTTGGCATTACAGTTGGGGTTGTGAAATATCGCCTGAATAATGCGCGTTTCGGGCAGACTGAAGGGACATCCAAGATACTGGCGGTTCAATACGCCCAGCACCGCAGTGTAATATCGGTTGAATTGTCTTATTTTATCTCGTATTTCCTTTTCCATACGGCAAAGTTACAAATAATAGTTGACGAAATCAACTATTATTTGGGGCTCTATAAATTTATTGCCTTGACTCAACCGTCGCAAAAGCCAATCGCCGAGAGTGCGTCGAAGACCACCAACGGGGCGATTGAGATTGAGGTCTGCTTCGCCGGACAACGCGTGCGCCTTTCCACAGATGCAAAGCGGATTAGTATAAATATCGACCAACTCTACGAGTCATTTCAGTATAAGAGCAAATCATTGATTTTTAAGTAGTTTGGCCGAAAAAATTCCGTTATGCCTCATTAACAATCAGCATTCAATAACAGCGTATTTAGAAAGCCGGGATGAGGATAAATTCCTGACCGTTCCACCCGATAATGGAATTATCATCGCCAACTGCTATTTTGTAGAGTGGCATAGGCACATTGAACAACCTGTCAATAATATTGCCGTCCCAGTCAATTTTGAAAATTGTGGGTGCTGTATCCTCTGCATCAGCATATTTGAAATTCCAATGGAGGGCATATATGAAATTTGGTGTCGTTGCAATATCAACTATATGCAGTGGATTCAGGTCTTCAAAATAGGCTTCGTTAAGAGTAGCGGGATTGAACGAGTCTTCGCAAATTCGCACTTGCTTAACCAGCTTTCCGTCCATTCCAAATATTTCAATTATCGGATGGAGCCTGTATGCAAATGCTAACCTATCGTGTAGCCGTGAATAGGCGAGTTCTCCGGCATTTGGCATCCAAGATGTGAGTTCCGGTGATAGTTGTATTCTTCTGATTGTGTCCACCTGCGCCGTGGTGATATTTGCGTTCAACGCATACTGTGTGCCACCATTTGGTTCACGACCGATAAAAACAAATTTGTCGGGAGCGACCATTGATACATCTTGAACATATTGTGACAATGGAAAAGGCAGAGAGCTTCCATCGCTGAAAATATATTTTTTAGTCCGTGATAGAACACTGTCATTCTCTGCGCGATATATCTCACCATCGTCTTGACTTACCACCAAACGAGAGCTGTCACAATTATTAACCGGATATGGCATATATGACACATAGTATCCATCACCCTTGTGTCCCATTTCTGGCCCGACATTTAAGGTGAGGTTCTTGTTGTCCATTATTGCACGGCGAAGGAAACGTTGCCCGTATCCGCCTTCGGTTTCATAAACAAACCATAGCGTATCGCCTGTTATTTTCATGTCATTGATATGGCGGATTGCAGGAAGCGTGCTGCCTGTCAGTGTCAGCTTTTGAGCACCAGCCGATTGCTGAGCGTTGACAGAACAGCTTGTCAATGTCAATGCAAAGATGATTATTATCAGATTCTTCATTTTTATTTAATTTCAAGTGGTTTGTATGGAATTGACTGTTGCGCAGCCTTAGCAATGTCAATGTCTTTTCCGTCTTTACCGACTATATGTAGTCTACTTGCGTCACCTCCCATGGATGCGATGTCAAAGCCAACCGGTGATTTGAAATAACGGACAAGCGTTTTTGCCGCTTCTTCGGCGCTGCAATTTTTCTCATTGGCATTCCGGTATTGATATTTCATTATAGGCTCGTCTGAGCGTTCAAATCCGACAGCCTCCCAGATGAACTGCTGTTCGGCATCTTCTATTTTAAGAATCAATCCGGGTAATCCACCGAATTTGTAAGGGCCATACGGAAGTGGCAGTTCTGATGTGAACCACGCAGTGTATGTGCGCCCAGCAAACTCTCCCGTAGCTTTTGAACATTCATATCCAAGTATTGACGTGCTTTCTTCCGGTAGAAATGTCCAGTTGATAGCCGGGACAGAGTCGGCATATACCAACGTGTTTACGTTCAACGACAATCGCAGCCGAAGGCTTGCCGATGTTCCGCGCGTCTGGCGTACCAGCTCGATAAGCCACGGCATTCCAGAAGCATTTGAATAAGAGTCTGCACCGCGTCGTATTTGCTCGGTTGCAAGAGAGTCATAGTGCTGGATTATGTCACTGTAATCCTTGATGCAGTTCTTTCCAATTTGCACAACACGGGTGTCATCGTAGTAATCCTGTATTTTAGGATGATATTTATATTTTAAGGCGTATGTTACCTTGTATCGGGCGGTATCGACAGGGGTTGCCTGGTCAATCAGTTGCGACCACGTGTCATACGCGGAGGCAGACATGCACATGAATGTGCAGATGATTGTCAAAATAAAATGTTTCATATTATTGGGAATTAAAGTATTCGGAATCTGACTTTTAACAGTACACTGCGTGTCCGTATATTATATATTGAGTTTGTTTCGGTTAGTGCCGAGCGATTGGAATACACATAGTCTTTCCTGTTAAGTAAATTGTCGCAGGTAAGAGTGAATGTAAATCGTTTTATGGCGTAACGTGCTTCTGCATTAAGCAGTATAAACGACTTGTCGCCATCGTTAAAGTTGTTAGAGTAATGATATAGCGATGCGCCGACAGTTATACCCCACGGCAACGTGAAGTCGAGCGATGCGTTGTTTGTAAGTGTCCTTATCCAAGGCATACGGTCAAAACCATTCTGACGTGATGCTGATTGATAATATTTACCTTCGTATGATACTGACAGCCATTTGAATGGTGTCAGGCTTATGTCTCCATTCAAACCGAAGGAATCTCCTGAATAGCGCAGAATACTGTTCTGCACCAACAACGGGCTTTCATAATGACTGTATGTAACCGACAGCCCTATTTTCAGACGCCGCCAATCAAAACCCTGACTGCCACGGATAGCGGCAGAGAACATATCGGATGTTTCATTGGTACGCTGACTTATGACACGCTCCACAAGGCCGTCATAATATGCCCCGTACAGCACATCCGGCCGCTGCCTTCCCCAGCTTAAATCCACCCCGGCAAAACTCATGGCAAGAACATTCTTGAAATTGTAGGAAAGTGTATTATACAGGTTCAGCCCCTCGAATAAACCCACTACGTCGTATGCCGACAGTTGCCGGTAGGATGTGAGTATATTTCTGGAATAGAGATTCTGAATTGAAGGTGTCGAATAGTTCAATGACGATTTTACACTGATATTATGACTGCTGTTGATTTTGTACGATAAATCCAATTGCGGTTCAACCCTCACACGGTTCTTTTCTGTCGCTATGTTTGACAAGCGGTTATCCAGCTTGAAAAGTTTATATCCGATTGGCAGTTGGAACGATATATCAAATTTGCGGTTGCGCCATGCAATTTCAGCTTTAACACCCGTATTAAGGTTGTCAAGGCATAAATCGTTATTGAAATCAGGCAGTTCACTTGTGAGGCTATTGCGCGTATAATTCAAGAAAAACGTAGGATGCAGGGTTACATTGCCGATTCTGAACGCAGAGAGCAGTCCGATACGGTTTTCCGTTGATAAATCACGGTAATCCACGCTCTGACGCAAAGCATCGCCGAGTATCAGATCCGGAAAAAGATTCGGTGATACAGACAGGCTATGAGGGCGCTTTTCAAGATTTATTACTGAATATATCTCATAACCACTATATTCGGAACTTCGGTTGGTCATGTGGAATTTATTGAACAAACGGAATGATTCAGTCTTGGCCGCTTGTGAAATATTGTCAGCTCCGGCCATTATCCGGCTGTCGGCATCGGTTGAGAACCAATCGAATTTCAGTTGTTCTTTCAGATACCGGGTGTCACCGTTATTCAGATATGTCAGGTCGCCGTATGCTTTGTTTGTCTTTGATAAGCCGCTCATCAGCTCGTCAATTATGTTTTGCGAACCATCGGGCAATCTATTGGCTGTAGAGGAATAACTCTTGCGGGAATCACGGTCATTTAGATACGCGGCATTGATGCCAAATTCTCCGGAATCTCCGACACGATATACGTTGTTGAACGTCGCACTATGTGAGCGGTTATAATAGTAAAACCGTTTGTCAATGCCGGGTGCTGAGGGCATTGAGATATTGGTTATGTTGGATGTGCGTGAATAATCATTATCGAAGGAATAAAGCTCCTGCGACAAATCCTCTCCGGTATTGTTGCCTTTGTAAGTGGCAAGAAATTGGCTGTTGCGTTTGAAATAAGTCGCTATCGCAGAATTATTCCACAACATATCGTCGCCATACCCTCCGCCCAATGTGGCTATCAGATTGAATACACCTTTCACGCCCTCCTTCAACCGGATATTGATTGAAGCTTGTTCCTCCGGGCGCAATCCTTTGAGAGCCTTGATGTCCTGATGATTCTCCAATACCTGCACAGTGGCTATGTTGTTTGGATCTATATTGTTTGTTGCAATGCCGTAATGACCTTTCATAAGATCCAAGCCCTCTATATAGAAATTCTTTATCGGCTTGCCTTGATAAGACACCTGACCCGACTCTGCCACAGTAATACCGGGCATTTTTTTTAATACGTCTGCAAGGGCCTGATCATTCTGCGAAAGGAACGACGCAACATTGTAATTTATGGTATCTCCTTGTGAATATATTTTCTTGGACTTTACCACAACCTCTTTCAGCTCAATCGTTTTATCCTCCACGATGATGTCGTGTGTTCCCGACCGATTGGGTATTTTTATGGTCGCAGTCGAAATTTCAATACTTGATGCTTTCAGTAATAAGCTGTCACAATCGCTGTTTGCCGAGATGCTGAACCGTCCATTCTCATCAGTAAAAGCCGATGAAATGATTTGTTTGGGGGAATTGGCAGGTGTGATAATAACATTGGCAAAATCCACACCTTTCTCTTGTGCGGTTTTTACAACCCCACAAATCTCAATCTGTGCAAGGCTCTGAAAAACAGACAATAGCACAGTAAATGCAACGATAATATTTCTGATATTATATTTTGGCATAGGTATGGAATTAGCCTGTCACCGCAATGCGGCGACCTGATTAAACTCTTATAATTATCTGATTTACATGGGCAATGATACTTTTCTTATAGGTAAGGCAAATCGCGTGCTTACCTTTCGGTCTCCTTCTTTCACAACCTCAAACGTGATTTGATTGGTAGCACGATCAACAGCCACACGCACTTCGGGATTGTCGTCATAATCCGTGGTTGCGCTCACGATATTGCCTTCTTCATCGGCCTGTATTCTTACAAGTATCTTATCCGGAATTAAATCTTTATCGGCCAACTCCATTGACATTTCAAATTGCTTTAACAGCGGATTCGGATCAGTCAAAGGAGAGGGAATCCTCTTGGTGATTAAAGTCGCAGGCAGTTCTTCGGGGATGCTTTTTTCATCTGAATATCCTGTACCCGTTTCTATTTCCGTTCCGGATGGAGCTGACGATGTGAATTCATAACTTAATATCGCGTTATGTACTGCAACAGACCACGGGGCTGTATCAGCATACGCTGCTATTGCAAGCGCCGGGAGTATTGTGGCAGCAATCCATTTTATCCCTTTTGAAGATTTGGATTGACTCATCGTAAGGACACGCCTGCGGAAATCCTTCTTGCTCATGGCAAAATTGTTTGCTATATGCAGTGTGCGATTGCCTACCGCCTTGGCGATAAGCAGCCTTTGATAACTCAATACGTCAATATCCGAACCTATAACTTCAGCATCAGCCTCATATTCGTGATTGAGTTTGATAAGATTCTTAAGCATCCATGCAAACGGATTATACCACATGAAAATGCAGAAAAAATCAGCAATGGCAACATCAATCCAATGTTTCTTTAATGTATGTGCTTTTTCGTGTATAAGAACAGATTGCTCGTTTTCCGAATAGGGGAGGACTATAAATCGGCCCCAACTGAACGGAGCGATACCAATACGTTTATGTCGGCATAGTACATAACCTTCCATCTGCTGCTTTTCAGATTTTGATATGATACGCCACAAGTGGGTATATGAAATGATCTGCCGGGCAACAAGAACAAAAACACCAATCCAGTACAGGCTGATAATCCAAGGCAAAAAATCAAAACTTGATGCTTCAACAGTTGGATTAGCGGAATCAGATGCTGTTATTTCCAGTGATCGAATGATATTTGTATGTATTGAGGCATTAACGTGTGCTGCATCAGTCGTTGACTCATAAGTCAATGCTATTGGAGCAAGAATTATGATGCCGATACCGGACAACATCAGCAATCGGTTGAACCGGAACGAGCGACACCGGTTTGCCATAATATGGAAAACCGGATATAGCATCACGACCAGAAGTGATGCCGAAAGAGAGAGTGAAAATATTGTGTTCATATTTAATCGGTCTTATGCGATTGCTCAACTTCGTCGAGTAACTTTCGTAAATCTTCAATCGGCAGATTGCCATCCTCTACAAAGGAAGAAACTACCCTGAGATACGAATTTTTGAAATATCGGCTTACGAGATTTCCTATGGATTTCTTGCCCATTTCCTGCTCGGCTATCACCGCGTGATAAAGGTATGTTTTACCATGTTGGGTGTGTCCAACATATCCTTTATCCTCCAATGCACGCACAATAGTTGAAATCGTGTTGAAATGCGGTTTGGGGTCATCGTACATATCAACAATATCCTTAACATGCAATGCTCCGTGTTTCCAAAAGAAACCAAGCACTTCTTCTTCTTTTGCCGTCAGTTTTTCCATACTAAATATTTTATGCTGCAAATATAAACTATATTTTGTAGTTAGAACTATATTGCATAGTTAATAGTTGTTAACCCCCTCTGTTAATCAGAAGGATATTCGGTAAAACAATAAGGTACAAATGTGATATTCCGCTTTGAAATATAGGGAGAAAATCATAGTTTTGTCCCTATGAAATCGAGATTAGAAGAATTTGTAGGGAAATATTGACCGACACGATGATTTCGCACCTCAACCGAGATATATCTTCCTATCTGGAATCAATCGGAGAAGATGCCCCGGTAGAGCAACCAAAGAAAAAGGTCAAGACTCGCGATAGAATAATAGAATTGCTCCGCGACAATCCGAAGCACACCACTCGTACTCTCGCAGAGGAAATCGGCATAAATGAAAACATGAAGATTATCGGTGGGGATGGTGTTCTGTTAGCCGATGGCTCTTTTCGCGTTCTTAATGAAATAGCGGAGTGTAGGGGATGGATCCTCTGCACTCCGCTATTTAGGGATAATGAAATATGATTTTATTTCGTTGCTGTTTTTTTCTTTGCGGATGGCTTGGCCTTCTCAGTTTTTGCCTCTACTGATTTCTTTGCTTTGGGTTCAGCTTTTGCCTTTTTAGCCTTCGGCTCGGCCTTTATCTCCTCCTTGGCTGCTTTCTTTTCACGAAGAAGATGCTCTTCGTTGTAATGCTCTATGTTTTTGCGCATGGAGCTTACTTCTTTGTTGAGCGTCTCAATCTCCTGTTCCTGATTACGGATTGTGGTCAGGAGCGCATTGAGTTCTTCGTTTTCGATTGAAAGGGGATACTGTTCTTCAACACGTACAATAAAGTCGGCCAGCACGTTCATGTAGTTGGTAAATGCTACAAAAGGCGTTTCGTACGGGCTGAAGTTAGAATGAGCGGCACCATCGGCGAAATGTTTTGTCGCCATGTAGAACAAATGGTCTGCTGCCTGCAGATAATACCAGTCCTGTTTCAGGCGGCGGTCGTCGCATAGACGTACACGTTCTGCAACGGAATACAATTTCTCGAAAGCTTCGTTCTGGAGCTTGTTTCCGAGCCATGCCGTGGTGTCACGTGATTCGTCGGTCCATGAGATCGGGTGCATGATTGAGAGTTCCCCTACAGATTTCAGCTTGGAGATTGCTTCTGTTGGAGTAACGAACTCAATGCCGCGCTGCTGGGCGAAGTAGGGCAGTGCTTCAAGGAACTGGAATATACCGGTCTCGCGTGTCTGGAATTCTCCGAATGTTTCCAGATTCATGAACAGATTGACAATCTGCTCTTCGGCCGGAGTTGAAGCGATCCAGTCAATATATTTGTCTGCGGTCAGTGGATATGCATCCCATTCAGTATCGCTGAAGCGTTTTGAGATATCATCGCTGAGCTTGGAGTTGCGCAAGAGTATCTTCAGTTTGGGAGCAGTGGCCGCACTGTACACATAGTTCGGTGATTTCCATCCGAGGATATGTTTGGCGCCTTCTGTGATCACCCCCTTGTAGCCCATGGCGAGGATCTGCGGTGCCATTTCGTCACAATAGATAAGCTCTGTGTTGCGCAGAACTTTAGGACGCACTCCGAACAGTTCGTGGATCTTTTCATCATGGACTTTGACCTGATTGGCAAATTCGTCAGGATCGATGAGCGATGATAATGAGTGGGCGTATGTCTCAGCAAGAAATTCCACGCGTCCTGTAGCTACAAGCTTCTTCAGCACGTCGATCAGTTCGGGCACATATTGTTCGATCTGTTCGAGAGCCACGCCTGTTATTGAAAGTGCGCATTTGAATCCGGGATTCTGTTCAAGCATGCGCAGCAGGCTTTCAGCTGCCGGGATGTAGCTGTGTTGTGCGATGCGTGTAACTATATCGTCGTTGGCAAAGTCGTCGTAATAATAGTGGTCGTTGCCTATATCGAAGAAGCGGTATCTTTTGAGGCGGAACGGCTGATGGATTTGAAAATAAAAACAGATTGCTTTCATGATTTTATTGATCGTGAGGTTGATTTTTCCGGTTATTTGTTGATCACACGTTTATAGATGTCTATGACTTTCGCACCGGCTTTGTCCCATGTGATCCTGTTCACTTCTGCAAGTCCGTCCTCGCGAAGCTGGTTATACATAGCCGGATAGGTTATTATTGAATGTATTGCATCAGCCATGGCGTCGATGTCCCAATAGTCCGTCTTGATGACATTATCGAGAATTTCGGCACATCCGCTCTGCTTTGAGATGATCGATGGCACGCCCATCTGCATTGCCTCAAGGGGTGATATGCCGAATGGCTCGGAAACGGAGGGCATGATGTAGACGTCGCTTGCTTTCAGCATCTCGTACACCTGCTTGCCTTTCTGGAAGCCGGGGAAATGGAAGCGGTCAGCGATGCCACGCTCGGCTGCGAGCATGATCATCTTGTCCATCATATCACCGGAACCTGCCATTACGAATCTGACATTGTGATTGTTTTTCAACACTTTCGCAGCAGCTTCAACAAAATATTCCGGTCCTTTCTGCATCGTGATTCGGCCAAGGAATGTGACAACCTTCTCTTTGGGCTTTGAGGCCTGTACATTGAGCAGTTCATCGCTCAGAGGTGTCACAGCATTGTGGACTGTTGTGACTTTAGCTGGGTCGATACCATATTTCTCTATTACGGTCTGACGGGTCAGATTGCTGACGGTGATGATATGGTCGGCCTGATTCATGCCATCTTTTTCTATGCCGAACACCGTAGGATTGACATTGCCACGGGAACGGTCGAAGTCTGTGGCGTGAACGTGGATCACCAACGGCTTTCCGGTCACCTGTTTCGCGTGTATACCGGCCGGATATGTCAGCCAGTCATGGGAGTGGATGACGTCAAAGTCGAGTGTGCGTGCGATTACGCCGGCACAGATCGAATAATTGTTGATCTCTTCCAGTAGGTTGTCCGGATAACGTCCGGAGAACTCAAGGCAGCCGAGATCGTTGGTGCGCATATAGTTGAAATCGGCATATATGTTCGACCTAAGTTTGAAATATAGGTCGGGATCCATGTATTTGCCTATTCTCTGCTCAACGTATTCGCGGCTTACATCGCGCCATGCTATAGGCACCTGCGATGCGCCGATGATATTTGCGAAACTTTTATCCTCGTCACCCCATGGCTTGGGGATTACAAAGGATATATCCATGTCGCCACATTCCCACATTCCTTTTGTGAGGCCGTAGCTGGCAGTGCCGAGACCGCCCAGGATATGAGGGGGGAATTCCCACCCGAACATTAGTGCTTTCATGTGATGTGGCGGAGATTAAATGTTAAACTTCTTGAGTGCGGTTATCGTACGGAGAATACCGGCAACGTTTGTCGCGTGGCTGATCGCACCTCGTCCTGAGAATGGCGGATTGCCGTCATACAGCTGCGACAGCGAGCCTACGCATCCTTGCGTCATCTCATCCTCATAGCCTATAAGCATGCGGTCGATATAGCTCACACCGCTGTGGCCAAACACTTTCAGGTAGGCATCGGCATAAAATCCGAAAAGCCATGGGCGTGCCGGTCCATTGTGCAACGCAAGTTCGCGGTCTTCCGGTGATCCCTGATATGCCGGACGGTAGCCGAAACTCTTCGGTGACAATGTGCGCAGACCCTTGGGGGTCAGAAGCTCGCGTGTCACTACGTCGAGCACACGTTTGCGCTGGCGACGATCCAGAGGCGAATAATCCAGTCCGATGGCAACAGCCATATTGGGTCTCACTGACGGATCTGCATAATTGTCGTTGACATAATCGAACAGATAGCCGTAATCGTTTAGGAATGTATCAATAAAGGCCGGTTTCAGTTTGTCGGCAGTCTCAGTCATCCGTGTGCATAGGTCGGAATAGGGAGCACGACCGTCGGCGAGATTGGTGGCAAAGCGCAGGGCGTTATACCATAGGGCGTTGAATTCAACCAACAATCCCGTACGCGGAACAACGGGGCGACCGTAGAGCGAAGCGTTCATCCAGGAAACAGGGGTGTCTGTTCCAACAGACCGAACCATTCCATCCGGCTGAACCTGAAGGTTAGGATGGCTGTTGCCGAGCAGATATTGCATGATCTCTCCGATCAGGGGCATATAGCGCTTATAGCATTCTTCTGCGCCATACGCTTTGGCATATTGCTGTAATGCCCAGATACACCAAAGAGGTATGTCAGGAAGGTCGATACCCATGATGCGCTTGTCGGTCTGCCCGGTTGTCATGTAGTTGGTCAGAGCCTTTGCGGCGGTATCCATTATCGCCTCAAAGTCTGCACGATGGTCAATAGCGATGGTGTTGCCGGGGAGAGCCATGAACGTGTTGCGTGCAAGGATTTTGCCCCAGGGATAGCCGGAAAGCATGAACATTCCGTCTGAATCTTTCAGATAGAATTGCTTGGCGGCATTTTTCAGGCAGTTGAAGAACGATGTGCGGCATGTGCGGATGGCGATCTCGTTCTCATACATTTTGGAGAGGGATCTGGGTGAAACCTCGCTGAGTCCGGCAGAGAAAATAATGGATTCGCCTTTCTTGATCGGGATTTCGAAATAGCCCGGAACCCACAGATCCTCTACGTATGGCACGCCTCGTTCCATATCCTTGATGTATTCGAAGCCATTGTACCAGTTGGGCTCGTAGTGCCATTGTGGTTTATGGTTGAATTGCATGTAGAGTGTCGGATAGCCGGGATATAGGCATGAGCTGACGCCGTTCGGAACCGGCTGGCATTCGCTGTTGAGATTCCCGTTGGCCATCACGAGCTGATTGACTTCGCGGAAGGCAAGCATCGGACGGAAACGCAGCGTTGTGGGGGAGTGAGCCTCTACAAGTGTGTAGCGGATAAGCAGGCGGTTCTCGTTGGATATGAAGATTTTCTCTTTTGTCAGGATCACTCCACCGACTCTGTAGGTGGTCCGGGGAACGCTCTCACAGTCAAATTCACGGATATATTTGTGTCCGTTGGGGCTGTAGACGCCCCCTTGATAACGGTGAAGTCCAAGATTGAATTGGGCTCCGTGCTGGATCACTGAAACATCCATGGACGAAAGAAGCACGTGCCAGGAATTGTCCATCTCCGGAATGGGGACAACCAGAAGTCCGTGCTGCTTACGGGTGTTGCAGTCAACCACCGAGGTGCAGTGATAAGCGCCCGATTGATTCGTGCGGAGCATTTCTTTCATCAAAGATTGCTCCAGGTTGATCATGAGGCTTTTATCAAATTTCAGGTAACTCATGGGTAGGAATAAAATTTTGGTATTTCAGAGGGTATTAATGTAATATTGCGAATATACAATATTTTTTCTCCGTATGCAATTATTTTAACTGATTTTTTTCAATTTTGTTTAGATTAACGTCAGAATAAGCCATTTTGTCGATTTTTTTGAACTGGTAGGCTATCATTATTGCTGTGACAAGGGTGGCTAACGCATCGGATATCGGGAACGACATCCACACTCCGTCGAGCTGGTACAGATGTGTCATCAGAAGCAAAAGCGGTATGAGGAACAGAACTTGCCGGGCAAGACTGAGAAATATTGATTGGCCAACCTTTCCTATGGACTGGAAAAATGTTGTCGAGACAATCTGGAACCCTACGACGAAGAAACATAGCAATGCGATGGAAAGTCCGTGGCTGGTTACGTCTATCAGACCTCTGTCGGTGGTGAAGGCGCGTCCTATGAGATTGGGAAGCGATAGGCCGAAGGTTGCACTGACCGACACGATTATGGTGGCGCAGCAGACGGTTAGCCAGTAGGCGCGCTTAAGGCGGTGGTAGTTGCCTGCACCGTAGTTATAGCCCACAATGGGTTGCATTCCTTGGCAGATGCCGACAACGGTCATGCAGATCAGGGATGTGAAAGTTGTGTATATCCCGGCAGCGGCCACGGCATTGTCGCCACCGAATCTCAGCAGGCTGTTGTTGACAATGGCATTGATGAAGCAGCTGGCCAGATTGACCATGGCCGGGGCGGCGCCGATGCCTATGATGGCGAGTACGATTTCTGTTTTCAGCCGGAAACAACCGCTGGTGAAATGCAGGGTGCTTTTCTTGTCAATGAAGTGGGCGAGTACGTAGATTGTGAAGATCGACATGGAGATCACGGTAGCCAATGCCGCACCTTTTATGCCAAGATCGAAAACAAATATGAAAAGCGGATCAAGAATGAGGTTGCATCCGGCTCCTATGAACATAGATGTCATGGCTTTGACAGGATAGCCGGATGCTCTCATCACGTTATTGAGTGAGAAGCCTATGTTCATCACCAGCATTCCGGGGAGAATAAATCGCATGAAGTCGCGTGCATAGGGCAGTGTTGCCTCGCTTGCCCCGAATTTCATTAGAATCCAGTCAAGAAAAATCCACATTACGGTGATATATATGCATGCGTTGACAATGATCAGAGTCAAGGAGTTGCCTAAGGCCATTTCTGCCCCACGCTTGTTTTTCGCACCGAGCATTATGGAGACTCTCGCACTTGACCCGGCGCCGATCAGCACACCGATGGCCGCTGAGATGTTCATCACCGGAAAGGTTATGGTCAGTCCGGTGATGGCGTCCGTGCCAACACCTTGTCCTATGAAAATACGGTCGATCACATTATAGAGCGACATGACCAGCATTCCTACTACGGCCGGGATGCTGTAGTCCCATAGTAGCCGGCCTATCTTGCCTGTGCCGAGACGGTTTATGTCGCCGCTCGTATCTGTCAGTTCCTTTGTCATTTCTGCTTATATTTTCCGCTTCGGATTCTATATAGTGTCTCTTTGGTGATTCCGAGAAACGATGCTATCTGTGTCAGGTTGGCGCGTTCGAGAATCGCCGGATACTTGTTGGTGAACCATTGGTATCGTTCAGTGGCCGACATTGATTGTAGCACCATCAGACGTTCTTCTATCGTCCGTGAATATTCAAATAGAATTGAGATCAGGTAGCTTGCAACCTCAGCAATGT
Organism: uncultured Muribaculaceae bacterium; assembly: GCA_910579185.1. Lineage (GTDB taxonomy): Bacteria > Bacteroidota > Bacteroidia > Bacteroidales > Muribaculaceae > Paramuribaculum. The sequence goes on from CAJTTG010000001.1 coordinate 41,217, forward strand.
TTGATTCGCCGTAGTTGTCGATTATGGTGCGCATGTCGGCGATAGGGATAAACATCACATCGGTTGGTTCCATGAACTCTATGCCGATGATTATCTCGTCATCGCTGTTCGCAATCGACATGGGAATCGTGATGAAATCGTCGTCGAGGGTGAACGAATAAGTGTGCTCGCGCCCGGAGTGAAGATAAAACGATCTTGCTGATCCCTTGCGTACAAAAAAAGCGAGTGATCTGAGATCGTGGTTGCTGAAGATCGTCTCTCCGCGGCGGAAATGGGTTTCCGTTATCATCATGCGCAGACGGTCCTCCATTTCCTGAGTGATGTCGAGATGCTCGCGTATGTGGTCAATCAGATTTGCCATCGTTCTGAGGTGTAGGGGTTAGTGTGGCGGATATTATGAGGCATTCAACGTCAAAAGGAGTTCCGTCCGCTCTTTTGGGTTTTGTCGAAAGTTTATAGTAAAATGACCGCTGTATGTCCCAGGATTTTATTTTTGCCTGTCGCGTTTCTCCCGATGGGATGTCGATCGGTATGAGACATTCGCGCTGGTGGAGCGTGCGGCCATGGGTGTCAAGATACTTGATCCTGATTCTCAGTCCCGATATATTGTAGCTGGATCTGTTGGTTATGAAAAATGTCTCGTTGGCCGATCGGAGAGGCTTTTCGTAACCGGCGATGGTTATGGCGGTCGATTCGTCGCCGGCTATGATGGTATCGGCTGTTTCTTTTGATGGCATTTCTGCCCGTGTTTCAACTCGGAGGCCTTTACGGGTTGTGCGTTGTGCGTTGATGGCTATTGAGGAAACAAGAGCTATTAATACCATTGCTGTTGTCAAGATGTTGTGTCTTTGTATTTCCATTCCGGGTCATTTTAGGCATCATATTACAGATAGATAGGTTCTCTTGGCGGTTGTGGACGTGGGAAGATGCGGATGCATCCGTCCGTTGTCTGATCCGGTTGGTTTTGGCGTATCGTATATCTCCACAAGTAGGGGAGAAGCCGCCAGGGATAAAAAGAGAATGCGCTGCGTCTTTGTTTCAGTGTCAATGCGCTGTCGTCGCTTTCAAGAGTCAGGGTGAATCTTTTAGGCAGGATAAGGGTCGATCCTATGGATTTGGTATATATCTTCGCGTCGTATTCACCACGTTTGGGTGCCGGAGTTGCCATGCCCATTATGGTGCCCGGACGGATAGCGCGGTTGCTCGACGATAGAACTATGATGTCGTAGCTGACTGCTGAGTTACGTTGACCTATATGGTTGCCGTTGCTCCTGCATATTGCTACTTCAACCCCGGTAGCCGGGAATTGCCATATCCCCTCTATGTGATGGAGATCCATCTCTGATATCCTCGCTGTCAGTGCAGCGCGAGAGAAGCCCGTGATGGTGCGTGAGGTCTTGGGCAGGGTATCAATTATTTTCTTCTCGCAGTGGGCGGCAAAAGCTGTAAACAACAGCATTAATGCCGCTGCAATCAGGGATATATTGATTTTCCAACCCGGGATATTCATTGCTCCGGGATGTTAGATTGTGCTGAAATGATAGGCGAATCCGAAGCTGAATATTTCCTTGAACTGGAATTTCTTCCATGAACTGTCGCTGCATGGAGGTGTCGATGTGTCGTAGCGCATGTGTGCGTAGAGACGGGTCGACAGGAAGCGGTTGATGTTGAAATCAATCGTGTGTTCCCAGTCGGCATAAGCGTAGTCGTAGTCTGTGAAGAGGAACAGACGTGAATGATACATGATGTTGTAGGCAATCTTCCATTCCAGGGTGCATTCGGCGCTTGAACCGACTTTGTTTTTCACCCGTCGCCCGTTGTCAATGCCGTAGGCCGATGGATCGATGCCATGATCCATTACGGTTTTCAAGTTCCATGAAAGTGGGGATATGGAGGCTCCGAATGAGAATGTCTTTTTGGGGTTCTGATAGCTGTAGGTCATACCGAGACCGATGTTGAGCTCTCCTGGTGACATCAGTGCAGCCTGTTTTGTCCGCGAATTGGTCGGATAGCTGTTGAACAGCTGAGTCTTGAACAGGACGTTGGCAGAATAGTACCAGCGGCGTGCTGCTTTGTAACCCATCGTTGCGTTGATTTGAAGAATGTCTTCCGTGATGTTGAACGAATGGATGCTGTCGTCGGGTGCGCTGTTCATGGCGAGCTTGTAGCTCATGGTTGCCTCAAACAGGTATTTGGGATAAAATTTCTGATTCAGCTTGACATTGTAGATCACTTGGCCTATCATATTCAGATTGTTGTTGCCACCCTGATACCAGTTGGGGGATATGTAGGCCTGGGAGAACTGCAATGATGCGTCGAAGGAATGAAGCCAGCGTTTATGTTCGATGTCGGGCTTCACATTTTTCAGGGTCGAATCATCGACTTTCATCTCCTCGAACACAATGCGTGTGGTGACTTTGTCAACGTAGGCGCGATATTGTTTCGGAACCTCCGGCATGAATGCGGAGTTGTAGCGGACATATTGCGGATTGGTCATCTCAAAACGCTGCTTTGTCTCTCCGAAAATGCGGTTGCTTGTCTCATAGTCGTCGAGCCATTGGTAGGATTGTGCGAACAATGGGTTACGGCTGTTGTCGGATTCAGTCATGGGAAGAGTGTCAAGAAAATGATACTGGTTATATACAACCGGGCTGAACTTGCCACGGGGCAGAGGGTCAGTCATGGAAGCCATGACAGTAAGGAGCGAGTCGAAATCAGTGCGATCGATAAGCAGGTCGCTATGCTTTTTTGTCGCGGTGGATTTTCGGGGCGACTTTGTAAACTCCAGCGAGTCCAGTTCGCATATGTTCTTGTTGAGGTATGGTCGCAGGTTACCGGTTGTGGCATTGGCCACCGGACAGATTGAGGATATTAAGAGCAGGGTCAGGAATAAGTTGAAACGCATGCCGAAAGTGTTGTTGAAACGTGATTTGAATCAGTTCTTGATTTCCAATGCAAAGCTACGAATTTTTTCGCATCGCAGCAAACATATAGGCCATCTATGCGCTATTTCTGAATATGAGTCTATTCCTGTTTGCCGGATTGGAATTATTCACTAAATTTGCAGTCAATAAATGAATATACAGACAATGGATTTTATAGAAGAACTGACATGGCGCGGCATGATCCACCAGATGATGCCCGGCACTGATGAACAATTGAAGAAAGAAATGACGACGGCGTATCTGGGTATTGACCCTACAGCCGACAGTCTGCATATCGGCCACCTCGTTGGCGTGATGATCCTGAAACACTTCCAGCGTTCGGGACATAAACCTATTGCTCTCGTTGGTGGTGCGACCGGTATGATCGGTGACCCCTCAATGAAGAGTCAGGAACGCAAGCTCCTTGATGAAGAGACTCTGCGCCATAATCAGGAATGTATCAAGCGTCAGCTTGCCAAATTCCTTGATTTCGACAGCGATGCCCCCAATGCTGCCGAGATGGTCAATAACTACGACTGGATGAAGAACTTCTCCTTCCTCGAATTTATCCGCGATGTTGGCAAGCATATCACCGTCAACTATATGATGGCCAAGGACTCTGTCAAGAAGCGTCTTGCCGGCGACAGCCAGCAGGGTATGTCGTTCACTGAGTTCTCATATCAGCTCGTGCAGGGCTACGACTTTCTCAATCTCTATCGTGAGAAAAACTGCCGCTTGCAGCTTGGCGGTTCCGATCAGTGGGGCAATATCACTACTGGTACTGAACTGATCCGCCGCACAGTCGGAGGAGAGGCATACGCGCTGACATGCCCGTTGATCACCAAAGCCGATGGCGGAAAATTCGGTAAGACGGAAAGTGGTAATGTATGGCTTGATCCGCGTTACACGTCGCCCTACAAATTCTATCAGTTCTGGCTCAACGTATCGGATGCCGATGCCGAGAAATATATAAAGATCTTCACCGAACTGACCCGTGAGGAAGTAGAGGATCTCGTGGCGCAGCAGGCTGCCGATCCGTCTCAGCGTCCCCTGCAGAAGCGTCTTGCAAAAGAGGTGACCACAATGGTTCATTCGGCTGCTGATTATGAAGCTGCTGTCGAGGCATCGCAGATTCTGTTCAGCAACAAAGCAGGAGAGATTCTCCATCGCATCGACGAACCGACACTGCTTGCAGTGATGGAAGGCGTTCCGACATTTGAAGTTGAGCGTGCCGATATCGAAGCCGGAATCAAACTTGCTGATCTCCTGACCGACAAAGCTGCCGTATTCCCCTCAAAAGGCGAAATGCGCAAGATGGTGCAGGGCGGAGGCGTAAGCATCAACAAGGAAAAGATCTCGGATCCCTATGCTCCGGCATCTACCGATCTCTTGCTCAACGACAAATACATCCTCGTCCAGCGCGGAAAGAAAAATTACTTCTTGCTCATTGCAAAATAAATTTGACTTTCGATTTGCACAGATCGGGGAAAATGCTTAACTTTGCATCGCTTTAGGCCAATTGATGGCTTGGGCAAATGATTGTCTTATGGTGTAATGGTAGCACTACAGTTTTTGGTTCTGTCTGTCTAGGTTCGAATCCTGGTAAGACAACATAATAAAAGAGTCAAGGTCTCAACCCCTTGGCTCTTTTATTATGTTATGATATTACCAACCTCATAAAGCTATAGCTTCCCTTACTAATCCAGCCTGTTGATCCCAATATTGATTTGTAAATAATATTTAACTTGGATGGGCGCGATGCCTGCTCATGTGGGTTGTAACTTTGCACAAGAAAGTTTCGGTTGATTGTTGTATCAATACTTAATTCATTTCAGCTATGTCGTTAATAATCTTTATTGTTTGCTTTTTTGCATGGATTGGTCAGGCCTTGAAAGATGGTGCCGATGTATGATAATTTAAATTGAAGGGAGCTATGAGTTTTTTGAATTTTCTTGGTGGTTTTGCGGTGTTCAATGTTGTATGCGACATGTTCTCCGGTAAGCGGAAGCAGGTGTCTCCGGAGCCTGAACCATATTATCGTCGCCATGATTGCGGCGATTATCCGGAGTGTGAATTTGGGGGTGCCTCTGATACTGATATTGATGATCTGCAAGGGCGAATTGATGAGCTGGAGGATCGGCTTGCAGATTTTGACAGGATGTCGGATCGCTATGACGAGATTCAAGATCGGATAGATGAGTTGCAGGATCAACTTGACGATCTTGAAGATCAACGCAGTTTATATGAGGATTATCAGGATGAAATTGAAGAGTTGCGCGATGAATTGGACGATCTGGAATTTGAACGAGACCTATGCGACGACTCTGATGACTGGTGAGTTTATCGCAAAATCCGGCTTCATCAGGCGAGGACGGAAATCATGCGACGAATAGCTTCGGAGAGGGTTGCCCGGGGGCATGCGAGGTTGATGCGTATGAAGTGCTCGCCACCGGGACCATACATGGAGCCGGGATTCAGATGGAGATGGACGCGCTCGGCAAGCATATCTGTCATTTCAACATCACTGAGCCCGGTTTCTGAGATATCCACCCATGCAAGATAGGTTCCTTCAAGCGGTACGATTTTGAGTTTCGGCAGTGATTCATTGATCTTATCGCAAAGCAGACGGTAGTTCTCGTGTATGTAGTCCGTCAGTGCATCAAGCCAGTAGCCCGATTCGCGATATGCGGCTATTGTTGCAGCGACACCGAATGGATTGACATCGCAAACCTCGTTGATGTTGATAGCTTTATCGATCATCCTGCGTGCATCTGGATCTGTAGCCACAATGTTGGCTATCTGTAGGCCGGCAATGTTGAAAGCCTTGCTCGGAGAGATGCAGACGGCACAGTTGCGCAACTGACGTTCGTTACAGATCGTGGCATAGGGGGTGTAATGGAACGGATGGTATGTCAGTTCGCAATGTATCTCATCAGAGATAACAAAAAGGTCGTTGGCCTCGGCAATGTCAGCAATGCGTCTCAGTTCGTCGGGAGTCCAAACGCGTCCCGATGGGTTGTGAGGATTGCAGAGAAGCAGAACCCGGCTGCGAGGGTCGGCGGCCAATTCCTCAAGGCGTTCAAAGTCGATTGAATAGCGTCCGTTGTCATAGATAAGCGGATTCGCAGCCAGCAGACAGTCGTTGTTACGGATTGATGAGAAAAAGCAGTTATAGGCCGGAGTCTGTGTGATCACCATATCTCCGGGGTGGGTCATGGCCTTGATGATGGCTGATATTGCCGGCACTACACCGGATGTGTAGATAATAGAGCCGCGGTCAATATTCCATCCATGACGGGCTGAGAACCAATCGGTGACAGCATCGTAGTAGTCGTCGCTTACGTATGTGTAGCCGAAAATTCCATGCTCAACTCTTCTTTGCAGAGCATTTATAATTGGTTCAGCACAGCGGAAGTCCATATCTGCAACCCAGAGATGGAGAGTGTCGGCAGGAGCGGCAGGCTGGTCATCCCATTTGTAGGATCCGGTACCACGGCGGTTTATGATTGTGTCGAAGTCTGGTCTGTTCATGTTCAGTTAACTTTATTATTAAACACCCTCTTAATGTTTTTTCCGCAGACAATAGACTGCAAGAAGGATCAGGAAAATCAGTCCACGGAATGTCAGTTCAATGCACATTGCCAACCACACACCTCGCAGCCCCATGGTAGGAGCAAGCCAAGCTGCCAATGTCAGCCTTACGCCCCATATGCTGATGAGATTCATGGCCGATGGAAGTATGGTGCGTCCGAGGCCTATAAAGAAGCCATAGGCCACGATGGCCGCCGCGAACATCGGTTCCGCCCACGCCTCAATCCGGAGAATATCAGCTCCGAGCAAGCGTATCTCCTCGACGGGGGACATTACGCTGATTATCTCCGGGGCGTAGATGTAGAGCACGACCCCCAGCGCGGCCATCACGATCATTCCGGAGCCAACGGTGATTATGCCGAAACTTTTGGTCAGGCTATGACGTCCGGCTCCGATGCTCTGCCCACCAAGAGTAGTGGCGGCTTCGGCAATGCCATATCCCGGCATGTAGCACAAGCTCTCTGCAATGATCGCAAAAGCATTTGCAGCGATGGCAATAACGCCGAGAGGAGCTACAATAGCGGTTACAAGGATCTGAGCGCCGCATATTGCCAAGTGTTCCAGTCCGACAGGCATGCCGATGTGTAAAGCCCGGGCTACTGTCTGGCGGTCAATGGCAAACCAGCTCCGTGATTTTTGTTCCGATTTCAGCGGCGAACGGAAAAACAGGTACCATATCATGGCGGTTGCAACGATGGTTTCGGCCAGAACCGTAGCTAATGCAGCACCCTCCACGCCCATACCTGCCCCGGGAATCGGGATATGCAGTCCGGCTATTGATAGCTCGCGCGATGGGAAAATCAGGAAAAAGTTGAGTATGACATCGAGCACACACATCAGTATATTCAGCATGCTCGGCACTTTCATGTTTCCGGCACATCTCAGCATCGATCCTCCGAGAAAGTTCAATTGCAATGCCGGGAGGAAGAGTGAGAATATCAGGAAATAACGTGAGGCATCCGCATGGATACTGGTGTCGGCACCAAGCCATGATGGCAACAGTCCGCTGATTCCTATGCCTATTGCAGCCAAAGAGATGCTGAACAGCAATACTAACGGAACCGACTGGCGGAGTATGCGACGAGCAGCGTCGAAATCGCTTGCCCCGACTTTATGGGCCACCTGTACTGAAAAGCCAGTGGCCGCTGCGCTCAGCAATCCCCAGAACAGCCATGTCGTGGTGGAGACAAGGCCAATGGAAGCAGAGGCTTCGGCTCCGAGGCTACCAACCATTGAAGCATCGATATATTGCATGGCGATGGCCGACAGATGAGCCAGAATAGAGGGAGCCGATAACAAAGCCGTGAGCCTGAATTTCTGGTTCAGACTCATCGGTTTACCGTCGCGAATCAGCGCGAGCAGCTTTTCTGTAGTGCGTGGCTTGGCGCTTATTGTCATCAGAAAGTATCTATGATGCAGTTGGCCGGAGCCTTGATGTTTTCGTCAAGTATTATCTCTCCGTATCCTTTGGCTGTGATGTGGCCGGTTGTAGGATTCTTCACGCTTGTGATAGTGGAGTTTACGGTGGCGTTCACGCAGCTTTCCTCAAATGCGAGGTCGGCATCGGCATCAAAAGTACAGTTCTCCAACACGAGACCTTCGGCATAGCATAATGGCTGGGTGCCTGAAATATGGCAATTGATCAGATGCAGGTTTTTAGAATGCCAGCCAAGGTATTCACCGGTCAGTCGGGTATTTCTGACGGTTACATTATCAGTGTTCCAGAATGCATCCTTGGATTGGATATCAGCATCGGATATCTCAACATTGCGGCAATATTGGAATGAGTAGTTTCCTTCTTGTCTGTAGTTTGAGATACGGATATCCGCGCTGTGCATGAACAGATAATCGGCATTTTTCACGCTGACATTCTCAAGTTCAACACCGCGGCAATGCCAAAGGGTTTCCTGTGCGTCGGGGATATTGACGTTGACGAGTTTCAGATTGTCCATTTCGCGGAACATCTTGGGGGCTTCCACGAGAGTATCTGTCATTATCAGGTTGCGCGAGTACCACAATGCCGCACGGGCACCGGGAGTGAACAGGCAGTCCTTGATCATGAATCCGTCGACATGCCAGAACGGGTATTTACCCTCAAAGCGGCATTTTACTGCCTCGATATCCTCACACTCTTTCAAAGCCGACTCGCCGGCATGGATTGTCACGCCCTCGAGGCGCAGATGTTTCGATGCGAACAGCGGACGTTCGCCGCCGAATTCCTTATCTTTGATCGTTTCCATATCAAATGCAAAATTAGTGAATTTTTGCCGAAATCAGTCGATTTCCACTATTTCATAACGCTGAGTGCCGATGCCAAGTTTTTCGGCAGCTTCAAGAATATGTGTGCCGTGACGAGAATTGATACGTTCGATCAGTGCATCTTTGCCGGGATCAGTGGAGTTGAACACCGCATTAACACATGCGCGGTCGAGAGCTACCGGATCAAGCGATGCATATATACCGAGATCAGACATCTCCGGCGCGGCAGGATTTCCATTGCAGTCGCAATCGACTGACAGGCGGTTTGCTACGTTGATATATAGTGTGTTATCCGCTCCAATATGATTGATCACCGCCTGACATGCATCGGCCATTGATTCAAGAAAGTGATCCTGTTCAGGCAGGTTGGCCCAGAGCTCTTCCGCCTTGTCTGTTTTTCCGGCGGTATGGATCCACGCTTTTCCGGCGGTTGAGCCTATGCCGATGGATATGTTTTTCAACGCACCTCCGAATCCGCCCATGGCGTGCCCTTTGAAATGCGACAGCACGACCATGAAATCGTAGTTGAGAAAATTCTTACCAACAATATCGAATGGCAAATGGAATCCATTGGTGACGGTCAGAGCTGTGTCCCCCTCGGCATCCATGATGTCGACATCGGCCACATCCATGAATCCATGTTCCTTGGCCATGCGAAGATGGTCGGCCGTATCCATTCGGTTGCCTCCATAGGCTGTGTTGCATTCAATGAATGTGCCATTGATCATCTGAACGAAATCCTTGATAAGTGCCGTGTCGAGATGGTTTGACTTGTTGGATTCTCCTGTTGAGATCTTTACCGCCACATTCGAACCCTTGGCTTCACGTCCGAGGGCTTTGTAGATCTTAATCAGATTTTCAGGATTAATATCCTTGATATGATAGACTTTGGATGGTTGTTCCTGAGCCGAGGCCGAGATAAAGCCGATCAGTGCAGCTAAGATTATAAAATAACGTTTCATATATTTATTTGATTTAAAAATTCAGTTTGAAGCCGCCAGCCACTGTGATGCCGGGCATGGGATAGCCGCGGTTGATCATATAGCTTGCGTTGGTGAGATTGTCGATATGTGCCGACAACGACAGCCATTCCGTAACATTATAGATGGCTTTGACGTTGACAGTGGCGTAGGATTGAAGATTGATGCTTTCACTGACAAACAGCCGGGCTACGCCACGGAGATCGGCTCCGATAGAGAGCATCTTGATCGGATGCCATATCGCGCCGAGGAAATATTGGTGGCGAGGGGCACCTGTCAGATCGCGAAGCGATGTGTGGAGGTAGCTGTAGGATGCAGTCAGGCTCAAAGAGTTGACCGGACGACTTTTCAAGGCAACTTCGATCCCCTTGTTGCGGAATCGTCCGGTGTTTTGATTGAGCATATCGAGAGTCTGGATCATATTGGAGCCACGGGCGTAATAGGCGGTCAGATCGGCTGTCAGATAGCGAGAGAACTCATGTCGGGCCGATAGTTCATAGTTGATCATCCGTTCAGGTTGAAGATCAGGATTGGCCATGCGGTAGAGGTATAGTTCCCTGAATGATGGATTGCGGTAGCCAACAGCCACGGATCCCTTTATGCTTGAACCCCATGGAAGCCTGTATGTCAGGCCTCCTTGCGGAATCCACTGTGAATGGAAGCGGTCACTCATGGCCAGCCTTACACCGCCGTTTACTATAAGAACTTCATCAAGCAAGCTCTGCGACAGTGTGACGTAAGGAGAATATTCTGTTATGCGAGTTCTTGACAATGTCGATAAAGAGCCCGGAGAGTGTGCATTTCCGCCCGACATTGGAATTGCACCGGAATATGTGTCGAAATCAAAACCTGCGGTCATATCCGCACCGGTCCAAGGTCGGAAATTCTGATATGCGATCACTCCGAGTCTATTGTCTTTGCTGCGGAAATGGCGCGGATCGTCGATGATATGGTTGCCGAAACTATAGTAGAGTCTCACGTTGCCGGACGCCGTGCCATAGTTGTTGGTGGCTGAGAGAGAAGCCTCGCCTCTACTGATGTTCTGGCTGTAGACATCCGTTGATTCCGGATCCGAAAGCGTAGGATAGACCGGGTCGTGGCTTTTGGAATTTGTCAAAGTGAAGTCGGCGGAGGCATGCCATTGTTTGGAAATGTCATAGCTTAGTTTCGCATATCCGCTCCATTGTTTGAAGTTGAGACCGTCTATGTTGCCGGATGTACGGTCGTAGGCCACGTTGACTAATGAAGAGAAACGCCCAAGACGCGTTGTGTTGGTCAGCGACGACAGCCACGTGTTGTAAGATCCGAACTCGGTGGAAAACGAGGTGTGCACGCCATCCTGACGGGCATTCCGGGTGATGACATTGATCACTCCGGCCATGGCGTTGGAGCCATAGAGCACGGAGCCGGGGCCTCTCAGAATCTCAACGCGTTCCACATTGTCCTTGGTGTAGAAATCGGCCACATGATGGGAATAGATACCGGCATATTGAGGCTGCCCGTCAACCATCATCAGAACAGCGCTTGCGCGGTCGCCTCCCACACCTCGCATTTTTATGTGTCCTGCGCCGCCGTTGCTCACGCCATAGCCCAGGATTCCTCTCTGGGTGACAAACAGGCTGGGCACTGCACCGGAAAGATCGTTTAGCAGTCTGTTTTGCCCCGAGGCCTCAAGTTCGGCTCGGCTGACAACCGACACAGTGTAGGGGAGCAGGTTGCGCCCAACGGCAACATTGCTGCCCGTCACCACCACTTCCGACAGCTGCAACGTGTCGGCGTTGTCCTGTGCTGTGGTAGTTGCGGCTATTACTCCGGAGAGTGCTATCGATAACAGATTACGGCAGCTTATCATATTCGGCATCGTTTACCGGTTCAAGCCATTCGTTGGATGTATCTTCTCCCGGCACACTGAAGGCCAAATGTGCAAACCAGCTGTCCTTTGCCGCTCCATGCCAGTGTTTGACATTGGCCGGGATGTGGATAACGGTACCCGGCAGGATCTCCACGGCCTCTTTCCCCTCTTCCTGATACCATCCGCGTCCGGCGACTCCGATGAGCATCTGTCCTCCTCCCGATGTGGCATGATGGATATGCCAGTTATTGCGGCAGCGTGGCTCGAAAGTTACGTTGGAAACATTGACCTGTTCCGAAGATATCGGAGCCAGATAACTTTTGCCGATAAAATATTTCTCATAAGCTGTGTTTGGTTCTCCCACAGGGAAGATCATCTGGTTTTGAAACTCTGCTATAGCATCAGCCTGGCTTTGCGGCTCGGTCCAGACATCCTTGGCCATCCGGAATGCCGCCCAGGCGTTGGGCCATCCGGCGTAGAAGCCGACATGGGTCAGTAGTTCGGAAATCTCCTGACGGCTCACTCCATTGGCTTTGGCAAACTCAAGGTGGTGCTGGAGCGACGAATCCGTGATTCCTTTTCCCACAAGGGTGGCTATAGTGATCATGCTGCGGTCGTGGGGCGAAAGTCCCGTGCGGTTCCACACTTCCCCGAAGAGAATATCGTCATTGATTTTTGCAAATTCAGGCGCGAACTCTCCGAGAGCGTCGCGTCCGGCTGTCTGTGTGATTCGCTTTTGTGACATGGCTGTACCGTTTATGCTTATTAATAATGCAGTTGCTAAGATTACTTTTGCTATCATCGCTGTAAAATTTTTCTGATGCAAAATTAATGTGTAATTACATGTGGATTATTACCAAAATTTAGGTTTATAATACCAATTTTACCGCTTGATATTGCTAACTGATAATGATTTACTAAATTTGCGACATGAAACATGAAGACTTTGATATGAATAGCGTGCAGGCCTATTGCGACGCTTTTGGATTTGATCTCCGTCATCCACTTGTGGCAGTGGTGGATTCCCGTGATAGCTCTATGGATTCGTTTCCGGCTTCATATACTGCCCGGTGGGGGCTGTATGCTATTTTTCTGAAACAGACCAAAGGGTGTACGATCAATTATGGTCGCACGAGATATGACTACGACGACCAGTCGATGGTGTTTCTTGGTCCTGGACAGGTCACCTCTGTTGAATTTGATGAAGCCATGGCCGATGTGGAGCGTCCGGGATTCCGTGGCATTCTGTTCCACCCCGATCTCCTGTTCCGTACTTCTCTCAGCCGGAAAATACGCCAATATACATTCTTCGGCTATCAGTCCAATGAGGCGTTGCATCTTTCCGCAGATGAGAGGGTGAATATTGAAGACTGCTTTGAACGCATCACGCGCGAGCTCCTGCATCCGGTCGATAATTTTTCAAAGGGGCTTATCGTGTCAAATATAGAACTGCTGCTCGACTATAGCATGCGCTATTATAGCCGTCAGTTCATAGTCCGTGAGGCTGTCAATGCCGGAGTGATGGCACGTTTCGACGAACTGCTTCATGATTATCTTGATTCTCCTGCCGCCTGCGCCGAAGGCATTCCCAATGTGAAATATTTTGCAGGACGCATGTCGTTGAGCCCTAACTATTTCGGCGACCTCGTGAAACGGGAGTCGGGAATGACCGCGCAGGATTATATCCAGTATCAGTTGCTCGACCGTGCGAAAAATCTTCTGATAAGCCAGGGTGGCAATGTAAGCCAGACCGCTTATTCGCTCGGCTTCCAGTATCCTCAGCATTTCATCCGCTTTTTCAAGAGAAAGACCGGCCAGACTCCGAAGGAATTCTTCAATGCGAATTGATTGACTGGACTGATTTAAACTTATTGCAATAAAAAAGATGTGTCAGAAATAATTTCTGACACATCTTTTTTATTGGTATGACTTCGTGGAAGTCTTATTTTGCGAAGTTAGCGAATTCGAGGTCGTTCTGAGCCTTGGCAGCCAAGGTCGGATCGAGCTGGATTGCTTTCTGGAGATTGCTGTTGACCATCGACGCGTTGTTGGTGCGTGCTCCGAGAACGGCCATCAGATAATATGTGGTGGCGTCGGGAGTGCTGATTGCGTTGAGGGTGTTTTTAGCTGAAGCGTAGTCCTTGGTCAGGATCTGAGCGAGAGCTGCATTGTTGGTCTTGCTTGCGCCGAATGCTTTGACTGCGGCTGCATTGTCGCCCTGTGAGAGGTAGTAAACACCGAGAGCGTCGCCCAGACCATCAAGGCCGGCTGCGTTGCTGAACGAGTTCTTGGCAGCTGAGAAGTCTTTGTTTACGAGAGAAACAAGACCCTGGTTCATGGCAACCTCGCTGCTGTTGGGTGCGAGCTGGGCTGCTTTCTGAAGGTTGGCAAGAGCTGAAGTGTAGTCCTTGTTGATATACTGAACTTTGCCGAGGTTGTTGTAGCCGCGGAAGTCGTTGGGATAAAGTTTAACGGCTGTCTCGTAGATCTTCTGCTTGCGAGCGTTGTCGTTGGTGAGGGTAGCGGCATAGAGAAGTTCTTCAACGCTGAGCTGTGAAGGATCAGTGTCGAAAAGTTTGTTGATCTCTTCGTCAGATTTGCCGATCACGTCGATAGAAGCTGTGATGCGGGAGTAGCGGAGCTGGGGAAGGATCTCGTCGGCGAGAACTTCAAACACGCTTGAGAGGTTGCGGATTTCGCGTTCGCGTACTTCCGGATCTTTGAACTGGCTCAGAACGCTGAGGATAAGGTCTTTGTCCTGAATGTCGCTTGCTGCCACGAGCTTCTGGAAGCCTTCCCAGTCTTCTGCTGTGAACTGAGCGGTGAGTTCGCCGAATTCTGTGATCTTGTCTTTCTTGAGCTGCTTGTCGAGATACTGCTGAGTGTTTTTCTCGCGGTTCTCGGCCAGACGGGCGTTGAAGTCGAGCGCACCTTCGGGAGAAGCGTATGACTGGATGTTGATTTCGTTCAGAACGAGGTTGGCGTCATCTTTGGTGCCGCGGATCTTGTTCTGGAGTTCACCCATTTCTTTGGTGCCAAGCTGATTCTGACGGATGTTAGCCTGGTTGATGAGGAAGCGGATGTCAGCTGAATATTTTTCGTTGATCACGCGCTGGAATGCGTCGTTGGCAGTTGCCGGATTAACGGTACCTGCATCGGCGAGAGCTGCGGTTGCGATAACGCCGTCGGCAACTTTCACTTTCGGAAGCGCATACTGCTTTGAACCCTGGGTCACGTTGAATGTGAGGTAGAGTTCGCTCTTCATCATCTCGGGGTTGTAGAAATAGTTTACGGGGATTGTAACCGCGCCGCCGTTGTTGTAGCTGACAACGGGTGCGTTGCCGCGTACTTTCTCGCCCTGGAGCATCATCGGTGCCGCAGCGTTTTCAGTGCTGCCGTAAACCAATACGGGGGTGATTGTTACCTGAGCGTTTTTCTTGAAGAATTTTGCAGGGATGTTGGCAGTAACGACTGCTGGCACTTCCTGTCCGACTACTTCAAGCGGATTGGGGTTTGTGGAAAAATACTCGGACTTGAACTGGCCCATTTTTCCATTACAGCTCGACATCACCAGCAGACCGCCGGCAACAAACGAGTAAACAAGAATTTTTTTCATAATGAATTACTATATGATTTAAAGTTGTGTCGAAACGGTGATGAATGGATATTCCTTGCAAATATAGCCCAATATTTTGAATTTTTATCTATGTTCCGGCTTTATTTTTCATAGTTGTGCCATAAAAGTTCCGATAGACTTTGTTTTGCGAAAGATTTATTATCTTTGCGGATAAATTAAGACCAAAATGAACTACGCTATTATAGCAGCCGGTGAGGGATCCCGACTTCGTAACGAGGGCGTGGCGGCGCCGAAACCGCTGGTGCCGCTTAACGGACGTCCGATGATAGGCCGGCTGATAGATATTTTCATCAAGTGCAATGCAGAGACCATCAGCGTGATTGTCAACGAACAGATGACGGAGGTGGCCGATTGGCTCAGAGCGTTGGCTCCGAAGCTACCTGTGGAGCTGAAACTCGTGGTGAAGTCCACTCCAAGTTCCATGCACAGTTTCTACGAGGTAAGCCGTCATTTCAACGGACGCAAGTTTATATTGACCACTGTCGACACTATTTTCCATGAATCGGATTTCCGTCGCTATGCCGAGGCTTTCGAGGCCGACGATTCCGACGACGGGATGATGGCTTTGACCACGTTTATCGACGATGAGAAACCGCTCTATGTCGATGTGGATTCGGATATGAAGATCACGGCATTCTGCGATTCGCCATTCCCAGGCGTGAAATTCATATCCGGCGGAATATACGGTCTCGACGGCAAGGCTCTTGAGGTGCTCGACCGCTGCATATCGTCGGGTGTCAGCCGGATGCGCAATTTCCAGCGTGCTTTGGTTGAATCCGGCCTGACGCTCCGGGCTTTCGATTTCGGCAAGATCATAGATGTGGATCATCAGGACGACATCGCTAAGGCCGAACAATTCATTAAACAAGATTAAACGAAAGAGATGGCAAATATAAAGATAGCGGCTGTGATGAGAGCCGGAGTGTTTTCGCCCAATCATATCGGAAACGATGCGGCCATTCTGAATGCCGTGGTGGAGCAGCTGCGCAAACGCGGTTGCGAAGTGGAGACATATTCCGAGGAACAGCTCATTTCCGGTGAGGTTTCTGAGCCGGTGATTGTAAACATGTGTCGCGAGCAGCGGTCAATAGATCTGTTGCAGCAATATGAGGACGAAGGTCGCCTCGTGATCAATTCCGGCCATGGAATTGAGAATTGCACCCGCGAGCGTATGACCCGTATCCTCATGGGACACAATATCCCTTATCCCGAATCGCTTACGGTCGACACCGACGAGGTGGTCAAGACCCGTCTTCAGAAAGCCGGATTCACCAATTGCTGGATCAAGCGTGGCGATGGTTGCGCCATGCACAAGGAGGATGTCAGCTATGTGCGCCATCCCGAGGAAGCGCAGGAAGTGCTTCAGGAATATTTCCTGCGTGGCATCAAGCGCGCGGTGATCAACAAACATCTCGTCGGCGACCTGATCAAGTTCTATGGCGTTTCCGGAACGGGATTCTTCTATTGGTTCTACCCCTACGATGAAGGCCACAGCAAATATGGCCTTGAGGCTATCAACGGCAAGAGCCAGGGTATCGAGTTCGATGAGGAACGCCTGAAGAAGATATGCCAGGACGCGTCCGACGTGCTGGATGTGAAAGTCTATGGTGGCGATTGCATAATTTCGCCCGATGGATCTATCCGCATAATAGATTTCAACGATTGGCCCAGTTTTGCCCCATGCCGCGCTGCCGCCGCTCCACATATTGCCAAATGCATCCTCGCAGCCGTGAAGGATCGCCGTAAATAAACCGTTCAGATGAAAAATACGAAAAAAGAAACCTCATCCTCCTATCGCGACTCCTTGAAGTCGATGGACACGGAGGAACATATAGACCTTTGGTTCTACCGCCCCATAGGTTATGCTTGGGCGCGACTGGCCGCTCGTCTGGGAGTGACACCAAATGTTATCACGATCGCTTCTATATTCCTTGGGATCGGTGCCGGAGTGGCATTCTATTTCAGCGATCTTTGGGTGAATATAATCGGTATGCTGCTGCTCGTATGGGCCAATTCGTTCGACTCCGCCGACGGGCAGCTCGCGCGTATGACCGGACAATATTCCCGTCTCGGCCGAATCCTCGACGGCCTTGCCGGCGACTTCTGGTTTGTGACCATTTACGTGGCTATATGTCTGCGCGAGATCCACACCTCAGATTTCTTTATCGCCCACCATTGGGCTATCTGGGTTCTGGCTGTCGCCACCGGTCTCTGTCATGCCAAACAGGCTGCTATGGCCGACTACTATCGCCAGTTCCACCTCTTCTTCCTCAAAGGAAAGGACGGATCTGAATTGGAGAATCTGTCCGACCTCCGTCAGAAATACGACGAGATATCATGGAAAGGCCACTTCTGGAAGAAACTGACCATGGCCACATACGTCAATTACACTAAGCAGCAGGAAGCCACCACCCCGGCCATGCAGCAGTTGCGCCGTCAGCTGCGTCAGCGTTTCTCTTCCGGGGTCATTCCACAGCGTTTCCGCGACGATTTCCGCCGTATGAGCCTGCCGTTGATGAAGTTCACTAACATCCTGTCGTTCAACTGGCGTGTGATTGTCCTGTTCATCTCGCTTTTCCTGCGTATGCCGTGGATATATTTTGTGTTTGAATTCACAGTGTTGAATGCGCTGATGATCTATATGGTGACGCGCCACGAATCGATCTGTCGCGAAATGATCAAGCGTCTTGACCAAGGATATTATGACAAAGATTAAAGGTATTATTTTCGACTATGGCGGCACGATCGACAGCCATGGCGACCATTGGAGCGAAGTGATCTACGACGGCTATATCGATGCTGGACTCTCTGTCGACAAAGCTGTTTTCCGCGATGCCTATGTATACGCTGAGCGTGCGTTGGCAAAGACGCGCTATATCCTTCCGCAGCATAATTTCCTTGATCTTCTCCGGATCAAGATGGATCTTGAACTTGGCTGGCTTGCCGATCAGGGAATTGTGGCGCGTGATGCCGTGTCTGGCTATGCGGAGCGAATTTCTCGGTATTGTTATGATCGGGCACGTGCTGCATGCGATGAGGCGCGCCCTGTTATCGAACAGTTGTCATCGCGCTATCCTCTGATGCTCGTATCCAATTTCTATGGTAATGTCGAGACAGTGATCCGCGACATGGGATTGCGTCAATATTTCAATGGCGTAATAGAAAGTGCCGTGGTTGGAGTCCGCAAGCCCGATCCGCGCATATTCATGCTCGGCGTTGTTGCCCTTGGGCTGAAGCCCGAGGAAGTGCTTGTGGTAGGCGACAGTTTCCGCAAGGATATTGAGCCGGCATTGTCGATCGGCTGCCACGTGGCATGGATAAAAGGCAAGGGCTGGACACCCGAAGAGGACGCGCAGACCCACCCCTCCATAATCTCATCCCTCTCCGATCTGCTTCCCCTGCTCAACTGATCCCCGGCGGTCGGCTTTGCTCTCACCTCTTTTTTAATATAAGTATTGATTTTGTACAACATCTGATATCTTGTTGTATTTGGTGAAGAATGGGACTATATACTTCGTTAAGTCTTGTTCCAGATCTTCCCAAAGTTCATCAATAGATGTCTTTGCGTTGATGCTATACCATTTATCTTTAGACTCTGGTAATAATTCGCCAATTCTGTATCTTACTGCACATTCATATTCTTTTGGAAAATTAGGTATTACTCCTGTATGTTTGAAGTCTAAATGTTGCAACCAAAAATCACCGGTGAATATGCCTACGTTCAAAGTGAATCTTATTTGCTCTGAATCGTTCCATCTATTGTTTTGGATATTTACGCAATATCCAATATCACCATTCCTCTTAAAGAAATGATTTCCTCTTATACGGAAGCCTTCTGCTTGTAGAAAACATTTAATTTCATAGAACAGATAGGATCTTTTTTCTTTTGCAGTTTGTTTAGTCCTCTCGCTGCAAAAGAGACCACAGATGGGTATAAGCAAAAACAGTAATCCGGCAAAAACAGGTGTATGCCATGTGATTGACGCTTTGACTGGATTTGTGTATCGTGGCCACATATATCCGGAAGATGCTCCGCCATTTATGAACATGAAAATCCCTATGCCAAGTAAAACGACAGCACAGATAAGCATAATAATCATGCCGTGTCGCAAGAATCGTTCTTTAGGTAGGTGTATTGGTTTAAGTTGCATAACTTTCTTGTGTTATCATGTCGGCATAATCATGTCGTTTTTTTCTTATTGTGTTTGAATTTGATGGTTTTCTTTGTGTTGCGTTTGGGATATTTGACTTTGATTGTTTTAGGGTTGTCGTAACCATCGACCTCTATACGCAATACGGCTTCTTTCAGCGGCTTGCCGTTGTCATCTTGGAATTCATAATTCTCATTCCAGTAGATCCGGAACAATCCTTCTTCCTCAATCCATAATGGGTAAATATATTCAGAATCTTCCTCGCCATCTTCATCAATATATATCCGTTCTATCGTGACAGCTTCATATGGGAATGGCTTCTTATTTTCATCAATAATATGCAGATCAAGCATATTCTCATTGTCAATAATGACGGATTGCACACCACCCAATACGACGACATCTCCCAGTAGAGCTGTAGCGCTATGAAGCATTATCTCCAATGGTGTGTTATCAGAAATAATTACGCTCTGGTTTGTGTATCCGACATACGTTATTTCCAAAGAGTCGCCTACGCAAGCCTCTATTTGAAATTTGCCATCAATATCCGTAGAGGTTCTGATTCCTGTCCGTGGGTTTATAATTACAGCTCCAATCATCGGATCTCTTGATATGGTGCCGTCTTGTAACGTATCACCATCAAGGACAACTCCTTTGACTATAATAGAATCAGCTATCGCCTGAGTTGCTAATCTTTTCGTCAAAGAGGTTTCGGGAGTCTGGGATTGCACGGCAATAGGTGCGAGCATGGCGATGGCTCCGGCCGATATTCCGGCAACTGCAATGGCTTTTCCCATAAGTTGACGTTTGCGTAGTTGCTGTCCCAGATATTGCACTTCGGCCTCACATTTGGGGCACGTTCCGAGGCAGTCTCCCTTGTAACGACACTCCGATGTTACAAACTCAATGTCGTTCGCCTCGGCTATCTGCCGGCGAATCTCTTTCAATATCTTGCAGGTCTGTTTTCCTCGTGCCATAGCTCAATCAGGGGTTGTCGGTGTTTTCACTGCGTAATACTATTGGGATCGCAGTCCACACATTTGCAGGTACACCATTTTGCTCTCCCGGTTTAAATTTGGGGAATAGGTTTACAATACGGAGAATCTCTTGATTGAAAGACTCTGAAAAGTCACTTTTTGCGATCTCAGGATTGCGTACATGCCCGGTGCTGTCAACTAAAAATTGTACAATTGCTTTGCCTTGAATAATTTCACACGAAGAAGGATATTTTAAATTCTCTACTATGAACTGATACATAGCTTCTGACCCTCCGGGAAATTCAGGTTGTGTTTCTGCAACTTCTCCAACAACAGCGTATGTTTTTTGCTCTTTATCTTTTTTAGTTGATGCAGACTCTTCTATTTGATTGAAAGTGGCCGGGCATTTTACAGTTTTAATGCCTGTTGATTCTTGTTCTTGGTTTGTAGATGAGATTGGGTCTTTATCTGCCCTAGTGACATTCTTGGCCGCTTCTCTAATTGAGTCAACAACTTCTTCTGCCGGTAATTCTCCTTCAACGACCCATTCAAAGTCGTCCTCAAGTACTTCGGTCGGCTCGCCAAGCAATGTCCCGTCCTCAAATCCCGATTGCGGTTTGTCGGAATTACCGCAGCCTGAAAAAGCGATCATTCCGGCCGATATTCCGGCAACTGCAATGGCTTTTCCCATAAGTTGACGTTTGCGTAGTTGCTGTTCCAGATATTGCACTTCGGCCTCACATTTGGGGCATGTTCCGAGGCAGTCTCCCTTGTAACGACACTCAGATGTTACAAACTCAATGTCGTTCGCCTTGGCTATCTGCCGGCGAATATCCTTCAATATCTTGCAGGTCTGCTTTCCTCGTGCCATAGTCAGTGCTTGCGGATTTGATAGGTGAATAAATCGAATTTTGAGTAGCCGAGTGCGGAGAGAGCTTTGCAGCTTTCCTCGCGGTCGGGCTCGGTATTGTAGTCAGGGATAAGGGGTAGTCGCACAATGCAGTCTTTCTGTCGTTCTGCCTCGGCGATCAAGCGTAGATTAGACAGCACACGCGAGTTATCCCTACCGGTGTATTGCCGGTAGATATCCGCGTCCATATCCTTTATGTCGATAATCCATGAATCGACTATCGGGAGCAGAGCCTCGATATTCTCTTTCGGCACATTCAGCGATGTTTCTAATGTTAGCCTCCATGAAGGGCCACACAGTTTCCGGAAACGGCGGATAAAATCGTGGCGTAATGCAGGTTCTCCACCGCCGAAAGTCACGCCGCCGTTGGTGGCGATGAAATATAGTTCATCAATCCTGACTTCATCGTATAGCGATTGTGGTGTGTATTCTCGGAAGCGGTCACTATCGCCGAGTGATTGCGGATTCAGGCAGTATTGGCAGTGTAGCGGACAGCCGTGGAATGCCACAAGCGTTGTCACGCCCTCGCCGTCGGTGGTGATGCGATGACGGGATATGCCAATTATTTTCGCTCGGTCTGGAGGCATTGAGGTGAGAGATAGAAGTTAATGGATTAGTCCTGGATAAGCTGCGACAGACGTTGCTCAAGCTCGGTGGTCGAAAGTCGGGTTGTGAGCTGTCCGTTCTGGGCTATTGAGATCTGGCCTGTTTCTTCCGAAACAACTATGGCAAGGGCATCCGTAGTCTGCGCTATGCCGAGGGCTGAGCGGTGGCGGAGTCCGAGATGGCGCGGCACGTTGGTGTCGTGGCTCACAGGAAGTATGCACCCTGCCGATTTGATGCGGCCATGGGCAATGATCATGGCACCGTCGTGAAGCGGAGAGTTTTTGAAAAATATATTTTCAATCAGTCGTGAATTGATCTTTGAGTCTATTATGTCGCCGGAGTTCTCATAGCTTTCCAGTGGCATACTCTGCTCTATCACGATCAATGCGCCGGTCTTTGTTTTCGACATGTTCATGCACGCATAGACTATCGGGATGATGTTGCGGTGTATGTCAGCGTCGTTGTTTTCGCCTTTGGTTCCTTTGAAGAGCTTGCTCAGGAATCGCCAGCGTTTGCGGTCGCCAAGTTGCACAAGAAAGCGTTTGATCTGGTCGGGGAAGAGGATCACGATGATGAGCAGACCTATGCTCATGAATTTGTCGAGTATGGAGCCTATCAGGCGCATTTCCAGGATCTGTGATGCAACGATCCAAACGATGATGAATGCCAGCACGCCATAAAACAGGTTGATTGCACCGGATTCTTTCATGATCCGGTAGGTGTAGAACAGGAGCAGGGCCGCTATGGCTATGTCGAATATGTCAAGGATCGTGATATCCATAATTCTCAGATAAATTGGTTGTAACGCATTGTTAGTTCGACTGCTTGTTTAGCTTCTTTTACGTCATGGACACGGATCACTGATGCGCCCTGAAGCATTGCGAGTGTGTTGATCACGGTTGTTCCGTTGAGGGCTTCTTCAGGGGTGATGCCTAAAGCCCGGGTGATCATTGATTTCCGGGACACGCCGATAAGCATGGGGCATTCCAGTGCTGTGATCATCGTCCGGAGGTTGGCAAGTAGTTCGTAATTTTGTTCCAATGTCTTGCTGAATCCGAAGCCGGGATCAACGATGATGTCGGCCACACCGGCCTGACGGAATTTCTGTATTTTGGATGCGAGATCGCGGATAATGTCGGCCACAAGATCGTCATAGTCTGTCATTGTCTGCATGGTGGCCGGTGTGCCGCGCATGTGCATCATGATGTAGGGCGTACGCAGTCTTGCTGCTGTCTCCATCATATCAGTGTCGAGATCGCCTCCCGAGATGTCGTTTATTATGTCAGCTCCGGCATTGATTGCCGCCTCTGCGACTTTGGCCCGGAAGGTGTCGATCGACAGGGGAATATGCTTGTCGATGGAGCGTACGGTCTCAACCCCACGGATTATTCGTTCGGTCTCTTCTTCCACGCTGATATCCTTTGCCCCGGGGCGTGATGAGTACGCGCCGAGATCAAGCATGTCGGCTCCGTCGGAGATCATCTGCTCTGTGCGTCGGGCAATGGAGTCGCGGTCAAAGGCTCTCGAACCGTCGAAAAATGAATCCGGCGTGACGTTTATTATACCCATCACTTGTGGTTTTTCGATTTCATGCAGTTGACCGTGCAGATTGAGACTATATGGTTGAAATGGTTGCATATTCCGTTTTTTGTATGTTGCGAAGTTACTCAGATTTGAGCGTAATTGCAAAAAATCATCCTCCAATTCCTCTACTCCCCGGTATTTACCTTTTCGTCAAGATAGTTGCGCTGATTACCTGATTGTGATTGGCGGTTCTTTTTGGGTGACTTGACAGTCGTGCTGTCGGATTTTGACTTTTTCTTTCGTCCCTTTCTGGTCTCTTTTTTTATGCTTGGGCCTGTTGTGTCGGGGAGTTCCGGAGTTGTTGCCTCTGTTGCGGACCGGTCAGTCTGTGCAATCGGACAGTGGGTGCCGCCATTTTTGAAGTAGAGCATGCCGCCGATAATGAGAGCTATGATCACAACGAGCAATATCGTGCCGCGTCGTTCTCCGGATGTGAATTTGGCCATTGTGATAGGTGTTAGATGAAGTTTGAGATCAACACTCCGGCAATAAGGATCGGGGCTACATAGCGCACTATGAAGATCGCCACAGGGATGAAGTTTGACTTTAAACTTCCGTTATTTGTCAGTTGATTGACAAATAGATTCTTTGGTGCGATCCAGCCCATATAGATGCATAGGAATATCGAGCCGGTCGGAAGCATGATATTTGTGGCGATGGTGTCGAGCAGATCAAAAATGTTTAGTCCGGCAACTGTGATGTGGCTCAGCGGACCCATCGACAGGGAGCAGACGGAACTGAATAATAGCAGCGGCAACATCACGATCAGCACGGATTTCCAGCGTTTCGTTCTGAAGCGGTCGCAGATGAATGCTACCGAGACTTCTGCTATGGAGATGGTGGAGGTGAGGGCGGCTACGGTCAGCAGTAGGAAAAACAGGATCGACCATAGCTGTGTGGCCGGCATGTTGGCGAATACTTCCGGAAGGGTGACGAACACCAATGTCGCACCTCTCAGGGATTCTCCGCCAAGTCCGAATGAGGTGACGGCCGGGAAGATGATCAGACCCATCATGATTGCCACAAGGAGGTCGAGTGCCGATACAGTCACGGCTGTTTTAAGCAGTTTGTTCTCTTTTGGGAAGTATCCGGAGTAAGTGATCAGGATACCCATGCCGAGGCTCAGCGAGAAGAATGCTTGCCCAAGCGCATCGATCACTGTCGTTGCTGTGATTTTTGAGAAATCGGGTTTGAGAAAGAAGGAAACGCCATCCATGGCTCCCGGCAGTGAAAGACTGACTCCGACCATCACCAACAGGATCAGGAACAGGATGGGCATTGCTATATTGGAGAGTCGTTCGATCCCTTTCTGAACGCCGGCAATCAGTACCGCGATGTTGATGGCGATCATGATGTAGGTGTTGATCAGCGGATTGTAGCTTTCTGTGATGAAGGTCTCCATTTTGGCGGAGAAGTGGGCGTTGAGTCCGGTTGTAGTGGCTTCTGGTGCGAATAGTCCGCCGCTGATGGATTGCCACAGGTATTCGAATGTCCATCCGGCCACTACCATATAGAAACAAAGGATAATGTAGCTTGCGGCTATGGCCCAGCCTCCGACAAGCTGCCATCCTCGGCCTGCCCCGATGTTTTTCAGCGATCCGACGGCATCGCTGCGGCCGGCACGGCCAAGGGCGAATTCGCTAAGCATCACGGGGATGCCGAGCAGAACCACACAGCAGATGTAGATGATCAGGAATGCTGCGCCTCCGCCTTCCTGCACTTCTGCCGGAAAGCGCCACACGTTTCCAAGCCCTACCGCTGAACCGACGGTCGCTGCTATAAGTCCTATTTTTGATGCGAATATTTTTGGTGCTGCCATGTTGTCGTTGTTTTGTTTTGCGTGTTTGTTGCTGAATTTTCTCGCAAAATTACTACATTAAATTTCAATTTTGTGCTTTTCTGCGCTTTTTTGTGATATTTTGTAGTTTTTGTGGTGTTTCAGGGGGCAATTATCTTATTGCGGACGGATTCAAAAAAGTTGCTTATCTTTGTGGCTTGAAATTAGTTAAACCCGTTTGGTGAATGAAAACATTTTATCGCTTGATGAATCACTTGCCTGTATTCCTTTTGTCGGGAATAGGTTTGTCTATTTTGTTGATTCTGACTCTGTTATCGTCAGATGATCTCCCGGAAGTGCCTGCTTTCCCGATGATCGATAAGGTGGAGCATTTTCTTGCGTTCGGCTGTGTGGCTCTGGCTCTTATGTTCGATTTTGGACGGCGTTTTGGCCATATTTCGGTGAAAATGTTTCTGTGGGTGGTCTGTTTTCTGACGGCGCTCGGATTTCTCATCGAATATCTGCAAGGTGCGATGGGGCAGGGTAGAAGTGCTGATTTTTTTGATGCTGTCGCCGATTGCCTCGGTGCTGTTGTTTTGCCGGCTGCTTGTTGGGGTATGATTCGTAAGTGTGTGGCGCTCTATCTGGTTGATATCCGTCCGTCTGGATTTGGTAGTAATGAATTGTCGAGGGTCAAGCGGTTGTATATGAGCTCTTTCCCGGAATCGGAACGTCGCCCGTGGGATGATCTGCTATCTCGTGCTTCGGATCCCGGTGCTCGGCTCAATCTGGCTGTGATCAGGCATAAGAACCATTTCGCAGGGATGTTGACATGGTGGCGGCTCGGTGATGGTTTGGATGATCTGAGATATGTGGAGCATTTCGCGGTTGAACCCTCTTTGCGCGGTTCCGGAATTGGAGCCGGCGCGATAACTGATTTTGTCGCTATGGAGAAAACTCCGGTCATTCTTGAGGTGGAGCCGGCCGATCTCGATGAGATGGCGCGCCGTCGCATCCGTTTCTATTCCCGTTGTGGCTTTGTGGCTCATCCCGGTTTCAGCTATGTCCAGCCACCTTATTCGGATGGCCTTCCGGCGGTTGACCTTATGCTTATGACAGCTGGCCGATCGGTCGATCTCTCTGATGCCGCTGCCCGGATTCATCAGATGGTCTACGGGGTTGTCCCTTCTCAGTCAGCGGAGTAGTATGGGTATGTGACCTCCCAGAGGTAGAGCGCATGTCCTGGCATGGATGTCCCGGCTGAGCACCTGTCGCGTGCTTCTATCACTTTCCGGAATCCTTCAATTGTCAGTTTCCCTCGTCCGACATCCACAAGCGTCCCTACAACGGCTCGTACCATATTGCGCAGAAAGCGGTCGGCGGTGATCACGAATACATAGCCGCCATCCGCGTCGATTTTGTGCCATCGGGCGTGTGTCACATGGCAGATGTTGGTTTTGTTGTCGGTGTGGAGTTTGGCAAATGATGTGAAGTCCTCGGTTTCAAGCAGAATCTCGGCGGCTTTGTTCATTGCCTCGAAATCCAGGGTTTTGGGTGCTTGCCAGCATAGATGATGGAAGAATGGCGTTTTCTCAGTCGATGCATAGTAGTGGTAGGTTCGTGATGTGGCGTCGAAACGGGCATGTGCATCGTCAGCCACCTGCCGGATGGAATAAACCGCGATGTCGCGGCCAACTATTGAATTCAACCCTCTTACCACGGCTTCCGGATCCGCGATTGCGGTCTCGCTGTCGAAATGGGCTACCATCATTCTTGCGTTGACTCCGGTGTCGGTGCGTCCTGCCCCCACTATTTTCGTGGGGCATCTGAGTACTTTCCCCAATGCGTCCTCCAGTGTCGACTGGACACTGATGGCATTGGGTTGCGACTGCCATCCGTGGAAAGGTGCTCCACGGTAGGACAGGTGCATGAAATAGCGTGGCATTGCGGTTCTTTTGTTTATTCTTTTTCCAGATAGGTATAACCGTAAAGTCCCGATCGATAGTTGGATAGGAATTCGCGACCTTCTTCCGGAGAGATATGTCCGGCTTTCATGCTCGCCGTAACCCAGGTCTCGACGTTTCTCACCAGTTTCTTGGGGTTGAATTGAACGTAGTCCAGTACTTCCGCCACGGTTTCTCCATCGATAACCCGGTCTATCTCATAGCGGTCTTTGTAGACGGAGATATGAACGGCATTGGTGTCGCCGAACAGGTTGTGCATGTCGCCAAGTATCTCCTGATATGCCCCCACGAGGAACACTCCCAGATAATATGGCTCTCCCGGATGGACGTTGTGAACAGGCAGGGAGTTGGATGTGCCGTGGTTGGTTATGAAGTTGGCTATTTTGCCGTCTGAGTCGCAGGTGATGTCCTGAATTGTGCATGTGCGGTTGGGGCGTTCGTCCAGACGTGAGATCGGGATGATCGGGAACACCTGATCAATAGCCCAGGAGTCGGTAAGCGACTGGAAGAGTGAGAAGTTGCAGAAATATTTGT
The DNA here is from genome assembly GCA_910579185.1 of uncultured Muribaculaceae bacterium. Taxonomy (GTDB): domain Bacteria; phylum Bacteroidota; class Bacteroidia; order Bacteroidales; family Muribaculaceae; genus Paramuribaculum. The sequence goes on from CAJTTG010000001.1 coordinate 68,963, forward strand.
CGGGAAGCATCTTTGCAATCTTTTTCAGCTCTTCGGGGGCATGTTTCATGCCTGAGGCTATCTCTCCTACCTCACGGGCTATGGACCAGAACAGTTTCTCGATCTGTGCTCTGGTTTTGAGGTCGAGAAGTCCAAGATTGAACAGGTCAAGAGCTTCCTCACGTATCTGAAGCGCATCGTGCCAGCTCTCGAAAAGCCTTGGTTGGTTCAGGCGATCCCAGATGTCATACAGCTCTTTTGCAAGTTCATGGGCATCCGGCTCAATCTCGTTATAGTCTTTCCAGATGGGGAGGCTGGTGGTTTCGAGCACCTCGAACACAAGAACCGAATGGTGGGCTGCCAGCGATCGTCCGCTCTCTGTGATGATGTTGGGCTGTTTGATATCGTTCTTCTCGCATGCGTCCACAAGTGCCGACACAGCGTCGTTGGCATATTCCTGTATGGAATAGTTCATGGAACTTTCCGAAGATGCGTTGCGTGTGCCATCATAATCCACGCCAAGTCCGCCACCGATATCCACGAAATCAATGTCGAAACCCAGTTTTGATAGCTGGACATAGAATTGTGTGGCTTCGCGCAGTGCATTCTTGATGCGGCGTATTTTGGTGACTTGGCTGCCTATATGGAAATGGATCAGTTTCAGGCACGACTGCATTTTCTGTTTGTTGATGAAGTCAAGAGCCTCAAGCAGTTCGCTGGAGTTCAAACCGAATTTCGATTGGTCTCCGCCTGATTCTTCCCATTTGCCTGATCCCGATGACGACAGTTTGATACGGATGCCGACATTGGGCGTTATCTTCAGTCTCTTGGCGACTTCGGCTATCAGGCGCAGTTCGTTCAGCTTTTCCACAACAAGGTAGATTCTGCGACCCATCTTCTGGGCGAGAAGTGCCAGCTCAACAAATTTTTCATCCTTGTAGCCATTGCAGATGATCAGTGCGTTGTCTGCTATATTTGTGGCCAGAACGGCATGCAGTTCTGGCTTGGAGCCTGCTTCAAGACCGATATTGAATTTGCGTCCATGGCTCACAAGTTCTTCAACCACCGGGCGCATCTGATTGACCTTTATCGGATAGATCAGGAAGCTTTGACCCTGGTAATTGTATTCTTTGGAAGCCTGTTTGAAACAGTTGGAGATTTTCTCGATGCGGTTGTCGAGAATGTCGGGGAAACGCAGCAACACGGGTGATGTCACGTCACGGACCTGCAATTCGTCCATCACTTCTTTAAGGTCAACTGATGCGTGACCCTCGCGTGGAGTGACAGTGATGTGGCCTTTCTCGTTGACAGAAAAGTATTTAAGACCCCATCCGGTGATGTTGTACAGCTCCGCGCTGTCCTCGGTTTTCCATTTTCTCATATCGTAGCACTAATCAGCATTAAAGGTCTGCCGGAGCAGACCGATGAAAAATTATGCAAATTTAATAAAAAACTATGATTGTGCAAATACGTTGGAAATATCCTATACCGGATTATTTTTCACGATTTTCTGAACTTGACCTGTTTGTTGGGGAAATCGAGCATTATGTCGAGATCAAACATGTTGAACGGGTTCAGCGCATATTTCTCTTCGTCGTTGTCGTAGAAATATACTATGGTTTCTCCCTCGCGATTTCCTATTTTTACCCATGCGGAATCTTTTATCGCCGGATACTTGCCGCGAAGTGATTCAACGCTGTCGTTATGGCTTTTGTCGGGATAATCGGCATGTTCATTCTTCGGTCGTTTCACAAATGCCCGTTGAACTCCTGTGTCGAGGAAATACTCGTTGGTGTCATTGTCTACTGCAATGTCAACGTAATAGCGCATTCCGGGTGAGAAGTATTGGCTGATTGACAATTTGGTGTGCATCTGTGCGCATACTTCAAAGCCCATGGGATCCTCGAAATAGATCGCGAGCAGTTTTTTACGGTTCAGATAAATGATCTTGAATTTTTCAAGAAAATCTATGCCGAGTGTCGAAAACCCGGTTTCCGATTTTTGGAAATCAACGTTGTGGAGAATGTTGAACGAATCGTAATTGCATGATTGTTGTAGATTGCCGAGCGAATCCCGTTCTGAAGTCCATGTGTAGAGCGGAAGGGAAACGGTGTATCGTTCTGTGGTGAAACGGGTGTCGCCGATTCCATCACGCGACATGAGGGGATAGAACGATTTTGTGGCTTTGAATCCCAGGGAGTCAAGGGTCTTGAGATCTTCTTCAGTGATAAAACTTGCGTCGCTGCCGGTATCTATTTTGAATGTCAGTCCCGGTCGGATTGTGAAAAATTGTGGCATTTCACTGATTGCAAGCTCTCCCAACTTGCCTGCCGGACGTTCCGCCGAAAGGTTGGTCTGTGATGTGCGTGTGCCGAGAAGAAAACTTATGGCAGCAGCTATGGCAACTACGATCGCCACTATTGTCCAGATTACCTTTTTCTTTGTCTTATCGCTCATATTCTTGGTTTTTCCATTGCAAAGATAATGACACTTTTGTTGCAGATCAAGCAACACAACTTCATTGTAACAACTGTATCATTGAGGTTACGAACCTTGTTCACGGCTGTTAAATTGCAGCCACACATTTGTTACATCCGGCGTCCGTTTTGCGTTTTGGATCTTAGATGCTAACTTTGCGGATAAATAAATATAGTCGATATGAAATTTTACGGAGCTTTGTTTGATCTCGATGGGGTGTTGATTGACAGTGAATCCACATATACGCGTTTCTGGCAGGAGATAGATCGTATATATCCTACCGGAATCGAGAATTATGCTATTGCAATCAAGGGCACTACTCTGCCTGAGATTATGAAGCACTACGATGATGAATCAGTGAAAAGCGATATCCTGCGTCGGATCCACGATTTTCAGGAGTCCATGACCTATGAACTATATCCCGGAGTGGTAGGATTCCTGACAGAGTTGCGTGACCGCGGTATCCGTTCTGCTATCGTTACCAGCAGCGACAACCGTAAGATGCAATTGCTGTTTGAGCAGTTACCGCAGTTAAAAGAGTTGGTCGATGTTGTCGTCGACGCATCGATGGTGACCCGTTCGAAACCGGATCCTGAAGGCTATTTGAAAGCGGCTGAGGCTATTGGATGCAATCCGGATGATTGCTTTGTGTTCGAGGACTCCATACAGGGCTTGAAGGCCGGAAATGCTTCTGGCGCTACTGTGATTGCCCTGGCCACAACGTATCCTCAGGAGCAATTAAAAGGAAAAGCCGCCAAAATAATTGGCGGCTTTGAAGATTTCAATGTTGATGATATGCTGGCTGTCAGCAGGCTTTGAAGCTCATGTCAAGGCCTTTGACGGAATGCGTCAATGCGCCTACTGAGATGAAGTCCACTCCACATTCGCCATAAGCGCGTAGTGTGTCGAGTGTGATTCCGCCTGATGATTCAATCTCTGTGCGTCCGTTGATCAGTTCCACTGCTTCACGGGTACGTTCGGGAGTGAAGTTGTCAAGCATTATGCGGTCAACTCCGGCTTCGAGTGCCTGGTTTATTTCATCGGTGTTGCGTACCTCAACCTCTATTTTCAGGTCACGGCCGGTTTCCTTGCAATATTTTTTTGCCGCTGCCACAGCCTGAGGAATGCCTCCTGCGAAGTCAACGTGGTTGTCTTTGATCAGTATCATGTCGAACAGACCGATGCGATGGTTGCTCCCACCTCCGATCCTGACTGCCTCTTTTTCAAGTATTCGCATGCCGGGAGTGGTTTTGCGAGTGTCAAGAACCTTGGTCTTGAGCCCTTCCAGACGCTGTTGATAACGATCGGTCATGGTGGCTATGCCGCTCATGCGCTGCATGATGTTGAGCATGATGCGCTCGGTCTGAAGCAATGATCGAACGGGACCTTCAACAACAAATGCTATGTCGCCGGGTTTCACATGGGTTCCATCGTTGATCATTACGGTCATTTTTAGCGACGGATCAAATTTTTCGAATACCTTACGTGCTATCTCAACACCTGCGAGAATACCCTCTTCTTTCACGATTAACTGCTGCCGTCCGATTTCGTCAGCCGGGATTGTTGATAGAGTGGTATGGTCGCCGTCGCCGACATCTTCGGCAAAAGCCAATGTCAGCAGATCGTCGATCAGTTCATCTTTTGATTTCATTTTTATGCTGGTTTTGTTTACTTTTGTACAAAAGTACAAAATTTGATTCTTAACTCCGCAAATTCGTCTCATGAAAATAGTTCTTATGGCTGTAGGGCGCACGCAGTCCGATTATCTCGTCACGGGGATCGATAATTATATCAAGCGCATTGGCCGGTATATGCCGATGGAATTTAAAGTGATTCCGGATATCAAGGCGTCAAGATCGCTCAGCGAGGCTCAGCAGAAGGAGCAGGAGGGACGGCAGATGTTGGCGGCTTTGATGCCAGGCGATGTTGCTATATTGCTTGATGAGCGTGGCCGGCAGTACACATCGAGGGAATTTGCCGGGTTGGTCGACCGGTATGCTTTGCAGTCGGTAAAGCGGCTTGTCTTTATAATCGGGGGGCCGTATGGGTTTTCTAAGGAGGTCTATGATCGGGCCGATAGTCTGTTATCGCTTTCAAAGATGACGTTCTCGCACGAGATGGTGCGGCTTTTTTTCGTAGAGCAGATTTATCGGGCCATGACCATTTTGCGTGGTGAACCCTATCATCACGATTGAAATAGATCGACAAGTACGCTGTCGGTCAGCAGCCATTTCGATTCCGGGATGATAAGCTTCTCTCCTATGGATTCCAGCATGCCGTGGGATATGTGTTTTTCAGCTTTATTCTTGATAATCACTGCTCTCTTTTCGCCGAACATGGTTCTGAATCGGTTCATGTCGAGACCTTCAGCCGTGCGCAGACGTATAAGCAGATATTCGTCAATCCGTTCGTCCAATGTAAGATCTTCGATGATTACTTTGGATTTGTCGGCGGATAGATAGTCGCGGAGGTTTGATGGGTTGGCACGTCGCAATGAACCGTCGTAACTGTGAGCCGATGCTCCAAGCCCAAGATAGGGTGTGAGATCCCAATATGAAGAATTGTGGCGCGAATGAAATCCGGGAATAGAGTAATTGGAGATCTCGTAGTGGTTGAATCCACTCTCACGTGTCATCTCGCAGAGCATGACATACATCTGTTCGCCATCTTCTTCCGCCACTTCCGGCAGACGGCCGGCCTGTTTCATAGCCCAAAGTCGGGTGCCGGGTTCAAGCATGAGGCTGTAGGCCGAAAGATGCTCCGGCCGGAGGTTCAGAACGGATGTCAGACTTTGTTTCCAGCTTTCGATTGTTTGTCCGGGAAGTCCATAGATAAGGTCAAGGCTCAGATTGTTTATGCCGGCATGGCGTAGACGCTCTATGGCTTTTGATGTGTCGTAGGACGAATGCCGCCGTCCTATCGCTTTCAATTCCTGATCGTTCATTGTCTGCACGCCCATGCTCACGCGATTGACAGGCGAATCGGCCAGGAATCGTGCAAATCGGTCGGTTACATCTTCCGGATTTACTTCAATGGTCATTTCCTCTGCGTGTTCAAGTGGAAGAAAATCGAATATCGCCTGCAAAGCTTTTTCCGGAAAGATGGATGGGGTGCCTCCGCCGAGATAGATGGTTCCGGGTGGCATGTCGATCTCGTTGTGCCGGAGATGGAATTCCCGTTTCAATGCTTCGGCATATCCCATCGGGTCAAATAGCTTGGGCGTTGAATAGAAATCGCAGTAAAAGCACTTTGAGTGACAGAATGGTATGTGGATGTAGATGCCGCTCATTGTGTTTATTCGCGTCCGCAGAGTGATTTGAACTGGCAGAAGCGGCAGTTGTGCTCGGCTGCCGTCTGTGTGAATTGAGTTTCCGGATCAAAGATCTCCGCGATCTTCCTGTAGAGTGCCTCAACGAATTCTTCTTTGAATTCATGGTAGTCACTGATTGGGCTGCGGTTTATTCTCAGAGGCTCAACTCCTTTTGCCGTTATATCGAGTATCTTGTAGATCAGCGGTTGTATAGGTTCGTCGGTTCCATGGAATGTATTGTAGGCGTGGCAATACATCATCAACTGCATTATCGCCTTGGGTCTGTCGCTTAGATTGGTATTGAAAAATGAATCGACAGATGACGCCGACATCTTGTCGCCCCCCGTTTTGTAGTCAATGAATCGCAACTGGCCGTTCACGCGGTCAATCCGGTCAATGAACATGCGCAGGTTGATTGTGAGATCATCATTGATTTTCAATGGTTGGTGCTCCTCTTTTTCCGCGCTCACAAACGTGAAGGGGCATAGCTCCATATCAACTTTCAACATAGCCTTCAGTGCCGCGTGGATCACTTTGCCTATGACGAGGGTCTCGCCCAGTAGCGGTTGCAGGGCATTTTCTCCATCGAGTTTGTTGAACACGCTGTTGATCTCCCGTGTTATCATCCGTTCCAAGGCTGTATCTCCGGTTTTCAGATACTGTCCGAGCATATCCGAGGTTATTTCCACTGGTCTGTCGGGTGTCGGTTGGAATGATTGATATAGCTTCTGTGCCACATTATGCACTATCGTACCGTAGGTCGATGCGTCCATGTAGTCGGTGATCTCGTCATCGGCTCGGTAGCCTTCCACGTATTGCAGGTAGAAGTTCAGGGAGCAGCCTATATAGGTGTTTATGGCCGAGGCTGATAGATTTTGTGGGCCTCCTTCGCGGAACTTGTCAAGCAATTTCAGAATCCGGTCATCCTTGGCCACGCTGATCGGCTCCGGCGTAAAGCGTTGGGCATTGTAGATCTTCAGTTCGTGTTTAAGGTTTTTTTCGCCGAAGAAATAGAGAAGTTGCGACAGATAACGTGACATTTCACTGCTCTTGCTGCCTCCAACGGTTCTTGCATCATAGATCAGCGTGACATTCTCCGCGCGTGAGATCAAGCGGTAGAAATAGTATGCGAATATGCTCTCCTGAAAGTCGATCGTGGCCATGCCGAATCCATAGCGGAGCGCGTCAGGGATAAAAGATCGGGAGTAGTGGCGTTGAGGAAACACGCGTTCGTTCATCGAGAGCATGATTATGTTCTTGAAGTCGAGTGCGCGAGTCTCGAGCACACCCATTATCTGGAGGCCGTGGAGCGGTTCGCCGATGAACCGCACTGTATCTGAATTGATGGCGCGTTCAACCAGCCGGAAGAAGGAGCTGTCGTTCATTGTTATGCCGAATCGTCGGGCCGCGTCAAAAAGTTCATCGGCAGCCATACGGTAGGACTCAACAAAATGCAGTTGCATTTTATCATCGGCAGCGACGCTTTGTTCGAGAAAATCACACAGACGGGAGATATATTCATGTACCTCTTCCTGATTCGATCCGTCGGTTTGAGCCGAGAAAATCGGAGCGAGTGATGGAATTGTGTTATGTATTAACGTTGCCGGAATAGTGAAAAGTCGTTTTCGTCTGATCTCTGATTCCAGTGTGCGGCATCCGTCGGGATCAATGGATCTGATGGCTGTGGCCGATAGCAGTGTTTTTACGTCCTCATAGAAATATATGCGTTCGCCTCCACGCATTCTTGAACGAAGCTGTAGACTGATTATGTTGCGTATGAGTGATGACATCGGACTCAGGCGCATCGGAAATCCCATGGTGACGTTGATCGTGCCGATTGATTCCGGCACAGAATGTATCATCGGTATGAAAAGCGATTCATCGGGCAGGACTATCGCTGTGTCAATGGCGTTTTCAACATCTGCCACTGCTCCTTCTGATACCCATTGCTGCAATTGCTCTCCTGCGGCTTTGACTTGACCTATGTTGGACGGGACGCCGATTATACGGATCGACGGCATTGTACGGATCTGTTCTTCCGGCAGTGTGTGGAGCGAAGGGAATTCACGGATATTCCGTTTCATGAATCTTGCTGCCCGGCTGTCGTCTATCTCAAATGCCGGCGAATTCATATCCCAATAGAAGTCGGCCATTCCCATGGCATGGAGTCGGGAGAAGATGCGGATCTCGGATGTTGACAGTACATTGAATCCAACGAAAATATATCGTGAATACTGGAGCTGGAAGTCTGATTCCGGCGAAAGCATGTCGCATGCATTCCTATATAGCATGCCCGATGTGGCAAGCCCGTTTTCTGTCAGTCGTTTCCTGTATGCGTGATATAATGGCTGGAGAACAGCCCAGAGTTTTACAAATTTATCATGTCCGCTGGAATTGCCTTTCTTGTCGAGATGGTTCCAGAAGCGGTCTATTGAATCGGCTGTGCGGTCTTCTCCCCAATAACGGCGGATAACGTCGAGCTGTTCCGGTGTGAGATAATTTGCCGATATTTCACGGAGTCTCTTTATATTGACAAAAAGAGCGTCGGCATCAACGAGATAGCGGTCCACATCGTTGAAGTCGCTCACAAGCATCTCGCCCCAGAATGCAAACCGGTCAAAATCCACATCGACCTCCGGCAGGCGTCTGTATTCATCATAGAGAGTGAACAGTTGGTCATACCGGTTGGCTTCATTTAGAGTCGAGAATGATGCTGCGAAGTCAGTGATATTGGTGATCTGAGGCATGATGCCACCGCCAACTGCGTTTATCTCCTGTTGCAGATAGTGAGTGAAGAATGCTGCGCTTCTCTTGTTGGGAAACACAAAACAATAATCGGGGAGTGCCGGACATTCTTCCCGGGCATACACTTCCGCCACTTGTTGCAGGAATGGTTTCATTTTTTTATCAGCAGCATTATTGTTTTGATCGCCACATCGAAGTTGACAATCTTTCCGTTGGCATTTCCGGCTATATCTGTTTGAGCTCGGTTGAAGGTGGAGATTATTTTCTCAACATTGGCTTCATTGATGAAACGTGAGAATTTTGTTGAAAATTGTTCTTCAGTGCCCGTCATGTAGGTAAGTTCCGGGATATGGAAGTTGTAGATGAAATTCTCCCGGATCATTCTCATGGCATAATCATAGAATCTGATCTCACGTTCGCGACCTATGCCGGCCAGTTCGTCGGCCCAGTCCCGCAGGGCTTTGACGTTGCGTTGATAAGCCAGACGCATCAGCCTGACAAATAAATCGAAAAACTCGGCGGTTTCCTTAGTCTCATTCAAAGCTTGCATCGCACGCGTGGCGTTTCCCTCGGCAATATGGGCTATTGCCATGGCGTCTGCTTCTGAAATGTCGAAATTTGAGGTCAGATAATTGGCTATAGTGGCATCCGGCAGCCGTTTCAGTTCGATGCGTTGAACACGGGAATATATCGTGGGAAGTATTTCTCTGGGTTGGTCACTGACCATGATGAAGATTGTGTCGTCGTAGGGCTCTTCTATCATTTTCAGCATTTTGTTGGCGGCTTCCTCGTTCATTTTTTCAGGCAACCACCAGATGACAATCTTATAGCGTGACACGTGGCTCGTGAAGGCCAACCGGTGGAGCAGAGCGGAACTTTCGGTCACGTATGTCTGTGGCTGACCGTTTTTTTTGCCGAACGAGTTGGCCCATTGCTGGAAATCCATATAAAGCCTGTTGCCCAGGTATTCAACCCATTGATCACGGAAATCATCGGAAATAGGCGCACTGTTCATGCCGTCCAGCTTGACCACCGGAAACACGTACTGCACATCGATGTGATTCATTGACTGATGTAGCATGCAGGATTGGCATGTTCCGCACGGGTCTCCGTTGCTGTCGGGGTGATCGCATTGGATATATTGTGCAAAAGCTCTGGCGAGAGCCATCTTGCCTATGCCGGATGGCCCTTCAAGTAGAATCGCATGTGGCAACCTGTCGGTCTGAGCCATGCGGCGCATGCGTTCTTTGGCAGTGTCATGCCCTGGTATTTCGCTGAATTTCACTCTATTTTCCTTTTGGATTTTGTCAACAACAAATTTACCATTTTATCGGCATATTTCAAACAAGCGGCGGCGCATTTCTTTCTGGGGAAATGCGCCGCCGGTTATATAGTGAGATTATTAAGCTTTGTAGGCTTCGATCTGCGACGGGGTGAAGTTGGCGATGAAGTCAGCGTGTTTGTTGACTTCTGCCTGTGCCATCTTGTTATAGACTTCGGCTGATTTCACGAATGCATCGTTGCGGTTGGCATCAAGGATGAGCAGGTAGCTCATGATGATATTGCCGGCCATCTCGACCATGCGGCGAGCCATGAAATCGGTGTAGGTCTGATCTTTGGCCTCAAGGACAGAAGCTACAGCAGCTTCATATTTGGCGGTGAGGTCGATGAGCACGTTGCGCAGAGGCTGGAGTGATTCTTTGATCTCTGTAGCCTCGTACTCGCGGATAAGACCGAGGTATGTGCCGGTGGTCACGTGGCGGATTGCTGCGACAACCTGAAGCTGGGTAGTTCCTTCATAGATGGATGTGATACGGGCATCGCGGTAAACGCGTTCGCAGGCATAATCCTTCATGAAGCCGGAACCGCCATGGATCTGGATTGCATCGTAGGCATTCTGGTTGCAATATTCGCTGCCAAGACCTTTTGCAAGCGGAGTGCATGCATCGGCCAGTTTGGAGTAGGTTTTTGCTTCCTTACGCTCTTCCGGAGTCAGAGAGCGTTCTTTTGCGATGTCATCGTAGATCTTGTAGATATCAACAAAACGAGATGTCTCATATAGAAGTGCACGCGATGCGTCGAGCTTGGCTTTCATCACGGCGAGCATCTCATAGACAGCCGGGAATTCGATGATAGCTTTGCCGAACTGCTTACGTTCCTTGGCATAGTCGAGAGCTTCGCGGTAGGCACGTTCGCTGACGCCGACGCTCTGTGCGGCGATACCGAGACGGGCACCGTTCATAAGAGCCATCACATATTTGATAAGACCCAGACGGCGTGAGCCGCAGAGTTCCGCCTTTGCATTCTTGTAGGTAAGCTCGCAGGTAGGAGAGCCTTTGATACCCATCTTGTTCTCGATACGGCGAACGTTTACACCGCCGTCGCGTTTGTCGTAGATGAACATTGACAGACCGCGGCCATCCTTGGTGCCGTCCTCGGAACGAGCGAGAACCAGGTGGATGTCGCTGTCACCATTGGTGATGAAGCGCTTCACACCGTTCAGACGCCATGTGCCGTCGGGCTGCTCTGTAGCTTTGAGCATTACACTCTGGAGGTCGGAACCGGCATCCGGTTCGGTAAGGTCCATTGACATAGTCTCGCCCTGGCATACGCGAGGGATGAAACGCTGTTTCTGATCTTCGCTTGCGAACTCGTAGATGGTTTCTGCACAATCCTGCAATCCCCACAGGTTCTCGAAGCCTGTGTCGGCGCGGCTGACAATATCGGCTGCCATGATATAGGGGGTGATAGGGAAGTTTAGACCACCCAGACGACGGGGCATGGACATGCCCATCAGGCCGGCTTTGCGGCAGAGTTCGAGGTTTTCCTGTGTGCCGTCGGCATAGATCACGCGGTTGTTTTCAACACGCGGACCCTGATGGTCTACGCTTTCTGCATTTTCTGCGATCCTGCCACCGCAGATTTCGCCTACGATTTCAAGTACTTTGTCGTACGAATCCATGGCATCCTCGAAGTTGAGGGGAGCATAGTCGAATTTGTCGGCATCGGCAAAGTTGCGTTCTTTGAGTTCTACGATCTTCTGCATCAACGGATGGTTCAAGTGATGCTTCAGGTCGGGATTATCGTTATAAAAATTAGCCATGGCTTTCGTTTACTTGGAGTTCTTTTTATAATATTTAATGAGTTTGGGGATCACATCCTCAGCATTGCCGTTGATCACGAAGTCAGCGATAGTGTTGATCGGAGCGTCGGGATCGTTGTTGATTGAGATGATGATCGAGCTTTCCTGCATACCGGCGATGTGCTGGATCTGACCGGAGATACCGCAGGCAATGTAGAGTTTCGGACGAACTGTCACGCCGGTCTGACCGATCTGACGGTCGTGTTCGCAGAAGCCTGCGTCGACAGCTGCACGTGATGCGCCGACTTCGCCGCCAAGTGTTTCTGCAAGCTTGAACAGCAGGTCGAAATTCTCTTTCGAGCCCATACCGTAGCCACCGGCAACGATGATGGGTGAGTTCTTGATGTTTACTTTCGATTTCTCGATGTGACGGTCAATGATTTCAACAACAAAATCAGCATCTGACACATATTTTGTCGCGTCAAGGTTGATCACTTCGCCCTTGTGGTTTTCGTCGAATACCTCTTTCTTCATGACGCCTTCACGCACGGTTGCCATCTGTGGACGGCAGTCGGGGTTGACGATCGTGGCAACGATGTTTCCGCCAAATGCCGGACGGATCTGATAAAGCAGGTTTTCGTATTCTTTTCCTGATTTCGGATCTTTGTGGGGACCGATCTCAAGCGAAGTGCAGTCGGCGGTCAGACCGCTGTGGAGGCACGATGATACGCGTGGACCGAGGTCACGGCCAATGCATGTGGCGCCCATGAGGCATACTTGCGGTTTGATCTCACGGAACAGATTGATCAACACTGCGGCATGGGGATTTGAGGTGTAGGGGTAGAGACGTTTGTCTTCCACTTTATAAACAACGTCGGTGCCATAGGGGAAAAGCTGGTTCTCAACACCGTCGAGATTGTCGCCAATCACCACGGCTTCCAGTTTCACACCGAGTTTAGTTGCGAGTTCACGGCCTTTGGTGAGAAGCTCAAGGCTGACGTCGGCAACTTTGCCGTCCTCAAACTCGCAGTAGACTATCAAGTTATTCTGGTCTGTCATAATTTCTGAGTTGATTATTGTTAACCGATGGTGTGGTTGGTGATGAGTTCTTTGATCAGTTCTTCGATCTGCTCGTCGTTGTTGTCAATGCAACGTGATTCTTTTGCTGTGAACACAACGTTTTCGATCGCTTTCACTTTTGTGGGCGATCCGGCAAGACCGATCTGTTCGGGATCTGCCTCAACAAATGCTGCGCTCCATTCTGCAATGTTGAGATAGGGACGCTTGTCGAGCAGTGCCTGCATCTCTTCCGAAAGTTTTGCTTTCTCAGAGGTGGACGCCGCATATTTGTATTTTTGCAGGAGCATGGCGTTGCGCGGACGGCATTCAGCGGCTGAGCCATTGACTGTGACTACGCAGGGGAGCGGAGCTTTCACGGTCTCGATGCCGTTTTCAAGGCGACGTTTAACAGTCACGAAACCATCTTTCAGATCGATGATCTCTTCTGCGTATGTCACCTGAGGTATGCCGAGCTTTTCTGCGATCTGGGGGCCAACCTGAGCGGTGTCACCGTCGATAGCCTGACGTCCGCCAAGGATAATGTCGTAGTTTCCGAATTTCTTTACTGCCTGTGCAAGAGAATAGGATGTTGCCAGGGTGTCGGCACCGCCAAGGGTACGGTCGGTCAGCACGATGCCGCCGTCGGCACCACGGAACATTGCTTCGCGGATCACCTCTGCTGCTCTGGGCAGACCCATTGTCAATAATGTAACAGTTGAACCGGGATTGGCCTCTTTCAGACGCAGAGCCTGTTCGAGTGCGTTCAGATCCTCGGGGTTGAAGATGGCCGGGAGTGCGGCGCGGTTGATCGTGCCGTCCTCTTTCATTGCATCTTTGCCCACGTTGCGAGTGTCCGGCACTTGCTTGGCGAGCACGATGATGTTGAGACTCATACTTTTTCTATTGTTTAAAATTAATGATCAGTTTTATACTTTTGACCTACAAAGATAAGAAAAATATGTGTAAGTCCTAAATTTTTTTTCAGTCAAATAGTTAACCTAAATAGTTAAGACTTGATTTCGTGTTACGGCATAGCGCGATCGCCGGGCTGGGATGGTCTTTGATGCCATCTTCCGGAGATTTTTCAGTAGCTTTCAAAAAAAAAGATCGGCCGCATCTTATGGATGCGGCCAATCTGTGGTATTTGTTGAGTTGTACTCTTATTCTTCGTACTTCTTCACGATTACGGTTGCGTTGTGGCCACCGAATCCGAAAGCGTTGGAAAGAGCGGCACGTACGGTGCGTTTCTGAGCCTTGTTGAAGGTGAAGTTAAGGTTATAGTCGATGTTTTCATCCTCATCGCCCTCTTCGTGGTTGATTGTGGGAGGTACGATATCTTCCTCAACGGCCTTGATGCTGAACATTGCCTCAAGAGCTCCGGTTGCACCGAGAAGGTGGCCGGTCATCGATTTTGTGGAGCTGATGTTGAGCTTATAGGCTGCGTCGCCGAAGAGTTCGACGATGGCTTTCACTTCTGATACGTCGCCAACGGGGGTTGATGTGCCATGCACATTGATGTAGTCGATATCCTCAGGCTTCATGCCGGCGTCGTCAAGAGCCATCTGCATGGAGAGTTTCGCTCCGAGTCCGTCGGGATGTGTGGCTGTCAGGTGATATGCGTCGGCCGACATGCCGCCGCCAACTACTTCTGCGTAGATCTTCGCGCCGCGTGCTTTTGCGTGTTCAAGCTCTTCAAGAACAAGAACTGCAGAGCCTTCGCCCATCACGAAGCCGTCGCGTGATTTGCTGAACGGACGTGATGCTGTTTCCGGGCTGTCGTTGCGTGTGGAAAGCGCGTGCATGGAGGTGAAACCACCTACACCTGCCGGGAAGATAGCTGCTTCTGCTCCACCGGTCACGAATGCGTCAGCTTTGCCAAGACGGATATAGTTGAATGCATCGATGATGGCATTGTTGGATGATGCGCATGCGGATACAACGCCATAGTTGGGGCCGTGATAGCCGTATTCCATGGAGATGTGGCCGGAGGCGATATCTGCGATCATCTTTGGAATAAAGAACGGGTTGTATTTCGGGCCGTTTTCTTTGTTGAGCGCATAATATCCGGCTTCTTCCTCAAATGTGTGAAGACCACCGATACCGGCTGCTACGATTACGCCGATGCGGTTGCGGTCAATGCCTTCGGTCTGCTCAAGACCGCTGTCCTCAACAGCCTGACGGGCTGCGACAAGTGCATATTGTGCATACAGGTCGAGCTGACGGAGCTTGCGACGGTCGGGAATCAACTCGGAAGCGTTGAAGTTTTTAACCTCGCAGGCAAATTGTGTCTTGAAAAGCGAGGCGTCGAAATGTGTGATAGGTCCTGCACCGCTTTTGCCGGCTTTAGCGGCTTCCCATGTTGTGGCAACATCGTTGCCAAGTGGGGTGATGGCACCAAGGCCTGTCACTACTACTCTTTTTAATTCCATTATATTATTTTGCGTAATAAACAAGTAAGTGAGGAGAGAAGAGGCAAGGGCTAATGAGCCGGATAGATCCGGATCTATTAAGCCTTAGCTGCTTCAATGAAAGCGATAGCGTCGCCTACAGTGGCAATGCCTTCTGCTTTATCATCGGGAATTGTGATGCCGAATTCTTTTTCGAACTCCATGATGAGCTCAACAGTGTCAAGGCTATCTGCGCCGAGATCGGTGGTGAAAGATGCTGTTTCGGTTACTTCATTTTCATCAACGCCGAGTTTGTCAACGATGATAGCTTTAACGCGGTTTGCAATTTCTGACATGATTTTTAATTTTTAATTAATAAATTACTTTTCGCGGTGCAAAGTAAACAATTATAATACAATTATTCAAATATTCGTCGAATAAAGTTTTGATCTGTTCACTTTTTTTCACTCTGACACGTTTTTGTTGTGCTGTTGTAAAACATTTGGAGGGGGTGTCACGTTACACTGCTATATATTATCTATCATTAAGGCATTTTTCATTATGAAAGCTAATTTTTTATCCGGTTTTGCACTGATGGCTGTTATGGCTGTGATGATGCCGGCATGTACCGGGAACGGAAAATCAGATGACTCGGCGAACGAGGAGGATTCTTTGATCGCATCTACCCCAATCGCTTTTGATATCAAGAGGGCCGACCGCAATTATCGGATTGTCGGAACCGGTATGGAGGGAGAGTATTATCTTACTGTCTCTGCCAATGTCCAATGGCCTGTACAGATCGGTTCTTATGATGTCAAGGCTCTGCAGGATACGCTGACCGCACGTCTGTTCCCGTCGCATCAATCCGGAGGTATAGATGATTCGATTCTGGACTATCTTGAGGATGTCGGGGTTTATCAGCTTGGTGGTAAGTCCGAGGTGGTGGATTCCGTCCCTACGGAGTCTCCGTATAACAATGTGTTTTATAATCTTGCCTCTGCTTCAATAGAAGAGGTGACGGAAACATTGATCACATTCAAGGTCTTTAATGCCCAATATATGGGTGGTGCGCATCCATTGTCTGTGGCCTATCCGTTTACTTATGATTTGCAGAGCGGTCAGGTGATCTCTATAGGAAATTTGTTTGAAAAGGGGAGTGATGAGGTTCTTTCCGCTGCTATTTCTGATCAGATTGCAGAGCAGCTTGGCATCTCTGCTGCCGAGTTGAAGCAGAATCTGCTTGTTGATTCGGTTCCGGTCAGTGAGAATGTGTATATCTCCGACGGCCAGATTGTGTTCCACTATAATCCATATGCGATTCTACCATATTCCTACGGAATGATGGATGTTTCCATATCCCCATACGTTATTCAGGAAATCCTGACACCGGATGCATGCAAATTGCTGACCGTTGAATGACAGTCCGATTCAATTCTATAGAAAAAGCAAAGGAGTCAAACCTAAAGGCATGACTCCTTTGCTTTTTTAAGAACGGATATTTCTTAATAGAATTTGCGGATTCCCATGATCTCGCGAGCCTCTTTAAGAGTGCGTGATGCACGTTCACGGGCTTCCTCTGCGCCTCTGCGGAGCACGCGGCCTATGTAGGCGTCGTCGTTGCGGATGTCGAGTATGCGTTCACGGATCGGCAGTGTGACTTTGAGGATATCTTCAGCCAATTGTTTTTTCAGATCGCCGTAGCGGATGGAGCAATCGGCATAAGCATCCTTGAAGTGTTGCACTACATCTGGCGCCGAAGTCAGTTCCATGAGGTCGAAAAGGTTTTGTACCGGCTGGCTGACGGGTGAATTGGGCTCTTTCGGACCTTCGTCGGTCACGGCACGCATCACTTTTTTGCGCAGGGTCTTTTCGTCGTCAATCAGGTACAGGCAGTTGCCTTCGCTCTTTCCCATCTTGCCGGATCCGTCAAGGCCGGGGACTTTTACCGGTTTGCCGCCAAAGTCAAAGTTTGCAGGTTCGGGGAACAGCTCCACGCCATAGAATGAGTTGAACCGGCGTGCAAACCGACGGGTTAGCTCAAGATGCTGTTCCTGGTCTTTGCCGACGGGAACTTTGTGGGCTTTCTGGATGAGGATGTCGACAGCCATGAGTGTCGGGTAGGTGAGAAGGCCGGCATTGACGCGTTTGTTGGTTTCGCTGCCGATAATCTCTTTTTCAATGTCGTCGCTGTCGCTTTTGATGCCAAGGGCTTTGCGCGCTTTGTCTTTGAATGAGGCGGTGCGCATGAGTTCTCCGATGCCCACGTGCATGTTGAGCAGAAGATATAGCTCGGACACTTCCGGGACATCACTCTGGACAAAGATTGTGGATTTCTCTGGATCAAGACCTGCGGCGAGATATTCAGTCACGATGTTCTTGACATTGACATGAAGTTCGTCGGCCGAAGGATTTGTGGTCAGTGCATGAAGGTCGGCGATGAAGAAAAGATTGTCATATTTTTCATCGCCCTGCATCCTGACGAATTTCGACAATGCTCCGTAATAGTTGCCGAGGTGAAGATTTCCGGTGGCGCGGATGCCGCTCAGTACGATTTCTTTATTTGTCATAGTTCTATATGTGGTTTTTTGTTATTTAAAATCGATAGCCCACTGTTCCGTGGAAATATTGGTTATGGATCGATGGGTTGATTATGCCTGTTGCGCGAGATGCGTTTTTGATGCCGATCTGATATTGCACACCGACCACGAGATGTGGCCCGAAATTCATGAATGTGGCCAGGTGGAGGCCTATGTCGCCACGGTTAAAGCCGTTTATGAACGATTCTCTTGAATGAAAATAGTCGGTCTTTACATTCTCAAGCTGAGGCACGAGTTCATCCATGGCGTTGATCTCGGCGCGGTAGATGCGCTGTTTCTGTGTTCCTGCAAATCCGTATGCATAATAGAATCCGGCGTCGACTGACCATCTTACGGATTCGGCCACGTTGAATCTGAAGCTCATGAACACCGGGATATTGGCATAGTAATATTGGTTGTCGATAAATATCGCGCTCATACTGGCCCGGTCTGTGCCGAGAACAGCCATGTCGATATTGTAGTTGTTGAGCGTTACGTCGAGAGCGGTTCCGAATCCGAGGTATTCGCGTAAACCGAACACCGCACGGAATCCAACACCGAAAGATCCGCCCATATTGACGTTGAGATTTTGTATCTGCGGAAATTTTGATTTGTAGTTCTGGATCACGCTGCTTGTGCCGGCTATGGCATGGACGTCGACTTCAAGCATTCGTTTTGCCGGGGAATAGTCGACAAAATCAGCGCTGAATGCCGGTAAAATACTTGTTATTAGTGCTATTGTCAGCACTATTGTTCGGTTGAGTATTCGGGTCATGGTCTGTTCGGACAGCTTTTGTTGATAAACTGCGCTCAAAGTTAGTGAAAATTATTGAATAATTATTTTGTACTACGACCTTGTTGGCGTATCTTTGTGGAAAGATAATCCTATCGCAATGCAAGTCAATACCAAAAGTCTGTGGGTGACATCCCGTGATTATGTTATGATTGCCTTTGGCATAACGCTGTTTGCCTTTGGTTTCTCCGCTTTTATTTTTCAGGAGGGAGTCGTTATCGGTGGTGTTTCCGGTCTCGGTACCATGGTCTATTTCCTTAGTAAGAATTGGTTGGGATATGGTATCCCTGTTGCGATCTCCCAGTATGTCATAAACCTTATTTTGTTGGCGCTTGCTTACAAAGTGGTCGGTAAGCAGTTTGTGCTGCGGACTATCTATGGAACAACCATCATATCGCTTACGATCGGTGTGCTGACTCCGCTTTTCGATGGGCCGCTTGTTGAGGGACAGCCGTTCATGAATGTGATAATAGGGGCGTTGATGTGTGGTGTTGGACTTGGGATCTCATTTGTTCATAATGGGTCGACGGGCGGCACGGATATTGTGGCCGCAATGGTTTCGAAGCGTTCCAATGTCAGTATCGGACGCACTATGCTTTATGTCGACATGTGTATAATTTCGTCATCCTATTTTGTTGTCCACAAGGTCGATACTGTTGTATATGGTTTCGTAGTACTTGTTATTACGGCATATATGATTGATATGGTGATCAACACCAATCGTCAGGCGGTTCAGTTCACCATCTTCTCACCCCACTGGGAAGAGATTGCTACGGCAATAAACAACGAGGCCAAGCGTGGATGTACGGTGATAAACGGCATGGGATGGTATTCAAAGCAGGAAGTTAAGGTGCTGATGGTGATGTGCCGCAAGATTGAATCGGTCACTATTTTCAGAATTATAAAGAGCATTGACGAGGATGCGTTTATCACGCAGGCCAATGTCAATGGTGTATATGGAAAGGGCTTTGATGCCATGAAGCTGAAAGTCAGTCATCGTCATGCGGAATCTGATGCGGTGGCGTTGGCTGATGAGGCGAGCGAGCTGGCCAATAAGGCAGAGATACTTGCCGAGGAAAGTGAGGCTATCTCCATTGACAAAAAAACGTCTGGCAAAAATGGCTGATAACTATCTTGAGCGTCGGATGGAGGACTATCGGAGCGGTAAACTATCGACAGTCAGGATGACATCTGCAACAGTTAAACGGCCTTCAATGGCCTTGCGTGCGTTTGTTGCCGGAGGAGAGACAGAAGCCGGTCAACATTGTGTCCGTGAACTCAGGGCGCATGGCTGGCGTGTGGCGTTCACTGATCCGGATTTGAAATCTGGAAGAATTTTTGCGCAGTTAACCGGTTCGCAGCATCACCCTATAGATCCCTCTGATGCTTCTATGCTTCAGCGTTCTCTTGTGAAAGTGACGGAATGTTGGGGCGCGGTGGATATCCTTTTTGATTGTACGTCAAATGGCGTTGACCGCAATTCTCTGCCGGAGATCCCTGTTATCAGAACAATTTCTTGAGTGATCCTTGCCATTGCCCTTTGTTACGTGTGGCTTTGCCGTACGCAACGGCATGACGGGGGCAGATATGATAGCATCCGAGACAGAGAATGCAGTTCTTTCCCCACTCGGGCTTGTCGTTTCTTTCCAGACGGATATTTTTCATTGGACACACGGCAACGCATTTTCCACAGCTTATGCATTTATCGGTGCCCGTGAAAGGTTTTGGCGATGTAAGGAGTTTCATGAATAAAGGATATATCAGATAACTCTTGATCCATGCGAAATGCCCTTTCACAATGTCGTCAATCTTTGATGAACATTTTATGGCGTGTGCGATTCTTGCAACCCTTTCCGGCATCCTGTCGAGTTTTGTCTGAGCGAGGATATCGGAATCTGTATTGAATCCCGGAAGCAGAACGTAGGTGTTGGGCATCTCGACGCTGTGTGCTGCGACAGCTTTCCATCCGCGGCGTCGCAGCTCTTTCCGCCATCTTTTATGGGTGAGTCCGCAATCATCGCCGCATGTTGCCACAAGAAAGTGATTTGCTTTGTCGGCTCCGTCAATTGAGACCTGTTTTATGAATGATGCCATCTTTTTCGGCATGCCCCAACTGTGGACAGGCATCACCCAGATGATTCTGTCCTTGTCGGGAGCCGGATATGTTTTTGGATTTGCAAGGTCTATCCTCTCGGTTTTATCACCGAGAATCCCGGAAAGCTTATCCGCTACGGCTGCACTGTTGCCTGTGCCTGAAAACCAAAGTATCATCGGATGGTTACCTGTGTTGCGCCAAACCCATATTCGCGGAAGGATGCGTCCTGCACGTCATGTCCTTTGTAACGGTGGTTGAGCTCTTTCATTATGGCATTGCGGAGAACGCCCTCTCCTTTTCCGTGTATAAACACTATTTTTTGTCCTTTGTTGCGCAGATTCTCATCCATTACCCGGGCAAATTCATCAACCTGTAGATTGAGCATGTCGGCGTTTGAGAGTCCGTTGATATTGTCAACAAGCTCACCGATGTGAAGATCCACAACAAGAATATCGCCGCGCCGTTCGTTTTTCGGCGCTTTCTTCACAATTCTTTTCTTCACTCTACGGTCGGCCTTGATCTTTGAACGCATGGCATCCTCCAGTGTTGTTGCATTGAGGGGTTTGGCTTTGAACGGTTTGTCGTCCTTGACAAGTTCAAAGGCAAGCACAGGGCTCTCAAAGTATATGTTGTCACGGAAGCAGTGGAGCTTCGCAAACTTTGTGGTGTCAATTGATAGCTCAACCGGTTCGGGCTTCTTCAGATCGTATGGACGGTCTTTTTTGAATGGTGCATATTGAAATGAGATCTTATCCATATCCGGAAGATCGCTTGGCATTATCTCGCCCAGAAAGAGCTGGATATTAGGCTCGACTATTCCGGCATAACGGCATCTCCATTGCTGATCCTCTTTTGACCGGCTGGAGTAGACAAAGTAAAGGAAATAATTTGAATCGTTGACAAGATATGTATCAAATGTTGTTGCGGAGAGTTGCTTCAGGTTTTTAGGTTCAAAAGCGAGGACGATATTGAGTTTTTCTCCCTCTGGAGTCTCTTCTATCGGCAGTTCTTCCTCAACCGGTTTGGAGATGAGTGTGGGGGATACTTCTTTTTCAAATACCGGCTCCTGTTTGGGGCCTACAGCCGGCTTCGACTCTTTTGATGCCGGGGCTGCTGAGGCTTGACCTACAACGACACACTCCCGTATCAGTACCGGAGTCTCAAATCCATCTTCGTCCTCAACGAAAGCCAGATTATCTTTTATCTTAACAACGCGTCCGCCTCCGACTGTGTTGAGAAAACGGACTATATCACCTATCTTTACCATATTGTATTTTTTTGTCTTGAAAATATTTTAAAATTTCTGACCACAAAGTTATGGAGCTTTGTGGTCAGATTTCTTTTAAAACGCGGTAGATTGTTTATTTGTTGTCGATCTCTTTCAGAAGGGCGTCAACGGCTGCTTTCAGCTGTTGATCCTCGCCTGTGACAACCACCGCCGGATCGTTGGCTACACGGATGTCCGGTTCGAGCTGGGTATTTTCAAGGTAGTTACCTTCGGCAGTGCGGAATCCTGTCACTGGTATGCCGAACACTAACGATGGATCTTGAAGTCTAACCCAGTTCACGCTGCTCATAGTGCCGGGGACAGGCATGCCGACCAGTTTGCCAAGTCCGAGATGGCTGTAGACCCAGGGCGTGCCATGTGCGTTGCTGTAATTGGCTTCGCCTATGATCATGATGCTCGGTTTGTTCCAGCGGCGTGATGGCATCTGGGATGTTGTCTGGCCATGGACTTCCTGCGTTAGATATGCCTTTCCGCTGAAAAGCACTTCGATGTCCTCATGCAGCCGTCCACCGCCGTTCCAACGTGTATCGACAACGATTCCCTCTTTATTGACATATTTACCGAGCATGTCGGCATATATCTTGCGGAAACTCTCGTCGTCCATCGATTGTATGTGAACGTAGCCAAGCCGGCCATTGGAGAGGCGTTCCACGTCGGCCTGACGTTGGCGCACCCAACGCTGGTACAGCAGATCGTTCATTACGCCGGAACTGATCGGGAGTACAACCTCTTCACCGACGCTTCCATCCGCATTTTTAAAGCTTACGAGTGTTTTTTTGTTGCGTTTACCATTAAGCAATGTGAATGGGTCGGTATCTTTTGTTAATTCCTGACCATTGATCTTTGTGATTATTGCTCCTGCCTTAAGTGTGGAGGTCGCTTTATCAAACGGGCCTTTTGCAACAACTTCGTCTACTTTTAGTCCCGGGCCGGCGTAAGTCATGTCAAACAGCAGTCCGAGTGATGCAGTGGGATCGTCGGCCGATGGTCCATAATAGCGACCGCCGGTGTGCGACACGTTCAGTTCCCCGAGAAGTTCGCTGAGCAGTTCGGCGTAGTCATAGTTATTGTTGATGTGGGGGAGGAATTTGCGGTAGGCCTCGTACATGTTGTCCCAGTCGCAACCATTCATGTCTTTACGGAAGAAACGTTCACGCTCTTCGTTGTGCACGAATTGCAGCATGAATTCGCGTTCAGCAGCTGCGTCCAGTTCCATTTCGCCTGAGATGGATACGGATTTCATCTTGCCACTCTTGGGATCGTACTTCTTTACTTGGGATCCAAGGAGATAGATGTTTCCGTCGGAATCCATTGTCATGCCCATTCCACGTCCGTTGAGCTTGTTGGCTATCTTTGCGTCCCGTTCGCGCAGGTCAATTTCCCAAAGATCATAACCATCCTCAAAGCTCGACAGATAGTAGAGCTTCTGGCCATCTTTCGACAGGATAGCATCGGAAATGTCGGAAGAGTTGGGGGTCAGACGGACTGTGCGGTCGGCCAAATCGGTCAGGTCGATTTCTATGGCTTTTTCATCGTCATTATTTTCAGCCTGATCCTTGTCTGCGTCTTTTCCTTTTTTATTTTTCTTGGATTTTGTTTTTTCGTCCGAAGTCTCCTTGTCTGCTTTTTTCTTTGATGATTTCTCAACCTCTTTCAGCAAAGCATAATCCTCTTTGCTTAGGCGATATTTATCGTATGAGTCTTTGTTGAGGAAAGTGATCATCACGTCGTATTGAGATCCCCATGAAGCATGGTTCCGCATTCCATAGCGTTCCGAAAGGAAGAGCAGGGCATTGCCGTCCATCACCCATCTGGGGCTTTCATCAAAGTAGCCCGTCTCGGTCACTTTTGTAAGTTCACCGGTGGCCACGTTTATAATGGCAATGTCGCCGTATGGATCATGTTCGGGTTGGATGTAGTTGATTGCTATCCATTTACTGTCGGGCGACCAATTGGCTAAGAATCCTTTTGAACGGTGGGAATACGTGGCTCCGTCAGTGAGCTGTCTCACTTTCTTCGTTTTCAGATCCATCACCATCAGTTTGTTTCTGTCCTCAATAAAGGCCATCTGTGATCCATCGGGCGAGATTACCGGCATGGTTCGGTCGATGCCGTCATTGGGGAACATGGCTTTTTCTTCAACAAGAGTGGCGTTGGAGAAGTTGGGGTCTTCCTGACGGGCTATCACAGCTTTGTAGATGTTGTATTTGCCATCGCGTGCTGAGGTGTAGTATAGCTCGCGTTCATTTTTCCCCCAGGTTATATCTGATTCAGCCTCGGGTGTGAATGTGATCTGTTTGATGGATGGATATTCTGTAGATGTGACGAACACCTCTCCGCGACGGATAAATGCTACTTGCTTTCCGTCTTTTGAGATGGCGGCATCGTCGGCATTGCTGACGCGGAGATGGGTGGGTTGCTCAACATCGTCGGTTACAATGTCGATAGCAACTTTTACCGGAGATTTTGCACCTTTAGGCAGAATGTAGATCTCTCCGTCGTAAGTGAATGCGAGTGTGCCGTTCGATCCTTGCGAGAGGAATCGAACCGGATGGGTTTTGAAGTCTGTTACTTGTGTGAGCTTGCCGGGGGCGTTGATATCCATTGAGTAGACATTCATTGAGCCTCCGTCGCGTTCACTCAGGAAGTATATGGTTTTTCCGTCTGTTCCTACAACAGGGTCGAGATCCTCGCCACCGCGGTTGGTCAGATTGGTATGTCGCCCTGAAGCCGCATCATAACGCCAGATGTCGCGTGTCACGGACGAGGTGTGGTGCTTTCGCAGTGCATCCTCAAACCCCTTGATATCTTCGTAGACAAATGATTTTCCATCCGGCAGATAGCTGATCTTGAGGGCCGGTGTGGCAAGAACCTGGGTGGGTCTTCCGCCATCGACCGGTACTTGATATAGCTCTCGCATCACGGAGGTGGGGAACATGGCGCTTGTGGCAGGATCCTGGATTGAGGCGCTGTAGACAACGAATTTGCCGTCGGGAGTGAAACCCTCCGGATATTCAGCTGCGGAGTTGAAGGTCAGACGTGTTGCTGCGCCGCCATCTGAAGGCATTACGAACACGTCGCGTCCGCCATTGCGGTCGCTGGCAAAAGCTATTTTCTTACCGTCGGGCGACCACACGGGATCGCTTTCGTATGATGGCATGGATGTGAGCCTTACTGCATGACCGCCATTAGCCGATACTTTGTATATGTCGCCTTTGTATGTGAATGCTATTTCGTTGCCGTCGGGGGAGATCTTGACATCTCTCATCCATAACGGGGTGGCCGCTGATGCAGCCATCGCGAATGCTGCGAGCGCAATCGCTGTAGTTGTTCTTCGTTTCATCCTCTGGAAATGATTAGGTTTATTTCTCTTGCAAATTTAATGTTTTTAATCCCATTTTGCAACCCTTCTTTTGCTTTAGGGTGCATAAACTTGGCCTTTTATTATCGCCTAATGCAAAAAAAACACTATTTTTGCATTCTGTAAAATCGAAATTTAAATTAAAGCATTCATATATAAAGGTATGTTTAGAACAAATACATGCGGAGAACTCCGTCTTAGCGACGCCGGCCGCGAGGTTACTTTGGCCGGTTGGGTGCAGCGTAGCCGTAAAATGGGCGGCATGACGTTTGTTGATGTGCGTGACCGTTATGGCATCACTCAGATCGTTTTTGATACGGACAATGCTGAATTGCATGAGGCTGCCAATAAGCTTGGTCGTGAATATGTGGTTCAGGTGACCGGTCGTGTTGCTGAACGCTCCAATAAGAACCACAATATCCCTACCGGCGATATTGAGATTATCGCAACTGGATTGAAGGTGCTTAACAAGAGCGACGTTCCTCCATTCACCATAGAGGACGATACTGACGGTGGCGACGATCTACGCATGAAATACCGTTATCTGGATCTGCGCCGCTCATGCGTGCGTGGCAATCTGGAGTTGCGCCACCGTATGGCGTTTGAGATCCGTCGTTATCTCGATTCCAAAGGCTTCCTCGAGGTTGAGACTCCGGTGCTTATCAAATCTACTCCGGAGGGTGCGCGTGACTTCGTTGTGCCTTCGCGCATGAATCCCGGTGAGTTCTATGCTCTGCCGCAGTCTCCGCAGACTTTCAAACAGCTCCTTATGGTCAGTGGATTCGACCGTTATTTCCAGATCGTGAAATGTTTCCGCGATGAGGATTTGCGCGCCGACCGTCAGCCTGAGTTCACCCAGATAGACTGCGAGATGTCTTTTGTTGAACAAGAGGACGTTCTTCAGATGTTTGAAGGTCTGGTAAAGCATATTTTCAAATATGTGAAAGATATTGATTTCAAAGATCCGTTCCCACGGATGACATGGGCGGATGCGATGCGTCTATATGGTAGCGATAAGCCCGATACCCGTTTCGGAATGACTTTCGTGGAATTGAAGGATCTGACTGAAAATTCCGGCTTCGCAGTTATGGATTCGGCTCCTTACGTGGGTGCGATTGTAGCGACAGGTTGTGCCGACTACACCCGTAAGCAACTCGATCAGTTGACTGATTTCGTAAAGCGTCCGCAGGTTGGTGCTAAAGGTATGATGTGGGTGAAGTATGAGGCTGATGGTTCAATCAAGAGCTCGGTTGGCAAGTTCTTCACTGACGATCAGATCCGCACATGGCTCGAACGTGGCGATGCCAAACCGGGTGACCTCATGCTGATCCTTGCCGGCGAGACTATGAAGACACGCAAGCAGCTTTGCGAACTTCGTCTTGAAATGGGTTCTCGTCTTGGATTGCGTGATCCTCAGAAATTCTCCTGTCTGTGGGTGATCGACTTCCCGTTGTTTGAATGGGACGAGGAAACGCAGCGCTATTACGCTATGCACCATCCTTTCACATCGCCCAACCCCGATGATATCGCTCTCCTTGATACAGATACCGGTGCTGTGCGTGCAACGGCCTACGATATGGTTGTCAATGGAAATGAGCTCGGTGGCGGTTCAATCCGTATCCATGATGCTGAGCTTCAGGACAAGATGTTCCGTCTGCTCGGCCTTTCGGAAGAGGATGCCCAGTATAAGTTCGGCTTCCTGATGAATGCCTTTAAATACGGTGCACCGCCTCACGGAGGTCTTGCTTTCGGCTTCGACCGTTTTGTCTCGATTCTTGCCGGCCTCGACTCTATCCGTGATGTGATAGCATTCCCGAAAAATAATTCAGGGCGAGATATGATGATCGACGCTCCGTCACAGATCGACGATTCTCAGCTCGATGAATTGTGCATCCGTGTGGAAATCCCGGAGAAGGAGTCATAAATATTCGGTGTCCTGATGAAAGTTTCGGATATAATATCGGCTCTTGAAACTGTTGCCCCCTTGTCGCTTCAGGAGGACTACGACAATTGCGGACTTCTTGTTGGCGACCCCGACATGGAATGCACCGGAGCGTTGTTGACGGTCGATGTCACTCCTGAGATTGCGCGCGAGGCGATCGACAGTGGCCTTAATCTGATTGTTGCCCACCACCCTTTGATTTTCCGTGGACTGAAACGTCTTGGAGGATCGACTTTGGTGGAGCAGTCAGTCATCATGGCTGTCAAGGCGGATATTGCTATCTATGCGTGCCACACATGCCTTGATAATGCTCCCGGTGGAGTTTCATTCCGGATGGCATCGATGCTCGGTCTGGATGAAGTGTCTGCGCTTGATCCCGATTCCGGTTCCGGAGCTGTCGGGATTCTTGCTCAGTCAATGTCGGCCGATGAGTTGGTGGATGTGGTCAAGGCCACGTTCGGTTCTCCGGTTGCAAGATGTTCCGGTTACCCCATGGACGAGCGGATAACGCGTGTGGCCATGTGTGGTGGTTCCGGAGCATTCCTGATAGGAAGAGCACTGGATGCCGGGGCACAGGCTTTCATCACATCCGACACAAAATATCATGACTTTGTCGACTACGCCGGACGCATTCTGATAATAGATATAGGCCATCATGAGAGTGAAAACTGCACTAAAGATATTTTTTATCATGTAATTAAAGAAAAATTTCCTATCTTTGCAGTCCGGTATGCCAAATCCGATATAAATCCGATAAAATATTTGTAAGCAAAATATGGCTACAACTGATAAAAACAAAGCCGAACAGCCCCTGACCGTAGAGTCAAGGCTCAAATCCCTTTACGAACTCCAGACGATCCTGTCGCAGATCGACCGTATCAAAACCGTTCGCGGTGAGTTGCCTCTTGAAGTGCGAGATCTTGAAGACCACATCGAAGGTCTCAATACCCGTATCGGTAACTTCCGTCAGGAGATCGAGGAACTCCGTAAAAAGACAGTCATTGAAAAGGAGAAGATCAACGAGTCGCAGGCTAAGATCGCTACTTACAAGACCCAGCTCGACAATGTGCGAAACAACCGCGAATTCGACCTCTTGTCAAAAGAAATTGAATTCCAGACTCTGGAGATCGAACTTTGCGAGAAGCATATCAATGAATATGCACGTGTGATCGATGCCAAGACTGCCGACATTGCAGCAACAGAGGAATCTCTCGCCGATCAGCAGCATATCCTGACGGAGAAACGTGCGGAATTGGAAGAGATCGTATCAGAGACCAAGCAGGATGAAGAACGTCTCCGCGAACAGGCCAAGGCTCTTGAACCTCAGGTTGACGCACGCACACTTGCAGCTTTCAAGCGTATCCGCAAGAATGCTCGCAATGGTCTCGGCATTGTCTACATCCAGAGAAATGCCTGTGGTGGTTGCTTCAACCGCATTCCGCCGCAGAAGCAGATGGAAATCAAGATGCACAAGAAAATCATCGTTTGCGAATATTGTGGACGTATCATGATCGATCCCGAACTTGCCGGTGTTGATCAGGATGCCAACGCATGATCAGCGTAGATTGATAGAACATATATAATTCCGCTTTACGGAGCGGAATTTAATGCGGCAGTAGCTCAGTTGGTAGAGCATCAGCTTCCCAAGCTGAGGGTCGCGGGTTCGAGCCCCGTTTGCCGCTCAGAATATAAAGCACTCAGAATGAGAAGATTAAAGCATCGATTCTGAGTGGCTTTTTTTGTTTGTTATCCAAATTTAAGCATCTTTTTGGCTCCAATAATGCTCAAAAACGCGCAATAATCGATAATTTTGCTCAAAATGTTTCACTTATGTTTCACTTAAAAAGTAAAACAACGTGGAATAAATGAAGACAAAATTTAACACTGCAAAACTAAGTTTAACACTATATTTTCATGTAAATTCGTTGTTCGAGCCAACAAAATCAACTCATTGCACTTGGTTTTTCCATATGATAAACGCTAATATGATACACCGACAATCAGTGGTTCTACCTTTTCTAATTAGGGAAACAATTCAATACTTGATGAAATGTTGATTTACAACGAATGTTGAAACAAAATAAATCTGAAAATGAAAACTAAAGTCTTTTTAGCAATGGCACTAATGGTAGCCATTATAGCAGTTGCGTTCGCGCAAGATGAGAAAGAAGATGTTGCAAAACTTCCGAATGACGTGAGTGAATGGGAGATTCAGGCAGAACAAGGAGATACTGTCGCTCTTCACAAGCTATTAAGATATTTAAATGATAATTCAGATTATGTAGTCTGTGTTGAGGTTGTTCAGGTAGTATCTGCCGATGGCGAGGATATTACAGATGAAGCATCTAACAACAACACAACTGAATACGATGAAGAGTTCGCTGATCTTTGCTCGGAGCGTTTGGAATATTGGTTAGCAAAAGGGTTGGCAGTAAATGACCCTGTCGCAATCAGCATCAAAGGACAAAGGGATTACTTTTATGATGAAGAAAGTTCTATAGAAAGCCTTGTCAAAGCTGTGGAAGTCGGTGATAACCAAGCTGCTCTATTCTGTGGATCAGCCTGCTTCAACCAGGGTCGATATGCGGAAGCGGTAAAATATCTTACGATGGCCTATGACGCAGGTATCCCGAGCGCAGGCTGGCATCTTGCGATGTGTTATTCCGAAGGATTGGGAGTAGAGAAGGATAATTCCAAAGCCATAGAGTTTCTACGCCACTCAGCCATGATGGATTATCCGGAAGCCGTCCTTGAAATGAAACGTATTGAGCCAAGCAACCCTGTATGGAAGCACAAAGCAGATAGTATTGAAATCGATTTTACTGACTTTCCAATTATTGAGGATTAATAGAAATAGTGGTATAGAGAATATTCTCCGCCACAGTCAAAATTTGAACTTACATTTTTCATCCGCAAATGGTGATATGCCACTTGTAAATGTCACAGCAATGGTGTCCTCCACAAAAGGACACCATTGCTGTTTCTGATAGACCGAATGTAGGTCAGAGACCGAGGATCTCTTTGATGACGGGGATGGAGGCTTGGCTGGTCTGGTCGGGACGGACGGGGACAACTGTGGCAAACTGCTGGTTGAGCCAGTAGTTGTCGGTGTTGATATTGTCGGGATCGTCGTCGATGAATTGTCCAGATAGCCAATAATGTGTGCGTCCATGGGGATCAACCATCGGGGTGTATTCCTCGGTCCAGTGACCATAAGATGCTTCCGTGACTTTAATTCCTTTCGGGGTGCATCGGGCCGGGATGTTTACGTTGAGACACACGTCGTTGGGCAAATCCTTTTTCAAAACGTCGCCCACAATCTTGCGGATCACGGCTCCACATTCTGAAAAGTCAGCTTTCCATGAATGATGGAGCAGCGAGAAGCCTATCGACGGAATACCGGCCATACATCCTTCAAGTACGGCTCCCATCGTGCCTGAGTATATCAGATTGAACGATGAGTTTGACCCATGGTTAACTCCTGACAGCAGCAGGGCAGGGCGTTCCTGTCCAAGCAGATATAGTCCGAGTTTCACACAGTCTACCGGCGTGCCTGTCACGCCTTTCATCTCGATATTCTCGTATTTAGAGGGATAATTGATCACGCGAAGTGGTTGGTCTACTGTTATGGCCGACGATTTGCCGGATTGCGACACACATGGTGCGAACACAACCAGGCGCCCCATATCTTTAACTGTTTCAATGAGGTAGTTCAGTCCGGGGGCTTCAATGCCATCGTCGTTTGTCAGAAATATCAAAGGTTTATTTTCGTTCATAGCTTATAAATTGTTAAATCCGGTTATACAAATATATAGTTTTATTACATTTCATGTCGCCGGATTGTTTATCTTTGTAGAAGAAATCAAAATTTAAGTAACTATTCAATCTATTTATTATGCAAATCCAACGAATTCAGACGCTCTACATTCTGCTGGCCATTGCCGCGGTTGTGGCGTTTATCTTTATTCCTTTCGGCTTCTGGGACGCAACGGTTCAGGCCTCCGGTGTTAAACTTGTGGAACTCAATGGCAAGATGACGGCGTTGCTTATACCGGCATGTGTCGCTATCCTTGTCATGTTCATTTCAATCTTCTCGTATAAGAAGTTCCCTTTGCAGAAAGGGCTTGTCGGCCTTTCCATGCTTATCGTTGTCGCTATGATGCTGCTTGTGATCTATGTGATGACAATGGGATTCGACGTTCTCGTTCCCGATGTGACTGTCAAGCCGATATGGGCCGGTGGAGGATTGCTGCTTGTTGCCGCGCTTGTGGCTCTTATAGCTGCTCTTTCACGCATCAAGGCCGATCAGAAATTGCTCCGCAGCTACGATCGTCTGCGTTGAGCCGTCCATAAGAAAAGTTTTTGCCGGGAATGGCTGTATGGCTATTCCCGGTAATATATGCGTTTCACCCTCGTCGATATCGAAGTCAGCACTTCGTATGGTATCGTTCCGAGGGTGTCTGCTATTTCTTTGACAGGGACATTCTGGCCGAATATTTCCACGCGGTCGCCAACGGCACATTGTGCGTCAGTCACGTCGATCATACATTGATCCATACAGACATTGCCTATCGACGGGCAGCGCACGCCGTTGATCATCACTTGCATGCCTCCGTTGCCTAAATGGCGGTTTATTCCATCGGCGTAGCCTACGGGAATCGTAGCTATGCGTGAGTTTCGTTTGCACAAACCTTTCCGGTTGTAGCCTATCGTAGTGCCTTCCGGCCATTCTTTTATGGAGATCACGGTGGTGGTCAGCGATGAAACCGGACGCAGGTCGCTTTGTGATCCATCTTCCATTGTGGCTATGCCATAGAGGCAGATACCGAGGCGCACCATGTCGTTCTGATGTTCCGGGAATCGGGAGATGCCTGTGGAATTCAGGATATGGCGCATGATATGGTGGCGGAATCCGCTTTGCAGTTTGTCGCAGCAGCGGTCGAAAAGCTCAAACTGGCTGTGTGTGTAATCATCCATCTCCGGCTGATCGGCAGCAGCGAGGTGGCTGAAGACGGAAACCGGACGGATCACACGTTGGCGTTTCAGAATGTCGATCACCTCGGGCAGATCTTTTTCAAGGAATCCGAGACGGTGCATGCCTGTGTCGAGCTTTATATGTACAGGATAGTCTGTGATGCCATATTTCTCCCCCTCGCGGATTATTTCGTTGAGTATGTCGAAACTGTAGATTTCCGGTTCCAGGTTATATGCGAAGAGGGTACGGTAGTTGACCACTTTTGGATTAAGCACCATGATAGGCATTGTGATTCCGGCCCGGCGAAGGTCAACGCCTTCGTCAAGCACGGCGACAGCCAGATAGGCCGCGCCTTGCGATTGCAAGGTTTTGGCCAGTTCATACGAGCCGGCTCCATAGCCCGAAGCCTTGACCATGCATACTATGCCGGTGGTGGGGCGCACCATTGACCGGAATAGATTGAAGTTGTGGACAACGGAATCAAGATTGACCTCAAGCACCGATTCGTGTTGACGGGCTTCGAGCATGTCGGCTATCCGCTCAAAATGGAATTGGGGTGCGCCTTTGATCAGTATAAGCTCGTTTTCAAAATCGCTTGGCGAAGTCGACGCTAAGAATGTCGCGGTGTCGGGGTAGAATAATGCCGATGAATCGAAATACCGGGAATTGTTGACGAATTCCTCGCCGATGCCAATCAGACGGTCTATATTGCGGTGACGAAGCAGGTTTGCCACTGCTTGATACAGCTTTGCCGGCGGCATAGTCTCGTGCATCACGTCGGAGAGAATCAGGGTTGCGCTGCGCGACTCTGTCTGCCGGCGCGACATGAAGTCGAGTGCCGGAGCAAGCGAATGGAGGTCGGAGGTGTAGGAGTCGTAGATCAGCATGCAGTTGTTGACACCTTCTATCACGTTGAGGCGTGTGCGTATCGGTGTGAGATGCGCCATCGACGATGCTATTTCCCCGGCCGGCCTGTTGAGATAAAGCATCAGTGCCAGACAGTGGATTGCATTCTGTATATCCATGTCGGCCGTGAATGGCAGGGCTATCATGCCTCTCGTCTGAAGATAATCATACGTTATCTCGGTCACAGATCCTTTCTTCTCGATTGAGGATATGAACAAGGGGGCTTCGCCATTTCTGGTCGACCATGCTATCTGGTTTGTCGGGCGGCAATGCTGCTCCACGGAACGGCTTATCATTGGGTCATCGCCACAATAGATCAGGCACTCGCAATCGCGCATCAGCGATACTTTCTCATCGCATTTCTGCTCTATCGACCGGAATCCGTCGGCATGTTCGGAATTGATGTTGGTGATTATTCCTATGGTTGGCCTGATAATCGGCTGTAGGTTTTTCATTTCGCCACGTTGCGAGACACCGGCCTCGATCACTGCCAGTTCCGTGTCCGGGTTAATTTCCCAGACCGAGAGAGGTACCCCGATCTGAGAGTTGAAGCTTCGCGGCGAACGGACTATCTGGTAGTCGTTGCCCAAAAGCTGGTAGATCCATTCCTTGACCGTTGTTTTGCCTCGGCTGCCTGTGATGCCTACTACACGGCCTTCGAAGCTGTCACGGTGTGATGATGCTATTTTCTGAAGTGCTTTTGTCACATCATCAACAATAAAAAACTGTGCATCGTCGCATCCCGACATGTTTTCCGGAATGTGGGTCACACAAAAGACTCTGACTCCCTTGTCATAGAGTTCACGCACATAGCGATGTCCATCGTTGGTTGCTGTTGTGATTGCGAAAAACATGGATTCTTCCGGGAATGTCAGAGAGCGGCTGTCTATCAGCAGCACGCTGATCCGGCTGTTCTCTTTGCCGGTCTCAAGTCCCAATATGCGGCTTATTTCAGATGTGGTGTAGGTCATTGCTGGATATTTTGGAAGAACCGTTCCATCGCCGGTTTCAGTTTAGGATAACGGTCCGATAGTTTTTGTTTGATTATGAATGTCTGTTCCTTGAATTTTTCTATTGCCTCGCGGTTGTCGGTCATGGGGCGATGAGCCATGCGTCGGGTCAGTTTTTCGCATTCTGCGGATAGCTCTTTGGTCTCTGTGCTGAAAAATGCGTCGGCGAATCTTTCGAAAATGTATTCTGTTGCCAGGGGAGCCGGATGGCACATGTCGCGGTCATAGAACCTGTAGTCCCTTAGCTCATCCATTACTATCTCGTATGATGGGAAATATGTTGCTCCGGTTTGTGCTGCGACGCTGTCTGCTGCGAGCAGCAGAGTCGATTTGCTTAGATTGTTGCCGTGGGCGCCATCGGCAAGGTGTCTGACCGGGCTGACTGTCAGATATATCCTTGCAGTGGGATTGACAGTCCGTATGTTTTCGATGGCTTGCATCATCTCTCGTTCGGCTTCCTCTACGCTCAGTTTTCTGCGTCGGAATTCCGATGCCGGAAGTTTATGGCAATTGGCCACGGTTTGCCCCGTGCTGTTCAGTTCATAGATCCATGCCGTGCCGAATGTCAGGAACACGTCCGTGGCCTCGCGCAGGAACTTACCGGCATCTGTTGTCACTCGGTTCAGGTTTTCAAGCATTGTGTCAGCATCAGTGCGCGATAGCGATGAATGGCAGTCAAAGCAATGATAGAGACCGTTGTGTTTAAATAGATCTTCGGTGGAGAATGCTTTGGACGTTGCCAAGTGGCCCGATACACGGGCAATGCTGGCCGGATTGAAAAGTGTGCCGAATGGATTGCTGACCATGTTGAACAGACGTCGGCGCAGTTCGCCGGCTATATTGTCGCTGAAACACGATCCGAGCATTATGATGCGAGAACCATGGTTGATGGTTCCCGACATCTGTTCCGGTATGACTTCGGTGCGGAGTTTCATTGCAATCAGGTTATTATCTAATGCGGTAGTCAACGGACAGCACATTGAATTCTGTCCGGCGGTTGATTTGGTCGGCAGCCT
Source organism: uncultured Muribaculaceae bacterium (assembly GCA_910579185.1). Classification (GTDB taxonomy): domain Bacteria; phylum Bacteroidota; class Bacteroidia; order Bacteroidales; family Muribaculaceae; genus Paramuribaculum. Next base: position 103,965 of record CAJTTG010000001.1, read on the forward strand.
CGCGGTCAGCTTCTTCAGGGAGGGCAAGGATGAATTCTTCGGTCAGCACATCGCCCTCTTTAAACTGTGGATAAAGACGTGCGACACGCTTTGTGACGGTTTTAGGTTTTGTCTTGCCGTAGCCTTGATATTGCAGACGGTCGGCCGATATGCCGGCTTCGATAAGATAGTCCACAACAGATTTCGCGCGGCGGTGCGACAGGTCAATGTTATATTCCTCCGATCCCTTGCGGTCAGTGTGGGAGGTCATTTCTATCGTGATATTCGGGTTGTCGCGCAATAGTTCAGCGAGTTCGTCGAGTGCCTTTTGTGATTCTGGACGCAGGGTGGCCTTGTCGAAGTCGTAGAAAATGTTTTCAACTATGTTTGGCTGCGAGAGCGAGGCAAGCATGAAGTCGATGCCATACTCAGCATCGGCCTCGGCGGTATCGGTGGTGAACTCCTGACGGGCGTTCAGGAATCCGCGTGCTCCGGCCATCATGGCATAGCTCACACCGCGGTTGAGTTTGAAACTGTACGATCCGTCGCCACCTGCCGCTGTGCGCTGGTTCGATCCGTCTGTTCCGACTATTCTGACAATCGCTCCCGGAATCGGCTCTTCTTCCAGATCCGTGATCCATCCGTTGAGCACAATCTGTAGATCGGGAAGCTCAAACGAGTAGAGATGGTCATAGCCTCTGGCGTCGCCTCTGTTCGATGAGAAATATCCTGTCGGGTGATCGGCCGACCGGTCGTAGGTAATGCCGAAATCGTCGCCTTGGGAGTTGAGGGGAGTTCCCATGTTGCTTACTGTCCAATGTCCGTCGGCTTGCAGTTCGGCGCGGAACATGTCGAGTCCGCCAAGGCCGGGATGACCGTCCGAGGCGAATATCATGATGCTGTCCGTCAGCATATATGGAAATTCTTCGTTGCCCGATGTATTGATGTCGTCTCCGAGGTTCTCGAGCGACCCGGCGCGTTCTTTCAGATTGATTCTCCAGATGTCCTTGCCCCCATTTCCAGGCATGTCGCTGGTAAAGTACAGAAATTCACCCGAAGGACTCACTGCCGGATGTCCGAAACTGGAGATCGTATCGCCGGTTATGTCAAATTTCACAGGGGCACTCCATTGTGCGTCTGAGCGTTGCGATGTGAATATCTCAACCCCGGTATTATAGTTGGGCGCACGGCGCGCTTTGGTCAGATACATTGTGTTGCCGTCGGGAGAGAATGAGACGATACCCTCGTCCATCTCTGAGTTCAGCTCACCCTCCACCGGCTCAGGCCGCATCCACTGACCCTGCTCGTTCTTTTTCACCATCCAGATGTCGCTTTTCTTCATGCCCGTGATCTCGCTGCGCTGCGTCCCTTTCACCTTTTCATTGGTCGTCGTGAAATACAGCGTCTCGTCGTTGAACATCGGGGCGAAGTCGGCGCGGCGCGAATTGAACGTCTTTGCGTTGCGCACGGTGTAGCGCGTGGGATGCTCTTTTAGGTTCAGGGCGAGTCTGGCACCCTCCAGACCGGATTGTGCTTCAGGGGAGCCCGGCACCTGCATCAGATATTCCTCATAGGCGCGGATCGCTTGAGCGTATTTCCCGTCGGCATGAAGCGTCTGTGCCAGATATAGCTGTGCGTCCATTTCCGGATAGCCATACCGGATCGCATTCTGATATGCTGCCGACGCACGCGCGTATTGCGACAGCATTCTGTGTGCTTCTCCCATCTTGTAGGCCACCTCGCCACGCGTCGAGCGGTCATCGCGTTTCAGATTGTTGTATATTTTCCGATACGTTTTCGATGCATCGTAATATTCGCCTCGTTTCATCTGGGCATCGGCGGTCGCCAGCTTCGGGCCGCGGCAGCCACCAAAAAGCATTGCCGCAAGTATTATGCTGAGTGTCAGTACAAGATTCTTCATATATCTTTAACGGATTCTATCCGCTCTTTATTTTGCAATAAGTTTAAATCAGTTTGTTAACAAAGTTATATCATTTTATCCAAACTGCCCACTAAAACACACTGAAAAACGCAAGCGGCTCCGACATTGTCGAAACCGCTTGTATTTTCGTCGCTAAATGCTCTGTTGCTTAGCCCGGAATGATTGCTTCGCTGGGGCAAACTTCTGCACATGAGCCGCACTCGATGCAAGTGTCCGGATCGATGTGGTAGATATCACCTTCAGAAATAGCCTCTACGGGGCACACGGGAAGACAAGTTCCGCAAGCAACGCATTTGTCAGTAATTACGTAAGCCATGATGTTTTTAATTTAGATAAAAATTACGATTGAACAGTTTTCACCTGCAAAAGTAAGAGTTTTTTTATAAACACAAGCCCATTCATCCCCTTTTTTTCAAAAAAATCTCGCAAACGGGCCATAAACCACTATAAATTGTCAGCAGTGGCTGGAGCCGTCAAAGCAATGGGTGCAGACCTTGCATTTCGGAAGTCCTATTGCATTGACTATATTCTCAAGCGAACTGAACCGCAGGGACGTCAGTCCGAGACGGCGGCGTATTTCCTCCACCATCTTTTTGTATTCCGGAGAATCCGTCTTGCAATACGCTTCAAGGTTTGCGTTGTGGTCTCCCTCAAGATCGGCGATCACGCGGCGAGTGATAAGTTCCATCTCACTCTTGGAGGCCGTGAAATTGAGATACTCGCAGGGATATACCAACGGCGGACATGCTATTCTCATGTGCACAGCCTTGATTCCGGCATCGAACAGATCCTTCACGTTGTCACGCAGCTGTGTGCCGCGAACAATAGAATCATCGCAGAAAATGACTTTCCGGTTTTTCAGCAACGCTTTGTTGGGGATCAGTTTCATCTTGGCCACAAGCTCACGGCGCTCCTGAGTGGAGGGGGTGAAGCTTCGGGGCCAGGTCGGCGTATATTTGGCGATACCGCGCAGATATGGCACACCCTTGCCTTGCGAGTAGCCAAGAGCCATACCTATGCCTGAATCCGGGATTGCGCTGACGAAATCTGCCTCATCATTATCAGTTTTACCCATCTCCTTGCCGGTCACATAGCGCATGCGGTCTACGTTGCGCCCTTCATACTGGCACACAGGATAGCCATAGTAGATCCACAGGAATGAACAGATCTGCATCTCTTTTTCCGGAGCGCGCAGCTGGCGCATGCCGTCGGCTTTCAACTCCACTATCTCTCCGGGACCGACATTATAGCAGTCCTCGAAGCCCAGGTTGGGGAATGCGCATGATTCCGATGCGGCAGCGTATGCGTCATCGCTTTTGCCTATGATGATAGGTGTGCGGCCAAGGAAGTCACGGGCGGCTATGATCCTGTCCTCAAGAAGAATCAGCATGGAGCATGATCCCTTGATGCGGCGGTACACATTCTCGATGCCGGAGACAAGATCTTTACCCTCGCTGATCAGAGCGGCAATCATCTCGGTCGGATTGATAATGTCGTAGCTGTGTTCGCAGAAATGATGCCCTTTGGCAAGCATTTCTTTTTCAAGTTCGACAATGTTGTTGATGCGTGCCACGGTGACAATGGCAAATTTGCCCAGGTGGCAGTTGACTATGATTGGCTGTGCGTCCGTGTCGGATATCACGCCTATACCTGAGTTTCCTGAAAAATCCTTGAGATCGCTCTCGAATTTTGTTCGGAAATATGAGTTCTCGATATTATGGATCGAACGGGTGAAGATCCCGTTATCCACTGTTGCCATACCGGCTCGTTTGGTGCCCATATGGCTGTTGTAGTCTACGCCGTAGAAAAGTCTGTTGACGCAGTTCGTTTTGGCTGTCAGGCCGAAAAAACCTCCCATATATGATTATAATAAGTACGTTGTGTCTGTTCTTGAAATAATCGGCGGGAGAAGTGCTCTGTTCCGTAGTCCGGTTGAGTTTTCTCCCGCCGTTTGAAATTAATTCTTATTGATGTGCTTTTCAATCCATTTGCGTGCGTTGACGAAGCCGTCGATCCACGGTGTCACATCGTCATTGCGTCGCGATCGTGGATAATAAGCGCATTGCCACGGGAAGATGGCACGCTCAAGATGGGGCATCATTGCCAGATGGCGGCCATCGGCTGAGCATAGACCGGCCACTGCGCCGCGCGATCCGTTGGGATTGCCCGGATATGATGCGTAGTTGTAGCGCAATGCCACGTTGTAGTCGCTCATGGCCATTGGTAGGTTGAAGCGTCCTTCGCCATGGGCAACCCATATACCGAGTTTCAGGCCTGCCATCGGTCCGAACATCACGGAGTTGTTCTCCGGGATGGTTACGCCAACGAATTGCGACTCGAATTTGTGGCTGACATTATGCTCCATTGTAGCCTTGCGAGCATGCTCGGGGCAGATGAGGTTCAATTCCATCATCAGCTGGCATCCGTTGCAGACGCCCAATGAGAGAGTATCTTTGCGTGCATAGAATTTTTCAAGAGCGGTCTTGGCTTTTTCGTTCCAGAGGAAGCCTCCGGCCCAGCCTTTTGCCGATCCGAGTACGTCGGAGTTGGAGAAACCGCCGCAGAATACGATCATGTTGACATCCTCTAGTGTCTCGCGGCCGCTCATAAGGTCGGTCATGTGGACGTCTTTCACATCGAACCCTGCGAGATAGAGAGAGTAGGCCATCTCACGGTCGCCGTTGACACCCTTCTCGCGGATAATCGCGGCGCGTATGCCTGATGCCTCATGGCGTCCTCCGGCCAGTGAGCGTGATGCCAGTTTCCCGTCGAATGCGGATGGGATGCGGTAGCGCAGTGGCTGTTTCTTATAGTTCTCAAAGCGGAGTGTGGCGCATTTTTCGCCGCTCTGTACGCTGTCGAGCAGGTAGGACGGGGCAAACCATACATCGCGCATGAAGTCGATGCCGATCATGCGGGTAGTACCCTGATGTTCTATCATCAATGTCCGTTCCTTGTCGGTTGTTCCGATCTGCTTGAATCCTACACCGGCTTCTGTGAACAAGCGTTCCGCTGCTTCGCATTTGCCTTCTGCGATCTGAAGCACCATTGCCGGGTTCTCGGCAAAGAGGATCTTGATCAGATCGGTCTGACCATCGGCTACGAATGCGTCCGTGGTCAGATGCACTCCACCGGAGGTGTTGGCGAACGTCATTTCAAGCAGTGTGGTGACAAGACCTCCTGCCGAAACGTCATGCCCCGACATGATGGAGCCACGTTTCACCAGTCGCTGAACGGTATTGAAGGCTGCCGCGAATTTAGCCGGATCCTTGACGGTGGGTGCTTCCGAGCCGATACGGCCGAAGGTCTGGGCGAATGCCGATCCGCCGAGACGAAGTTCATCGCCCGAGAAGTCAATATAATACAGACGTGAGTTGCCGGGCTGGAAAACAGGGGTCAGTGTGCGGCGCACATCTGTCACCTCTCCTGCGGCAGAGATAATAACGGTGCCGGGGGCATAAACTTTGTCTGCCCCATATTTCTGGGTCATTGAAAGTGAATCCTTGCCCGTGGGGATATTGATGCCGAGTGCGCAGGCGAAATCGCTGCATGCCTCCACGGCGCGGTAGAGCGCGGCATCCTCTCCCGGATTCTTGCAAGGCCACATCCAGTTGGCGCTTAGCGACAATCCTTTTATGTCGTTCTTGATCGGTGCGCCGACAATGTTTGTCAATGCTTCGGCTATTGCAAGTACAGATCCGCGTGCAGAGTCAATCAGTGCCACTTGTGGCGCGTGGCCGATAGATGTTGCGATTCCTTTATGGCCACGGTAGTCAAGTGCCACGACTCCGCAGTCGCTCAACGGCAACTGAATCTCTCCCTGACACTGCTGACGTGCTATTTTGCCCGTCACCGAACGGTCAACCTTGTTGGTCAGCCAGTCTTTGCAGGCTACGGCTTCAAGCGAGAGAACATCGCGCAGATAGGTCTCAAGATCGTTTTCGTTGTATTCCGGATCTTTGTATGTCACATTGACGGTATTGTCGGTCATCACGGTCTTCGGTGAGTTACCGAACATATCTGCCATGGCAAGATCAATGGGCTTGACTCCATCCTTGCGTGAGAACACGAAGCGGTCATCGCCGGTGGTCTCGCCGACAACATACATCGGTGCTCTTTCGCGGCGTGCGATCCGTTCAACATACTCAATGTCTTTCTGTTCAAGAACCATACCCATGCGTTCCTGACTCTCGTTGCCTACAATCTCTTTTTCCGAGAGTGTGGCGTCGCCAACGGGAAGCGCATCAAGGTCTATATGGCCACCGGTTTCTTCAACCAGTTCCGATAGTGCGTTCAAATGTCCGCCGGCTCCATGGTCATGGATAGAAACGATGGGGTTGTCATCGCTTTCTGCCAGTGCGCGGATCACGTTAGAAACGCGTTTCTGCATTTCTGGATTAGCACGCTGAACGGCATTAAGCTCGATGGAGTTGTCATATTGGCCGGTTTCTACGGATGATACCGCACCTCCGCCCATGCCGATACGGTAGTTGTCACCACCCATCACTACGACTTTCTCGCCTGGCTTCGGAGTTCCTTTGATCGCATCTTTCTTAGCTGCGAAACCTACGCCACCGGCAAGCATGATCACCTTATCATAGGCATAGAGTCGGCCGTTTTCGTCATGCTCGAATGTCAGCAACGATCCGCAGATCAGTGGCTGTCCGAACTTGTTGCCGAAGTCCGATGCGCCGTTGGAGGCTTTGATGAGGATATCGCAGGGAGTCTGGTAGAGCCATACTCGGGGATTGCACATCATTTCCCAGCGGTGTTCCGACGACATGCGCGGATATGAGGTCATGTAGACTGCCGTTCCGGCAATCGGGAGGCTGGCGCGTCCGCCGCCCAGACGGTCACGGATCTCGCCGCCGGTGCCGGTAGCTGCTCCGTTGAAAGGCTCTACGGTCGTCGGGAAGTTGTGGGTCTCGGCCTTCAGGGAGATCACGGTGTCGATCTCTTTGACGTCGAACATGTCGGGACGGTCAGGGTTGGTGGGATAGAACTGTTCCACACGGGGACCTTTGACGAAGGCCACATTATCTTTATATGCGGACACGAGACCGTTGGGGTTCTCCTGCGATGTCTTTTTGATCATCTTGAACAGCGACATCGGCTTTTCCTCACCGTCTATGATGAATGTGCCGTTGAATATTTTGTGGCGGCAGTGTTCTGAGTTGACCTGAGAGAATCCGAACACCTCGCTGTCGGTCAGCGGACGGCCGAGTTTGGCCGACAGATCGCGCAGATATTGCTCTTCCTCTGGACTGAGGGCAAGACCTTCGCTACGGTTGTATTCGGAAATATCGTCTATGTAGACTATCGGTTCCGGTTGGAGCGATGTGGTGAACACTTTGCTGTTCAGACCATCGTAGAGACGTTGCAGCATCTTGTCGAATGCTGGCTCTTCGTCTCTTGTCAGCATGAATTCCTCGATGCGTGTGATGCCTTCAAGACCCATGTTCTGGGTGATCTCCACGGCATTGGTGCTCCAAGGAGTGATCATTTCTTTACGCGGTCCGATGAATCGGCCTTTAACTGAAGTGGATACAAGAGGAGTCGCGCCGCCAAACAGCCATGTGAGCTTTTCTTTCTCCTCCGGGGAGAATTTGTGATCAGTCTCTACGGCAATTACTTTAGCAGCACCTTTCTTAAAGAATACGACCATAAATGTGGTGTGGGGTGTTGAGGTGGAATTGATACGTTAATCGACTGCAAAATTACAATTTTTTATCGACTGAACAAACTATTATTTCGCTTGTAGTCGTAATTTTTATTCCTCTGTGATCTCAACCACTTCATATATAGCTGACTTGGGCTTGATGGCGCTGGTCGGTATTATGAGTTTGTAAGTTGTGTTTCGGAAACTGATAATGATGTTTTTGCCTGTTAGGCGGCGGTCAGTGATCTCATCCCATCCCCAGTCTCTGGGGGCTCGTGGCTGATTCTCTTCGTCCGCGCTCTCAAACACCTCTCTGATCATTGTCCCTGGAATGATGTCGACATGCTTGGGCGATAATGCAGCCTGAGCATCGGTTGTCAGTAGTTTTGAGAAATAGATGTGTCCGATCACAAAAGGGATAATTATGAATGCGATGATAAGGGCCACAAGTAGGATTCGTAGATCAAAGACCACACCGATTGCGGCCGCAATGAGCACTGCTGCTGCAAGCAATCCTATGGTTTTGGCTATGGTGGAACCGCCTATGGTCCTGAAATAACTCGCTGGACTCATCCGGTATGTATCTGTTGTTATCGTCGTCATTTCCTTTTTCAGTCAAACACTATCGGTGGCATAAAATGATGGCATCAGACAATGCCGATGCCATCATTGTTTTATGAAGTAAGTCGCGAAATTTTATTTATATCCTCCGGGGATGAAGCACCTCTTGACTTACAATTATCCATTATGCGTATTAATTTTTAAGGCCTGCTTAAGCGGCTGTTCAGAGTTTTTTGGATAGACACTTAGTCCTCTAATTTGTGGATCACAAGACCGGAACGGAGCTTAGGCTCGAACCATGTGGTCTTGGGTGGCATGATGTTGCCGGTATCAGCTATATCCATGAGTTGCTTCATTGATACTGGATATAGTGCCAATGCCATGGCCATCTCTCCACTGTCCACTCTCCGCTGGAGTTCTTCAAGACCACGGATGCCACCGACGAAGTCTATGCGCTTATCTGAACGCAGATCCGTGATGCCGAGAATGTCACGCAGAATCAGATCGCTGGAGATTGTAACGTCAAGCACTCCGATAGGATCTGCATCGTTGTAACGGCCTTCGCGTGCTGTCAGCGAATACCATTTTCCGTATACATAAAGCGCAAAGTTGTGCAGCTCTGTCGGACGGTATGGTTCTGTTCCTTTTTCCTCTATGGTGAAATTTTTTTCAATCTCGGACAGGAACTGTTCCGGCGTAAGTCCGTTGAGATCTTTGACCACGCGGTTGTAGTCGATGATCTTCAGGTGGGATGCTGGGAATGCTACTGCAAGGAAATAGTTGTATTCCTCATTGCCGGTGTGGTTGGGATTGGCCTTTGCCTTTTCGTTGCCCACAAGTGCGGCGGCAGCTGTGCGGTGATGTCCGTCGGCTATGTAGAGATAAGGTATCTTGGCGAATTCCGCGGTGATTTCGGCTATTGTATCGTCATTGTCGATAACCCAGAACGAATGTCCGAATCCATCGGGGGCTATGAAATCATATTCAGGTGTTCCGGCTGTCGTTTCATTGATGATCTTCTCGAGTCGTTCATTGTCGGGAAATGCAAAGAACACGGGTTCAATGTTGGCATTGTTGACGCGGACATGCTTCATGCGGTCCTCCTCTTTGTCGCGGCGTGTCAGCTCATGCTTTTTGATCCGCTGCTCCATATAGTCGTCAACATTGGCTGCGATAACTATGCCATATTGTGTGCGTCCATCCATCGTCTGGGCATATATGTAATAATGCTCTTTGGAATCCTGCACAAGCCAACCGTTGGTCTGGAAAGCGTTGAAGTTCTCAACGGCTTTGTCATAGACACATGGATCGTGTTCATCGACACTCGGATCAAAATCAATCTCCGGCTTTATGATATGGTATAGGGATTTTTCGTTGCCTTCTGCTTCCCGACGGGCTTCGTCGGAATTGAGAACGTCGTAGGGACGTGATGCTACCTCGGTTACGAGTTCACGCGGCGGACGTACGCCTTTAAATGGTTTGACTTTTGCCATCGTGGTTTGGTGTTATTGAACTGACTTAAACTTATTGTAAACTAACATTCCGAGGTGGTTTTCGATATGATTCCGATCTTTTTGAGGTTGCGATGGAACTCCATTGTGTCCAAAAAAGAGATGGGAACAGCCGGAAACGGTCCGGAAGGTTAGAAATAAGGAATCAGGTCGGTTCTGCGTTTAAATTTTGAAATAAGTTTGACTCAGTTCATTTGTTGCGTAGGATGGTTTGCTCGCGATCCGGACCGATAGAAACTATGGTGATGGGTGTTGCCAGTTCGCGTTCAAGGAATTTGATATAGTCAGCGAACTGCTGCGGAAACTCATTTTCCGATTTCATTGCCGTCATGTCGGTCTGCCAGCCGGGAAGCTCTTCATATACAGGTTCAATTGTGTCCTCTTCGATGGAGTAGGGGAAATCGCGTGTCAGTTCGCCATTGATCTTGTATGCTGTACATGCTTTGATGGTCGGGAATGTGTCGAGAACATCGCTCTTCATCATGATCAGCTGGGTAACACCGTTGATCATGATGGCATATCGGAGAGCCACGAGATCAATCCATCCGCAGCGGCGTTCGCGGCCGGTGACTGCGCCGTATTCATGTCCTATGTCCCGGATCTTTTTGCCGGTCTCATCAAAAAGCTCCGTCGGGAACGGGCCACTGCCTACTCGGGTACAGTAGGCTTTGAAGATACCGAACACTTCGCCTATTTTATTCGGGGCTACACCAAGACCCGTGCATGCTCCTGCCGCAACCGTGTTGGAGGATGTTACGAAAGGATATGAACCGAAATCAACGTCGAGAAGTGTGCCCTGTGCACCCTCGCACAACACTGACTTGCCCTCTTGCAGACAGCGGTTCACATAATGTTCGCTGTCAATGATATCGAACGATTTCAGATAGTTGATAGCCTCTATCCAGCGTGGTTCGAGCTCGCTCAGGTCTGGTGTCTCGCCGAGCGACGCGAGCATGCGGAGATGGCGGTCGCGTGCGGCGGCATATTTGGCTTCAAAGTTATGGAGTGTATCGCCGAGACGAAGTCCGTTGCGGCTGATCTTGTCAGTGTAGGTCGGGCCGATTCCTTTGCCTGTTGTGCCTATCTTGGCACCACCCTTGGCTTTCTCGTTGGCTGCGTCGAGCAGTCGGTGGGTCGGAAGGATCAAATGTACCTTTTTTGAGATTTTCAACACTTTGCGCAGATCGATACCGGAGCGTTCGAGGGCTTCTGCTTCTTCTTTGAATAGAACAGGGTCGAGAACAACGCCATTGCCTATGATGTTGGTCTGTCCGTGCTGGAAGATTCCTGACGGAATTGAGCGGAGCACGTATTTCTTGCCATCGAATTCCAACGTGTGCCCGGCATTGGGGCCTCCTTGGAATCGTGCCACCACGTCGTAACGGGGTGTCAGAACATCGACTACTTTTCCTTTTCCTTCATCGCCCCACTGGAGGCCGAGCAATACATCAATTTTCATCTTGGGTGTGTTACTGTTATTTTGTTTTGGGCTTTGTTGACTGGCGCGTTTTCCTGACGCATCCTGCACAGAGTCCGTAGACGTTTAGATCAATATATTTGGGTTGGAATTTACCGAACCGGCGTGTATTCAGCAGGAGGTCTATCTCCTGGTCTTTTATCTCCTTGACTTTGCCGCAGCGTGAGCAGACCAGATGGTAATGTTTGGTCAGTCCTGCTATTTTTTCATATTGGGGCGACTGGGATTCAAATGTGTGACGGCGAACAAGCCCGGCTTTGATCAATAGCTCAATGGTGTTGTAGACTGTCGCACGGCTCACATGATAGCCTCCCGTGTCAAGTTGCAGATGCAGAGCGTCGATGGAAAAGTGGCTGGACATGTCGAACACTTTCTCCAGTATGGCGAAGCGTTCAGGCGTCCGGCGCAGATGGTTCTGCGTCAGATAGTCATTGAACGTGGCCAATGCTGCCGTCTTTGTCTTGTCGTCGCTCATAACGCTACAAAGTTAATAAATTTTAGTATAAGACCATCATTCTTCCGGTGCATTTTTAACCCGGATGCCGGTGCGCGCTCTGTGTACTGATCATTTCAGGTTCTCGCGCACTTCGGCAAGATAGGCTGCCATAGCCTCGGAGTCGCGGCGTTCAATGATCTTCTGTAGCCGGGCAAGCTGGTGGCGGATTCGTTCGAGTTGCGACGGGCTGTTGGGGTTGAAGAGGATTTCCGACAGCAGGTAGTCGTCCTCTCCCATAAGGCCGCGTGCTATGGTCATGTGGCGTTTGAATGTGGTGCCGGGGGCATCCTGATGTTGCATGGTGGAGGCAAACACAAGGGTGGAGGCGAATGGAACCGACAGGGAATAGGCTATGGTTTGGTCATGTTCCTCAAAGGTGTATTCCACAATGTTGAGTTGCAGACGCTGGTAGAGGTCGCGGAAGAATACGCGTCCAAGATGATCCCCTTCGCTGATTATGATGGCGTTTTCGCTCGACAGGTTGCTCAGAGATGCAAATGTAGGGCCGAACATGGGGTGGGTGGAGACGAATGGATGTCCGCAGTCGGCGTAGAATTCCGGCAGCCCTGTTTTCACGGAGGCTATGTCGGAAAGGATGCAGCGGCTGTCAATGTAGGGGAGTACATTGCGGAATGCGCTCAGGGTGTGTTTCACCGTGGCTGCGTTGATCACAAGCTCCGGCGCGAACTCTCGCACGTTTTCAAGGGTGTCGAAGCGTTCCACCCCGTATGTGAATCGCAGTTTGTCAGGTTCTGGATCATATACTGCTACTTGATGATCAGCGGATAGCAGATCGCAGAAGAATGTGCCCATTTTTCCGGCACCGAGGATCAGGATTTTCATTTTGCGCGGTCGTTTATGATTTCTATTTGCTGACGGACTGATTCATCGTGGATCGCCAGCAGGATTGTTTTCATGAATTCGGCTCCCATGCCCATATCTTCTCCGGCTTTGACTCTGGAGCGGATGATGTCGTTGTAGCGGCCGGCCTGGACCACCGACATGCGGTGTTCTTTCTTGTAACGGCCTATGTCGCGGCACACTCCCATTCGCTTTGCAAGGATATCCAGCAGCTCATTGTCAATGCGGTCTATCTGCTGGCGCAGCAGTGTGAGGCTTTCGGTAGTCTGGTGGGAGTCGCGGATCACAAGGGTGTTCAATATGAAGTTGAGGATCTCGGGAGTGACTTGTTGTGCGGCGTCGCTCCATGCGCAGTCGGGGTTGCAGTGGCTTTCAACTATAAGTCCGTTGAAGCCCATGTCGAATGCTTGTTGCGACAGGGGGGCGATCAGTTCGCGTTTGCCTCCTATATGCGATGGGTCACAGATAATCGGCAGATTGGGATATCGCAGACGCAATTCCACGGGGATATGCCATTGTGGCATGTTGCGGTAGAGATGTTTCCCGTATGTCGAGAAGCCGCGGTGGATGGCTCCTAAACGTCTGACGCCGGCATTGTAGATTCGCTGCAATGCGCCTATCCATAGCTCGAGATCGGGATTGACTGGGTTCTTTACCAATACGGTCAGGCTGTCGGCTTTGCCTGAGGCGGCTATTGTGTCGGCTATCTCCTGCATTGCAAACGGGTTGGCCGATGTACGTGCGCCGATCCAGAGAATGTCGATGCCGGCCTGTAGGGCTTCTTCTGCGTGCTGTCGGTTGGCTATTTCTGTAGCCGTCAACATCCCGTATTGTTTTTTGACTTCGTTGAGCCATTCAAGTCCCTCGGAGCCCACGCCTTCGAATCCACCCGGTTTTGTGCGTGGTTTCCAGATTCCGGCACGGAATATTTTTATTCCGGTTTCAGATAGTTCTTTGGCGGTCTGGAGTGTCTGTTCAAGTGTTTCTGCGCTGCATGGGCCGGCGATAACAAGCGGTTTCTGTGGGTCAATGCCGGGAAATGTTATAGGTTGGAGCTGATCCATTGATTTTCGTTTTTTTATTTTGAAGTGGAATTGTATTCTTTGATTCTTTGAAGTGCGCGGTTGAGATTCTCTTCCGTGGCACACAGTGAGATGCGTATGTAGCGGTCGCCGTTTGATCCGAAAATGAATCCGGGTGTGATGAACACACGTGCTTCGTACAGGATGCGGTCGGCCAGTGTCTCGCTCGATTTTTCTGTCTCTGGAATTCTGCCCCAGAGAAACAGACCGCGCTGACCGGGGTCAAATGTGCAACCCAGTGCGGTCATTATCTCTTCTGCTATCTTACGTCTTGAGGAATATACGGCATTTAGCTCGTCATACCATTCCTGTGGGGCATTAAGTGCCTTCACGGCGGCAAGCATCATTGGTCGGAATTGGCCTGAATCGATGTTTGATTTGACTTTGAGGAACCATGAGGTGAACTGTGGGTTCGATGCCATCATTGCCATTCGCCACCCTGCCATATTGTGACTCTTGCTCAGTGAGTTCAGCTCTATGCAGATCTCTTTTGCCCCTTCCACTGACAGAATGCTCTGAGGATTGTTGTTGAGGATGAAGGAATAGGGGTTATCGTGGACTATGACTATGCTGTGGCGGCGGCCGAAATCAACTATACGCTCAAATAGTTCGCGGTCTGCCGGTGTGCCGGTCGGCATGTGGGGATAGTTGACCCACATCATTTTGATCTTTTCCAGTGGCAGTTTCTCAAGGGCTTCGAAATCAGGCTTCCATCCGTTTTCTTCTGTCAGATTGTAGGGGAAGATTTCGGCTTCGGCCAGACGGCTGGCTGATGTGTAGGTGGGATATCCCGGATTCGGCACGAGTACGCCGTCACCTGGATTCAGAAAGGTCAGGGAGAGCTGAAGCACGGCTTCTTTCGATCCGATCAGGGGCTGTATCTCGGTGTCCGGATCGAGCGTCACTCCATAGTGTCGTCCATACCATCCGGCATAGGCTCTGCGCAGTTCCGGCAATCCTATGGTCATCTGATAGCTGTGTGTGTCGGGGCGGTTGGCGGCCTCGCAGAGGGTATCTATGACTTCCTGTGATGGGGCGCGGTCGGGGCCTCCGATGCCGAGTGAAATAATGTCGCGTCCCTCGGCGTTGAGTCGCGCCACCTCTTTCAGTCTGCGCGAAAAGTAGTATTCTTTGATCTGCTCGACTCTGTTGGCCGGCTTGATCTGTGGTGTGTCATATTTCATTGGTGCATTGTTTATATTCTCCAAGTGATTTGAAATCTGTAAGCAACGGACGCACTGCGTCGATGGCTTTCTGATAACGTGCGAAACTGTCAAAAGTCAGATCGACGTAGAAGCGATATTCCCATTCCCGGCCAATGATAGGCATTGATTGGATCTTGGACAGGTTCATGTCGTAGAACGAGAGGATGGTGAGTACTTTCGACAGGGCACCCTGTGTGTGGGGCAGTGTGAAAACAATCGATGCTTTGTCGAGTTCACTCTCTTTTGGACGCAATTCTGGCGCGGTCAGAGGATCGGCGAGGATCAGAAAACGTGTGAAGTTACGTTTGTTGGTTTCAATGCCACGGGCAAGTATCTCAAGTCCGTAAAGTTCTGCCGCATAGGCTCCGCACACCGCTGCATGCCCTCTCAGATCCTGCTCTGCTATCATCTTGGCCGATCCAGCGGTGTCGAATGTTTCGGCTACTTTCATCTTTGGATACTGACGAAGATATTGTTCGCATTGCATCAGTGCCATCGGATGGGAGTTGACTTCTGAAAGGTCCTCGATTTTTTGTCCCGGCAGGGTGGCGAGAACGTGTGATATTCTCATCTTATGTTCGCCGACAATTGTCAGGGAACTTTTGCGCAGAAGCTCGTGGTTTTGAAGCAATGCACCGGCTATGGTGTTCTCTATGGCCATGATGCCGAGAAGACTCGGATCAGAGTCAAGACGCTGGAACATGTCCGGAAATGTATCACAGGATATTGTCTCCACATCTTCATCCGGACGTCGTAGGGAAAAGTATTCTCTTGCTGCGGCATCATGGTAGCATCCTGCCACTCCCTGTATGGTAATTTGCCTCTTCATAATTCAAAAAAAATAAAATCCCGGACTACGTGAGACCGGGATTTTGGAATATTCATGTTAATAGATTGCCTAACTTAAATATATGCACAAAAGCCCGGTTTTATTTTCGTGACGTAAAAATAAAAACCAAAATACTGATATGCATAAAATCGTGTCATCATGCTGCAAAGATAAGCATTGAAATTGCGAATGTCAAGAAAAATGCGGATTATTTTTTGCAAATGATTGTAATTGCTTCATCCACAGTGACCATCTGCTGCTCGCCTGTTGTCATGTCCTTCAGGGTCATTTTCCCCTCTGCCATCTCGGATTCGCCTACTATGGCCACGAACGGGATAGACAGCGAATCGGCACGTCCCATCTGTTTTTTCATCTTTGAAGCGTCGGGATAGATCTCTGCGCTGATTCCTGCCTTCCGGATTTGCTTGAGCATCTTCATGGCTGCTGCGGCTTCGGCATCACCGAAGTTGGTGAACATAACCTGTGTCGAGATCTCGGTGTCCTTGGGATATAGGTCGAGGGCGTTGAGAACGTCGTAGATTCGGTCGGCTCCGAATGAGATTCCAACACCCGACAGACCCGGCATTCCGAACACACCGGTCAGGTTGTCATAACGTCCGCCTCCTGTGATGGAGCCGATCTCAACATCGCGTGCTTTCACCTCGATAATGCAGCCTGTGTAGTAGTTGAGGCCACGTGCCAGCGATACGTCCAGCTCAAGGTCTGCTTCCAGTCCGAGAGCCTCAACGCCTTTGATCACGGTGCGGAGTTCTTCCACGCCTTTCAATCCGGTTTCGCTTCCGGCGAGAACCTGTGCGAGTTTTTCAAGACGTTCCGATGTCGATCCCGTCATGGTGATTATCGGCTCTAAGGCTGCGATCGCTTCTGCCGACAGACCTTTTTCTGTCAATTCGGCATTGACGGCTTCAAGTCCTATCTTTTCAATTTTGTCAATTGCCACGGTGATGTCCGTGATCTTCTCAGGTGCACCGATAATCTCGGCGATTCCGGAAAGCACCTTGCGATTGTTCAACTTGATAGTGATGCGGACGCCCAGACGGCTGAACACATCGTCGATCATCTGGAGCAATTCAATCTCATTGATCAGCGAATCTGAGCCAACCACGTCGGCATCACACTGATAAAATTCGCGGTAACGACCCTTCTGCGGACGGTCGGCACGCCATACGGGTTGGATCTGGAAACGCTTGAAGGGCATCTGAAGCTCATTACGGTGCTGGACTACGAATCGTGCGAATGGCACGGTAAGATCATATCTCAGTCCTTTTTCCGAGATTTTGGGAGTGAGCTTCACATAATCGCCGCCATCCTGAAGCAATGTAGGATCAACGCCTCTCAGATAGTCTCCCGAGTTGAGAATCTTGAAAAGGAGCTTGTCACCCTCCTCGCCATATTTTCCCATCAGAGTCGAGAGATTTTCCATGGCTGGAGTCTCAATCGGGCTGTAGCCATACAGACGGAACACCGAGCGTATTGTGTCGAAAATATAATTACGGCGCGCCATCTCAACTGGACCGAAATCGCGCGTTCCCTTAGGTATCGAAGGTTTCTGTGCCATTGCCTTAACTATGCTTTGAATGATCAAAATTTGTTGTTACGTCGCAAAATTAAGCAAAATCCCCGACACCTCCAACCGCAGGTTGTACACTTTCCGGTTCTTGGGTCAGAAAATGGCCTTTTCAATGATGTAGACAATGATGCCGCTGAAGTAGCCGAGCAGCGCGAGACCGGAAAATTTGCGGAGATACCAGCCGAAATTGATCTTCTCAAGCCCCATGGCGATAACACCGGATGCGGAACCGATAATCATGATGCTGCCGCCAACACCGGCGCAATAGGAGAGCAGTTCCCAGAATGTGCCGTCGACAATGAAATTGGCGGCATAGCCGGTGGCCGTCGGGTCGGCTACGGGATACATGCCCATGGATGCTGCCACGAGTGGCACGTTGTCCACGATCGACGACAGCACGCCGAGCATGGAGTCTATCACATAGACATTGTGGACATGTTCATCGAGTGCGGATGCCAGCCAGCTGAGAACGCCGGTGGATTGGAGCACGGCAACTGCCATAAGGATTCCAAGGAAGAAGAGTATGGAAGGCATGTCGACACGTGAGATCACTTTCGGGATTCGTTGCTCACGGGCTTTCTCAAGTGATTTTGAATTGTAGAATATCTCGGTGAATACCCACAGCACACCGAGGGCGAACAGCATGCCCACAAACGGGGGCAGATGTGTCAGCGTCTTGAATACCGGAACGAAGATCAAGGCTCCGACGCCGAGGAAGAATATGAAGTTGCGTTCGCCTGTGGAGATCTGGCTGTCGCTGCTTGTCTCGGATTTGACTGGCGAGAGTGAGCCACGGATACTCCGGGCAACAATGGCCACCGGTACAATCATGGATACAAGGCTTGGTAGAAGTACATAACTGATCAGAGAGCCGGTTGTCACATTTCCGCCTACCCAGAGCATGATCGTGGTCACGTCGCCGATCGGCGACCATGCGCCACCACTATTGGCTGCTATGACTATGGTTGCGGCGTAGAGCCATCGTTCTTTCTTGTTTGCTATCAGTTTGCGTAATAGCATGATCATTACGATCGTAGTGGTCAGGTTGTCGAGTATGGCCGACATGAAAAAAGTGGTGAAGCTGATGACCCAAAGCAACTTGACTTTGCGACGTGTTGTGATCCGGTCGGTGATGATCCGGAATCCGCCGTGTACGTCGATAAGCTCAACGATGGTCATTGCACCGATAAGGAACAGCAGCGTCTGGCAAATGTCGCCAAGATGTTCTACTATGTCTACGTTGAGGATGTATTGCAGAACTTGTTCATGCAGCGGCAGTCCTTGAGTGCCCGGATTTTCCTGAAGAAACAATGCGAATTTTCCGGCGGCAGCCTGTGGGACTATGGAGTCGGCACCAAGCGCATAAATGACCCACATGGTCATGCCAAGTAGCAGTGCCGTAGCCGTTTTGTCAACTTTAAGAGGGTGTTCGAGGGTAATGGCAAGGTAGCCGATTACGAAAATAACAAGCAGAAGGACTATCATGAACAATATAAGCAAAAATGTGTGTAATGATCAAAACTCCACAAAGATACGAATTATTTATCTGTTTCGTTGTCCTCTTTTGTCAATAAATTACCCTTTTTGGACATTATTTTATTTTTAGTACGGCAAATGGGGATACGAGCTGGAGATGAAAAATGAAAAAATCGTGGAAAAATATAAATTTTATTTTGCTTTTGTATGAATATACATGAAAAATTTACTACCTTTGCGCTGAATTTATCGTGTATATTTATAAATTTAATAATTCTAAGGTAAAAATGGATGCAAATAAGATTGTGGTGGATTTCGCACGGAAAGAGCATTCCGTCCATGCCCCACGCATCTGTGATCTGATCTATGAATCCGCTTTGCAGCGTGGGACTGGTATAGCCCGACGTTCCAACGAATATATCTCCGGAAAGATTGAGAGCGGCAAAGCGGTTGTGGCTTTTGATGGCGACCGTCTTGTCGGGTTCAGCTATATCGAGTGTTGGGGACATGGTGACTATGTTGCCACATCCGGTCTGATTGTCGATCCGGCCTACCGTCATCTTGGTCTGGCGGCACGTATCAAGGAGAAAACGTTTGTCCTTGCCAGAATGAGGTTCCCTTATGCCAAAATTTTCAGCATCACTACGTCGTTGCCCGTGATGAAATTGAATTCGCGTATGGGGTATAAGCCTGTCACATTCTCGGAACTAACGGACGATGAGGAATTTTGGCAAGGGTGTCAGGGATGCGTGAATTTTGACATCTTGCAGCGCAATAACAGACGTATGTGTCTTTGCACGGGAATGCTTTTCGATCCGGCGCAGCCGGCGGAGAACACCGTTGCAACCCCATATATCATGGCGATAGGAAATAAATTGAAGAAACTTTTCAGAATAAAACGATAATACACATAAAATAATGGAAGAGAAGAAGAAAAAAGTAGTGCTTGCGTTCAGTGGAGGTCTCGATACCTCGTTTTGTGCAAAATATCTGTCGGAAGATCTCGGTTATGAAGTCCATACGGCAATCGCCAATACCGGTGGATTTTCTGATGCGGAGTTGGCTGAGATTGAGCGTAGGGCGATGAAACTTGGAGCGGCTACTCATGCAGCTCTTGATGTGACAGCGGATTATTATGCCAAAAGCATACGTTACATGATTGCCGGCAATGTGCTTAGAAACGGTACTTATCCTATATCAGTCTCGTCTGAGCGTATATTTCAGGCAATGGCTATCATAGAGTATGCCAAGAGCATACGGGCGGATGCAGTGGCTCACGGATCGACAGGAGCTGGAAACGATCAGGTGCGTTTCGACCTGACATTCCAGATACTTGCGCCTGAAATAGAAATCATTACCCCGACACGCGATATGACGCTTACTCGCGAATACGAGATCGATTATCTGAAGAAACATGGTTATGAAGCTGATTTTACCAAGCTCGAATATTCGATCAACAAGGGCTTGTGGGGCACCAGTATCGGTGGTAAAGAGACACTTAAATCAAATCAGACACTGCCTGATGAGGCTTATCCGAGTCAGGTGGAGAAAACAGAGCCGGAAACATTGAAGATCACCTTTGAAAAGGGTGAGGTTGTGGCTGTTAACGGCATTGTGTTCTCTGATCGCGTGGATGCCATCCGAAAAATCGAGGAGATAGGATCTAAGTTCGGTATCGGCCGCGATATGCATATCGGTGACACTATAATCGGTATAAAAGGCCGTGTCGGATTCGAGGCAGCGGCTCCGATATTGATTATCAATGCCCACAAGATGCTGGAGAAACACACACTGACCAAATGGCAGCAATATTGGAAAGATCAGATCGGAACGTGGTATGGCATGTTCCTGCACGAATCACAGTATCTCGATCCTGTGATGCGCGATATGGAGGCATTTCTTGAATCAACTCAGCAACATGTATCCGGTACCGTGGAGATAACGCTGCGTCCTCTTGGTTATACTCTTGTCGGTGTTGATTCTCCCTTCGATCTGATGAAAACCGATTTCGGAGAATATGGCGAAATCAATAAGGCTTGGAGCACTGATGATGTAAAGGGTTTCACTAAGATCATGGCTAATCCGATGAAGATTTATTATAATGTGACCAAAAGGGCGGAAAAGGAATGATCAAGGTAGGAATCATAGGTGGCGCCGGATACACTGCCGGCGAGCTTCTACGTCTTTTGATAAATCATCCGGAGGTTGAGATTGTCTTTGTCAATTCGGAAAGCAATGCCGGCAATCCGATTACAGCGGTTCATGGCGGTCTGGTAGGTGAAACTGAACTGAAATTCACTGATCAGGCTCCGCTGGATGCGATTGACTGTCTGTTTTTGTGTTCCGGACATGGCGCAAGTACCCGTTTCTGGGAAATGCATGGTCGTCCCGATGGTCTCAAGGTTGTGGATCTGGCGCAGGATTATCGCGATGAGAGCTGTGGATATGTCTATGGGCTTCCTGAGCTTAATCGCAATCGTATAGCCGGTGCATCTTTGGTTGCCAATCCGGGCTGTTTCGCCACAGCGATCCAGCTTGCATTATTGCCTCTTGCGGCAGCCGGTTTGCTTACGGATACGGTGCATGTGACCGGAATTACCGGTTCGACCGGGGCAGGCGTAAAACCGGGTGCGACAACCCATTTCAGCTGGCGCGACAACAACATGTCGGTCTACAAGGCTTTCACTCATCAGCATCTTTTGGAGATCAACCGCACCTTATTGTCGGTTCAGCCCGATAGAACCGCAGGAATAGACTTCATCCCGATGCGTGGCGATTTTCCGCGAGGTATTTTTGTGACCGCCTACACACGCTGCGATATGGATATTGAGCAGGTCAATGATCTGTACAGAAAGTTCTATTCGGAAGCACCTTTCACCCACTTGTCGGACAAGACGCTGGATCTAAAGCAGGTGGTTAATACCAATAAATGTCTGTTGTGGCTCGAAAAACATGATGATAAGCTGCTGGTTGTAAGTGCGATCGATAATCTGTTGAAAGGGGCATCCGGACAGGCTGTGCAAAATATGAACATAATGTTTGGTCTGGCAGAAAATGCCGGACTGAGACTAAAACCATCCGCATTCTGAAAAAATGAAACTATTTGATGTATATTCTCTCTATGACATAGAGCCTGTCCGTGGCAGCGGGAGCTATGTGTTTACAGCTGACGGTACACAATACCTTGACTTCTACGGAGGCCATGCCGTCATTTCCATCGGTCATGCCCACCCCCATTATGTCAAAGCCGTTGCAGATCAGGTGGCACGCCTTGGCTTTTACTCAAATTCCGTGGTCAACACGTTGCAATCTGATTTCGCCGCTCGTTTTGGCAAGGCATGTGGATATGATGATTATAGTCTGTTTCTTTGCAACAGCGGAGCGGAAGCTAATGAAAATGCTGTCAAACTGGCTTCGTTTCATACCGGTCGAAGCCGTGTGCTCGCATTCAAGAGTGCTTTCCATGGCCGTACTTCAGGAGCTGTGGCTCTGACGGACAACCAAAAGATTGTCGCTCCGTTCAACGAGACAGAAAATGTCTCATTTGCTCCGCTGAACGATCTGGCTGAGGCTGAAAAAATGTTGCGGCAGGGCGATTTTGCGGCCGTGATAGTTGAGGGCATACAGGGTGTTGCCGGAATACGTGTGCCTGACGATTCTTTCCTTCAGGGTCTTCGGAATTTGACCAAAGATCTTGGTGTCGTTCTGATTCTTGATGAGATTCAGTCGGGTTATGGCCGGACAGGACTGTTTTTCGCTCACCAATATGCAGGTATCAGGCCCGATATTATCACTTGTGCCAAAGGTATCGCCAATGGTTTCCCGATGGGTGCCGTTCTGATCTCTCCGGAATTCAAGGCGCATAAAGGTATGCTCGGAACTACATTCGGGGGCAACCATCTTGCATGCGCGGCTGCAACAGCGGTCATTGAGGTGATAGAATCGGAAGATCTGATAGCTAATGCCGCAATGGTAGGTTCTTTCCTGCTTGACGAGCTTCGCGCGATACCGCAGCTCAAGGATGTGCGTGGTCGGGGGCTTATGATAGGATTTGATGTCGATGGTTCGGCAGCGGATCTCCGGCGGAAACTATTGTTTGAAAAGCATATTTTTACCGGAGGTGCCGGCGAGCATACATTGCGTCTTCTTCCGGCTCTCGGTGTGTCGCTCGATCAGGCTGAGATTTTTATTAAAGCATTAAAGGAGGTTATATGAAGAAATTTACTAATGTTCAGGATATTGGGTCGTGGCGCGATGCTGTTAAGGAAGCCCTTGAGATAAAAAATAATCGTTTCGCATGGCAACATTTGGGTCGCAACCGCACGTTGCTCATGATCTTTTTCAATTCATCGTTGCGCACCCGGTTGAGCACACAAAAGGCCGCCATGAATCTCGGCATGAATGTGATGGTGCTTGATGTCAATCAGGGCGCATGGAAGCTGGAGACTGAGCGCGGTGTTATCATGGATGGCGATAAGGCGGAACACCTGCTGGAGGCTATCCCTGTGATGGGGTGCTATTGCGATCTGATCGGCGTGAGGTCTTTTGCCGGTTTGACGGATCGCGATGCCGACTATCAGGAACGTGTGATCAGTCAGTTCGTTCGTTATTCAGGTCGTCCGGTGTTCAGCATGGAGGCGGCCACGCGTCATCCGTTGCAGAGCTTCGCCGATTTGATAACCATAGAAGAACACAAGATCAAAGAACGTCCCAAAGTTGTACTGACATGGGCTCCGCACCCAAAATCACTTCCACAGGCTGTTGCTAATTCATTCTGTGAATGGATGAATGTGACAGATTATGATTTTGTTGTAACTCATCCGGTGGGGTATGAACTTGCCCCCGAGTTCGTCGGAAATGCACGTGTGGAATATGACCAGAGGAAAGCATTTGAAGGAGCCGATTTCATATATGCCAAAAACTGGTCGGCATATTCCGGAGATAATTACGGCAAGGTATTATCTATGGATCGGAGTTGGACTGTCGATGCGGAGAAAATGGCTCTTACCGACAATGCCTATTTCATGCATTGTCTGCCGGTCAGACGTGGGATGATTGTCACGGACGAGGTGATAGAATCTCCACGTAGCCTCGTTATTCCGGAGGCTGCGAACCGCGAGATCTCCGCCCAGACAGTTATTAAACGGATGCTTGAGGATTTATGACATAATTAGCGAGTGTTATGTATGATATAGATCGTATTAGAGTGGTGAAAATCGGTGGAAATGTTATTGACGATCCAAATGCGTTGGCCGATTTTCTGGAAAAATTCTCACGATTAGCCGGCCCTAAGGTGCTTGTCCATGGTGGCGGAAAAGAGGCGACAAGGGTTGCTTCCGGCCTCGGCATTGAGGCAGTGATGATCGATGGGCGCCGGGTGACCGATGCCGCGATGCTTGATGTCTGCACAATGGTATATGCCGGACAGATTAACAAACGCATCGTGGCTGCTATGCAGGCTCGCGGAATGGATGCAATCGGACTGACGGGAGCGGATGGAAATGCAGTGACCGCGGTGCGTCGCCATCCGGTTCCTATCGACTATGGATTTGTAGGGGACATTGATCCGCTTGATGTCAATGATAGATTCCTGATCCGGCTGCTAAATGCAGGTATGGTTCCGGTGATATGTGCGATCATGCACGACGGTAACGGCCAATTGCTGAACTGCAATGCCGATAGTGTTGCATCTGCTGTTGCAATGGGCTTGTCGCGTCAGGTTGCCACAGATCTCATATTCTGTTTTGAAAAGCCCGGCGTGCTGGCCGATGTCGACAGGGATGATTCGCTGATAAGGACAATAGATGGCGATTCGTATGTGACGTTGCGTGCATCCGGTGTCATCAGCAAAGGTATGATTCCCAAACTGGAAAATGCCATGAACGCATTGCGCGGAGGTGTGTCGGCTGTTATTATCAAAAGTGCTTCAAACCTGCTTGAGGCCGAAGGAACCGTGATCACATTATGAAAGTGCAGTTTGATCCGGTCGTTTTGCTTTCGCGCATGATATCGGTTCCTTCGGTGTCGAGATCGGAAGCCGATGTGGCAGATTTGCTTGAGGCCGAAATGATGCGCCTTGGCCTGTCACCCCATAGATTTCTGAACAATATATGGGCTGTTTATCCCGGTTACAGTAGTGCGCGACCCACATTGATGCTAAATTCCCATATCGACACGGTGCGCCCGGCGCAGACATGGAGCAGAGATCCGTTTTCTGCCGAGATAACCGGTGGGAAGCTGTATGGCCTGGGGTCAAACGACGCCGGGGCTTCTGCGGTCTGTTTGCTTGGAGCCTTTAATGAAATGAAAGGCCAGCGGTTGCCATTCAATCTTGTCCTTGCCCTGACCGCAGAGGAGGAGGTTATGGGAGAGGGTGGTATGCGTGCATTCCTGCCACATCTGGCGGCAGAAGGGATCTATATTGATATAGCTGTGGTCGGTGAGCCTACCGGATTTCAGCCGGCAGTAGCAGAACGTGGACTCGTGGTTCTTGATTGCGTCAGCCATGGGGTCAGCGGACATGCTGCACGACCTAATGAAGGCGTCAACGCCATATACAGAGCTATTGAGGATATAGGCAAGCTACGTGCTTTCAAGTTCCCGGAGGATAGTCCTGTCCTCGGCCCTGTCAGGATAGCTGTCACTATGATGGAATCGGGTACACAACACAATGTTATTCCTGATACCTGCCGGTGGGTGGCCGACGTCCGCACAACCGATGCTTATTCCAATGAGGAAACGGTTGAGATCTTGCGGTCGGTGGTGGATGCGGATCTGACTCCGCGTTCCACGAGGATTCAGGCATCGGTCATTGACACGGCGCATCCACTTGTCAAGGCTGCGGTCGGTTTGGGTGGGACTCCTTATGTTTCCCCCACAACGTCGGATATGGCACTGATGCATGGCATCCCATCGTTGAAGATCGGTCCGGGACAATCGTCCAGAAGCCATACGGCCGACGAGTATATAATGATAGATGAATTGAAAACCGGGCTTGACGGTTATATCAAGCTATTAAATAATCTCTCTAAAGAATATTGAATATGAAGCTATGGAACAAGGGCTTTGAACCTGATAAAATGATTGAGGAATTTACGGTTGGCAATGATCGCGATCTTGATCTGTTGTTGGCGCGATATGATGTTGAGGGTTCTCTCGCGCATATCGCCATGCTCGAGAGCATCGGTCTGTTGACAAAGGAGGAACTTACCGCTTTGACGGGAGAACTTAAAGAAATTCTGGCAATAATTGATCGTGGGGAATTCATTATAGAGCCGGGTGTTGAGGATGTGCATTCACAGGTGGAATTGATCCTTACCCAGCGGCTTGGCGATGTTGGTAAGAAAATACATTCCGGTCGCTCCCGGAATGATCAGGTGCTTGTCGATCTGAAATTGTTCATGCGCAAGGAGATGCAACGCGTCGCCAAGGCCGTTGCAGGACTTTTTGATAAGTTGCAGCAGCTTAGCGAGCGTCATAAGGATGTGCTGATGCCTGGATACACACATCTGCAGGTCGCTATGCCGTCGTCGTTCGGCTTGTGGTTCGGGGCCTATGCGGAGACTTTAGTTGATGATATGCGGTTTGTATCCGCTGCTTACGATGTGGCGAACCAGAATCCTCTTGGTTCAGCCGCAGGTTATGGATCATCCTTTCCGCTCGACAGGAAGATGACCACGCAACTGCTTGGTTTCGCTGATCTCCATTATAATGTGGTTGCCGCACAGATGAGCCGGGGGAAGACAGAACGGGCAGTGGCAATGGCTATCTCGGCTGTCGCTTCCACGCTTGGGCGTTTTGCCATGGATGTGTGTATGTTTATGTGTCAGAACTTCGGGTTTATCTCTTTCCCGGATGAATTGACCACCGGTTCCAGTATCATGCCGCATAAGAAAAACCCGGATGTCTTTGAGATCATGCGCGGCAAGTGCAACCGATTGCAGTCATTGCCTAATGAGATAGCATTGCTTACGGCCAATCTGCCATTGGGTTATAACCGCGATCTTCAGCTTATGAAAGATATAATTTTTCCGGCCTCTACAGAGTTGACAAGTTGTCTGGAAATATGTGTCATGATGCTCGATCATATTATTGTTAAAGACGGAATTGTGGATGATCCTCGCTATGATTATATGTTCACGGTTGAGGATGTGAACCGGCTCACATTGGATGGAATGCCCTTCCGCGATGCCTATAGGACTATCGGCATGCAGGTGCAGCGAGGGGAGTACCGGCCAACGCGCAGTGTCAGTCATACACACGTGGGAAGCATCGGGAATCTGTGTAACGACCAGATCCGGGAGAAGATGCGCGAGGTCGCCGCGCATCTTGGAGTCCAGGTCTGAAGCAAAGATATGTTGTGCAGCATATTCGTTGTAATATTCGGAAAAAATTCTATAATTTTGAAGACACAAAAGCATAGTATAACTAATTATTCATTTCAATAACCTTAAATTTATTTATGGAAAATCCTTTGTTTTGGCTCGTGCCGATTTCGTCTTTGATCGCGCTCGGGCTTGCCCTCTATTTCTACAGATGGATGAAAGGGCAGGATGAAGGCACGGAACAGATGCGCCGGATCGCCGCGCATGTCCGTAAGGGTGCCATGTCCTATCTCAAACAGCAGTACAAGATCGTCGGTTTTGTTTTCCTGGCTCTTGTTATCCTTTTCTCAGTGATGGCCTATGGTTTTGGAGTTCAGAATTCATGGGTTCCCATTGCATTCCTGACCGGTGGCTTTTTCAGTGGTCTCGCAGGCTATCTCGGCATGAAAACGGCCACATACGCTTCCGCCCGTACGGCCAATGCTGCCCGGGAGTCTCTCAACTCAGGCCTTAAGGTGGCTTTCCGCTCTGGAGCCGTGATGGGTCTTGTGGTTGTTGGCCTTGGACTTCTTGATATCTCGTTCTGGTACATACTGTTGAACAGCATTGATCTTGGACTGGAGGGTACAGCGAAACTCACCATGATCACCACCACAATGCTGACCTTTGGAATGGGTGCCAGCACGCAGGCACTGTTTGCCCGTGTCGGTGGTGGCATATACACAAAAGCTGCGGACGTAGGTGCGGATCTTGTTGGAAAAGTTGAGGCCGGCATCCCTGAGGATGATCCTCGCAATCCTGCGACAATCGCCGATAATGTTGGTGACAATGTTGGTGACGTGGCCGGTATGGGTGCCGACCTGTATGAATCCTACTGCGGATCGATACTTGCCACTGCGGCACTTGGCGCAGCTGCTGGAGCCGTCGGATTCACAGACATGGCTCAGGGCTCGGTTGAATTGCAGACAAAGGCTATCCTCGCTCCTATGCTGATTGCAGCGGTAGGTATCATCCTGTCAATTATCGGCATATTTGCTGTTAAGACCAAGGAGAATGCCTCGATCAAGAACCTTCTCGGTTCTCTTGCAGTCGGTACAAATCTCAGCTCATTGCTTATTGTTGCCGCAACATTCACTATTCTTTGGGCTCTTGAAATACCAAACTGGATCAATCTGTCGTTTGCCGTTGTTGTCGGGCTGCTTGTAGGTCTGGTTATCGGTCAATCAACAGAATATTACACCTCGCAGTCCTATCGTCCCACAAAACGTCTTGCGGAAAGTGGACAGACCGGCCCTGCGACAGTGATCATATCCGGTGTTGGCCTGGGAATGGTTTCAACGGCAGTCCCTGTGATATCGGTTGTGTTCGGTATCATTATGTCTTATTGGCTCGCGTCAGGTTTTGATTTTGCCAATATCTCTTGGGGACTTTACGGAATAGGCATTGCGGCTGTCGGCATGCTCTCCACGCTTGGAATCACTCTTGCCACCGATGCTTATGGCCCGATCGCGGATAATGCCGGTGGTAATGCGGAGATGAGCGGTCTGGGAGAAGGTGTCCGCCGCCGCACTGACGCTCTCGATTCGCTCGGAAACACTACTGCCGCAACAGGCAAGGGCTTTGCCATCGGTTCTGCCGCTTTGACCGGACTTGCGCTTCTCGCATCGTACATTGAAGAGATCCGTATGGGATTGCAGCATATCGGACAGAAATTCATTCAGGTCGGAACCACTATTGATCCGGAGACACTTGAGAAAATACCGAACAATGTTGATGTCACAACGGCAACATTCACTGATTTCATGGTGTATTATGATGTGACACTGATGAATCCTATGGTTTTGTCCGGCATGTTTATAGGAGCCATGATGGCATTCCTGTTCTGTGGCCTGACCATGAATGCGGTTGGTCGCGCCGCATCCCATATGGTAGAGGAAGTGCGCCGTCAGTTCCGTGAGATCAAGGGTATTCTTAGCGGTGAGGCAGAACCCGATTATGCACGTTGTGTGCAGATCTCAACCAAAGGAGCGCAGCGAGAGATGGTGTTCCCGTCACTTATGGCTATCCTTGTTCCTATAGTTGTAGGGTTGGTGTTTGGCGTTCCC
The DNA here is from genome assembly GCA_910579185.1 of uncultured Muribaculaceae bacterium. Classification (GTDB taxonomy): domain Bacteria; phylum Bacteroidota; class Bacteroidia; order Bacteroidales; family Muribaculaceae; genus Paramuribaculum. Next base: position 133,063 of record CAJTTG010000001.1, read on the forward strand.
GGCGTGATCGGTCTGCTTTGCGGAGGCCTTGCAGCCGGTTTTGTCCTCGCGGTTTTCATGGCTAATGCCGGTGGAGCGTGGGATAATGCCAAGAAATATATTGAAGAAGGCAACTTCGGTGGCAAGGGCAGCGATGTCCACAAGGCAACTGTGGTTGGTGACACGGTAGGTGACCCGTTCAAGGATACCTCCGGCCCGAGCCTTAATATCCTGATCAAGCTTATGTCGATGGTTGCCATAGTGATGGCAGGACTCACAGTCAGCTTCTCTTTGTTCGATTGATCGGATTGTATAATGATAGCGGAGGCCTTGATAAAGCATCAAGGCCTCCGTTTGATATATATGGTTGTGTGATGTTTATTTGGCTGCGGTCTTCTCGGCATATGTCTCCTTGATGAGCCACACTGCTGCCGCACCGATAAGCAGGAAGATACCGGCGAGAACCAGCATGGCCACCTGGCTGCCGCCAACAAGATGGAGTATCACTCCACCAAGAGCTGCCGCTACAATCTGAGGAATGCATATCGTGCCGTTGAACAGGCCGAGATACATACCCATGTTTTTGCCGGAAATGGAGTTGGTGAGGATTGTGAACGGGAGCGCGAGCATAGCGGCCCATGCGCATCCGATCAGAACGTATGAGGCGAAGAGGCCATATTTATTGGTTATGAACATGGTTGATATGAACCCGATGGCTCCAAGGATTAGACTGAGAGAGTAGACAACCCGATGGTTCTTGAACAATGGAATTGCCATAGCCCAGATAACAGAGCCTACGGCCTGGACGGCGAACAGGACTCCTACCCAGTTTCCTGCTTCCTGATAAGCCTGCGTCTGGGTCTCGGTAGTTCCCCAGACCTGAGAGGCTATGGCTCCATTGGTGTAGGTCCACATGTACATGAATGCAGCCCAGCAGAAAAATTGTACAAGTCCGATGGTCCAGAATGTGCGTGGCGCATTGCGTAACAGGGTGAACACACTGCTGCTTTGATGCTTCTCCGCTTCAGTGATTCCGTGGAATGCGGCATACTCTTTCGGTGGCATCTCCTTGATGGTCAGAAAACTGTAGATAACGCACAGGATCAGAACGGCGGCACCGATGTAGAATGAGTAGGTCACGGTGTCGGGTACTTGGCCTTCCGGCGCGAGATTGCTGATGCCAATGGCTGTGAGTGTGATGGGTGCGAGGTATCCTACGAGGCTTCCGGCGTTGCAGAGGAAGCTCTGGATGGAGTAGGCGAGTCCTTTCTGACGTTCGTTGACCTGATCGCCAACAAGCATTTTGAAGGGTTGCATGGCCATGTTGATCGACGTGTCGAGAAACATCAGGGCGATGAATCCGAAAGCCATGGCTCCGGCTACGGAAAGGCCGAAACTTCCGGCATTTGGAAGCAGGCACATTACGATCACTGCAATAGCCGCACCTAAAAGAAGATAGGGAAGTCGACGCCCCAGCCGGTTCCATGTCCGGTCTGAAGCGAAGCCGATGATCGGTTGAACGATTATGCCCATGAGTGGTGGCAGAATCCAAAAATAGCTGAGTTTGTGGGGATCGGCTCCAAGTGTGGAGAAAATGCGTGAAATGTTTGCGCTCTGGAGAGCGTAGGCAATCTGCACGCCGAAAAATCCGAAGCTCAAATTCCAGAGCTTCCAGAACCCGAGGTCGGGTTTGGCTTTTAAATGGCTCATAAAAAATAGAATCACTGCCTGTTCTCTTTCAGGCCTATGTTTGTAAGTATGATATTGAAAAATGGTATGTTCGGGAGGGGAGGGAGAATGAGAATGAGTGTGTCGGCAGGATGTCAGTCAACAAGAGAGTACATCCATGCTATTTCCTGAGCCCAGATATCTGTATCGGGGGTTTCGAGTATCAATGGTATGGAGTCCATCCGTGGATCGTTCATCAGCATTTTGAAAAAGTCGGCTCCTATCATGCCTTTGCCGAGAGATTCATGGCGGTCCACCTTTGAGCCAAGACCTTTCTTGGTGTCGTTGATGTGCATGGCACTAAGATATTCCCAGCCGATCAGGTCGCCGAACTCATCCCATGCGGCTTTGTAGCCCTCGGGGGTTGCGAGATCGTAACCGGCGGCGAACGCATGGCAGGTGTCGATGCAGACTCCAACGCGTTTTTTGTCTTCAACGCCATCGATTATACGGCGTATCTGGTCAAAAGAGAATCCGAGATTTGATCCTTGTCCGGCAGTGTTTTCGATCACGGCTTTAACACCTGATGTCTTGTCAAGGGAAATGTTGATCGATTCTGCTATCCTGTCAAGGCAATCGTTGATTTCGATTTTCTTCAGGTGGCTGCCCGGATGAAAGTTAAGCATAGTCAGCCCCAATTGTTCGCAACGTTGCAGTTCGTCAAGAAATGCCTTGCGTGATTTTTCGAGTCCTTCCGGATCAGGCGAACCGAGATTGATCAGATAGCTGTCGTGAGGCAGAATGCGTTCCGGTGTGTATCCCAGACGTTCGCAATTAGCCTTGAACGCGATTGCTTCCGCTTCCGGAATGGCCGATGAAAACCAACGCGACGGATTTCTGGTGAACAAGGCGAATGCTTTTGCCCCGATCTCCGCAGCGTTTACCGGAGCTTGGCTTACTCCTTTGGATGCTGATACATGTGCTCCTACAAATTTCATTTTCGTCTTTCTTTACGCAAATTAATGAATCACATTGCAAATCTAACAATAATAATCGACTTTGTCATAACGCAGGAACAAAAAAAATATGGTTTTTCGCCATGATCAATTAAAAGTAATTATCTTTGCAAGTAAATATCACATAAAACACAGACACCAATGCTGATTATTGGAATAGCAGGCGGTACTGGTTCAGGCAAAACCACCGTCGTCAATAAAATCATAAAAAGTCTGCCGGCCGGCGAGGTTGCCGTTTTGCCGCAGGATTCATATTATAAGGATTCAAGCCATATACCGCCGGAGGATCGCAGTAAGATCAATTTTGATGAGCCGGCGGCTATCGAGTGGTCGCTTCTTGTTGATCAGCTCGCACAGCTCAAGGAAGGAAAGAATATCGAGATGCCGACATATTCCTATCTCACATGTACCCGGCAGGAGGCAACGGTCACTGTGGAACCGCGCGATGTGGTGATCGTAGAGGGTATTCTTGTGCTCAATGATCCCGTGTTGCGCAATATGATGGATGTAAAGGTATTCGTCGATGCGGATGCGGACGACAGACTGATCCGTGTGATTGCACGTGACTGTGTGGAGCGTGGCCGAACACCGATGGCTGTGATCAACCGCTATCAGGATGTCCTGAAACCGATGCATTCAATGTATATCGAGCCGTCCAAGCGTTTTGCCGATCTGATTGTGCCTCAGGGAGGAAACAATATCGTTGCCATCAATCTGCTGACAGACTATATCGAGGCACGTTTGCGCAAGGCTAATCGCGAACATCAACTCTGATTACGTAGGAAATGGAAGAAGATTTGGATAAGGTGACTGAGAGTGTGGAAGCGGATCATAAAATGGTGCTCCGCACGGATAATCTCGTGAAAAAATATGGTCAGCGAACGGTTGTCAACCATGTCTCCATAGATGTCACGCAGGGAGAGATTGTAGGTCTTCTTGGCCCTAATGGCGCAGGTAAGACCACGACGTTCTATATGACTGTGGGGCTGATAACGCCGAATGAAGGTCAGATTTACCTTGACGACCAAAATATAACGAAATTTCCTGTATATAAACGTGCCCACCTGGGAATCGGCTATCTTGCACAGGAGGCTTCCGTGTTCCGCAAGATGACTGTGGAGGATAATATCAAGTCTGTGTTGGAGATGACCGGTACTTCAAAAGAGTATCAGCGTGAAAAATTGGAGACACTACTTGAGGAATTTAATCTCGTAGACCGAAGGAAGAACTATGGCGACAGGCTTTCAGGTGGCGAACGTCGCCGTACGGAGATAGCCCGTTGTCTTGCAATCAGCCCCAAGTTTATAATGCTCGACGAACCTTTTGCTGGCGTCGATCCTATAGCGGTTGAAGATATACAAAGTGTTGTGTATAAGCTTAAAGAGAAGAATATAGGGATTCTTATAACTGACCATAATGCCAATGAAACACTGAATATTACAGACCGTGCATATCTGCTGTTCGATGGCAAGATATTGTTTCAGGGAACATCCGAACAGCTTGCTGAAAATCCTATCGTAAGGGAGAAATATCTCGGACGTGGATTTATGTTCAACAGAAAGAAATTTAACTCGTAGTTTTTCAGGTTAATAAATAAAAGCTATATTTGCAACACCATTATAATAAGACTTTAATCATTATTTGATATCATGACAGAAAAGAAAAAAGAACTGCTGTTTGACCAGTTCCCTCCCGTTTCTACAGAAGAATGGAAGGCAAAAGTGGAAGCCGACTTGAAAGGGGCTCCTTTTGACAAGAAATTGGTATGGCGAACCAACGAGGGCTTCAACGTACAGCCAATGTACCGCGCCGAGGATATCGCCGATCTTAAAACAACTGATTCGCTCCCTGGTGAGTATCCATTTGTCCGCGGAACACGTACAGACAATGATTGGCTGACACGTCAGGAAATTATTGCCGGATCTGCAAAGGAAGCAAATGAAAAGGCGCTTGATGTATTGACTAAGGGTGTCAACTCTCTTGGTTTTAAAATCAAGGACGCTACTCCCGAAGAATTATCAACCCTTCTCAATGGCATTGATGTTGAGAAAGTCGAACTTAACTTCTCATGCTGTGTGAAGAAAGCGCTTCTGTTTGCTTCGGTACTCGTGGATTATCTGAAAGCAAACGGACTTGAGGCTAAATTCCGTGGCTCGATTGATTTCAACCCCTACAAGAGAGCATTGAAACATGGCGTTGAATTCCCGGGCGATGTTTGTGCGCTCGCAGTGAAGATGCTTGATGCTGTCAAGGATGTGCCCGGATTGAAAGTTCTGTCGGTTAATTCCGATATGCTGTCAAATGCCGGTGCTTATATATTCCAGGAATTAGGCTATGCTCTTGCATGGGGCGCTTCGTGGCTCACCATGTTGACCGATGCCGGTGTCGATGCAGCGGTTGTTGCATCCCGTATAAAATTCAATATGGGTATCTCAAGCAACTATTTCATGGAGCTTGCCAAATTCCGTGCGGCACGCATGCTTTGGGCTCAGATCGTAAAACAATATGGCGTGGCTGAGGATCTCTGCAAGATGGCTGTTCATGCATCCACTTCTCGTTATAACCAGACCATCTATGATGCGCATGTCAACCTGCTCCGTAGCCAGACTGAGACAATGTCGGCTGCATTGGCCGGTGTTGATTCGATCACAACCGTTCCGTTTGATACTCCCTATCAGACACCTGACGATTTCTCTGAGCGTATTGCACGCAACCAGCAGTTCCTTCTCAAGGAGGAAAGCCACCTTGACAAAGTTGTCGATCCTGCCGGTGGTTCCTACTATGTTGAGACCTTGACCGTCTCGATAGCCAATGAGGCATGGAAGCTCTTTATCGAGGTGGAGGAAAACGGTGGCTTCTTCGCACAGGTTACTAATGGCGATGTGCAGAAAGCGATCCGTGAGACATCGGAAAAACGTCACACAGATGTTGCCCGTCGTAAAGAAATTCTTCTTGGCACGAACCAATATCCGAATATCAATGAAATGGCTGCCGGTAAGATTAAGAATTCAGAAGGATGTGGTTGTGGTTGCGGCATGGAAGAAAATGCCGGTGCCGGACTTCCTGTCAGCCGTGCGGCAAGTGATTTTGAGGCGCTCCGTCTGGCGACAGAGGCTGCTTCCAACCGTCCCAAAGTGTTCATGCTGACAATCGGCAATCTCGCTATGCGTCTTGCTCGTGCTCAGTTCTCAACCAACTTCTTCGGTTGTGCAGGTTACGAGATCATTGACAATCTTGGATTTGAAACTGTAGAGAAAGGTGTTGACGAGGCTCTTGCAAAAGGAGCGGATATCGTGGTTCTGTGTTCTTCGGATGATGAATATGCAACGCTTGCTCCCGAGGCATTCAAGTATCTTGATGGCCGCGCTGAATTCGTAGTGGCCGGTGCGCCTGTATGCACAGACGATCTGAAGGCTATCGGCATAAATGATTTTGTGCATGTGCGTTGCAATGTGCTTGAAACTCTCCGTGATTTCAACAACCGACTTTTGAAATAAAAATTCTCACCCAACAATATAATTCAATCCAACTATGAAACCGGATTTTAAAACCATAGATATTGCAAAAGACGCCTTCGGCGCAAAGCATGCACCGGTGGCTACGGGTGAAGAGTGGCTCACCCCGGAACTGATCCCAGTTAAAAATATATACACTAAGGACGATCTTGAAGGACTTGAACACTTGAACTACGTGTCCGGATTGCCTCCGTTCCTGCGTGGTCCGTATAGCGCAATGTATCCGTTGCGTCCTTGGACCATCCGTCAGTATGCCGGATTCTCAACGGCTGCAGAGTCAAACGCTTTCTATCGTCGTAATCTTGCGGCAGGTCAGAAAGGTCTGTCAGTTGCATTCGACCTTGCCACACACCGCGGCTATGATGCCGATCATGAACGTGTGGTAGGTGACGTTGGAAAAGCAGGTGTGTCGATTTGCTCTCTCGACGACATGAAAGTACTTTTCGATGGTATTCCATTGAATAAGATGTCTGTTTCGATGACCATGAACGGTGCTGTGCTTCCTGTGCTTGCATTCTACATCAATGCCGGACTGGAACAGGGTGCTAAGCTTGACGAGATGGCCGGTACGATCCAGAATGACATCCTTAAGGAATTCATGGTTCGTAACACATACATTTATCCGCCGGAATTCTCGATGCGCATTATCGCTGATATCTTTGAGTACACATCGCAGAATATGCCTAAGTTCAACAGCATCTCTATCTCCGGCTACCACATGCAGGAGGCTGGCGCTACCTGTGATATCGAGCTGGCATATACTCTTGCAGATGGTCTGGAATACCTGCGTGCCGGTGTTAATGCCGGAATGGATATTGACGCTTTCGCTCCGCGCCTGTCGTTCTTCTGGGCTATCGGTATGAACTTCTTCATGGAGATCGCTAAGATGCGTGCGGCACGTATGCTCTGGGCTAAGATCGTGAAGCAGTTCAACCCCAAGAATCCGAAATCACTTGCTCTGCGTACACACTCACAGACATCCGGATGGTCGCTCACCGAACAAGATCCGTTCAACAATGTAGGCCGTACCTGTATCGAAGCTATGGGAGCTGCTTTGGGTCACACCCAGTCACTCCATACCAATGCTCTCGACGAGGCTATCGCGCTTCCGACTGATTTCTCTGCGCGTATTGCTCGTAATACCCAGATCTATATCCAGGAGGAGACCATGATCACCAAGCAGGTTGATCCATGGGCCGGTTCTTACTATATCGAGGCTCTGACTGATGAGATTGCACACCGTGCATGGAATCATATTCAGGAAATCGAGAAGCTCGGTGGCATGGCTAAGGCTATTGAAACCGGTCTGCCGAAACTGCGTATTGAAGAGGCTTCAGCCCGTACACAGGCTCGTATCGACTCCGGTCGTCAGACCATTGTAGGTATCAACAAGTATCGTCTTGATCATGAAGATCCGATCGATATTCTTGAGATTGATAATACTGAAGTGCGTAAAGAGCAGATCGAGCGTCTTAACGATGTCAAATCGCATCGCGATGAGGCTAAGGTTAAGGAAGCTTTGGCTGCAATTACAGAATGTGTGCGCACGAAAGAAGGCAATCTTCTTGATCTTGCAGTCAAGGCTGCCGGCTTGCGTGCCACATTGGGTGAAATTTCTGACGCCTGCGAGGAAGTCGTGGGACGTTATAAGGCTGTAATCAGAACTATATCAGGCGTGTATTCAAGCGAAACCAAAAATGATGCCGATTTTGAGAAGGCACAGAAGATGTGTGAGGAATTTGCAAAACGCGAAGGCCGTCAGCCCCGTATCATGATTGCAAAGATGGGACAGGATGGACATGACCGTGGTGCGAAAGTCGTTGCTACCGGTTATGCCGATTGCGGTTTCGACGTCGATATGGGTCCGTTGTTCCAGACTCCGGCCGAAGCTGCGCGTCAGGCTGTAGAGAACGACGTGCATATTCTCGGTGTCAGCTCCCTTGCTGCCGGTCATAAAACGCTTGTTCCTCAGGTTATCGAAGAGTTGAAGAAACTTGGCCGCGAGGATATTATGGTGACTGCCGGAGGTGTTATCCCTGCGCAGGACTACGATTTCCTCTATCGCGCAGGCGTTGCGGCTATATTCGGTCCCGGCACCCGTATCCCTGTTTCTGCTATTAAGATGCTTGAAATTCTTATGGCTGAAGAATAATACAACTTCATACAATAAAAATGGTGGAATCGAGAAAATCGATTCCACCATTTTTTATGCATATATAAATTTTGTTATTGCAGGGTGCCGTTTTCAGCTTGCTGGATCATCTGTTTGTTGGCTGTGATGTAGATTTCCACTCGACGGTTCTGGGCACGACCTTCTGCTGTTTCGTTTGAGGCAACGTAATCAGCCATTGGGATTCCTTCAGCTGTGATTCTTGACCCGGAAACACCGCTGTTGACGAGGAATGTGCGAACGGCATCGGCACGTCCATTTGCAACGCGTTCGTTCACGGCCATTGTACCTGTATTGTCCGTATAACCGAAAATCTGTACATTCGTTTCAGGATTGCTGATCAGATTGGATGCAAATCCGGAAAGGGTCTGACGTTCGCTGGTGTTAAGGGTAGTTCCGTTTGTGGGGAACAGAATGCCGCTGTTGAAAGTCACCTTGATTGCCTGCAAACCATTCTGGTCTGTCACGGTCTCTACCTGTGCTTTCTGCGCCAGTTCCTCTTCCAGCTGTTTCTTCTGCTGATCCATCTTGCGCCCGATAAGAGTACCTGCACCGGCTCCTACGGCTGCGCCTATAGCCGCGCCAATACCGGCTCCTTTGCCACCCCCGATCAATGCACCGATACCTGCGCCAACTCCGGCACCACCACCGCCGCCGATCAATGCGCCTTTACCCATGTTTGTCATGCTGCTGCAACCGGCTGTGCCTACAAGGCAGAGTGACAACGCCGCGATTGTGAATACTTTTGATTTTTTCATTTTGGTTATGTGTTAAATTAATACTTTCTTGATTTTATGGCTTGGAAATAGTTCCTATACATTATTATACAAATAATATACTGCCTTTGTTTGTTGTCGGGTACAAAAATAGTATTAAATTTGCAGTAATCAAAAATATGCAATTTTTATGAGTAATAAAGGATTTTCTTACAATCACATGCGCGCACGTAAGTCCTCTCTTGTATATCATATAGGTGCATTGATTGCTGTCACCGCATGGGGACTATCCTTTATTAGTACGAAAATTCTACTTCAGGCAGGACTGGGTGCTGTAGAAGTGTACGTATATAGATCGCTGCTTGCATATTTATGCGTCCTCCTCGTTTGTCCACGTCCTATTTTATCAAATTCGCTATCTGATGAGTTGAAATTTCTCCTTGCAGGTATCTGTGGTAATTCATTATATTTCATTGCTGAGAATACTGCGATGAAATATACACTTGTTTCTAATGTTTCGCTTATTGTCACAACGGCACCGATTTTGACGGCGTTGCTCATTGGTGCAATGTATCGCAGTGAGCGACCTAACAGGGGCTTCCTGACCGGATCGGCCATCGCTTTTGCCGGTGTTGCATGTGTGATATTCAACAGTAGTTTTGTTGTTGAGGTTAATCCGCTTGGAGATATGCTTGCGGTTCTTTCTGCGGTATGTTGGGCGGTTTATTCCATTTTGCTGCGGCCTCTGAATGCAATCTACAGTGTATGGTTTATCACTCGCAAGACATTTTTCTACGGGGTGCTCACCGCGCTACCTTTCCTTGCTGTTGAGCCATCTCTGGTGGGATTGGACGTGCTGCTGCAACCTGCTGTGATCGGAAATCTATGCTTCCTGGCAATGGTTTGCTCAATGATCGCCTATGTCCTCTGGGCGGCCTCTATCAAGAAAATAGGCGTTATCAAATCGGGTAATTATTTGTATGTGAGTCCTATCGTTACGCTTCTTGCATCGGCTCTATATCTGAAAGAGCATGTGTCGATTGTTGGATATGCCGGATGTGCTTTGATCCTGATAGGAGTGATCTTGAGCGAGAAACTGTCTGCTCGGTTTAAGCGTTGAGAAATTCAATCTCATCTACAATCTGGAGTGCGGCCTGATGTGTCAGGTGGCAGTTTCTGTTGATCTCGGTTTGGGCGAGATTTTTGGTTTCCTGCTGATGTGTGTGTATGTGGTGCCATAAAAGGCGCATGGCTGCATAATGGGCTTTGTCCGAGTCGGTTCGGCATAACTTGTCTGCAAGTTCGAACGAAAAGGCAGTATGTCTGAGCAGATGATGGCATAGATTGTCGATAATCTCTGTCGATGGAGATTCTTCGATCCATTTTGATGCTTCAGCCTCAGTTATTTCGTCATGAGGCATAAGCATTGGCGCGAGAAGCAAGCTTTCCCGGGTTGTATTATTGGCCCAGATCGTTTCGGAAAGAGCTTTGTCTTGGCCAAACTCATTTGCGATGTCGCTGATCTGTGGTAGGTTAAGTCCGAAGATTATTTTGAATGGAGATCCGGCGCGTCGCAGTGTGTCGGCTATAATGCCGTTGCGCATGGCGAAGAAGCGGCGCTTGATCTGTTGCATGGTGTTGAATTCAGTAGTCATGTGTCAGGTAATTATGATGCAAATTTAGGAAATCGTTGGCGATCGGACAAATTGTGTGGGTCAGGCACGATTTTTGTTACGTGTTTTGCGTATCTTTGCATAAGTGATAATAAACCTCAAATCTCAATAATTTAACCATTTATCTTCTAATATATATGCATAAGTCTTACGTCGTATCATTGTGTCTCACTTTTTTGTCTGTCTGCAATATTTTTGCCGGGAATAAATTGATTACGGATATGCAGACGGAATATCTTGATATGCCGTTGGGAATTGACACGGAGCATCCGCGATTTACATGGCGTCTTGCATCCGGAAGTTCGTTCATGCCTGTCAGTTATGAAGTTTTTGTCGCTACAGATTCTGTAAAGATTGAGTCCGGAGTCTTAGATAAAGATGTACACGTTATTTCTGGCCCTCAAGGGAATGGACTGTTACGTCTGCCGGTAGTCTTAACGGCAGATGGGGTGTTGAAGCCGATGACAAAGTATTATTGGAGAGTAGTTATGTCGGATGCGGATGGGGAAAAGCTGGAATCTGATGTCGCCTCGTTTGAAACAGGGAAAATGAAGGATGGAAAATGGTTTGGCAACTGGATTTCAGATGGGAAAGGGAAAGACTTTCTGCCTGCTCCATATTTCCGTAAGGAATTTGATCTGGCGGATAAGCCTGTAAAAAGTGCGAGGGTGTATATTGCGGCAGCCGGAATATATGATCTGCGGGTGAACGGCAATGCTGTAGGCGATCATTTCCTCGATCCACTCTATACGCGCTACGATCGCCGGAATTTGTACGTGACACACGATGTGACAGATTTGTTGAATTCCGGCAGAAATGCTATCGGAGTTGTTCTTGGAAATGGATTTTATAATCACCAGAGCCTTGCCGTATGGAATTTTGAGAATGCACCATGGCGTAATCGTCCGGCATTTTGCCTTGACCTGATTGTGGAATATGAGGACGGCTCTAAGACAATTGTCCCAACAGATCTTAGCTGGAGAACATCAACGGGAGAGGTTGTGAGAAACAATATATATACCGGCGAGCATCGGGATTTCAATAAATGTCAGTTTGGCTGGGATAAAGCAGGCTTTGACGATAGTTCCTGGGTGGGAGTCGGTTTAAGAGGTGCTCCATCTAAGAATGTCACAGCGCAGCAAGCTCGTCCCATTAGGATTGACAGATTGTACAGACCGGAATCGGTTAATCATATATCGGATTCGGTTGCGATATATGATTTCGGGCAGAATATGTCGGGTGTCACTCGCTTGAAACTGCGAGGACAAAAGGGGGATATTGTAAAAATACGTCACGGCGAACGGCTGAACCCTGACGGAAGTCTTGACCAGTCCAATATCGATGTGTATTATCGTGGTGATAGATCAAAATACCCGTTTCAGACGGATATTGTGACATTGAGCGGTGGAGATGACCATTACACTGCCTCTTTCGGATACAAGGGATTCCGATATGTGGAAGTAACCGCGCCGGAGAGTTCCGATGTTGATATAGTCGCCGCGTTTGTGCATAGTGATGTGCCTTCTGTGGGGGAAATTAAGGCTTCGGAGCCTATTATCGAAAAACTGGTTCACGCAAGCCGTATGTCCTATCTCTCGAATTTAATGGGGCTGCCCACAGACTGTCCGCAACGTGAGAAAAACGGCTGGACAGGCGACGGACATCTTGCCATAGAGGCCGGCTTGTATAATTTTGATGGAATAACGATCTATGAAAAATGGCTTGCGGATCATCGTGATGAGCAACAACCCAATGGTGTCCTGCCGGATATTATTCCTACTGGTGGCTGGGGTTATGGTACGGATAATGGTCTGGATTGGACAAGTACGATTGCTATAATTCCATGGACGCTGTATGAATTCTATGGCGACAGCACTCCATTGTACGATAACTATGATGCTATCCGCCGATACGTAGATTATGTGGATGGCAGTAGCCCTGACCATCTGACCTCGTGGGGTAGGGGCGATTGGGTACCTGTGAGTGTTGGCTCGGACAAGGAATACACCTCTTCAATTTATTTCTATGTAGATGCCCGGATACTTGCCAAAGCTGCACGAATGTTCGGTTATGATGCTGATGCGGAAAAATATGAAGTTCTTGCGGAGAATATCAAAAGTGCCATCAATCATAAGTTCCTGGATTGTGAGAATGGAGTATATGCCGGAGGAACGCGGACAGAGCTAAGTATGGCTCTATATTGGGGGATAGTTCCGGAAGAATGCCGTCAGGCAGTGGCTTCCAAGCTCAATAATCTTGTCGTTTCGGATGATTACCATCTGAATGTTGGAGTTCTTGGTTGCAAGGCATTGCTTAATGCGCTGAGTGAGAACGGCTATGCTGAGACTGCCTATCGGGTAGCTGTTCAGGATAGTTATCCGTCATGGGGTTGGTGGATAAAAAACGGAGCTACGACATTGCTTGAAAACTGGGATCTTGATGCGGAACGGGATATTTCGGATAACCACATGATGTTTGGAGAAATCGGAGCCTGGTTTTATAAAGGGCTTGGCGGCATATACCCCGATCCGGAGGATCCCGGATTCCGACATGTCATATTACGTCCTTTCATGCCGAAGGATCTGAAATCTTTTTCAGCCAGACATAGATCACCTTATGGAGATATCGAGTCTTCATGGACAACGAAAGGACGGAAGATAGTTTATACTGCTATTGTGCCACCATTAACCACTGCAACCCTAACATTGCCGGATGGTTCAGTCCGTGAGATCAGTTCCGGAAAGCACAGCTTTGAAATCCGGCGATGATGCTACGCTAAATACGTCTTGCATATCTCCATGAAAGAGCTTACCTTTGCATGATAATTATAACTGTTGAATATAAATGACACATTGTCTGAAAAAAATAGGTCTGTTCGTGGTGCTCGCAATGGCATCGCTTTCGATCGCAGCTGCTATAACCGATTTACCTGTCAAAACTGTAAACGGACGGCAGTACCACTATTATGTAGTCCAGCCTCAGGAAACGGTTTATTCTCTATGCCGCCGTTTCGGAATTACACGTGATGAGCTTGTCGCGACAAATCCTTCCGTGGCTGATGGCTTGAAAGCAAACCAGACGCTTCTGTTCCCGGTTGATAATGGCATTAAAAACAAGTCAGTGACTGAAACCGCGACATATATGGTTCAGGGTGGAGATACCGGTTATGGCATCAGCCGCCGTTTCGGTATGTCTGTCGATGAATTCTATAAACTGAATCCTGAAGCCGTGTCCGGATTGAAAGCCGGTCAGTATGTCAAGGTAAAGAGAGCCGCGTCATCCTCTTCTCCTGTCGTTTCAGAGTCTTCAGATAAGAGAAATGAGTCGGGATATACAATCCGACAAGGGGAGACGTTGTATCAGATAGCTGTCCGAAACGGAATTTCGTTGGGCGAGCTGCTTGCTGCTAATCCGGGTCTGAATGCTGATAATTATCAGGCCGGCACTGTGATAAATATTCCGGCATCGACGTCGGAGCGTTCGGCAAAGGCTGTTGCGGTTCCTTCTGGAAAATATGTTGTCAAACAGGGCGATACGTTCTATGGAATTGCTCATGCTCATGGCATGGGAACGGATCAATTGCGTGCGGCGAACCCTAATATCGAGGTTTTGCAGCCCGAGATGGTAATAAATTTGCCACAAGCTTGTAGCGATGGCATGGAGCAGGCAAAAGAGATCCGTCAGGAGGCTGATCCTGTGACGGCTGTCGCTCCGGATGCCCCGACAATTGTTCAACAGGTTAATTCTGATACGTTAGTCATTGCATTGGCTTTGCCATTGAATGCATCTGCAACTGTGCGTGATGCCAGATCTACTAACTCAGTTGAGTTCTATCGCGGATTCGTATTGGCAGTAGACAGCATGAGAAATTATGGTCGCCCACTAAAGATTCTGACATACGATACCGAAGGATCTGAAGATAAGATCCGCCAGATTCTTGCTGATCCGGCGTTGCGTTCGGCCAATGTCATTGTGGCTCCGGATATGCAGAATCAATTGACTGACTTTGCGAAATTTGCGTCATCGAATGGTTCATACCTTCTCAATCTGTTTGTTATCAAGGATGAGCTTTATAAGTCGAATCCTTATATCATGCACTCCAATATTCCGCATGATGCAATGTATCGGAAAGCTATCAAATATTTTCTTGCAACGTTCCCGGATGTCACCCCCGTGTTCTTGAAACGTACCGGTGGAAAGACTGACAAGGTTGAGTATGTTGACCAACTGAAGAAGGCATTGTCGGCATCAGGCAGAAAATATCATGAGATTGAATTCAACGACAAACTTTCGGCTGCAACTCTGTCTAAGTTGCCGGCAGGTGTGAACTATGCGTTCATCCCGGTATCATCGTCGGTAAATGAACTGAACCGGTTGATCTCCGGTATTAACAAATACAAGGAAGAGCGCACCGATGGTGGCTCTGTGGCTCTTTGGGGATATGCCGAATGGCTCACAGCCAGAGGGGAAACACTGGAAAGCCTGCATAAGGCTAACTCATATATTTTCTCCCGGTTCTATTCCGTTGAGAAAGACTTTGACCAGGATAATCTTCAGGATGCCTTCCAGCGTTGGTACGGTGTCCGTATTGTAGATAAGGTACCCCGTCAGGGAACCTATGGTTTCGACACCGGTATGTTCCTGATCAACGCGCTTAATTCCAATAATGGAGATTTCAGCCGGCCATCGGCTCCATACGATGGAATCCAGAATGCGTTCCGTTTCGAGCGTGTACCAGGTGGTGGTCTGATCAACGACGAGATGTTCATGATTAATTTCGGTCCATCAGCATCAACCTTTAAATTCGGCATCTGATTATGATTTCCCGATTGCATTTTCTTGTGCGTATGCTTTCCGTGGCGGCAGTCGCGTTCTTTTCCGTCGCTGAGACCTCGGCGCAGCGTACTTACGAACCCCATTTCGATCTTGGCGGAAAAGCCGGTGTGACATTTTCAAACATGGCTTTTACACCCGGCATAGAGCAGTCCATGAATCAAGGTGTCACCGTGGGGCTTGCTGCACGATATACTGAGGAAAAATTATTTGGTCTGATTGGTGAACTTAAGATTTTCCAAAGCGGCTGGAAGGAAAAATTTGAGGAAACGGATTTTTCCTATTCGAGAACACTGACATATATTCAGCTCCCTATTCTGACACATATATATTTCGGCAGCTCTAAATTCAAGGGATTTGTAAATCTGGGACCATACGTCAGCTATATGATCGGGAGCAGCATATCTTCAAATTTCGATTATGAAAATCCTGCTGCTGTGGAGGGATTCCCCATTGAGAATCGCCATGTCAATCAGATGAGCATGCCGATCAAGAATAAATTCGACTATGGCATTCTTGCCGGTGCCGGAATAGAGTTTATAGTAAAAAAACGCCACTCGTTTATCCTCGAGGGACGCTATTACTATGGACTTGGAAATATCTTCTCGGCTAAGAAAAAAGATGAGTTTTCTGCATCCCGTGGAACGACTATCGAGGTGACACTTGGCTATCTTTTTCGTATAAAGTAATCCTGTACAGATACTTAGGATTCAAATCTCGATTTTACCGGTACATGTCAGTATCCGGAACATCAGGTCGTGCATCAGATCCCATTCTGATTGTCGGCTTCCGATGCCTTTGCTTTTGGTGTCGAATTCCCTGAGTGCAGTCAGAATCTCAATGCTTTTATAGGCATTGTAGTTGCGCATTCCTTTAGTGTAACGTTCAAGCTGTTTAGGCCATTTTATCCCCAGTTCCGACATCAGTGCGTTGGGCGATTTGTCGCGGGCGAACTGACAGACCATAAGGTTGGAGAAATAGCTGAATATGGCGGCTATGGTCAGCACGCCCGGATTTTTCTTGGGATTGCTCCGGAAATAGTTGATTATGCGGAACACTTTTGCTGAATCCTTGGCTGCAATGGCATCTACAAGCTCAAAATTGTTGAAGTCCTTGCTAACACCGACATTGCGCTCAATGCTCTCAGGTGTGATCAAGGCTCCTTTCCCAAGCACTAGAGCCATTTTATTGATCTCGTTATAGAGTTTTGCAACATCAAGGCCTATGAAATCGCGTAGCATTGCTATTCCTTTTGGCTCTATGGTCAGCCCCTTGTCTTTTACGAGCGATGCAATCATCGGGTCGATATTGCGCTCTGTAGGACGTTTGGATTCAAACATCACTCCGCCATTGGCCTTGGCTTTGTCAAGCAGATCCTTACCTTTCGCTTTATCGCCACGGAAACAGATCACAAGGACAGTTGATGGATTTGGATTTTCGGCGTAAATGTGCAATTTGTTGATGAGATCGGCTCTCACAGCCTGAGCTTCCTTTAAGATCACGACTTGACGTTCCGACATCATAGGGAAACGTTTGCATGTTGCCATTACAGTTTCCGGTGTGATTTCAGGAGCATATAGGGCATATAGATTGAAATCTCGTTCATCTTCCGGCACGAGAGCCTCAAAATCTTTCACAAGCTCATCAATGAAATATCCTTCCTCTCCTGAAAGAATATAAATTGGGGCAAGCTGACGTTTCTTGATCGCCAACTTGATCTCTTGGAAAGTCTGGTTATTCGCGCTTGATGCCATGATATTGTTTAAATCGGTTCGTTTGCTGAACAAAAATAATACAAATCATCTTCAATCACAAATTTCTTTTTTGCGTCTGATGTTGTTTCCTGAAAAATATGTTGTAATTTTGATCTGAAAATTTTCCGATGAACTATGTCAGGTGATTTCCCAACTCGTTTCCCTAAATTGAATCTTCCTCCGGCGGATTTGAAGCTGCGGCATATTGAGAATGGCCGCATGGAGGTCTTCGACCGCTGGCGAGGACGGTGGGTCGCCTTGACCCCTGAGGAATGGGTGCGTCAGCATTTTGTGACAATGATGGTTGCGACTAAAGGTTACATGTCGGGGCGCATTGCCAATGAGATTTCCCTTTCGCTCAATTCGATGAGCCGACGTTGCGATACCGTAGTCTACGATGATTCGATGCACCCCGTTATGATAGTGGAATATAAGGCACCCGATGTCAGGATCTCACAAGCCGTATTTGAACAGATAGCGCGCTACAGCATGGTGCTGCGCGCGCCTTATCTTGTTGTCAGCAACGGCCTTGTCCACTATTGTTGCAGAGTGGACTATAAGACCGGCTCGTGTTCGTTCCTTTCTGAATTGCCCGACTATTCGTCGATTGTGTAGTCAACGCATGCGCGTCCGGCTTTGTGACCGGCAATGATTTCCACGGCTGCCAGATGTGCCGGATGAGCTGAATATGCAGCTATATCTGCAAGGGTCTCAGCTTGAGCTATGAGTACAAGATCCCATTGTTCGGCCGGATTTTCGTTGAGACCCACTTCAATGCTTTTGAGTTCTTCGATCTGTTGCGGCAGTGCCAAGAGGGCATCGCGGAATCTCGTGGCAACTTCGCGGCGTATTTCCGGTGAGCCGGCAAACTGGAATGTCACTACATGTTTTACCATATCTTTTTCTTATTGGTTTTATTTTAATACAGACGTTCACGTGCGGCGATGACTTTTTCGTCGGTGATGTAGTCATCGTAGTCCATCATTTTGTCAATGATGCCGCCGGGGGTAAGCTCGATTATTCGGTTGCAGACGGTCTGGATAAATTCGTGGTCGTGCGACGACAACAGGATATTTCCCTTGAAATTTTGCAGGGTGTTGTTGAATGCCTGGATTGATTCAAGGTCGAGATGGTTGGTCGGGGAGTCCAGCACCATTGTGTTGGCATCGCGGAGCATCATACGTGCGATCATACAGCGCATTTTTTCACCACCGGAAAGCACTGATGCTTTCTTGAGAACCTCTTCTCCGGAGAAAAGCATCTTTCCGAGGAATCCCTTCAGATATATCTCGCTCGAGTCATTGCTGAACTGACAGAGCCAGTCAACGAGGTTGAGATCTGTGTTGAAGAATGCCGAGTTGTCGAGTGGCAGATAAGCGGTTGTGATTGTCTGTCCCCAGTCGAAGGAGCCTTCGTCGGCCTTGCGGTTGCCGGTGATAATCTCAAAGAGTGCGGTCATTGCACGTGGATCGCGGCTCAGGAACGCAACTTTGTCGCCTTTTTCTATTTGGAAATTGACATCTTTGAAAAGTAACTCTCCATCAACGCTCGCTGTCAGACCATGTACCTCCAGGATTTTGTTGCCCGGTTCTCGCTGTGGGGTGAAAATAATACCCGGATACCGGCGTGATGAAGGCTGGATCTCTTCCACGTTGAGTTTCTCAAGCATTTTCTTGCGCGAGGTGGTCTGTTTTGATTTTGCTACGTTGGCACTGAATCGCTGGATGAATTCCAACAATTCCTTGCGCTTTTCCTCGGCTTTCTTGTTTTGCTGTTGCTGCTGGCGCAGAGCAAGCTGGCTCGACTCATACCAGAAGCTGTAGTTTCCGGCAAACAGCGACACCTTATTATAGTCAATGTCCAGTGTGTGGGTCGACACGGCATCAAGGAAGTGACGGTCGTGGCTCACAACAAGCACAGTGTTCTCAAAGTTTGAAAGATAGTTTTCAAGCCATGCCACAGTCTCAAGGTCAAGGTCGTTGGTGGGCTCGTCGAGCAGAAGGTTATCGGGATTACCGAATAGGGCTTTGGCCAGAAGGACGCGCACTTTTTCGTTACCGCTGAGGTCTTTCATCAGTTGATAGTGCTTGTCCTCTTTAATACCGAGGCCGCTCAGAAGGGCTGCTGCATCACTTTCTGCATTCCATCCCTCCAGTTCCGCGAAACGCTCTTCAAGCTCCGATGCACGGATGCCATCTGCGTCAGTGAAATCCTCTTTGGCATAGATGGCGTTTTTCTCCTGCATTATATCCCAAAGCACGGTGTGTCCCTGCAAAACGGTGTCCATCACGGTGAAATCGTCAAACTTGAAGTGATCCTGTTCGAGTACACTCATGCGTTCGCCGGGACCTTGTGTCACATTGCCGTGGGTAGGGGAGAGCTGTCCGCTGAGTATGCGCATAAGGGTTGATTTGCCTGCACCGTTCGCTCCGATAATGCCGTAGCAGTTGCCGGGAGTGAATTTCATGTTGACATCCTGAAACAGGACGCGTTTACCAAACTGTATGCCGAGATTGTTAACCGATATCATGTTCTGTTCTTATCTTTTATTGATTTGCGGCTGCAAAGTTACGATTTTTCCGTGTAATATCAAACCTGCTGTTCTTTTGACTTTACATCTGCCGGAGGTCTTCCGGTGGCATTTGCTCGACTTTGTTTGTAGAAAAGATGGAAAAATATATGCTGAAAGTTGCCTGATTTGGATAAAATGTTTAAATTTGCACTCCGAATTGTGAATAATCAAAACGAAAAATTAAGATACGGCAATGAAAAGAACATTTCAACCTTCTAACAGAAAGAGAGTTAACAAGCATGGTTTCCGCGAAAGAATGTCCACAGCTGACGGACGTAAGGTTCTCGCACGTCGTCGCGCTAAAGGTCGCGCTCGTCTCACAGTGAGCTGCTCTATCGCCGGCAAGTAATTAGCCGCATCGCTTTTACATTCTACAATCGGACTGCATTTGCCTTCTTTTGGCTGTTGCAGTCCGATTTGTTTTGCCCGAATGCCAAAAAAACTGATGGAGAAGCCTCTTGAAAGTAGCTTCTCCGTCAGTTTGCGTGTAATCGGATTTAGTGTCAGATCAATTTTCGTATCTCATTGATCACGCGCTCTATCTGATCATCTCTCAGCGATGAGCCGGATGGCAGGCAGAGACCGCGGTCAAAAAGATCCTCCCCGACATTGGAGCCGTAGTACGGGGCATTGGCAAACACCGGTTGCATGTGCATAGGCCGCCATAATAGGCGCGTCTCAATCTTCTGTTCAGCCAGTTTGATGCGCAGCTCATCGGGTGTCATCCTGCACGTCCGGTCAAGCCGGATTGTTGTGAGCCAGAAGTTGGAATTATAATCTGCCGAAGGGTTGTTCTGTACCTCAATGCCACATTTGCCGGATAAAGCCGATTCATAGAGCCCATGGATTTCACGTCGGCGACCAATGCGTTGGTCTATTGTTTCCATCTGGCCGCATCCTATTCCGGCACTGATATTTGAAAGACGATAGTTATAGCCTATCACCTCATGATAATAATATGGTCTGTTCTCTCTGGCCTGGGTGGCAAGAAATTTCACTCTTGCCGCCGCTTCCTTGTCCGGGCAGATCAATGCGCCTCCGCCGGAGGTTGTGATCATTTTATTGCCGTTGAACGAAAGGATGCCATAGTCTCCCC
The DNA here is from genome assembly GCA_910579185.1 of uncultured Muribaculaceae bacterium. Lineage (GTDB taxonomy): Bacteria > Bacteroidota > Bacteroidia > Bacteroidales > Muribaculaceae > Paramuribaculum. Next base: position 154,055 of record CAJTTG010000001.1, read on the forward strand.
ACAGACCGCATTTCCGGCCTTTGTACTCCGAGCCCATGGCTTCGGCAGAGTCTTCAAGCAATGGAATTTCATAGTGATCAGCTATTTCTCGTATCCGCTCAAGCTGTGCCGGCATACCGTAAAGATCCACTATGACTATCGCTTTAGGTTTCCGTCCGGTCTCTTTCATGCGCGATTCGATCGCTTCAACAAGTAGATCCGGCGACATGTTATAGGTTGTCGGTTCGCTGTCCACGAACACGGGCTGTGCTCCTTGATAACAGATCGGATTTGCGCTGGCGGAGAATGTCATGGATTGACAGATAACCTCGTCGCCCTTTCCCACACCAAGCATCACAAGACCAAGATGGATGGCCGCTGTGCCGGCACTCAGAGCCACAACCGGGCGGTCGGTGCCTAAAAATGTCTGTAGGCGTTTTTCGAATTCGTCCACATTTGGGCCCAGTGGCACGAACCAGTCGTCACGGTAGGCTTCTTCGATCCATTTCATCTCGTTGCCGCTTTTGCATGGAAGCGACAGCTTGATCCATTCTTCTTTTTCCATATCGTTTATTTTCCGATGCAGCGGTAACGCAGCCCCTCATCGGCCAGTTCCTCCGCAATATAAATGTTTCGTCCGTCAATCACCAGATCTCCGCGCATGGCTTTGCTGACAACCGCCCACGATGGCATGCGGAATTGTTTCCACTCTGTTAGCAGCGCGAGAGCGTCGGCTTCATTTACGGCATCATACATGTCGCGTGCATATTTCACACTCTCTCCAAGTCGGCGGCGGCATTCATCCATTGCAACCGGATCATAGACAACGACCTCCGCTCCGCAATCAAGCAGTTTCTCAATGACAACGAGCGATGGTGCTTCGCGCATGTCGTCGGTCTCTGGTTTGAACGCCAGCCCCCATAAAGCCACGCGTTTCCCGTTAAGTTCGCCCAATTCATCACGGAGCTTGCTGAAAACAACGCTTTTCTGAGCCTCGTTGACCGCCTCCACAGCCTCTATGATCCGCATCCTATAGCCGTTGTCACGACCGGTTCGGGCAAGAGCCTTCACGTCCTTAGGGAAACAGCTGCCGCCGTAGCCGCATCCTGGATAGAGAAATTTTGTGCCGATACGGGCATCGGAGCCGATACCCTTGCGTACCATGTTGACATCCGCCCCGACGAGCTCGCAGAGATTGGCAATGTCGTTCATGAATGATATTCTGGTGGCAAGCATCGAATTGGCGGCATATTTGGTCATTTCGGCCGATGCTATATCCATGAAGATAACGCGGAAGTTGTTGAGCAGGAACGGGCGATAGAGCCGTTCCATCACTTTCCGTGCGCGCTGGGAATCGGTGCCGATCACAACGCGGTCAGGCGACATAAAGTCTTTTATCGCAGCTCCTTCCTTGAGAAACTCCGGGTTGGATGCCACTTCGAAATCAATTTCGGATCCACGGGCTTTCAGCTCGGCAGATATTTCATCGCTGACAATTCTGGATGTCCCGACTGGAACAGTGCTTTTTGTGACGAATATAGTGTAGCGGTTGATCAGTCTGCCGAACTGACGGGCTACGGATCTGACATATTTCAGATCTGCGCTTCCGTCTTCATCGGGGGGAGTGCCGACCGCGCAGAACACCACTTCAACTTGATCTATGCATTCGGCCAGATCTGTCGTGAAATGCAGCCTTCCGGCGGCTGTGTTGCGTTTCACAAGGTCGTCGAGCCCGGGTTCATATATCGGTATCTTGCCGGAGGTCAGGTTGTTTATCTTGGTTGCATCTACGTCTACACAAGTCACGTCTATGCCTACCTCGGCAAAACATGCTCCGGAAACGAGCCCTACATATCCGGTTCCTACTATCGCTATTTTCATATTCTCTTGATTTCAGTGGCAAAATTAGCTAATTTCGGACACGTTGTTATAATTTAAGCTCCTTTTTTTCGTTATCTTTACATTGAACCGGAATAATAATGCTGTTTAAAAGAGTACTTACGCTGTTTTTGTCGCTCTCGGCCATCTGTGTGGCCGTGGGAGCTAACGTCAATATACGTGGTCGGGTGGTCGACGATACTAATGAACCTGTTGTAGCTGCTTCTGTCAAGGTTGCCGGAACCGCTACCGGAACTACAACCAATACCGAGGGTAACTACAAACTGTCGGTTGCTGCTCGCGACACCCTGGTACTCGTTTTCAGCTGCATTGGCTTTGAGGAAGTGCGTCGTCCGCTGATCGGCGCGTCCGGTGATCTGACAATAAATGTGCGTCTGCGTCAGAAGACAAAGGAGCTTAGCGGTGTGGAAGTGACCGATATACGTCGGCAGACAACAACTATGCAGACTCTTTCATCTGACACCTATCGCACATCGCCCGATGCGACCGGCGGTTCGGTCGAGGCTGTAATTGCCACAATGGCCGGTGTGAGTTCATCCAATGAACTGTCTTCGCAATATTCTGTCCGTGGTGGCACATACGATGAAAACAGTGTCTACATCAATGGCATAGAGGTCTATCGTCCGCAGCTGGTCTCTTCCGGTCAGCAGGAGGGCTTGTCGATCATCAATCCCGATCTTGTCGGGGCTGTAGGGTTCTCAACGGGTGGTTTCCCTGCGGAGTATGCCGATAAGATGTCCTCGGCTCTCGATATCACTTATCGTCAGCCTGAAGCGTTTGAAGGCTCCTTGGCATTGAGTCTCATGGGCGGAAGTCTCGCTCTCGGGCAAAGTTCGGGTAGCTTCTCGCAACTCCATGGCGTCAGGTACAAAAAGAACAATTCCCTGCTAAGCTCAATGGAAACAAAAGGCGAGTACGATCCGTCGTTTTTTGACTATCAGACCAATCTGAATCTCCGTCTCGGCGAAAAATGGCGCATGTCTCTGCTTGGCAACATTGCAGTCAACCGATATAATTTCACCCCTACCAACCGAACCACTACCTTTGGCACGGCCAACGATGCAAAGCAGTTCACGGTCTATTTCGATGGCCATGAGAAAGATCGGTTCGAGACCTTCTTCGGCGCATATACTCTTGGTTATAGCCCCTCTAAATCCACGGATCTGTCATTGATCTTTTCCGGCTTCCTGACCAATGAGCTTGTAACCTATGATATTTCCGGTGAGTATTGGCTCGATCAGGCTGGCGATGGCTCTGTCGGTGGCGAACTTGGTGTTGGCCGTTATCACGAGCATGCCCGGAATCGTCTGAAATCAACTGTGTTTGACATGTCGCTGAAAGGAGAGTCGCGCATTCGCCGTCACACACTCGGTTATGGGTTGACGCTGAAACATGAATCTATCATGGAACGTTCGCGTGAATGGGAACGTCGCGATTCTGCCGGCTATTCGCTGCCGTTCGATCCCGATGCTTTGAAAGTTGTTTATAATCTTGCATCGAGCCACGATATTTCATCCACTCGCTTCAGCGCGTTCATTCAGGATAATTTCCGCTTCAATTCCTCTGCCGGATATTTCAATATCAATGGAGGCATACGTCTTTCCTATTGGTCTTTCAACAAAGAGTTCCTTGTCAGTCCCCGTTTGAGCATCGGCTTTGTCCCCGAACGAAACAATCGCTGGACATTCCGCTTTGCCACCGGTTTGTATTATCAGGCTCCATTTTATAAGGAATTCCGTCTTGAACAGACCGATGATTATGGCAACACCATTGTTGCGCTGAATTCAGATATCAAGTCGCAGCGTAGCTTGCAGTTCATCCTTGGATCGGACTACACTTTCCGCGCCATGGGGCGTCCCTTTAAGTTCTCTGCCGAAGCATACTACAAGGCACTTTCCAACCTCGTTCCCTATGAGATTGACAATTTGAAACTTGTCTATTCCGGAAAAAACGAGTCTGACGGATCTGTGATGGGGCTCGACCTTAAATTGTTCGGGCAGTTTGTCCCCGGAAGCGATTCGTGGATCAGTGCCTCGCTTATGAAAACGGAAGAAAATCTGCGTGGAGTCAAGGTGCCGCGACCCAACGACCGCCGGTATGGGTTCGCGCTCTATTTCACAGACTATTTCCCCAAGATTCCGAAATTGAAATTCTCCCTACGCGGAATCTTCAACGATGGTCTGCCGGCAACTGCGCCACGTTCCACACGTGATAAGGGCTATTTCCGTACTCCAGCCTATAAGCGTGTCGATGTAGGATTGCAATACGGTTTGCTTACGCCGCTCAAAGATGGTGAGAGTCGCGAAGGCTTCCTGCGCCATTTCAAGAGTATATGGCTCGGCTTCGATGTGTTCAACCTCTTCGATATCTCCAACGTCAGCTCCTACTATTGGGTCACCGATGTGAACCGGATCCAGTATGCTGTCCCCAATTACCTGACCCGTCGCCAATTCAACGTCCGCCTCACCATCGACTTCTGATAGACTTTGGATGGTATAATTCTACCAATGCGTGCCGCGTCCGGCTTTGTCATCTCTCGTCGGCATCTTTTCGTTGTAATCCCTTTTCGGGATTAATCGTGCTAAATCCCCCCATCGCGTTTGATCGACTTTAATTTCGCTTTTAATTTTTACCGAATTTTGCAATATTGATTTTTTGTATTAAATTTGTGCCAAACTCGTCAGCTCAGAGGGGCGTAATGGCGAGTGGACATTTGATTTAAAGACGTTTACTTAACGTTTTCTTCTGCGTTCAAACTTCGCAACTTTGATATCCAATCGGAAGAAACGGCAACTGTAGGCGTCCACGGGTGATGTTTTATATTTCCACCTTAAACGTTCGTAATGCGCATTTTGCGTGCTATTGACGTGGTGTTTTGTATATGCATCCTTGACGTGGGCTGACTGAGTTGCTTATCCTGATTGGTAGGCAATGCGAAGGCCTGAACGCGGGATGAGCTGAAAGTACAGACTCCCACGTCTTTTTTATACCCAATTTTGGCCAGTGAGGGGATTCCGTTGGTGCATGATATTTGATTTTATGAGAAAATTTGAAGCACCTATTTTATCTGCAATGACAGATGTGTCGCTTGTCAAAAATTTTGAGAACAAACGTGTTAAGATAATAAGGGATGATGGCTCTGAATTGGAAGGAGTTATTAAGGATTTTTTATGCATAAATAATGGATACATCAAAGATCATAATATTTGCAATATGGTATTTGATGACGGTTTAGATTGTCCTATAGATTTAATAAAGTCAATATGCGTAGTTGAATAATGTAAGTATAATTTTTAATTAAATGTTTTATGGAAAACGAGAATTTAGAGTCAAGAAGATCTTTCTTCAAAAAAGCTGCCAAGGCAACATTACCGATTCTTGGTGCTATGTTGATTTCGTCAACGCCTCTTTTCGCACAAAAATTGGAATCTGAGTCAGGATCTTGTAATTGGGGCTGTCAGAATAGCTGTTCCGGTAGTTGTGGAGGTGCTTGTTCTTATTCATGTCAGAACACATGTCGTGGTGATTGTTCCGGAGGATGTAAAGGAGGATGTGGAGGTGCTTGTTCTTATTCATGTCAGAACACGTGTAAAGGATATTGTACTGGTAGTTCATCATGGTAATTATAATAAGTATATTGTGATTAAAGAGCATCGGAGTATCTGGCAGTCTGGGTTGGCTAAAAACATCACTTTTATTGTCACAAAGGATTGTCAGCTTGCATGTAAATATTGCTATCTCGTTGGAAAAAACGAATCAGAACGTATGTCTTGGCCGGTTGCTAAATCGGCCATAGACTACATTCTGTCAAATGATGATTTGTTTAAGGAAGAGTCTGTTATATGGGATTTCATCGGTGGAGAGCCGTTTCTTGAAATTGATCTGATCGACCGGATCTGCGATTATCTCAAAACTGAGATGTATCGTCGAAATCATCGTTGGTTTAATTCTTATAGATTCAGTTTTTCTACCAATGGCATCAATTACGATTCCCAAAAGGTTCAGGATTTCATTTCAAAAAATAAGGAGCATCTTTCGATAGGAATAACTATTGACGGCACGGAGAAAAAACACGATCTCAACAGGATTTGGAAAGGAGATGGCGAGGAACGAGGCAGCTACAAAGATGTGGTTAGGAATATCCCTCTCTGGCTTAGTCAATTTCCGGTTGGAGGAACGAAAGTGACGATTAGTAGTGCTGATATTCCGTATATTAAGGAAAGTGTGTTGCATCTGTATTCTCTTGGCATTCATGAGGTCAACATCAATGTTGTCTTTGAGGATGTTTGGTCTGAAGGTGATGATTTGAAGTTTGAGAACCAGTTGTTGGAGTTGGCCGATGCTATAATAGATAATGGGTTGTATCAGCACAATGCCTGTTCGTTTTTCTCTGAGCAGATTGGGAAACCACTGGATGCTGCGAATGATAATCAGAACTGGTGTGGTGCCGGGCGTATGCTTGCTATTGATGCTGCTGGAAATTTCTATCCTTGCACTCGCTTTGCGGCATATTCATTACGCTCTAAAAAGCCAATTATTATTGGCAATGTACACGATGGTATAAACTGGAATAAATTGAGACCTTTTCTTTCTCTTGACCGCACTACTCAATCTCCGCAGAAATGCATTGATTGTGAAGTGGCAAGTGGGTGTGCTTGGTGTCAGGGGGAAAACTATGATGCGGCCGAATCGGATACCATTTATCAGAGATCCACAGCAATTTGTAAGATGCATAAAGCTCGCGTCAGGGCCAATAATTATTATTGGAATAAGCTATATCGCAAACTTGAAATAGAAGGGGTTGACAGGAATTCTGAGCAATGTTTTAAGAAGTCGGATAATGTAATCTGTTGATACCATGTTGAAATATATTGTTATTTTGATTGATGACAGTTCTGTGTCTTACTGTCATTGCGATAATCCCAAGGAAAAGAGTCGGTTGATTCCACTTGACACTTTAAAGGATGCTGTGCGTTATGCAATGATGGAAAATCTGGCTATTCAGTTTGTTTGGCCTGATTATGAAATCCCGGAGGAGTATAAAAAAGTCATACGGTCTGTTGATCATGTGAATATCGTACCAGCTGCTCTTACGGAAAATGCTGATATTGTGGTCTATCGTGGCATACCGGAACACGTGGCTGCTGGGGCTGTTGTTGTCTTGCGTCTATCGTTTCAAGAACTGATATATGGTATCCGTGATTTGGTTCCATTGATTAATGTAGCATCAAGGATCAATATTGTCATAAAGGATGTAGAGCATTTCTCTGATCCGGATTTTTCATCCTATGCAACCGCTCTGGATGAAATTGCAGATTATGTAAAGCGTGAGTATGTATCGGGACATCAGATTCAGTTTAATTTGTTGACCGATCGTATTGTGCTCGACGGAATGAATAATTGTAATGCCGGAATTGAGTCGATAACGCTTGCTCCTGATGGCGGCTTTTATGCCTGTCCCGCGTTCTATTATTCCGGTGGTAATCCGGTTGGTAATCTTGACTCGGGTATTGAGCTTGAAAATCATGAACTATATCGTTTGGATCATGCTCCTATATGTCGTGAATGTGATGCGTGGCATTGTCGTCGGTGTGTATGGTTGAATAAACGGTTGACATTGGAGGTGAATACTCCGGGACATGAGCAGTGCGTGATGGCTCATATTGAACGTGAGGCATCCCGGCGATTATTGGCGTCAATTCGGGAGATAGGGGAGTTTTTGCCTGGAAAAGAGATTCAAAAGTTAGATTATATTGATCCATTTGAAATTTTAGTAAAATGAATAAAAAGATAGTTGGAAATGTCTCGGTTGAAGAACGGGACGAGATTAAACGGTTGTTTGAACGGCGTAACGGTCTTAATGAGCTTGCGCGGATTCTTACTGCCGACAATTCGGAACTTTACGAGAAGCTGGTCAAGGATATGGGTGAGACTGGTGCTAAGTTTCAGGATTGGTGGGAACGGATGGCTCGTAAATATCAGTGGGAGACTGTTGAGAACGGCAATTGGGAGATAAATTTTGATTCGTGTGACATTTTTCTTGTTGAACCATGATGTTGTGTTTTATTGGAACTACTGAGCTGCTGCTTATCGGTGGTCTGGCTCTTCTGTTGTTTGGTGGCAAGAAACTGCCCGAAATGATGCGTGGACTCGGGAAGGGTGTCAAGGAGTTCAAGGAGGGAATGAATGAGCCTTCAAATTCCGATAATGTCTCGAATGAAAAGCTCTCCGGTGACATTTGTGTGGATCAAGCGGCTGAACATGAAAAATCTCGCGATGAGTGATAACTCTTCCGATCTGCTCACTTTCGGAGGGCATCTTGATGTCCTCCGGAAATTGCTTATTCGTGTTGTTACTGTTGTTTCAGTATTAAGTGCTGTGGTTTTCATATTTAAGGATTTTACTTTTAAATTACTTCTTGCGCCCGGGCAATGGGACTTTATTACTTATCGCATGATTTCCCATGCTATGGGTTATCTCGGTTTCGACATTGCATTCGGTGAATTTCATGTCAATCTGATCGCTACTGATCTTTCGTCGCAATTTATGACGCATATTGCAACGTCTTTATATCTTGGACTGCTTTTCGCATCGCCGTTCATTGTGTTTGAACTTTATCGGTTCGTTGCTCCTGCGCTGTTGGACAATGAGCGACGTTACTCTGTGCCTATTGTTCTGACAGTTTATCTGTTGTTTGCTATCGGTGTGCTGATGAGCTATTTCATATTGTTCCCTATCTCATTCCGTTTTCTCGGAACGTATTCTGTAGCACCGGATGTAGTCAGCATGATCACTCTCGACAGCTACATATCCACGTTCGTTACGCTGACTCTATTGATGGGATTGGTATTCCAGCTCCCCGTCCTCGCTTATATCCTCGCTCGGCTCGGATTCATCAGATCCGGTTTCATGAAAGCTTACAGGCGGCATGCTCTGATCATCATCCTCTTTTTGGCTGCTGTCATAACTCCCCCCGATGTTATGACGCTTCTTCTGGTTGCCATGCCGCTCTATTTGCTCTACGAAATCAGCATTCATGTTGTCCGCCGCCTTGAAAAATCACTCTAAACTCTCACACTCTATAACACCCCCTCATTCCCGGTTGCAAAGTTACGGCAGGATTTCACTCTTTTTGTGCTTTTCTGCGCTTTTGTGTGAAAAATTTTTGAAAGCTGTTGGTTCGCATGCAAAACGTTGGCTGGTCGCGGAAATTTGCGTAACTTTGCGCTGATATGAAAAATCTACGACTAATTTTTGCCGTGATATTGTGTAGCGCCTTGTCGGTTAACGTATTTGGTGCTAAAAAACCGCAGGTGGCTCCATCCTATGCGTGGCAGCTGCTGCCACCGCTTGGCGTGCACGAACCTGCCGATATTGACACGGCTTTATATAACTACGGACAGCGTTCTGTCCCTTCGGCTCAGTCTATTGCCTATGCTTCAACTGGAAATCTCGGCGCATCGGGTGAGACTATGATCTATTTTGATCGCCAGCCAACGAGTGATTTCTTTTTCCGTGACGCCCTGCGTACATGGCTTCCCATGCAAGGCGACCATCGGTTCTACAACACTCGCATCCCAATGACGTTGGTGAGCTACAACACCGGTGGTGGACGTGAGAACAAGCAGGATCGACTTCAGGCTGTGTTTTCCGGCAATGTCAATGAAAAATTGCAGTTCGGCGCAAATCTCGATTACCTGTATTCAAAAGGATCCTACAACTATCAGGCCGTTAAAAACATGATGTGGGGACTATCGAGTTCATATATTGGCGACCGTTATGAATATCAGGCGTTTTTCAACCACTATAATGGCCTTAATCAGGACAATGGCGGAATAACGGACGATCTTTACATCACTGATCCTGCCCAGCTCCAAGGCGGTCAGACTTCGATCGATGCTAAGACTATCCCGACACGCCTCACCGCTGCTCGTACCCGGTTGAAAGGCCAGGAGTTTTATATGAACCATCGCTACAAGCTTGGCTTCTGGCGTATTACGCCTCCTAATGATACTATTCCGGGCGATACGGTCGAACATCGTTATTATGTGCCGGTCACTTCTTTTATCTGGACTTTCGATTACAACGACGGTCATCATACGTTCTTCAACGGCTCTCCAACTGAAGCTGCTGATTTTTGGCAGAATAGCTATCTGACAAACGGCCCCTCTGTCGATCCCACGAGCTATTGGTCATTGCGTAACACCGTTGGCGTTGCTCTGCTTGAAGGTTTCAACAAATATGCAAAAGCCGGACTTTCTGCCTATATGACTCATGAGATACGCCGCTACACTCAAGGTCCTGATACGATTGCAATCAATGGAGAGGGGCGTCCGGAGACTCTTACCCCATATCCCTATGACCAGCGTGTAGCTTCAAAAGCTACTGAAAATCTGCTGTGGGTAGGTGCGCAGCTCACAAAGCAGCAGGGATCTTTGTTGCGCTATGAGGCCACAGCGCGTCTGGGTGTTGTCGGTGCGGCGGCAGGAGAGGTGCATGTCGATGGCCGTGCTTCCGCCAGATTCCGTTTGCTTGGCGACTCGGTGCGTGTGACAGCTTACGGCCTTTTTGCGAATGAAGCTGCGCCTTATCTGCTAAAGAATTATGTCTCTAACTATTTCATCTGGCATAACGATTTTGGAAAGACGCGTCGGTTGCGTTTTGGAGGTGAGTTGGAAATCCCTCAGACATCAACCCTGATTAATGTTGGCGTAGAAAACATTCAGAATAAGATCTATTTCAATGACCAGTCGCTTCCTGTCCAGCACGGCGGTAGCGTTCAGGTACTCAGCGCTTCGTTGCAGCAGAATTTCCGGGTCGGAATTCTGAACTGGCGGAACAAGGTGACATTCCAGACATCGTCGGATCAGTCGGTCATCCCGTTGCCTAAGTTGGCCATATACTCGAATCTATTCCTGCGATTCCGTGTGGCAAAGGTTCTGTATGTTGATTTCGGTCTTGATTGCGACTACTATACAAAGTACTATGCACCTAATTATCAGCCGGCAACAATGACGTTCTGCAATCAGCAGGAGATAAAAGTTGGCAATTATCCGTTTATCAATGTCTATGCCAATATGAAGTTGAAACGGGCGCGGTTCTATATCATGATGTCGCATGTGAATCAGGGCATGACAGGAGATAACTATTTTGCAATGCCCCATTATCCTATGAATCCGCGTCGTTTCCAGATGGGTGTTTCCGTGGATTTCGCAAATTGATCTGCCATGACTCCGCTTGATCGAAAAAGTTGGCGCGTTCTGGCTCTCCTTGTGCTGCTGTTGCTTGGTGTGATCATTCTCATGTCGATGCTTCGTGGCTGTTCTTCGTCTGAGATCATTTCTTCTGATGGGGGAACGGGTAAATCCGGCGGCGACACTATTGATGTCGCTATTGACTATTCGCCCATGTCGCTCTACACCTATGGCGACACTCTCGGTGGACTGAGCCATGATATTATGGTACAAGTGGCTCGGATTGCAGGTTTTCCGGTAAAATTCCATCCTGTAACATCGCTTGACCGGGCTTTGCGCGATCTTAACGACGGCCTTGTTGACGTTGTGGTGGCCGATCTCCCTGTCACCACTGATTTTCAACGGATGTATCGTTTTACCGAACCGGTTTATCTTGACAGGCAGGTGCTTCTCCAACACCGTGACACATCTTCCCTCGGGGCTGTCGATGCTGAACCGGTGAAGTCGGTGCTGGATCTTGCCGGCCGTCGTGTGTGGGTTGTGGCTAATTCACCTGCCGAAACACGGTTGCACAACCTGTCGGCTGAGATCGGTGACACCATCTACATTGAACACGATGAGCAATATGGAGCTGAATTATTGGCTCTGTTGACATCGATAGGAGAAATACAGCTTTGCGTGGTCAACGAACAGGTGGCAAAAGCAATGGCAAAGGATTCTCCGACACTGGATGTGATGACCAATGTGTCGTTTACTCAGTTTCAGGCTTGGGCCATGCGCCGCGATGCTGCTGAACTTGCCGAAAAGATTGACACCGCTATTGTTCGCTTCAAGGCAACGTCGGATTATGAGACCCTTCTTTCTCGCTATCTGAAGTGAGATTTGTCCAATTGATTTAGGATCTCTACGAAAAAAAGTCACCCGGACCGATCGGTCCGGGTGACTGAGTATATGATTCTTTCTGTTTGGTTTATCAGAGAAGGCTTACAGAACGGCGGATAAATGCGTTCAAGTCTGCACCGCGAAGAAGTCCGTTGGCAAGCAGTGCGAGATCTATCACCTGTTTTACCAAAGGCTGTGAACCGGCATATTCTTTCGACAGTTTGTTCTGCTCTGTGCGCAGATGGGTTGCTGTCTCGTCGTGCTGTTTGATCTGGTTCTGCTGTTCTTCGTCAGGTTTGCCATCTTTTGCTTCATTGCGGATAGCTTCTGACTTTGAGTTGTTTTCAGCAATCTGGTCGAACAGGGGCTGTAGCTGTGGCATAAGGGTTGCATCAGCATCAGCAAGAATACGTTTGATCACCGGACTTTCTGTGTTGACAATGAGATTGTAGCTGTCGGGCAGTTCGCCATAGAAGCTCATGCCGGGTTGCATTGCAGCCATATCTTTCATTCGGCGCATGTATTCGTTCTGTGTGATCAGAATCGGGTTTGCCTCGGCGGAGAGAGCCTCGAACGATACAAGGAACTCTGCTTTCTCAACTGCCGGAACCTGGGAGCGGAACATCTCAGTCAGCATATCACGCTGCTGTGATGTCAGATCGGCCTGACGCTTATCGGATTTAGGTATGAGGTTGTCGACAACATCCGAGTCAACACGGACAAAACGTGATTTCTCGATCTTTGATTCAAGCATGCCGATGAAATGGCTGTCAAGCTGTCCGTCCATAACGAGAACGTTATATCCCTTCTCGGTGGCATCGTTGATGTAAGTGTACTGAGCCACAGGATCAGTCGTGTAGAGGTAGACAACGTCACCATCTTTGTCGGTCTGGCTGCCTTCGATCAGTGTGCGGTATTCTTCGAGAGTGTAATATTTGCCTTCGGTGTCTTTAACAAGATCGAATTTCATTGCTGCGTCGCAGAATTTCTGATCTGTCAGCATGCCATAGGTGATGAAGATCTTGATATCGTCCCATTTCTTTTCAAAGTCAGCGCGGTCAGCTTTGAATATTTCTTCAAGGCGTGATGCCACTTTTTTGGTGATATAACCGGAGATCTTTTTGACGGCGGTATCTGACTGAAGATAGCTTCTCGAAACGTTCAGAGGAATGTCGGGAGAATCAATCACACCCTGGAGAAGCATCATGAACTCGGGAACTACACCTTCAACAGAGTCTGTTACAAAGACCTGGTTGCAATACAGTTGGATGCGGTTCTTGGTGATCTCGAAATTATTCTTGATCTTGGGGAAGAATAAAATGCCGGTCAAGTTGAACGGATAGTCAACGTTCAGATGGATCCAGAACAATGGATCTTCCTGTCCGGGATATAGCTCATGATAGAATTTGCGGTAGTCATCATCTGTCAGTTCGCTGGGCTTGCGTGTCCATAGCGGTTCGGTAGCGTTGACCACTTTATCACGGTCGGTATCCACCATCTTGCCGTCTTGCCATTCCTGCTCTTTACCGGAGATTACCGGAACGGGGAGGAAACGGCAGTATTTTTTCAGAAGGAGGTCTACCTCGGCTTGTTCAAGGAATTTCTTATTCTCATCGTCAATGTAGAGGATGATATCGGTTCCGCGGTCTGATTTCTCAATCTTCTCCATGGTGTATTCAGGAGAGCCGTCGCATTCCCAGCGAACAGCTTCTGAACCTTCTTTGTAGCTTAGTGAGCGGATTTCAACCTTCTTGGCAACCATGAAAGCAGAATAGAAACCAAGTCCGAAGTGTCCGATGATAGCATTGGCGTTGTCCTTATATTTCTCAAGGAATTCCTCGGCCCCCGAGAACGCTATCTGATTGATGTATTTATCCACGTCTTCAGCGGTCATGCCTATACCTCGGTCGCTGACAGTCAGTGTGCCGGCTTCTTTGTCAATGCTGACGCGTACATTCATTTCGCCGAGCTCTCCTTTGAATTCTCCGAAAGAGGATAGGGTCTTTAGTTTCTGTGTGGCGTCAATAGCGTTGGAGACCAGTTCGCGAAGGAAAATCTCGTGATCGCTGTAAAGAAATTTTTTGATTACGGGGAAGATATTGTCGGTTGTTACCCCGATTTTACCAGTTTGTGCTGTCATATGTTTTTGTTTTTTGAAATTTCTAACTGAAAAACAATTCAGCAAAAAAAATGCCACACTCGAAGTATGGCATTTTATGTGAAATTTTGTCAATAGGAACTGACAAAATGGCTATTCTGTCACTACATTGGTGACGATCTCTTTCTTTTCCGGATCAAGGTCAACGTTGATTGTGCTGTCCTGAGGAATGTCGCCATTTATGATCAGCTCGGCAAGATTGTCCTCCAGATATTTCTGGATCGCTCGCTTGAGAGGTCGTGCGCCATATTGTGCATCGTAGCCGCGTTCGGCGATGAATGTTTTCGCTTCCTCGCTGATATTGAGCTTATACCCAAGATCTGTCAGCCGTTTATAGAATCCCGATAGCTCTATATCGATGATCTTGAATATAGCCTCTTTGTCGAGAGAGTCAAACATGATTATATCGTCAATTCGGTTCAGAAACTCAGGGGCAAAGGCTTTTTGAAGTGCTTTCTGAAGCACACCATGGGTATAGCTCTTGTCGTTTGCCGACGGAGTGGTGAAACCGACACCGGTGCCAAAGTCTTTAAGCTGTCGGGTTCCTATGTTGGATGTCATGATTATGATCGTGTTTTTGAAATCCACACGTCGTCCGAGGCTGTCGGTCAATCGTCCTTCATCCATCACCTGTAGAAGCAGGTTGAAGACATCCGGGTGTGCCTTTTCTATCTCGTCCAGCAGGACAACCGAGTAGGGGTGACGGCGCACCTTTTCAGTCAATTGTCCTCCTTCCTCATATCCTACATATCCGGGAGGCGCACCGACGAGTCGGCTCACGGTGAATTTTTCCATATATTCGCTCATGTCAATACGGATCAGGGTGTCGGCAGAGTCAAAAAGATACTCGGCAAGTTTTTTCGCAAGATGGGTCTTGCCGACACCGGTCGGGCCGAGGAACATGAATGTGCCGATTGGCTTGTTCGGATCTTTTAGGCCTATCCTGTTGCGCTGTATGGCCTTGACGATCTTCTCTATGGCTTTGTCCTGGCCTATGATCTCGCTTTGCAGCCGTGGAGTCATCTCTCTCAAACGTCGACCCTCGGCTTGCGCTATGCGCTGTACCGGAACTCCGGTCATCATCGCTACAACTTCAGCCACCTTCTCGTCATCAACCGTCTGTCGGTTGGCTTCAAGTTCCTTCTCCCAGTTCTTGTTCGCTATTTCAAGTTCACGTTTCAGATCCTGCTCTTTGTCACGGAAACGGGCAGCCTTTTCAAAATCTTGATTCTGTGCGGCATTGAGCTTGCTGACGGAAGCTTCCTCGATCTCTCGTTCCAGTGTTTCAATTTCTGCCGGAACGGATATGTTGGTTATGTGGGCACGGGATCCGGCCTCATCCATAGCGTCGATAGCCTTGTCGGGGAAGTTGCGGTCGGTCATGTAGCGTTCTGTCAGTTTGACGCACGCCTGTAGCGCTTCCGGTGTATAGGTGACATTATGATGGTTTTCATATTTATCCTTGATGTTGTTTAGGATGGTCAGCGTTTCTTCTTCGGATGTGGGTTCAACCATCACTTTTTGGAAGCGTCGTTCCAACGCACCATCTTTTTCAATGTTGGTGCGGTATTCGTCAAGGGTTGTCGCTCCGATGCACTGGATCTCTCCACGGGCAAGTGCCGGCTTGAGCATGTTGGCTGCATCCATTGAGCCGGCTGCGTTTCCGGCACCGACAATAGTGTGGATCTCATCTATAAAGAGGATCACATCACGGTTCCCGGCAAGTTCGTTGAGGATAGCTTTGATACGCTCTTCGAATTGGCCACGGTATTTGGTGCCGGCAACGATCGAAGCCATATCGAGCGATACCACGCGCTTGTTGAACAGGACTCGCGACACTTTTCTCTGGACAATGCGCAGGGCGAGCCCCTCGACGATGGCAGACTTTCCAACTCCGGGCTCTCCGATCAGAATAGGGTTGTTTTTCTTACGTCGGCTCAGGATCTGCGCGAGACGTTCAATCTCAACCTCGCGGCCGACAACCGGATCAAGGCGGTTTTCTTCAGCGGCACGTGTCATGTCGTGGCCGAACTTGTCGAGTGTAGGGGTGTCTGCACCTCTGCGCACGCCGGATCCAGCCTTTGATGCGCTCTGCTGCCGTTCGTTTCCGGATGTCTCAGGGGTTCCTTTTGATGACGGCGGAGTGTCCATTTCGTCATCGTCCTCCTCGGTGAAATCGCTACCCATGGAGGGCTTGGCGGAGTCATTGCCGGCAAGCCATTGGGATAGGGATTCATAGTTGATCTCGTTGTCTGAAAAAGGTTTGATGAATTTCATTGTCAATACGTCTGGGGTGTGGAATATTGAAAGCAGAAGATGCTCTATACCGGCTTCCATTTTCTTCTGTTTTCTTGCTTCAAGAACACTCAGCGTGATCACTCTCTGTGTCAGGTCACTGACGCGGATCTGATCTTCTGTTATCATCTCCGTGTTGTCGGCCCCAACATGGAGCAGGTGATCGTTGAGTATGGATGTCAGGTCATGAATGGCAGGGAAACGTCGGGACAAGGATTCCGTGAATGTCTGGTCGCCCTTTGTCAGAATGGCGAAGAGAACATGCTCCGGACCGATCACCGGCGTATTGTATCGCGTCGCGATCGACGGACACGTGGCCAGCAATTCCTGTACTTCTTTAGATATGCGTGAAAAAATCATTCGTATGCTTTTGGTTTACGGAAATGTAAAGTTAGCAATAATTGTGCCAAAACTATATTAAAAACGATTATTAAATCAAAAAAGATAAATCGAAAGTGAAAAAAGATAAAACTTGGCTTCAAAAGGCGTGAGAATTGGTAAAAAATCGCTATCTTTGCTTGATGTTTTCCGTGGATGGAACGGCGTGGTTGCTTATGCTGTCCGGCAGCTGAAAACGAATAAGAATGAATAACCAAATTAAAGATAATACAGCAAAATTGTCATGTTGGAAGAAGATCGTATATTGAAGATCAATATTGAAAACGAAATGAAGTCGGCATATATCGACTATTCTATGTCGGTTATCGTGTCGCGTGCGTTGCCTGATGTCCGTGACGGACTGAAGCCCGTGCACCGAAGAGTACTCTTCGGAATGAACGAGATGGGCAACACCTCAGATCATCCTCATAAGAAATCGGCCAACTGTGTCGGTGAGGTGATGGGTAAGTATCACCCCCACGGCGACTCATCTATCTATGGAACAGTTGTACGTCTTGCTCAGGACTGGGCGCTGCGTTACACCCTCGTTGACGGGCACGGAAACTTCGGCTCTGTCGATGGTGACGGAGCTGCGGCTATGCGTTACACTGAGGTGCGTCTCCAGAAGCTTGGTGAGGAAATGCTTAGTGATATTGATAGTGATACGGTCGATTTTCAACCTAACTATGATAACTCCCGTCGTGAACCGGTTGTCCTTCCGACACGATTCCCGAATCTGCTTGTAAACGGTGCTTCCGGTATTGCGGTCGGTATGGCCACAAATATTCCGCCACATAACTTGACGGAAGCGATCAATGCCTGCGTTGCGCTGATCGATAACCGTGATCTGACCGTGGCTGACCTGATGCAGCACATCAAGGCTCCCGATTTCCCAACCGGAGGTACTATCTATGGTTACAATGGTGTGCGCGATGCTTTTGAAACCGGTCGTGGTCGCATACTGATCCGCGCCAAAGCTGAGATCGTGACGGAACACAATCACGATAATATAATTGTCACTGAGATCCCGTACAATGTGAACAAGGCTCTCCTTATTTCATATATTGCCGACCTTGTGACTGAGAAGAAACTTGATGGTATCGCCGATATCAACGACGAAAGTAACTACAAGGGTATGCGTATTGTCATCAAGCTCAAAAGCGATGCTAATGCCAATGTGGTGTTGAATAAACTCTACAAGATGACCCAGATGCAGGCTTCGTTCAGCGTCAACAATGTGGCACTTGTGAATGGTCGTCCGAAAACTCTCAATCTGAAAGAGATGCTGGAGGCGTTCATCGACCATCGTCATGAAGTGGTTACACGCCGAACCAAGTTTGAGTTGCGTAAGGCTCAGGAACGTGCCCATATCCTCGAAGGTCTGATCATTGCCTCGCAGAATATTGATGAGGTTATCCATATTATCCGTTCTTCTGCTTCTACGGAAGAAGCCCGTCAGAGGTTGACAGAACGCTTTAATCTGACCGATGCACAGACAGCAGCTATCGTTGAAATGCGACTCAAGCAGCTCACCGGTCTGGAACAGGATAAACTCCGTGCTAACTACGAAGAACTCATGGCTGAGATCGCACGTCTGGAAGAGATTCTCTCAAATCCGGTTGTGTGCTGGAATCTGATCAAGTCTGAGTTGGAAGAGGTTCGTGATAAATATGGTGATGAACGTCGTACTGATATCGATTATACAGCCGGCGATTTCAACGCTGAGGATTTCTATGCAGATGATGATATGATCATCACCATTTCCCACATGGGATATATCAAGCGCACGGCGCTTTCTGAGTTCCGCACTCAGAACCGCGGCGGAGTGGGCGCTAAGGGTAGCGATACCCGTGATGAGGACTTCATCGAATATATCTATCCGGCATCAATGCACTCCCATATTCTGTTCTTCACTGAAAAGGGGCGTTGCTACTGGTTGAAGGTCTACGAGTTGCCTGAGGGAGCCAAGAATACCAAGGGTCGTGCCATCCAGAATCTGCTTAATATTGAACCGGATGATGCGGTTAATGCGGTTATCTGTGTGAAAGGTCTTGCCGACAAGGAATTCGTGACATCTCATAACCTTGTGTTCTGCACAAAGAATGGTGTGATCAAGAAAACGAGCCTTGAGGCCTACTCTCGTCCTCGTGCAAATGGTGTCAACGCTATCATTATCCGTGATGACGATAAGTTGATCGATGTAGCTCTCACTGACGGCAACTCTGAGATTGTAATGGCTAACCGCAATGGTCGCGCCATTCGTTTCCATGAAAGTAAAGTCCGCGAGATGGGCCGTATGTCGACAGGTGTTCGCGGCATGACTCTTGATGGTGGCGATGATGCTGTTGTCGGTATGATATGCATGGAGCCTGAAACTGAAAACACCGTGATGGTTATCTCTGAAAACGGCTTTGGCAAACGCTCTGTCCTTGATGACTATCGCATCACTAACCGTGGTGCCAAGGGTGTCAAGACGATGAATATCACGGATAAGACTGGTCGTCTGGTGGCTATCAAGAGTGTCAATGATGATAATGATCTTGTCATCATCAACAAGAGCGGAATCACACTCCGAATGAAGGTGGCTGACGTCAGAGTGCAGGGTCGCGCTACGCAAGGTGTCCGTGTGATAAACCTTGAGAAGCGTAACGATGTTATAGCTTCAGTATGCTGTGTGAACTCGGATAATGAGGAAGCCATAGAGCATGAAATTGAAGAAAATGCTTCAGATCGCCCGATAGATGCCATCCCGCTTGAAGATGCTTCGCTTGATGCAGAGCAGGATTCTTACACAGAATCAGATCTCCAGGACGATGATTTTGAAAACGAACAATAATCTTACCTTAATAAATTAAACAAATCCCCTTATGAAAAAAGTCAGCTTAATCGGACTCGGTCTTTTCACCGCTTTCGCAGCTGTGGCTCAGACCTCCGTTGTCAAGGATGTTGAGCATGAACTAAAGTCGGGAAATCCTGACTATGCAAAAGCTCTTCAGTCAATCAAACCGGCGTTGACAAATGCCGAGACTGCAAATACCATGATGCCATGGTATCTCGCCGGTAAGGCAGGTTTCGGTCTGTTTGATAATGCATATAAGCAGGAGATGGTCGGACAGACTCTAAGCGCAGATCAGAAGAAACAGGCCGGCGTGGCTTATGTAGATGGCTATGACTATTATCTGAAAGCTCTTCAACTCGACAGCATTCCTGATGAAAAAGGAAAGATCAAACCCAAGAAGAGTAAAGAGATACTCAAAACTATAAACGGCGGTTATCCCTATCTCCGTACTGCAGCAATCTTCCTGATGCAGGCTAACGACTTCGATGATGCTTATAATGCATGGGAACTGTATGTTTCTCTGCCCACCAATCCTTTGCTCGGCAAGGAAGCTCCTGCGCAGCTCGCTGATACACTTCTTGGTGAATCAATGTTCTATCAGGCCAACTGTATGCTTGCAAGCGATCAGATCCAGCAGGATAAAGCTAAGGTTGAGAAAGCTATAAAGAAACTGAATAAGGTTCTTGAGACCGGATATCAGAATCCTGATGTGTACACATACGGCATCATTGCTTCAAATCGTCTTGAGGATAAGGCAATGAAGACCAAATTCGCTCAGGAAGGATATAACAAATATGGAACCGCAGATATCTCTTTCATCGGTGAGTTGATCAATAATAAACTCGATAGCGAGGATTATCCCGGTGCAATCCAGTATGTAGACGAAGCAATTGCATCTACCTCCCCTGATAATTCTGAACTTCTTGCACAACTTTACACCATCAAGGGTATTATTGATTTCCGTAGTGAAGATTTCAATGCCGCTCAGGGTGTGCTTGCAAAGGCTTTGGAATATAATCCTAACTATGGTGATGCCAATTTCTATCTCGCACAGGCTATTCTTCAGACCGTAGATAAGGCTCAGCTTGAAAATGTAAATTCCAACATACTTGATTATAAGGACGACATGCTGAAGGCAGCCGATCTGCTGAAGAAGGCTTACGACATTGATGATGTCAAATATTCTTCTGTTCCCGACAACTTGTATCGTATCTATTATAACCTGGGTGCTGATTTCGTTGACGAGTCCAAATACTGGGAATCGCTCCGTTGATCAACGATATAACGATTTTTTATTTGTGAAGAGCCATGGCCGGAACGCCATGGCTCTTTGAGTTACATGGCTTTTTGTGCAGATATGTTAAAATATTAAAATTTTCACATCCATATTGCGATTGCTATTGTTATGAATATAAAACAGATCAATAACTTAAAAACATATATCGTCATGAAATTCTTAATCGTTTTAGCATTTATTTTTGCTCTTATTGCCATTGGTTGTTTAGTAGCAACATTGTTTGTAACCGGAAATGGCGTGATTCTTCCCTCGATTGGCGCAGGATTATCATTGGTTGCATTTATACTTGTATTTGTCGGATACGTATCCAAGACAAACCGTCAACGCTGATTGCTCTTTATCTATAACTGAATATCGCGCCGTGGATCATGATCTGATTCACGGCGCGGCTTTTATCTTTTGAAATTTTTTGCGTATTTTTGTGGAAAACTTCAACGATGGATACAACTATAAAGGAATTTGACTCTGCGCTTGCTGCATGTCGAGATATATTTGTTAAGAAATTGTCGGATTACGGGGCTTCATGGCGTATAATGCGTCCCTGTTCCATCACCGATCAGATCTATATCAAGGCAAAACGCATAAGGTCTTTGGAGACTAAAGGGACAGCGATGGTTTCGGAGGGTATACTTCCTGAATTCATAGCCATAGTCAATTATGGAATAATCGGCGTGATTCAGCTCAAAGAAGGATTTGTTGATCAGGTCGATATCTCAAATGATAAAGCATTGGAATTGTATGATCGCTATGTGGCCGAAGCAAGGGAGCTTATGATAGCCAAAAATCATGATTATGACGAGGCATGGCGGTCTATGCGCATTAATTCCTATACTGATTTTATACTTGCAAAGATTCAGCGCACCAAGCAGATTGAGGATCATGATGGTGCTACAATCATATCGGAAGGTATTGATGCCAATTATCTCGATATGGTCAATTACGCTGTTTTTGGCATAATAAAACTATCGGAATGATTTCATCTCTCAGATTGACTCCGGGGAAAAAGACCAAAACCGGAATAGTCTGGTTGCTTCGATTGCTGGTCGGGGCAACGTTTGTCATGTCCGGACTCACAAAGTGTATTGATCTTTGGGGCGTAGTTTACAAGATTGAGGAATATTTCATTGTCTGGTCAATAGATCTGCCTCTTTCACTGTATGTGATGACGGCATTGGCGCTTTCTGTTTCCGAGTTTTTGCTCGGATTGATGCTTTTGATCGGGTCGTACCGGCGTAGTGTCCCATGGCTGTTGCTCCTGATGATGGCATTCATGTTGCCATTGTCGTTCTATATCTTCATTGCCAATCCCGTGGCCGATTGCGGTTGCTTCGGTGACTTTCTTATTATATCAAATGGTGCCACATTCTTGAAGAATATATTCCTGACAGTGGCGATCGTGCTGTTGATTATGTGGAACCGCCAGGTGGCATGTCTGTTCAACCCTTATATACAGTGGGTGCCGGCTGTTGCTGCGGCTGTCTATATTCTGGCAGTCGGGATGTTCGGTTATAATATTCAACCTCTTGTTGATTTCCGTTCATTCCCGGTAGGGACGCGTCTTGCTGTCTCGGATGTTGATATGGATGATTCCGAAGATGCCGGGTCTGAACCTCAGTTTGAATTCATATATGAGAAGGATGGGCATCAGGCCTCGTTCGGAGAATCGGATTTGCCGGATTCCACATGGACTTTTGTCGATCGCAAACTTGTGGCCGGTTCTGTTGATGAAAGGACTGAGCTGGTTGTTTATGATGGAGATTCTGAAGTGACAGAAGATGTCATAATGGCTGATGAACCGCAACTGCTTATCGTTATCCCTGATCGTAGACGTGTCAATATTTCATATACCTATGCGATAAATGAACTCCAGCATTGCATGGATTCCATCGGGGGCTCCATGATAGAGATCGCCGCAATGCCGGAGTCGGAGATTAATGGTTGGCGCGATCTTTCCATGGCCACATATCCCATCTACCGGGCGGAGCCGACTGTCTTGAAAGAGTTGGCCCGTGGCGTTGTCGCCGCTGTCTATGTTGAGGATGGTAAAATTATGTGGAAAAGGTCGTTGCCCTCGATAGATGTGGACCGGATAGCCATGTCGGAAAATCAGCAAGAGCTATTGCGTAACTTGTCTTTTTCCGGAGGCCATCTGCTTGCCGTGGCATCATTGATTCTGTTTGCATTCTATTGTCTGGTGTATATGCTGGAGAAAAGTCGTTATCTCGCAGTGTGGATGTCAAAAATGAGGCCGAATGCTCGGCAATCAGAAAAAAAATAGGTATTTTTGCACTGACAAATCAACGTTTAAATTTTTAACGCTTAATATATCATAGAAATGAGAAAAAACATTGTTGCAGGTAACTGGAAAATGAACACCACATTGCCTGAAGGTCTGAAGCTTGCAAAAGACGTGAATGAGGCTCTTAAGAATGTGACACCCAAGTGTGATGTCATTATCGCAGTTCCTTTCACTCATCTTGCTTCGATCAATGAAATCATTGACAAGAACAAGCTTGGTCTTGGTGCTGAAAACTGTGCGGATCATCGTTCCGGCGCATATACCGGCGAGGTTTCTGCTCCGATGGTTGCTTCTACCGGTGCAAACTATGTGATCCTTGGCCACAGCGAACGTCGTCAGTACTATGGCGAGACCTCTGAGATTCTTAAGGAAAAGGTGGCTCTTGCTCTTGAAAACAATCTGACTCCGATTTTCTGCATTGGTGAGGTTCTTGAGGAACGCGAGAACGGTACATTCTTCGACGTTGTTAAGTCGCAGATCGTTGACGCTCTTTTCGGCCTTTCAGCTGAAGATTTCTCAAAACTGATTCTGGCTTACGAACCCGTATGGGCTATCGGTACCGGCAAAACCGCAACTGATGATCAGGCTGAAGAAATGCACGCATTTATCCGTGGTGTCATTGCCGACAAATATGGTAAAGAAGTTGCTGAAAACACTTCGATCCTCTATGGCGGAAGCTGCAAGCCCAGCAATGCTAAAGCACTTTTTGCAAAACCCAATGTTGATGGCGGTCTGATTGGCGGCGCATCTCTGGACGCTGAGTCGTTCATGGGTATTGTAACTGCTTTCGAGTAATTATCTGTTACGGATCCGGCTCCTACAATAGGAAATACGGATCCGTTAATATTGCCGACGATATTTTTAGGCTACAAGAATATATTTTTGTATTTTTGTAGCCTAAATTTTACCCTGAACCGGATAAAACAACGTATATATGAATTTAAGAACGCAACTGTGGGCAGTACTTCCGTCGATGCTCTGTGTGGCATTGCAATCGGGTGCTCAGACTCCTGACAATAGTGTGCAGCCGTCAATTGTCGATCATATCGAGCAGAGTGGTTTTCACGAACTGGTTATTCCGGATGATGTCAGGCTTCTACTCCTGCCTTCTGCCAATGCTTCGCAGCAGTCAAACGATCGCCGTTCAACTATGCGCACATATTGGCGCGTCCAGGTGTTCAGTGACAGCAAGGGGGAAAAATCGCATCAGGAAGGACAGCAGAAGCGTAGTGCTGTCGCGCGTCGCTTTCCTGAATATCCGATAGAGCTGAAATGGGATTCGCCATATTGGCAACTGCGCGTTGGTAAATTCGTGAATCGGGAAGAGGCGGAATCAGCTGCTGAAAAGATTAAGAAAGCATTCCCGTCATATTCAAGAGAAGTACACGTTGTCCGACAGCGCATGAGGGAGGGTGATTGATGCTCCTTGCTCCGGGCTTCGTATTTCATTTTTTTAATTACTTCCAATTTAGAATCAGATGGCAAATAGCACTGCCGACTCAGATAAAATTATTAAAGAAATAGCATCCCACTATGAAGCGATTATCCGGCTGATCGGTGAGGATGTAGAACGCGAGGGGTTGAAGGATACACCTATGCGTGCGGCAAAGGCTTTATACTACGTGACCCGTGGCTATCGTCAGGATGTGGATTCTGTAATCCATAATGCTATGTTTGAAGCTCCGGGTAATGATATGGTCATAGTGAGGGATATAGAGTTCTATTCGCTTTGCGAGCATCATATCCTGCCATTTTTTGGCACGGTAAGCGTTGGCTATATTCCGGGGGCGAAGATCGTAGGGCTTAGCAAGATTGCGCGTATTGTTGATTTGTTTGCCCGACGTTTGCAAGTTCAGGAGCGTTTCGCAGAGCAATTATGTGATACGCTATATGAGAAACTGGGTGCGCAGGGTGTCATAGTGTCGTGCCGTGCTCGGCATCTGTGTATGCAAATGAGGGGAGTAGAGAAACAGTCGTCGACAACGGTGACATTGGCCACAAGAGGGTCATTCTCCGGATCTGCTGATTTGCGGCGTGAGTTTCTTGAAGCAATACGATAAAACAAATTCTAATAAGATAACACGAAGCAGTCAATCCTGTCAGGGTTGACTGCTTTGTTGATTATATGAGTTGTTAGTCGTCGTGATGATGTTTCTTGCGCTTTTTGTATTTTTTCTTTTTGGGATGTTTCTTTTTTCCGGGATGGTGTCCATGACCATCAAAGCTTTCATAGTAGTCGTTTTCAACGCCCCAGTAACTATGCATCGTTCCGCAAGATTCCAAAATTGGGGTGATGCAAAAGGCTGATAAAATCAGGATGATTGAAATTTTAAATCTTCGGAGTTTCATAAATAATAGTAGTGTTATGGCATTCTATAACATTATTACGCTTTAATCATGTATTTTGTTCTGTAGTTCCAGGTGTTTGTAATGCATCCTGCGCCCCGAACATGCCGCCCTCAATGGCGTGACGCTCCCGTTCTCGGATCCTTTTTGGGAGGAGTTTTTTCCGCCTAACGGGTGGAAGTGCCGATGCAATGTGGTGCAGGTACGACGCTCTAAATATCCCGTGACGGACCGCGACGAGGCGGTTCGCCGGGACGGTGGCGAGATATCCGGCGGATTCTGTGTTAGTCGACCTGTTCGGCGGATCGGGACTACTCTCCCATATCGCAAGGCGTGTCCGCCCGGAGGCCTCTGTGATATATAATGATTTCGACGGCTTCGCGGAGCGACTGCAGGCTATTCCGCAGACCAATGAGCTGCTGGAGCGGATATGGGAGATAGCGTTAATTTAGGAATTATGATTTTCCGCTAAATCCAGGGACGAACGATTCAAAACTATTGTCATTATAGTAAACGATAATATTTACTATTTTTTTTGTTTGGTTTGGGTGGAATGATATGGTAGGGGTGTTGTCAGTGGAATCTATGGCTTGGATCTCGTCTTGAATAATGCTGTTGTCTCCTTCCTCGTTGAGGGTAGATGTATTTGGGGTGGATATCGTGCCTGATGATTTTTCTGATGAAATTTTGTTTCTATCGTCTCCAAAATCAATGCTGGGCGTCAATCTTTCAGAATCAATGATTTGTGTTTCTTGAAAATCAAAAATGCCTTCTTGTTCAGGCTCTGAGATTTCGATATTTTTTTTGTGCAGCATGTCTCCTTCGCCAAACATTAACCATAGGACGGAAAGCTCCGGGTATGCTTCGTGGATCTTGCCAATAAGTTCGTCGCTAACCTTCTTGTTGCGCCCATTAAGGAGCTGTGATAGGGTAGGGCGAGGTATGGAACAATTGTCGGCAAATTGAGTGACCGGAGTATTCAGATAGGAAATGAATGTTTTTAGACGAGAAACGATGTCCATTTTGTGAATTTGATTTTGAAGATTGATTTTGCAAATGTAATAAATTAAAATCATATATGCAAATTTGCAATCGCATTAAGGGGTTCTCTGTTGTTAATTATCGTATGCGATTTTTGAATTTGTAAATGTAAATGCGATCTATTATCATTGAATTAACACTCTATGCTAATAATGTAATTATTTGATGTATAATGAGTTCGTTGCGCAAGAGTGCGTAGTATGTTCTTATTTTTGGTCATAGGATCGGCATTGGGTGTGTCCATTTAATCTTATTGTTTATCTTTGTAGTGCAATATAATGGATATTAGATAATTGTGGCATGCGTTAAGAATGCTTTCGTGTGCTATTTTGGTTTCGTAAATAGTGTTTGGGGTGAGAGCTGGGGTGGATTGGATTTGTAAAATAAAACTAAGGATGGGATTATACGCAGCTTCAAACGTAATCAGGAAAGCTACTTTAGAATTGTAAAATATCTGTTTGTGTGAATTTTGTTTTGCAAACAATTTTGTAGTTTATAGATGTAATCATGTGAATTTACTAATATAAACACCACTAAACTTAGTTGTAAACCACTGAAATACAATGATGTCTATGTACTTTAAACACATCAATCTCCTGTCTTTATCGTTTAACAAGCGTTAAATTCACGCCTAAAGTGCTAAAATTTAGCATATTTACATTTGATTAACAGATCGATGTGTAAATGTGTGTTTCAGTTAATATTTTCCGGATTATTTAGGGATTGCATTTTGTGTATGGTTGTTTTTATTATTGTTGCTTTGTTTAACGTGTTGATTTATTTCGTTTTAAGTGTCAATACTGCCGGATATTTGCGTCTTACTACAATGATAATATAGATTTGTTTAACATGGTGGTGCCTGATTTTTGCCCAACATGCTTATAACTTTGCATTAGAAAAAGAATTCTATAACCGCTTTAATCCTTAGTGTCATGAATAATACTTCGATAATTCTAACTCCGCATGTGATAAATACGGTAAAGGCATTGGCTGACGCCGACAGGAAGGCTATCGGTTTCGCATTGGTTGAAGAGCTTGTTTTTGGGCGCAATCCGGAGGGTTCGCTATCTCCGGTTCAAGCTGTGATCTATACGCTTATCAGTGATTATGTTAAGCGGGATTCTATCCGTGGGTCTAAAATTGTCCAGGATGCTTTGAATTGATCTTGAAGATATTTATTAGCCGATAATTGTGTCCAGATCCATTGAGGCCAATTCCCATTGGCTCATAGCGTTGTCGAGGTCTTTCTGAAGCTTCGCGTGTTTATCGAAAAGCTCGGCATTGTACTCGCCTGTGGCCATGGTTTGCTCTATTTCGGCAATTTTACTTTCAATAGAGGATATCAGCTCTTCGGCGTCGGATACGGCTTTACGGGCTCGTTTAATCAGTTTTTCATGTTCCTTTTGTTCGGCATAACTCATTTTATGCTGAGGGGTCTTTGTGGGCGATGGGGTATCGGCTTGTTTTGTGTCTTTTGCTGCGATTTTGCCGACGGGAGTTGTGGCCTGTGTTTTGGTCGGGGATTTGCTGAGTTCGAGTTCAGCGAGTGATGCCATTTTCTTTTTTTCAAGAAATTCATATATGCCCCCGAGGCATTCCCGTACTTTGCCTCCGCCAAACTCATAAACTTTTTCTACGAGCCCATCGAGAAATTCGCGATCGTGTGAGACTACGATAACGGTGCCATTGAAGTCTTTTATGGCTTGTTTCAGGATATCCTTGGTTTTCATGTCCAAGTGGTTGGTGGGCTCGTCGAGGATGAGCAGATTGACGGGCTCAAGCAGCAGCCGGATCATTGCAAGCCTTGTTTTCTCGCCACCCGACAGTACCTTTACCTTTTTGTCGGATGCTTCTCCGCCAAACATGAATGCGCCGAGGATGTCACGTATCTTTGTCCGGATGTCGCCCACGGCTACACGGTCGATCGTGTCGAAAACAGTTATTTCGCCATCAAGCAGCTGGGCTTGGTTCTGTGCGAAGTATCCTATTTTGACATTGTGGCCTATTTTCAGGTCGCCTGAGAAGGGAATCTCGTTCATTATGCACTTGACGAGAGTGGATTTGCCCTCTCCGTTCTTGCCCACGAAGGCCACTTTCTCGCCACGCTTGATGGTGAATGTGGCGTTGTCGAACACCTGATGGTCACCATATCGCTTACCTACGTTGTCTGCAATGATCGGATAGTCGCCCGATCGTGGAGCCGGAGGGAATTTGAGGCTGAGGTGTGAGGTGTCCACTTCGTCCACTTCTATGCGCTCGATTTTGGCCAGTTGCTTTATGCGGCTTTGTACCTGCACGCTCTTGGTGGCTTTATAGCGGAAGCGCTCAATGAAGTCTTCCGTCTCCTGTATCTGTTTTTGTTGGTTGATGTAGGCACGCGTCTGTTGCTCGATTCTCTCCTTGCGTAGTTCGACAAATTTTGAATAGTTTACGGCATAGTCGTAGATCTTGCCGAGGGAGATCTCGATAGTGCGGTTTGTGACGTTGTCGATAAACGCACGGTCGTGGCTTACGAGTACCACGGCGTTGGCTTTCTGTATAAGGAATTGCTCAAGCCATTGTATGGATTCTATGTCAAGATGGTTGGTGGGCTCGTCGAGCAAAAGCACGTCAGGCCTTTGAAGGAGGATTTTGGCCAACTCGATACGCATACGCCATCCACCGCTGAATTCCGATGTTGGCCGACTGAAATCTTCGCGGTTGAAGCCAAGGCCAAGGAGTGTTTTCTCCATCTCGGCCAGTGAATTCTCGCTTTCCTCCATGGCGATGAGTTCTGAAAGAGATGTCATGCGTTCAATCAGTTCTGCGTATTCAGGGCTCTCGTAGTCGGTTCTGTGCTGGAGTTCTGCCGTTAAGCGATCGAGGCTGGCGTGCATCTCATCGATATGGGAGAATGCTTTGCTCACCTCTTCCATCACGGTCAGTGTATCGCTGATCTCCATTTGCTGCGGAAGATAGCCGATGGTGATATCCTGAGGGATGGAGACGCTGCCGGAAGTTGGTTTCTGTAGGCCTGCAATAATTTTCAGCATAGTTGATTTTCCGGCGCCATTTTTGCCTACAAGGGCTATTTTGTCCTTTCGGTTGATCACATAACTGATATTGTCAAAAAGGGCTTTTGCGCTGAACTCTACGCTTAGATTATTGATTGAGACCATCGGTAAGTTGAGATTTGTAAATGGAGCTGCAAATTTACTTAATTTTGAGCAATGCTCAAAGCTTTGCGAGTGGAGCTTGGTTTAAAAGAAAAAGAGATGATTCATATTTGAATCATCTCTTTTTTAGTAGCGGGGGCAGGACTCGAACCTACGACCTTTGGGTTATGAGCCCAACGAGCTACCACTGCTCCACCCCGCATTGTTGTATCGGTTTTGTGAGTGCAAAGGTAGCGACTATTTTTGAATTAGCAATACATTGGGGTGAATATTTTTGTTAAAGAAATATAATTCAAGTTCTCTTGAGTCTTGTTTGTTCGCTCAATAGGTTGAGAATCAGGTTAGACCTGATTCTCTTGCTCTGATGTGGCATTATTCTTGTTTGTTCCGGCTGCGAATAGTCCGGAGAGATGTTTCTCACGGAATCTTTCAAGCAGCTCCCAGAAGTTAGGAACAAACAGGGTGCCTACAATTGCATTTATCGCCATGCCGAAGACCACGGCTGTTCCAAGAGCAATCCTGCTGGAAGCTCCGGCACCGGTTGCAAATAGCATTGGAAGAACACCGAAAACAAAAGCCATGGCAGTCATCATGATAGGGCGGAATCGTATACGTCCGGCATCTGAAGCGGCCTGTCGGATTGGGATGCCCGTCTTACGGAAATCAACGGCATACTCAACAATAAGGATTGCATTCTTTGCAGATAGTCCGAGCAAGAGTATAATACCGATCTGAGTGTAAATACTGATGCTCTGGCTCATAAACAAGCATCCTATAACCGTGCCGAGTATTGCGGTTGGCATAGAGATCACAACTGCAATTGGATCGGTCAGGCTCTCATATTGGGCGGCAAGGACAAGTATGGTCACTATGACGGCAAAAATCATTACAATGCTGATTGTAGCGCCACCTTGCGTCTCCTGATAGGCTTCTCCGGTCCACGCATATCCATATTCATTTCCAACAGCTTTTTTCACGGCCTGTTCCATCGCTGCGATGGCTTCTGATGAACTTGTGCCCTTCGATGGGCTTGCTGTCAGAGAGGCGGTTGTGTACATGTTGTAGCGGTCTACCGACGCTTGGCCTATTATTGGTTCAAGAGTCATGAATGACGAGAATGGAACCATTTGTCCATTGGAATTTTTCACAGACAGCCGCAACACGTCCTGTGGATTGGTACGTGATGAAGCATCGCCTGACAGCTGCACTTCGTAAACGCGGCCAAATTCATTGAAATCGTTCACATAGACCTGTCCGGTGAATGCGGTCAGAGAACTGAACACCTCCGCGATATCAAGGCCAAGCGTTTCGATTCTGTTGCGGTCGACGCTCAGTTTATACTGAGGGACGCCTCCCTCATATAGTGAGGTGACAGAAGCTATCCGGCTATCTTTTTCCGCTTCGGCTATTATATTTTCCAAGGCGGTGGCCATTGCTTGTGATCCCTTGTTGTTTATATCCAGCAACTGCATTTCAAGACCCGATGACAGTCCCAGTCCGGGGATGGCCGGCGGATTGACGGCAAAGATCTCTGCTTCTTGAATATCTGCGCATTTCTTCTCAAAATCATCAATTATAGCTTCTGCCGAACGGCTCTTTCCTTTGCGTTCACTCCATGGCTTGAGGGTGACCATAAGCGCTCCCATGTTTGATCCGCTTCCGCCAAGGAACGAGAATCCGGATATGGATATGACATTGTCAACTTCCGGAATTGATTTCAGACGGTCAACGCAAGTAGCCAGGATTTTATCGGTTCGCTCAACAGACGCTCCGGTGGGCAATTGAACAGACCCCATGAAATAGCCCATGTCTTCTTGCGGCACATAACTGGTTGGCATCTTGATGA
Organism: uncultured Muribaculaceae bacterium; assembly: GCA_910579185.1. Classification (GTDB taxonomy): domain Bacteria; phylum Bacteroidota; class Bacteroidia; order Bacteroidales; family Muribaculaceae; genus Paramuribaculum. The sequence goes on from CAJTTG010000001.1 coordinate 185,663, forward strand.
AACCCCAGAAAGCCACGCCGGTTATAAGCAGATAAGCGCAAATTGCTACGATAGGCTTCTTCAGGAATGTCCCGACGATTCTCATGTATGTGTTTAGTGTGGCGGAAAATCCGGAATTGAACCACTTGTATATGCAGAATTTTGATGGCGCCTTTCTCGGTCGCAGAAATAATGCACACATGGCAGGAGTGAAGGTCAGGGCATTAAAACCGGAGAACGCTGTTGATACGGCTATGGTAAGGGCGAATTGTTTGTATAATTCGCCGGTTATGCCGGAGATAAATGCAGTCGGAATAAATACGGACAAGAGAACAAGTACCTCTCCGATCACCGGCCCTTGCAATTCCCTCATGGCTTTTTCCGCTGCTTGCCGTGGTGTCATTTTCCCTTCGTCGACTATTCGGGAACAATCTTCCACAACGACAATTGCATCGTCCACAACGATAGCTATAGCAAGTACAAGGCCAAACAATGTCAGAGTGTTCAACGTAAAGCCGAATAGCTTCATGACGGCAAAGGTTGCGATCAGCGATACCGGAATAGTGATCATCGGAATAATGACGGCTCTCCAGCTTTGAAGGAAAAGCAAGATAACCAGCATTACTATAAGAGTTGTCTCTACGAAAGTTACCAGCACATCATCAATAGATTCAGTGACGAAATCAGTCGAGTTCATGATCACTCTGTAGTGGATGCCTTCGGGGAAGTATTCCTGAAGATCATCAAGCTTCGCTTTAACCTTGGAGGCCACTTCAAGCGCATTGGCTCCCGGAAGTTGATATATGCCGAGAAGTCCGGCCTGATTTCCGCTGACGAGGGCATTGTTGCCGTAAGCTTCGCTGCCAAGCTCTATTTTTGCGATATCCCGGAGCCGGAGCATTGATCCATCGGCTTCGGTTCGTAGCACAATATCGCCGAATTGTTCCGGTGTGGTCAGGCGTCCGGTAGCTGTGAGGGTGTACTCAAACTGACTGGGATTTGTCGGGAGGGGAGAGGCTCCGACGGTTCCGGCCGATACCTGGATGTTTTGTGACTCTATCGCCGCGCTCACATCGGATGCTGTGATATTGCGTATGCGCATGAGATCCGGATTAAGCCACACACGCATGCTGTACTCTCCGGCTCCGAAAGCTCCGACTTGTCCCACACCATCCACACGCGACAATTCATCAACAAGATTCAGTTTTGCATAATTGGTCAGATATAGCGCATCATATCGCTGCGGATCATCGCTCTCCAGAGCGATAAACATTATGATATTGCTCGAACGAGACATTACTTGCACGCCCTGTTGTTTTACGGATTCCGGGAGTGTTGGCTCGGCAAGTGACAGACGGTTTTGTACCTTTACGGTGGCCATGTCGAGATCTGTTCCATTTTCAAAGGTAATGGTCAGTGAATAGCTTCCGTCGGATCCAGATGATGAGCTCATGTACATCATATCCTCCACACCATTGATCTGTTCTTCGATGGGTACACCTACTGTTGACGCGACAGTCGAGGCATCGGCACCGGGGTAGGTGGCGGAAACCATGACTGTTGGGGGTGTGATATCTGGATATTGGGCAACCGGAAGTGATTTCACCGTTAATAATCCGGCCATTATCATGAATACTGCCAGAACTATGGCAAATATCGGACGGTCAATGAAAAATTTTGAAAACATACTCTTAGCTGATTTACGATAATGTTATTTTGTCTCGATCGGTTTGATCTGCATCCCGTTTCTGACCTTCAGCAATGCTTTATCAACATATCGGGTGCCGGGCTTCACACCATCCGTGACAATGCGCATAGAGTCCCGGACCACACTCCCGGCTTGAATCGGAGTATAGACAACCTTGTTTGAGTCTGAGACAGCATAAATATATTTTCCAAGCTGGTCAGTGGCAATGGATGCGTCTTTTACGAGTATGGCCTTGGGGTCGGATTCTGATGGCAGGTTGATGCTGACATACATGCCGTCCTGGAGTCGGCCATTGTGATTGTCAACATTTGCACGGAGAGTCAGAGTGCCGGTGGACTGATCAACCTCCGGAGATATGTAGGATAGTTTTGCAATGTAGTTTCCTTTGATGTCCTGTTCGAAATACAGTGGGATGGAGTCTAAATCTATTTTGTCAGACTCTTTTCCAAGCAATATTTTCTGCATTGATTTGTCGTCAATATAGAACTCGGCAAACATTGTTGCATCTTCATATAGATTAGCCAGCACTACCGGAGATCCGGCTCCGCTTACATATGCTCCCACGCTCATTGTCGGTGCTGAGACATGTCCGCTATATGGCGCGCGGATTGAGCAGTAGCTCAATTGTTTTCTTGCTGTCTCCAGTTGCGCCCGAGCCGTCTTTATTGAAGCCTCGGCCTGCTCAAGGGTGCTCTTGGCTTTATTGACCTCCATCACGGACACGGCGTCGCTTTTTAATGCTTTCTGCATTGCTGAATATTGTTGCTCGGCATAGTCACGGCTACTTATTGCTGAACTCAGTGCGGCTTCTGCCTGATTGACCTGATCCCGATATTCCGTGTCGTCAATGCTGAATAATAGTTGCCCTTTCTCCACGAACTGTCCATCTTCATAATATTTCCCTTTCAGATATCCATCAACCCGGCCAACGAGCGGCACCATATTGTTGGCCTTCAGGATTCCGGGATAGGTATGATAGATGACTACGGAGTCTTGAACAGCTTTTGCAACTGAGACTTCCGGAATTGAGTCGTCGGATTTTTCCGCAGTTTTTTTGCACGATGCTGAACTGATTGTCAATGCTGCAATGGCAATCAATATGGAGTATCTGGTTTTCTGTTTCATCGCAATAATATTTTAAGTCATTTTCATTCAATTTTGGATCCAGCCACCGCCGAGTGCTTTGTATATGCGGATCAGCTGGCTTGATGCCGTTCCCTGTGCGTTGGCCAGTTCGTCGGTATACTGCAGCAGGTTGATCTGAGCCTGTGCAACACTGAGGAAGTCGGTCAACCCCTGTTTATATAGATCGAGCGATAGATCAAGTTCACGTTGTGATTGCTCCACGACCTTCTCCAGTGAGATCACAGCCCTATATTGTCCGCTGTATGTCACCATTGCATTGTCAGCTTCCTCCACGGCGGTCATGACGGCAAGCTCGTATGACTCCGCAGCAATCCGCATATTTTCTCTTGCAGAAGCTAAAGCGGCATTTCTGGCGAACCCGTCAAATATGGTCCATGAAATTTTCGGACCAATATTATAGGTCAGCGAACGCGATTCGAACAGATCACCGGCATTATGCGCCGCAACGCCTATGGATCCGCTCAAAGAAAGTGTCGGTAGGAAATTGCGCTTTTCAACTCCTGCCGCTGCGGCAGCAGCCGCCAGTTCATATTCAGCAGCCTGCACATCGGGGCGACGGCGCAATATGTCAGCCGGAATGCCGACGGGGATTAGCCGCTTGTAATCCGGGATCGGCTTTACATTGTCAAGAAGTGGCATGATATCATCGGTATATGAACCGGTGAGCAATGCAAGGGCATTTATTGTTGTGGATATGCTGGCCTGTAATGTCGGGATTGAAGCTTCCGTAGAATAGTATATCGTGGATGCCTGAGCAACATCCAATCCGGAATTCAGGCCGGCTTCATGGCGTGCGCGTGCGATATGAAGTACGGTGTCTTGCTTGCTCATGTTATCGCGTGCAACCTGCAATCGGGATTGAAGAGTGCGGTATTGTACGTAGGTCTCTCCGATCTCGGCACACAGGCTGTTCATCACGGCAAGATAGTCGGCACGTGAGGCTTGGTATTCCGATTTACTTTGCTTCACCTTGGCTCTCACTCTCCCGAACACATCGATTTCCCATGCCATATCAATTCCGGCCGAAAAATAGTCAATGTTCTCAGCCGGCACAGAAATAGAGGTTGTGTTGCCGGATTGCCGGTTCTTTGTCCAGCCTGCGGATATCGAAAACTGAGGGTAATATCCCGATTTGGCCTGACGTATTGCTTGGCGGGCCATTTCTATACGATGTGCGGCGATGGCCACGTTGAAATTATTATCAATGCCGCGGCTGATCAGCGAGTCAAGGACCGGATCTCCGAACTCATCCCACCAGCGGTCGGTAGCCGGAAGGGTCTGACTCTTCTCCGGAGTGTAAATCCATTTGTCCGGTATGCTGTCTGTTGCGTATGAATCCTGACCGAAAACACTTGATGACGATGCGAGGATAAATAATAGGGAAATTATAGATCTCATAAATTGATAGTTATAACACGAAATTATAACCATTCAATTTGCAGGGAGGTTTATGATTGGAAGCGTTTTTTAACTTAAAATAATTATTAGTTTTTATTGGTAGATACATGTCGACAGGTCTTTTAGCAAGGCCTCATCCAAAATAAGAGTAACTTTAATAGAATCACTTACATTTGACGATGTGGTTGAGTATCTGATCTACGCCCATGCGTGCAATCTGCTACTCATCAACATCGCCAATCCTGAGGAAACATCAGTCCGGGAGTATGCTTTTGCTCTTGACAATGCACTGCATGAGGCTCAGACTCTCAACTTCGACGGAGTTGTCGATATACTCACAACCTGCAATTTTGTTCCGGAAATACGGGAGAAAGACCGATTGGAGCAATCCCTTTCTCAACTATTGCCTAAAATTACCAACCGGAAATATCTACTGACCTGTATCCTGTGTAATACCAACGAAGGGGATAGCAACCCGATGAAATTGCAAGAGTTCATTAACATTAAAAACCCTCAACCGCTGCAACGGTCAAGGGTTTAAGGTTGAAAAGTAATTCCGCCGCTTTCCAATCTTTATTAACCAGTCGCGGCGAGCCTTTTCTATCTTATGAGATGCGAAATTTCTTTTAAGGTAGGCAAATGTGCGGTTAAAATAATATTCCGTCGCTGATGCCTGGGGGTGCAAATGGCTGTAGTGGTCGAATTCACAAGCCCCCGAATCGGCTCAGCACTACAAAGATAATACAAACTTTGCAAAGATGCAAAAGCCCTCCGTTGCATTTTCATAATTCTTTTCTCGCAGCCATAGTGCGAATCCAAGGATGGTGGGCCTTGTCATGGAATTCATTATTGTTTTGGATGGGATTTTTGCAGCTATTCTTTCAAATCGGCGTCTATACGCGACTTTAGATCCATCCGTTTGAACAATAAGGTCGATATACTCTTCAAAAACGGATAGTAGGGAACGGTGTGATTGATTGTCCGAACCGGTTATCAGTTGCACAAGTTTGGAGGCCGTCAATACGGCATAATAATCCAGAGAATCAATCGTACTGATAGTGTTGTAGGATTTTACGTAGTTTCGTATTGAGATAAGCTGCATCAGATCGCTTGACTATCCATCCGTTACAAAACTCATTTTCGGAGTTGATTACGATGTCCGTAATGATGTATCTGACGCCACCGTTATGCGAAATGGAAATGCGGACTTTGTGACGGCCATCTTTTAATATTTTGGCCGGAATTATAACTGCTGATATATTAGCCATTTATAAAAATGATTTAATAAAATTTTAGGAAAAGTGTTAAAATTTTTCCGACAATAAAAAGGAAAAGTAAAAGCCCAAAAAACGGGGTTTCGGCGAGTTTTCGACAAGCGCAGAGCATCAAAAGTAGGCCGTTTTTACGATAGCATTACTATTATATCTGCGTAAAGTTCAGCTAATTACCACAAAACAAGCAGTTTTAAGGGGTATATAAAGAAAAAAATTACTCGTCATCACGACGAATAATCTTCTTACCTTAAATCTAATACCATGAAAAACTGATGCAAAGTTAAGCTAAATAAATATGTTGTACAACATATTGAGCTTGTATTTAGGGTTTTTTAACTAAATTTTCGCCGACATTGATTATAGTTCCAGAGGAGTGCGCTGATAGTTCTGGAGCATATTGGCTTTGGATCGTGGCGATACCGGATGAAAATTCACCGGCATTATTCACCCATAATTCATATTCAAGCAAGTATGTTCCCTTTGGCATATTAGTGACAAATATATTTGTGAATGCATCGCGGTTCTCTCTATAAAAGCATAGCCCTTCTGAATAGATCGGAGTCGGAAGCTGCTCAACCGGTTCGAGGCATGCGGCGCGGTCATCAGTAATTGCCATATACTGCATATCTCGGGTAGCATGTATGAGCAATTGAACCTTAACCCTGTCGCCGACCTTGAAGTCGGAGGATTTAATCCATTCAGTTCCGTCGGCTTTAAAATATTTCTTCTCTATACTTACGGCTTCACACGATGACGGCTCTACCATATCCATCTTTTTGATTGATCGGCTATAGACGGCTCCCCAGGATGGAGTGCCGGTACTCTTATTGATTGTCAATATGGCTCCCGATGGATTCATATCTGTGATGTTCTTCCGGAAATCACCGATTAACGAATCGTTATACTTGAAATCGATAGCACTACCGTCAATATCCATTGAAACTTCTGATGCTTTATTGAGCCACTTGGGAGATGTTTTGATTATGGCTGCTATAATCTGGGTGGTCATTGAGCCTGAACCCCAGTTTTGAGCCTCTTTCTGTAGAATGAGCCACTGGCGGATCAAATCAATATCGGTGCTCTGCGGTTCAATTGTGTACAATGTCAGCAGGGCGTCAGAAGCGACTCCGAGTTGCAGAAGGGATCCTCCGAAAGAATCGCCAAGTGATGGCCACCACATTCCCTTTGTTGCAGAGCATTCGGCATATTCTTTAAGTGATGCCAGAACGGTTCGGGACAGTTGCTTATATCCATTGTTATATAGCAATCGGGCGGCTACGGCTTTATCTCCTACAGAATATTTCTTCCAATTTTTCACTATTTTCTGAATTTCATTGGAAATAATTCGTTTGCCTTCCGCCGATGGGGTGAATGATGGCCACTGATCACGGATTATCAGGAATTTACGGAATGATGACGTGGGATATTTTTTGTACTGCTTGACAACTTCCTTTTGATCCCAATCCAATGCCTGTTCAATCATTTTCGCCAATTCCTTGTCTTTAGGCATGTAGCCGAGTTGATTCAGATAGCCAAAGGTGTATAACGCATCTTCGGTAGCCCATTGTGACGTGGTTTCGGATTGGTTGATCCATGCCCAACCTCCATTATCGCGTTGCAGTTTCTTTAATAATCCTATGGCGGCAGAATAAACTTCGGAAATCTCTTTTTTATCAAAGAGCAATGCAAGTCGTTGCATGCGTTCAGTGTCATTCATTGCATCAACCATCCATGGTGTGGCTTGCAGGAGGATTGTTTTCAGATCACTGTTGCGTTGGAGCATGGACACAAGTGTTGAATCAGAGCGATCGCTTGATGTCCATTGACGAAGTGCTTCATCTATTGCCGGATAATCTTTCAGCAATCCTTCTGCAACTGCTGCCGAGAATATAGCATTTGAAGCATCGGAAGGGGTGCTCATCTGGCCTGACCTCAAACCGGGTAGGGCGGTGACTGCCAGCCATGTCGGATTGTCGCAGTACTGGAGAGTGACGTTGGCTTCAGTTCCAGTTTCCGGCAATTTCATGTTGAACGTTGTGCTGTCCGGGGATATATAGAATGGGAGGGTTTCTATCACCGGAGTGGTGGATTGCAGGATCGGGATGACTGACTGCTCTCCATCAGCAAATGTAGCCGAGGCACTTTTGACTCTATACCCTACAAATGTCATATCCTCCGGGGCGAAGAATCGGATAGATGCTGTTGCCGTGTTATTTGCTTTAACCGTCTGGCATATCGTTGTATCTGATATTATCTTCTCATTGGTCGGATTAAATAGTTCTATAGTCGTTGAGATACTCTCATCGCTATCCGAGTTGTTCATGACCAATGCGTTGATATCAATTGAATCGCCGGTCCTGACAAAACGGGGAAGGTTAGGTTGAACCATAACAGGTTTGTTAGCTATGATATTTGCCGAATATAGATCGGTCAGCAGGCTGTCGGTAAATGCAAGCGCGCGCAGTTTCCATGTCGTATTGGCGTTTGGCACTCGGAAACTTACCGAAAGTCGACCTTCGCTATCGGTATTCAATGTTGGCTTATAAAATGCCAGTGGAGTCTCCGACTCGCGATATTCAAAAACAGGATTGTTATTCGTAGGGTTCTGTTGTTCACCCCTTATATTAAATTCCGGAGTTGTGGCAATCTCGTCTATTGATAGGGTTTCCTCATGAGCGGCTGTGGGCATAGAGTAATCGACAATGTCCATCGCTCCGCTGGATGCAGATTTCAACATCATTCGATTTCGTCCAAAACTTAGCCTGTAATTGTTGAATAATGGATATCCGTACAACTTGAATCGCGGAGTGCTATGGCTTGTGCACATTGCGGATGTATAAGGAAGCAGGATGCGATATGAATAGGAGCCCTCTCCGACAAATTCAACATTTGTTTTGTAGATATAATCATGTCGTTTGATATAATTCCAGGAATCAGATCTGAGCGCATCAAGGGCGCTATTATACATATCCATAATTAAGGCTGCGGATGTGGATGTGCTGTCCTGATTGACAACACGGAATGTCCATGTCTCCTCATTGCCGGGAATAACCTTGTCTCTAAATGTTTCTGCAATTATTTTTATTGATTGTGCTTTATTGTATTTTAGATCTAAATTATATTCATACTTACAAAAATTCTGTATCGTAATTAAATTGATGTTCGGAGAGATAAGATCGGCAGGCACTGAAATATTCAATGTATGCATTCCGGATTTGGTTTTTATCCATTCCTGAGATATTATTTTATTCCCGTCTGAGAGCGTTTTCAATATGTAGGTCTCAGGCGCGGTCGTGGCATACAAGAGTGTAGCTCTTGATTGTCTGTCAAGCACAATTGGTTGGTCTTTCGTATAAGGCATCCAAAATGGTACTGATGCCGGTGATTTTTTGTCGTTAGGACGGAATAAAATAACGTTGTAGGATTTTATAGAGTCTTCAGTCTGTGTGAATGATTTAAGTTCAAGACTGTATTGGCCAGATGGTATTTTTGTCCAGTTTACTGTGGGATTTGATGTCTTGATAGTTCCGTGGGACACTACCGCATTGTTGGAAGAATTGCGAAGTGAGTAAGGTATAATGGTATCAATTGGTTGCATATCGGATCTAAGAACCTTAATTGATAATGGCGTTGCGTTGGTCACATTTATATTATCGGGAATATCTGCCATCAAGGTTAGGACATTTCCTATAGAAAATGATTTAGTACATTGCTGCGATTCGCCTGCGTCCGTTGTTGCTTCAATTCTGATTGTATATAAACCATTTGGATCTGGAGAATAGGCAAGCATTTTTTTAGAAATTACTATTGAGAACAAGCCATTAGCTTCTGTGCTATCCGATTCAGAATAGAAATCGATAGAGTTTAATGCGCGCCACCAGAGTTGTGATGAGACACTTAGGGTGTATTTCAATGGGATGTTGCCAAGCCCCATTCCGGAATATGTTTTTACTTTGCCGGCAATAGTTAAATCTCCTGTTTGATCTTTATCAGTAGATGTTAAGATTGAGTTTATATCAACATAAAAAGTCGGAAGTTTGTAATCCGAAACCATAAAGGTTTTATTACATATAATTCGATTGGTTCCACTATTGCTATTTCCTTGGATCAAAATGCCATAATTTCCGGTGAGTTCACCTTTGGGGATTGAAAATGAGCCATTGCATCGGCCCCAATCATCTGTCCGGAGCTTCAACGTATCAATATAAATCCTATTTGTATTGTATAATAGGGCATCAATGCTGTAATTCTTCTTTAGGCGATAGTTTTGACCTCTATATTCATAAATTATCGAATTGAACTCGACGGTATCGCCGGGTTTGTATATTGCTAAAGATGTGAATGCCTGTCCATCAATTTTCCAATCGGTATATGTTGAATATATTGACGGTGATGAGCCTGGTTGTGAACAACCCAGACCATCTTTTTTTACATAAAGCAATCCATTCTGACTTTTTTCAAGTTGTAAAATCCCATCAGAACCGGTCTTCCCAATTTCCTGTATGTTTGTCCTATCTTTGAATGGCCTTAGATTTACGGTGGCATCGGCGATAGGAATTCCGGAGTTCCCATACACGGCTACTACCTGTCTGTTATTTTCGGCATTAATCAATTCCATTGACATTTCTGTACAAAGAATAGGGCGTATATAGTTATCAGCTGTGTTTGTTTTGTCGTCAATATCTGTAATGACAACATATTTACCGGGTTCCGGTAAATTCAGTAAACATTTTTTCTGTGCTTTGAATGGAATGTCATTTTCAAATGACAATGGGATTGTCTTAATCAGATGTGATTTAGCTTTGCCTAAATTAATGCTGGGTTCAAAGGGGTCATAGTCGACCTTGAGTACCTTAATTGTGAGATCTTTGACATTTTCAACATTTACTACTAAAGGGAAATCCAATTTTGGGGAAACATTTAAACTGGATTGCATCTCTATGGATTTTTTTGATATTTCTGCAAGTATATTATTTAGGCAGCCGATAATATTGCTATTAGGAAATTTTTCACAGAATACTTTGATTAGATTATATAAATAGGTTTTCTCAGAGTAGTCATAGTCTGAATATCTTATTTCAGATAGTATTAGACCACTATATTCACTGGATTTATATTCTGAATATAAATCCATAAGTAATCGGTTGTACGTATTTTCAGCTGCATCAGACATTGAATTGTATACATTATTCTCAATGAAATTCAAACGATTGATGTCGGCTATTATAAGTGGTGCGATGTTATTGGCATGGAATTTAAGCAGGTCGGAATATGTATCAAGAATTTTCTCGGCCTGAATCGACATGGGAACATATTTAGGCTGGAGCACGAATGTCGTCCTCGGGGTCATGAGCAGGATTGACAGGCTGTTTGAAAACTCACTCAAGCCCGTGCGAAGCTCGATTGTCCGATATGCTACAAAATCAAAAAGTGTAGGGTAGTAGGTCAATTCGCCGTGGGCTATATTGATTATGGAGGTGTATTTATCCAGATTGGCTTTTTGAAGAGCAGTGGTGGGACGCAGTGATTCATCGCATAGATCTGAAATAACCTGACGGAATTGCTCGCCGCTCCATTCTGTATAATCATCGGGAAGTGGGTTCAAAGGTAAATTCCGGTTGTCATACAGATACTTATTGGAACTGTAGATATCGGAATAGATTTGTGCCTTTAGTAGTTTTACTAAAGATGTGGATTCCGGAGCTTTTAGATTGGGTATAACTGAATCAATCTTAGAGATAATTTTTTTTGAATTATCATTGCCTATTGATGCCTGTGCTATGGCATAGTCCATGAGCGAGCGTATTGCTTCTATATCATTACCGTTCTTAAGCGCGGTATTCATAGCGGATAGGGAGGCTTTTGTCACCTTCTGCGGAAAGGCAAAATCCGGAGTGGAAACTATATCTGAGTTAAGCGCGGAGAGTGCTGCCGGCAATGATATGAAAGTTATTGCCAGTAGTTGTTTGAATAAATTACGCATGCTCATAAACTAATAGTTAAGTGGTTTTTATATGATCAGTCGGGACGCATCCTTTTGTGAAAGGAATCGCGTCCCGACGTTATAACAATATATTATCTGTTCTATGTTTTGTCCGGGACTATTTTTTGCGGTGTTTCATCAGCTGTCTCATCCATTTTGTCTCGGCATTCTGGAATTTAAGGAGCTGTCGTGGGGTGAGAATCTGTTTGAATCGATCATAGTATTTTTTCTCAATTGCGCCCTCTTTGTATTTGAATTCAAAAGAGGCTTCAGCTGCTTTCTCCAATTCAAGATCAGTAGCGTCTTTTTTTGAACTGACCGACTTTTCCATTTTACGGGTGTCTCGCCGCAATTGGTTGCGTTCTGCCTCGAAAGCATTATATACCTCAGTAAACTGCTCTTTTTTTTCAGAGGATATATTGAGCTCTTTAATCATGAACTCAACCTTCGCCTTCTTCATTTCCTGCATCCATTGGCTGCGTTGTGCCGATGTCTTTTCTTGTGCGCAGATATTGGAGCTGCACACAATTGAGATTACAAGAAGGGCTATAGAAAAGAACTTGCTCATATATACTGGACTTGGATATTGTGTTTTTTTACTTGTTTGCTGAGGCTATCATGCTGCCGGGGTCAAATCCCTGGTCATACAGATCGTCATATATATCGCCTTCGCTTATTTCCGGGATGCAGTAATCATAATAAAAGGCATCATTATCTATTGCGCTCATAAGAACAGGATTGCTGCTGATGTCACTATGGTCTGCTGTTTTCATCAGGTCAAACATTTTCATCATGCACCAGATACCCATGAACATGGCTGCCATGTAGATGTAGGGACGCATTTTCTGCCAACGGCTTCTTGGCTCGGCTTTTGCGGCCATCCCTTCTGTCTCCCATTCCTGTTTTGGAAGCGAGGCGGCCATGCGGCGATTGAAGTCGTCAAAGAACCCGTCGGGGACGGTCATCCCGGCATTCGTGCCCGACATTCTTTCCAATATGTTAACTTTCGGTTGCATCATAAATCACATTCTGTACTTTATAGACGTTGCATAGTGGCAATGGTTTAATCAAGGTCTTCAAAATATTGCTGAATTTTTTTTGCAGCTAAGTGGTACGATGCTTTGAGCGCTCCGACGGAAGTTCCGAGTATGTTGGATATCTGTTCATAAGGCATCTCGTCAAAGTATCGCATATTGAATACCAGACGTTGCTTTTCAGGGAGCATGGCAATCGCTTTTCTGAATTTTTTTGCAAGCTCGTCGCCATCAATATGTTGATCCGATTCTATCATATCGGATAGGTGGGAGTCCGGATCATCAATGGCGGATGCTTGCCTTTTGCGTTGCTGATCAAGATGAGTTATGCTCTCATTTATCGCTATCTTATGAAGCCAGGTCGAGATTTTGGCTGCACCGCGGAACTGATCTATCGAAGACCAAGCCTTCATGAACACATTCTGCAAGATGTCAGCTGCGTCATCATGACTTTGAACCATACGCCTGATCTGCCAATAAAGAGATTCGGAATATTTACCGATAACCTCTTCAAAGGCTTTCCTGCATGTTTTGGGATCTTGAAGTCTTTTGACAAGCAGTTTTTCTTCTATTTCAGTCGTATTTTTGTCGGCCATTTACTGATGTGGACTTTTTTACTGGTAGAACGGTATTGCCCGTCTCGTCACTGAGAATGTAAAGGTAATAATAATGATTAGATCGGCAATCCGTTTTTTCATAAAAAATGTTGTTGACGAAATTTCATGTACAACAAAAAAGGATCACCTGTTCGGTTGATCCTTTTTGTAGCGAATCCGGGAATCGAACCCGGGTCTCCACCGTGAGAGGGTGGCGTGCTAGGCCACTACACTAAATCGCCATGTTTGAAAAACAAACTCGTTTTTCTCATTTGCGATGCAAAGTTAGTGCTTATTTTTTTACTATGCAAGAAAAATGCGATTTTTTTTATTCCAGAATTATATCAGCAAAGAATTCCGGGCGATGGAAATCGGGCTCGGGTGTGTCTATGGGGGCCCAGCTCAGGAAGTGTGGAGTGGTGGTCAGGTCGGCACACTTGTAGAAGTTGCCCTTCATTGCCAGCGGCTTTCCCTCATATTTTAGTCCAATAAGGCTAAGTGGGATGGCAACAAGCAGATTCCAGGTAAACATTCCTTCGAGTTCTTCAAATGGACGTGTGCCGCATGATGGATAGCGTTTTACCTGTGACAGCTCTTCATCGCTCAGCGGTGTGCCATTGTGGCGGTCGGTCCGGCGTGCGGCATGTATTGTACCAATGCAATTGAATTCAAAGTTATAGTAGGGGAGTTTGCCGTCGGGACACACGAAGAATTCCACGCATGAGTCCTGATGTACAGATGAATTGTTCTCATAGTTCACCGCACGCAAGTAGTTGCAACGGACTATGAAGTCTATGTATATATAGTTGCCCGAATGAGCGGCGGATATAGCTGTCAGTGGCCGATAGGGGAATTGATCTTTCCAATTGAGGCATTCTATCGTCTGACGTGTGCCTTGCTCGTCAAGGGTTTTTATGATTTCATCATGCGACATGGAATCCAGTCCGCCGATAAATGGGATTGAGAGGGATAGGTTAGATTGTATTTTATCCATGGTAAATTAAATTATATATTCCGTGGACAAAACCAAACAGAGCCATCACTATCAATATTGATGCGATAATTCTGTTTATGAGCCATATAGATCTCACATTGAAGTGTCCGCGGACCTTGTTGACAAAATATGTTATCACGAACCACCATGCCAATGCTCCGGCGGCAATGCTCAGATAGCCTATGATATAGTGGTAGAATTGGTAGCTGGAATTTGTGAAGTTGAATCGTGCGAACAGGCCGATTATGAAAAAAAGGATCAACGGATTGGAGAAGGTGAACAGAAAGCCGGTTCCGAAGTCTCGCCAATATGTGTTGTCGTTTTTTGTCGGCGGTTTCAACGCTCTAGATGGATTCGCCTTAAAGAGATATATGCCGTATAGGATCAGGACGAACGATCCGATGACTTGTAAGATATTTCTGTTTGTGTCTATGAAGTCTGTTACAAACGAAAGCCCCATGCCTGTCAGAAGGCAATAGAAAATATCGGATAATGCGGCTCCTATGCCTGTGCATAATGCAGATCCACGCCCTTTGTTCAGGGTGCGCTGTATCACGAGCATCCCGATTGGTCCCATCGGCGCGGAAATGAATATGCCGATGACCACTCCGGAAAATAATATGTAGAGCAGACTCTCCATTAATCTGCAAAATTAATAAATGAGTCCTTGAGTTGCAAATTAGATGGGATCTATTTGTGGGACAAAAATTAAAAAAGCAGTCCTTTTTGTCCTTGTTACAGATATGATGGATGCTGCCGCCTCGACGCGTCTATTCGGAGGAGTATAAACAGAAGGATGGTGAAACTCCATAGTGACGATCCTCCATAGCTGAAAAATGGAAGGGGTATGCCGATTACCGGACATAAGCCGATTACCATTCCGATATTTATGGCAAGATGGAAAATCAGGTAAGATGCCACGCAATAGCCGTAAACCCGACCAAAGGCTGACGGTTGTCGTTCAGCGATACGTATGACCCGGAGTATCAGGATGAGGAATGCTAAGATCAGTGCTGTGGTGCCAATAAACCCCTGTTCCTCTCCGATTGTGCAGAAGATGAAATCAGTATGCTGCTCAGGGACATATTTCAGTTTCGTCTGGGTTCCGTTGAGATGGCCTTTCCCGGCAATTCCTCCTGAGCCGATAGCTATTTTAGCCTGGTTGACGTTATAGCCGGCTCCGAGCAGGTCTTCTTCGATTCCGAGAGTCACGCGTATGCGTTGCTGCTGATGTGGCTGAAGGATTGAATTGA
Organism: uncultured Muribaculaceae bacterium; assembly: GCA_910579185.1. Lineage (GTDB taxonomy): Bacteria > Bacteroidota > Bacteroidia > Bacteroidales > Muribaculaceae > Paramuribaculum. Next base: position 201,028 of record CAJTTG010000001.1, read on the forward strand.
ATGCATAGTTGACCGAGAACAGGAATATGATTGAGCATAAAGCAGCTGAAGATGTGATAATCATTTTCTTAGCCTTTGCTTTCATTGCAAGAAGCATGCAATATATGCAAGCCACTATGATCACACTCAGGAAATATGTTGTTCCGTAAATATTAACTCCGCAAGCTCCAAGAAGCCATACTATGGCGCCGGTCGCAAGAAACCAGATTGCAACGTTTCTTGCTGCCAGAAAATTCTTGCAGTAATACAGGAGCATGCAGGTCATCATAATCATGATGGATATAAATACCATTGCTTCTCCCAATGGTATCCCCATAAACAGACTGTCGGTAAACTTCACGGCCAGAACGAAAAACAGGACGGCGGCAAATGCTGCTAACAGGACAAGGCCGCTCATTCCTTCGCGATAGAGCACAAAAAACAGTGCGAGGTAAGCAAGAGCCGATCCGGTTTCTTTCTGTGCGAGAATAAGAAATATCGGGATAAATATTATGGCAAGGGCTTTTGCGTAGTTTTTTCTGGCTGCCGACAGTCGGAAGTTGTAGCCACTGAATAGTTTTGCAAGTGCGAGAGCTGTGGCAAACTTGCCAAATTCGGCCGGCTGAAAGCGCATAGGGCCGAGAACAAGCCAGGATCGTGATCCTTTTATATCCGGAGCCACAAATATGGTGACAACCATTATCAGTAACATAAATATGTAGATCGGATATGCATAGGTCTCATATACCCTTGCATCAAAGATCAGAAGCACTACGGCAAGCGCGAGCGCAAGGCCTATCCATCGGATCTGTTTGCCAGAGAACTCATCAAACGAAAATATGCTGGCGTTATCAAAGTCATAGCTTGCGGCGTAGATGCTATAGACACCGGCTAAGATCATGAATAGATATATGATTATGGTCACCCAATCAAGGTGGCGCATAATTGTCTGATCAGTGCTTCTTGACTCCACTGTTGATGATGGTATTTGAGTTCAACATTCGATCTTCTATATACTTTCTGTTGTCTGCAATCTCCCCTTTGAGGTATTTTTCAATCACAAGACTTCCGATAGGCACACCGAATGTTGCGCCATAACCGGCATTTTCCACAAATACGCAGACTGCGATCTTGGGATTATGGTATGGTGCGAATCCGAGAAACACAGAATGGTCCTTTCCATGTGGGTTCTGTGCCGTTCCTGTTTTGCCGCAAACTTCTATATCCGGCAGGTTGGCAAGGCGGCAGGTACCGCCCTCAACGGCCATGCGCATGCCCTGGGCTACGATTTCAAAATTCTTTCGGTCAATGCTTGGGGTGTGGCGTGTGGTATAGGCTGATTCCAGCAGTGTGTCCTGAACCGCTTTTACGGTATGAGGTGTGTAATACCATCCGCGGTTGGCTATTGTAGCTCCAAGGTTGGCTATCTGGAGGGGAGTGGCCATGACTTCACCTTGCCCGATGGCCACGGAGATAATCGTGTTTGCGCTCCAGTGATCCTCTCCGTATCGCTTGTTGTAAGTCCCTGAATTAGGGATGTAACCTCTGTTCTCGCCCGGAATGTCAATTCCCAGTTTATAGCCATAGCCAAGTTCAACAAGATAGTTTTTCCAAACCTCAAACGCGGCGGCGACAGTTCCGTATTTACCCTTGCGGTCGATCATAGCTTTGAAGCCCCAGCAGAAGAATGCATTGCACGATGTGCGCAATGCCGGTTGCAAGGTTATAGGAGCCGCATGGGGGTGACATCCTACGCGCAGTCCACCGTTCACATATCCGCGATAACATGGATATGAGGTGCCGGGCGTGATGATGCCTTCTTGCAGGAATATCAATCCTTGTGTGGGTTTGAAAGTCGAGCCGGGGGGATATGCACCTTGTATCGAACGGTCCAGAAGCGGTTTGTATGGATCCTCTCTCAGGGCTTTATAGTTTTTGCCACGGTCACGCCCAACGAGAAGTGAAGGGGAGTAGGACGGGCTTGTTACCAATGCGAGAACCTCTCCGGTTTCTGGCTCTATTGCAACTACGGCACCGATCTTATTGACCATAAGAGATTCGGCATACTTCTGAAGCTCGATGTCGAGACTCAGTGTCACATCTTTACCGGACACAGCTTTTTTATCGGATGCTCCATTCTGATATTTGCCTTGGATCTGGCCATTAGCGTCTCTGATGAGAATTTCTTCCCCTTTCTCACCGCGTAAAAATCGCTCGTAGCTTTTTTCCACGCCCAGGTCGCCGGTGTAGTCTCCACGTGAATAGTATGGATCTCTTTCAATATCCGATGGACTGACTTCGCGGATGTTTCCAAGCACATTCGATGCGCAATCGTAATTGTATTCTCGCAATATTCGCTTCTGGATATAAAACCCGGGGAAACGGTATAGTTTTTCCGAGAGCTTGCCATAATCTTCAGCCGTGAGATGTGTCAGGAGAGTCTGCGGAGAATATGTCGAATAGCCTGGATTGAGACGCTTGTTTTTCATGTCAAGGAATCTTTGTCTCAGCTGATCCGGAGTCAAAGACAGTGTGTTGCAGAAATCAAGAGTGTCAAACTCCTGAATATCCCTGGGAATCACCATTACATCGTATGCCGGGCGGTTAAAAACCACCACATTGCCGTTTCGGTCGTATATTATGCCACGTGATGGATAAATGGCTTTTCTCAAAAAAGCGTTTGTGTCTGCCTCGGCCTTATATTTGTTATCACCAACCTGAAGATTATATAGCCGAACAATATATATCAGGACAATGAGTGATATAAAGCCGATAATTACATATTTTCGTTTTTCTAAGTTATAGTCTTTTCTCACTTTTGCGCGATGTTATGCTATCCAAACCCACAATGAGCAATGTAGTCAGTATTGTACTGGAGATGATACGTATTATTGCGTTAAGAATACCCACAACGGATAGTGAGTCAATAAAAAATATCAGGCAACAATAGACAAATGTAAATGTGAGAGTGTATTTTATAAATGTGTACAGGCCAAGGGATCTTATTCCCGGATATGGATCTGTCAACTCGTTATCTCTGGCTACATAAAGCCGGATCACCTGTTGCCTTAATGCAACGGATAGCGTACAGGCCAATGCATTCATCCCCAATGTGTCGGAAAAAATATCAATGGTGAGCCCGACGAAGAATCCAATTGTGAAGAGCCATTCCTTGGAGAGTGTCAGAGGTAGTTTTACGAGGGTATATAGGAAAACAAATGGAACAGCATAGCCGAACAGACACACATGGTTGAACACCAAAGCCTGCGCAACTATCAGGACAAAAGTCCATATTATCAGATGGATTGCCGTTTTGTTCATCGTTGTTTCACTATGGTTTTACTTCTTGGCGTTTTGTTCGTCGGGATCCATTTCCACCTGTCTTATCTCCTCCGCCATGTTGTCAACAACAAGTCTGACGGTGCTGAGCTTGGAGAAATCGGACAACAACTTCACTTTCAATGTGAAGAAGTTCTCGTCATAGTCTCTCATCTCGCTCTCGACAACTCCCACGGGAACACCTTCCGGGAATGCTGTTGAATAGCCGCTTGTGACGATGGTGTCTCCCTTGCTGAATGTTGCGTGTTTCGGCAATTCGAGCAAAAGGGCATATCTGCTGTCCTGGCCATCCCATACAAGCGATCCTATCTGGGCTGAGTTTTTCACTTTGCATGAAATCCGAAGATAGTCATTCAGCAATGAAATTACTCTGGAGGCATGTGGCCCGACAACATTCACTTTGCCGATTACACCATTTTGATCCACAACGCCCATCTCCGGTTTCACTCCGTCAAGAGAGCCCTTGTTGATCGTAATGTAGTTATGCGGCCTGGAAATGCTGTTGTTTATGACATGGGCTATTATGAAGTCGTAGCGCATCAGTGAAGAATCCGGTACCGCCGAGGCTGCCAATTCGAATTCTTCAAGTTGCTGTATGCGCTGCCGCATCCTTAATGCCTCAAGCTCCAGCTCGGTGTTTCTGCGCTGTAAATCCTCATTTATATCCCGAAGATTGAAATATGAGGTTACATTGTCCGACATGTCATATATGCCGGATGTGACGCTATTGGCAGATGTCAGATAGACAGAATGCTGATACGGATTAGAGCCGAATAGCAATATGCAACTGACCACGACATAGACACATAAAAGCATCCACGGCCGCCATTTTATAAGAATGTACAGCAGATTGTTCATTCTGGTTCTTATGTATTGCCAAACGTCCTAATTGCGTCAGTTTCTTATTAGCGGATCAGGAATGAGAAGTTGTTGATATTCTTTAATGCCACGCCTGTTCCTTTTGCCACAGCCAACAGAGGATCTTCTGCGATATGGAACTGGATGCCTATCTTGTCGGTCAGTCGTTTGTCGAAACCACGCAGAAGCGCTCCACCACCTGCCAGATAGATGCCGTTCTTTACAATGTCGGCATAAAGTTCCGGCGGAGTCTGTTCCAGGGCTGCAAGCACAGCTGTCTCGATTTTAGTGATTGACTTCTCAATGCAGTGGGAGATCTCCTGATACGATACGGGTACTTCCATAGGCAGCGAGGTCATCACGTTCGGGCCATGGACAATATAGTCTGCCGGGGGATTCTCAAGATCGGTAAGCGCGGAGCCAACATTTTTCTTGATGTTCTCAGCGGTACGTTCGCCGACGCGTACATTATGAACTCTACGCATGTGTTCCTGAATGTCATTGGTCAGGTCGTCACCGGCAATCTGGATTGACTTATTCGAGACAATGCCGCCAAGCGAGATTACGGCAATCTCTGTGGTGCCGCCACCTATGTCAACGATCATGTTGCCTTCTGGCGCCACAACGTCTATGCCTATGCCAAGGGCTGCTGCCATAGGTTCATAAAGCATGTATACGTCACGGCCTCCGGCGTGTTCCGAAGAGTCGCGCACGGCTCGGATCTCCACTTCGGTAGATCCGGAAGGAATGCCGACAACCATTCTCATTGAGGGATTGAACCAGCGGTTTTTGGTGCTGGCTTTGTTGATGAGTCCACGGATCATCATTTCGGCTGCATTGAAGTCGGCGATCACACCTTGACGCAGCGGACGGACAACGCGGATATTTTCATTCTCACGTCCGTACATCTGCTGGGCTTCGTTGCCGACAGCGATCATTTTGCCGGTACGAACCTCAATGGCTACCATTGAGGGCTCGTCAATCACAATCTTGTCATTGTGAATTATAATGGTATTGGCCGTTCCAAGGTCAATAGCTATTTCTTTTGTAAAGGAAAAGAGTCCCATGTGTTGTGTTATTGTCTTTTGTTTATAGAAGTGCTTTTAGTGTTTGAAGTGGCGAACTCCGGTGGTGACCATTGCCATGCCATTCTGGTTGCAGTAATCTACAGACTCCTGGTCGCGGATTGATCCTCCGGGATGGATCACAGCATCGATGCCTGCATTGTGGGCTATCTCGACGCAATCAGCGAACGGGAAGAATGCATCTGAAGCCATCACCGCTCCATTTAGATCGAAATTGAACGAATGGGCCTTTTCGATGGCTTGTTTCAGAGCATCGACACGAGAGGTCTGTCCAACGCCGGAAGCGATCAGCATGCCATCTTTTGCAAGGACAATTGAGTTACTCTTGCTGTTTTTGACCAATTTGTTTGCGAAGAGCAGATCGTTGATCTTGTTTTCAGCCGGAGCCTTTTCGGTGACAACCTTCAGGTCTTCCGGGGTTTCAATTGCGAGGTCCCGTTCTTGAACCAATGCACCATTCAGAACCGAACGGAACTGGATTTTAGTGGTCAGCGGTGCGTTCTGACGGAGAACGATTCGGTTTTTCTTTTGGAATAGGATAGCTAAAGCTTCTTCAGTATAATCAGGAGCGATAATTACTTCGAAGAAAATCTTGTTGATCTCTTCAGCCGTAGCGCCATCAATCTGGCGATTTGCAACAAGGACACCTCCGAATGCCGAAACCGGATCGCCGGCAAGTGCATCCTTCCATGCTTCGAGAATTGTTGCACGACTTGCGCATCCACATGCGTTGTTGTGTTTCAGTACAGCAAATGTGGGTTCTGAAAATTCAGATATAAGGCTTACGGCAGCGTCGATATCAAGAAGGTTGTTATAGGAAATTTCCTTGCCATGGAGCTGCTCGAACATTTCATCGAATTTGCCGAAGAATGAACCTTGCTGATGTGGGTTTTCTCCATATCTGAGGGATTTTTTCTCGTCAAAAGCGACTCTGAGTGCTGATGGTGCAGTTTCGCAGTAGCCATCGAAGTAATTGAATATTGCAGCGTCATAGCCCGATGATACTTTGAAGGCCTCCTTTGCAAAGAACAGGCGGTCTGCGAGTGAAGATTCCGCACCTCTCTGACCAAGCATGTCGGCCAGGGGCTGATATTGTGCTTTGGAGGCGACGATGATAACGTCAGCGTAATTTTTCGCGCCGGCGCGAATCAGTGAGATTCCACCTATGTCGATTTTTTCTATGATGTCCTCATGTGCGGCTCCGCTTGCCACGGTTGCTTCAAACGGATAAAGATCCACGATCACAAGATCTATTTCCGGAATCTCATATTTTGCAATCTGCTCCTTGTCGCTTTCGTTGTCGCGGCGGTTCAGGATGCCTCCAAACACTTTCGGATGCAAGGTCTTCACTCGTCCGCCGAGGATTGATGGGTAGGATGTCAGATCCTCTACAGCCTGGCACGGGTAGCCGAGGCTTTCTATAAAGTCTTTTGTGCCACCGGTTGAAAGGAACTTCACTCCGGAAGCATTGAGCATCGACAGAATGCTATCGAGGCCATCTTTATGATAAACAGAGATTAAGGCTGTCTTGATCGGTCTTATATCTTTCATTTTCAGATAGTTTAAGTTGTTTGAGAGTTTCGATTTGCAAAATTACTACATTTCACGGCAATCTGAAAGTTATTTGCGCAATATTTTGTATTAAATTTCATCAATTGTGCGTAAATGCTTGCCGGAATTCGGTCGAAATCAGTAATCGGAATTGAACCAACCGAGTCCGCTATTTGTTTCAGATACAGATTTTACTAACGATTAATATCCATAATTATGAAAAATATTGGTATCTTTTACGGGTCGACAACGGGCAATACCGGAAGTGTGGCCGAAAAAATAGCCGAGAATCTTGGGGTGGCAGCTGCTGACGTGTTCGACGTGGCTAATGTCGCTCCATCAGAAGTCGGCAAATACGACCTGATCATCTTGGGTGCGAGCACATGGGGCTCGGGCGATATGCAGGATGATATGCAGGATTTTCTTAATGGTGTTGCCGCAATGGATTTGTCTGGCAAGAAAGTGGCATTATTCGGCTGCGGAGACGAATCTATGTCGGACACTTTCTGCAATGCCGTAGGGGAGATGTATGAGCGAATGATAAAAACGGGAGCCTCGATTATTGGTGATTTCAACGCGGATGGATATGACTATGAACATACCGACGCTGATGTCGATGGAAAGATTGTTGGGCTTCTTATCGACAATATGAACCATGAGGATATGACCGATGGGCGAGTTAAGGCATGGTGCGAGTTGCTGAAAGCTGAATCATGAATTGGCTGATGTTTAATCCATTATGCCGATACTCTAATTTTTCAATGTAAAAAGTTGAGAAAATATTTGGCAGATCCGACAAAAACTCCTACCTTTGCATCGCAATTAAGAAATGCACGGCGGGATAGCTCAGTTGGTTAGAGCGTCGGATTCATAACCCGGAGGTCCCGAGTTCAATTCTCGGTCCCGCTACAAAAAAGCCTTGAGTAATCAAGGCTTTTTTTCGTTTCAGCAACTGCTTTCACTCGAAAGCAATACCGATGTGCGCCGTTGCCATCTGGCTCAACTCATGAAGCGTCCTTCTAACAGGCTTTGGCTTGTTAGGTTAAGTGATTTTTATATTGGGATTGATCAATTGCAGTGCCGATATGAATTCTTCTTGATTTTCCGGTGAAACGTATACCCAATTGGTTTTGCCATATCTTAATCCAATTCGTTCTGATGATAATGCCGGAGAAGATAGGATTGTGGATTTATGGGTTATCTCGATAATTTTGGAAATCGGTAAATTCATTTGGAATAAGAAGCCACATCGTATATGTAGCTTTTCTCCATTTATGCCATAATCAGTATGTAGAAGCATGTCGTAAACCAAAACAACACCAATCCCCATCAGGACAATATCGATCAATAGGATCAATGTCGATTGATGGCATAGATATATTGATCCTATGAATGCAATGCTCATGCCAATACAAAACAATATATACCATTTGGAAATTTTTGACTTATAGATCTTTGTCATGTAGCAAAGTTGCGATAATTTCAGTTTGATTCCACAAAGTTATGGGTGGTATATGCGGAGATGTGTAGAAGATGCTTACATTCGATATTATCTCGAATCAGTAATTGTAGAATGAATATGAGTCAAGATAGATATATTTTTGCTTTACTTTTGCATTCTGACCAATTGTTGTCGACTCCTGCTTTACCGCTTCATACGGCCATCCGTTAGGTAGATAGGCAATCTTAAAGTAAGAGCTAATATTACAGTCAACGTTGACGGCTTCGTCAAAATTGGCATTGAAACTATCTGTCAGGTCTGCGTTGTTGATGTCATCTATAACGCTTGACATCAATGCCTTTATTTCCGATTGTGGAATAGTGTTTACAACTTCGCTCAAGATGCTGTAGCAACCATCATCGTCCATGGTTATAGAGCAGTATGTTTCGTTGGCATATTGAGTTTCGGTTGCTTCCTCCGTTTCGGTAAATTCGCCTGTGTTATAGGAATTGCCATGAAATAATAACAGCAATTTGAGTTCTTCGATATAACCCTCGACCAATTGATCTGAGTCGATTATTTTGGCATATTTTTTTAAGTCAATCCCCATCTTTTTAGCGTCTTTTATCCATGGAAGTTTCTCCATTTCCTTGATGGTCTCTTTGAATACGCTATTCGCTTGTTTTTTTATTTTGTCAAGATTATTGAATTTCAGGATTTTCCCACAATCATCAGTTTCAAAACTGATAGTGGTGCCAATAATCTTTTTGCTAAGTAATGTTATGATTTTGTTTTGAAAATTTCCTAATTCCGAGTCGGCAAGCGAGTCGCCGCGGACATCCAGGAAGGTGTAGTCCATTTTGTAGCCGGTTTCTGTCGAATCAGTGACCGAGATCATTACCTTTGTGGATGCTCCAGCTGTTTTAATTGTGTCAGTGTTGTTGATCTTCCATGTGCTTTCCTGTATCCAGTATACGGCTGTGTCATGCTTACAGAACCAACCGATCACGTCCACGGTTGAATCTTGTGCTGTTGTAATTTCTGTTTGATTGACTTCTCCTGAACATGGTTTTGAGATTGCCATTATAAGGCCAATGAGGATGATGAGTGATGATATTTTTCTCATATTCAAATGAAAATTGATGGGCATTCGGTGCAAAGATAATGAAAATTGTTTTTCAGTTGTGCAATTTATGTCTCAGAATCAGACTGTTTTTTCCCCTTCGAAGGATTTGATTGTTTTTATTTATTCGTCTCAAAAATTGTATCTTGTATTGCCACTGACGATTGCGAGTTGTACACCCATCTGTACACCGCTGTACACCGCCATAAAAAAAGTGTGTACATATTTGTACATTTTTTCGAGCATTTGGTTACGCAAAGTGATGCCAAGTGAACGAGCCGCCCAAGAATACAATAGGCTGTAATGCCCTTTTTATCGGGGCATTACAGCCTAAATGTCTGTAAAACTCTAAGTTAAGCCTTAGTCCTCTATTGCAGCCTGCGCCGCAGCTACGCGTGCGATAGGAACGCGGAAGGGAGAGCAGCTGACGTAGTTCATGCCGAGTTTAGCACAGAACTTAACCGATGAGGGTTCGCCACCATGCTCGCCGCAGATACCAACCTTGAGTTCCGGTTTGGTTGCGCGGCCTTTCTCAACGCCCATTTTCACGAGCTGGCCAACACCTTCCTGATCAAGCACTTCGAACGGATCGGTCTTGATGATGCCATGCTCTTTGTAGAATTTCAAGAACTTGGGTGCGTCGTCACGAGAGAAACCAAATGTCATCTGGGTCAAGTCGTTGGTGCCGAATGAGAAGAAGTCGGCAACGGTTGCGATTTCATTGGCGGTCAGAGCTGCACGGGGAACTTCGATCATTGTACCAACCTTGTAGGGTACGCTTTCGCCTTTTTCCTCGAATACTTTAGCTGCGGTGATATTGATAACGTCGGCCTGGTTCTGGATCTCTTTGAGTGAGCCAACCAACGGGATCATGATTTCCGGATGAACGTCAATACCACGGGCTTTCACAGCAAGCGCAGCTTCGATGATTGCACGAGTCTGCATTTCTGTGATTTCGGGGTAGGTGATACCAAGACGGCAGCCACGGTGACCAAGCATCGGGTTGAATTCTTCAAGAGAGTCAACCTTAGCCTTAACTTCCTCAAGGGTCAAGCCCATTTCGGTTGCAAGTTCTTTCTGGGTTGCAGTCTGGTGGGGAACGAATTCATGCAATGGGGGATCGAGCAGACGGATTGTGACGCCGTATCCATCCATGGCCTCAAAGATTCCCTCGAAGTCGCCACGCTGCATCGGAAGAAGCTTAGCCAGAGCTACGCGACGTCCTTCAACGTCGGAAGCGAGGATCATCTCACGAACCGACTTAATGCGATCGCCTTCGAAGAACATGTGTTCTGTACGGCAAAGACCGATACCCTGGGCTCCGAAGTGGCGAGCTTGTTTTGCATCACGGGGGCTGTCGGCATTGGTGCGGACGAGAGTCTTGGTGTATTTGGCAGCAAGATTCATGATCGCGCCAAAATCGCCATCGAGTTCAGGCTCGGTGGTGGGCACCTGACCATCATATACGTCACCGGTAGATCCGTTAAGAGAGATCCAGTCACCTTCTTTGTAAACTTTGCCACCGCATTCAAGGGTCTTTTCCTTGTAGTCGATGCGGATTTCACCAGCACCGGATACACAGCATTTACCCATACCGCGAGCAACAACGGCAGCGTGTGAAGTCATACCGCCACGCATTGTGAGGATGCCCTGTGCAACTGCCATACCGCGGAGGTCTTCAGGAGATGTCTCGATACGAACAAGAACAACTTTCTTTTTCTTTTCTGCCCAAGCTTCAGCATCGTCAGCAGCAAACACGATCTGACCGGTAGCGGCACCGGGAGATGCAGGAAGACCTTTTGCGATTACTGTTGCACGTTTGAGTGCAGATTTGTCGAATACCGGGTGGAGAAGCTCGTCAAGTTTCTGCGGTTCCATGCGGAGCAGGGTTGTCTTTTCGTCGATTTCACCTGCACGGAGAAGATCCATTGCGATCTTGACCATAGCGGCACCGGTGCGCTTGCCGTTACGGGTCTGGAGCATCCAAAGTTTGCCATTCTGGATTGTGAACTCCATATCCTGCATATCCTTGTAGTGGTCCTCGAGATTTGCGGCGATTTTAAGAAGTTCCTGAGCACAAACAGGCATTGATTCCTCAAGAGAGGGATATTTGGCTGCGCGTTCTTCTTCGCTGATGCCCTGAAGAGCAGCCCAACGGCGTGAACCTTCAAGGGTGATCTGCTGGGGAGTTCTGATACCGGCAACAACGTCTTCGCCCTGAGCGTTGATCAGGTATTCGCCGTTGAAAATATTTTCACCGGTTGCGGCATCGCGGCTGAAAGCAACGCCGGTTGCAGAGTTGTCGCCCATGTTGCCATAAACCATAGCCTGAACATTGACCGCGGTACCCCATTCTTCGGGGATCTGGTTCATTCGGCGATAGAGGATGGCGCGTTCGTTCATCCAGCTGTCGAATACAGCGCAGATACCACCCCAAAGCTGTTCCCATGCGCTTTCAGGGAAGTCTTTTCCGGTATATTCCTTAACAGCGCCCTTGAACAGTTTGACAAGGTTTTTCAGATCATCAACATCAAGGTCGGTATCGAGCTTAACGCCTTTTTCCTCCTTGACTTTGTCCATGATTTCTTCAAACGGATCAATATCTGTCTTGTTTTTGGGTTTCATGCCAAGAACAACGTCGCCATACATCTGGACGAAACGACGGTAGCTGTCCCATGCAAAACGAGGATTGCCGCTCTTTTCAGCAAGAGAAGCAACAGTAGCATCGTTCATACCGAGGTTGAGGACGGTATCCATCATGCCAGGCATTGAAGCACGTGCGCCAGAGCGAACAGAAACAAGCAGAGGATTAGCCGGATCATTGAATTTTGTGCCGGTTAGTGTCTCAACATGAGCAATAGCGTTTTCAACTTCTTTTGAGATACGCTTTACAACTTCGTCGCGACCATACTGTGTGTATTCGGTGCAAACATCTGTGGTGATCGTGAAGCCGGGAGGCACAGGCATACCCAGCAGGTTCATCTCGGCGAGGTTGGCACCTTTACCGCCAAGGAGATTTCGCATCGAGGCATCGCCTTCAGCTTTTCCATCTCCAAACGTGTAAACTCTTTTCATTGGATAAGAATATATTTAAATTAAAAAATTGAATTTTGATCAAAGTGTCAGTCATGGTTAACTCTAACGCAAAGGTACAATAATAATCTCAGACTTGAAATATTTTAAAATAAAATTATGGAGTTTTGTTAATCATTAGACTAAAATATGTAGCTTTGCAGCCAAATTAACAATAACATATTTTTTCGTGGCAAGAAAACGTAAAGAGCTTCCGTTGCTCACAAATATTGAGATTACAGATGTGGCCGCTGAAGGACAGAGTCTGGCTCGTGTTGATGATCTGGTCGTTTTTATCCCGTATGGAGCACCCGGCGACATCGCTGATGTAAAGATCGACCGAAAGAAGCGTAACTATGCGGAGGGACATATTGAGAGGCTGGTCAAGGCTTCGGATATTCGTCGTGAGCCGGCTTGCGAGCACTTCACGATGTGTGGTGGTTGCCGGTGGCAGCATCTCCCTTACGAGGAACAGTTGAGATTCAAACAGAAACAGGTTTCTGATTGTCTGCAACGTATAGCAAAAGTTGCTTTGCCTGAGATTTCGGCTATTAAAGGTTCGGCTAATATCTGGGAATACCGGAACAAAATGGAATATACATTTTCCAACAAAAAATGGCTCACATTCGATCAGCTTCGCTCCGGAGAGGAATTCCCTGACCGGGATGCCGCCGGTTTCCATATTCCCGGAGCATTCGATAAGGTGCTGGATATAAACAAGTGCCATCTTCAAGCTGATCTGGGAAATAGGATTCGCCTTTTCGTCAAGCAATTCGGCAAAGAGAATGGATATTCATTCTATGATCTGCGCGCTCAACAAGGATTTCTGCGAACACTGATGATCCGCATTGCTTCAACCGGAGAGGTGATGGTAGTGATGGTGCTTGGAGAGGATGACGGAGATAAGATTGATGTGCTCATGTCGGCAATTTCAAAGCAATTTCCGGAGATCACATCACTCATGTATGTTGTCAATAAAAAAGTCAATGACACTATTGCTGACCAGGAAGTCATACTGTATTCCGGCAAGCCGTTTATTATTGAGCGAATGGAAGGGCTGGATTTCAGGGTCGGGCCTAAGTCTTTCTATCAGACAAATTCACTTCAGGCCTATGAACTTTACAAGGTTGTCCGCGAATTTGCCGGAATAAAAAGTGGGGATTTGGTCTATGATCTGTATACCGGTACAGGTACGATTGCCAATTTTGTTGCACGGCAGGCCAGAAAAGTAATCGGCGTGGAATACGTGGAAGATGCAATAAAAGATGCACGGATCAATTCTGAGGTCAATGGGATTGAAAACACGCTGTTTTTTGCCGGAGACATGAAGGATGTGCTGACTGATGAGTTTATTAAAGAGCATGGACATCCGGATGTGATGATCGTCGATCCACCTCGCGCAGGAATGCATGGCGACGTGGTCAATGTGATTCTCAATGCACGCCCTGAACGCATTGTCTATGTAAGCTGCAATCCTGCCACACAGGCGCGAGATCTGGCGTTGTTGGATTCCGCATATGAGGTAAAGGCCGTACAGCCGGTTGATATGTTCCCACATACTCACCATGTGGAGAATGTGGTGAAACTCGAGTTAAGAGACTAAGCCGCGCTTAAAACATCGGAGGTAATATTTCAGACGATCCAAGATTTGAATTATAATATCTTGGGTCGTCTGTCACTTCTCGGACAATGAATTCCGGTAGGTCAAACCTCTCATCCGGATCTGACAACTCAATTTCCGCAAGTACCAGGCCTTTCAAACGTCCCTTGAATACGTCGACTTCCCATCGGCCTGCGATATATCTCGTTTTCTCTATTAAAGAAACACATTTGCATTGATTGATCATTTCTTGAGCATCTACGGCCGGAATCTCATATTCCCACTCACCCCGTACGGCTCCAATGTTTTTGCTTTTTATCGTTAGGAAGGCTCTGTCATTACGGATCCTGATCCTGACTGTCGAATCCGGGTTGATTGACAGATATGCCTGTGTTATCTCATCTCCACGGTATTTGTCATTATCGAATCGTGACAGGTCAGCTATATATTTGCGTTCTATTTCTTTTGGCATGGTATTTGCATTCAAATATTGTCAGTATGGGTTTATCAGTGCAAAAATAGTCAAATACACCCTTTCTGTTGCATAAACGAGGAAAAATTTCTGTTTGTGGTCAACAACTTGTAACTTTGTAGCATTTAAATAGAAAAAAGAATAGATGATCGAAAGAATCATAATATTAGAGAATGCCGATCCGGCGAGCTTCTATGGAGTGAATAATTGCAACATGTCCCTTATCCGCAATTTGTATCCGAAATTGCGGATGGCTGCGCGAGGATCGGTTATTAAAGTGATTGGTGATGAATCTGAAACGGAATGTTTCGAGAAGAAGATACGTGAGCTTGAGGAATACTGTGTGAAGTATAACAGATTGACAGAAGATGTGATACTTGATATCGTAAAAGGAGAGCAACCACACGATAAGCGCAGCGATGGAGCGATAATATTTGGTGTCAATGGTAAGCCGATATCAGCAAGAACGCCAAACCAGCAGCTTCTCGTGGATACATTTCAGAAAAATGACCTTACCTTTGCTCTTGGACCGGCCGGAACCGGGAAAACGTATATTGCAATTGCTCTTGCTGTCAGAGCGTTGAAGAACAGGGAAGCCCGTAAGATCATATTATCTCGTCCGGCTGTTGAAGCCGGCGAAAAACTTGGCTTTCTGCCGGGGGATATGAAAGATAAAATCGATCCATATCTTCAGCCGCTTTATGATGCGCTTGAGGATATGATTCCGGCGGTGAAACTGAAAGAGTATATGGAGACTAAGGTAATCCAGATCGCGCCGTTGGCATTCATGCGCGGACGCACACTGAACGATGCGATTATAGTTTTGGATGAGGCTCAGAACACGACAACGCATCAGATAAAAATGTTTTTGACCCGATTGGGTATGAACGCGAAAATGATAATAACCGGAGACGCAACCCAGATTGACCTTCCAAGATCAACGACATCCGGGCTTTTACAGGCTTTGCATATTCTGAAAGGAGTGGATGGGATAGGCAAAGTTGAGTTCGGGAAAAAGGATATCGTCCGCCATGCTCTTGTCCAGCGTATAGTTGAGGCATATGAACACTATGATGAGTCCATGAAGGATATTAAAAAATCGGTTACTGATACCGCCGCTGATAACGGAACAAATGACATCCCAACTCTGTCATAGCACATTTTTTGAAAGAATTTTAATTCTTCTTATTCTTGTTGTCAGCCCCATTTGTGTGTTGGCTCGAAATGCTGTGTATTCCGGTGTGGTCCGGGATTCGGTATCGCGAGAGCCGGTTCCGTATGCATCCGTCATGCTTAAGAGTGTGGGGTGGGGGAAATTGACTGATGAGAAAGGTCGATTCAAAATTTCGGTAAATGACCAGCGGACGATCAACGATACTATTCATATCAGTGCCATGGGGTATACTGCCAGAGCAGTTCCTGTAAATGGTGAAAAAAAGCTGGAAATTTATATTTCGCCTGATGGTGTGAGGCTGAATGAGGTTGTTGTGCGTCCTAAAAAGGAGAAATATAGCAAGAAAAACAATCCGGCAGTTGACCTTGTGAATAACATACGTAATTCGCAGGATCATAATGACCCACGCAGAAATGATTACTATTCGTTTGATAAATACGAGCGAATAACAATTGCACTGAACAATATCAGTCCGGATAGTGATAAAAATCTCATTTTAAAGAAATTCGGTGTCCTGAAAGAACATATAGACACTTCTGAGATTTCGGGGAAGCCGATCCTGAATATTAGCACACGTGAAAAAAAATCAAATATATTCTTCCGGAAGAATCCACATGCGGAAAAGGAACATATTGATGGACTGAGTCAGTCAGGTCTGGATGATTTTCTCGATGAAGCCAATATGCGAACTCTATATGAGGACTTTTTCAGCGATATTGATTTGTATCAGAATGATATTTATCTGCTTCATAATAAGTTTGTCAGCCCATTGTCGAAAATAGGCCCTGATTTCTATAAATATTATCTGACAGACACAACCTATGTTGGTGCGGATAAATGTATAGAATTGTCGTTTGTTCCCCATAACTCACAAGCAATGGGATTTACCGGCAAGATATATTGTGTGTTGGGTGATTCTACAATGTTTATCCGTAAAATTGTGATGTCGGTTCCAAAAGATATAAATTTGAACTTCATTGAACGGATTTATATAAATCAGGAATATCAACGGGCTCCGGATGGATCGAGGTTGTTGGTAAAAGACGATCTGACAGCAGAGGTCAGTATCATGCCGGGTACACAGGGGCTATATTTCAGGCGTAATACAGCCTATGGAAATCATTCGTTTGAACCGTCTAATGAATGGTATGTCTATGAGATTCCCGGAAAAACAGTGCTCAATTCCAATGCGAAAAACAGGGATGAAAATTATTGGGCATCCAATCGATTGGTTGATATCAGAGATAGCGAACGCAATGTAGGTAAAATGGCCGAGGATTTGCGTCGAATTCCATTTTATTATTGGGCGGAGAAGATTGTTAAGATTTTTGCCACAGGATACATCAATACTTCAAAGGACAGCAAATTCGATATTGGTCCGGTAAATACAACCGTTAGCCACAATTCCGTAGAAGGGTGGCGTTTGCGACTTGGTGGTATGACGACAGCTAATCTCAGCAAACGGATGTTTATTCGTGGTTATGGCGCATACGGTCTAAAGGATCATAAATGGAAATATGAGGCTCAGGCCGAATACTCGTTTGTGGATAAGGAGTATCATCCTCGGGAATTCCCTATACATGCACTCAGATTGACGCACCGGTATGACGTGGATATGCTCGGACAACATTATGCATTTACAAATGCCGACAATATGTTCCTTTCATTTAAACGACGTGAAGATTATCAGATGACATATCTGAGGCAGACCCGATTGGATTATATCCTTGAGCTTCGCAACGGTTTTTCAATAAATGCGGCATTTCGGCATCAGCGACAGGAAGCATCTCCATATATGAGATTTGTGACTGATTACGGGCGAGTGTATAATCATTATAATGAATCCGGATTTGAAGTTACGCTTCGTTTTGCTCCCGGAGAAAGATTTTACCAGACCAAGACAAGCAGAATTTCAATCAGTCCGGAGTTGCCGGTTGTGACACTTTCTCATTTATATTGTCCCAAGGGATTCTTAGGTAACATGTTTGATGTGAACCGAACAGAATTGAGTTTCTCTCAGCGGTTCTGGTTCTCAGCATTCGGATATCTTGACACGTATATCAAGGCTGCTCATCTATGGAGTGTCTCACCATATCCGGATCTTCTCATTCCAAATGCTAATCTCTCGTACACAATCCAGCCTGAGAGCTTTGATCTGATGAACCCGATGGAATTCATCAATGACTCATACGTTACATGGGATATGACATATTGGGCCAATGGCACGATCCTGAATTATATCCCGTTGCTTAAAAAGTTAAAGTTAAGAGAGGCTTTTTCTTTCCGCGGAGTATGGGGACATCTAAGTAAGCGTAACAACCCTGAGAATAACAGGGATCTGTTTAGATTCCCGACCATCTCTGATGTGCAGCCGATGGGTAGGATGCCGTACATGGAGGCCGCTGTAGGTGTGGATAATATATTCAAGATACTTCGGGTGGATTAC
Source organism: uncultured Muribaculaceae bacterium (assembly GCA_910579185.1). Taxonomy (GTDB): domain Bacteria; phylum Bacteroidota; class Bacteroidia; order Bacteroidales; family Muribaculaceae; genus Paramuribaculum. The sequence goes on from CAJTTG010000001.1 coordinate 219,168, forward strand.
GTATGGCGTCTGACATATCGCGACAGACCCGGAATAGACAAAGGAGGGGTTAGAATTCAACTACACTTTACTTTCTGATGATACAATCAGCGGATTTAGTTGTTTGGTTTATTATATTTTTTTAATTTTGTAAATAAATATTCGTTCAAATCCATGATCACACGACTGAATGACATAAATCTACGTCCTTATAATACTTTCAGGATTGATGCTAAATGCTCGCAGTTCATAGAGTATACCTCTGTTGATGACATACCTGCAATTGCAAGCACTCTTGGGCCGGATATGGATTTTATCAATCTTGGTGGAGGAAGCAATATGCTCTTTGTCTCGGATTATAATGGCGTTGTGCTTCATTCAAAGATTCTGGATATTGAGATGGAGCATTTGGGCAATGGTGCAGTCCGGATAAAAGCCGGCTCCGGTGTATCCATGGATGAACTTATTGAACGTTGTGCCACTTCCGGGTTGTGGGGGTTGGAAAATCTGTCGGGAATACCGGGAAATGTAGGTGCGTCGGCAGTCCAGAATGTAGGGGCTTATGGTGTGGAAGCATGTGATGTTATCCATACTGTTGAATGCTTTGATCTGCAAACTAACAGGTTTGTTAAGATTCCGGTTGGAGAATGTGGATATGGTTATCGGAATTCCATGTTTAAGAATTCAGAAAACAAGCGCCGGTTCATTATATCAGCCGTTGAATTTGATTTATCAACTATTCCAACACCTAAAATAGGCTATGGAAGTCTGGCGGAAGAATTTGGCAATTGCAGTGACGGAAATCTGACACCGCTTCAGATACGCGATGTGATAATCAAAGTCAGGAATAAAAAACTCCCCGAAGTAGATGAAATAGGGAGTGCCGGCAGCTTCTTTAAGAATCCTGTAGTGGACAAGTCGATATTTGAACATATCCGAGAGCAGGCTTGCAGAATCACTGGACAAAATGATGTCATTGTGCCACACTATGACGTTTCCGATGGAATAAAGATTCCGGCAGCATGGCTCATTGACAGATGTGGTCTAAAAGGAACCGTTTGTGGCGGAGCTGCAGTCTGGGACAACCAGCCGCTTGTAATCGTAAATAAAACCGGTAATGCATCGGCGAAGGATATTGTGGAATTAGAGAATAAAATTATAGAAACAGTCGAGGCTACATTCGGAGTGACGCTACACCCCGAGGTTGAGCATATCGGGATAATATAACGACAGAGCATGAGTAAATTCATCATAGAAGGCGGACATCGCTTGTCCGGGTCAATAGAACCTCAGGGTGCTAAAAACGAAGCGCTCCAGATTATTAGTGCCACCTTGCTGACTGATCAACCGGTGAGGATAAGCAATATTCCAGAGATTATGGATGTGAAGAATCTCATTGACCTGTTGAAAGGGATGGGAGTGAAAGTTGTCCGTAATGGTAAGGGTGATTTTACTTTTTGTGCTGATGATGTCAATACGGACTATATTTCAAGTCAGGACTTTGTTGACAGATGTTCTTCTCTGCGTGGATCTGTTCTGGTTGTCGGCCCTCTACTGACCCGATTCGGCAAGGCATATTTTGCAAAACCCGGTGGTGACAAAATCGGGCGAAGGAAGATAGATACTCATATCGCAGGATTGATGGCTCTTGGTGCATCTGTTGAATATGACCGTCTAAAACGCGCTTATCTTCTGACTGCTCCAGTGGATGGATTGTCGGGCGCATATATGCTGCTGGATGAGGCATCTGTAACAGGCACTGCAAATATAATCATGGCGGCGTCACTTGCCAAAGGTGATACCACAATTTATAATGCGGCCTGTGAGCCATACGTACAGCAATTATGCCGTATGCTGACCGGTATGGGATTGAAAATTGATGGCCTGGGCTCAAATCTGGTCACAATACATGGTCGCGAAAATCTTGGGGGAACTGTACATCGGATATTGCCTGACATGATTGAAGTGGGCAGTTTTATCGGTATGGCTGCACTAAACCAAAGTGAGATTACGATTAAAAACGTTTCATACGACAATCTTGGCATAATTCCCGATAGTTTCAAGCGTCTCGGCATCAATCTTGAGCGTAGGGGAGATGATATATTCGTTCCTGCACAGGATTGTTATGAGATAGAATCGGCACTTGATGGGTCAATCTTAAATATAGCAGACGCTCCATGGCCCGGACTGACTCCTGATTTACTTAGCGTGATGCTTGTTGTAGCGACACAATGTCGTGGAAGTGTACTGATTCATCAGAAGATGTTTGAAAGTCGCTTGTTTTTTGTCGATCATCTGATTGATATGGGTGCCCAGATCATGCTTTGCGATCCACATAGAGCGGTGGTTATTGGCCTGGATCACAAGTTGCCTCTTAGAGCCAACAAAATGCTTTCACCGGATATCCGTGCCGGTATTGCAATGCTTCTTGCTGCCATGTCGGCAAAAGGGACGAGTGAGATCGGAAATATAAATCAGATTGACCGCGGATATGAGAGCATTGATACGAGGCTAAACGCTTTGGGAGCGCATATAATACGAGACAGGAACTAATAACTGAACCACCTTGTCACACGGGAATGACAACCATTGGTGTGTCTGAGTGGAATAGGATGCGATGTGCGATACCCGGATTGAATAATCGGGCAAACATATTCTTTTTCTTATTTGGCACTGCTATCAGATGACACGATGATGAAGCTGTTATCCGGGAAAAGTCCTCTTCGATAGAGTCTATAGACATCGTTTCAATAGAGAATTTATGCTGTGGATAATGCCCCATGCAATAGGCCTCAAGGCGTTTAAGCGAATTTAATGATCCTTGTTCTGATATTTTCTTCCCCGGAACCCGTATAAGAATAATATTCAGGTGATCGATCGGAAGCAAACGGAATAAGGCATCAATGGCAAGAATGTCTTCCTGATCGAAGTTGCTGAAAAACAATATGCTGTCAATCTTCTCGATTTTGTTGAGCCTGACGGATTCCGGGACGGTGAATACGGGGTATCTGCATGTGTCAAGAACCTCTGCGGTAACACTACCCACCAGTTCCCGTTCTTTAGTCTGGGCACCGCGTGTACCCATCACAATCATAACCGGAGCATTCTCTTTTGCATATTGGTTTATCACTTCTTCCGGAATACCTTCCTGTATTTCAGACGTTAGCTTAACAACAGGAAGCTCGCCCGTCTTCATCTTGGACAAAAGGTTGTCGGTATATAGATCCATTTGTCTTCTTGCCTCATTCTCTATGGCCAGCAATTCATCTGCATTTGCTCTGTTTGAATCAAACGACAAAACATCAGAAAGGGGTATGGAATTTCCAAGAGTAGGGTCAGTGAATGTGTGTAGAAGATGTATACTTGACTTTAGTCTACTGGCTATGCTGAATGCCATATTGCACGCCTGGACTGAATGTGGCGAAAAGTCAACCGGAACAAGAATATTTGTGTCTGAGTTTCCGCTATTAGGCTTGATCTGCGAAAATATATCCTGATTTTCAATGATTCGAAGTGCAAATGGCAGATCTGATTCTTTTATGCGAACTCTGACACCTGACGAAACAACCGGCTGATCAAGATTGACATTTTGCAATGTCACGGCTATTCCTTCCCGTTCAAGCAGGCTTTTCAATTCATTCGCCCGATCAAACGTATGGATTGCAACAGTAATCAGTCGATTGTTCACGTCAAATCAAGAAGTTTAATATTAGAGGGGAGAGGAGAATGAGAGTATTCTTATTAGTTATTCTTCACTTTGATTTTTTATGATTTCAACAGCCATATCGTAGATCGTTGTATCGTCAAGAACTACAATGCCACCGTCGGGACCCGGTTCAATATGTACGCCACAATTCTTTCCAAATTCATAATTGCTGCCACCAAAATAATTACGGACTGTTTGTACGGTTATATTGAGTTTATCGGCAATTTGGTGAGTCGCGCCATCGGGCAGACTGTCTTTAATTCGGCGGAGCTCGTTGAATGTGATTGTTTTAGCCATAATTTTATATTTATGTTAGTAAATGATATTAGGTTGATGCTATAAAAATAGAGTATTAATTTCTATTTTCCAAATTTATGGCGAATTTATTTAATTCAAATTGCAATTTTTTCAATATCCGCATCATTTATCCATGCGCGATGCTTATTATCAATCTCAACCTCATGCCATGTTTGCTTAGTTGTGTCAACATCAACCGAGATAGATCTTAGGACTCTGACTTTAGTCCCTTCGTGAAGTAACATTGCTTCCTCGTCTCTTGTCATTGGTTTTCGAGGAACGGTGCTGAGAACGGTTGTTTCTGAGGTGATGATGGCTTGCGAGGGATCCATGGCTATACTCTTTGACTTAAATGAGAAAAATATGGCTACCAAGGATAAAATGAATACAATAATGCCACCGAAAAATCCTAATTTCTTTAGAATAATCGTACCGGAGAAAAAATATGCTGCAATGCATCCGATGGTGACAGCAAACATTACAAGTGCAATCCAGGCCCAAGTATTGGAATGCATGGCATTTGCCACTTTTTCTATGGTATTTGATATGAAAGATCCGGTCTCACCTTTCTTATCAACAATTCTGGAATTGACGAAATCGAGATTGATCCTGGCATCGGTATTTGTCGGGTCAAGTCTCAGTGCCCGTTCGTATGCTAAAATTGACTGGGATATTTTACCACAACGATAATATGCATTTCCTAAATTGTAATATAGATCAGAGGAAACACCCTCTGTTTCGGCGGCATTATTGTACAATTCCACTGCAGATCTGTAATCTTCACTTTCATAAGCGGAATCGGCACGTTGCACGAGCGAAATAGCCATGCTGTTTAAGGAACAGAGAAGTGCTATGATGCAAAAAAAGTATTTCAAAATATAATGGCTCATGATATTTTGTTTTTAAGCATTGTTCTTTGACAATTTTATTTTTTCAAGCTCATTAATTGTTTCAGTCGCTTTTGCATATACTGAATCCATTTGCTCTGGCTGATCAGATGTCGGCGTATATCTGGCCATCTCACAGATGTCAAGCAATTCAATTACTGAAGCACATACTGATTCGGGGGCTCCATGAGCTGATAGTTCCTGTGCGATAGTCGGCCTTAATAGCTGAGACGCAGGAATTGCAAGTTTGTCGCTAAGATAGCCCCACATAGCTTTCAACATCTCTGCATAGAAGTGTTCAGGATCATTCTCGGACTTGAATTTAGCGGCAGCTTTCAAGCGTTTACGAGCCACCTTGTTTGCTTTGGAGTATTTCATTCCCGATATGTTGGCGGCACGTTTTGCGGCAGCCAAATTCAACATAAATACCACTACAAAAGCTAATGCCAAGCCAAGATATACAAACCAATACCAAGTCTCAGATATAATATATTGACGACTTTTTGTCAGGTTTTTATCACCGGTCTTTATGAATAGAATGTCGGTATTTTTCGAGGTGACGTATTGCTGGTTTGTAACTGGGGATGAAACGCCTTGTCCAACCTTTACCGCAAACGGATCGATCTTAATTGTACGATACTCCTTTGTCGTAGTGTCGAAATAGACAAAATCAGGAACTGTCACCGTATAATTGCCTACTTCCTTGGGAATAAAAGTATATACTGTGGTAGAAGTGCCGGATACGTTATTCCCCTTCATCTCAGCGTCAACGGTGTGCTGCGGTGTGTATTGTTCAAACTCAGTCGGGAAATCCACGTCCGGATCCTTCAGGTACTTTATATTTCCCTCGCCATTCACTATGTATGTCAAAGTAGCCGGTTCATTTGTCCGGAAATTGCTGGTGGACATTCTTGCATTGACATCAAAATGTCCGACTGCCCCGGTAAAGCCGGTTGGCTGCGGAGAGGGGAGTGGCAGAACATTGACAGATGCACTGTTGGAGTTAATCCGTATTTTCTTGGTGGTAGGTTGATTGACTGTGTAGAATCCCATGTTGACCTGATCGTATTGCACAACCGACAGATCGTATGTTCCCGAAACAATAGTGAGTTTCCCGGATTTCTGGGGAAACAGCACGCATTTCTTCAAAACAGCAGTCAGATATTCCTGCCCATTAACAGTCTCTCTTGCGTTGATCGACGATTGGAATTGAAGATCCTCGACCAGGAACCCATTAAATGTAGGCTGTGTTATAGGCATGAATTCAGAAATGCTATATTTTGTATATAGCTTAATAGTACACTCGATAGCTTCTTGCTCATATGCCGTTGAACGGCTGGTTGAAATGCGGATGAAAACATCGTTGCCATTCACATTGCGACCTGCCTGCTGGGTTGATATATCGTCAATTGCCACCGGCTGTGAGTTTTTCCCAGATGCACCCGATTGTGGCTGCTGTGAGTTGTTTGAGGCTACTACTGTCACTTTAGTCGGGCGCGTGGTCAGTTTCTTCCCGTTCGCAACAATGGATGCTTCCCCAATATTGAATGTGCCCTCTTTGTCCGCACGATAGTAATAGGTATATTCATGCTGAGAGGACGATGTAGCCTGACCATTTACTACCTGATAACTCTGCGACGTAGCGATTGATGGTCCATAAATCAATGTACATCCATTGATCTGAGGCACTTTCAGACTGGAAGTGGACGCTTCGGCATTTTTCAATATATATGTGACCGGAAATTTTGAGCCGACAGGAACCCGTCCGGGTGCATTGACCGAAAAAGATGCTTGGCCGAACGAATATACCGAAAGGCCGATGATGAATGATAATATTAACAGTAATCGTTTCATATCGAATTATGAAAGGAAAGATGGGGTTACTATATTCCTGCTTACCAAGGGTTGCCGATTATCCTGCGACCCGTAGACTGTTCTTTCTGCGATTTCTCAACTTTCTTGCGAGTCTGTTCTTCCTGTTTGGCCGCAGCCTTCAAGATCTTATCGGCATTTTCCTTACTGATCTCCTGCCGACCTGCCGACCCTCCGTTCTCATTTTTATCTTTGGGCTTCTCAGGAGATTGCTTGGGCTGATTCGGTTGTCCTTGCTTTTGTTTGTCCTCTTTGTCTTTATTCTGCTGATTTTGCTGATCTTGCTGGTTCTGCTTTTGATCTTTGTTCTGATCCTGATTGTTTTGATTGTTGTCCTTTTGATCCTGATTCTGGTCGTTTTTGTCTTGACCATTCTGTTGATCTTTCAATTTGATCTGAGCTACCCGGAGATTCTGACGAGCCTTGATATTATCGGGATTTCGACGTAGTACCTCCTTATACATTTCAATACTTGTGGCATAGTCCTTTTCATCAAAGGCGATATTTCCCAGATTATAATAGGCTTTTTCAACGAGTGAGAGGTCTGACTTCTGACCTGTTACGTTCTGAAAATAATTCTTGGACATATTTCGGAGGGTATCAGCTGCAGAGTTTCCGGCTGTTTGTTGGCGTAAAAGCGCCAACGCCAGATTAAACTGAGCTAATGCAGAATTCGGATCCTCCTGCAACGCATCTTTATAATAAGTCTCCGCTACGTCGTATTGTCCTGAGTGATAGGCCTCATTGCCTTTCTTAATAAAAGTTCTCACATGCTTGGCCACGACGTCAGGATTTTTCCCTGATGTTGCGGCAAAAACACTACTGCATGCCAGTATAATTGAGAATATAAATACTATATATCGTTTCATCTGAGCCGAAATTATTTTTTGGTGAAAAACTCTATCTTTTTCAACCATTTGATTTTACTATATGGTAATGTAACATCAATCAATAGTAATAGCAATGCTATGCAGATTGCGATCGGGAACAGATCTGTGGAATCTGACGGAATGGCTGTTTTTTTATACTCAGTTTGCTTGATTTTGCCAAGTTGCGTCTCCAGATCCTGCACTACGGAACTGCTGTTGCCGGAGAGATAGATTCCCTTTCCAGCTTTAGCTATCTCTGCGGCTCCGGCATCGTCAAGTGCCGTCCGTACTTCTTCTCCATCATAAATCAAGAATCCTGTAGGTGATCCAACTGCCGGTATAGGCATACCCTCACCAGGAGTTCCCATACCTATCACATCAACCTGTATGCCGGCGTCGGCGGCTGCCTTTGCCGCCTCCACAGCGTTATCTTCGAAATTCTCACCATCGGTGACCACGATGATCGCTTTATTAAATGTGCTTTCCGGATCGAAAGCATTCATTGCGGAATTAATTGCGGAGCCGATAGCGGTTCCCTGTAGAGGAACCATCTCTGTGTTTAAATCATTCACATACATCTTGGCCGAATACACATCCGGGGTCAATGGCAACTGAAGGTATGCATCACCGGCAAAAACAACAATGCCGACACGGTCATTAGTCATTTTATCAAGACATTTGTCAAGGATAAATTTTGCCCTCTGGAGTCGGGAGATTCCATTTGTGTCATCAGTCGCAGACGCCAGCATTGAGTTTGAGACATCGCAACAGATCATGACTTCTATACCCTTGACTGTCTCTTCATCTGAAGATATCACTACATCATTTTCTGTGTGGACAAATGGACGCGCTGCCGCAATAATTATTAAGGCGAGTGCTATCAACTCAATAATTATTTTCAGATTGGGAAGATATTTGGAAGCTTCCGGCATCAGCTCTGATCTGAGCTTAGGCCCGAATTTAACCAGCTTGCGGCGACGAGATATGCGCGACAGCATGTATAGGATAGCAATTACAGGAATTGCTATCAGAGCATACAGATATTGTGGGTTTGCGAAATTGATCATTTTTCAAAAGACATGTTGTTGTTTGACATTAGCTTCTGTGTTTGCATTAAGGAATGTGGCGTAAAAAAACATTTCTGAATAGCAATTCCAAAACAAGTAAGCCTAAGGCCAGCAATGCCCATGGAAGGTAATCTTCCTCAGTTGACGCATATTTCTTTATGCTGATATGAGTCTTTTCAAGCTGGTCAATCTCTTCGAAAACGCTTGCAAGCACATGGTCGTCAGTAGCACGGAAGTATTTACCTCCTGTCTGGTCGGCTATTGACTGTAATGTTTTCTCGTCAATAACTACGGGCAGTTGCACGGTATATGTTCTGCGTGTATAAGGATCAACCTGAGGGTAGGGGGCCATTCCGTTGCGGCCTACACCGATCGTATATACACGTATATCATTCTGCTGCGCTATTTCTGCGGCATCCATCGGTGCAAGCTGTCCGGCATTGTGCGAGCCATCAGTGATCAATATGATGCTCTTCGATTTTGCTTTCCCATCTTTAATTCGGTTTATTGCGGTTGCTATTCCATCGCCAATTGCTGTGCCATCCTCAAGCATTCCAACTTCAACTTCATTAAGATAATTGATCAGTTGGGCATGGTCTGTTGTCATTGGCACGGCAGTGAAACTTTCAGATGCGAATATAACAAGGCCGATATTATCATGGGATCTTCCGGATATAAATCTTGCGGCAACCTTTTTTGCCGCTTCAAGGCGGTTGGGATCGAAATCCCCGGCAAGCATACTTGATGAGATATCAAGCGACAGGACAATGTCAGTGCCTTCTGTGTTGCTATCCGACCATCTTGAACTGCTTTGCGGACGAGCCAATATGACAATCAATGCGGCAATACACAACATCCTAAAGCCAAATAAGGCGTACAGAAGATATTGCTTTATTGACCGTTTCTGTTTATTAAACGGGCTTAGCGAAGAAACAGCCACACTTGCGTATCTCGTACGTGATGTGTAGATATACCATGCTACACATGGCACAATTATAAGCAGAAACCACAGATAATCCGGATGTGCAAATTGTATGTTCATTCTGCTTTTGTATTATTCTCTTTATTAATGTTTTCAGACTCAGTTTGTGTGTTTTCTGGCTCTTCCGGCTTTTCTTCCGGTTTTGTCAGTTCGACAAACTGGCGTACGTTTGTGAATGCGAGTTCATTCTCGGCGGCATCAGGCTTTGCCTTGGCGAATTTGACAAAATCAGCCTCCCGGAGGACATCATTTACATAAGATGCAAATTGCATGGCCTCTTCATTTCCGGAAATTGCCGACATGATCTGCGGGGTGGTCATTTCCATTGCATTGATGCCGAATCGACCCGATAAATATCCACGTAGAATATCTGTCAGCTGTGTGTAATATTCCTTTTCAGCACCTTTCTGCCATAATTTCTTCTGTTGCAGGTCATTCAACTTCTCAACAGCAAGAACATAAGGTGGTACGGGCTTCTTTACCGGCATTAGTGGAATTCTACCATGTCGCAACCATTTCATGTAAATGAAAATGAACGCGGCAATGACAACAACTGAAAGCAGTATCCACCACCAGTAGGCTGTAATCCAATCCGGCATGAAATCCCAAAACTTGGTTTTGTCGTCAACGACATCCGTATAGTCATGAACTTTTACATCTACAGGCTCTTCACCTTCGAAAACCACATTCGCAGTGTCGAGAGAGATCGGATCAACCTTTAGAACGGGTGAATCAGACGCAACGGTATCTTTGCCTGCAATCAGATATATAGGGGGAAGGGAATATAGACCGGAATCAAAAGCCTGCACCATAAATAGTGCACGAAGTTGACGTCTGCCATCACCAAGAGTTTTCATGTCAACTGAATCCAATGGTGAGATCTCGACATCATTCCACTCATCGGAATTAATATCGATATGCGCGTTTTTGTCAAAATTGCCAGTGAATTCAACCCTAAGCGCAGATTTACTGCCCATAGTCATGGTGACGCTATCAAGCTTTGCCTTGCCAACTACACCCGGTATAACAGCCGAGGCAGCTGGTAAAACGTTACTTAATGCCGAAGCAATAAGAATTGAAAATGCGACTATTTTATGAGATGATTTCATTTAACGCCTCTATTTTTAAATAACGCCATTAACGCTTTTACGTAATCTTCATCCGTAGCTATGGACGTGAAGTTGACCCGTGATTTCATCATGGTTTCAAACATCTTGTTCTGTCGCTCATACCACCATTTATCGTACCTTGTTCGAACTGATTTTGACGATGTGTCGATCCACTTGGAATCTCCACTTTCCAGATCCGTCAGACGAATCAAACCGACGTCGGGCATTTGTGTGTCACGCTTGTCGTACACTTGGATTCCTATCACATCATGTTTGTTTGATGCCACAGACAATGCCTTTGAATAATCCGACCCATCAATAAAGTCTGAGATTAGGAATGTCGTGGTGCGTTTTTTCAGAGCATCGGTGAAATAGCGCAGGACTTGAGTGATATCAGTTCCGTTACTGGTGGGTTGAAAAGTTAGGAGCTGGCTGATTATAAACAGTATGTGCTTCTTTCCCTTTTGAGGTGGAATAAATTTCTCTATCTTATCAGTAAAGAAAATCACTCCGATCTTATCATTGTTTTGAATGGCGGAAAAAGCCAGTGTCGCTGCAATCTCAGCGATCATTTCACGCTTCTCTTCTCCTATTGCGCCAAATAAACGGCTACGCGACATGTCAATCAGGAGCATCACGGTGAGCTCACGCTCTTCTTCATAGACTTTTACGTATGGATGGTTCTGACGGGCAGTAACGTTCCAGTCAATATCACGGATGTCATCGCCATATTGATATTCACGCACCTCTGCGAACATCATGCCGCGTCCTTTGAACGCAGTGTGATATTCTCCGGCAAAAATATTTTGTGAAAGACCGCGAGTCTTGATCTCAATTTTGCGAACTTTCTTTATCAGTTCATTCGCTTCCATAATCTATCCTGATAGTTATCCTGCTGACAATGATCATCAGGGCACCTCAACCTTGTTAAGAATATCTGAGATAATCTCATCCGCAGAGATATTGTTGGCCTCAGCCTCATAAGTAAGCCCGATTCTATGACGCAGGACATCGTGACATACTGCGCGTACGTCTTCTGGAATTACAAATCCGCGTCCGCAAAGGAATGCATAAGCACGGGCTGCTTTGGCAAGACCTATGGATGCACGTGGAGATGCACCGAAAGATATTATGCCCTGAAGATCCTGAAGACCGTATTCACCGGGGAATCGAGTTGCAAACACGATATCAACTATATAGCGTTCGATCTTTTCATCAAGATAGATCTGTTCAACTATCTTCTGTGCTTCAATGACATTCTCGGGACGGAGAAGCGGACGCACAACCTTGGGCTCCGGATTTATGTTCTGACGAATGATTTCTTTTTCTTCATTCCGGGTGGGATATCCAATCACAACTTTCAGAAGGAAACGGTCCACCTGTGCTTCTGGGAGCGGATAAGTACCTTCTTGCTCGATAGGGTTCTGTGTAGCCATCACAAGGAATGGAGAGTCCAGCTTAAACGTGTTGTCACCGATTGTCACCTGACGCTCCTGCATGGCCTCAAGCAGAGCACTCTGAACCTTTGCCGGGGCACGGTTGATCTCATCCGCGAGGATGAAGTTGGCGAAAATAGGGCCACGTTTAACCTGGAATTGTTCTTTCTGCATGCTGTAGACCATGGTACCGGTAACATCGGCAGGAAGAAGATCCGGCGTAAACTGGATTCGATTGTATTTTGCATCAATCAGCTGTGCGAGTGTCTTGATGGCAAGGGTCTTTGCCAGACCAGGAACACCTTCAAGAAGCACATGGCCATTAGCCAGCAGAGCAACCAGAAGAGAGTCGATCAGATGTTTCTGACCGACGATGGTCTGATCCATTCCATGAACCACAATGTCAGCAAAATTATGTTTGCTTGCAACAAGTTCGTTTAGTTCGTTGATGTTTACTGACGTACTCATTTTGAATTTGTATCGGTAGGTGATGTAATTTTATAAATGTTGATTATGGGGTCACTATTGATAATCCCTAATTTTTAGTCACAAAAGTATATATAGTAAACCATAGAAATGTAAAATGGGATGTTAAATTTATCTATTATTTCTTTCCATGATTAAACTATTAAGTTATTTTAAAACAACTTGGTTCCTGTTTCAACGAAATACAAAACATAGCCGACAAAACATAGTGCACCGACAACAAGTCCGGTTATCAATCCAAGTAAGAAGCCAATGCCAAAGCGCGACTTTGTCGGGTAGTGGTATTCGACATACTCTTCATCTTCTTCCGGAATTTCGCTGTTCTCCACAATGTAAGCGTCATTATCTTCAGATGTTTCAATCGTATCGGCAGACTCAGTATCATCGCTCTCATCTAAATCGCCGGTCACATACTCAGCTTGCATTTGCGTCGGCTTAGCTTCCACAGATTCATCAATCTCAGTTTGTGTATCCGCACTGTTGATGGCTTCATCAACTATATCTATCGGTTTATCCGGCTGAGCCCCTTCGTGTTCAACATCGTCCTCTATCTCGCTGGATATATCGTTTTCACGTGCCGTTGTTGTCGCATCCTCATGCGTGACCTCGCTTTCTGTATATCCGGTATCATTAGCATCATCTCGACCGGATGTGTTTTCGCTCTCATCTGCTTGCGGTTGCTCTGTTTCCGGCTCATTGTGCATCTCGGCATCATCAACATCATCAACAGTGGAAGATGTTATTCTGTCAAGCTGGTCGAGATCGATTTCTCCGGAGAAATCGACGGCCTTAAACATAGCGAAAGGTGCATTGAGTTCGCTTGCAAGATCATTGTCGACAGCGAATCGTAGTGGCTCATCAGGATTGGGTATTGGAGCAAATGTCCCTAACCCATTGATTGTGACTGTTTCTCCGTTCAAAAGCCTGTCAGCCACAATGGCGAATAGAGCCTTTATATATGATTGGGCGACATCTATATCACATCCCGACCTGCGGGAAATCTCTTCAGCTAAAGCCCTTAATGGTATTTTTTCATTCATCCCACAAACTTTTTCTTAAGTACAACACTCGTTCTAAAACTAAGTTCTATCTTCGGTGGAACAAGTGTGTTCGTACCGGTCGATTCGTCAATAACTATCGATTCGTCTGTTTTAGAACAGGAAAAAGATCCGAATCCGGGTATTGCAACCGTGTCAAGATTTTTGGCACATTCTTTAATAGCATCAATAGTTGCCTCATATATATTATCTGAATCAGACTCAGGCAGACCGATTCTCTGGCGTAATGCAGATTTTAAATCGTCATTATTCATTGTGGAATGTAAATTGTCAAGCACCCGGAAGTCTCCTTCCGGGTGCTTATGTTTATTAGTAATTGCGTGCAAATATAACTCGTTGCTTCGATGGCTTACCGGTAACCATACATACGCCAGGAGTTTTATCTCCATCAAGTGGAATACAACGTATTGTCGCTTTGGTCTCTTCTTTGATCTTTTCCTCAGTTTCCGGAGTGCCATCCCAGTGGGCGAGGATAAAACCGCCTTTTTCTATCTCGGTTTTGAATTCGTCGTAAGTCTCCACTGTTCGGGTCATTGACTGACGATGCTTTAAGGCCTTGTCGAAGATGTTCTGCTGGATCTTTTCAAGTAGGTCCGCTACATAACCGGCGATTCCCTCAAGCTTCTGTTCGCTCTTTTCCAAAGTGTCGCGGCGCATTACCTCAACAGTGCCGTTCTCAATGTCGCGAGCTCCGATTGCCAGGCGTACCGGAACGCCCTTCAATTCGTAGTCTGCGAATTTGAATCCGGGACGACGGTTCTCTGCATCGTCATATTTAACGCTGATACCCATTGACTTCAATTGATCCACAATCGGAAGGACTGTTTTGGAGATTTCTGCCAACTGGTCGGAATTTTTGTAGATGGGAACGATTACTACCTGAATTGGGGCAAGGTGCGGCGGTAAAACAAGTCCGTTGTCATCAGAGTGGGTCATTATCAATGCACCCATCAGACGAGTCGAAACTCCCCAGGATGTAGCCCATACATATTCAGGCTTGTTCTCTTTATTGACAAATGTGACATCAAATGCCTTTGCGAAATTTTGTCCGAGGAAGTGTGACGTTCCGCTCTGCAAAGCTTTGCCATCTTGCATCATGGCTTCGATTGTGAATGTCTCGATTGCACCTGCAAATCGTTCATTAGCGCTCTTCACACCCTTGATCACCGGCACAGCCATGTATTTTTCTGCAAAATCGGCATATACATTAAGCATCTTTACGGCCTCTTCCATAGCTTCATCGTATGTGGCGTGTGCCGTATGTCCCTCTTGCCACAGGAATTCAGCTGTGCGGAGGAACATTCTTGTTCTCATCTCCCAGCGCATAACATTAGCCCACTGGTTGACAAGAATAGGCAGATCGCGATATGAATGAATCCAATTTCTGTACGTATTCCATATTATGGTTTCTGATGTCGGACGGATGATCAGTTCTTCCTCCAGTTTTGCTTCGGGATCGACGATGACACCGTTGCCGGCCGGATCATTTTTTAATCTGTGATGAGTGACAACTGCACATTCTTTGGCAAAGCCCTCCACATGTTCAGCTTCTCGGCTCAAAAATGATTTTGGAATCAACAGTGGAAAATATGCGTTCTGATGACCTGTCTCTTTGAACATTCTATCAAGTTGTTGCTGCATCTTTTCCCAAATTGCATATCCATAAGGTTTGATAACCATGCAACCTCTGACAGCTGACTGCTCAGCGAGGTCGGCTTTTACCACAAGGTCATTATACCACTGGGAGTAGTTGTCAGCTCTCTTGGTGAGATCTTTCAATTCTTTTGCCATAATGCTTATATTCTTTTCTTGGTTTATTTCTGAATTATTTGAGTTTATGCTCTTTTGCGAGATCTATCATTTTAGGACCCGGAATGAAGTAGAATTCAAGCCTCCGGTTTTGTTGTCTGTGTTTACGTGTGTCATTGCTGACAAGTGGCTCCGACGACCCCATGGAATAGGGGACAATCACAAGATCTTCTGATATTATATTGGAGTCAATGGCATCAAGCAACCAGTCATAGACTGTAGCCAACCGAGCCATTGACAGATCCTGTCTGTATTGCTCCGAACCGGTGTCATCCGTATGAACGGCAACAACGATCTTATACATGTACGGATCCTTCATGAGATCAAGGACGGGATTAAGCGTGCTTGGTGCGTAGGGGTTCATAAGTGTATCGTTCGGGAAGAAAATGTCATCTGTAGGTATGCAGACCACAAACACCTCGTTGTCCCTCATAAGGTCGATGGTGTATTTTTTCTTCAGATTCTCGGCCATTTTCTTTTGATGGGTCGAGATGCTTTTCTTTAGGTTTTCCGGAACTTTCGGAGTCACAATATTCTGCGTGAACTCCATGTCCATGAACACATCTTCTTGATAGTCCGGATAAGGATTTGCCTCATCGCCCGATTCGGACTGCCCGAAAGAGACTGAGGTGGTCAGGATGCAGATCAGGGTGACTATACCACGGATCCAACCATGTAATATTCCCATGTATTCAATCATCTTCCAATATAGAATCTTCGTACCGGATCTCAGCCTCAACCAAAAGTTGTACATGATCTGGCTGAATTGTTGCGTTTTTATCCTTTTTTAGCATGCGTTGGGCATAGTCGACAAGGTCAGGAATAATATTTTCATCATCAGAGTCCTCGTCATCCAGATCTATGTCAAGCAAACCGTTCTGTTCATAAAAATCCCAGATAATGTCAATCAGATTTATGAGCTGATCGTCATCGTATTTGGCTTGATCGCATTCGGGAAGCGAGTTTCTCATGCATGCGACAGCTTCGTTTTCATCAAATTCTTTCATAATTGTATCTTAATTGAGATCAATCAACCCTTCAGGGAGATCCATCATGACAACTTTTTTATCGGGGTCAATGCCATCAATAAACTCGTCGGCAATTGGTATGTATATTGTTTTTCCGGCCAATGACCGAACAACTATCAAGACGTTTTCCGTAGAATCATCATAGGCGATTATTTCCCCAATGCACTCGTTTTCATTTGTCTCGATATTATATCCGACAAGGTCAGCCAGGAAAAATCCGCCATCATCGGCATCATCGGCATCATCGGCATTTGGCACATCTGCTCTGAGTGCGTACACTTCTTTTCCGCATAATTCTTGCGCCTTTTCCTCTGTATCAATATCTGAAATAGTGACAAGGACAGATTCGGACGAACGAGGTCTGACTGAATCAATGAAATACGGCACGTATATTCCATCGATATCCAGAACTATGCAGCGCAACTCTCTCAGGTCGATATCCGCATCAACTTGCATGGTTATCTCGCCCTTGATTCCGTGTGGTTTCAAGAGCAATCCGATTGGCATTATTTCAGATTGACCGATCATATGTTTATTTCTTTTTTTTCTTCTTCCCTGTCGGTTGTGCCGGAATGATAAACTCCCGGATCTTCATCTGCGATTCGTCAACCCGTATGCGGCCACCGGAAATCTCCATCAGATCACGGAATACCCGGGAATCTTCTACCCCATCGCTGTTGACGGCAAGCAATGTCTTTTTCATTTGGGCGGCAATGAGTTTTATCAATTCATCCTTTTCATCGCCGGCTTCCATGTCCGCAGCCGACATGATCATCGCTTCTATAGTTTTGCCATAATGGCGTCTTCTGACTCCGTCGAGTTGATATTCAACGCGTTCCGGCTTAGTGTGGAGATTGTCTGGCTTGATCACCTCGCAGGGGTAATCAATATCAAGCTGGAAATCGCTCATGATGGCAAGGTGATCCCAAAGCTTATGATCATATTCGCCTCCATTCTTCAGGTCAGGGAACAGGTTGGCCATTGATTCAATGATTGTATAGGCGCATTGCGTGCGCTGTTCACGATCTTCAATGGATAGACAATGGTCAACCATTGACTGTATATTGCGTCCGTACTCCGGAAGGGCGAGCGGTTTCAACTGAGTGTTATATCTGAGCATTTCTGTTATTATGTCAATTTTGTTTCAAAATTACAATATTTTTTCTTGTCAAACAACACGCCGGATATTCACAATCAAAATTTTAAGCTCTTTTATACGAAAATCCACCGGCAGAAGCCCTGCCGGTGGATGCATTATGTTGGTCGCTGATAAATTACATGTTCATGCCGCCATCTACCTGAATGACCTGTCCGCTGACATAGCTTGACATATCTGAAGCAAGGAATGTTGCGACATTGGCGATATCTTCAACCTGACCACCGCGACGCAATGGAATCTTTGAAACCCATTCTTTGCGTACATCGTCGGGGAGTGCGGCAGTCATTGCGGTTTCGATGAAGCCGGGTGCAATGGCGTTGGCGCGGATGTTGCGTGATCCGACCTCCTGGGCGATACTCTTAGCCAATGCAATCAGGCCGGCCTTGGATGCGGCATAGTTGCTCTGACCGGCGTTGCCGTGAACACCGACTACGGATGCCATGTTGATTATGCTGCCTGAGCGCTGACGAAGCATGATCGGCAGAACGGCATTGATGAAATTGAACGCGCTCTTGAGGTTTACGTTGATCACTGCATCCCACTGTGCTTCTGTCATTCGCATCATGAGGCCGTCTTTTGTGATTCCGGCGTTGTTTACGAGGATGTCTATTGTGCCGAAATCAGCCTTGACCTGATCAACAACTTCTTTTGTCTGATTGAAATCGGCTGCATTTGATGCATAGCCTTTTGCTTTTACTCCAAGTGCCTCAATCTCAGCTTCGGTCTGCTTCCCGTTTTCGTCAATTACGAGGTCTGTGAATGCAATATTCGCGCCCTCTGCGGCGAATTTAAGAGCGATTGCTTTGCCGATGCCACGGGCTGCACCTGTAATAAGGGCGGTTTTCCCTTCAAGTAATTTCATGATTCTAATTTTATAGTTGGTTTTCCGTTAATAAACATGTTGGACACACCATGGGTCACGAACTCCACAATGGAATCACAAATGACCTTCAAGTCATTATCTGACTCGGGTGTGGAGTGCAGACTCATATTGTCAGTAGTCGCGTATATCATTGACATAAGGGTAGGGAGCTTGTCCGCTTGATCGCGATCAAAGGCTCCGGCGACAACGCCCTTCATAAGCAAAGTCCGGAATAATTCCTGTTCTTTCTTTCTGGCTGCTTCAAAGATTCGCTCATATCGTTTTGAGTCACGGTTGAACAAGGATTTATATCGGTCGTGCATCGTTTTGGGGTGTGGCGTTGCATCTTTCACAACATCAAAACGCTCGTGGAGGTATGTTCTGAGCCTGTCGGGGTAAGGCATGTCGAGGTCCACAATATCCTTCAGCCGGTCAATGATTACATTGCTCTGGCTCTCCACAACGGCGTTATAGATCTCTTTCTTGCTTTTAAAATAAGTATAAATGGTTCGCCGGCCTTTCTCAGAGGCGGCCGCGATATCGTTCATTGTGGTGTTTTCAACGCCCTTGTTATAGAACAGCTGACGTGCAACCTCAATTAATTTATCACGAGTTTTACTTACCATTTAACTATTTTATCATTTGTGATTGTTTCAAGCTGCGAAATTACCAAATTTTTATTTAATATCGTAAAATCACATTAAAAAATCCCCCTGATCCTATAAGATTTAGTAACTTCGTAAAGCAAAAAACACGATTTCGGTTATTATGTCACCACTCAAATTCTACATATCGTTACTGACCATCATAATAGCATCTGCACTCTCTGCATCATCGCAGATGCTGACAAAATACGCATCTTCCGTTGAGGGTATTGATGCTGATCAAATTTCTGTTTATATCGAGGATCTCCGGACAGGAGATGTTGTTCTTGATGTAAATGGTGAGATTCCGATGACCCCGGCAAGTGTCACAAAACTATTCACTGCTGCTACTGTATTCCAGACGCAGGATCTGAGCAAATGTTTCGAAACCAAGGTGTATCTAAATGGCAAGACCGAATCCGGTAGACTCCAGGGTGATATCTTGATTGTGTCAACCGGTGACCCCACGTTTGGTTCATCCTATTTCCCGGATAAGAGATATGTGGCTGACAGCATTGCTGCAGCCATACGTAAATGTGGGATAACGGGTATTGACGGCGAAATAAAGATTGAGTCGCCTCAATGGTTGGAAGAGCCAGTCCCTGATGGCTGGAAAGAATCTGATGTGTCAAGGCCTTACGGAACTGGATATCATTCGTTCAATTACCGGGACAATAGGGTCTCTATGCGTTTTTCTCGCAATGGAAGCTATGTTTTCACTCCGGCTACTCCTGGCCTGACGGCAAAAAAATCGACAGGTAAGGGTGGAGAATCAGTCTGGCGTACAAAAGGATCTAATGTTTACAATGTCAACCACTCCGCAAAAAAAGATCTCATCACCGACGTAGCGAATCCGCTCCCTGAGGCGACTTTCAAAGAGGCATTGAGGGTGTCCTTGAAGAATGCTGGAATTGATGTTGAGGGTAGAAAAACAAAACATAGTTCCAAGAAAAGTCTGGTGTATACACATTTATCCCCAACCATATACGAGATCCTAAAAAGTTTGGTACTGAGATCTGATAATCAGATGGCGGAGGCGATGCTTCGTTATGCATTTCCGGGAATGTCCAGAATAGACGCTGTGGAAAAAGAGATGGATCTTTGGAAGCAGCTTGGCATTGATACGAATGAGATGTCATTGGAGGATGGAAGTGGGCTGTCCCGAAATGACAGACTGACCGCTTACAATCTTGCGGATATGCTGGCCTGGATGGCGGTGAATGATCCAAAATTCATGGATTTTGTCAGATTGTTGCCATCAGCAGGAGAAACGGGGACATTGAAGTCGTTTTTGAAATCATCTCCGCTCCATGGGAAAATAGTGGCAAAGACGGGAAGTCTCAACGGGGTGCAATGTTATGCCGGATACGCAATTGATGCGATAGGTGTGCCAACCCATGTTGTTGTCATTATGGTAAACGGATTCAAAGGTGCTCGCTCGGATTTAAAATCAACACTTCAGCAATTGCTTATTGAAAAAATTCGTTAACTTTGTGGATGCATACATTCGAATATAAAAAATTTAACCAGTATATAATGTCTACGGATCCGAAACAATTGATGGACAGATGCCTTGAGATCGAAGGCCTGCTTGCATTGCTTATTCAACGGGGTGATAAAGTCCCCGATCATTTATATCAGCTTCTGAATGAAAAGGCGGAATCTTTGGCCAAAGGTGTAGCTGACCTTGGTGTGCCGTATGCCCGGCCGGAACTTGCTGCAGCTGATGAAGCTATATCAGAATCTGTTATCTATGAAGAAGATGCTGACGCGGATATATCTGAAGGCGATGTGGCAGAAAGTGACCTGACGGCTTCTGACGAATCCGACCCTGAAATTGTAAAATCAGAGGAAGTCTCTGAGCCAAAGGTTGAAACGCAGACGGAAGTGAAAAACATCAATGATCATCAACCTGTCAGATTGTCGCTTAACGATAAATTTCGGTTCCGCCGTGAGCTATTCAATTTCAGTGATGAAGAGATGGAGGAAACGCTCGATGTAATTTCCAATATGAGTTCCGGTGATGAAATTGACGAATATCTGTTCAATGATCTTTGCTGGGATCAGGAAAATGAGGTCGTCAGAGACTTTATGTCTATAGTAAAAGCACGTTTTCAATAAGATAGACCATTTGTTATAGTATAATGTCCGGAAAGCTATTCATTGTGCCTACGCCGGTAGGTAATCTTGAAGATATGTCGCCACGCGCCATATCAACGCTTAAGGCGGTGGATCTGATACTCGCGGAAGACACTCGTACGAGTTCTGTGTTGCTTCGTCACTTCGGGATTTCAACGCCACTGGCAAGCCATCATAAGTTTAATGAGCATGAATCATCGCAGTCTGTTGTCGATCAATTGGTTGCCGGTATGAATATTGCATTGATCAGCGATGCCGGCACACCGGGAATCAGCGATCCGGGCTTTCTTCTGTCGAGAGAATGTCGCCGTAACCAGATTACAGTCGAAACGCTACCTGGCCCTACGGCCTTTGTTCCGGCTCTTGTCAATTCCGGTCTTCCTTGTGACAGGTTCAGGTTTGAGGGTTTTCTGCCCCCTAAGAAAGGTCGGCAATCGCGTATTCAAAGTATCGCTGAAGATCCGATGACAACCGTAATTTATGAATCGCCTTTGCGTCTGGTTAAAACCCTTGAGCAGCTGTCGGAAGCGTGTGGCCCGGATAGGGGGGCATCGGTGTCGCGTGAAATATCAAAACTCCACGATACAACAGTTCGTGGTACCATCTCTGAATTAATTGAACACTTTAAACAGAACAATCCGAAGGGGGAGATCGTTATAATTGTCGCAGGTAAAGAAGAAGAAAAATCTGCACATAAGAATAAGTACAAAAATATTAACGATGATGATCTCTGATCATCCAACCACAAAATCACGATTATGAACCTGAAAGTTGCTTCATTTATGGCATGTGCCGCCGTGACATTAGCATCATGCGGCAGTAAATATTCATCCGATGCCTCCGGATCAGATTCCACAGCCAATGCTATTGATCCGGCAATACAACAAGCCCTTAACGAGAAAGATAGCCTCATAGCGTTGTTTAATGATATATCCGGTGATATGATCCAGCTCCGTCAGATGGAGTCGATTATAGTCGTGCCTGGGAAAATGCAATCAGAGGAAGCGTCTGCGCCAAGTCTGCGCGATGATATTCGAGCCATTCAGCTCGCTCTTCAGGAACGCAGAGAACGTCTTGCCGAGCTTGAAAAGAAGCTTGCATCGCAGAGTGGTCAAAACGGACAGCTCCAGCAGATGATCTCGAACCTCAAAGCTCAGATCAATCAGAATGAGGAGACCATAAATTCGCTGACGCAGCAGTTGTCCGAGGCGAAGACTACAATTGCCGGACTGAACAATGCGGTAGACTCGCTAAACACCTCTGTAGCGACTGTTACAGCGGAACGTGATAATGAGCAGCAGAGAAACCAGACTCTGACCAATGACCTTAACCGATGCTATTATGCTATCGGGAGTGGCAAGGAGCTGAAAGCCCACAAGATTATTGAGACCGGATTCCTCCGCAAGACGAAGATCATGCAGGGCGATTATGAGATGTCTTATTTCACATCCGCCGATAAACGTAGTCTTACCAGTATACCGCTCTATAGTAAAAAGGCAAGCGTGAAAACGAATCAGCCTAAGGATTCATATACAATTGTTACCGACGCAACCGGCAATAAAGTACTCAACATAACCAATCCGCAGAGATTCTGGAATGCGTCAAACTTCCTTGTTGTACAGACGGATTGATGAAGATAATCATATCCTATATTTTAACTTATATTTCAGGCAGGCTTTGTTGATTAAGGCTTGCCTGATTTTTTCGATTCATTATTTTGCGGAGGTTGATTATTTTAGATGCAATTTGCGCAGAAAAGCACGGTAAAGCCAAAAAAAAAGAGTATCTTTGCAAGCTAATTAGAAAGAATATATATCCATGGGATTTTTTAAATTTTTCTCTAAAGAAAAGAAAGCAACTCTGGACAAGGGCCTTGAGCGGACCAAGACCGGAATATTCGATAAAATATCGCGTGCACTCGCCGGAAAAAAAGAAATTGACGATGATTTCCTTGACAACCTCGAGGAAATTTTCATCACATCTGACGTTGGGGTCGATACGACTCTGAAAATTATTGAGCGCCTACAGAATCGTGCAAAACGAGACAAATATTTGAACTCGTCGGAGCTAAACAAATGGCTTGTAGAGGAGGTCACCAATCTGCTGTCGGAAAATAATAATGGCGATGAAGCTGCGGATGATTTTTCGATACCGTCGGATCATCATCCCCATGTGATTATGGTTGTCGGCGTTAACGGTGTAGGGAAGACCACGACTATCGGGAAACTCGCTATGCAGTTCAAGAATAGCGGCAAGAAGGTTATGCTTGGAGCCGCTGATACATTCAGGGCGGCGGCGGTTGAGCAGCTCGATATCTGGGGGCAGAGAGCCGGAGTTCCTGTGGTTAAACAGAAATTAGGAGCTGATCCAGCCTCGGTTGCATTTGATACCCTTCAGAGTGCGAAGGCCAATGATGTTGATGTCGTTCTTATTGATACCGCCGGTCGACTTCATAACAAAAAGGGCCTGATGGACGAGTTGACAAAGATAAAAAATGTCATGAAAAAAATAGTCCCCGACGCACCTCACGAAGTTTTGCTTGTCCTTGACGGAAGTACCGGCCAAAATGCTTTCGAGCAGGCACGGCAGTTTGTCGCTGCAACGCAGGTTAGCCAGCTGGCCATCACAAAGCTCGATGGAACGGCAAAGGGTGGCGTGGTTATCGGCATAAGCGATCAATTCAAAATTCCCGTGAAATATATCGGGCTTGGAGAGGGTATCAATGACTTGCAAGTATTCAATAAGCAGGAATTCGTGGAATCGCTTTTCAGCCAAAGATAATGAGGCAAAGAATCGTAAATGTTATTTCTCTCGGGTGCTCAAAGAATCTGATTGATTCGGAGCGTCTGATGAAAATGTTGGAAACATCCGGATTCAAACTGGTTCATAACGCATCATATGATTGTGATGCGGATATAACGGTCATAAATACCTGTGGCTTTATTGGAGATGCAAAAGAGGAATCGGTAAACACGATACTTGAGGCGGTGGAAGCCAAGAAGCAAGGGTTGACAAAGACCGTATGCGTGATGGGATGTCTGTCACAGCGATACAACGACGAGCTCACAACTGAAATACCGGAAATCGACCATGTGTATGGTAAGACTGATTGGCCGCGGCTTGTTGGAGTTCTGGCCAAAGATAATCCGGCCGTCGCTACATTTGATCGCATACTCACCACTCCGTCACATCATGCTTATCTGAAGGTGTCAGAGGGGTGTAACCGCTTCTGTGCTTTCTGTGCAATACCTCTGATCACCGGTCGACACAAATCGCGTCCGGAGGAAGAAATAGTTGATGAGGTCAAGACTCTGGTGGGCCGTGGGGTTAAAGAGTTCAATATCATAGCTCAGGATCTGAGCAGCTATGGATTGGATCTTTATGGAACACATCGCATTGCTAATATTGTAGATAAAATCGCTGATGTGGAAGGTGTTGAGTGGATTCGACTGCATTATGCCTATCCATCGGATTTCCCTATGGATCTTCTTGACGTGATGGCAAGGCGTAAAAACGTGTGTAAATACCTCGATATCGCATTGCAGCATATATCAGACAAGGTGCTCACCAATATGCGCCGTCATATCAACGGAGAAGAGACTCGGCAATTGTTGCAGAGAATCCGCGAGAAAGTGCCCGGAATCCATATCCGAACCACTTTAATGGTGGGATTCCCCGGAGAGACAGAGACAGAATTCAATGAGTTGCTCGATTTTGTGAAAGAACAGAAGTTTGAACGTATGGGCGCTTTTGCATATTGTGAGGAAGACGACACATACGCTGCCGTTCATTATGAGGACTCTGTTGAACAAGCGGAAAAACAGCGAAGGCTTGATGCGGTTATGGCTGTTCAGGAAGAGATTTCGCTTCAGCATCAGGAGGAAAAGGTTGGAAAGACAATCAGAGTGATCATAGATCGCGAGGATCCGGATTACTATATTGGCCGAACTGAGTTTGACTCTCCTGAAGTTGACCCCGAAGTATTGATTACTAAAGAAAAAGAATTAGAGATTGGCAGTTTTTATGATGTGAGAATATCGGAAGCATTGCCATTTGAACTTATCGCAACAACCGTTGAATAAAAAAATGACATCTAAGTCGGTACAGATCTACAAAGTTGCAAAGGAATGCCTGACACGTAATATTCCATTTGCAGTTTGTTGCATGCCTGGTGATGATCCGGATGCTGATTGCAGGTTGTATGCAGAGGCATTGTCAGTAGATCTAAGCATAGATCCATCTTGTTTTGACTCGTTCCCCGGTTTTGTATTCAATTACTTCGGATTGGATAATAAGATCAAGGCTTTTGGTCTCAGAGAGGTTGACGATATAAACCAGTTTAGCGAGTTTGTGGCATCCTGTCATGACAATAAGGAAACTGATGCGCAAATCATGCCTCAATACAGGACATCCACAGATCGTGATGAATACATTCATGGGCTCAATGGCGTGATCCAAGATCTTAAATCAGATGCTGAGAAAACTGTTATTTCCAGGATACTGAATGTGAAATCCGAGAAAGATCCGATTGATGTGGCGCGGACGTATTTTGATATACACCCTGCATGTTTCAGGTATGTCATGTTCACGCCGGAGACCGGTATATGGCTGGCTTCCACTCCGGAACTGTTGGTTGACTACGATAAACAAAGCAAGATCCTGCATACAATGTCACTTGCCGGAACCAGAAATTATGATGAGTCAGGAGAATGGGATCAGAAAAATATATTAGAACATAATATTGTAACAGACTATATATGCGATATTTTGTCGGGACTTGGAATGAAAGTTGAGATCCCGGTTCAGACAACGGTATCGTTCAAGAATATCGAGCATCTATGTCATAAAATTACAGCCTATGGCGAGATTCAGTTGTCTGAATTGTTGCCGCATTTATCTCCGACGCCGGCACTCTGCGGATGGCCACGGGAGCATGCCTACAAACAAATTATCGCCTCAGAACGCCATGAGAGAAGATGCTATGGCGGTTTCATCGGAGTAAATTCTCCGGAAGGAGCGCGATTATTTGTTAATCTCAGGTGTGCTTATGCTGAGCCGGAACCTGCGGAGTCGTCGTATCGATACACTTTGTTTGGCGGCGGAGGTATAACCCGTCATTCTGATCCGGATCTTGAGTGGACAGAAACGGAAAATAAGATGAAATCACTGTATAATATTATTAAAAGCAATAATTAAATCGTCAAAAATAGCAGATCATGTCGAAAAATAAACCAAGTGCAGCATGGCGCATAGTCATCATCGTTTTTGTCGTATTGGCATTATTAATCGGTATATCATATATGCCCTTGTCTAAGTGGACCAACGGCCGTTTAAGCAATTTCAATCTATTTGGTGATATTCTCAACATAGGATTGCCTGAAGAAGTTGAAATGCCCGGGGCATTCATTGATCCGATGTTGGAGGAAGCTATTAAAGAAGATAAACGTGAGATAGATACAACTGCCGTTGCAGATGACGCAAAACCATTAATTGCAATACAGCCTAAAAAAGATGGAAACCAAGTCATTATAGAGGATTATTCCGAATCGGGTCATGGTCTTGAAAGATTACGTAAAGCTTTCGATGATGGCCGGTTTGCCAGAATCGCGGTAATTGGCGACAGCTATATTGAGGGTGATATATTTACTGAGGATCTTAGGGAAATGCTCCAAGAGAAGCATGGCGGCAGTGGTGTCGGATATGTCAACATGCACTCCGAATTCCCTGGATTCCGCAAAAGTGTAAAGCAGGGTGGAGGAAAAGGTTGGAAAGAGTTTGCAGCGAATGCAAAACATGACAGCAAATATATGGGGCTTACTCAGCACTATTATAAACTGACAAGCCCGACAACATCCACCTATGCCGGTACGTCAGCGTTTACGGGAAATGATAGCTGGAACAGATCGCAATTCCTGTTCATATCACCCGTCGCTACTGAAATCACCATAACAGATGCTACCGGTGAAAAATCGTATCCGGTCACGGCATCCGACAGTGTGCAGGCTATTACCATTGACGGCAATACCAATAAGTTTGATGTCAAGGTGGGCAACACCTCCGTTGTCGGACTTGGAGTATGGCTTTCCGACACCAAGGGAGTCAATGTGGATTGTATGTCTTCACGAGGCTTCTCTGGCATTACTCTCGGAAAAGTCAATGAAGAATTATCAAAACAGATGGCAAAATATGTGGACTACGATCTAATCATACTTGAATTCGGTATAAACGCCATGTCGGCGAAACAGACCAATTTCGATACTTATATGAAAAAAATGGTAGAAGTTGTCAAGCATATCCGCGAGTGCTATCCCAATGCAGACATTCTTATGCTCGGAATCGGAGACCGTGGGTCGAAGCATGGCTCAGAGGTTCATTCCATGACATCATGCCCATATATGGTTGATGCGCAACGTGAGGCTGCTCGCAGAGCCCGATGCCTGTTCTGGGATACCAGAGAAGCTATGGGCGGAGAGGACGCGATCGTAGAATGGGTCCGCCAAGGTTGGGCAAACACAGACTATATTCACCTTAATCACAAAGGTGGACGCCAGCTTGCCGAGCCATTGTTTAAAGCCATTGAACATAATCTGTCAAAATAATGAAATATATATCCGTCATTCTATTCATGTTGCTGCTGCCATTTAAAATAATGGCACAGGCTGATTCGACTTCCGATACCGAAGATATTGATGAAAGCGATATCAGGGAAAATCCTGTGATCGATTGGAATGACGAGGATTTCGATATAACAATCCCTTCATTTGTAAAATCAGCACAAAATGAGATACGATACAATGGTGCGAACTGGAGCGACCTTCGCAAAGCGATAGCAAATGCTTCGGTCAATCCGATATCTGTTGTGCATATCGGTGATAGCCATATCCAAGCAGATTTTGCTACATCCGAAGTGCGAGACAATCTTCAGTTTGACTATGGTAACGCCGGTCGTGGGCTGATTACGCCGTTGAAAATAAGTGGGACAAATCAACCTGTCGATTATGAATTTTCAAGCACTCAACCCTGGGATGCCCTGAAATTCATGCGCCAGAGTTGGAGCCGGACAATGGGTTTCACCGGAACATCCATAACTCCGGCCAACAAAAAATCCAATTTTCTTGTCTCAACCTCAGAACGCGAGGATTTTAATCCATTTTCGGCCATTACCGTGTTTCATCAGGGGCAGTTTTTTGTGACATCGGTTACTGATGCGGATGGAAAGGCATTGCCATTTGTGGCAGAGCCGTCAAAAGATTATACCCATATTGTTCTTACAGAGGATGTCACCGCGGCCAGGATTTATTTTGATTCTGCCGGCGATCTCACTTTGTTTGGAGTGAATCTGTCGGGGATGCGACCCGGGTTGTTTTATCATACGATCGGCAACAATGGCGCGACGTACAATACATACAATAAGGTTGGAACTGTCGGGCAGGGGATTCAACCCCTCAGCCCGGATCTTGTTATTATTTCTCTTGGGACAAATGAGGCATTCGGAACAGTCAACAAGCGTTTGATAACCGAATCTATTGACCGGCTCGTCAGTGGAATCAAGACCCATAATCCCGAGGCGCAGATCCTGTTGGTTACGCCAATGGAATGTCAGCGCATCCATTATACAAATGTCAAGACCTCAAAGGGTAAACGCAAAAAGTCGCGCAGAACTTCCTATACTCGAAAAAAAGGTTATAAAATCAATGACAATATTACCATAGTCCGGGACGCAATTCTGGACTATGCCGACGATAAGCATATTGCTGTCTATGATTGGTATTCTATTGCCGGAGGAAAGAACGCCTCAGAGAAATGGATTGCCAATGGCCTATTCAGCGGAGACCGGGTGCATCTAAGCCATAAAGGCTATAGACTCCAAGGACTTCTGCTGTATCAAGCTCTAAGAAATGCATTTACTAACTAATTTTATCTGGAACTCTCCCAAATTTAATCATGGTTGAATCTCCGATCAGCATAGAAAAATTGATAGACGTATTGAAGTACGATGCCCACAATCCATTGTTTTTCAACACTGGATTGTTTCTCATATTGTTTGCCGGCTTTATATTGATCTACCAATTGATGCGCAAGTTCAGGACCGCTAAATTCCTGTTTGTAATAGCATTCTCACTATATTTCTATTACAAGTCTTCGGCGGAGTATTGTTTCATATTGTTGGGCGTATGTATAAGTGACTACTTGCTTGGCATTGCTTTGAGTCATTTGAAAAAGAATTGGAAACGCAGATGTATTGTCCTTTTAAATGTGACCCTAAATATCGGAATGCTTGTATATTTCAAGTACTTTAATTTGATTTACGAGACATTTGCCAATATTGCAGGGACATCCTTCGATCCGTTTGATATTATTCTGCCTGCCGGAATTTCGTTTTTCACATTCAGATCAATAAGCTATATTGTCGACATATACCGTCGGGAAATAACGGCGTGCACAGATTTTCTGGCGTATACGTTCTATCTGACATTTTTCCCTCCGCTTCTTGCCGGTCCTGTGGTCAGGGCTAAGGATATGCTTCCGCAGGTTGCTGCAAATCCGGTCGCCACAAAGGCTATGGTTAGTGAAGGCCTGTTTCTTATTATGTGTGGATTGGTGAAGAAGGTCGTTGTTGCTGATTTCATATCACAGAATTTTGTTGACCGTATCTTTGACAATCCGTCATTGTATTCCGGCTTTGAAGTGATGATGGGAGTATATGGTTTCGTAATCCAGCTCTATTGTGATTTTTCAGGATATAGCGACATGGCGATAGGTATAGCGTTACTTATGGGCTACCAGTTCTTTGATAACTTCCGGTCGCCATTTAAGGCGCAGAGTCCAACTGAATTCTGGCACAGATGGCATATCTCATTGTCGACATGGTTACGGGATTATGTCTATATTCCGTTGGGTGGTAACCGATGTGGAAAAGTGAGACACCATGCAAATCTTATGACAACCATGATTGTCGGAGGCCTATGGCATGGCGCATCATGGATGTATGTGATTTGGGGCACACTACAGGGCGTTTTCCTTGTAGGTCATAAGACACTTAAGAGTGTAACGCCGAAAGTGAAATTGGAGAACAGAAACAAGTGGTGGCGCAGGACCTTCAATATTTTCATCACGTTCAATCTGATTGCAGTCAGCTTCGTGTTCTTCCGGGCACGTTCGCTAACGACCATAAAAGAAATGTGGGCACAGATCACCGGTAATTTCCACGCGGAGATCGCACCACAGTTTCTGGAAGGATATCTGGCTATCACGCTTGTGATAATAGGAGCATATCTGATGCATTTCGCGCCCGAAAGATGGACGGCGAAGTTGAAAAAGACCTATAATTCAATTCCGCTTATCATTCAGGCCATCGTACTGGTGATAATAATTCTGATCGTTATTCAGACACGCCAGTCCGAGATCCAACCCTTCATTTATTTCCAATATTAAATATTGGCTTAAAAATCAGATTCCCAGATCTTGATTTGCCCTGTGGCACGCCAGTAAGCCACGTCAATAAGCCGTTGGTTTGATGATCCGCGGAAAAGTAGAGACGTGTCACGCAGTGCTGCAATATACGGGCCATCAACAACGACATCTATATAGGGCAGGATCTTACTCAGCCTTTGATCCGCTGCGACGGATTCAAACAGGAAGCCGGTAAAAAGCCATATCCGTTTACCCATTCCGCGGATCTTTTCGGCAAGACCCGTCAGAGAATCAACCTGAAACAATGGATCACCCCCGGAGAAAGTGACATCAAAGCCATTATGCTCAATGCGATCAAGGATTTGGTCATACGACATATCTTCCCCGGTCATGGGATCCCAGGTGGAAGGGTTCTGACATCCGGGACAATGATGTTGGCATCCGGCCAAATAGATGGAGGTCCGGAATCCCGGACCATCCACGGTTGTACCGTCAACAATGTCGACGACACGTAGCATATTAACTTTTTCCGACATTTATTTATGCACAATTCTGTCGTTCAATTCCGCCAATTTGGCACTGTTCCATCTGTCTGTTGTTCCAACAAGATACCCTGTGATACGCTGTAGCTTGTCAATGTCGTGACCGCCGCAGCAAGGACATTTTTCGAGGTTTTCAGATGCATCTTCATATCCGCATGTCATGCACCGGTTGCGATTGTGGTTGACCGAACAATAGCCAATGTTATACTCGTCCATCATGTCGACGATATCTGCTATTGCTTTGGGATTGTGAGTGGCATCACCATCAATCTCAACATAGAATATGTGGCCACCGCCTGTCAGTTCATGATACGGAGCTTCGATCTGAGCCTTATGTCGCGGCGAGCAATGGTAATACACCGGTACATGGTTTGAATTTGTGTAGTAGATCTTATCTGTGATTCCAGGGAGTATGCCGAAACTCTTACGGTCGCGCGAAGTGAATTTTCCGGACAGCCCCTCGGCAGGAGTGGCAAGAACGGAGAAGTTATGTTGGTGTTTTTCGGAAT
This sequence comes from uncultured Muribaculaceae bacterium, assembly GCA_910579185.1. GTDB lineage: Bacteria > Bacteroidota > Bacteroidia > Bacteroidales > Muribaculaceae > Paramuribaculum. The sequence goes on from CAJTTG010000001.1 coordinate 251,022, forward strand.
ATTCGTTCACCCGGCTACGCATGTGGGACACAATCTTTAGTCCCAGAGCCTGCGATTCTTCGCTTTCACCATGATGTTTGCCGGTCAGTGCGACAAGGCATTCCGCCAATCCTATGAATCCGATTCCAAGTGTACCCTGATTTATCACGCTCTCAATAGTCTCGTTGGGTTTGAGCGATTCGCTTCCATTCCATAGGCGAGACATGAGCAACGGGAATTGTTTGACAAGTGCAGTCTTTTGAAAATCAAAACGGTCGCAGAGCTGACGCGCTGTGATGTCAAGCACCTGATCAAGTTTTGAGAAGAACTTTGCAATACGTTCTTCTTTATCCTTGATCATCATGCATTCTATAGCAATCCGGACAATATTTATGGTGGAGAAGCTTAGGTTCCCTCGGCCAATGGATGTTTTTTCACCAAAACGGTTTTCAAAAACTCGTGTGCGGCATCCCATCGTAGCTACTTCGTAGTTGTAGCGCTTGGGGTCGTCGGCACGCCATTTCTCATGCTGGTTGAATGTGGCATCGAGATTCACGAAATTCGGGAAGAACCGGCGGGCTGTAACTTTGCATGCCAGTTTGTACAGATCGTAGTTACGATCCTCCGGCAGGTAGCTTACACCACGTTTTTTCTTCCATATCTGAATCGGGAAAATAGCCGTAGCTCCATTTCCGACTCCCTCATAGGTTGAGTTGAGCAACTCACGGATCACGCAACGCCCTTCAGCAGATGTGTCGGTGCCATAATTAATAGAACTGAACACAACTTGATTTCCGCCACGTGAATGGATGGTGTTCATGTTGTGGATAAATGCCTCCATAGCCTGGTGAACACGATCCACAGTCATATTCATGGCATGCTGAAGCAGGCGATCAACGCCGGTCAACCCATCAAGGGGGCGTTTGATGTAGTCATCCAGCTCAGCATCGTAATATGCCGAGAGATCTTCACCGGAAAGCTGTTCGCTCTTTTTGATTTCCTCAATATATGATGAGCGGACAAATGGAGCAAGGTAAAAATCAAAAGCCGGGATTGCCTGACCACCATGCATTTCATTCTGCGCCGTTTCCAAGGATATGCAGCTGATGATGCTTGCGGTTTCGATTCGCTTGGCCGGACGCGACTCTCCATGACCGGCTATGAAGCCGTTCGTCAGGATGCGGTCGAGGGGGTGCTGCACACATGTAAGACTCTTTGTGGGATAATAGTCCTTGTCGTGAATATGCAGGTAGCCATGACGGACGGCATCTCTGGCTTCGGAAGAAAGCAGATAGTCATCTACGAACGGCTTTGTGGTCTCGCTTGCGAATTTCATCATCATTCCGGCAGGGGAATCTGTGTTCATATTCGCATTCTCCCTCGTGATATCATTGTTCTTTGCCTCGATTATCTCAAGGAACATATCGCGTGTCTTGGCTCTACGCGCAATGCTACGCTGATCCCGGTAGGCTATATATCGCTTTGCAACCTCTTTGCGAGGGCTGTTCATCAGCTCCAGTTCGACACGGTCCTGAATTTCCTCTACGGTCATTCTTTCATCTCCAGTCACACCGATGCGATCTACGATTTTTTGAATCAGAGCTTCATCTTCGCCCATTTCGGTCTGCAACATGGCCTTTCTGATAGCGGCCTTGATTTTCTCTTCGTTGAATCCAACGATGCGTCCATCGCGCTTTACTACGGTATTGATCATATCGGTGTTTGATTTTTTATATTCTTTGGAGTTTGATTTACGTCTGCAAAGCTATTAATATTTTTTCATTGAGGCAAGCGAATTGTTGATAATTTTTGTGCGGTTGTGCTTAGTTTGTGTTTTAGTTTTGGGAAACTTTCGTAGGGTGCCTAAGTGATGTTATTGTTGATACACAATGAATTGATGTTTTGTTTTGGAAAACTTTGTGATTTTTTCAATTTGAAATATTTGCCAGATTTTATAATTGTGATCGTTGATGGGTATTGCTAAGAAGATGTTTGTGGGTGATAATCTATCTACTAAATTATTTTTATGCATAAGTGCGTGTTTCTGAATATTTTTTTGTAAATTCGCAAGGAATAATTGCGAAAAATCAATCAATAAACCATGAATAAATTCATTCTTGCTTCTCTTTCCGCTACAGCATGTTTGTTTGCCCTTGCGGCTCCACGTACAGAGTTGACGCTTGCGGAGGGATGGAAGTTTACGCGCGATGACGCTTCTGAGTTCTCGGCCAAAGATCTCAATGACTCAAAATGGCAAAAGGTGACTGTGCCGCACGATTGGGCTATATATGGCCCTTTCAGCTGGGACAATGACAAACAGAATGTAGCTATTGCTCAGGATGGACAGAAAGAGGCCATGGAGCATGCCGGACGAACAGGTGGACTTCCGTTTGTCGGTACTGGCTGGTATCGTACAGAGATAGAAGTCCCGGAATTTACTGATGGCAAAAGGGCCACGCTCGTATTCGATGGAGCCATGAGCCACGCACGTGTGTATGTAAATGGCAAAGAAGCCGGATATTGGCCATATGGCTATAATACTTTCTATTTTGACGTTACTGATCTCCTTGAGAAAGGGAAAAAGAACACAATAGCTGTCAGACTGGAGAATCTTCCTGAATCCTCAAGATGGTATCCTGGGGCCGGTCTTTACCGCAACGTGCATCTTCTTGTCACTGACGATGCTCATATTCCGGTATGGGGAACCTACATAACCACTCCGGAGATAAATAAGGATTGGGCCAAGGTTGTTGTCCGTACGAAAATTGACCTGCCGAAAAACGCTGATACCGATAAATTTACGCTGACAACAGTAATTTACGATAAAGAAGGAAAACAGATTGCTGAGAAAACAGAATCGGCATCAGAAATCAGATACAACGATGATGAGATCGCGCAGTCGTTCATTGTAAATGATCCTCAGCTATGGACGGTGGACACGCCTACGCTCTATAGGGCAGAATCGATTCTCAAGAAAGATGGTCGGACATGCGATGAGTATTCCACAACGTTTGGAATCCGGTCAATAGAGGTTAGACCAAACGATGGTTTCTACCTGAACGGCGAGAAGATCGTGTTCAAGGGAGTATGCAACCATTCCGATCTCGGACCGCTTGGCATGGCTGTCAATGATGCTGCGATCCGTCGTCAGATCAGAATACTTAAGGATATGGGGTGTAACGCAATCCGCACTTCTCACAACATGCCGGCTCCGGAATTGGTAAAGGCTTGCGATGAAATGGGAATGATGTTGATGGCTGAAAGCTTCGACGAATGGAAACTCCCCAAATGTAAAAACGGCTATAACCTCCTTTTTGACGAATGGGCCGAGAAGGATCTTACAAATCTGATTCGTCACTATCGTAATAACCCGTCAATTGTCATGTGGTGTATCGGAAATGAAGTGTCGGAGCAATGGCACGAGGGTGGGTGCAAGACCGCCTATTTCCTACAGAACATAGCTCATCGCGAGGATCCGACGCGTCCCGTCACGCAGGGCATGGATGGACCTGATGCTGTTTTGAACAACAATTTTGCAGCCATAATGGATGTGGCCGGTTTCAACTACCGCCCGTTCAAATATCAGGAGGCATATTCAAAACTTCCACAGCAGATTGTGCTCGGCAGCGAAACTGCTTCCACCGTATCGTCACGTGGTGTTTACAAATTCCCGGTTGAGAGAAAGGCTATGGCTGTCTATGATGATCACCAGAGTTCGGGATATGATGTGGAACATTGCGGATGGTCAAATCTGCCGGAAGATGATTTCATACAGCATGAGGATCTGGCATATTGCATAGGTGAATTTGTCTGGACTGGTTTTGACTATCTTGGCGAGCCCACTCCGTATTACACCAACTGGCCAAGCCATAGTTCGCTGTTCGGTATCATTGACCTCGCCGGCATTCCCAAGGACCGCTATTACCTATACCGTAGCCACTGGAACAAAGATCAGGAAACACTTCATATTCTGCCTCACTGGACATGGCCGGGAAGAGAAGGGGAGGTGACACCTGTTTTTGTCTACACAAACTATCCCGAGGCTGAACTGTTCATTAATGGAGTAAGCCAGGGACGTCGCAAAAAGGATCTGTCGGTTGAGATTGACAGCAGTTATACACCAGAGGCGCAGAAGTCGTTTGAACGACAGAAACGCTATCGTCTGATGTGGATGGACACAAAATATGAGCCGGGAACAGTGAAGGTTGTCGCTTACGACAATAATGGCAAGGCTGTTGCTGAAAAAGAAATCCGGACAGCAGGCAAACCGCATCATATCGAATTGTCGGCTGACCGCAGCCAGATCTCTGCTGACGGAAAGGATCTGTCGTTTATCAATGTCCGCGTAGTCGACAAGGACGGCAACCTATGCCCCGATGCAACAAATAAGATCCGCTTCAAGGTCTCCGGTGCCGGTTCGTACCATGCAGTTGCCAATGGTGATCCAGCTTCTCTTGAGTCATTTCAGGCTCCGGAGATGAGCGTGTTCCATGGTCAGCTTACAGCAATTGTCAAATCGGCCGACAAGCCCGGTGATATAACATTTACAGCATCATCTAATGGGCTGAAGTCAGCAAAGATAAATATTCAAAGTAAATAAAAATGGAATTGACAGCAGGGTTAAGGAAGATGATTGTTTCCCTGAGCGAAACAAAACATCGCCATTCTCTGAAACTCTTCAAGGCCGAGGGCACGAAATGTGTCCTCGACACTTTTTATGCATTCAAGGCCCGATATCTCATTGCGACTCAGCAGTGGATTGATAGTAATATCGAAAAAATCCCTCTGTCCGACGTGGAAGTTATCAAGGCTTCTCCGGCAGAGATGGGGAGAGTTTCGGCCATGTCCAATCCAGCCCCCGTTGTAGCCGTCTATGAAATTCCGGATCAGACGTTTGATATCAGCAAAGTCAAAGGACAGCTGTCTCTGGCTCTTGACTGCGTTCAGGATCCCGGAAATCTCGGAACAATAATCCGTACGGCAGATTGGTTTGGCATACGCGACATATTCTGTTCTAAGGACACCGCGGATGTCTACAATCCAAAGGTGGTTCAGGCAACTATGGGTGGCATATCCCGTGTGAAAGTCCATTATCTTGATCTCTGCGAATTTATAGCTCGACTGGATGATACGCCGGTCTATGGGACTTTCCTTGATGGCCAGGACATATCTACAACACAACTTACCGACAATGGTCTTATCGTGATGGGCAATGAGGGTAAAGGTGTATCAAAAAACATTGCGGAGCTTGTTTCGCATCGTTTGACAATTCCATCGTTTCCCAAAGGCGAGCCTACATCTGAGTCCTTGAATGTTGCGGTTGCCACAGCCATTGTTGTTTCAAAATTCAGACTCAAATAATACTGCGGTATGGCTAAAGAAAAATCCATGTGGTTTTGTTCGGAATGTGGTAATGACTCGCCCAAGTGGGTAGGGCGGTGTCCATCATGTGGGGCGTGGAATACGATGGTGGAGGAACGCGTGAAGGCAAAATCCTCGAAAAGCATATCATTGTCATCGAGAAGTCTTTCTCGTCCACAGAAGGTATCCGAGATTGAGGCTATAGATGAGCCTCGCATCAAGATGCCAAGCAAGGAACTCAACCGAGTTCTTGGCGGAGGCCTTGTGGCTGGCTCTTTGGTTCTTATCGGTGGAGAGCCTGGCATTGGAAAGTCGACTTTAGTGCTGCAAAACACATTGTCGATCCGCTCCAAGCGTATCCTGTACATTTCCGGTGAGGAAAGTGCCACACAGTTGAAGATGCGTGCTGACAGGATCGGACGTGTCTGCGACAACGTCCTTATTGCTTGCGAGACTTCGCTCGACAATATAATGAAACACATTGAGGACACTAAACCGGAAATGGTTGTGGTGGACTCAATACAGACTATTGCATCTGATGATATCGAATCAGCTGCCGGCAGTGTCAGTCAGGTTCGTGAGTGTTCCGCTCGTCTCCTGAAATATGCCAAGGAGTCTGGTGTACCGGTAATTCTTATCGGACATATAAATAAGGAAGGTAGCATTGCCGGCCCCAAGGTTCTTGAACATATTGTCGATGCTGTGCTGCAATTTGAGGGTGACCGGCATTATATGTACCGTATCCTACGGTCAATAAAGAATCGGTTCGGCAGTACATCCGAACTCGGTATATATGAGATGGGGCAGAAGGGGCTGCGTGAGGTCACAAATCCGTCTGAAATGCTGTTGAGCCATAATTCCGACGAAGAATTGTCTGGAATGGCTATAGGCATTACTCTTGAAGGGCTGAGACCATTTCTGATAGAAGCGCAGGCTCTTGTCAGCACAGCTGCCTATGGCACTCCTCAGAGAACCGTAACAGGCTTTGATTCCAAACGTATGAACATGCTTCTGGCGGTTCTTGAAAAGAGAGTCGGATTCAAACTTGCGCAGAAAGACGTTTTCCTTAATATCGCAGGTGGATTGAAAGTCAATGATACTGCACTGGATCTCCCTATCATCAGCGCAATATTATCTTCAAATGTTGACATGGCTATTCCTCGCGATATGTGCCTTTGCGGTGAAATTGGACTATCTGGAGAGATAAGGCAGGTGACTCGATTGGAGCAACGTATTTCCGAAGCAGAGAAGCTGGGAATGAAAACGATAGTCATTCCTCGATATAATCTTAAGGGTGTGGATACAAGCCGTTACTCTATCGAGATTAAGGAGGTAGCCAAAGTGGAGGAAGCCTTCCGGTTGCTATTTTCATAATTGGGAAAGTATCCGGGTAGGCTTCGACCTAAAATATCGGCGATTTAAAGGATTACATTCAGGGAATCCAATAATACGGAGCCTTCTTTCGGTGTTCTGAGACCCAGTTCTCAAATTCAGGCAATGTAGTTATGCCGTCAGCAATAACTGCTTCATAGTATTCTACGCCGTGATAATTCTTTCTTTCCGATGCCTCAAATTTGAGACGTAGAATAGTTTCTTTTTGTTCCTGGGTCATGACCGCCATAATTCGGTCAGCCATTTTCTCAAAATATCCATCGTATTCCGTACCATCTTCAATGTGGATAATATCAAACTGCCATATTGCACCATCGGAGGCTTTGTAGAATACGTGCCATGCTATGCAGTGTTCATTGGTATGTAGACCATTGATACACTTTATTTCCGTTACATTCGGATTGTTGGCAATCTTCGCAACGATTGCGAAACTGTCAGTTGTAGTTATGCCTTGCGAATAGACATGGAGGTCAATATCCCGGTGGGAAGCAAGCAGCCCCATCCTCAGTGAGCCTACGATATTAACTCTGCATCCGGCCGCTTCCCATATTTCGGCGATGCCGGATTCATTCAACACCTCACGTGCTTTTCTCTGATTGGCAATGGCAAAATCATTAATTGTTTTTTGATTCATCGTGGTTTCGATTTGATAAATCTGCAAAGATAGCACTTTCAATGTGTTTTTTAGCCGTTTAAATCAAATTTCCCTAAGTAAATAGATAAAAATAGACTGCGCTGTAACTCAAGCGCAGTCTATGGTATATTTTGTAAAGCAGCCGTTTTTAATATACGGTGACTTTTAGTTTGTCATATGCTCGCTGTGATTTTGCAATGGCTTCTTCTACAGTTTCTGCCGTGGCAAGTATCACCCCCATGCGTCGATGACCTTTGATTTCCGGTTTGCCAAATATTCTGATCTGTACTCCGGGTTCTTCAAGTACCTGTTCCAGATTATCAAATTCAATTTGGGTTGTATCGCCCTCAACAACAATCGCACGAGAGGCCGACGGACCATAAAAACGTATTGAGGGCACTGGCAGACCGAGCAATGCTCGTGCATGTAGTCCGAATTCGCTGAGATCCTGCGATATCATGGTTACCATTCCGGTGTCATGTGGGCGAGGGGAGACCTCACTGAAAATAACCTCGTCACCTTTGATAAACAGCTCTACACCGAATATTCCGTATCCTCCGAGGGCATCAGTGACTTTCTTTGCAATCTCTCGTGCCGATTCCAATGCTTTGGGACTCATAGCCTGAGGCTGCCAGGAATAGCGATAATCGCCATCAACCTGAACGTGACCTATAGGTTCGCAATATGTTGTTCCGGAAACACTTCTGACGGTCAGCAGCGTGATTTCATAATCAAAATTCACGAAGCCCTCAACAATCACGCGACCGGCTCCGGCTCTTCCTCCTTCCTGGGCAATCTTCCAAGAGTTTTCAATATCATTTTCTGATTTGATCACACTTTGTCCATGTCCTGATGAACTCATGATCGGTTTTACAACACAAGGTATTCCTACGGTTTTGACAGCTGCCACAAACTCATCGAATGTGGACGCGAAAACATACGGGGATGTCTTTATGCCGAGTTCTTCAGCGGCAAGACGACGTATTCCTTCTCGGTTCATGGTCAGATAAGCCGCTTGCGCTGTTGGAGTTACGTTGAAACCATCTTTCTCAAGGGCAACAAGTGCAGGGGTGGCGATAGCTTCAACCTCAGGGATTATATGATCGGGCTTTTCTTCAAGAATAACATTCGTAAGTTCTTCTGGATCAAGCATGTTGAATACTCTTGAACGATGAGCTACCTGCATGGCTGGCGCGTTTGCATATCGATCACATGCTACCACCTCGATATTATATCGTTGAAGTTCGAGAGCAACCTCTTTTCCTAACTCGCCACTGCCAAGCAACAATGCTTTGCGTCCTACCGGGGTCATTACAGATCCTATCTTTGCCATTTATCTTGAATTTAAGGAATAATTAATTATTGATTGGTATCTATCTTTGATTGCAAAGATACGGCTTTATATCAAATTATACAACTGATAAACTCTGCTGAACTTAGCTTATGTCTATTTACCATGTGTTAAGTTTGTGGCCATAGAATATTGACACTCGTATTATTACGGGAAGATCGTATGTTCTAATTATTACGGATTTCAGACCCTGTAAAATAACGCAAGGTAAATAGCCGCAAGCAAAGATGGGGTAGTCCTATAATCAACCGCCGTAGTTGCTATTTAACATAATCGTAATTATGGGAAAATTTATTGTTGGAATCGTGAACCTATAAGTTGCGCTTGATTTTCCCGGAATCTGTCCTGTCAAGATGTTCTTTATAGATGATTTCTTTAGGACACTCATATCTGTCAAGGAACTCTCGCAATCTTTTCGGCAGATTTTCGATCTGATCAAGTCCTTCGATAATCAGAACGAGTTCATGTCCCCAAGCGGCGCTTTCTCTTGATGCGAAATAGAATTCTCGTCCATTGAAGATTGTGGCGATTTTCATTTCAAGTTGTTCCGGGAAAATTTTGATGCCACCTGAATTTACAACGTTATCAGCTCGGCCAAGCCATCGGAATGATCTTGAATCAATAAGTTCTACAATATCGTTTGTGACAAGTTGTCCGAAGGAGAATGCTTTGCTTTTGATTACGAGACATCCACGTACATCTGTTTCAAAATCAAATCCCGGCATCGAATGATAGAGTTGTTCGCCGATTCGTCTTAATGCTACGTGGCTGCAAGTTTCAGTCATTCCATACGTACAGAACGCATTAATCTGTCGCTCGATCAACTCTTGTTCAATTGATTGTTGGAGTGATGCACCACCTATGATCAAATTGTTGATTTTGTGATGTTTACCGGATTCCAACAGACCGGGAATTTGGGATGGGACAACGGGTAATAGATCAATGCACTCCCCTGTTTCCCAGTTGTTTAACGGTGATAGAGCCGGTTTCAGGTTTATTAATCTTGCACCGGACACCATAGCTCTGACAACCATCATTTTACCGGCTATATATCCGATTGATAATGGATTGACAAGAAGGCTATCGGAGTTGATATCGAAATATCGGCATGTTGATTTTGCCGATGCGATCATATCCGATTTTCTTAATTTTATCTCTTTGGGACGCCCTGTAGATCCCGACGTATGTGCTGTGATATAATCGCTTTCATTTTCCCATTCTCTAAGAAATAGATCAAGTTCCGGGCTTTTATGTCCGCTTATTCTGGTTTTATCCATTTCAAATCAGGTATTGACCACTTTTTGTTAAGATCATGCATCAGTGATTGTCCGGTTTGTGTCAAAGGAGATCCGATATTATTCTCGTATAGATTTCCGGTACCAAGGCCTTGAGGCATCTTGGGTGAATAATTATCGACCCATCGGGCGATGGCATTTAGTCCGATGTTCGACTCAAGAGCTGATGTAGCCCACCACCCTATTCCTCTCGACTCAGCAAAACGGATCCAGGCCTCTGCTCCGGAAAATCCTCCGCATAAGGAGGGTTTCAGGATTATGTACTGAGGCTTGATTGTATCAAGCATCTCTTCGCGATCTTCGTTCCGGATCAACCCTATCAATTCTTCATCCAAGGCGATGTCTATCGGCGAATTGCCGCATAGCTCTTTCATTTTTGACCATTGTCTCGGTTTTATGGGCTGCTCGATTGAATGTATATCGAGTTGAGATAACAGCTCCAGTTTATTCATTGCCTCCAATGGCGAGAATCCGCCGTTAGCATCAAGTCGTATCTCTAAATCTTTGGCAGGAAAATGATTACGGACCGTTCTTACAATGTCGAACTCTTCGTCAAAGTCAATTCCTCCGATTTTGAATTTCACGCACTTAAAACCGGCTTTCAGTTTCTCATCTACGCGTCGGATCATCTGCTCCTTGTTCCCCATCCACACTAAACCATTGATAACTATTGGCCGTCCGTCATCAAATTGTTTCCCTATGAACGGTTTCCGTATTCCTCCATGAATGAAATCTGAGAACGCTGTTTCGATTCCAAACAAGATAGATGGGTATTCCTGATATTTCTCGGGTACAAAGCTGGCTATATCGCGACATGCTTGTGTCAGCATCATCTCGTAATCCGTACGATCGTCGTAACTCAGTCCCTTGAAAAGCGCACACTCCCCTAACCCATATCTTAATGGATCTTCGTCGTCCCAGATCTTGACAAAATATGTCAGTTTCTCTGTCATTACAGCGCGCGATGTAATGGCAGGTTCTTTGAAAATAAGGTTATAGGGGGTGTATGCGGCTTTCAACATGATTATCCTGGGAATTTCTGGAACTGATCAAAGTCTGGATCTCTTTTTTCAAGGAATGCGTTCTTGCCCTCTTGTGCCTCAGCCATGAGATAGTACATCAGTGTGGCATCTCCGGCAAATTCCATCATGCCTCTCTGTCCATCCAGTTCAGCGTTCAAGGCCCGTTTGATCATACGGATTGCCATCGGGCTGCGTTTTAATATCGTTTCTGCCCATTCCATAGTCTCGTCTTCAAGTTGTTCCAATGGCACAACTTTGTTGACCATACCCATTTCTTCAGCCTCTTTGGCTGTGTACTGTCGACAGAGGAACCAGATCTCACGGGCTTTTTTCTGACCCACACATCGGGCAAGATATGATGAGCCGAAACCGGCATCAAAACTGCCTACTTTTGGACCGGTCTGCCCGAATCGTGCGTTTTCTGAAGCTATGGTCAGATCGCAGACAACCTGAAGAACATTTCCGCCTCCAATAGCATAGCCGTTGACCATGGCAATAACCGGCTTGGGTATGGAACGGATTGCTTTGTGGAGATCAAGCACATTCAGACGGGGTACACCGTTTTCGTCTATGTAACCACCTACACCTTTCACTTTCTGGTCTCCACCGGAGCAGAACGCTTTGTCGCCGGTGCCGGTCAGGATTATAACACCAATTTCAGGTGATTCACGGCAATATGCCATTGCATCGAGCATCTCTTTGTTTGTCTGCGGACGGAAGGCGTTATAGACCTGAGGTCTGTTTATTGTGATTTTTGCAACTTTCCCACATTGTTGGAAAAGGATATCCTCATACTCTTTGATCGTTGTCCAAGTTCTCATATATCTTTTATTTTTTTGATTTACAATAAGTGAAATATTCTTTCAATATCTCCGCAGATAATTCCCCCGGTGTATTGACAACAAGCATGGCCGGATGCTGATTTTCATTCGCGAAGATTGGAAAGACTCGTCTTAACTCCGTTTCATCCGACGCGGAATGCATGCTGAATCCATTTGCCTGTCCTATTTCGTATATAGAATGGGACGATGGTGCGCAAAACATTCGTTCTCTCACATCAAGAGCCGAAGTCGATGCAATAAATCTGAAAATACCCCCACCGTCATTGTTGATCACAATGATCTTGACGCGTGGAGTTTTCAGTTCGCAGCTCAAAGCCCCTATGTCATACAGGCAGCTCATGTCGCCGGTGATGAGCAAGGTTGTATCCCCGTATGCCAGCGACGCACCTATTGCCGTAGATGTGCAGCCATCAATGCCGCTTACACCTCTGTTGCAGTCACAGCGATGATTTTCCCGTTGTGAAAAAATTTGCGCATATCTGACGCTTGTTCCGTTGGAATATTGCACGTTCCATCTGCGTGGAATCATCGGCAACAGCGTGGCAAATGCTTTTAGATCGCTCCATGGCGATTTTGCGGCATACGACATTGTCAAAGAATCTGCCCGGTCTTTCAATATGTGCCATTTTCTCGCAAAGTCACATTCCTGCCGATGGGGTTGCATTGCCGAGGCCAATTGCTGAAAAAACATGCCTGGATCCATTTCGATCCGGGTTGTCAACTGTTGGAAACAATCCACGGTATCTTCGATCTCCCCTACATGCCAATGCGCTTTTATCCGGTTGCTCCTGAATAATTGTTTGATATGTCGGGAAACGAGTGCCCCTCCGGTCGTGATCACCACATCCGGCACATATTCCATTCGGTCCTCATCCCTCATCGAAGCTAAAGTGCCATCTATGGAGGTGATGAAATTTTTCCCATGCAGATTAGCCAGTGTTTCTGTCACAACGACTATATTCGGCAACTCGCTGAGTCGCATCAAAGCCTTGTTGAGTGTCTTGTCCGGATTCATGAAACCGCAGACTATCATCACTTTGACCGGCGATGCAATTGTTCTACCAAGATCCCTTGCTTCTCGCGTCTCCATTTTCGCTGTCGGACGTATCATGTTTATTGTCCGCATTAGAGTTTGATCCTGAGAGTCATTGCTGTCGTCAGCTAATGTTCCGAGAGGTTCATCGAGCTGAACATTGATATGCACAGGCCCTATTCTGCCCGACGTGGCAGTCAGTATTGCATCATTGGCAATTCGATTGGCATACCATACATTATTGTCTGTATGGTCTGGAGAAATGTCATAGCTGCGTTTAACGTAATTCCTCAGAGCATCAGCCTGTACAATAGTCTGGGAATCGTCTTGTCCGATCCATGCTTTCGGACGATCCGCCGAGATCACGATCAACGGAATTTTACGATAGAAAGCCTCTGAGATAGCCGGTGCATAGTTCAACAACGCAGACCCTGAAGTGCAGATCAATGCAACCGGTTCCTGTGAGATCAAGGCATAACCAAGGGCGATAAATGCTGCGCTTCTTTCATCAATCACAACATCCGTTGTGATTTTATTACGTCTGGATATCGCGATCAGCAATGGTGCATTTCGGGATCCGGGAGAAACAATCGCACGTTTCACCCCATGCTGTTCCAACAGCATGGCAATGCATCTACAGATCCTGTTAGTGGTATTTTCCATCGTGTGCCAATTTTTGATCGACACAAAATTACAAAAAAATATCCGTGTCTGTTTGCTTTTCTGCGCTTTCGAGACAAAACTTTGTATTTGGGGTTTTATCCTCCTTCATCCCCATTCTGTTTGCCTGTGAACCTATCTGTAGTCCGTTTCAAGAAAATCAACACCAACTTATTTTACGGTTTTGTATTTGCTAACAATTTGATTTTATCGTCCTCCTGCCGTTGATGTATCAACATTGGCATCAGCTTTGATGAGTTTCTGTGCACTTCTCTTTTGATGCCCCCATTGCAGATTGTAACTGATACTGATGTAGGGCATACGCATATCCAGCCGCATGTGTTGCTCGTTTGTATTCCATTTGCTGAGCATTTTAGAGCCTTGATCGTATTTGCCAAACGGCATAATCATACCGGCTCCAAATTGCCAGTTTTTCCAATTATAAGAAAGGTCGATTACTGAAATATTCTCACCCCAACTGATTTTTTCACCCCACAGGTCATGCTGGGCACGCATATACTGAGCAGAAAGTACGAAGCCCCAGTGCATAAGACGCAAGTTTGCGTTTCCGCTCCAGTTGTAATTATGCAATTTGTAACCTGAGCCGCTCATACGCTCCATTCGATATTGTAGATAACCACTCATCATCAACCATTTGGGAATAATATCTATTTGTGGAGCAATAAAAAATGAGAGATTCTTCAAGCCCTGACTATTCTCGTAAGTGGTGGTTAGTCGGTCGTTATCCCAATATAGCAATGGTGTGATTGCATTGGGGCTGGTGAATGCCCGTACACCGAATGATCCCGTCACTCTCGGCACATTGAAGTTATATTTCAGTGTGAGCATGTATGAATTGGAAGTTTTCAAATTCGGGTTACCGATACGCCACTGAAAACCGTCAAGTTGCTGTGGCGCGATGTTTGTTTCTGCCAGCGACGGAGTGGACTGCCATGATTCAAAACTCAGTTTGAACTGATGATTCTGATTAATGCCATAAGTGACCGTGGCTTGCGGACGCATATTCCATGAATCACTTCCTTGATTAGTCTCCCTGAACAAGAAATCTGTATATTGGGCGCCTATGCCGGCGGTGAAAGTAAATTTCTTTATTCGCTGGAAATACTCTGCAAAGAAATAAACCTTGTCTTGTCGCTGATGAAAAATCTCACCGTCAAGATTTTCATAGACCGAACGATTCCGGTTGGCTGTATATGAGATCCCTGCTGTAAATCTGGAATTATTCCACTTCTTGATATAGTCAGCTTCTATTCCGTAGGCTTGGTTACGGTCTTTGATCATTGTATGAATGTCTGTAAGATATTCTGTGGCATCGGGCAACTGCTCGATATAATCAGAATATGACCGGCCAAAATAAAAAGAACTGTTGAAATCCACTACAAGCATCTGCTTGTTTGCGAAATGTTGCTCAAAATATACGGAAAGATATGGCTTGGATCCCTTGTCCCCATGCATGTCAGTAAGAAGAATATCATCCATACCATTGCTCAATGATAGCAGGCCATTATACGTAAACTTGTCAGTAAACTTTCTATAATAAGATAAATCCACCATCAACACCGTAGTATCAGGTTTGATATAGCTATACGAAGCGGTGATATTACCCATCGTATTATCCATGTTGCCACCACGCGATGTTTCGTTTCTTGTCAGGAAAGCCCCGTCGGGATAAGTAAATGTTTCTTGATATTCGCGGTGCGATTTGATCTTGTTGGTCAATTTAAATCGTCCCCAGATTTCAAATTGCGAACGGCCATTATTAAATTTCAAATCGGCGAAATAATTGCCCCATACTTGATTAACGGCCGGCATCGCATTTGTCATAAGCGAACCACCTACCGTGGGATTTGACACAATAAAATTCAGAACATAGTTAGCCCCGTTGTATCTTAGTCCGGGATTATCAATCCATTCCACTTTCTTGATAGTTTCAGGAAGCAATGTTTTGACCTGCTCTATTGAGGACTCACGTCCGTTTATGCGCACCTGTACCGATTGTCCGGCTGCTTGAATTATACCCAATGATTCTGTAACCGTTAGGGAGGGTATCATAAGGTTGTTTAGCAATTGAACTCCATTTTTTGAATTATCCACTGCGCTACGGGATGGATAATATACATCCATATCTGCCTTGCGAATCACTTTTGGCGCTTGTACAACTATTTCCTGTAATTGTTGACTTGCTATTGAATCTCCTGTTTCTTGTGCAAGGGCGATAATTGCAATTAGAAGCATCAAAATAGTTATAAGAATTGCTTTCATGTGTGTGAATTTTATGCAAATTTAGACCTATTGAAAATAAAAACTCTCAACAAATGTTGAGAGTCAAGGATTTTAACACTGTTTGCTGTAAGTTTTTGCGGTGGGGCTTGTTTTTGACCGCGCACTGGCTATAACCCGACTTGTGCTACAAGCCACCTCGCGAATGCTTCGCATTTCGCAATCGGCTCAGGTGTGTCGGGGTGATATTGAGGAATGAGGCAATGTCCTTGAGTGAAAAAAGGTCAAAAAGGTTGGGATATTGATTGATAAGGTCATCATATCGTTGCTGTGGTGTCTTGACATACAAGTCAACATATCGGTCATAGACAGTTGTATATACAGCTTCGGTCGCGTGCATCACAATATCTTTGAAATTAGAGTCGGCATCAATCTTTTCATTGATATCCTTAGTCGGGATGCAGTAAATCTCACAATCTGATACTGCTACTATCGCCAGTTTAGCTTTTTGTCCATATATGCAGAAAGGCCAGTCGGCTACAAATCCTTCGCTAAACACCAAACCCATCACATGCTCTGTGCCATCAGCGGAACGTGCCACATATTTGAGCGTGCCGGATTGGATAAATCCGATATAACGGCCTACCTTGCCGATTGAGACAAATTCCTCGCCTTTGGCGAAATGCCGCAGCTTGCCCTTGTTGACACAAAATTCGTGAAAGGCATTGAAATCGATATTGTCTATATACGTATTGAAATTCTTGTCCATATTCAGTGAATGCGCATATTGGAATAGAATGGAGCCGTAACATTTGTTAGCGGCTCCATTCAGCTGATATCGGAATTCTGCTGTGGTCAGCAGCTATCCATCGTTATTCATCGTTATTCTTTTCTTCATACTCTTTGAGCAGTTTTTCCTGAACATCACCCGGAACAAGCTCATACGAAGCAAACTTCATTGTGAATGATGACCGTCCGCCGGTGATTGAGCTGAGTGCTGTTGAATAGCTCGACATTTCTTTCAAAGGAACTTTTGCCGAGATCTTTTCAAAGCCATTCTCACTCGACATGCCCATAATGATAGCTCTGCGTCCCTGAAGATCACTCATCACATCGCCCATCACGTCGGCCGGAACCATTACGTCCACATCATAGACCGGTTCAAGGACTTTAGGATTGGCATTACGGAATGCTTCGCTGAAGGCGTTGCGACCGGCCAGACGGAATGATATTTCATTTGAATCAACCGGGTGCATCTTGCCGTCGTAGATGCATACACGGACATCGCGTGCGTATGATCCTGTCAATGGACCTTGTTCCATTCTGTCCATCAAGCCCTTGACGATTGCCGGAATGAATCTTGCATCAATTGCACCACCGACGATACAGTTGCAGACAACAAGCTTTCCACCCCATGCCAACGGGATCTCCTGCGTGTCGCGGACATTCATCTTGAATTCCTGATTACCGAAACGATAGGTGTCGGGAGCCGGCATGCCGTCGGTGTACGGTTCTACGATCAGATGGACTTCACCAAACTGACCGGCACCACCCGATTGCTTTTTGTGTCTGTAATCAGCTCTTGAGGCCTTGGTTATCGTTTCGCGATAAGGGATCTTTGGCTCTTCAAATACGATTGGCAGCTTGTCATTGTTCTCAACTCTCCATTTGAGTGTGCGCAGATGGAATTCGCCTTGGCCGGAAAGGATTGTCTGTTTCAATTCTTTCGATTGCTCAACCTCCCATGTAGGATCTTCCTCATGCATACGGGTCAGGATTGTCGATAGTTTCTCGGCATCACTTTCGGTGACCGGACGGATTGCGCGCTGATATTTGGGCGCCGGATATTTGATGAAGTCGAATGAGTAATCACAGCCCTTTTCGTCAAGTGTATTGCCGGTGCGCACATCTTTCAGTTTGACTGTTGCGCCGATATCACCTGCACAAAGTTTGTCAACCGGGGTCTTGATCTGACCGCATACACAGAAGATCTGAGCCAATCGCTCTTTTGAATCGCGGCTGACATTGTCGAGATCCACACCGGGAGTCAGAGTTCCTGACATCACTTTAAAGTAGCTGACCTCACCGATATGCGGTTCAACAGTGGTCTTGAACATGTAAAGGCTCAACGGGCCATTGCTGTCCGGAGCTACCTCTTCTCCTGCAGTATTGACCGGTGCAGGCATGTCCTCCACGAAAGGCACAACATTGCCGAGGAATTCCATCATGCGGCGTACGCCCATATCCTTGGCTGCGCTCACACAAAATACCGGATATATCGAACGGTCAACCAATCCTTTGCGGATGCCCTCTCTCATCTCATCTTCTGTCAGATGTCCCTGATCAAAGAATTTTTCCATGAGCGTCTCATCATTTTCGGCTGCAGCTTCCACGAGCTTCTGGTGAAGATCCAGAGCCTTAGGCATTTCCTCTTCCGGTATATCTTCAATCGTAGGCACGCCTCCGTCGGGCCCCCACGAGTATTTCTTCATCAGCAGGACATCGATCATAGCATTGAACGATGCGCCGCAGGAAAGAGGATATTGGATCTGTACTAATTTATTGCCGAACACATCTTTCATCTGCTCATAGACATTCTCGAAATCAGCCTTGTCGCCATCAAGTTGGTTAACGGCAAACATAATCGGCTTATTGATAGATGAAGCTGTGCGGAAAATATTCTGAGTGCCTACTTCAACCCCATATTGGGCATTGATCAGGATGACACCTGTATCCGTTACATTAAGAGCCGTAATCGCATTCCCGACAAAGTCATCCGCTCCGGGACAATCGATCACATTTAATTTCTTATTGAGGAATTCCGCATAGAAAATTGTGGAAAATACTGAATAACCATATTCCTTTTCAACCGGGAAATAGTCGCTGACGGTGTTTTTGGCTTCAACCGTTCCACGGCGTTTTATAACTCCACACTCGTAAAGCATAGCCTCTGCGAGTGTGGTTTTCCCGGAGCCCTTGCTGCCAAGCAGGGCAATGTTCTTGATTTCATTGGTTTGATAAACTTTCATGTTATCAGATTTTAGTAATGAATAGTAATGTTGATCATTCCCAAAAAGGAATTTCTTCCTCTTTCGGAGCGCAAAATAGACATTATTTTCCATTTTGTCAACACTTTTCTATATGTTACACAACATATTTTCCATGATGAACATATTTGTAACCCATGTGTTTTCGCTTTCGGCTCATATTTGCTGAAAAAATCGTAACTTTGGCATAATTTTTGCAGAACAGCACCTTGTAAATCTTCTATACTGATCATACAGATGAGAAATAAAAAGGAACATATCCTGTCCCTGGGACAAATTGAACTGAGTGAATCTGAACGTCGCACCGAAATTGATACCAATTCTCTGGCGGTACTCCCGACCAGAGATTTCATGATGTTTTCCGGATCAACATTTCCAATATCGCTTGGCCGGGAATCATCAATAGCAGTGGCGGAGCATGCCGCCGAGACACATACTCCGATTGCAATATTGTGTCAACATAATCCATCTACGGAATCCCCATCCATACCGGAAGATCTTTATGATTATGGCGTGGTGGCTCTCGTAATGAAAGTTTTCGATTTGCCCGACGGCCCCAAGACCGCAATTTTGTATGCGTTGGACGAGATCAAGGTTTTGGGCAAAGGTGAGCGTCCCGGTACTGTTCGCGTTGAGATCCTGCCTACCGAACGGGTGGACATTACCGATAATGAACTTATCGCACTTGGCCAATCTGTAAAGGATACGGCCATAAGCCTTATAAACAAGACCACCGATGGACCGAACGAACTCAGCTACAATCTTGATAATATCGAGTCTCCGGTTAACATAATTAATATTGTTGCCACCAACACTCCTCTTCCGCCGAATTTCAAGCAGCAAATGTTGCAGCAAAGGGATATCAAACAGCGTGCCTACATGCTGCTGGCAGAGTTGAGCAAAAATGAAGAGATGGTCGATCTGGCTCACACCATTCAGGAACGTACCCGTCAAAATATGTCGGAGGGACAGAAGATTGCATTTTTGCAACAGCAGATGGAGTCGATCCGTCAGGAGATATATGGCGATGATGATGATGCATCTGCGTTCCGCAGCAAAGCGGAGAAAATAGATCTGCCGGGAAATATCCGTGAGGTTTTTGAACGCGAGGTTGACAAATTGTCACGTTTGAATCCGCAAAGCCCCGACTATTCAGTGCAATATTCATATCTCGACCTGCTTCTTGGCTTGCCATGGAATAAAAATGACCAGCTGAACACAGATCTCAATCTTGCAGAGCAGATACTTGATAATGACCATTATGGACTTGAAAAAGTAAAGGAGCGCATTATCGAGCAATTGGCGGTAATGATGCACAATCCATCAGGCAAATCCCCAATTATATGCCTTGTTGGCCCTCCCGGTGTCGGAAAAACATCTTTAGGGCAATCTGTGGCCAGAGCTATGGAACGTAAATATCAGCGTGTGTCCCTCGGAGGTGTCCACGATGAATCGGAGATAAGAGGCCATCGTCGCACATACATAGGAGCGATGCCCGGGCGCATTATTGATGCAATGCGTCGTGCTGGGACATCCAATCCGTTGATTCTTCTGGACGAAATTGATAAAATGGGTACGGATGTCAAAAGCGATCCGTCGGCTGCGCTTCTTGAGGTTCTTGATCCGGAACAGAACTGCCGGTTCCATGATAATTATGTGGATGTTGACTACGATCTGTCGAACGTCATGTTCATTGCCACTGCCAACACCTTGTCTACTATCTCGCAACCGCTTCTTGACCGTATGGAGATTATTGATATCTCAGGATACCTCCAGCAGGAAAAGGTGGAGATAGCCCGTAGGCATTTGATCCCACGTGTTTTGGACGCCAATGGCTTCAAGCCAAAGGATGTTTCGTTCACTGATGATGCGATTAACAAAATAATTGAATGCTACACCTCGGAAAGTGGTGTCCGTCAACTTGAAAAGCGAATCGCTTCGGTGGTGAGAAAGCTTGTGGTACGCAAAATGAAAGGTCAACGGATGATCCGCACCATAAAACCTGAACACGTCAAGGAATTCCTGGGCGTTGAGACACGACAAAGAGATCTCTATGAGGGTAATGAATATGCCGGTGTTGTGACCGGACTTGCGTGGACTGCCGTCGGCGGTGAGATCTTGTTTATCGAGTCGTCACTTGCTAAAGGAAAGGGAGAAAAGTTGACCCTTACCGGCAACCTTGGTGATGTGATGAAAGAATCTGCCATAATAGCGTTGCAGTACATAAAAGCACACGCAACACAGCTTGGAATCAATCCGGAGATTTTCGACAGCTATTCTGTCCATCTGCATGTCCCGGAGGGTGCGATACCGAAAGATGGTCCGTCAGCCGGCATCACAATGGTCACGTCGCTGGCCTCGCTCTTTACTCAGCGGAAGATTCGCGACCGCATAGCTATGACCGGAGAAATGACTCTTCGTGGCAAAGTTCTTCCGGTAGGAGGCATTAAAGAAAAGATTCTTGCAGCCAAACGGGCCGGGATTGAGACTATTATCCTCTCTGCCGATAACAAAAAGGATATTGACGACATTGCCGCCATCTATCTTGAAGGGCTAAAATTCATATATGTGTCCGATATCCGGGAGGTGCTTGATCATGCGCTACTCCTCGACCTTGTCGATAATCCCATCTCATTCTGAAAAACCTTCTGAATTCACAAAAAAAATGTGCTCCTTTTGATTAGGAGCACATTTTTTGTATGATCTATTGTCGTTTTACCATATAGCCAAAGGCATACATAATATTACAATGGTCAAAATATTTTTGTCAATCGTGTCTTTATATTAATCATTGCTGAATATGATTTTTTGCGCGGCGACGATAAATCATATAATTGTCTAAGCACAAATATGTAAGAAGTATAACACCACACAATTCAAACCAAGCCATCCCTGATTTCGGTTCCATAAAGAGATTCCAAATCCTTACAACTATGCATAGAATACCTACAACGGAAAGTGTTGCGGAAATATTACGTTTTACTTTATTGTTTGCCATTGTCTTATTTTATTGGATTGCAAATCTATGAATAAATCATGATATATCCAAGGCTGATTCAGAAGAGGAAAATATATATGTGTATGATATGTGGATTAATATTAAATTAATAAGGAAATATTTCCATATTTAAGGATAAAAGTAGTAACTTTGCAAGCCTATAGAAACGACAACGTATATTCACATTTTTAATCAAAGAATAAAATGGAAACTCGTAAACTGAAAATCAGAGATTTGACCATGCGCGACGGCCAGCAGTCATTGTTTGCCACACGTATGAGCCAAACCACAATCAACCGTCTGCTGCCTCTTTATGAGAACGCCGGTTTTTATATAATGGAAGTATGGGGAGGTGCGATTCCCGACTCTGTGATGCGTTATCTAGACGAATCTCCGTGGAACCGTCTGCGCAAGGCAAGCGAGGCCATGAAGGGCAAATCATTGCTCTCGGCACTCTCACGTGGCCGCAACCTGTTCGGCTATGTGCCCTACCCCAACAGCGTCCTTGAAGGCTTCTATAAGGAAGCTATTAAAAATGGACTGAATGTGATGCGTATTTTCGATGCGCTCAACGATATTGACAATATCAAGGATTCAATCCGCATGATCAATGAGCTTGGTGGCATTGCAGACGGTGCTGTGTGCTACACCGTAGATCCCAAAGACGAAACGCCGGCTCCTACCGGATTTGCTGCTAAACTGAAAGCAATGTTCGGCTCAAAACCGGCTGCACCTGAGAAAATATTCACTGACGAATATTTTGTTGAGAAGGCAAAGACTATGGAAGCTCTCGGAGCCAAGATAATCACTCTGAAAGATATGGCCGGCCTTGTCAATCCTCTGCGTGCCGCTTCAATCATTTCACGTCTGAAGCAGGAAATTAAGGTTGACATCGATTTCCATACACACTGTACTCCCGGTTATGGCCTTGCATCTTCTGTTATGGCTATGCTCCATGGCGTTGATATCCTCGACACCAATATCTGGTGGTTCGGCGGTGGCTCTGCAGCTCCTGCAATAGAACTCATCTACGTCTTCGCAAATCGTCTTGGTATTGAAGTGGATGTCAATATGGAGGCCGTCGGCAAAATCCGTAACGAATTGCTCAATGCACGTAAGGAATTGGCCGAATTTGATCTTGTCAAGACAATGCCACGTGAATTTGATCCGCTTAAAGACGAACTTCCTGCAAATATTTCCGCCCTGTTCGACAAGGCTATCGAATGCGCGAAAGCAAACGATGAGGAAGGCCTTCTTGATGCCTGCCACGCAATTGAGGAATACTTCCAGTTCCCCAAACCCAATGAATTGGTCAAGAACGCCGAGGTTCCCGGTGGTATGTACTCCAATATGGTTGCTCAGCTCAAGGCTCTCCAGGCATCAGAAATGCTTGATGATGCTATGCGCCTGATCCCGAAAGTGCGTCGCGATGCAGGTCTTGTGCCTCTGGTGACCCCGACAAGCCAGATTGTAGGCAGTCAGGCCGTCAGCCTTGCCATGGACCGCAAGAAAGGTAATCCCGACTATACTAACAAGTCCAATCAGTTCATCTCACTTATCAAGGGTGAATATGGACACACACCTGTTGCCGTTGATCCTGCGTTCCGCGAACTTATCACCGGCGACGCTCAGGAGCATCCTTATGATGTGAACTCCTACAAACAGCCTGAAAATCCTGTTCTGGAAGATCTCGGTGGCGTTAAACTCGCATCTAATGACGAGGAATATCTTCTGCTCCAGCTTCTTCCTACGGTTGCAAACGGCTTCCTTCGCCGTCGCCGCGCTGAAGAATTTGAGGCAAAACAGGCAGAGGCACGCAAATCGGCTAAGGTTGAGGAAAAACCTGTAGTTCCGCAGGAACCTATAACCGGCGAATTATTGAGCGCTCCCATGGGTGGCCGTATCATCGAGATCAATGTGAAGCCCGGTCAGGAGGTTAATCCCGGAGACGTTATGCTTGTCTACGAAGCAATGAAGATGGAGAATGATGTGACAGCAGAAAAGAAAGCTGTTGTCAAGCGTATTTTCGTTCATGTTGATGAAGTTGTCGGCACGGACGCTCCGCTCATTGAATTTGCAGATTAAAAATTGAATAAAAAATTCTGTAATGGTTTGTAAATTACAATAATAATACGTAAATTTGCACGCCATTACAGAAATACGCCTTACCAGCGAATTTTAACAACAACTGAGTATCAATACTTTAACAAAAAACTAAAGATGAAAAAAGATATCCATCCTTCCACTTATCGCGAAGTTGTATTCAAAGATATGTCAAACGAAGAAATTTTCATCACTCGCTCTACTATCGCAACAAAAGAGACTATCGAGGTGGATGGTGTTACATATCCTTTGGTGAAGCTTGAAATCACCAGCTCTTCTCACCCCTTCTTCACCGGCAAACAGAAACTCGTCGATACCGCAGGTCGCGTAGACAAGTTCATGAGCCGCTATGGCAACCGCAAAAAGAAATAATTATCTTATCCGATAATAAAAAAGCCGATCAATCGATCGGCTTTTTTATTATCGTTATATTCCCGTTGCAATTTATCACATTACCTGTTCCGAAAATATTCTATCAAATTCTTTATCAAGATCCGCAGTAAGGCCGGGATGTGGCCGAGAGGTCTGGATGCACGCGCTACGTACAGCCGTGAGCCATCGGAAGCGTTCTTCAACCGGAAGTTGCGCAATAGGGCCGCCGGATGGATCAGCGTCAGCTATAAGAGACAATGATGTGGCTTGATGGTGCAGAGCATCCATCGGCAATTCCGATCTGAAGACACGGATCTTCGAATCCGGCATATGCAATTGCATTTTGATCCATCGCATCCGCTTGCACATCATGACAAGTCCGATGTTAACAAATTCCTCACGCTCCACTGCCGGGACATAACGTATCACGGAATATTCATATAAGTGATTTTCGTCGTTCATCGTTAGCTGCATTTACAAATATTGAAGAATTCTCAAACCGACGGGACAGGAAATCAACATACACGCTTCTGATATCGTCAGGTGATAATGAAGGCATCGAATCCCCAATAAGCCAATCTTCAGGAATCATATTGACTATCTCCCTAAAGTCAGACATGGAAAGCAGAGTTCTGAATTTGCTATCCACAGACTCAAGACAGGAGGCCTTGTGCAGAAGCGCATGACGGCTGATCAACTGGAATGGAGATTTATAGGCATTCTCAATGTCGCGCCATGAGTGGTGGAAGTATAGCGATGCTCCATGGTCTATCAACCACACCTCACGTCCGTGCCATAATAGCATATTCGTGTTTTGCGCAGTGCGGTCAACATTAGTAAGAAACGCGTCGAGCCAGACTATACGGGAGGCAAGTTCTGCATCAACCGGGTTTACATAAGGATCAAGAGTCAATGCTCCGGACAAATAGTGCATTCCATAGTTGACTCCCTGACTTCCTTTCAGCAGATCCTGAATCTCTTCGTCCGGTTCTGTTATGCCGAATCTGGAGTCAACATCAAGCAGAACGGCTTCAGGGACATTCAAGCCAAGACGACGCGCGATTTCTCCACCGATAAGTTCTGCGATCAGGGCTTTCACGCCATGACCGGCTCCGCGGAATTTGACAATATACTTAAACCCGTCATCGGCCTCGGCGAGGGCAGGCAATGACCCACCCTCGCGCATTGGCGCGATATAACGTGTTACTTTCTGATTTCGCAAAAGATCCATCAATGTTTCTGGAGATTCAGGTTATCAAGTTCCGCTCCCTTTTTGGGACGCTCAATGCCATCTCTTTTGAGTAGTGCATCAATGGTGGGATCCTGACCACGGAATCGGCGGTATAGCTCCGCAGGATTTTCAGTTCCGCCTTTCATCAGGATATTCTTTCGGAATTCATCGGCACTTTTTTTGTCAAAGATTCCATTTTCAAGGAACTTCGCAAAAGCATCCGCGTCGAGAACCTCCGCCCACTTATAGCTATAGTAGCCGGCGGCATATCCTCCGGCGAATATATGGCTGAACTGCGGAGACATCATTGTTCCCTCGATAGGATCAAACATCTGGACTGACTTGCCTGCTTCAATTTCAAAGGCAACGGGATCCTCAACTGGGTTGGTGATTGAATGCCAGGCCATATCAAGCAAACCGAAATTTAACTGGCGCAAGCATGCGTATGCGGCTCCGAACTGGGATGAAGCAACAATCTTGTCTATATATTCCTGAGGAATGGGCGCTCCGGTTTCATAGTGCCGTGCGAAACTATCCAGAAAATCTTTCTGAGTGAGATAGTTCTCGTTGAATTGTGATGGTAGCTCTACGAAATCCCGATAGACATTGGTGCCGGACAGTGAAGAGTACTTGGTATTTGATAACAGGCCATGAAGAGAGTGTCCGAACTCATGAAGGAATGTCTCAACTTCATAAGGAGTAAGCAGTGAGGGCTTGCTTTCAGTCGGTTTTGTGAAGTTCATCACAATTGATACATGCGGACGCGAATTGCTTCCATCCGGATTGATCCATTGGGATTTGAATTCGGTCATCCATGCACCGGGGCTTTTGCTTTCTCTCGGGAAAAAGTCAGTGTATATGACGCCGAGATATTCGCCGTTTTCATCCTTGACTTCAAAAGCCTTTACATCGGGATGGTAGACCGGAATCTCTTTATTTTCAGTAAATGTCAGGCCATAAAGTTTTGTTGCGAGTCCGAACACGCCCCCAATCACATTGTTGAGTTCGAAATACGGGCGCAGTGCCTCTTCATCGTAATCATATTTTTCTGATTTAAGCTTGTTGGAATAATAGCTGTAGTCCCACGGTTTCAGTTCGATGCTGCTACCGGCATTCTTGCTTGCGAATTCAGACAACTCAGCAAACTCCTTCTGCTGCGCCGGTCTGTAGGCATCACGGAGCTCATTCAACAGATTGTAGACATTTCCGGGAGTCTGAGCCATGGTGTTTTCAAGAGCATAGTCGGCATAAGTATTGAAGCCAAGCAGATTTGCTAACTGCAGACGCTTTGACGCAATATTTTTCAGCACTTCAAGATTGGAATATTCTCCACTCGTATTGCGTGAGGAATACATTTTGTAGAATTTCTCGCGAAGATCACGACGATCCGAATACTTCATGAATGCGACATAGGTAGGTTGTGCCAATGTGAACAGGTAATCCCCATCCCTTCCCTTTTCTTTTGCCGCGAGCGATGCTGATTCAATAAGACTTTCTGGAAGTCCGGAGAGATCGTCCTTACCAAGCCAGATCTCATAAGTGTTGAGCTCTTTCAGCACGTTCTGGCTGAAACGCGTGGTGAGCTCGCTGATTTCAGCACTGAGTCTGCGATAAGTCTCACGATCATCTCCAACGAGTAATGCTCCGTTACGGGCGAAGCTGTCGTAGGTAGTCTTCAGCAGCATCTGATCCTCCGGATCAAGATTATATAGATCCTTATTGTCCCATACATATTTCACCTTCTCCCATAGACGTGGATTCAACGAGATGGTGGTGGAATAATCAGACAGCATCGGCATCAGCTTCATGGAAATATCCATCATTTCATCGCTTGTCATCGCGGAGGAGAGTGGAAAAAACACATTCAGAACCCGGTCAAGATCCTTGCCAGAGTGTTCAAGAGCCACGATGGTATTCTCAAAATCAGGAGTAGCGCGATTGTTGCATATCGCATCAACTTCCGACAGACCGTTTTTTATACCTGCCTCAACTGCCGGAATATAGTCCGACAGCTCGATCTGATTGAATGGCACTGTGCCATGAGGCGTTTTGAAATCCGACATCAGCGGATTGACATGTTGAGCTTGTGTCATAATTGCAATTGTTGAGATAGCAGCACAAATTATTTTTTTCATAAATGTAAATATGGATTGTTTTTTAGGATGCAAGAACCGAATCGACAACAATATCGAGCAGTTCCTGATCAATACCTGCATGAATCAGATATCTGCGATCCTGTCGCATCTGATTCATGAACATATCATC
Organism: uncultured Muribaculaceae bacterium; assembly: GCA_910579185.1. Lineage (GTDB taxonomy): Bacteria > Bacteroidota > Bacteroidia > Bacteroidales > Muribaculaceae > Paramuribaculum. The sequence goes on from CAJTTG010000001.1 coordinate 278,848, forward strand.
GCTTGATTTTGATGCGTTTAAAGACATTTTGTAATATTTTTCGGCATCGTGATATCGTTTTAATGCCATGTGGAGATGGCCGAGATTAAGATAGTCGCCGGATGATGGGTTTGCCATCAGAACCTTGGCGTAATACTCAGCACTTCTATCAAAATCACCTTTCAGGAACAGGCACCATGCCAATGGTCTCAATGCCTTTTCTGTTTCAGGTACGAGATAGTCCACTTTATAATAGCATTTCAATGCGTTGTCATAGTCCTCAATCTCAAGGTAACTATGTCCGAGATTAATGATGGTCGACACATCGTTTGGCTTTCTTTCCGCGATTTTGCTATAATACACTATGGCATTGGCATTGTTTCCTGTCAGGCGATAGCATTGAGCTATGCGCTTCAGTGTCCAGAGACTATCTGGGCGAAGCATCTCACTCCCGAGGTACATCTCCAACGCTTCTTCTGTACGGCCTGCCTTTTGCAGACAGAATCCACGCTTCTGATATATTTCTGCCGCAACATCACCCTTATTGAGCAAAATATCGAAAAGATCCAGAGCCTCAGGGTAATGGCCATGCGTGAAATAGAACTCTGCAACCACAGTAAGCGCATCTGTATCATCAAGCTGAGGTTTCAATAAATCGACGGCCGCAAGGTTAACTGGTTCGATAAATGGATTGCGGAAATCAGCTTTCCGTCGGTAGAGGGTGAAGAATCGGTAAATATCCTGAATATGCCGATTGATAATCTTTTTGCGCGACGATAGTTCCGGATTCAGTTCAGTGTTTGCAAGTTCTGTCAGATCCAAGCTCTGTGATTTGAACTGTTCCAACATCATCCGCCGGCTTTCAGTTGGTATCCGCTCTAAAGACAGCAGAATTGAATATTTATCGCTGTCACACATCATCGGCGTTCCTGCGATCAATTCGGCAATCTCCGGTGCCGACTCGCCAAGGATTTCGGTAATAGCAGTATGCTGAGGCGTAAATGGCAAGAACCAGTTCGATATTTCATTGAAAAACGGGAATGATTTCAGGTGGGAAAATGTGCTCATCATGACATCACCCCCATCGGCCTGAATATCGTTCAGTTCTTTCAGCTTATCACCCAGACCGGATTTGTCAAACATCTCTGCCCATTCCGGATTCTCATCAAGCGACAGCAGTTCAGATTTATCAACGGAGTTTCCGGTTTTTTTAAGAATATCAGGGCGAAGTTTCATCATTTCCGGAATAATCTCATCGCTGAGTTTACGGGAAACTCTTTCGGTGTCTCTGGTGCGTGCAAATTCCAGAAATACACTCTTCAGGTCTTCGCGCCATGTCTTTGTTTCCTGTATCGTCCCCATTGCAGCACGGAACTTATCGCCGAAATCGCACTTGCGGTGCACCCACATGTTCAAAAGGATAGCGACAGCTGCTTTTACTGATAATCGCGCTGCCTGACTAAGGTAGGCTTTCGACATCAGAAGCATCCGGCGTTCATCATAGTACTCAAGGCAACCAAGCATAAGGGCCGATAATATCAGCTCTTTGAATGAATCCGGCAAAACGGCATCAGCAAAAACATGTTCAATTGCATCCTGCTGAGCCAATGACAACGGATAAGTTGTCCAGATTACATTGAAAATACGGGAAGCCAACTCTTCAAGAGCCTTCTCATCACCTCTGATTTCATCCGGATTGATAAATTTTCTACCGCCAAGAAGTACTTTGGAATCAAGTGATGCTTTAAGATCTGAGTAGCTTTTCAGCAGAGTTATAAGATCGGAATCTGATTGCAGTTGCTCGAATCGGATTACTCCGAAATATTGTCTCGGAGAGTCAGGAATCAATGACGAACGCAATATTCCGGTGGCAATCATCAGAATTTCACGCCCTACATCATTCAGCATTCTACTGCGCTGAGGATCATCAATGCCATCCATGGCATATCGTTTCAGGTATCCATAGCTGTCATCCACAGCCTGAATACTTTGGTGAACATCCCACGACGCTCCTGCACATTGAGCCATTGTTCTCAGATGGGTAATTGCAGCAAGAATCCGATGTTCCTGCAGAGATCGCCGTATGAGATTGTATGTTGTAATAAGTGGTTTGTCTGACATGTCGAAAAAGTTGTATGTTACAAATTTAATGTTTACTGATAACAAAATCAATGCCAAAGTGCCTTCTTTGATTATATTTATTGTTTTTTCCGTAATTTTGCCACATGATTACACTTGATAATGATGACTGGAATTGGATTAAGGAGCATCAGTCTGCCAATCCTGACCGCCTGAGACTGTCTTTTCATGGCGATCCTCGCAAGATGTTTGCCATAACGCAGATTGATTGTAGGCAACGTGTGCGTGAAAAGCTATCGCAGACGTTGGCAGATCAGCCGGATTTCGTTTTCCCGTCAACACTCTCGGCTCAACAGTCTACATCAGATAGCCTTGCGTCCTATCATGCTTCGCTTGTTAATCCAGGATGGCGCGTGCTTGACCTGACAGGCGGCCTCGGGATTGATGCCCGTCATCTGTCATCTCGTGCTGTGTCAGTGGATATTTGTGAAATCAATCCTGAAATTGCGGAATGTGCCGAACATAATGCCCATTCCGCCGGGATAGAGAATATTTCGGTGCATTGTTGCGATTGCATTGATTTCCTGACAAATGCGGCTACAGATCAGTTTGATTGCATCTTTATTGATCCGGCGCGGCGTGGAGAGCATGGTCAACGCTTGTATGCATTGTCGCAATGTTCGCCTGACGTTACGGAACTTCTGGATAAAATGTTATGTATCGCTCAGAGAGTTATAATCAAAGCATCTCCGATGCTTGATGTCTCGCATACACTGGCTGAATTAAAGCATGTGGAACAGATCATCACGCTTGGTACCAAAAACGAGTGTAAGGAGCTAATAGCCGTATGTTCACGCGATTATTCCGAGCCAGCAAGGATTAGTGCGGTCTCGATCATCCCCTCGGGGATCAGTGAGGAAAGTGCATCTTCTGTCTCTGAATGTGTGTGTCAGCCGGAATCGTTTGGCAATCCGGCTATTGGAGATGTTGTGTATGAGCCATATCCGTCTGTGGCAAAATTAGGAATGGCTGGTCATCTATGTCGCAAATACAATGTGGCAAAAATTGCTAATGCCACAAATCTCTATCATACTTGTGATCCGGTTGTCGGTTTTCCCGGAACCGCACATAGAGTAGAAAATATCTTTGAGATGAGCAAGAAGGCGCTCAAATCATTGTCCGGACTTTATCCGCTGATTGATGTGACCGCAAAAAACTTTCCGATGACCTCCGTGGAGCTTACGGCAAGAATGAGAGTGAAACCCAGCGGAGAATACCGTTTGTTTGCGTGTAGAGATGCAAAGGGTCGAAAGTTGCTTATTGCTACCCGAAGGATTTAATTCCCGGCCTGTTATTTTTCAAACATTCTCGCAATCGAACGTTTGTCCTCACGTTCCTTGATGGCCTGACGCTTGTCATATTCTTTTTTGCCTCGGCCAATGCCAATGACCATTTTTGCCAATCCACGTTCATTGATAAAGACTCTCAGTGGAATTATCGTCATACCGGTTTCTTTTCCGGCTTTTGCAAGGCGGTCGATCTCCTTTTTATTTAACAAAAGTTTTCGGTCACGGCGCTCCATGTGGTTGTTGTACGAACCATAGAAGTATTCCGCGATGTACATGTTTTTTATCCAGACACCATTGGCAGCAACATAGCAGAACGTATCAACGAGGCTCGCCTTTCCCTGACGCAATGATTTGATCTCGGTTCCGGTCAGAACTATTCCTGCCGTAAACGTTTCGGATATAGCATAATCAAATGTTGCCCGACGATTTTTTATATTGACTTCAGATTGTTTCATGATTGACCTAATACGAAATTAAACAGGCATTGCAATAGATATGGCGGCAGGATTATAGAAAAAAGCGTTATTAAAATAAAAGTCCCGACGCCATTGAAGCTGATGCTCATGTAGCGTAGCCCTCGCCAAAGTATATACAGGGCATAGACAGGCATTATAAATACAATAGCCAGTTCAACAGGAATGCAATTTTCTATTATATTGACCAAGGCAAGCAATGTAATGCCATAGGTTATGAACGTATGACACTTGGTTAGACTCATTTCTCCATCAACGCAAGATGGCAGATAAAGAGTGAACACAAAGCTTGCAAGATAATATGTCGCGAAATATTTCAGAAACGCTACAATTGCCTGCTGAATTACGATAATCAGTGACGCATCAGCATTGTAAATCAATCTAAGAAATACTGTCAATGCCGTAAACGCCAGCAACGGTATCAGGCCTTTCTTCAGCAAAACAACCGAATCAAAGCCATCACCGGACACATCCTCCCATCCTTTAACGGGTGAAAGTATCAACTGCAACGTATCTCTAAGATAATATAGAAAGAACATATCTGCAATGTTTAGTCTGCAAATATAGCGAATCTTTTCCCGTCGTCCATTATATCTAACGGTTTTTTCATCCGTTAGAGATATTTGGCATGGTTTATTGTTCTATTTTGATAAAATTAGTTACATTTGTAGCTCAAACGATACTAATAGTTTTAATCATGATCAAAAATATTCTGTCTATATCCGGACGCCCCGGACTATTCAAACTCGTCAATCGAGGCAAAAACATGCTGATTGTTGAATCTCTGCTCAACGGCAAACGCATTCCGGCATATGCACACGACAAAGTGGTGTCGCTTGGAGATATCTCCATCTATACCGAAGATGATGACATTCCATTGGCGGATGTGTTTGAGTCTATCAAAGAGAAATACGAGGGTAAGGAAGTCGATGTCAAGAAACTTGATGATGCTGACGTTCGCGCTCTCTTCGCTGAGATCCTCCCGGATTTTGATCAGGATCGCGTCTACACTAATGATATCCGCAAAGTATTTGCCTGGTACAATCAGCTTATTGCTGCAGGTGTAACTGAATTTAAAGATAAAGAGATCGAAGAGGATCAGGCAGCGGAAGCGGCGGAAAAAGCTGACGAAGCGGAATCTTAAAATTAATAATCCAAAAATTGAATTCTATGGGCACTCGGTTCTCCCGCGCCATTAGTGAACAAGACACGATGGTAGGACTTGTAAACGAGGATTTCAATATCCTCCCCATATTGAGCCGTTTCTCAATTCCATTGGGCTTCGGATCCAAGACTATTGGCGAGGTGTGCGATGAGGCGGGCATCGACACCCCTACTTTTCTTCTGATAGTAAACTACATTTTGTCCGGACAGATTCCGGTCATTGAAAATTCACTTGAGAAGGCAATTGGCATAGTTGAGTTCCTTCATAATTCTCACGATTATTTCATGGGATATAAGTTCCCTCACATCAGAGCTAATCTGCTTTCTGCATTGGATAACTCGCATTCTGATATAAATCCGGCTATTGTCAAATTCTTTGACGTGTATGTGGACCACGTGAAGAAACATTTTGATTATGAAGAACAGAATGTGTGGCCATATATTCGCGATCTCCGCTCCGGGACATCTCAATCAGCATACCACATCGATATTTTCATTAAGCATCATGAGGAAATCGGGGAAAAACTTTCCGATCTGAAAAATATCATTCTCCGGTATTACTCCACATCAATGCCTAATAAGATGTACGATGCTCTGGTAGATATCTATAATTGTGAGGAAGATCTGAATTCACATCATGATATTGAAAATCATATCCTCATACCGATGGTAGCAGCCATCGAGCACAGAGAAAACAGACAATAAAATGAAAACTCTGTCGATAATAATATCTTCCTATTCCGCAATAGTATCTTCCGGAATCCATCATGTGGTTACAGGATTAAAAATACCGGGATGTCAGATCATAGAGTGCCCTCCGTCAGAGATCATACCAATAGTTGAACGGACTGATGGACCGTCATTGATATTTATTGATACATTGTCGATTCCGACTGATGTCATATCCACAATAAAGAGTATCAATCCGGAAATATCTGCAATTGTGATCGGTGTGTACCATTCCGCAATTCCATTGCCGCTGCGGATGCCGTTTGACGAACTGATTTCTATATATGCTGAGCCGGAGTCTATAAAATCGCTCGTCAAAAAGCTTGTGGAGCAGATGGCTCCGGCCGAGAATTCCACTGATGAACTTACTCCGCGCGAGAAAGAGATAGTGATTGGGGTTGTCAAAGGCTTGTCAAATAAGGAAATAGCTTCTCAGCTCAATGTATCAGTCAACACGGTCATGACCCATAGACGGAATATCGCATCGAAGCTACAGGTTCACTCCGCCGCCGGCTTGACAATATATGCGATAGTCAGCAAACTTGTCAGCATCGAAGATATCAAGGCCGAGATGCTATAAAAAAGGACGGCTCCAAGAACCGTCCATAATATTTTTCTGAATTAGTTTTATCTGTTTACGGCACCGATAAGCTCCGTGATGTCTGTAATGCCATGTCGTTGGCAGAAATCCTCGATATAGTCAACCACCTTCACCGTAACTGCCGGATCGATAAAATTGGCAGTGCCAATCTCTATGGCTGTAGCTCCGGCAAGGATAAACTCCATGGCATCTCGTCCATTCATTATACCTCCAAGCCCAACAACAGGAATCTTCACTGCCTTCGCAACCTGCCATACCATGCGTACGGCAACAGGACGGACAGCCGGTCCAGACAGTCCTCCGGTTATTGTTGATAGGTATGGACGCATTTTTTCAACATCTATGGCCATGCCCATCATTGTATTGATCAGCGAGACCGCATCAGCTCCCTCAGATTCCACGGCTTTTGCAATCTCCGAAATATCAGTTACATTGGGGGATAGTTTTACAATGACTGTTCCATCAAATGATTTTCTTACAGCACGTGTGACCGATGCCGCTCCTTCGCATGTTGTGCCAAAGGCCATTCCCCCCTGCTTGACATTGGGGCAAGATATGTTGACTTCAATGCAACGTATGTCGGTTGATTCATTTAGCCGACGGCAAACTGCGGTGTAATCATCGATTTTTGCACCGGAAACATTTACTATCGGCTCGGCTTTATATTTCCTTATACGGGGGTATATCTCGGATATGAAGTGTTCAACGCCTTTGTTTTGCAGTCCGACAGCATTTAACATTCCTGAAGGCGTCTCAACCATTCGTGGGTAGTCATTACCCTGACGCGGTTCAAGCGTGGTTCCCTTGACAATGTATCCGCCAAGTCGGTCAATGTCAATAAAATCAGAAAATTCCTCGCCATATCCGAAAGTTCCGGATGCGGTCAATACCGGATTTTTTAATAGGATATCCCCTATTTTAACGCTTAGATTTACCATGTCAGATCTTTTATATTAAACACAGGCCCTTCTGTGCATACACATACGTTTCCTTTTACTGTTTTCTCGACACAACATAGACAAGCGCCGATACCGCACGCCATCATATTTTCAAGCGAGACTTCGCAATCAGCACCTATTTCCCTTGCTTTGGCGGCAACAGCTTTCATCATTGGTGCCGGACCACAGCAGAATATATTATCCCATTGCTGATGCAGGCATCTGTTCAATGTCACGACTCCCGGATCTCCGACAGATCCATCGTCTGTCGATAAATAAACATCACCAATATTGGCAAACAGGTCGAGTTCAAGCAAATCGCCCTCCGATCTTGCTCCGAGCAGGAATGCAGGAGCCACTCCGTTGGATTTAAGAACACGGCCGAACTCCAGCAAAGGAGCCACGCCTACACCACCACCGACTAAAAGCACTCTTGCGTGTTTATTCTCCGGGATGGTAAAGCCTGTACCTAATGGCAGCACCAGATTTATCACGTCTCCTGAAGCTAATTCCATAAGACGCGCAGTTCCATCTCCGGCATTCCGCACAAGTAACCATATTTCGTTTGCTTCGGTGTCAACCAGATTTATGGATATTGGCCGTCGGAGAAATGTTGTCCGACTCCCCTCTACCGCAACCTGGACAAATTGTCCCGGTTTAATTTCCGGTAATGGATTCCCGTCAGTTGGTGTAAGCCGCAGAAGTGTATAGGACCGGTGAATCCTCCGGTTTTCCACTATTTTGAAATCTCTGATCTGTTTCATATCGGATTTGCTTGTTTATATCCACAAAATTAGTCAAAAAACAGATATAAATCAAAACAGGCGTTGCCTATTTAAAAGCAACGCCTGTCTAAATATCAATAGTCAGGAATTAGATCCAGCGAACGTAGGCAAAATCCTGTCGATGCGGCAGGTTTGCATTCACCGGGTGCAGACGGAATCCATAGCGGTAAACGCCGGCATCCTGAATCTTTCCGTTCAGACGATAGGTCACGATTCCATTTTCATCTGAAACAATGCTGAATGGTTTAACCTCAGAAAGAGATTCCTTGCCATCTTCATTTTTGAATGCGACATATTCCAATCCAAGTCCACGGCCAATCCCATTGGTGTCAACTTTAACCTCTACGGAATATGTGTTTCCGGTCGCTGATTTCTTCGGGCCTTCAGTCTTGAAGTCAAGGACTTTTACGCCACCCCATGCTTCGGCAAACTTAAGTTTCCAATCAACAATTTCTTTTGCAAGCGCAAAATCATTTGCTTCAAGAGCATTAAAGCGTTTTGCTTCCGGATCATAGAAACGTGTAATGTAGTCGTCGATCATACGCTTCATTGTGAAATGAGGTGCGATGTGACCAATCGAGTTCTTGACATACTGTACCCATTCCGGAGAATAGCCCTTGGAGTTCTTGGCGAAATAGAGCGGAATGATTTCTGACTCAAGCATTGAATAGATTGTGGCAGCATCAAATTTGTCCTGCATGGACTGGTCTGTGTAGGTGCGCTTGTCAGTCAATGCCCATCCGGCCTGTTCGTCAAAGCGGTAGCCTTCATACCACCAACCGTCGAGCACAGAGAAGTTGAGGACACCGTTCATTTCAGCTTTTTCGCCAGATGTACCTGAAGCCTCCAGAGGACGGGTCGGAGTGTTAAGCCAGATATCAACACCGGTAACAAGGCGTTTTGCAACTACCATGTTATAGTCTTCCAGGAAGATGATCTTTCCAAGGAATTGAGGCATGCGAGAAATCTCCATGATGCGTTTGATGAGGCCTTGTCCAGCACCATCGGCCGGGTGTGCTTTACCAGAGAATACGAACTGTACGGGGAACTGCTCATTATTCACGATCTTGGCCAGACGGTCAAGGTCAGTAAAGAGAAGGTGAGCACGCTTGTATGTTGCAAATCGACGGGCAAATCCTATAATCAGTGCGTTGGGGCTGATTTTGTCAACGATTTTCATGACAGCAGAGGGATCGCCTTGATTTGCGAGCCATTTTGCCTTGAAATCACGTTTTACGAAGTTGATGAATTTATTCTTCATCGTCATTCGCATATTCCAAATTTCGTCATCGCTCACCTCAAAGATCTTCTCCCAGTATTTGGGATCGCTCTGATGGTCAAACATAGCGGCTCCGAGTTTTTCATTGTAGAATTCTTTCCATTCCGAAGCAGCCCAAGTCGGCATGTGCACACCGTTGGTTACATATCCCACATGGCTTTCTTCCCAGGTGTAACCTTTCCAGATGCCGGCGAACATCTTTTTAGACACCTCACCATGCAACCAGCTTACGCCATTGGCCTCTTGACATGTGTTCAATGCAAACACACTCATTGAGAAACGTTCATTGGTGTCGGGATTTTCGCGTCCCATATTCATGAGATCCTGCCATGAAATGCCAAGTTTTGCCGGGAACTCGTGCATATATTTCCCGAATAAATCCTCGTCAAAGTAGTCATGGCCTGCTGGAACAGGAGTATGAACGGTATAGAGTGCTGATGCGCGTACCATTTCAAGAGCCTGTTCGAAGTTTAGACCTTTCTCCTGTACGAAGTCTACGAGGCGCTGGAGATTCAGAAGTGCAGCGTGACCCTCATTGCAATGATAAAGCGTTGAGTTCACACCGAGTTTTTTCAGCATCAGAACACCACCGATGCCAAGCAGATATTCCTGCTTCAGTCTGTTTTCCCAATCACCACCATAAAGTTTATGTGTTATGGGACGATCATATTCGCTATTCATGTCGAAGTCTGTATCAAGCAGATACAGTTTCATGCGACCAACGTTAACTCTCCATATGTGGGAATAGATTATACGACCGGGATAGGGAACCTCAAGGATCATGGGCTGGCCATCTTTGTCCATAACCTGTTCGATGGGGAGCTGGTTGAAGTTCTGCGGCTCATAGTTAGCTACTTGCTGACCATCAACAGAGAGCGACTGTGTGAAGTATCCATAGCGATAAAGGAATCCAACGGCGGTCATATCAACACAGCTGTCGGATGCTTCTTTGATATAGTCGCCGGCAAGCACACCGAGACCACCTGAATAAATCTTCAAGCAATTGCATAGACCATACTCCATCGAGAAATATGATACGGATGGAACGTCTTTGCGCATCGGTTTGCTCATGTATTCCTGGAAAGAAGCATAGACGCGATCAATGCGTGACATCATATCCTCGTCGTTCATGATCTCATTGAGACGCTCTGAACTTATACGTTGAAGAACAAGGATCGGGTTCTCTCCGGTTGATCTCCACAAATCGGGATTGATGTCTCTGAATAATGCCTTTGCCTCGCTGTTCCACACCCACCACAGATTATGGGAGATAATATCCAGAGGCTTTAAACGCAATGGTAGTTCTGCAGTTACTGTTGCGTCGTGCAGAATCGGAGCGTTTGCTTCACTTACTTTAATTCTCATATTAATTATTATTTTGGTTTTCTATAATAGTTGTTTATAATGGGTTAACTTTCTCTTATATTTTTATTTTCCAATGCGATGCCAAAAGCCTGCATGTAATGCTCAATGAAAAATGTCCAATCAGCCTTTCCGGCAGTTTGCAATGCCTTGTTGGAAATTAGTGATATTTGCTCTTTGTCGCAATCGCATAGGAATCTGATATCTCTTGAAATGCTGTCGACAACAGCAGGATAGTTGCTGTCATTTCTTTCGGCAACGCATACACCACATTCCTCAAAGCTGGCAGTGAAATTTCGGACAATCCATTGGCCGAAGCCCGACAATGATGTGGTGACCGTTGGCACACCGAAAGCGATACTTTCAAGCGGAGTATATCCCCAAGGTTCATAATATGATGGGAATACAGTTGCATCCATTCCGATCAGTAATTGATAATATGTCATATTGAAAATGCCGTCTGATCCGTTTAGATAGCAGGGCACATATATGACATCAACATTGGTATCCGCTGCGTTGCTGAATCCAATTGTCCAGATTCGATTAATGATCGGGTCGGACTCCGGGTTATGTAGCGAATGAGTTATGACCGGATTATTCAGACGGGTGCATCTATTAGCCACAATGGACTGACAAAGATCCTGACGAGCATCTCCACTCCATGCAGGAACCATCACAAATGCAAGCACCTTTCGCTTTGGCTGTTCACGTGACACATCGCTTATAGCATCAAGGAATAAGTCAATGCCTTTGTTGCGATATTCGCATCTGCCGGATGTGCACACAATGAAGGTGTTTTGATCATCATACGCCTTTCCGGTCAAGGATGATGCCACGGAAAGCATTTTGTCTCTTGCAGCCTGTCGTGCTGCTTTTATCTTAGATTTTGCCGGTACAAAATTTGGCTCAAAACCATTCGGAGTAACAACATCCGGCTTGCGGCCGATCAGCTGTTCACATTCCAGAGCGGTTATATCGCTAACTGTGGTGAAACAATCAGCTTGGAGGGCTGCTGTTTTTTCCAACGAATGTTTTGATTGCATATTCAATTCCGATGCCATTTGGTCGCCATCATACCCCTTAAGGTAGTCATACAATGGCTTCCCATTCCCACAGATGCTTCGACCGATGGATGTTGCATGAGTAGTGAAAACCGTTGCCACTTCCGGCAGACGCCATTTGACATAAAGGAGTCCCATGCCGGTGGTCCATTCGTCAAAATGAGCTATTACGGATTTGCCCGCACATTTATAATGATCATACAAGCTCTCAATAACAAGACCTACTGCATGAGAGAATGCACAAGCTTCGTCATAGTCTCCATATGCGTGTAGAGAATCCACGCCATACAAATCCCACATCTTGCCATAGAACTCATTCTTGGCTGAGTACATGCCGTCAAACTTGACCAATATGGCCAATGGCTTGCCGGGAATATCCCAACGCCCTACTCTGACTGCAACGCCTTCGGGGAAGACAGCTTTGCGACGCCATGAATTCAAAAGCGTTTTTGATTCAATAAAATATGGCGATGGATTATCTTCAGACCAGACATCCGGTCCGATAAACATTAACCTATCCTTATATAATTTATGCAGGTTCTTGGCTTTTGTCGAAAGGACCGTGTATATCCCTCCGACCTTATTACAGACTTCCCATGATGCTTCAATCAGCAAATCGAGCCCGACATAAGATTCATTCATAAATTGCTGCTTTCAAAAATTTGCCACAAAGGTACTCATTTCAGACTAATAAAGCAACTATAATTCAAGTTAATTCGCAGATCGTCACAATATTTATGAAAAATAGCTTGCATATAACCGCATAAAAGCCTATCTTTGCACAACCCAAAATCATCTTGAGAGCAGGTCTGATTCTGGGTATACGCTCACTGATGCTATCAGTAAGCCACCTATGGGGTTGACTGGTTTTGACAGCGTGTAGAAGTGGTGTGTAAGCATGCAGAGCCATGATGGAAGGTGCTCTTTAAACTCCGACATCAACAATTTTAAATGGCGAAAACAACTACGCTCTTGCTGCCTGATCGAAGTACAGTAGATCACGCTTAATCGCTGCAACAGTTGCGGTGACAAGACATCGCCCGATTGCCAACGTTCCGAGGCTAATCGACAAGGCGGTGCAGGTAAATCGGAAATAGGAAGCCGAATGCCTCGAGAAGCTTCCGAAATTTTAGAGGATAAGGTTGCGGTTGGTGGCTTTTTGCCTGCTGCAACACGAAAACCAAGTAAAAGCTAAGCATGTAGAAAGCTCATTAGTTCCACGTTTGGACGAGGGTTCGAATCCCTCCAGCTCCACTCAAGTAAATAAAAAAACCGCAGAACTAACTGATAGTCTGCGGTTTTTTATTGCAATTAAAATTGCGAGGAGCTAAAGGGCTGTGTCTAATCCTTTATGGTTAAAGACAGAGCATCTGAGGTCAATCGCCGTCAATCATGAAGATAAGGCCGGACGCTTTGTTGCTGCGACCCCATGTGCCTTCATAGAGCATGCCTCCGGGTGGCACATCCGTTCCGTACTTCACATAATGCAGAGTCCATTCGGATTTTTCAGAGTCGTGCCCTAACTGCACTCTCAGAACACCTTCGCTGTCAAGATATCCGTTGAAGTCAAGGTCTATGCCGTTCTCATTATGATAACGGCCGTGAAGCTCGCCATCTTCAGTGATATAACATTTAACCCTCACCACATTTTCGCCGATATATCCGACAGCACTAAGTGGCGTAGAAGTAGAGCCCCATTCTCCGGATGTGTTTAGGTAAGCCTGTTCACTGCCATACCTGATAGCGTTGACAGAGTTGTTCATTCCACTTAAAATATGATCCGTATCGGCGCACAAATCAAGCAGGTTTACTCCAAGAGGATGCCCATATCCCTCCGCGTCATCTTCATCAATACTTTCTACTTCGATACTTTCTACTTCGTATGGATCCAAGTCATTATAGGAGGACATATCACTATCCAGTTCCTCCACCTCATACATGTCATCATCAAGTTTGTCCATGGCAGCAAAGCTAAAATAAACACCTGAGCCGAGCAATACGGCACAAACTGCCATGATAATCCAATCAAGCATTGTAAACGAAACCTTAGAGCTTTCCTTCTTCTCTGCCGATGGCAAACAGAGGAAAATGAGAAGGACTATATACCCTACAAGAGGAACAATGGCAATGAAAATCATATATGGACTCTTACCGGCATCCCGAAGTCGTCTGACGGTCAAGGCCAATGATGGCACGATCAAGATGAGCGAGATGATTGAGATAATGGCAACGCCAACTATCATTCCAGTCATTCCCCCAAGTCCGGAAAGCAGCAAAACTAATCCAAACAATCCGATATTGATAATTTGCATCGCTAACCACGCCATCCAGAAATCCTTGCGCGATGCACAGCCTGAGAAGTCCTTGAATTGGTGAAAATAAGGCAGTTTGAAATAGGTTTCAAAAAAGCCATTTTTTTTCATTCCGCAGTTATAGACTGGTCTTTTAGCCGGGGATTCCGGGCAATCCGATGTCTCAATAGCGTTCATTTGCGCTCTATTAATCTGTGACTGTGGGTTACTTACTATTTGGGGTGTGGAAGAAGAGATGTCGAGCCATTCGCCGCAAAATCGGCACTTCTTTGCACTGTCCGCAATCTCCTCGCCACAATATGGGCACTTTTTTTTCATATCCAGCTACTATAATAATTAAGACTGATTAAGCCGTCCATGAAACTATTTAGAATGATTCGTCTTCCAGAGATACACGCTGCTTTTCGCTGATTGCCTCTAAACGTGCACCAAGTGATTTGACATCTTTCTTAAGTGTTTCAGGGAAATTAGGTTCATCCTCAGAGCAGATGTACAAAGCACAATACATCATCGACATCGACATCGCTTCTTGTTCGTTTTCCTTTTCCCACTTGTTCAAGTCTTTTGCGCCTTCTACATCATCGAGAGCATAACCGAGTTGTTCCACCATTATCGTGTAGTCTTTCTCGGTGAAGTTTTTCTTGTTGATGATTTTGTCAACGACATTCTGGTCGTAGTGTCCACCGCCACAGGCAGTCAAGAGCATCATAATTACGGACGCTCCAAATAGAAAAATCTTTTTCATCTGTTGTTTTTTAGTTATAAATTACTTAAATTGGTTTATTGTCATCAATTGTATTGTGTTTGTCCGGCCAATTATTTAGCCGAATTGCAGTCACCATCGTGAAGGCAGTAGGCATCCGTCAATGAAACATGCTCATTAATCATCTTCATAAGTTCTGCCGGCTTATATTCAAAATCTTTATCGATAAATGAATCTGTCTCGTAAGACATCCGGAACTTGCCATCACGTGCACAGAGAGCCGCAAAAAGCATAGTCCAATACCTATTGTAATTCTTGTTTATATACCCGGAGACATCCTTCTTGGTCATATTTTCAATCTTGGCAGCATCGAGAGCGTTTACCATGTCCCCAAAATCTCCAAAGAGAGCAGAACTGACCGCTCGGCCTACTTGGTCGAAAGGCTTTGTGAGTGTGAAACGATCTAAAAAATTGCTATACTCTGCACGGACTTCATTAGCAAGCATATCCGGATCGTCGGCTAATTCCTGCAAGACCGCATTTGCATGCTCACTGATAGCATTCTCACTGTCATCCCATGCATCGGGGATTGCACTGATGAGATCATCCACTTGCATGGTATATGAATCGCATGATGGCAGAGCCATGAAGCTCAGATACAATGAAATCATGCACATTATTCGAAATAATCTCTGTCGTATCATTTTTGCTTAATAATTTTTCTGAGTTCAGAAGGTGTGAAGATCGCATGCAACTCCAGTTCGTCAATTGTTATACAGAACGCGAGACGCTTCTTCTCCGCGATAATTCTGTCAATGACAGGCCCTTGTTCAAGGTTCTTGACAAGTGACTCGCAAAAAGCATCTATAGCAGCCTCCGATTCGATCATCATAATGGCCTTGCCAACATTCTCTGGAGTATTCTTAAGTGTGAGATTGAGCACCAACAGTTCATCGGAAACAATTGCGTTGACGCCGGTTTTCTTGCTTTTGGCATTCACTCTCTTCACAAAGTCAGGAATCACCTTGTTTGATTTAGGTGTTGAATCGCAGGCGCACGTCATTATTCCCAAAATGACGGCGACGCACATACATTGTATATTTTTAATAGTCATCGTCAGCCTTCCGATCATTTAAATTTATGCTGATTGCTCCGAAACCCAAAACAGCACCTACGAGCACTGCAACCCATGTCGGTGCATTCAAAACTGCGGCCACCACACCGACCAAAAATCCAACTGCCGCACCCAGCACAATGCAGATGATGTGTCCCAGAAATGGGATTTTGACAGCAATCGCCAGTATTATCATCGCAGCCAGACCTATCCAGAAATTCCAGATCCCCCAGGCTATACCGCTAACAAAAAACAACTCAGTCCAGAGCCAACCTGAAGATGACGACGAACTCCCGGCATTGACATCGACATTGACTTCTGTGTCTTGTGAAATCTCATTATTAATCACAATCTGCGGAATTTGGCTTGCTTTGGCCATAGAAATAGGCTCTGCCACGGCATATTCCTCCCGAGGCGCAGCTACTATGGCCTCACCATTGAGCCATTCTCCGCAAAAACGGCATTTCACTGCCGATGCCTTTATCACCTCTCCACAATACGGACATTGTTTATCCTTCATAAATATCGCGTTTATAATTATCAAATCAGTTCTTGCATTGGCAAAGGTAATACAAGCTTATCAGTTCAATTCGGTTCATCGCAATTCATTCTGATTCATTTTGGATCAGTTCGGTTCACTCCAATTCACGAAAACAACCTTTATTTTTCACATGGTTTGCTTTTTATTACTACTTGTGAAGTATTTAGGATGAATATCATGCAGCAGTATTCTCAATATTTCATAGAGTGCTTGCGCCAGGAATTGTATTGTGTTTGTCCGCAAATTATTTAGCCGAATTGCAGTCATCATCGCGACGGCAGTAGGCATCCGTCAATGAAACATGCTCTCCACGGACTTCATTGGCTCTTTCTTTTCTTATTTCTTCGACTAACTGTTTAAAATACTCATTCTGCGGTTCATGTTCCTGATGGAGATCCGATCAAATCTAGATTTGCCCCGATCAAATTTAGGTTTGACGGTGTATAG
Source organism: uncultured Muribaculaceae bacterium (assembly GCA_910579185.1). Taxonomy (GTDB): domain Bacteria; phylum Bacteroidota; class Bacteroidia; order Bacteroidales; family Muribaculaceae; genus Paramuribaculum. Next base: position 295,764 of record CAJTTG010000001.1, read on the forward strand.
TCATACACCTCTCTATCTTCCAAGTTCTTGAGCAATAACCTTGACCCTGTACATTCTATTATCTGAAGTCCATATAAAGTGTCGTCATCCTCATCTATATCAGTATTATCATACGCATCACCATAATAGTTCACACGGATTTCCCGGTCGAAACGCTTGAACCAGCTATTGTCAGTCGTTTTGTTTTCAATTTGTAAATTTTCAAGATCCTCGTTTATGAAGAAGGCCTCGAGTTCGCTATCGTATTCAACATTATACTTGCCGGAAGTCGTCACCGTAAACAGCACATCCCTATCGCCCGGAAGAGAAAAACTCTGAAACTGGATATATTTTCCATCTTTAAATTTCGAAACCTCGGAACACTTTAAATTGATATCACATAATTCAGAATCATACTCTGTGACCCAGCATTTGCGTGATTCCAGGATATCCTCATACTTGCCTGCCTTACGTGAGGCGGAACATGCCGACAGCAAAACCGCCACAAGCAACATGTAAAAAATATTATTCAGTTTCATTGGCTCTTTCTTTTCGTACCTCTTCGACTAACTGTTTAAAATGCTCATTCTGCGGTTCATATTCCTGAAGGGGATCCGATCCATACTGATTTAAACCCTCTGTTCCTTTACGAAAGTAAAAATCGGCTCCAAAAAAGTCGCCCCTTTCAAAACTCTTTCTGTCCATGTCATGATTCCTTCGCGAAATTGCGGCAAAGGCAATATAAAGGGTCACAAGTACAAACACAAGGAAACTAAACATAACGACATCTGAGGATAAACCACTCAGAATCCTGGTTTTCATAACTATATAGCATAGAATCGCATAAATTGCAACCAACGCTAATATAATCACATTGAATTCAAGTCGGGTCGCACGTCCCGAAAACAGGAGTATTCTCCGGAATTTTTTGCTATTATCCTTAAGCATTATAAAAAAATTAAGATACACCTTGACTCCAGAGGTGCATGAATGTTAATTAATGATGCCGGAGTCATATCCCCAAAGCCGAAATTTCAGCCATATCGGAACAGACATCATCTGTATCGCTGTGTGCAAAGTTAACGCCCCCGGCACCGTCACGCAACTTTTTTTTGGTTCAAAATGGTTCACAAAATACGAATGCACACACATATCCAACCCAAATGCCCTGAAACCTCAGTATTAGATATTGAGGGCGTTTAGTAGGCCATGAAACTATTAGGGTACAAGCAAAGACTTCAATTTTCATATTTTCCTTATCCCATCACCTATTGCATTGGTCAAAGCTAATACAAGATTTGCAATACACAAGCTTCAGTTCATTTCGGTTCATCTCAATTCATTATGATTCATTTTGGTTCAATTCGGTTCATACCAATTCACGAAAACAGCCTTTATTTTGCGCATGGTTCGCTTTTTACTACTTTTGTGAAGTATTTAGGATGACTATCATGCAGCAGTATTCTCAATATTTCATAGAGTGCTTGCGCCAGGATCTGGAACTTAAGGTGGGGCGCACAATGAAGACACCATCTGACTTCAATGTTTTGATTCTTGAAATAAAGAAGGTAATGAAGGAATCGCCCAGCATATCGACCATGAAACGCTTGTGGGGATATGTCCCTATTGCATCCTCTCGCAGCACGACTACGCTAAACCTACTATCCCGCTTTCTCGGCTATCGTGACTGGCCGGATTATATTGAGACCCTGATGCGTGGGAACCGAATTGAGAGCTCGTTCCTATCATCCAACACTATCCTTGCTTCCAAGCTCGTGCCAGGCGACATTGTGGATTGCGAGTGGAACCCCGGACGGCATGTTTCGATGAAGTATTTGGGCAACAACCGCTTTCAGGTGCTGACAGCCGAAATGTCAAAACTAAAGGAGGGCTTCACTCTGACTGCAATGATCTTTTCAAAGGGTAATCCGCTGTTCGCCACCGAGGTAATGGATGGTGAGAACAACTTGGGCAGTTACGTAGGCGGAAAGGAATCGGGCCTGACCACACTCCGCTACATTCCTGCCAAGAACTGACCGAATAGTTCCGATAGATGCTCTCCCCTATGCCCTTAGCCGCATAACTGGATTTGTCCACAATCTGCTTTTTTGCTATCTTTGTCCACTACAATGGCAGAGGAATCCTCTTTTTTCAATACTCCCGACGGGAACTTTGCCGGCGTTTCAGCCGACAACGATTACCGGCATTTCCGTCTTATTTATGAGTCGGAGCATGGTTTCTGCCGCCTTTTCACCGCGCGCCGACACGGTCGCACTTACGTGATCAAAACCTTGCGTGAACCATATCTTGATGCGCCACTCGCCCACGCAGCCTTGCGCAAGGAGTTTGAATGTGGCATAATGGTTGATTCTTTATATGTGGCTCGCACCTATGATTTCATCACGCTTCCCAAACTCGGCAACGCCATAGTCATGGAGTATTGTCCGGGCATGACACTTGCGCAATTGATTGCGGACGGTGCTCCATTATCTTCGGCTGACATTGGTAAAATTATTTTCTCTTTGGCACGTGGTATAGACGACATCCACTGTGCCGGCCTCATACATCGCGATCTGAAGCCGGACAATGTGATTTGGATGCCTCAATCGGGCTCTCTGAAAATCATTGATTTGGGATTCAGTGACTCAGAGTCTTTCTATATGCTACATGATGCAGCCGGCACTCTGCGTTACACTCCAGCCGAAAAATCCATTGCAACAGAGGATGCAACCATATCTCCTGACACCTACAATGACCTCTTCGCTCTGGGAGTGCTTCTCACCGACCTTGTGCCGATATCCCCACGCTGGCAGCAAAAGGTGCTTCAACGCCTTTCGTCAATGCTCAGAGACCGGTCTATCAGTAGTGGCAGTGAGCTTGAAACACGTTACAGAACTCTCTCTGAGCGTTCTGTATCAAAACGCCGAATTTTGATAATCTTCGGAACAGCTTTATTGTTGCTGACCGGAACAACTCTATTTCATTATGCCGGTAAAGACATGACAGGCAGGCAACAGGGAGATCGTACTATCGAAAAGCCAGCAATGCACATTGCTAAAGAAATGGATGTGGATTCAGCCACAACTGCGACGCCCGTTCAAGAGGATCCTGAAATACCCTCAGATGTAAAACAAATAGCGAATAATACGTTACCTGAGACAGACAATTCGGCAAGTTCGGCAGACATGCCACAGCTAATATCAGCACCACCCGACGAATTGATAAAAGATGAGTATGGCGTATGCATGGCTGAAGCTAAATACACGGCGTACTTCAGGCGTGATGAGATTGATGCATATACAGTGACCGCCACCGATAGATTCTTCACCGAGTCGATCAGCACTCTGCAAAGCGACACCGCATCGCCCCAAAGTCGCCATTATGCCTACGGTCTGCTCACCACTGACTCCATAATGCAACGGCGAGTAGCCATGCTTACGTTGCGGAGATTTCCGTCAGCCAACCGTCGGCGCATCCTCGGGCTAAGCCGTCTGCGCAGGCAATACCTCATATCTGACATGGACCTCACCCACCTCCAGCCTTGAAACAACCTCAAGAGAGTTCTTTTATGTCATTAATGGCATCTCCGTCTGTTTATAGCGATCGGCTGCTTGTTTATAGGATCCGTATTTTTATGAAAATTTGAATTTGGATAAGTTTTTTGATAGACATGGTTGCGTGTGCCGATAATTTTTTATTATATTTGCCCTATAAATCAATTCGATTATTATCACTAACCAAATCAAGTCCCAATTATGCGTATAAAGCAACTCTTGACTGCAATCTTATTTCTTGCAGCGTTTTCAGGTACAGTATCAGCACAGGAAAATATTCAAGCCACAGACACTCCGCAGCTTACATATCTGCTTTTTAAATTTGCCGGAAGCTCGTACAATGGACGCGATGTTGATTCAAAGGCTGTGTCAAATTTTTTCTTGACAAATAGCGAGTGCGTCAAATCAGTAACAAGTTATTCAAAATGCTGTAATGGCAGAACGGATTTCTACCTTGGCAATGAAACCACCGGTGGCAAACTTGAATTCAAACTGCAGACCGATTATGTTACAAATGTAAGCAGCGTCGATATATTTGCAATACAATTCACTAATAGCGCTGGTATTCCATGTGAGGCGACATTGTCATTCAACGATAGTGATCCAGTAGAGATAACGGACAGGGTTGACGGCATATCTCGCAGCACGACTGCTGATTATGGTTGCTACACATTTCCGGTTGATCCATCCACACCATTGTCAACCATAAAACTTGAATCATCAAAACGTGTCCGCATCTATCGCATGGATTTCAACCTCGCCAACACATTGTCAATAGATGAAATAGACGCAGAACAAGAAGCCACAGAGGAATATTACGATCTGAACGGAACAAAGATAAATTCCAACCATCTGCAACCAGGCCATATCTATATTGTGCGTCGAGGGAGTCATGCATCAAAGATAGTTATCACAAACTAATTCCGATTACCGGGAAATACATAAAAATCAATTACAGGCGGTCAAAGTCATCAGATTTGACCGCCTGTTGATTTACTTTGATAAAGAGAGCGGCCAGATAGGCTGGACATCACCTGAAAGGGTGGCGAGTGTCGGTGCAGCCGTGGATCCGCAGACGGAGCTTGCCAAGGCGTTGGATGAGATAGAACGGCAGAGAGAGGTGTCAGACATTTCGAGCGAGAATGAAGACGTGTCGGACTCTTCTGACTTTTCGGATAATACGGACAATGAAAATGATACCGAGGGGGCTTGGGGATCGGACGGAAATTCCGTAAATTTGCAACAAGATCAAGCATCATATGGAAACAGACCTGAACAAAATAATGATGAGCGAGCGCAGCCACGGCAAGCAGACGGCGGCCGAGTGGCTGGAGACGCAGCCCGAGGCGTGGAGGGAGATAGAGACCGAAGCGATATACGAGTGTATGAGGAAGGGCTGGCCGCTTCACGTAATGAACATTCAGAGCACAGCCAGAGAAATCGACGCGAAGCGGAATCCGAAAGGCTGGTAAGCATTGCCCGTCAGAACGGGCATTATGTCGGCAGGGCAGATTACGGCGCGTTAGGCGGTCGGGTGAGAGCGAGGTATATGTAGACAAGGATAACGGACGTGTCTACAAGATAAAGGATCCGTATGCCAAGGCACCTATGAAGGGGTCAGTCCAGCCTGAGGATGCCATTGTGGAGCATCTTGTCCACAACAAATATTTCCCGGAGACAACATACCGCTTCGAGGGCATCAGCGATGATGCAGGAGATGGGAGCGGATGTGACAGGCGTAAGCAAGGATGAGTTCAAGAAGTGGATTCAGTCGAGCAAGCGCAAGACCAAGCCGTTCAGTGAGTATCGGAGCGTGACACCGATTGAGAGTAATGGCGTTATCGGTCGTTCACTAACTGAACAGGAGGCAACAGACTTGATTGATAAGATGGAGAATGCCGCTGAGGTAGCCCATAATATTGAACTGACCCCCGAAAATTGGATTGCGCAATTCGGTGAGAACGGACAGGTGGCTACACCTATGGGCATAGTTAAATTGGGTGAAAACCAATTTATGAAGCTCTACAATCTTAAACGCGCTGGTTATTTCGGCATGATGTACCCTACTCTCAATGCCCCCGATGTCGTTATTGAAAAGAATGCACCTTCGGATGGCGCAGAACGCGATACGAAACTTTTGTTCGTCAAGACATTCGTAAAACCCGATGGAGGGCGTATCGTACACTTTGAGTCTATCACGGTTCAGCGTGATGGCATGGAGGTCTCAGTCAGCAGTCATGAAGCAGAGGCAAAGGACATAAAAAAAGATATGCAGAAAGAAAAAATCCTGCATATCTCTGAAAGATTGTCCCCCAGTTCTGAGTGGTCCTTAACCGAGGCTCCGCAAAAAGCGGAGGGACCGGACCTTGTTCCTACGTCCGACAAAATATCTTCTGACATTAATACGAAGAGCAATAGGTCGTATAAAGAGCGACAGCACTCGATGAATCTGCCAATTCATCCGCTGAACAACCTATCAAAGGTGGCAGCCTCTCTTCTGACGGTAAAGTTAATACTTTATCGTCAGATAAACAAGAAATTAGCGCGGAAAGTTAGGCAGCTGAGGCCAAAAGAAGAGCGCTCTACACCGTCGTCAGCTACAAAGAGCGTCATTCAACCGTCGTGTCAAGCGCTGATGGAGCAAAGGTAATAAATAATCTCGAGACTCTGGCAAACCATTATCAACAAAAAGAGAATGGTAAGGAGAAGTCATTTATAGGCCGTATATCCGAAGCACTTGGACTTCACAATAATGGCAACCATAGCAATTATGGGACATTCGATGGGTCTGGCGGCGGAGGCGATCGTCAGGGCGGAGGCTTGGCTGGAGTGCAGGAGGTGACATGATCCTGATATTATCGCCGTTTACTCTCAGGCAGACAAAAAAGTTTATATCTTTGCAAATAAAGATATATCCTCACTGAATTTCAGCAATATGCTCGCTCACGAGAATGCGCATGGGATTGTGGATTCGGCTAATGGATCACTGGATTCATTCTTGAAAGCATTCCGCAATGCACTGACAACCTCCGAAAACAGAGATAATGTCTTTGTCCGTTTGAATGAATCCGTCGGGGATGAATATGATGCTGAAAAAATAGATGAGGGGGTCTTTGCTTATACCTTAGATTGGATGACAATGAATCCGAGTCTATATCCTGAGGTAAAGGCTGCCTTATCGGAAAATGGTCGTGAAATACTAAAACAAATAGTCGCACAATTAAATGGAAAAGAAATTCAAACATCTACATCCATTCGGAAAGAAAGAAAAACGGATTTACCAGATGCTGGGACTGGCCTCGGAGTCTCAAGCGGAAACGGAAATGGAGGCAAAAAAGAAACCGAAGTTTTCCTCTCCGCTGACCAAGACAAGACGGGCTTTGCTGGAATTGGCGACCTTGGACGAGACGGATCCGAGAACCATGGAAGAGTTCATGGAGCAGAAGGTGGGCCCGGATTGGAGGGAACAAGCCATGAAGGAACGGGAGTGGGAGGCCGCAATGCTCAACCAACAGGACAAGGAGCCGGAGGCGGCGAAGAACTGATCGAGGGACTGACGGATATATCCAGATGAGCCGACGAGTCCCATGAGGCTATGGCTGATCCGAATATATCCGGTGTGCAGGAGGCGGAACAGGAGCTTGCACGCTTCTGGCATCAATGCCGGATGATGCGCTCCTTGATCTGAGGGAAGCATGTGGGAAGCATGCAGACGTTCAGGCATCGACAATGGCAAGGCATGGGCGATGCGAATCATGATGGAGCATGCTGTTCCACAGGAGCGCAAGCGGGTCAAGATGGCGCAACGTGGCCGTGACGGTAAACTTGGGATGGTTAAGCCAACGCTTGAAAATCCCGATGTCATTATTGAAGATTATCGCCCGGCTTCAGATGGAAAATCCGAAAGAGATACGTCTTATGTATTTATCAAGACTTTTGTAAATGATGATGGCTCGAGTTATTATCATTTCACGTCTGTTACAGTAAGGAAAGAAGGGCATGAGGTTGTGATTTCCAATCAGGAAAGGAGTAGTAATAGAAAATATCCAAGCTACTTCAATATGGGGAAATAGCTTGGATTAACTCTAAAAACAGCCTGCATCCGACAACGCAGGTAAAGGAGTCAGTTCCTCTTAACGATTCGCGCATCATTACATCATCTGACAATCATGATGCCGGGCTCGGTATCGATTCGTCTGTTTCTAAATTGTCTCTCGATTCTGAGGTGCGCTTAACCGAGACTCCACAAAAAGCGGAGGAACCGGACCTTGTTCCTACGTCCGACAAAATATCTTCTGACAGCGAAGTTAATACTTTATCGTCAGATAAACAAGAAAGTAGCGCGGAAAGTTCGGCAGCTGAGGCCGGAGGCAGTGATGGCGGGGTTGATATATGCCCGTAAGAAGCCTGTCCTGACCAGAAAGCTGTCTAGCCGGCGCGCTGTTGAGCAATGGGCTAAGGAGACATATCAGGGTGTGAGGCTTGGCTGGAGCGGCAACAGAGATAGCTGCTTCCGGCAGAGACGACGTCAGGATTGACGGGGCAGAGAAACTGAGTGAGGTTCAACGCCGCAATCTTGAGAGTTATCTTGACCATTACAGCAGTGCGCCGATCCATGTGATCAAGGATATGGCGGATGTTGATTCACTTGACTTCTCCGAAGAGGACAGGCAGGAGTTCAGAAATGCCATTGCAACGGGTGATATTCCTGCGGTTTATTGCAGTCTTGACGGAAAAGTGTATATATTTGCAAATAGATTCGATATTGCGGATCATGGTACGGTGTTACTGCATGAGAATATCCATGCTCTTGTGGATCGTCTGGGAGGTCTAAGTGATGAGCTGGGATCGCTGCGCGAGAATATCTTACAGATCGAGCCTCATAACAAGATGCATAATAGGCTGTACGCCGGAATCGTCAGAGAGTATGAGGATGCAACAAAGCACGATGAGGAATTTCTTGCATATCTGCTGTCTGATTTAATGATGAACAGACGCCCCGAACGGCTGGCATCCATCATTGAGTCCTTATCTGAGGATAATAAACAATTCATAAAACAAGTAATATTCAATCTTACCTATGGCAAAAAAGAAGTGGAATCTCCAATCTCAGGCATTGACGAAAAGGCGCCGGATGCTGATGGATTGGGCGGAACTGGAGGATACGGACAAACGGAGTTTCGAGGAATATCTGGAAGATCGGCAGAAGGAGGAAGCACGCAGGGAGCCGACGGAGCCGACGGAGGGTCAGCCGGACTGAGGACAGATCCGGAGCCGACTGAGGCACAGAAGGAGGCCGGCAATTACAAGAAGAAGCATGTCAGGGTTGACGGCCATCAGATCACGATAGAGAATGAAAGGGGCAGTGTGCGCCGTGGCCGAGACCGCGATGGCAAGGAGTGGCACACTGAGATACACAATGACTAAGAATCTGCGAGAGAAAGGTAAAAAAATTGCCGACAAGAACTGGGTTCTGACGGCTTATGATGAAAACTCAGCAGATGGAACGACAGGTGCTACACGCGCCACCAATCAAGGTCAAGCTGCACAGACCGCTGAGTTATCTGGCGGTAAAGTTAATACTTTATCGTCAGATAAGCAAGAAAGTAGCACAGAAAGTTCGGCTGCTGAGGCCGGAGGCGTGGAGGGTGAGTCAACGGATGGTGGATCGGCAGCACGGAGTGCCGCCAAAAGAAGAGCGCTCGACACCTTGAATGGCGGGAGCGCCCTGGGCTCTTACGATACCGGACTCCGGACAAGCCATCAAGACCCTGTCGTATCGTTTGATGATGCTGCAAAGATACAACAAGATTTACAAAATCTGGCAAGCAGATACGAACAAATTTCAAAGGAGCATACATTTGTTGGTGAGCTATCTAAGGCGCTCAGGTTGCGCAATAATGGTAATCATAGCAACTATGGCACGTTTGAGGCTAAGAATGGTGCGGTTGTGCGCATTCGGATAAGTGACCATAATGCCCAGGTGAAGAACTTTGATGATGCCGGGTATGATAACGGGATAAGCATTGTAATCTCTCGAAAGAGAAACAATGGCATGGACCATAATGGTTCGGCGCATATAGTTGAGTATTTTTACAATGGCTACAAACTTGCCAAGGCTGACGGCCATCCGCTTGCTGAGATTGCGCGGTCGATGCAATCAGCCATAAAAACTTCACTGAGCCTTACCGCACCGTAGGACTACCTCCTATGCCCGAAAAATGTAGTAAATGCCATCGGATTGCAAGGTGTCGGGCTAATCATTAAGAAGAATGTTTTTGATAAAAACAAGAAGCATCACAAAGACCTTACGCCGGAAGATGTAGAATTATTCTGAACCATACATTGTATAATCCACAATTGTATGGTCAGAATCAAAAGACACAGCGTCCATATAACTGGATATTGGTGCATCTCGCAGACAAGAACTCAGCCGTTGTCGTAGAGGTCAACAATCCCGATAAAGACAATGCCGAAATTGTGAACTGGCATTATATCGGAGGTGCGGAACTTGAGCGCAAAAAAGAGAAGCCGCCAAGGAGGGTGGGCTTATCCTCACACTATCCGAAGATATTGCAGCTGCCGATACTCATGACGACTTGTTATCTGAAGGCGAAGTTAATACTTTATCATCAGATAAACAAGAAATTAGCGCGGAAAGTTCGGCAACTGAGGCCGGAGGCGTGGAGGGTGAGTCAACGGATGGTGGATCGGCAGCACGGAGTGCCGCCAAAAGAAGAGCACTCGACACCTTGAATGGCGGGAGCGCTCAGCCATCAAATGAGTCCGAGCTCCGGTCGGATGACCATCAAGACTCCATCACTCGTTATGACTACAGTACAAAGATACAACAAAATCTTGAGGAATTAGCAATCGCACTTGAAGAAAGGTCTCGAAGTGGAGCTATTATTCGTGATTATATATCCACCTTGTCGAAGGCGTTGGGGTTGCGTAACAACGGGAACCATAGCAATTACGGTACATTCGAGGCGAAGAATGGCACCGTTGTTCGCATACGCATTAGTGATCATAATTCTGCTGTAAGTAACTTTGATGATGCCGGGTCATTAACAATAATGGCACAGCACACATTGATGAGTATTATTATAATGGATACAAGCTTGCGAAGGCAGAGGGGCATCCGTTGGCTGAGATCGCGCGGTCGATGCAATCAGCAATAAGAACTACACTGAGCCTTACCGCACTGTCGGGCTTAAAGTCGCCATACATATGGCGAAAAGAATTCCGTTGTCGTACTTGATGTATATGCAGGTAAAGACAATGTGGAAATTGTCGGTTGGAGATGGGATATAATGCCAGCGAAGTGGAGGATCTGGTAGAATATGCTGAGGCCAGAGATAGTGTTGCGATATGTGGAAATATTATTATCTTTGCAGACAGACATCCTTCATTAACAGCCATAGCAAGCAGCCTGTATCATGAGAGTGGACATCTGACATCTTTATTTTGCAAGCCAGATTGACAGGAAAGCCAAGACTGAGCTATTTAATGCTTTGGCTGAATTGAATGAATAAGAATACAGCTGAAAAAATATCCAATTATTACCAAGGAGATTCCCAAGATTTAATTGAAGAGGAAGTAATAGTTGACCAGGTGTCCCGTATGGCTATTAAAAAATTGGATATGCCATCAGTAGGTACTCTCACGGAGGATGCCGAAAGATTGTTTAATGGATTAATCAAGACCTTAGGATATGATGGACGAATTGACGGAGAAAGAGATTTCAGACTTGATGAAGGAACTCGGAGCGGAGAGCCGGGAAGAGGTGCTGGAGTGGCACAGGATGATGCTGGCGAGAGAAGACACACACGACTTCCTGAGGGAGTTCAACCAGAGACACATAACCATGGAAAAGGCTTCGACTTCTCCGGAGGTCAAGCGGAAGTGGATAGATCAGGTGAAGTGGACATTCACCGAAGAATCTATGGAACGGATGCGAGCAGAGGGCAAGTCGATACCAGAGGTGATCGAGGAAGCCAAGGCGAAAGCAGCGGAACGACAGCAAACAGAAGCCCGGGACAAACCGCAGACGGCATCCCATTCCGAGTAGGCGGTGTTTCCGGATCGGAGGATCTTGGAGACGTGATCGCGAGGATGCGGTCGGATGCAGAGGCAGCCATCGGTGCGGAATCGCAGTCGAAGCGTGAGGCGATGAGGGCTATCGGAGGCAATCTGGGTAAGCTGCGTCAGGCGATGTCGCGTCAGCGCAAATATGACGACCATCAACGGTTGAACAATACCGCCGGAGAGACAACAAGCACCGAGATCCCTCGGGTGAAGTCTGCTGCCGACGGCATTGTTGATGTAAAGTTACAACAATTTTTTGAACGTGCAAGTGCGGAGTTGCTTCCGCATGATATGCGTGCGCGAGCAATGGAACTTTCAGAAAAGCTGCACACACCAATCAAACTTGTTGACAGCGCAGACGAGGCTATGGATAATCCGAGTGCGCGTCACCGCCATGCCAAGGGCTGGGTTACGGATAAGGGCGAGATTGTAGTAATTGTGCCAAACCATTCGAATGTTTCGGATATTGAAAACACGGTTGTGCATGAGATTGTGGGACATGACGAACTGGAGGCTATGATTGGGCCGGAGCGCATGGACGAGTTTGTGATGGAGGTATATGACCATGCCGGACAGGGTATCAAGAAAAAGATTGATGCACTAGCCGACAAGGAGTATTCTGATGACATAGACCGCATGACCCGGCAGAAAGGTGGCGGTGTGTTTGCAAAAGCCGAGGCTACCGCCCGGGCAAATGCCAAAAAGCGTGATGGTCACTATCAGCGTGAAGCCACCAAGGAGTATATGGCAGATATGGCCGGAGAGATTGGAGACAAGGGATTTGAACGTATGAGCCAAGAGGAACAGACCCTTTGGGGCAAAATCAAGGCTAAGGTTCAGCAGTTCCTTGACAAGTTCCTGCGCGGACTGAATATTGCCAAGAGCATCCAACTGAAAGACAAAGACCTTGCATATATTCTCTACAAGGCATGGAAGCACAAGCGCGAGAACGGAGTGTTTGCCGAGGCTGAGGATATAGCCATGCGCAGAAAGACTGGTTATGACAGAACCATGTTCGCTGACGGAGAAAATAAAAAGAACACCGCAAAAAGCGAGGCGGGACTTAACCCAATATATCCTTCTTCTAACGGTGGTCAAAATGTGACTGGACGCGAGGCTCGACTTAACGACTTGGATCCTGCTTCCAATCACGATGCAAAGGTAATAGAAAAACTTGAGATTGCCACAAAATCTTGAATCTCTTGAGAAAAAGTATGAGAGTATTTCCAAGGGCTTCCCCTACCCTACGGCTGATGAAGTCAAGGTGCTGGGACAGCATATGGAACGGCGGTTCGAGGCTATGTCCGGTAGCCGTGGCGAGGGGCATTCCGTGATGGAGCACGGAGCGGAGTATGGTGAGGGTGGACGCACAGACCGTGCGCCCCTACAGGATGAATATGTGGCCCCGACGATCAGGGATGGAGAGGGTCTGTTTGACTATGCTGGCAGGGTGGCAGAAAGCTACAGGCATAAAAAAGCCAGTCAAAGAATCGGCTGGACTTAACCACTCCCCCGACAAAAGCCGAAGTTACATCCTCTTCTTTGAAAGGCACTGCAAAATTAAAGCAAATTAATGAAAATCTCAATTGTTTAGTAGCTGAATTAGACGGTGACCACGGAGTGCCGCCACCCCGGAAAATTATTATACAATTACTTCTGACAATAAGGGCAATCGCGTTGTGGTGAGATACACAAAGACGTATCCTGATGGGACAACGTTTTTATTTGAAAAGGGCAGACGCGGTAGAAAGGAGCTTGCGCTTGTGACAATGTATAAACACATAAGAAAAGCACTCTCACCGACGAGAACCTGAATGAACCGGACTCACACACGCCCAAAGCGACTTCGGATTTGAATGCTTTTTTCAGTGGGTAAATGTAGCAATAATTCTCGAGCTGTGCAAGCTGGCGGAGAAAAAACAACGGGGCTTGTGTAGTCACAACATGCAACAGAGGATTGCATCAAGGATAATGAGGATTTGTTTGACTATGCTGACAGGATAGGCTGATGTCAATGTTCTTGGCAGGAATCCGGCAGCGAGAGCGGTGATCGCTGACAGTGAAGAGTCCCGAAAGTATTTGCAGGATGCCGGCATCGATGATGCGGAGATAGCAGATACGTCCTTTTTTGATAAACACAAGAATGATGGACTTAAAACATTTAGGGGATTTGATCCAACAATCGTAAAAATCATTATCTTTGCGGATGCGACACGGATATAAATAGGCCTGACAAGGAGCTTGACGAAGAAATTGTGGTAACGGTCATAGAGTAGGTAATAGAGAATGATCGTCTGACTGCATTGTATAATAAACTTGGTGATGCGGAAAAACTGGAATATAGCAAACTTATAAGTATAATAAGATATGAAACCTAAGTGGATTGATCAGGTGAAGTGGACATACGGCGGAAAGATGGCGGAAGAACTGGAAGCGGCATTTCAGGAGGATTTCATGGCGATCGAGGAAGCCAAGTCGAAAGCCGCGAAACGACAACAAGCTTTGACGGATCAGAGCGAGGATCAGATAGACCAGAAGAGTCCGTATCAGGGAAACCGGGCCGTACATGACGAGATATCCGATTCAAAGTAGGCCGTAATACAGGATCGGAGGATTCAATCCATTTCTGTGACGGTGGCACGGGATTGGCGGAAGCTATCACCAAGATGAAGGTAGTGGCAGAGGCAGCCATCGGTGCGGAATCGCAGTCGAAGCGCGAGGCGATGAGGGCTATCGGAGGGAATCTGGGTAAGCTGCGTCAGGCGATGTCGCGTCAGTGTAAACGCGGCATCGAGGTCGCTTTTTGCTGTTAGAGTTGTCAGTGTCATTTTTATTTGTTATTTTTGCTATATATTGATAATGACATTCTTCATAAGAATCGATTCAAGCATAAATGGCACCATTAATTTCCATCATAACAGTCACGTACAACGCTCAAGCGACACTCCCTGCAACTATAGTAAGTGTTAAATCTCAGACGTTCGGTGACTATGAACATATCATTGTGGATGGGGCATCAACCGACCACACCATTGAATTAGCTCGAAATTCTTCAACCCCACAAATGTATATTGTCTCAGAACCTGATAACGGGTTGTATGATGCGATGAACAAGGGTCTTGGCCTTGCCAAGGGTAAATATCTGATTTTTTTGAATGCAGGCGACTCTTTCCATTCTTCAGAAACACTCGCCACGATTGCCAAAGCAATAGTTGATAATGACTACCCAGGCATTGTCTATGGACAGACACAGCTTGTTGATGCAACCGGTAACCGACTGTGTGATCGGCACCTTACCGCTCCCGACATCTTGACATATCAAAGTTTTGCCAATGGTATGGTGGTCTGCCATCAGGCCTTTGTTGTTCTTGCTAAAATCGCTCCATTGTATAATCTTAAATTTAAATATTCTGCAGATTATGATTGGTGTATCCAATGTTTGCAGCACTCCAGACAGAATGTATATATTCCGCAGATCACCATTGACTATCTCAGTGAGGGGGTAACCACCGCCAATCATCGGGCTTCATTGATCGAGCGGTTCCGAATAATGAGTTATTACTATGGAACCACGCGGACTCTTGTCAATCATTTAAGATTCATACCACGCTACCTCTCACATCAAAGAAAACTAAAAGCAAACAAAACAGAAGTATAGTACCATCGATAAATATGATATTACTTAACACAACCTTCGCAGTTGACCAAACAGCCGAACGGGATTTTATCAACTGGATAAAACAGGAGTATATTCCTGAACTTCGGGCCAACGAGTCTTTTTCGGACATATTATTTACAAAAATCGTCATGCCACCCTCGTCAGAAGTGCAGACTCCAAGCTATGCCCTGCATTTCAAAGCTCCGTCTGAAGAGGTGGCAAGTAATTGGATTGAGACATGTGGAGCCAGAATTTTCTCATCAATCAACAGCCGTCATAAGGACAAGGTGCTTCCATTTATCACTGTGCTGGAAATATTATAATTTATAAATGGAATCCAACATCAAGGATTATGAGCGCATAATCATCGGTATAGACCCTGGCACAAACGTTATGGGCTATGGTCTTCTTGGTATCTCAGGCCGCAAGCCAAAGATGATTGCAATGGGGGTAATCCAGTTAAACAAGCTGGAGAGCCACTACATGAGACTTCGGCGGATCTATGAACGTGTTCTCGGCCTGGTGGAACAATATCTGCCGGATGAAATGGCCATAGAGGCTCCATTTTTTGGTAAAAATGTACAATCAATGCTTAAACTCGGCCGAGCGCAGGGAGTTGCCATGGCAGCCGCATTATCGAGAGATGTCCCGATAACTGAATACGAGCCACGAAAAATCAAGATGGCAATCACAGGCAATGGAGGTGCTTCAAAGGAACAGGTTCAGGAGATGCTCAGACGTATTCTGGATATTCCTAAAGAAAATCTTCTGCCGCAACTCGATGCCACAGATGCTCTTGCAGCTGCTTTATGCCATTATTACGAACTGCAACGACCAACAATAAGAAAAGGGACATCCTCCTGGAAAGAATTTATTGCGAAAAATCCAGAACGCGTCAAATAGTCGTCCTAAGCAATAAAATTTCTTAATTGCTTTAGATTGAAACTGCATAATCGCACAAACCATCGGCTTTAATTTGCTAAATTAATGTAATATGCCTACATTTGCATAAATCATTTAAATACCTTGACAACTTAAATCTAATTAGATATGTACAAATTTGATAAACGTATTGTCATAACACTTGACGCAGGCGGCACAAACTTTGTTTTCGGTGCAATGCAATCAAACGAATTTATCGTTGATCCTATCACAATGCCTTCTAATGCTGCCGATCTTGACAAGTGTCTTGCAACAATGGTAGACGGTTTTGAGCAGATCATCGCAAAACTTGATCAAAAGCCCGTTGCTATAAGTTTTGCTTTCCCTGGTCCGGCCGATTATCCTCATGGAATTATCGGTGGTTATCTGCCCAACTTCCCATCATTCCGTAATGGTGTGGCACTTGGTCCATTCCTCGCTGAAAAATTCGGCATCCCCGTATTCATCAATAATGATGGCGACCTTTTTGCCTACGGAGAGGCTCTCGGAGGAATCCTTCCGGAGATCAACAATCGTCTTGCTGAACTTGGCAGTACAAAGACCTATACCAACCTGTTAGGCTATACTTTTGGAACCGGTTTCGGAATGGGTATGGTAATAGACAATCATCTTAACCGCGGCAATAACTCATGTGCAGAAACATTCTGTCTACGCCATAAGAATCATCCTGAAGTCTACGTTGAGGAAGGTGTAGCAATCCGTGCAATAAAACGTGTCTATGCCGAAAAATCCGGAGACATCAACCACACATACGAACCAAAGGATATCTGCGACATCGCAGAAGGTAAAATCCCTGGAAATAAAGAAGCTGCGATCGCTGCATTTGAAGAATTCGGAGAAGTTGCCGGCGATGCAATTGCCACCGCTGTCACCCTCACAGACTCTCTTGTAGTAATTGGAGGCGGATTGACCGGTGCCCGTAAATATTTCATGCCGGCACTCATGCGTCAACTTCGTGGGGTTCTCCATTCAATCAAAGGTGAGGAAATTCCAAGAATGCCGGCAAAGGCTTTCAACCTCGACGACGAGGAAGAATTCGTACAATTCGCCCATGGCGCAGCACGCCCAATCAAAGTTTACGGTACTGACAAGACTGTGATTTACGATCCTATGAAATCTACCGGTGTTGCCATCTCTAAACTTGGCGCAAGCAAGGCGATCTCCATTGGCGCATACTCTTTTGCTTTGGCAGAACTTGACAAGAATGCCTGATCAGATCACGCAGATAATATTTAAAAAAGGGCGGTGCTTTCACAAGTACCGCCCTTTCCATTCATCACATTAGTTGCTTATTTATGCAATAAGTTCCTTCTAATCTATTTTATATCTATAGTCAACAATGGGTTTCAGTCCAGATCATATCTACTGCTGACTACATCCCAATCAACAATGGACCAGAGTTTATTTAATGCGTCAGCGCGTCGATTTTGATAATCAAGATAATAGGCATGTTCCCAGACATCAAACGTTAGCAGAGGCACCAGTCCATCGGTCAATGGAGTCCCTGCATTAGGCTTCTGGATGATCAACAACTTGCCATCTTCATCACAAGCAAGCCACACCCAGCCGCTGCCAAAAATCTTTACGCCGGCATCCACGAACTCCTTCTTGAAGGCATCAAGAGATCCAAACTGTAGCTCAATAGCTTTACGTAACTCGCCTGATGGCTCCTTGGCACCAGTCGGTGAGAATGTAAAGAAATAGAAAATATGGTTGTAGGCCTGCGAAGCATTATTAAACAAAGCGCCTTCCGAGGATTTGATAATATCTTCAAGATCCATATCCTCGAAATCGGTTCCCTTTATCAAAGAATTGAGATTGTCAATATACGCCTTTTCATGTTTCCCATAGTGGAATTCCACTGTCTTGGCAGAGATTGCCGGTTCAAGAGCATCCGGCGCATAAGGAAGGTCTGGTTGAGTATACATACTAATTAAATATAAAGAATGAGACGTGTTCATTTTACATAAATAGAACACGTCTCAATTCAAAAAGTTCGGTTCGATAGCTATTCGTGCAAAGCTTCTTGTAGCCAATTGAAAATGTATGTGTAAAGTGGTTCCCGCACATCCTTTGATGACAGAATCAGATCGTGCATGCCACCATTTACCGAAATTGCCGTGACATCATGCCCAAGCATCATCCCGTATTTTCTGATATCCTTGACATCAAGCACCGCATCGGCCTTATTGACAGCCGGACTCCAGTCTTCTGCATTGATGCTATTGGCTGAATACATAAGCAGAATTGGCATTTTGATTTCATACTTGTGCTTACGCACATAATGCTGTGCTGAATTGACCGCACGTATCCATCCGAGATCAACCATTGTCGGTTCTATTGATTTCCAATCCGTATTGAACTGCCACTCCCCATGATAGTCAGCGAGCAAGCTTTCCCCATAGGCTGTGCCGGATCCGGATTTGACCGTGACACTGGGCATTAAGGCACCTGTCGCGCTGACAAGATTTATGAAGCATTCAAGATTTCCTAAATTCCAGTCCAGAAACGGGCTGTTGAGAATCAATGCATCAATATCTGCATTTTGTTTCTTGTCAAGATAATAGGTTGCCACAAGTCCGCCGGTAGAATGGCCCATCATCACTACTTTGTCATAACCACACTCACCTATAACCATCAAAGCGGAGTCTATATCCGGAATATACTCATTGAAACTTCTGACTTGACACCGCTTCTGCCCCGGCAAAAGCGAACGCCCATATTTTCGGAGATCAACAGCATAGAAGTCATATCCATGCGCCCGAAAACGATATGCCATTTCCGATTGAAAGAAATAGTCGTTGAATCCATGGATATATAATACTGCATTTTGAGCCGGGATACTGTCTCGCAACCGTACAAGGCTACTTCTAACCGCTCCACTGTAATCCTTTCCTTGATCAAAATATCTCACTTGGAAGTCTGTCCCCAGAGTATCCGGAAACCATTGTTGCGCCATCAAAGGCATAAAGCACAATGATAGCGCAACGGATATTATCAGTTTTTTAATTGCATTCATAAACAATTAACGGCCGAAAGCCCCGGTTATTTTGTCCTATATTGAGGAAGAATTGGAACCGGGAACTTGGAGAACAAAGTGTTGACAGCTTCAGCTATACCCTGAAGATTTCGGAAACTGCCCGATGAATTTCCATTAAGAATAGTCGCGACAGATGAAGAATACAGCGGCAACTTCTCTTGAATATTCACCATATCCATAGTCAATACACCCTCCCTATACACTCCTGTTATAACCTGCGCATTCTGATATTCAGGCCAATAATACTGACGAGGATACATAAAGAACGGATAATAATATGGATAGGGAGCCGGTCCGTAATACGGATAATAGTTCGACATCAATGGTTCTGTCTGTAATTCCTTATGAACCGACAGACCTATATTTATTAGCAATGGCGATCCGGGATCTTCCTGGAATCCGCGCTCCACCATCTGCTCCCTGATCGCAGCAGCTATATTATAGTAGGTCACCATCTGCATTCCCGGAGGCATCTTGCCTTCATCCGGAGTGACAATACGGAACGTGTGGTAAGTCGATAGATTCGCATTGTTGTAAACTTCGCTGTTTACCAACGCATATGGGCTACATCCGCTCAGCAGCAGCCCGAAAGCTAACACAAGAAGTCCAAATATCTTTTTCATAACATTTGATATATTTTAGAAGTATTATTTTATATCTGAAACAAAGTGTGATTAGAAAAAGTTTCTTAAATTATTTGTTAATCAGACATTAATGTAATAAATTTGGAACATATTATTGAAAACGTCCACAATTCTGGGTCATACCCTACATAGAACGACACCTACATGGAAGATATCACGCTTGTATTCAATGACTTCATAGCACAATATGGTAGCGTTGACATTGCAGAGTCCGAGTTTAAAATGCGCATTCATGAAGATCCTGAACTACATGCCCTGTATCGACAATGGTGTGAGGATGTCGGAAGCTCTGAGAAGGATGGATTCCTCGACTACTGCGATGAATATCTTGACTCCCAGAACGACGTTTGGAATACATTGAATGACTATGACAATGAATGACATGCCCAACTTCCGGTTTCCGGCTGAATGGGAATACGATTGTGCGATCCTACTTGCATGGCCACATGCAGATACGGATTGGAATTATATGATCGATGAGGTCAGGGATTGCTATATAAAACTGATCACGGCAATAACAAAATATCATCCGGTATTTATCGTGTCTCCAAATGCATCAGAATTAAAAGACGTGATGCCACGTACCACACCCGACAGAATATTTCTAATAGACCTACCGACCAACGATACATGGATACGCGATTACGGTCCACTGACAATGCTGTCGGGGAACGGCGATTTTATCCTTCGCGACTTCTGCTTCAATGGGTGGGGAATGAAATTTGCCGCGGATCGCGATAATCTCGTCAACTCCTGCTTGTGCGAGAAAAAACTCTTCTCAGTTGAGCTGATCAACAACCGGGATTTCGTGCTTGAAGGTGGTGGGATCGAAAGCGATGGAAATGGCTCATTAATGACAACCTCAAGATGTCAGCTTTCCCCAAATCGAAATGCAGTTCTGACCAGACCACAGATTGAACAAAAGCTCAAGAATTATTTCAATGCCGATAATTTAATCTGGATTGACCATGGCTATCTTGCCGGCGACGATACAGACAGCCATATTGATACCCTGGCAAGGTTCGCACCACATTCAACCATAGTCTATACTGGATGTCAAGATCAAACCGACGAGCATTTTACCGAACTCTCATTGATGCAGCAAGATCTGAAAAATGCAAGGAATAAGGACGGTTTGCCATACAATCTGATCGAATTACCTCTCCCCGACCCTATCTTCGATGAAGACGGACAACGTCTGCCGGCTACGTATGCAAATTTTCTCGTCACACCTGAAGCCGTATTCATGCCGGTCTATGGGCAGCCCCGTAAAGATCAGCTTGCCGCCCAGATTCTATCAATCGCTTACGAGCGACCTGTTGAAACCATCGATTGCAATGCCTTGATTAAACAGCATGGTTCGCTACATTGCGCAACAATGCAAATCCCATTGAATTCAATATCAGTTCTATAATGAATAAGAAATTAAAAGTTGGCATAATACAACAAGCCAAAACCGATGATATCCTGCAAAACCAGAATCGCCTCGCCAATGAAATCCGTCGATTAGCTACGGAACAGTCTGTTGATCTGATTGTCAACCAGGAACTTCACGATTCATTGTATTTCTGCCAGACCGAGACCACTGACAATTGTGATCTTGCCATCGGATTGCCCTCGCAGACCACTGAGTTCTACTCGGCGTTAGCCAAAGAGCTAAATGTTGTAATTGTCACTTCATTATTTGAAAGACGTGCGCCGGGACTATACCACAACACAGCTGTGGTTTTTGAAAAAGACGGATCTATTGCCGGAAAATACCGGAAGATGCATATCCCGGATGATCCGGCTTACTATGAGAAATTCTACTTCACGCCCGGAGATCTCGGATTCGAACCTATCGACACTTCAGTTGGAAGACTCGGTGTCCTCATTTGTTGGGATCAATGGTATCCTGAAGCTGCTCGTATTATGGCATTGAAAGGTGCTGAAATACTGATCTACCCTACTGCTATTGGGTGGGAATCAAGCGATCCTGCCGACGAGAAGCTCCGACAGAGAGAGGCATGGATGACAGTTCAACGCGGACATGCGGTAGCTAATGGACTCCCGGTTGTCACTGTCAATAGAGTGGGGCACGAGGCGGATCCATCCGGGGCTACCAATGGTATCCAGTTCTGGGGCACAAGTTTTGTTGCCGGACCACAAGGAGAGATCCTGTATCAAGCATCCAATTCTATTGAAGAATCCGCAATTGTGGAAATTGATATGACCCGTTCGGAATGGGTACGGCGCTGGTGGCCATTCCTGAGAGATCGCCGTATTGATGCTTACGATGGGCTCACACGGAGATTCATAGACTAAACAAAAAAATAAGGAGCGGCAAAGTACTGAATGTATTTTTCCGCTCCTTACTCAATATCTCTTATTTAATTATCCCAAAACACATCCGGGTAGCTGACGGCAATTATATCTCGAGGACATAACCTCGCCGTAGGCACCGGCCGATCTCAGGGCAATAAAATCGCCTCTATGTGTTATAGGTAATAATTCAGCTGTTCCAAACACATCCGATGACTCGCAGATTGGCCCTACTACATCGTACATTGCCTTCTCCGTCGAATCCGATGATATATTCTCTATTTTGTGGTGTGCCTGATACAATGCCGGCCTGATTAGATCAGTCATACCGCCATCAACAATTAAAAATTTCTTATTGACTCCATTTTTAATAAAGAGAGTCCGGCATATAAGGGAACCACACTGTCCGGTAATCGATCTGCCAAGTTCGAAATGAAGTTCTTGACCCTCTCTCAGATCGAGGTTATCCCGGAATGTATTAAAATATTTTTGAAAATCCGGGATAGGATTTTCGTCAGGATTCTCATAATCTATCCCAAGGCCTCCACCTACATTTATTATCGGGATCGCTATTCCGGCTGCTTCAAATTGACGTTGAAAATCATTTATGCGCTCACACAATGCTACAAATGGATCTTCAATAGTTATCTGTGAACCTATGTGGCAATGAAGCCCACGGAACTCAATCCAAGGATCTGCCACGCATCTCCTGGCTATCTCCAGAATTCTTGATTTGTCAATCCCGAACTTATTCTCAGCAAGCCCCGTTGTGATATAGTGATGAGTATGTGCATCAATCTCAGGATTGACACGCAACGAAACTTTTGCTTTAATGCCACAGTCTTCAGCCAATGCAGAAATCACTTCGAGTTCTTCAAGTGATTCAACATTAAGGCACCCTACACCCTTTTCAAGCGCATAACGTATTTCCTTATCAGTCTTGCCTACACCGGCATAAACAATCTCGGCAGGATCAAACCCACATTCAATGGCTCTTTCAATCTCACCGCCACTAACAACATCTGCCCCGAGACCATAACTGCTTATAATACGCATAAGTTCCGGATTGCTGTTAGCCTTAACGGCATAATGAACATGGAAACCCGGATAATCCGAGTTCTCATTTATAATCTCAAGTGTTGCACGAAGCAACGACAGATCATAATAATAAAATGGAGTTGAAATATCCTTGAAACGATCTATGGGAAACTGCATAACTTTTCTTATTTGTCAAATAAACCTTTGCTAAGCATATTCAATGCTTTAACCTTGTCGTCTTTCTTAACAAGTAAAGATATGTTATAGTTGCTTCCTCCATAGGAGATCATTCGTACGGGAATATCTTTCAAGGCATTGACAACATCAGCTTCAAATCCACGGTTCTGCCACTCAAGATCACCGACAACACAGATTATCACCATATCACGGTCAATTGTCACTGTGCCGTATTTCTTCAGCTCATCAACAATTGCATCCAATGATCGCTCATTATCAATCGTGACAGACACTCCGACTTCCGATGTGACAACCATATCTATCGGAGTTTTGTAGGATTCAAAGATTTCAAACACCTTCCGCAGGAACCCATAAGCAAGCAGCATGCGGCCACTTTTAATCTTTATCGCAGTAATATTATCCTTAGCGGCTACAGCTTTAATCTCTCTGCTTGGCTTGGCATTATAGATCACTGTTCCCGGTGCATCCGGTGCCATTGTATTTAACAGCCTTACGGGAATATTTTTTAATTTTGCGGGAAGTACACATGTCGGATGAAGGATCTTTGCTCCGAAATAAGCGAGCTCGGCAGCCTCTTCAAAGTGTAATTGCCCGACCGGACTCGTATTCTCGACAAAGCGCGGATCGTTATTGTGCATTCCGTCTATGTCCGTCCAGATTTCTATTTCATCGGCATCTATCGCCGCTCCTATAAGCGATGCGGTGTAGTCGCTTCCACCTCGCTGAAGATTATCAACCTCCCCGTATGCATTACGGCAAATGAAACCTTGTGTCAGGAACAAGTCTGCATCAGGATTAGCATCGAGCATGGGGCGCAGATTCTTGCAGATATAGTCAAGATCCGGCTCTCCATCCTTATCCATTCGCATAAATTCAAGAGCAGGCAAAAGAACCACCTTCACGCCCCGGGACTTCAGGTATAGATCCATAAGTCCGGTAGACATCTGTTCTCCACATGCCAGAACCTCTTTCTCATCAAAAACGGTAAAAGCCGGTTTATTTATATTCCGCAGGAAATCAAAATATCGGTCAACAACATCTGTGGCTTTTTCCCGGTATTCTTCAGTATCAAACAATTCGGCGATAACCGAGGTGTACTTGCTTTGAAGTGCATTTATAACCTCAGCTGCTCCGGCCGGATTCTTTTTGTACATATAGTTGGAGATTTCGACCAGAGAGTTTGTCGTACCCGACATGGCACTGAGAACAATGATATTGCGTCCTCTGCCTGATACTAACTCTGCAACACTTTTCATCCGGAGAGCACTACCAACGGAAGTGCCGCCAAACTTCATTACCTTCATTTGATTGCAAATTTGATTATTTATGCAAAATTACGCTTATTTTTTCGGATTGCAATATCATCATGCAATTCCATAAGCATTATTTTTCCTCAATATGTTTGTCAAAGCATTTCAGCTCTCTTGCAGGATACTGTTTCACCAACGAAATATTGTGCGTCGCAACGATAACGGCGGTTCCTGATTCTGCTATCTCATGAAATCGTTTCATGATCTTTGATCCTGTCTCCGGATCAAGATTCCCGGTAGGCTCATCAGCAAGAATCAGACGCGGATGGTTAAGCATTGCTCGTGCCATAACTATACGCTGCTGTTCGCCGCCGGATAATTCCTGAGGCATCTTATAGCTTTTATTGAGCATGCCGACATCCCGAAGCACCTGTTCAAGACGTTCACATTTCTCCGCCTTATCCTTCCATCCGGTTGCATCAAGAACGAACATCAGATTGTCGTAGACATTTCTGTCGGATAACAGACGGAAATCCTGAAAAACGATCCCTATCTCTCTCCGTAGAAAAGGTATTTCCTTTCTCTTTATCGTGACCATGTCACGTCCGAGCACATCGGCTTTACCGGCAGCGATAGGTATTTCAGCATACAACGATTTCAGGAACGAACTTTTTCCACTCCCGACTTTGCCGGTCAGATACACCAGCTCTCCTGTGTTGACAGTCAGATTAATATTCTTCAACACAACAATATGGTTGCGATGCAACTCTACTCCGGAATAGTTGATAAGTTGTTCCATAAAAATCATTTATATACGGTCAATAGCCCATTTCCGAGATGAATTTTATCCGCATCAGTCTGATTTCTTCTTCTGAATATTCATCGCCGAGTTCACGGAACGCTTCGTTCAGGTCGCCATGTTCGCTCGTCTTGAAATAATCAAACACATCCTGCTGCTGCTCTTCATCAAGAAGCTCATCAATATAATAATTGATATTGATTTTTGTTCCGGAATTGACAATTGCCTCTATATCATCCAATAATTCATCAATCTCCAATCCCTTTGAATTGGCAATCTCATCAATTGGAATCTTGCGGTCTATCGCATGAATAATGGCTATTTTGACCTTGCTCTTGTTCGCAACAGTGCGCACAACAAGATCTTCCGGACGCTCTATCTCGTTTTCCTCAACATGCCTGCGGATAACCTTTACAAATTCCTCTCCATACCGCTTAGCCTTACCGGTACCGACACCGGATATGTTGGCAAGTTCCTCTATTGTGATAGGATAGGTCGTGGCCATGGCCTCAAGCGATGGATCCTGAAAGATAACATACGGAGGCAGTTTTACACTCTTTGCTATAGTCTTGCGCAGATCCTTCAGAATTGAATACAGCTCTGGATCTGCCGCACATCCGGCACCGCCTCTGACAACTTCAGGTTCGGCTTCTTCTGAGAATTCGTTATCCTCCACGATCTTAAATGAAACCGGGTGGTCAATAAATTTAGATCCTTTTGGCGTGAGCTTAAGTATGCCATATTGCTCAATATCTCTGTCGAGATACCCTGCGATAACTGCCTGACGGATCACGGCATTGAGATGGCGTGCATCAGTTTTGGCTATACACCCGAAAACGTCAAGGTCTTCGTGGTTGTATGATTTTACATCTGCCGTCACTCTTCCACGTACGACATCTATAATATGATCAGCTTTAAATTTCTCTTTTAGCGCACTTACGGTTTCAAGAATTGCGCACAAATCATCTTTCGCTTCCACTTTTTGCTTTGGTTTCAAACAATTGTCACAATTTCCACAGTTGTCAACTTCATATTTCTCTCCAAAATAATGTAGCAATGACATGCGTCGGCACACACTCGATTCAGCATAAGCTGCCGTCTCAAGCAACAGCTGCCGACCGATTTCCTGTTCTGCTACCGGTTTATTTTGGATAAATTTCTCCATCTTCTGAAGATCCTTTGCCGCATAGAATGTTATGCAGATGCCTTCGCCTCCATCACGTCCTGCCCTGCCGGTCTCTTGATAATATCCCTCAAGTGATTTCGGCATGTCGTAATGGATCACGAATCTAACGTCGGGCTTATCTATACCCATGCCGAATGCAATCGTGGCAACGATGACATCAACCTTCTCATACAGGAAGGCATCCTGATTCTCAGATCGCGTCGCCCCATCCATTCCGGCATGATATGGAAGTGCCTTGATATCATTGACGATCAGAAGCTGAGCAAGTTCCTCCACTTTCTTTCTGCTCAAGCAATAGATAATGCCGGACTTTCCTTCCATTCCCTTCACGAACTTTATTATATCCTTATCTATCTGAGCCGTTTTAGGGCGGATCTCATAATATAAGTTCGTTCGGTTGAACGAGGATTTGAACACGTTGGCATCGAGCATCCCGAGATTCTTCTGTATATCATGTTGAACCTTTGGGGTCGCTGTCGCCGTCAAGGCTATCAATGGACGTTGTCCTATTTCATTTATAATAGGTCGTATCCGGCGATACTCCGGCCTGAAATCATGTCCCCATTCCGATATGCAGTGTGCTTCATCAACTGCATAAAAAGAAATTGGAACATTCTTCAGGAATTCAACATACTCATCTTTAGTCAATGATTCCGGCGCTACATATAGCAATTTGGTGACGCCGGAAAGGATATCAGCCTTCACTTTATCGACCGCTGATTTATTTAATGATGAGTTAAGGAAATGGGCAATACCGTCGTTTTCGCTGAAATTACGCATTGCATCCACCTGGTTCTTCATTAAGGCGATAAGTGGGGATATGACTATGGCCGTACCATTCATCAAAAGAGATGGCAACTGATAGCACAAAGATTTGCCACCTCCGGTGGGCATAAGTACGAATGTGTCATTGCCATCTATTAGACTCTGTATAATGGCTTCCTGATTACCTTTAAAGGTATCAAATCCAAAATACTTCTTCAAGGCATCAGTGAGCTTTTTGTTCGTGGCCATAGGGAGAAAGAGAGTTTTTCTGAATTAATGTGACAATCTGATTTATTAATTGGTCACTTCAAAGTTTGCTTCCTGTAACTTTCTCAGGGCATACTCATCCGTAACAATAAATTCTTTTATATCCGTTGATGGAGTGTCAAACATGGCATCCATCATAATTGTTTCTACAATAGACCGAAGTCCTCGTGCCCCGAGCTTATACTCGATAGCTTTATCCACAATCAGGTCAAGAGCCTCGGGAGCAAATGAGAGTTTCACGCCATCCATATCAAACAGCTTGATATATTGGCGGACTATAGCGTTCTTGGGTTCTGTCAGCACTCGTCTGAGGGCATCCCTGTCAAGCGGCTCAAGATGCGTCAGCACAGGCAGACGACCGATAATTTCCGGTATCAGACCGAATGATTTCAGATCCTGAGGAGCGACGTATTGCAGAAAGTTATTCCGGTCAACGCCCTTTCGTGCCGTGTTACTGTAGCCAACGGTGTGTGAGTTGAGGCGTTGCGCAATCTTGCGCTCTATACCATCAAAAGCACCGCCGCAGATAAACAGGATATTTTTTGTATCAACAGGGATCATTCGTTGCTCGGGATGCTTACGGCCACCTTGCGGCGGAACATTGACAATCGAGCCCTCCAATAATTTCAAGAGGCCCTGCTGGACGCCTTCTCCGCTGACATCTCGTGTGATCGATGGATTGTCACCCTTTCTTGCAATCTTGTCAATCTCATCTATGAAAACGATGCCACGCTCGGCCTTTTCCACATCATAGTCCGCAGCCTGTAACAAACGCGTCAACAGACTCTCAATATCTTCACCGACATATCCGGCCTGTGTGAGAACAGTTGCATCCACAATGGTGAACGGGACATCAAGTAGGCGCGCTATTGTTTTTGCCAACAATGTCTTGCCGGTTCCGGTCGGGCCCACAAGGATGATATTGCTCTTTTCAATATCAACATCATCGTCCTTAGTCTGATTAAGACGTTTATAATGATTGTACACCGCGACAGAAAGGAATCGTTTTGCCGCATCCTGTCCAATCACATAACTGTCAAGAAACTCACAGATCTCTTTCGGCTTCGGTACGCTCTGCAAATCGAATCCTGCCGCGGATCCCTGTTTGAGACCTCTCTTCTGTTCCTGTCGGAACTCCTCGACAGCATCATGGATATGATCCACACATGATGAGCATATATAGCATGATCCGAATGCTCCCGGGATCATAACCTCTGAACTGTCGGCCGGTTCACCACAGAAAGAACATCTGACAATATTCTGGTTATCTTCGTTTTTCTTCTTTGCCATAATTTACTGCATGAAGATATGCAAATCAATGCTTCGCACGAATCAGAACATCATCAATCATACCATACTCTTTGGCTTCCTGAGATGTCATCCAATAATCGCGGTCGGAATCCCGCTCAACTTTCTCAAAAGGCTGACCTGAATGATCGGCAATGATCGTGTACAGTTCTTTCTTCAGTTTCTGTATCTCCCGGGCCGTGATCTCAATATCCGAAGCCTGACCCTGCGCTCCACCCATCGGCTGATGGATCATAACTCTGGAATGGCGCAGAGCAAATCTCTTACCTTGAGCTCCTGCAACAAGAAGTACAGCAGCCATTGATGCAGCCATACCGGTACAGATTGTCGAAACATCACTGGAAATATACTGCATAGTGTCATAAATGCCCAGACCGGCATAGACCGATCCACCGGGAGAGTTGATATATATGCTCACGTCCTTACCGGGATCCGTTGAGTCAAGATAGAGCAATTGAGCCTGAATCACATTGGCTGTATAGTCATTTACATCAGTGCCTAAAAAGATAACGCGATCCATCATCAAACGCGAGAAAACATCCATCTGAGCTACATTCAGCTGGCGTTCTTCTATGATCGTAGGAGATATGTAGCTGGATGTAATCGTCGATGCATACTGATCCAATGCAAGACCATTCATGCCGAGATGCTTAACCGCATAATCTCTAAAGTCATTTTCTAATTTCATATTTCAGTATCTATTGGAATAATGATTTTCTAATTCAAAATTACGTTTTTTTTATCAAACACACAAGGATCATGATGTTTTTTACCATTGATGCAATTGTCAATTGGCTTCAGTTCACTTATACCACACAATACCTGGTTCAGACGTCATCTCAAACTCAAGCACTGCCCCATCCATGATCTGATCATGTGTTATACTGCTCTTGTTCAGCTTTTCACCATTGAGCTTTACAGACTTGACATATTTATTCGTCTTGGAAACCTGCGGAGCAAGAATTTTCAGCTGCTTACCGTTGCTGAGATCAAGCGTCAGGCTTTTGAACAACGGCGTTCCAATTTCATAAACACCACTCACCGGATTGACAGGATACAATCCCATTGCCGAGAACACATACCATGCCGACATTTGCCCCAGATCTTCATTTCCGCACAATCCGGCAGGAGTATTGGTATAGAAATCATCCATAACCTTTCGGGCATATTCTGCTGTTTTCCATGGCTGATCGACAAAGTTATACAGATAGATCACATGGTGTCCGGGCTCATTGCCGTGAGCATATTGACCGATCATTCCGGTAGAGAATATCGGGAGCTCATGCCCCGGCTGTCCGGTATACGTGAACATGCTGTCAAGACGCTGAGTGAATCTTTCTTTTCCACCGATCAGATCGATTAGCGCCGGAATGTCATGCTGTACCGACCAGAAGTATTGCCAACCATTACTTTCGGATATATGGGCGGTATAATCGTCCGGACAGAAATCAGGCTGCCAGTTGCCCTGATCGTCTTTCGGACGCATGAATCCGGTTGCCGGATCAAATACATTTCGGAAATTTTCCGACCGTTTATAAAACTCATCGGCAATTTCCTTACGTCCCATTTTATCAGCCATCACCGCTATGCAGTAATCATCAAACGCATATTCCAGGGTACGTGAAAGTGACCAATTCTCTGAGTTATATTTATCAACCACATTATAAGGCACAAAACCGAGTTTTTTATATAGGCCGATACCACGGTATTCATCAATATTAGCTGTTGCCACACATGCATCCAAGGCCTTTTGTGCATCAAAATCACCAATTCCCTTCAGATACGCATCAACTATAACCGGCACTGCATGATACCCCAACATCATGTCAGTCTCACCGCCCTGGAAATTCCACACGGGCAGTCGACCATTCTGATCATAAAATGCGAGGAACGACTTGATCATGTCGTTTGTGCGCTCAGGCTCAGTCAAAGTATATAGCGGATGGGATGCTCGGAATGTATCCCACAACGAGAATGTAGAATAATTAGTCCATCCATCAGCCTTGTGGATTTGTTTATCCGGACCACGATAACGGCCATCCACATCGCCATATATTGTCGGAGCGATCATCTGATGGTACAATGCCGTATAAAACGTCACAATATCATCCTGGCTGTCGCTTTCAACTTTGAACTTACCAAGTTCTGCATTCCACGCATTTCGGGTTCTTGCCAAAGCTCCATCAAAGTCATCAGAAGGCATCTCCGCCGCGAGGTTTGCCGCCGCGCCATCCTCACTAACCGCCGATATGGCTGTCGACACAACGATCTGCTCACCGGGAGTAGTAGTGAAATCAAACCTTGCCACCATACCCTTTGCTCCTTTGACACTGCTCTCAACCGATGTGGAGTCTATTGTGACCGATTTCCATGGTTTTGAGAATCTCGAGCGGAAGAAAAGACGCTGATCGCGCGCCCATCCCGTAGAGAAACGATAGCCTTCAACAGTGCATGAATCCACGACCCGTATCTCAGAATCAACCGTAGCATCCCAGTTCGTGGCCTTTAAAAGATTCAGAAAAACGGCGGCATCTCCCCCGGGGAATGTATAACGCTGAACCCCTACACGCTCTGTTGCGGTCAGTTCAACATCAATATTGTAATCGGTCAAATTCACCCGATAATAACCGGCGGAGGCATCTTCATCATCATGTGAGAACTTCGAATGAATGCCAAGTGGCTGCTCAGCCTCATTATAGGGCAATGTCACAGGCATAAAGGAGATATCATACAGATCCCCTGCACCGGTTCCCGATAAATGCGTATGGCTGAACCCAGCGATTGTGCTGTCCGGATAAAAATAACCTGCAATACGATCCCAGCCCGGCAACCCATTATCCGGACTAAGCTGAACCATGCCGAACGGAGCTTGCGCACCCGGATAAGTATTCCCGGTAAAATCCGTACCAATCATTGGATTGACAAGCGATGCATAATCCGTGGTGTCCGCATTTGAAGCTTGAGAAGAACCGGCTGAACTGCACGAAGACACACACACAGCGAATACTCCGGCCGACGCAATAAGGGCAAAATGTCTGATCATTGTGATTTCAAGGTAGATTAGTTACAATTCAATTTGTTCGCAAAACAGCATTGTAATGCAAACTATCACAAAGATACAAATAAATGCGGTCATTTGCAACCGGATCAACGTATTTTTCTCCGCCGATCAACAATCGAAAACCATAAGGATTGTTAAAGTGCCTCCACTGCAGAAAGCCATAATCGTGAAGATGCATCCGAGGGCATCCTCCAATCGCCTCGCGGAGACAGACATACGCTGCCTACCTTAGGGCCGTCAGGAAGACATGATCGCTTAAACTGCTGATTAAAAAATCGACGATAGAATGTTTTCATCCAATGCTTTATGGTGCGCTCATCGTAAACACCATCAAATGCTTTCCGCGCAAGAATCCAAACACGCCCCGGGCTGAAACCATAGCGGAGCATGTAGTAGAGAAAGAAATCATGCAACTCATACGGGCCAACGAGCTCCTCAGTTTTTTGTTTGATATTTCCATTTTCATCAGCCGGAGTCAACTCGGGACTGATCGGCGTGTCAATGATATCAAGCAAAGTAGCCTTAAGCTCCTCCGACGATGAATCAGCCAGACGGCCAAAAACCGAAGCGTACCAACGTACCACATACTTCACCAATGTCTTTGGAACTCCGGAATTTACGCCATACATCGACATGTGATCTCCGTTATATGTAGCCCAACCAAGAGCAAGCTCCGACAGATCGCCAGTTCCAAGAACAATAGCACCTGTTTGATTTGCGATATCCATAAGAATCTGGGTGCGTTCACGAGCCTGTGAATTTTCATAGGTCACATCGTGTATGGCCGGATCGTGGCCAATATCAGAAAAATGCTGATTAACCGCTTTTGCAATCGGTATCTCGCGGATAGTCACGCCAAGAAGCCTCATAAGCTTTATGGCATTATCATAGGTTCTGTCCGTGGTTCCGAATCCGGGCATTGTAACTCCGATAATATCTTTGACATCACCACCAATCCGTCTCAGCGTATTGACTGCGACAAGTAAAGCAAGCGTCGAATCCAGACCACCGGATATTCCAACCACGATTTTATTGCTTCCAACGGCTTTCAGTCGTCGCGCAAGTCCGGACTCCTGGATAGTCGTGATTTCGGTGCATCGGCTGTCTATCAAACCATCTGTTGCCGGCACAAAGGGCGTAGGGTTTACCGAGCGGTATTCAGGAGCATGAGCAGATGCATCTTCGCAGTCATTGACGCTTAAATACGATCCCCCATCCACACCATTGCAACGGGCACAGTCAACAAACGTCGTTGTATGGAATCGGTCGCGATCCAATGCAGCGATATCCACATCAACGACAACCATGGGATTGTCAAGAAAATCATTCTTGTCATTTTCCGAAAGAATCGTTCCATTTTCCGCAATAATTGTCTTAGGCAGAAAGACAACGTCAGTCGACGACTCCCCGAAACCGGCGGAAGCATAAGCATAAGCACAGATACAGCGCGCAGACTGTTGTTGAATCAGAGACCGCAGATAGGAATATTTACCAATAAGATCGTCTGATGCGGAAAGGTTGAAGATGACTTTAGCCCCAGACATCGCAAGCATAGAGGATGGAGGAACCGGAACCCATAGATCCTCGCAGATCTCAATGCCTATCTCAACGCCATGCGACTCAAACGTCCGGACATTCCGGTCAGAAGCCGGGGCAAACCAACGGCGTTCATAAAACTCATTGTAGGTCGGTATGAATGTCTTCTCGATAAATTCAACCTCACCACCATGCACAAAGGCAGCACAATTGACCACACATCCATCCTCCTTGGCAACCGGAAGGCCTACTATCACATGAACATTCAGCTCTCTGGATGCAGATGCGATTTTATCCAATCCACATTGCGCCGCCTTCAAAAGAGTTGCATTATGGAACAGATCCCCACACGTGTAACCGGTTATGCATAATTCCGGATAGACCGCAATTTCAACACGTTTTTCTTCCAAAGAGTGCATTGATTCAATGATTTTCGATACATTGAATTCAACATCCCCGACCTTATGCTCAGGAGCGACAGAAGCTATTCTTAAAAAACCGTTAGTCATATCTGCATGAATTTTCTACAAAAATACGCATTTCTTTCAAACAAGTGGCAGAAATTAAACATAAACGATTAAATTTGCGTTTACAATATACGCCAAAATTCATTGCAAAATATTCATTCATCACAATCTCAAAGAAATGAAAAATAAATTCGCCACATTGATCAAGGGTGCAATCATACTATGTTTCAGCGTCGTATCTCTGACCGCCATAGCACAAAAGGGCGAAAAGAGTGTCGGACTTCGCGGTGGATTCACAACAAGACACACAACAGCAACCGCTGGATTGTATTTCTCATACCGTTTCTCCGAACATTTCCGGTTTGCGCCCAAGGTGGATTATGCGTTCCGACATAAAGGCGTAGACGGATTTTCCTTCAATTTCGACTGTGAATCCCCCATCGCCCTCGGTCAGCCCGAGAACAAAGTAAACTTCTACCCTATTCTCGGTCTGAATTATTCCACAATTACGTCGCGTACAATCATAGAAGCTCCTCAGAACAACGATCAAGAGACAGAACAATCTGATGACTCTTCGCAACGCACCGGACGCTTCGGACTTAATACCGGAGCCGGAATAGAGTATTTCGCCACCCCGACATTACGTCTGGCGCTGGAAGGGAAATGCCAGTTTGTCAAGAGTAACACCGGCGGATGGTTCACACTTTCCATCGGCTATGTATTCTGATCAATGCTGATACAGGTATCGTTTGATTGAACGTTTGGGGGTCTTTTCGAATTCCTCACTCATCAACTTATGACCGGCAACGCGGCTATATGCTGGAATCTCCGTATTAAGCTGGGCTATATTATCTTTCATGACATTTTCTATGCCACCAAGGTCAAGACCGGCTTTTGATGCGAGGTCATAGTCAGGATAGATCAATGCGATCAAGCGACCATTATCCGAAACCACAATCGATTCGCTAACATACGGCATATTGTTCAAGACCTGCTCGATTTCCTCCGGATAGATATTTTGCCCTGACGGACCAAGAATCATGTTCTTATCGCGCCCTCTAAGGAATATATAATTTTCATCGTCGATCGTGCCAATATCGCCCGTGCAAAGCCATCCGTCCGAAGAGATAGCCGCAGCGGTAGCATCATCATTCTTGAAATAGCCTCGCATCATATTGTCGCCTTTGACCCATATCACGCCGGCACCGGTCTCCGGATCAGGATTCTCTACCTTAGCCACCATGCGGTCAACAACCTTGCCACAAGAACCTTTCTTTGCCTCACGCCATGGAGCATAAGAGATCAGAGGCGCACATTCAGTCATCCCATAACCGACAGTGAACGGGAAATTTATCCTACGCAAAAATTCCTCGACATCCTTGTTGAGAGCGGCACCACCAACGATCATTTCCTCCAGCTGTCCACCAAAAGTCGTGGTCAACTGCTGCTTAATCTTGGCAAGCAGTCGATCATCCACAAACGGGACATGCATCAATATCTTCATCAATGGCTTATCCAGTAACGGGAACACCTTTGTCTTGATGATTTTCTCAATGATCAGCGGCACGGATACAATCATTTTGGGCCGCACCTTGGCAAAAGCCGCCATTATGACCTGTGGCGACGGGGTTCGCGTCAGGAAATGAATATGACATCCTGCCACAAACGGATATATTACCTCCACCAAAAGGCCATACATGTGAGCCATTGGCAGCATGCTGACAATCCCATCTTCAGGCCTGAGGAAATCAATATGCTCGATGGCGAACTGAAGATTAGACCAGAGATTCCGGTAGGTCAGCATCACCCCCTTGGAAAATCCGGTAGAACCGGAAGTATAGTTAATAACAACCTCGTCGGGTCGTTCGTCGGCATACACCTTGAAGTTGTCGGCAGTGAAACGCTCCGGGAACATCGCCCCGAAATACTCATTAAGATGCGCTCTCGCATCAGCCAGATCTTCATTTCTGCATGAGAAAAGAGAAAAATCATTCAGATTAAAAATACCATCGAGTTCCGGCATTGAATCACCATCGAGATTCTCCCAAATGGCCAGATCAGCAAACAGGATACGTGATTCACTATGGTTCACAAGATGATGGATCGTGTCGGGCTTGAACTCATTCAGGATAGGCACCGCAACCGCTCCATACGAAACAATACCCATAAAAGCCACGGCCCACTGCGACGAATTCTTTCCACACAGCGCAACCTTATCGCCAGGTTTCAGACCAGACCGCCTGAACAAGATGTGGATCTTGGTTATTTTTCTTGCAACATCCTTGTAGCTATACGAAACACCATTGAAATCAGTCAGCGCCGGAAGTTCCCAATTAGAGCGAATTGACTGTATAATATACCCGTTAAGGGTGTCTTGAAATACCATATATCAGATAAATTTGTGAAAATTACGGCACAAAAGTAACAATATTCGTTTAAAAAGAAGTTGAAAAGCGCAAAAAAGCAACCAAAATCAAAATAAAGCACTAATTTTGCAGAAGAATAAAAAACAATCCGTTTTATACCGCAACAACAATGAAAAGCAAAACCTTATTCGGAACAATGCTGGCATCAATAGCAGTTTCCTGCGCAAATGCCACCGAACCATCCAACTACTCCCTTACCGTAAACCTCACGCCTGACGAAGATGGCATCTATGTATATATCCTCGATTATGACACCAGGGCAAAAGTAGACAGCGCACTCGTTGACAATGGCGTTGCAAAATTTGAAGGAGCGATTAAAGATCCTTTCTATGCACGTCTGTTAGCCGACGGCGACAGGATCGGCGATCTGATCATTGAGCCGGCAAACATCACCGTCACCCCGGCCAGCCGTTCGATCGAAAGCACCGGTTCGCTGAATGGCAAACTGGACGGAATGCAATCCCAGCTGGCGGAACTGGCCAAAGAATTCCGCGCCATTCCCAATGACTCCACCGCTGACAAACGACGTGAGGAAATCATCGGAAAGTACAACAATATTGTCGCAACAACCCTGAAAGAAAACTCAGACAACATTCTGGGCTACATCCTATTCCTCGAGAACGCATCAAGCGCACAGAACCTTGCTGAGCTTGACAACCAACTTAAAGAATATCCTCGCTTTGAGAATTTTGAAAGAGTCAAGGCCATGAGAGCAAATCTCATTAAAAAGGAAGAAACATCCGTCGGCAAAAAATACAAAGACTTTTCCATCACAAACAACGGCAAGACTCAGAAGCTCAGCGACTATGTAGGCAACGATCATTATACATTGGTCGACTTCTGGGCAAGCTGGTGCGGTCCATGCATCCGCGAGACAAAAGTCATCAAAGAATTGTACAACAAATACAACGGCAAAGGACTCGAATTTCTCGGAGTAGCCGTTTGGGATGAGCCTGAAAACACCCAAAAAGCTATCGAGACACACCAATTGCCCTGGGATATGATCCTCAATGCCCAGACAATCCCGACAGATCTGTACGGCATATCAGGAATCCCCTGCATCATACTGATCGCACCCGACGGAACAATCGTTAGCCGCGACAAACAGGATCAGGATCTCATCAATGACGTTGAGGCAGCCATGGCTACATACAAAGCCACCCAAGCGGAATCTGCCGAATAAAAAAGGAAGAACCAATCGTGATTTTACAAATCGAAAAAGATATGATTGACAAAATAAACAGTCTAAAAGCAGAACTCGAGACACTTACAGCCAAATCAGAGGCTGAAGTAGAAGAACTACGCATCAAATATCTCAGCAAGAAAGGTGCAGTTTCATTGCTATTCAATGATTTCCGCACTGTCCCGGCTGACCAGAAAAAAACAATAGGACAAGCCCTGAATGAACTTAAAAACATTGCAACCGAAAAGATCAATGGTCTGCGTGAGCAACTTTCAGAGGCAGAATCCGGAACCGAATCCATTGACCTGACCAGAACACCGGCGATCATGCCACTGGGATCACGCCACCCATTGTCGATAGTCCGTGACGAGATCATTTCAATCTTCTCCCGACTTGGCTTCACCGTAGCCGAGGGTCCGGAAATAGAAGACGATTGGCACGTGTTCTCATCATTGAATTTCGCAGCCGATCATCCTGCCAGAGACATGCAGGATACCTTCTTCATCCAACGCAATCCCGATGTTCTGTTGCGCACACACACATCATCGGTTCAGTCACGAGTCATGGAGCACAGCCAGCCTCCAATCCGCATTATCTGCCCCGGACGTGTGTACCGCAATGAGGCCATCTCCGCACGAGCCCATTGCTTCTTCCATCAGGTAGAAGCCCTCTACGTTGATAAAAACGTATCATTTGCGGACTTGAAACAGACACTTCTGTATTTTGCACAAGAGATGTTCGGCCCAGAGACAAAGATCCGTCTTCGTCCCAGCTACTTCCCATTTACAGAACCTTCTGCGGAAATGGACATTTCATGCAATCTGTGTGGAGGCAAAGGATGTTCCTTCTGCAAACATACCGGATGGGTGGAAATTCTCGGCTGTGGAATGGTGGATCCCAACGTGCTTGACGCATGTGGAATTGATTCAAAAGTCTACAGCGGCTTCGCACTTGGAATGGGTATAGAGCGCATCACAAACCTTAAATATCAGGTAAAAGACCTGCGCATGTTTTCTGAAAATGACCGCCGCTTCCTGGAAGAATTCCAAAGCGCGCATTAACCCCATACCAGATCATGAGCGGAGTTGCGCTTGAGATGATATTAGTTGCCACGGGTGGCGCAACCGGGTGTATAGCAAGATATGGGACAGAACATATCAAGCTATTTGCAAACAACCAGTTCAACACCGTTGTCACAAACCTTACAGGATGCCTACTGATAGGCATCCTGTGGGTTATTATCGGGAAGATTTCTTCCACCCCCGAGTCCTTGAACCGCTTACTGATAACCGGATTTTTGGGTGGCTTCACTACATTCTCAGCATTTTCCCTACATCCGATCCTGATGCTCCGCAACGGACAGTACACAGAGGCACTTGCGTATATCGCCATAACAGTAGTTGGCGGAATCGCAGCATGCGCACTTGGAATGTGGGGCACAGAAAAAATAACAAGACTGATCTGACCTATGACAATCTCCGAACGATATAAGAAAGTGATCGAATGGTTTCAGGCATCCATGCCGGTAGCAGAGACGGAACTTCATTACGAAAATCCTTATCAACTATTGGTCGCCGTGATCCTGTCGGCACAATGTACAGACAAGCGGATCAATATGATCACCCCGGCCCTATTTCAAGCATTTCCTACTCCGGCAGATATGGCTGCCGCAACCATTGATGAAATATTTGAATATATACGCAGCGTGTCCTATCCAAACAACAAGGCAAAAAATCTGCATGGTATGGCATGTACGCTTGTAGAGCAATTTGGCGGAGAAGTACCATCGGAACTATCAGAACTATTGAAAATACCCGGCGTGGGACGGAAGACAGCCAATGTGGTCCGTTCGGTAGTCTTCGGACAATCAGCTATGGCAGTCGACACACATGTTTTCCGCGTCAGCGAACGCATAGGGTTGACAACAGAAAGCAAAAATCCATTACAAACCGAACAGACCCTTGTACGCCATATACCAGAAGAATTGATCGGGACTGCGCACCACTGGCTAATACTTCACGGGCGATATGTCTGCAAAGCACGCCGCCCGGACTGCCTTAACTGCGGACTTACAAGCGTGTGCCGTCACTACCAGAAAAACTCAAAAAATGCCGACTGATACAACTGATACATTTGTAGCTTCGATCAAAGGGTTTATATCCAAAACCGGGCTTCCTCTGCCTCATACCGACAAGCCAATGATTGTGGCATTGAGCGGAGGTGCCGATTCCGTCGCGCTATTGTCCGTTATGACAACTCTTGGCTACAAGTGCATTGCCGCGCATTGCAACTACCATCTGCGCGGAGAAGAAAGCGACAGAGACGAACTCCATGCAAGAAGCATAGCCAAACAGCTCAACGTTCCAATCCTTGTCGAGCACTTTGATGTGGGCGAGTACCGCAGCGCGACAAACGAAAGTTCAATAGAGGTAGCCTGCCGGGATCTGAGATACCGTTGGTTTGAAGAGCTAAGGCAGAGACATAACGGCTTGGGGATCGCCGTGGGACACAACTCAGATGATAATTGCGAGACCGCCATATTCAATCTACTGCGCGGAAGCGGAATCTCCGGGTTGAGAGGTATGCTCGCAAAAAATGAACGTCATGTCATCAGGCCAATGCTGACAGTATCGCGAACAGACATCGAGCAATATCTGAACAGGATGCGGCTGACATACATCACAGATTCATCCAATCTGACAAACGATTATTCTCGCAATAAAATCCGAAACCAAATTCTTCCAGAAATAAAAAGATATTTCCCGGACGCACGGAATGGGATGTTAAGAACCATTTCCAACATACAGGATCAAGAGAAATTGTATCGTCAGCTACTTGAAGATAAAAAGAAGCTTTATACCACAGATGTAGCCCCGGTCACTATAGATCTCAAAAAACTTATTGAGAATGAACCCAGTGCAGCCTTGATGGTCTATGAATGGTTCAAGTCCTATGGCCTTTCACGA
Organism: uncultured Muribaculaceae bacterium; assembly: GCA_910579185.1. GTDB lineage: Bacteria > Bacteroidota > Bacteroidia > Bacteroidales > Muribaculaceae > Paramuribaculum. Next base: position 336,420 of record CAJTTG010000001.1, read on the forward strand.
ACACAGGCAGAAAATATAATTGCCGCTGCCAACAGTACGGGAGCGACATTCAGTTCCGCCGACCATATATGGACCATAGACAGAGGATCACTCATCAAGATAGACAACCATGGGCCATCGGCAGCAGCACTACATGATCTTTATGATATTGAAGAACACGACATATCGGAATTCCATCCTGACAGAAATCCAGACATAGCATATTTCGATGCCTCCAAAATCAAAATAACGGATTTATCCGTCAGATATCCACAAACCGGTGACCGGATAAAACCATTTGGAATGAAAGGCACAAAACTTGTCAGTGATATTCTTGCAGAAGCACGAGTGCCGGCTGCACTAAAAAACCGGATTCCATTATTAATGAACGATAAAGAAATTCTATGGATATCCGGAATCAGAGCTTCGTCAATGTACAAAGTAACCGATAAAACAACTTCATTCCTAAAGATCCGCTATAAAAAGCAAACAAAATATCAAAAGCAAACAGAATGTTAAAATAAACATACTCTCAATCCTTTCAAATATTCTTTATTAACTTTGTTGTCGAAGAGATCCGGCATAGATATACCGATCAATACCATAACCCCCGTGTGGACACACACGTTGAAACCTGAAGATATGAACCGAAAAGGCAAACTATATTTCCGCTACGGCACTATGGGCTCCGCAAAAACAGCCCTACTTCTTACACAGGCCTATAATTTTGAAGAGCGTGGCATGCGCTACGTGTGCCTGAAGCCGATTATAGACAACCGAGATGGGAAAAATGTGATCAAATCCAGAATCGGCATTGAACGCGAATGCCGGTGGATATATAACGACACGAACATCTATGAGCTTGCCCAAGAGCTGTTTGAAGAGCAGATGACCGTAATAGACTGGATTCTGGTTGACGAGGCTCAATTTCTATCTGAGGAACAGGTGGATCAACTTGCACGCATTGTTGATGACTTCGGGTCAAATGTGATCTGTTATGGGCTCAGAACCGACTTCCAAAGCCACTTGTTCGAAGGATCACGCCGCCTTTTTGAAGTTGCAGACACCATTGATGAGATCAAATCGACATGCAATTGCGGAAGAAAAACAATTATCAACGCACGAATAGATGCAAAGGGAGACTTCGTTGAAGAAGGCGCACAGGTAGAGATCGGCGGCGATGACCGCTACATAGCCGTGTGCCGCAAATGCTGGCGCAACAAACGCATAGAGCAATCCTCCCGGATCTCGCTACCTTTTCTTGAACTAAACACACACAAATGAAACGACACTATCTCCTCACAATCCTCTTAGCAATATCAATAGCTTTTTCCACATTATCCGCTTCCGAAAAATCAGCAGAGACATTACGCTACAAGATAGTCTACCGCTGGGGGCTGGTCAACAAACAGGCCGGAAGAGCCACCTTCAATATCAGTCACCGCAGTGACGGGTCAAGTCATGCATCAATGTGTGCGCGAACAGAACCATGGGCAGACCATGTGTATAAAGTCCGAGACACACTATTGACAACATTCAATACCAAGACACGACTGCCGTCATCATATACCAGGATAGCACATGAGGGTGGAGCATACGCGAACGACAAAGTCACATTCAGCCGCAATGGCAACACTACATCAGCATCATGCGTCAGACTCCGGCGAGGGAAAAAGGACAAATCCGTCAGCCGCAATGAGACCTCACTGACAGCAAACGGGAATGCCGTGGATCTTCTATCCTCGTTCTATTACCTGCGAGGATTAGATTTCTCCAATATGACCTCAGGCACACCCCACGTAATAAATATTTTTTCAGGCAAGCGGAAAGAAGTGCTGAAAATAAGCTATCATGGGATTGAGACCATCAAAATTGACGGTCAGAATAAAAGAACCCATAAAGTGACTTTTACGTTCACGTCTGAAAATGGGAAAACGACATCAAGCCCAATCAAGGCGTGGCTATCAACCGATGAAAAACATATCCCTCTGAAATTAGAAGGTGAATTAAAAATAGGAAAAGTGCAATGCATTCTGATACAATGATCCGAAAACTTATATTACCGATAATGATTATTGCGACATCTGTCTCAACATCTGAAGTTCAAGCAGAGCCCATCAACAAACAGAAAAAAGTCACTATCGCATACACCACCGATGTGCATGGTAACTTTTTCCCATACGACTTTATCCGATTGCAAGATGCCCCCGGGTGCTATGCACGAGTAGCAACCGCAATAGAGAATATCCGGCAACAAGAAGGGTCCGAGAATGTGGTATTGCTTGACAATGGTGACATTCTACAAGGGCAGCCGACAGTTTATTATTACAACTACATAGATACCATTACGCCACATATTGCCTCAGAGATATACAACTTCATGAATGTTGACGCTGCTACAGTCGGCAATCATGACATAGAGACAGGACATGCAGTATATGATAGAGTGAGACGTGGCTCCAGGACACCGATACTTGCGGCTAATGTCATTGATAAAGCCACAGGACAGCCATATTTCGAGCCATATACGATAATATCACGAGGGGATATGAAAATAGCAGTCCTCGGACTTCTGACACCGGCAATACCAGCATGGCTTCCAGAGAACCTATGGAGCGGCATGCGTTTTGATCCAATGGAAGAAACAGCTTCTAAATGGATCAAGATCATTAAAGAGAAAGAAAATCCTGATGCGATTATCGGGTTATTCCACTCAGGACGCGACGCGTCAAAAACCACTGCCGGATTCATAGAGAACGCGTCTATGACGGTGGCAAGGAATGTGGCCGGGTTCGATGCCGTCCTTATGGGGCATGACCATCAGACCTTCTGCGATACGCTGCATAATGTTTCAGGAGAGACAGTACAGCTTCTTAACCCGGCCAATAATGCCCTGAATATCGGGATATTGACCCTTTCCAAGAATAACCCTGACGAAGCGTTGAAAACAGAAGCGAGACTTATGGATGTAAGCTCAATAAAGCCTTCAGAAAAATTTTTAGAGCATTTTGCAAAATATAAATCCGATGTTGACAAATTCGTAAATCGCGAGATTGCCCAAATTACAGATTCAATCTATACGCGAGATGCCTTTTTCGGTCCATCAGCATTCATGACGCTATTGCATGACCTGCAGCTGCAGATCACCGATGCGGATATCTCGATGGCCGCTCCCCTCACCTTTGACGGCTCAATAGCAGCAGGTCCACTCCGCATCGCCGATATGTTCACACTATACAAATACGAGAACATGCTATCGACATTGCAGCTTACCGGGAAGGAGATCAAAGACTATCTCGAATACAGCTATTCGTTATGGATACAATCGCCAGAGCAATCAAATAATCCACATCTGATCAATTTCGTATCAGAGAATCCAACCCCAGCCAACAACCGGCTGAAAAACCCTTCTTATAATTTTGACTCCGCAGCAGGAATAGACTATACAGTTGACATCACAAAACCCAAAGGCGAGAGAGTTGAAATCAAATCGCTATCGGATGGCCGACCATTTGATCTGACAAGCACATATACAGTAGCCGTCAACTCATATCGAGCCGGAGGCGGAGGTAACCATCTGACAGACGGCTGCGGACTTTCACCCGAAGATCTGAAAACAAGAGTGATCACCACCACTGATAAAGATCTACGATACTATCTTATGAAACTGGTTGAAAGCAGACGGCGCATAACTCCTACCATTGACCGGAACTGGAAGTTTATCCCCGAGGAGATAGCCATGCCACTCATCGAGACGGACAAAGAACTGCTATTTGGAGAAAACAGCTCCAAGTCACAAAAATAAAGCCGCGGCATAATGTTTGCCACTTTGTTGCATCCTCAATGATTGGTTGTTACAAAATATAGCATTATCTTTGCAGCAGTATGATGATGAAACATATCGGAAAATATATCGCTTTATTTCTTATTGCACTGATCAGCATGACCAGTGCAACGCGATATCATCATCATAAATGCGACGGCAGTGCTGAAATCCCATTTGCGTCATGCAAGCTTGGAATATCAAGCGACGGAAATATCTATTGCCACACACATGATGCAGACAAGAACAGCACCCAAGGCAACAAAACACATCACACCCACGAATGCAATACCGACAACTGCAATATCGTGACGCTGACGGCATCAATCCTGTCAACTAAACAAGCATCAAACATTCAGATCCTGACTGATTGCGAAGCGGCTTCAGGCATATCATATATCCCAAGTCCATCAGTCACAAAGACACAAGAGAACAATAATCCAGATCTTCAACAGATACACATTCCGCCATTAGCCGGCGAAGAAAACCGTTACCGAGGTTCACCGCGTGCCTGATATATCCGAGGCATAAATACCTGTCAGCACAGAGTGTTGACGCACAACGCATAACCCCATAACATAACGGAATCCATAATGAAGATCAATCTAATTATGGTGGCACTCTACGCCACTATTATAACCACTTCGTATTCATGCGTCTATCAACATAAAGAAAGCGATGACGACAAAGACCATAACAATGCCGAAGCACAGAGCCAACACGACGGTTCGATAACAGTCAGCGAAGAAGACGCAAGTAAATTTGGCATTGAGACGCGTCCGGCCGAATCAAAACCATTCAACGAAGTGATCAGAGCATCAGGCCGAATCCTCAACAATTCCAATGATCAGGCAACAATATCTGCTCCCACAGCAGGCATTCTCACATTAGGGAAAAACATAACAATCGGGCAACCGATCAGATCCGGTGCATCAATCGGGCAAATCTCCGCCAAGGGAATAAGTGGCGGAGATACGAATCAAGCCGCCAAAGTGGCCGTGGCAACAGCAAAAAAAGAGCTTGAGCGACTTGAGCCGTTGATGAAAGAAGGGATTGTGACCAAGCGCGAATACAACGCGGCATCAGCAGCATATCAGAGCGCCCTCGCCTCCTATTCGCCAAGTGCGGCTTCGGGGACTGTACGGTCGTCAATCGATGGTGTGATACAGCAGTTGCTTGTCCGTTCCGGAGATTACGTTGATGCAGGAACCCCGATAGCAATTGTAGGGAAAAACAGGTCTCTCGTACTGCAAGCCGATCTGCCTGAGAAATACAGGGACAAACTATCCTCCATCATTACAGCAAATATCAGGACGCCCTACGCAGAGAATTGGATCAGCATTGATTCGCTTAATGGGAAACGTACGGCACTCTCTCCAAACGATCAGGTATCCGTATCCTCACAGACAGGCTATCTACCTGTATCATTCACTATCGATAATGATGGCAGCCTGTCGGCCGGATCATTTGTTGATGTGAGCCTGATATGCAGAAGTGAGGAGACAGCATATTCCGTACCAAATGAGGCTATTACCGAACAGCAAGGGAATTATTTCATATATGTCAAGACCGGAAGCCACAGCTATGAGAAACGTAAAGTGATCCCCGGTCTGTCGAACGGAATTGAGACAGAGATTAAATCAGGAATACACGAAGGAGAGAATATAGTTGTGAAAGGAGCGACAATAGTGCGCCTTTCAGAGCAGGGCGGAAATATTCCACAAGGCCATTCCCATAACCACTAAAACCTTCAGATCATGCTTGACAAAATCATACGGTTTTCATTAAAAAACCGTCTTACAATACTTGTTATTACCGGAGCATTACTGATCTGGGGATGTCTGTCGCTAATTGACACGGACATTGATATATTTCCGGATCTTAACGCTCCGACCGTCACCATAATGACTGAAGCTCCCGGCATGACACCGGAAGAAGTAGAACGTACCATCACGTATCCAATAGAGACAGCCCTGAACGGAGCTGCTGACGTGAGACGCGTCCGCTCTGCATCTTCAACAGGATTTTCCGTTGTATGGGTAGAATTTGACTGGAATGCAGACCCCAACATAGCGCGACAGACTGTTTCGGAAAAGATCGCAAACCTTGCCGGACAAATGCCGCCCTCGGCAAGCACACCGGTTCTTGGACCACAATCATCAATTTTGGGTGAAATCATGATCATCGGGTTAAGATCCACCGGTGCGACCACGGCCACAGAGCTACGTACAATCGCAGACCGGACATTAAGCCCAAGAATCCTGTCGCTTGGCGGAGTGTCCCAAGTATCAGTTATCGGTGGCGACGTAGCTGAATATCAGATACGGCTAAAACCCGACAGGATGAAATACTTCGGAATCACACTTCAAGAGGTCAGGGATGCCTCGGAGAGCCTGAATCAAAATGGTTCGGGAGGTGTGATCTATGATTACGGGAATGAATATCTTATCAAAGCGGAGGTACACAGCAATAACCCCGAGGATATAGCCAAAAGCATTGTGCGCAGCAATGCAGAGGGCGAGACAGTGACCATAGGCGATATAGCAGATGTCGTAATCGGCGCGCAAAGCCCCAAACTGGGCACAGCATCGGTAAAGACACAGAATGCAGTGCTTGTCACAGTTACCAAACAACGTGGGGCAAGCACGGAGAAAATCACTGAAAACATTGACCGGATGCTTGGTGAATTAAAGGCAACAATGCCGAGTGATATTCAAATCGACACCGACATATTCCGCCAGAACGATTTCATATCGGGTTCAGTCAACAATCTAAAGGAATCTTTGCTTGAAGGCTCAATATTCGTAATGATTGTGCTATTCATATTCCTAATGAATTTCAGGACGGCAATAATATCCATAGTGGCTATCCCATTATCCATAATAGTCACACTGCTGATATTAAGCCTGTCGGGTATGACCATCAACACGATGGTTCTCGGAGGTATTGCAATCGCTATCGGGTCGCTGGTTGACGACGCAATTGTCGATGTTGAAAATGTCTATAAACGATTACGTCAGAACTTTAGTCTTCCAAAAGACGAACAACTGCCGATAAGAACAATTGTATTTGAAGCATCTAAAGAAGTCCGACTCCCCATACTTAATTCCACCTTGATAATAGTGGCCAGTTTCCTTCCGCTGTTTTTCCTATCAGGGATGGAGGGGCGATTGCTTATCCCACTCGGACTCGCATTCATAATCGCACTTGCGGCATCCACCATCGTGGCATTGACCGTGACTCCTGTTCTATGCAGCTATCTTCTCGCAGGGGAAAAACAGTCATCCTCAACAACGAAAGAGCCATGGCTGTCGCGCAAGCTCAATCAACTATATTGCAAATCATTAGATTCCGCACTTGGCAACCGCAAAAAAATACTGATAATAACCGGTATCACCGTAGCCGGCGCGATTGCATGCTTCTTCACGCTTGGAAGAGGATTTCTGCCATCGTTCAACGAAGGGTCATTGACAATCAATGTAGCGACATTGCCCGGCATATCCCTTGAAGAGAGCGACAGAATCGGACGGGAAGCTGAAAAGATCATATTGTCAATCCCGGAGATAAAGACCACAGCACGCAAAACAGGACGTGCAGAGCTTGACGAACATTCACTCGAAATAAACATGTCGGAGATCGAAGCACCTTATACTCTATCAGGCCAAAGCCGCGAGGAAATGGTCGCCGATCTGCGCCACAAGCTATCACATCTACCGGGAACAAATATCGAGATCGGTCAGCCAATCTCCCACCGCATAGATGCCATGCTTTCCGGTACGGAAGCTCAGGTTGCAATCAAAGTATTCGGCGAGGATCTTGACGCGCTCCGGAGAATAGCCCGAGATATCAAAGATCATATTTCAGCCGTAGACGGGATTGTGGATGTCAATATGGAACAACAGATTGAACGTCCACAGATAGACATTCGCCCACGACGTGAATTACTTGCAAAATACGGGATCACAAACCGGGATTTCACATCCGCAATCGAAACAATGACAGCCGGTATAACAGTATCACAGGTATTTACCGAGGGCGTACCCTATGATATTGTACTCAAGATAGATCCTAATGAATGTGACGGCATCGCTGATTTGACAAACCTGATGATCGACTCCAACATAGGGAAAATACCTCTGAGCTATGTGGCTGAGATCGTGTCGTCGAGTGGGCCAAACACCATTAAACGCGAGAATGTGAAACGCCGTATGGTTGTCTCGGCCAATGTTGAAGGGACAGATCTGAGGAATGCAGTCAACAGCATTAAAGAAGTGATAAATAAACAGGTGACGATACCGGAGAATTACTACATAGAATATGCCGGACAGTTTGAGAACGAAGCCAAAGCATCACGGACACTTGTCATTGCTTCCGCAGGAGCAATACTGCTCATATTGTTGCTTCTCATGCATGAATACCACAGTATCCCTCAGGCTCTGGTTATACTGACGAATATGCCGCTTGCAATAGTTGGCGGAGTGCTAATGCTTTTCATAACCGGCAGAGAGCTGAATATACCGGCAATCATAGGATTCATTTCACTGATGGGAATAGCCACCCGAGGCGGAATGCTACTGGTTTCACGTTACAACTCTCTCAAAGAAACCGGTGTACCTCTCAGGCAAAGATTATTAAAAGGATCGTCCGACCGATTAAACCCGATAATAATGACTGCATTGACCTCGGCATTAGCCCTGATCCCATTGGCGGTCAGAGGGACAGAACCGGGCAATGAGATCCAATCACCTATGGCACTCGTGATTCTCGGTGGACTGATTACGTCTACAATCCTTAATCTCTACATTGTACCAATCCTCTACTCCTATATCAAAAAATCGAAAAAACAATGAAACGAGCAATAACATCCATACTCATAGGAGTAAGTCTGACAATAACAATCGCCGCACAGAATGAAAGATTCAATTATTGTGTTGATTTCATAACATCCAATAATGAGACGCTGAAAGCTGACTCGATCAACACACAATCGCAGATATTGTCATTGCAACAGAAAAACAATCTCTCAGACCCGGAATTGGATCTGAGTCATCAATGGGGACAGCGCGGAATCGGCAATAAATGGAGTGTCGGAGTCAGTCAGAGTTTCGAATGGCCAGGAGTGTATTCTGCTCGAAAAAAGCAGATCAATGCGGAAGTGGAGGCACTGACACAAAACCTTTCGGCTCAAGAAAACGAGCTGCGCATGAATATACGAAATGCATTGATTGAATATATCTACACCCGAAAACTGATCGCTCTGTATAATGATCAACTTGCAAGAATCGATTCACTGATCATAATATACAACAGAGGTGCAGAACTTGGTGAGATTTCCAAGCTTGATGTGAACAAGCTCAAAATAGAACGTATTGCAGCTTCAAGACAATTAAATGAAGCCCAAAATACGCTGACCGGGCATCAGCAAACCATAAAAAATTTAAATGGCGGAAAAGATTGCTCGAACGAGTTGGCCACCCTTAGTGATTTCCCTAATGTAGAACCAGGAAATGTGGATGATTACATACAAACAGCACAAATACATGACCCGAGCATACAAGCACTGACCATGCAATCCGAAGCCATCAGGCATGAAAGCAACGTGGTAAGGCAAAGCTATATCCCGAGCTTTTCCGTGGGATATAGTCATGATTACGAACTTGGCGAACATTTCAATGGAGTGTCTATAGGTCTGACACTTCCAATATTCTCAAACAGAAAGAAGAAATCGGAGATAGCAAGCAGAAGAACATTCATAGAGACATCACAAGAGATAGTGCAATCAGAGATCCATAATGAAATCAAAACTCTGTATAGACAAGTGGTCAACCTGAACACAGAGATTAACCAATATAGGGCTGTCATCGAGGATAAAGATAATATCAGACTGCTCAACATGGCTCTGGATGCCGGACAAATCACATTGATAGACTATCTGCAGCAAGTCAATTATTTCCAGCAAGCGCAGGCCGATTACATCGGAATAGAACGCCAGCGAGCTATATACATGTCTCAATTATGCCGGTGGGAAAATTGGAATTGAGCTGAACAAAACGTGATATAGATTTGCTATTGATATTCAAATTGAATACTTTTGCAAAGAAAGAAGATACAATGGGTAAACAAATCTCAAAATTAAATGACATAGCATCGGCTTATGGAAAGTTACTCCGTGAAGCCGATTCCCTGCTGACCCGGCAGGATCTGGAGATTCTGAAAGAACATATCCGGGACAATAGCTTCTCTGCCACCACAAATGAGGCAGAAATAAACGAATATGATCTTAACGGCATAAACCGATTGTGGCGAAGCTTATCCACGGCAGCGGAGCTTTGTCACAGTATAGCGCCTGACCGCAGCATTATTGCAGCCGTATTGTTATACCCCCTGTTCCGTACAAAACACATAACCCTATCCGAGATTTCGGAGAAATGGAATGATGATATAGCAACCCTCGTGGAAGGGTTGGAAAATGTGCAAGAACTATATTCTCAACATGGAACGGTTGCATCGGAAAACTTCCGGAATCTCATGCTCACATTGGCAAAGGATATCCGTGTGGTGATCATAATGATTGTTGACCGTCTTGTCGTGATGCGCGCCATAAATCATCATCCGGATCAAGAGATGGTGCAGCAAACAGCCATGGAGTCCAGCTATCTATATGCCCCATTGGCTCATAGACTCGGTTTGTATAAGATTAAGGGCGAGCTTGAAGATCTATCACTTAAATACACGAACCGTGAGATGTTTACGCGTATAGCCGGAAAGCTTAACGCCACGAAACAATCACGCGATGCCTATATAGCCTCGTTCATACGTCCGGTCAAAGAGGCGTTGGAGCGTCAAGGACTGAAATTTGAGATCAAAGGCCGCACCAAGTCCATATACTCGATATGGAACAAGATGATGAAACAGCATAACGATGTTGAACAGATCTACGACCTGTTCGCCATCCGCATCATTCTTGACGTTGACCGCGACCATGAGCGAAGTGAGTGTTGGCTGGCATATTCTGTTGTGACAGATATGTTCCAGCCGAATCCATCGCGACTGAAAGACTGGTTATCTGTTCCCAAATCCAATGGATACGAATCACTTCACATAACCGTGCTCGGGCCGGAGGATAAATGGGTTGAGGTTCAGATCAGATCCCGCAGGATGGATGAGATAGCCGAAACAGGTGTCGCCGCTCACTGGAAATACAAAGGTATCAAGAGCGAAAACGATCTTGATTCATGGATGAATCATGTACGTGAGATTCTTGAGGACTCTGCATCGTCGCCAATGGGATTGATGCGTAACCTAAACATGGATCTCTATAGCAAGGAGGTGTTTGTATTCACGCCCAAAGGAGATCTATATAAACTTCCGGTAGGTGCCACCCTTCTTGATTTTGCGTTCCAGATACATTCCCGTCTGGGGTGTACATGCGTAGGCGGACGTATAAATGGCCGTAGCTGCAAGATCAATCAGGAATTGCATAGCGGAGATACGGTTGAGGTAATAACATCATCCACGCAGCAACCCAAACTTGACTGGCTGTCGATTGTGGTCACATCAAAGGCCAGAAACAAGATCCGCCAGACAGTCAATGAAATAAATAACCGACGCGCAGAACTGGCAAAAGAGCTGCTCCAGCGCCGCTTCAAAAACCGCAAAATAGAAGTTGAAGAAGCCAAGATCATGAAAGTGATCAAAAAGCTCGGTTATAAAACAGTGACTGATTTTTACAATGCCATATCTGATGAACAGATTGATGTAAACCACGTCATAGAGCAATATGAACAACTTGAATCACCCGTTGATCAGACATCAGAAATCAGATCAGCGGAAGAATTCACATTCCGTGGTGACTCTACGGCAGAAAGCTCTGATTCCGGAAACGACGTGCTCGTGATCGGAGACGGAGTGAAAGGCGTGAACTATAAACTTGCACGATGCTGCAATCCAATCTACGGGGACAACGTATTTGGGTTTGTGTCATCGGAAGGTGTCATAAAAATCCACCGGCAAACATGCCCGAATGCAGCCCATATTCATGAGCGCTATCCTTACCGAATAATCCAGACACGATGGTCGGGGAAAGCCGGTTCGCATTTTGTTTCGACAATCAGTATAGTGGGAACTGATGATATAGGCATCGTAACGAACGTAACATCAATCATTTCAAAAGAAAGCCGATCGTCGTTAAGGAATATCTCCATAGACTCGCATGATGGTTTGTTCCACGGATATCTTGTAATCGGAGTGGAAAGCAAGAAAGTGCTTGATGATATAATTAAGAAAATTTCAACCGTGAAAGGAGTAAAGAATGTTCAACGGACTAATTAAATTATCTTTCATTGCGGTACTTGCAACTTCCGCAATATCCTGCCAAAACAGTGACCGTAACGGAGAGAAAGAAGCCGAAGATAAATACAGTCAGGCAAAAAATTGTTTTGATCTCGGTCAATACGAAACGGCATCGGCGCTTCTATCAGAAATCGATTCTTTATATCCAAAAGCTGTTGAGACTCGCCGAAAGGCTTCACTATTGCGACCGGAGCTAAAAGAGCGTTGGACCGCCGCGCAATTATCAGAGATAGATTCGCTTCTGGCCGTCAATACAATTATCGGAGATTCATTGCGAAACCTCATAACATTTGTAGACAACCCATTGGAGGGATATTTCGTGGCTAAGGAAATAGGCAAAACAGATCCAAGGACGGACGCAGGCCTGCACGGCCGCATTTCCCCCGGATTTAAATTCTACATAACATCTTCGTCCCCTAATCCAATCAAAAGTACATCCGTACGCCTTTCTGCCAATGGGGAAACTGTCGAGACCCCAACAATCCCCTTTGACGGAGAGCGCAATAACCGATCCGGAAAATGTGAGACAATCACATTCACTGAGGCGGAAAGTGCGCCGCTGGGCGATTTCATACTCAGACACAATCAGGATGCAATCGGATTAACATACATAGGAGAGAATGGACAGGAGCGGCATTCCGAACTCCCATCCATTCAAAAAAATTCACTTGCAACCGAATACCGGTATGCAAAAACAGTTATACGTGATAAGTTTCTCAGATTAGAGAAAGAGCGATTGTCAAAGCAACTGGAGTTATCACGCCAACAGATTGCCCGTTCAAGAGAAAGCCGTTAAACATTTCTCCGCTTTGCGTTTTTATTGATCGTTGCGAGGATTATTGTTTAACGTGCTCGTGCGCTCACGGACTAATTCCGGAGAAACGGCATTGTCATCACCGCGATTGATTGCCACGCCTGAATATTCGCGTGCACCCTGCGCTTTTTCTTCTTTTGACGCAGCCGCTTTTTTACAACATTTTCGTTTCGTTTCCATAGTCAATAATATTTCTTTAATTATTAATATTCTTACGACTATAGAACACGGATCCGACGTGTTTTGTTTGCCGGTTCAATCTATGACTTGATTTAAGTCAGGTCAATCGGTAGATTGTTCAATTGCTCAATGTAATCAAGAAGCTGATTGCGTCCGGCACCGGTGGATGACGACGTGACAAACACCGGAGGAAGTTCCTCCCATGCCTCCAACAATGTGGCACAATATGACTCAATACTTTTTTTGACAGCTGCTTTTGACAATTTATCAGTCTTTGTAAAGACAATACTGAAAGGAACGCCATTCTCCCCTAACCAGTTGAAAAAATCAAGATCAATCTTCTGCGGAGCATGACGGGAATCAATCAGCACAAACAGATTGGTCATCTGGGGGCGATTGAGAATATAACTCTCAATCATCTTGCGAAGTTTATCCCTTGCGTCTTTGTTTCGCTGCGCATATCCATAACCGGGAAGGTCGACTATATACCAGCTGTCATTTATAAGAAAATGGTTGATCAACATAGTCTTGCCAGGCGTTGAGGATGTCATGGCAAGAGAACTACGACCGGTAAGCATATTGATCAGAGATGATTTGCCAACATTAGATCGGCCAATAAATGCATATTCGTGTTTGGAATGCTCAGGGCATTTCTTTACATCTGAATTGCTTATTACAAAACGAGCGGAATTAATAATCATACTAAGAATATAAATAAAAAAATGCAGCCGGACGATAAGCCGGGTTATGTCGGCCGTAGCACTACCCCGAAGGGGCCACTGACGGCGTTTCGTCATTTATCTGAATCGGATGTCACCACCACGATTTAAGCAGCCTACCCCCCGACAATGGACGAGCAGCCCTTAAATGCCGGTATACTTGGCCTTGCAACCCATAAGGCATGCGGCATGCCGTATTGCTACGACATCCGGTGGGCTCTTACCCCACCTTTTCACCCTTACCATACAAAATATGGCGGTTATTTTCTGTCACACTACTCTGCGGTCACCCACAGCTTCCCGTTAAGAAGTATGGTGCTCTATGTTGCCCGGACTTTCCTCACACCGGCCAATCCGGTGAGCGACGAAATGCCCGGCTGCATGATGCAAAGGTAAGCATTTCCATCGGGATGGCAAACTATTTTTCACCCCAATGCCATCTCAGCGGATGTCGAGCCGGATAAAGGAGCAACCGTAATGACGTGCCATAATTACAATAGCCCCAGATCCAATCAATCAAAACGCTGATTTTATTTCGCATGCCGAGTATTGAGATAAGATGGATAAACATCCAGGCCAGCCAAGCTATGAAACCACGCATGTGAGTTTTCTTGATATCAGCTACCGCCCTGTTTCGACCTATAGTGGCCATAGTGCCTTTATCTTTATAGGCGAAACGACACAAGAAATCGCCACGATTAAGATTTTTCGCAAGATTCCTCCCCTGCTGAATGGCGACCTGAGCCAATTGAGGATGTCCATCAGGATACCCGTCTGTATCCATAACGCAGATATCTCCTAAAGCGAATAAGAAATCTTCATACCCATTCACACGATTAAAATCATCGACTTTAATCCTCATACCTTTCCCTAAAGGCAATACACCTCCCGAAGTCTGGATTTCAACGCCCTTAATGCCGGCTGTCCAAATCACCATTCCACTATCAAAACTCTGCCCATCACTGAGAGTTACAGTATTGTCAGTGTAATCTTTCATAATGGTACCAAGACGAATATCCACCATGAGTTGTCCGAGATAATGCAATGCATCATTCTGAGACTTCTGAGACATAGCTCCAAGCAATGCTCCCGTACCTTCCAATAGAGTTATCTTTACATCCTCAGACGGGATGCTCGGATAGTTTCTCGGTAGAATGTATTTCTTCATTTCACCTAAAGCCCCGGCAATCTCAACGCCGGCAGGACCACCGCCCACCACCGTAAAACTCAACAATCTTCGCCTCTCCTCAGGGTCGTCACATATACTTGCACGTTCAAGACGATCAAGAATTTCGTCGCGACATCTCATTGCCTGCGCCGTACTTTTTAGCGTGTATACAGAATCAACCAACCGGTCGTTGCCGAAGAAATTATTAGTAGTTCCAGCAGCAATAACAAGGTAATCGAATGACAGAACTTCATATTGTGTCTTCAATTTCCGCGCAGTCAGATCTATTGATTCTATTTCCCCAATATGGAACTCAACACCCCTTGCTTTCCCTTTTGAAAACTCCCGTCGGAATGGGAAACATATACTATCAGGGCCGAGCCCACTTGATGCGATTTGATAGAACAGAGGAGGAAAACTATTGTAATTGTTGCGATCAACAAGAATCACATCAAACTTCGACTTGTCTATATATTTTACAAAGTTGAGGCCGGCAAAACCACCGCCAACAACAACGATACGCTTTTTTGACACCATAACATAGATGATTTTTATATCTAACACCAGCAGATCGGCCTATGGTTCACTTTCTACCTTAATATTTTTTCACTTCATAAATACATGATAATCCATCTGCATGGCCTATATTTGTATGATCAAAAGACCCACACGCAATGAAGCGCCAAGCATATATCATATTTCTTTTTCTCCTTCAGTTCCTGACAATGCCAAGCTTATTGGCTCAAATCAACACAGATCAGGTTATACAGATTGGTCGTAATGCTATCTATTTTGAAGATTATGTCCTGTCAATACAGTATTTCAATCAGGTGATCGGGGCAAAACCATATCTTGCACAACCATATTATTATCGTGGAGTTGCAAAATTCAATCTTGAAGATTTCAGTGGGGCAGAAGCAGATGCGTCAATGGCAATAGATCGTAACCCCTTTATCACGGATGCATATATCTTAAGAGGCATGGCCCGTCAAAACCTCGGGCATGCGCCTGAAGCTATCACAGACTATGACAAGGCATTATCAATGCAGCCCGACAACTGGGATCTCAATTTCAAACGTGCTCTTGCCCAGGAATCAATAGAGGATTATGATGGAGCATCAGCCAGTTTCACTGATATCATTCAACGTCATCCGTCCTTCGATGCCGCATATATAGGACGAGCTCGCCTAAATCTCACCCTAAAAGATACAATTGCAGCTCTCGATGACATAAACAAAGCAATAGAAATCAATCCTAATGCCATAAATGCCTACATCATCCGTGCAGATATTGCCATAAACCAGCAACATAACTATCAGCAGGCTCTTGCTGACATGGATAAAGCCATAAAATTACAGCCTCGGCATAGCGGATTGTTTATCAACCGTGCCTTTTTGCGTTACAAGCTGGACGACTATTTCGGTGCTATGGGTGACTATGATTATGCCCTACAGCTTGATCCACTTAATTCAACCGCTCTGTTCAATCGATCTGTCTTACGCACTGAAGTCCGTGATTACAACAATGCTCTTGCAGATCTTGACCAGATTATAGCCATGAATCCCACGAACTATAGAGCACTTTTCAATCGTGCATCCGTGCATAATGAATTAAAACAATATAAGGCGGCTTTAGCTGATGCGGACGCTATAATAAACTCATTTCCCGATCTGGCCTCAGCCTACGTGCTACGTTTTGATATTCGTCAAAGGATGGGCGATAAAAACGCCAAAACAGACTACGACCGAGCTATAAAAATGGCCAAGCAACAGCAAAAAGATAAAAACGGGAAATCTCCATCGGCGGATGAAATTCTAAATCTATTTGATACCGGTGATATTACTGATGAAAAAGATCTGACAGCTGCCCGATTCAACCAGCTGCTAACAATATCCGACAATGCCAATCTTGATCAGGATTACAATGGTAAAGGCATCAGAGGTCGTATTCAGGACAGAAATATCAGCATTGAACCAGAGCCTATTTTTGTAGCGACCTATTACTCTGTTCCAACAGAACTGAAACCAACCGGCGAATACCTCAAAGAAATTGATGAAGTAAACCGGACGCATGCTCTAAACTATCTGCTACAAGTTACAAATCGCGAGGCCACACTCACAGACAGCACTGAGATTAAACGTCATTTCAACTCAATAGAGTACTACAACTCCTATCTGTCCACACATTCACCTCGCGCAATAGACTACTTCGGGCGAGCGATGAACCAGATGACACTGCATAATTATCAGAGTGCTTCTGCTGATTTCGGCAAAGCATTGCAACTTGCACCCGATTTTGCCCTTGCCAGCTTTATGAATGCTGTTGCAAAATATCGCGAGGCTATGACAGACAAAGCCGTAAGTAACAAACAAACCGGAGATCTTGGAAGTCTTGCTTTGTTCCGCGCAAAACTACAGGATGTCATTACTGAATTTGAAAGTGCACTGAAAAGCTCCCCAAAAATGTATCTTGCCTACTATAATATGGGGGTGGTGTTCATAGCCATGCAGGACTATACTTCAGCGTTAAGCGCATTCAACAAAGCCATAGAGATGAAACCGGATTTTGGTGAGGCATTTTATAACCGTGGATATGTATACTTCACTCTCGGTAATAGAAATGCTGGAAGTTCTGATCTCAGCCGTGCCGGACAGCTTGGCGTAGCTCCCTCCTACAATCTACTGAAACGTATGTCGGATTAATCCTTGTCACACCCACATTTGCGCGTGCGCTTACCCTTGCTGCCTGATCTGCATCCATCCGATAAAGGACAACCGGAACATTTTTCATTTGCATCACATCCACATAAACCTTTACGCCGGAAGATGCGACGAGCAAGCCAAACCAGACAGCATACAAGAATTACTGAAACAGCAGCATATTGCAGTATTTCATTTGACAATCCCATAGCTATAAACCTTCTATTGCAGGAAGAACAATCTTAACGAATTCCTGTTCAAAATTAGGTGTCAATACACCTCTGCCAATTGATTCAAGTATATCTCCAACTGGCCAGAACCGCAGCTGATCAATATCATCCGGTTCTGATATTACCGGTGTAAAACCGGCAGGTGATGCGACAATGAATACATTTATCAGCTCACGCTCAACATTGGATTCAAAAACGTATGAGGCTATTTTTTCAGCATCCACAGCCTTATCAAAGCCAATCTCCTCACGAGCTTCCCGATGAAGAGCCGTCTCTATGCTTTCTCCATAATCCACATGTCCTCCCACGGCGGTATCCCATGCCCCCGGCTGAATACGTTTTTTCAAGGACCGTTTCTGCAATAGCAAGCCCCGTTGTCTGTCATACAGATGAAGATGAACAACCGGATGAAGTTTCATAGAAACTCCATCGTGACACACGCTACGTGAAGCTCGTCCTATCACATTTCCTTCCGCATCAACAATCGGAAGTATCTCTGTTAATTCATTTTCCATACTTCTTATTGATCAGAGCATTCAATTTTCCCGGAGTCAATTCAGAAGAATATTGATCGAATGACAAGAGCATGTCACAGCCCTCTCTGAAACGGCTGCATCCATATGCGGAACGCCCCTTTATAAGATGGCCGGATCCGCATTTAGGGCACAATATCTGCTCAAGCTTTCTGACAGCCGGTTTTGACGGAGACTTTTTTGCCGCCGTTTTTTTCTTTTTTGCAGTCTCACCTTTCTCAGCAGAAACGTCGTCAACTATAATTCGGGAAGAAGAGTTGTCACTCAGAACATTTATGACAATTTCATTGATTAGACTCTTAAGCTCATCAATGAATTCATGGGCGGAATATTGTCCCCGTTCAATTCTGCGAAGCTTACTTTCCCACAATCCTGTCAATTTAGCGCTCTTAAGCAGCTCCTCCTTAATTGTAGCAATCAGGGCTATTCCAGCATCAGTAGCTCGCAGACTTTTGCCGGATCGAATCATATATCCACGCTTAAATAGCGTTTCAATAATCGCGGCTCGAGTTGATGGACGACCAATGCCATTCTCTTTCATAGCCTCACGGAGCTCCTCATCTTCAACCATTTTTCCGGCACCTTCCATTGCTCTCAAAAGCGAACCCTCCGTGTAATATTTAGGTGGCTGAGTCTGTTTCTTATTCAACGAAGGTTTATGGCTTCCACTTTCTCCCTTCTCAAAATTCGGGAGAATATTTTCCGAGCTATCTTCTGCAGTATCTTTATCTTTCTGATAAATTATTCTCCACCCTGGCTTCAAAATCACCTTTCCCGATGCTTTGAAAACCTGACCGCTGATATCAGCCATCACTGTAGTAGTAGAAAATTCACAATCCGGATAAAACACAGCGATGAAGCGACGGGCAATGAGGTGATACATTTTCTTTTCATCTCCATTCAGCATATTAGGTAACTGTCCGGTCGGGATTATAGCATGGTGATCCGTCACTTTAGAATTATCAAAGACCTTCTTGCTTTTTGTAATTTTCCCGGATAATACAGGAGCTGTCAATGCTGCGTATGGAGTCATCTGCTTCAATATCTGAGGTACTTTCGGGTAAATATCCTCCGAAAGATATGTCGTGTCCACACGTGGGTAAGTGGTAACCTTTTTCTCGTAAAGCGACTGAATCATCTTCAGAGACTCATCAGCCGACCATCCCCACCGCTTATTGCATTCCACCTGTAAAGATGTGAGGTCAAAAAGACGGGGCGCTGATTCCCTACCCTTTTTCTCCTGAACATCCGTAATAACCAATGGCGAAGATTCAATAGCCGCCATCGCCAGGTTGGCATCATCTTCAGACTTGTATTTTCCGGCAGCCGCAGAGAAAATAGTGTCACGATACTCCGTGCGTATTTCCCAATAATCCTCAGGCTTGAAATTCTCAATCTCAAGCTGCCGCTGAACAACAATTGCGAGTGTGGGGGTCTGCACACGTCCAATCGACAGAACTTTCCCTGGTTCAGAATATTTTAATGAATACAGCCTCGTGGCATTCATACCAAGAATCCAGTCTCCAACAGCACGCGATAAACCGGCATAATAAAGATTGTCAAAGTCGGCCTGTGGCTTTAAATTATTGAAGCCCTCTCGAATTGATTCATCCGTCAACGACGAGATCCAAAGACGCTTAACCTCACAATGAGTACGTGCCTTCTGCATCACCCATCGTTGTATAAGCTCACCTTCCTGTCCGGCGTCACCACAGTTTATCACCTCATCGGCTTTTGAAATCAGAGTTTCTATAACCTTGAACTGACGCTTTATGCTTTCCTGATCAATCAGTTTGATACCAAATCTCGGAGGAATCATCGGAAGAGAAGAAAGCGACCATCGCTTCCACATTTCGGTATAATCCGCCGGCTCCTTCAGTGTGCACAAATGTCCATAGGTCCACGTGACAGCGTACCCGTTGCCTTCATAAAAACCATCGGCTTTATTATTTGCCCCAAGCAGACCTGCAATATCTCTCGCGACACTCGGTTTCTCCGTTACACACAGTTTCACTTCTTCGATTGAATTATTGTCCATTTGCTCGGTCCTTTCGGTCCGGAGAGCATAATTGTGAATTCTGATTGAATTTTCATCGGAGGGAAATCAATCTCTACATAGATCGCATTATCATCTTCCCATTGAAACCATCGTTTCATATCAATGCCATCGATATCTGTAGCATCAAGTTTTTCTCCTGTTGAGGCTACAAAAATCATCTCGTCAATACGACCTGAAGTATGTGGCTTTCCTATCAAAAAGCCATAAACACGTGTCAGATCGTCACGATAATCAATCTTCTCAATCTTGAATCCAATCTGACCACCGGACTTACTTGCTTCAATCGAGTAATTTTCCAATTCCCGTGCTACAAGATCTGCCGGGATTATTACCGCACAGAGAAAAACAGCGACAGATATAAACAATCGTCCAAACATATTCATGTCAATTATTCCGTGGCCTTAGCCTCGTTCCAAAGAAGATCCATTTCCGCTAACGTCATATCCTTCAAATTCCGTCCGGACTCTTTAGCTTTTGCCTCGACGTAGTTGAACCGTCGGATGAATTTCTTGTTGGTTTTTTCGAGCGCGTTTTCCGGATTGATACCATATTTGCGCGATAGGTTTATAATGCTGAAAAGCACATCGCCCATCTCGGCTTCCATATCCGCTCGCGACATCTTATCCGCCTCTACAGAAAACTCATCAAGCTCCTCTCTGACTTTATTCCAGACCTCAGCATTATCATTCCAATCAAAGCCTACATTTGCAGCTTTCTCCTGAACACGATATGCTTTTATCAAGGCCGGAAGAGCAGCAGGCACACCGGCAAGAACAGTTCGATTTCCACCTCGTTCCTTCAACTTAATCTGCTCCCAGTTCTCTTCCACCTGATGTGAGTTTTCAACCGCGGTAGAACCAAAGACATGCGGATGGCGGAATATAAGCTTTGCATTCAATGCATCAGCCACGTCGCAAATATCAAAGGAATCCGATTCCTCACCTATCTTTGAATAAAAAAGAATATGAAGAAGTACGTCTCCAAGTTCCTTCTTGATATTATCATTGTCATAATTGATCAGCGCATCACATAGTTCATACACTTCCTCTATTGTGTTTGGCCGCAAAGACTCGTTTGTCTGCTTGCGATCCCAAGGACACTGAACACGCAGGATATCAAGCGTGTCGATGACACGACCTAAAGCCTCAATTTTTTCTTCGCGAGTATGCATAGCAACTATTACTTTTCATAATTCTCAATTCCACTCATGAGCCAAGCTTTGAACTCATCGACGTTCTCAGTAAAGCCCAGCATTGAATTCATCGGCTGTCCGGCGTTGTCGAGCACAATATAATAGGGCTGCTGTGAAGCCTTGAATTTTGATTCCTGAAGATATCCCCATAGATCCCCATAAGTTTCTATAAGGCGTTTCTTACCATTGATCTCCAACGATTGAGGATCTGTCAAAGGCGTACGGTCATCAACCATCAACGTGATGAACACGACCTTTTCTTCAATGAGAGCTTTTACCGATGGTTCATCAAGAACCGCCCCTTCCATTTTACGGCAATTGACACATCCATAACCGGAAAAATCAAGCAGAACCGGCATATTATGTTCGGCTGCATATCTCATTCCCTGATCATAATTGTCAAAATGCATGGGGTCATCATGATATAGATTGAAATCCTGCGTATTCAGTGGCGGAGCGAAAGCACTTACAGCTTTCAATGGTGCTCCCCAAAGACCGGGGATAAGATACACCACAAAACTCAATGAGGCCAACGCGAGGAAAAATCTTGGAATAGAAACATATTCCAATGGTGCATCATGGCTGAACCGGATTTTACCAAGCAAATAAAGCCCTAACAACAGGAATATGACAATCCATAATGACAAGAAAACTTCCCGGTCAAGAATTCCCCAACCATAAGCCAGATCGACAACCGAAAGGAATTTCAAAGACAATGCGAGTTCAAGAAATCCCAGAACGACTTTAACGGAATTGAGCCAGCCACCGGAACGCGGCATTTCCTTGAGCAGTGACGGGAACATTGCAAACAACGCAAATGGGATTGCCAACGCCAGAGCAAATGCGCCCATACCGACTGCCGGGCCAGCAATATTTCCCTGTGTCGCGGCCTCTACCAACAGCGTTCCAATCAGAGGGCCAGTGCATGAGAATGAAACAAGGACAAGCGTGAAAGCCATGAAGAACATACTTACAAGACCCGAGGTTCGCTCTGCCTTGCTATCAACTGAATTGCTCCACTTCGACGGCAATTTAATATCAAATGCTCCAAAGAACGAGATAGCAAATACAACCAGAAGAAGAAAGAAAGCTATATTGAAGTATGCATTTGTCGCCAGTTCATTAAGCTTACCGGCATCAAAGACCATAGTTACCAAAAGTCCTAATGCAAGATAAATAACAATGATTGAGAAACCGTAGATCACTGCGTCCAATACAGAACGGCGTCTATTCGTATTTTTCTTCAAAAAGAAGCTGACGGTCAACGGAATCATCGGCCACACACAAGGGGTTAGGAGAGCCAGAAGCCCACCGACAAATCCCCAAATGAATATGTACCACCAATCAGCATCAACATCTGTAGCCGACTGCACTTCAACAGGCTCCCACCACTGGGAATTATCAACCACCCCGAGTCCTGATTTCAAAGTATCCGACAATGACGGAGCACTCTTGCCATTATTATCAACTACAGAATCCGTATTTACCGAGGCACTTATCGACTCAGGATTAAACGAGAGATCGAACGGGACTTTCTCCGGTCGTGAACAACTTTTATCATTGCAAGCCATGGATTCCACCACAACTTCAAACTTGCATCCCTTACTGCCGTTCTGCAATCGGAAATTTTGAGTAAAAGTAACAACACCTTCCCAGTAGCCGAGCATAAGATTAAACATCTTATCCATCACCTTGGTGGGCTTGACCGATGGCACAATATCGCCAACAAGATCAGCACCAGCTATCTGCCTGAAATCAAAATTCGTCGGCGTAGGGCCATCCTTGGGGAGATCCATGGAATACATGTGCCACCCGTCTGATATTTTAGCGGTAAATACAATCTGTCCTTCAGTTTCAGAGGTCATCTCAAGTTCTGAGCTCCAATTCACCGGAGTCTGCACCTGCGCGGAAACGCCCAACGATAGGAACAACAGAAATGCTGCAATCCAAACTTTCATATGCTTCATTTCTTAACAATTACTTTTTTTGAAAACGTTTCAATCTTGGGAGGCATACAATTCTGATCATTGCATCCCATATAGCGTATTTTACCTGCTACAACTGCCGTAGCGGCATCCGTCACCTTAAACTTACGACGAAAAGTCACGGCTGAACTCCAGCATGTAAGATCCAGGTCAAACATCGAATCATGATATCGAGTAGGTGCAGGAGATGCTGAAAGGTCACCAATAAAGCTGACCCCCTTTGACGCAGAGAAATCAAACTCAGTAGGCTGTGGCCCATTTTTCGGCAGTTTCATTCCGTAAAGATGCCAGCCATCATCTATAGTCGACTTAATTATCACCTCCCCTTCAGTTGCAGAAGTCATCTTTACATTCACACGCCAACGAATCGGATTTGCCGGCGCCTGTGCATTTATAGTCGTCACAAAAAACAGTGACAACAAAATTGAAATCGTTAATTTTATAATGCGGTTCATGTTTCTATAAATTTTCATGCAAAATTAGTAATATTTATCCGAAATACGCCGTTTTTACATTTTTTACTTTTTTACACCGCCACAGCAACGTTTCTTTCGGATTTTTTCATTACCTTTGCAGGTAATTTTTTAATTTATAGAATACCAACGAATGAAGGAACGCAACAAAGTTCTATACATTTCTCAGGAAATAGCGCCTTATCTACCGGAAACTCCTATGTCCGTGGCCGGACGCACACTTCCTCAGAGCGCACAGGAAAACGGGTACGAAGTCCGTACGTTTATGCCAAAATACGGATCAATAAATGAACGCCGCAATCAGCTCCATGAGGTTATCCGACTATCCGGCATGAACGTTGTGATCGACGACACGGATCATCCACTGATTATAAAGGTTGCAACATTGCAGCCCACCCGTATGCAGGTCTATTTCATAGACAACGACGATTACTTCCAGTTTTCACCGGACAAAATACTTGAAATAGTTTCATCCCCGGAAGATAACGACGAACGAATCATGTTTTTCGCAAGAGGTGTGATTGAGACCGTACGCAAATTGCGTTGGAATCCGGCAATAATCCACTGTCTCGGATGGACATCCGCACTCGTTCCATTATATCTCAAATATGCGTATCCCGACGATCCGACGTTCAGCAAGTCAAAAATCGTCTATGCTTTACGCGACGAGGATTTTGACTATACACTCAACGAGCGTTTTCTCGAGAAACTTGAGGCCGATCAATTTGATGGAGAAATGCTCAAGTCAATCTCAGACGGGCCTGTCGACTTCATCAAGCTCAACAAACTTGCCATAGACCATAGCGATGCCATCGTTCAGTCTACAGCAAATGTCAATCCGGAATTGATGGAATATGCACGACAATCCGGTAAACCCATCCTCGAGTTCATTCCCGATGAGACTGAATTCCTTAATAAATATGCGGAATTCTACGAAACACTAATTGATTGATCCATGCCTTGGGTCAAACAAAACGAATACCCTCCAACAAAATGAAACTGAAATACATCCTCTCAGCTGCCGTAATTGCATTGACCGCAGGGTTAATTTCATGCGACGACGAGGTGACTACCCTTGGAAATTCACTGGTCGAGGACAATACAGAGGTAGTAATCGACTCGTCGTTCACTATCACAGGCCGTCCGGTCAAAAACGATGACATTCAGTCACGCTCCATAACCCAGATCCTCGGCTCAATCACAGCCAAGGAATATGGCCACTTCTCCTCCGACTTTGTCACCCAGTTCATGCCTGCAATGAAACTTAACACCGATGGCGTAGGCATCAACGACATTGATTCAATCAAACTGCTGATGTTCTTCTATCCAGGCGACTTTACCGGAGATTCAATCGTACCAATGGGCCTGAAGGTCTATCCTCTGACCAAACAGTTACCCTCCCCTATATATAGCGATTTTGACCCAACAGGATATTATGACGAGAATAACTGCTGGACAAACCGTACACAGATATACACAGGCAATGCATTATACAATGACTCAATCAATGCCCTGTCCTATCGCACGGTTTCTGTCAAGCTCCCCGACTCATTTGCCAAATCATTCTTCAACAAATATCTTGAGAGTCCCCAGACATTTGCAACGCCACAGGCATTCGCGCAATTCTTCCCCGGACTATATGTGAAGAATACCTTTGGATCCGGTCGAGTGATCAATTTCAGCGAGACACGTATAAATCTATACTACAAGCGCCACACAACCATCACAACGGATGGAGTTGAACGCGACACTGTATTCAACACATCATCAACATACATGGCGGTTACTCCGGAAGTCATAACAAACAACATCATCAACATGAGCCTGAGCCCCAACCTACTCAGCCAAGTTGAGAACAACGAACCGATAATAGTTGCTCCGGCAAGTTATGATGTTGAGGTGACATTCCCAGCACAGGATATCATCAACAAGTATCGTCAGAACGGCGGTGATATGTCAGTAATAAACACACTCACAATGTCGATACCGGTGGAGACAATTGAAAATACATACAACATCAATCCTCCGCAGTATGTACTGCTTGTCCTATCTAAAGACAAGAAAGAATTCTTTGCCGATAATAAGATCACAGATGAGCAAACATCATTCCTCGCATCTTATAACGAGACGACAAAGTCTTATGACTTCACAAGCATGCGTCAATACATACTCGACATGATGGCGAAGGATCAAATCTCGGCCGCCGATTATACCTTCACCCTCACCCCTGTTAATGTTGTGACAGAAGAAAGCTCATCTTCATACTATTACTCAGGTCAAACCTACGTACAAGCAATTACCCCATATATTGCAGGGCCGGCCATGTGTAAATTAAACTTAGAAAAAACAAAAATTACGTTCACTTATAGTAAACAAATAATAAAAAATTAGTATCTTTGCATTGTCAAAAGATATGACCAGCCGCAATAGCTCAGTCGGTAGAGCATTTCATTCGTAACGAAAAGGTCGTGGGTTCGAGTCCCACTCGCGGCTCGAATGGCAGCCCTAAAAATGGGCTGCTTTTTATTTGTGGATCAGCGAGTTAGCTTTTTGAAGAGCATAAACAGGGGCTGAAAAATCGTGATACAATTGAATAATTTTCCGCCGTTCATCCGCTGTTTTCCATTGAAATCAGCATTTTTTGATACAGTTTGATACACTGATTTCGGGGGTGTATCATAAATTTGTATCAAAATAAAGCATCGATTATCCAGGTATCACTTTCCTAATTTTGGCGTAACAGAAATGAAGAATTCGAAATTGATGCCTGGCATTGGATGCGAGAGAACCGATAGATAGTCCTCATTGAATATATTATTGACCGCAAGTTTCAAAGAAAGATCAACAGGTCGGAATGACAGACTTTTCTCCAACGAAATATTGCTCATGAAGTAGTTCGGCAGATAGCCACTTATACTATTATCGTTGCTTGACATGGTGAAACGTTGCGAATAATAACACCATTTATATAAAAAGCTCCAAGAACGCCACGACAATCGCCCTGTAAGTGATGCTGAGTGACGGGGAACATATGGCAATTGCTTGCCAACCGATTGATCAGCCGGCGACATCGGCTGACCCTCATTGATCGACGGAGTCCAAGAATAAGATCCATCAAGGTCAAGCAACCAGCCCTTGATAGGTTGAATAGCTGCATTAAGCTTCATCTCTAATCCGTAAGCATGAACACTCTTAACATTCCGCGGAGAGAAAAATCCTTTTGTAGTTGGCAACCATATAATCCAATTATCTATATACGAGTCAAACCACGTCGCACCTCCCCCAAGGGAAAATACACCGGGAGTACCAATATCAAATGTTACTCCTGCATCATAGCTAAAGCCGGTTTCACTTTTAAGATCCGGATTGCCGCCGGGAAGAAAGTACATATCGTTAAGCGTTGGAAATCTATGGTTACGCGAAACTGACGCTTTCAACACCACATTACCACGGCGTGACAACACCCCATCAAGATAAAGTGCAGGGATTACAGGAGCCCAAAGATCGCCGTACATATCCTCTCGGACAAGAAGTGAGATTCCAAGCCTATCGACAGGACGCCATTTTGCCGATAACGCCCCTGACAATTCGACACGTCCTTTATCATATCCGATTATGGCCCGGTCACCATTCTGCAAAATCACATCTTTGTCTTCACTATATACCAGATGTTGATGCGCCGAAATGTTTGCAGTGAAATACCACTTGGGCGATGGATTGTATTCTCCATCAAACTGCCCGTAGAAAGTATTGACCCGACTCCTTGATCGAGTCATTGTAGCCCAGTTGTTATCCGAGACCTCCCTTCGGTAGTCATATGCCATTCGTGTGTACATATATCCACCCCGAAGTCCAGTACGCCATGTGCTCCGGTTATGATCCCAGGAAACCACCCCTCGGAATGTCTGTTCGCGTTGTTTGTTCTCGAAATCACGTTCATCGCCATAATCGGTTGTCAACAACGGCAATTCACGATTGGAATTTATATACCACGCATTAAGGCCAAACCTGTCTCCTTTATGTGTATTGTAATAAACCTCCTGCAATAAATGCAGATCCCGGAATGCACCGCTACGATTCCGCTCTGTAGGATTAAATTGGCATATGATGTTATGGTCGTCATCGTAGATATTTTCTTTCTTATCATGATTAATGTATTTGTAATCATTACGCGAAGAACTATAGACCGCACGGGTTGAAACGCTCCAGCGATCATTTCCATAAGTGATTCTCGCAAACTCATCAAATGTCTTGAACGACCCTATTCCCTGTACGTATTGCAGCCCGATTCCTTCCGGGACTTCAGGCAGTGTGCCGAGACGGACAAGCCCACCCAGTCCACCTCCTGTTTCTGTAGCGGACGAGGTGCCGTGCAAAAGCGAAGCCTGATCAATGAAATAGGATGGAATTGTGGAGAAGTCGGTCATGCCAAGCATCGGATTGTTTATCCGCATCCCATTCCATGTAACCTGCGTATGACTGGCGGATGTTCCTCTGAACGCCACTGTAGACTGCGTTGCCCGACCATAGCTCTTGACAAACACCGACGAGTTGTACGTCAACACATCTGCCATGGAAAGCGCTATATTCTCTTTCAATGCAAGCGAATCAAAAACGGTTTTCTGCACACCAATTTCTTTCATCGGCCGACGAGATGTGACCACAACCTCGTCAAGCTTGCGTATGCGCTGATCTGCGCTCTGCGGAAAGACCTCTGCCACACCGCAGACAACAAACATCAACACGAGCAACAAATTATATTTTGAAATCTCTTTCATTTCCAACAAAAAGCCCCTGGATTAATACCGACATAGAATTCATCAAGCAGAGCGCCCTGCTGATTATATCTATATATCATTCCCTGCTGCTGATAATCTATGGCATCTGCAACATAGACATCTCCATTTGCAGGATCAACCGTCAGCCCATAATATTCTGTGTCACGTGACCGCAGAAAAGGGCGTAACGGCAATCTACCGGCGGTCACCTCCATACGCCACACATCATCATTGATCCAGTAAAGCACATCACGTGACCCATTGATCTGAATCCTTCCGGGAGTCTCTCCGAGGTGGAATTTAAACCGTTGCTCAATCTCAAACGAGTTTGCATCTACACACACTAACGACGGAGCTTCATAACCGGCCGGAGAGCCATCATATCCACCATCGGTGATAGTCCATAAACGATTATATGCATCCAAGACAAGCGACGAAGGCTGCACCCCAACTTCAAGCTGAGCCACAACCTGATCAGTTTCCGTATCTATTTTGATGATTCTGTTCTGATAGCTCCAGCAATTGCAGAAAACATACTTCCCATATTGCACCATCTGCTCCGTGGAGCCACTTGCAAAATCCATGTCAGGGACTTCTATACAACCTGTGATCTCATATTTCAATGGATTCACAATAAATATACGATTATCCCACAGTTGTGTAACATAAGCCTTTGAGTCATTAACAAAATGGATGTACCGTGGCGAAGGAAGACCTACAATACGACCAACCTCTTTAAACGTATCCATATCAATAGCAAAAATCACGTGGGAATTATTGGAGACAATCCATCCCTTGCCACCATGTGCCGTCATAGATTGCACAACGTCACCCAGCCGATATCCATTGGCCCGAATGAACACTTCATTCTCCACTGATTTATTCTCCGGATCGTAATAAGACAGAGTCCCGTTACTGTACTGAAAATTACCTTCATTGCAAATGAACAGACCATTACTGCCGGACTCAAAATCCTCCACAACGCTACCATAGTCCCATTCCATACAGGACTGACTCCACAAAGCCGTTATAAGAATCAGTAACTTTACTAAATGTTGGATCTTATATGCCATTTTTCATCATCTGAACAACAGGACCAGACGGTTCTCCATTCCATTCAAGCGTCAACCGATGAAAAAAGACAGAGCCCTGTATCCCGCAGGTTATATTCTAAATTGCAACAGGCAGGTCTTCTGACTTATCCCAGGCATCGCGCCTTCTCATCCTATCCGGACAATGGCATATTTGCGGTACCACAAAATGGAATTCACAGCAGCGGGTACTGTTACGGATTCTCACCGTATTCCCTATTTCTATCCATGAGCCAAGTACAATACATATTGCTATCTTGATTCAATGAAAACCTATTTGCATACAAAAATATAACAATTCCACAGCATATCATAATCCCGACAAGAATTTAACTAAACTATTGTCCTCAAAATATGAAAATCGGTGGAATATCACCATATTCCACCGATTTTCATATTCTATTTCCGAATGCTTATAGCTGAGTCTCCGGGTCGAGGTTCGCACTTTCAATATCTTTGAAATAACGATATGTTCCGACCTTAAGCTCTTCACATGCAGCATCGTCGGCTACAATCAGAGCCTTCGGATGCATCTGCAATGCAGAGATAGTCCACATTTGAGAAATACCGCCCTCTACTCCATGACGTAATGCACGAGCCTTGTTGTGACCATTGACAATCAGCAGAACGCTCTTGGCTGCCATGATTGTTCCAACACCAACCGTAAGGGCTGTCTTGGGAACAAGATCAACGTTATTATCAAAGAAACGGGAGTTTGCAATGATAGTGTCGCGCGTCAAAGTCTTCATTCTCGTTTTGCTGGTCAAGGCTGATCCAGGCTCATTGAAGGCGATATGTCCGTCGGGACCCACACCGCCAAGGAACAGATCGATGCCACCATAGGACGCGATCTTCTCTTCATAACGACGGCATTCTTCCTCCGGATTTTCAGCATTTCCATTCAAGATATTAACCTGCTCTGCCGGGATGTCAATCTGATTAAAGAAATTAGTCCACATAAATGTGTAATAGCTCTGCTCATGGTCACGAGGAATGCCGCAATACTCATCCATATTGAATGTGACAACATGCTTGAAGCTGACCTTGCCCTCCTTATTTAATTTGATAAGATGACGGTACATGCCAAGGGGTGAGCTTCCGGTAGGACATCCAAGCACAAAAGGATGCTCAGCAGTAGGATTAGCCTTGTTGATGCAGGCTGCCACATAATTAGCAGCCCAACGCGATACTTGATCGTAATCGGGTTCGATGATGAGTCTCATTTTTTATCTTTATATTTACCAGCTGTTAAAGCTGAATTAACATTAGTGCAAAGTAAATAAAACCGAATCATTTTCACAATAGACATTCAATTTATTGGCATCAACTTTTATGATAATAAATGTTAATACACCGATAAATCTGCGTATTCAATCCCAAATCAGCCCACCGCCACAAATCCAGGTTGAGAGCCAGTTGAATATCATATCAGACACCTCATGCGAAAATTAACCATTTTTTTATTTCATAATTTTATATAATTCGATACCTTTGTAGAAATTTTACATACACATGAAAACCAATCTCAGTTCTCAAATTAAACTCGACCGAATTCCTCGCAGATATTATGATCCGCAAGGTGAAATTGAATTGGCCGCTTTAACACGTGAAGAAAAAGTCTACACGAAAATCTTCGAAAACGTAAACGACGGAAGCCGCTACATTGCCGACAGCATTGTCCGTTACATCAAGCGCTATGTTGCGGAAAAAGGCAAATGCGTATTGGCTTTAGGCGCAGGCACCAGCACCCATAGTGTCTATGCCGAACTCATCAAATTATGCAAAAACGGTGAGGTTTCATTCAAAGATGTGATCGTTTATAACATCAGCGAATTCTTCCCCTTATTACCCGATGGACCAAGCACATTGAAACGTCTCAACGACGTATTCCTGCAGCACATCGACATCAAGCCCGAGAACATCCGCACAATTGATCCGGCTGTCACCAAAGAGGACATGTTTGATTACTGCAAAGCCTACGAGCAGTCCATTGCCAACGAAGGCGGAATCGACGTAACAGTATGCGAAGTGGGAGCTATTGGCACATTAGCGTTCAACGAACCCGGCAGCACAGCCTCAAGCCTATGCCGTCTGGTACTCCTTGGCAGCGAAGCACGCCATATCGTTTCTTCCGACTACAACTGCGAGAATGTCCCCACAACAGCAATCACACTTGGCATCAGCAATCTGTTGTCTGCACGCCGGGTTGTCACAATGGCCTGGGGTGAAAACAGAGCTTCTATCATCAAACGCACCGTTGAAGAACCGGCATCAGCAGCCGATCCTGCGTCATTCCTGCAGAACCATCCGCATGCAAAGATAGTAGTTGATCTTCCTGCCGCTGAAGAGCTGACCCGTATAAGCCAGCCGTGGAAAGTAACATCGTGTGAATGGAATGATAAGCTGATCCGTCGCGCAATCGTATGGCTCTGCGACATGACTGGCAAACCGATCCTCAAACTGACAGATAAAGACTATAACGACTGGGGGCTTGGAGAACTGCTTGCGCTCTATGGTTCCGCCTACAACGTAAACATCAAAATATTCAACGATCTGCAGCACACAATCACCGGATGGCCGGGAGGCAAACCTAATGCTGACGACACCTATCGTCCGGAACGCGCCAACCCCTATCCCAAACGTGTGATCGTATTCTCGCCCCACCCCGACGACGATGTTATCTCCATGGGTGGAACGCTGAAACGTCTCGTGGATCAGAAACACGATGTGCATGTTGCTTACGAGACATCCGGCAATATCGCAGTCGGTGATGAAGACATGATGCGCTACTTCCTGATGATGGATAAGATCGCGCCGATGTTTGGATTCCAGACAGAAGGCTTCAATAAGCTCAGCAAAGATGTAAGCTCTTTCGTTGCCCAGAAGAAAGCCGGCGAGATGGATTCAGCGGATATCCGCGAGATCAAGACTATGATCCGTCAGGCAGAGGCAACAATCGCATGCAACTATATTGGCGTCAAACCTCAGAACATCCATTTCCTGCGTCTTCCTTTCTATGAAACAGGAACCATCAAGAAAGGCGATCTGTCAGAAGCCGACATTGAGATCGTAAAGAAACTGCTGGAGGATGTGAAACCTCATCAGATTTTCGTTGCCGGTGACCTTGCCGACCCACACGGCACACACCGCGTCTGCACAGATGCCGTATTTGCAGCCTTATATGAACTGCGCAACGAGGATTGGATGCGTGATTGCCGTATCTGGATGTACCGTGGCGCATGGGCAGAATGGGAAATTGACCACATTGAAATGGCAGTACCCATTTCTCCGGAAGAGCTTCGCTTCAAACGCAACTCAATTCTGAAGCACCAGAGCCAGATGGAGAACGCGCCGTTCCTTGGCGATGACGACCGCTTGTTCTGGCAACGCGCAGAAGAGCGCAACAGAGCGACTGCAAGTCTCTATGAAAAGCTTGGCCTCGCATCATATGAAGCCATGGAGGCATTTGTAGAGTACCCCCCGATCAAAGACTGATAAAATCTGACAATTATACCAGACCGGCGATATCCCCCGTGGGATATCGCCGGTCTTTCTATATCCATAACATATACCTTATATCAATATCGCGATTGCCGCTATCGAAAAATACCATAGAAAAGCACCGCAGGAATCAGATTTTAGATGTTGCTTTGCAATGTAAAAGAAAAACGACATATTATGACAACATCATTGACAATCTGGATTATGGTTTCGTCCATTGCAGCTCTTAATCTCATAGCATGGATTATTTCAACCATAATAAAACGCAAGCATCATCAATCAACAATCCACCACAAGCATCTTATTGGTATGACGCATGAATGGGAGGAATTTTATGTACCCGGAGATACATTCAAAACATCTGAATACGGCTATGAAGATGACGACTTCGACGACCTATAAATATGACTGCCAGAGCATGGCAAAATTTCTGTCAGCATATGCCGGAATCCTATTCAGCAGTGGATCTACCTGCATCCGGTTGGAAAAGAATGTAACGAGGATCGCCGAAACATTCAACATGCATTCAGTCTTATCCATTTTTCCTCGGCATATACATCTGACTGTAAGTGACTCCGGTGGAGAAGTCACAACCGCAGTGGTCAACATAGCTACCAAGCCAGTCAACTTTACCATAATCACACGACTCAGCAGCCTAAGTTGGGATATTGCCGATCATCGTATCTCCTTACACGACGCAGAAGATAAGATATCTGAAATTTCCTCAAGACCACAGATTGGCATCTGGAGCAAAACCGCACTGATTGCGGCGGCAAATGCCTCATTCTGCCGTTTATTCCAGGGAGACGCCACAGCCATGCTGACTGTATTTATCGCAACTGTCGGTGGCCTTGTAATTCGCCAGACACTATCATCACGAAACTTTGATTTCCGCGTAGCCACCATCCTGTCAGCATTCACCGCAGTTGTCATTGCCTCTGCCGACCATATCTTCTCCTTGAGCACTACTCCCGACACAGCTATAGCGACAAGCGTGCTCTACCTGATACCTGGCATCCCTCTGATAAATTCGTTCTGTGACATGCTTGATGGAAGATATATCTGTGCATTTGGACGTTTGATGCACGCAATTGTGCTGACAGCATGTATGTCAATTGGTCTATACCTCGGCATATCTGCAATGAGAATATCAATATTTTGAACCCCACTCCAATCATGTTAATGAACGAATTATTTCAAGATGCATTCTTTTCCTCGATAGCAGCCATCGGTTTTGCGTCGGCAAGCAATCCTCCTAAACGCTCCTACATCTACTGTGGCATAATTGCCGCCGCAGGTCATTCATGCCGTTACGCGATATTACAATCCTCGGGAACCGACAACCATAATTTAATCATAGCCACCGCAATTGCAGCACTACTCATAGGTGTTCTCGCTGTGATTGCCGCACCATTGGCAAAAGTTCCTGCCGAAACATACCTGTATCCGTCACTGCTTCCCATGATTCCGGGAATGTATGCCTACCGCATGTTCGGAGCACTGGCAAAACTGCTATCAATCTCCGGAGAAGCATCATTCAACCATTACTACTATATATTTGCATCGCAAGGATTGACATTTTTTGCAATCCTGACCGTTATGGCCATCGGATCGACCGCACCGATTTTCATATTCAAACGAATAAGCTTTCAAGCGACCAGACATGGGCTACAATAAAGAAGTTGATTAAATTTTTGTAAATTTGCAAAAGACAGCCATCAAGACATATATTTCATTTTATGGAGCTACGACAACTTAAATCATTCCTGCGCGTTGCTGAAACACTGAACTTCTCAGAGGCCGCAAAGTCATTATGCATGACCCAAAGCACATTGTCGCAACAGATAAAGCAGTTGGAAGCGGACCTTGACGTTCAGCTGCTGATCAGGACAAGCCACAATGTAGCATTAACTGAAGCCGGAACAGAGCTCATCCGCTTTGCCAGACAAGCCATAGACAGTGCCGAATTGTGCCGCACGCGGATCAATGATCTCAAAACAGTAAGATGTGGCAAACTCAATATTGGTGTCACCTACTCTTTCAGTTCCATACTGACGGAAACACTTGTCACATTCATGAAATGCTTTCCAAATGTCAGGCTAAACATATACTATCGTCCAATGTCGGAGCTAATGGAAATGCTTCGCTCCCGAACTGTGGACTTTGTCCTTGCTTTCAGGCCAAATGACTTAATGACAGATATCAATTCCAGAGTATTATTCCAGAGCCACCTTTCAGCAATAGTCGGAGATGGGCATCCCTTGGCCTCTCAAGATAAAGTAACACTCAGCCAACTGTCAAGTTACCATTTCGCCATGCCGGCAAAAGGTCTGCAAGCCAGGAACGCCTTTGATAAAATTGCACATCATTATGGTCTGAACCTCAATATTCGCATAGAACTCAACGAGGTGGACATTCTACTAAAGCTAATCCGCCAGAACCGACTTGTCACTATCCTTGCAGAAACATCCGCCGATGGCGAGGCCGGAATAAAAGCTATTCCCATAGATACCCCGGAGAACGAAATGGCCGGATGCGTCCATACATTAAAAGACTCCTACCACAAGAAGTCCATGTACGAATTCCTGGATTTACTCAGCGAGTCTGTAGCTGTCAGAAAACGAGTGGAAGCATGGCTTTAACTCTACACGGGCAATACGTCCAACACATTTCCATCCATCTTGATTATTTGCAGAATAATAACTACCTTTGTCCAATATTCCGAATTGAGCCATGACCAATAATCATGGCTCATGACTAATTTAAATTTTAGGTACTTAAAACTGAAATGAAAGTATTAAAATTCGGAGGAACATCGGTCGGAACAATCGACAGCCTCCGGAATGTCAAATCTATCGTTGAGCAAAACGATGAGCAGACCATTGTTGTGGTTTCTGCTCTCGGCGGCCTGACAGACCGGCTCATTGCCACAGCAAAAAAAGCAGCTGAAGGTGGCGACGCATATTATCCAGATTTTGAGGCAATGGTTGCACGCCATCACGATATAATAAACGGAATGGTTCCGGCAGAATCAATCCGGGAAGTGACGGCCATAGCTGACACACTTCTTGGAGAACTCGGAAACATCTACAAAGGAGTCAGCCTCATTAAAGATCTATCGCCAAGGTCACTCGACATCATAGTCAGCTATGGCGAAAGACTATCGAGTACGATAATATCCTACATCATAAAGGATGCCGTGCTCATGGACTCGCGCAATTTCATCAAAACGCTCGACCAATTCGGGAAACATATCCTTGACAATGATTCGACCCAACATCTGATTCATCAGAATTTTGACAACGCTGATTACAAAGTAGCTGTAGTCCCGGGCTTCATCTCTACGGATGCTAACAACGACATCACGAATCTTGGCCGAGGTGGCAGCGACTACACCGCAGCCATTCTTGCGGCAGCGCTCGACGCACGGGTTCTTGAAATATGGACAGATGTGGATGGTTTCATGACCGCAGATCCTCGTATAATCGACAATACATACGTCATCGACCATCTCTCATTCATCGAGGCCATGGAGCTGTGCAACTTCGGAGCAAAGGTGATATATCCGCCTACAATATATCCGGTATTCCATAAAAACATCCCGATATATATCAAAAACACGTTCAACCCGACTGCACCCGGGACATGTATCAGCGAGCAACGTCCAGCTCCGGAAAGCAAGGATATAAAGGGAATCTCTTCAATCAACGATACTTGCCTGATCACAGTATCAGGACTATGCATGGTCGGTGTGATCGGTGTAAATGCACGTATATTCAACGCCCTGGCCCGACAAGGCGTCAGTGTGTTCCTCGTATCACAGGCATCAAGTGAGAACACTACATCGTTTGCCGTACGTAATGCAGATGCCGAACGCGCTGTCAGCGCACTTGAAACTGAGTTTATGGCTGAATTGCAGACCGGCGAACTAAATCCGATGCAGGTTGAACACAACCTTGCCACAGTGGCTGTAGTCGGAGAGAACATGCGTCATGCATCCGGAGTCGCCGGTAAGCTATTTAATACGCTCGGAAGAAACGGCATCAACGTAATAGCCTGTGCGCAAGGAGCCTCAGAAACGAACATCTCATTTGTAATTGAACTTAAAAACCAGAAAAAAGCTCTCAACGTAATCCACGATAGTTTTTTCTTGTCTGACACTCAAGTGCTCAATCTTTTCATAACCGGAATTGGCAACATTGGGTGTCACCTACTCCAGCAGCTCGCCCATCAGCAGGCAAATCTATTGCAGCATAAGGCTCTGGAGCTAAAGGTTGTGGGCATTGCCAATTCCAAAAAAGCTCTCTTCAACCGCGAAGGCATTGATCTTTCCAATTATGAAAAGGAACTCTCCGAATCGCCTTTCGAATCAAATCCGGAAACTATTCGGAAACAAATAGTCGGAATGAACATCTTCAATTCGGTATTCGTCGACTGTACATCAAGCCCGGAGATAGCTTCGCTATACCAATCACTGATTGACAATCATATCAATGTAGTGACCGCAAGCAAAATAGCTGCATCGGGGCCTTACTCGGAATACAACCGGTTGAAAACAACCGCCAGAAAAAAGGATGTAAGGTTTCTCTATGAGACCAATGTCGGAGCCGGGCTTCCCATTCTCGGCACCATCAACAATCTCAAAAACAGCGGCGACCGCATCATTCGTATTGAAGCTGTCGTATCCGGGACACTAAACTATATTTTTTCTCAGATCTCCGCCACAACATCTTTCAGTGAAGCGATACGACAGGCAATGGCTGCCGGATACAGCGAACCGGATCCGCGCATTGACCTAAGCGGAACAGATGTTGTCCGGAAACTTGTCATTTTGAGTCGTGAATCCGGCTACGCCGTCGAGCAAAGCGATGTTGAAATCACTCCAATTCTACCAACCGAATTATTCGATGGCTCAATTGACAACTTTTTCTCGCACCTGCAATCCGTTGACATTGAAATGGAGAAACGCAGGCTTGCAGCTGAGAAGCGTGGTTGCCGTCTTCGCTACGTTGCCTGCTTGTCCGAGGGCAAAACATCCGTCGGACTCGAAGAGGTCGATTCAAATCATCCATTCTATAACATTGAGGGGAGCAACAATGTCATAATGATCACCACAAGCCGATATAAAGAATATCCTATGGTGATTAAAGGCTATGGTGCCGGAGCTGACGTCACAGCTGCCGGCGTGTTTGCTGATATATACAGTATTGCAAATATCAGTTGAGAACCATTCAACACCACAGGATGTTTATTTTTTGACTGATAAAAAAACGACAACACCATGTTCACAGCATCGCAAAAACGAAAAGAAAATATAGCGGAATATCTTCTCTACATGTGGCAGATTGAAGATATTATCCGTGCCAATAATCTCGACATAGAGAAAATCAAGGAAAATGTCATTAACAGGTATACAAACCTGTCTGAAGCCCAACGCAAAGAGCTGACAGAATGGTATGAGTCTCTGATTGATATGATGAGACGTGAAGGTGTGGAAAAAAGCGGCCATCTCCAGATTAACAATAACACACTGTCCTCGCTTGTCGCACTCCACCAATCGCTATTGAAAGATCCCCGTTTTGCCGACTACACAGCATTGTTTTACAAAACGCTCCCATATATAGTAGAACTCAGGTCTAAAGCCGGAGAACAAAAAGTAGGAGAGATCGAAACTTGTTTCAATGCCCTTTACGGCATGCTGATGATGCGCTTGCAGCAAAAAACAATCTCACAGGAAACAATGGATGCAATTGCTCAGATCTCAAGATTCATCGCAACACTGGCTCATGACTTCCAACTTGACGAGCAGGATAAACTCTTCAACAATAACGATCAGTAATTTTTTCTGAAAATATTTTTTAGGCGCAGCAACTTTTTTGGAAGTTGCTGCGTCTTATATGCACGAATCAAAACACAAAGCAATCTTTTCACATTTATTTACACATAGACAATGAGACGTCAACTATTTATGATCGCTTTGACGATTATAACAGCGACAACCGGTTTTGCGTCAAGCCGCTATAATGTCAAAGCATTAATATCCGATTCAATCGGCGAACCGGAAGCATTCGCAACAGTCCGCGTTTACCAATCAACCGACACCACAAAAATCGCTGCCATGGGTGTCACAAAAGATAATGGCACGATAGATCTTCCGCTTGATGCCGCAGGCAGTTACAAGCTCAAGGTTTTCTCTATCGGCCGAGCTGAACTAAGCCGGCAATTCAACGTCAACAATAATAATCCTACAGCTGATCTCGGAAATCTTATAGTCAGATCTGATGACAAATTGCTGGGTGAAGTGACTGTCACTGCCGCGAGACCCATTGTCACGAAAGAGATTGATCGCATCGGCTATGATGTACAGGCCGATGAGGAATCAAAAACAAACACCCTCGACGAAATGCTACGTAAAGTTCCGTTGGTCAGTGTTGATGCCGACGGCACTATCAAGGTCAAGGGGTCAACCGATTTCAAGATTTACAAAAATGGCCGACCCAACAACTCCTTCACGAAAAACGCAAAAGAGATTTTCAAGGCAATACCGGCCTCAATGATCAAAAAGATCGAAGTGATCACTGATCCCGGAGCCCGGGAAGATGCCGAAGGGGTTGGTGCCATTCTAAACATTGTCACCCTTGAGAACACTATCATGAAAGGGATGATGGGAAATCTTTCGCTCAACTACAGCACCGTCAGTGACTATCCGGCTCCGAATTTCTGGGGTTCCGGACAGATCGACAAGGTCAACATATCCTTATATGCAGGAATGTCCAGAATCAGCGAACGTCAATCAAGAAACAAATCCCGTTCAGAAGGAACATACGATGATTCCGGAAATATTCAACGCTCCGAATCAGAAGGCTCGAACAAAGGTTGGGTCACGTGGTTCGGTCTCGACGGAAGCTATGAACTCGACTCCCTCAATCTCTTCACGGCTGAATTTGGCGGTTATTACTATGATATAACTCCCATCAGTTCCGGCTCTGAAAGCCGATACGCACCGGATGGATCGATGATTTATAGCTTTAGCACATCCACGCGTCAGAATCCCTACAGATACTTCGACATCAATGGCAACTTCAACTACCAACACTCGACAAAACGTCCGGGCGAAACACTGACGGCATCATACATGGTCTCAACGACCAATCAGACAAACAACAGCTCGCAACGATATTCCGACATGATCAATATGCCTGTTCCCTACACCGGTATAGACTCTGACTTCAAGCTTGACTTCATTGAACATACATTGCAATTCGACTGGTGCCGTCCATTTGCTGACATCCATATCATTGATCTTGGCGCAAAGTACATATACCGCGACAATCATTCCCGGACACAACAGAACTATATCGGATTTCACGAAGAACCGCTTCTGGACTTTTCCCACCACACACACGTTGCAGCCGCATACGCCGACTACCGTCTCCGATTAGGCCGACTGAGTCTGCGTGGTGGGCTACGCTATGAATTTTCAAGACTATCTGCAAGTTATGCTGATAACAACCATGAATCATTTGCAAGCAACCTCTGCGATTGGGTCCCGAACGCGGCTATTGCCTACAACATCAATGATGCCAACACCATAAAACTATCCTACGGTACAAGAATAAACCGCCCCGGCATCAGCTATCTTAATCCGGCAGTCAATCAATCTCCCACCTCCACGTCGGGTGGCAATCCGGATCTTGGAAGTGCAAGAAATTCATCTCTATCATTAAACTACAACCTCATCAGCCGTAAGGTCAACATAGATTTTACAGCAGGATATAGCTTTACCAACAATGACATCATCGCGGTACAACATATAGAGAATGACCATTTATATCAGGGATATGCCAATGCCGGCCACAACAAATCATTCAATACAGGATTATTCCTGCAATGGACTGCCGGGAAAAAGACAACGGTTATGCTTAACGGAAATGCTACATATAACCATTACGACAATCCAT
This sequence comes from uncultured Muribaculaceae bacterium, assembly GCA_910579185.1. Taxonomy (GTDB): domain Bacteria; phylum Bacteroidota; class Bacteroidia; order Bacteroidales; family Muribaculaceae; genus Paramuribaculum. The sequence goes on from CAJTTG010000001.1 coordinate 377,957, forward strand.
CGCTCAACATAACCAACAACGGATGGGGTGGAAACGCATATCTACGGTTGTCTCAACGGTTGCCGTGGAACATTATGGGTAACTTGTTCGGAGCTATTTGGACTGGAAGCATAAACGGACTTTATGGAGAGTCCAGACCACAAGGAATCTCCAAACTGAACTACGGACTGTCACTGCAACGCTCATTCCTCAAAGAGGACAGACTGACACTCCGCCTTAGCACATGGAATCCATTCTACCCCAATCAGACACGATATAAATCGACCACAACCAATCTCGCCTACAATTCCACATCTTACACTTACCAACGCCAATATTTCAATCTTCAGATAGCTGTATCCTACCGGTTCGGATCAATAAACGCACAAGTGAAAAAGACTGCGACAAAGATTGAAAACGATGACCTCACGGGCCGCAAAATCTAACAGCGAGAGATTAAGACACAAATAAATTCAGGGCGCATCGCTATTCGCGGTGCGCCCTGAATTTATTACAATCTGTCAGCACTCAGGCTGACGACTGATTAGAGTTTTGAAGCAATTTCCTTAAACTGGTCAAGTGATACAGTCTCTTTGTTGAGAGTAATGGCATTTTCAATTCCACCGAAGAGTTTGATATCACCAACCTGCTCGATCAGACGACCACGATAGTTTTTGTCGTCGAGGATATTCTGGGCATATCGTGTGATAGTCTCATCGTCCATGTTTGTCATGCCGTACTGCTCAAACTGACGGGTTGCAAGATTCTTGGCAAAGTCAAGGAGATCCGATTCTTCAATCTTGATCTCAAGATTCTTGGCAATCTGTTCCTTGACGAGCTGCCATTTAAGGTCAGTGGCGATATTGTCGTAACGTTCATCGATATTTTCCTCAGTAAGATCCTCGTTACGAGAAATCAGCCAACGCTTGAGCAACGCATCAGGCAGCTGCATGTCACCATATTTCTCCATGAAGTATTTACGGGCAGAGAAGCGGAAAATCATTTCTGAGTTACCAGAAAGCTCTTTTGCGATAAGCTCCTTGACCGCTGCACGATATTCGTTTTCATCTTTCACTTTATCCTTGCCGAATACGTTGGTGTAGAATTCCTCACCAAGTTCTGCCGGACGAACAACGATGATTTCAGAAATAGCCATTTCAAAATCGCCTTGAACAGCAGCTGTGCGTTCCTTGTCGATATTGAGCATTGAGGAAAGTTCTGTGATATTGTCGCCCGATGCACGGCGCGGATTGAACACGATCTTATCTCCAACCTTTGCACCTTCAAATTTGGCAGCCTCTTCCTTATCGGCAAAATACATAGGAGCAACAATTCCGCTTACAACCTGAATGGCATCGTCGCCTTCCTTGATTGTGCCGTCTTCGTTGAGTTCCATGATAGCACCCTTTACAAGAGCATCAGCCTCGAATGTCTCACCGGGAACCTGTGCGCCGAAACGTTTGCGGAATGCCTGATCCTGCTCGTCGATCATCTTATCAGAAACTTCGATTTCGTAGTAAGGGATCTCTACTGACTTATCAACGGTAATGTCAAGAGCCGGTGCAAGTGCGAGGTCATATTCAAAAGTGAAATCTTTCTGATTCTTCAGATCGAGTTCCTTAATTTCAACTGGCAGCGGAGCACCAAGCACATTGAGCTTATTCTCCTCGATATATTTCAGTACAGCTTCATAAACCACCTGATTGATAACGTCGCTTGTCACCTGACGGCCGAAACGACGCTGAAGGTCAGCGATACTGATATGTCCTTTACGGAAACCGGGGATCTGATGTGTGCGTCCGATGCGCTTTAGCTCTTCGGTAACCTTTGCTTTGTAGTCGTTTTCTTCTACATTGACTGTCAGACGCATGCTGACAGCATCATTGTTGTTGGCTGTTATATTCATGATTTCTAACTTGAATTATCAGGTTTTTATTTGAATTTCGTGCAAAATTAGCAATTTCAGCCGTATTTTGCAAACAATTGGCTATATTTGACACCTCAACACAAAGGGTGCAACCTTTTTAACCTTAAACGACATCAATCATTCAGATTTTCACTATATTTGCCTAAATAATTTCAACCGGAACCATGAACCTCAGACTTGCACTATCAACCATCATTATCCCGGCCACCATTGCCATTTCGGCCGCTACAGACACATTGACAATTGCCACTTACAACATCCGCAATTGCATTGGCATGGATATGACGCAGGATATCGACCGCACAGCCAAAGCCATACAAACGTTTGAAGCCGACATCATCGCCGTCCAAGAGGTGGACAGCTGCACCCATAGATCCAAAGGGATTGATATTCTCGGTCAGTTAGCTTCAAGAACCGACATGACGGCGACATACTCTTCAGCAATTGATTTTGACGGAGGGCGATATGGTATCGGGATTCTAAGCAAAGAACAACCCATCGCCGTGAAGCACATCCAACTGCCCGGACGCGAAGAAGCACGTACTGCCGTAATTGCCGAATTTGACGATTACGTATTTTGTTGCACACATCTGAGTCTGACCGATGAGGACAGAATACTTTCCACTGAAATTCTCCGACCCATTTTATCGGGCTATGACAAACCGGTATTCTTTGCCGGCGACTTGAACTCCCATCCTTCAGATCCGGCAATAAAAATGCTATGCAATAATGGGATGAGGATTATATCACCCGGATCTCCCACCTACCCGGCCGACACCCCTGAGGAACAGATTGACTATATCATGACAACAGCCGGGGATAATAACGTCAAAATAATCAGATCCTACATTCCGGATGAGCCCATAGCCTCCGACCACAGACCCATAATCTCTGAAATAATCATAATGAGCAACAAATAAACACAGACACAATGAAAAACGGATATAAAACCTCAGACTATCAATATACCGGCCCGGTAAAACGGTATTGCCAGACCCTTGATCTGCGAAATGATCCGAAACTGATCGCTGAATACCGACGCCGACATGAAAAAGGGAACATCTGGCCTGAAATCATCGAGGGCATCCGCAGCGTTGGCATTCTCGAAATGGAAATATACATCCTCGGCACAAGGTTATTTATGATTGTTGAAACTCCGTTAGATTTCAATTGGGATGACGCTATGGCCAAACTATCGACACTGCCACGCCAAGCTGAATGGGAAGATTACATGTCCCTCTTCCAACAGGCAGAAGCCGGTGCCTCATCGTCAGAGAAATGGCAAATGATGGAGCGGATGTTCCACCTTTATTAATTCAAATCACTATGTCACGATACAGATATCTTTTATCCACGCTGCTCCTATTTTCCGCATGGACAGTACTTTCAGCGAAAACAACCAGAGTCAACCTCTCGGATTTCGGTTTGAGACCCGGCAACTCAACAACAGAAAAGTTTAACAACGCTATTAGTAAAGCCCTGGCACAAGTTCCGGAAAAAGACACTGTGATAATTGCTCTGACCAAAGGGACATATGAATTCCACCCCTCAAAAAAAACATCAAGAACGCTGTTCATTTCCAACCATGATCAGCCCAATCCCAAAAGTATCGGCATTATATTGGAAGGTCGATCAAATGTAACAATTGACGGAGCTGGATCGGATCTGAATTTCCACGTAGCCTCAATGTTGCCGATAGCCATCACCAACAGCAAAAATATAACTCTAACCAACCTACACATAGATTTCCCGGAGCCACAGATAGGACAGATCGAAATAGTTGCAAACGACACGATATCGAAAACCATCGAGTTTCGACCGGATAAAAACCTGAAATGGGAAATAGACAATGGCCGGTTTTGCTTCAAAGCTGACGACAAAACAATCATCCCGATAGCCGGAATGGCCTTTGAACACGACACACGGCATATTGTGTACAATACTTCCGACATTGTATTCAACAATTCAGACATACAACTCATTGGCAATGATCTGCTCAAAGCCAATTGGGATAATAAAAAACTGACTCCAGGAACCATCGTCACTCTCCGCAGTTACGACCGACCTGCTCCTGCGGTGTTTGTTGATGGGAGTTCAGATATTCATCTGACTGACATGTATGTACATTACGCAAATGGCATGGGGCTTCTTGCTCAGAACACGACGGACATAAGCCTCAACGCATTCAATGTCTGCCTACGTGGTGATAATGACTCAAGATACTTCACCACCCAAGCAGATGCCACCCATTTCTCCGGATGCAGAGGGGAAATACACTCCACAAATGGTCTTTACGAGGCAATGATGGATGATGCGATCAACGTCCATGGAACATATCTGAAACTCCGCACTATCAACGACCGCAGGACTATAATCTGCGAATACATGCATCCGCAAAGCTACGGATTCAATTGGGGCATTCCAGGTGACAGCGTACAAATTCTCGCTTCGCGTACAATGGAGACTATATCAGAAATTGTGACAATCGCTGATATAAAACCATTCGACATGCCTTCGGATAAAGGCGCGAAAATGTTTATGATCACCCTTTCGCAGGATCTGCCTGACAATATTGATCTTGCAGAAGCATCGTACGGGATCGAGAACCTCTCAGCCACACCATCTGTTGTATTTGCCAACAACACCATCAGAAACAACAGAGCACGTGGCGCACTTTTCAGCACTCCGAAAAAAGTAGTTGCCGAAAACAATCTATTTGACCATACATCAGGTTCTGCAATCCTATTATGCGGTGACTGCAACGGTTGGTTCGAAACTGGAGCATGCCATAATGTAACAATAAGAGGTAATCGGTTTGTAAACTCACTGACCAATCTGTTTCAGTTCACAAATGCCATCATATCAATCTATCCGGAAATACCCGATCTAAATTCACAGCATCAGTATTTCCATAGTAACATCACGATAACTGACAATGTATTTGAGACATTCGACAATCCACTGCTCTATGCAAAATCCGTAAGCGGATTAATTTTTTTGAATAATGATGTGATCCGTAATAACGATTTTCCGGCATTCCACTGGAACAAAGCTCCCATTTTTCTGGAACATGTAGATCAGGCAAAAATCCAATGATCAGAAACGGCATCCAACTATCAGCGACAAGGATTCCGTTGCATTAAAAAACGTGTAACGGCTGTTGAAATACAGATTTCCATCAACCCTGCCGTTCAATGACGCGAACAATGCTTTGTGGTTGTACACAACCGCAAATCTCATTCGCATGTTGGCTGCAAGCATTTGCTTGCGGCCCTCCGAAGAATCCGAATAGGAATTACGATATCCAATGGATGGCAACAGGGTCAGATTCACAAGCCAGCGGCGCGGATGAAGCACCCAGTTATGTCCATACCCGGCAATCAAAGCATAATCCGTGAAGCGGAAGCGATAATAATTATCAAGCGACGGAAGATATTCCTTCATATCCTCCGGCAAGGATGAGAAATCCATAGACATACGCTGGTTATTGAAAGCAAAACCGAACACAGCTGATCCCGATGACTTCAACTGATACTTTGAGTAACAATAAGCAGCAGCCTGAGAATATTTCTTATGATTAAGGAAATAATAAAACTCTCCGGAAAGAGCCTTATGCCAGATATCATTGAAATCATAATGCAATGTACGTCCATCCCCATATCCGCCGAAATGGGTAATTCTCGTATCTCCCTTTGTCGACAGAATATCTATATTGGCTGAAAAACGTGAACTCGTGAAATTAAAATTGAAATTCGATCGGTTGGAATGATGTCCGGCCCAGTTATTGACCTTCGCTGTATAGCCTATACCGACCGCCATAAATGAAATGTGGAATCCAAGGTCGTTATAAATCTCCGAACGGATATGCAGCATATCCCGTGAACGCATGGAGAACAGCATCATATAGGATTCCATCCAATTATAGTTGTTAACCAGCAGTTTCCAGTTCTTACCGGTGCCAACAACATAGTCAGTATCATAACTGTTGAACGTGCGGTCGCCCCAGTCATAGACCTTCAGCAGAAAACGGGGGAACGCAGGATAGTTCACATTTTTATCATGAATTCTGAATCCGTTATTCCACAACTGCTTATACCATGGCAAAGCTGCAAATGCAGCACTATCGGACTCAAGCCCCGGATCAATCCCAAGAAGAGAATCGACCTCCGCATCAAAGTGGGACTCAAGGCTGTTGAATGTTAAAGAATCAGCATCCGCAGCCGGGACAGATGACGCTCCGGATGCGAATGCCGAGAATATTATGGCGGTTATGGTTATGATATGCGCTCTAAATGCCATGAATCCAATTTGTGCGCAAAGATAAACAAAATCGTTAATACATGGGACTAAATGGAGCTGATTTGACTAAAAAAGAGGTTATATCTCCAACAGCTCCTGTATTTTTGGAAGTGTCATATTTAAGCACCGATGCGCCCGGTCTTAAATCACACCGGTTTAAATCAATATAATAGACTCCGAGATTAGTTACAAAATCGAAGTAATAACGCAAATCACGGGTATTTGCGTACGAACGCCATTGAGTAGATGAAACATTCGGCTCATAATCCACGGTGTAATGATATGGCACCGAAACATTCACCATAATGCTTCTGGCTATTGCCACGGCTGTGTCTGCGTCAGCTGTCGCAGCAACATGCTTGTCAAAATAACTTGCTCTGACAAATCGGTCGGGACTCTTTACGGTTCCCGGGAGCATGTTCGCGCCTCCTACATTGATCCAGTAATCATTTATAGCTGTCATCTGTGGATAAGCAGGATCGTTGGTCAACACAGGCATATCATCGCCCTCATAGACCACAACCTGTCCATGATCAAATTCGAGTATAGCCGTCCGGCCTTCTGCATCTGTGATCCCCCAGTGAAGCGCCGAAACAGTACCTCCGTCAAACGTAGCACCGGAGATGGTGAAATTCTGTTCACGAAGAGCAGCTACGACTTCCGGCGTTGTGGCATTGAGGTCAAGCATCCAGGCAACAAACATTGAGAGCGACATCGGAGGCCTGCCTTCAGTAGATTGATTGACATAGACCGTTCCCTTGCAGAACAGACCATTAACCACAAGCCCTTTCTCATTCATTCCCTCAGTCACACCGCCATCATAGCTGACAGCATACACGGCTCCATATTTGGAAGTCCACTCCACAGAACCCGGCAATGTGTTTCCAACCTTGTGCATTCCACGAGGATAGACATAAAGATTTGTTGGGATCGGTGTTTTCCAATCAAGAGATCGGCCAACAATCCTCAGATCATCAACTCCCTGATAAACAACTCGCGAGCAGGCATCAGACACAGCCGGAGAGTATAATGCCATAGCCGCAACCGCGGCAATAAGTAAACGTTTCATGATGAATTAATTAATATATTTTCTTTATAACACTCCTACCGGTCTGTCTGTTTTCAATATTGGTAAATATTGCCGATATTCTCCGCCAAAGATCACCAAACAGCAACTTTCCACCTCAAAAAAATGCTCATTGCAGATAAAATGTTGTAAATTTGCAACAACAAAAAATTTAAGAATGCTTCTTTCAAAATCCATATCAACCGTTGGCCGCTACTCGTTGTTCCTGACCAGGGTCTTTTCCAAAGCACCACGTTTCAGCGTGATGCGCGACCGTACAATATTCGAGATCAACAAACTTGGCGTTGATTCAATTCCGCTTGTAATAATAATATCCCTATTCATCGGTTCTGTGATAACCATACAGATGGAACTCAACACATCGTCGCCGCTGCTTCCGGCTTATTCTGTCGGACTTGCCACACGCGACATTGTCCTACTTGAGTTCTCAAACTCCATTTTATGCCTGATCCTTGCCGGAAAAGTAGGATCGAACATTGCCTCAGAGATTGGAACGATGAGGGTAACGGAACAGATTGACGCACTCGACATCATGGGTGTCAACTCCGCAAGCTTCCTTGTTTTGCCAAAGATCATTGGATTTATATTTTTCATGCCGGTTCTCGTGGCTTTCTGCATCGGCACATCCCTGCTCGGAGGCTATCTTGTTTCCGTATTCACTGACCTGATTCCGGTTTCACGATATGTCTACGGCATTCAGGCGATGTTTACAGAATGGTACGTCTGGTATGGATTCATCAAATCTCTATTTTTCGCGTTCATCATAGCCAGCGTGTCGTCTTTCTGCGGCTACTACGTTCGAGGTGGCGCACTTGAAGTAGGCAAAGCCAGCACGAACGCAGTTGTTTCAAGCAGCATTCTGATCCTGCTGCTCGACGTTATCCTCACCAAACTCCTATTGCAATGATTCAGGTCAAAAATATCACCAAATCGTTTGACGGTAAAACGATCCTGCACGATGTGGATGCCACTTTCCTCACAGGCAAAACCAATCTTATAATCGGCCAAAGCGGATCCGGCAAGACCGTACTGATGAAGTCGATAGTCGGGCTGATCCGTCCCGATAGCGGAGAGATCCTATATGATGGACGAGACCTGCTGAAAATGAATTCCTCCCAAGTGAAAGATCTCCGCCGGGAGATTGGAATGCTATTCCAAGGTTCGGCATTATTTGACTCAGAGACCGTTCTTGGCAACGTTATGTTTCCTCTGGTCATGTTTTCCGACATGAGCCGTGAAGAGATGCTTGATCGCGCACATTTCTGCCTTGACCGAGTCAATCTCAAAGGTGCTGATTCAAAATATCCGGCGGAAATATCCGGCGGAATGCAGAAACGTGTGGCCATAGCCAGAGCCATAGCCCTCAATCCGCGCTATCTGTTTTGCGACGAGCCAAACTCCGGATTGGATCCACGCACTTCAATACTGATTGACGAACTTCTTAGCGACATCACCCATGAATACGGAATAACCACGATCATCAACACCCACGACATGAACTCCGTGCTTGGCATTGGTGAAAACATCGTGTTCCTGAACAAAGGTCATCGTGCATGGGTTGGAGACAAGCACCAGATATATCACAGCGACAACGAAGCATTGAATGACTTCGTATTTGCCACGGATCTTTTCCGTCATGTCAAGGACTACGTGGTAAATCATGGCGGCTGACCCGATCACGCGATCAATAGCTCACACATAGTGGCTCGTCTATTGCAAAAGAGCTGAAATTTGAGTACTTTTGCAAACAATAAAGTTAATCCGCTGATTCCACCACTATGTCCGAAAATTCATTGCTGCATCGTCTTGAAGGAATAGATGCCCGATTTGAAGAGATCTCCACACTCATCACAGATCCAGCAGTCATTGCCGACATGCGCAGATATGTCAAATTGACAAAGGAGTACAAAGATCTTGAAAAGCTTCTTTCCCTGACAAAACAATATCGTCAGGCGTTGCTCGACATTGATGATGCAAAAGAGCTTCTGGAGTCGGAATCAGATGAAGAACTCCGCGCAATGGCGCGTGAGGAGCTTGATACCGCAACAGCAGCCCTACCCTCACTTGAAGAAGAAATCAAGCTTCAACTTATTCCGGCTGATCCTGAAGATGGGAAAAATGCCATCCTTGAAATACGTGGTGGCACTGGCGGTGATGAAGCGGCGATATTTGCCGGTGATCTCGCCAAGATGTACATGAAATATTGTGAATCGAAGGGCTGGAATGTTGCCGTCACCTCCGCAAGCGAGGGTGCAGCCGGTGGATACAAGGAAATTGTTATGGCCGTCAGTGGCGATGGAGTATATGGAACACTGAAATATGAAAGCGGCGTACACCGTGTACAGAGAGTTCCGGCGACAGAGACCCAAGGGCGAGTGCACACGTCTGCAGCCACCGTCGCGGTTCTTCCCGAAGCGGAGCCTTTCGATGTGGAGATCAACGAAGGCGAGATCAAATGGGACACCTTCCGATCCGGTGGTGCCGGCGGACAGAACGTCAATAAAGTGGAATCAGGCGTGCGGTTGCGTTACATGTGGCGCAATCCCAATACCGGAGAGACCGAAGAGATACTGATAGAATGCACCGAGACACGTGACCAGCCTAAAAACAAGGAACGTGCCCTCAGCCGACTGCGCACATTCATCTACGACAAGGAACATCAGAAATATATCGATGACATTGCTTCCCGACGCAAGACCATGGTGTCGACCGGCGACCGCTCTGCAAAGATACGCACTTACAACTATCCGCAAGGCAGAATTACCGATCACCGGATAGGCTATACAATCTACAATCTGCAGGCATTTGTCGATGGTGATATTCAGGATTGCATAGACCATTTAATAATCGCTGAGAACGCTGAAAAACTTAAAGCCTCAGAACTTTAAATCCAAACTCTATAATCATGTCAACTTCATCTCTCCAGACGCAACCGGCAAAACGATTCTCCTTGCGGATGCTTGCGGATGCCTGCTCGAAAAGCATCAACCGCTATCCCGTGACATCGGTTCTGATTGCCTTGACTTCATTATGGTTTCTGATCATTGTTGTTCATGGATCATTGCCGGCCAATATCGAGATTTCCCTGAGTTTTGTATTGCCTATGTCGATTATTCTGTCTCTGGCCACTTCAATCTGGTGTCGGGCAATCTCCTTGAACAATAAAAGGGAGATAATAGCACAGCTTATAATCGGCCTGATATTAACCGGCGACATGATCTACCTGTTCTACTATGGGGAAAGCCTGTCAGCGACAGGTTGGATCGGTCATGGAGCGGCAACTACCGCCGGCATCATAGCCATACTGTTTATTCCATCCCGAAAAGAAATATCAGACAGGCAAGCCTGGATGTTCACCAATATCCAGATTGACAATTTCCTATCTGTAATCCTGATCTCCATATTGCTATCCATCGCCTGCTGGATAATATATGGTACATTGAACATTCTTTTCGGATTAGATTATGAAAAGATAATTGAATGCACACTGATTATCTTTTGCTTTACCATACCATCCATAATCCTGATTTCAAGAGTTCCATCACGCAAGGAAGTAGAGTACAAAAACGAAAACTTCTCACCAACGAAATTCAGGACAGGACTTACAAAATTCATCATTCTGCCTCTGACGCTGATCTATATGGCTATCTTATATGCCTACGGACTCAAGATCGTGTTGACATGGCAGCTGCCTAATGGTTTCATTTGCTGGTCTGTCTCAGGCCTGACATTCTTCGTAATCCTTGTGTTATTCCAACTGGAAGCTTTGAAGAATGACCCGGACCGATACACAACATTATGCCGCAAAACGCTTCCGTGGATCATGCTACCGCTTCTCATGATGATGAGCGTAGCAATCGGATACCGGATCAATCAGTATGGGATCACCCCATCGCGCCTGTACATGGTCACATTCAACATCTGGGCCTATGCGGCACTAATCTACCTTGGAATCCATCGTCACACTTGGAAACTCAACCACGTCGCCATATCATTCGCAGCCCTTTTCCTCCTGACATCCATACTGCCGGGAGCAAACTACACATCCCTCTCCAACTCCTACATGCAGAATAAAATCAAAACGATATTAGCATCGGCCGGAGTGGACAAATATCCGATTGACAGGAACCAATTAGTTCAAGCTGTAGCTAAACTTGATGTTCAGGACAGAAAAGATGTGATTGATAAATTGAAATATCTTGATTCTTGGACTAACCACGATCTTATATCAGACATCATTTCTTTCCCGGTTTATTCAACAGGCTACTCCGACGCGCTGTTCCAGGAATCAAGCATAAACAATTCCGGATATATGAAAGTCTTCAACTCTTACAATTTTGACGATATCAATGATTGGACTCCAATCCCGGAAGGCTATACGAAAATGATCCGGATCAATCAGTCGCTGGGCACCCCGGTATCATACAAAAACAATGTTGTCAGATTTGACATCGGCAATGGAATAACCATCACTCTGAATCCGGAACAGCTGGAACTCAATAAGAATAAATCCCGCATCGTATTGAAAATGCAGGGTGATTCAATAGCATTAATCCCTTCGTATATTTCATTCGACATTGTGGATAAAGGAGCGCAAAAAGAGATAAACAACGTGTATATCAATGGATACGTATTCAAGAAATAAAAACTCAATAATATGAAAAGATCAGAATTAATTGAAAACATCAGACGTAAAGGTTCGTTTCTATGTGTTGGACTTGATACAGACATAAAAAAGATTCCGACCCATCTACTTGAAAAAGAAGACCCTATATTTGAATTCAATAAAGCGATAATTGATGCCACAGCACCCTACTGCGTAGCCTACAAACCAAACCTCGCATTCTACGAAAGTCTTGGTGTGAAAGGACAGGAGGCTCTGGAGAAAACAATACAGTATCTCAAGACCAATTATCCCGACCAGTTTATAATCGCGGATGCAAAACGTGGCGACATCGGCAACACATCCAAGCTATATGCACGTTCATTCTTTGAATATCTCAATGTCGATGCCGTAACCGTTGCGCCCTACATGGGCGAGGATAGTGTAACCCCATTCCTCGGATATGATGGAAAGTGGGTCATATTGCTTGCGCTGACATCGAACAAGGGCTCACACGATTTCCAGCTGACCGAGGATTGCAATGGCACTCCATTGTTTGAACGCGTTATCACGACATCTCAGAAATGGGCTGGCGAAGATGAGATGATGTATGTTGTCGGAGCAACACAAGGCCGCATGTTTGAAGATATACGCAAAGTAGCTCCAAAATCCTTCCTGCTCGTTCCTGGCGTTGGCGCACAGGGCGGAAGCCTTGAGGAGGTGTGCCGTTATGGCATGATCCCCGGAGAATGTGGTCTGCTCGTCAACTCGTCGCGAGGAATCATCTACGCTTCTTCAGATACTGATTTTGCCGAAGCTGCTGCCACAGAAGCCCGTAAACTCCGTGATCAGATGGCCTCTCTGCTCTGACGATACGCAACAATTGAAGTGCCGTAACCTTTTTTACGGAAATTTTTCTTTAAATTACGAGTAATTTTGACTACATTTGCGTCAAAGTTAAAATCAACTGTTAAACATAGCATATCATGACAATCGATGATTTCAATTTTGCCGGCAAAAAGGCAATTGTACGCGTTGACTTCAACGTGCCTCTGGACGAAAATGGTAAGATAACCGACGACACCCGTATCCGCGGTGCCCTCCCCACCCTCAAGAAGATCCTAAACGATGGTGGCAGCCTTATCATCATGAGCCACATGGGCAAACCCAAAGGCAAAGTTAATCCCAAGTTCTCGCTTTCGCAGATCAAGGATGACGTGGCCAAAGCACTTGGAACCGATGTGAAATTCGCCCCCGACTGTGCAAACGCAGCTGAAGCTGCCGCAAACCTCAAACCGGGTGAAGTCCTGCTTCTTGAAAACCTCCGTTTCTACCCTGAGGAAGAAGGCAAGCCTGTAGGAATCGACAAAGAAGATCCTGCCTACGACGCAGCTAAAAAAGAGATGAAAGAACGTCAGAAAGAATTTGCAAAGACTCTCGCAAGCTATGCCGACGTTTATGTTAACGACGCATTTGGTACTGCACACCGCAAACACGCTTCCACAGCCGTTATCGCTGACTACTTCGACGCACAGGACAAGATGCTCGGCTATCTGATGGAAAAAGAAGTGAAAGCCGTTGACAACATCCTCAGCGACATCAAACGCCCCTTCACCGCAATCATGGGCGGATCAAAAGTATCCACCAAGATCGGTATCATCGAGAACCTCATGGACAAAGTTGACAATCTTATCCTCTGCGGCGGTATGACATATACTTTTGCAAAGGCTCTGGGCGGCAACGTTGGTCTGTCACTCTGCGAGCTCGACAAACTTGATCTTGCTCTCGACATCATCAAGAAAGCAAAAGAAAAAGGTGTGAACCTCGTTCTCGGCACAGATTGTGTTGCTGCTGATAAATTCTCCAACGACGCCAACACACAGATCTGCTCGGTTATGGATATCCCCGAAGGCTGGGAAGGCATGGATGCCGGTCCTGAAACCCGCAAAGCATTCGCTGAGGTTATCAAACCGGCCAAGACTATCCTCTGGAACGGTCCTGCAGGTGTATTCGAATTCGACAACTTCACTGCCGGTTCCCGCGCAATCGCTGATGCCATCGTAGAAGCCACCAACAACGGTGCTTTCTCATTGGTTGGCGGCGGCGACTCTGTTGCATGCGTTAACAAATTCGGTCTTGCAGATCAGGTTTCATACGTATCAACCGGTGGCGGTGCGCTTCTTGAAGCAATCGAAGGAAAAGTTCTTCCCGGAGTTGCTGCTATCAAAGGCTAAAATGGCCGCGGATTGATCCGCGCAAATAAAAACCATATTACGGTGTGTCATAATATTTTGGCACACCGTTTTTTCATTAAATGTAGAAAATCACCGGCAGAAAGATTTGCGAAATCGGTTTTCAGTAGCTATATTTGTAAACTGATTTAACGAAATCGAATAACAAAAACATCATAATGGAAATTAAAGGAAAAATCATTCTGGCTCTTCCGGAGCAGTCAGGTGTATCTAAAAGCGGAAACAATTGGAAAAAGCGCGAATATGTTCTTGAGACAATGGAAACATATCCCAAGAAAGTTCATTTTGATCTCTTTGGCGACCGTGCAGACCAATATCCTCTGAACGTAGGTGAAGTTGTGACACTCAGCTTCGACATCAATAGCCGCGAATTCAACGGCCGTTGGTACACCAGCATCAGTGGATGGAAAGTTGATAAAGATCAGGCTCCGGCTCCCCCCGTGGCAGGTGCCGCCCCGGCTCCGGATCCACTGGCTCCACAATTTGGACCGACATCAGATGATGATATTCCATTCTGATTTGCGATGCATCTCAAAATGTAATATCCGACAAGAAAATAATGTCCGCTCCATGCAGTAGCCAAAAGCACCAGCATGGAGCGACTTAGTTAATATTATCACTAAAAAAATCTAACCAATCATGAGACTGAAACTTGCCACAATTATCACATGTGCGGCATCACTTTTCAACGCATCAGCAGCCGACACATACACCCCAACCCCAGAGAACATGCAATCCAGAAAAGAATTCCGAGAAGCAGGGCTCGGCATATTCATCCACTGGGGTATCTACAGCATGTTCGGACAAAACGAATGGTATCTCAACCGCGGAATAAACGCCCAGGAGTATGCAAAGGCAGCTTCCGGATTCTATCCGGCCAATTTCGATGCAGCCCAATGGGTAAAAACCTTCAAAGATGCCGGAGCTGAATATATCTGTTTCACAACACGCCACCACGATGGCTTCTCCATGTGGGACACAGAGCAATCGGACTACAATATAGTCGATGCCACGCCATTCAAACGTGATATTCTACGCGAGATCTCCGACGAATGCCACAAACAGGGGATGAGACTCCACCTCTACTATTCCCATCTCGACTGGACAAGACCGGACTACCCCAAAGGCCGCACCGGATTGGAAACAGGCAGAGACTCCACATATTCCGACTGGCCTACCTACTACAAGTTCATGAACGCCCAGCTGACAGAACTACTGACGCAATATGGAGAAATCGGAGCAATATGGTTTGACGGACTCTGGGATCATGATGAGGATTCCATCCCTTTCAATTGGGAACTTGAGGAACAATATGCCCTTATCCATCGCCTGCAGCCCTCCTGCCTGATTGGCAACAACCATCATTCCACACCTTTTGAAGGCGAGGATATCCAGATTTTCGAACGTGACCTACCCGGAGAAAACACATTCGGTCTATCAGGACAGGATATCTCCCACCTCCCTCTTGAGACATGTCTGACCATGAACAAATCCTGGGGATACAACGTAAAAGATCTTGACTACATCCCATCTGATGAACTGATCAAATCGTTTGTCAGAACAGCTGGAAAAGGAGCAAACCTGTTGCTTAATGTCGGCCCGCAACCAAATGGAGAAATCCCGGCAGAAGCGCGCAAAGGGTTAGCAGAAATAGGCAACTGGCTCAAAACATACGCACCGACGATCAAAGGGACTGATGCTGCTGAATTTGCAGAACAGGACTGGGGTGTAGCCACACGTAAAGACAATACACTCTATATCCACGTACTCGATCCTGATGTAACCGAAGTGACAATTCCCGTAAGCAAAAAGAAGATCAAATCCGCAGTCGGATTCACATCCCGTGACAAGATCAACTTCAAAGCGACTAAAGATGGTGCATCATCAACCATTGACCTGTCAACTATCGAGAAGAATGGTCCGGATCGAGTTATAGAACTGACTACAAAGTAATCTGTCATGAATAGAATCCTTGAAATATGTTGCGCCGACATTGAGAGTGTCGATGCAGCAGTCCGTGGTGGCGCAGACCGCATAGAACTATGTTGCGCGCTATCGGAGGGTGGGCTCACCCCTTCTGCCGGGCTGATTGCAGAAGCCGTAAGCCGCAACGTGCCGATCAATGTCCTGATCAGACCTCGGAGCGGCGACTTCGCCTATAGCTCCGATGAGATCAATGTCATGCTACGCGACATCTCTCTTGCCGCAGCTTTTGGAGCAAATGGCGTTGTAATAGGAGCGTTGCTCCCAAATGGATCGATAGATGTCAAAGCCTGCCGCAGAATGACTGAAGCCGCAAAAGAAAAAGGGCTTTCCGTTACATTCCACCGAGCATTCGATATGTGTTCAAACGCCATGGAAGCTTTGGAGGATGTCGTATCCACAGGCGCAGACCGCATTCTGACATCCGGACTTGCATCAACGGCACTTAACGGAGCTGATCTTCTTGCCAAGCTCAACAATGCAGCCGCCGGACGGATCACCATAATGGCCGGATGTGGCGTTACTCCGGATAATATCTCTGAAATAATTCAACGGACAGGAGTCACTGAAGTCCATGCTTCAGCCAAAACCACCAAGCAAAGCAGTATGACATTCAGAAACGAAACTGCCAAAATGGGCAAAGCTGATGCCGATGAATACGCGCGTACTGTAACATCCGAAACAAACGTCGCACAATTAGCCAACATAATCCATAATTGACAATGAAACTTACAAGATTGATAATATGCACCCTGTCTCTTGGAAGCGTTCTGTTTGGCAACGCCGGCACTCCTGCTTCCAAAACAGCCGAGGAACAACACTACCTTGACGAATTGTACAAGTGCATGAATCCTGCCGACAAGGCGGATCGAACCGAGGAATTCTATCTTGAGAATGCCATCCGGCCTGCTCTAATCGCCAGAAAGGAAATGCCGTGGGGAGCAATAATCCCCGAACGGGAATGGCTTCACTTTGTGATGCCTCTGCGCGTAAACAACGAGGCGATCGATGCACACCGCCCGGCATTTTACAGCGAGCTTAAAGACCGAATTAAAAATCTGGACATGAAGAGTGCGATCCTTGAGATAAACCACTGGTGTCACGAAAAAGCTACATATCAGCCATCCGACGGACGCACACACTCACCGCTCCAGACCGTAAGTTCTGCAATAGGCCGTTGTGGAGAGGAGTCGACATTCGCAGTGGCGACACTCCGAGCAATGGGTATTCCGGCACGCCAAGTCTACACACCACGTTGGGCTCACACCGACGACAATCATGCATGGGTTGAAGCATGGGCCGACGGACAATGGTATTTTCTTGGAGCCTGTGAACCAGAGCCTGTACTAAACCTCGGATGGTTCAATGCACCTGCAGCGCGTGGAATGCTGATGCATGCGAGAGTTCCAGGAAGCCATTATGACGGACCGGAAGAAATTCTGGCCAGAATGAATGGCAACACAGACATCAATGTCACATCCAACTATGCACCGGTCGATACTCTGAAAGTTACCATTGTCAATCCGGATGGAACACCTGCCATCGGCGCTGAAGTAACATTCCGCATCTATAATTATGCGGAATTCTATCCATTGGTAACAAAGAAAGCTGATAAGAACGGCCAAACATCCATCATAGCCGGACTTGGAGATATGCTCGTCTGGGCCACCTCTCCAGACGGATCCGCATTCGGATTCTCAAAGGCATCTATCGGCAAAACAAAACATCTATCCGTCACCCTGGACAAAAACAGCCGCACAACAGCACATTTCGATCTTGACATTGTACCACCCATGCAACGTGATGCATCTGTTGTCGTGACCGATGAAGCACGTAGGATCAATGACCGACGCATGGCGACAGAAGACTCGATCCGCAATTGCTATACCGCGACATTCGCCACTCAGAAAGATGCCACAGATCTGGCAAATTTGATCGGAGCTGATGCCGATTTCGTCTGGGATATCCTGAAAAAATCACGTGGCAATCATTCCACAATAACCACCTTCCTCAAAGGTGTTGATCCGAAAATGAAATCAAAAGCGCTTCAATTGTTGAACTCCCTGTCTTTCAAAGATCTTACGGATGTCACACTTGATGTGCTGACAGATCACATGACGGCCCGTGAAAACGGAGGTGATTTATTTGAATTCTACGTTCTGTCACCACGTATCGACTACGAAGAATTGACCCCGTTCCGCAGTTTCTTCAAAGGAGTCATTTCAGATGAAGAGTCGGCACACTATCGTGAGAATCCACAGGAATGGGTCAACTGGGTGGCTGACAACATAGACACCTCATTGGACTGGTATCCTGAACAGGCAACAATGAGTCCTAAGGCTGTATGGAACAGCCGAAAGACTTCTGATCACTCAAGAGATATTTTCTTTGTTGCCGCTGCCAGATACATGGGTATTCCATCCCGTATCGATCCCGTCACAATGAAAACACAATGGGCCGATAATCAAGGAAACTGGCATGACGCAGTATTTGATAAGACCTCAGAAACAAAGAATCTGACAACTGATAAGGGAACTCTACGATTGCCTTTAGCTTCGGGTTCCGGTGTCGAGGATCCTAAATACTACAGCCACTTTACAATCTCAAAAATCACAAATGGACGTCCTCAGCTTCAAAATTACCCTGAAAATATAGCTTTGAGCGAATCTTTCGCCAATCCTGAAACACTTGATGCCGGACAATACATGATAGTCACCGGACAGCGAATGGCCGACGGCAGTGTGCTGTCACATGTAGACATAATCAATCTTGAGCCCGGAGAAAATGCCGTTGACACACTTCTTGTACGTCAGGATCCATCCGGCATACAAGTAGTGGGATCGTTCAACTCAGAGAGCCTTTTCCAACTTGATGGCGCAGAATCGCCTCAATCCCTGCTATCTGCAACCGGCCGCGGTTACTATGTGCTCGGTCTGCTAAAACCCAACCACGAGCCATCCAACCATGCTCTTCGCGATCTTTCCGCAGAAAAATCGGCTCTCGAGACATGGGGTCGCCCAATAGTGCTTCTTTATGAAGATTCAGAATCCGCAGCCCGTGCCGACAATTCCGAGATGCCGGCACTACCCTCCACTACAATAACCGGTACAGATATAAACGGTGATATACTGAATCAGGTTAAGGAAATTCCGGGAATCAAAACATCCGAACTACCGATAATCATAATTGCCGACACATTCAACCGAGTTGTCTACGTGTCACAGGGCTACACAATCGGCCTGGGTCAACGCATAGCGGATATAGCACGTCGACTTGATTAAATAAACAACCCGTAAAGATCAAAATGGGGCGACCTTACTGAAAAGGCCGCCCCATTTTGATATCGTATATTAAAACGGTGCTTATACGTAACCCTTGATAATTCCACGCTTTGAATTGCGGACAAACATGATGATCTCATCGCGCTCCTTAGTAGCCGGAAGCTCAGCCTCGATCCGTTCTACAGCATCTGAATTGTTGTAGCCTGACAGGTAGAGATAACGGTAAATATCCTGAATCTCACGAATTGTATCGTTGGAGAATCCACGACGACGCAAACCAATAGAGTTTACGCCAGCGTATGAGATCGGTTCACGTGCAGCCTTGACATACGGAGGAATATCCTTGTTTACAAGTGCACCCCCCTGAATCATCACGTGGGGACCGATATGACAGAATTGATGTATCAGAGTGCCGCCACCGATAACCGCGAAGTTGTCTACGACCACTTCTCCGGCAATCTGCGTTGCGTTAGAGATTATGACATTATCACCGACAACACAATCGTGAGCCACGTGACTATAGGCCATGATCAGGCAGTTGTTGCCAACAACGGTCTTACCTTTCGAAGCTGTTCCACGGTTAATGGTCACACACTCACGTATGGTAGTGTTGTCTCCAATTATGGCTAAAGTTTCCTCGCCTTGGAATTTAAGATCCTGAGGAATACCACTTATCACCGCTCCGGGAAAGATAGTGCAATTCTTACCGATGCGTGCACCTTCCATAATTGTCACATTACTGCCAATTCTGGTTCCTTCACCAATTTCAACGTTCTGTTCAATTGTCACAAACGGGTCAATAACAACGCTTGGAGCAATCTTTGCCGCCGGATGTATATATGCCAGAGGTTGTTTCATATCAATCGTTTTATCTGTTTATTACTTATTTTTAATAATCTGAGCCATGAATTCGCATTCAGAAACGACTTTCTCTCCTACGAAAGCATAACCCTTCATCACAGCGCAACCACGGCGCAATTCCGTCATAAACGATACATGGAAAATCAGAGTATCGCCGGGCACAACTTTATTACGGAACTTGACATTGTCAATCTTCATAAAGTAGGTGGAGTAGCGCTCAGGTTCATCAAGGCCACTGAGTACCAGAAGTCCACCGGTCTGAGCCATAGCCTCGATCTGAAGGACACCGGGCATAACAGGTTCCTGAGGGAAATGGCCGGTAAAATAAGGTTCGTTGGCGGTGATATTCTTGACACCAACAATGTAGTTTTCGCCACGTTCGATAATCTTGTCGATCAACAGGAACGGATAACGATGCGGAAGAAGTTCACGGATGCGGTTATTATCCATCAACGGCTCCTTATTGGGATCATAAAGCGGAGCCTGCACCTCCTGACGCTTAATCTCCTTACGGATTTTCTTAGAGAATGTAGTGTTGATAGTATGGCCAGGACGGGTTGCAATCACTTTTCCTTTCAACGGACGGCCAATCAAAGCAAGATCGCCCATCACGTCCAGAAGTTTATGGCGAGCCGGTTCGTTGGACCAGAGCAGCGGACGCGCCTGAATATAGCCGAGCTCTGTCACCTCTTTGTGAGGAACTCCCATCACGTCGGCAAGATTATCAAGTTCGGCCTGACCCATCTCGCGATCGTAGATAACAACTGCGTTCTCGAGGTCACCACCCTTGATCAGATTAGCCTTAACAAGCGGTTCAATCTCACGGACGAACACAAATGTGCGGCTGGGAGCGATCTCCTTGCCGAAATCCTCAATGGCATTTATTGATGCGAACTGATTGTTCAGAACAGGAGAATCGAACTGAACCATCACATCCACAGAAAAATCATTATCGGGAAGTACGACGATAGTCGCTCCCGTCTGAGGATCCGAAACCTCGATCTTCTGTTTAACTATATAATAGTCCTTCTCAGTAGCCTGTTCCTCTATTCCGGCTTCTTCAATCTTACGGCAGAACTCAACCGCACTACCATCAAGAATCGGAATTTCAGGGCCATTAACACGAATAAGTACATTGTCTATACCAGCGGCATAGAGCGCAGCCATAGCGTGTTCTATAGTGCTGACAGAGACATCGCCACGAGCGATTACAGTACCGCGCTCCGTGTGGGCCACATATTCAGCCAGGCAGTCAATAACAGGCTCGCCTTCAAGATCAGTGCGCTGGATCTTATATCCATGATTATCGGGAGCCGGAAGAAACTCAGCCTCGATCATCATTCCAGTATGCAGTCCCTTACCGCTAACCGAGAAGGGTGCTTTAAGAGTTGTCTGTTTCATCTTATGTGAGTATGATTTATTGATTATTATTTTTTACATGAAGATTCAAGTTCCTCAACCCGTTTGAACAGGTCGGGAAGATGTTTTATCATTGCCGCCTGCCTCCCCCAGGCACGGAGATCCATAGCCGGCGATCCGAAGATACGCGATCCGGCTGCGACAGATTTTGGAATACCTGACTGAGCAGCAATCTCCACCTTATCGCCGATAGTGATATGTCCGGCAATGCCAACCTGCCCACCGATCATGCACCATTCACCGACTTTTGCCGAACCGGCCACACCAGCCTGTGATGCCATGACGGTGTTATCACCAACACGGCAATTATGGGCAATCTGAATCAGATTATCGAGTTTCACACCCTTTCCAATCCGGGTGCTGCCCATCATTGCACGGTCAACAGTTGTGTTAGCTCCGATCTCAACATCGTCTTCAATCTCAACAATGCCGATCTGTGGAATCTTATCATATCCATCGGGGGTCGGCGCAAAACCGAATCCATCGGCACCGATCACAGCGCCGGCATGGATTGTACATCTGTTGCCGATCTTGCAGCCATGATATATTTTCGCTCCTGAATAAAGGATTGTTCCGTCGCCGATAACACATCCGTCACCTACATATACCTGCGGATATATCTTAACCCCTTTCCCAAGTTTAACACCATTACCGATATAAGCGAATGCTCCGATATAGCTCTCATCATCGACATCGACACCCTCGCCGATATGGCAAGGCTGTTCAATACCCCTTGGCTTAGGAGTCATCATCTGCTGAACCATCTGCAAGAGGTGTGCGACGGTGGCATAAGGATCCGCAACACGTATGAGTGTAGTCTTGACCGGCTGCTCGGGAACAAAATCATTGCTCACAAGAACAGCTGATGATCCGGTTGTATAAATGTATTGTGTATATTTCGGGTTTGCCAGAAATGAAATCGCTCCCGGAATACCCTCTTCTATTTTAGCTATAGTGTTGATTTTCACTTCGCCATCACCCTCAACGGTTCCGTTGGCAAGCGCAGCGATCTGATTTGCTGAAAATTCCATTACAGAAGAATATGGTGGTTGGTTATATGATGCAGTTAAATTTAATGCAAAGTTGCAAAAAAAATCTCTAATCTCAGCTATTTAAGCCTCTAAAAGTACTATTCCGTCGGGTTGTAGAGTAATTTTACGGCTTTTAAGAAGATGTCCTACCGCCTGCTTGAAATCACGCTTGCTGCATTCAAGTATTTCTTTTATTTCCTCCGGTGTCGACTTATCAGTCAACCGGAGCTTCTTATCATCCGACTCCTGCAAAATGGAGAGGATGTCATCGGCCACAGAGTTGCTTCTCGAACGCCCCGATCCGGCCGGAGCCAAGCGCAGGTCGATCTTGCCGTCAGGACGAACCCTACGGATCCATGCCTCAATCTTCATTCCGGGCTCCAGCCGACGGAATGTTTCGTTTGAATACAACATTCCGCTATGCAGATTATCAACCACACAAGTATAACCGATAGGCGTCGACTTCCATACAAAAGCCTCCACCTTATCACCTTTCTGGTAACGGGGGATTACATTCCCGATAAATTTCTCTATCTTGGCAGATGCAGCCACACGTTTAGAGACATCATCAAGATAGACATAAACAGGATATCGTCCACCAACGTGCATCTTCGTCTTTTGTTCACGGAACGGCACAAGCAGATCCTTCATCAACCCCCAGTCAAGAAAAGCACCAATACGGTTTTCGGCAACAACCTCCAGCATAGCCACCTCGCCAACTTTGGCATACGGCACATCGGTAGTTGCAATCAACCGGTCTTCCGAGTCGGTATAAACAAACACATCCAGCTCCTGACCAACAGTCAGAGGCTCCGTTATATATCTCGCAGGAAGCAATATCTCAAGATCGTCACCGGCTGAAAGGTAAACCCCGAAATCAACCATGCGAGCAACCGGAAGCTTGTTCCATTGTCCAATTTTAATCATTATCTTCAATTTTATACGTGCATGAATAATTTCACACACTCATTTATCCTCAAAGGTAAGAATAAAATGCTTAAATTTGTACACAAAACAATAAAAATACCAATGTACTCCATCATTCAACGATATTTCCCCAATTTATCAGAGCGACAGGCTGGGCAATTCCGACAGATAGGACACCTCTACAAGGAATGGAACGACAAGATCAACGTCGTTTCAAGAAAAGATATAGACAACCTGTACGAGCATCATGTTCTCCATTCGCTGTCGATAGCAAAGTTCATGACACCTGCAGATGGATCGAGATTCCTTGATATGGGCACGGGCGGCGGCTTCCCCGGTATTCCGCTGGCTATTTTATGGCCGGAATGCCGATTCCATCTGATTGACCGTATCGGCAAAAAAATCAATGTGGCAAGATCCATAGCAGAAGCCATCGGC
Organism: uncultured Muribaculaceae bacterium; assembly: GCA_910579185.1. Classification (GTDB taxonomy): domain Bacteria; phylum Bacteroidota; class Bacteroidia; order Bacteroidales; family Muribaculaceae; genus Paramuribaculum. The sequence continues at coordinate 402,044 of CAJTTG010000001.1, forward strand.
TTGGAGAATGTGACATTCCAGCATGGAGACATAGGCGAATGCCGTGATAAATATGACTTTGTTGTCAGCCGCGCCGTGATGACGCTCGACAAGCTTGTCCCCTTAATCAGAAAGAATATTTCACAGAAAGACAACAACCGTTTGCCCAACGGATTGTTATGTTTGAAAGGCGGAGAGCTTGATGAAGAGATTAACGCCACTGGCCTACCGGTGATTGACGTTCCGCTAAGTGACTATTTCTCAGAAGAATTCTTCGCCACAAAACACCTTATCTACGTAGAACTATGAACATCCATAAATTTGAATTCAATCTTTTCGGAGAACTGACGTATATAATCTGGGATAATGAAACAAAGGAAGGGGCCGTAATTGATCCCGGCATGTCGAATGACGCCGAAAACCGGCAACTATCCGCATTCATCAGCAGCAACGGAATAAAACTGAAGTACCTGCTCTATACGCATCTGCATGTAGACCACACATTCGGACATGAGTTCATAAAAGAGACCTACGCGGTGAAAGCAATGGCACATGAGGCAGACGCGCCTCTGGGACAAGCACGTGAGGCTCAGGCACGGATGTTTCACCTGCGCATGCCGGTGCAACAACCGCTTGGCATTGATATCCCACTTACCGATAATCAGGAACTGAAACTTGGTCAGGAAAAAATAATTGTAATATCCGTTCCCGGTCATTCATTAGGCTCTGTAGCGTTCTACTGCCCCGATTCTCACTTTGTGATAACAGGCGACGCCTTGTTTCAAGGCAGCATCGGAAGAACAGATCTCCCCGGAGGCAACCACGCGCAACTGATAAAAAGCATACGGGAACGACTGCTTACACTACCGGCAAAAACAGAAGTATATCCCGGCCATGGTCCATCAACGACAATCGGGAATGAAATGCGCTACAACCCATACATCTGACGGAATCACATAAAAGGATCCACACGAGTCAGATCCACACGATCCTCTCCTTCCGCCAACATCGAGGCGAACATCTCCAGACGAGCGGCAGCCGCCTGACCGACAAGGCGCTCGGAAAACAATCCGGAGTCTTTCTTCAGCGCATGATAGGCAAGCATCTCAACAGCAAAACGGACTATGTGTTCCGTTGGTTTCAACCTACCCCGATACATGGCGAGGGCATACACCAAGGCAAGAGATACCGGCAAACGATGCATGCTATCATCCACCATATACCCTATCTCAAGAAAGGCAATGATCCCGTCATACCGCTGTGTCCGATACATTGCCTCCACCGCGATATCTATCGCATTGTTTCCGGCAAAATCATACCTGTCAACCTCGTTCGATGCCTCAAAAACAGCATGAGCGCCATGAACGCTGCCTTTGTCGAGCAATTCCCGACACCATTTGACAGCATCAATCGAATTGTCGGCCTCAAATAATTCCTGCAATCTATGCTCCAACGCCTTTTCCAAAGGGCCATCGATATACCTGAGCAGTATATCATACAGGTCGCGTGAGCGCACCACACTTAAACCCATAATAGCCCTGGACAGACAATCAATACCCTGCTGACGCATCCCATCGTTGAGTTTCAGCACACCATCAGCATAGAGCGTCAGAGGATCTCCTGGAGCAATTTCATTAAGACGGGTCACAATCCGACGACTTGCCTCCGGATCGGAATCATAGAGAGCCGACGATTTCACGACCAGAGCCTCAAGCGCACCTGGATTTATAGCAAGAGCAAAATCAGCACACTCAACAGCCTCTGAATGATCCATAAGAGCTATATTATTCAGATCTGCCAGCTCTGTCCATGCAGACTCATTGAACGGCTCCAGCTCAGTAACCATCCTGCCATACTTGGCAGCTTTGGAATAGTTTTCTTTCTGCCAGTATAAATGGAACAGTTCGTTATAAATCGTCGAGGGGTATTCACTAACTCGCGAGAAATTGTCGGCATAGCGTTCAATTATATCCAATTCCCCGAAGCTATCATAATAGTCAACAAGATAGATAATATCGCCATCCTCAACAGATCCAGGTTCATAGGAATCTATTGTCTTTCCAAAAGCATCCCTAAACTCAACTGAAGACAGATAATTTCTGGACAGACGCATATCCGACAGGAACAGATCGGACGGCAACCTGTCGAGCAACCTCTCGCAAATATCATCCCTACCGACCTGATGCCACAGGAAAGCCCTACGCTTCAGCAAATCAATACTATCCGGATACAGACGCTCACCTACACGAAGAGATTCCCCGGCGATAAAATCGTCGGGAATCCCCGTAACATAGTCAAAGATATCTATCAGATCATCTTCCGAGAACGATGAAAGATCACCGTCACGCTCCACAGCCTCTACAAATGACCGATAAAGTTCCTTGATTCCTCCGTCGTCAGAGAAAGAATCCATAGTCACTTCTTCTGGGCCTTTTCCCAGCTATCCTTCAATGCGATCGTGCGGTTGAAGATCAACTTTTCAGGGGTGGAATCCTTATCGGGAGTAAAGTAGCCTATGCGCTGGAACTGGAAATGCTCAAGCGGACGGGCGTTCTCGGCAAGATATGGCTCAACCTTGATGCCTTCAACAACTTTCAGTGATTCTGGATTAAGCATCTCGCGGAAATCACGCTCGGTTTCAGCAGCAGGGTTCTCAACATTAAACAGGCGGTCATACAGACGGGCAGTCGCATCGACAGCATGCGCTGCGGAAACCCAATGCAGCGTTCCTTTCACCTTACGCATACTGCCCGGCAGTCCGCTACGTGTTTCAGGATCGTAAGTACAATAGATTTCCTCGATATTTCCGTCCGCATCCTTCTTGACTCCCGTACACTTTATGATATACGCGCCTTTCAGACGCACTTCACCCTCCGGTGCAAGGCGGAAGAACTTCTTGGGCGGATTCTCCATGAAATCATCGCGTTCAATGAAAATCTCACGGGAGAAAGGCATCTGATGCGTGCCGGACTGCGGATCCTCGGGATTGTTTTCCATCTCAACCATCTCAACCTTGTCCTCAGGATAGTTGGTTATGACAACCTTAACCGGATTCATAACCGCCATAACACGGGTTGAAACAGCATTAAGATCATCACGAACCGCATGCTCAAGCAATGATACGCTGTTAAGAGCCTCATATTTTGTATAACCGATCTTATCAATGAAATTCCGGATAGAACGGGGTGTGAAGCCGCGACGGCGCATACCGGAAATTGTCGGCATACGGGGATCGTCCCATCCGGCTACAAGTCCCTCTTTGACAAGTTGAAGCAATTTGCGCTTACTCATCACGGTGTATGTGAGATTAAGACGATTGAACTCAATCTGGCGAGGGCAATATGACTCGTCGGCAAGCTCCTTGACAAAATGCTCGTAGAGCGGACGGTGAGGCACAAATTCCAATGTACAGATAGAGTGTGTGACACCCTCGAAGTAGTCACTCTGTCCATGAGCGAAATCATACATCGGATAAACATTCCAAGTAGTACCGGTTCTATGATGGGGATGCTTGATTATGCGATACATGATAGGATCACGGAAGTGCATATTGTCCGAAGCCATATCAATCTTGGCGCGAAGCACTCTCGCTCCCTCTTCAAACTCGCCGGCGTTCATTCGCTGGAAAAGATCGAGATTCTCTTCCACCGATCTATTGCGATAGGGGCTCTCTGTTCCGGCAACGGTAGGTGTTCCTTTCTGACGGGCTATCTCTTCCGAGGTCTGATCATCAACATAGGCCTTGCCTTCCTTGATAAGACGGATAGCAAGATCATACAACTGTGGGAAATAGTCGCTGGCATAATACTCTCTATCGCCCCAGTCAAAGCCAAGCCAATGGATGTCCTCACGGATCGAATCGACATATTCGACATCCTCCTTGACAGGATTAGTATCGTCGAAACGGAGATTGCATGTGCCGCCAAACTTTTCAGCTACGCCGAAGTCCATGCAGATCGCTTTAGCATGCCCAATATGGAGGTATCCGTTAGGCTCCGGTGGGAAACGGGTGTTCAGTCGACCGCCGTTCTTTCCGGCCTGAAGATCATCCCACACCATCTGTTCAACAAAGTTAAGGCCTTTTTTTTCTTGAGTTTCCTCTATTTCGTTCTCTGCCATGGCTATTTATGTGTTAAAGTTTTTATTTTATTTCCAACAGCGCGCAGGCTTTCCACCCGTACGCCCTATTTGCAGGATACAAAATTAGCCCTAATTCCTCAAATCCGCAAAAGTTGAGTAAAAAAAGTATATTTTAAAAAATAGCAGACACCCCATCAAGAAGTGTCTGCAATAAAGTTGATCTAATCCTAAGATTATTCAGCGGCAGGAGCTTCAGTTGCTTCTTCAGCAGGAGCTGCTTCTGCTGCTGCAGCGGCTTCAGCCTCAGCTTTTGCTGCTGCGAGTTCGGCTTTCTTCTTGGCCACAGCCTCAGCCTTAGCTGCATTCTTAGCCTGCTCATCAGCGAGACGCTGCTTTTCAGCAAGTTCCTTGGCAGAAGCCACAGATACACGAGCTGCATCAACAGCAGCCTGCTTTTTCTGCTTCCAAGCTTCGAAACGACGCTGAGCTTCAGCTTCATCGAATGCGCCTTTCTTGACGCCACCCTGAAGGTGTTTCATCAACAGCACGCCTTCCTGAGAAAGGATGGTGCGCACAGTGTCAGTGGGTTGAGCACCGACATTTACCCAATACAAAGCCCGTTCGAAATTCAAAGTTACTGTAGCAGGATTAGTGTTCGGATTATAGGAACCTATCCTTTCAATAAATTTACCATCTCGTGGTGCCCTGCTGTCGGCGATAACAATAGGATAAAACGCATAGTTCTTGCGACCATGACGTTGTAATCTGATTTTTGTTGCCATTTAAATTTTTAATTAATTTGGTTTTGTATTGTTTAGCGGCTGCAAAGTTACATTTATTTTTCTGATCGTGCAAACTTTAGGCTGCCTTATTTTATCAATCCGGGATTTATTTGCCACATTTGACCCCTTTGGCTCCCTTGACTCCCCCGCCACCGAGAGAGAAGATATTCTGATCATAAGAAATGATCTTCATATCTCGCTGACGCTGACGCTTCAAAGCCAGCTTGACAAGGCGATCCATCAACTTGTCGAACTTAAGGCCTGTTGCTTCCCAAAGATAGAAAGAGAGAGAGCCGGGGATGGTGTTTATTTCGTTGACATATATCTCGCCGTTATCAGCATCCATTATGACATCGACACGGCTCACGCCATGGCATGAAAGCACACGGAATGTCTCTCCGGCAAGGAAACGGATCCTGTCGCTGACCTCAGCAGGCAGATCGGCCGGAATGCGCTTCTGCGATGCCTGCATACCCTTTGCCCCTTTTGTGCCACCCATATATTTATCTTCATAGGAAAGAATCTCCCCACTCTTAATGGGTTCTTCACATACGGATGTCTCATATTCATCACAATCACCAAGCACGGAACAGTTGACCTCATGAAGATTCTCCACCATGTGTTCCACAATAATACGTGCGGAATACTTTTCAGCGGTATTTATCCTCTCGATAAGAGTCGCGCGATCGGCCGCACGGCCTATGCCGACACTCGAGCCAAGGTTGGCCGGCTTAACAATCACAGGGTATCCGAGCTTTGACTCAACGCGCTCGATCATAGCATCGCGATCGCTGCGCCACTGTCCGTCCGTGAACCATACATAATCCACGACCGGCACATCGCATGCCTGAAGAATCATCTTCATTGTGATCTTATCCATACCATTTGCCGACGCGAGCACATTACATCCGGCATATGGAATTCCCATCGCATCGAGAACACCCTCAAATGTGCCATCCTCGCCATAAGAGCCATGCAGAACCGGTATAGCGACATCGAGTTTTGCCGCAATATCGCTGCCGAACATAGGCTTCTTGCAAAGATACACATTGAAATCACCTTTCACAGGACGAAGATAAACCTGTTTGCATTTCTCAAGCAACGAGGGTATGTTGCGGTAATTGGCAACATCAAATAGAGCATCTCCTGTGTAGAAATGCCCCTGTTTGGTTATATATACCGGCGTAACATCGTAGACAGAGCGATCCATCGCGCTCATAGCCTGCGAGGCAGAAATAACGGAAATCTCATGCTCGGTGGAACATCCGCCGAAAAACACTCCGATGTTTGTTTTCATTGACGATTATGATTATTATTCTGTAATGATTTTGATCTCTTATTTAAATGTGTCCGGAAGATCGTTCTCATAGAGAACCACATCTCCGCGCTCAGCCAGACCCATAAGAATCTGCTGGGCCTGTGCAAATGTAGGAGCCTCTATAATACGTGTGCCCTCATCAGGCGATGCGGAGCGTATTCCCTCCACAATAGCCTCACGGTTGTATTCACCGACCACAATGGCTATGTCGGCAGCCCGTGCGATTCCTTCGCCGAAACGATGGTTCAGTTCATATTGCTTTTCCCCAAGCTCTATCATTCCGGGGGTGATTATAATTCTTTTGCCCGACGTCATCATGGCAAGCACATCGAGAGCCATAGCCGAACCCGACGGATTGGAATTGAACGCATCATCAAGGATCATTATGCCTCCGGGCGTACGCTTCATGCTCAGCCTGTGTTCCACAGGTTCTATACGTTCAACCGCCTGACGGATCTTTCCCATCGGAACTCCGAGTTTAACGGCACACACAATAGCCGCCACGAGATTCGACACATTGCACTCCCCTAACAACGGCGTGCGGAAACGCTCGTTCATATCCTTTCCAAGCACGGTAAAATCTGTACCATCAACCGAGTAGACGATATCAACAGCACGATAGTCGACATCCTCACATTTCACACCATAACGCAGACAATCCACATTATCTACAGGACGGGACGCGGAGGCCGGGAAGTCATTGTTCACAATAGCAAGTCCATCCGCCGGAAGTGAATCAACAAGTTCAAATTTCGTTGACAGAACATTTTCAAGCGATTTGAACGATTCAAGATGCTGAGGTCCCACCGCAGTAACAATGCCGACATGGGGATGCACAAGATCACAGATCTCTTTGATATCGCCATTCTGTTTAGCACCCATCTCGCAGATAAACACTTCGCAATATGGCTTCATCATTTCACGCACAGTGCGTATCACACCCATAGTCGTATTATAGCTCCCCGGGGTCATCAGTGTTTCGAAATGCTCGCAGAGTATGCGGTACAGAAAATGCTTTGTGCTTGTTTTTCCATAACTTCCTGTAATTCCGACGACTTTCAAATCGGGCATAGACGAAAGTATCGCTGCCGCCTCATCATAATACCGTCGGTTGATTCTGTTCTCCACAGGCACAAGCATCCTGACGGCAACAATAACAACTATATGCGAAACGCAATAAAGCCCCATAAAGGCAACCGCGCAATAGAACACTCCGGATGAAATAGAGTCTGCGCTATAGAATCCCCACAAAAAAGCTCCTGCCGCAATCAGCAACGAGACTATCGACATAACCGAGAATATACGGCGCACACGTGGTGTCCAGACCAACGGTTTCTTATATTTCTTCTTGAACAGGACTATTGCCGATCCTGCCGAAAATAATGCAATCAGGATAAGTCCCCAGGCCGGATCGCTGAAAGTGGCCATTGACGCAAAAAACACCATCATGCCGACAAGGCGCGGATATGATGTCGAATCGCCCGATGAACGCAACCAACGCATATATCGCTCCGGGCGGTATGAATTTTGCTGCATCATCATCAGCACACGGCTATATTCAGCCACAATATTGGCGATAGCCGCGACCACCGCCACCAATCCGATAATCAGAAAAGATATTGTCATTGCTATTTAATTTTCATGAATTAAGAAAACTGCTCAATACCGCGGCAAATTGCCCGGGATTGTCGAGAAAACTATAATGGCCACATCCGGGGAAGCTTACCAAACCGGCATCCGGGATCAGACGCTCCATGATCTTTGCATCATGTATCGGTGTAGCCGTATCATTCTCGCCCCAGACAAGGAGCGTAGGTGCTTTTATCCGTGGCATTACCGAACACAAGTCTTCATTTACGACCTTGCTCAGAATAGCGCGCATCATCGGAGATGACGAAGCATAATCCGACGACCCTCTTTTAGCCCTCTGTGCCTCGATGCGTGCCTCAGCCTTTTCAGCACCATAGATCAGGCGCATCAGGCATTTCATCATTTTGAAACTATACACCTTATAGTAATACCTAAGGCTTCTGCGAGGCTTCACTCCGGCAGCATCAACAAGGATCAGTTTATCTACAGGATTACGGGAAGAATACAAGATCCCGACACGGCCGCCAAAAGAATGGCCGACAAGCACAGGAGAATCCAATCCGAGTTGTGAGACCATAGACTCGATCAGACGGGTGTATTCCTCAACACCCCACACCTCCGGCGGCTCAGGGGAATCGCCGAATCCGGGAAAATCCACGTTGTAGACCGTATGTGTTCTGGATGCAATATTTGCGATTGAGGCCACAGTTGAATGAGTGCAGCCCCACCCATGCATGAGTATCAGAGGCTTGCCGTTCCCCTCCACCGTATAATGGAGTTCTATTCCGTCTATGTTGATTGTCTGAGTCATTAAACACGTGCTTAACCGCGCAAAGTTAAGCATAAAAGTTGACAAAAATAGTTTTTTTCACTACCTTTACACTATAATTATAATCAAACCACAATATCAGTCATGACTGCAACCATCATAATTCTTGCAACAGCACTTTGCGCTTTAATTGTTTACATCGGATTTCTATGGCGCACAATAGCGTCGGCCCGTACAGCTGAAAGCTCCGCCGTGACCCGTGCCGAAGCAGAATCGGCCCAATCCGTACGTTTACGCGAAGAACTGGAGACCATCCGTCAATCAAAAAGCGAATCCGACACAACAATACAGCAACTGCGCGAAAACATAGTGAGAGCCGCGGCGGAAACAGCCAGGCTGACACAACTGCTGGAGCTAAGCCGCGCCGACCATCAGAAACAAATGAAAGAAGCGGAAGAGCGGAATGCCGATATGCTACGACGCTCAGAAGCCAACTTCAAGATAATGGCCAACGAGATCATGAATCAGCAAAGCGAGACCCTGCGGCAACAAAACGAGCAGAAAATAGGCGACCTACTCCAACCATTGAAAGAAAATATCGATCGTTTCCGTTCGGAGGTGAGCCAATGCTACTCTACGGAAGCACGCGAACGCTTCTCTCTTCAGGAAAAAATCAAAGAACTCATTGAGGCAAACAATAACATCGGCCGTGAAGCAAGAGAATTATCCTCAGCCCTTCGTGGCAACTCAAAAAAACAGGGCGACTGGGGCGAGCTTGTGCTTGAAAACATCCTTGAAAGTTCCGGATTGAGAAAGGGCGAGGAATTCATCATCCAGCAAACCACAGACGAATCCGGCGCCACTCTGCGCGATGAACAAGGCCGAGGCCTACGTCCCGATGTTGTTGTGCGATGTCCGGACGGAAAGGTGATGGTCATAGACTCGAAGGTATCATTGACCGCATTTGTCGACTATGTGAACACAGACGACCCGACAGAACAGGATCGGCTTGGCAAACTCCACCTCACCTCCGTGCTGAAACACATAAACGAACTCAGCGAAAAGAACTATCAGGACTATGTGGGTCGGGAGAAGCTCGATTTTGTAATGATGTTCATACCCAACGAGGCTGCCTACGGAGCTGCCATGACTCTTGATCCAACCTTGTGGCAGAAAGCCTATGACAAGCGAGTGCTCCTCGTTTCCCCCACCCAGCTTATCGGATCATTACGTCTGATCAACCAATTGTGGAACCACGACCGTCAGACGCGCAATGCGATTGAAATAGCCGAGAAATCGGGACAGATGTATGACAAATTCGCAGGATTCGTAGCTGACATGGAGAAAATAGACAAAGGCATCTCCGCCACGCGGACAGCCTACGACAATGCCATCAAGAAGCTCCGTGATGGACGTGGAAATCTCATAGGACGCGCAGAAGCATTGCGGAAACTCGGCATCAAAGCGTCGAAAAGGCTTCCAAAATCCGACATTGAGGCACCGGAAGATGAGGATGAGGATCAGTCAGATGTAGAATAATCCTTCAGCATAGTGCGCAGTCGCTGACGGGCATAGTATATACGACTCTTGATTGTTCCGACGGGAAGATGCATGTATTCAGCAATCTCCGAATAGCGATATCCTGCCAGATGCATCGAAAACGGCACCTTATATGCCGGAGAGAACGAATTGATAGCCTCATGAACTTCGCCAGCCGCATAGGAATTTTCAGGAGACTGGAAACCGGAATCCTGAGGCAGATTCAACTGGTAGAGATCATCGGACGTATCAACCTTCACAGACACACGGGCTGCACGTCTGTAATTATTGATGAAAATATTACGCATTATCGTGAATACCCAGCCCTTGAAATTGGTGTTTTCAACATATTTATCTTCGTTGTCAAGCACTTTCAGAGTAGTGTCCTGCAACAAGTCGTAAGCATCGTCGCGGTTAGAGGTCAAAATATATGCAAAATTCAACATATTACCCTGCAACGACAACAATCTTTCCTGAAATTTTCTGTTGATCATAATTAGTCTTTATAGCGTAGATTAAGAAAAAGTATATAATAAAAACCGCATTTTTAGCCGGATTGTTTTGGTTTTCCAATCGGCCGGAGAGCTTTTTCAGCGGATTTAAAGCATGATAACGATTTTTTTGCTACATTTGCGCACCAAAACCTACACATATCCTATCAAAAGGATCACATGGAATCAAAAGACAAACAACACCTGCTTGATCTACGCTACCTTAGAATGGCGTCCATCTGGGCCGAAAACTCATATTGCAAACGCCGTCAGGTCGGTGCTATCCTCGTTAACGACCAGATGATTATCTCCGACGGATTCAACGGAACGCCGGCCGGATTCGAGAATGTATGCGAGACTCCTGAAGGTCTGACAAAACCATACGTACTTCATGCCGAAGCCAACGCAATCACCAAAGTGGCCCGAAGCAATAATTCATCTCAAGGATCCACTCTCTACGTCACCGCTTCGCCTTGCATGGAATGCGCCAAACTCATTATACAGGCCGGAATCAAGAGAGTGGTTTTCGGAGAACTTTACCGAATCACAGATGGCATTGATCTGCTGAAACGCGCAGGCATAGAATGCGTACACATCAGCAATCAGGAATGACAAAAAGTATTTTATGAAACCTGCATATAAACGCATATCTATCTGGCTGCCATTGATAATCGCTGCCAGTATTTCTATCGGACTGCTTGCCGGAATATTTATCTTCAACCGCCGTCAGGCCACACCGACATACTCTGCATACGACAAACTACAGGCTATTCTGGGATATGTCAGCGAGAACTATGTCGATGAGGTGAGCATCGACAGCATACTGGAGAAAGCTTTTCCCGACATCATGGCTCAGCTTGATCCTCACTCCACGTATATACCTGCCGCCGATCTACAGGACTACAACATAGAGATCGAAGGATCGTTCAGCGGAATCGGAATCCGCTTCAACACCTTGACCGACACAGTCACCGTCGACGAGGTCATTTCCGGAGGACCATCTGAAAAAGTCGGCATTCTACCCGGCGACCGCATCGTCACTGTCAACGACACCCTTATCATTGGCGATGAATGGACAAACAAACGTCTGCTTCAGATAATGCGTGGACCTCGACACTCCGAGGTTACCCTTGGCATTAAACGTGACAACGCACCAGAATTGCTATCCTACACCGTGATCCGTGATGACATTCCGGTAACATCAGTGGATGCCTGCTACATGATAGCTCCTACTACCGGCTATTTGAAAATCAACACATTCTCAAACGAGACATACAATGAGTTCCTCACGTCGCTGGTCAACCTCCGGAAGCAAGGAGCCACAAGCTTCATTCTCGATCTGCGGGGCAATGGCGGAGGACTGATGGAAGCCGCCGTCAGAATGGCCAACGAATTTTTGGACCGGGACGACATCATTGTGTCGATGCGCGGTCGCCTTGAGCCGTACAACACCTCCAGCTCGGCCAATGGTCTCGGGTCATTTGCCAACGAACCATTGGTTGTGTTGATCGACGAGTCATCAGCAAGCGCAAGTGAGATTCTTGCAGGAGCGATCCAGGACAACGACAGAGGCGTGATAGTCGGTCGACGGTCGTTCGGCAAAGGCCTCGTCCAAAATCAGATCGATCTCCCCGACCACAGTGCCCTGCGCCTGACCGTAGCAAGATACTACACTCCATCCGGACGCTGCATACAGAAAAACTACACACCGGGGAATTTCAACACATACGCCAATGAGATAGCCGAACGCTATATGCACGGCGAAGGATTCTCGGCCGACAGCATACGCATAGACAAGTCGCAGATATTCCACACCACAGGCGGACGTGAAGTGTATGGCGGAGGCGGAATCATACCGGACATCTACGTTGCAAACGACACTATAGGAATATCCGAGTACTACATCAGCATCTACAATGCCGGTCTGCTACAGAAATTCAGCTTCATGTACACAGACAGCAACCGCAAGAAATTCATCGATGCAATGACCACCGATGATGTGCTGGCACTGCTGCCCGGCGACGACGCACTGCTGAATCAATTCGTCAGCTACGCACTGCGCGAAGGCAAAATAGCTCCCAGATGGTTCTACATAAACCAATCACGTGATTTAATTGTTAGTATTCTGAAGGCTTTGATCGCACGCGACCTTCTCGGCACCTCGGCCTATTATGAGGTGATAAACCGCACCGACACCACCATCCGACGTGCAGTCGATGCGATTGCCGACGGAAGCGCGAAAAAGCCTGTCACTATTAACAATAAATCAGCCTTGAAGTAACAAGGCATCTGATATTATGGACAAAGACTATATTCGCCGCCGTGTAAAAGCACGCAAGCAGATGCTCGAAGAAGCGGATCGCACCGCAGCCGCCGAAAATGTATTCAAACGCATGGAATCCCTGCTCGCTTTCATAATGAGCAAACGGATACTGATATACAACTCGCTTCCCGACGAACTTTCCACCCGTGAATTCATCAACCGTTGGCACAACGACAAGTCATTTTTCCTGCCACGCGTCAATGGTGTCGATCTGGACATTCTGCCATATGATGCCACACGGCTACAGATGGGTGCGTTCCGGATCGAGGAACCGACAGGCCACGACATCGCCGACCCGTCGACAATGGATATGATCATAGTACCGGCCGTGGCCTATGACCGCCAAGGCAACAGAATAGGACGCGGCAAGGGATACTACGACAGATTATTGCGCAAAACCCGTGCGATGAAAATCGGCGTGGCCTACGACTTCCAATTATTTGATGTAATTGAAGTCGAGCCACATGATATCCCCGTCGACATAGTCATCACCGAGTCCGGCACCTATCGTAGATAAATCTCACACCAACAACGTGAAAATCGTAATTAATTTACGTTAAAGCGACAGCAGTAACGCAATTTCATTTGCATTATTGTGAATCGTTTCGTAAATTTGCATAAATTACGATTCAAAATGAAGAGATTTTTACCCGTCGCATTCTTTTTACTGACACTTTCCGCCAGTGTGGCTCTCCCCACATTCGCGGCTGAGTCAGTTGCCGTGCGCCATGAAATCACTTCATCAGAACCATCAATGACAAGCCGGCGTGGCGCCATAGAGATCACATGCCCCGTCAATGGCCACACATACACCTTCCAGATCTATGCCATCACAGGACAATTGGTGAAACGCGTCCAGCTGACCGACACGACGTCAGTCATAGAGATTCCGCAAGGATGCTACATTGTCAAATGTGAAAGCTGGGTGAAAAAGGTGATTGTTCACTGATATTATCATACTTACAATATAACAGCCTTATTTTTAAATCATTCATGAACAAAACGCTTATGGCATTTTGTGGATTAAACCTGCTCAATCTATCCGCTGTTTCGGCGGCTCCAGCAGCGCCAAACGCCACAGACGAGGCAAGATATGCCGCAATGCCGACATACTCCAACAAGAACAATGATCTTGAAATGACCGTTGACAACAACGGAACCCACTTCCGGCTCTGGTCTCCCGAAGCCGAAAATGCGCAGGTCCTGATCTATACATCCGATCGGAATTCCGCCCCTGTGGATACCATTGACATGGTACGTTCATCCGGGGGCACTCTGACTGCCGATTCCCCCAAACAACTCTACGGCCATTTCTACACATTCCGCATCAAACATAACGGGAAATGGCTCGCTGAGACACCTGGTGTGTGGGCCAAAGCCACCGGAACCAACGGTGAGCGCGCCGCAATCATTGACTTCAGGCTGACCGATCCCATTGGATGGAATGACGACAAAGGGCCGAAACTTGAAAACTATACAGATGCCGTGGTCTATGAAATGCACCATCGCGACATGTCGATGCACCCCTCATCAGGCATAGTCCACAAGGGCAAGTTCCTGGCACTGACAGAACACGGCACAACAACAGAATCCGGCACCAGCACCGGCATAGATCATTTGAAAGAGCTGGGAATAACCCACGTGCATATCCTGCCATCGTTTGATTACAACAGCGTTGACGAATCCAACCTACCGGCCAACAAATACAACTGGGGATACGACCCCGTGAACTACAACACCCCGGAAGGATCATATTCAACCGATCCGGCCAATCCTATGGCAAGAGTTGCGGAAATGAAAAGGATGATCAAAGCACTTCATGATGCCGGAATAGGAGTGATCATGGACGTTGTCTATAACCATACGGCCACAAACGACGATTCCAACTTCTCTCTGACCGCTCCCGGCTACTATTACCGTCACCGCGCTGACAGATCCTACAGCGACGCATCGGCGTGTGGCAACGAAACTGCATCCGAGAGAGAGCAGATGCGCGACTTCATAGTGAACTCTGTCAAATATTGGGCGAATGAATATCACATTGACGGATTTCGGTTCGATCTGATGGCGATCCACGACATTGAGACCATGAACATTGTAGCCGAAGAGCTGCATAAAATCAATCCCAACATCATAATCTACGGGGAAGGATGGACGGCCGGTGACTCACCGCTGCCCGTCGGCCAGAGAGCATTGAAGGAGAACGTGGCAAAAATGGACGGCATAGCCGTGTTCAGCGACGACATCCGCGATGCCGTGAAAGGACATTTCAGTGATGCCGCCGACCGTGGGTTTGCCACCGGTAAACCCGGTCTTGAGGAAACAATAAAAATAGGCATCGTAGCTTCCACCGCACATCCACAGGTAGACTACAGCAAAGGAAACAACTCCAAATTCGCCTACGCCTCATCGCCTGAGCAGATCATCAACTACGTATCGTGTCACGATGATCTGTGCCTGACCGACAAGCTGGCTGCCTCGATGCCCAATTCAACGGAAGCCGAACGCATACGTGCGGCAAAACTGGCTCAGACTATCGTTTTCACCTCACAAGGCACACCCTTCATAACCGCCGGAGAAGAAGTGTTCCGCTCAAAGCAGGGAGTCCACAACAGCTATTGCAGCCCCGATTCCATTAACGCAATAGACTGGACGCTCAAATCGAAGAATGCCGAATTATTCGACTACTACCGCAACCTCATTGCCCTAAGAAAATCACATCCGGCATTCCGGATGACATCGGCTGAAGATATTGCCAAGAACATACGCTTCGACAACACAAACATCCAGAACGTTGTCTCCTATTCCATCCTCAACAACGCCAACGGCGACAGCAGCAAAGAGATCAAAGTGATTTTCAATGGCGGAGACAAACCCTACACCACCCGTCTGAAGAAAGGCAACTGGAAAATACTGGCGGAAGATGGCAACATCGACCCCGAAGGTCTCCGCGACTTCAACGGCGGTTCCATTTCAATCCCACCCTGCAGTGCCCTGATCCTCACCCGATAACAACACATCCGATAATAGCAGCCTGATCGATATCGATCAGGCTGCTTTCGTTATTATTTAAAATAATTCTAAATAAAGGGTGATTTTCTTGGCAATATAGATCTAATTTCAGAACTTTGCAATCTGAAAGAAAATAGATACAGATGAGATTAAGCGAGCTAAAGACCGGAGACAAAGCCAGAGTGTTGAAGATACTTGGACATGGAGCATTCCGTAAGCGTCTGATGGAAATGGGCTTTGTGAAAGGCCAGGAAGTGGATGTGCTTCTCCATGCACCTCTCCGCGACCCTATAAAATACAAGATCCTCGGCTATGAGGTGTCACTGCGGCGTTCGGAAGCTGATCTCATCGAAGTAATAACGGAAGAAGCTTCCGCAAGCGACTCCAAGGAAACGGCAAAAACTGATTCCCAAAAGACCATAGAACATGGCGATCAGGAAAGCAGATCGTTCACAAGCCGTTCCAAAACCATCAATGTCGCGCTGATCGGCAATCCGAACTGCGGAAAAACTTCTCTGTTCAACCATGCTTCCGGGGCGCATGAGCATGTAGGCAACTACAGCGGCGTGACAGTTGATGCCAAGCAAGGCAAGTTTGAATTCAACGGATACAAATTCAATATCGTGGATCTTCCGGGAACATATTCACTCGACAGCTACTCTCCGGAAGAACTGTATGTCAGGCGTTATCTGAAAGACGAGACTCCTGACGTTATCATCAACGTTGTCGTTGCCTCAAATCTTGAACGCAACCTATATCTCACCACCGAGCTGATCGACATGGACCGCAAGATGGTGATTGCATTGAACATGTACGACGAGCTGGAACGCGCCGGCGACCATCTCGACACGAAACTGCTCGGAGAGATGATCGGCGTGCCTGTTGTCCCGACAATCTCCCGCAATGGCTTCGGAGTGAAAGATCTGTGGCAAACGGTCATAGACGTTTACGAGGACAAACACACTGCAGTTCGGCATGTCCATGTCAATCTCGGCAACGATATTGAACAGGGCGTGACCGAAATCAAAGACCTCCTCAAAAAAGATGGGGATGTGGATCGCCATTTCTCCCCACGCTATCTTGCCATAAAACTGCTTGAACACGACAAAGAGGTCACCGATGCGATTTCAAAGCTTCCGGATTCGGGGAAAATCCTCACCCTCAGAGACCAGGAGGTGAAACGCATTGAAAAAATACGCAATGAAGATATAACCTCGGCAATTGCCGGCGAGAAATACGGCTTCATTGCCGGAGCCCTTGCCGAAACCCTCGTCAAGGGGGAAGGAGATGCCACAGCCAGCACTCACCTTATCGACACGATCGTTACCAACAAACTGTTTGGATTCCCGATTTTCCTTCTGATCATGTTCGGTGTATTCTGGGCCACCTTCGAACTCGGATCCTATCCCATGGATTGGATCCAGTGGCTCGTTGACTGGCTCAGCTCGACAATACAGACCCACATGGCCGATGGCGCACTCAAAGATATGATTGTGGATGGAATCATAGGCGGTGTCGGTGGAGTGATCGTATTCCTGCCCAATATCATGATCCTATATTTCTGCATATCATGGATGGAAGATTCCGGATATATGGCACGAGCCGCGTTCATAATGGACAAACTGATGCACAGGATAGGACTGCATGGCAAATCGTTCATACCGCTTGTGATGGGATTCGGATGCAATGTTCCGGCCATCATGTCGAGCCGCAGCATAGAAAGCCGCAGCAGTCGCATAATCACCATATTGATCAATCCGTTCATGTCGTGTTCGGCGCGTCTGCCGATCTACGTGCTGCTTGTAGGGACATTCTTCGAGTCGCATGCAGCATTAGTGTTCATGGGGCTTTATCTGCTCGGAATAGCAATTGCCATGGCCACCGCTCTTCTTCTGAGGAAAGTCTACTTCAAGGCTGACGAGACACCCTTCGTCATGGAGTTGCCGCCCTATCGCATCCCTACACTGAAATCATCGCTCCGCCACACCTGGGGCAAAGGAGAACAATATCTCAGAAAGATGGGAGGCGTAATCCTCGTGGCAAGCATCATAGTATGGGCTCTCAACTATTTCCCTCTAAGCAGCCACGACACATCGAGCGATGTCCAGACCGACTCATATCTTGAGACCATGGGCAAATCGATCAGCCCGGTAATGGAGCCTATCGGATTCCACTGGCGTGCATCAGTGGCGGCTCTCGCCGGTGTTCCTGCCAAGGAAATTGTGGTGTCCACTCTCGGTGTGTTATACACAGGCGAGGAAGAGATCAGCGATGCCGACCTTGCGAAGCGCATCACCACTCCCAACCCCACGACTCATGAGCCTGACTTCACTCCGGCATCGGCTCTTGCATTCATGATTTTCATCCTGCTCTACTGTCCATGCATCGCCACGATAGTAGCAATAGTGAAAGAGACCGGCGACTGGCGCTACGGAGCATTCACAATAGTGTACAACACACTTGTGGCGTGGCTCGTGGCATTTGCAGCCTACAGGATAGCCCTCGGCATTTTATGATCTGACGGGATCAATCAAGCTCCACAACCGTTATTCCGGCTCCACCGAACTGAACGTGCTCATCATGGAATGACCGCACGCCGGGAACCGTGTCGAGATAAGAACGTATAGCCTGTCGCAAGGCTCCTGTGCCGGTTCCATGAAGTATTCTAACCTGGCCGGCATTAAACTGCAAAGCATCATCGATATAGTATGTCACAGCCTGCACAGCTTCATCGGCACGCATTCCGCGAACATCGATCTGACGACTGAATTCCAATTGACGCGCACGGCTTCCGGCCGATGTAGACTCGCTGATAAAAGAAGCCTCGCGCTTGACACCGCTATTGATTTTAGCGTCCGTATGGCGCAGACGGCCGACAGCAACAGTGGTCTTCAACTGACCGAAAACAACTGTAGCCTGCTTTCCTCTCAGTTCCATTACCTTCCCCGGCACACCCTCGCCATCAAGCTTTACCACATCGCCTACAGCTATCTGACGGCTTTGCGCAGGCATAGCCACAGCCGACGTCTGTCCGGGCTTTTTCCTTGACTTGGGTACTTTTTTCAGCAACTTATGTTCCGCTGACTGCCCTCCGAGCAGACGCTCCTTTTCCGCCGCCATCTCCTTACGTGCCTCAAGCGTGGCCTCCTTTTCGGCCTGTACCCGTCGGATCTCATGTATGGTGCGTTCAATCGCGGCATTCGATCCCTCAAGAATTGACTTCGCCTGCGTCTTAGCCTCTGATATTATCTCATTCCTGCGCAAACGCAATTCTTCAGCCTGAGCATTATATCTCTCAAGCGTCTCTTCAATTTTCTTCTCTTTCTGACGGATGTTCAATCGTTTATTCTCCCAATAACGACGGTCACGCGCAATATCGAGCAGATATTTATCCATATTGACATAATCGCTGCCGACTATACTCTGCGCGTCGTCTATGATCTCAGATGGCAGACCCGTTTTCCGTGCAATCTCAATTGCAAACGAACTTCCCGGATGGCCGATCGAGAGCTGGAACAGCGGTTTCATCCGCTGACGGTCGTAGAGCATGGATCCATTGACAAGTCCATCAGTATCCTCAGCGAAATGTTTCAGATTCTGGTAATGAGTGGTAATCACACCCCACATTCCAAGTTCGTTGATCTTTTTCAGAATAGCCTGTGCAATAGCCCCACCTATCTGCGGCTCAGTGCCACCACCAAACTCATCGATCAGGACAAGCGACGAAGCCCGGCCGGAACGGATGATACGGGTCATGTTGCGCAGATGAGAGCTATAGGTACTCAGATCATCTTCAATAGACTGATCATCACCAATATCCATAAAAATATCATCGAACAGACCGATATGAGAATTTTCATATACAGTCGGCAACACGCCACACTGCGTCATATATTGGATCACACCTACAGTTTTAAGGCACACAGACTTACCGCCGGCATTAGGTCCAGAGATCACGAGCAAACGCTTGTCGGGAGTCAGGACAATATCCAGAGGAACAATCTCCTTTCCGGCCTTACGCAGCGAGGCCTGAAGCCCCGGATGGCACGCATGATACAATTCCATCTGCGGATCAGGATGCAAGTGGGGCATGGATGCCTCAACCTCACGCGCATAGACAGCCTTAGCATGAATGAAATCGATCAAACCGAGCAGATCAGAGCTAACAGACATCGCAGGGACATAGGGACGCATCTCCGTGGCGAGATCGAGCAGGATCTTTCGGATCTCACGCCGTTCCTCAATCTGGAGCTCACGCATACGGTTGTTGACCTCCACAACTTCCGCCGGCTCTATAAACACGGTTTTTCCCGATGCCGATTCATCATGCACAATACCATTGATACGGCGCTTATACATCGGCTGTACCGGGAGCACAAGACGACCGTCGCGCATGGCCGGAGCCGTATCAGAATCAATATAGCCCTCCTTCACGGCATTGGCCATCACCCTCCGCATGACCGAATTGATGGTTCCGGACATAGACGAGAGCTGCCGACGGATATCAGCGAGGACAGGCGAGGCAGAATCCTTGACATCCCCGAGCGGATCGACCACGCGGTTGATTGCCGCGATGCAGGGCCGGAACGTCTCAATTCCTGATGCCACCTCCGACATACGCGGATAGCGGCTCGTCCCCTCCTCCGTTTTCGTCGCGAAGAAAGAGCTGATTTCCTCCATGGCCGTCAAGCACTTTCGCAAGGATGAAAGTTCCTCCGCCGTCAGGAACATTCCTGGGATATCGAGAGTGCGCAACAGCGGATCAATATCGCGGACATTATGCAACGGCAGATCCTCACCGCCATTCAGAATGGCGACAAGCTCAGCCACCTCGCAAAGAGAGCTTTCGACCTCATCGAAACCGGTCATGAACGCCATACCGTCGCAATGGCGCACACCGGAGGCTGAGACACAATGGCTCCGGATACCGTTGCGGACAGCAGCAAAGCCAATCTTATATTCAAAATTATCGGGATAAATCATTTCAAAGTTTTAGTCCACAAAATTACAAAGATTTCAACAAATTTAAGACACCGGATGTTATTAAGTTAAACACAACGAATTAAGTTTTAACTAATAAATATCGTCATGAAAACTTCAAATTTGAACTTCTGGGGAACGTCGCGCTATTGGTGGGCAGTCCTCGTAATCGGCATTCTGATTGTCCTATGCGGCTTCGCATTCATGTTCTGGCCCATCATCGGTTCAATCGTAGCATCACAGATATTCGGCTGGTTATGCGTGCTTGCCGGAGTAGTGGCATTGTGTGTTTCGGCCGGTCGCAACCGTCCGCGTGGCTGGGGCTGGTGGCTTGTAGGAGGCATCATCAACATGTTCGTAGGCTTCATGCTTGTTGGTAACTTCCTATTGTCGACCGCCGTGTTCCCGATGTTTGTTGCTATCGTATTCCTATTCTGGGGGATCAGCGCCGTATTCAGTTCCGTCAGCATGACCGGAAGAAAATACTGGTGGCTCTATCTCATCAACGGCATCCTGCTTATAATCATCGGCGGCATGCTCATGTGTTCCAACATAATGAAACAGATGGAAATGGTCGACATACTGACAGCCATAGCATTCGTATACTGGGGCTTCTGCCTGTCGATGCTCAGTGCCGATCTCAAACCGGTGGGAAACAAATAACCTACTGAAAAATCAACAACATAGCTGCCGCCGTCGAGCAAACGATGCCCCGTCGGCGGCAGTGTGTTTGTTAATATGTAATAAAATTCGATGTTAAAAGCGCAGAAAAGCACGATTTGTGAAAAACAATAGCTAAATTTGTATAATCTGCCAGAGGAAGAATTAAACCAAACCGACGGAAATCAGTCTGAGAGGAAAAGGAAAATTCTTGCAACGGCTATTATTCAAACAAAACACCAACTATGATGAAATCCAGACTCACTTCTCTGCTCGCGCTGATATTGATCGGCGGTTACAGCATTGCTTCCGCCCAGGGATACGACGATGACGACATCTACTACAACCCTTCGAAAGCGAAAGCTGCCAAAACCGAAGCCAAGAAGGCATCGACGCAGGCTACAGCCGTGACCGATTATCCGGCTGCCGACACCTATACCCCCTCCTCGACCAGCGGCGTCAACATTGACATCGACGCTTACAACCGCCGAGGTGTTTTCGCAGCCGACACAGCTGCGGCAACTACCGGCACCACATCCAATTTCGAATGCACCCAACAGATCGAACGGTTCTATAACCCTCGTGTGGTCATTGAATCGCCCGACGCAGAGCTCGCCCAGTACTACTACGCCGAGCCGGCAGAGGTGAATATCGTGATCAACACACCCGGCTACTGGGGCTACGGCTACTCACCCTACTACAACTCACCCTGGTATTGGGGCACACCGCGCTCATGGTGGTACTACAACAGCTGGGCATACAATCCATGGACCTGGGGCTATGGTCCGTCGTGGTCGTGGGGCTGGGGTCCAAGCTGGGCTTGGGGACCTGCATGGGGACCATCGTGGGGTTGGGGTGGCTATCACCCTGTCCACCGTCCATCGTGGGCACATCGTCCCGGCGGAAATGTGCGTCCAGCCTACCGCCCAGGCAACGTTCCCTCATACGGAAATTCACGACCCGGCAGCTATCGACCCGGAACGACATCCGGATATCGCCCAGGCAACGCAGGAAGCAACTCAGGCTACCGACCCGGACGCGGCACCACCAACCGCAGCAATTCAAGCAGCGGTTATCGTCCCGGCAACAGCAACAATAGCAACAATAGATACAGCCGTCCCGGCTCTAATTCAAACCGCAGCCAAAGCTCACCCAGCTACCGTAGCAGCGGCAGCTCCAGAAGCTCAGGCAGCATGGGTGGAGGTTATCGCGGAGGCGGTGGAAGCAGCCGTGGTGGCGGCGGTGGCGGACGAGGCCGTCATTAATAGTAACATCCGGCCTTAATTCCCCCGGCCAAGATCAAACAAAACAAATTTCAAACAGTCCAATCAACTAAATTTGATTATATGAACAAGCGTATTCTATTTGCATTATCGGCCGCCCTGGCGCTGCCGGTCATGGCACAGACAGCAATAGATGCCTATCAATTGTCCCGTTACGACCTCCGCGGCACGGCACGCTTCATGTCGATGGGCGGTGCGTTCGGCGCACTCGGCGGTGATCTGTCGACCCTCAACCAGAACCCCGGCGGCATCGGCGTGTACCGCAAGAGTGAGATCGGTTTCACCCTCGATATCGATATGCAATCAACGCAGACCAAAAGCACTATCGATAAGATCAAAGAGAGCCAGACCAAGGTGGGAGTCAACAACTTTGGCTATGTAGGGAGTGCCTACACCGGCTCAGACATAATGCCCTTCTTCAACTGGGGCTTCTCATACGGCCGTGTCAACTCCTTCAACCGCCGTTACCGCGGCAGCGTTGACATGAATGGCTCCCTGTCGAACTACATAGCAGGATTCACCACAGCTGACGGATGGGACTCAGGATATCTGGAGAGCAGCGAGGCCAACTACTGGGATCGCAACCACGCACCATGGCTGAGCCTTCTTGCCTACAATTCATTCATGATCAATCCGGTTGGCGGAACAACAAACCAGTACAACGGACTATGGAAAAATGGAGCCACATACGGCGTTTCCGACTTCGATGTAGAGGAAAAAGGGTTTGTAGACGAGTATGAGATCAACCTCGGCGGTAACTTCAACGACATAGTCTACTGGGGTATCGGCGTAGGCATCACCGACATCGATTACCAGCAGGCCGTTTACTACGAGGAATATCTCAATAATGCCTGCATTCCTGTGATAGATCAGGGAGGGAATGTGGTTGCCGGACAGCCTCAGCAAACACCCGGAGATGTAGGTTTCGGACTCGACAGCTACAAACATATCAACGGTACCGGTGTAAATGTAAAAGCCGGTTTGATCGTGAAGCCAATCAATGAACTCCGTTTAGGATTCGCGGTACATTCTCCCACATACTACAACCTGAATCAAAGCAATGACGGCATTGTTGACTACGGTTACGGTTATAACACCGATCCGTTGAAGCCCGGCTACACGGAATCACCTATCGAATCCTACAGCTGGAAATTCCGCACCCCATGGCGAATGATGGTGAGCGCAGCGGCAGTCCTCGGCTCAAGCGCCATTGTCAGCGTGGATTATGAGTATCGCCCCTATCAGAACATGGTTACAAAATTTGCCGATGGCGACGATTGCAACGATGTCAATGGCGATATCAAAAACTACTACAAAGCAGCCAACATAATCCGCCTTGGTGCAGAATACCGCGTCACGCCAAACTTCAGCGTCCGCGCCGGCTATGCCTACGAATCGACTCCTACCGGAGCAGAGGTGCGCAACGACGAAATGATGGTCTACACATCATCGCCCTACGATACAGGCACAACCCCGTCGTACACGCTTGACAATTCAACGCAGTATATCACATGTGGCCTTGGCTACCGATACAAGAACTTCTATGCGGATGCCGCCTACGTCCACAAGTCGCGCACGAGTGAGTTCCATCCCTACACCGGCAGCAACGGATATACCGCAAATCCTTACACAGCCGAAGTGAAGGATAACAACAACAGCATAGTGCTCAGCTTAGGCTTCAAATTCTGAGCATTCACAAATACGAACCATACAAGGCGGAATGTTGCAACAGGACAACATTCCGCCTTGCTTATGCAGAAAGGGATCAGACTGTGACGATAGACTGCTTGATAGCTTCCATCACGAAAACGCTCTGCACAGAGTCGAGCATCGGCAGCTGCCCGAGCCGTTCGGTGACAAACAGCCTGTAGGACTTCATATCCGGCACCTGAACCTTCAACATATAGTCAAATCCGCCTGACACATTGTAGCACTCCGACACCTCAGCCATCTGCTGCACCTCCCGGGCGAAATCGATATGTATCTCCGTGTTGATATGCCGCAGACGCACATTGCAAAACACCGTGAATCCACGGCCAATCTTATCCTGATCGACAACAGCGGTGTAAGACTTGATAACACCCTCGGATTCCAACCTCCGGAGCCGCTCAAACACAGGTGTGGCCGATCGATGAACCTTAGATGCCAACTCACGCACAGACAGGCGGCCATCCTCCTGCAACGCCCTCAGAATATCGACATCAATTGAATCGAGATCTTTCATTTGTTCTATATCAACTAATTCCAAATGCAAATATAGAACAAATATGCAAATAACAAAACACCCAACAGAACATTCAGACCAAATTAACGAAAATATTAGAATAATTCATTGTTTGGGCGTAACTTTGCAGAAAGGACTGATTTAAACAAGAACGATGGAAACAAAGAAACTGCATTTTGAGACGCTCCAACTCCATGCCGGACTGGAGAACAACGCAAATCCGAGCGGAGCTTGCGCAGTGCCAATATATCAGACCGCAGCTTATATATTCAACGACTCCCAACAGGCCGCCGACCGCTTCGCACTTAAAGAACCGGGCTGTATCTACGGTCGTCTGACAAATCCGACACAGGAAGTGCTTGAAAACCGCATCTGCCAGCTTGAGTCCGGAAAAGGCGCACTGGCAGTGGCTTCCGGAGCTGCCGCAGTGACCTATGTACTTGAAAACGTACTTCTCCCCGGAGATCATATCGTGGCCGCCGACAATCTCTACGGCGGATCATTCAATCTGATCACCCACACCTTGGCATCGCGAGGCGTGGAATACACCATTGTGGACTTCAACGACTTCGAAGCTGTCCGGAAAGCCATCCGTCCAAACACAAAGATTGTGTACGGAGAAACATTCGGCAATCCCAACAGCGATGTGACCGACATTGACACAATAGCCAAAATAGCCCACGACGCCAATACACTGCTCGTGATCGACAACACATTCGCCACCCCCTATCTGCTGCGCCCGATAGAGCATGGAGCCGACATCGTTGTACACTCCGCCACCAAATTCATAGGAGGTCACGGGACAACGCTCGGCGGACTAATCATAGATGCCGGACGATTCGACTACAAGGCCAACGCAGACAAATATCCCACAATAGCCCAACCGGATCCAAGCTACCACGGAGCCATATTCGCAGATGCCGCCCCCGACGCGCCGTTTGTCACACGCATACGCGCCGTTGTCCTTCGCGACGAGGGAGCCTGCATCTCCCCATTCAATGCCTTTCAGCTCATACAGGGCATAGAGACACTGTCATTAAGAGTTGAGCGACACGTTGAAAACGCGCTGAAGATTGTGAAATTCCTCGCCTCACATCCGAGAGTAAAAAAAGTGAGCCATCCCTCCCTTCCGAGCCATCGCGACCACGAATTATACAAAACCCTCTACCCCACCGGAGCAGGCAGCATCTTCACATTCGAGATCGACGGCACACAAGAAGACGCATGGCAATTCATCGACTCACTTAAAATATTCACCCTTCTGGCCAACGTAGCCGATTCCAAAAGCCTCGTGATCCATCCGGCATCCACAACACATTCACAGATGTCGCCCGAAGAACTTGCCGAAGCCCATATCACCCCCTCCACTATCCGCCTTAGCATCGGCACCGAACATATCGACGATCTCATCTCCGATCTTGAACAAGCATTAAATACACTCTAAACATCCTGCTAAAAAATGGAAAGCGTAGCATCATTCCTGAAATCAGAGCATCCGACAGCACTGTCGTTCGAGATCCTGCCACCCGTGCGCGGCGGCAGCATAGAGCGCACGCTCGACAGCATACGTCCGCTGATGGAATTCGCCCCGGCATACGTCAATATCACGACCCACCGCAACGAAGTGACCTACAACCATGTAGGCGGAGGGTCATACCGGGCATGCACGGCACAGAAACGCCCCGGTACCGTTGCCATTGCCGCATTGCTACGCGAACGATTCGGAGTGCGGCCGGTGCCACATATTATCTGTGGTGACTACAGCCGCCGTGAGATCGAAGATCAACTGATAGATCTCTCCTACCTCGGGATCACCGACGTGCTTGCCCTGCGCGGCGACCGCGAGCGCAACGCCGCCACCTTCACCACGAGCCCCGACGGTCACACCCACGCCGCATCCCTCGCCACGCAGATCTGTGACTTCAATAACGGACGCATGAGCGACGGATCCACCATGACACCCCCGGCACAACCATTCACATTCGGCGTTGCAGGCTATCCCGAGAAGCATGAAGAGGCTATGAACCTGCATGTGGATCTCCAGCATCTTAAAGCAAAAGTGGAAGGGGGAGCATCCTACATAGTGACCCAGATGTTTTTCGACAACGCACGTTTTTTTGACTTTGTGAAAAGATGTCGTGAAGCCGGGATCAACGTGCCTATCGTGCCGGGCATCAAACCACTGACATCACTGCGTCAGATGTCGCTATTGCCACGAATCTTCCACATAGACTTCCCTACCGAGCTGTCAGAACTTCTTCTCCGATGCAAGAGCGACGAAGAGGTGAGGCAGTTAGGCATCGAATGGGGAGCGAGACAGGCAACAGAGCTGAAAGCAGCCAACGTGCCGAGCATCCATTTCTATGCCATGCACGCAGCCCAGAGCGTGGCCGAGATAGCCCGACGGGTATATTGAGAGTAAAACGAAACATGAACGTGAATGACAGAAAGAACGCAACTGCTATATAAATGTATTGACCGGAGAGTCCTGCTGCTCGACGGTTCAATGGGTGTGATGATCCAGAGCAAAGGCCTCGGCGAAAATGATTTCCGGGGGTCTTTGCTCTCAGAGCATCCGCAACCGCTCAAAGGCAACAACGACATCCTGTGTCTGACCTCCCCCGAAGTTATCGCCGGCATCCACCGCGAATATCTTGAAGCCGGTGCCGACATCATAGAGACCAATACATTCAATGCCACCCGGCTCTCACAAAAAGAATATTCCACCGACCATCTCGTGAGGCAGATCAACACAGCCGGAGCGCAGATTGCCCGAAGAGAAGCCGACAGATATTCCACACCGGAACGGCCCCGTTTTGTTGCCGGCTCCATCGGCCCGACAGGCATAGCTTCATCAATGTCGGCCGACATCAATGATCCGGCATCACGCCCCATAGAGTTTGCTGAAATGAGCGAAGCCTTCGAAGAACAAGCAGGGGCACTGATCGACGGCGGAGTCGACATGCTACTCATAGAAACCATCTTCGACTCACTAAACGCCAAGGCAGCAATCGACGGAGCAAAACGTGCCATGCGCCAACGCAACACTGAGATCCCCTTAATCCTCTCAATGACCGTTTCCGACCGTTCAGGGCGATTGCTCTCCGGTCATACGGCCGAAGCCTTCCTTGCCATCATAGCCCACGCCGCCCCCCTCGCCGTAGGCTTCAACTGTTCCGCCGGCCCGACCGGACTCGCACCCTTTGTGCGCCGCTTGGCCGCCATATCCCCATACCGCACAATCTTCTATCCCAACGCCGGACTCCCGGACTCACTTGGCAACTATTCCGAAACGCCGGAACGCTTTGTCAGCGCCATCATGCCGCTACTGCGCGAAGGTACACTCAATATAGCCGGCGGCTGCTGCGGCACTACCCCGGCGCATATCGCACGACTGCGCACCGCAATCGACAGCGAAAGCACGCCCCACCGTCCCGTGACGGGAAAACGGCCATGGATAGCCGGACTTGATGAATTTGCCGACGACCGCGGATTCATCAACATCGGCGAACGATGCAACGTGGCCGGAAGCCGCAAATTCCTGCGCCTGATAAAAGAGAAAAACTACAGCGAAGCCGTAGCCATAGCCAGGAAACAGGTTGCCGACGGCGCGATGATCCTCGATATAAACATGGACGACGGCCTGCTTGAGACGCGCGACGAGATGTGTCACTTCCTTCGATTGCTGGCAACAGATCCGGAGGTTGCAAGCGTTCCATGGATGATAGATTCCTCCGATTTCGACACGATAACCAGCGCACTCCGTAACACCCCCGGCCGAGCCATAGTCAACTCCATTTCCCTGAAACATGGAGAAGAGGAATTCATCAGCCAGGCCACTATCATCAAAAATCTCGGAGCCGCCACAGTGGTGATGGCATTCGATGAAGAGGGGCAAGCTACAACCTATGAGCGCAAGACAGCGATATGCCGACGCGCCTACGACATCCTGACCACAAAAGTCGGGATGGATCCTCGCGACATCATCTTCGATCCCAACGTGCTTACAATAGCTACCGGCATGCCAGAACATGACCGCTACGGCTTAGACTTCATCCGCGCCATTGAATGGATCCACAGCAATCTTCCGGGTGCCAAGACGAGCGGCGGACTAAGCAACCTATCATTTGCATTCCGGGGAAACAACTATCTGCGTCAAGCCATGCACGCCGTATTCCTCTATCATGCCATACGCGCAGGGCTATCCATGGCCATCATGGATCCATCGGCCAAAGTCACATTCGATGCCATACCCCCACAACTGCTTGAATTGCTTGATGATGCCATACTATGCCGACGCAAAGATGCCGCCGACAGACTTATTGCCCACGCGCAGGAATTCTCAGGCGAAACGACCGGCCCGGACTCAACCGATTCCACAGCTGGAGCGGCCGACATCCCGGTTGAAAAAAGACTTGAACAGGCATTGGCCAAAGGAGATGAAACCAATCTTGAGGCAGACCTGACAGAAGCCATAGACAAACTCGGCTCGGCCAACGCCGTTGTCGAAGGGCCGCTGATGGCCGGAATGGAATACGTGGGCCGACTCTTTGAATCCGGCAAGATGTTCCTGCCGCAGGTTGTGAAGAGCGCACGCACCATGCACCGCGCCGTAGAGATCCTACGCCCGAGCCTCGAAGCAGGAAGAATGGCAGGAAGCCGCAAAGGGACATTCCTTCTGGCCACAGTGAAAGGCGACGTACATGACATAGGGAAGAACATAGCCGCCGTGGTTCTCCGCTGCAACAACTTCGAAGTCATTGACCTCGGAGTGCAGGTAGAGGCGCAGACAATAGCCGATGCCGTCCGCAACCATCAGCCCGACTTCATCGGGCTGAGCGGACTCATATCTCCATCGCTCGGCGAGATGGTCAACGTGGCCACCACCTTACGCGAGGCAGGTATCAGCACCCCAATATTCGTGGGAGGGGCAGCAACATCCGAGCTCCACACTGCATTGAAAATAGCCCCGGCATACGGAGACGGAATCGTGGTACGAGTGGCCGATGCATCCCAGAATCCGGTCATAGCCTCCCGTCTGCTCAAAGACAGGCATGGAGAGCGCGAGCGTATATGGCAAGCACAGGAAGCCCTGCGGAATCCGGAAATAGAACCACAGGACACAAGCCGGAGAGAAGCCGTGCGCCCCATCATAGACTGGGACAAAGAAAAGATAGTCGCGCCATCCTTCACAGGGACAAACACACTGGAAGAGGTGAGCGTCGCAAAAATCCGTCCGTTCATCAACTGGATCTACTTCTACAACTGCTGGAACGTTACAGGCGGCACCGCAGCCGCAAACGAGCTGCACCGCGATGCCGAAGAACTTCTCGAAAGAATAATCGGATCAGAGGCCACAATGAGATGCCGCACCGGATTTTTCAACGCCTATTCCGAGGATAACAACATACATATAGAAACCGACCTCGGAGAGGTAGATCTGCCGACCCCACGCCAAAAGCCAACGGAATCGAGAAAAGAATGTCATGCATTGGCCGATTATATAGCTCCGCAAGGATACAATGACCATATAGGCTGTTTTGCTGTTACGATCGGGGAAAAACTACGGCAACTAATTTCAGAATCCGATCCACAGACAGACAGCTACGGCCATCTGCTACTGCAATCGCTCTGCGACCGACTTGCCGAAGCAACATCGGAATGGCTGCACTATCAGGTCCGTCACGAACTCTGGGGGTATGCACCAGACGAACAGCTTGATCATGACAACATACGCCATGTGCGCTATCAAGGGATCCGTCCGGCAGTAGGCTACCCGTCGCTCCCGGATCAGCGGCTCATGCACACCCTCGACCGGTTGCTTGGCCTGGACGAGATAGGGATCGAAGTGACAGAAAACGGGGCATTATCGCCATCGTCGTCGGTTGCCGGATTCTATATCAGTTGTTCCAAAGCAAGGTATTTTTCAGTGTGATAGCGGCATATAACAGTAAGCCGTCTGTATTGATGTGCAGTGCCGGTGATGGTCCAACGGCACGGAGTGCCATGACCCCGATTCGATGACACGATTTTCTGTGGCAGGAGGCAGGAGGGAATGAAATAGGCTAAAAATTGTTAAGGAAAAGTTGTGGAATATCCGAATGCAATGTGTAACTTTGCATATTGCAAACCAATTAAAACAATTTCTATGAGGAAAATTCTACTTCTTTTATCATTTCTAACCCTTTTCTCGACGGCATACGCACAGGATCCTGTTGTGTCGATCACAACCGTCAAGGCAAACCAAACCACAAACAGTGGTAATTATGCCAGCAATGGCAAATTGACAGATCCTACAAACTCCGTTCAGACTTGGAGTACATTTGGATTTAACTTCAACTCCGGCACATGGGGTAATATCCGATTAGGGACAACCAATACAAACCTTTCACCCTATACCGCTACAATTACCACAGACTTTGCAATCTCAGCAAACGTCAACAAAGTGGAGATTGATGTAAAACGTATTACAGTTCTTGATGCTGCTAATAAGAACAATCTCACATCGCTGAAACTGCTTGTATCAGCAAATTCAGATATGTCGGAAGCTGCTGAATACAACATTGACTACTCAGCTCTTGGAGATGCAGCAAAAGCAGCCAATGCAACAACCACATTCAGCGTTGATATTCCCCAACCGGAAGCCAACAAATATTATCAGATCGCATTCGGAGTGCCGACAGCCGGTAAAAATGGATGGCTGGCAGTTGAAGCGATTAAATATTATGGACAGGCAGAGGCCGGAGCTGTCGAGATGCCGACCATTACCCTTGGCGAGAACAATATGGTGACGCTGACTCAAGCAGATGGCGCAGACATATATTACACCACCAATGGTGACGTTCCGACAACATCATCGACAAAATACACCGCACCTTTTGCCATCAACGGAATCACCACTGTCAAGGCAATCGCCGCATTGAACGGCAAAGAGAGCGCAGTTAACAGCAAGCTGCTCACCCCTAACACCGTTGGTAACATCGCGGACTTCATCAGCATTGCCAACACCACCGCTGACACAAAGATCAACGCACCCCTCACCGCCATTTATCAGTGTGGCCGCAACCTGTATCTGACCGACGGAACTGATTTCATCCTTGCATACAACAACAATAACCTTGCCGATTTCACAGCACTCAACGCAGTGAACGGCGATGAGATCAGCTTCATCAACGGCGTTTTCAAACAACAGAATGGCCTTCCCGAAATCATCCCGTCGGCCGTTGGAGAGAAAACAAAAGGCAGCGCAATTGATCCGGAAGAACTCGCGATTGAAGAGATAGCTTCGGATATGCTCAATAAATTTGTGATGATCACCGACGTAAACATCACAGAACTCTCGAGCGCGAATAATTATAACGGCAATGATGGTACAGGCGACATTGTGATCTACAACACATTTGCAAGTGCAACATATTATCCCGAAGCCATAGAACAACCCGACGGCACTTACGGCAACACAATCCCGACCGGAGAAGGGTTCACGGTTGTAGGCTTCGTCAGCTGCTATGGCACAACCATCCAGATCACCCCGATCAGCATCACCGGAGGTAAAGTGTTGGAGAAAGTTGAAGCACCTGTATTTACACCCGAGACCGGCAGCAAACTTGCCGTTGGCGACAAGATCACCATCGAGACAGCCACAGAGGGCGCTACCATCTACTTCACTACCGACGACATTGAACTGACAGCAGAGAACGGCACCGAGTACACCGGCGAACTGACCTTCTCAGAGGCAGTCACCATCAAGGCTATCGCCGTGAAAGAAGGCATGCTTGACTCCGATCCTGTAACCGCCACCTATGAGCTTGCAATCGAAGGTGCACATGACGCAACGTTTGACTTCACAGAAAACGGCAACGCTGCAGATCTGACCGACGCAACAATCGTAGCCGGAAACGGACAGACAGAGGACTCTCAGAACCTCTTGACAAACACAACATATCTTAACGGGCCGGTATTGCTGACCCTTGGCTCTACAAACACCAGCGTAACAAGTCAGCCCCGTTGGTGGGAGACATCATCAATCAAAAAAGAGCTCAGAATCTACGCCAAAACCACTATCAAATTTGAGGCGGTACGTGACGGCTACAAACTATCATCAATCAAGTTTGAACAAGGTGATGCAGCTGCCACCAACTACGCCAAAGTCAATGTTACACCCAAAACAAATGTTGAAGGTGCAACCGGCACATGGGACACAAACACCAAGACATGGACAGCTCCCGAAAACGAAATCATCAACACTGTAGAGTTCACTCAGGACGCAACAGCACGTCTTGGCGGATTCTCCGTGATCTACGTTGAGGATAATGATGCAATGGCCGGAATTGAGGATATCAACGTTGACAACAGCAATGCACCGGTTGAATACTACAACCTGCAGGGCATCCGCGTTAATGGCGACAATCTCACCCCCGGCATCTATATCCGCCGTCAGGGAACAGAGGTCAGCAAAATCCTCGTGAAATAAGAACTTCAATAACTTGATAACAGCAAAAGGAGCGGCCATCGGGTCGCTCCTTTCTTATTAGTGTATGCAATAAAAATTCAGTCCAACCGGATCTCCGCCTCGCACATTTCATCGTAGGCTTCCCAGCGAGGATCGTTCTCGCAATAGATCTCAAGCGGCAACAGAGGGAAATCAGCCAAAGCCTCATTGAGCTTTCGACCGAAAATATGGGTGCTCAAAGTGTAGAACACCCAATTGCGTTCATCATCGCCCGTGAAGATACCTGTAAGAACAGCTACGGGATCTTTCCTGAATGTCGCCTCCAAAGCGTCCTGCACCTTCTCCATCAAAGAAGATGTCTCGAAGTCGGGCATTCCGGTCTCATCGCCGGCATAACGCCAACTAACCTCAACGCGGATAGAAAAACGGGGATTTTCACGGAATTTTTTCACATCACGGCGTCCGGTCACCATGATAAGACGATCGGATTCACTTTGCGACGGCGACGTCCACCAGTCCTGCGATTCACTCATATAATATCTGGATTTATTTAGAGGGTGTTTGATTTTACAAGTCAAAAGTAGGCATTTCCGAGCATAAACAGTCAGCAAAACGAAAAAAAACGCCCGAAAAGCAAAAAAAATTGCAAAAACCTTTGCAGATATAAAAATAATACCTACCTTTGCACTCGTTAAAACGAAACAACAAGAGAGTTGCGGTAGTAAAGACAAAAAATTGTCTTGTGGTGTAATGGTAGCACGTCGGATTCTGGTTCCGCCTGTGAGGGTTCGAATCCTTCCAAGACAACCAAAAAGAGTTGAATCAATCATGATTCGACTCTTTTTGCTTTATATACCGGCATAGCGGTCGACCAACATGAAATGTTGCAAAAATTAAAGGCAGCATAGCAGACGAGATGCAAATTTTCTTTATCTTTGTAGGAACAAATATATTCTAAGAATTGAGACAAAATGCCTAAGATTTCCCAACGCGGCGAGATGATGCCAGCGTCCCCCATACGAAAGCTTGTGCCGCTGGCTAATGAAGCCACAGCACGCGGCATCAAAGTGATCCGCCTGAACATCGGACAACCCGATCTTCCGACACCACAGGAGGGTCTGGATGCATTGAAACATATCGACAGAAAGGTTCTCGAATACAGCCCATCCGAAGGCCTGCTGTCGCTTCGCAAACGCCTTGTGGACTATTACCAGCGTTTCCACATCAATGTTGACGTGGATGACATCATAGTGACCACCGGCGGATCGGAAGCCGTGTTGTTTGCCTTCATGGCGTGTCTCGATCCAGGCGACGAAATCATCGTTCCGGAACCGGCCTACGCCAACTATATGGCCTTTGCCATATCGGCCGGAGCAAAGATTGTCACCGTGCCCTCTTCGATAGAAAAAGGGTTTGCGCTTCCCCCGGTAGAAGACTTTGAGAAGCTTATCACACCGCGCACAAAAGGGATTCTGATCTGCAATCCCAACAACCCGACCGGATACCTCTACACGCAACGGGAGATGAACCAGATCCGCGATCTGGTCAAGAAATACGATCTGTTTCTGTTCTCAGATGAAGTGTACCGCGAGTATTGCTACACCGGAGCTCCATATATCTCGGCTTTCCATCTGCCGGGCATAGAGGAACAGGTGGTGCTCATCGACTCCGTATCGAAACGCTACAGCGAGTGTGGCATCCGCATCGGTGCGATCATCACCAAACACAAAGAGCTGAAAAAGAATGTGATGAAATTCTGTCAGGCACGCCTTAGTCCGCCATTGCTGGGCCAGATAGTGGCAGAAGCATCCATCGGCACCTCGGAGGAATACATGCTGATGACCTACAATGAATATGTGGAGCGACGCAAATTCCTCATTGACGGCATCAACAAGATTCCCGGATGCTACACTCCAATTCCCATGGGTGCATTCTATACCGTTGTAAGCCTGCCGGTTGACGATGCAGACAAGTTCTGCGAATGGTGTCTGAGAGAGTTCCAGTATGAAGGTGCCACAGTGTTCATGGCACCGGCCTCGGGTTTCTATACCACGCCGGGGATGGGACGCAACGAAGTGCGCATGGCCTACGTGCTTAACAAAGAGGATCTGGCTCAGGCACTGACAGTGTTGGCTGAAGCATTGAAAGCCTATCCGGGACGCACCGTATAAGATCAACCGCAGAGGAACAGCCGCCACCACCAAGCAGAGATGAACTTTCCGATATTCATAGCCCGACGGCTCGGATTCAAGACCGCCGACAGCCGCACATCGTCGCCCGGTGTCGTTGTGGGATATATCGGTGTGGCTTTGGCCATAGTCATCATGCTGCTTGCAATCGCCGTTGTCAACGGATTCAAGAAGGAGATAAAGAACAAACTTGTGGGGTTCAACTCCGAGATAACCCTCTTGGCCGATTCCAAGGAGGAAGCTCCGGGACAGACATCAGGAATCCGGCTGACCGACTCGCTGCGGAATGTCATAACAAAATCGGCTCCGGATGCGGAGATGGCACTGATAATCCGTCAACCTGCCATCTTCAAGACCGACAGTGATTTCCAAGGCATAATACTCAAAGGGCTGCCAGACAGCACGGGCTGGGGATTCTATGCCGAGAATCTGACCGCCGGCCGCATTCCGGAGAAGAGCGACGGATCGAATGCCGTGGTAATTTCCACGACCACTGCCTCACAGCTCGGCATCAAGGCCGGAGACAAGCTGCTGACCCACTTCTTCGACGGAAACAGCATCAGATCGCGTAACTTGCTCGTGACCGGTATCTATGACACCCATTTCCACGACTTCGACGCATCGTTCGCATTCACGCCATTGTCGATGCTCCAGCACCTTTGCCATGTAGACTCGCTGACCGGTACCGCCATAGAACTGCGAGGCATAGGGATCGATAATGCCGCGACAACAGGACGAGAGATTCAGGAATCAATGGTCATGGAAACGATCTCCAATCCCGACAACCCGATGCTCTGCCATGTCAGCACCATTGACGAGACATGCTCGCAATATCTCAATTGGCTCGACTTGCTTGACACGAATGTGACAGTCATCATCCTTTTGATGGCATGCGTTGCCTCATTCACTTTGATCTCCAGTCTTTTCATATTGATTCTGGAACGGGTGAACACCGTGGGTCTACTAAAAGCCCTCGGAGCGACCAACCGCCAGATACGCTACATTTTCATCTACATGGCACAACGTCTCGTGATCCGCGGAATGATCATAGGCAATGTTATAGCTCTGGCATTCGTGTGGCTGCAATACAGCTACCGTGTAATCCCACTCGATGCCGATGCCTATTATCTCAACTATGTTCCGGTCAGTCTGTCATGGCATGCCGTTGCAATTGTGGATATAGCTGTGATTGTGATTTCAGCACTGGTTCTGATCCTTCCGTCACATATCATCGCCACTCTCTCGCCCTCCACTACCCTGCGATATGAATAATCAGCATGTCAATAATCTTTTTGGCATGATATTTGTTTATATTGAACAATAACCGCCGTAAAATTATTATTTTTGCACATCAACTCACAGAACATCGAGCATGACAAATAAAGTTCATCACGAAACTAAAGACATAGCGGATCTTGTTATTGAAGGAATTCAGGAACGCAAGGGACGCAAAATCACACACATAGATCTTTCAGGAATTGAATCGGCCGCTGCGTCCGACTTCATCATTTGCGAAGGTTCCAGCACCATTCAAGTTGCCGCGATAGCTGACAGCGTACGCGAATATCTGCTTGAGAATGCCGGAATCAAACCATTCAACTACGATGGATACCAGAACTCACAATGGATTGTGGTGGACTACGGGCACACACTTGTCCACGTGTTCCTGCCATCAGAACGCGAACGTTACAACCTTGAAGAGCTATGGAGCGACGCGCCGACAACAGAAATTCCCGACCTCGATTAAGAGTAACGACCATTACAAATAAAGCAAACATACCCTAAACAGATATCTCCAAACACCCAACAGATATGCCACAGTCACCTCTAAAAAATTTCCCGGGTGGGAAAAAGCCCAAATTCGGGTTCAGCATGTACTGGATGTACATCTTTATCATTCTCATTCTCGTGGGGATGCTATGGATGGACAATGACGTGCAACGCCAAACAGTGGATTACTCCGAGTTCAAGACAATTCTTGCAGAAGGGGGAGTTGAAAGCGTCACGATCTACAGCAATAAACATCTTGCCGAGGCTACACTGAATGAAGCAGCGGCAAAAAAACATATACGCAACTATCAGTCAGGCACAAGAGCAGTGCTGGAATGCGATATCCCGTCAGGCGACAAAGTTCAGGAAATGCTTGACCAGATGACAGCGACCGGCCAATTCAACGGAAAAGTGAAATACGAGAACGGCTCGTCTATTTCGTCGTATATATGGTCGTTCGGCCCTATAGTCCTTCTGATCGTATTCTGGATATGGATGATGCGCCGTATGTCGGGACGCGACAGTTCGGGCGGCGGAGTGTTCAGCGTGGGAAAATCAAAAGCAAAAATATTCGACAAGGATGGTCCCGTGCAGGTTACATTCAAGGATGTGGCCGGACTTTCAGAAGCTAAAACCGAGATTGAAGAGATTGTTGAATTCCTCAAGAATCCACAGCGATACACCAACTTAGGCGGCAAAATTCCCAAAGGAGCACTGCTCGTAGGCCCTCCCGGAACCGGTAAGACCCTATTGGCAAAAGCGGTTGCCGGAGAAGCCAATGTTCCATTCTTCTCACTTTCCGGATCTGATTTCGTTGAGATGTTTGTCGGTGTCGGAGCATCGCGTGTCCGCGACCTGTTCCGTCAGGCAAAGGAAAAAGCACCATGCATAGTTTTCATTGACGAGATCGACGCTGTTGGACGTGCCCGTGGCCGTAACCTCAATATGGGCTCAAACGACGAACGCGAGAACACGCTCAACCAGTTGCTGACCGAGATGGATGGCTTCGGAACAAACAGCGGTGTAATTGTATTGGCAGCAACCAACCGCGCTGACATCCTTGACAAAGCACTGCTGCGTGCAGGACGTTTCGACCGCCAGATCTACGTTGATCTGCCTGATCTCAACGACCGCGTGGCGATATTCAATGTTCATCTGCGTAAAATCAAGACAGATGATTCCGTTGACGTGGATCTTCTGGCTCGACAGACTCCGGGATTCTCAGGAGCAGACATAGCCAACGTGTGCAACGAGGCAGCCCTGATAGCCGCACGTCATGACAAACCCAGCGTTACACGTCAAGACTTCATTGATGCCGTTGACCGCATTATCGGCGGCCTTGAGAAAAGATCGAAAATAACCACAGATGAGGAAAAGAGATCCATTGCCGTTCATGAAGCCGGCCACGCCACAGTGTCATGGCATCTGCGCTATGCCAATCCCTTGATCAAGGTTACCATCGTTCCGCGAGGAAAAGCTCTTGGAGCTGCATGGTATCTGCCCGAGGAACGTCAGATCACCCCTACCCAAGCACTTCTTGACGAAATGTGTGCCACACTCGGTGGACGAGCTGCTGAAGAAATATTCCTCGGTCATATCTCGACCGGAGCCGCCAACGACCTTGAACGCGTGACAAAACAGGCATACGCAATGGTGATCTACTATGGTATGAGCGAACGTCTCCCCAACCTGAGCTACTACGACTCAACAGGACAGGAATATGGATTCTCAAAACCATACAGCGATGAACGTGCCCGTATGATCGACGAGGAAGTTTCGCGAATCATCAATGAACAGTATGAACGAGCCAAAGAGATTCTCCGACAGCATGCGGAAGGCCATGGCAAACTTGCCGATGTTCTCGTGACTCGTGAGGTTATCTTCACAGAAGACGTGGAAAAGATCTTCGGCAAACGTCCATGGGCATCGCGCACCGAAGAGATTCTCTCCCACAAAGCACTTCCCGAGGCCTCAACTACAGAAGAGAAAACGGAGGAGAATGCGAACAATGGGGATTCACCCGTAGCTCCACCGCCGTTGCCCGAAGAATAATCCGAATCAAATATCAAAACAGCCGCTCAAAAAAAGCGGCTGTTTTGTTTATTTCACAAACAACTTGCCCATATTCTCAACTTTGTGAAGTAATAAATACTCCTTTCATTAAAACATTTAACTGTTTAAGTTTATTTACCAACTCATCAAACGGCATACTCTCACCATATATCATATATATACGCATATTCTCGTAGTCTTCTTTCCATTGTTCAATAATTTCTGCCGGAGGAATGATGTTGAGTATCGCCGGATAAAGCGTATCATAATCAAAACCGCGCAGACCGATGAATGTGCGACGGTGTTCTACTACTTGCCGATAGAGTTCCTTATTATTAATGGCACGTTCGGCTATAGGAGTTTTCAGCATCTGTCCTATATCGTACATGTGACGTGACATACGCTCCATCCGAATCAACTCTTTGGGCTTGGCAAATTCCTCATGCAACAGAAATACTTTCTCAAGGAATGTACGTTCCGGTATGACAGCACGCACAGTGAATTTATCTTCAGTAAATGGCGCGCTGGGATAAACTTGGTCTATCATCGAGTTGAGTGCAATCTCGCTTACAGGTTCGCTCATAGATCTGCCACTGACTTCCACTTTTACTTTGGGAAGGATATACTGACCACCTGAGCCTTCGATAGAGAGTGACAACACAGAGTCGTAGTTTATGTCTATCACCTCCGGATCTGTTGTTGAAACTGGAGTGATTTTTACATTTACCCTGAACTTATCCTTTGAAATCCCACTTTGATATAGTTGTTCTGCCAAATCGTATTGCATGGTTTCTCTCACAAACGAGCAGGTGGCACGGCGGAGTTTATCACTAATCTGCGTCTTTGACAACGTGCCGGTGAAACCAAGATATTCACGGTCAATAGCAATGTCTATATCTTCTGAGAAGCGGTCTATCAGGTGCCAGCACTTGCTCAACGATGTGCCACCTTTGAACGAAAGGTGATTGGCATAGGGCAGATTGAACATGGCGCGAAGCACAGCTGTGACCCACCAGTCTTTCTCTATGACCTCACGCTGTCGGATATTTAATTCAGTGGAAACACGGTCAAGTATGTCCACTTGGTCTTGTCTTGACAAATCAACAAACTTCATCGTTGTAAAATTTTTCTTATCCAAATCGGCGTGAGCACAATATCATGGTTGAAGTCGTCTTCCGACACGGAGTCCTTTATTATATTTTTTATTTTGGCTATTTGCTCTTCAGTGATAGATCTCTCCCCTATTTCGCGCATCGCCATAATTGCCAACTGCATTATTTTGGACTGATAGGCAAAGTTGCTAAGGTCATTGCTATGACGGAATATGATGCTTTTTCCTGCTCCAAACTTCACCTGGCGTGCCGAACCGTCTGTGATATATACAATGTTGGTTGGGACCTGTGTGGAAAGCCCCAAACGGTTGAGTGCATATATTCCCGTTGGAATAATCCGAGCTTTATCTCTGTCCGCAATCCGTTGTGCAACCGCATCAAGAGATGGTTCACGAGGAGTCCCATCCCACTTGTCATACAGAGGAATGTAGTATATCCCTTTAGCAAAACGGTTCAGTTTCCCGTTTTTGCATAGGCGCGTCAAACCGGAGCGTACAGAGTCCGGAGTTCCACATAGAGTGAAATCATCCGGTATCAGGATCTTTCCGTTTTCTGTACGCTCAACAATCGCTGCCATTGCTTTGTAAGAACTGTTTTCTGCCATCAGTTGTATATTTTGCCACAAAGTTATTATATTTTTGTGAAAAACAAAAACATAAACAAGCTACTTTCTTTCCAGATAATCAAATATTTAATGATGAAACAAGTAGTATAGCCGACAAATTATGCCATGATTAGCAATAAATATCTGAAATGAATTGAGATGCTTTGCGGAGCGATTCCGGGCGACCGATATCAAACCAATCAAATGGTTCAGAAGGGATGAAAGCCCTGATATCTCGCGTCTGGCATGCCTCAACATAGAACGGAGTAATTGAAAAAACAGGGCCTTTACGACGTGCATATTCTTCCAATGATGGGAAAAGCGAGGGACTGACCACATGGATTCCACCAAAGGCAAGAGGTCTGAGCCCCTGCGGATCAAGGCTCGATGGCCGGATCTCACCCGTGGCCATATTGCGCCAGCCTTTCATGGCAGCTCTGGAATCAAATAGCAATCTACGTGATGATTCCCGATCCCATGCAAGGAGCGTAGCATCCGGCATTTGCTTCTCATGGAACTCAATCATCTCCGGAAGAGGTAGATCCGTCAATATATCGGCATTATGAAGCAAAACAGGCTCGCTATCGCCTAACAATGGAATAGCCTTTACCAGTCCTCCACCAGTGTCCAGCAGGCAATCGCGCTCATCGCTGACAGATATTTCAAGGCCAAAGTTACCATTTGCCGACAAGAATTGCCTGATCATATCAGGAAAATGGTGGACATTGACCACAACCTCGCGGATTCCGACTAAACTTATGTGCTCCAGAACATGCTGCAACATCGGCTTGTCACCTACCGGGACAAGAGCTTTGGGAATCGAATCGGTCAATGGGCGGAGACGAGTGCCAAGGCCGGCAGCAAATATCATAGCTTTCATCTGGCTTCAAATTTTTCGGTTATGGATTGTTCCCTATGGATCAGAGTCACTTCCACTCCAAATCGGTCGCTCAGATGCCCGGCCATGTGCTCAGCGCAATATACAGATCGATGGCGTCCACCTGTACAGCCGAAGCATACCATAAGATCAGAAAATCCACGACGCAGATAACATTCCACTGAAGAATCAACCAAAGCATAGCAATGATCAAGGAATTGCTGAATCTCGCCCCGTTGTTCAAGAAAATCGATCACAGGTTTATCCCGACCGGTCAAAGGTTTATACTCATCATATCGACCTGGATTATGCATTCCACGACAATCAAAGACAAAACCACCGCCATTACCGGTCATATCCTCCGGAATACCACGTTTATATGAAAAGCTCATCACCTTCACGATCAATGAGTTGCGAGGGGCAGCAGGAGAAAAATCAGGTGACTGCGCCACACGACGAAGCAGATCGAGCAGATAGGGAGTAAAATCGCCTCCACAGGCAGATTCAACCATTTCAACCGCCTCGCTAAGATTTGCAACGGCCGCCGGTATACACTCCAAAAACATAGCCTTGCGCTCAAACAGTCCTCGGAATCCATAAGCTCCAAGCACCTGAAGCGTCCGGAACAAGACCATGACAGCAAGACGGCGATCAAAGCCGATAATCTCATGCCCGATCAAAGACTCCGCCGCATCACGATAAACAGCAGCATACTTCATGCGCTGACTCTTCGACAAGCCGGCTCTCGCCTGCCATAACGACGCTGCCAGATCGTAAAGGCCATCCCCCATACGTGCACCCTGAAAGTCGATCACATAGGGACGACCATCACAGACCATCACATTACGGGATTGGAAATCGCGCAGAATGAGTGTTGAATCCGGATTTTCAGACGCAAAGGCAGCCAAAGTTTCAAAATCATCTTCAAGACGATCCTCATCAAATGGCAGACCACACAATTTCAGGAACGAATACTTGAAATAGTTAAGATCCCACATGGCTGCACGCTTATCCATTGCCCCACGTGGAAAACACTTTGATGCATCAACCGTATATCCAAAATGAAATCGAGGAAGCACACGCATCAGTTCCACGAACATATCATCTACAACAGCATGCTCCACCCCATGGGCGCGAATCAACGAATAAAGCGATGTGTCACCCAAATCTGACTGAAGATACGACATCCGATCCTCAGAAACCGCAAGGATATGTGGAACGGTCAACCCTCGATCGGAAAACAAACGCGAAAAATATATAAACGCCTCATTTTCTTTTCGCGATTCACCTATAGTCGCAATGACCGACGGATCTCCGTAAAGCCGAAAGTACCGCCGTCCGGATCCGGCGGAAGACAATGCCGTGGTTCGTTCAGGATCGTGGCCGTAAAGAGAATTATAAAGTTGATTCAAGTAGTCCATATAAACAATATCTGTCTTATTA
This sequence comes from uncultured Muribaculaceae bacterium, assembly GCA_910579185.1. GTDB lineage: Bacteria > Bacteroidota > Bacteroidia > Bacteroidales > Muribaculaceae > Paramuribaculum. The sequence continues at coordinate 445,573 of CAJTTG010000001.1, forward strand.
TACAAAAGTACATAAAAAATCCGTGGGATTTGTGTACTTTTGCTTCCAAAACATCAACCATGGGATCAGACCACAGAATATACGGACTTGTAGGGAAAAAATTAGGCCACTCATTCTCACGTGACTTTTTTGGAGAAAAATTCAAAAAAGAAGGGATCAATGCCGAGTATGTCAACTACGAAATACCGACTATCAACCAATTCCCCGAGATAATCAAAGCGACTCCCGGCATCGCAGGTTTGAATGTCACCATTCCATACAAAGAATCCGTAATTCAATTTCTTGATGCCCTGGCTCCAATGGCTGCCAGAATAGGAGCGGTAAACACGATACAGATAACACGCACTGAATCCGGAGTGAGACTGACAGGCCACAACACCGATATCATTGGTTTTACGGAAAGCATAAGGCCTCATCTTGTGAAACCACACAGAAAAGCACTTATGCTCGGCAGCGGAGGCGCGGCCAAAGCCATGCGGGCAGGCCTTGAAACGCTCGGGCTGACTATTGAAAGCGTGTCCCGTCATGCCGGACAATCGGACTACACATACGAAGATCTCACACCGGAGATCATACAAGAACATACTGTTATTGTTAACGCCACTCCACTTGGAATGTGGCCTGAAACAGAAACCGCGCCGGATATACCCTATGGTGCAATCGGCCCGGAACACGTGATTTTTGATGCTGTCTATAATCCAGATCCTACACTATTCCTAAAAAAATGTCAGGAACAGGGAGCTGACGTCATAAGCGGCATCGGTATGCTACATGGTCAAGCCATAGCCGCATGGAAAATATGGAATGGAAAAACCTTGATCAGTGAATAAAGGACTCAGGAAGATAACCGCCTATGCACCGCTACTTCCTCTGACCATATCCTATGCCACAGGAATAATTGCCGGGACGTACATCCAATCCATATGGATGTTAGCGATCATGACTATTCTTGCGGCCATCGCAACCATACTCAAACGCTATCAGGCAGCCGCATGGATCGTGGCATTCGGACTCGGAGCAATAAATATGTCGACCAATATTCCCGACTCCGCATACCTGGATCAGATTACCGACTCACCAAGAACATACAGAGCCGACATACTGTCTGTAGCCAATAATGACAACTCACAGTCAGCCATTATAGAACTTAACGAAGCCGGCGTTTCCTCCGCCAATCTCAGACCAATCCGTAGAATACGCGCACAGATCACAATCCCGACATTTGAATTTGATCTCAAAATCGGCGATATCATTGTCTTCAAAGGACAATGCATGCCACTGAAATCCCGTACAGATCTCCCGGATGAGAATGACATGGACCGCTATCTGCACAAAAAATTCATTGAGATCCGCGCATTTATCCCACCGGAAGATATTCTTGAAGCACATCCATCCGGAGGTATCAAATCAAAAGCGACACAGATCAGAGAACAGCTTAAAGAATTACTCTACCGCAGCCAACTATCATCCGGAACAAAAGAATTCCTGAACACGACTTTGCTGGGCGATTCATCAGACCTATCCGCAGAGACAAGGTCAGCATTCACAGCCTCAGGCCTCTCCCATATCCTCGCCCTAAGCGGACTGCATGTGGGACTTATCGCCATATTCATATCCATCGCACTATGGCCTGTTTCTATCGCCACCGGAGATAAACGTCCGGCAATGATTATGACTATCATCATTCTCTGGGGTTACGCCATCATCACCGGTCTAAGTCCATCCGTAACCCGAGCTGTCATCATGACTACCATATATCTGACAGGGCGAATACTTCAACGCCGGACATTTGCCCTAAACTCACTTATGGCAGCAGCACTGCTGATACTCATATTCGCCCCTGAAGATCTATTCAAAATAGGATTCCAACTTTCATTCACCGCCGTGCTATCAATAATTTTGTTCGGCGAAAGAATAAACCCCATCGGACGGAATCATCCGCTCGCCTACCCCATAGCAAACTATATTGCAATCTCCATTTCAGCCATGCTCGGCACAGCCTTAATCTCGGCATATTATTTCCATACTATGCCGGTGCTGTTCATCTTATCGAACATGCTGACAGCAATCCTGCTGCCATTCATAATCGCCGGTGGATTGATCGTACTGCTATTATCGGCAACAGGAATATCCCTGGTTTTTATATGCAATATGACAAACGGACTATACAACATCCTGTCGTCGACAGCAAACATTATAGCAGAAATACCGGGTGCAACAATAACCGGCATATACTTCCCAGCCTGGATAATAGCAATATATGCAGTGTGGCTGATTACGTTCCATCTGTTTCTCAAACACAACAATTTAAAAACAGGGTTATTAACCACCTCCGTTGCCATTTGCGTCATTGCCTCAATGGCTCTACAACCGAAAATCAACAGATCTCCACGTCTATATCTCGCTCGAGAGACATACCGCACCGACCTGATAATAGACAATGGAACCGATACCCTGAACATATTCAGCACCCTGACAACAGAACCAATAACCGTAGCAACATCCTCCCAAAGAAAATATTCAGACTACATGGGCAAACGCGGTATCAAACAAATGAATATATTGCCAAAGCAAAAGACCGCCGGTCAATTGTTCCAATCTGAGGACAACTATATACAATTCGGGAGTCAAACAATAGCATTGGCCGGTAGAGATATTCCTGAAAGGACAAGAAAATGCAATTACATCATAGTGTGCCGCGGATATATGGGAAATATCGAGGAACTAACCGACAGATTCCAGCCCGACACAATCATACTGAGTCACGACCTACACATACGTCGCTCACAAAACTACCGCAAAGAATGCACTGAACTTGAGATCCCGGTTATAGATATGAGAGAACAAGGATGGTCGGTCGGAGCTCATTAGCCATTCAACTGACGATATCCGATCTGAAAATATTCCCGACCGAAATCACGCGGTCGGAGAATTTCGTCGCCGGCAACAACGACATCAAGATCAATAACCACCGATTTATCGGCATGAACTCTTCCACATGCCGTTTCGTACTGCTTCATCTCCTGCTCAAAGAAGCGTAGATCAGCCACCGAACATCGTGCCACAGAATTAAAATAAACCGAATCATCCCCTAAACTGACCGAGGGAGTATTATAGACATCCGAGCAAGCGAATCCGGCATAATGATCGGATAGGAAAGCCAACGCATCCGCGATACGTTTATCACCATCCGGCATATTGCTCCCGATGCCGATATATACAACAACAGCCATTATTTGCGTTTCAATGTGAACAATGTGATCTCCGGTGTAGCACCAAGTCTCATAGGCATCCCCACCGTTCCGATTCCAATATTGACATAGAGCGGATGCCGACCGGATTCATCATAATACATTCCTCCCCACGTCTTATATCTCAAAGCTGCCGGTGAAATGCCAAAAGCAGATATCTGCATGGCATGTGTATGACCTGAAAGAGTCAGAGCGATATTCAAACTATCCTGATCGGCAATCTCCATTGACCAATGCGCCGGATTATGAGTCAGCAAAATCTTGGTAACATTGTCGGAAAGATCAGGATACGAAGCCTTAAGATCTCCATAGACAGTAAATGGAGGATCCCCTACATTCTCCACCCCTATCACGGCAATGCTATCAGATCCATGATGAATGAAAGTGTGATCATTAAGCAGCAGATTCCAACCCATACCACGTTGAATATCGATCATCTGCCGCAACGACTCTGCCTTTGTCGAATCAGAATCCCAATCATAGTAATCGCCGTAGTCATGATTACCTAAAATAGAAATAACGCCATCGTTGGCATTCAACTCAGACAACGCTTTCGTAAAAGGATAAATCTCATCAGTTTTACGATTGACAACGTCGCCAGTGAAAACTATCAGATCAGGTTGCAGTTCATTTATGAATTCCACGAGATGTTCAATATAGGCCACATTCTCACCATAGGTTCCCACATGGAGATCGGAAATCTGCACAATGCGATAATCTTCAAAGGCCTCGGGCAACCCCGGAATCTCAACATCAAGTTTCTCCACATCAATATTGAATCTGTTGACAAGCGCACCCCACCACATTGCGCAGAACACAATTACAGCTATGATTCCTCCAACCAAAGATAAAGAACTACAGCGCGTCCCATTCCATAGACGTGGTATAGAGCCTAAAAGATCAAAAAAAACGAATATCACTTTCGGTATAAGAACGGTCATATAGCCGAACAGCACCCACATCTTCATCAGCAACAGGCCGCCGTCGCCACTTCTTGCAGGAAGCACAATACCCACTATAAGTATCAGATACAAAACCAATGCTGACCATAACTGAATCTTAGACGGACGCGCGGAACGACATCTTTTACGGGCGATTCTATAGATATAAAAGTCGACAACCCCACTGAACAGCAGGGTCACAACCATCAGGATCAAAGGAAGTCTCATTGCTATCTATTATTTCCCTACTTTCAATTTATTTACGAGCGGATTGGCATACATTTTATACATCATCTCACGCATATAGTCGCGATCAAGAGCCGACAGATCCTCTATATCAACCTTATTGAGCTGAGACTCAAAATAAGCTTCGACTTCCTGAACCTGAGAAGGGGTATACTCGGCAGCAAATACGTCGGTACCATTCAATTTATCGTAGGCAATGTAATTTATGGGGAATATCTTGTATCCGCCATGGATCTCATTGTCAATATTATGGCATATTGCTTTCACCAACTCTGTCTTGGGCAGATCCTGCGGAATTTTGTCCAACAGTTCATTTATGCACGACCCGATATGGAAATGCACGCGACCTTTATGGCGGAGCAAACCGGTCTCCATGCTGAGCAGATCATCATGCTGCGACTTCTTGTATTCCGGATCAAGACGTTTCAACAGAAATTCCTTTGCCTTGAGATAGTCGTTAGGATCATATTCGTAGGAGATTGAAACCGGGACAACATTTATCTGCTTCAGATTTTCACATAGTGATCCATCACCTGCCAATGCAAGCATTTTGACAAGACTCTCCTGCGTCAGGTCATTGGAATCCTTTGCACGCCCCTCTCGCTGAGCAATCCAGACGCTCTCCTTCTTCACACCGACAGCATAGTGGATATAACCGGAAAGCTGACGGGCAGCCTCAAGAGCCTTAGTACGCTGAATATTTCGCTTGACAATAAAGCTTTTGTTCAACTTCACAAGATCCGTGATCCATTCGTAGATCAAAAGATTGCTTCCTATTGCCACCTCAGAGGTCGGACGACCACTACGAACCAGACAAAGATTCAAGAACGAAGCATCAAGCACGATGTCCCGATGGTTCGACATGAAAGTATATGCAGTACTCTTATCAATATTCTCAATACCGTCGAATGTTATGCCATCCGTAGTCAATTTCTCAAGCATCTCAAGGAACGGCACCATGACCTTATGCTGAAATGTAGCTTTATCGGGTATCGACTTCAATGACTCCGAAAATTTCGGGTAATCGACATCCCTCATGACATACTTCACGGCATGTTCAAAACCGGGCTCGAGCACCAAAGCTTTCATTTTTTCTGAAAAGACGTCATCATCGAATGGCGCAATTTCACTAAAATCATATTGATCGCACATAACTATATCCATATTTCAAGCGGCCCATAAGGCCATATATACTGAATTTCTCTCAAAATTACCGTCTTTATTCAAACAGTGCAAATCCACGCACTATTCTTAATAAAATTTAATACAATAATCACAGCCCCTTCGTCTCCGCATACGAGCGCCAACGTTCGATCAGAGCGGTCATATCCGAAGGGATCTCCGATTCAAAAAACATCTCCTCTCCGGTCTCGGGATGAACAAAACCGAGAGTCCGCGCATGCAACGCCTGCCGGGGACAAAGCTTGAAGCAATTCTCCACAAATTGTTTGTATTTAGCTGTGCGTTCACCTCTTAATATCTCATCACCGCCATACCGCGCGTCTGACAAAAGAGGATGCCCTATATGCTTCATGTGAACCCTGATCTGATGCGTACGTCCGGTCTCCAGCCGACATCTGACCACCGACACATAACCCAGATCCTCGAGGACTGAATAATGCGTCACCGCATGTTTGCCCTGCGATCCGTCGGGAAACACCGCCATCTGCAACCGATCCTTAGGATTACGGCCAACATGTCCGACAACCGTGCCATCCTTCGGCTCAGGTACGCCCCATAATACGGCAATATATTCCCGTCGGGTAGTCTTCTCAAAGAACTGACGACCAAGATTAGTCTTGGCATCAGGCGTCTTTGCCACCACCAGCAAACCGGAAGTGTCCTTATCTATACGATGCACCAATCCCATACGCGGATCATTGACATCATAATCCGGATTATCTTTGAAATGCCATGCCAATGCATTGACCAGAGTACCGGAATAGTTACCATGCCCCGGGTGGACAACCAACCCTGCCGGTTTATTCACGACAAGCACATGTGCGTCCTCATAAACAATATCGAGCGGTATATTTTCCGGAAGGATCTCAAGTTCGTAACGCGGACGATCCATGACCACCGAAACAACATCGAGCGGCTTGACGCGGTAATTGCTCTTAACCGGTTTCCCATTGACAAGAATACATCCGGCTTCAGCCGCCTGCTGAACCCTATTCCGTGACGACTTTTCAAGGCGTTGAACCAGAAACTTGTCTACGCGCAACAACTGCTGCCCCTTATCGGCAACAAATCTGAAATGCTCATACATGCCCTGCTCGTCAGCAGGAGCATCGTCTTCAATCAGATCAATATAATCCTCGTTCTCCATACACGGCGACAAACTCTATCAATCAAAGAAATCCGGATCATGATCAGCCTGGGAAGCCGGAACAGGCTCAGAGGCCGGAGATGAATGTATCTCATCCGATGATTCTTCCTCCGGAAGCTGCTCAGAGGCAACGGCAGAAGCCGCAGAAATGGAATCGCGTATCATATCCTCGATTGTGTATCCCGACCCTACCTCAAGGACTATTTTAGCCGTCAACGGCACACGGATACCGGGAGTCAGACGATTTCCATTCCATGTAGCCTTATAAACCAAATCCTTATATTCTGAGGGGATTTCCTTGATAAGGACGTTTTTCATACCAAGTCCCTCAAGGATTGTCTTGGCCTGGCGAACCGACATGTCGGTCAACACAGGTACAAGCACAGTCCGCGGATAAAACGCATTTATAGTCAGGTAGACTGTACGTCCCGGCTTAACGTTTGTGGAGCTTTTAGGGTTCTGATCGACAACAGCACCCGGAGCCACGCCATCCTCATAAACAGAATCGTAGAGCACAACATCGAATCCCTCATCAGAAAGAGCATCGTTGGCGCGATCGAACAACATGCCTTTCACGTCGGGCACGGAGATTGAGTCACCATGATGCGTCCAGAGGTCAAGCCAAAATGTAGTGAGCCAAAGCAGGAACACTGCAGCAACAAATATAAGCAGACCATGAAGCAAGCATGACTTCCATACAGGCCGACGGCCCGGCATTGCCTCTTTTTTATTATCTTGATTCGAAATATCCATAAACAATTGTTCTTTTTGACGCATAATCGCATGCAAATTTAATTAAAAATCCGAAATCGGGGCGACATATCGCCAAGTAATGCAATTTTTATCCCAAATCATAATGTTAACCACATTTTTTTTGTAACTTTGCATGCTAATATTGCCAACAGACAAACAAAGACCATAGTAATGCGAAAATATATCATAGTTTTTTTGGCCGCCATCGCAATGACCGCATGCGGAGAATATCAGAAGGCCCAGAAAAGCACTGACTACGACTATAAACTCGACTTTGCAAAACGTGCATTCGAGCAGAAAAAATATGTTCAATCAGCAACAATCCTGACCGACATCGTAACCGTGTTCAAGGGCACAGAAAAAGCTGAAGATGCCCTCTATCTCCTTGCCCTCAGCCATTACGAAAACAAGGACTATGTCAATTCAGGTGCGTATTTCAAGACATATTATACAAGATATCCGAAAGGTAAGTACACCGAGCTTGCACGTTATTACTGCGGTTATGGCTACTATCTCGACTCCCCGGAGACTCAGCTCGACCAAAGTGGCACAATCAAAGCCATTGAGGAATTACAGGCATTCCTTGACTATTTTCCACGCAGTGATAAAGTCAGCATAGCGCAGAATGCGATCTTCGAGCTACAGGACAAGTTGACTCTCAAAGAGCTGCAAAACGCCCAATTGTACTACAACCTCGGAAACTACATGGGCAACAATTATGAATCAGCCGTAATCGTTGCCAAGAACGCGATAAAGAACTATCCTTACTCCCGTTATAAGGAAGATCTCGAAATGCTTGTACTGAAATCACGCTACCAAGAGGCTTCACAGAGCGTCGAGGAAAAGAAAACAGACCGATTCCGCACAGTTGTGGACGAGTACTATTCTTTCATCAACAACTACCCCGACAGTCCGAACCGCAAGGAGGCCGACAATATTTTCAAGATCGCACAGAGCCACATCAAGGACTAAAATTCAACAAACGCCAAGAAATAATATTAAAATCACATATATAAACAGTATGGATTACAAGAAGACAAACGCCCCTCTCAACACTGTCACACGCGACATGATTGACCTCTCAGAGGATACAGGCAACGTTTATGAGACAGTTTCCATCATTGCGAAACGCGCCAATCAGATCGCAGGTGATATGAAGCACGATCTGGAAAAGAAACTTCAGGAATTCGCGTCACTCAACGACAACCTTGAGGAAATTTCAGAAAACCGCGAACAAATCGAGATTTCACGCTATTACGAAAAACTCCCGAAACCGACATTGATCGCCACCCAGGAATACGTGGAACACAAGATCCATTTCCGCAATCCTGCAAAGGAAAAGCTCAATCTCGACTAAAAAAACGCCTATAGCGAGGAGCAATTCCTGTCAAAGACTCAAATAAAAAAAGCAAATGTTGCAATTTATTAAAAAATAAATGCTACCTTTGCACACTGATTGCCGATGGCAATTAATTATCATAATTATTAACTGTTTAAAATTTTCCAAGAATGCATTTGAATTCTGACGAAAAAGTAGAAATCTTTGAGAAGTACGGTAAGGGCAAGACTGACACTGGCTCACCTGAAGCACAGATTGCATTATTCTCAGTCCGTATTGCTCATTTGACTGAACACCTCAAGTCAAATCACAAAGATTATACCACTGCGCGTGCTCTCAAGGCATTGGTTGGTAAGCGTCGTCGTCTGCTGGATTATCTGATCCGCAAAGACATCAACCGCTACCGTGCAATCATTGCCCAGAAAGAGCTTGGTATCAGAAAGTAATCCACGCAGGGATCTACTTGAAGATTACATCTACGGAGAAACCGCCAAGCGGCTTCTCCGTTAGTTTTTTCCGGAAGGCCAAAACTGAGCGCGAAGCGAACAAAAATAAAGAAATCGGATTGTAATATACATAGAGCGAATTCAACACGAACTATGATGAGCATAATGCAAAAAATAACCCACACAACGGTCCGCGTCAAAGCATGGATCTCAAAGACCATTGCCTACTGCACCACCGGAGTGTGGAACGATCCGAGAAATTCAAAAAAGATCAATGCCATAAAAGTGGTGAATCTGTCGGTCAGATCATTTCTTGACGGCGATCTTCAATCCAAGGCCTCCGCACTGACATTCAGCACACTGCTTGCAATTGTGCCGGCGCTTGCGCTGCTATGTGCGATAGGACGCGGATTTGGATTGCAAGACCGGCTGATGGATCAGCTTATACATCAGTTGCCGTCACAGGCTCAAGTCTTAGAAACGGCATTCGGATTTGTAGACTCGTACCTGAGCCAAGCCTCCGGAGGAATATTCGTAGGTGTAGGCGTTTTGTTTCTATTATGGACAGTCATATCACTTATCCGGAATATTGAGCTAACATTCAATAAGATCTGGCAAGTTCCCAAAGACCGCTCCATCTGGCGCATGCTCACCGACTACCTCGCTATACTTCTCATATTGCCGATCCTGCTGATATGCGCCAGCGGAATATCAATATTCATGAGCACATCGCTCTCCCATCTGCTCCCATTCGGATTCATGCAGCCGGCAGTGGAGATAGTGATTGATTTTATTGGCATAGCACTCAGCTGGCTATTCTTCGCCGGAACCTACATGCTCGTTCCAAATACCAACGTCAAATTCAAGAACGCCATCATTCCCGGCATCATCGTAGGAACAGCATGCCAGATCCTGCAATGGCTCTTTCTCAGCGGACAGCTCTACGTAGCGAAATATAACGCCATCTACGGCAGTTTTTCATTCCTGCCGTTATTCCTTATATGGATGCAGCTCGTGTGGCTTTTCACTCTTATAGGTGGAGTTCTATGCTATGCGATCCAGAACATTGGAGAATATAACTACGGAGACAATATCAAAAACATCTCGGACTCATACCGCGATCAAACAACAATAGTGGTGATGGCAATCATAGCCCGGCGATTCAAACACTCCCTGGAGCCTATGACCTTAAGCCAGATTTCATTGAAATATCGTCTGCCTGTCAATCTTGTAACACCGGAAGTGCTGAAACTTCAGGAGATGGGTCTCGTCAACTTCGTGGACTCACCGGGAAAAGAGCTTAACGAACGCCCTGTTCAGCCGGCAATCGACATTGACAACCTGACGGTATCGGACATGATACAGAAACTGATGAATTTCGGCAGCACCGGATTCATTCCGGGATTTGCCGACAGCTATCAGACAGTGGAGACAGAAACAGAAAAAATCAACCAAATGATCACCGCTCATACCGACACGAAACGTCTTATAGATCTTGATATAGAATTATAAAACTTATTTTAAACATTAAATGCAATGAAAAAACAAATCGCAACCACAAAGGCTCCCGGAGCTATCGGCCCCTACAGCCAAGCAATCTCTGTAGGTGATCTCCTGTTCATCTCCGGTCAAATCCCTGTAAACCCCGAGACCGGCGAAGTGCCGGAAGGTATCAAAGCACAGACAGCCCAGTCCATAGCAAACATCAAAGCCATCCTCGCAGAAGCCGGCATGACCATTGACAATGTTGTAAAAACAACAGTATTTCTGGCCGACATGAGCCTTTTCGTTCCCATGAACGAAGTCTATGCGGAAAATTTCACAGCACCCTTCCCGGCTCGTTCAGCTGTTGCTGTAAAAGAGCTGCCGAAACAGGTTCTCGTTGAAATTGAGACTATCGCCTCAAAGTAAATTCAGAGTGTTGAAAGTAGCTCGGCGGCCACATAATTACTACCGCCGATAAACACCATATCGCCCTTGTCACAATCGGCAAGGGCTTTTTCATACGCCTCGCACACGTTACAGAAGGTCTCGCCATCCAACCCCTGTTCCCTGGCACATTCACGAAGCTGCTCTTCGTCAAGTCTGCGCGGACACTGCGGAGCGGTGAAATAATACCGCGCATTATGGATATTATCCGCCATCATCCTCAGAATAGCCGACACATCCTTATCAGCTACAAAGCCGACAACTATATGCTTACAACCGGCCAAATCATTGAGCTGCTTAACCAAATAAGTCCAACCTCCGGGATTGTGGCCTGTATCACAAATCACAAGGGGGGAATCTGACAATTTCATCCATCGGCCTTGCAATCCCGTCAGTTTAGATACATTGCCAAAACCGGTTTTCACGGCATCCTCCGACACCGACACGCCAAGATCACGCAAGCGAGCCACAGCCGACAGAATAGTCGTGGTATTGTTGACCTGATAATCCCCTCCGAGCTCACCGATGAAATCGCCGTCAGAAACGGTATGGTAGAGAATTCCTCCCACAACAGGCTCAAAAGAAGAAACAAGATTACTGTCCTGAGCAAAACAAACCGGAGCACCACACCGATGAGCCGCGTCTTCAAACACGCTTCTAACCGCGCCAGCAGCCTCTCCAATAACCACAGGAACAGACGGCTTGATAATTCCGGCCTTCTCCAAGGCAATTGCTTCGGGAGTTTCACCTAACAACGAAGTATGATCAAGCGAGATATTAGTTATCACACAGAGATCGGGAGACAGAATATTCGTGCTGTCGAGACGTCCGCCCAACCCTACTTCTACGATTGCGACATCCACCTCAGAGCGGACAAACCATTCAAAGGCCAATACAGTTGTCAGCTCAAAGAAAGATGGCGAAAGATCGCATGACAATCCAACATATCTATTGACAAAATCAACAACAGCCTCCTGCGTTATCATCTCTCCGTTTACTCTGATACGTTCGCGGAAATCAACAAGATGCGGCGAGGTGAAAAGTCCGGTTCTGTATCCGGCACTTTGTAAGATTGCAGCCAGGGTGTGTGCGGTTGAGCCTTTTCCATTTGTTCCGGCAACATGTATCACCTTTTTCAGATGGCGATGGGGGTCACCGAACTCATGCGACAATGCCATAACACGTTCAAGCCCCGGTTTATAAGCCGACGCTCCTACTCTTTCAAATACAGGCAGCTGACCGAATAGAAATTCAACAGCCTCTTTATATGAATCAATCATTTTTAAAACAAAATCAAGCCAGCCAAACCGGCAAGTACAATAATAAGTATCGGATGCCACTTGACAAAATACACAAGGACAAACGAAGCCACACATATTCCGATTGAGAGAGCCACATCATGCGTATTCTCACCAAAATTAGCACTATTCATCAACAACAAGGCCGCAGACCCGATCAAGCCGACAACCACCGGCCGCAATCCCGTGAACACACCTTTTACATAGGCGCTTTCCCGATGACGGCTTATGAAATGACTGGCATACAATGTCAACAAAAACGACGGAACAACGACAACAAGCGTACATAGGACACTCCCCAGAATACCCCACAATGGAGATGAGAATACAGGATTCACGGCACCTGGAGCCACATAGCCAATGTAGGTCGCTGAATTGATGCCAATCGGGCCCGGCGTCATTTGCGATATAGCGACAATATCAGTAAACGTCTGCTCCGAGATCCAGTGATTGCCCACTATTATACGCTCAATGAGCGACAACATTGCATAGCCGCCACCAAAACCGAACAATCCGATTTTCAGATATGCCCAGATCAGTTTCAAATATATCATGATTCACCTCCTGTCTTTTCTGATCCAACAGATTTCAATCTACGATGCTGGCGGTTAAACCATATATATCCGCCTATCGCTCCGAGAAATATGTAAAGAATAGGATTCGATACCCACGGCAGTTTCGACCATATCAGCAATGCCACCGACACGGGGATAGCAACCGTGCGCCAACCGATACCGGCAGAACGCGCAGAGGTCAGCACAGGCGCAATTATCAGCGCAACCACCGCCGGCCGGATACCCTTGAAAATAGATGTGACAACCGGATTGGACTTGATCATATCTGGTGTCAGGAACACAGCGATCGCAAGGATCATGGAAAACGAAGGGAGAATCGTACCCAGCGCAGCAACTATACTTCCACGTACACCGCGGAGGCGGTCACCTACAGCTACCGAAATATTGACGGCGAGAATACCTGGCAAAGCCTGTGCGACAGCAAGGAGATCAAGAAATTCCTCACGCGACAACCATTTGTGTTTATCCACGATCTCACGCTCGATAATAGAGATCATGGCCCATCCACCACCGAATGTAAACGCCCCGATTTTAAAGAATGTGAGAAAAAGCTTCAGATACATATATGCTATAATTTGAGAATAGCCTAATTCACCTACAAAATTACTACAAATTACCCCACACAGCAATAATTTCACTATATTTGCACCCGAATTAAACCTTACGGAAGCGAACTTTTTGTGTCCGAACAGCCTTTTAATAACAAACAATAAAGAGATTACATAACCCAAAATACCCAAGTATGAAAATCAAGACAATTTTAATAGCCTCTGCCGCAGTGATAGCCACTACAGCATGTAAAGCTCCGACTCAGGTTGCCACAAACAGTGCAGGGACAGTCAAGACCGAAACCATAAGTCAGACTGAAGGCGCTATTCATAAAGTGCTCTACGGAACATGGACCGCTATTGATGTCAATTCTGTTGCTGTCAGTGGCACAGACCGCCCATACATAGAATTCGGAGAAGACCCCAGCAATCCCTTCATTGTAAAATGCTACGCCTACGACGGCTGCAACTATATCAATGGCAGCTATGCAGTCACTCCAGGTGGAGCTATGAAACGTATTTCCGATTTCATCTCAACGATGAAAATGTGTGACGGAGCCAACTACGAAATGGGCATGAACCTCGCACTCAACGATGTCACCAATTATAAGATCGAGAAAGCCGGGCTGGAGTATCTACTGTATTTCCAGACTGCAAGCGGCAAAAACCTCATGGTTCTCCGCAAATTTGAGTCCGACTATATCAATGGAGCATGGCGTGTGACATCAATCAACGGTGCGAGTGTGGACAATGACATGGAGCTCGACCTCGTATTTGATTTTACTGATCATACAGTTCATGGCAACGTAGGTTGCAACACTATGAATGGCACAATCACGGTCAACCCCGACGTTCAAAATGCAATCTCATTCACGAATATGATCACCACCAGAATGACGTGCCCCTACATTTCGACTGAGAACGCACTGCTCAAGGCTCTTGAGACGGTTGTAGATGTGCAGCCCGGAGGCGATGATGCATCTGCGGTTCTCCGCAATGCAACGGGCAATGCCGTTGTCAACTTGCAACGCATCAATCTGAAATAAGACACATACATACTCTAAACAACTGGGGATGGCATCATTTTATGCCATCCCCAATTTATATTATGTTTGGGCGGTCAGACTCCCGAATTCTTAACCAAAGCGCAAAAGCCTTGCTTATTAAACTGATAGAACATTTCTATCCTCTCGGGGCTATCATTCTCCAGAAGCAACAGCAGTTCTTTTGCAAATTCAAGCGTAGCAGATCCATTGGCAGTGACAATCCGATTGTCGGAAACAGCCTGACAATGCTGATACATAGCTTCATTACTATAATTATCACCACCCCATTGTTTCAATTGATCAAGACCGTTTCCGGTATGGCGCACGGCATTGACAAAGCCATGTTTCGCCATAAATGAGGCTGCATTACATATAGCCCCGACAATCCGGCCCTGAGCTATGGCATCCGCAACTATCGGCCTGACCTTATCGGCAATGGGATCAAGCCATCCAAAACCGCCTATCAGCACCAAGGCAGCATAGTCACCGGGGACAGACTCAAATGAATAATCAGGTATCACTTTAAAACCGCCACACGAGCGGATAGGATCCAACGTAGGCGCAACAATCCTGTTAACGTACTTAGGATCTTTCTTCAGAGCATATTCATCACATGCCACTGCTTCCGCGAGATACACCATTTCATGTTCAGCGAAATCAGGCAGAAGCAGATAGAGAATTTCATTTGACATATCAAATCCTTATAAAACAGTTCATCTGGAATAAAAGTTGTCAGGCAATACCGATCAGCTCAATTTCAAAAATGAGCGTCGATCCACCGGGAATGCCAGGCTGCGAAAACTTTCCATATCCCTTCTCCGCCGGTATATACACTTCCCACCTATCTCCCACATGCATATTCTGCAATGCTATTATCCATCCTGGAATCAGCTCCCTGAGCCTGAATGCCGGAGCTATGCCACCACGGCTATTATCAAAGACCTTGCCGTTGATAGTCTTTCCCACATAATGGACTGTCACAACGCTGCTTTTATCAGGCGTGCGGCCTCCATTCCCACCATTTTTGACCACTTTATAATAGACTCCGCCATCAAGAGGTCTCACCCCCTCTTCCGAAGCCTTCTCTGCGAGCCATGCCCGGTTTTTCTCAATATATTCCTGTTTTGCCATAATCAAACTATTGTAATATTTGGATTCACCATCTTCAGATCTTCAGCGAATTGCCTGCGGTCACGTGGAGAAATCTCAACCGGCGCAATCCCGTTCATCACACTTCTATCCGAGAACTTAATAGAAACCCTGTCAAGCGACAATGCTGCCGTAGCGACAACGCCTCTGGTGAGTTTAACTTCACTGATCTGATTTATCGGCAACCAAGTCCATCGATAGAGATTGCGTATTCCAAGCATATTGCCGCGGATCTCATACCGGACACCGGTGCAACAGAACAGCCACAACGCCGCCATCAACACAGCCAGTATAATTCCGGCCAGATCATCACCCTCCACGATAGGACCAATCAGGCATGATCCGACCATAAAGACAAGCAGGGCATAGACCCACCAGTCTATCTTTGATTTATATATTTTCGTCATTCCAAGTGCAATAAAAAATGCTGATGCAACGCAATTACACAAAAGTAGGAAAAAAGTTTCTATTTTTATAATTTTGCAGATAAACTGATATAAAATATGGATCAACACAGATGCCAGTGGTGCGGAGACGATCCGCTCTATATCCGCTATCATGATGAAGAATGGGGAAAACCTGTCTCCGACGACAGGACTCTTTTTGAATTTCTCACATTGGAGAGCGCACAGGCCGGACTGGCTTGGATCACCATTTTACGGAAACGGGAAGGCTACCGGAAAGCTTTCCTCGACTTTGATTTCAATGCTGTTGCCAAAATGACGTCGGAGGATGAACACAGGCTAAAAAGCTTCGATGGCATCGTAAAGAACCGACTGAAAATCCATGCTGCGATCATCAATGCCCGTCTATTCATTGACATCGTCAGGGAATATGGATCGTTCCACGAATACATCATCGGTTTCTTTCCGGACAGACAGAGAATAATCAACGATATTTCAGACGGAAGGTCTATTCCGGTCACCTCCCCGATCTCAGACGCGATCAGCAAGGACATGAAGCGGAGAGGCTTCAAATTTTTCGGATCTACAATCTGCTATGCCTTTCTGCAAGCAACCGGATTCATTGACGACCATATAAACGGATGCCATTGCAAGCATCGCAAATAAAAACGGCGGCCGCTGAATGGATCAGCGGCCGCGTTTCATATTAAGTCTCCGAATTTACTTGGAGGCATCTGCTTCAGGTGCTATAAGCTTATATCCCTTTCCGTGGATATTGATAATCTCAATAGAAGGATCCTCGCGCAGGTGCTTGCGGAGTTTGGTGATATAAACGTCCATGCTTCTTGCATTGAAGTAGTTATCGTCAATCCAGATGGTCTTCAGTGCATAGTTGCGTTCAAGGATCTCGTTGACATGAGCACACAGCAGGCTCAGAAGTTCAGACTCCTTGGTTGTCAGCTTAGTCACCTTGTCACCGATCATCAGCACCTGTTTCTGGGTGTCGAATGTGAATTTACCAATGCGGTACATTGTCACTTCCTTACCTTTCTTTCCACGTACACGGCGCAGGATAGCCTCAATACGGAACACGAGTTCCTCCATGGAGAACGGCTTGGTTATATAATCGTCGGCACCGATCTTGAATCCCTCAAGGATATCCTCCTTGATCGACTTGGCAGTCAGGAAAATGATAGGCACTTCAGCATTAACAGTACGGATTTCCTGTGCAAGAGCGAAACCATCCTTCTTAGGCATCATCACGTCGAGCACACATAAATCATATTTTCCTTTCAAAAAGGCTTTGTAGCCACTTTCGCCGTCGGCAAAAAGATCGGCATTATAGCCTTTGGCTTGGAGATACTCGCGAAGCAACATCCCGAGATTTTCATCGTCCTCGCACAATAAGATACGCAAACGGTCTTCCATAATCTTTAAAGTTTAGTTAGTGGTAATATTATTATAAATTTTGTTCCTTTGTTAAATTCGCTCTCAACGTAGATGTCGCCGTCAAATTCGCGGATCATCTTCTGCACGTAGGCCAAACCGAGACCGAAACCTTTCACATCGTGGCGGTTGCCCGTGGACACTCTGTAGAACTTGTCGAAAACCCGTTTCAGATCATCTTTCTTTATGCCTATGCCATTGTCACCGACCGTGATCTGAAGTTTATTCCCGGGGAGATCATTGGTGGAGAGCGTAAGATTCAGCGGACGTTCCTCGTCGCGGTATTTGACAGCATTGTCGAGCAGATTGAATATCACATTTGTAAAGTGCATCTCATCCACGGCCACAATGGCATCCTCGGCATCGAGATTCGTTGTTATAGCTCCGCCATACCGTTCCACCTTCAGTTTGAACGTGTTGGCTATGGATGCAATGGCTGCGTTGGCATCCACCTCCTGCACTCTCAGAGATGCTTTCTGTCTGTCGAACATCGACATCTGCAACACCTTCTCAACCTGGAAGCGGAGGCGCTTGGTCTCATCATTTATAACCGACGATATATGCTCGAGCATCTTAGGCGATTTGCGCACACTGTTGTCATTGAGCATCTGCGCGGCCAGAGATATACTCGATATCGGGGTCTTGAACTCATGGGTCATATTGTTGATGAAATCATTCTTCATCTCTGTCAGTTTCTTCTGCCTGAACGCCACGACTATAGTATAGATCGAAAGGATCAGCAACAGGATCGTGAGGAAAAACGACGGAACAAGGAACTTGATGGAATGATAAATATAGTCCTTCTTATCCGGGAAATAGACCTTTATGTAATTGATCCTTGCCCGGCTGTCGTTGGGAAACAGAGCCTGAACAAAAGTGTTGTTCTTGTCGGCCTGTTGCGAATCGTAACCCGTAGTCTTGTAGATCACGCCTCCCATGCGGTTCACTATGGCGAATTCAAATGGCAGTGTTATACCATTGGCCGCAAGCTGCGACTTCAACAGATCGGACACTACCGCAGAGTCAGCCCTCTCCTTAATAGGCAGGCTGCCGGACTGGCTTATGATATTGATCACAACCTCATCGAGCAACGCACGCTGATAGACGTATTGCGAGCGTATTCTGTCTCTGAGCGACATCGATGAGGATAGGCCAACACTTCCATGGGGCAATACCGAGATATTGACAATGGTGTCCATATCGGAATGGGAGAGCTGACCGATCGGCATTGTCAATATAGCCCCGAGCGATGTGTCATAATCCGATCCTGAAGTCTGGAAAGCATCCTCCATCAGGAATCTACGGGTCTCCGCCTTCTCCAATGCGCTTGAAACCTCATAGAGGCTGCGCTTGACTCCTTGCGAGAAATATTCATCACGTAGCGTGACCATATTCTTCATGTACATCACCTGGATGTACATGAGTCCGGCAAAAGTAATGCCCATTATTATTGCGAGTAGCCAGATTATCGACTTTTTCATTCCTTGTCTGTTTTGCCCCGGCAACCATTAAGGCTCCCGGCAATTTTAATCTTTATTATGTTAACAATTAAAAAACTGTTTTGTTCCGGAAGATACAAGAGAATCTGCCGGCGGTGTTAATACTTTGCGTCAAAATTAACAAACAATTGTGAAATATCCAATTTAACGAATAAATATTTATGATTTTTTTTTAGGACTCTGCTCTACAGGGCATTAAAATCGTCATAAATCACCGGATTTCCGACTCTTAGCCGACGGAAGAAAATGATGGAGCATAACGAATCCGAGTATACCGGCTATCAGAGATCCGACTACAATGCCGAGTTTCGCATGATTCAGAAGATCGGCCGATGCAGCTGATCCATCTGAGAACGAAAGGTTGGCAATAAACAGCGAGACAGTGAACCCTATACCGCCGAGAACAGCCAGCGATGCAAGCATTTTCCAGTTGCTCTCTTTTGGCATCGGAGCAAGCCCAAGCTTGACTGTGAGCCAGGAGAAAGAGAGAATCCCGACAAACTTACCTATCACCAGACCGCAGATAATCGCCAGACTGATGCCCTCAAACACTGATGCCGGATCCATGTCGAGCAGGTATATGCCGGCATTTGCAAAAGCGAAGAGTGGCACGATGAAGTTATTGACAATAGGATGGAGCGAGTCCTCGAGATCCTGAAGCGGTGAGATCACCTTATCCGATGCCGATTCAACCTCTTTCAGCCAGTTCATCTGATCCTTATTGAGAATAGAACGGCGGCAAAGCGACCCATCGTCCTCATCATTGAAATTGGAGATCGCCGAACGGATTGTGCGGATATACTTCATGGGAGCGAACACCGGGGTTGCCGGCACGCAGAAGGCCACGAGGACACCGGCAATCGTAGGGTGGATTCCGGAGTTGAGGAAGAGGAACCAGACAACGCCACCTATGCCGAGGTAGAACACCTTGCTCTTTATGTGCATCACCGAACCAAGCAGCAATAAGCCGAGCAAGGCAGCCGCATAGACCAGAAGCATCACTTCAATATCGGTACTGTAAAAGACTGCGATGACAATAATTCCGCCGATATCGTCGACCACAGCAAGTGTCGTCAGAAAGATCTTGAGCGACAGAGGCACCCTCGATCCGAGCATAGCAAGTACGCCAAGCGAGAACGCTATATCCGTGGCCATCGGGATTGCAGCACCCGACTGATATTGCGTGCCATATCCCAGAGTCATGAAAATAAGAACAGGTAAAGCCATGCCGCCGATCGCACCCATAATCGGCAGGAGTGCCTGCCGGAATGACGACAGTTCGCCTACGAGAATCTCACGCTTGATCTCCAGACCGATGGAGAAAAAGAATATTGCCATGAGGGCATCATTGATGAACTGCAACATAGTCATGGGGTGCCCTGAATGACTGAAAAGATTGAACGATCCGATCTGGAGGCGCAAAGGCTGCTCCCAGAACTCGAAATAATATCCGTTTAAGGCAGGTATATTAGCCACTACGAGTGCAAGCAGTGTTGCAAAAATCAAAATATTACCACCGTTGGCATGACGTCGCAACGCCTGACGTGCGGCATAAAACAATTGGCTGTCGGCCTCTTCCGGTTCAGGACATTTACATCCTGAAACATCTGTATTACTCTTGAATTTCAGCATAAATAAGTCAGAAATAAAATAGCTTTATAAGACAAATCTTTAGAATCTAACACCCATACCTCCCGTATGGTTTCAAAAAATTAAATCAATTTACCCAACAAAATGCCAAGCCCACGATCATTCAGTCGTCGTGGGCTTGAGAACGTTTTTTAAGAATCAATCGAGTTTCAACACTGCAAGGAAAGCTTTCTGCGGAACCTCTACGGATCCTATCTGCTTCATGCGCTTTTTGCCCTGCTTCTGTTTCTCAAGGAGTTTGCGTTTACGCGATATGTCGCCACCATAACATTTGGCGGTCACGTCCTTACGCACAGCCTTGATGGTCTCCCTTGCTATGATTTTTGCCCCTATGGCTGCCTGAATGGCAATGTCGAACTGCTGACGGGGTATCAGCTCCTTGAGTTTCTCACACATTCGTCTACCGAATGTGACGGCATTGTCCACATGCGTCAGAGTGCTGAGCGCGTCGACACTCTCGCCGTTGAGCAGAATATCGAGCTTGACGAGGCGCGACGGACGGAAATCATGTATATGATAATCGAACGAGGCATAGCCTTTGGAGATACTTTTCAGCTTATCGTAGAAATCGATCACAATCTCGCCGAGCGGCATGTCGAACGTGATCTCCATGCGGTTTCCGGAGATATATTCCTGCTTCACGAGCTCACCTCGTTTGCCGAGACAGAGAGTCATGATCGGACCAATGAACTGAGCGGCGGTGATGACCGTCGCGCGGATATACGGTTCTTCTATATGTTCGATCAGCGTTGGATCAGGTAGTCCGGAGGGATTGTGGACTTCCGACATGTTGCCATGCTTATCGAACACACGATATGAAACGTTGGGCACAGTGGTGATCACATCCATTCCGAACTCGCGGCCAAGACGTTCCTGCACGATCTCCATGTGGAGAAGGCCGAGGAAGCCGCAACGGAAACCGAATCCGAGAGCCATTGAGCTTTCAGGCTGGAAGGTGAGCGATGCGTCGTTGAGCTGAAGTTTCTCCAGCGAGGCACGCAGGTTCTCAAAGTCCTCGGTCTCGATAGGATAGACACCAGCAAACACCATCGGCTTCACTTCCTCAAATCCGTCGATCGCTTTCTCGCAGGGTCGGTTGACATGAGTAATAGTATCGCCCACACGCACCTCCTTGGATGTCTTGATGCCCGAAATAATGTAGCCCACATTGCCGGCCGAGATCTCCTTGCGTGGTGACATTGTGAGTTTCAGGACACCGATCTCGTCGGCATGATATTCCTTCCCGGTGGAGACGAATTTGACGAAATCGCCGCTTTTCAGCGTGCCGTTGATAACTTTATAGTAGGCTATGATACCACGGAATGGGTTGAACACAGAGTCGAAGATCAGAGCCTGCAACGGAGCTTCGGGGTCGCCTTTCGGAGCCGGGATTCGGCTGACGATGGCGTCGAGTATCTCAGGTATGCCCTGCCCTGTCTTTCCACTGGCGCGGATTATGTCGGTGCGGTCACAACCAAGAAGATCCACAATCTGATCCTCCACTTCTTCCGGTTTGGCACTGTCAAGGTCTATCTTGTTGATCACGGGGATTATCTCAAGATCATTGTCGATGGCCATGTAGAGATTGGATATCGTCTGAGCCTGAATGCCCTGCGCGGCATCTACAATCAGCAGCGCACCCTCGCATGCCGCTATCGAACGTGACACCTCGTAGGAGAAGTCGACGTGTCCGGGAGTGTCTATGAGGTTCAGCACATAATGCACGCCATCCTTGTTGAAATCCATCTGGATAGCATGGCTTTTTATCGTTATGCCACGTTCACGCTCCAGATCCATGTCATCGAGAACCTGAGCCTGCATCTCTTTGGAACCAATGGTGTTGGTATACTCCAGCAATCGGTCGGCCAGAGTGCTTTTACCATGGTCAATATGGGCTATTATGCAGAAATTGCGGATCGTGGATATTTCAGTTGTCATATATCAATGATAATCAAAGTCAAATTTGACACAAAATTACTACTTTATTCAAACATATCCAAACCATCTCACCCACGCCATAGGCCACAAACGCACGTGTCCGTGACTTTTCCGCGACATTTCCCGGAGATGCAGTGCAACTTTTTGAGTATTTTTACATCTAATGATTAAAACCATATCGCTTATGATCCTGACAATATCCATATTCGCTCCGATTATAGCAGGCCTCTACGGAGCTCTTGTAGGTGCCTATCACCACAGCAAGGCAAGATCTCCAAGAAAGAGAATGGCCTTATGGGCAACAGGTGTCCTGCTACTGATAATCTACATTGTCCTGATGATCATTGCGTTCCGAGGCTGAAACGCCACCGGCTATCCCTCTGTATGGAAGCTCGTGAACGACGATCTTTCCTGCTGTGGAACCGCCCCGTTCTCTCTGGCTGCCGCAATAGCTTTTATCATGAACGCCATATTGCGTCCGAGATTACGCATAGTCTGCAATCCTTCGAGATCGGCCTCCACATCCTCTGCCGTGAAGCCATGCACTTCGTTCCAATACGTGCTTGAAACGATCGGCATGGCGCTTATGGTGAAGTATTTGTTGATCTCGTCGAATGCTGATGTCGAACCGGCACGACGAGACGAGACTACGGCGGCTCCCACTTTCATTGTTTTGTCGACCGTGCCGGAAGTGCTGTAGAACAATCGGTCGAGAAAGGACAACGCCTGTCCGTTGCAACCGGCATAGTACACCGGACTGCCAACTATCAGGCCGTCGGCTTCGGCCAGTTTTGGAGCGGTCTCGTTAACGGCATCATTGAACACACAGCGGCCATGCTGCCGGCAATAATTGCATCCTATGCAACCACGGATATCTTTAGTGCCGATATCCACACGTTCAACTTCAATTCCGTTGTCGGCCAATGTACGTTCAACTTCTCGTAATGCTCTGTCGGTGCAGCCACTCAGATGTGGGCTGCCATTTATAACCAGTACTTTCATATCTATAAGATGACTTTGTCTGTGAATTTAACATGCTCTTGAGGAAAAGAGTTCGGAGATAATGCTGCCGCTCCGAGGATATGTCACTGCGTATGCTTGACAAGACATATCATATCGTTGAGTCTCACGCCTTCCTCTATGATCGGATCGGGATAGTTGTCCACAAAAAAACCGGGAATACGATGGGAATACGTGTAGCCACACGATTCGTAGAACCGTAATGTGGAAGGGGTCTCGCCTGTCCCGAGCCGGAACGTCTGACCGGGATAGCATGATTCAACATAAGATAGCATCCTCCGGCCTATGCCACAGCCTCTGAACGAAGGTTCCACCGCAAGGTTCATTATCTCCACTCCATCGCTACCACCATCGATAACCGCACACACGGCTACGCGCCTTTCTCCGGACATTCCCTCAAAAAGAGCCGAGCGCGATATATAGCGGCTGATCATCGTCTCTGACTCGTCGCCCATCATCAGCAGCGGCATCATATCCGGGCTAAGACCGCCGGCCTTGCGGAAAGTGACATCCGGAACCGCACGGAGCACGTAGAACAACTCATTGGCCTCATCCATAGTCCTGACATGATCGAATCGGAATCCACATTTCTCCGCCACCCGGCGCGATCTGCGGTTGACATCATTGCAACCGATCCAGAGCGCCGCCCGCCCCAATTCGCTGAACGCATGACCGGCCACAGCCTTTACAGCTTCCGGGATAAGTCCTTGCCCCCAATAAGGCTTGCCGATCCAATAGCCAATCTCGGCATCGTCGGATCCGAACCGGTCGTTGGGGCGTTCTCCCGGAGGTACCAATCCGCAGCAGCCTATCGGCTCTCCTGTTTCCCTAAGAACCAGAGCATAGATTTCCGGAGCGGAAAAATAGTCGCGGATAACCTGTCGGCTCATATCGACCGACGTGTGCGGAGGCCAACCTGCCGCGTTTCCCACATCAGGATCCGAGGCATATCGGAACAAAGCTTCGGCATCGTCTTCGCGCCATGGCCGCAATATCAATCTTTCTGTACTCAGTATCTCCATATCTATTCTATCTAATTCCAATTATTCCGAGCTGACGGGCTATGCGTATGGCTTCCGTTGAGTTTCCAACCTGGAGCTTAGACAATATCTCCTGCCGGTGGCGACTGACAGTGTGGACGCTGATGCAGAGTCTGTCGGCTATAGCCTTACTTGTCATACCGGTTTCTATGAGTGATAGTATCTGCTTCTCGCGTTTGCTCAATATCCCCTTGTCGGTCTCTCCCGACAGCTCCATGTAGTCACCGGTCACATTGTTGACCACGACACTTCTGGCCGGCAATGCCACCGACATTGGCCCGTAGACACAGATAGCATAACGGGCTATCTCGCTGCCCTCTCCGCCAAGATAATACATCCGGTGCAACACATCGATTTTTTCCTGACCTCCGGCATTGAAGCGCAGATGGCCGGCAAGATAATAATCGCGCCGACGTGTGGCCGGAACATGCCGTATGAAATTGAAAAAACGGATCTCGGACAGATATTTACACTCCTGCTCCGCAGCATCCATCTTGGCGAGAATAGCCGTTTCCCAGATCGAGTTCTCGTGAGAATAGCCTGCCACACCAAGCCTCTCTGAAAACCGCCCGTGAAAGATCCGGCTGCAGTTTTCCTTCAGATCGCTCACCACGACGATGCAGTTTTCCACCGTCGCCATACACTGCGCATAGCGATAGGCAGTCTCCGCTGTGCTGCCGTCGGCCTTGAAATTCTGCGACCGCAGCAGTTCATCTATGTTCCTTCTGCTCTCCATACGCGGAAAAAATGGTTATTTATAAGCATTGCCCGTTATCATGCAACCGCTTAACTTTGCAAAGTTAATAAACACCACTGGTTATTTATCACAGAATTATGAAAATAAGATCACTTTTAGTTTTAGGAGCGGCTTTTATCGCACAAAATGTATGGTCCCAGACCTTGGAAAAGATGAACTGGTTCAACGAACCGGCCCAATGGGAGATCTCCGACGGACGGCTCACCATGGCCGTCACCCCGAAAAGCGACTACTGGCGTATATCTCACTATGGTTTCACGGTGGACGATGCGCCGTTCTATTATGCAGAGTATGGCGGCGAATTTGAAGCCAAGGTAAAAATCTGCGGCGACTACAAGGTAAGGTTCGACCAGGCCGGCATGATGATACGAATCGACCATGAAAACTATATCAAGACAGGTATAGAATTTGTCGATGGTAAATACAACCTCAGCACCGTCGTCACTCACAACGCATCGGACTGGAGCGTGATAGCCCTCGACCGCCCGGTAAAGGAGCTATGGATAAAGGCCGTCCGTCGGCTTGATGCCATCGAGATCTTCTATTCGTTCGATGATAAGAACTATACCCTGATGCGCAACGCATGGATGGAAGCCAATCGCCCGGTAAAGGTAGGTATGATGGCAGCATGCCCCGATGGTGACGGATTCAGTGTCACCTTCTCCGACTTCACGGTCAAACATCTGCCGGACAAAGTGCGCACCGACTGGCTCCGCAACAACGCCGAATAACCCACGCCTGATCGATCAGATTCATTCAAACAGACCAACACATACAAAAGCCGCGCCCTGCAAGGCGCGGCTTTTTATATGTGTTTATGAACTGGAGTCAACTGACTCCGAAGATATCTTTTAGAAGTTCCACTGGCAAGCTACCATTCTCAGGTTCGAGCAACCGATGGTACGGAAGTCGGTCAGATAGTTGTAGCGGCAGTTGACGTAGGTCAGAGCATTGTCGAATGAAACGTCGAGAGTGTTGAGCTGGTTATTGTTGCAAAGCAGACGCTGCAGGAATGTCTGGTTGCTGAGATCAAGGGTGGTCAGATCGTTATAGGAGCAGTCAACGAAAGTAAGGTTGGTGCAACCCTCAACGCTGAGAGTAGTCAGATCATTGTAAGAGCAGACAAGGTCGATCAGGGCATTGCAATTGCGTACACCAAGAGTTGTCATGCGGTTGTCGGAGCAAACGAAAGTGCTGAGCGAAGGCAGACCGGAAACAATCATTGTGGTGATCTCGTTGTCGTCGACATTAAGGTTCTGGAGCGACTCAACACCGAAAAGATTGAGGGAAGTCAGCTTATTATAACCGCAATAGAGGTTTTTCAAAGAGGTACATCCGCTGACCAGAAGAGTTTCAAGATGGCAGCCCTGGCAGTTGAGAGTCTTCAATGTGGTTGAGTTTGAAACGTTCAATTCAACAAACAGGTTGTTCGACACATTGAGGTTCTCGATCATAGGAGCCGTTTCAAGCGACAGATCCGTCAGTCGGTTCTTATAGACTGAAACCTTCGACAATGTGGGGCAGTTGGCGAGGCTTACCGAAGTCAGCACATTTCGCGATGCATTGAAATCTGTCAGCACGGGATCGTCAGAAACATCGACGCTGGCTATCTTGTTTCTCGAAACATCCACTTTCTTCAAAGCCTTGAAACCGGAAAGATCAAGATCGCCGGCAAGGTGTTTGTCTTTCCATTCGATTGCAGTCACGTGGCCATTTTCGATTGTCACACCTTCGATGGCCGAAACATCATTGATATTTACAACTTTCAGAGCATTAGCATTTGTTCCATCTTTTTCCGCCGTCTGGGTAAGGAAATTTTTCAATTGACGTGCTTCTGCTTTGTCAAGCTTCTGAGCGAAGGCACTCGTACATCCAAGAGCGAGAGCGATCAAGAATAAAACTTTTTTCATAATTATAAGTAGTTGGGTTAATGTTAATTTTACATTTTAACATCACCACTCCCAAAAAGGTTTGATTATTCTAAAAAAAAAGTTAAGTATTTTATCCTTCCCACCCCTTTACGCGCCTTTATGCACTTATATACATTCATACTATCTATTCCCCTGAACGACATGGATAATCCTCCACCCATGCCATAAGATCACGGATACAGCTATCCTAACCATCGATCTGCCAAGCACGCCTATAATGACTGCGGCAAACACAACAGAGTAACACAACTAATTTTATATAGGGGCAATTATATCAGAACGGGGTCTCGCCGGAGGGGGCTGAGGACAGAAAATCGGCGGTGCCGCCCGACAGAGGTTCCGATCCGCCGAAGCCGCCTGAATTCAAGCTCGACTCAACAGCATGTATGCCGGAATCGCCCTCGGGACCGGTCCAGTTCTCAAAACGAGCAAACTCGGCCTTGAAACGCAGATCAACGTCGTCAACGCGACCGCTACGATGCTTGGCCACGATAAATTCCGCCTTGCCTCGGATGTCGTTGCCCTCACCATCAACACCGGAGCGCAGATAGTATTCCGGACGGTGGATGAAGCAGACAATGTCGGCATCCTGTTCGATAGCACCACTCTCACGCAAGTCGGAAAGCTGCGGACGCTTGCCCTCTTTGGAGTCGCCACGCGATTCCACGCTTCGGTTAAGCTGCGACAGGGCTATGATAGGGATGTTGAGCTCCTTGGCAAGCTGTTTGAGAGAGCGCGAGATCATACTGACCTCCTGCTCGCGGCTACCGAACTTCATACCAGAGGCATTCATCAGCTGCAAGTAGTCAATGATGATAATGCGGACATTATGTTCACGCACCAGTCGCCGCGCTTTGGTTCGTAGCTCGAAGATCGACAGAGATGGGGTGTCGTCGATATATAGCGGCGCACCATATAGATGCTTGATACGCGCCATCAGCTGATCCCACTCCATAGGCGAGAGTTGACCGGATTTGATCTTCTCGCTCGGGAGCTCACAGACGTTGCTGACAAGACGGTTGACCAACTGGAGATTCGACATCTCAAGAGAGAAGATAGACACGGGTGTGTTGTAGTTGACGGCCATGCTCTTGGCCATTGACAGGACAAAAGCCGTCTTACCCATAGCCGGACGGGCTGCAATGATGATGAGATCGGAGTTTTGCCAACCGGATGTCAGCTTGTCGAGTTCATGGAAGCCCGTCTCCAGACCGCTCAGACCCGAGGTTCGGTTGGCAGCCGCCTGAATCTGCTCTATGGCCTGACCGATCACCGGGTCGATCTGCGTCACATCTTTCTTCACATTGCGCTGCGAAATCTCAAACAGACGTCCCTCGGCCTCCTGCATGAGATCGTCAACGTCGTTGCTCTCGTCGAAAGCCTTTCGCTCAATTTCCGAGGCAAACGTGATCAGCTCCCTGGCAAGATATTTCTGCGCCACGATACGTGCATGATAGTCCACATGCGCACCCGAGGCCACACGCGATGTCAGCTCCGACACAAACATCGGGCCTCCCACCTCATCGAGAGTGCCGTTGAGGCGCAGTTGCTCAGTTACCGTCAGCATGTCGATCGGTTGCTGCGACGCGCCGAGAGTCTGGATAGCCTCATATATCTTTTTATTGGCCGGCTCATAGAAGCTGTCGGCCTTCAGAATGTCACAAACCACGGTGTAGGCATCTTTCTCAAGCATCAGAGCGCCGAGAACGGCCTCTTCAAGATCCTTGTCCTGCGGAAGCTGGCGTCCGCCAAACTCATATAACTGCTGACGCTGCTGGTTGGCGCGCCGCGATTTGAAATCATTCTTTTCTAATGCCATCGGTTTGTGTTTATGTGTTGTGGATGCAAATTTACGATTAATTTCGTAACTTCGCAGCGTGAATGACCAAAGGTTATCGACAATCAATTTACAATGATAGTTTTCCCTAACGCAAAAATCAATCTCGGGCTCAACATAACATCGCGCCGACCCGACGGATACCACATCCTGTCGACAGCCATGATGCCGACCGGATGGAAAGACATCCTGGAGATAGTTCCGGCGCAAGGAACACAGCCCACGCTGACCGTCACCGGACGCACGGTGGATTGTCCGATGGAATCCAACCTCGTGATGAAAGCCTACCGTGCCATGCAGCGTATAGCACCCATTCCGCCTGTCGACATCTATCTCCACAAGATAATCCCCGACGGAGCCGGACTCGGAGGCGGATCGGCCGACGCGGCATTCACACTGAAAGCCCTCGACCGGATGTTCAGCCTCGGACTCACAGACAGCCAACTTGCCGATATCGCAGCCACTCTCGGTGCCGATTGTCCCTTTTTCATATATAACCGCCCTATGATAGCCGATGGTATTGGCACCGATCTGTCGGCAGTCGACATTCCCGACCTGCAGGGACACACTCTGCTCATCGTCAAGCCCGGCATCCACATATCCACTGCACGGGCTTATGCCGGAGTGACCCCATGCCCCACTGCTCAGGATCTGCGTCTGACCCTGAGCCTTCCCGTTGCAGAATGGCGAGGAGCATTGAAAAACGATTTCGAGGACTCCCTGCGCTCCGAATTTCCGGAAATAGAACGTATCAAGCAGACACTCTATGCCAACGGAGCCGCCTACGCATCGCTATCGGGATCCGGATCTGCCGTCTACGGAATATTCGATAATGACAAAATGGCAGTACACGCCAAATCCCTGTTTTCCGGTTGCGACACATTCAAATGCTCTCTCTGAACGATATGAAGCGTTAATTGTTATGAAATTAAACAGCCGGAAATGCGATTTCCCATTTTTGGCAGAATTTTTGCAGTGATCAAATAAAAAACGTAAAAGATATGTCAAAGAATCAAAACAAAGATAACAAAGCAAAGGCAACCCAGCCCGAGATCAACGATGCCGAAATCCTCGACAACGCCCCCGAAGCAGCCGAGGAAAACGAAACCGCCGAAGATATTGTAAACGACGAGATGGCTCAGATCGACGCCCTCTGCAAGCAGCTTGCCGAGGAAAAAGAAAAGGTTGAGAAAGAGAAGAAAGAATACCTCTTCCTGATGGCTGAATTCGACAACTTCCGCAAACGCACCATCAAGGAAAAAGGCGAGATCATACGCAATGCTGCCGAAGCTGCAATGAAGGGACTGTTACCCATTGTCGACGACTTCGAACGCGGCCTTGATGCCGTGCGCAACTCGTCCGATGCCGAAGCAGTAAAAGAGGGAATGGAGCTGATCTACAACAAACTGATGAAATACCTCGAACAGAACGGCGTCAAACCGATCGAAAGCACCGGTGCTGTGTTCGACCCCGAACTCCACGAGGCCATCGCCATGGTACCCGTCGAGGACGAGAACATGAAAGGCAAAGTGATCGATACCCCGACAAAAGGCTACACAATCAACGGCGACAAAGTGCTGCGCTTCGCAAAAGTAGCTGTAGGCCAATAATAAATCAAGTTCCCCCAACGATCTTCAAGAAGAAAATAAATGGAAAAGAAAGATTATTATGCCGTCCTTGGTGTCAGCAAGACAGCGACTGCCGATGAGCTGAAGAAAGCCTATCGCAAACTCGCCATAAAATACCACCCCGACAAGAATCCGGGCGACAAGGAAGCTGAAGAAAAATTCAAAGAGGCGGCTGAAGCATACGATATACTGAGCAACCCGGAAAAACGTCAACTCTATGACACCTACGGCCACTCAATGGGACCGCAAGGATTCCCGGGAGGCGGTGCCGGCGGCGGATTCTATCAGTCGGGAGGCATGTCAATGGACGATATTTTCTCTATGTTCGGCGACATATTCGGCGGACATGCATCATCCGGAATGGGCGGCTTCGAAAGCGCATTCGGAGGTCGGCGCACACGCCGTCGCCGCCGTCGTGGCGACGACCTGCGAATCACCCTCAAACTGTCGCTTGAAGAACTGGCCAAGGGTGTCAGCAAGACCATAAAGCTCAAAGCCTACGTCAAGGACGAAGCCTGCAACGGCACCGGTGCCAAAGACGGCACATCGTTCACCACATGCCAGCAGTGTCAAGGCACGGGTGTGATCCAGCAAGTACAGCAGACCATCCTCGGACCGCAATACGTCCAGTCGGAATGCCCCGTATGCCACGGAGAAGGCAAGACAATCCTTGAGAAATGTACCCACTGCCACGGAACCGGTGTAGAGCATCGCGAACAGACCGTGACCATCAATATTCCTGCCGGAACAGCCGGAGGTTCCATACTGACAGTCAAAGGCCGAGGCAACGCCCCGATGTATGGCGGAACAAACGGCGACCTGCTCGTAGTGGTTGAAGAGATAGCCCATCCCGAACTGATCCGCGACGGAAACGATGTGGTCTACAACCTCATGCTCGACTTCCCGACAGCCGCTCTCGGCGGATCGGTTGAAGTACCGACAATCGGTGGCCGTGCACGTCTGAAAATCGCCCCGGGAACCCAACCAGGCAAGATCCTCCGACTGCGTGGAAAAGGACTCCCCTCGCCCGACGGTTCCGGCACAGGCGACGAGCTTATCAACGTGATGGTCTACGTCCCCGAACACCTATCCGACGCTGAAAAGGCCGACATCGAGAAGCTACGCGACGCTCCCGGAATGCAGCCATCGGAATCTGTCAAGAAACAGATTTTCAGCAAGCTCCGCCATATATTCGACTGAAACACTAATTAATCATAATAGCTCAGACCCACCCACGATCCGGCACAAATCGTGGGTGGGTCAGTTTTTTTCGCAACCATTTCAAGAGTTCAAGCGTTAAAGAATCAAAACAACATTTAATTCATCACGCACAGACTCATGAAATCATCACTCCGACAAGTAGCCACATTTCTGGCAGCCGCAGCAATCTGCACATCCCAGCTATCTGCAAAAAACATGGTTGAACAGCAACAGGACTCCCTGCTCAAATCCCACAAGATAGTGACCATCGACGGAAAACCGAGCAACACTCAGGCTCATATCGACTCGGTCAAATCGCTAATAGAGAACTTCTATTACGACCAGTTCCGTCATTTCCAGGATCCCGACGCACCCTACTTCCTCTTCATGAGCCGCGACGCCACTCTTGCCATGGGTATAGGCGGAGCCGTCAGAATGCGTGGCTATTACGACTGGGACGGTGCCATTCCGGCGGCAGGATTCGCCCCCTATCTCATTCCAATGAATCCCGACCCGACCAAGATGAAAAGTTTCAACACCACCCCTGCCGGCACATGCCTTTTCTTCCGTGTCATAGGCCAGAACAAAACCCTCGGCAACTACCAGCTCTATATTGAAGCCAACTTCAACGGATATCAGGCACGCGACTTCCACCTGAAAAAAGCCTATGCCATCATTAACGACTTCACCATCGGATATGCCAGCTCCACGTTCAGCGACCCCTCGGCCATGGCTCCGATAGTCGACGCTCAAGGCCCCAGCAACAAAATATCACCCACTTCAGTACTTGTCCGCTGGATGCCGACATTCAAAAAGAACTGGGTGGCCGCCGTATCGCTCGAGACACCATCAACAGCCCTGACCACCGACTCCACGACAGCCAAAGTGGACAACTGGCTCCCCGACCTCGCGGCATTCATCCAATACCAGTGGGACAGGACATCACATGTCAGACTCTCAGGCATTGTCCGCTCGCTATCCTACCGCGACCTGCTGACAGAGAAAAACCATAACAAAATAGGCTGGGCACTGATGCTCAGTTCCGTTGCCCACCCTACCGACCGCATAACAACATACGCCACCATCAACTATGGCAAAGGCTATGAATCCCTCGGAAGCGACCTGATGATAGGAGCCTACGATCTGATCCCGACAACAGGCGTTCCCGGACGGCTCTACGCCCCGGCATCACTGGGGTGGAGTCTCGGAGTACAGTACAATTTCCGTCCCAACCTCTTTGTCAGCACCTCATTCAGCCAGACCCGATTCCTCCCTAAAGACAACATCAATCCCGACGAATACCGTTACGGAATGTGCGGCGACATCAACATCTTCTGGAACCCGACACCCCGAATCCAGCTCGGCGCGGAATTCGACTATGGCAAACGCAAAAACTTCAGCGGACAGTCGCGATGGGCCAAACGGATAGGAGCTGTGGCCCAGTTCTCCTTCTGAAAAACCACCCGACAAACCATCATGGCGATCCGGCAACAATGTCAGATCGCCATTTTTTTATTGCTATTTGCGCAGAAAAGCACGCAAGTAACAGAATTATTGCTTAATTTTGCAGTCTCAAACAAAACATTCAACACAACAAACCATGAACGAGTTAGCTACTAAATACAATCCTGCCGAAGTGGAGGACAAATGGTACGCCTATTGGCTTCGCCACAACCTGTTCCACAGCACTCCCGACGCACGTGAGCCTTTCTGCATCGTCATCCCACCGCCAAACGTGACCGGTGTGCTCCACATGGGCCATATGCTCAACAACACCATTCAGGACATCCTTGTGCGCCGTGCAAGAATGGACGGCAAGAATGCCCTCTGGGTACCCGGAACCGACCATGCCGCTATCGCAACAGAAGCCAAAGTGGTAGCGAAACTCGCCGAACAAGGCATAAAGAAGTCCGACCTCAGCCGCGAGGAATTCCTCAAACACGCATGGGACTGGACCCACAAATATGGCGGTATAATCCTTGAACAGCTCAAAAAACTCGGCGCATCATGCGACTGGGAACGCACCGCCTTCACCATGGACGACATCCGCTCCCGAAGCGTGATCCGCGTGTTCGTCGATCTCTACCGCAAAGGTCTCATCTACCGAGGCAAGCGCATGGTCAACTGGGATCCGAAAGCGCAGACCGCACTCAGCGACATCGAAGTTGTCTACAAGGAAGAACACAGCAAGCTCTATTATCTCCGCTACAAAATTGTCGGCGAGGACGGATATGCAATCGTAGCCACAACACGTCCGGAGACCATCATGGGCGACACGGCAATGTGTATCAACCCCGAAGATCCAAAGAACCAGCATCTGCGCGGAAAGAAAGTCATCGTGCCTCTGGTCAACCGCGAGATCCCCGTCATCGAGGACTCATACGTTGACATCGAATTCGGCACAGGATGTCTGAAAGTGACACCGGCTCACGACATGAACGACTACATGCTCGGACAGAAACACAACCTCCCCAGCATCGACATTTTCAACCCCGATGCCACCGTCAGCGAGGAAGCCGGAATGTATGTAGGCATGGATCGATTTGACGTGCGCCGTCAGATTGCCAAGGATCTCGAAGCAGCCGGACTGATAGAGAAAGTGGAGGAATACGAGAACAAAGTGGGCTACTCCGAACGCAACTCCGACACCGTAACCGAGCCCCGTCTCAGCGACCAATGGTTCCTCAAGATGGACACCCTCGCAAAACCGGCACTTGAATCCGTTGAGACCGACATCATCAAATTCATCCCCGAGAAATTCAAGAACACCTACCGCCACTGGATGACAGAGATCAAAGACTGGTGCATCTCACGTCAGCTATGGTGGGGACACAGAATACCGGCCTACTACCTGCCCGACGGCTCATTCGTGGTGGCGGAGACCGCAGAAGAAGCCCTGACACTCGCACAGGAGAAAGATCCGGCACTCACCGCCGCCGATCTGCATCAGGACGAAGACTCGTTCGACACATGGTTCTCATCCTGGCTATGGCCCGTGGCACTCTTCAACGGCATCCTCGAACCGGACAACGAAGAGATCAACTACTACTATCCGACCGCCGACCTCGTGACCGGCCCCGACATCATCTTCTTCTGGGTAGCGCGAATGATCATGGCCGGATACGAATTCATCGGCAAACAGCCCTTCAACAACGTCTACTTCACCGGTATCGTGCGCGACGAGATAGGCCGCAAGATGTCAAAGCAGCTCGGCAACTCTCCCGATCCGCTGGATCTGATCGCCACATACGGAGCCGATGGCG
Organism: uncultured Muribaculaceae bacterium; assembly: GCA_910579185.1. Lineage (GTDB taxonomy): Bacteria > Bacteroidota > Bacteroidia > Bacteroidales > Muribaculaceae > Paramuribaculum. The sequence continues at coordinate 481,036 of CAJTTG010000001.1, forward strand.
TCCGCGTAGGCATCATGCTCTCCGCGCCTGCCGGCAACGACATCTTCTTCGACAAGAAACTCTGCGAGACAGGCCGCAACTTCTCCAACAAGATCTGGAACGCCTTCCGCCTTGTCAAAGGATGGGAAGTAGATGAAAACGCACAGCAGCCCGAATCTTCGGCCGCCGCTTGCGCATGGTTCGAATCAAAGCTCTCCGCATCGATAATCGAGATCAACGATCTGATGGCTAAATTCCGAATCTCGGAAGCTCTTAAGGAGATCTACCGACTCTTCTGGGACGAATTCTCATCATGGTACCTTGAGATGGTGAAACCGGCCTACGGATCCCCCATCGACGGCAAGACCTACCGGACTACCCTTCACTATTTCGACTCACTCCTGCGTCTGCTCCACCCCTTCATGCCGTTTATCACCGAAGAGCTCTGGCAGCATCTGGAAGAAAGAGCCGACGGCGAATCAATCATGTATGCCCCCACTCCGCAAGCCATCCAGCCGGATGAAAAGACGCTTGAAATGATGGAACACGTCAAGGAAGTGGTCAACGGCCTCCGCAATGTCCGCGCGGTCAAGAATATTCCCAACAAGGACACACTGACCGTCAATGTGATCGGCACCTGGGACAAAGCCGAAGATGCTGTGATCATGAAGCTGGCCAATGCATCGGCAATCAACCATAACGCTGAAAAAGACCCTGCGGCAGCCACATTCATGGTGGGCACCACAGAAGTCAACGTACCGCTTTCGGACAATATCGACGTAGAAGCCGAGCTTGCCAAACTGCGCAAAGACCTCGACTACTATCAGGGCTTCCGCACCTCAGTCATGAAGAAACTGTCGAACGAACGGTTCGTGGCCAATGCACCTGCTGCCGTTGTCGACGGCGAACGCCGCAAACTTGCCGACGCCGACGCCAAGATCGCAAACCTCACCGCAGCCATCGAGGCCCTATCAAAATAATCCACACGCCTCAAGACAGCAGGCAACCAACCATAAAATCAGTCCGGTCATTTTGTGATCCGGACTGATTTTTTTGTTGCGACTTAGGGTAAATACGAAAGTAAAGATATAAATTATTGTTATCTTTGTCGGAGAACCAAACACATAGACACAAATGCGCAAACTTTTCATCCCAATCATCACATTTATCCTGGCCGCGACTCTGTTCGGATGTAACAGCGATTCCAAACACAAATCCACAGTCCCATCAGATGCCGAAGAGGAGATGTTTATGCTCGTGTTCGAACCGAATTACGAAGGCCGGCATGACGATGCTGTCTCCGTCGCCGATTCCCTGCTGTCGAACTGCCAGATGTCAGACTCACTGAAAGCGTTTATCATGATTGAACGTGATGTGGCTCTGATCAATATGGGCAGAAGTGACGACGGCTTCCGATTTGCCGACACATTGATCACTTTCGGCAAAGAAACCGGGATCAATGAGGCCGTGTTGCAAGGGCTGACAGCCAAAGGCCTGATCTATCGCCGCAATGGCGAACAGGACTCGGCAATCTCAAACTATTCAGAAGCCCTCAGCATTGCTATAGCCGACAAGAACATAGAATGGGAACAGGCAATCACCGAGTATCTGGCCATAGCCTACACCGAGGGAAACCGTCTGGAAGAGGGACACCAGTTCATTATCCGCGCTCTGGATCTCGCCAAAGAGATGGGCGACACAGCTGCCATTCTTCAATCCGTGGGCACTCTGGCCGGCAATCTCGCGAAATCAAAAGACTACACCAACACCATCAAAGAGCTGCGCTCTTATGAGGATCTATTCAATACCGCGCCACCTACATTCCGGATCAAGTATCTGACTCCCCTTTTCCACTCCTATCTAAGTCTTGATTCTTTGGATAAGGCCGAAAAGATATTGTCGGAGGCCGAAGATATCTCCAATCTGTTTCCACACGAACATTACCAATGGATAATAGTCAGACTATTACGGGCAAAACTCTATCACGCCCAAAAACGCTATGCCGCCGAATACGCCATCTATCAGGAAGTGGACACCATCGGACACGGCACCATCGGACGTCAGCTTGAGGACATGATGCTTGAAAAGGCCAAGTGTCTCGCTTGTCTGGGACGCTCAGAAGAAGCCTTCGGGATGATGGAAATGGCATATTCCGCCCTTGACTCGACACGCAACTCGCAACTTCAGAAAGATCTGAGCGATCTATCTGTCAAATATGACACATTGACAAAACAGATCGAGATCGAACGTCTCGGACGTCAGCGGTGGATCATGATCTACGTGATAACAATCTGCATTGTATTGCTCGCGGCATTGGTATTCCTGTTCATATACTACAGATCACGCAGCCGCCGTCGGCTCGCTCAGGAACGCAAAGAGCAATATCTCAGCGGACTTGAAGAGGAACGCAGCCGCATGGCCCGTGAGCTCCACGACGATATCGCCGGACAACTGACCGGCCTGCAATGGGAAATACCCAACATGTCGCAGGAAGAAACCTCACGGAGGATAATGGCCATAGGACAGCGCGTACGCACAATGTCCCACGAGATGATGCCGCCACAATTCGCCACTCAGACCTTGTGCCAGCTGCTGATCGACTTCACAGGGAACTTCAACACGACCCACAAATCGCCCCGTATCGCCATCACAGATGAGGGCGCATACGACTGGAACCGCCTCTCTGTCCGCGAATCCTACGAACTCTACCGAATAGTTCAGGAAAGCGTCAACAACGCATTGAAACATGCCGATGCAACAGAGATCAAAATAACACTCGACGGCGACGAACGCTTCAAACTGACAATTGAAAACGACGGCGCAAAGGCTTCAGAAGAGAACATATCGTCAGGAGCCGGAACAAACACCCTGCGCACAAGAGCCGAGATCATAGGATGCAATCTATCGGCATCCTGCACGGACGGCATCTACACCCTAACCATAGGACAGAAATGAAAAAGATTCTGATAATCGATGACCACCCCATTGTTCTGGAAGGAATCCAGGCATTGCTGTCGGCCAAAGGATTCTCTATAGTAAAGGCCGGTTCCGCCGACATGGCCCGTATGGCCATACAGCACATCCGCGACATTGACATGGCAGTGTGCGATCTGCAGCTCGACAACAATACCGACGGGCTCGATCTGATAGCCGACATGAGACGCAACGACTACAATGGGCCGGCTATCATCTACACGATGCATGATGAGCTATGGAATGTCCCACGGCTACAGAGTGCCGATCTGGACGGAATAGTGCTCAAAGGCGACAGCATTGACGAACTGATCCTCGCAATCGAGACCGTAGCCGGAGGTGGGAAATACTATAGTCCTGCCTTCATGAAACGGAAAACAGAGACATTGCAGATCAACGGTATCCTCTCATCCCGGTCACTCGAGATTCTTGAACTCATAGCTCAGGGCAAAGGCAACCGCGAGATAGCCGACAGCATTTTTGTGGGCGAGAAAGCCGTGGAATACCACCGAACCACAATACTGAAAAAACTCAATTGCAAAAACATGACAGAAGCTGTCAGCCGGGCCATAAATCTCGGACTGATTCGTGGAACCTGACAGAAAGAACAATCAAAATAACTACAGGATGCTCCGTCACACGATGTCTGTGGCGGAGCATCCTGTTTTTCGGGATTTCCCTAAAACAACTTTAGTGAATCACCTAATTATTTAATTATCAGCACATTTACTTAGATCAACATTTCATAATTACGCATAATTTTTCTTAACTTTACATTCGAAAAAACAATCACTATTATCTGAAAGATCATTCACCAATCTCTCCATTGTCTCAATGAAAACGCTTTTAGTCGTAGATAACCACCCGTTCACAGCAGAAGGCTTATACCGGATACTGACCGATATGGGGTTTCACGTAGTGAAAGCATCGACAGCCGGACAGGCATTGCTCGCCACAGAGCATATACGGGGAATAGACCTGATGATCTGTGAGATGAGCATGAACGAACCGACCGAAGGATTAGAACTAATAAGACAGCTCCGGAGTCGAGGAAAAGCAATACCATCACTGATCTACACCCGAGAATTAGGATCGTGGGGAATAAGCCGGATCATGAGCGCCGAGGTGGACGGAGTGGTATTCAAACATGAAAATATCCACGAACTGATAAAGGCAATAGAATACGTGACGAGTGGCAGAACCTACTTCAGCACCGCCTTCTCCCGACGTCAAAAAGCGATCGAACACGCAAAGGACGGCCTCTCGGCAAAGACCATCAGTATTCTTGAGTGCATAGCATCCGGCGAGAGCAACAGTCAGATAGCACAGAAAATGAATATCGGAGAAAAGGCTGTGGAATATCACCGAAGCACCATTCTTCGCCGACTATCATGCCGGAACATGGCCGAAGCCGTCTACCGGGCCATAAAAGAAGGTATAATCAACTGCGAAAACTAAAAAAGATAACTTCCCTATATAAAACACACAAAACACACACGGATTCCACAATCCAAACTCTCGCAACAATCTCTCCTCCCCCTCCCCGGAAACCATGCCAAGACAAACCATCGCGGCATGGTTTCCGCTTTTAATCCCCATCCACCTACGATATAGAGCGGCGGCTCAACCATCGGGTTGAGCCGCCGCCATTGATATTGAATCTGATTGACTATGCAGATCAGCAGCCTACAAGAGTCAGGAGATTATCGTAGAAGTAGCTTACAATGCCAAGACCAACTATTCCGGCAACACAAATCCACATTGCAATGCGTTCTGACCACGCGCTGCGGAATGTCGAAATCGAACAAGGTTCCTCTGTCTTGATATACATTGCTTTCACCACGAGCAGATAGTAGTAGAGAGATATGATAGTGTTGATCAATGCTATCAACACGAGCACATAGATAGCGACACTGCCCTGATTGATCGCAGAGGTGAAGATGAAGAACTTGCTGAAGAATCCTGCAAACGGAGGAATACCTGCGAGGGAGAACATGGCAAGCATCATCACGAATGAAAGACGAGGATTGGTCTTGCAAAGGCCATTGTAATCGTCCATCGAAACCTTACCGCAATAATTCTCAATCGCACCGATCACACCGAACGCTGCAAGATTGGAGAAGATGTAGACGAGGATGTAGAACATCAGAGCGGCTTTGCCCATCTGGCTGAGAGCAGTGAAAGCGATAACGCCGAGCATGATGTATCCGGCCTGCGAGATAGAAGAGAAGGCAAGGAAACGCTTGAGATTGCGCTGACGGATTGCAAAGAGGTTGCCCACGGTGATGGTCAGGATAATCAAAGCATAGAGCATCCATTCCCATGCATCAGCATAAACGCTGCCGAACACCTGCCACAGAATCACGAGGAACGCAAACGCAGCAGAGCCTTTGGAGATCACCGACAGATAAGAGGTGACCGGAGTCGGGGCACCCTGATAAACGTCGGCTGTCCAGAGATGGAACGGAACAAGCGAAAGCTTGAAACCGATACCGGCAATGACGAAAGCCAATGCGATAACCAACGGAACGATTGCAGCTCCGGACTGTATACCGGCTGCAATGTTCGTATAGTAGAGCGATCCGGTCAGACCATACACGAATGAAAGACCCATCATGAAGATGGCCGAGGAGAACACGGCTGTCAGGATATACTTGACAGCGGCCTCATGGCTTTCATAGCGATGTTTGTCGAACGCCACCATTGCTGCGAGCGGCAGAGATGCTGTCTCCAGACCGATCACGAACATCAGGAAATGGCGCGAAGAGATCATAAGATACATACCGAAGAGCGTCACAAGCAGCAGCTCGTAGAACTCACCACGACGGATACGCTGCATATCGCTCGCTGTCCAGCGCAGAGACTGGATGAGGACGATGAGCACACCGACATTCAATATGTTCTTGATATTAACAATAACGGGAGATGTGGCATACATTCCGGCAAAGGCATCAGCAGAACTATTGCCGATCACCATGGGGCAGAAGCCGAACAGAGTGAAGATACCGAAAAGGATGCATGTGATCACGCCTATGGCCGACTGAGCCTTACGGGGCATGAAGATGTCATTGAGGAAGACTAAAAGAAATATTACCAACAAGCATATTTCCTGCTTCATTACTAAAAACTGTGAGTAATCCATTTCTTATTGTCTTATTAATTCATTCCAATAACTTTGAAAATGTCGGAACTGAATGTGAAACGAATCAGTTCGGCAAAGAAGTTGGGGAAACAGCCGATCACAGCCACACTGATGATCAGGGTGACGGTAGAAGTGCGTTCCCACCATGTTGCATCGGTCAACGAGAGATGATGCTGATCCTGAACCGGGCCGAAAAGGATCTTGCCTACCACTCGGAGAATGTAGACAGCGGTGATCACGATCGAGCAGCAAGCAAGGATAGTGAACACGCGGTGGAACATATCGGCATGTTCAAACGAACCGACGAAGATCGTCATCTCGGCAACGAAGCCCGACAGACCGGGTAGACCGAGAGATGCCATACCGGCAATCACGTAGCACACGCAGAGGAAAGGCATGATCTTCATAAGACCGCCCATCAGACGGATGTCACGGGTGTGTGTACGTCCATAGATCATACCGATCAGCGCGAAGAAGAGAGCCGTCATCAGACCATGGGAGAGCATCTGCATGATAGCACCGGTCATCGCGGTTGTGTTGAGCATCAGGATTGCGAAGAGCACCAGACCGCAGTGGCTGACGGAAGAATATGCGTTGATATACTTGAGGTCGGTCTGCACACATGCGCTGAACGCACCATAGACAACGGAGATACCCGTGAGGATAAGGAATATCCAGGCAAGTTCCTGAGCGGCATAAGGCATCAGATAGATGGCGACACGGAAGCAACCGTAACCACCAAGTTTCATGAGCACGCCGGCATGGAGCATGGACACCGCAGTCGGAGCGGAAGCATGACCGTCGGGGCTCCATGTGTGGAAGGGGAACATAGCACCCAGCACGCCGAAGCCAACGAATGTCATCGGGAAGAGGAATTTCTGCCAGCCATGAGAGATGGCATCGTTCTGGACAATCTCAAGAATATTCCATGTCAGCTTACCACCTTCGGGAGCCGAATGATAGTAAATACCGATCAAGCCGAGCATCAGGAATGCGGAACCACCCATGAGCATCAGCGTCAGTTTCATCGCTGAATATTCTTTCTTGCCGCTGCCCCACACACCGATAAGAAGGTACATCGGGATAAGAGCAACCTCATAGAACATGAACATTGTGAAGAGGTCGATCGAGATGAAGAAACCGAACACACCTGTCGAAAGGAGGATCAACCAAAGGAAGAAAGCCTTGGGCTGATCGATCTTCCATGATGCGAAGCTACCGGTCAGAAGAATGATCGACGAAAGGATGAGCATTGCAACGGAGATACCGTCGACACCCACCGAAAGATTGATATTGAGCGGAGCGAACCAGGAAACGGACTGCACGTAGAGCATAGGATCCATATCTCCGGCCGCACGGAGGGCGAGATAATCAATCAGAAGGTAGACCGACAACGCAGTCAGAGCAAGCGAACCGACAACGGCCACCGCACGTATCTGCTTTATGTTGCGGCATAGAGCGACCCCGGCAAGCATAAGCACGGGAATCACCACAAAATAAATCAATATATTGGAAAGCATAATTACTATTATTTCAATAAGGATTGTTTAATTATCCATTGCATCACACAAGAATCAGCACTATAGCCGTGATTATGCCGAGCAACATCGCTCCGAACAGATAAACCCAGACATACATCTGAAGATTTCCACTCTGGAGACCACGGATGGCATAAGATACTTTCTGAGTGACAGTGGCGCAGGCATCCATGGTTCCGTCAATGATATGGCGATCAAACCATGCGATCGGGCGGCAGATGCCGTTGAAAATGATCTTATGTGTGATAAAGTAATAGAGCTCGTCCCAATAGAAGCGATGGTGGGCCCAGCGCCAGAGAGCAGGCATGGCATTCTTCATTTTTGCAGGGAGCGGATTTTCCTTCATATACATCTTTGTTGCAAGCGCGATTGCCGCAATGGCGATGATGAGGCTGACAGTCGCTACACTCCAGTCGAAGTGAGCCATGAAATCGTAGGGCTCTCCATTCCAGCTGACGAGGTTTCCGAAAGGAATGAATCCGGCTACAACCGATACGGCTGCGAGGATCACCAACGGAAGTGTCATGGTCCAGGGCTGATCGTGGGGCGCGTGGTGACCTTCATGAACTTTGTGTTCTTTCCACCAGAAGATAAGGTAGTAGAGACGGAACATGTAGAACGCGGTCAGACCGGCAACAAGCGACATCCAGATGTAGACCACAGTGCTGTTGCCGAGGCAAGAGCTGAGAATCTCGTCTTTTGAGAAGAAGCCTGAGAAGGGAATGATACCGGCAATGGCAAGACAGCCGATAAGGAATGTGATATGGGTTACCGGCATGTACTTACGCAAGCCGTGCATTGCGGTGTAATCGTTGGATCCGATCGCATGGATCAGGGCACCGGCACCGAGGAAGAGCAGAGCCTTGAACATTGCATGGGTGAACAGGTGGAACATGGATGCCATGTAACCGAGGCCATGGTGTCCGGCTTCGTCAATTGTGCAGACACCGAGGGAAACCATCATGAAAGCGATCTGAGAAATGGTAGAGAATGCAAGCACGCGTTTGATGTCGATCTGAGTGCAAGCCACGATAGCTGCATAGAGAGCAGTGATCGCACCTACCCATGTCACGATCTCAAGGGCAGCACCTCCATGCATCTCGTTGACGATGAACAAGGGGAACAGACGAGCCACCAGATATACACCGGCCACAACCATGGTTGCAGCGTGGATGAGTGCAGAAACAGGGGTCGGGCCTTCCATAGCGTCGGGAAGCCAGATATGGAGCGGCATCATGGCCGATTTACCCATACCGCCGATGAAGATCAGCACGAGAGCCCATGTCATCACGGAGCAACCCATGAATCCGGCAGCGGCCTTGGTCTGGAACACATTGAAGATACCCTGTGCGGTGCCTTCGCTTACTGAATAGACATTTTCCATGCCGGGAACGGCTGCGGATGTGAGTTCGGTAAAATCGAAGAAGCCGGTATAGTACGAAAGTACAAGGATACCGATCAGGAAGCCAAGGTCGGCGAATCGGGTGACGATAAACGCTTTCTTTGACGCTGATACTGCGGAAGGCCTAGTGTAGTAGAATCCGATCAGAAGGTAGGACGATGCGCCCACAAGCTCCCAGAAGATATACATCTGGAAAATGTTGGTGGCAACGACGAGACCGAGCATCGAGAAGCTGAAGAGCGACAGGAAAGCGTAGAAACGCTGGAAACCTGTTTCCCACACGCCGTGATGGTCGCGCATATATCCGTTGCTGTAGAGATGCACCATGAAAGAGATCGTGGTGATCACAACGAGCATCATCGCCGAGATCGGATCAAGAAGGAAACCGAGCTTGATTGTCAGGTTGCCATAAAGATGAAGCCAGTCGAGATTGAACACGAGGTTTTGCAGACGCTGGCCGTCGGCGGCAATGAAATCGGGGTTTCCGGAGAAGAAATAAGTAAACGCTGTGAAATATGCAAGACAGAGTGTGACACCCATGCCTGCAGTGCCGAGGATTCCGGCCCATTTATGGCTCATGAACTTCCCGAGAATACCCAGGAAGAGGAACATAAACAGCGGAATGGCAAGTATTAAAACGGGAATTGTTGCTTCCATAATGCCTTAATGTTTCATTTTGGTTAGTTCGGCCGCATTGATGTTTTTAGCAGCGCGGAACACATTGATGATTATGGCGATGGCCAGAGCTGTCTCAGCGGCAGCGATGGCGATGGCGAATAGAGTGAAGAACATGCCCTCCATCTCGCCGGGGAAGAGATATCGGTTGAACACCACGAAGTTGATGTCGACAGCATTGAGCATAAGCTCAAGCGAGATCAGCATCGCGATCATGTTTTTCCGGGTGATGAAACCGTAAACGCCGCAGCTGAACATGATCAGCGAGGGCACCAGATAGTAAATCATTGTCAATTCCATAATTCTTTATCTTTTACGGGCAACCACAACGCCGCCGATTATACATGCCAACAACAGAACACTCACGGCTTCGAAGGGCAGAAGGTACTGGTACTCCCCTGTTCCCATCAATGCCTTGCCAATTTCTTTCATTGTCGGATTGCTCATTTCGGGCAATTCAACAAGAGCCTGACCGCAACGGTAGAGCAGCGCATAAGCGGTGACCGCCAATGTGAGGACTGCGGCTGCAAGACCGAGCACACGACGCTTTGACACCAGGCGTTCGCTATTGTTGCCCGGATGGCTTGTCAAAAGGATCGAGAATACGAACAGCACCACAATACCACCGGCATATACGGCAATCTGCACAGCTCCGAGGAACTCATAATCGAGCTTGAAATAGAGAGCTGCTGTTGCAAAAAGCGTGAAAAGCAGAAATGTGGCCGAACGCAAGATCTTCCGCGTCGTTACAGTCAGTACGGAGAATATGATAATCGACAGTGCGATTACCAGATACATGATGATACTTCCTACTGATTCCATATTAATGATTAGTTATTATTATCTTTTTTGTCATCGGCTACCGGAGCCTTGTCGCCGGCAGCGGCAGCGGCTTCCGCAGCTTTCTTGGCTGCCATGGCTGCTTTTGCGGCAGCTATCTTGGCTTCCTTCTCGGCCTGCATCTTGGCTATCTGTTCAGGTGTCGGAGCCGGTTCTTCCTTCTCAGGGAGGTAATTGAGTTTCTTGACGAGTTTGTCGCGTGTGAACACGGCCTGTTCGAAATCATTTGAGAACTCAAGGGCATCCTGTGGGCAGGATGTCACGCAAAGCTGACAGAATGTGCAACTGCCGAGGTCGTACTGATATTTGTCGAGTTTACGTTTCTTCTTGCCGTCGAAAGTATCGACCATCTTTGTTGTCAGTGCGATCGTGCCATTGGGGCAATTGCGTTCGCAAATACCGCAAGCGATACATTTGTGGTTGCCGTCGGCGTCATACTTCAGTTGAAGGATGGCACGGAATCTTTCGGGCACCTTGACGGTCTCGCGGTTTTCAGGATATTTTTCCGTGATCTTCGGGGTAACGAATTCCTTACCGGTCACCTGCATGCCCTTTACAAGGCTTGCAATGCCGGAACCCAAAGATGAAAAATAGTCTTTTACACTACCCATAGGTTTGCTTGTTTATTATCTAATAGTTTGTTCTTATAATCAGTTTTATCGTATCTGTCCGCCGAGAATATCAAGAAGTTCTGTCGTAATACTCTGCTGACGGAGTTTGTTATATTCAAGCTGGAGCTGCTCAAGAAGTTTCTTGGCATTGTCGTTGGCGCTCTGCATGGCCATCACACGTGCCGCCTGCTCCGACGCACGGTTTTCCGTGAAGATATCCTGCATCACGGCCATCAGGAACATCGGGAGCACTGAACGGAAAATGGTATTGGCATCCGGTTCGAAAATATATGGCCGGCACTGCTGCGTAACACCATTCTCGGCAAAGGTATCCTGAACCACCGGTATCAGCTGTTCTACAACGGGACGCTGACGGCTGACACTCTTAAAACTCATGTAGAGCACATCGACCTTATCAGTCACTCCGCCGAAAAATTCATTCTGGAGGCTTTCGATAAAGATCTTCACACCATCTCCGGTTGTCTTTGAATCCACGCCCTCGATAGTCCGTACGCTGATGTTTCCACCGGCGATCTTTGCAACAGCCTTACACATCTTTGCTCCCACAGGATAAATGTCGATCTTCACATCCTCTCCGAATCTTTCACGATAGGATGCAAGCTGACCCAGCAGGATCTTGAATATATTGACATTGTATGCTCCGCAAAGGCCATCGTCGGAACCAAGCACGACAATTGACACATGCCTGACATCACGAGCTTCAAGCAGAGGCGACGAGAACTCGGCATCGGCGCTCAATAGATTGCCGATGATATTTTCAATCTGATTGCGGAACGGCTGCAAACGACGCAACGACTGCTCTGCCTTGTGCATCTTGGCCGAGGAAATCATTTTCATCGCTCCGGTTATCTTCTCGGAAGATGCAACCGAACCAATTCGTCCTTTAAGTTCTCTTAGTGTAGCCATTGCCGTTTATTATTGTTTATATTTTCCAGCTATATCGTTTGCGGCAGCCGTCAGTTTTGCCATGACATCATCGGTCAACTGACCGGATTTGATCACGTCAAGGACATCGGCCTGATGTTTGGCGTGGAGCAACTGGAGATAGAGCTGCTCGAATTCCGCAACCTTATCGAGGGGAACATTTTCAAGAAGACCTTTTGTGCCGGCAAAGATAACGGCGACTTCATCTTCAACCGCAACAGGATGATACTGGGGCTGGATGAGCAAACGTTCGTTCTTGCGGCCCTTGTCGATCACACGCGCAGTCACCGGGTCAATATCTCCACCGAATTTGGTAAACGATTCGAGTTCGCGGAACTGAGCCTGATCGATCTTCAACGTACCGGCCACCTTCTTCATGGACTTAATCTGGGCATTACCACCCACACGCGACACGGAGATACCGACATTGATCGCCGGACGGATACCACGGTTAAACAACGCAGTCTCAAGGAAGATCTGACCGTCGGTAATGGAAATTACGTTGGTCGGGATATAGGCGGAAACGTCGCCGGCCTGGGTCTCGATGATAGGGAGTGCTGTAAGTGAGCCACCACCCTTAACGATCGGTTTTAAAGGCTCAGGAAGGTCGTTCATCTGAGATGCAACCTCCTGGTTGTCGATGATCTTTGCCGCACGTTCGAGCAGACGCGAGTGGAGATAGAAGATATCGCCGGGATAGGCCTCACGTCCTGACGGACGCTTAAGGATCAGAGAGATCTCACGATAGGCAACAGCCTGTTTCGAAAGGTCGTCATAGACAATAAGAGCGTCGCGGCCGGTATCACGGAAATACTCACCGATAGCAACACCGGCAAACGGAGCGTAATAGCGCATGGATGCTGAATCCGAAGCTGTTGCAGCAACAACAACCGTATAGTCAAGCGCTCCATGTTTACGCAATGTCTCAACAAGCGCGGCAACCGACGATGCCTTTTGTCCGATAGCTACATAGATGCAGTAGACGGGCTTGCCATCTTCGTAGTTCTTGCGCTGGTTGATGATGGTGTCGATGGCGATTGCAGTCTTACCGATCTGACGGTCGCCGATGATAAGTTCTCGCTGTCCACGGCCTATAGGCACCATGGAGTCAACCGCCTTTATACCGGTCTGCAACGGCTGCTTCACCGGCTGACGGAAGATGACGCCGGGAGCCTTGCGCTCCAACGGCAGACGCATCAGATTGCCCTCAATAGGGCCGCGTCCGTCGATCGGCTCACCGAGAACATTGATGACACGTCCCAGCAAACCCTCGCCCACAGGAATTGAAGCGATTTCGCCGGTACGCTTAACCGACATGTTCTCTGTCACCTTGTCAACATTGTTAAGCAAGATGACACCCACGTTACTCTCCTCAAGGTTGAGGGCCACACCTTTCACACCGTTTTCAAACTCCACAAGTTCGTTGGCGCAGACATTGTCGAGGCCATAAACGTGAGCAACACCGTCGCCAACTTCAAGCACTGTGCCGGTTTCTTCAAACGACACCTTTGAATTGACGCTCTCAAGCTGCTGCTTTAATATTTCTGAAATCTCGCTGGGATTAATCATCAGAGTTTTATTTGCTAATTAGATTCAAACGCAATTGTTTTAATTCATTACTGATTGAAGCGTCGATACGTTCGTTACCGACACTCACCGTGAATCCGCCTATCAGATCCGGATTCACAGATGTGGAATACTCCATCTGTCCGCCGCCGAGATGACGGCCGATCAGATCTCGCAACCGCTTTTGCTCTTCATCGCTCATCGGCGCCGCACTCACCACTCTGACGTCATAGATGTCATGACGGCGGCGGTACAGGGCGATATACGCACTTGCAATTGCACGTGCCATATCCAACCGACGATTCTGCGACAAAAGTTTGAGGAAATCACAGAACAGGACATTTCCACCAACCGATGCACCGGACGCGGTCATCAGCAGATCCATCTTATCGGAATCACTGACGTAGGGGTTGCCAAGCACGGACTGTAACGACGGCTGCTGCGAAAAACTGCGTTCAAGGGTCTTCATAAGATCATAAAGCCCTGCATCGACTTTCTTCTCGCAGGCCACCATAAAAAGGGCTTTGGCATAACGTGCCGGTATCAATCCTTCATTCATTGCGCGGTAAGGTTAGTTCAATTCTGTTTTTCCATTTCATCGAGAAGCGTGTTGACAAGCTTGCTTTGTGCTTTCTCATCCGCAAGCTGGCCACGAACCACCTTTGAGGCGATGTCGAGAGCAAAAGAGCTCACTTCATTGCGGAACTGCAATTCAGCCTCTTTACGCTCCTGCTGGATGGACAATTTTGCAGCGTCCATCACCTTCTGAGCCTCAACCTGGGCAGCCGATCTGGCTTCGTCGATGATCTGTGTTTTCATGCGGTCTGCCTCACGGAGCATCTCAGCCTGCTGCGCACGTGCCTGAGCCAGATATTTCTCCGACTCTACACGCGCATTGTCAAGCTGCTCCTTGGCATTCTGAGCATACTCCACACCTTTGTCTATGAGATCAGCTCTGCTGTCGATGCTTTTCAATATTGCCGGCCAGCCCCACTTGTAGAGAACAACAAGCAGCACCGCAACGGCAACAAACATCCAGAAAACAAGGCCGAAATCAGGCGTGAATAATTCCATAACTTATTCCAGAGATTAGAGGAACATCGAGAGAACACAAACGATAACCGCGAACAGGGCAACACCCTCGATAAGAGCTGCGATCACGATCATGTTGCTTCGGATATCACCGGCAGATTCAGGCTGACGTGCGATGGCCTCCATAGCCGATGCGCCAATCTTACCGATGCCGATACCTGCACCAATTGCTGCGATGGCGGCGCCAAGACATGCGCCAAGACCAATAGTTCCTTCGATAGCTGCTAAAATCGTTGCTAACATAACTGAAAAGTTTTAAAAGATTATTGTTTCGTTAATTTTTAATTTCTTATTTAGTTTGTGCCACTGCGGCATCCGCCACATGGCTTTCATTTTTCTCTTCATGTTTCTCGTGTCCATGCTCCTGTCCGAACGAGATGAACAATGTGGACAGCATTGTGAACACGTATGCCTGGATAAAGCTTACCAACACATCAATCAACAGCATGAAGATCGAGAAAAGCATCGACACTACGGTTGTAGCTCCTGCGACAGCAGGTCCCATGACTGCGAATATAAATATAAGCAAGGTAAGCACAATGACTATCATGTGGCCGCCAAGCATATTGGCAAACAGACGGACTGTCAGAGCCGCCGGCTTCGTGAATATACCGAAAAGCTCGATCAACGGCATGATTGGAAGCGGAAATTTGAGCCACAATGGAACATCCGGCCAGAAAATATCCTTCCAATAATGCTTCGTGCCAAACAGGTTGGTGGCAAGGAACGTGAAGATCGCCAGCACCATCGTAACGGCTATGTTGCCGGTCAGATTGGCTCCACCGGGGAAAATCACGATAAGACCAAGCAAGTTGAAATACAATATCAGGAAGAAAACCGTCAGAAGATACGGCGCGAACTTCATCGAACGGTCGCCAAGAGTGGGACGGATCACACCCTTGTATATGAACTCAATCAAAGCCTCAAGAGCACCCACGATACGGCGAGGAGCCTTATGGCCATTGAGTCGGTGCCAACGGGCCACAGCATATACCGACCAAAGCAGCAGAGCGACCGTAATGAAAAGAGCGCACACATTTTTTGTTATCGATATGTCCCAAGGTCTATATTCCGACCCGTCAGGCATGATCTGCACAACCTTTCCCTTGTATTTGCTATCCTCACCTGCGATTTTGAATACGGCATCTCCGTCACGATACTCCTGATCGTGCTCGACACGGGAAGACATAAAGCAATGCACGCCATCCTTGCCGATAAGAATGATCGGCAACGGAATACGCTTATGGTGATTGAACGGAACCTCCCAGCCATAAGCGTCCCCGAGATGTTCGAATATAATTTCCTTAGGATTGACCTTATTCTCCCCCTCACCGCTTGAATCCGAGGCAAAGGCATTCATCGGCGCCGCAAGCACCGAGAGAATCAAAGCCATTATAAGGAGTCCCTTTTTAATCATACCGTTCAATATATGCAGACCGACACTACGTTATTATCAACATCAACAATCCCGCCACCAATTTCCACTGATGTCTGATTGCCGTTCTCCTCATAAACCACATTTCCGGGAGTCAGAGTAGAGATCAGGGAAGCATGATTATGGAGCACGGTGAACGCACCCATTGTTCCGGGAAGTGAAACCATGGTCACCTCCCCTTCAAAAACAATGTCCTCCGCTGAAATAATCTTTAGTGTCATAGTCAAATTAGTCTCATTGCTTCATTAAGCCTGCACTTCAGCAAGCATTTTCTTTCCTTTGGCAATCGCTTCATCGATTGTGCCGACGTTAAGGAACGCCTGTTCGGGATATTCGTCCATCTCACCGCTCAGAATCATCTTGAAGCCGCGGATAGTCTCCGACAGCGGCACCATCACACCGGGAAGACCGGTGAACTGTTCTGCCACATTAAACGGCTGCGAGAGGAAACGCTGCGCACGACGGGCACGGGATACAACGAGCTTATCTTCATCGGAAAGTTCGTCAACACCGAGAATCGCGATAATATCCTGCAACTCGTTATATTTCTGGAGCAGCTGCTTGACAGCCTGTGCAGTATTATAGTGTTCCTCACCGATAATATTCGGATCAAGAATACGCGAAGTCGATTCCAACGGATCCACAGCCGGATAGATACCAAGCTCGGCAATCTTACGGCTCAACACTGTGGTTGCGTCAAGGAAGCTGAAAGTGGTTGCAGGAGCAGGGTCAGTCAAGTCGTCGGCAGGCACATAGATAGCCTGTACTGAGGTGATCGAACCATTCTTTGTTGATGTGATACGCTCCTGAAGCATACCCATTTCAGATGCAAGAGTAGGCTGGTAACCAACGGCCGAAGGCATACGTCCGAGAAGAGCGGAAACCTCGCTACCTGCCTGAGTGAAACGGAAAATGTTGTCGATAAACAGAAGAATCTCTTTACCGCCACCATCCTGATCACGGAACTGCTCGGCAACAGTAAGCCCCGAGAGAGCGACACGGAGACGTGCACCCGGCGGCTCGTTCATCTGACCGAACACCAGTGTCGCCTGCGACTCCTTGACCTTTTCCATGTCAACATCCTCGAGGTTCCACTCGCCACGTTCCATTCCCTCCTGGAATTTCTCACCATATTTCATTACACCGCTCTCGATCATCTCACGCAGAAGGTCATTACCCTCACGTGTACGTTCACCAACACCGGTGAACACCGAGAAACCATTGTGTCCTTTGGCAATATTATTGATAAGCTCCATGATCAACACGGTCTTACCGACACCTGCACCACCGAACAAACCGATCTTACCACCCTTGCTGTAAGGTTCAAGGAGGTCAATCACCTTAATACCGGTATACAGAATCTCTGTGCCGATCGTAAGATCATCGAACGCCGGTGCCGGCTGATGGATCGGACGGAGATTATCGCGGTCAAGAGCCGGGAGACGGTCAATTGCATCACCGATAACGTTAAGAAGACGACCCTTCACCTGCGAACCGGTGGGAACAGCGATCGGACGTTCAAGATTATCCACTCTGACACCTCGCTGCAAGCCATCAGTACTTTCCATAGCCACACAACGCACCGTATCCTCTCCGATATGCTGCTCAACCTCGAGGATCAGCATTGATCCGTCGGGACGGTCAACTTTCAGAGCCGTATAGATAGGCGGTAGATCGTTGCCTTCGAACGAAACGTCGACTACAGGACCGATCACCTGTGCAATTTTTCCGAATTTATCGCTCATGATATAGATATTATCTGTTATTCGAATTTAAAAATATAGATTGGTCACAATGATGATAGCCATCAGAATGAGGTTGAACAAACCGAAAGGCATCAGGTATTTCCATTCCAGTGAAAGCATCTGGTCGATTCGGAGACGGGGGAATGTCCACTTGAACCAGATGATGATAAACGATACTGCGACAGCCTTACCGATAAACCATACTACTGAAGGGATATAGTCCATTATAGCATTGAAGCCATCCCAACCCGGGAAGTGAAGCGGCATCCAGCCACCGAGGAACAGGAGTGTAGCCACGCCTGAAACAATGAACAGGTTGAGGTACTCTGCCAGATAGAAGAAACCGAAATGAATACCGGAATACTCAGTATGGTAGCCGGCGGTAAGCTCACTTTCAGCCTCAGGAAGGTCGAACGGGCCACGGTTAGTCTCGGCAGTACCGGCAATCAGATAGATCACAAATGCGATGATCGCAGGAAGATGACCCGAGAAGATAAACCAGAGATGATCCTGCTTCTCAACGATCTCAACAACGTTCATCGTACCGGCGAAAGCAACCATAGTCAGGACAGAGAGACCAATGGAGATCTCATAGCTGACCATCTGTGCACCTGAACGCAACGCACCGATAAGGGTGAACTTATTGTTCGACGACCATCCGGCGAGCAAGATACCCAGAACGCCGATTGAGGAGACAGCGAGAAGGAAGAAAATACCGATATTGAAGTTCAGAACCTGAAGTCCGTTACCCCATGGAAGCACTGCGAATGCAAGCATCGAAGCAAGAATCACGAGATAAGGAGCAAGAGCAAACAAGAACTTATCAGTATGGTTAAGCGAAATAAGCTCTTTGATAAGCATTTTGAACATGTCGGCGATACTCTGGAGCAAACCCCAGGGGCCTACACGGTTCGGGCCGAGACGGCACTGGAAAGCCGCACAGATCTTACGCTCGAAATAGATGTAGAACAACGCCAGAACGGAATATGTCAGAAGCAACACAAGGCCAATAAGCACACATTCCGTGACCACTGTGAGCCACTCAGGCATAAACGACCGCAGAAGATTGTCGATCCAGTTGGTCAGTACTGAGAAATTAAACATATCTGTTGGAAATTACTATTTTACTCTGTGGATAATCAATTCTTAGCGGTCCATATCAGGGACGATATAGTCAAGCGATCCGCCGATTGTGATAAGGTCGGCAATCTTGCTTCCGCGCGTCAGATGGTCAACGACTGCAGCAGCCGGCAGACACGGAGGAGCTATCTTCAGACGATAAGGCTTGGTATTGCCGTCGCTCTCAAGATAGATACCGAAAGTGCCGCGGCATCCCTCTACTGTGCGGAACCAGTGTCCTACAGGCAACTTAAGCACTTTGGGAACTTTCACACAATATTCGCCTTCGGGAATATTATCGATAAGCTGCTCTATGATACGCGCACTCTGGGTCATCTCGTCAAGACGGACCTTGAATCGGGCCATGGCATCACCCTCGGTGCGTACAACTTCCTCGAAGTCAAGCTCACCGTAAATGCTGTATGGATCAGTCTTACGGACATCACAAGCCCAGCCCGAAGCACGTCCCGAAGGTCCGGTCACAGACCAGTTGATTGCATCTTCACGTGAAAGGACTCCTACGCCCTCCATACGGTTCTTTGCAATGACATTTCCAGTAAACACCTTATTATATTCCTTGATATTCTTCGGGATAACAGCAAGAAGAGCCTTGACATCATCAACGAAATCAGGCGCGAGATCCTGCATCACACCACCGATACACTCATAGTTGAAAGTCATTCGCGCACCGCATGTTTTCTCCATGATATCAAGAATCTGCTCACGGACACGAAGAGTGTAGAACAACATGGTTGTAGCACCAAGGTCCATGCAATAAGTACCGATAAACAGACAGTGGGATGCGATACGTGAAAGCTCATCCATCAGCACACGGATCACCTGCGCACGGCGTGAGATCTCGATACCGGCAGCCTCCTCGATTGTCATACACAGACAATGATGATAAGGATGGCCGGAGAAATAGTCAAGACGGTCCATGAAGTGGAGAGTCTGCGGATAAGTCAGTTTCTCGCATATTTTTTCAATACCGCGGTGAATATAACCCATGTAGACATCGATCTTCTGTACAGTCTCTCCGTCTACCGCCGTACGGAAACGGAGCACGCCATGGGTAGCAGGGTGCTGCGGACCGATATTCACAACGAAATCATTCGGTTCGAACACACGCACTTCCTTTGCCTCAACAGTTCCGTCCTCATTCTCAACATATGTTGTTGTGAAATCACTCTGACGTTCACTTTCAGTTGTGAAATGGTTGTGCTCGGGACTTTCGTCATAATCCTTACGCAATGGATACCCGTCCCAATCAATGCTGAGGAACAGACGACGCATATCGGGATTGCCGATAAAGATAATTCCGAAGAAGTCATAGACCTCACGTTCGAAAATAGTGGCAATCTTCCAAAGATCAGCTACGCTGTGCAGCATGGGCTTTTCACGGTCGGGAGCTGTAACCTTCACGGAGATATGCTCATTATGTGCAGTTGATGTCAGATAATAGACGCAACCGAATTTATCGGTCCAGTCCATACCCACGATAGTCACCAAGAAATCAAAACCTAAAGCTTCATTCTCCTTGAGTTCCTTAGCCAGAGCATGCCACTGGGCATCAGCGATCTCGACCTCAAGCATCTTGCCTTCGGTGATAACCGCTTCGGGGAACAAACGAGCTATGGTTTCCTGTATCTGTGCCATATATTTTTCGTTATTGTATTTACACTTACATTAATCCTCTACGCCTTCAACCGGGTGAGCTTTCAAAAATTCTTCCTGCTTCTCCTTGC
This sequence comes from uncultured Muribaculaceae bacterium, assembly GCA_910579185.1. GTDB lineage: Bacteria > Bacteroidota > Bacteroidia > Bacteroidales > Muribaculaceae > Paramuribaculum. The sequence continues at coordinate 501,843 of CAJTTG010000001.1, forward strand.
GGTTGACAACGCCAAAGAAGCGTTCAACTTTCATCTTACGCGAAAGCTGCATGATAGAATAGATCATGGCTTCCGGACGCGGAGGACAACCGGGCAGATAGACATCGACAGGTATAATCTGATCAACGCCCATCACGACATGATATGATTTCTTGAATGGGCCACCGGAAACGGCACAGGACCCACATGCAATGACATATTTCGGTTCTGCAAGCTGATCATAGAGTCGACGCACGATAGGAGCCATTCTGGTCACAATCGTACCGGCAACCATCATGAAGTCGGCCTGACGTGGCGACGAACGGGCTACTTCCCATCCGAAGCGTGCCATATCAAAACGAGCGGCACCGAGAGATACGAATTCGATGCCACAGCAGCTTGTTGCAAATGTAAGAGGCCAGATAGAGTTCGAACGACCCCAGTTTATAAGCTTGTCAAATGTTCCTACGACTACATTGACTCCGGCCTCCTGTAGTTCGGAGACCATCTTTTCGATATACTCGTTATCTTTCCACGCCTCGTAGGGCATGCTTTTTGTTGTTACTTCCATTCAAGAGCTCCTTTCCGCCAGGCATAAACCAGTCCCAGCACTAAGATTGAGAAAAAGAAAGCGATCGAGATCAGGCTCTGCATACCGAACTGTTTGAGATCCTGAAGAACGGTTGCCCATGGGAACAGGAACACACATTCTACATCAAACATGAGGAACAAGATCGCAAACAGATAGTAGCCTACCTTAAACTGCGCCATACTCTCACCGCGAGTCGGAATACCGCATTCATAAGGCTCGCCTTTCTGCGCATTGAACGAGCGCGGTGCCATTAATTTTGCCACCCACAACGCCAGAAAGACCAGCGCGATACCGGTCAGCGCAGCCGTAACGGCCAACGTGGATGAAAGAATCGTCAATGAAATCATATTATAAAAAATGTATATTTTACACTACGCATTCTTATTTCCATCGCAAACACACTATTCATCAGTCAAATAAATCCCAATGGCAAATGCGCGTACAATGGCAATTGATTTAATACGGTGCAAATATACAAAATTTTATTTAAAATATTTCACAGATTCCCCTAAAAAGGCAGACAATGTTAATAACAATCATGCCATCTGCCTCTCCCTAAAAGCCCCTGACAATTCATGATCCGGTCAAATTCGGCGTCAGAAAACCTGACACGCGATAGGAAACGTCATCTACACAGACCACCATCTCTATCCTCAACTCATCACGAAGTCGTGCTGTCGCAGAGAATGAGAGAAGATCCACCGCAACATCTCCGTTGCAGCTGACCGAATCACCCATATCCAACGTATAACCATCGTCGGTCAGGGAAAAGACAAGCCCGTGGAAAGAGAGCGACATCCTGCATCCTCCGATCGACAGCCCGTCAACAGTCAGATCCGCACGCCCCTGCGACGGGCGTATTGAAAGCCGATAGACAGGCGAGTAGTCGATCTGTTCCGATTCCCCACCGACAACATCCACCCTCGTGGTTCCATCGGCAAGTATCCTATAAGGGTACGCCATAACCTGATAACGACCGTCGACAACATAGCTGGCATAGATACCGGATGTTCCATTCGGATCAAGGTCATTGGATTTTGTATAGACAATCTCGACATCGGTTATAGCCGTGCCACTGTTGACAGGATCATCCGAGATTAGCACGTCGGCCTTGATCATACGTTCCTTCTCATGATTATCCGATGTATATGTCATCTCCACATCCGAAAACGTCAGTGTGAGCGGAGTCGCATCTTCACTCACACGAAGATTGGAGATTGTCAGATTGGCAGTGCGACGCGTATCATCGAACACTATAGAATAGGTCACATCGTCAAACACAGAGCCGGAGCCCGATCGGGCATCAACCGAGGTGACATAGTTGAACGCACGCGGCATGTCCGCCGTAACGATATTCTCAAAGGGATCTGAATTCCGGCACCCGGCCAGAGTCAGAATCAACGAAGTCAATATGCAAAGTCGAAGCGGTTTCATATACTTTCAACCGCCCGGAGCCCGAAATTGTTCCGGCAATATCACTCGGAAAATGCCAGACGGACAGTCAGCCCAAAAGATCTCGGATCGCCACGTTGCAGAAAATCATTGTTCATCGACCGGAAATAGAACGTGTCGTAATGCGTTCCAGTGATATTGCGCATCCATGCCTCCAACGAAATCCACCCTCTCGAAGCCATAAACGATGCACCAAGCAACGCATACATAGGCTGACGCGCGGAGTTTTCCTCATTCCAATAGATTGAACCGACGGCACGGCAATTCAAATTATAGGTGAACCGCCAGTCCCGACCGACTTGATGATTAAACACAACCGAGCCGAAGAGCGTGTTGCGTGGCGCATACGGCACATAATTGCCCTTATAGTCATTCTCTCCATCCACAAACCGAACGAACTTCGCGTTAGTATAGCCGTAAGCAAGATTGAAAGCCCAGCGTTCTGTCGGATTATAACGAATCTGAATCTCCGCGCCATAGCTCCGCGTTTTACCGGCATTGGTCGTGATGCGCCCGGTCGTAGTCCCCTCAGGGAACATGGTAAGCTGCTGATCGCGGCAATCGAGATAGAAAAGAGCCAGATCTGTCATCACACGCCCCTCGGCACAACCTATATGCGCGCCAACCTCATAGTTCCAGCATTTTTCAGGTCTGTAACTGACCAGTTCATCAACATCAGGGCCATCCGACACCGTTGGAGCGCCACCCATATTCGGCATCTTGGAAAGAACCTCCGACATCATTTTCTGCTGCAAAAACTCACTGAACATCTGAGTATTGTAGCCACCGGACTTATACCCCTTCCCTACACTCGCATAAACCGTGGAGCGCGAAGGCATCGGGAGCTCATAGCTGACAGTCAGCTTCGGAACAAATTCAAGAAAATGATTTTTCAAACGTCCGCTCTCATCTATCTCTATATTGCAATCCATGAGAGAGGATGGTGGGACGCCGCTTTTCATAAAAACAGAAAACGACGTATTGCATAGGCTGTTGTAATCCATGCGCGTTGATTCATAATCCAGACGCATGCCGAGAGCTATATTCCATTTGCCGAGATCGAGAGTGCTCTGATGGTACAGCGCCACACCCCACACAGGAATCTTGAAAGAACTGCCGAGCGGTATCTCCGGACTGTTCCAGCGCAATTCCACCGGAATCTTATCGTTTAGATTCACACGATCCGTGATCAGACGCTCTATCCCGTCTTTTTTCAATGTAACCGGAGCATTCATGGATGTGTGTTTATAGAATCCGAAAGCGCCTGCAACCCATGAATACGAATTCTTCGTGCCACGCACAACTATATCTTGCGTCACCGACCACTCGTGACGGGCTTGCGTCAGAGTGAAATAGTCCAGCGGAAGGAAATCCTGATCAAGCGTCATATTATCATCGAGATACTGCACACTCGTTATGCTCGACACCGAGAAATCCCGACCTGTCCATTTCACCGTCAGCGCGTCTGTCAACAGATTGCGGCGATAGAAACAGGTGTCGTTATAATTCACTATACCGCTTCCGGCAAGCTCGTAAGGATATCCATTCTGACGTGAAAGAGAAAATGAGGCCACATTGTCAACCGACACACGATCGGAGGCCTGCCATTGCGTTTTCCATCTCAGATTACCACCTTTTTCAGTGTCGATCTTACGGGCATTGTAGTGGTTTTTATAAAATCCGTCGGAAAAGCGGAAATTACCGATAAAACCCATCGCCAGATTAGGTTTGAACTTCCGGTAGTGAGATATGGCCAGCAATGCGTCTGGTCCATTACCAAATGTAGCCTTGACCCGGCTACCCTGATAGTCCATAGGTTTCAGCGTGTAGATATTGATCTGACCTGCCATTGTGTTACGCCCATAAAGGGTGCTCTGAGGGCCACGCAACACCTCCATGTGGTCGATATCCACAATATCGAGATCGTAGGAATCCTTGTTCATCAACGGGACATTATCCACGCTCAATCCCACCGCCGGCTGATCCATACGCGCTCCGATACCTCTCACATAGATACTCGAAGTCATGCGGCTGCCATAATCCGGAATATAGAAATTCGGGGCTATCTCGCTAAGATTCTTCATCGACTCAATACCCCAGACACGAGCCTGCCGCGACCCAACAACCGTAACGGCACCCGGTGTGAGACTCAGATCCGCCGACTGCTTGATTGCAGTCACCGTGACATCACCGAGCCAGCGAGTGCTATCCGATTCGACCTCCGTGGCCGAAGATGTTATCGCCGTCAGAGCCGCGATTAATAACGCTATATTTATTCTCATATTTATTCTCATATTTATTCCAGATCTGAAAAACGATTGCAAAGATAACACTTTACAAGCAGCTTTCCAAGCCGACACCAACATATTGCATTAACCGGTGGCCATCTCATTGTATTTTTTTGTAAATTCGCATCTGATTTTGACTAAAATGCAAACATCCCCAAACCCCATAGAGCTACTGAACCGCAAGATCAATCTGCCGGAAATTCACAACATTGTCAATTGGGTGCTGAGCAGCCCCGACAACATCGACACCATCTTCCGCCTCGTCAAGTCGCCGGACACAAGAACAGCCACAAATGCACTGTGGATTCTGACCCACGTTCAGAAACAAGACCGTACACTCCTACAATCCAAGCAGCCCGAACTCATCGACATGCTTTTGGCCGAGAACCACACAGGCAAAAAGCGGATGCTCCTACAGCTACTCAGGGAACAGACCTACACCTGCGACACTATACGTCCGGACTTCCTCGACTTCTGTTTTGCAAAAATCAATGCCGAATGTGAACCGTACGCCATCCGGGCATTCTCCATCTATTGCGCATTCAAAATGTGTCGGTTCTATCCTGAGCTGACCACAGAGCTCGAACAGCATCTCGACATGCTGTCATTGCAAAACCCCTCACCCGGACTACTCAGCGCACTGCGCACCACCCGAAAACGCATAAAATCCACCAAACAACACCATTCAACCCCACACAAGCATTATCAGTATTAACACTTAAAGCATTGCATTCGCCGTGTACGCAAGCATTTATTCATGTTTTACTTGCATATTATTAACGGCAATAAGCCTGATTAACTGAATTTATGGACAGGCGAAGTAAATAATCGGGATTTTTTCGTAAATTTGCGCCAATAATAACATCATACCATTTAAAATCATGGCTCAACAAGACGAAGTATTCAAAAAAATAGTTTCTCACGCCAAGGAATATGGCTTTGTTTTCCCCTCAAGCGAAATCTACGACGGCCTCTCCGCTGTTTATGATTATGGCCAGAACGGTGTAGAGCTCAAAAACAATATAAAACGATACTGGTGGGATTCGATGACTCTTCTCCATGAGAATATAGTAGGCATTGACTCTGCCATCTTCATGCACCCCACCATCTGGAAAGCATCTGGCCACGTTGACGCATTCAACGATCCCCTGATCGACAACCGCGACTCTAAGAAACGCTACCGCGCCGACGTGCTGATCGAAGAGGAGATAGCCAAGATGGACGACAAAATAGAGAAAGAGGTTGCCAAAGCCCGTAAACGCTTCGGCGAGTCGTTCGACGAGGCTCTGTTCCGTCAGACCAATCCCCGTGTGGCCGAACACATTGCAAAACGTGAGGCTCTGCACGAACGCTTCTCTCAGGCTATGAACGACAACAACCTTGAAGAGCTCCGTCAGATCATCATAGATCAGGAAATCGCATGTCCCATCTCCGGAACACGCAACTGGACGGAAGTGCGCCAGTTCAACCTTATGTTCAAGACCGAGATGGGCAGCACCGCCGACGGCGCAATGACCGTCTATCTCCGTCCGGAAACCGCACAGGGCATCTTCGTCAACTATCTCAACGTGCAGAAAACAGGCCGCATGCGCATTCCTTTCGGCATTGCACAGATCGGTAAAGCATTCCGCAATGAGATCGTAGCCCGTCAGTTCATCTTCCGCATGCGCGAATTCGAGCAGATGGAGATGCAATTCTTCGTTCGTCCCGGCGAAGAGCTCAAATGGTTCCAGCAGTGGAAAGAATGGCGACTCAGATGGCACAAAGCCCTTGGTCTCGGCGACGAAAAATACCGCTACCACGACCATGAGAAGCTCGCCCACTACGCCAATGCCGCAACCGACATCGAATTCCAGATGCCGTTTGGATTCAAGGAAGTGGAAGGTATTCACTCTCGCACCAACTTCGACCTCTCACAGCACGAGAAATTCTCAGGCAAAAACATCAAATATTTCGATCCAGAACTCAACGAAAGCTACGTTCCCTATGTGATCGAAACCTCGATCGGCGTTGACCGCATGTTCCTTTCTGTTCTCTGCTCATCCTACGATGAACAGAAACTTGAAAACGGCGAGACCCGTGTCGTGCTCCACCTTCCGGCAGCACTCGCGCCTGTGAAATGTGCCGTCATGCCTCTTGTACGCAAAGACGGGCTTCCTGAAAAAGCACGCGAGATTGTCAACGATCTGAAATTTGACTTCGCCACACATTACGACGAAAAAGACTCAATCGGCAAACGCTACCGCCGTCAGGATGCCGTGGGAACCCCCTACTGTATCACCGTTGACCACCAGACACTTGAGGACAACACCGTAACCCTCCGCGAAAGAGACTCGATGGAACAGTGTCGCGTTGAGATCTCCGAACTCCATCGCCTGATCCACGACAAAGTGAGTCTCAATTCTCTTCTCCGTAAACTCTCTTAAACCCATAAAATGAAATCAAACAAAACTCTTATCACTCTGGCAGTTATTGTCGGCATAGTGCTCATCCTCGCGATCCCGACATGCTCGACCTACAACAAACTCGTCACAGAGCAACAGTCGGCCGAGGCCAGCTGGGGTGAAGTCCAGAACCAATACCAGCGTCGCTACGATCTCATCCCCAACCTCGTCGAGACAGTGAAAGGTTATGCCGCTCACGAATCCTCGACATTCCAGAATGTGACCAATGCACGCGCCGGCATCACACCGCCCGACACCACTGCCGTGATGGCTGCGGCTCAGAATGCACTCGGAGCTTCAGATCCCAACTCGTATGCCAACGCACTGTCCAAGCTGAAAAGCGAATTCAGCATCTATGTCAACGCAGTCCACGAGGCATATCCCGACCTGAAAGCCAACGAAGTGTTCGAGAACCTGCAGGCACAGCTTGAAGGGACAGAAAACCGCGTCGAGATGGCACGCCACAGCTACATCGAAACCGTCAAGAACTACAATCTTCGTGTGAAACGCTTCCCCGGAAGCATTGTTGCAGGATTGTTCGGATTTGACGCCATGCAGCAGTACGAAGCCGATCAGGCGGCACAGACAGCCCCGAAAGTCAAGTTCTAACCACCCTGAACATATATGAAACGATTACTATATCTTGTGTCGCTCCTTATTGGCGTCTCCGCCTCACTCATCTCGTGTGGCGATGATGGAAACCAATGGACCGACTATGCCGAATGGCGCAACACAAACAACAGCTGGTATCTTGAGCAGATGGATCTCAAGAATCCTGACGGCACTCCCTATTACACAGTGCTCAACCCCGATTGGTATGAGAATTCCGGAGTCCTTATCCACTATTTCAATGACAGGTCAAAAACCATAGGAAATCTCTCGCCCATGATCACCAGCCAAGTATCCGTGAAATACAAGGGCATGCTCTACAATGGCGCGGTGTTCGATTCCACAACAGTCGCCACTGCCGATTCTGTCAGAACATTTGCATTGTCATCATTAGTAAACGGCTGGAAAGTTGCCCTGACTGACATGCGCGTAGGCGACACATGCGAAGTTGTCATGCCCTACACCATGGGCTATGGCGCACAGGGAACAACAGGCATCAACCCCTACACAACCCTGAAATTCGGAATCAAGCTCGTTGACATACCAGCCTACGAAATACCTTGACAGATAATTGTCAATCAAAAGATTTGAACGGGTCGGACGCACAAACCGACCCGTTTGTTTGTTATACTGCTGAAACCAAAACTCAGTATTATGACCTACAAGATTATCGACATCGAGGGCATCGGCGAATCCTACGCTGAAAAGCTCCAATCCGCCGGCATCGACACCGTGGAACAGCTACTGCAAAGGTGCGCCAAGGCTTACGACCGCGAGAAACTGGCCACAGAAACCGGCATCTCCGAAAAACTGATCCTGAAATGGACCAACCATGCGGATCTATTCAGAATCAACGGCATCGGGCCGCAATTCGCCGAACTTCTCGAAGCATCCGGCGTGGACACCGTCAAAGAACTGCGCCACCGCCGTGCAGACAATCTCGCGGCAAAAATGGCTGAAGTCAACGAGACGAAACATCTGACACGACGCGTCCCCACCGCCGAACAGCTTCAGGCAATGATCGACGAAGCGGCCATTCTTGAACCTGTGATCACATATTGACCCCACAAAAAAACAAACCAAACGCCTGTTGCCGGAACAAAATCACGGTTACAGGCGTTTGAGGTATGTAAATGTCTCTTAAAAACTTTTGTTATATGAAACTGAAACTATTCTATCTTCTGATAGCCATTTTCGGGCTTACCAACATCACAGCGTGCAGCGACGATGACGACAACAACAAACCGGCAGTCAATCCCAACATCCCTGAAGCCGTGGCTCAGGCATTCAAAGATAAATACCCCGACGTCGACCAGTCGAAGGTACAATGGGAGACCAAAGGAATCTACACCGTGGCCGAGTTCAAGACACTCGCCAACCAAAATGATGTAGAAGCATGGTTCACAAAAGCAGGTGAATGGAAAATGACCGAGAACGATTACGGCAAAGATCTGTTCATGATTCCTACCGTGATCAATGAAGCATTTGTAAAATCAGAATACGGTACATGGCAGATCGACGACATATCCTACTATGAATACCCCACTGAAAGTTCAAACTTCTATCTGATTGAAGTGGAAAAAACCGGACAACCCGACACACAGCTCTACTTCAAGACCGACGGCACTACAATCAAGACAACCACAGACACAAATGTCGACATAACACCCGACACACAGGTACAACCGGCCTAAAACCGGACATAAAGCATAGCGGAAGCGTCTGGCTCACACCAGACGCTTCCTTCGTTTTTTATCAAACGAAAACGCAGAAAAGCACAAACCTTACGATATTTTTTTGTACCTTTGTGAGAGTTAGGCCTTAACGGCATAACAATCCACCCGAAAACCAATCATACACATGAGCGACGAAATATACAACGACGATATCGAGGAAAGCGCAGAGGCAACGGAAGGCGGCTTTTCCTCCATGTTTGTTGACCTGAGCGACGATGTTGTGCGCCAGCATCTGCGCGGAATGTTCCAAAGCTGGTATCTCGACTATGCATCCTACACCATCCTCGACCGTGCCATCCCCCACATCAACGACGGTCTCAAACCGGTGCAGCGACGCATCCTCCACTCGATGAAAACCCTCGACGACGGCCGATTCAACAAAGTGGCCAACATTGTGGGTAACACCATGCAGTATCACCCCCACGGCGATGCGTCGATCTATGGTGCGCTTGTACAGCTCGGACAGAAAGACCTGCTCGTGGAAACCCAGGGAAACTGGGGAAATATCCTTACCGGCGCCTCTGCCGCTGCCGGACGATACATCGAAGCGCGTCTGTCGCAGTTCGCTCTCGATGTGCTCTATAACCCCAAAGTGACCGAATGGACCCTCAGCTACGATGGCCGCAAGAAAGAGCCGGTGACCCTTCCGGCTAAATTCCCATTGCTACTCTCGCAGGGAGTCGGAGGTATCGCCGCCGGTCTGTCATCGCTCATCCTGCCCCACAACTTCAACGAACTCCTTGAAGCTGCCATTGCCTATCTAAAAGGCGAGGAATTCACACTCTACCCCGACTTCCCGACGGGTGGATTCATCGATGTGAGCCGCTACAACGACGGCGCACGCGGAGGCAAAGTCAGGATTCGGGCAAAAATAGAAAAAATCGATAACAAGACACTCGCCATAACCGAGATACCCCACGGATCAACCACCGGTTCCCTGATCGATTCAATCATCAAAGCCTACGAAAAAGGGAAGATCAAGATCCGTAAAGTAGACGACAACACAGCCAAAACCGCAAATATCATCGTCTATCTCCAACCAGGAACATCAAGCGACAAAGCTATTGACGCGCTCTATGCGTTCACCGACTGCGAACTGCCGGTATCGCCCAACTGCTGCGTCATCAGCAACGACAAGCCCTGCTTCATCGGAGTCAGCGATGTGTTGCGCCATAGTGTCAACACAACCAAGGCCATCCTCAAGGCCGAACTTGAGATACAGCTGTCGGAAGTCAACGAACAGCTTTATTTCGCATCCCTTGAGCGAATATTCATCGAAGAGCGCATCTACAAAGACAAGGAATTCGAGGAAAGCAAATCGAAAGAAGAGGCTATTGCTCATATAGACCGACGTCTTGAACCATTCAAGAAAAACTTCATCCGTGAAGTGACCTACGACGACATAGTGCGCCTGTTCGAGATCAAGATGGGACGAATCCTAAAATTCAACTCGCAGCAAGCCGACGAGAACATCGCCGCATACAAAGCCAAGATCGCGGATCTCACGGAAAAGCTCTCCCACATTGTCGAAGTCACTATCAAATGGTACGAATCGCTGAAAGAGAAGTATGGCGCGGCCTATCCGCGTCGCACCGTGATCCGCAGCTTCGACAACATCGAGGCAGCAAACGTTGCAGAAGCCAACGAGAAGCTCTACATCAACACCGAGGAGGGCTTCGCAGGCACGAACCTCAAACTTCTCGGCAACGATCCGGCAAAGATACAGTATATAGCCCCCTGCTCCGAGCTCGACGACATAATCATCTTCTACAAAGATGGACGTTACAAAGTCTGCAAAGTGCAAGGCAAACTGTTTGTAGACAAGAATGTGATCTACATCAACGTGTTCAAACGCAACGACCTGAGAACGATCTACAATGTGATCTATCAGGACGGCAAGGGAGGCACATACTATCAGAAACGCTTCAATGTCACCGGAATAACACGCGACAAGGAATACAACCTGACCCAAGGCAAACCCGGATCAAAAGTTGTATGGTTCACAGCCAACCCCAATGGCGAGGCAGAAGTTGTCAAAGTCACACTCAAACCCAAACCACGCCTTAAAAGCCTCTTCATCGATGTTGATTTCAGCCAGCTCGCGATCAAAGGCAAAGCAGCGATGGGCAATATCGTGACCAAGAACGAAGTGCACCGCATCTCGCTCAAAGAGAAAGGCCAGTCAACATTAGGCGGCCGTCAGGTGTGGTTCGACCGCGATGTGCTGCGTCTCAATTTCGATGGACGCGGAGAATATCTCGGGGAATTCGGGCCCTCGGATCTTGTTCTTGTAATTCTCAAAAACGGAGAATATTACACCTCCACATTCGATGCAAGCAACCATTACGAGGACAACATCCTGCGGATTGAACGTTTCCGTCCCAAACATGTCTGGACAGCGGTCCTCTACGACGCTTCACAGCAGAACTATCCATATATCAAGCGGTTTGAATTCGAGCCGTCGGGTAAAAAACAAAGCTTCATAGGAGAAAATCCGAAATCAACCCTTATAGCATTGAGCGATCATCCCGGCGCACGCTTCGAGATCACATTCGGCGAAGGTGACGAATTCCGCGGATCACAGATTGTGGATGCCGCAGAATTTATCGCCGTGAAATCGCTAAGGGCGAAAGGAAAGCGCCTGACAAACTTCACCGTGGCTTCAATCACAGAGATCGATCCCCGTCCGGAAGCAGAAGAAGAGGAACCCGAAGAACCGGTAGAAGCAATAGAACCGGACGAATTGATATCTGACAATGAAGATGACGACAAGTCGGAAGATGAAGTCAGAGATGAGATAACCGGACAGCAGCGCATTTTCTGATATGAAGCGAACAATCACATTTACCCTGATCCTGGCATTAGGACTGCTGCTGAAAACCGCAGCAGCCCAGACCGATTCAATAGATATCCTGCGGCCTGTAAATGCCGCATACACCTTGCAGATCGGCTCCGCGCATCATGCCGACACATACCTGTCGCCGATCAAATACTCCGGATGGTCGGCCGGATTTGGCTATCAGCGCCGTCAGGCATTCAAGGCATCGCCGCTTGAATGGGTCACGCAACTGCGTCTTGACATTGATGTGGACCGCACACAAAACATATCCGGAAACGCAACGATGTGGTATGCCGGCCTTGATTTCTCCTACGCATTTCTCCACCGCTGGAAGCTACCGAAAGGCTTTTCGGCAGGCATCGGCCCGGCTATGGCTCTCAATCTCGGCTGTCTGTATCTTGAGCGCAACGGCAATAATCCGGCATCGGCCAAAGCAGCACTCACCATAAATGCCGACGGTTATGCCGCATGGAACGGCACCGTATTCAACACACCGCTTACCCTGCGGTATCAAGCCTCAATGCCCGTGACAGGCGCATTCTTTTCGCCTGATTACGGAGAACTTTACTACGAGATCTATCTCGGCAACCACTCCAACCTGTGCCATTTCGCATGGCCGGGGAACTATTTCCGCCTACGCCATTGGCTCACCGCCGACATATCATTTGGCGGCACCTCCCTGCAAATAGGCTATCGTGGTGATATTTTCTCCACCAAAGTCAACAATATCGTCACACGCACATTCACCCACTGCGCCATCATAGGACTATCCGGCGAATGGATCTCCATAAACCCACGGAAAAAACTGTCATCCGAAGCCAGGATTATCAGTGCAACCTATTGAGATGATTAAGAGTATGTTTACTTTTAACATCATGAAATCTTCAAACCGTCTTTACAATCTGTTCCCGGCTTTCATTCAGTCGTAATGAAACCCCATAACTTCTTCATAAAGGCCAAAAACATACTCATAAATCCAGTTCAAATATTAACACCTGTCAAAAGCAAACATACTCTAAGATGAAGAAAATACTTTCCATAATCATACTCGCATTGTCGCTGCCGTCATGTCACGACATTGAGGATTTTGACAATGATCCCAAAGGCAATTTTGATGCATTGTGGTCAATACTGGATCAGCATTATTGCTTCTTCAAGGAAAAAGACGTTGACTGGAACGAAGTTTACTCCCGTTACGCTCCGAGAGTGAGCAACAGCATGAGCCGCGAGGATCTGTTCAACCTGTGCAGCGAGATGCTTGATGAGCTGAAGGACGGTCACACCAACCTCTCCACTCCCTTCTCAACATCCTACTACCGCCAATGGTGGAGCGATTATCCCCAAAACTATAACGCCCGGTTAATCCAGCAATACTATTTCAATTTCAATTACCGCTCCATCGGTTCGCTTGACTACGGACTGCTAACCGACAACATCGGCTATATCCACTACGGATCATTCTCATCCGGACTCGGCGAAGGCAACATGGACTATGTTCTGTCCTACTTCAAAGGAGCGCAAGCACTTATCATCGACGTTCGCGACAATGGCGGCGGCAACCTCACAAATGTGGAGCCATTCGTAAACCGCTTCATCACCCACCGGATACTTGCCGGTTATATCATCCACAAGACAGGCCCGGGACATGATGCTTTCGACGAGCCATTCGCCTATTACATCGACCCTGTTGGCAACGGCCACATAGCATGGTCAAAACCGGTGGTGGTGCTCACGAACAGGAGCACATTCAGCGCGGCAAACAACTTTGTATCCATTATGAAACTACTGCCCGGTGTCACCATCATAGGCAGCACTACCGGTGGCGGAAGCGGAATGCCCTATTCTTCCGAATTGCCTAACGGATGGGGGATAAGGTTCTCTGCTTGTCCGATCCTTGATGCCGAAGGAAAGAGCACGGAATTCGGAGTAGAGCCGACAGAAGGGTTTGCCGTAGACATGAATGACGAAGATGCAGCCAACGGACACGATACCATTCTTGACCGAGCCATTGACCACATCAACGCCATTATAAACCAATCTAACAACTAACAGGCTGTTTCTCAACAACCGGTTAGAATCACCTTAGAAACCAATTATTCGGATAATATCTTCATATATGTGTCCATGTCTTTATCTCCTCTGCCGGAAAGATTGACCACTACCACATCATCTTCCCTCAGATCAAGCTTTGCAAGCGCGGCAAGTGCGTGAGAGCTTTCCAAAGCAGGGATTATACCCTCTGTACGCGCAAGCTGAAACGCTGCCGCCAGAGCTTCCTTATCGTCAGCGAGAACAATCCGGGTACGTCCTATCGAAGCCAGATAAGCCTGCAACGGCCCGATTCCGGGATAGTCGAGACCTGCCGAGATTGAATAAGCCTCCTTTAAATCACCATTTTCCCCAACGAGAACCTTTGTCCGCGAGCCATGGAGAACAGCTGTAGAGCCAAGCGATATGGAAGCCGCAGTCTCGCCTGAATCAGCCCCCTTTCCGGCAGCCTCGGCAGCTATAAGGTTGACAGACGCTTCATCAATAAAATGATAGAAGGCTCCGGCTGCATTGCTGCCACCTCCGATAGCAGCCACAACGTAGTCGGGATTTTCCCGGCCAATCTGCTCCTTCAGCTGTTTTTTCATCTCAAAGCTAATGACCGACTGAAAACGTGCCACAATCTCGGGATAAGGATGCGGTCCGACGGCACTACCGATCAGATAGAAAGCATCATCGGGATTCTTGACCCATGCATTCAGAGCGGCATCAACCGCATTATTCAGGGTAGCATTCCCGGCATCCACGGCCACCACTTCCGCTCCAAGCATTTTCATGCGCATCACGTTAGGTTGCTGACGTCTGACATCCTCCGCCCCCATATAGACCGTGCATTTCATGCCAAGCAAGGCGGCTACGGTAGCTGCCGCAACCCCATGCTGACCGGCACCGGTCTCGGCAATCAGCCTATCCTTACCCATCCTCTTTGCAAGGAGTCCGAGTCCGATCGCATTATTTATCTTGTGAGCCCCTGTGTGGTTGAGATCTTCTCTTTTCAGATATATCTGCGCACCGTATATCCGGCTCAAGGATTCGGCGTGGTACAATGGAGAAGGACGTCCCACATAATCGCGGAGCAAACGCTCGAACTCAGCCTGAAACTCAGGATCGGCTATATATTTCCTGAAAGCACTTTCAAGTTCCTCAAGATTCGACTTGAGAGATTCGGGAATAAAGGCACCGCCAAATTCGCCATAAAAACCATTTTTGTCAACAGGAAGGAGATTTTCGTAAGAGTAACGTATCATAACGTTGGATAATAAAAAAATGACCGCTCGGATATACTATCCGGCGGCTGACTATGAGTAATTAAAATTATGGAAATTGCTACAAAATCTATTGCATCACAAGATCAGTGCCGGAACATCTTTGCTCAGGCGCCACCAATATTGTATATTAATGCAATTCGACTTCATTATTCAAATATTATACCGCAAAGATGAATATAAATTTTGTAACGACCAAATTTATTTTGACATTTTTTTCATTTATCACTAAATTTGCAGTAAATAACAGATTTAAAACAGATCAATCGGATAAAATGTATCTGGCGGTAATAACCCTTATCCTTTTAGTCATATCCAACGTATTCATGACATTCGCCTGGTATGGTCACCTGAAACTATCGGCGACAGGAGTGACCAGCAACTGGCCTCTCTACGGGATAATCCTTCTTTCATGGGGCATAGCCCTGCTGGAATACTGCTTTCAAGTTCCGGCCAACCGCATAGGTTTTGAAGGAAATGGCGGCCCATTCTCCCTCATACAGCTGAAAGTGATTCAGGAAGTGATAACGCTTACGGTATTCGTGCTATTCAGTTTCTGGGCTTTTGACGGCTTCACAATCAAATGGAACCATATCCTCGCATTCTGCTTTCTTATAGCAGCAGTCTATCTCGTTTTCATGAAATAGCCTCATCCCCCCTACTTCACCAAAGAATCGTAGACAATACGCATTATCTCCGTGCGTGGCACAAGTTCATTGAACGCCGCATTATCACGCGATGGATTGACCCTGTTGCATAGGAACACAACTACAATATCATTTTCGGGGTCAATCCAAAAGCAGGTGCCGGTAAATCCTGTGTGGCCGATCACACTCTCAGGCATACCGATCTTTGCCATCGCACGCAGACGTGTGGCTCTGTCAAATCCAAGCCCCCGGTCAGACGAGGTGCTTTTCTCCGTCATAAACAGACGCACCGTAGGCTCACTGAAAATGCGCACACCACCATACGACCCACCATTCAGCCAGGTCTGACACAGTTTGGCTATATCTTCTGCCGTAGAGAACAACCCGGCATTCCCCTGCACTCCACCCGAATATGCAGCTATCTCATCGTGGACGAAGCCCTGAAGAGTCTGCCGCCGCAAAAAGCCATCCTTCTCTGTCGGGGCTATACAAGCTACAGAAACCTTCTCCGACGGCCGGAACATGGTGGAATACGCACCTATCGGTTGGAACACATTTCTGTCAAGCAAACGGTCATGCGCCACACCGGTCAGTTTCTCTTCCATTTCCTTTAGTATGCAGAAATTCAAGCAACTGTAGAGATATTTCTTACTGCCAAGCTTGGCCGAATATATCGCACTGTCAATCACCTCTTTCATCTGCGCGCCACCAAATATGCCCCGTGCTATCTCTGTTTTATAACCCTCGCAGCGTCTGTTACGGAATATATCGGTCCGCAAACGAGCATTTTTGTTTCCATACACGCCTTTATCCACTTTTACGGTATATGGAGCAACGCACTTGTATTTCAACAATCTCCCCGTGAAAGATGCGGAATCTACCATAAGAGCATAGGTGTTCAGAGTAGATGGCAACCCGGATTCATGATGCATCATCTCACGTATAGTGATACCAGCCTTATCGGTATCCTTTAAACGGGGTAAATATCCCGATACAGGATCATCCAGACGATACAGACCCTTATCATACGCAAGCATGAGACCGGCAACAGTGGCTGTAGCCTTTGTCATGGATGCTATATCATACATTGTGCGGTTGTTGACTGCCTGAGCCCCTTTTTCATAACTCAGATGTCCATATGCCTTATCCAAGACAATATCACCATCCTTAACCACCACAACCTGACATCCGGGAAAAGAACGACGACGGATATTAAGATCCACCACAGAATCTATACGGGCCTCCATACGTGGAGAAAATCCCTTGCTCTCAGGCGTGGCAAAGCCCAACCGGGTCTTGGATATTCCGGATATATTGTCTCCGCCAAAGATGGCCTCGGCTGCCCTTATCTGCGATTGGTCAAAAGCATCTCCGGCAAGAATCACAGCCTCGGGGCTATCATGCCCCTCGAACTCCGCGACCGACTTTTCGGAAATAAAGAACACCGCAACCACGTCATGATCTTTCAAAAGCCCCCTGTACGTTTCTACGGAAGCTTTACTAACTGAATATACAGCAGCGATCACCAGCGCATCCTTGTCTATTTCATGAATCCGGGTATCCTTGGTGTCGATTGTCTCCAGATCGGCATAAAATGAGCAATAATCCTGGAACACAGTGTTTCCGGATTCGCCGATATTGACCAGAACAATCTGGCGGTCAACAAGATTTCTTAACGGCAGAAGATCGTCATGGTTTTCAGCGACAACCACGTTGCAGGCATGGTTCCCGTCAGCAATAGAAGCCACAGCTCCAAACAATGCCATGAACAGGCATGCAACCAATCCCCTTGAAAATGAAAGCCTATTCCACTTCATTGTTCAAAATTTAACGCCGTCACCAATCTTACCGACTCCGGGAAGATCAACCGGCAATGAACCGACAACACTTATCCTGCCAAACAGAGCCTCAGCAGCCGCAACACGAATCTGAGGTATATCGTCATAGGCCAGCACCAAAGAGGTCAATGACTTTGTACCGCTGAATTTAGGGAGTTTAAATGGATTCATGAAAAACACGCCAACCGACGGACGCACCGAGGCTATTGCCGCCAATGCCTTGCGCGACCACTCAGCATCCTTGAACACCCCTATGACCACGGCATCAGCCGAACGGAGATTCTTCAGCATGGATTCCGAAACCACACTGCCATTCTCAACCGAATAGCACATCACATTTCCATAGGCCTTGCATTTTTCACTGAACGCATTCTTTGCCGGAGCACCAATGCTGACCACAGCCACCGACTTCTCAGCCGCAAACGGCAACATTCCGCTATCATCTCTGACGACAGTGATCGCGCTGCGCGACATCTCACTGATCAGAGAATCAACCTGTGGCGTGTTCAAACGGCTCGACATTCCGGTAGCATCGACATGCGGACGGCGCGACAATCCGAGCTTGTATTTATATACCAGAACCTTGCGGCAACGACGGTCGACCTCCGCTTTTGAAATCTTGCCGGAATTCACCGCAGCCACAACTGCCTTCAGATCGGCCGACGGGTTGGTAGATCCCAACAGAATATCAGCCCCGGCCAGAAAAGCACTGACACAATTATTCTCATTTGGCAACAACGCACCTTTCATTGCGAGTGCATCCGTAAAAACAAGCCCGTCAAAGCCAAGATCGGTCTGCAACAGATCGGTAGTTATTTTTTTCGACAGAGATGCCGGGATGCCTGACGGATCAAGCGACGGCACTTTCAAATGTCCTACCATTATAGCAGGCATTCCATCGCGTATGGCCATCACAAAAGGCTTTATGTCCACATCCATCATCCGCCGGGAATCATGATCCACCGTGGGAAGAGCTTTATGGGAATCGACCGAAGTATCGCCATGTCCCGGGAAATGCTTTCCCACGGGCATCACGCCTTCATCCCACATGCCACGGCAATAGGCCGAGCCCAACATTCCCACACGTCCGGGATCCTCGCCGAAAGAACGATAGCCGATCACAGGGTTGTCCGGATTTGAATTGACATCCATATCGGGGGCGAAATTAACCTGAATGCCCATAAGCCGGCATTCCCGAGCCATCTCACGCCCATAAGCGTACATCATCGCCTCATCGGCTCCGGCTCCGAGTGCAATATTGTACGGGAACCGCGGCGTGCCTGAAACCCTCATGGACAATCCCCACTCACCATCGAGAGTGATCATCAATGGCACAGATGCTTTCGACTGACCTCGGTTAATAAGATCGGCATAGCTGGCAATTGTACCCTTTCCAAGCAGAAAACCGCCCATCTTGTCAACAGCCACTGCCTGATCCACTGCCTGATATCCGGCCTTGTTATTTGTAATGTCGAGTCTGGGGACAAACAACTGCGCCACACGTTCGCGCAAGCTAAGCCCTGCCATGACCGAGTCGGCCCACTCTCCGGCACGGATATCCGTCACATCAACAGCATCCACGTCGTTATCCTCAAGCAACGACACGCCATTATTCTCAGCCTTTGATCTCGAATGACATGCAAAAGCCGTCCCGGCGATAACACCTAAAGCCACCGCCACCGCCACAATATGTATCCTGCTCACAAACATCATAGAGTTATTCATGCATTCTGACTGTCATATCCGGAACGATCGTCTTCTTTTTCAACCATCCCTTTTCGAATGCTTCGATCATATCGTCATACAGGAAATTATCGCTTCTTGCTATTATCTTTCCATATTTCAGACCATCCATATGGTCATTCCCTCCGGCAAGATAATTGATTGTGGCCACACGGTATGTGCGATTCGGGTCAATCGGCTTGCCATTGACAGTGACACTATCGCAACGGCGTGCAGCACGGTTGATCGTAGCCTCAACATTGGCGCTGACGCCATTGCCACCATGAGCTGCAATACTGTCGAGTGTGGCAGCGAGATCCGATCCGGAGATCTCAAGGACAACCTCATAATTATCAAACGGGAATGTCTGCATTATGCGCCCTTTGGTCACATCACCGGCCGGCCACATTGAGGCGCGGATTCCTCCGACATTAACCAACGTGAGATCAATTTTCTCTTTGGTCAGTTTACGGGAATCACGCAAAACGAAATCGGCCATCCAATTCAGCAGAGCCGGATCTTTGACAAATTCCGATTTTGCAGTGCCTACTTTATAGGTCAATATCGAATCGACAGGAGCCTTGTAGGGAGCAAGCATATCGACAAGCTTCTGATCCAAACGATTGTCAAACCGATTGGTGACAGGAATGATCTTGTAATCAGTAGTACCGTTGGCAAAATCAATGACTATCTCGCCGACATTAGCGCCGTATTTTCCGGTCTGAGCCACAAGAACAGTATCGCCGGAAAGATTCACAAAACGCGACTGACGCGGATTCTGTGCAGCCGGATCAACAAGCGTATGGGAGTGTCCTCCGATGATTATGTCGATATCCTTTGTGTTACGGGCCAGATCAGTATCCGACACTGTCCCGGCCTCATCATATCCGATATGGCTTATGGCCACCACGGCATCGACTCTCGGATAGACTTTTTTCAGATATGTCGCTGTGGCATTTGCCGCCTCAAGAGCATCGATATATTCCACACCGACACTTTTCACAGAATCTATCAGTCCTTTCGGATCAACGTTTATGCCGATAAAACCTATTGTCTTGTCACCGATTTTCTTGATTGTGTAGGGCTTGAACAGCGGATTGAGATCGGTTTTGGAAAGATCATAATTAGTCGTGATCAGTTCGGCATTCAGTCCCGAAAGATAATCACGCAATTTTTCCATACCATTGTCAAATTCATGGTTGCCGAGAATCTGGATATCATATCCGAGATTGTTCATCACCTTCTGTTCCACATCGCCCTCAAACAGCGTGAAATATAACGATCCCTGCACCACGTCTCCTGCATCTATGAGGATAACATTATCCTCAGCAGACCGCACACTGTCGATCAAAGCCTTGCGACGGGCAACGCCACCAAGATCGTTTTCAAAATAAGGATCGATGATACTGTGGGTGTCGTTCGTATGAAGAATCACCACCCGGTCCGATTTTCCTCCTGCGAAAGAAGGCAGCACGGCCACACCGAATGCCAGCGAGAGGACTATATTTTTCAAATGCTTCATATTGCTGTTATATTACTGATTTTCATTTTGTTTTCTTACGCGGTTCACGTTGACGTGGAAGTGGGGCGAGAGTAGGAAGCGACAGCGAGTAACGCAACGCCAGGACTCTCAACAGAATGACAGTGGCCGCACATGATATCTGCTGTGCGAAACCGGAGCCTCCAAGCTCAAGGATAACCCAATAGACCAATGCCCCGACAAGACATGCCGTAGCATATATATCCTTGCGGAACACCATCGGTTCCTCATTGATCAGGATGTCTCGCAACACACCTCCGAAAGCACCTGTGATAACACCCATCGCCGTAGCTACCCACATCGGATAATCCAAAGCAAGCGATTTCTGGATGCCGATAACACAGAACATGGCAAGACCAATGCTGTCGAACAGAAACAATATCCGTTCACGGCTCACAAGAATATTACGGAAAACGATAACCGTGGCCAGCGACAAAGCAGTCACGGCAAGATACCACCACGACTGCATCCAGAATACGGGAGCATCGAGCAGAACATCACGAAGCGTACCGCCCCCTATAGCCGTGACCAATCCGACAATGTATGCCCCGAACCAGTCGAAATTTTTTGCCGCAGCAAGACGGATTCCACTGATCGCACATGCTATAGTCCCGACCATTTCAGCCAAAAACAAGAACGTTTCTTCCATTTTTTATCGCTTTCCTTTTATTGAATACAAAATTACTAAAGATTTCTGAGGATTCCATGCTATTCTGCGCTATTGTAACCCTTAAAATTTAATAATTGAATATCAATAAATTGCGTGATCAACGAGATTGCGCTCGGTTAAAAATCGAGGAATAATGCAAAATTTCGCACAAAAAAGTTTGCACAATCCAAAGAAACGTATTAACTTTGCACTCGCAAACGCAAGAGAGCGTCAAGCATGGCTCATTAGCTCAACTGAATAGAGCATCTGACTACGGATCAGAAGGTTACAGGTTTGAATCCTGTATGAGTCACCAATAAACCATCAAGCATGGCTCATTAGCTCAACTGAATAGAGCATCTGACTACGGATCAGAAGGTTACAGGTTTGAATCCTGTATGAGTCACTTCAGAATCGACAGAGTCCAACGGATTTTGTCGATTTTGTTTTTCATACCACCATTGTGATACCTATAGTGTTGTCCGGATTAAACTGGGGCTCAGATATATCCACACAAACCTCAACCATCAACATCAGCAAGGCGACTGCAAAAACAATCACCCCTACCGGTCTAAACATTCCTGAATTAAATTTCATAGCTCAAACGGATTATTCTTTTCCGTTATAACATCGCCATGAACAGATTAGTTCCGCCAAATCAGGTCAACGACGCCATTTTTTTCGGCCATGCAGATAATAATCGGCAACAACATTGGGGCGTGGCGGATCCGTGTGAAGCAGATCCGAGGAGGGAAACGAGGTATAGGTCCTGCGCATTTTGCGGAAATCACTATGTGCACGTATGATAGCACCAGCATTTGCCCAATCCATTGTCACGACAAATTTAGCCCAAGCCAAAGTATCAAGAAGCCGGCGACGGAAAAGCGTACGCCGCCCCACAGACAACGGAAGATTCTTATGCAGCATCAACAGGTTATTGCGGAAATTAAGATAGGTTTTCCTTGGATTGGAGGCATCGAGACTTCCGCCGCCAAGATGATAGACATGCGATTGCGGAACAGCCCACACCTGCCAGCCGGCCAGTTGCAGACGCCAACAAAGATCTATCTCCTCCATGTGGGCGAAAAAGTCGGCATCAAGTCCACCTGCTTCCAGATACACGTCGCTGCGGATCATCAATGCGGCACCTGTGGCCCAGAAAGTCCGCAGCGGCTCATCGTATTGCCCCATGTCCTTCTCAACAGTCGCGAATACCCGTCCACGACAATACGGATAGCCGTTGCGATCAATGAAACCGCCACAGGCTCCGGCATATTCAAACTGCTCCGGATGACGATAGGATAATATTTTGGGCTGGCACGCCCCGACTTCCGGATGAGACTCCATAAAAGCATGCAACGGCGAAAGCCAGTCATCGTCCACAGCGACATCTGAATTCAGAAGCACGATATATGGATATCTGTCGGCATAATGCTTAACAGCCCGGTTATACCCCTCGGCAAACCCATAATTTCTGTCGAACTTAAGCACCTCAACATCAGGGAACCGTCCGGAAAGCAGTGTCAGAGATCCGTCGGTAGAGCCATTGTCGGCCACGATCACCCGGCCTACCGATGGATTTGTGTTCGCAACCACCGAGGGCAGAAACTCTTCAAGTAGCTTCTCCCCGTTCCAATTGAGAATTACAACCGCAACATCGGGTCGTTTGTTATCTTGCTGCATCTACAACCTCCCCTTTCATTTCTTCACCATCAACTTCAAGCAGCCTCACATCAACAAGCCGGTTGTACAACTGAGGATCATCAGGCAAAGTAACCTTTATGTAATTGTCGGTGAATCCATGCATCAGTCCGCCATGCGCGGTGTGCTCGACAAGCACAGGGCGCACACAACCTACAAAACGTTCTTGGAACTCACGCAATTTATTGTCCGAGATCTCGCCCATCACAGCTGCCCGTCGATGCTTCTCCGCCTGATCCACCACATAGGGGATATCGGCAAGCGCACGCGTTCCGGGACGTTCCGAATATGGGAACACATGCAAACGCGAAATTGCCAGCGAATCAACAAAACGTCGGGAGTTCTCGAACAATTCAGGAGTTTCGCCACGGGCACCAACGATAAGGTCAACACCGATAAACGCATCCGGCATAACTGCGTGGATTCTCTCTATGCGGTGGGCGAACAAAGATGTCTCATAGCGACGTCGCATAAGTTTCAAAACAGTATCATCGCCACACTGAAGAGGGATATGGAAATGGGGCATGAACCGACGCGACGATGCAACATATTCAATTATCTCGTCGGTCAAGAGATTAGGCTCAATCGACGAAATGCGGTAACGGTCAATACCCTCGACAGCATCCAGAGCCTTGACAAGGTCAAAGAATGTTGCGCTTGTCCCTTTGCCATAATCACCGATGTTGACCCCGGTTATCACTATTTCCCGTCCGCCTTCGGCAGCAACCTTTTCGGCCTGTCCGACAAGGAAATCAATGGAAGCTGAACGGCTGCGACCACGTGCGAACGGAATGGTGCAGTAGGAACAGAAATAGTCACACCCATCCTGAACCTTGAGGAAATATCTTGTACGGTCGCCACGGGAACATGACGGCATGAAATCGCGCATATCCTTTGTCGGCGTAACTTCCTGAACCGGTTCATGGGTCGATTGCCAGCGGTCGATATAATCGGCGATCATCATCTTCTTGTCACTTCCGGCGACAACCGCCACTCCCGGCAGTCCGATCACCTCATCAGCCTTCAACTGGGCATAACACCCCGTCACGACAATAGGAACCCCGGCGTAACGGCGAGCAAACGAACGGATTGTCTGACGGCACTTTTTGTCGGCCAGTTCAGTAACCGAACAACTGTTGACAATTATTATATCCGGAGATTCGTCCTGTCCGACCTTCTCAACCCCCCTGCCCTCAAGCAAAGAAGCCAACGAAGCCGTTTCGGCGAAATTCAATTTACATCCAAATGTATGGTATAAAGCTTTCATCGGGTGCAAAGTTAGGAAATGTTTTGCAATATACCCGATTTTAGCTACACAACAAAAGCACTCCATTTGACGTTAAATTGATATATTTGCAAAAAAGCCAAAATTCAATCCATGCTAAGCGAAGATCTATTGAACATCTATGCCACCAGCTTCCGCAAGAACTGGGATCTCCCGGCTTTGTCCGACTATATGACAGGCAACACCCTAACCTACGGCGAACTGGCGAGAAAAATAGCCCACACCCATCTGCTTTTCGAGCTACTCGGAATCAAACCGGGCGACAAGATCGCGCTGATAGGCAAAAATTCATCGGCATGGATCACCACCTACATGGCAACGCTGACCTATGGAGCCGTGATCGTCCCCATACTTCCCGAGTTCAATCCTCAGGATGCGCAGCACATCATCAACCACAGCGATTCTGTGATGCTGTTTGCTTCCGACAGCATCTTCGAGCATCTTGATTTCGACAATATGCCGGCCATACGCGTGGCTATCTCCCTCGATACCCGTGAGATTCTCGGTGACCACACATCGGGCAACAAAGGTGCGAAAGCCCATCAGGCATTAGGAAGCGCCTTTAACAAACGCTATCCGCTCGGCTTTTCGAAAAACAACGTCAAATACCGCTTGTTCAAACCGGACTCACTGGCGGAAATCAACTACACGTCAGGCACAACAGGATTTTCCAAGGGCGTGATGCTGACGCTCAACAATCTTTGCGGCA
The DNA here is from genome assembly GCA_910579185.1 of uncultured Muribaculaceae bacterium. Lineage (GTDB taxonomy): Bacteria > Bacteroidota > Bacteroidia > Bacteroidales > Muribaculaceae > Paramuribaculum. The sequence continues at coordinate 527,187 of CAJTTG010000001.1, forward strand.
ACGTAGTTTTTGGAATGCGATCAGGTCTACACTATTCCGGATCCCGATGCCTTGCGTTCCTTCCGCTTGCCCATGCCTACGGCTGCGCATTCGACATGCTCGTCCCATTAGCCGTCGGAACACACGTCACTGTCTTTGGCCGGATCCCTACTCCGAAACTCCTGCTCAAAGCCCTTTCCGAAGTCAGACCCACCCTGATACTTTGTGTTCCACTGATTCTCGAAAAAATATACCGTAAACAGATCCAGCCTATCATTTCCAAGCCATCAATGAAAAGACTGATGGCCATTCCGCTGCTCAACAAGCGTATATATGCCAAAATCCGCAACAAGCTCATTGAAGCGTTCGGAGGGGAATTTGAGGAAGTGATCGTTGGCGGTGCACCCTTGAACCATGAGGTTGAAGAATTTCTACATCGCATAAAATTCCCCTTTACAGTAGGCTACGGCATGACCGAATGCGGACCTCTGATCAGCTACACACCATGGCGCGAATTTCTGATCGGATCTTCCGGCAGAACTCTCAAAGGGCTTATGTATTCAAAAGTCCTCAGCGACAATGAAGCATTCATTCCGGGCGAGATATGCGTAAAAGGAGAGAACGTGATGAAAGGCTACTACAAAAACCGCAAGGCAACTGAGGCAGTGCTCGACAAAGACGGATGGCTACATACCGGCGACATGGGCACTATCAGCGATGCAGGAACCATATTCATCAAAGGCCGGAGCAAAACCATGATCCTGTCGGCAAACGGCCAGAACATCTATCCGGAAGAGATCGAGGCAAAGCTCAACAATCTGCCTTACGTTGCCGAAAGCCTCATCGTGGAACGTGGCAACAAACTTGTGGCATTGGTCTACCCCGACTATGAGGCCATGGACAAGGCCAAACTTACCGTCGATATGATGCCTCAGGTAATGGAAAAGGTGCGCGAAGAGCTAAACCGCCGGGTGGCACCATACGAACGGATCGAATCCATCCAGCTACGAGCCAACGAGTTTGAAAAAACACCCAAACGCTCGATAAAACGTTACCTCTACCAGTAACGGCGCCCAACATTCACTTACGGCCGGAGAATGGCCGGCGGATCATTTGCGACAGCCAAGCCGATGCCAAGCTGAGAATCGATGCCGCCGACAGACAACATAGCCCAAGTTTCCATCCAATGCTGAATGTTGACAATGACTGCATCACGGCAACAATCATCATTATCAAGGCACAGGAACCCCAAAGAACACTATTGAATCGCCTTACAAAGCCGATTGTACCCAGACAGAACACACTGACCACACCGACCGCTACCATGTACATATCGAACGTGCCATCGGACTGTCGCCAATAATCCGTGTGCCCGTACTTCCAGAACGAAACTCCTACTGAAACCAGTAGAAAGGCAAAGGCCACAAACCATAAGAACCGGGAGATCGGTCGGCAGTCATTCTGCATGGCAACACCTGAACCAAGCTGCTTCCGCAACAGATCATTATCCTTGCGCTCTGACTCCAAAGCCCTCTCCAGACCTGAAATCTTAGCTTCAAGCTGACTTGTCCCCAGTGCCGGAACATCTCTTTTTACTGACAGATCGCATGCGGCAAACAAACGATTCAGTTCAAGCAGCAATGCCTTGGCATCCGGATACCGGTTCTCAGGATTTTTGCTAAGACATTTCATAATGATTCTATCCAGTTCCTCCGGATAGTCGCGGATGTATGTCTTGCCCGGATTCGCTTTCTCAAACGCCGCTTTTCTCAATGGCTCTATCGGCTCCGGAACAGCGTTCAACTGCTTGGTGTAGACCTCGAATCTCGCTTTTTCCAGCCCGTTATTCTCAAGATCGAGCACAAACGGCACCCGGCCGGCGAGCATCTCGTAGAGCAATATGCCAAGGCTATAGACATCAGATGCGGAAGTGATGCCATTCCCCTCCAGCTTCTCCGGAGAGCAATATTCATAAGCCCCGTCGCCACGCGAACTGCTCTTAACGCAATGATTGTCCTGAATAGCAAGGCCGAAATCAAGCAGGATGAATGCGCCATCATAATTCCGTCGCATTATATTATTGGAATGCAAATCATTATGGTTTACACAATATTTCGCTATCAATTCCTTCTCTTTCTCCTTGTCGATCAGATAACGGCTACCATCCGTCGGATCAGACGACAGATCATCAGCCTCAGGATCCATAAGAAACTTATAGAGATCGGCATGACAGAAAGCCATCGCGCCAACAACTTCCGACGCAAACTTCCGGAATTCCGACATATCGATGAAACCCTTGGCGGAGACATATTCCGAAAGAGTCATTCCGTCAATATAATCCATCTCCACAATAGCTTTGTTCGCAATCAGCCGAGGCTGATATATACGCGCAATGTTTGGATGGCATCCATTACCTATTTTCAGAAGGACGCGGCATTCCTTGAGAAATGTCCGGTATGCGTGATCATTCTCATCCGTTATCAGGTCGTTGGAGACCTTGATCGCCCTCACATATCCAAGATCATGGTGACGAACCTTATACACAGAGGCAAATGAGCCTTTGCCCAACAACCTCAACTTCTCATATTCTTCAAGAAACAATGACATATTACTCTTTTGATAACCAGAATTCCAGTGTGACAGTTTTGCCAAGTTGAATAAAATCGCCATCCGACAACGGATGTAAAACAGAAACGTCCGTAAGTTCCTCCACGTCCTCCCCATGGATTATCTTCGTCGAAGCTCCCCCCTGACCACGGCATCCTCCGGGGCTTGCACGCAGGTAGAACCGGCCCGACCTGACAATAATATCCGCATGAGAACCGCTGACACACCCATTAAGTTTCTTCAAAGACTCATCCGTCTCATCATCGCGGATCACAATATCATTACGCCGGATCACACCATCACGGGAAGCAACCGCACCCCGGCCTATATGAAACAGATTCTTCTGGGGGTCAAGAATATATTCCTTCTGTTGCAGTGATCCTGTTCCCTCTGTCAGAGCTATTTTAACGGTCGATCCTGTCGGCTGCGGTTTCACCTCCTTCTCTCCGCCCCAGCTATAGTACATGGCATTCTCGACTACCGGCCACACAGCCGAACGGTCGATATCCACTGCCGTTGCAAATTTAAGGTCAATGGAATCAGCCCCTACCGATGACAGAAGAGCATTGTCAAGTGCATACCGTAAATCCTTCAGAAATCTATCATCGGCCCACGCATACTTCATCGGATCATACTGTTCCGAATCGACCTCAATCCATATAACCAGCTTTGCGAGAGCGTCAGAAGATGATCCCACCGCGCCGGACAAAGCACGAACCATTTGTCGTACAGCCATATCACGGTTGTCGATCGCATTATCAAGTATCGTTTTTTTCTTAAACCAGTTCATCTCTTTTCAATTTTATTCAACACCATACCCCAGACCGTTCAGTGTAGGCAAAACCACATCCGCCATCACAGCCACTGCATATCCGGATCCAAGGCTCAGATCCTCACCATTCTCCTTTGCTCCATAAATAACAGTACGCTCCAGACGCACAGCGATTGCAAGCCGGGAATGAGTCTTTGCAGAATTTATAAAACAGATATACCATCCATCGTTGCTCTTTCCGGATTCCGCCCGACGGTCCCCTCGCTCCGGAGTACCGGTCTTACCACCCATCCTCGACACAGGATTCAACGGCAGTCCACGGCCATTACCGCGATGTCGGTCAGATTCCTGCTGCATGAACGAGGCAAGCCTCAAAGCCGATCCATCCGGAATCACCTCAACCTGCGGTTGCCGCGCTATAGTCGAGTCTCCGACAGAGAGCAGATAACGCGTTGGTGCCAGCTTGCCACCATTAGCCACGATCGACGCCACTCTGGCCATGTTCAAAGGTGTGGCCAGCAGACCACCTTGCCCCCAAGCGAAACCTGTCTCCATGATATTCCACTTGAAACTGCCCCTTTTAGTATGCCCCTCCCTGCGTTCACGCATATAGACATTGCCGTAGATACGGTAACTGCCCTCAGCAATATCATTCATCAGATTGTGCATAGGGCCGGCCGATTCCAATTCACCAGAATTGAAGAAATATGGTGTCGCACTCTTGCCGGCTTCATGCACTGAATTAACACGGGCGCCAACAGTCATATAAAGTTTTTCCAACTCAGGGTACAACCGAGCTGAATTTACAAGATTCATGAAATAATTATTCGAAGAGACCACTATGGCTTCCTGCATCCCTACCCATCCCTTCTCAGCACCATAAGGAGGTTCCTTAGTTCCGCTTTCAATCTGTTCACGACCATACACCAGATAACGGCATGTGTCGGCAGCCAATGGAGAATGCATGAAACCGGCGATCGCCGACATAACCTTTGCTGTAGATCCGGGCTGAGTGTAATATGTCAGGCCAAGGTCGCGCTCAGTGATCGGACTATGACCCGGCAGTTTCTCAGCCGGAGCATCAGCATAAAGTCTCAAATCCTGAAGCATAGCGATTGTATCCTGTGAAGGAAGCGGATAATTGGCTGAGCACAACAGATCACCATCAGCAGCATCAAGCACAACCACCGAAGCTCTCAGATTATCACAGCGCGACAACAGAGGACTCGAAGCTATGTATTTGTCCAGATTTTTCTGCAAAGCCATCTGCATGGCAATATCGAACGATAGAGTTATGTCCCGTTCAGGACGCATGGCATTATGACGCTCAACCATCGGATTATCCATAGTCCCGAATGCGAGAAAATCATACAGATTACCGTAGTCATAGCATGCACGCCGGAACTCAGCTGAATCTTTGGGTACAAAACGGTTTCGACGAAACTTATCACTTTTCATCACCACAACCGACGACGGGATGTCAAGCCCCCTCATCAGATCGAAATGCCGCGACTCCGCAAGATATCCGACAGGATTATCCATCGTGTAGGAATAGACCTGCCTGCGGTTTGCATCGCCAAGCATAAAAAGGGCATGTGGCCCAAACGGATAATATCTCCGTTGCCGTTTTGCCGCCTCTGCCAGAATCTCAGCCTTTGTCAGACCGGCTTTTTCAAGCCGAGGCATCGCCTTCAGTAATTCATCACGCGAACTCGTTGCCAGCAAAACACCATTCCGGTCATATATATTACCTGATTGCAGTTCATCCAGAATCAATCCTATGCGTGGATTGTAGGTCACCACCCTCTCTCCGGCCATGTTGGTTATAAATGCAGGTCTCAACAAAGTCTCCTTTTTGTCAATTACCTGATATTTGACCAATGCAGCAAAAATCACCAGACCACCGGCAATGAAAGTAAGCACACAAGCGGCAATAGCTTTATCATATCCGGCGGCAAATAAATTCTGAGTCTCAGTAGCCCGGATCCGCGATGCCGACAGAACAATGCCAAACATGGCCATGGTCACCACAAGTCCGGTTCGCCCGTAGCTTAAAAACGGCACCGAGACACCCGTCAGCGGTATCAGACCAAGCGAACCGAATACGATGAAAACAAACTGCACGCCCGTGATTATAGCAATACCCATAACAAGATACAGGACAAACGGATGCGCCGCTCGGCGTCCAATAAGCATGGAACGATGGATCAGCAGGACGAAACATACAACAACGATCAAAAGCCCGAGCAAACCCAACATCTCACCTACAGAGGTGAAAATCATATCGGTATGTCCGGCCGGAACAAGCGACGGGTTCCCGTTTCCGAGACCCATACCGGTCAGCCCTCCTGATGCTAAGCTCCAAAGACCCTGCGCAATCTGGTCACCACCTTCAACTGTGTTATTCCATATTCCCTCTCCGGCCATCTCGGTTCGGTTGGCAAGTCTCTGCGACTCACTGTCCGCCCCAACAAAAGCAAGTATCCTGCTGCCGAATAGAAATATCACAATAAGCAAATTAATGAACACAGCACTCTCATAGATCTGGTGACTCCTGATCCACCCAAAGGCAAACCAACCAGCAAACCACAGCAATGCACCCCATACAACCGCAATTCCGAGCCATTGACAAATCAACAGCACTACAATGAACGACAGCAGCCCGACAAGGAGCATAGCGAAATCCCTACGAGCCATCGAATAGATCATGATAAACGTCACAAGAAGCACGAGGGCAGGCCCCATGTCGCTCAACACGACAAGATATGCCAGCATGATCAGAAACATCACAATCATTATCACGGCTACAGTTGATATCTGCCGACGGATTGTAAGGCGAGTCATTTTCTGCGAGAACGACTGGATAAGCTGCGCATTCGCAGCAAAAAACGCTGCAATGAAAATCAGTATGAGATATTTGCTGATCTCACTTGGCTGGAACGATCCGAGATTGATACGCGCCACACTACCCTCCGGTCCGCTACCGAAAAACGCAAGCAGCAAAATAAGCAACAACGCGAGACCGAGATACATGAAACCGGACGATAACGACCATCCGTATTTCTTACCCAATGAGTCAAAACGTCCGCCTGAGTTTACAATCAACGAATCAAACAGATCGAACGGAACAACCCCGAACTGAATGCGGCTCTTGCCATTGAAATACTTAACATAGTTGATCGCGGAGGTCAAAAGCATCACCACAAGACCGGCAAGAAGAGCCCACGCCGTAACAATACCATTGGCCTTGTCAGTCAAGGGATCATTTATCGCATAGGCCGCAAGCACACCTATCCCCGTCAAAGCCATGAGCAGGAGTAATAAAGGATAATCGGAAGTGACACCCATACGTCTGTCGCGCCACCGAATGAAGATGAAAGTAAACAGCCATCCTACCGCATAAATACCAAATCCCGTCAGAAGCATTGCCATGAAATCAGCAGGTGTACGTACAACAAACAGCTTATCCGCCTTTGCCATTCTATAGACAGAGCTGCTGAGCGGAGAAAGGACGTGGACCGAACGATTGAACCGGAACGTGGCAGAGCCATCCAGAGATCCGCTCTGCTGCGTGCCCTTCTCCCGTCCGAACTGATACCCCGGCTGAATGGGCAAAACACTATACGAATATCCCGGAGCGACATTGAAACGAGCCACTCCATCATTATCTGTCACGGCATAGCCCAGCGTATGCGTCACAAGTTCGATATCTTTCTGCGCAACCTTTCCGCCGGAAGACCTGAGAGTGTCAACAGTATATTTCCGAAGCCGTACCATGATCCCATCCACGGAAGCATTGCCGCTACGATCCTCTATTTTCACAACAATCTCCGCTCCGGCATCCGAAGATCCGAACACAGAGGATATGCCACGGTTTGCTCCGTCATTCCATTCCCGATCCATCCCGAGATTGGTCAGATCGGTGGAAACCCGTGCCGCGAAACCTTCGCCACCGAAAGCCAATGCCGTATCCGCCGGCATCTTGAATGCCGGCGAATTCAATTGTCCGAGATTTTCAATGCCACCATTAGATCTGATCCGTTGGCATATCCACCGGGCTGCAAGATCAGCATCCCTTTTATCGGTATAATATGACGCATCCGTTAACAAAGCAGCTACATTGTCCGCTTCTGTCTCAGCATCAAGCAACAGTGTCCGCCCATCTGCAAGGCCGTCTTCGGCCTCTTCAAGCCGTGGCTGAAGGTTGCAAGTCAACGAGAACATACCTGCGCCCATCAACAGGACACACAGCAGGAATCCAGCCCATATCTTAAATCCGCTCACATTCATCCTTGTCCCAATCTAACAACAGAATCCGCCATCACCATTTCCACATCAGCGGAATGCGTGGCATAAAAATTACGGAAAATAAGAATTCCGGCGGCAATGACCGATAAAACGATAAGAGCATAGATCAGAAAACGCCACCGGGACCGGCTTCTACACCCGGTATCGGCTGCATCGTGCAATATCCCGACGGTAGCCCCGGCATCTGAACTATCAATATCGATACGGGCAATGACAACAGTGACATTATCCCGTCCACCGGCCTCATTGGCCATCTCGACAAGCGATTCTGTTTCCATCTCCGGATCAAGATCCTCAGCCAAGACAGAAACGATCTGCCGGGATGTCAGCATATCGCTGAGTCCGTCGGAACAAAGGAGATACTGGGAGACTCCACATTCAATAGGGAAAATGGCTGCATCGATGAAATTAGGATCATCGGCCATGTGGATCACATCGCCAAGCGCACGATCTATGATATTCCGCCGTGGATGGCGCATGGCTTCTTCCTCCGTGAGATCACCCATTTCCTCCCGATAGCCTACGATTGAATGATCGTGGCTTAATTTTGTCAGCACTCCGTCGCGAAACACGTATAGCCTGGAATCACCAACATGGGCCATGTAGGCACGTTTTATGGCAAGATCCAGCAAGACAACCGTAGCTACGCACCCCATGCCGGACAGCGTTTCATCCGATTCCTTTCTGCGCACAATCGAATTATTGGCCTCCACCACAGCCTGTTTTACCATATCGAGACACACATTATCCGGATTTGCCAACACATAGTCCGTAATTACAGAACAGGCAATCTCAGCCGCAACCTCACCACCCTCGTAGCCACCGATCCCATCGATAGCAGCAAGAAGAATATGGTCACGATCCCACACATACCGGCATATAAACGAGTCCTCATTATTGGCGCGGACACGTCCGGGATCAGTCTTTCCGAAAACAGATGAAACACTCATGATCAAAGAATTTTAAATCCGATCTGGATATCATCGTTAATAATGATCTTTGAATTGTTTGGCAACATCAACCACTGCGAATTGCCCGGCAGCAGACGACGTTCGTTGAGCCTCACATCGCCAATGGCCGATATGGAGAAAGTACCCGAGACAGGATCCCGTCGGATCAACAGATGTGGATTCATTACATTCTCATCATCGACACACAGCGTATCGCTCCGCCCTCTCTTGCCGGCTTCATTACGTCCGGAGACACGAAGCGAATCGCCGACCATCTGATATGTTGAGAACGTAATCCCATTGGTTATGAAACTGCCTTCCTCCGCGGTCAGACGGGCCACAGGAGCCAACTCATCACGTCCGCCATCCGATTTCAGGCGCAAGCGGTTTTCGGGATCAAACCGAACCTGATATTTATCTTTATCAAGCTGATCAAGTCCGCGGAATGCAGCCGAGTTGACAGCCCCAGGCATGGCACGCATCGAATTCACAGAATGGAACGTGGTCACAACCCGTCCGGAATTACCGGAAGCATACATATCCTCGGGATATAGTGACGATTTTATGACAATCGACTTTTCGTCCAGCACATCGTCCGGCAATCCGTCGATAATTGTTCCGTCGGGAATGCATACCAACTGAAAAGTCCAGAATCGTGAATGTGGCCGATATCCGGAATATTTGCGGAGTTTTCTGGCCACAGCGTCGAGAAACATACTCACGGCATCCATCGCCGTCTGTCCGAACGAAGGAGAAAGACGGAGATAATCCGTCTGCCGGAGATAAATGACATACGATGTGTGGAAAAGGAGGCTGAATTTTGTTGTTTCAAAATCCATCTCCTGATTGAAGTGCACCTCAAGATAATCCAATATATCCTGACGTGTCAATATCTTTGAATCCGCTCTTTCCGATGCCGGTTGATCGGCCACCGGAACAAGCCAGTCTGTTAATTTCTTTATAAATCCCATTTAATTGATCTACGTTGAAAAAGCAAATTTAAACAATTATTTCGTTCCTCGCTTCTAAATCCTGCTAAATAACGTTGAGAATGACAAAACTGAGGGCTATAATCGCATTCGGGAGAAGCGAGATCGAAAAAAATCATGCCGATGAGATATAGACAATGGTTTTTTATGACTAATTTTGCAAAGACTTTTCAAAGAAACGAACCATGAAGATATTAGTGACCGGAGCAAACGGCCAATTGGGAAAAGAAATGCATCGCGTCCTGGAACAGCAATGTCCCGGGGTCACCATCTATACGGATGTTGATACTCTTGACATCACTGACGAACGCGCTGTTGAATATTTTTTCGAAAAGAATGAATTGACCCATGTTGTGAATTGTGCGGCATACACAGCCGTGGACAAGGCAGAATCAGACCAGACTCTATGCTACAGAATCAATGTGGATGCAGTGCAAAACTTAGCGAAGGCAGCCTCCAAATACGGGGTGAAAGTTGTGCATATCTCAACGGATTATGTGTTCGACGGCAAAAGTTACCGACCATACGTAGAGTCGGACAAGACAAACCCGACATCGACTTACGGCACCACCAAAAGGAAAGGCGAAATGATACTTCTGTCGTTCTGCCCCGATGCCATAATACTCCGCACAGCGTGGCTCTACTCCACACATGGTCATAATTTCGTGAAGACGATGCTGAAACTCGGAGCCGAGAAACCGGAACTGAGAGTAGTGTTCGACCAGATCGGTTCACCGACCTCGGCCGCCGATCTTGCAGATGCCATCCACTCGATACTGACAGCCCGTCAGTGGGTTCCCGGCACCTTCCACTTCTCAAACGAGGGTGTCATCTCCTGGTATGACTTCGCCAAAGCCATCCACAGAATAGCCGGCTTAACCACATGCAAAGTCACACCGGTCACCACCGAGGACTACCCCACCCCGGCAACCCGTCCCCACTACAGCGTTCTTGACAAGTCCATGATCAAACGTACTTACGGAATTGAAATCCCATATTGGGAGGACAGTCTCCGCAAATGCATCGAAACCCTGAAAAAAGAACAGAATTAAGCCAACCAACGATCAGTCACCAAGATAACATGTCACAGATAACCGACGAAATATCACGCCGCAGAACATTTGCCATCATCTCCCACCCTGACGCAGGTAAAACCACCCTGACTGAAAAGCTGCTGCTTTTCGGTGGTGCTATCCACATTGCCGGTGCCGTCAAGTCGAACAAGATCAAGAAAACAGCCACCAGCGACTGGATGGAGATCGAGAAACAGAGAGGAATCTCCGTGGCGACATCAGTGATGGGCTTCAACTATGGCGACTACAAGATCAATATTCTTGACACCCCCGGCCACCAGGATTTTGCGGAAGACACATACCGCACCCTGACAGCCGTGGACAGCGTTATCATCGTTGTCGACGTGGCAAAAGGCGTTGAGCAACAGACAAGAAAACTGATGGAAGTGTGCCGCATGCGCAACACTCCGGTAATTATCTTTGTCAACAAGCTCGACCGCGAGGGACGCGATCCGTTCGAGATTCTCGATGAGCTTGAATCGGAACTCAAGATCGCCGTCAGACCGCTGTCTTGGCCGATCAACATCGGTGCTAAATTCAAGGGTGTCTACAACATTTTTGAAAAGACCCTTGACCTCTTCACACCCAACAAACAAAAAGTATCGGAACGCGTGGAGATCACCGACGTGAACGATCCAGCCATTGACGAGGCTGTTGGCGATGCCGACGCCGCGAAACTCCGTGAAGACCTTGAACTGATAGAGGGTGTTTATCCGGAATTTGATGTCAACGAATATCTCGACGGCAAACTGGCTCCCGTGTTCTTCGGATCAGCACTCAACACATTCGGCGTGAAAGAGTTGCTGGACTGCTTTGTCCAGATAGCACCATCGCCACGTCCAATCGAAGCTGAAGAGCGCAAGGTTGAGCCATCGGAAGAGAACTTCTCCGGATTCGTGTTCAAGATCCACGCCAACATGGATCCCAACCACCGCTCCTGCATTGCATTCGTAAAGATCTGTTCCGGCAAATTTGAACGAAACGCACCTTACAAACATATCCGCTTAGGGAAAATACTAAAATTTGCAGCCCCGACTGCATTCATGGCTCAGAAGAAAAACATTGTCGATGAGGCATTTCCGGGTGATATAGTAGGTATTCCCGATACCGGTAACTTCAAGATCGGCGACACACTGACCTCCGGCGAGACACTGCACTACAAGGGTCTGCCAAGCTTCTCACCCGAGATGTTCAAATATATCGAGAACACCGATCCCATGAAGTCGAAACAGCTTGAAAAGGGTGTCCAGCAGTTGATGGATGAGGGTGTGGCACAGTTGTTCACCAACCAGTTCAACGGCCGCAAGATCATCGGAACAGTAGGTCAGCTGCAATTTGAAGTGATACAATACCGTCTGCTCCACGAATACGGCGCACAATGCCGCTGGGAACCGATTTCATTGTATAAAGCATGCTGGATTGAGAGCGATGACCAGGACGCACTTGAGGCGTTCAAGAAGCGCAAGCACCAGTTCATGGCCACAGACCGCGAGGGACGCGATGTGTTTCTTGCCGACTCCAACTATGTGCTACAGATGGCACAATCCGACTTCCCCAAGATCCGCTTCCACTTCTCAAGCGAATTTTAATGGCAGAGGAATACCGGATCATATCACTGGCCGACACCGGCATAGATGAGATTTTAGATGCATTCCAGAAAGCATTCTGCGACTATGCAGTCAACTTTGACCGGGCACAGATTGAGGCCATGCTCGAAAGACGTGGATTCAACCCGGTGCTGTCGTATGCAGCCTTGGTTGACGGACAAATAGCTGCATTCACGCTAAACGGCACAGGAGAGTATGACGGAAGCGCGACATGCTATGACTGCGGAACCGGAACGCGTCCGGAATACCGGGGCAACGGGCTTGCCGGAATGATTTTCCGCCATTCAGTGCCTTTACTTAGACAGGCCGGAATACGCCAATACCTGCTTGAAGTGCTTCAGGACAACGCACCTGCAATTTCGATCTATAAGGCCAATGGCTTCAGCATCTCGGCCAGATACAACTGCTACAATCAGACCGTCGGCGAATTGCGGCTTGACAGATCCAAAAGCATAGAGATAGAGATCCAGCAGACGGACTGCAACACCGTACGCAATTTGCAGGGGTTCTGCGATTTCAAGCCATCGTGGCAAAACGACATCGAGTCGATTGAGCGCGGAGCCGCCCGGCTGAACATGACAGCCGCATATCACGCCGGACAGGCCGTTGGATATTGTGTCTCGGATCCACAGAGCGGCGATATTGCCCAGATCGCAGTAGCCGAGCCATTCCGCCGTAAAGGTATAGCCACCGGATTGCTTGCCAATGCTGTAAAGCAATTCTCGTCCAAAACCATCAAGATACTCAACGTTGACAGCGACAACAGATCGCTTCCGGCGTTCCTCCATGCCGTCAATATAGCCGACGGCCTTTCGCAATATGCCATGATCAACAAATTATAAAAAAAATGGGGCAAACAATTGAATGTCTGCCCCTACAGAGTTGTAATACCAGTTCGGATCAACGTCCGGTGTGATTGAACTTACTGGATATGATCGGAATGTTTTTCTCGATCTTGATACGGCTGGGTGTGGGATATTCCAGCTCATTCAGCTCAGCGATAGCAAACTTGATATCGGACAGCAGCTGATCGGCCATATCACGGCTGAAACCATGGCGCACCACGATTCGCATCACAACAATTTCCTCAATATCCTTTGGCATAGTGTAGGCCGGAACCATCCATCCTTTCTGGGCAAGCTTGTCCTGAAGGTCGAACAGAGTCCATTTGTAGTCTTTCTGCACCTCAGGCTTTATCAACCATGCGAACAACGGGTTGGGACATTCCTTATCGTAGGGCACAAATGGTTCGATCTTTGCAATCTCATCGTGGAGATACTGAGCAACAGCGAGAGTGTTGAACTGCACTTCCTTATATCCCTGGAATCCGAGACGGATGAACTGATAATACTGGCCGAGGATCTGGGCGGCAGGACGCGAGAAATTAAGTCCGACCTGACGTATCTCAGCGCCGAGATAGTTGACACTGAACGACATCACATCCGGCAAATACTTCTTATCTCTCCATACGACCCATCCGAGTCCCGGATAGACAAGGCCGTATTTATGGCCTGATGTCGAGATCGAAAGCACCCATTTCAAGCGGAAGTCCCACTTCTTTTCCGGGGCGAGGAAAGGCATGATGAAGCCACCGGAAGCAGCATCGATATGTATAGGCACATCGAATCCGGTCTCGGCATTGAACTTGTCGAGAGCAGCATCAAGAGCCTCCACATCATCGTTCAAGCCAGTCCATGTCACACCCATTATAGGCACGACGCAGATAGTGTTTTCATCGCAAAGCTTGATCACGGCTTCGGGATCAAGAGTAGTTTTCTGAAGCGAGATAGGCACGGTGCGCATCTCGATCTGCCACAACTCGGCGAACTTCTGCCAACAGATCTGATAGGCAGTGGAAATCACGAAGTTAGGTTTATCGTAGGGCTTGCCCTGCGCTTTACGTTTCTCACGCCAACGGATCCAAGCTGCTATACCTCCAAGCATACAGGCCTCCGACGAACCGATAGCGAGCGCACCGGTTTTCCATTTACTTTCCTCAGGACTGTTCCAAAGATTGGCAACGATATTGATACACTTGCCATTGATCACGGCCACACGTGGATATTCCGTTTCATCGATATAGTTGATGGCGATAGCCTCGTTCATCAGTTTCGTAGCATAATCGTCCATGTAGGTTGTGACGAAAGTCGCCATATTCAGACGAGGCTGAGTCTGGGCATAGATCTCATCCTTCACCATCTGATAAGCGGTTTCAGGTGTTGTAGGGCCATCAGGGATACGTTCTACAGGCGAGGGCTGCAACATTGCGTTTGAACCAAAAACATCAGTTTTTGCATCGCCGTCGCGAAAATCAGGATCTTTCATAGGATATGTGTTTTTATGTTAGGAATTTGTTTTATAGACAAGTTCAGTATTAAAACATTAGCCATAGTTGAAAGGTTGGGGACATACTATAAAATTTTTTCAGCCGTTATAAAGACAGGCAACCAGAACAAACGAAAACGCATGGAAAGATTTGAAGCATTGAGACAATTATTGAGTGAAGACCGGTCTATACGCCGCTTTGAGCAGAGCCGCCGGATAGGTATGGAAATTCTGACAGAGCTCGTGGATCTTACCCGATTCTGCGCATCGGGACGCAACATGCAGCCGTTGCGCTACCGGATAGTGGATAGCGAGGCGGATTGCGCGATGGTGTATCCACTGCTGGCCTGGGCCGGATATTTCACGGACTGGGACGGTCCGGAAGATGGAGAACGCCCGTCGGCATATCTTGTCCAGTGTCTTGACACGCGATATGGCAGCAACTGCCTGTGTGACGACGGTCTGCAACTTCAGGCTCTCACCCTCGGAGCGAGATCGCTCGGGATAGGAGCATGCATAATCAAGGCATTCAACGCTCCCGAGCTGAAACGGATTCTGAATCTTCCCGATGGCATTGAACCACGGTATGTGCTCGCATTAGGTTATCCGGCGGAAAAACCGATAATAGTGGACACCGATGGCACACCGGATGCCGACATCCGCTACTACCGCACACCGGATGGGGTACACCATGTTCCGAAACGGCCATTATCTGAAATCATACTCTGAGGAAAATGGATATAGAGAAAGTCAGGGATACAACCCTGTCATTGCCGCATGTGACAGAGCGATGCCCGTATGGTCCGGACTATCTTGTGTTCGAGATCGGCGGCAAGCAATTCTGTCTGCTTGACCTGACCGGCAAGTGGGGATTCTACAACCTCAAAATAGATCCGGACTATTCACTTGAATTACAGGATCGATACACCGGTATCCGCCCCGGATTCCACATGAACAAGCGGCATTGGGTTTCGGTGGATTATCATGGCGATCTGCCTGAACAGCTACAAATCTCCCTGATCCGCCATGCCTATATCCAGACGGCAAAAGGCCTGACAATAAAGCTCAGGAAGGAACTCGGGATAGAGATCTGACAACGGTTGACGAGAAAAAGCATATACAAAAGCGCAGAAAAGCAACCATAAGCCGAAATTATGTGTTAATTTTGCGGTACGAAACACCAAATGGATAACGCAAAATCAACATCAAGCCCGATGGATCTCGGCAGCAAATCAATATCCAAGCTGCTGATCCAATACTCCGTGCCGGCGATCATAGCCAGCGTGGCCACCTCGCTCTACAACATCATTGACAGCATTTTCATAGGTCGCGGAGTCGGTGCGATGGCAATTTCCGGACTCGCCATCACCTTTCCGCTGATGAACCTTGTGATTGCATTCTGTACGCTGATCGCAGTAGGTGGCGCCACCATCTCGTCGATATTCCTGGGTCAGAAAAACATTTCGAGAGCAACGGATGTTGTCAACAACGTCATGCTTCTGTGCCTGATCCACTCAGTTGTTTTCGGAGGGCTTACGCTCCTGTTCCTCGACAAGATCCTGCTCTTTTTCGGAGCGACAGCAGAGACTCTGCCCTATGCCAAGGAATTCATGACCGTTATCCTCTACGGCACCCCGATATCATATATCTTCATAGGACTCAACAACATAATGCGAGCCACGGGATATCCTCGCAAGGCGATGATTTCGGCTCTGCTGTCGGTGCTTGTCAACGTGATCCTCGCCCCGATCTTCATTTTCACCCTCGACTGGGGCATCCGCGGCGCAGCGACCGCGACCATCATGGCACAATCGGCCGCCTGCATCTGGGTCATGTGGCATTTCCTGTCGAAAAAATCGTTCGTTCATCTGAATATCCATAACAACTGGTTCAGTGCGGCAATAGCCAAAAGGATCTATTCAATCGGCCTGTCGCCATTTCTGATGAACATCTGTGCATGCATAGTCGTTGTGTTTATCAACAAGGCATTGCTCGATTACGGCGGCGACAACGGCAATCTTGCCGTGGGAGCATACGGAATCCTGAACCGCACGACAATGTTTTTCGTGATGATCGTGTTCGGTGTCACGCAAGGCATGCAACCGATCTTGGGTTTCAACTACGGCGCAGGAGAATGGACACGAGTCAAAAGGACATTACGGATAGGCATCTGGCTTGGTGTAGGAATAACCACCGCCGGCTGGATCGCGACAGAGTTTTTCCCGGGTATCATCAGCTCGATGTTCACCACCGATCATCAGCTGACAGCGATCGCCGACCATGGTTCGCGTATATTCTTCATCTGCTATCCGCTCGTCGGGTGCCAGATCGTGATCCAAAACTTTTTCCAGAGTGTAGGCAAGCCAAAGATCTCCATCTTCCTGTCGCTGACACGCCAGCTGATCTTCCTGATCCCGTTCCTGATCATCCTGCCCCGTCATTTCGGCATAAACGGAGTGTGGGCCAGCATGTCGGCCTCCGACGGCATAGCATTCATCTTCGCCATCGTTACGCTGATCATCATGAACAGACGCATGAATAAACTTTTTCCTCACCAACAAGCAATAACGAAATGAAAAAACATCTGACAATAGCCCTTGTGGCACATGACCAACGCAAAGCCGATATGGTATCCTGGGCTCGTTACAACGCCCCGTTGCTGTCAAAACATCGCATAGTATGCACCGGGACTACCGGAGGATTGATCCGTAAGGCGTTTGATGAAATAGGTATCACCGCCGACATCCAGTGCATGAACTCAGGCCCGATGGGAGGCGATGCCGAGATCGCAGCAATGGTGGTCCGCAACGAAATAGACTTAGCCGTTTTCCTGATCGACGACCTCAATGCGCAACCCCACGAGGCTGACATACAGATGCTTCTGCGTCAATGCCGTCTGCACAACGTACCTATAGCATGCAATCTTGTCAGCGCCGACCTGATGATTTCCAGCGGACTCTGGGACGACGAGAACTATCAACCGTCAGAACAAACCTACGTCAAATTTCAACGATGATCACAGACCTGCAACTCCGGGTGGATCCGGCCACCGCCTATAATCCGCTACGTCTTCAAGCCACAATCAGCACCCAGCTATCGGTCGACGCAAACAGGATCAGCGACGTGGTGATAGCCAAGCGATCCATCGACGCACGTCAACGCCGCGTGATGGTCAATCTGTCGGTAAAGGTATATATCGACGAGAAGGCACCGGAACACCCACTTTTCGTTCCGATAGAGTACCGCGAACTGCCATCCGACGCTCCACAAGCCGTTATCATAGGAGCCGGTCCGGCAGGACTTTTTGCAGCACTCAGACTGATAGAACTCGGTGTCCGTCCCATAGTTCTTGAACGAGGAAAAGATGTTGACTCCCGACGCAAAGACATGGCTCGGATAGCACGAGCCGGGGAGATTGATCCCGACTCGAACTATTGCTTCGGAGAGGGTGGCGCAGGAGCATATTCAGATGGAAAGCTGTACACCAGAAGCAAGAAACGCGGACCTGTGGACAAAATTCTGCGAGTTTTCCACCAGCATGGAGCGCAGGAATCAATACTTATCGATGCTCATCCACATATAGGGACAGACCGCTTGCCGGAGGTGATCAAAGCCATGCGGCAGACCATTGAAAAGCATGGCGGAGAGGTGAAGTTTGAATCGAAAGTCAGCAGACTGAAATCGGAAAACGGAGAGATCACCGGAGCGATCACATCGGATGGCCGCGAATTTTCAGGTCCGGTTATCTTAGCGACAGGACATTCGGCACGTGACGTTTACAAAATGTTGCTTGAAGAAGGGGTCAGCCTACAGCCGAAAGGGATCGCCGTGGGTGTGCGCCTTGAACATCCGCAACATCTGATAGACTGTCTGCAATATCACAGCCGCGATGGACGTGGCCGCTATCTGCCACCAGCTGAATATTCGATGCTGACACGTGTCGATGGCCGAGCTGTCTATTCGTTCTGCATGTGTCCGGGCGGAGTGATCATTCCGGCGGCAAGTGCCCCCGGAGAAATGGTAGTCAACGGCATGTCACCCTCCAACCGTGGCACCAAATGGTCTAATTCGGGCATGGTGGTGGAAGTGTTGCCAGAGGATGTAGCCGGCGATGATCCACTCAGAATGATGCATTTCCAACAGGAGATAGAACGCCGATTCTTTGAAGAATCAGGCCAAAGCCAGAATGCACCGGCCCAACGTATGACCGACTTCGTGGCATCGCGACCAAGTACCTCCCTACCCTCCACCTCCTACGCCGCCGGGATTCATCCGGCACGCATAGACAAACTGCTTCCCAAGGGTATCGCGAGCCGTTTGCAGAAAGGATTCGAAGAATTTGGGCGCAAACAGAAAGGCTTCCTCACATCGGAAGCCACATTGATCGGAGACGAGACACGCACGTCGGCACCAGTACGCGTCCCCCGTGACCCTCAGACATTAGTTTCCGAGAGCATCCCCGGGCTCTATCCCTGCGGCGAAGGCGCCGGATATGCAGGGGGAATAGTTTCGGCGGCTATTGACGGCGAACGATGCGCCGAGGCTCTGCATCAGAGACTGTTTCAAGAGCAAGATCTGTAGTTTCCGGTGGCGGATGTTTCTTGGCCATGGGAACTTATACACAACCCTAATTTCAAAATGGTCGAATTTGACCACTTTAGACTATATCGTATCGGTAGGCGGCTCGGAGTGCCGCCACCCCGATCAGGGAGATGGGCGAGTGATAGTGGCGGATCAACGGCTCGGAGAGCCGTGACCCCGACAGTGATAATTGGAGCTGAGGGGAGATTAGCTGATTGGGGATTGGGATTGGAAATCATCAGGAGATTTGTGGATGGCAGGGTGGGATTCGGTAGGCGGCTCGGAGTGCCGCCACCCCGATCAGGGAGATGGGAGAATGTTAGTGGAGGATCGACGGCTCGGAGAGCCGTGACCCCGACAGGGGTAATGGGGAGCTGAGAGTAGATTAGCTGATTGGAGGGATGGGGATTGGAAATCAGCAGGCGATTTGAGGGCAAACAAAAGGGAAATGATGGGGAAAGATGGGAGTGGGGTGGTTTATTCAGGGAAAAGCACTATCTTTGTAACGAAAATGGACTATGTTAGGGTGACAGGCGAACAGCAGATCTCTAATGTTGCCATAAAACCAATCTTAAGCACAATGATAGTGACCAAGAAGAATCAACGCCTTGACGTTGTGGATGCCCTCCGCGGATTCGCATTGCTGGCGATAGTAATGCTCCACAGCATAGAGCATTATAATCTTTTCTTTATTCCGAAATGGCAACCGGACTGGCTGACAACGCTGGATCAATACACGATGGAGACCGTGTGGTTTCTGTTTGCAGGAAAAGCCTATGCCACCTTCTCGCTTCTGTTCGGCTTCAGTTTCTACATCCAGATGCGCAACGCACGCCGCCGTGGCGATGATTTCCGTCTGCGATTCGCCTGGAGGATGCTGTTGCTGGCCTGTTTCGCGCAGCTTCATGCGCTGTTTTACAACGGCGATATATTGCTGTTTTATGCTTTCTGCGGCCTTCTCATTATCCCTGCATCCTCGTGGAGCAACCGCACATTGCTGATAGTGGCCGGAGTGCTTCTGTGTCAGCCAATAGACTGGATCCATCTACTGACCGCCCATTTCAATCCGGCATACATAGACACAAATTCCCACTTCCTGATCTATGCCAAGGATGCCGAACGCATAGCGGCGCATGGCAATCTCTGGGAGATGATGGTCAACAACATAGGCAACGGTCAGCTCTACAGCAACACGTGGCAGGTGGAGGCCGGCAGAATCTGTCAGACACCTGCTCTGTTCATGCTGGGAATGTGGCTCGGCCGCACGGAAAAATTCGTGTGCAACGCCGCCAACAAACGCTTCTGGCAACGTGTCTTCGTGACAGCCCTCGTAGCCTTCGCGATCATCTTCACTATCAAGGTGAATGTCGCTCCGATGCTTACCCACAAGACATGGATCAGCCATTTCAGCCTTGCCTTAGGGATGCCTGTCAACTTCACCATAATGGCTATGCTCGTATCCATGTTTATCCTCTGCTGGTTTCATGCCAACAACAGAGGCTACCGGTTTCAACGCATGACCATCCCCTATGGACGCATGTCGCTGACAAATTACATCACCCAGTCGATTATCGGAGTGGCGGTGTTCTACCACTTCGGTCTCGGCCTGTATCAATATTGCGGCCCGACGCTTTCCATGCTGATAGGATTCGTGATCTTCGGCATACAGCTGATGTGGAGCCGTGCATGGCTGTCGTCCCACCGTCAGGGGCCACTGGAATGGGTATGGAAAAAACTCACATGGCTTCCGGGGTCGAAGCAAGCACAAGCCACAGCATCTTAGTTTACCTTTAGCTGATGAAAAAAGCCAAGGTCTCCATAATAGTCCCGGTCTACAAAGCTGAGGAATACATTGAAAAATGTGTAGACAGCGTCATAGAGCAGACCTATACCGACTGGGAATTAATACTTGTTGACGACGGGTCGCCGGATCGATCAGGCGTACTTTGCGACGCACTTGCGAAAAAGGACAGCCGAATAACGGTGATCCACAAAACAAACGGCGGAGCAGCGAGCGCACGAAACCAAGGGCTTGATAAGGCGACCGGCGATTATGTCTGCTTCATAGATTCCGACGATTATGTCAGCCCCACATTGCTATCGGATTATATGAACGCTCCGGAGGCGGACATAGTGATATGCGGAATAAGAATGACTATACGAGGCCATAAAACGGATCTGTCGCCAATTCCGGGCCGATATGACATCTCCGATTTCATACTCAATGCCGGAAACATAGCTAACATGATCCTTATAGGATCAACCGTCAACAAACTATACAGAAGATCGCTTTTAGAGGATAACCGGGCAAGGATGGCAACAGATATAGAAGATGTAGGGGAAGACCATATCTTCAACTGGAGACTTCTCAGATATGCCAAATCGGTATCGACTATCGGGAATCTGAACTATACGTATGTGGAGAATCCTGAGTCACTGACCCGTTCGATGGAGAGATTCAACGCTACAGAGTATGCCCTGAAACGCCTGAAATTCATGACCCGTCTCTATGACGAGATCAACAGGATAGGCGATCGGATTCAACGCAAAGCAATCCAACAGTTATTCCAAAGCTATTTCTTTTACAATATAATCAGGCCCATCTACCTCAATCCCTCCAAACGCACCGACCGCATAGGGATTCTGAACATCTACCGGCAACTGCAACGCGATATCGAGTGCAATCCCGGAGAATCGTTCAAAGGTCCGGTCAATAAATTGATCTTGTCATCAACGAAACTTCGCCCGGCCCTATCAGACATGATAATACGGCTGCTATTGTGTCCGAAGAACACATTTCACAAGGTCAAGGCCAAGATAAGATAAATCAGCGGACAAACTGCGCAGGACGAAGGACGTAGGGATATGGCGAGCGCAAAGAGAGCGATCGGTCGGAACGGACTCCATTGAGCAGGCCGGCAACTTCGTCGGGGTTATCGGTAGAAGCGGCTATAACAAAATAGTCTTTCTGACGATTGTAGACAACAAACGCACCTTCGAGGCCATTATCGGCAATGCGACGTGCCATAGATCCGGCATTGAAGATCTGACGGAACTGCCCGACGACGATGAGATATTTCTTCAATTCTCCCACCGGCACATTGTTTTTATCGTTTTTGTCGGAATAGACGCTGACGGGGAATGTCATGACCGGTAGTGTGTCAGAACCTATCACCACATCTTTCGGTAACAGGCTTGAACGGAGCTGCGATGTGGTCAGAGAATCACCGGTCTCCGTCCGGCGTTCCTTGGCTTTCTCATAGGCCGCGCGATAGTTGGCCTCATTGGTCTTGCAGGCGCCCAAAACAGCAGCCAAAGCAATGACGAGTATAAACAGTTTCTTCATTTCAATTTCATTTTACCTAATTCTATAACGTCCAAACCGACAATATTGCCATTGTCGAGCGTCATTTTAATCAATGTGCGGACTTTCTGCCATCCATGATATCCGGCGGCTCCGGGGTTGACATGCAGCAGTCCAAGCTCACGATCGGGGATCACTTTCAAGATATGGGAATGACCTGAGATCATCAACTTTATTCCGGCATCCTGCAAGATGGCTTTGACTCCCCTTGAATATTTGCCCGGGTAACCTCCGATATGGGTCATCCACACCTTGACACCTTCTACCGTGAACCGCTGCACTTCCGGACATTTCCGACGGATCTCCGCACCGTCGATATTTCCGGCGACAGCACGAACGACCGGCGCGATCTGCTCCAGTCGCTCGATTATAGATATGTCGCCGATATCACCGGCATGCCATATCTCATCGCAGCCGGCAAAATGTCGGGCATAACGGTCGTCCCAACAGGAATGGGTGTCGGAAAGCAATCCGATGGTCTTCATTATCTACTACCCTCCTCTACAATGGAAAGAATGATCTTCGGCAGATCAGTATTGTCCTTCATTCCGACAAAGCGTCCGGCTCCGACACCGGATGCAAAAACAGGCACAGGCGTTCCGGAATGGTCGCCCGTGGTCCAACCGGCACCGCTGACACGATTTATCAGATCATATATTGCCACTGAAAAAGCATTGAAATTCTTGTAGAGCGACTGTTCATCGGCAGCGGAACGATTCTCCAGCATCGCCGTGAACATCTCCTGCAATTCAGCATCCTCTTCAGCATTGACCGGAATATAATCATAAAGGCCAAGCTGCTCCGAAAGGGCGCGTTTCATGTCATCCCAAGTGAAAACCATGCGTGATTTCCACACAGATTTACAATAATCGGAAAAGGCCTCCTTCGACATCCGAGGATAGCGCAGCAACGACGGCTCGATGTAATAATGGAGCGTGCGGTTAGCGAGGATAAGTCCTCCGGTCTCATGATCGGCTGTGACGAGAACAAGGGTTTCGTCGGGATGGGCTTCCATGAACTCCAACGCAGCCCGAAGCGACTGATCGAAAGCCATTGTCTCCTTTACGACAGTGGCAGCATCGTTGGCATGTGCGGCATGGTCGATAGATCCGCCCTCCACCATCATGAAAAAGCCATCGGGGGAGACACGCTGCATGTGGGCAAGCGCGGCACGAGTCATCTGCTCGAGCGACATTGCCCCGGGAATAGAGTCGATCGCGTAGCCTATATTATTGTCGGACTGCGTCACTTTGCCCAGAAGAATCACCCTACGGCTATCGGCCAAAGCGACAGAATCGGGATCGTAGACAATCTGAACACCGGCATCGGCAATGACATTGAGAAGATCCGTAGGGTTTCCGTCGGAATCTTTGCGTCCACGGAGTCCGGCTCCACCGAGAAATTCGAAACCACTCTTAGCAAAATCGCAGCCGATCTCATAGAACATTCCGCGATAGGGCTGATGGGCATAGAACGCACCGGGAGTAGCATCGTCGGGAGCTACAGATGTTACAAGACCTACACCATACCCTTTGGCATGAAGAATCTCGGCCATAGATACAGCCGGAACTGAATCGGGTGTCATGCCGAGCATACCATTACGGGTCTTTGAGCCGGTAGAAAGAGCGGTTCCGGCGGCTGCGGAATCAGTGACAGGCGAAGATGCCGACCATGTGGTGGCAAAGGATGTCACCGGCAAAGACAACATTGCCATAGGGAGAGAATCGCCCAAAGCAATGCGACGATATGAATCGGTCAGAGATACAGCACCAAGCCCCATTCCATCGCCAATGAAATAGAATATATATTTAGGCGAGGCGGCGAAAGTTCCTAATGCGGAGGCAAGGATCAGGGTCAAGGTCAGGAGTCGTTTTTTCATGATTGGTTCAGGTTATTGATGGTTATAAATAATCGTGCGCATTGATTCATACTTGCATTGAATCAATACGCACGATAGGATTCTTATTTGTCGACAACGCCACCGCCATCGTCGGCCACCTGAGCATCAATGGCCGCCACAACGGCAAGGTTGAGGATGTTTCTAACAGGGGAATTGACACTGATATAGTGGATCGGTTTGTTAAGACCCATCTGAATAGGACCGACAGCCTCGCCACCCATCTCAAGCATCATTCTATAGGCCGTGCTGGCCGAACTGAGATTGGGGAACACGAGGGTGTTCACGTTCTCGCCTTTGAGACGATTGAACGGGAATGTCTTGTCGCGCAGTTCCTGGTTCATTGCAAAGTTGATCGACATCTCACCATCGATCAGCAGATCGGGATAGGCCTGGTGCATACGGTCGACAACCTCACGGGAGTTGCGGCATTCAGGCTCGTCGCTTGATCCATAATTACTATACGAAAGCATCGCCATCACAGGACGATGGGCAAAATATTCGACAGAATTACGTGTCAGTCTGGCCACATCGAACAGCGTGTCGGCATCCATCTGTTTGTTGACCTGAGTGTCGGTCAGGAAGAAGGTGCCCTTCTTAGTGTTCATGATGTGCATTGATGCGAAAGTCTTGTAGGTTGGACGGATGCCGACAACCTCCTTGGCAATCTCACCGATTGAGTGAGTGGCCGAGTATGTACCTCCGAGGAACGCATCGGCTTCGCCCTCCTGCACCATCATCATACCGAAGTAGTTGCGGTCGAACATTTTTTCGAGAGACTCCGGATAGCTTACACCCTGACGCTGACGCTCGGCATAGAGACGCTTTGCAAAACGTTTGCGGCGTTCGGCCTCACGATCATGGCGCAGATTGATAATCTCGATGCCGGAAATGTCGAGTCCGAGACGATCGGCGCGTTTCTGGATCATCTCCTCGTTGCCGAGCAGGATCGGGATGAGCAGTTCCTCCTTGCGTGCAATGACAGCGGCCTTGAGCATCTTGTCGGTATTTGCCTCGGCGAACACCACGCGTTTCTTACGCGACTTGGCCTGATCAAAGATACGGCGCATGAG
Source organism: uncultured Muribaculaceae bacterium (assembly GCA_910579185.1). Lineage (GTDB taxonomy): Bacteria > Bacteroidota > Bacteroidia > Bacteroidales > Muribaculaceae > Paramuribaculum. The sequence goes on from CAJTTG010000001.1 coordinate 552,712, forward strand.
CTTATTGTCGTAGCCCATAAGCGAGCGCAATTTTTCTTCGTATTTGTCCCAGTCGGTGATGGGACGACGAGCCACACCGCTCTCCATAGCACCACGAGCGACAGCTGGAGCGACGGTTGTGAGCAAACGTGGGTCAAGAGGCTTAGGCAATATATAGAATTGTCCGAAATGGAGATCGGTCATATCATAGGCTGTGTTCACAACCGGAGGAACGGGCAGTTTTGCAAGGTCGGCAATAGCTCTGACAGCAGCAAGCTTCATGGCCTCATTGATGGTTGTCGCACCACAGTCAAGGGCACCACGGAAAATGTAGGGGAAGCCGAGGACATTGTTGATCTGGTTGGGATAATCGCTGCGGCCTGTTGCAAATATGATATCGGGACGGGACTCCAGAGCCAGATCATAGGCAATTTCAGGATCGGGGTTGGCGAGCGCGAATACAATGGGTTTAGGAGCCATTGACTTAAGCATTTCAGGGGTAACGACATCCTTTACGGAAAGCCCGAGGAACACGTCGGCGTCGACCATAGCCTCGGCCAGAGTGTTGACAGGGCGATCGGTGACAAATTCTTTTTTCTGCTCATTGAGTCCGGTACGCGATGCGTTGAGCACGCCTTTACTGTCGCACATCACCACATTTTCTTTCTTCACGCCCAAAGCGATATATAGACGCGTGCATGATACAGCAGCCGCGCCGGCTCCGTTGACAACGAGACGCACATCCTCGATCTTCTTACCCTGGATCTCAAGAGCGTTGAGGAGTCCGGCAGCAGAGATGATGGCGGTGCCATGCTGATCGTCGTGCATCACAGGGATGTCACATTCTTCTTTCAGACGACGCTCGATCTCGAAACATTCAGGAGCCTTTATGTCCTCCAGATTGATGCCTCCAAATGTCGGAGCAAGGGATTTTACAATCTCAATAAACTTGTCGGGATCATTCTCGGCCACTTCAAGGTCGAAGCAATCCAGTCCGGCAAAAATCTTAAACAGAAGTGCCTTGCCCTCCATCACGGGTTTACCGGCCAAAGGGCCAATGTTGCCAAGGCCGAGGACTGCCGTTCCGTTCGAGATAACGGCGACGAGATTGCCTTTGTTGGTGTATTCATAGACATCCTGCGGATTTTTTTCTATCTCCTCACAGGGATAGGCCACACCCGGCGAATAGGCCAGAGCAAGGTCGTGTTGAGTTGCATAAGGTTTTGTAGGGACTATTTCAATTTTGCCCGGCTTACCCTCACTGTGGTATTCCAGAGCTGCTTTTTTGGTTACGGATGACATGTATATATGTATTTTTCGACGTTAAATATCTTCTATGCAAAAATACGAAAACAATCCGGTAGAAGTTCACCCGACAATATTAATTTTTCTTATTTTATACGATTCCATACAGAAATGTCCGGTATGCCTCCACATAGGAAACATACCGGACATCAATCTTTTGCCCAGATCAGACAAGACGCATCACATCCTCAACGATCTGAGGCGATGTAAGCCTGTTGGCTTTCAGAATCTCATCGTATTTATATCCGTCGACAAATTCTTTCCTGACACCATAGCACAGCACATTCATAGGCATGGAGCCATAGAACCGCGCCACTTTCTCGCCGAATCCGCCATCAAGAACGCCATCCTCGAGAGTGACAACAACGCTATGATCCTTGGTCAGCTCAAGGAGCAACTGACGGTCGAGACCACTGAGGAAACGAGGATTGATAAGCGTGGCATCAACACCCTGCTCCTTGAGACCGGCCACAACCTGTTCGCCGAGGCTAAAGAAAGCTCCGGCACCGATTACAGCGACCTTGTCGCCACGATGGGCAACAGCATAAGAGTCAATATCGGAATAGTCGGTCGGGAAACTACGCCCGGTCTGCACAACCGCCGTGCCGGGAACGCGGATAGCCACCGGATGTTCCTGCTGACGCATGGCCCATCCGAGCATAGCGAAATATTCCTCCATACATGTGGGTGCCAGATATACTATCCCCGGGATATTGGATATCAGAGCTATATCAAACCATCCGAGGTGGGTCACATCGTTCATGCCGCAGATCGTGGCATAGAACAATCCGATCACGGCCGGAGTCCCGTTGATCGACATATCCTGCGACAATTGATCGTAGGCGCGCTGAACAAACGAGCTTACCACTCCGAAGAATGGCTTGCCGCCTCCCTTGGCGATGCCGGAAGCCAACGCTACAGCTTCCTGCTCGGCGATGCCAACGTCGACGAACTGACGACCTGCCTGACGCCGACGCTCGGGAGTGAAGCCTATGACACCCGGAGTGCCGGCAGTGATAGCCACGACCGATGGATCTTCCTTCATCATTCCGAGCAGATATTCAGCAGTCAGTGTACCATAATCGGGAGCTTCGCTGATATGCAGCGGATTGCCTGTGGCGCGATCAAACGGACCGCCAAAATGGAAGCGCTCCTTATCGGCCTCAGCAGGAGCATACCCTTTGCCCTTCTGCGTGCATATATGCAAAACGACAGGATGATCGATGTCACGTACATCCTCAAATGCCTTTACGAGTGTCGCTATGTCATTTCCATAAGCCACATAGCGATAGTCGAGTCCGAGCGAACGGAAGAAATTAGTAGGACAATTACCATCGGATTCACGGAGCTGACGGAGATTTTCATATAATCCGCCATGGTTTTCAGCAATCGACATGTCATTGTCGTTGACCACGATAATAAAGTTGGATCCAAGAGTAGCTGCATAGTCAAGACCTTCGAATGCTTCGCCACCGCTGAGAGAACCGTCGCCGACCACGGCTACAATCCGCTCCGTTCCCCCACGCAGGTCGCGCGCCTTAGCCAGACCTCCGGCAAGGCTGACGCCGGTAGAGGTGTGGCCTATCGTGAAAATATCCGTAGGGCTTTCCTTAGGATTCGTGAACCCGGTCACCTTATCATAGTCTTCCGGATTAACAAAAGCATCCATACGTCCTGTCAGCATCTTATGGACATAGCTCTGATGGGAGACGTCGTAGACAATCTTATCATTCGGGAGGTCAAAAACATAATGCATGGCTATCGACATCTCGACCATGCCGAGATTGGGGCCGATATGTCCGCCATGGCGCGACAGTTTGGTCAGCAGCGCATCGCGAATCTGCGAGGCTACATCCTCAAGTTCGGGAACAGAGAGTGACTTGATGTCGGCCGGTGAGTGAATATCCTGTAATTTCATATCTGTATGTAGTGTTTAAATGTGCAATTAAAATTCCAATGCAAAGATAACAACCGGAACGGGCAATAGGCATAACCTGATTTACGTTTTTTTCTACCAAAAAGCGCGTTCCTGTTACAAATATGGCAACAAACATCAATTTTAACTAAAAATAATTGCCATAATGAATGGTGAACACTAAATTTAGTGTGTCAAACTCTCCTATACGCCATAAAAAATGATCGATTTCGACAACATTCTGTTCAATATCAATATTTCCAGTGGTATGCCTCATCCGGGTGCGCTGCTCGTGGCTGAACCATTTCTTAAGGATCAGCATTTCGGCCATTCCGTGATTCTGCTCGTGGACTATGCTCCGGCCAATAACGCCATGGGCATAGTGATCAACCTCCCGACTGCTTACACCCTGCAGGGACTCGTCAAAGGAATCAAGCAGGAGAAAGAGATACCGGTGTGGTGCGGAGGGCCAATGTCGTGCGACAGACTCTATTACGTCCACACCCTCGGAGGGTTGCTCCCTGGCGCGAAAGAGATAAGCCCCGGCCTATATATTGGCGGAGATTTCGAAGCGATGATCGAATACGTCAACTCAGGGTGTCCGCTCGAGGGGTGCATACGATTCTTCATAGGCTACAGCGGATGGAGCCCGGGGCAGCTCGACGAAGAGCTGCGCAACCATGTATGGGCGGTGATGGAAATACCCGAAAAAGACCGGCTGCTGACCGGCTCCCATGAATCCTATTGGCACCGCCATGTCAAGCTGCTCGGAGATGAATTCCGCGGATGGCTATATCATCCGTTGAATCCACAGATGAACTGATATTATCCACTGGATTGTGAGCCGGTTTTGGACTATTCACGGATTATAATTAAATTTGCAGTGAAATCTAACTGACTATTTTATTCCAACCGATGAGGTTCGACGAATTTGACTTAAACTACGATGTGCTTGACGCGCTCGACGCAATGCGTTTCAGCGAATGCACCCCGATCCAGGAACAATCCATTCCATTGACTCTTGAAGGCCGTGACCTTATAGCCGTGGCACAGACAGGCACCGGCAAGACCGCCGCTTACCTGCTCCCTGTACTAAACCGCCTTGCCGATGGTGAGTTTCCTGAAGATGCCGTCAACTGCATAGTCATGGCACCGACACGCGAGCTTGCAATGCAGATAGACCGTCAGCTTGAGGGCTTCGGTTATTTTCTAAACCTCAGTTCGTTGGCAATCTATGGAGGAACCGATGGCGTCACTTTCGCCCAGCAACAGAAAAGTCTTTTGCTCGGTGCGGATGTGGTCATAGCAACACCCGGCCGTCTGCTCGCCCATCTTCAGATGGGAAAAGTCGATCTCTCAAGAGTGAGCTTCTTTATCCTTGACGAGGCCGACAGAATGCTCGACATGGGCTTCTATGACGATATAATGCAAGTTGTCAAACATCTGCCCAAGGAACGCCAGACGCTGATGTTCTCGGCCACAATGCCCCCGAAGATACAGCAACTTGCCAAAACTATCCTGAGCAATCCGGCAGAAGTAAAGATAGCCGTCTCGCGTCCGGCCGACAAGATACATCAGCGTGTGGCCATGTGCTACGAGCCTCAGAAGTCGGAGATACTCAAAAAGATGCTTAAATACACGGAGGCCAAACGCGTTATAGTGTTCGCGGCATCGAAACTAAAGGTCAAGGATCTGGCCCGGGAACTTCGACGCGCCAAATTCAAGATCGGGGAAATGCACTCCGATCTCGATCAGGCCAAACGCGATGAAGTCATGCACGATTTCAAAGCCGGGCACACTGACATCCTTGTGGCAACCGACATCGTTGCCCGAGGCATCGATATTGATGATATCACGATGGTTGTGAACTACGATGTTCCACACGATGCTGAAGATTACGTACACCGTATCGGCCGCACAGCACGAGCAGATGCCGATGGTGAGGCTCTGACGCTTGTCAGCGACCGCGACCGCCGCCGTTGGGCCGGCATAGAGAAATTTCTCGGTAAGCGGATCGAACGTCTCGTGGTCGGCGGACAACCGGAAGACACGCCCGAGACCGCAGAAAATGAAGATGGCCCGAAACGCGACAACCGTCGCAACGGACAGCAACGCCGCAATAGAAACGACCGTCGCCGCAGACCCCAACGAACAGCAAAAGACAGACCGCAAGCAAACACATCGGAGCAAACCTCTGACAAGCCGGTCAACAATATCGAGTCCTCGGCGCAAAACGGAGAAAAACGACAGCCACGCCGACGCAATCACCGCGGTGGCCACAACCGCCGGAAGCCCGACGCGCCATCGGCTGACGGAGGATCTACCGAACAGTCATAAATCAATTTCACGCATTCACGCAAACAGAACCAATCTGTCAGACTTCGCGTTATAGTGGTGTCGTATTCAACACTACAAACGCGCTATGAAAAGATATCAGATTGCAATATGGCTTGCAGCATTGGCTGTAGGCGTGGGATTAGGTCTGCTGAGGATAGAGGCAATAGACTCCGTGATGAACGTCATAGCAACTATTTTCACACGACTGTTCCGACTTTTGGCTGTACCGACTATTGTGCTGGCAGTAATTTCAACATTAGCATCGCTCGGCGGTGGCCGCGACATGCGTCGCATGTTCCGCACTACCCTAACCTACACCCTGCTCACCACAACCACAGCCGCGATTGTGGGACTCGCACTATATCTATGGATTGCTCCGGGCAATCTTCCAGCAGGAGCCGTGGCAGCGGAATCAGCAACGGCTGTCTCGACGGAACATCTCTCATACACCGATCATCTGATGTCGGTAATTCCTGACAATATCGTAGAGCCACTTCTCACAGGCAATGTGCTGGCTCTTATCCTAATATGCTTCGCCGTAGGCATCGCACTTTCAAAAATGCCAGAGTCCAAGGCTAAAGACACTCTGCTAAGCGGACTGTCCGGACTTCAGGAACTTCTTTTCACACTTATCCGTTGGCTGATTGCTGTGCTTCCAATCGGTATTGTGGCTTTTTCGGCTCAACTCATAGCACAAGTCGGCGGCACAACAATGCTCGACTCGATAGGAAAATACGTAGCGGTCATCATTGGTGGCAACTGCGCCCAATTCCTCATCGTACTTCCTCTCTTCCTGCTTGCCAAAGGTATCAACCCTATCAAAACACTCCGTGGCATGACTCCGGCTATCATCATGGCCTTTTTTACCAAGAGTTCGGCCGCCACTCTACCAGTTACGATGGATAACGCGGAGAACCGCATTGGCGTAGACAAAAAAGTATCGAGGTTTGTGTTGCCGATCTGTACAACGGTGAACATGAACGGCTGCGCCGCATTCATATTGGTCACCTCTCTTTTCGTGATGCAAAACAATGGAATATCGGTCACACTTCCCATGATGGGGCTATGGATCATAATTTCCGTATTGTCGGCATTCGGAAATGCAGGTGTCCCGATGGGATGCTATTTCCTGACACTGTCACTGATGTCGGGCATGGGCGCCGACATCAGCATAATGGGTATAATTCTTCCAATCTATACCATAATCGACATGGTAGAGACCGCAGAAAATGTATGGTCCGATTCATGCGTATGTGCGATGACCGGCAAGACAATGGACTCTAAAAAATCCAAGGTCAACGCAGCATAACCTTAGCTACATCACGTCCACAGCGGATTATATAGGCTCCGGGCATCGCGACTACTGCCGAGAAATTTCCGGCAGCATCAGCATTTCCGGAAATAACGCATCGGCCGGATAGATCAAAAATATCCACACGCCCCACAGCATTCCCCACATTGATTGAAAGGCCGTCGCTGCATATCGACAACCCGGCGGAATCGTCCGTTATATCCGAAATAGATGACAATGCACCGTCGCGCCCCACAATTGTGCGCGTTCGATCAGTGTCGGGAGCTCCGGCAACAGAAAAAGCCATGTAGTTCTCACCATTCAGCTGTATTTTCCTGATATCCGTTATGTCGGGATATGTGGAATTGTCGGCCAGTGTGAATGCCGTTCCGTTATTTTTCAAAAATGCCGGTGAGCTGGTTGTGGTAAATGATGTTTTATTCGTGGTTCCGGGGAATGGGTCACCGGCAAGATAGGTGTCGGTCCGATATAATATTGTATTGTAATAGTTTGCAGAGCTGTTATTGACATAGGTGGCATTACCATTGCTGCCATCAGCGCATATCAGCTTCACACGAGGATTTGTCTTGGTGTTATTAACCGCATTGCTGTTCCATACCGACTGATCATAATTGACATGCCATATCAGAAGTCCAGATCCGCAATGGAAATAATCCCATCCATTCTGATCACGATACTCCAGATAGACCACTTCATCAGGATTGTCGGCATTGCGGATCATGGCTGAATTTCCGGCAGCATCCTGCGAAGCCAGATAAACGGTTTCCGCTTTATTTAGCTCATACGGCTCAGCCCAACCAAGCGCATGAAGCTCGTAGGCATTCATATTCGGAGGCGTCGCCCCATAGTTAAGGTCACAACCGAGATCCATCACATCCCAATAGGTAGGCGTCCAGTAGTCCGTTGTCGAACTTGGGTAATTGCCGCCTGTGGTATAATGGTCACCGAGCCCGAGTACATGTCCGAATTCATGACAGAATGTGCCTATGCCCTGCAAGTCACCATTGTCAAGTTCGTTTACATACGCCACACGGTTAATGGTGTAACCATTGATGGTGCTGTTGACCGTTGCATTTGCCGGATATATCGTGCCACTGGTAATATGGCCTCCCGATCCGGCATATATCATACAGACATTATCGACAGCCCCATCGCCATTGACATCATATTTTGAAAGATCTATCTGACTTTTCAAAGAATTCAGTGCGGTTACCACAAGCTGTGCGGCATTATTGGTGTATTGTGACAAACGTCCGGCAGTGTACGTGCCATAGACATCAAACTGCGGACGGAATTTTCCACGCGACTGCTCTATGAAATATGAACGTACGCTTCCGCTGGGCCAATAAGTATCAGTGGTCTCGCTATTGAACCATTTCTCAATGGTAGCCTGATCATATGTGAATTTCTTATCCGAGAACTGTACGAGAATCACAAGACACGGGACATCGCCTTCCCGGACGAAATTTTTCTTCACTCCATTGATGCTCTCACCCAGTCCGTATGTCGGGCTGGCTGTTGCTCTGCTTCCGGTAGCCATGACGGACGTCTCCGCCACCTGCTCTTGCATTATCGACTCTATAATACGTCCGGCTGACAACAATCTGTCTTTCGTCACTGCTGACCCTGCCAGATCCATCGACGCAGCCACATTGCCTGAATTATCAATCGAAGCATAATAAAATGAATCACCCTGCTTAATGACCGGCATACCGGTCGCAACCTCAACCGTGTAGTGACAAAACTCATCCCCGACATTGCGGAGCATAACTGTTGATCCATCGGGCTGACGGAATTCGTATGGGATAGGACGGGCCGGACGGGCATTTGCGCTGAATGCAATCCCCATTGCAAAGATGGCCGGTAAGAAACGTATTATTTTCATGCTGATCGGTTAAATTTTATTCATAATTAGTCATAAATTGAATAATATGCAAAATTATTGGATAATTTAACCATAATTAACCCTCAATATCCCAAGAACCGCAAACACGGTGGATTTTTATGCAAATTTCAGTTCCCGGTTCCAAAGCGTGAGGTATCAACATTGGGATCGCTCTTGGGTTTGAACCCATTGAAACGATACACAAAGGTAAGCTTCAGATTCCGGTTCATATCGTGGGTTTTCATTCTATAATCCTGCCCGGAGAAATTGATCTTCAAAATGGGATTGCAGGTATTGAAAATATCATTGGCTTTAAAGTCAAGCTCGCAGCAACGGTTACGCCCGAATTGCCATTTCACCCCGGCATCTATTTTCCAAAGAGGATCCATCCGGCCGCCTCCTTGGATCATTCCGGCCATATACGTGCCGTCGACAGACAGTGACACCGGACTTGCAGGTGTCAGCCGGATAGTGTTATTCAATCCTATGTAACCGCCCCAGCGCTTGTTGTCGAAGCTCAGGTCGTGGAAATGGCCTGATTTCTGACGTGCGTGATACAGATTGAATGTGGCAGTTGCATTCCAGATGTTTTTAATATCAAAAGGTATATGCAGTTGCAAGCCGACTGTCCGGGAGAAATCAAGATTCAGGGTCTGGAATATCAGATGGAGGTCAGTAGTTGACTGATAGGGCAATTGCACTGAATAATCGTCCAGATAAAGAACATAGAATGTCGCTGCATATTTCTGCTTGAATATGTAACTGAGCTGTCCGGTATAATTCATATATGGCTGAAGCGCCGGATTACCAAGTATTGTGGAATAGTCATTGACGTATGACGTACCGCCATGCAGTTCCCAGAAAGATGGGTAGACACGGGTTGACGTGAAATTGAGCTGGAAAATACTTTTTGGAGTCTTGTAATATGTTGCACCCAGCTGCGGAACAACGTTCCATTTATGTTGGTAATCACTATGGAAATACTCCGCCTCAACCGAAGCATTGAAGGATAAGCCCCATTGAAATGATGTCTGCGTACTGACATAGACACTTGCCAGATCCTCACGCAGAGTATTGCCAAAACCACTCTGAGCTGGCTGGATATAAGTCTGGCTGCTATTGTCATGCGAATGCTGATACTCCACCCCATAACCGAACGTCCAGTTGCCAAAGGCATGTTCCTGATCCAGATAGGCATGATAACGTCTTATGTCCTGACGATTTTCAGAATTTATCTGTAGCTCATCCCCTTTGAATAGGTTCTGACACCTGTTCTCGAAATAATCGGTGTAATCACCGCCGACCGTCAGGCCGAACGGGGCGGAATATCTGAAAGCGACATTGTGAAACGACGTAGGAGAGATCCCTTTATACATGTTTGAATAGTCTCCGAATGTACCGGTCGACAAGCTATGGTTTTCAATACCGGATGATATCTGGGCATTATAGGAAATCTTCAGTTTTTTATACGCAACGGCAGCATAAATCAGATTTGACCAATTTTCACCAATCTGACGCATATCGTCCTCAATAAGTTGACGGGAATCATTCAGCAGATGATTGGAGAACGTTTCCTGACGGCTATACGAATGGTTTCTGGAGGCAGACCAGTTCAAATCAAAAGTCCAATCCTTAATGGCATAAGTGGCGTTCAGGCCACCTGAATACGAAGCATAACGGGCCTGATCGTAACCCAATGTCGCTTGCCCCATCAGTCCGTCAAGAGGGCGAGGCGTTTTCATCACAACATTTATCACCGCTCCGCTCACATGGTATTTCGCCGGAGCAGAATACATTATCTCCACATTTTTCAACCTATCAACAGGGGTGGAATACAGCAACTGATATAGATTCTGCAGAGGCATAGTTGTTGGCTCACCATTTATGATAATTGTGACCGAAGATGCGCCGCTTAAACCTATTGCACCGTTATTGTTTACCACTCCCGGAAGATAGCCCAAAGCTTCAAGGATATTTGTTACCGGCTTATCCTTGACAATTGCCGGCAGATCGACAATCATCACACCATCCTGACCCTTGATCTGCGGTTTCTCTGCTTTGACCACAACCTCATTGAGCTCACGCACGTCAATGGAATCGGCCGACTCGCTTTGAGCCATCATCGGAATCCCGACAAACAAGGCAATGTTTATGATAAATACTTTCATATGACTGTTATTATATGGTTCTGATGCAAAGTTATCACCCGACTCTCCACCAATCATTATCTTCATCCTTATTTAGTCTTAACCCGTTCCTTATTTAGTCTTAAAAATGCAATGCCCCATGTCGCAATGAAAAATATTTACGTATTTTTGTGTATGAAAAAGTTTAGAATCAACTCCATAGTCTTCATATCTGTCATTGTATTAATTTTTGGCTGCAATCTCTTTTACCTTGTCGAACTATACGAATCAATCAGAAAAAATGTTGAAAGGGAAGTGATGGCTGCCATGACGGATGCTGACATTGACGACCTAATGGTTCGCGCAGGCAGGGCACAAGGCCTCGCATCAAATTTTACTATGCAGGAAGAAGCAGATTCGGTTGATTCGAAGATTCCGAGAAAGGCTGAGGCTTCTACATATAGGGATGAAAACGGGCAACTCATATCCGTCAGAACAGAAGCCGATGGCACAGTCATTGAAGAAAAAGCTTTGTTAGCGGAAGAAAAAACGTATTCCAATCAGATGATAGATGCGATGAGTAAGCAATTCCATATTATCATGGATAAATACATAGGCTTCGATATGGCTGTGATGGATAGTGTTCTGAATGACCAGCTATCGCGTAGATATATTTATCCGGAATTTGTAGCGGTGGAAGTTGTAAATGGGAGTGATTCCATTATTTTCAGTAATCCTCTGATTCAAAGCCGTTCTGGATATGACACGTTCAGGATTGTCATAAACCCTAACGAAGATGTGTATTATAAAGCATACATCACCCCTCTGACTCGCCATATCCTATCTCAGATGATGGGTGTGATTGTGACAATATTCCTTCTTATGGTTGCTTTCGCCGCAGCTTTCTGGTATCTGTTCCGCACAGTATCCAAACTTCGCACACTCGAGGAGATGAAAGATGATTTTGTCAGCAATATGACCCACGAGCTGAAAACACCAATCTCAATAGCTTATTCGGCCAACGACGCTCTGCTGAATTATGACTCGTCGAATGATACAGAAAAGAAAGAGGCTTATCTCTCAATAGCCTTGAAGCAGCTGAAACGCCTTGGCGAACTCGTTGAAAATATCCTGGCCATGAGTATGGAACGGAGAAAAGCCATGACCCTGAAACCGGAAAATATTGATTTGCCGGAATTGGCTGAAGAAATTGCAGAGGCCCATCGCATGAGAGCCGACAAAGAGATATCTATCGAAATCATAAACAATGGCGGATCCATTGTAACAGCGGATAAAACTCACCTGTCAAATATACTGAATAATCTGATCGACAATGCCATAAAATATTCAGGAGAATCTGTGGCCATACAAATCAGAATCAATAGGGATTGGATCGAGGTGTCCGACAATGGCATAGGCATTCCGTCAAGAAACCTTCCCTACATTTTTGACAGATTCTATCGGATTCCGCACGGAAACCGTCAGGATGTCCGCGGATATGGCATCGGGCTTTATTATGTCCGGCAGATTCTTGATAAAATGGGATGGAGCATTTCTGTCAAGAGTCAGACAGGACAAGGCAGCACGTTTACAATTAATTTCAACCGCCATGAAAGCTAAGATACTTTTCGTTGAGGATGAGCAAGACCTTTCGCTGATTGTCACGGACACTCTGCGGCAACAGGCTTACGACGTAGTTAATGCCATCGATGGCATTGATGGTCTGGCCAAATATAAAGCCCATGGTGCCGACCTCATTGTAGCCGATGTGATGATGCCTCGGCTTGACGGTTTTGCCATGGCAAGAGAAATACGACGGATATCCTCATCAGTGCCCATCATATTTCTGACAGCAAAAAGCACAATCGACGATATCGAAGAAGGTTTCGACATTGGAGCCAACGATTATCTGAGGAAACCGTTTGAACTCCGGGAGCTTATTATCCGTATAAAATCCCTGTTGCGGAACAAATCATACGGTCAGCTCACAAACACGATCCATCATATAGGATCTTATATCTTCGACGCTACGGCTCAGCTCCTGATCTTCAATGGCAGGGAAACAGCACTGTCAAATATTGAGGTACGGATATTGGAGCAGTTGGCAACTAACATAGGCAAAACCGTGGATGCCTCCGAACTTATGGTCGCCGTATGGGGACGCGATGAGATCAGCAACCGAAACTCGCTGCACGGCTATATCCACAAACTGCGACGTGCATTGCGCCACGATCCCGACATCAGCATCATAAATCAGCGCGGTTTCGGCTATCAACTTGCAATCCGGCCTCACAAATAACAATCGCTATGCATTATCGCAGAATATTCCTGTCCATTCTATCGCTCGCCTATATCTGTACAGCCTATGCCATAGGACGTCCGGATTTCAACATCGTTGCCGATTCGATCACGCATTCACCACTGGCTAATGCGTCTGTGTTCGACCGCAACGGGAAATTCCTCGGGACAAGCAGCCCGGCAGGAACCATCACCTGCACATCGGCCGGAGATTACCCGATAACCATCCGCTATATGGGATTCTGCGAGAAACATGTCCCGTTTCAAACCGCCGACACGATCTTTCTACAAGAGAATATAAGCCAATTGCCCGAAGTGGTCATTGAATCCCGGCATAAAAATATGCTTCACATATTGGCTTATACCCGTGAGTATTCAACACTATCAACCTATACCGATACGGTCACCCTCTTCCGAGAAAAGATGATTGATTTTATGCTGCCGGACGACAACAAGACGCGATTCAAAGGTTGGAACATACCCCGGATACTCAACTCCAGATCGTACTACCATTTCACAAACGCACATGGTCTTGACAGCGTCAGCGACCGATGGAACAATCATTTCACATGGAGCGACTGGATAGGCATTCCGCCACAGGCTGACATTCCACGAGATCTCGTAATTTCAGAAACCGGCACTGCAAGCAGATCCGGGAAATACAGCCCTGCGGAGATGTGGGATAAGACATACGCCGGTATTGCCATAGATATAGATGTTCTCAACGATACTACCTGCCATAGATGGGTTCCGGGCATATCACCATTTTTCAAAAAGGACGATATTGACTTTGATCAGTTCTGGATCCGATTCAACTACCTCAACACTTCCGGCTCTCAATTAAATCCATCCGATCTGACGGGATATTCTTTCAATATCGAGACCAGAGGCCGGGGACTGGGAATGGTAAAATTCAACCGACACGATGAATCGATATTCGTGACCACCTACACCGAGGTCTACATACTTGACAGGGAATATATCTCAGAGAAAGAGGCCAGGAAATGGGCAAAAAGGCCATCGAATGCCTACATTGATATTTACGAATCGCCGGATGCGCCTGAACTTCAAACCAATATCAAGCAGCTGATCGCACGCGTTGAAACAATTGATCACAATAAAATTCGGCTTACCATAGAACCGGACAAACGACTGGCCGGCAGAGTCAACATCCGACGTAACTTCGGACAAGCAGCCCTACATCGCATAAAAGGAATATTTGGCATCGACAAAATCCTTGGACGTCGCAAACAAAACCGCCAATGGAAAGACTTCCGCAAAAAACAAGTGGAGAAAAATCACCGGTCAAATCCATCATGCGAGAACGACAGTATTGGAATTTGAAATAAAATCAGTATCTTAGCTGCAAATACCAATATGCCCCAACTATGACACATGGAAAACGAACATGCCGGATCCTTAAAGAGATACGCCGCCGGATCGCCGAGGCTAACGACATTGAACTGATAACCTCAGAATGTCGCCATAAAGGGGATTGCCCCGGCACATGCCCGAAATGTGAAGCCGAAGTCAGCTATCTTGAACGACAGCTACGTACGCGTCAGCTTATGGGAAAAGCCGTTGTCCTCGCCGGCCTTTCAGCAGGGCTAATAACCATGTCGGGGAGTGCAACAGATACACCACCACAGAATGCATCCACTGACACAACAGAAGAAACAATCAATAATGATCTTATTTGGGGTGACATTGGCCAATCAGATCCTCAATTTCCTGGAGGACAAAGTGCCTTGTTTAGATTTGTCGCTGACCATTTGCGTTACCCAAATAACGAGATATGCGCACAAGGTCGCGTAGTTGTTCAATTCACAGTCGATTCTCTTGGGAAGGTCTGCAAACCACGAATCGCAAAATCCAACCTTCCGGAAGAGTTCAACGAAGAAGCAATCAGAGTAATAAACCTGCTACCCGATTTCTCTCCGGGGACATCCAATGGCCGACCTATTAATACAATATATACCCTCCCGATCAAATTCAAAATTCAAGTTCCGGACGATCTTAAGCCCTCAACAGAAAAGACAAATCAGCCTGAACCCTGAAAGTAAAGATTCTTGTAAATATTATATTAACACCACTAATTTTTCAACCATGGAAGAAAACAATTATCAGCCCGAAGAAAACGTTGACATTTATATTTCAGATTCGTCTGAAGATGAAAACGCCGAGATCACACTATATGCGTTCTCAAATATAATCAAACTCATAGGGTTTGGCTTAGGTGGACTATGTGTGTTATTCGGCTTAATAACCTGTATAAGTGGAGGCGCAAATTTTCTGGTATTTCTTGTCGCCTTAATCGCTGGCGCAATCGTATGCTTTCTATTTTTGGTTTATGCAAGCGCCATAAAAGTTTTTGCAAACATATCAATGTCTCTCAAAGACATAACCAAACTGCTTAATAAATAAGGTTATATCCTGCTTGCATAAAATAGTACCCACAAACGCAGTTCTATAATCAGCGGCGAGCTTTGGCAGTGCGTGTTGACTTTTTTGAACGGCGTTTGCTTCTTTTTGCTGTCTTCCGCTTGGACGATTTGCTTGCTTTTATTGACTTTTTGCCATTATGGCGGAGTCCTGCATAGGCCGTGTGGGAATTACCCGTAAGATCAAACGATTCAATACACGGGCGATTGTCATCGTCGAGACTATGAGCGAACAACCATTCATAGGTCTCTGCCATATAGAAAAAACGGGCAGGCTGCGAGTGGTTCATACCCGGGACTCGGTCGTAGATCAATCGCGGAGTCTCGGCATTGGAGGATTTCATGGCACTTACAACCTTGTCACTCTCGGATATGGATATGGCGCGGTCGGCAGTTCCATGGATGATCCATAACGGCAACTCGTTCAGACCTTCAAGGTTCTTAGCGGTCGCACCGCCGCAGAATGCCATTGCCGCAGCTATTCTGTCGGGATAGGCAGCAGCCACATCGAGAGTGCCGTAACCACCGAGACTCATACCGACAACATAGACTCTTGAAGAATCAACATCCGCATTTTCCATCACCCAATCAAGAATATTCATCACCTTTTTAGGCTGCCATGCGCCACCTGGATTCTGCGGAGCTATCACATAAGCATCAATCTTGCGTCCTCGCTCAATGGCATCGATTGTACCGTAGCGTCGCACACGGTTCATGTCATAGCCACATAGGCTTGCACCATGAAGAAAAATAATGACAGGCTTGGGGTTCTCGGCCGACACAGAGTCAGGCGTTGAAAGCCAGAAATTATATCCGTCGTTCACAACTCCACGTTTGGCCTCGATTTTATAGGCCGATGCATTGGTTATGAACAGGAATGATAACGCAAAGAGTATGATTAATCGAAGTTTCATTTCAATGATAGTTTATAGATGGAGTTGCCACGGGAACCGACAACGAGATGGTTTCCGACAACAACCGGAGATGATTCGAAATTAGCACCGACAGAGCGCGACGCTACGATGCTACCATCGGCTCCATTGATCAGATAGACCCGCCCCGAACAATCGGCGGTCACTACATATTGTTTCCCATCAGGGGTGAGGAATCCCACTGGCGACGACCACGCATAGTAGCGCAGCTGTGTTGAATAGACAATCTTGCCGGTGGAACGGTCAAAAGCCACAAATTCACCATTCTGCCCGTCCGTGTTTCTAACAAGATTCTGGAATATCAGTCCGGAGCAATTGCCTGAACCGGGAAGACATGTCGCATAATATCCACCATCGAAATGCTTCTCACCCACATCAGCGCGTCGTGCCTCTGTTTTGTTAAGCCATATCTTCTCTCCGGTCAGAGCATCAAGCTTCACAAAAGATGCCTGATGAAGATCGCCGTGCTCGACTTCGCAACCGGTATAAAGATAAGCTCCGTCAGACTCTTCAACCACTACCGGAGTGGAATCGACATCGTCGGGCAACTTATAATGCCATACGGGCAACATGGTATTGAGATTGAAGCAGATGATATTTCCTGCATTATCAGCCGTATAGCCATAGTTGCGGTAAACGGCCATGGATGCTTCCATACCGGGTGCAGCACCACCAACCATGTAGCGCAGAGCCGAATGCAAAGTCAGAGAGCCGGGACGAATAATGAATTTATAAAGGGTTCCGTTCTCACCCGGCCGGAAGAGAAACTGCCCTACCCTGACAGGTGATGAATCGTAAGCGTGCCACCGACGGTAGGCTTTGGGATCAGGGCCGAACCGATGGCTTATCTTGTGAGTATTGAGATCTACAACGAGTGCTGCCACATCAGTATGTGCCGACAATCCTTGCCCTACATACAAGTTTCCATTCAATGTCGGATCAAGCGAGACAGTGCCTTTGATCGGATTCCCCGTTTCCACAGGCTTACGTGACGGCTGGCCAGTCTGAAAATCTATGAAATACACATCACCACTCAGAGACCCGACTATTATCTCCTGCCGTGCCACATCGTTCTGCCCATTGGCATGGAAGCGACTTATCAGCGAATCGGGCCACTCGACGTAGAGCGGCTGACCGGTCCATCCGGTGCCACCACCCCATGCTCCATAACGTGTCGGAGTGTAGTCCTCTACAGTCTTATACACCCAATCGACTACTATCTCCGATGGATCTCCGGCCAATTTTCCTCCAAATGAGGCATCACGGCGCGATCCTTTGCGGAATGTAAATGCCCCGGCGGCATCGGCATACAGATCGTCGATCGACTCGAGAACGCCGGAAACCGATGTATCGGGAATCTGAAGATCAGTCTTGACGACAGACGCCGATGAATAGGAGGTATCAGGTAGCATAACCTCACATTCCGTATCGGAATCAACCATAGCAACGCTATCGGCGGCCACAGCGTCAGAGCCACCGGATGATGTTCCGGAAGCACAACCGACAGCCATCCGTCCTAAAACGGCCAGCAAAAATATGGATAAAACTGATCTCACTGTGTAACAATAAGGTTAACCCTGCAAAATTAATAAAAAACGACCGCCAAAGCAAGTTTTTTTACCATTTCGGCAGTTTTAAGTCGCATAAAAGTATCCGCATCGGTGGAAAATGAGTAATTTTGCACGTTGAAAAAAAAGATTGCAAGGTTGGAAAGAAATACGGTAAAAATGGATATGCTCAGCGGAAGCCTCTTCCGCAAGATCCTGCTGTTCTCGCTGCCTCTATTGGCAAGTGGCGTGTTGCAGCAATCATTCAACGCCGTCGATGTAGCCGTTGTCGGACGTTTCTCCTCCCATCAGGCATTGGCGGCCGTCGGCAGCAACGGAGCCATCATCAACATCCTGATCAATCTTTTCATCGGAATTTCTGTAGGAGCCAACGTAGTCATCGCCAATTATATAGGCCGTAAGAACCACGATGGCATCCGCAAATCCATAGCAACGGTCACAGCAATAGCTCTTCTGAGCGGTGTATTCCTTCTATTCATAGGAATCACTCTTGCCCGTCCGATATTAGAGCTTATGAGCACACCCGACGATGTCATAGACCTGGCGACCAAATACCTACAGATTTATTTTCTCGGCATGCCGTTCATGATGATCTATAACTTCGGGGCGGCAGTGATGAGAAGTATGGGCGACACCAAACGTCCATTCTACAGTCTCGTAGTGGCCGGGATCGTCAACACATTGCTCAATCTGTTGCTCGTGATTAAATTCAACATGAGCGTGGAAGGTGTAGCGATCGCCACGGTTACTGCCAATGCAATCAATGCCGCCTTTATCACATACTGGCTGCGCCACGAGGCGTCGCCATTCACCTTAAAACTCAGGGAAACACGTATCCACCGCGGAGAAATGAAAAAGATGCTCCAGATAGGTGTTCCTGCAGGCATCCAGGGCATGGTATTCTCGATTGCGAACATATTCATCCAATCGGCCATCAACCATTACGGGTCCAATGCCATCGCAGGATCAGCCGCCGCGCTCAACTACGAGGTTTACTGTTACTTCATCATGACCGCCTTTTGCCAAGCCGCCGTGGCATTCGTGAGCCAGAACTATGGCGCTGGACTCTACGACCGGTGCCGCAGAGTGTTCCGGCTGTGCATGCTGATGAGCGTGGTGTGCTGTGGAGCGGCCAACGTCATAATTGCCCTTAACGCCGATCTTTTTCTGAGCATATTCACTACTAATCCGGAGGTTATGGCCTATGGAGTGACACGTCTCCATTGCGTGCTTCTGCTACAGTTCCTCGCATCGAGCTACGAGATCAGCGGATCGGCTCTCCGTGGGCTCGGCTATTCCATGACCCCTACGATATTGACAATATTCGGGACATGCGTCTTGCGTCTGATATGGATCTACACCGTCTGTGCCGACAATACAAATTTCGAGCTGCTGCTCTATATCTATCCAATAACATGGGTGATAACAGGCTCAGCCGTCTACATCGCCTACAGGCGGATCTCACAAAAAGTTTACTCGGAAAGGTTGAAAAAAGTTTGATTTCCACATTCCACACCGGCTCATAGCCTGAACGGAATAGCCAGCAGATAATAGCACGGAACTTTCTGCCCGTGGATCCGGCCCGGCTCCCAACGCGGCATTGCTTCAACAAGCCTGATAGCCTCCGCACCCAGACTACGGCATGGGCCGCGATGAACGGAAGCATTAAGAATAGTGCCGTCGACATCCACGATAAACCCACACACAACACGTCCCTGAATCCCCATCTCATAGGCATCGCGCGGATAATTGCGATGTTGGTTCAGGAATCGTATGAGTTCAGCCTCGCCACCGGGGAACTGAGGAGAGACATCAACACAGTCGGATAGATAGGCCCCCTGCGGATTTGACTCACCCGGACGGACAAAATTGACCATCATGGGCTGCTGAGCCGAAGCGATCGCCGACGAGAGTGACAGCGAAAGCAAAGAGGCATAAATGCGACGGCGAGAAATTATTTTCATGCGAAGAGAATTCAAAATAAACAGTGGATTTACAATTTCCGACGACAAAAATAAACAGCACGAAAATTTCTGACAAATATCTCTATCCGTTTTTGTGAATGATTATTATTGTTTTATCTTTGTTGACATTTTTAACACGACGATCCAAAAAAGTAGATAAAAATATAATATCCAACAGACCATCTCGTTTAAAAATAGGACTATACCAGCGCAAACAGCAATGAAACCACGATATATTCTTCCGGCAATACTGACTTTGGCTGCAAGCACAATCGCCTCAGCCGCCGACAGCTCGCCGGCATATAATTTCCTTAACATACCATCGTCGGCGAGAGTCTACGGCCTTGGCGGCATCAACATATCAAGCATTGACGACGACATCAACTCCATTGACCAGAATCCGGCTCTTCTTGGCCCGGAATTTGAGATGCAGGTAGGTGTCAATTATATGCGCTACATATCCGATGCCAACTTTGCCGGTGTCAAATTCGGCACAAAAGCCTCGGAACATGGAGCCTGGGCGGTCGGACTTCAGTACTACGGCTATGGCGAGATCACCGGAACCGACGAGACCGGAACACTGACAGGCAATTTCTCACCAAAAGATGTGAACTTCAACGGAACATATTCCCACGACATCACAGACCGGCTGCGTGGCGGTATCGCCTTGAAAATGCTCTACAGTTCTTATGGCGAATACTCTGCATTCGCCGTGGCCACAGACCTCGGCATCAACTACTACGACCCCGACCGGGATCTATCGTTATCCGCGGTGATCGCCAATCTTGGTGGACAAGTGAAACGTTTTGACCAAGCCTACGACCGCCTGCCCGTCGACCTGCGGCTCGGCTGGAGCCAGTCGTTCGGATCATTGCCTATCCGTTTCTCGGTAACAGCATGGAACCTCACCAAATGGAAACTTCCATATTATGATCCGGGCGACGGAACATCGGAGGATGGCCTTGAACTGAAAGAATCGTTCGGTTCCAACCTCTTCCGCCACCTCATCTTCGCAGCCGATTTCATTCCATCTGAAAAATTCCATATCGGCATAGGTTATAACTACAAGACCCGAACCGATATGACCACCTACGCACGCAACTTTCTGTCGGGCTTTTCTATCGGTGCCGGCATGAACGTTAAATCGTTCAAATTCGGGATTGCCTTCGCGCAACCCCATAGCGGAGCCTCGACATTCATGTTCAACATATCGACCAATTTAACGGAACTTTTATATTGACCACATGACCACTACTAAACCACTCATAACAATTGCCATAGACGGCTACTCATCTTCGGGCAAAAGCAGCATGGCCCGTCAACTTGCCAAAACAATCGGATACCGCTACATTGATTCCGGTGCCATGTACCGTGCCGTGGCTCTCTACGCCTTGCGCCATGGCATGATCCGTCAGGATCAGAGCGTCGACTCAGCATCTCTGGTTCAGTCATTGCCGGAGATAAACATCTCATTTGCAATCAACGGTGACAGACAAGTGACGATGCTGAACGGTGAAGATGTTGAATCCGAAATCCGCGCAATGGCCGTAAGCAACTGCGTAAGCCCGGTAGCTGCCATTCCCGAAGTGCGACATGCTCTGGTGGCCATGCAGCAGCAGATGGGAAATGAAAAAGGGATAGTGATGGACGGCCGCGACATAGGCACAACCGTGTTCCCCCACGCAGAGATGAAGGTATTCGTCAACGCCTCTCCACAGACAAGAGCGCAACGTCGCGTGGCAGAACTGATAGAGAAAGGCGTTCAGGCCACCTACGAGGAAGTGCTGGCCAACGTAATCAACCGCGACCACATTGACGAGACCCGCGAGGAAAGCCCACTCCGAAAAGCCGACGATGCTGCCGTGCTCGACAATTCCGAAATGACCATCGACCAGCAGAACGAATGGCTTCTGAATCTTTACAACGAAACCATAGCCCGGAAATGAGCTCATCCTCGCAGCCCATAGTAGAAGTAGATGCCGACTCCGGATTCTGTTTCGGTGTCACCTCGGCCATAAGCAAAGCCGAATCAGAGCTTCGCAGTTCCGATCCGCTATACTGCCTTGGCGACATTGTCCACAACAGCGACGAGGTGGAGCGTCTGCGCGTCAAAGGCCTTGTCACGATTTCCCATGACGACCTTGCGATGTTGCGCAATGCCAAGGTTCTGCTGCGTGCCCATGGCGAACCGCCATCAACCTACCTGACAGCACAAAAAAACGGGATCGAGATTATCGATGCCACATGCCCCGTTGTCCTTCAGCTGCAACGTCGCATCAAAGCCACATACAACCAGCCCGATCCTCCACAGATTGTGATCTATGGGAAAGCCGGGCATGCCGAAGTCAACGGCCTCGTAGGCCAGACCGACGGCAACGCCATAGTAGTGGAATCGACCGACCAGCTGTCAGCTATCGACTTTTCCCGTCCGATCGCAGTCTATTCCCAGACCACCAAGCCACTCGACGGCTTCCGGGCAATGTGCAACGAGATTTTAAGCCGGGCAACCGATCAATCGCTGGTTGAATGCCACGACACCATCTGCCGACAGGTTGCCAACCGTGCCGGTGCCATACAATCGTTTGCCAGCCGCCACGATGTTATCCTATTTGTGGCCGGGAAAAAAAGCAGCAACGGAAGGGTTCTCTTCGGGCACTGCGCCAAAGCCAATCCACGCACCCACATGATAGCCAACGCATCCGAAATAGATCCGCAATGGCTGCTCGGCGCATCAAGTGTAGGCATCTGCGGAGCCACATCAACCCCCCGGTGGCTGATGGACGATGTCCGGCAAGCTGTGATCAATCATGTTTCACCAAACCAGCCATTAAAATGACCGATTTCGTGGCTATTGATGTAGAAACAGCCAATAATCACCCTTCGAGCGTATGCGCCATTGGAGCGGTCAAGGTAACTGATGGAGTCATAGCCGACCGGTACTATACCCTCGTTCGCCCTACCCCGAATTTCTATTTTTCATATTTCACCAATGAAATTCATGGAATAGGACGAAAAGACACCGATTGCGCACCGACTTTCGCCGAGATATGGCCTGACCTGAAAAGATTCATAGGCAGCAGCACACTTGTGGCACACAACTGCCGCTTCGACCGCGGATGCCTCCGCGCAGCTGCAAAAAGTTATGGCATAGAGTTCCCCGACAATCCATTCCTATGCACATTGCAACAAGCCCGGACCACTATTCCAAAGGCACTCTGCGGATCGCATTCCCTCCCCTATCTCGCAGAATTTCTCGGAATCCCATTCAACCGGCATCACAACGCCTTAGCCGATGCTGAATGCTGTGCGAAGATAGCCATGACCATCCTGTAACGACAAAAAATCAGAATATGACAGCAGCAAAAACACTACTGACAATCATAATCACGACAACAGCAATGGCTTGCGCCACCGGAGAGTCGGCCGACGATGCCATCACCTATGACGTCATAATAGCCTCCGACAACAACCAACCGGCTACCACCGACATCCCCCCTGCGGATAAACCTGAAAAGGAAACCACTCCGGAAATACCAACTCAGGAGTCAGCCACGAACAACAAAGCCGATAACAGATCAACGACCGGAGGCGCATCCGCTTACGATCTTGGATCTCGGTGCGCACAACGCCTGCTGACCAACTGCGATACCGAATCAGCCATCCGGGATGAGCTTCTTGATATCCGCGCACGGGAACACAGCATCCGCACCCAAGTCAGCGGCAAAGCCGCCGATGCCTATATTTCCGGATTCAGGGACGCATTGAAAGAGAGCGGCGACACTCTCTACCACACTCTCTTTGAATAGCATAACCAGACAAATATCCGTTATATCCGGATTTTACCAATATTTTTTCAAAAAAATAGACTCCAGATATTGTCTGATTAAAATAAAAATCATAACTTTGCACTCGCAAACCACAAAATGGTACCTTGGCCGAGTGGTTAGGCAACGGTCTGCAAAACCGTGTACAGCAGTTCGAATCTGCTAGGTACCTCCAAAACAGCCTTGAAAATTTCAAGGCTGTTATTTTTTTGTGTGGCCAATATGGAACGCCCGGTTGAACCACGACAGCAAACCATTATTCCGATCGGCATGCCGGGAATAGAAATCATCAAATGTGAACAGCCTCACAATGCCGAACGACAATCCCGAGACAATCAGCAACGGAAGGAAACAACCATAGGAACCTACCATCTCCGATGTGAGCAGCAACGCCATCAATGGGGCACGTATAGCACCGGCCATCACACCGGCCATGCCAAACAGAGCAAACATCTCCACGGGAAGTCCCAAACCAAACCACTGATTCAAAGACATCGCAAACAGACATCCGAACAAACATCCGGCAAACAATGTAGGCGCAAACTCACCACTGACTCCGCCTCCGCTATTTGTCGCCGAGGTAGCGAAACATTTGAACGCAAGAGTCATAGCCATCACCAGAAGCAACACCGACACAGCATCGCCGCACGAAGCGAACAATCCGTCGGCCACCACCGAACTGATATCGCCATTCAGCACATGACCTACAACCCCATACCCCTCGCCATATAACGAAGGGAAAAACATCACCCCTACACCAACAATCAAACCGCCCACTATATTACGCAACAACGGATAGCGCAACCGTGTCAGCCAACGTTCGATAAGCTTCATGATATAGCTATAATAGAGCGAATACACACCCGACGCCACTCCAAGCAAAATCAGCCACCAGATCAATGAATAATCAAAACTCATTCCGGCATCGGCCATCGGGACATCCATTACAAATCCTCCGAGCGCATACGCCGTCATACCCGCCGCTATAGTACAGACAAGCAACACAAGCATGGCCGGAGTAGACATCGGAATGCGAAGCACCTCAAGGGTGAAGAGCGCACCGCCCAACGGAGCCTTGAAAATACCTGCGATGCCGGCACCGGCACCGCATCCTATCATCAGCAGCAACCCTCTGCGGCTTAATCCGAACCATCGTCCGAAATTACCGCCGATTGCAGCTCCAGTACACGCTATAGGCCCCTCCGATCCGGCTGATCCACCGAAACCAAGAGTCACCGTACTCGCAATCATGGCGTAGACCATGCGCGACGGTGCCTGATAATAATCCTTCAGTTTCAGCTCCGCCTTCAGACGCCTTACCCCATGTGACAATCTCGCATGCATCAAATTTCTGGTCAAAAGCCCCGTCAACACAAGTCCGGCAAGCGGAATAAGCACCAGCCACCAATTGAAACTATCCGCGGCAAGATGGTCGGTAATCAACCTCGACACAAAAGCGATGGAATGTTTCAACAGAAAAGCGCATACGCCCGAAATCACTCCGACAACAGTTGCCAGAATGAACAGGAACGGCAACTCAGACACATGCCGTTGTCGCCAATCCAGAAACCGGGACATTATTCCGGCCTTGCTATTTTTATCCTGTATCATCGCTCAAAGTTTGATTTATAAAGAAAACATCAGCAACGCTCGCTTTGTTTTTCTACATCAAATCCACCATCATTAAAAAGCTTTAACAACTTTCAGAGCTGACAAATGGCAATAAATACGGATATTTGCAAAAATATTCCTTAAATAGATGGATCCGGTAAAAACATTCAAAGATCTGGAGAAACACTTTGCCGCTGTTGCTCCTGAACGACGCATAGCAGTTGTCTGTCCGTCAGATGATCACACTCGCGAGGTTGTGGAACGTTGCCTCAACGAATTTGGCTCACGACTCACCCTTTGTTGCTGCGACAGCCCGGAATGGGCCGACAGTCTGGCCTCCGCCAACCCCGATGCCATAAATGTTATCCGGTGCGGAAACGCCGACGAGGCCGCCCGTGCAGCTGTTTCCGAAGTTCGAGCAGGACGCGCTGATGTCGTAATGAAAGGAGCAATCAACACCGACAACCTCCTGCGCGCAGTGCTCGACAAGCAGAACGGCCTGTTGGAACCCGGACACGTACTCTCCCACTTGACAGCCGCCGAGATCCCGTCCTACCACAAGATGCTGTTTTTCTCCGATGCCGCCGTTATCCCTCAACCGGATCTGCACCAGCTCGAATCCATCATAAATTATGATACCGACGTGATGCGCAGCCTGCATATCAAGGAGATCCGCATAGCCCTCATCCACTTTACCGAAAAGACAAACCCGAAATTCATCAACACGGTTTATTACGGACAACTGAAACAGATGAACACCGAAGGCCACTTCGGAGCCTCCACCATGATTGAAGGTCCGATGGATGTCAAGACCGCATGCGACCGCCATAGCGCCGAAATCAAACATATAGATTCCAAGGTGGCCGGCGATGCCGACCTGCTCATATTTCCCGATCTCGTGTCGGCCAACACATTCTACAAGACCATATCACTCTTCTGTAAAGCCACGATGGCCGGAATGATCTGCGGAGCTTCAGCCCCAATAGTCATTCCTTCGCGTGCCGACTCGGCAATTTCCAAATTCTACAGCCTGGCGCTTGCCTGCACCGCACTGAAATGAAAATACTCGTCATAAATCCCGGATCCACCTCTACCAAATGGGCCGTCTACAACGACCGCACGCTACTATGGAAGGATACCGCCAATCACTCCGCTGAACAGCTGAAAAAATATCCCCATGTCAACGATCAGTTGCCAATGCGCACGCAAGCCACATTCGATGCGCTGGCCAATGCCGGAATAAAACCGGAATTTGACGTTGTCATAGCGCGCGGCGGACTGCTCAAACCCACACCTTCCGGAGTCTACCGGGTCGATGCCGTGATGGCTGCCGATCTACTTGAATCCAAACTTGAACATGCATGTAATCTCGGCGGACTGATAGCCCGTGACGTTGCCGACAGATGCGGATGTCCTGCATTCATCGCCGACCCGGAAGTTGTCGATGAACTGATACCGGAATCAAGAGTTACCGGATTGCCACAGATCAACCGTATGTCCATTTTCCATGCGCTCAACACCAAAGCCGTGGCCCGACGGTATGCATGGTCACAGGGCCACCGCTATGAGGATATGAATCTGATTCTCGTGCATCTTGGTGGTGGAATCTCCGTAGGCGCACACCGCCATGGAAAGGTGATCGATGTCAACAACGCACTCAACGGCGACGGCCCTTTCAGCCCCGAAAGAGCCGGAACACTTCCGGCCGACCAGCTCGTAGAGCTTTGCTTCAGCGGAACCCATGACCGCCGCCAGATTAAAAAAATGCTCAACGGCGAGGGAGGCCTTAAAGCCCATCTCGGAACCACGGATGTCAAAACCATATCCGAGAAAGCCACTGCTGGAATAGAGCCGTACAAAAGTGTACTCGACGCAATGCTCTATGGAGTGGCGAAATGCGTTGGCGAGCGTGCCGTGGCACTGCGTGGCAAAGTGGATGCCATCATCCTCACCGGCGGCATAGCCCACAGCGACTACTGCACCCGAGGCATCAGCAAATGGATCAGTTGGATCGCCCCCATAGTGATCAGGGCCGGAGAAGACGAACTTGACTCTCTGGCATTCAACGCCTACGAAGCCATGACCGGCTCCCTCCCGATTATGGACTATGCTCCAGCACAGAAATTCGACCGACCGACCAAAGAATAGCGACACATAACAAAACATAACAATATGGGATTGGATATTTACGCCGGCACATTGACCCGATATTACAGCCGGAACTGGAAAAACATAGTGCAACAGATCTCGGAAGAAAACGGGAAGAAGTGCGTAATGACGGGGCGTGACGGCAAAGAAATAGAACCGATAGAGGATAAAGCGGAAATCGATGAGATCCGTGACTTCATATACCAATGGGCGAATAAATTCACCACAGGAATAGATCAGCCGCTACCTTCCCCATTATGGGACGAGAACAACGAATGCGGATACTTTACAGATAAGCCCGGATGGGAAGCATATGGGGCATTAGCCGTAGTGCAGGCATGTATTCTGCTTAATAAACCTCTGCCTAAGTATGCGAAAATAGGGTGGAATCCTTTCAAGGAACCAGTCGTCGAAAAAGCCATGTCAAAGAACTTTGTCAACTCATTACTATCCGACGTGACCTTCTGGCTACCCATTCCGGTCAAAGCCGTTTGCGAGACCTTATCGCCCACAGGCGTTGAGAACAAAATCTCCACCGTAGAATTGTTGAGACATGAACTGGAAGAGATCAACCGGTCTTTATGGCAAGCCGACGAACCCACCATTCTTTCCTGGAGAAATGACAAGTATTATAATCCAGTCAAAAAGAGACCAACACTCTTTTCACGCTTTTTCCGACGCACAAACAAAAAAGAAGAAGAGGTGTACGACACAGAGGAATTAGCCCAATGCGCCTACTCCATGCTATACCAAGCAGTTAAATTCGCCACCGAGAATAAAGTTCCGATCGTACTGGATTACTGAGTACCAAACAAATACTGAAATTGAGGATAAATTTCCACTCAAATAAAAATGCTGCCGAAAAAGTACGCGGATTTGAGAATTTTTTGTAATTTTGCGCCCAAATATTTCAATTGAACAATCTTATGATCAACGCTCAAGACATTAAAAACGGCACCTGCATCCGCATGGACGGCCGTCTGTACTTCTGCGTGGAGTTCCTCCACGTAAAGCCCGGCAAAGGCAACACATTCATGCGCACCAAACTGAAAGACGTGGTTGACGGTCGCGTTCTCGAACGTCGTTTCAATATCGGTGAAAAGCTTGAAGACGTGCGTGTTGAACGTCGTCCGTTCCAGTATCTCTACGCTGACGGTGGTGACGATATCTTCATGAACAACGAAACTTTCGAACAGATTCCCATCAGCAAGGATCTTGTGACCGGCGCAGCATTCATGAAAGAAGGCGACACCGTGGAAGTGGTAAGCGACGCATCGACTGAAACAGTCCTCTACGCTGAAATGCCCATCAAGACTATCCTCAAGATCACATACACCGAACCGGGTCTGAAAGGCGATACAGCCACCAACACCCTCAAACCTGCAACCGTTGAGACCGGTGCGGAAGTTCGCGTGCCCCTGTTCGTCAACGAAGGTGACTCTATTGAGATTGACACCCGTGACGGTTCATACATCAGCCGCGTGAAAGCATAAGCACATCGTAAAGATTATAAAGAACTCGAAACTGCGGCCGGAGAGATTCCCGGTCGCAGTTTTGCATAAAACACTTTGCCCTTTCATCCGTTCATACTGCATGGAAACACTGCCCACAGAGAAACACCCATGGCCACCGTTCATTCCCGATGGCGCAAAAATTTTAATCATGGGGACATTCCCTCCAAAGCCAAACCGCTGGAGCATGGACTTCTATTATCCCAATAAAATCAACGATTTCTGGCGAATCATGGGGCTTATATTCTTCGGTTCGAAGGATCATTTCGTTGATCCGTCAACAGGCCTGTTCCGGCTTCCGGAGATCAAGGCCATGCTGTCTGAACGTGGAATCGCCCTACATGACACAGGAGCTGAGGTGTGCCGCCTGAAGGACAATGCATCCGATAAATTTCTTGAGATAGTCCGGCCGGTGGACCTGAAAGGTCTGCTCGGTGGGATGCCTGAATGTCATGCCGTGGCCACCACCGGCGAAAAAGCAGCAGGAGTGATAAGTGAGATAACCGGCACACCACTGCCCAAAATGGGAGAAAGCCTACGATGCTTTTATGCCGATGCCGACCGTGAGATTGAAATATTCCGCATGCCATCCACAAGCCGGGCCTATCCCATGAAAATAGAGAAAAAAGCAGAATTCTATGCTGAAATGTTCCGCAATGTAGGAATATTGTGAAAATATCGGTAACTTTGCTTGACAATCTTTTGACACGCAACAATTGTATTTTTCAACACCGCTATGATTGAATCAATGATCGTGGGAGCGATTTTCGACTCCCGGGAAATTCTCAATATGTTTCTTTCGGCCGATGCCGCGACAGTCTATCTACTGGTATTCGCCCTGATGGTCGTGGAGAGTTCATTCATTCCATTTCCCTCAGAAGTGATCGTGCCTCCGGCAGCATACCTCGCCTGCACGTCCGACAACGTAAGCATCACACTCATCGTGCTGTTGGCAACGGCAGGTGCCATCATAGGCGCATTGATCAACTATGGACTTTCCATCTGGATCGGCCGGCCAATAGTGTATCGGTTCGCCGACTCCCGTTTCGGGCATGCATGTCTCATAGACCGGCAGAAAGTGGACAAAGCCGAACGCTACTTCGATGACCATGGGGCAGCCTCGACATTCATAGGCCGACTGATTCCGGCCGTGAGGCAGTTAATCTCCATTCCGGCCGGATTGTCGAGAATGAACATCGGTAAATTCGTGATCTTCACCGGACTTGGTGCCGGACTATGGAACAGCATCCTTGCCGGACTCGGATGGTGGCTCGGAACAGTAGTCAGCCGACAGGATCTCTATGAAAGCGTTGAAAAGTACAATCATTATCTGACCTATGCCGGACTCGCATTAGGAGTGGCATGCGTCGCCTACATAGCCTATAAAGCTCTCAAACCAACAAAAAAAGCATCTGCATCATGACTCTCGTTTCCCCCTCGTTGCTCTCCGCCGACTTCGGCGCACTCGACCGCGACATTGATATGCTCAACCGCTCCGAAGCCGATATGCTACATATCGACGTGATGGATGGCGTGTTCGTACCCAATATTTCCTTTGGATTTCCAGTGATGAAATTCATAGAACGCTCGGCAAAAAAGCCCCTCGATGTCCATCTGATGATAGTTGATCCGGGTAGATATGTCAGTCAGGTCCGCGACTGTGGCGCAGCGATCATGAATGTCCACTATGAGGCATGCACCCATCTGAACCGCGTTGTCCAGCAGATCAGACAAGCCGGCATGAAAGCCGCCGTCACCCTCAATCCGGCAACCCCCGTCGGCATGCTTGAAGAGATCATAACCGATGTGGATATGGTGCTTCTGATGTCGGTCAACCCCGGGTTCGGCGGACAATCCTTCATACAATCCACAATTGCCAAGGTTGCAAAACTCCGCCGACTGATAGATGAAACCGGATCCAAAGCCACAATAGAAGTGGATGGCGGTATAAACCTGCAGACCGGAGCTGAAGTTGTGGCTGCCGGAGCTGACGTACTTGTTGCAGGAAACTTCGTTTTCTCGGCATCAGATCCCATGGCAACAATAGCAGCGTTGAAACAACTGTGATCCACTAATTTTCCACCCCTATCAAGCAAATGGATTCATTTGAAATAAACAACGGAGGCTATGACCTGTCGGCTTTGCGCAGAGAATCCACTGACCGCCAGAGCATCACCGATACGGTCAGCAAGCAACCGGAACCGAAACCGAGTCAAGCAGAACCGAAACCGGCAGAAAGAATCGAATATGTCAAGGTTCCTGTTGCCGAACCGGAAGCCCCCAGGAACCGCAACCGCGTTTCAGACAACACAAAAACCGACCGACAGGAACCAATATCCGTGGATCCTGAAGAGCATCGCACGGTAGTGACTCTCACACGATTCTTTGCCGATGGCCGACTACGCATATTCTTCGGAATACTCCTGATACTTATAGCCGGATACATGCTCGCTGCATCAATCTCATTCCTCTCCAGCAACGGCGCGGATCAAAGCATCATACAAAACCGCACAGTCTCAGAAATAGCAGCCGACCATACGGGGATAGAAAACTCCGCCGGATGGTTCGGGGCACTGACATCACATCTTCTCATGTACCGCTGGCTCGGCCTTGGAGGATTTATCATCATTTTCTACATCGCAGCTCTCGGCATCGGAATGGTGCGACTGAAGAAAATCCACTTCTGGCAACTGACGTTCAAATCATTAGTGGCAGCCATAAGCGTATCAATAATCGCCGGTTTCGCCACATACGCCACCGTTTCGCCAACATTCTGGGGTGGGCTTCACGGCTATGACATCAACGAAATGATGATGTCGAGCACATCCATCTGGGGAGCCGGAGCTTTGAGTATCCTGCTTCTCAGCGCACTGATCCTTATCTTTGCGACCCCGATCAAAAACGGCATATCTCATTTCCGCAAACTTGTAAAAGCACGGAAAGACGCCATAGCCCGTCGCTATCAGGCATCAATGGCTGTAGCCAAAGCAACTCTCGAAAAAGAGAAAGCCACCCAGACCGCAAAACAGCAGC
Source organism: uncultured Muribaculaceae bacterium (assembly GCA_910579185.1). GTDB lineage: Bacteria > Bacteroidota > Bacteroidia > Bacteroidales > Muribaculaceae > Paramuribaculum. The sequence continues at coordinate 584,901 of CAJTTG010000001.1, forward strand.
AAAAAACCACCCGGCCCAATCCGGAACCTATAGCAACCGCTGACGAACCGCATATAAACAACGAACCGGTAAACAAAGAGCCGGAAAGAAACATTCCACGGACTAACCCGGAATTGACCGACATTGACTCTGTAACCGACAAGCGCACGGAGATGGCCGCACCTCTGACTGTTCCGGCCGACACAGCCGTTGAAGTCTCTGATCCGGTATGGAGAAAACCGCATCCCCAGCCGGAGCAGGAAGAGCCTATGACAGCGGTTGCCGATGAAACTGATGAACAGCCTGACGAGGAGCCTGTCGGACAGCAGCTCGCAGAAATTCCTGCCGAGCCTCAGACTCCGGCAGAAGAGCCAATCATGATAATCGAGGATAACGAAATTGAAGAGGCCGAGGAGATCGACATTGATGCCTATGATCCGACAGCCGAGCTATCGCGTTACCGTTTCCCCGACATTGATCTTCTGCACCAACGTTTTGCAAAAGGATGTTCGACCGACGAAGCAGAGCAGGAGGAGAACAAGCAGACCATAATCCGCACCCTCCACAGCTATGGCATCGAGATTGAAAGCATCAAAGCGACAGTCGGCCCTACGATCACGCTCTATGAGATAGTCCCGGCACAGGGAGTCCGCATAGCAAAGATCAAACGCCTTGGCGACGACATGACCCTCAGCCTCTCGGCTATCGGCATCCGCATCATAGCCCCCATGCCAGGCAAAGGAACCATCGGTATGGAAGTGCCGAACAAGAATCCACAGGTTGTCAGCATCCGATCGATCCTATCGTCAAAAGCATACCACGAATCGACAGCCGAACTCCCTATGGCACTTGGTACGACCATCTCCAACGACGTCTATGTAACCGACCTCGCCAAGATGCCCCACCTGCTTGTGGCCGGAGCCACCGGCATGGGTAAATCCGTAGGTCTCAACACCATAATTGCATCCTTACTCTATAAGAAACATCCGGCAGAGCTCAAGTTTGTGCTTGTCGACCCCAAAATGGTGGAATTCAGTCTATACAAGAGTCTTGAACGCCATTTCCTCGCCAAGTTGCCGGAAGAGGACGAGCCTATCATCACTGATCCCAACAAGGTTGTGGCCACATTGAACTCGCTCTGTCTTGAAATGGACAACCGTTACGCGTTGCTATCAAAAGCCGGAATGCGAGGGATCAAAGAGTACAACCAGAAATTCATATCCCGACGTCTTAATCCGGAAAAAGGCCACCGCTACCTGCCCTACATAGTCGTGATCATCGACGAGTTTGCCGATCTGATCCTGACCGCCGGCAAAGAAGTGGAGACACCAATCTCCCGTATTGCGGCAAAAGCGCGTGCCGTCGGTATCCACATGATCCTTGCCACACAGCGACCGAGTGTCAACGTGATCACCGGCGTGATCAAGGCCAACTTCCCCGGACGAATGGCATTCCGCGTCACACAGATGAACGACTCGCGCACCATTCTCGACCGCCCCGGAGCCGATCAGCTGATAGGCCGCGGCGACATGCTGATCTCGCGCGACGGCGTGATTGAACGCGTTCAGTGCGCATTCATCGACACCGATGAAGTGGAGGCAATATGCCATTCTATCTCCGACCAGATGGGCTATCCCAGCGCATACGAACTGCCGGAAGCCCTGCCTGTTGGTGGCGAAGGAGGACAGCGGGGAGCCATCGGCGACCGCGACCCGATGTTTGCCGATGCCGGACGCGAAGTCATAGCCTCCAACATGGGTTCGGCCTCTCTGCTCCAGAGAAAATTCAACATAGGCTATCCCCGAGCCGGCAAACTCATAGACCAGCTTGAGGCGGCCGGAGTGGTAGGAGCGGCAAGCGGCGCAGGCAAACCTCGCCCCGTCCTGATGGATCTCTACGCGTTTGAGAACCTGCTCGAACAATCATAACCGGAGAGAGCCATAATCAAACTTTACATCCATAAAAGTTGTTACTACGACATGAGACTGAAACAGATAGCAATCACAAGATACATAGCAATCATATTGCTGGCAATTTTCGGATCGACACCGGTATTTGCAGCCGAGACAGCAGATCAGATCCTCGACCGCACGGCGAAACAGATAAGCACCGCTCCGTCCATAAAAGCGAACTACTCGCTTGCCACCACCGACGGGGGCAAAGCAAGCGGCACGATGACCTTGTGTGGCGACAAATTCACAATGACATCCGGCGACATGTCCGTATGGTTCGACGGCAAGACCCAATGGACCCTTATCCCGGCAAATGAAGAGGTCAACATCACCGAGCCCACCCAGCAGGAACTGCAACAGGTCAATCCGGTTCTGATCATCAAGGCCTTCAGGCAAGGCTACACCGCCACCATGGTACGCCAGAACGATACCGAAGCCGTCATCACTCTGAAAGCCAAACAAGCCAACGCAGAGATACCGTTAGCCACCGTAACTATCAGCAAATCCAATTATATGCCCAGAGAGATCTCGTTCAAAATGTCGTCGGGACAGCGTGCCACAATCCGCATCCCGTCCATTACAACCGGGAAAAAGCTGGCAACAAACGTATTCCAATATCCAAAATCGAAATATCCCAACATAGAAATTGTTGATCTAAGATAAAATCCCTTTTAAACCATAGAAATCATGAACAGCAACAAAACAAAATGCCTTATAATCGGTTCCGGCCCAGCCGGATACACTGCTGCTCTCTACACATCGAGAGCCAACCTCTCCCCTGTCCTATATGAAGGCCATCAGCCCGGAGGACAGCTGACCATAACAACAGAAGTAGAGAACTTCCCCGGCTACCCCGACGGCACCACCGGCACAGAACTGATGGAGGATATCCGCCGTCAGGCCATAAAATTCGGGGCTGATATCCGTCCGGGAATCATAACCGCCGTTGATTTCTCGAAACGTCCATTCACCGTGACAGTTGATGACGGTTCGACCATCGAAGCCGAAACCATAATCATCTCAACAGGTGCGACGGCCAAATTCCTCGGACTCGACGACGAACAGAAATACATGGGTCTCGGCGTGTCGGCATGTGCCACATGCGACGGATTTTTCTATCGTGGCAAGCGCGTGGCCGTTGTAGGCGGAGGCGACACAGCCTGCGAAGAAGCCTTGTATCTGAGCAACATTGCTGCCGACGTGTTCCTGATCGTCAGAAAAGACCATCTGCGCGCCTCCAAGGTTATGCAACGCCGAGTGCTTGACAAGCCCAATATCCGCGTTCTTTTCAACACCAACACCGTAGGGCTCTACGGCGAGGAATTCCTTGAAGGAGCACACTTAGTGGAGAACAAAGGCACGGAAAATGAACAGCGTATGGATCTGGAACTCGATGGATTTTTCCTTGCCATCGGCCATAAGCCCAACACTGAAATTTTCAAGGGCGCCATTGAACTCGATGAATCGGGCTACATCAAGACCGACGGCATTTCGACTGCCACAAATATCGAGGGCGTGTTTGCAGCCGGCGACGTTGCCGATCCCCACTACCGTCAGGCTATCACAGCCGCCGGCAGCGGATGTAAGGCGGCACTGGATGCAGAAAGATTCCTTGCTGCACACCAGTAAGACCGGTATACAACCGAAACATAATCGAGCGTGCGACCCCATCATTCGTGGTCGCACGCTCTGTTTTATGTCCGAAAAACTAATTTTTTTCTTCAAAACGGCAGTTTAGCAAACAATTCTATAAAAAATTGCGTAACTTTGTTAGATTAATACGCCAATCATGAACGAAGACGCACTAAGCCAATTATACCTCAAGGACACAGCCTTTCAGGATCTGATGCAGCGAAGGATATTCAATGTCCTGCTCGTTGCGTCGCCTTATGACGCATTCATGCTTGAAGAGGATGGCCGAATCGAGGAACAGCTATACTTTGAATATGTTGCGCTGAACCTGAGCTCTCCACCACGCGTCACTCAGGTCAGCACCGTGGAGGAAGCCTTGGTCAAGGTTAAAGAAAAACACTTTGGAGTCGTGATCATGATGCCCGGCAGCGATATCAGCGAGACCTTCAGCGGCGCCCGTCTCATCAAGGAACAGCAGCCGTCGCTACCGATCGTAGTGCTCACCCCCTTCTCCAAAGAGGTGTCGCGCCGTCTGGCCAACGAGGATTTCAGTGGCATAGACTACGTTTTCAGCTGGCTTGGCAATATGGATCTGCTGTTGGCGATCATCAAGCTTCTGGAGGACAAAAAGAACGCCGACAAGGACATCAATGAGGTTGGAGTCCAGATGATACTTGTGGTAGAGGATTCCGTGAGATTCTATTCGTCGGTATTGCCGCATATCTACAAAAATCTTCTGAAGCAATCGTTTGAATCATCGACCGAAGCCCTCAACGAACATGAACAGATGCTGCGTATGCGTGGCCGCCCCAAAGTGATCCTCGCACGAGATTACGAGGAGGCCATGGACATATACGAACGATACGGCCGCAATCTGCTTGGAGTGATAAGCGACGTTTCCTTCAAAAGAGATGGCGTGAAAGACCCCAAAGCCGGCTTCCGGTTGGCAGAAGCACTGCGCAAAGAAAATCCCTACCTGCCGATCATCATAGAATCGTCGGAAGCCGACAACCGCCAACAGGCAGAGGCGATGCATTGTGTTTTCCTCGACAAGACATCGAAAAAACTCCCGGTGGATCTTAGCGCCGCCATCTCAGAGCAATTCAGCTTCGGCGATTTCGTGATGACCGATCCCGAAACCGGTAAGGAGATCCGCATCAAGTCATTGAAAGATCTCCAGTATCACATATACGACATTCCGGGGAATGCGTTGCTCCACCATGCCTCATCCAACGATATCTCCCGATGGCTCTATTCCAGAGCATTGTTCCCCATAGCGGAAGTGATCAAAAACCACCGCTTCTATTCACTTGAAGAGGTGCCTGCCGTCAGGAAACTGTTCTTTGACCTGATAGTGAAATACAGGAAGATGAAAAACCGCGGTGTTGTGGCCGTGTTCCGCAAAGACCGTTTCGACCATTATTCCAACTTCGCCCGAATCGGTCAAGGCTCGCTCGGAGGCAAAGGCCGTGGTCTGGCGTTCATTGACCAGATCATAAAGAAAAATCCGATCTGCGACAACTTTGACGGCGTAAGCATCTCCATACCCCGGACGGTTGTTCTCTGCACAGACATATTCGATGAATTCATGTCGAGCAACAACCTATATCCCATAGCATTGAGCGATGCCGACGATGCAACGATCCTTGAACACTTCCTGAAAGCAAAACTGCCGTTAAGGCTCGCGGAAGATTTCACAGCATTATTTGAAGTGGTCGACAAGCCCCTCGCCATCCGCAGTTCAAGCCTACTTGAAGATTCTCACTATCAACCATTTGCCGGAATCTACTCTACCTATATGATTCCGAACGTGGCAGATCATCAGGTGATGCTCAAAATGATGTGTGATGCGATAAAGAGCGTGTATGCCTCAGTGTTCTATGCCGACAGCAAAGCCTATATGACCGCCACGTCCAACGTTATCGACCAAGAGAAAATGGCCGTGATCATTCAGGAAGTGGTAGGCCAGCAGCATGGCGACCTGTATTTCCCGTCGTTCTCCGGTGTAGGCCGATCACTGAACTACTACCCCATCGGAAGAGAAAAGACAGAGGATGGCGTTGCAGAAATAGCTGTAGGTCTTGGAAAATATATCGTTGATGGGGGTCTGAGCCTGCGATTCTCGCCGCGCCACCCCGACTGCGCACTCCAGACATCGGAGCTGACCCTCGCACTTCGTGACACCCAGACGCGTATGTACGCGCTTGAGATGAACTCACCCGAAACATTCCGCGTTGACGACGGATTCAACATAGTCAAACGTTCGGTTCAGGATATAGCACCGACAGGAGCCCTTAGATACATGGTATCCACGTTTGATTATCATGACAACGTTTTGCGCGACAACGACTTCGGCGAAGGACGGCGCGTGGTCACCTTCAACAATATCCTCAAGCATGATGTCTATCCGCTGGCAAAGGCCGTGGACTTCATGTTGACAACAGGTCAGAAAGAGATGTGCCGACCGGTTGAGATAGAATTCGCCGGTACGATAGACCACACAGGGCAATCGAAAGGAAACATCTACTGGCTGCAGATCCGTCCGATCGTTGACCGCAAAGATCTTGTCGACGAGCATCTGCTGGCACTTGATGATTCAGAACTTATACTGCGGAGTGACACAGCATTAGGCCATGGTACGGTAGATAATGTCAAGACCATAGTCTATGTCCGTCCGGAGAACTTCTCCGCATCAAACAATCCGGCCACTGCACGCGAAATAGAGAAGATCAACCGGGATTTCACTCAACGAGGCATCCCCTACATCCTGATAGGCCCCGGCCGCTGGGGTTCCAGCGACTCCGCGCTCGGCATACCGGTGAAATGGCCACAGATAGCCGGAGCACGTCTGATAGTAGAATCGGCACTGGGCAACTACCGCATAGAGCCGAGCCAGGGCACCCACTTCTTCCAGAATCTGACCTCGTTCGGCGTTGGATATTTCACGATTGACCCCGGAGCCTCAAACGGCTACTGCTCATTTGAATATCTGAACTCACTGCCGGCATGCTACGAAAGCGACACTGTAAGAATAGTCAGAGTAGAGACCCCCTTCGCCATAGGCATAGACGGCAAGAAAGGACAAGGCGTTGTAGCCAAACCCGGATATCAGCATCCCGCACCAATCAATATCACAGAATAATCTCTACATCATGTCCATACTCTCATCATTTAAAAAGGCACTGGGATTTCCCGACGAATTCGAGGAAGAAGATGATCTCGACTCAGACTTCGAACAGGCTGAGGATAAACAGGAGCATGCAGCACCCAAGGCAGAGCGTGCCGACGACACTGCGGCCATCGCAGCCAACCCACCTACAGAATCCTTTGATTCCGCCCTCCCGGGCGAGGTGTTTGACGCAGTGATCGAGCTATTCAACGCCACTCAGCCGGAATTCGTGAGCAAATGTCTCAGCGTTGAGAAACAACGTGAATACCTGATGGAGCGGATCAATAAATCACTGCGCGACAGGCTCGCCGCTGAATCAGAGAACGCCCGTCGGAACGGAGCGATGCAGTGGGAAGCAGAAAAGCGCAGAATGACCGGAGACGTTGAAAAACTCCGATCTGAATACCACACACTGAAACAACAACGGGAAGAGTTCCAAAGCGCACAGCTCAGTGCCGCACGACAGAAACGGGCTTTGAGCGAACGCATACACGATCTTGAAAATCAGGTCAGCACACTTGAATCAGACCGCGAACAGCTCCAGCTTGAAAACAGGAGCATGATCAACAAACTGCGTGTCGCCAACGTACGCAATGCCTCAGATGATGCAGACACAGAGGCTCAGAACAAACGTCTTGCCCAGGAAAACGTAGATCTGACCGACAAAGTGAAAGAGCTGCAATCAGAACTTGAGAAACAGGCCCAAGCCACCTCAACCCTTCAAAAAGAGAACGACAACCTAAAAGCGGAAACAGAGAAATACAAGTCCGAAACGGAGAGCCTGAGAACACGGATTGAGACGATGCAGGAGGAGCTTGACAAAGCTGCAGCGGATGTAGACAAACAGACCGCTCTGGCTGAAATTGAGGCCACATTGCAGGAATTTGAGAAAGTCAAAGCCCGAAAAGACAAAAAGATCAGCGATCTGACCGCGGAAAACAGCCGTCTGACCAATGAAGTGAAGGCCGCAGGCACCAAAATGATCACCGCAGAAAAAGCTGTCGCAGAATCAAAAGATGAGATAGGCCGACTCAAACTGGAACTTGAGACCATGCGCAAAGAGGCCGGAGAGACCTCAGAACAACTTCGCGAAGAGATCAAGCGTCTGACCCGTCTCATCAATGAGGCTGAAACAGAACGCTCATCCCAGACAAAAAAGAGCCGTCACTCAAAGAAACGCAACAAAGAAAACGCATTGTCAGCCCAAGAGCCAGTAACTCCACCGCTGACAGCCATAACAGATGATGTCCAACCGGAAAACACCGAAACGTCGACTGACGACATCATATCCACAACGGTAAAAATTTCAGCTATAGACGAACTTATGGACAGCACCGACTGGTTCACCGCTCCTGAACCGACACCGCTGAAAAAAGATCCGGAAGTAGAAGATTTCGGTTATAAAGAACCTCCGGCAAAAAAAGCATCGCGCGACGATGACAAACAACTTTCACTTTGGTAAAAACTTTTCGCCAGAATTTGAATTATATAGTTTAAGAGTATGAAACGAAATATACTGACATTATCAATCATCGCAACCCTCTGGTTCTCCACCGGTGAGATCAATGCAGCATCGGTCAGCGATTATCCCGAAATAGAAAACTATGTCGGCGGCGTCGACAATTCACCGAAATCGGTTGAACGCTGGCAATATACCCCTGACGGCAATGAGTATCTGACATTAAGCGCCGACCGCAAACGCATCGTCAAACATGATATAAAGACAGGCCGCGAGATAGAAACAATATTCGACCTCACACATACCCGAGAGACCATGCTTCCAGATATCAGCGGCTTCACAATGAGCCCCGACGGCAGCAAGATTCTTGTGTGGCGCGACAGCAAAATGATCTACCGCCGCTCATTCGATGCCCAATACTATGTTTACGAGATCCGTTCACGGCTTCTGAAACCGCTCTCGACCGACAATCCCCGTCAGCAATCGCCGATCTTCTCCCCCGACGGCCGCATGGTGGCGTTCATGGCCGGAAACAATATCTTCATCAAGAAACTCGACTACGGATCGGAGGTAGCAGTCACCAAAGACGGAGAAAAGAACAAGATCATCAACGGAGTTCCCGACTGGACCTACGAAGAAGAATTCTCCACCTCCTGCTCAATGACATGGGCACCCGACAACATGACCCTCTGCTTCATCAAATACAACGAAACGGATGTCCCGACATTCTCGTTTCCACTTTATGAGGGCACATGCGACCAGATGAAACAGTATGCACTGTATCCCGGCTCATTCACATACAAATATCCCGTTGCCGGAGAACGCAACTCTACTGTCAGCGTCCACTCCTACGACATCGAGACCAGAAAACTGAAACAGATCCAGCTATCCGACGCACAGATCGAATACATTCCCCGGATCACATACGGTCCCACAGCCGACATGCTTATGATCACCACCCTCAATCGCGATCAGAACCGCATGGAGCTATTCTGCGCCAATCCCCGATCAACGACCATAAAGTCACTGCTTGTGGAGAAATGGAATGCATGGATAGACCCGATGACATATGAAGATATGTGCTTCCTCAACGATTTCTTTGTAGTCAGCTCATGCCGCACAGGCTATCAGCATCTTTACGCATACAGCTACAGCGGTGCGCTACAACGCCAGATCACATCCGGAGAGTATGATGTGACAGCCTACTACGGATATGACAAGACGACCGGCAACCATTACTATGCATCAACTTCTACGGGAGCCACCAACCGCGTTGTCAGCAAGATAGACGCTAAAGGTCGCGTCAGCAACCTGACTCCGGATCAAGGCCATGCGAGCGCATCGGCCTGGAGCCCCAAGATGGACTACTGCATAGTCAACTACAGCAACACCACGACCGCGCCCAAATATACGTTATGCAATCCGGCCAACGGCAAGACTGTAAGAACTTTACAGGACAATGCCGAGTATCAGCAACGCTGGGCCGCAGCTCCGAAACCGGAATTCTTCACAATGCAGTCGGGCGACGTGACACTCAACGGATATATCATCAAACCAACAGGATTTGACTCAACGAAACGTTACCCCGTTATCATGAGCCAATACAGCGGCCCCGGTTCACAGCAGGTACTCAACCGCTGGAGCATTGGTGCAGAAAACTATTTCGCACGAGCAGGATACGTTGTGGTCTGTGTTGATGGCCGCGGCACCGGCGGAAGAGGCCGTGCATTCATGGATGTGGTGTACAAACGACTGGGACAATACGAGTCGATCGACCAGATAGCAGCGGCAAAATATGCAGCCACGCTTCCATACGTCGATCCGTCGCGTATAGCCATCTACGGCTGGAGCTTCGGAGGCTATGAGTCGATCATGGCATCCTCACAAAAAGACGCACCCTACGCGGCAGCAATCGCCGTAGCGCCTGTGACAGACTGGCGTTACTACGACACCGTCTATGCCGAACGCTACATGCTGACACCACAACAGAATGCCGAGGGCTACGAAATATCATCCACCCTTGGCCGTATCGCCGACCGCAAGTGTCCCCTCCTTATCATGCACGGCACTGCCGATGATAACGTGCATATCTTCAATACCGTTCAATATGCAGGAGCGGCAGAAGCGATAGGACGTTGGGCCGATATCCTCATGTTCCCCAACATGAACCACTCAATCAATGGTTGCAGCAACTCACGCGCCACAGTCTATGCCCGTATGCTCAACTATCTTGAAACCCACATGAAATAACAGACGAGAACCAATGGCGCATTCCCAAAACAGAGACTACGGCTGGGGCATCCTTCAATTATGGATCAACTGGCTTATAGGCAGCAGTGCCCTGACACTGCTCGTCGTTCTGTCGTTGTGGATCAAACCTTTATACATGCCATTCGTGGCATTCGGTCTTCAATTCATCCTGTTTGTGCTGATCCGGCGCAACCGCGAGCAAAGATTGCCGTCGTGCTACATTCTGCCCTTTATAGTCTCGCGTGTTCTTTTCTGGAGCGGAGTTGTAATGGTGGCCATCAATCTGGCCTATTCGGGCACATTGGTAGATCTGATGTTCAATCCAGAACAGATCAACCGTGAAATCCCGTTCATCTGTATGCTTATCGTAGCCCCGATCTCGACAATCATCTCCGGCTGGGGCTATAAGAAACGTCTGAAGCTAAGTTTCTGCCGCGACTGCCGGATGCGACACGGAATCCATGCCGAACGCGGACTTCTCGGCGTCATATTCTCACAGGTAGGCCACTATCAGGTAGAACTGATGCTATGGTTATCGGCAGCCATGACGATTGTAGGCTGGGGATATTACGCCCTGCTTTATGTCAATTCGTCCCTGACGGTTCCGGACCGGTTCATCTTTTTCTGGCTTCCCACCCTGCTATGGCTTGCCGCAGCAATATATCTTGCATTACGCTATATCGGCATCTGGGGCTACTATTGCCAGAATGTGGCCGGCAGTTTCTCCAGATACGGGACATATACCCAGCTCAGATTCATCATTGTCTGGGATAACTACATAGCCCTTCTTCCTCCGGAGACAGAGACCGACAAGAAGATAGATCTCGATGACAAATTCGACAGCCCTGTGACATGCACCATCAGCAAGGTGGATAAAGTCGAGACCGAGACCGCACGGCAATATTTCGACTCCAGAAGCGGAGTCCATGGCTATACCGATGTCCGTTTCATGTATGCCAACTCGCATTATAACCCCGACTGCAATATTTTCCATTACCTATGCTTTCTCAACGATGAACAGAAGGCAGAACTGGATACAAAATATCCCCGGGTCAAATGGTGTTCGCTATCCGAAGTGGCATCCCTGATCAACAACAAAGAGACCAATCCACTATTCGCAGCAGAGATCGTGAGACTCCATACAGTCGCCACAACCTGGAAAACATACGATGCCCAAGGACGCCGACGCTACAAGATCAAGCACTACCGTCCTACCTTCCAGATCCGCGACATACATAAATGGGATGTTGACTACAATGATCCACATTGGCTTTATGTGGCCGACAATAATCAGGATGTCCCGTTCTACCGCTGCCGCAAATTCTGGAGAAAATACATCAACGGCATAGGCCAGTAAAAAAAACATACCATGGCTCTACTAATAATAACCGGCCCGACAGCATCGGGCAAGACCACAAGGGCCGTTGACTGCGCTCAAGCTTTTGACGGAGAAATAATCAGCGCCGATTCCCGACAGGTGTATTCCGGAATGGATATAGGCACCGGCAAAGACCTGGAAGAATATGGAGATACCAAGGCACATATCATTGACATAGTCCCGGCCGGATACAAATACAATCTATATGAGTATCTACGCGATGCGACAAAAGCCATAGACTCCGTGGCATCAAGAGGGAAACTCCCTATAGTGTGCGGAGGAACGGGACTATATGTAGAGTCCCTGCTCAAAGGGCTGCGGCTGCCGGAAGTGCCCGAGAACAAAGAGCTTCGGCAATCACTTGCCGGAAAATCACTTGCCGAGCTGACCGAGCAACTGAGCCGGATGAAAACCCTGCACAATGTGACAGATGTAGACACAGCCCAGCGTGCAATCCGAGCAATAGAGATAGCCACATACTACGCCGAACATCCGGACAAAGCCGTAGACGCCACCCCCCATCCCAGAACAGACGCTACGGTGATAGGGGTTGACATAGACCGTGAGAACCGCAGACAGAGAATCACACGGCGTCTATACGCACGGCTTGAAGAAGGGATGATAGAGGAGGTGGAAGGCCTGCTCAAATCAGGCATCAATCCTGACGACCTGATATATTATGGCCTTGAATACAAATATCTGACCCTCTATCTGACCAACCATCTGACAAAAGAGCAGATGATCTCGGAACTGGAGATAGCCATCCATCAGTTTGCCAAGCGACAAATGACATGGTTCAGAGGAATGGAACGACGCGGATTCCCGATCAAATGGCTACCCTGGGACATGCCACGGCAGGAATTCGTTGAAGCCGTCAGAAACGAGATGAACCGGAAATGAAACCGACCCTTATAGCCATAGCCATGATAACGGCCACGTGGGGTTTGACCAATGCGCAGACTCCGGGAAAGACCACGCGGATATTCCATGACGAATATTGCAGCAATGCGCTTAAGGACACACTTGTGATGCTCTGTCCGGCCGACACGCTATCAAAAAGCAAAGCCATTGAGATCCGGGCACACTCAAGCGGCAAGGATAGCAAAACGGCTGGAACGGCATCCTACGGCATTATATGGGGAATATTCGAGGACGGCAGCCGGTATCAGGCAACTTTGTCGTCGGACACAGAGGCACATTTCGGCGATTATATCGAAAAACCGGGTGTCACACTACGTATCGACAGATTCAATGCCGACGGCTCATCGGAAAACCTCACAACCCGTCGACTGACAAAAAACATAGACTCCGACCGATGCCACAACACCCTTGCAGCAGAGATTGACTGCACGAGCGGAGAAGTGGAGATTCTTGCCGGCAACGACATGCCGGAACCGGTGGCTCATTTGCAGATACCCCGTGACGAGGCATGTCTTGGAACGGGAATAGCAGCCATAGGATCACCGACATTCGATCTGATAGTTTCGGAACGGATCACAGATCCGACAACAGAGCTGATGACAGCATGGACAACAGAATCACTCAGCAGATATTTTGCCGGGACACATGATGGGACGGAAGGATTCTGGAAATATCTCGACCGCGACAACGATCCGCGATATTGCCGCCCCGGAGGAACCTATACACTGGCCTTTGTGGCGGATAACAATGGTGGCTATGACATCATATACATAGATGGAGCCGAGACCTCCGCATCGTTGTGGCGAGAAGGAATGATCAAAGGACATCTTGAACCCACGCGCTTCAAGAACCACTACAATGTCCGGTGGATCGATGCCTCTTTAAATGAGATCTGCGAAGAAAGCAGTGCGACGATAGAACAGGGAGCAATAGTCCGATTTGACTTTCCGATGCTCAAAACGGCAATACGCTTTTCGAAGTGATGGAGGGATAGGTAATGGTCTGCGTCGACTCATCATACTCTATATCAGAATCCAGCAGATAGACTTTGATGATATTGGCCGAACGCACCACGCGATAGACACTATGGTCGGCCTCCATCTCCTGGATATAGTTGAACAGAACAGGGGGCAGCTTATCGTAGATGAACTGCTGGGGGAGTTCCTGCCCGTTTCCGTTGACATCGACCCATTCATAGTCCTTATCAAATTTCAGCGTAGCACCATTTTTTATGTTGACCTCCGAACCGCTCTCAGTCACCTTATAGCTCGCCACTTCCCCAAACGGGAAATATTCCGAGACGAATTTCACGATAGGCGACGGCAGTTCATCCCAAACGTTATTATTACAAGCCCCCATCAACAGGACTATCACCATGAGTGCTAAAAAAGTCAAACCATTTCGTTTCATAACCGGAGAAAGATTAAATGATGTTACAATTCTATAACAAACGCATCTATTCTTGGTTCATTCTGAAGGGATGTTTAAATTTGTCATCATGTTACACAAAATAAAAATATATCTTATCGCGGCACTTGCCACGATATCCATAGGGATGCGAGCCGAAGAGCCGGAAGAGAACTATTATTCGCTCATGGGCGATGCCGACAAAGCAATTTCCGACGGGAAATGGGACGAAGCAGAGGATCTACTTCGCCGCGCCATGAGAAAAGAACCCTCAAATCCGTCGAACGTACTGCTGCTCTCCAATCTGGGCATGGTGCAATTCTACGACGGCCGCGACAATGAGGCGATAGCCACCCTGACCGACGCCCACAACATAGCCCCTGCATCGGTCACCGTCCTGATGAACCGCGCAAGGGTCTACACATCCACCGGACAGCCGGATCTTGCCGTGGAGGATTATTCCCGGGTGATCAGACTCGACTCCACACTCACAGAGCCACGTTTCTACCGCGCCATGCTGAGGCTTAACGCAAGGAAAATCCAAGAGGCATCGGCCGACATAGATACCCTCGCCATGATGGCACCATCGGATCGCCTGACCAACGTAGCCCAGGCCACCGTACTGATGGCAAAAGCAGACTTCAAAGCTGCGATACCACATCTCAGCACCGCCATAAAGCTGCAACCAGACGCCTCCTACTACAGCTCACGCGCATTGTGCTATCTCTACACCGACGATCCTGCAGCGGCAGCCGATGACATAGCCCACGGTATAGAACTCGATCCCACAGACGGAGAACTATATCTCTACCGGGCCGTTCTGAACAAAATGCGCTACCGCCCCGACGACGCCAAAGCCGATGCCGAAAAAGCGGTCAAATTCGGCGTTAATCCGGCGTTGGCAAAAGCTCTGTTAGGGGATTAAAACCATTTTAAGATAAAATTGTTATCATAATAAAACGATAATTCGACAAAAATGTAGTATATTTGCAACATTATTAGCTAAATACACATTTAATAATATTGTCTAACATATATAATACAAACACAATGAACACAGACACAATCGGATCTTGGGCAGGCCTCGTGTGGAATGCCCTCAATGAAGCAGACGTACTTGACAAGAAACAGATCAAGACAATCACCAAGCTGAAAGACAAAGAGATCTATGCAGCCCTTGGATGGCTCGCACGTGAAAACAAGATCAATTTCATCGAAAGCGAAGATAACAAAGAGACACTTGTAGCTCTCGCAAAATAAAATGCGAAAGCAACAAAAACTCATTCCATAGAAGCCGGGCCGCCAGACCCGGCTTTTTTGATCAAAAAAATCATTAACTTTGCAACCGAATATGGATGGACTCGTAATAAAAAACACCGGCAGCTCCTATCTCGTCAGAACGGATTCAGGCGAGGATCACTCCTGCAAGATCAAAGGACATTTCCGCCTCAAAGGAATCCGCACGACCAACCCTGTTGCCGTGGGCGACCGCGTAGGCATAACCGTCAATCCCGACGGATCGGCATATATCACCGAGATCATGCCCCGGAAAAACTATATAATCCGCCGCGCAAGCAATCTTTCCAAAGAAGCCCACATCATAGCGGCCAATCTCGATCAGACGTGTCTGATTGTGACGCTTGCCAATCCGGTCACATCCACAACATTCATAGACCGCTTTCTGTCGACAGCCGAGGCCTATCGTGTCAAGGCAATAATCGTGATCAACAAAACCGATCTTCTGACCGATCCGGAGGATGCGGAACTGCTTGAAGCCGTCACGTATCTCTACCAGTCGATAGGCTACGACGTGATCCACACATCGGCACGCACCGGCGAGGGCATAGATACCCTGCGCGAGGCTCTGGCCGGAAAGACAACCCTGCTGTCCGGCAATTCCGGCGTTGGAAAATCCTCGCTGATCAACGATATCATTCCCGGCCTTGAGCTACGTACCGCCGAGATCTCCGCCACACATCAGACCGGTATGCACACCACCACTTTCTCCGAGATGTTTCCGCTTCCCGACGGAGGGTATATAATAGACACTCCGGGGGTGAAAGGCTTCGGCACGATTGACTATGACAAATATGAGGTGGCTCACTTTTTCCCCGACATATTCCGGGCAGCAGAGGAATGCCGCTACGGCAACTGCACCCACACCCGTGAACCGGGCTGCGCAGTGCTTCAGGCAGTCGAGGACGGCAGGATCGCTCAGTCGCGCTATGCCTCCTATCTGAGTATCCTCGATGACATAGATCACGAAAAATATCGCAAAGGGTTCTGATTTTCACATTTTTTTACTAATTTTGCGCTTTCAAAACGCGTTCCGTCTGACGGAATGTCGGTTTCCAAGGTACAAAAGGTAACAAAAATATGAGTTTTTCCGGACCAATTGATTTCAAGCCGAAGTTGATCTCGGCTCTTTCGCATTACTCTCTCTCCCGTTTCAAATCCGACCTGATAGCAGGTATAGTAGTAGGTATTGTGGCTCTTCCGTTGGCCATCGCTTTCGGTATCGCCAGTGGAGTAAGCCCGACAGTGGGTCTGATCACAGCCATCATAGGTGGCTTTCTGGTGTCGGCCCTCGGCGGTTGCTCCGTCCAGATCGGCGGCCCAACCGGAGCATTCATCGTGATTGTTTCCGGCATAATCACACAATACGGTCTCGAAGGGCTTTACATAGCCACAATAATGGCCGGTCTGATCCTCGTGCTGATGGGTCTGTTCCATTTGGGTACCGTCATAAAGTTCATCCCCTACCCGATCGTTGTCGGTTTCACAGCCGGTATCGCCCTGACCATCTTCTCCACACAGATCAACGATTTCATGGGTCTCGGCCTGACCGATATCCCATCGGCATTCCTACCGAAATGGGGGTATTATTTCTCTAATTTCGGACGCATCGACTGGGTGACTACCGCCGTAGGTCTGATCTCGCTGATCATCATAATATTGACACCCAAAATATCAAAACGTCTGCCTGGCGCTCTGATAGCTATCATATTGGTGACATTCGCCGTGTGGTTGCTCCATACATATTGCCCCGATATCCATGTGACAACAATCGGCGACCGTTTCGGCAACCTGCCTACCGATATTCCCCAGCCCCATGGATTCGAACTCAGCATGGAGACAATCAACGCCCTGCTGCCCTCGGCCTTCACAATCGCCGTTCTCGGTGCGATAGAATCGCTCCTGTCGGCAACGGTTGCCGACGGGGTGACCGGCTCGCGCACCAACTCCAATACAGAGCTTATCGGACAGGGCGCGGCCAACATTATCGTGCCTTTCTTCAACGGTATACCCGTGACCGGTGCCATAGCCCGTACAATGACCAACATAACCAATGGCGGACGCACTCCGGTTGCAGGACTGATCCATGCAGCCGTGTTGCTTCTGATCTTCCTGTTCATGATGCCACTGATCAACCTCGTGCCGATGAGCTGTCTGGCAGCCGTACTGATAATGGTGAGCTACAACATGAGTGGCTGGCGCACCGTGCGCGGCATCTTCAAGAATCCTAAAAGCGATATAACAGTGTTGACGGTTACATTCCTCCTTACCGTTATATTCGACCTCACCATAGCCATCGAGATAGGCCTTCTGCTTGCTATTATCCTGTTCCTACGCCGCGTGATGGAAAATACGCAGATCAAGGTGTACAGCGAACAGCTCGACGTTGCCGAGGGCACAGACTCCTCGACACATGAGGTGCTCGACGTTGCCAAAGGCGTTGAGGTCTACGAGATCGACGGCCCGTTCTTCTTCGGTGTGGCCACCAAGTTTGACGAGCTCATGCGATCGTCGATGGCCCGTAAGCCCAAGGTGAGAATCATCCGCATGCGCAAGGTACCGTTCATCGACGCAACAGGCGTGCACAACCTTGAGATCCTCATACAGTCGTCGCAGGCCGAGGGTATCCATATCGTATTGTCGGGCGTTAATGAAAATGTCCACACAGTGCTTGAGAACTCCGGAGTCGAGGCTCTGGTAGGCGCGGATCATATCTGCAACCATATCTCCAAGGCCGTCAAGATCGCCAACAAAATAGCCGGCGAGATTGATTAAATCCGTTTCACAGGACAAAACATCTGAAAATTCGTTATATCTTTGTCGGGCAAGCAACATCTATGCTTCCCGACAAAGATTTTTTTATGAGCAAACTGTATCTTAAATATATAATATGCGTCCTTATCGCCGTTTCGTTCTGTAATTGCAGCGGAGAGCGTCAGGACTGCGGCTACATAAGCTCCCTGCCGGTCAGGATTACCGACGGCGACGGATGGAGTATAATATCGGCCGACGGGACTGAATGTGACACTACATTTGACAAACAGCCCACTATTGCCGTGAACGGCCTGTTCTCTGTGGGAACCGATAACGGGCTGCTGACCGTTTACCGGATCGATGGGGAAACAAGAGCCATAGAGGGTCTCAAAGGATTGCGCTCGGCCGGAGTGCTGACCGAGGGTGTTATCCCGGTGGCGCGGCCTAACTCGCGGCTTGAGCTTGCCGACAGAGATGGAAAGACTGTAGCCCGGTTGATGCTTGCCGACAGCACGGAGATAGCCGGTGTCAACCCCTACTTCTCATCCCGACGGATGGTGTTTATGGTAAAAGACGGAGCCATCGAACGCTTCGGAGCCATCAATCCGGAGGGTAAAATAGTCATAGAACCGCTTTTCTCACGGCTGCATCCGTTTCGCAACGGGACGGCACTTGCCGCCACAACAAAGTCGGGAAAGACCAACCACAGGTTGATCGACACAGACGGAAACACGCTGTTTGAGTTTCCCAAACAGATGTCACCGCTATCCGACGGCGTTGACCGCGAGATTATGCCGGTTAAACTCTCCGGCGACACTATTGGGTTCATAAATACCAAGGGTGTGTTCCGCAAAGCTCCCGATGAAGTCAGAAAGATCGACGACTTCACGGATCAGGTGTATGTCTACACCGATGTCATGGGGCACCAGGGTGTGATGGATATGGATGGCAACAGTGTCATCCCCCCGGATTACAAGCAACTCCATATTTTCGACGACAGCCATTTCCTTGCGATTGATGAGGACGGCAATGCCATGGCATTGGATTCTGAAGGAAACAGGATCGCGGAGTTTCCGGATGTTGACGAGTTCATCACTCTGAACCGCTATTATCCATTCTCCACCGGATTTGACATCATAGGCCACTCCGTACGCAACACATATATAGTATTTGACCACGATGGCAACCAGACCGGGGAATATGCATCAATAGCGACAGATCTATTCCACAATCCACTGACAACAAAATCGTCGGATATGGTTCGCTCAGACTATATAGACCTGACGCAGGCCATTGACAAATTTACAGGCCCTCTCACTTCCACGGGGTATTCCAAAGCTCATATCGGAGAGAAAGCAATGAGCATTGCCGGAACCGATGCGGAGAAATATGAACAGACCTACAGCATAGGGTTGCGCGGATCAAGCGGACATAGATTCTCAGTCAGCGCGACCGCCTACAGCTCTGAAGTGATTGCAGAGAGCGAAGCGGTCTATGGCGAGAGCGAACGGATCATTTTCGGTTTTTCACTCCGGAAGTTCGAGGGCTTTGAAGCCAGGTTCAATGAAAACGCGTTCATCAACAGAATAGCGGTCACCCTCAAAACGGAAAATCCAACATTCGAAACAATGCGCAGCGACATTGAATCACGTATGAAGCGTAAAGGATATGTCACGGCTGAGCAAACCGACGCGTTCACAATTTTCAGATCGTCCGACGACGGAATTATAATAGCCCTCATTCCTCGGGCTGAACAACGTGGGGCAATCATGTATATCCTCAATCGTCCGACCTACGATTCACTCTCCGGCGGCATCAAACGTGAGGCTGAAATTAATTTCAATTTGAATCAATAAATATTCATTGGAATTATAGGCAAATTATTAGCCATAAAGGACAATAATTTCCCCAAATGTTAACAGCAAAGCAAATCCAATGACAAAAATTCGGTTTTTTTCACACAAAAAAGAAATCTCGCAAAAAAAAAGCTAATTTTTATTTGGTGATCGAAAAAAAGGTGCTACCTTTGTAGCGTTTTTGAAGCTAAAAAGAAATTGTTTATTTATTTAATCTAAATCAAAACGAAAATGAAAAAGTTATTTTTATCTCTTGCTGTTGTAATGAGCGTATCTCTCTTCTCTTGCGGTAACGGTGCTGAAGGCAACGCTGCTGACACTACTGCTACTGACACCCTCGCTACAGAAACAACTATCGAAGTTGAAGAAACTGCAGCAGTTGACACTGTTGCTCCTGTAGAAGCTGACTCTACTGTTGCAGCTCCCGCTGCTGAATAATTAGCAAGCGAACAGACAACATTATAAACCGGATTCCGATTATCGGATTCCGGTTTTCTTTTTATGCCTGTCTCTCAATAAATATTTATGACGCCGTGGTGGATTCCGGGGTGTCGCACATCACAACCACCCCCATCGCCACAGACAGGAAACTACAACGGCGGTGTGTCAAGTCAGACACACCGCCGTTGATATTCTTATAAATGGATCAGTCTCAGTTCTTGATCATAGCGATAAGAGCCTCGAAAGCTTCAGAGATGCCATCTTTGTTCTTGCCACCGGCCTGAGCGAATCCGGGCTGGCCACCACCGCCGCCCTGGATCTTCTTGGCGGCTTCGCGAACCATCTGCGAGGCATTGTGACCCTGCTTAACCACATCGTCGGTCAACATAACCGTGAGAAGCGGCTTGCCGGCCATGTCAACAGTAGCCGCGATGAAAGCGGTTGCCTCAGGAGAAGCAGCGCGGACACCGAATGCGACATTCTTGACCATATCCGGAACGCGCACACCTCCGAGGGTCACGAGCTTGATGCCATTGACAGTCTCAGCACGGGCGATCAGGGTCTCAACCATTGACTTCACGCGCTCCTGCATGTAGGACTCAACCTCTTTATGGAGATCGGCGTTCTCTGCAATAGCTCTCTTAACGGCTGCGATAATATCGGGGGCATTGTTGAACATGCCGGCCATCTCTCGCATTGTGCGAGTCATGTCGTCCATAGCGTCCTCCACAGCCTCGCCGGTTATAGCCTCGATACGGCGGATACCGGCTGCAATACTGCTTTCAGAAATTATGCGGATCATTCCGATGTTGCCTGTATTGTCGACATGCGTACCGCCACAAAGTTCCACGGAATTACCATAGCGGATCACGCGGACCTCGTCGCCATATTTTTCGCCGAAAAGGGCCATAGCCCCCATAGCCTGCGCCTCTGCGATGGGCACACAGCGGCGTTCGTCGCGAGCGATGGCCTGACGCACCTTGGCATTGGCCAGATGCTCAACGGCACGGATTTCTTCGGGAGTCAGCTTCTGGAAATGGGAGAAGTCGAAACGCAGCACTTTCGGAGACACGAACGATCCGCGCTGCTCAACATGGGTGCCCAGCACTTCGCGCAGAGCTTCATGGAGCAAGTGGGTTGCCGTGTGGTTGCACGATGTGGCAAGACGCGCATCCTCGTTGATCTTGGCTTCAAAGACAGCCGACGGATCAGCAGGCATCTTTTTGGCAAGATGAACAGCCATGCCGTTCTCGCGTTTGGTGTCGTAGATCTCGGTCACTTCACCGTCGGGACCCACAAGCACACCGCTGTCGCCTACCTGACCGCCCATTTCCGCATAGAAGGGCGACTCGGCCAGAACAATCTGATAGAACTCGCCTTTCTTCTGCTTAACCTTGCGGTAGCGCAGAATCCGTGTGGTGGCTGTTGTATTATCGTATCCCACAAACGAAGGTTCGCCTTCGTTAACCATGGTCCAATCGTCGGTCTCAACAGCAGCGGCATTGCGCGCACGTTCTTTCTGAGCTTGCATCTCGCGGTCGAAACCGGCCTGATCGAGTGTCATGCCATTTTCCTTCAGAATAAGCTCCGTGAGGTCGAGAGGGAATCCATAGGTATCGTAAAGTACGAATGCCTCACGTCCGGAGATCTCTGTTTTTCCGGCAGCCTTGGCGGCGGATATAGCACCGTCGAGCATGCGTATGCCGTTCTCAAGAGTGCGCAGGAAAGAATCTTCCTCCTCTTTGATCACCTTCATGATCAGCTCGCGCTGTGCCGGCAGTTCGGGATAGGCCTCACCCATGCTCTCGATAAGAGTGTCGACGAGACGGTACATGAATGCCTGTTTCTGGCCAAGGAATGTGTAGGCGTAACGCACGGCACGGCGCAGGATGCGGCGGATCACGTATCCGGCCTTGGCATTACCCGGGAGCTGCGAGTCGGCGATCGAGAACGAGATGGTGCGCACATGGTCGGCGATAACACGCATGGCGATGTCAACCTTGGCATCATCACCATAACGCTTGCCCGACAAAGTGGCAATCTTGTCGATCAGCGGAGTGAACACATCGGTATCGTAGTTTGAAGTCTTACCCTGGAGAGCCATACAGAGGCGTTCGAAGCCCATACCGGTGTCGATCACCTTTGCCGGCAGCGGTTCGAGGGAACCATCGGCCTTGCGGTTGTACTGCATGAACACGAGATTCCAGATCTCAATCACCTGCGGATGATCGTGGTTGACGAGTTCGCGTCCATCTTTCTCCGCACGCTCGGCATCGGAACGGAGGTCGATGTGGATTTCCGAGCAGGGACCGCAGGGACCGGTATCGCCCATCTCCCAGAAGTTGTCATGCTTGTTGCCGTTGATGATATGATCGGCAGGGAGATGCTGTTCCCAATATCCAGCAGCCTCGTCGTCGCGGCTCAGACCTTCCTCAGGCGAGCCTTCGAAAACGGTGGCATAAAGACGTTTCGGGTCAAGTTTAAGCACATCGACAAGATATTCCCACGCCCAATCAATCGCTTCTTTCTTGAAATAATCGCCGAAACTCCAGTTTCCGAGCATCTCGAACATGGTGTGGTGGTAGGTATCCATTCCAACCTCTTCAAGGTCGTTGTGCTTGCCGCTGACACGCAGACACTTCTGCGAGTCGGCCACACGCTGATATTTAGCGGCTTTGTTACCGAGGATAATATCTTTGAACTGGTTCATGCCGGCATTGGTGAACATCAGGGTAGGATCGTCCTTGATCACCATCGGAGCGGAGGGCACGATGCGATGTCCTTTGTCGCGGAAGAAATCCTTGAAGGATTCGCGTATTTCTTTAGCTGTAAGCATTTTTTGTTGTGATGTTATGATTCTTATTAATTAATGTGCAAAATTACCGCTAATTTCGTACTTTTGCAACAATCAACAAAATCTTTTGACAATGGACACGCTTGAAAAGAAATATTACAAGATTTCGGAGGTGGCGGAATTGCTCAACATCCCGGCCTCGACGCTACGTTTCTGGGAAAAAAATTTCACCATCATCAAGCCAAAGCGAAACGATCACGGCACACGGTTCTACACTCCTGCCGACATCGACAAAATAGCCATGATCCATTATCTCGTAAAAGAACGGGGACTGAAACTCGATGCCGCGCAGGAACAGATCAGATCCAACCCCCATGGAATAGAACGCCGCCACCAGACCGTGGCCCGGCTCAAAGAGATGCGTGCCAACGTCCAAGCCATGCTCGACGCCCTTAATTCGCGCCGCTGACCGACACCTGTACCATCTCAATGTAGCTAATCAAATATGCAGTTTCTACCACAACGCGGAAAATACAGGTCACTAATTGCATTCCAAAAATCAGAATGCATCTATAATGTGACGTACCACTTTGCTCACCGATTTCTTTCCATCGGAGACCGAACCATCGACCAAATGATTCAAGCAGCCAGGTCAGGCAAACAAAATATCGCCGAGGGGTCGATGGACTCCACCACTTCAAAAGAAATGGAGATCAAACTTTTCAACGTCGCACGGGCATCACTCCATGAGCTGATGCTTGACTATGAGGACTACCTCCGCGTGAGAGGATTATCCGCATGGCAGATAGCCGATCCAAGAATGGTCCAACTGCGCAAAGTATGTAAATGTCACAATGAATCCGCTTTCTATCGTGAACGGATCGGTATACGAAGTGATGAAGTCATTGCAAACCTGGCTTTGACATTGATCCACCAAGCTGATTGCCTCCTCCGAGAACTAATTGAGTGTGCAAAAACAGAGTTCCTACACAATGGAGGCATTAAAGAACAGATGTATAAGGCGCGGATCGAGCAGAGAAACAATAACCGGGGATAAAAATTTAAGATAACTATGAGGAATAGGAGATATAGGAGGTATATCTCATATTACTCTTATCCTTCTTATTGCGACGAGAGATATGGGAATTTTGACCAATCCAAAGGGTATTTTCACCAATTTGATGTGACATTTATGTTAAAAAATAGAGCATTTGCCTATATGACTGCTTATGTATCGAAACTTTTTCCTACCTTTGCGCGGTAATTTTGTTAGGTGGGAACACACCATTACAACACGTCGTAACAACTAAGGTAATAAACTGATAATTAGCAAATATGAAAAAAATCTACTCCTTATTAATAACCCTCGCTGCAGGCTCTGCCCTCTCCCTCTCCGCCCAGCAGCTTCCCAACAATGGATTTGAAACTTGGGAAAATTGCAAGCCATACACTTCAGGTAGCGCAAATGGGACTACTCAAGGTACAACTCCTACAGGATGGACGGTGTCTAATGTGATAGGTGCCACAACCGGATTTCTTGATAAAATGGCCAATTCTACAATTGCGTCAAAAGCCACAGGCTCAACAGGCAATGCTGTTAAAGTTGAAAACAAAACGGTTTTAAGCAAAGTAATTCCAGGCTATTTTTGCCTTGGGAAAACGTGGTCTACCGCAGAAGGAATGAGTGGAAGCAATCAAGATGGTGGATCCTTCGGAGGTCTTGACTTCAAATATCGTCCTGATGCCATTGAGTTTGAATATCAATCTGAAGGATCTCAGCAGCCGACATTAGTACTATATAGCTGGACCGGCACATACACTCAAAAGAATGTACCTGCCTCAATAGCCGTTCAGGGATCTGCGACAAAAACTGATATGATTGACCGAGATCGTCATATTTTGGGCAAAGAAACTCCTCAGGGTGGAGATAAAAGTAACACTCCCGACGCATCTTGCATTTCGTTCATTGAACAAAGATTAGCAGCTGCTTCTTCAAGCTGGACGAAAGCAACATTTGACATTGATTACAATAACGAATTAATCCCTGAAAAAATCAATGTAATTTTTGCTGCTGACGACTATTTCTCAACAAGCCCAAACGGAGGAAATAAATTGACTGTTGATAATGTCAATTTGCTCTACTATTCGCGTCTGGCTTCGCTGAGCGTCAATGGTACTGCCGTTGCAGATTTTGATTCAAACACTTACAACTACACCATTGACAGCGAAATGCCCGATGAGAGCGCATTCTCATTTGCTTGCCTCGGCAACAGCGGTTCCGGCCAAGCATCCATAAGCCTCGACAAGACAAATGCTGTTGCAACAATAACAGTAACAAACAGCAATATTGGTGGCACCGACATCGATGGCCAGACCTCACACATCTACACCATTCAGTTCAACAAACAGCAGGGCGGTGGTGATGATCAGACCGAATACGAAGGAACCCGATATGTTGGTTCACTCAACATCAAACTTGAAGCATTAGGTATAGACGTAACTCAAGAAGACAATGTCTACATCAAGGACAATGGCGATGGTACATGCACATTCCTCCTGCCCAATTTCACACTTACACTTCCAGGATCAGATCCGGCAAACTTCGGCAATATCAAAGTTGACAACGTGACCATGACCAAAAACGCTGACGGGACAATCACATATACCGGTTCCGTAAAAGGCATGACTCTCGCAGGCGGTGAAGTAGTCGCCGACGTTGAAATCAGCGGCACGGAAGAGGACGGAAAACTTGTAATGAATATTCCGGTTACTTGGGAAGGATTGACCATCGATGTAACATTCAATGGTGAAGCAGCAGCTAAAGAACCGGAGGATGAAGAGATCAACTTGAGCGATTACAACGAGTACACCGGCGATCTCAACATAAAACTTGAAGCAATTGGTCTTGACGTCACCCAGGAGGATAAAGTCTACATCAAGGATAATGGTGATGGCACATGCACATTCCTGCTCAGGAATTTCACTCTGACACTTCCGGGATCGGATCCGGCAAACTTCGGCGACATCAAGGTGGACAATGTCACAATGGATAAAGCCGGTACAACCACAACATACTCAGGACACGTAGACGGAATGTCGCTGGCCGGTGGCGAAGTGATTGCTGACGTTGATCTCAGTGGCACTGAAGAAAATAATAGATTGACCATGATCATCCCTGTAACATGGGAGGGCATGACCATTGATGTCACGTTCAACGGAGACATGACATTGGCAGGCATTGAGGATATCGAGATTGACAATTCGGACAAGCCGGTTGAATACTATAACCTCAACGGTATGCGCGTCAATGGCGACAACCTTGTGCCGGGCATCTATATCCGCCGTCAGGGCACTGATGTCACCAAAATCCTCGTGAAATAATCAGCTTCAGAAACATAAACAGCACATAGCTTGCGGCGCGGCCTCTCCCAAGGTCGCGCCGCTGATTTAATATATTTATTTGGCATATCGCAAATAAATTTGCATTTGGCCTCGACTTATACATATATTTGCAGGAAAGATCTCACCAAGCAACTTTAATTGAACTGATTTAAACACAAATAATCGATGAGCATATTATCGAAAACAATATCCCGACGGTCTATTATTGAGCTGCCGAAAAGAGAATTCGCGATCGGAGTAATCCGTATCTTGCCAAACTGCAATCCCTCTTTAAGAAAGACACTGAAAGATGAATATTATGTGCTGAACCAGCGATTCAAAGTGAACAACAGAAAGCACGAGGTGACATTATCTGCGGATACCAACATGGTTGATTTCTTCGGGAAAGGAATTACAATACAAGCAGTGGTCGGCACTAACGGCAGCGGAAAATCTTCACTATTTGAAATAATATATCGGGCAATAAATAATCTCAGCTGTCTTCTGAGCCTTGGGAATAGAAGAAAAGCTTCAGAACAATTATATTTTATAGATGGATTGTGGGTCGAATTATACGTTGCAATAGATGGGAAATTATATTGCATCGCTAATCATGGGGACAACATCACAGTCAGCCATGGAAAACGCAAAATAATCGATCTGATGGCGTTCTATAATTATGCTCCGAGCAAAGACTACGTGAAAATATCGGAATTCATAGAATGGGCGAAAGAGTGCCTGTTCTACACGATCGTTTCAAATTATTCCTTACAGGCCTTCAACACCCAAGATTATGAATGTGAAGATTGTTTTATTGTGGATGGGAAAAGAGGTCGTCAACACATCGAAGACAAAGTGTGGATCAACGGGCTATTTCATAAAAATGACGGCTACCAAACCCCTATTGTCCTTAATCCATATCGTGACAACGGATGCATAGATATGAAAAAGGAACATTGGCTAACACTTTATCGCCTATCCTCAGCCATGATTTACGCCGAAAAACACAACAAGGCATTCATGAAGGATTATCAGTTGCATCAAATTCTTTACACATATTCCGATGACTCCCTATACAGCAAGTACAAGGACAAGCTATCGAATCCTTATCGGAACTATAAGCCCGGGGATCTACAACAACCTGATTTCGGGACAGTAATACTATCAGCCTATAACGTGGTGAATAAGCTTGATTATGATGATCCAGTGCAACATGCCGCCGCAATGTATCTAATCTACAAAACCTATTCCATTGCAAACACCTACCCCAACTACAGAGAATTCCTTCCAATAGGTCAATTAACTGATTTCACCGGCCAAACAAATTCGGGAACAGCTGATTTTACCGAAAAACTCGTAGCAAAAATATTAAAAGACAAATCACACATTTCTCTAAAGATCCGTCAGACGCTACACTTCATTGACGGCATTGCTAACAATAGACTCAACACGGAATCTCTGAGATCTAAAACAATCTCTTATCAGGAATACGTTGAGGCTGTGGCCCCTGACAAAAGCCTGCGTTCAATGAAGGAAATCCAAGAATACCTTCCGCCATCGCTATTCCGCATAGACATAGAGCTGAACAAATATGAATACGGACATATTAAAAACGCCTCCCCAATTTCCCTTAACAGGCTAAGTTCAGGAGAACGTCAATACCTATACACATTCAGCACATACATATATCACATCCTTAACCTACTGAGCATACAGGACAGCAGCAGAGTGCGCTACAGACGTATGAATCTTATTTTTGACGAAGTGGAAATATGTTTTCACCCAGAGTTCCAACGCAGATTCATCGACGAGCTGTTAGGTTACATAAAGCGACTTGGCATGAACCGGTATGCGACATTCTGCATTACAATCGCAACACATTCACCATTCATTCTTTCCGACATTCCTCAAAGCAATATCCTTTATCTGGAGAATGGTAGGACAGCCGATTCATCAAAATTTAAAAACCCATTTGCCGCCAACATCTGCGACATTCTTTTCCAGAGTTTCTTTCTAAAAAACGGATTCATAGGCGAATATGCCCGTAAACGAATTAATAATCTGTTGAAATATCTACAAGACCAACACAAGTGCATTCCGAAAAGCAAACTTATGGAGATAGAATCACTGAAACAAAAAATCGGAGACCCTTTCATCAACATGCACATTGATCAGCTAATTTCAAGGAGCAATGAGAAAGATAATAATCACTGATCACATCAGAAGTTTAGCCAAGGCCTATGCTGACGAAATGCAGCGAATCTGCCCTAATATCACAAGGGATCTTGAGATATTACGGGACAATGTTGTAGCGTTTAACCCAGATATCGATGGGACAATCGTAACACAATATATCAATACCATCATCTCGGACTATCCCGAGATTTTGACAACAGAACCCAAGGACTGGGATCTTAAAAAATATGGCAACATTCTAAAAAAAGATTATAAGATATTAACCAACAAGGTAAAATATAAAGTCAAAAAGAATGATCCCACAGGAAAACCTATTGAATATTATGAAGACGCTCTATACAAACGGATCATGTTTTGCCTAAGATATAGTGTAGCACGGATAATATTAGGAGATATTCATCAGAAAATGAAACTCAAAGCATGCGTTTATTGCAACACCCAACCCACTCGCAGCGCAAGAGGAAAAGTTTTTTATGAAATGGATCATTTGAAGCCTCAGAGCAAATATCCGTTCTTAGGGACTTGCTTCTACAATCTTCAACCGTCAGACGCAATGTGTAACAAAAACAAATTGACAAAGCCTTGCGATTTTCAGTTATATGTAAACGATCCGAATGAAGAATTGTCACCTTTTAAATTTCTGCCACAGGTAATTGAAATTGCCCCGGAAAAAGGAGCAGAATGCATTGACATAAGATTTGTTGGGAAAAGCGGAAAAGAAACCGCAGCGAGCAAACAATACGAAAGCACCTTCCATATCAATGCATTATACGCATCATACAGAGATACAGTAGAAGAACTATATGAAAAGAACAATAAAATGCCACAAGCGATAATCGATGCATATAAAGCGAGTATTGATTATGCCCCAACACGATCCGATCTAACGAATTATCTTCTTGGATGTCCCTATGACGAATCAAGGATTCATGAGGATATTTTACGGAAAATAAAAGTCGACACAATGAAGCAACTTGATGATGCAAACCTACTGATAAAATAATCTCCTATACATTCAAAACGCACTAATAAAGAGAGTCTACGTCGAATCACGGATGCAATTTTCCGGGTCTGGGATTAAAAAGAATTAATTTGGGAGGGGGAAAGCGCAGAAAAGCACGGATTGTAGCGGAAATGTTGTAATTTTGCAGTTTATGGAATTCAAGCTCTCATCTCAATACAAACCGACCGGCGACCAGCCACAGGCAATCGCACAGCTCTCGCAAGGTATTCTTGACGGAATGCCGGCGCAGACGCTGCTTGGCGTGACCGGCTCGGGCAAAACATTCACCATGGCCAACGTGATTCAGGAAGTGAAGAAACCGACACTGATCCTGAGCCACAACAAGACCCTTGCGGCACAGCTCTACAGCGAGTTCAAAAATTTCTTTCCCGAAAACTCCGTTCAGTACTTCGTCTCCTACTACGACTACTACCAGCCGGAGGCCTACATTCCATCGGTCGACAAATATATCGAAAAGGATCTGATGATCAACGATGAGATCGACAAATTGCGCCTTGCCACGACATCCGCGCTGCTGTCGGGACGTCAGGATGTGATCGTGGTCAGCTCCGTGTCATGTCTCTACGGCATGGGGAATCCTGAGGATTTCAACAGCAATGTGATATCGCTGCAAGTAGGACAGAAGGTAGCTCGCAACGTTTTTCTCCGCGAACTTGTCAACGCCCTTTACTCACGCAACGAGATCGATTTCTCACGCGGCACATTCCGCGTCAAAGGCGACACGGTCGATATTCATCTGGCCTATGAAGAAATAGTGGTGAGAGTAGTGTTCTGGGGCGACGAAATTGAATCGATCTCCACGTTCTATCCATCGGACTATGTGACGCTGGGGCAGCACGATTCATTCAAGATCTACCCGGCCAACATCTTTGTAACCTCTCCGCAACGCATGGCCTCGGGTCTTGCCCAGATAGAACTTGATCTCGGCCAGCAGGTCGACTTCTTCTATAAAGAGGCCCGTGAGCTGGAAGCCCGACGATTGCAGGAACGCGTGAGCTATGACATAGAGATGATCCGCGAGGTAGGGCATTGTTCCGGCATAGAGAACTACAGCCGCTATTTCGACGGCCGCCGTCCGGGCATGCGCCCATTCTGTCTGCTTGATTATTTCCCTGAAGACTTCCTGACAATCATAGACGAGAGCCACGTCACCATCCCACAGGTCCGTGCCATGTATGGCGGCGACCTCTCCCGAAAGATGAATCTTGTGGAATATGGCTTCCGTCTGCCAGCGGCTCTCGACAACCGTCCGCTGAAATTCGAGGAATTTGAACGGCTCACGCCACAGGTGCTATATGTCAGCGCAACCCCGGCCGATTATGAGTTGCAACGCTGCGAGGGTGTGGTGGTTGAACAGATCATCCGCCCCACCGGTCTGCTCGATCCTATCATCGAAGTGCGTCCGACCATGAACCAGATCGACGATCTGATTGACGAGATAGCCGACCGAACTGAGAAAGGAGAGCGCACACTCGTCACAACACTGACCAAGCGCATGGCCGAAGAGCTAAACGACTACATGCAACGCCTCAAGATCAAAGCAGCCTACATCCACAGCGATGTCGACACTCTGGACCGCATCCGTATTCTCGACGATCTGCGCGAAGGCACCTACGACGTTCTGATCGGTGTCAATCTGCTCCGTGAGGGTCTCGACCTGCCTGAAGTGTCGCTCGTGGCGATCCTCGATGCCGACAAAGAGGGCTTCCTGCGCTCCCACCGTTCACTGACGCAGACCGTGGGTCGCGCCGCCCGAAATCTCAACGGCACCGTGATCATGTATGCCGACAAGATGACCGACTCCATGCGCCAGACCATAGAGGAAACCGAACGCCGCCGCTCACTCCAGTTGGCCTACAATGAGGAACACGGCATCACGCCACAGGCCATAGTCAAAGCACGCAACCGCATAATCGGCGTTGACAAAGAGGAAACATCCGGATCATCCAAGTCGCCGCGCCGCGCCACCAGTGCTCAGACTAAATCCACGGCATCGACAGCGGCACAGGCACCACAAACCAAGATCTACGACATGGAGTTCTCGCGCGAAGTCGATATCGCCGCCGACCCGGTGGTGCCATACATGACAGCCGACGAGCTTGAGCGCACCATCACACGCCGGCGCATGGAGATGGTTGAGGCCGCCAAGCGCATGGAATTCATGGAAGCAGCCCGACTGCGCGACGAAGTGCTTAAACTTGAAGAACTATTAAAAAGCAAATCGAACGATGGCAACGAATCTTGATCCGCGAACTGACCTAAAGCTCTATCTTCCGACCTCCGTCAAAGAGATGAAACTCCTTGGCTGGGATCATGTTGACGTGGTGCTGTTTTCCGGCGATGCCTACGTGGATCATCCATCGTTCGGGGCAGCCGTAATAGGCCGTACCCTTCAGGCCGCAGGCTACAACGTGGCCATAGTTCCGCAGCCCAACTGGCAGGACGATCTGCGCGACTTCCGCAAATTCGGAGCTCCAAGGCTCTTTTTCGGCATCTCAGCCGGAGCCATGGACTCGATGGTCAACCACTACACAGCTGCACGCCGCCGACGCAGCGACGATGCCTATACCCCCGGGGGGCGTCACGGCGCACGTCCGGACTACCCGACGGTTGTCTACAGCGAGATCCTGCGCAAGATCTATCCTGACACCCCGATCATTATCGGAGCTATCGAGGCTTCACTGCGCCGCCTCTCCCACTACGACTATTGGCAGGATCGCCTGCGACCGTCCATACTCGCCGACTGTCCGGCCGACATGCTGGTCTACGGCATGGGGGAGAAACCGATCGTGGAGATCGCCCGACGCCTTGATGCCGGAGAGAAAATATCGGATATGACCTCGGTGATGCAGACGGCAGTCATGTTGCCAAAATCTGCACGGCCGGCAGAGGACAACGAAGAAAACATAATCCTACATTCCTTCGACGACTGCCTGAAAAACAAGCGCTTCCAAGCAGAGAATTTCAAACATATAGAGCAGCAGAGCAACCGTTTCCACGGAGCGACACTATGGCAAGATCATGGCACCCACACCATCAAAGTGAATCCCATGCTTCCTCCGATGACAACCGCCGAGATCGACGCTTCGTTCGACCTGCCCTACACCCGTCTGCCCCATCCTCGTTATAAAGGACGCGTGATCCCGGCCTACGAGATGATCCGTCACTCGGTCAACATGCACCGTGGCTGTTTCGGAGGCTGCGCATTCTGCACCATCTCGGCACATCAGGGCAAATTCATAGCCTCGCGCAGCAAGGAATCAATACTGAGGGAGGTGAAGCAAGTAAGCCGCATGCACGATTTCAAAGGCTACATCTCCGACCTCGGCGGTCCGAGCGCAAACATGTACGGTATGCACGGCAAAGACCTGTCAGTCTGTCAGAAATGTCTCAGACCCTCCTGTCTTCATCCCAAACCCTGTCCCAACCTCAACGCCGACCATGGGCCACTGCTCGAAGTCTATCATGCCGCCGACGCCATAGCCGGAGTCAAAAAATCGTTCATCGGAAGCGGAGTGCGCTACGACCTGTCCATGCACCAGACAGGAAACAAACGGATCGACGCGACCAACAGGCGATATAACGAAGAATTGATAGAACGCCACGTATCGGGACGACTCAAAGTGGCTCCGGAACACACATGCCCCCACGTGCTCAACCTGATGCGCAAGCCCGATTTCAAACTGTTTTACGATTTCAAACGCATATTCGACGACGTGAACCGCCGCTGCGGACTTAAACAGCAGCTGATCCCCTACTTCATCTCGTCGCATCCCGGATGCCGGGAAGTGGACATGGCCGAGCTCGCGGCCGAGACAAAACAGCTCAACATGCACTTAGAGCAGGTTCAGGACTTCACCCCTACCCCTATGACCCTCGCCACGGAAATATACTACACAGGCATACATCCCTATACCGGCGAACAGGTGTTCACCGCCATCCGCCCGGAAGAGAAACTTGCCCAGCGAAAATATTTCTTCTGGTACGAGAAAACCTACCGCAGCGACATAATCCGGTCGCTGCACCGCCTCCACCGTCCCGACCTCATACAGAAGCTCTATCCCGGCGGCAACAATTGGCGTAAATAATTATTTTTCGTATTTTTGCATACAAAGAAAGTCAACATACAAAATCAATATGTCAACAAAAATCAAATCAATCGTTATGACAGCAACAGCCATGATGATGGCAGCATCGGCCACAGCCGCCGACGCACAGCTGATCGACAAACCCGACTTCACCCCCACAAACGGCCAATATGACATCGCCGCACTTGAGGCACTCGGTCGCGTGTCGGCTCCGGTAATCTCCCCCGACGGCAAAAAATTGCTCTACGGCGTGAGCTACGAAAGCGTGGAGCAGAACAAGAGCAATCTCGACCTCTATGTGATGAACCTTGACGGCACAAACGTGGAACGTCTGACCAAGACTCCCGAGAGTGAATCGGGCTACGTGTGGATCGACGGAGGCCGCAAGATAGCATTCATGAACCCCGTCGACGGCAAGATGCAGCTGTGGGTTATGAACGCCGACGGCAGCGACCGCAAGGCCGTCAGCGCAGTTGAAAACGGCATCCAGGGCTTCCTGTTCTCTCCCGATGAAAAGCGCGTGGTTATGATCGGAACCGTGAAATACAGCCGCGACGCAAAAGATATCTATCCCGACCTGCCAAAAGCCACAGGCCGCGTGATCGACGACCTTATGTACAAACACTGGGACGAATGGGTGACCGAAATTCCCCATCCCCTCATTGGCGACTTCACCGGACAGGAAGTGACCAACGTGACCGACATCATGCAGGACGAGCCGTTTGAAGCCCCGATGAAACCGTTCGGCGGCATCGAATCGTTCGCATGGTCGCCCGACGGCCAGCAGCTGATATACGTATCACGCAAAAAGACCGGAATGGAATATGCCTTGTCGACCAACTCCGATCTCTACCTCTACGATCTCGCAACCAAGACCACCAAGAACCTGACCGAAGGAATGATGGGCTATGACACCAACCCCACTTTCTCCCCCGACGGAAAATACGTAGCATGGCTCTCGATGGAACATGACGGTTATGAATCGGACAAGAACCGCATCTTCATCATGGAGATGGCTACCGGCAACAAAACCGATCTGACAACCGACTGGGACTACACAGCCGATGCAATCTGCTGGAATCCCGACGGAAAATCGCTCTACTTCATCGCGCCTAAAGATGGCGTAACCCCCATTTTCTCCATCGCCCTGAAAGACAAGAAAGTGAGCGTTGTTGCCGAAGGATGCTATGACTATGCCTCACTCGTTCCGGCCGGCAAAAAGACGCTGATCTCAATGCGCCACTCCATGCTGATGCCCAACGAGATAGTATCGATTGAAAAAGGCAACGTGAAGCAGATCTCCAACGTCAACACCGAACTGCTTTCGCAGCTCAAGATGCCGACAGTAGAGAAACGCATGGTTCCCACAACCGACGGCAAACTGATGACCACATGGGTTGTCTATCCCCCGGAATTCGACTCCAACAAGAAATATCCCTCCATCCTCTACTGTCAGGGAGGTCCGCAACAGGCCGTGAGCCAGTTCTGGAGCTACCGCTGGAATCTCGCACTGATGGCAGCCAACGGATATATCGTCATCGCCCCCAACCGTCGCGGACTTCCCGGATTCGGCACCGAATGGAACGCACAGATCTCCAAAGACTACGGCGGTCAGAACATGCGCGACTACCTCAGCGCAGTCGATGACATGAAGCGTGAATCCTATATCGACGACAAGCACATAGGCGCAGTGGGTGCCAGCTACGGCGGCTTCTCCGTCTACTGGCTCGCAGGCCATCACGAAGGCCGCTTCGCCGCTTTCATCGCCCATGCCGGCATCTTCAACATGGAGACACAGTATCTTGAGACAGAAGAGATGTGGTTTGCCAACTGGGATATGGGTGGAGCCTACTGGGACAAGAGCAACGAGGCAGCCCAGCGCACATTCGCAACCTCGCCCCACCGCTTCGTTGACAAGTGGGACACCCCGATTCTCGTGACCCACGGCGAATATGACTTCCGCATCCTCGCATCGCAGGGCATGATGGCATTCAATGCCGCCCGTCTGCGCGGAGTGCCGGCAGAAATGCTCATCTTCCCCGACGAAAACCATTGGATCCTTAAACCTCAGAACGCCATCATGTGGCAGCGCGTGTTCTTCCGCTGGCTCGACAAATGGCTCAAAGACGAAAACAAGTAAATGTCGAAAACACAACTAAAGAAAGAGCTTGCCAAGATGACCGCCAGTCAGATTGGCGAGCTCATTCTGGATTTATACGATGCCAGACCGGAGGCCAAAGAGTATCTCGACTTCTTCATCAAACCCGACATTGACAGCAAGCTCAACAAAGCGAAGTCACTGATAAAGAAAGAGGTCGGCCGCACCTCACGTGGGCGGAGCAAAATGAGGTCGACCAAGCTACGGCGATTGATCAAAGACATCTCGTCGCTCAATCCCGGCAGCGACGCCGTGTGCGAGATCATGACCTACACCATAGAGACAGCCTGTGCCATCGGCTCCGACCAATGGATCAAAGAGACTACACAGCGTGCGCTTGCCAAGCTGCTTCAGGACACCATACGCGAGGCCGACAATGGCGGAATGCTCCCCACCTACCTGCCCCGGATCGAGACCGCTATCAAGGAGATGAAATCGACATTCTACCGCCCCAATCCATTCAAATCATTACTAAAAGAGACTCTTACCGACACAATTCAGAACTTATGAAAACAACTATTTCACTTCTATTGCTTGCCGGCCTTTCCCACCTCTGCGCCGAGGCCAGACTAAAAGTTGAAATTCCGGCAGACGGCCCGATAGATGAACTCGTAGTGGCACATCATCCTCTTAGCGACTTCGCCGGCAACAGCAAATCGTTAAGCTACGACACCATAACCATGGCCGACGGCTACCGCCTTTATGACTATGATCAGGCGATGTGTTATTACCTCAATCCCCCATATCAGGATTATAACAACTGTCGCCTCATTATTGCGCCGGAAGAGGATGTCACCATCACGATCGACAACAAACTTTTGTCGGAATCAACCGTGACCGGTTCCAGACTATGGGACGCACGCAAAGATATGCTGGCCGAACAGAGAAGCTATCTTGAAAAATCCACCGAATATCCAACCATGGCCCGTTATAAATTCAACCTTAACTATGCACTGACCCACCGCGACGCACCAGTCAGCATCCTTGCACTCGGCGAGATGCCGGCGGCAATGGCTTCGGTTGCTGTTGACAGCATCAATCCGGAAGTCCGCGACGGACTGCTCGCGCCCATGTATCAGCGCATTGCAAGTCAGGTCAAAGATTTTCTCCGGCAGGAAGCAGCCAAGAAAGGGAGTGTAGCAGGAAAGCCGGCACATGATTTCACGCTGGAAAACCCGGAAGGAGAAACAATCAGCCTCTCATCGCTGCGCGGCCAGTGGGTTTTGCTCGACTTCTGGGGCACATGGTGCGGCTGGTGCATCAAAGGCTTCCCGGCTATGCTCGATTTCACGCGCAGGCATGGCGATCTGTGTACCATCGTCACACTCGACTGCAAAGATCCCAAGGAGCTATGGACTGAATATGTAGGCAGCCACGACATGCCCTGGATCAATCTCTGGGTCGACACCGCCGACCATACCGATGCCAACCCAATGAACAGCTACGGCATCGAAGCCATGCCCACCAAGATCCTCATTGACCCCGAAGGAACGATCCGTCTCACAGTTCAAGGCCACACCGAGGACTTCTTTGATCAAGTCCTCCGCATCATCGCTTCTTCATGACTTTGACAATAGCCAATGTAACGTTCACGATCAAAAGGCCAAAGAAATATCCGAAGCCTGACAGCCCCACTACGCCATAAAAGACACGATAAACACTGGGGAAATAAAACCAATGTAGATTGACCGAACAAAATATTACACCGTATACCACCAACAACATCAACAAAGGATAACCATACATCAGCCACAAGGCTAACTTGCGATTAATCCCGAACAGAATGCATAACAAAGGTATACTTATGAAAACCGGAAAAAGAAACAACTCAAAAACGATTCCGGGAAAGATTGCAAAACAGAGCAGAATAGATGAGCCGCCAACCACTACGACATAGGATAATATAATACCCAAAAGTTTCAAAAGCCACATCAAAGGCGAACCGATCTCTTCATCCACCTTTCCTACAGACTCCATTTCTTTTTCTAACTCTGCATTCATATTATCTCATCTAACTTAAAATTACAACATTCAGATTAAAACTGCCATACTCGAATTAATACAGAATGATTATCCACCAAAGATAATAAAAAATTTAAAGGGCAAGATCGTTCGACAATAGTTTTGCTACCAGAGCTTGCCCTTATTCCGGAAAAACCCGACATTTTGTTGGCATACAATGCGGCGCATGGTTGCATTTCTCTTGAAATCAGCAAATTTTCAGATTATTAATATTTATATTACAGGTCAGTACATACAAACCGCCGCTACGGGAGAAGCGATAAGGCTCCGTAGCGGCGGTTATGTTATCTTGGATATGACGGAAACAGACGCGGAGGTCAGTTGCCGTAGGTGAGGATGGTGAAGTAGCGGTAGCCTGATGATGTGCTGAGCATGGTGTACTGCAGGGTGATATAATCGCCGTTGTAGCCGAACCATGTAGCGGTGTTGTTGCCGCTGCTCACCGGTGCGCCATAAGAATTGCAGAGAGAGCTGTAGACATTGTTGTAGCGCGTTGTATTATAGCCCGTAGTGGAGTAATAGAACTCCGAGCGCACCAGACCGCCATCGGAGAAATAGAGCGTTGCGTCGGGCCACGAATAGTTCATTTCAGTGACATTGCGGAGATAGACCTCCTGCGATCCGTAGCCATCGACCGAATATCCGCCATTATAGAGATAGTCCAACGCAGAATTGATAGTCAGTCCAAGCGTCATGCCGAGGATATTGGGCACAATAGGACGGCGGTATGTGGGACGCCAACCGGAAGGGGGCACAGGACGTGTCCATGTGTAGCCGTAGGACGGACGACCGGGACGCGTGGGTGGCGGAGCTACGGAGGGACGATAAGCACCGGGGCGAGTGGGCCGCATGGTCTGCGCAGGACGTGATGGCGTTGATGGTCTTGCAGGAACTACAGGGCGCACAGTTGTCGACGGACGGGAGGGAGCGACAGGTTTTGACGGTGCAGAAGGCTTGGCCGGTGCCGAGGGACGAGCAGGAGTAGATGGGCGCGTAGGAGTGGCCGGAGCAGAAGGCTTCTGCGATCCTGCTCCCGGGCGGACGTTATTCGTCGGGGGTGTAGAGTTGGAGGCACCGGGGCGAACAGCACTACCACCGGATGCAGCCCCTTGTCCGGGACGCACGTTTCCACTTGGTTTCGAAGGAGTAGCCACAGCACTTCCGTTTCCACGTCCGGGACGCTGTCCGGAGACTGACTGTCCGGTAGCGGCGGCATTCCTACCACCTCTTGCGGAATTCTGTGCATCCACACCGGGGACGGTCAGAAGACCTCCCATTAAAGCTATCACTATGCTGACGAATATTTTTTTCATGACTATTGGAGGTGATTAAACGATTAATAAAACAAGTGCATGTCCGGAAAATATTTCCGGCAGCCACCCACATTCAACGGCCGTTATGACAATAAGACAGCCGACAAGGCCAAAAGTTTAACCGCCGGTGACAATGCAACAACAAAATAACGACAAATAAGCCAATTTATCTACAAAGGAGCAGAAAAACTTGCGTTGACCGAATGGAAATATTAACTTTGCATGGGATAGAAAGTATATTTCGATCCAACACATAAGTACATACCTTATCTCACCACCTCAATATTCATTCAACATGAAGAATTTAGACAGACTTTTAGCCGAAAAACTCCTCAAGATCAGTGCAATCAAACTACAGCCGGACCTGCCGTTCACATGGGCATCCGGTTGGAATTCACCCATATACACCGACAACCGCAAGACCCTTTCCTATCCCGATGTCCGCAGTTTCATCAAAGTTGAAATGTGTCGCGTGATCATGGAGCAGTTCGGCACACCCGACGCCATAGCCGGAGTTGCAACCGGAGCTATCGCCATGGGAGCCCTCGTGGCCGACACCATGGGTCTGCCCTACGTTTATGTGCGCTCCACCCCGAAAGACCACGGCCTTGAGAATCTGATCGAAGGCAATCTGAAGCCGGGTCAGAGAGTGGTTGTGATCGAAGATCTCATCTCGACCGGCGGCAGCTCACTGAAAGCCGTGGAGGCAATCCGCGCCGCCGGATGTGAAGTTGTCGGCATGTCGGCAATCTTCACCTACGAGTTCCCCGTGGCCATCGAACGCTTCAAGGAGGCAGGAGTCGAAATCCGCGCCCTGAGCAACTACAACGCAATGCTTGAAGCCGCGCTGGAGTCAAACTATATCCACGCCGACGAGCTTGAGACACTCAAGGAATGGCGTCGCGATCCGGCTAACTGGACAGCAAAACGATAATCACAGAAAAAAGATAAAGCCTGTAGGATCTACGCTCCAACCAAGCGTGATCCCACAGGCATTTTTCACTCAAACATCTTGAATAATGGCAAAATATTCAGGCAAGGCCGTCACCGTGGCCAAGCCCATCAATGAAATATATCACAAAATCTCCGATCTCTCCACGATCCAGAGCCGCATCAATGAGCTTCCGGAAGAAGCGCGAGAGAAAGTGCGCGAGATCCGTTTTGAAAACGACCGCATCCTGGCCAATGTGCCGGGCGTGGGAGAAATAGCATTCGCGATCGTGGAAAAAGTTGAGCCGAGCCGCCTGCGCATGTCGGCCGAGAACTCCCCTGTTCCGTTCAACATCGTTGTCAATCTGACAGAGAAAGCAGCTATGGAAACCGAGATCAGCACCATGCTCGACATCGAGATTCCGGCCATGCTCCGTCCGCTTGTGGGTGGCAAACTGCAACAGGCAGCCGATAAATTCAGCGAGATGTTCACCAACTTCTTCAAGTAAAAAAAAGATGTTCAAGCCTCTTCTCCGAGCAGCCGCAGCCATAGCCCTGATCATTCCGGCTACGGGCTGCGAGAAGATTGACAACAACCGGCTTCCCCCGGCCAATGTCAATCTTATCTTTTACACGATAGGCGACTGGCAACGTTACGGCGTGAGCGGCGCCGGAGAAACGCGCAATTTCATAAAGCAGGACGGACTGCCCGTGGGCTATCCATACAAAGCTTCCGAGTACACCGGTTTCGGCGGAATAATGCTCGTGTGCGATCCCAATGGTGAATTTCTGGCCTACGACCTTGCCTGTCCGGTTGAGAAAAATCCCGATGTCAGAGTACAGGTGGACAGCGACAATCCTATAGCCGGACTTGCCAAATGTCCGAAATGCGGCAGCGTCTACAATCTGTTCGGCAAAGGAGGCCCGGTTGAGGGCGAGGCATTGAAAATAAAAGTCGGGCTTGAAAACTACTTCGTTGGCGTAGGAAGCCAAACACCGCCATACGCATATGTCAAACGCTAAGAGCTTTGTCCCAATAGCTCATACCCAAACTCCCCGAACAGCATGCAACCATTGGTATCCGTAATTCTACCAAACTACAACTACAGCCGCTTCCTCGACGAGCGCATAGAATCGATCCTCAGCCAAAGCATGCAGGACTTTGAGCTCATCCTTCTGGACGACGCTTCGACCGACAACTCAACGGAAGTGCTTGAAAAATACGCCTCACATCCAAAGGTGAGCCACTACGTAGTCAACAGCACAAACAGCGGATCTCCATTCGCCCAATGGCAGAAAGGTGTCAGCCTGGCCAAAGGGAAGTATATCTGGATAGCTGAGGCGGACGACTCATCCACTCCGGAGTTTCTTGAAAAGAGCATCACCACCATGGAGGCAAACCCCAATGTGGTGCTGTGCTTCACCGGCAGCAAAGCCATCGATCAGAACGGGGAACCACTTCAGATCGACTTCACAAGACTCACCACCAAACGGATGCAAAAACGCATCGGATCGACCCTGATACACAAAGGGACAGACTACATTGTCCACAACATGTTCTGGGGATGCTACGTCTACAACGCCAGTGCGACGGTGTTCCGCCGTGAATGCAGCGATGCCGACATGTTTGCTCAAAGCATGCGCATGCGCAATTCCGGCGACTGGCTTTTCTGGACAAAGCTAATGGAGCGTGGAGATGTGGCGGAGATCTACGAGTCGCTCAACATAATCCGCCGTCATCAGAACACAACCACCGAAAATGGCCGCCGATCCGGCAATCTCTATCTTGAGGATGTAGACGTGATGGCATATATCGCCACCAAACACAAAACAGGACTCTACCGGAACATTGTGCGCTACGGCGCATTCATTAAGTTCATCCGGCGGTCGCAATTTCCCGACGAAATCAAAAAGCAGATCCTCGACAAGCTCAAAAGAAAAGCCGGAGCCGGCACCACTTATTTCAGACTTGAACGCATCCACAAATTCCTGTGGAACATCATTCCCGGTCTGATGTCCATGCAGTCCGACAGGCTATAAATGGACTTTAAATGGAGATTAAAAACTGAAATGGTATTGGTATTTCAGAAAAACTTTCCTATCTTTGCACGACCAAACAGATTCAAAGCAAATCTGACACCAAAGGCTGCTCGAATGGTGGAATGGTAGACACGAAGGACTTAAAATCCTTTGGCCATTGCGGCTGTGTGGGTTCGAGTCCCACTTCGAGTACCGAGCGAACCCCTTAGACAAATGTGTTTAAGGGGTTTGCATTTTGTCGCAAAGCAACATGAGTGGTTCTACCCACAGTCATTCCCATCTTAGCAGCCCTATGCTGACGCGATCCGTGGTAATCGTTTTGTCATCAATTATCCGTTAATTATTTCTTTTATTCATTTGGCGAAAAGGAAAAACTGTCGTATATTCGCAGTTGACGACATATGTGAAGTTTGGCAAATTGATAGATATCTTTTCTTATGTCCGCTCTGTTTTTTTATTTAATTCGATTGCAAGGATAGAGTAAACGAAACATAGACTGTTTGCTCAGTGGAGATGATGAGATACTGAGTGAGCCAACCCCAAAATATTACCGCCTCATCCCCACCAACAAAGGTATGGCAAACAGGACATCCCAATAAACAAAATATTAATAGTCTACCGCGTCATGGGCGCAATAAAACCATTTTAATATGCAAGCACTACCACTTCTCGCCACATTGTTTGCCCTTGGCATATCCATTTGGGCATTTGTTAAATTCATCATCCTATGCGACGACATATCCGCGATCAGAAAGAAGTATGTCGACGGGGCAACATCATCACAAATACCCACTCCAATACAAAAAAACGACACCAACGACGAAAGAAAAAAACAGCTCACGATTCAAACAGAAAACCGTCTCATCTCGGTATTAAAGAATGCGGAATCGAGCATGTTCAATAGATCTGTCGACAACACCCTGACCATGGTTTCGCAAATAATAGACGAATATAACGCAAGGCTTTCCGCTGAGGATCTTGGCGAAGCCCCAACCCACCTGGCCAACGTAGACAATTTCTTCACATTCTACAACGACAACTACTCAAAATAACATCAGCCAATCATGAAAAGCCTCACAGCCCTCTTGATAGCCATTATACTATCATCCGTCCCATCCATCGCTCGAAACAAATGGCAACAATGCGGTGCTGATGTAAACTTTGGAGCAACATTTGCTGACGCGATGGGTTCTGGCAACTCCGGATTTTGCTGCTCCATAGACTTGACAATATACAATGTGTACGTTGATTTTGGATTCCAGCCACTCAAACATTCATCCGACGTAAAGATTAACACTTGGAATGACAACCGCAGCTACATGGGTCATCTTGGCTACCGGATCCCCATTAATAGATTCTACGTTACCCCCATATTTGGATTTATCCTGACCCAATATGGTGAGACGAATGGCCACGATTGGTCAGTATCAACCAACGGAATAAAAAACAAATTCCACCCCCACGAGCAAAACACCGCATTTGACGCAGGTCTAAAATGCGGCTACCACGCGTGGAATTCCTCTTCCGTAACTCTTGATTTTTGTCTCTCAGCAACCAATCACATAGTAATGGCCGGTATTGGTCTTAGCTTCTAAAAGCAATGCCAAACATCACACGTCACAAATACCAATTACATTTCTACCACATACTCACTTGCACTAACAAATAAAACTTACAAGCATGCTACAAGCCTACGGAATTACAATCCTCATAATAGCCATCGCGGCCATAATACTCAACGTATATTTCTCCTTTTCAAATTCATCAACCTATGCAATGATGTAAGCAAGCTGACTCGAATATTTGAAAAGCAATATGGTTACTTGCCGGAAGTAAATACGACCTGTCACAACACTACAATTCCGACACCGCAACCAAACAAAGCACAAACATTGATCGATGAAACCATTACCGATCTCACCAACATGTTACAAGG
Source organism: uncultured Muribaculaceae bacterium (assembly GCA_910579185.1). Classification (GTDB taxonomy): domain Bacteria; phylum Bacteroidota; class Bacteroidia; order Bacteroidales; family Muribaculaceae; genus Paramuribaculum. The sequence goes on from CAJTTG010000001.1 coordinate 629,277, forward strand.
AGAATACCAGCATTCACCTGAATTAGCCGCCGACCGCATAGATGCGCGACTCGCTCAACTCCACAACGACCTCCGGAAAGAAAATATAAGCGAGATCCCCCAGATGCTACAAAATTCTGATGAATTCATTGACTTCTATAGAGCTAATCGGATCCAGCCATTTTTAGAAAGCGACACAGAAACTCCTGATAAAAACAAAACCAACGGCATGTCGTCCGGATGTGCCATAGCCATTGTGGCCGTCATAATTATCGGAGCTCTCATCGCTCTGTATGAATCCACATTCTAAAAAATTGCACGTACATATTTATCTGCATGCTGTAGATCGCTATATTTTCCCTATATCGGGAGGGTATTATATTTCGTGAACCGGGTTAATCAGCCACCTCGCTTGAGGTGGCTGAACTTTTTTATCATAAGTTTGTAATTTTTATACCGGCAGGGTTGGACATGCGGCATAAATAGATTAACTTTGCTAATGAACTCATCCCCCGAAATGCCGGAATGATTCCAAAGGAAATGACCATTATTTCGCACGATGAAATACTACAGCACCAACAATCCTGACACCCCGGTCGGGCTCGGCGATGCCATCTTGCGGAGCATTGCCCCCGATGGTGGCGTATATATGCCCCTGTCTATCCCATTGATACCGACGGCTCTGTTTAAAAACATAGCCGACATGTCGCTGACCGACATCGGATATGTGGTTGCCACAACGATCCTTGGCTCCGACATCGAGCCAGAGATGATCAACAATATAGTAAAAGAAACCCTCAACTTCCCCATACCGCTGAAACAGACCGGCGAACACACCTATGTGCTTGAACTGTTCCATGGCCCGACAGGGTCGTTCAAAGATGTCGGTGCGCGGTTTATGGCACGCATAGTGGAGCATCTGCTGAAAAAGGAAGCCTCGGGGCGACAATCACTGAATGTGTTCGTGGCCACATCGGGCGATACCGGATGCGCCGTGGCAAACGGATTTGCCGGAATTGAGGGGGTCAACGTCTACATCCTCCACCCAAAGGGAAAGACGCTGCGCGTACCGCCGGAGACATTCCGGTCACATGCATCAAATATAATCCCGGTAGGGATCAGGGGGACGTTTGAGGATTGTCAGCGTCTGGTCAAGGAGATCTACACCGACCCGGAGCTGAACAGCAAAATGGCAATCACGTCGGCAAACTCCATCAACATAGCCCGACTGCTACCACAGACTTTCTACTATTTCCATGCCTATGCACGACTGCACGAAATGGAAGAGAAACCCGGACGATTCACAGTCTCCACACCCTGCGGCAATCTCGGGAACCTTACCGCCGCCCTATTCTCGTGCCAGCTGGGACTTCCTGTTGACAGAATTCTGGCCGCCGGTCACGACAACGAACGCCTATGGGGTGAGATCCAAAGCGGACGTCTGTCGGTCAGCAGCTTCAACAGCCGCGCTCTCAGCACTAATCTGGCCCGTATAAACGTGCTGATAAAGGACAATCCAAAGATAGCCGAGATGATCGAATGTCACACTTTTACGGACGACGACATCGCCGACCAGATAAAGCACATCTACAGGCAAAACGGCTATCTGATGGACAGGAACACAGCCATGTCATGCCGCGCGCTGGAACAGAACCTCCGGCCGGGAGAGACAGGAATATTCCTTGCAACTGCCGATCCGGTCAAATATGCCGACCATCTTCTCCAGATACTCGGAACGGACATAAGACCGGCCGACACAAAGGATAACAGCTCCACTCCCCATAAGATACCGGCGGAGACGGCTCTGCAACCACTGTTTCCTGCAATCCGACGCTTTCTACTCGACCGAAATAAATAAAATCCATTAACCAATAAAAAACACAAACAATTATGGCAAACAAACGAATCCTAAAGAAACAGATCAAATATATCTGCGGCGAAGTGGCTCTCCAGTGCATCCTGACCCGTGAGTGCATTGACGGAACCGATAGAGAAAAGCTCAACAACCTTGTTCTGTCGACCGCCGACCTTCAGCAGAAATCACTGAAAAACGCATCCTTCGCTTTCGACAAGACCCCGAAGGATTTCGCTACTCTCGCCGAATACCACAAAGCAGCATCGGCCTACTACCGTCAGGCCTACAGCGTGTTCCACAAAGAGTTCAACGCCCATATCCAGGATATCCTCAAGCAGCTCAACGCCGAGATTCCTGCAGAGCAACGCGAAATCAACAAAAAAGCAGCCACTAAATAATCCATGTGGTTTAGCAAAGCAATATTGAAGATAGCCGGATGGACGGTCAATGTGACCGTCCCCGACTATCCCAAATGCATAATCTGCGTGGCTCCCCACACGAGCAACTGGGATTTCATCTTAGGCAAACTGGCCTACGCCACAACCGGGCGCAAAGCCGGATTCCTGATGAAAGCCTCATGGTTTTTCTTCCCGATGGGAATGATATTCCGCGCCATGGGAGGCATTCCGGTGCCGCGACGCAAGAAAGGAGCGTCTCTGGTGGATGCTCTTGTTGACAAGTTCAACTCATCCGAACGTCTTGTGCTCGCCATCACCCCGGAAGGCACCCGTTCGCGCACATCGCAATGGCACACCGGCTTTCTCCACATTGCCCGTCGCGCCGGAATCCCGATAGCCCTCGGAGCAATTGATTTCGGAAAAAAAGAGATAACCATCACCGACACATTCACACCGACGGGAGACACTGATGCCGACATGCGCCGGATAAAGGATTATTACAAAAACTTCACGGCCAAATATCCCGAAAAATTCACAACAGAATAACCCCCTCACCATGCCGTCGCAGAATCTGAAAATAGCAGCCATCCCCCTCGATATCGTTGCCCATGACTCCGAGGCCAATCTGGCAGCCGCAATTGAGCGTCTCAACAATCTTGACAAGGACACTGATCTGGCCGTACTGCCTGAGATGTTCAACACCGGCTTCACACCTGATATTCGACAGCTGGAATCGAACGCTCAGCCCGACGACGGGGCTCTGATCACCGAGCTGCGCAGCCAAGCCAGGCAACGGGGTATCGCGATATGGGGTGGTTTCACAGCCATTGACGGCGGCAATTATTACAACCGCGGCTTCATGATAGACGACAAGGGAGAAGCCACATTCTACGACAAACGGCATCTGTTCAGCTACGGAGGCGAGAGCAAAGTTCTGACCCCCGGCATGAAAGAGGCTCCGATTGTGGCCTACCGGTCATGGAACCTGAAAATGGCTATATGCTACGACATCCGCTTTCCGGTATGGAACCGCGCCAGAGCCAACAACTATGACGTGCTTATCGTTCCTGCCAACTGGGCGCACGCCAGATTCTTCGCATGGAAACAGATGCTTCTGGCCCGAGCCATAGAGAATCAGGCATTCGTAGTGGGTTGTAACCGCGAAGGCAACGATATCTACGGAGAGTACCGACGTGGCGATTCGCAGGCATTCAACAACTGGGGCGACGACATTGCCGACCGACGTGACGATGGCACAATGTATGCCACTCTGCATGCAGAGCAATTCAACATCGACCGCCAGCGTTTCGCACCATGGCGCGATGCGGATGACTTCAAACTTTATCTTGAATAGGTCTGCAATACGTTAAGCCGGGCTTCCAGCTGCGGCAAAAGAGGCTGAACATCATCGTTGACAAGATCAAACACCCGGGGATGCACGCAATCGGGAACAAAGCCATCCTGCGCCTCCACACGCCGCACCACATGATCCCGTTCAAAGCCATTCCTCATCATTACGCGGTTGATACGGAGCTGCTGTGGTGCCACCACGTTCCACACTTCGTCAACAATCCTGTCAAGGCCGCTCTGATATAAAATGGCGGTCTCCACAAATGCCACTGGCCGTCCTTCAGCCCACGAAACAATATCGTCACGGACAGCGGAATGCACAGCCCGATTAAGCCGATCAAGCATAGCCTTATCAGAAAAAACGACCTCGGCAAGCACCTTCCGGTCAATGACACCATCCACCACTGCTGCCGCACATATCTCGTCGGCAATAACATGCTTTATGATGTCACTTCCATCCATTATTCCCTTGGCGCGGCTATCGCAATCGTAAACATCATGCCCCAAGGCGCGGAGCATATCACAGACAATACTTTTACCGGCACCTATTCCTCCGGTTACGGCTATGATCTTCATCGTTCAATCACATATTCAACGCTGTCCTGCGAAACAGAAACCACCTTATAGCCACCCGGCATAGCCTCAACCTCAACTTTGGCGTTGCGCGATCCTGCATTCAAAGCCTTGTAGTCGACCGAAGCCTTGACCGGCATATCGGAAGAGCTCAGACGCATAGGCACGAGATAGCTCACCTCGACCGAAGCAGGGTATGTGATCAGCCGCGCGCCAGCCGGAACATTGACCGCCTTGACAGGCACAGTCCTTTTCTTAGAGACGAGCAACTCAGCAGGAATGGTCACGCTCACCGTCTCCGGCATGATCTTCATGCCGGGCAACTGTTTCACTGCGATATCACACACCATTGTATCTGTCAACTCATCTCGTGAAACGGTCTCGGTCTCCACATAATCCAGATCGGGACGCTTGCCAGAGGCAGTATAGACAGTAACCGAGTCAAGAGCCGCAACCACTGGGCCACTGATAATGCTTCTCGTGCTCGCCGAAACACTTGAGTTGACCCTCAGCGGCACCCGGAACCCATTGCCGGAAGAATAAGCCACTCGCATTGAATCCGGGTTTACCACGATTATTGATATGTTCTGACCGAAAATATCGCGCAATTCGCTATCTATTTTTGTCCTTGACAGCGCAACGAAACCATTACGCCCGAACTCGCGGAAATCGACCGTGAAAACCGGTGGCTTAACAACTGAATACTTCACAAACTGAGTGCCCTTTCCTTTAAGCACCACATTGATTGACTGCGGCAAATTGCCGACAACGACAACGCTGTCGGGCACATTGACCAACTCCACGGGAAGATCGAAATCGCGCTCCATAGTCTCGTCGAGCGTGATTATTGACCAAAAGATAAAAGCCACTATCAGACACATGAGATAGAGCATCACGTTGCGTCCGCGGCGAGTGTGCAGTTTCCGGTCGACTTTCACAACGGCCGAACGTATTATTTTACCCGGCTTATTCTTCATTTCCGTAGAGCTTGGCTATAATATGAAACAACGGAGCCGCCGCAAAAAGTGCAGCGGCTCCATATTTCTCTTTCCGGAGGATATTATTTATTCAGATTAATACCACCCTCGCCATCCTGCTGCGCATCGGGAGCGGAAGGATAGACCATGTTCTTATCAACGGTGATCACTGTGTTGGGAGCGATCTCGATAGAGAATGTCGTCTCCTTGATGCGACGTACACGGCCGTAGATACCTCCGGCGGTTATGACGCGGTCGCCTTCGGCAACATTCTGGCGGAATTTAGTGATTTCTTTCTGACGCTTCTGCTGCGGACGAATCATGAAAAAGTAGAAGATGACCACAAGCAGTACAATCATCAGGATATTCATTGTTCCTTGACCCATTTCGATTTTAAGTATTAAATAGTTTATAAAAATTTTATTTGGCTATGTTTCCCAAAGGGGACACGCGAATATAGCAATTAAATCTCAATTTTTGTTCAGTTTACCCTCGTTTTTAAGATAATTAATCACAGAATAGAGAATTCCGTTGATAAACTGGCCACTTTTCGGGGTGCTGTAGGCATTGGCAATCTCGATATATTCGTTGAGAGTAACCGCGATCGGAATTGCAGGATAGTTGAGCAATTCAGAAATAGCGGCAGCCATGATCACCACATCCATGAATGCCAGACGGTCGGTGTCCCACTGACGGCGGTCTATGAAGCGATCCACGAGATCGCGATACTGCTCGAAATTATCAATTGTATCGACAAACAACTCACCACCGAATGCAGCGTCCTCCTCATCCTTGAACTTAGGCAGCAGGAGCGTTCCGCGACGGTCGGTATCGGCCACGCGGCGCATGGTCTTGACAACGAATGTACCGACAATATCGAGATCGTCGTTCCAATAGACCGACATGCCCTCCAACGCCTCTGCAAGGTCATCGCTCGGCAGAATAATATTTTTGAATACTGATCGCCAGAAATCACAATCAGCTTTCAGATCGGTGGATTCAGCATCCATATAATTGCGGTAGATGTCCGACGATGTGATCTGGTCAAGCAGCGAACGGACAAGCATCGGGTCATCGTTCCACGAGAACGGATGTTCCTCAAACCATGAATTGAGTTCCTCACTTTCGGCCAGTGCCTTTACCATTCCGTTATCAACGAAACGGGTGTTAGGGTTCAGATCCTCAGCCGTAGCGAGAAACTTATGACGTGCAGCATCGAGGCGCAGATCCTCAGCGCGAGTGATCTCAACCGGCAAGGCAAGCAAAGCGTTGTAGAGTTCATACGATTTGTCGAGCGAACGATTAAGCGAATTCCGGGCGTTGAGATACATAGCGTTGACATCGCCAAGCTGCTCAAGCGAGTTCACCGTCATAGCGATAGCCTGCTCGAAACCGGCAGCCGTGAACATCTCGCAACGACGTGCGGCTGCAAGGACGGCAGCATTTTTCGCAAATACGGTCTCTACGATTGTTGTCCAAAACTTCACATCGTCCGTGATCTCACGGTTTTTCAGACGGATATAGCTTCTATAAACCGCGGAACGTGTGATCTCACTATAAAGGTCGGCAATCAGAGCATCGGAGAACACTTCATCAAAGTCGGCATCCTTTGCAGCCGCTTTCAGATCTGAATCCTGACGAAGCGAACGAGCCACCTTGTTGGACTGAAGATACTTGTTATCGTCCACGCCGGGGATGCTCCTCACAGCAGGTGTCAGACGTACGCCTGACAGACGCAGAGTCAGCAATAAGAAATCGACATAGAGGGAATATGCGAATTTCTTGTCGCGTGTTGAATTTTCAGGCAGTGCCGCCAGCTTAAACTCTCCCTGTGTCAACAGATAGCTGTAGAGCATCTGGACAACTTTAATTCGGATCAGTACGCGATTTATCATAATATGAATGTTCTTTCTTTAATCTGATGCAAAGTTAGCTATTTTCCACCGAATACCAACGTTTGAAAGGCCAATTTTTCAAAGCTCGACATTTATAAAACAACAGCAGGGACGCACCTTCCTAAAGGCACGTCCCCGATATTTAAACCATTTATGTCGGATTATTCAGCAGTCTTGTTGCATTTGCAGCAGCAGCTGACTGCGAGACGATAGAGTACCACAGCGAGAGCAGCGCCAACCAGCGGGCCTACGACCATGATCCAGAAGTCGCCCCAAGCGGCAGCTCCATCGGAGAACAGAGCCGGGCCGAAGCTACGGGCAGGGTTAACCGAGCAGTTATCAACCGGAATACCCACAATGTTGACAAGACCCAGACCGATACCGATGGCAAGGCCTGCGAAATTACCGAAACCTTTCTTCTCGTCAGTAGCGCAAAGGATAATGAACACGAAGAACATGGTGAGCAGCACTTCCGCGATCAAAGCCATAGTGGAGGTTGCCCCGGGCTGGAGAACATTTGCGGCAAGTGTGCCGGTAACGGTTCCGTCAATCGTAGTGATGCCACCGTAATTGAAGCCGGAGCCACTCTTGAAGAGCATAAGAAGGAGCGCACCACCGATAGCGGCACCGATGAGCTGGGCCACCACATAGCCGATGAAATCCTTGCCGGACATCTTGCCGGAGATCAGCATGGCGAAAGATACAGCCGGATTGACATGACATCCGGAAACATTGCCTATGGCATAGCAAAGGCAGATCAGAACGAGACCGAAACAGAGTCCGATACCAAGTCCACCGATAGACGGACCGGCAAGTACAGCACTACCGCAAGCGAGAAGCACCAGGAACATTGTGCCGAACAACTCGGCCAGATACTTTTTCATAAAATCTTGAATTTTGGATTAATAAATATTTTTTTAGTTGTCAACAAATATAATACAAAATCATGTATCTATACATATTGATAACGTTTTTTATTCAACTCGGTTCTTTACAATCAAGATAAAAGCATCAATCCGTATCGGAAATCTACATGTTCAATAAGCCGGAAATCTGCGTCGGATCAATATCTCCACTCAGAACCACGAGCTTCGCCTCACCCGACTCAACCGCATAGACTATCAGTTTGGCAATATTGTCGGAACCTTGCTTTGGAACGGAATATATCGAGACATCCTGTCCATTGTCATTAACCTGAACCATAACATCAAGATCCGGATTAGCCACGAGAAAATCCGCCATAGCTTTCTTTATTTTCTCAATTCCGCCAGACTCTCCGGCGGTCAGCACCTCTATCGAATCAAGGCTTTTGATCATAGATCCCGGTACTTTACCACCCAGATTGATCGAATTTCCGGCCATAGACAGCATAGTCTTGTTGACAAACACTTTAGAAACACCGTCCTGATTATTCAGGGACGGAAAAGTCATTTTCTGCGCACAAGCAGAGGCCACGAAAACCAGAGCCGCAGAAATAAGGATGAAAAAGCGTAATCGTTTCATTTCAGTATATCATTTAAAGTTTGTTTCACATTATCAATCGCACTCATTGCTTCATCGCCGGCCTTTCCGGCCTTTTCACAATTATCCGCAAGCAACGTCATAGCCATCCGGGTATAAGCCTCAGCCTCATCGACATCGCTAACCACGTTTACATCGGATTCTACCGGTTTCGGCTTCACGGCGGCTACCCTCTGAACCGGTCTAACGGCGGCAACAGATTTGCCAACCTCCGCCACCTCCGTCTTCACGGTATCCTCCGGTCTGACAACAACATCCTCTCCATTGGATGCTGAATCAACTATCTGAGCCACAACCGGAGTTTCGGAAACCTTGCCACCGTCGAGGGAACCGGACCGCATCATGGCAATACCCACGGTCATTATCAAAGCTATCGAAGCGGCAGCTGCCCCGACTCCGAGCCATATCCTCCTGGACGATATTCCCCTGCCGGACGACGGCAACGAATCAATAGTAGCCATCATCATATCCCCTACCTCGTCCGGAACCACCGTCCCATCGAGATCCGGATCCGACAATGCGTCAACCACCTCACGATCGGCAACAAGGTCATCCGGAAGATCCGCAACTGAAGCAAACAGTTCCCGGATACGTGCCATATCCTTTGCTGTAGCGCGGCCTTCATAGAAGACCTCAAGCAAATTTCTCAGTTCATCAATGGCATTCATAATCTGGCAGATTTTTGAGTGAATAATTCTTTTATTCGCCGCCGCCCTCTCGACAAAGCCGCCCGGACATTGGCATCGGTCATTCCCGTAATATCACATATCTCGGAATTGTCACATTGAGAAAACACGCTCAGCTCCATCACGCGGCGTTGCGATTCCGGCAATCCACCAATAGCCTCGCGGATCATCCTCAGCGTATCGCGCCGCTCAACATCATCCGACAGCGACTCCGGCGAAGGATTGCAGGCGAGAATCTCCACGGGAGCATGTTCTTTACGCGACCGTATCAATGAAATGCATTGTTTCTTCAAGGCTCCGACACAATATGCGCTCTTATCCTGCGCCACCGCGAGACTGCCGGCATGGTTCCAGAGCCTGACGAGCGTATCCTGAATGGCATCGCAGGCATCATCATGATTACCCGTAATGCGTAGAGCAATGCGATACATTATCGCCTGCAATGGCATCACTATCGATCTGAATTCCTGCGTAGTCATCGGTCTGTTTCAATTCCGGGGTTTCAATATTATGACTGCGCGACATCCGGATTTGTGACAGCCGAAGGCAATTTTTTTTTGTTTTTTAATCCTGAGCTTCCGGATTCCACCTATGCCGCTGTAGATCAGCCGCACGCGCTTCTGCCGGATTGTCGCACGGATACCAGAACGTAGGGTGTCCGAGCGTATCTGGCATATACTGCTGATTGACAAAATTGCCCGGATAGAGATGTGGATAAAGATAATTGTGGCCATAACCCATGTCGGCCATCAGTTTTGTCGGAGCATTCCGCAAATGCAACGGCACCGGCTGATTACCGGTGGATCTGACAAGATCCAGCGCCGCATCGATAGCCTTGTAAGCCGAATTACTCTTGGCCGAATTGGCAAGATAGATGGCACACTGCGCCAAAGGGATCCGGGCTTCCGGCCAGCCGATCTTATGGATCACGTCGAAAGCCGTATTGGCAAGGAGCAATGCATTCGGATTGGCCAGACCGATATCCTCCGCGGCAAATATTATCATTCTGCGCCCGATAAATTCAGGCTCCTCTCCACCCTCAATCATCCGCGCGAGCCAATAGATCGCAGCATCAGGATCGGATCCACGGAGCGACTTGATGAAAGCCGAGATTATATCATAGTGCATCTCGCCATTCTTATCATAGGCAGCCGGATTTTTCTGCAAGCTCCGCGTCACCACCTCATCATTGATCTCGATAGGCTCGCCCTCCGGAGTGGCCTGTTCCAGCAGATCGAGGATATTGAGCAGCTTACGGGCATCGCCACCGGCAAATCGGAAAAGAGCCGACGTCGAGCCGACATTGACACCATGAGCCGACAGGATCTCATCCGTGGCCACAGCCCTTTGGAAAAGAGTATTCAGTTCCACCTCCGACAATGGATTCAAAGTATAGACCTGCGCCCTCGACAACAACGGACGGATCACCTCAAACGACGGGTTTTCCGTAGTCGCGCCTATAAGCGTGACCGTACCGTTCTCCACCGCCCCGAGCAGACTGTCCTGCTGCGATTTGTTGAAACGATGGATTTCATCTATAAAAAGTATCGGCCGGTGAGTAACGAACATGCTGGCGGCATCGGCCTTGCACCGGTCTATGACGTCGCGCACATCCTTGACTCCGGAGTGAACGGCACTCAGCGTGTAGAACGGCGCATTGGTCGTGTTGGCTATGATTTTGGCCAATGTAGTCTTTCCGACCCCGGGAGGCCCCCACAATATAAACGAGGCGATATTGCCCGATTCTATCATGCGGCGGAGAATAGCACCGGGACCGACAATATGTGACTGCCCCACATAATCGTCGATAGTTCTGGGGCGAAGACGCTCGGCAAGAGGTAGATTCATATGATAACAGAATGTTCAGTGATACAAAATTAAAAAAAAACGGGGATCCGGCGTGTTAATAGAATTTAATTAGAATAAAGTGTTAACATTTTTAGTTAACTTTACCTCCGAAAAAACTACATAGCCGGTCAACACTCCTGACGCAGGACGCAAATCAGAAACAAACCACACTGTTTTGCGAACATTAACGCCATAGGAGATGTTACAATTACAGATACTAATAAAAACAAATGTAGTTATGGAAACTGAAAAAGGAACAAGCAAAATGCCGCAGATCATGCGGAATATATTCGGGATCATAATGATCATCATCTATGTTGCCATGGGTGTTCTCTTCCTGTGCGGTGCATTTCCGCAGCTATCAGGCAATTTCGCATGGCTCCGCTGGGGTGGCGGTGTGCTTCTGATAGTCTACGGACTATGGCGTGCCTACCGTCAGTTCAAGGGCATAGATCCCGACGTGACAACCCGTTATTGAACAAAACTCCGACACATGAAACAACTCAGAAACATAGCACTGACAGGCGTGGTCGCGATTGCGGCCTCGCTGTTTTCGTGCGGTCCGGCACAGAAAGGCGGATATGCCGCCGGCCGAACGGTAATAGCCTGCGACAAGACATTCCAGAACGTGATGGAGCAGGAAGTCAGAGTGTTTGAATTCAAGTATCCCGGTTCGGAAGTGATGGATCTGTATGTCGACGAATACGCCGCCATCGACTCACTCATGAATCTCAACAACCATGTACGCATGGCCGTGGCCACCCGTCCGCTATCCAAAGAGGAGATCAAATACCTCAACGACAACAAGCGTTCGGTCAACCAGCAAGCCATAGCCGTGGATGCCGTCGCACTCATTGTCAACCCCGAGAATCCGTTGGATGCAATCGACAATCAGGATCTCATCGACATTCTGACAGGCAAGATCACCGAATGGAAAATGATTCCGGGAGCCGGAAAGGATCTGAAGAACATAACCGTGGTTTTTGACCACCAAGGATCATCCACCACACGCTACATGATTGATTCCCTGCTGAACGGTCAGCCCCTGAGCCAACGCATCATGGCGGCAAAAACACCTGCCGAAGTGTTCAGCGCAGTTTCAAAACATAAAAACGCCATAGGTATAATCGGTGCAAGCTGGCTCAGCAGCGACATGTCGGGTAGAGAGCTTTCAGAGCAGGAGATCGACAAAATGACTAATGTCGACGACACAGCCTCCATGGGAACCTTCACCACAGACATAAAGGTGCTCGCCGTGCAGCCGAAGGATGATGTAGAGACATATCTGCCTACGCAGTATAACATCTTCAACGGCAAATATCCCTACCATCGGCAAGTGTATCTGATCTCCACATGCACACCGAACTCCACCGGCCACAGCTTCTATACATTTGTAACAAGTGCCATCGGTCAGAAGATAATCCTCTCCACCGGCATTTGCCCAAAAGTGATCACACCGCAGTTTGTGGAGCTATGATTAAACCCGTAACGACAACTCAAGTCAAATATCCAAGCATACACTTTAATATTAAATTCAAAACCATAAAATAAACCAGTAACAATGAAATTGAGATTCCTGTTTTCACTCATGCTCGGCGCATCCCTTGCCGCCGGAGCGCAAGGCTATCAGGACGGCGTAGACAACTACAACGCCGGACGTAACGACATAGCCAAGGAGATTCTGACTAACACGCTCAACGCATCTTCGACCGACAAAGCCGTGTCCTACTATTATCTCGGCAACATCGCTTTTGCCGAAGGTAATATTGCTGAAGCCAAAGCTAACTTCGAAAAGGGTCTTCAGGCAAATCCGGCATACGCCTACAATACTATCGGCCTTGGCGAAGTAGCTCTCAAGCAGGGCAACAAGGCTGAAGCCCAGAAACTCTTCGATCAGGCAATGAAGAGCGACAAGAAAAACACCGCTCTCATGGCAACCGTTGCCCGTGCCTACTGGAACGTTGATCCCGTCGGTTATGCAAAAGATATCGACAAACTGATCCAGAAAGCCTTCAAAGAATCAAAAAACACTGAATCGGCAGTCTACATGCTTCAGGGCGACATGGTCGCCAAGCAGGATCCGGGCGAAGCCGCAGGTAAATACGAAATGGCAATCGAGCAGGACAAGCAGAAAAACATCGTCAACCGCGAGGCATACGTGAAATACGCCCACGTTTACGATGTCCACAACCGTCCTTTGGTTATCGAAAAACTTGAAGAGCTCAACCAGCTTGAGCCCAATTCGGGTCTGGCACAGCGCGAACTCGCCGAGCAGTACTACAACAACCGCCAGTACGGCAAAGCATGGAAATCGTACGAAAAATATGTTCAGAACCCCAACCACTTCCAGCGCGACGAACAGCGTTATGCAGGTCTTCTGACATCGGCCGGTGAATACCAGCAGTCGATCGACTGGGCCAACCGCGTTCTCAAGCAGGATCCCTCGGCATATCCCATGTACCGCATCATCATGCTCGACTACGATAATCTGAAAGACGACTCACTGACCATCCAATATGGCGATAAGCTCTTCAACTATCCTGGAGCTGAATTGGTATTCAACGACTACAAGGTGTATTCCGGTGCCCTCACCCGTAAGAATCGCGCCAATGATGCCGTTGCTGTTCTTGAAAAAGCAATGACAACATTCTCAGGCGACGAAGAAAAGACCACTGAACTCTACACCCTCATCAGTGATGCTTACCAGAAAGCCGGCGACACCGACAAGTCGATCGAATACCGCATGCGCTATCTCGATTCCGGCAAAGCTCGTCCGCAGGACTACTACGGAATGTATCAGAGCTACTTCCAGAAACTCCGTGATGCCGCACCCGACTCTCCCGAAGCAAAAGAGGCACTCGCTGAAGCTACAAAATACATCGACCTGGCGATTTCAAAAGCGCCCACATTCGCAACCTACTACTACCGCAAGGCCGTTCTGCTTTATGTAGGCAACCACAACAAGCCCGATCAGGCATGTCTCGACACCATCGACAAGACCATCGAGATCCTCGACGCTTCCGATGCACAGACTCAGGAACGCAACAAGAGCATCTATCAGGCTTGCTACACAATGCTCGGCGACTACTACAACCTCAACAAGGATAAAGCAAAAGCTTTGGAATACTACCTCAAAGCACGCGACTATTCTTCAAATCCGGCTTCTTTTGATGACCGTATCAAAAGCCTTGAAGCACAATAAGCCGTGCAACGCCTAAATAAGAAATAAAACGTCGAAAGCTGTCAGGAATCTTGTCAAAAACAAGCATTTCTGGCAGCTTTCCTATTCTCATCTACAGCATCCCATCAATGAAAAATCTCATTGTCAGATCATTATCCGGAGCCATTTACGTCGCTTTGATAGTATGCTCCATTCTCTTCGGCGGTGGCTGGGCTTTTCCGGTTCTTTGCTGCATATTCACATTCACAGGAATTCTGGAATTTCAGAAAATGACTCAGACCGACTTCTACGACAGTCCGCGAATGCTATTCGTGGATCTGCTGATAGGTCTCGCCATCCCTGCCATTGTAGCCATGTCGTTCTGCGGTCTGCCAATGCTTGCGATTCTGACGGGCATCGCCACCATCATTCTGGCTTTGACAAGACTTATTACGCAACTCTATTCCCATCGGGAAAATCCGTTGCGCCACATAGCCTACTCAATAATGTCGGTGACATATCTCGCGTTTCCGCTCGCCGCCGCTACCGGAATCCTGTTCATCGACCGTGGAATCCTGCTGCTGATGTTCGTAATGATCTGGCTTAACGACACCGGTGCTTTCCTCGTCGGCTCCGCCATCGGCAGCCACCGGCTGTTTCCGCGCCACTCCCCCAAGAAATCATGGGAAGGCTTCTTCGGAGGCATGGCATTCTGCGTTGCCGCCGGATATCTTTCCACGGTGCTCATCCCCGACTACTTCGAACAATACGGAACCTTGGCGATGATAGCATTCGGCATCGTGGTCTGCATCATGTCTACGTGGGGCGACCTGTTCGAGTCCATGCTCAAACGCACGGTAGGGGTCAAGGACAGCGGAAATATCATTCCCGGTCATGGAGGTATCCTCGACCGCATAGACTCCCTGCTGTTTGTAGCTCCGGCCACATTGGTGTTCTGGATCATAGTTTACATCCTACCCTCATTCACAGGGCTGTTAGAAGTGAAATAACCCGTTTATATATAGTACATCAGAGTTTATAACAAGACAATGACTGATCAAAGATATAATCTCAGAGGCGTATCGGCATCGAAAGAAGATGTCCACAACGCCATCAAGAACGTTGACAAAGGCCTCTACCCGAAAGCCTTCTGCAAGATAATCCCCGACATCCTCGGTGGAGATCCCGACTTCTGCAACATCATGCATGCCGACGGCGCAGGAACAAAATCGTCGCTGGCCTACATGTACTGGCGTGAGACCGGCGATCTCAGTGTGTGGAAAGGCATCGCTCAGGACGCGCTGATCATGAACATCGACGACCTGCTATGCGTAGGAGCCACCGACAATATACTCGTGTCCTCCACCATTGGCCGCAACAAGCTTCTTGTTCCTGGAGAGGTGATCTCCGCAATCATCAATGGAACGGAAGAGCTGCTTGCATCTTTACGCTCACTCGGCGTTAACGCCTACAGCACCGGAGGCGAGACTGCCGACGTAGGCGATCTCGTGCGCACCATTATTGTCGATTCGACCGTCACCTGCCGCATGAAACGCTCCGACGTTGTCAACAACGCCAATATCTCCGCAGGCGATGTCATTGTTGGTCTCGCATCCTACGGAAAAGCCACCTATGAACAGGACTACAACGGCGGCATGGGCAGCAACGGCCTGACATCAGCCCGTCACGACGTTTTTGCCAAATACCTCGCCGAAAAATATCCTGAAAGTTTCGACGCAGCCGTCCCCGACGAGCTTGTATATTCAGGTAAAAAGAAACTGACCGACCCTGTGGATGGAACCGAACTGGATGCCGGACGCCTTGTCCTGTCGCCCACGCGCACCTACGCCCCGGTGATCAAAGCAATCCTCGACCGCATGCGTCCGCAGATCCATGGTATGGTCCACTGCTCCGGCGGTGCGCAGACCAAAGTGATGCATTTCGTTGAGAACAAACATGTGATCAAGGACAACCTGTTCCCCATCCCTCCCCTCTTCAAGCTCATCCAGCAACAGAGCGGAACCGACTGGGCCGAGATGTACAAAGTGTTCAACATGGGACACCGCATGGAGATCTACGTCAGCCCGGAAAATGCTGAAGAGATCATGCGCATCTCTGAATCATTTGGAATCGAGGCACGCATCGTAGGCCGTGTAGAAGATGCTCCGGCCAACCGTCTGACCATCGTGTCGGAAAACGGCGTTTTTGAATACTAACCCATTCAGCTGTTATCCCCGTGAACCGGTTGAGATACCTGCTGCACATATTGGCCGTGGCAATAGTCACGGCCATTGCCGTCAGTGCCTGCGGAGGCTCCGCAGATGCCGACAGCAATGACTCCGAGAGCCTCCCCGACTCTTCGGACATACACAGGTTTCCCGACACACTGCGCGTCGGCACGCTCTATAGTCCCACCTCCTATTTCATATATCGAGAAACCGAGATGGGCTATGACTACGATCTCGTCAACCGGCTTGCTGCCGACAAAGGGATAGCCGTCCGGTTCATAATCGCCAACAATCTGACACAGGCTGTCGAGATGCTCGATTCAGGTAAGATCGACCTGCTCGCATACGAAGTGCCAGTCACAGCGGAATACCGCGACCACGTGACTCCCTGTGGCGTTGAGAACATCACCCATCAAGTGCTGGTGCAACCACGCTCCGACACATGCATCACAGACGTGACGCAGCTCGTTGGAAAAGAGGTATATGTGGAGAACAACTCCAAATATTTTGCCCGGATGCAAAATCTCAACAACGAGCTCGGAGGAGGCATAATCATAAAGCCGGTGGAACGCGACACCATGATTACCGAGGATCTCATAGCCATGGTGTCCGACGGAGAAATCCCGTTGACGGTGGTAGACTCCGACATTGCCAGCGTAAACAAAACCTACTTCCGCGATCTCGACATCACGCTTGAAGTCAGCTTTCCGCAGCGATCGGCATGGGGTGTGGCACCCGGCAACCAATGGCTTGCCGACTCGATCAACGCCTGGGCATCCGGCGAATCGCCACGCCGACAGCGCGCGGCATTGCTGAAACGCTACTACGAACTGAGCAAACAGCAGGGTGGTGGAGCCGAGATCTACAATCTCGATTTCTCAAAAGGCAGAATGTCACCTTTCGATCACCTGTTCCGACGTTACGCTCCGAAAATCGGCTGGGACTGGCGGCTGCTTGCCGCTGTAGGATATGCTGAAAGCCGTTACGACTCAGCTCAAGTGTCATGGGCCGGCGCACGTGGAATCATGCAGCTGATGCCGGCAACAGCCAAGGCATTCGGACTCGGACCCGACCGGATTACTGAGAATGAGCCCAACATCTCAGCATCAGTCGAAGTGTTCCGATCGCTCGACCGCTCGCTATCCAATGCAGTCAAAGATCCCCAGGAGCGCATCAAGTTCATATTGGCGGCCTACAACTCCGGCCTCGCCCACATACTCGATGCCATTGTCATAGCAAAAAAGACAGGGCGCAAAGCCGACATCTGGGACGGCAACGTAGCCGAGGCTCTTCTACTGAAATCAAATCCGGAGTATTACAACGATCCGGATTGCCGCTACGGCTATTTCCGCGGACGCCAGACCTACGAATATGTCAAGACCGTCATGGCTTGTTATGACAAGGCGAAAAAACAAATCAGATAAACTAATTGTTAACAATAAAGTAATAACCTAATTCAACTATCGAGAGATGAAAAGAAAGTATTTTACCGTCGCAACCATCATGTTAGCCTGCGGTTGCTTAGTGACCACATCCTGCATCGGCAGCTTCGCCCTGACCAACAAACTTCTGTCCTGGAACAAGCAGGTGGGCAACAAGTTTGTCAACGAACTCGTGTTCTTCGCATTCTGGGTTCTCCCCGTTTATGAAGTGTCATGTCTTGCCGACGTTCTCGTGATCAACAGCATCGAATTCTGGAGCGGATCCAACCCCGTGGCTCAGGGCCGCAGCGTGATCGAGGGTCAGGATGGACGCTACTTCGTTGACTGCGACAGCAAAGGCTACACCATTACCAGCGAGAACGACGGATCAGAAGTGCGTCTCGACTTCGACGACGAAAGCCGCACTTGGTCTATGACCACCAATGGCGAGACCATGGAGCTGATGACATTCATCGACGACAGCCACGTGCAGCTCCCGGCCTACGACGGCGAAAAGACCATCGTAGAGCTTTCACAGCCCGGCGTATTCGCCTACCAGCAGATGGTCACCGACCGCGTAATGATGGCTCAGAACTAAACCGGCAAATAATCATAAGAAGGAAACCTGTAGGCACCGACGTGCCCGGTTTCCTTTTCTTATACCCCTCCCAAAAAAACAATCTGTCAATCAACAAACAACACTATGAAACGCATAATTCTACTTCGCCACGGACAGAGCCAATGGAATCTCGAAAACAAGTTCACAGGATGGACCGATATCGAACTGACCGAACAAGGACGCCACGAAGCAGCCGAAGCCGGACAGGCCATGCTTAAGGCAGACATACTGCCCGACATATGCTTCACATCAATCCTCAAACGCGCCATCGCCACCGCACATATAGCTCTGGCCGAGTGCGACCGTCTATGGATTCCGGAACATAAGGACTGGCACCTCAACGAACGTCATTACGGAGCCCTCCAGGGACTCAACAAAGCGGAGACCGCCGAAAAATACGGTGCCGAGACCGTCCACCAATGGCGCCGCAGCTTCGACATCCTGCCACCGCTGCTGACACCCGACGATCCACGTTATCCCGGCAATGATCCGCGCTACTCAGCTCTTTCCGCCGACGAACTGCCGCTCGCTGAATCGCTTCAGGACACCATAGCCCGTGTACGCTGCTGCTGGGAAGAGATCATCATTCCCGGAATGCGGTGCAACAACGTCGGTCTGATAGCAGCCCACGGCAACAGCCTGAGAGGCCTCGCCATGATGATGCAACACCTCACGGCGGAAGAGATCGTCGACGTTGAGATACCCACCGGAAAGCCATGGGTCTTTGAAGTGGACGAACGCATGAGAGTGATCCGGCAATATTATCTGTAATTATTTCAATTTTTTCGGCAGTTTAGCAAACAAAACCACAAAAAAAACATTAATTTTGTGGTGAACAACAAAATGCGCCGTTTCAACGCATAAAAAAATGCTATCTCAATGAAAAAATTCATATACAGTTTTCTTGGGACCATGGCCGGAATATGGCTATCGGTTCTGCTTGGTGGAGTTCTTATCTTTCTGACATTCGCAGTAATTGCAAGCCAATATTCATCCGGAACTGTCGACATACAGAGCAACTCTGTGCTCCGCATCGACCTGAGCGGATCCGTATCCGACAGAGCAACCACCCCATCCTTCATGGACGTAGTTCAGGACAAAGCCGACGACCAGCTGTCGCTTTCCGAACTTGTCAACGCGATCCGCACCGCTGCCAAGGACAGCAATATCGACGGCCTGCTACTGGAATGCAACGGAGCATCGGCCGGTCTTGCACAATGCGAGGAGATAATCAACGCCATCGACGAATTCAAGAAATCCGGCAAATGGGTATGGGCATACTCCGACAACTACACCCAGAGCGAATATTTCATCGCCGTGACCGCCGACTCTGTTTTTCTGAATCCGGTTGGCATGGTCGACATCCACGGACTGTCGGCCCAGACCATGTTTTTCAAGGATCTGATGGATAAAGTCGGCGTTGAAGCTCAGGTTGTGAAAGTCGGCACCTACAAAAGCGCCGTCGAGCCATTCCTGCTCAACAGCATGAGCGAGGCCAACCGCCGTCAGGTGGAACACTTCACCGGACGCATCTGGGATAACATAGCCAAAACCATTGCTGCACGCCGCCACTCGTCGATTGACAGCGTCAACACCTGGGCCAACAGCTTTGCATTCGCACAAAGCCCCCAGACATATCTCAACGAAAAAATAATCGACGGACTCAAATACCGCCGCGAAATAGATCTACTGGTCACATCAAAGACCAAAACCGACGATCCGCGCTATGTCGATCTCAAAGACTACTGCACTGCCATCACATCCGGCAATGTCAATATCGCCAAAGAAAAGACAGATAAGAAAATCGCCGTGCTATATGCCCTCGGCGATATCACGGAAAGCGACACCGAAGGCATCGCATCCGACCGCCTCGTGCCACAGATCCTTGAACTGGCCGACGACGAGACAATCGACGGACTGATCCTGCGCGTCAATTCCGGCGGCGGCAGCGCATTCGCATCCGAACAGATCTGGGAAGCCCTGCAGCAGTTCAAGAAACAGACCGGCAAACCATTCTACGTCTCCATGGGCGACATGGCAGCATCAGGCGGCTACTACATATCTTGCGGTGCCGACAAGATCTATGCCTCACCGCTCACCCTGACAGGGTCTATCGGAATATTCGGTATCATTCCCAACATACAGCCCCTGCTGAAAGACAAGCTCGGTGTCAACATTGAGACCGTGGAAACCAACACCGGCAGTTTCCCTACCATAACCCAGCCGATGAACGAACAGCAGCGTCAGGCCATGCAGAGCTATGTTGACCGAGGCTATGAACTGTTCGTGAAACGTTGCGCCGATGGCCGGGGAATGACAGTGGATCAGATCAAGGAGATAGCCGAAGGGCGTGTCTGGGATGGACTGAGCGCACTCGACAACGGCCTCGTGGACGATCTCGGAGGACTCCGCAAAACAATCGACGATATGGCAGCTGAACTCGGCACTGATTTCAGCCACATCAAAATTCAGGAATATCCCGAGCTGACAACGCAATGGTGGGAAATGCTCATGGCCATGGACGACAGCTCGATTTCTGCCGCACTCGCCGCCAACACCGACCTGACACAAGCCGCTCTGAAACGGCTGGCCCAGCGCATCAGCTCCATGTATCCGCTGCAGTGCCGGACCAATTACATCTACTTCAAATAACCCCGGGTCAAACACCTCACTAACCGATTCATCGAACCAACTACATGGCAAAAAGCAAAATTCTATCGCTGATCCTCCTCTACCCCATCAGTAAGATCTACGGATGGGTCATAGCGGTTAGAAATGCCATGTTCAACCGGGGACTGCTCACACAGCACGAGTTTGACATTCCCGTGATTGTGGTTGGCAACATCTCGATGGGTGGAGCCGGGAAAACCCCACACTCGGAATACATCGTGGATCATCTGCGCCACAACTACAGGATAGGAGTCCTGAGCCGTGGCTACAAGCGCAAGACCCATGGCTTCGTGCTCGCCACCCCTGACAGCCACGTTGACGATATAGGCGACGAGCCATATCAGATCTACCATAAATTCAAGGACAAAGGCGTAACCGTGGCCGTATGCGAAGACCGGGTCAAAGGCATTGCAGAGATGCGCAGACTCATGCCCGACATCAACCTGATAGTGCTTGACGATGCGTTCCAGCACCGCTACGTCAAACCATCGCTATCCGTAGTCCTGATGGAATACAACCGCCCGGCCTATGCTGACCACATGCTCCCATACGGACGTCTGCGTGAGCCTATGAGCGCGCTCAACCGGGCCGACGTTGTAATCGTGACCAAATGCCCGTCGGACATGAAGCCGGTGGAGACACGCATATTCAAGACCCAGCTCAATCTCTTCCCATATCAGAAGCTGCTGTTCTCCGGCTACCGGTACCTGCCAATCAAACCCGTGTTTGCCGATCAGGTGTCACCCTCACGACGCATCATCCTGTCAGATCTGACCGCCGAAGACTCCATTCTCGCCGTCACAGGAGTGGCCAATCCCCGGCCTTTTGTCCGACAGCTGCGATGCTACAAGGCCAAGATCCGGATCAAACGTTATGCCGACCACCACCGCTTCACCCATTCCGACATGCAGTCCATCCTTGAGAAATTCACCTCCATGTCGGGACGCAGAAAGATCATAGTGACAACGGAGAAAGACGCGGTGAGGCTTAAGAATAACCCCTATTTTCCGCCCGAACTGCGAAGCCGGACCTACTATCTCCCCATTGCTGTCGACTTCCCGGCGGACTACAACGAAACGGAACTCGACCAGGTATTGCTCCAGCTCCTGCGCACCGACCATGCCCTCCACAGCTGATCTCCCCCGGCCGGAGCGCGGTTGCCTCGGAAACCAACTTCACGACATTAAAATTGTTACTACAATAGTCAATATCCAAAACCATTTAAAACAATCAGAAATATGTTAGCCAAAATTCAGGAAACAGCTGAGTATATCAGATCGAAAGTCGGCGCAATGCCCGACACCGCCATAATTCTCGGAACAGGACTCGGTGCGCTCGTCGACCACATCGAGGACAAGAAATATATCCCCTACACCGAGATCCCCAACTTCCCCGTATCCACCGTTGAAGGCCATAGCGGCAACCTCATCTTCGGCCGACTCGGTTCAAAACCAGTAATGGCCATGCAGGGTCGCTTCCACTACTACGAAGGCTACGACATGAAGCAGGTGACATTCCCAGTCCGCGTGATGCGCGAACTCGGCATCATGACCCTCTTTGTCAGCAATGCAGCCGGTGGTATGAACAAGGAATTCCGCGTTGGCGACGTGATGATCATCACCGACCATATCAACCTCTTCCCTGAAAATCCGCTCCGTGGCAAGAACGACAACCGCCTCGGTCCGCGATTCCCGGCCATGACCGAAGCCTACAGCCACAAACTGATAGCTCTGGCCGACGAAATCGCAGCTGAGAAAAACATCCGTGTGATGCACGGCGTCTATGTAGGCACCCCCGGCCCGACGTTCGAGACTCCGGCCGAATATGAATACTTCCGCGTGATCGGCGGTGATGCCGTGGGCATGTCCACCGTTCCCGAAGTCATCGTGGCCAACCATGCCGGCATGCGCGTGTTCGGCGTGTCTGTGATCACCGACCTCGGAGGCAAGGATGTGACCGAAGTGCCCACCCACGAGGAAGTGCAGAAAGCAGCCGAAGCCGCCCAGCCAAAAATGATGGAAATAATGCGTGAGCTCGTGGCTCGTGCCGACTGATCATAGACAGCGCCCACTATGGAAAAACAAACCGAAATATCGCAGCTTGGCGAGTTCGGTCTCATCGACCGTCTCACCGAGGGTCTCCAGCCGGTCAACGAATCGACCGTCACAGGCGTTGGCGACGACGCGGCACAGTTACGCTATCCCGATACCGATGTGCTCGTGTCGACCGATCTGCTTGTGGAAGGTATACATTTCGACCTGACCTACGTGCCGCTGAAACACCTCGGCTACAAAGCCGCCGTGGTCAATTTCTCCGACATCTACGCCATGAACGGAACGCCGAGACAGATCACCGTGGCACTGGCCATCTCGTCGCGTTTCACCGTTGAGCACATCGAGGCTCTCTACTCAGGCATCCGTCTGGCCTGCGAGATCTACGGCGTGGATCTCGTGGGAGGCGACACAACGGCATCCCGTTCCGGACTTGTCATATCCGTTACATGTATTGGCGACGCACCCAAGGACAAGGTGGTGAAACGCTCGGGAGCAAAAGACACCGATCTTATATGCGTGTCCGGCGACCTTGGCGCAGCCTATATGGGTCTGCAGCTGCTCGAACGCGAGAAAAACGTTGGTCGCGGCGACAAAGACTTCATTCCGCAGTTCGACGGCAAAGAATATCTGATCGAACGCCAGCTCAAACCCGAAGCCCGGAGGGATATAATCCGCGAGCTCGACAAAGCCGGCATCGTACCCACCGCAATGATGGATATCAGCGACGGCCTCTCGTCCGAACTGCTCCATATCTGCAAGGACAGCAACACCGGATGCCGCGTCTACGAAGACCGCATTCCAATCGACTACCAGACTGCAATAATGGCCGAGGAAGTCAACATGAACCTCGTGACTGCCGCCCTCAATGGTGGAGAGGACTATGAGCTCCTGTTCACAGCTCCACTCCACTACCACGAACAGCTGTCAAAGATGGAAGGCATCAAGATCATAGGACATATCACCAAACCCGAGCTTGGATGTGCCTTGGTTACACGCGACGGCAACGAAATGCAGCTACGCGCACAAGGCTTCAACCACATGGCTCCTGAAGCCGAGACCGAAGCCCCTGAAGCCTGACCCGTTCAAAGATCATAAATCCCCACCCTACAATACAGCGGCGTGCCCTCAAAGCACGCCGCTGCTCATTTTCCCAATGCCCCTCCACTCTCTATACTCTATACTCTCTACTCTCTAACTCTATATTTGCAGAGAGCGGCGACCCCGATGGGATCGCCGCTCAAAGAAGTTTTTTGAAGCCGTGGATTTTTATGCTTCCGCCGGGCTTACGTTAATGAACTGACGTCCATTCTTGCCTTCGGAGAACACTACAACGCCGTCGATCAAAGCATAGATCGTGTGATCCTTGCCCATACCCACGTTCAAGCCGGGATGATGAACTGTGCCACGCTGACGTTTGATGATGTTGCCTGCTTTGCAGTGCTGGCCACCAAAAATCTTGACTCCGAGTCGTTTGCTTTCTGATTCACGACCGTTCTTAGAACTACCTACACCTTTTTTATGTGCCATTGTCTTTTAGATTTTCAGGGTTAAGCAACTACTTCTTTAATTAACACTTTGGTGAAATACTGGCGGTGGCCGTTTTTACGACGATAGCCTTTGCGACGTTTCTTCTTGAAAACGATCACTTTTTCACCTTTTACGAGCGGTGTGAGAACCTCACAAACCACCTTTGCGCCTTCTACTGTGGGGGCGCCTACCTTTACAGTACCATCGGCATCAGCGAGGAGAACGCGATCAAATTCGATAGCGTCACCTTCTTTGGTTGCATCTCCGAGATAATGAACATACAAGAACTTGCCAGCTTCTGCTTTGAACTGCTGTCCTTGGATTTCTACAATTGCGTACATTGTTGTTATTGATACGTTTAACAGGTTATTCCGGCAGGCGGCATCCAACATTGGCTGCACTTAATCAAGCCCGACGCGGCAAAATCGACCACAAAGTTACACACTTTCTCCCTAAATTCCAAGCCATTCCCCCTTTTTCGCACTAAAAAATTTAGGCCGAATCTAAAAATGTATTGGATTATGGCACTGATGAACGCACCACGGTTGAGCGTTATCCGCTCCGCACCTCCATATATTGCGACCGCCATCCATCGAAAATTAGCGACCAATAACAAATCTCACAAAATGTGAGCTCAAATTTTGCTCAGACTAAATATTACCCGATCGCCGAATTCTCGAAAAAAGTGCTAACTTTGCAATCCACCTCGCACAATCGAAAGGAACATCTACCACAAAGAACTCGTTCCCGGTTGGTATATCAATCTTAATATGCGAGCCACAACTGCCAAAACCTTGATCCATCAGATTGCCAAAGCCTTAGGCGAAAATGTGGTTTGCACATGGGGCGAATAAACTTATTGCTTTATGGACGAACTCGACAATTTAGACATATACAACGGTGACACCGAACATGATATGTGGGTGGACTTCACATATCACATAGACTATTTTATAAATAACCTTAACGACTGGGATTGATGAAAAACAAAGTAGGCATCAAGCGCTTGATAAAGCGCATATCTTTCGCTATATTGATTATAGCAATACTGATAGGTTTAGGTGTGGGCGTTTATTGGCTTGTGGTTTTCAAAATCCCTCAATCCAAGGGGAAATCCTTTATTGAAAATTTTGAGAAAACATCTCAGACTCTTAGCGACTTGGAATATATGAAGCAGGTAAATGCTATAATAGAGCACCCTGACACATTCAATACCGGGTCAGAAGATTGGGATTCGAGAACTCTTAACGATTTTACAACAGCAATTAAGCCCAAAATTGAACAATTAGCGTATAAGGGTAATCCCGATGCTGCTTATTTAATGGGCAGTCTGATTGGCAGCCCAAGCTTTTTCATCGAAAGAAATGGTAGAGTCTATAAGGATGATAATGATACCAAAGCTGCATTCTTTTATCGTGTAGCGGCAGATGGTGGACACCCAAAAGCACAAGCTATGTTAGCAAAATATTATTTCTACGGCAAAGGTGTTCAGAAGAATTATGTGGAGGCCTATGAGTGGGCTTATAAATCCGCCAACAATAACTGTGCAGAGGGGTTGACACTCTTAGGAAAATTTTATAGCACTGGAATATATGGCGGTATTGCGAAATATATTGCTAATAATAATATCCAATTGTTTGATGATAATTGTGTTACTCTTAGCCGTAATTTTCCGCATGATAAAGTTATTCTTCGGCCTGATATAACAAAGGCACGCAAATTGTGGAAGAAAGCACTTGACATGGGCAATGAGGATGCTAAAAAATTCTATGAAAAAGTCTATTCAGATGAAGAAATTTCAATGAACCCTAATGTCGATTATGATGCCCACTAATTTATAGCGTTGCGTGAACAATGCGGTAACGACAGAGCGCAATATGACACAAATTTTTGCCGAAATTGACAGCTAAATTAAGTATATTGGGAATTCGCCAACAATAAACCGACTTAAATTTCAACCTTTCAGGAATCGCGCCGGTTATCGGTGCATTGATCGGCGGTCGGTGTGGCGGTGGTTCTGCGGAGAGGATGCAGCAGCGATTGCTTCCTCGTAGCCGGTGAGGGCGGCAAACGGGGCAAACTGCGCGGCCCGGCTTTCGGGCGACAATGGCGTGCGATGCTCCGACACATGGTGCGGAAGATCTATTATATCCGCGTATCTGTCAACATTTTCATTCATGCCTTGTGCCCTCCTATCTGCCTGTTGCGATCGCGCTGAGTCGCCCCATCAGCAAAATTAAGTCCCTTCAAAATGGCATTCTTGCCATACAGCTTTTTGAGCCCGATCACGGTGCTGTTGAGCCGCCGCTCGCGTTCAAGCCGGGCCGGATCCGTATCGCGGCATCCGTCGACCGGATTGTAATCGTCGAACAGACATAGCTGTCTCACGCCCGTCTCCATCTCGGACTCACTGACCACATTGACAGCGGTCAGCGTTATGCGCCGCACAAGCAGATCGCCGTTGACAATGCGGTCGAACGTCTCCGCCACAGCTGCCTGAAAACGACGTACCGACGACGTAGGCCGCGCGAATGCCGCCGATCCGTGGGCATGGCGCGGCACAAGCCGTCCGTAATGATCCACATCCACCGGCCCGTCGTAGCGCGCTAAGATCTCAGGACGCACAAGGCTCTCCCGATCGTAGCCCACATGCAGCGTCACGGCTTTTGCCACAAGATGCTTGGCCAAAAGATCCAGAGCCACGGTCTCAGCCATCTCCAGAGCCACGGTTCTCGCCCGATCGGCCGGATATGCCTCCATCAGCACCTGGCCGCAACCTGTTGATTTCGCCGACGGACGATAGGCCTTTATCTGAGCCATGGTCACAGGCTCCCATCCCCACGCATGATCAATCAGAAGCTCGGCGTTGACCCCGAAAATTCTGTAGAGCAGATTCTCATGCCCGATCGAGCAGCGCGCCACGTCGCCCATCGTAAACAATCCATATTCAGCCAGCCGACGCGCCGTTCCCCTTCCGATGCGCCAGAAATCGGTCAACGGCTTGTGCCCCCAGAGCCGACGGCGATAGGTCTGCTCGTCGAGCATCGCCAGCCGAACACCATCTTTATCCGGCGGCATGTGTTTGGCCACAATATCCATAGCCACCTTCGCCAGATAGAGATTGGTTCCAATTCCGGCCGTCGCCGTGATGCCGGTCTCCTCCATTATCTCACGGATCATACCTACGGCCATGTCGTGGGGCGTGGACTTCGCCGTGGCAAGATAGGGCGTTATGTCAATAAACACCTCGTCGATCGAATACACATGGATATCCTCCGGCGCTACATGCCGCATATATATCCTGTAGATCCGGGTACTGTAGTCAATATAGAGAGCCATCCTCGGCGGAGCCACGATATAGTCAACGGCCATCGACAGATCTTTTTTCAGACAACTCTCGGAAACAGAACTTCCGCTGTTGCCTCGCCCTCGGTTGATCTGACGCACCTGCCGCATCACCTCGAAAAGCCTCGGACGACCGCTGATGCCACGCGCCTTCAACGGCGGCGAGACGGCGAGACATATCGTCTTGTCGGTTCTGGAGCTGTCGGCTACCACGAGATTCGTGTCGAGTGGATCCAGTCCACGCTCCACACATTCCACCGACGCATAGAACGACTTCAGGTCAATAGCGATATAATATTTCTGATCCGGCTTCTTCATCCCCCCAATCGCACCATCAACAGTTTTTCTCAGATCGCTTTGATCACTCTCGCTGGATTGCCTGCCACCACCACATCCGACGGCACATCACGGGTGACTACAGCCCCGGCACCGACAACGGAACGGTCGCCGATCGTGACTCCGGGAAGGATAGTGGCATTGCCTCCGATCCATACGCTGTTGCCGATCCTCACCGGCTCAGCCCATTCCACTCCGGTGTCGCGTTCCTTGTGATCAATAGGGTGGCACGCCGTGAAGATGCTCACATTCGGCCCGATGAACACATTGTCACCGATCTCCACCGTTGCCTCATCAAGGATCGTCAGATTGAAATTAGCGAAAAAATTCTCGCCCACCGTAATGTTGCAGCCATAGTCGCAGCGGAAAGGCTGGTTGACATGAAACCGCTCCCCTACACGGCCCAGCACCGAACGCAAGATCGACTTCATAGCATCCACATCGTCGGGACATAGGTTGTTGAACTTCCACAGAGCGCGGCGCGTTGCGGCAAGACGGGAGAGGAACTCCGGATGCACCGCATCATACACCTCACCATCAAGCATTTTCTTCCATTCTCTTTCAAAATCCGACATATCCGTATTGTTTTTGTGTGTTGTTGATCCGACCACAAAATTAATCAAAACGGGAGGCGATGTCAAGCCCCGGACTAAATCTTAACGAATGTTAGAAACGGTGTGCACCACGTGTTGCCCAACCCCTGTTCAAAAGCTGTTTTTCTGATATGCCCGTCGTGGCGTTCCGTCACTCACCGTTATCACTCCACAGTACGAGAAGCCACGCGATTCAAGCCAACCTATCAT
Source organism: uncultured Muribaculaceae bacterium (assembly GCA_910579185.1). GTDB lineage: Bacteria > Bacteroidota > Bacteroidia > Bacteroidales > Muribaculaceae > Paramuribaculum. Next base: position 658,522 of record CAJTTG010000001.1, read on the forward strand.
CCCGATATTATCCGCATGGGTATCAATCCGGATATTGCCGGTCAGCCCAATACAATACTCCAGGGCAGCATCCGCCACCCCATGCACCGATCCATCCGACGCAAGTCGATGAATGGTTCCGTATGCATCATCGTTCAGCCAACAGCCATCAATCGACCCATACGTCGGATCATCACCGACAATGAATGCGAACGTCCCGACCACCCGACCGGCAGCATCCGTGACAACGTAACCATTCCCTGCTTCCATATCGGCCGCGGCATCAGTTGCCGACGGATATTCCCCACTCCATTGAGCAGCATTTCCCCGGCTGCGCATGAACACCTTGGCCCGGCCATAGATCTCATCAATACGCCGCAGGTCGGCAGCGGTTGATCTGCGGATATGCAGGTTGCGGTCAGTCATGTTTTCTCGTCAGCCGGATGATGTCTCTTGAATCGGACGCACTGAGCGTGGCCATCGCGCCATCTTCCGACAACTCGCAATATTCGATTTCGGGAAGCAGCTGCCGCAAAGCATCCTCCACGGCCATATCGTCGCAAGCCATCTCGGTCATCACCCCATCGGCAAACTTTATGGAATTTCCTCGTGAGGCATAACTGCCGGATATCGTATTGCAACCGGTCCGCACAACATAAGTCTCATCAGCTGCAAGCTCCATCGCCACATCTACGCCCGGCATAGTCTCAGCCGGAGAAATGGCAATGGAATCGCCGCACATGATCCCGGCTATATCCCATTCACCGACAATCGATTTTCCGGCGTCCATCGTGGCCGATCCGAAATCCAGCTTCTCACCCTTTCTGTTCTCCTGTCGTCCGCCACAAGCAGCAAACAGCACCGCCGATGCAGCGACAGCAATTTTGAAAACAACACTATTCATTATGCTCTCTGATTAATGATTGTCACAGCAATCGTAATGGATAAAATGGCTTGCCGAATGGCAGAAATGCAGCTCCTTGTCAACGATGATATGACGGTTGGCCATCGTCGCGATCCGCGACACCTCATGCGACACGAGGATTATAGTCGTGTTTTTTGCCAGTTCCGCCATGATGTCGTAGATCCGCGCCTCAAAATGCTTGTCGACATAGCTCAGCGGTTCGTCGAGCACCAGCACACCGGGTCGGGAAACGATGGCTCGCGCAAGCAATGTGCGCTGCAGCTGCCCTCCCGAAAGCCGGCCTATGCTCTGGCTGCGGTATTGCTCCATCCCCACAGCCTCCAACGCCCCGGCCACAGCAGCTTTTGTCTCTTCAGCCGACAAGCCGGTTTTCCCGTAAAGACCAAGCCCGACCACCTCCTCAACCGTTATTGGGAAATGGGAGTCGATCATATTTTTCTGCGGAAGATAGCCAATCGGCAACCGATCCACCGGCATCCCGTCGGAAAAGTATTCAACAGTCCCCGATGTCGGCTTCAGCAATCTCAGGATTATACGCAGCAATGTGGTCTTTCCGCCACCGTTCGGACCCGTTATCGCCAGAAAATCACCGCGAAACACGTCCAGATCCACCGAACTGAGGATACGCCGTCCGTCACGCATCATCGCCACATCTTTCAATCTGACAAGCAATTCTTTCTCTTCCATAACACTCAATCTATGGCTTCGGCCACACGCCTCATCTGCTCAGGCCAGTCATAGCCCAAAAGGTTGACCTCAACAGCCCTGACTCCGGCCTGACGGGCAACCTCAAGCGACCGCGTCAGATCAACTTCCGGCTGCACTATCATAACTTCTGCCCCGGCATTGCGCGCCTCGTCGATCTTATCCCGGAAAGCCTCTGCCGACATCTCCTTTCCCTCCGATCCGAGCGACAGCTGCCGCAAGGAATAGTCACGGGCGAAGTAGCTCAGCGACGGATGCCAGGTGACGAACGTAGCTCCGGTTTTTGGAGCCAGTTTCCGTGTAATTTCAGAATCAAGGCTATCAAGTTCGGCCTGCAAATGCCGGTAATTTTCCTCATACAATCCGGCGTTATCAGGATCAAGCTCCACAAGAGCCCTGCACATATTGGCGGCGATCACACCGGCATTCTTCACGGAACTCCACACGTGGGGATCCAGATCCCCGTCATGACCATCATGGGAATCACATTCATGCGTGCCATGGAGAAGTTCAATCCCTTCCGACGAATCCACAATACGGAGATTGCTACCCCCACCTTCAGCCATACGGTCGATCAGCGCATTCTCAAATGGCATATATCCGATACGGAAATAAGCCGCACTCCCCATGGCTGCCTTCATGGCCGACATAGGAGGATCGAAATTCTCCGGATCTGCCCCGTTGGCCAGCATCGTATTGACTTTCCAACCGTCGCCGGCAATGCGTTCAAGCAGATAACGCTGCGGCTCGATGCTGACAGTCAGCGTGCGGTCAGACCTCTTTCCGCCACACGATTGGAGCGACAACATCGCCACAAGGACAACAATCCACTGAAGTTTCATACATTTCATCATGATGCAAAATTAACTAATTTGACGCTAATACGGGAATAATTTCTTATTTTTGCAAACTATGATACGTCAAGGAACACTTTCCGATGCCAAAGAAATGGCCGAAATATTCAATTATTACGTGGCCACATCCACGGTCATATTCTCCAACCGCCAGCTGTCGGCCGAAGAATTCGCCGACAAGATCCGCGATGTTGTGGACCGGTATCCCTTCTTCATCGCCGAGACGGAATCCGGGGAGATGGCCGGCTATTGCTATGCCCATCGCTGGATGCCGGATCCCGTATATGGCCGCTCATGGGAGGTCACCATCTACCTCAACCACAACTTCACCGGGATGGGGTTTGGTCGCCAACTGCTTGAAGCGGTGATAGCCGGAAGCCGGGCAATGGGTGCACATACACTCGTGTCGTGCATCACAGCCGGCAACCATCCGTGCGAACGCCTGCACCAAGCATGCGGTTTCAAGCACATCGGCACATTTCCCGAGGTGGGCTACAAATTCGACCAATATCTCGACGACGCTTTGTATCAATTAATTCTGCAATAACAATGAACAGCACTCCCTCTCTCCGCAGACTTCTTTCCGTTGCCGCGTCATTGGCAGCCTTATTGCCGGCGATGGCCGAACAACCGGACTCGATACCGATGCCCTCGGGCAACGGCAACGAACCATCGTTCATGATTCCCGGTGGTATAACCGACCCGACGTCGGTCGACCTATCCAAACCACTGTTGCTGCCAACCTACGGCGTAGATCCATCATTGTCGCTCAAGTCTGCGCCGGCGATGCCCTCATTTTCCACCGCAGGGCTCGCCTCCCCCGACATAGCCACATGGCATGGCGGATCTCTGAGCGCGTCATCGTCATTCAACAGCCTGCCAGGAATGATGGGTATTGAAAGCGGAATGATAAGCCTCAACCAGACCATCGGATCATTGTCACTCTCCTTATGGGGCGGAGCAACCCACTACGGATATTTCCGCGGCATGCAGAGATCCTGGGATTTCGGCGGCTCACTCAACTATCGGTTCAATGACCGCTGGAGCATAACCCTATTCGGCGAGTACCACTCGCCGCTCCATCCCATGACTCCCGGCATGGCAGGGTATATGGGCGTGCCACGGTTCGGCGGATATGCAAGCTATGAGATCAACGACCATTGGGGCATAAGTGTGGGCGCACAAGCACAGCGGTCGCTTGTCACCAACCAGTGGGAGGCACAGCCCATCGTCACTCCATATTACAAATTCAACGACGATGTCAAGATAGGCATCGACGTAGGCGGAATCATCTACAATATCGCCAAGGACTGGATTGAGAGCTCCCACGGCCGACCGGTAGGATCGCCGGTGATTGCCCCTCCGAGACCCGGACCACCACCGGTAGCACCACGGCGGTAGTTGAACAAATTCTACACGCAATGCATTAAACAAAAGGTGCAATCAATAAAAGCAGCACCACTCACAAGCGCAAAACACTTTTAAACAATCCAATACAGCCAAAACGCAAAGTTTTAATACAACCAAAAAACAACCACAGGCTACAACACAAATGGCATCAGCAAAAAGTAAGATCAAGCAATGGTTATCGGCTCTATCATTCCGCACCGGAATCATAATAGCCGCGCTCTGTATAGCATGCTACATAATCTCATTTGCCCAGATGCTGCTGCCGATATCCGTCGCTGCAAAAGGAATTCTATGGACAATATTCTTCGGTCTGGCAAAAGCGTGTCAATACTCCGCGCTGTTGATACTCGGTTCTTCCGGCATAGCCAGAATCAAGGCATACTTCAAAAACAGGAAACAAACAAGCATACAAAATGGGAAATAACATACGCCACCGCCGCCTGTACGCATTTTTCAACAGCACACTGCTGAACTCAATGGAGACCACGGCTATCATCAGCCTAATGCTGATGGGCTATTGCAACGACATATTAATGCCGTCGATTTGCGCCTCACTATCGTTCGTGATCTTCATTGGATATTCCCTATGGTTCTGGATCAAGAAACCAAGGACGGAAATGATCAACACATGGCTATCGAACATCTCATCGCTTTATGTGCTCTATTTCCTGATCGTCGTGGCCACAAAAACAGAATCGCAGATATGGTACGCGATACCGGCGGCTTGCGGTATCATAACACTTTTCATAACCCTGATCTGGCGTAAAAGCATACTGTTTTTCATCAGCGAGCCGGATCACCAGACCACATTATCAAACTAAAAAATCAAACACCTACCGACCGATGACAACCGGAAAAGAATATACTTTCGACCGCGTGGTACGCATCATATTCGCCGTGGTGCTTCTCGCCGGAGCCGTATGGCTTGTCAACACCCTCAAAAACGTGCTGCTGCCATTCCTCGTGGCATGCCTTCTGGCCTACATGTTTGAACCATTCGTGCAACACAACCGCCGCCTGCTCAACCTCAAAGGGCGTCTCGTGGCGATATTCGTCACTCTCTTCGAAGCGTTCTTCCTGCTCTGCATCCTGCTCTACTTCGTTGGTCCGGCCGTGATGAACGAGCTGCACCAGATGGCCGACATCATGAAACGATATGCCGCTACAGAGCTTCATGGCAACATTATTCCGGCGGAAGTCCATCAATTCCTGCGCCACACACTCGACTTTGAATCCTTGTCGGAGTCACTGACACAACAGGAATGGATGACAATGCTCGAAAGCATGCTCCACACCACATGGAACGTAATTTCCGGCAGTATCGCGGTCATTGTAGGCATATTCAACTGGTTCATCGTATTGCTCTACGTGGTGTTCATAATGCTCGACTACGAAAAACTCGGAAAGGGATTCCGCCACATGGTGCCTCCGGCCTACCGCCATATAGTATTCGCCATCAGCGGCGACATCAAGAACTCCATGAACCACTATTTCCGAGGGCAAGCCCTGATAGCCTGCATTGTTGGCATTCTGTTCGCCATAGGATTCTCCATAATCGGCATGCCTCTGGCCATTGTGTTCGGTCTGTTCATCGGTCTGCTGAACCTTGTGCCCTACCTACAGCTCGTGTCGCTCATCCCGGCCGTAGTACTTTGCATCATCTCCTCCGCAAGCGGCGACGCAGACTTCTGGACTATATTCCTGCAATGTATTGCCGTCTACTGCATCGTCCAGGCAATCCAGGATCTGTACCTCACGCCACGCATCATGGGTAAAGCCATGGGACTCAACCCGGCAATAATACTGCTGTCGCTATCCGTGTGGGGCACATTATTCGGATTCATCGGGCTTATTATCGCGCTTCCGCTGACCACCCTGCTGCTCTCATATTACGAGCACTATATCTCCGGCAACGGGACACCATGGGCAAGACAGGACGCCAAATCCCTGGAAGAAATGACAGAGGTGCCACTGTCGGACGACACGGACAAAGACTGACGGAGATCAGTTCCTGATGCCCCGTCGGTCAAGCTCGGCCTGATACCGCCGGGCATTCGCCTGATGGGTTGCATAGTCCACAGCAAAATTGTGATAACCCGAGAAATCCTCTTTGGCACACATGAAGATATAATCATGTTCCGGCGCGTCAAGCACGGCATCGATGGTGCGCTGATCGGCAATGCGGATCGGTCCCGGTGGCAAGCCATGGTTCTGATACGTGTTGTAGGGTGACTGACATTTCAGATGCGCACCGGAAATGCGTCGCAACGTCGGATCGCCCACAGCGAATTTCACAGTCGGATCGGCCTGCAACATCATACCCTGCTTCAATCTGTTGAGATATAGCCGGGCAATCTTCGGACGCTCGTCGACCTTTGCAGTCTCTTCCTCCACGATAGATGCAAGCGTGGCCACCTCAACCTCCGACAGACCAAGCGCGGCAGCTTTTTGACGGCGTTCCTCTGTCCAGAAACGACGGCGGTAATCAAGCAGCTTACCGATCAAGTCGCGAGGCGAAACCGTCCAATAAACCTCATATTTATTCGGAAGGAACGCCGCCATGAACTCAGCCCGTGCATAACCGCTGTCCGGCAGGATCTCATCACACGCTTTCACAAAATCCTCTGCGGAACATTCCAACCGCGACGTAAGCCTTTCCGCCATAGCATCGAGTGAACGGGCATCGCTCCACACGGCATTGACCGGAGTCTGCCGTCCCGTGGCAATCCGTCGCGCAGCCTTGAGTAGATACTCTCCGTCGGCAATCAGATAAGCACCATGCGCCACAGCGGCATCTCCATTTTGAAGCTGCCATAGAGAGAACACCCGTTCGCCATCGACGCTACCAAGCGACGATACCAATGAATCACGTATCGACTCAACAGAAGCCCCTGCCGGAATCCGGATCCAGGCATCGCCTCCTGTTCTGCGTGGAAGCAGATAAGCTGCTCCAATTGCGGAAAGTATTGCAACAACCGCGATAGCTGCGACCAGAATCAACAACAACCTGCGTCTGCGCGGCCTATTGACCACGTTATTATTTTCATTCACTTCATCCATCATATCTAATTAACAAGTGTCCGTCCCGAATTATTTTTATTATGGCCGTTCTTTAGATCTGAACAGCCGCTTATCGCCACAAAATTACACAAAAACCTCGGATCGTCAATCCCGAAACACATAATCCACTACGAATCAGCAACATTCAATAAATTTACACTAAAACATTCAAAAAAATTTGGCTGATACAAAAATAACCGCTAAATTTGCACTGCAAATAAGGGCTAAGCGTAGCCTTGATAAGTTCAGGAGAGGTGGGTGAGTGGCTGAAACCACCAGTTTGCTAAACTGACGTAGGAGCAATCCTACCACGAGTTCGAATCTCGTCCTCTCCGCAAGAATAGGCCCAACGAATTGATTTTAAATTCGTTGGGTTTGTTTATTAAAAAACAACTCGGACAAGTTTCGGACACCGATTTTGTGAGTAAAGCAACATATCTACGAACCGTAACATTCTTGAACTCACAAAGAATATAAAAAAATGTGTTCCAACAGCAAAAATCCGCCTCGTGTAATGTAATACTACAATTCACCTACCCCAGCCTCCATACTAAAAAATCGTGGTACGTCGATTTTATGAGCTTCGACCCCGGAGCCGGTAAAATGCGCCGTAAAAAATTCATGCTCGGCGGAATCCCGAAGATTACCGACAGACGCAAACGAGCCGCCGAACTTATCGAGGTGCTTACAAAGCAACTCCGCGCCGGTTGGTCGACGTGGGTCAATGTGGACGACAATCGCGGTTATACCGCCCTTTCCGACGCTCTTGACAAATACGAGGCATACGTTGAGTGTGACAAGAAAAAGAAGTAAGAACCAACCACAGCATAACAACATCATCCCGGCAGTCCAAACTGTCTGGATATGTTTTTCTTCACAAATTTGTGAATTTGAAAAACTATCGTTAACTTTGCATCGTTAAATAACTGATATGATAGTCACTTTTGAACAGACCTACCTCAAGGAGTTATATGAAAACGGTAAGACTTCCGATAAGAAACATCGTTTTCAACCGGGTATCGTCAAAAGGTACAAGGATAGAATCAACTATCTGATGAAGGCGACTTCAAAAGAGGAACTTTATCCCATCAAGTCCTTGCATTTTGAGGCACTGCACGGGGATAAGAAAGGGTTATTTTCGGTAAAAGTCAACGACCAATATCGTATTGAGTTTTCTTTGACTGAAAATCTTAAAGAGCCAATCCTGACTATCTGCAATATTGTCGAACTCTCAAACCATTACGACTGATATGATAACACTTCCGAACATCGACCCGTCAATGATTGCAAACAATCTGACACCTTTTGAGCCGACTCACCCCGGAAAACTTATACGCGATGAGTTGGAAGAACGTCATTTGACACAAGCCAAACTTGCGGAACAAATTGGAGTATCTCCGTCGTTGCTGAATGAGGTTGTCAACTGCAAACGTGGCGTGAATACAGAACTGGCTCTTTTGCTCGAAGCGGCATTGGGCATATCCGCTAATATGTTTTTGCAACTTCAGGCAGACTACAATATGCAGATAGCAAAGTCTGACTCAACTTTCATGAGCCGTCTTGCAAATATCCGTAAGATTGCAGCAGTATTATAAAATACAATAGCACAAGAATACACCACCCCGGCAGAGCATTTTCTGTCGGGGTGGCGTGTTCATTGGGATTAGTGTTTGTTAAGCAGGTGGCTCAGTTGAGGATTGGAGGCAATTCTCTGTTTCTCTGATTCTACAATAATTTTCACTTCCGCTTGATACGATCATAGTTGGCTTTTATGCACTCGTCAATACAGTCGTTGCCCAGTTCATCATAAATTCATGGATTACCGGAATTGGCTTGAATGCCTTTGTCTCAGCAGATACCGTGGCATTGTCAACCACTATCTCAGCATGAAGATACTTTTTTGGCTACCTAACACCGCCAGCTCTTGACCGACAAATATCTCCCGGCATTATAATATTCTTAAAAAAGCGCTTGAAATAGCTTAAATATAAGCTATTATCAGTATCTTTGCAGCATAACAGCTTAAAATACAACCGTTATGAACATTTACTCTTTGACTGATACATTGATTCAACAACGTATTGGGGAGAAAAGAGAGTGTGGTGGAGTAGCATGATTAGAACGAACATAATCAGAAACAATTATCCCCAATTAATAAGCCCTATTATATAAAATTTGGATCTCTGATGTTATTTTTAGCCTCCAAGGTTGTATTAATTAATACATGAGAGCCGAAAACTTCATAGACAGCCAACTTCAAGAGAAATTGCATCGAGTGGCCCGTCGTCTACTTAAAGATGAATTGGACGCAGAGGATGCAGTTCAAGATGCTATCTGCAATTTATGGAGCGACAGGATCCCTGCCACCTATGATGAAGCGCGATTCCGCCTATTCACGATTCTAAAAAACATCTGCATTAACAAGCTAAAACGAAAACGCTATATTGTAGAACTTTCTGATAATGATAAAACTACAGATAGCATAAACGTTGATGATACTGAAAATATCAAATCCATATTATTGGCATCCCTTACTCCATTGCAAAGAAAGATATTCCATATGGCTGCATTTGACGATATAGAATACGATATTATTGCTGAACGGCTGAATATTAGCGTGGAAGCCGTAAGGATGAACATGAGCAGAGCAAGAAAAAAGATGCGTGAACTTTATAATAAAATGTAGTATGGAAACAAAAGAAATGCTGACCATTCAAGAGATTGAGCAATTATGCCAGGCATATTTAGACTGTCACCTCTCCCTGCTGCAAGAAAAGGAGTTGGAACTTTTGCTCTTGTGTACTGACCATACAACACCTATTATTTCTGAAACTCGGTCTTTAATGGGGCTTACCACACTAATGGCTCATCCTAAAGCCAAGGCCATAACGAAGACAAAATGGCGTTTATTCAAATATGCCGGAATTGCCGCATGTGTTGCGATGATAGCAATCAGTGGTATATATTATTTCATGAATCTCCAGTCAGCAGTTCATGAACATGACGTGTATGTAAACGTTGACGGCAAAGAGCTTACTGGTTATGTAGCCCAATCTGTGATTAATGACACCGAAGAGGAAACCATGAATATGTTCCGGGATATTATTAAGGACGCGGAAAATGAACAAAGACTCAGCGAACAATACATTAACTCCATAATTGAATGACAGCCATGAAAAGATTTATATTGAGTTTGTTTCTCGTCAGCTTCATATCAATATGTTATGCCACACCTCCGCATCTGGCATGTGAGACGGTATTCTCACGCAATGACATTCGCACTGAGGGTCATAAGGTTGTAAGCAACAAAAGCGATGATAATTATTTCAGAAGCGTAACAGCTTCCAGCGATCCTCGTTTGCTTTCTGAAATAAGGAAACTCGTTGAACAAGACAAAACGAGAGCCACCAATGTTGTGGAAGGCTATAAAAATGGTAAAGAGTATATTATTCTGAATATACCTAATAATGGCTGTATCATAAATGTCGGGGTTTGGTGGACAACCTCGGGATATGTCCATCTCTTTGTACAATCAGAGTTAAAAGCCTTCAAATAAATTCTTAACCATATGAAACTATTTTATATTTGTGCCATCCTCACATGGATGGGCACAGGGGTCTTGCATTCCCAAACCAACGACAGTATTGCGCCACGGCATCTTGACGAAGTTGTTGTCAAGGCGAATCTGAACCGAACTGATGCCGGAGGTGTTTACTTCATTCCATCGAGTAAGCAAAAGAGCACCGCACAAAATGGTGTTGACTTGTTACGGCGTATGGCTATTCCACAAATCAAAGTTAGTCTCGCTGACGATAACGTAACCACTAATACGGGAGAGACCATATCAATCTATATCAATTACACCAAGGCTTCCGCAGAAGAACTGGAAGGCCTAAGGACATCAGATGTTCGCAAGATAGAGTATTACTATTCGCCTTCCGACCAACGCTTCATGGGTGAGAGAAATGTTGTCAATATCATAGTTCAGCCTTATGTTTACGGTGGCTATACAAAGTTGTCGCTTGGTGAGAAATTCTTTATAGGCTTGTCAAGCACGGCATCTGTGTATTCCAAATTTACATACAAAAAGATGACATACGACATTTTCGTCGGAAGCCGCAATTTTAACAATCATCATATTGCCAATGAAAACGAAAGTCAATATTTGCTGACAGATGTTGAAAATTCACGTTCTTGGATCAATCGCTTACAGACACCAGAGGCTTCGCGGTATACACAGAACATTCTGCCCATGTCTTTCCGAGCTTCCTATTCAAAAAGAGGCTTTCAGATGAAGAATACTGTGGCGTTCACATTTCAAGAGACCCCGCATAGTTCGGCAGAAGGTTTACTCCACTTTTCACCCAAAATCTTCCTGCCGCAGAATTATTCATCAACAAACAGTTCAATGGCAAGGACTGTATCATATAACGGCAATTTCAACTTCAATCTTCCCAATCAATATTATCTCACAATAACACCTAAGGCAAGCTACAGTCATAACAATCAAAATTACTGTTATACATCTGATGAGAGCATCATCAACAACATTGCTAAGGAAGATTGTTATGCGGCCTCCGTTATGGCTATGGGGCGTAAGATACTTGCCGATGTTCATTACTTGTTTATAAGAGGTTTTAGTGGGCATTCCAACTATAAAGTAGATTATTCCGGCACGACCGTTTCTTCCGACAGGATAAAAGAGTCTTATGGAGGTGCATCCATTCAATATGGCTATTATACGGATAGGATAACTGCCGATCTGCTTTTGGGAATCAGAGGAGAGCGTAATGCAACTAACACCGAGTCAGAAACAGAAGTATATCCATTTGCAAGCGCCAATTTCGGATGGTCCCCAAATCAAAAGCACTCCCTCAATATATCATTGTCCTATTCCAAGGAGCCAATGAACGCCAATATAAAAAGTCCCAATATTTTACAGGAGAATGAGCTGATGTATTATTGTGGAAATCCAAATCTTAAATATTCTCCCAATTTTATGGCCAATCTTGGCTATAATTGGATACCGAACAGTTGGCTTCAATTCTCCCCCTTCGCACAGTTCTACGGCATCTTTGACCGATATGTGCCTATTTACACACCATATAAGGACGGGGATGCCATACTTCGCCATTATGAGAATGACGGCAACCATTATCGGACTCAGATAGGTGTCGCTGTTACCGCGAATTTATTGAATGGCAATTTGCAATTACAGATTATGCCGTCGCAATTCCTATACAAAAGCACAGGATATTACGACATGACGTATAACCCATTTGCTTTATCTTGCTCCGCAATTTACTATATAGGAAACTTTTATTTTTCAGGATTTTATGAGATGAAAAACAGAACGTTATGGACAAATTCAGGTACGATATACAAGGATCGTAGCCAGTTGCAATTCAGCGCGGGTTGGAGTAAATCGGATTTGAATATAAGAATAGGAATATCAAATCCATTCAGAACTTCATGGGTATCAGCCACCAAGGAATTTGCAACGCCAATCTATAAGGAATTTGTAACTTCATTCGGAACCACCGCTCACTTCAACCTTAATTTTTCTGTCACTTATACCTTTGGATATGGTAAGAAAGTAAGCCGGAACAATGAAGTTGGAGAACAACAAAATTCAACTTCTGCAATTCTCAAATAGTAGGGCATAAATAATCACCATTATAAATTACGGTATGCCAAACTAATTCTCATATTTCTGATTTTTCTCTTTATATGGCCGAAAAATGATTATATTTGCGGATAGCCTGGTGCTGCCACAAAAGAAACCGTTATTATTAAAGGGATTATAGAGATATGGAAAAAGATCTTACTCAAGAACGGAATAAAAAGATGCTCCGCTACGGGATGTTGATCCCTTTGGTGCTGATGATTGCATCTGTAGTGTCGTGTTGCCTTTCGTACTCAGATGCGCGGCAGGATATTACAAACGATCTCAATGAAGCGATGATAGCGTTGGCAAGTGCCAACAGCGAACTGTGGGCGCGGCAGGACACAATTACCGCTTTGCGAAAGATGCACGAAACAACCAACAAGCCACTGATATATCAGGCATGCGATCTTAATTTCAGAAATGCGGCATTGAGAGATGATGCATACTTTACGCTCGCATTAGTCGACAAGACAAATCCGGCACCCAAGATTCAAGGCAACAAGATAGCCTCTGACTCTATAATGATAGTAGCAGAAAACGCTGCCGACGGGCTTGCCATCCAAGTTCAGGGTTTTGCCGACTGCTCTATGGCTTCCGTATTCTCTGCTTCCAATCAGACTTTGCCGGGAGTGCTGTTTGTCCTCTCCATTCTTTCAATGGCAGGCATCTCGGCTATTGAAAGACGGAAAGCCACTCCTGCGGCCGCAATATCCCTCGATAACATAAAGCTCACACCCATGCAGCGGCAACTGACACAAATTCTTCTCGATGCGCCGAGCAGGAAAGTCAGTAAAAACATATTGTGCGCGACACTCTGGGGCAACAAAAGCAATGCCGACGAGTCGCTTTACACCCTTGTCAAGCGGACAAAAACTGCTCTTGCCGACTCCGGCATCAAAATAATCTGCAACCGTGGCGAGTCTTACGAGATCCGCATAAACAGCTGATTTGCTGCGCTGTCAGTATTTGTCAGTTAAATGTCAGACAATTTCTGAGGATTGAATGAGCCTTTTCCATTTGTTTTGCAGTCATAATTGATTGCAAAATGAAAAATCTCATTATCACCCTTATGCTGGCTATGCCGTCAATAGCATTTGGCCGGCAGGACGTAAAGCCCGACTCCATCAGTCGCGAGCTTCAGGATGTTGTTGTGACCGCAAAACAACCGGCAACAAAACTCGTAGGAACAGCTCTCGTGTCGACCATTGCTGGCTCCAATATCCAGGACATCTGCACTGCTCTTGACGTACTGGCACAACTGCCGATGATCAGTGTTGCGGACGATGCCGTTACCATAACCGGAAAAGGCTCTCCCGAAATATATATCGACGGACGACCGATGCGTTCAAGCGATGAACTGATACAACTCCAATCGAACAACATCAAACGGGTGGAGCTGGAGATGGCTCCCGGTGCCATGTATGCAAGCGATACAAAGGCCGTGCTGAAAATCACGACCCGGCATAAATTTGTCGACGGTCTTTCCTTCATCGAACGCGGAGAGATCGTTGCCCGTAGGAAACTGTCGGCCAACAACATGCTTGACTTTAACTATCATGCCGGATCGTGGGACTTCTTTGCGTCCGGCCTTATAGCCCGTAACAACAGCCAGATCAGGGGCACAACAACCAACACTCTTGAATATGACGGCAAGGAAACCATCGTGGGCAGCTCGCAATGCAAGAATTATCCATCAAACACCGGTGTTGCCAAGGTAGGCTTCAACCATTCATCAGGCCAACAATCATTCGGTGGATACTACCGCTACAACCCCGAACATGGCCATTTCAGTAACATTGGCGAAGAATGGCTTGACAACGAGCCTCGAATCAACCGGGATATATTTACCGGCATACGCGCCCATAGCCACCGTGGGGCTATCTATTACGACAACACCTTTGCCGGCAAATATCTGATTCATCTCGACGGAGACTATAAGAAATCGGTCTCTTCCAACGACGTTCAGACCAGCTATCCTGATGGAAACACCGAAAATGTCAATTCCACCGACAGCCGCAAATCCACACTCTGGGCCGGGAAGCTCTATCTTTCATTTCCGCTGGCTCAGGGAAGGTTTTCAGTCGGCACACAAGACTCATACACTCGCACCACACTTGATTATCTCATGAAAAATCCAGAGGTTGGTGAATACATCCCTACATCTTTCACAGAAGCGAAGCAGACCTCGGCAGCTGTCTTTGCCTCCTGGAGCAGAATGTTCGGAAAAGTAAGCCTATCGGCAGGGCTGAGATACGAACACGTTGATTATCTGCTGAACGTCAACGGAATCAAAAACAGGGATATGAGCAAAACCTACAATTACCTTACGCCTGACATCTCGATAGGCTATTCATTCAACAACGAGTCGCAGATCAGCCTGAGTTATAAAATGTCGACCGTGAAGCCCCCCTACTCTCAGCTCACTGGAAGCCTCAGCTACGTCGGGATCCACGAGATTGAAGGGGGAAATCCGACGCTGAAAGACGAACACATGCACGACATCCAGCTTTTCGGCATGTGGAAAGGATTCATGCTCCAAGCCGATTTCACAAGAAGCATAGACACCTACGCTTTCATCAAACGCATATATCCGGCATCAAACCTGCAACTCATCATGCAGCCGGTCAATGTAGATGTATCGGCAGTCGACCTGTATCTCGCATGGAGCAAACCGATAAAAATATGGATCCCCAATCTCACCATCGGATTACACAAGCAATGGCTTGAAATAGATGGTACGTCTCACAACCGGCCGATATTCTCATATTATTTCGACAATATGATTTCGCTGCCAAAAGGCTTTCTCATCACTCTCAACGCGAGATTTCAGACAAAAGGCGACATGCACACAAGCCGATTCGGCACTACATGGTTCACCCTCGATGCATCCGTCAGCAAATCACTATTAAACAAGTCGTTGCAACTGAAACTTGCGGTTACCGACATATTCAACACACGAAACAACAACTGGACGATGAACACCTGCGGCGTATTCGTCAACAAACAGCAGACCTACGACCATAGAGGCATTTCAGTTTCCATGACCTACAATTTCCAACCCCGGAAGAGCAAATACAAAGGAGAGGATGCGGCAAAAGCTGAAATGAACCGGCTATGACAACAGCTGCCCACACATATTTGAATCCGCTCCCGACAGAAGTCGGGAACGGATTCAAAGGTATTTATTCATAAATTTACGCAGATCAGCGTACAGCCTCAATCTGTTTTTTCAATTCCTCACGTTGCACAGCCGACGTTCCATACTCGATATAGGCTACCTTACCCGATTTATCAACTACAATAGTCATTGGATATCCATTGGATCCGATCCACTGTTTGAACTGCTCATCGCCAACAAACGCAATCCAGCTGAATCCGAATTTCTCAATAACAGGACGCGCCGTCTCCGCCGGTTCGTAGGTCGACGAAAAGAACATCACATCCGGCATTTCGTCTTTCCACGGCGCAATGACAGGCATCTCACTGCGACAAGGGCCACAGCCTGTGAACCAAAGATTCAGCACCATCGGTTTGCCTGCCACATCGGCATTGCTCCATTTCCTGCCATCAATATCCGTAGCAGTGAATTCAGGGAATTGATCGCCAACGTTGAGAATGTCCTCGCGCTTCATTGCGATCGGCATGATTCTCGCAGTCTCAGCCAGCTGCAAGAGTTCCTCCGCCTCCGGTATCTGATCGGCCGGAATGGCATATTTCAAAGCCGCCTCAGGCAACGGCTCCGACAAGACGATTTTTGTAGCCTTGGTTCCCCCCGGAGTCTTTATCATTCCAAGACCGGAGAGATAAGATGTAGAAACGGGAATCTCATCGAAAAAATATCCGTCGATAATTATGATTTTACCGGCAGCATGCGCACTCTGCGCACCAAGCAGAACCGCCACAACAGTTGCGATTCCCACGAACAATAATTGTAACCTTTTCATATTCATAAACATTTGTACACTTTGCAAATCTAATAAATATTATTTTAGAAACAATACGAAATCAAAATATTTGTGATACATTTGCCGTACAACTATCACATAACAACATTCTCTTCAAGATGCCAAAGCTACTGACCATAGTATCAATTCTTGCAATATTCCTATCGGGCTGCACCGCACTCAGAGCTATCAGATGCGGAACTCCATCCACGGAAACATACACGAATTTCGATCTCGACACGATCCATGCCGCCGACACTATAAAAACAATGCTGATCGATTCGCCAGAGCATGACACGTACTTCCAAACCACTAAATTTGACGGCGGACGCCTACACAACGAGACGATCGGGGAATATTTCAGAAGAGTCCGTGGCAACGGTGCATTGCTGATAGTCCGCAACGACAGCATTCTGCTGGAGGAATATTACGGCAACGTTGACGATCACACACCGGTAAACATATTTTCCATATCAAAAGCCGTGACATCGCTGCTTTGTGGGATTGCCATTGACGAGGGTCTGATCGGAAGCGTCAATGATCCAGTCACAAAATACCTGCCCGAACTCCAGACAGCCGCTCCGGAATTTTCGCAGCTGACAATAGAACATCTGCTCGACATGCGCACCGGGCTGGATTTCAAAGAAGAATATGGCTGGAATCCGCTATCAAAAATGGCTGGTCTGTATTACGGAAAAGATGTCATGAAGTCAATCAAAAATGCCGGATTCAATGCCAAACCGGGAACTAAGCATTACTACAATTCATTGGCTACCGCAATTTTAGGTGTTGTAATAGAACGCGCCACCGGCCGACCCTACGCGCAGTATCTCCAAGAAAAAATCTGGTATCCGCTTGAGATGGATTCCGATGCCTACATTGCTCTCGACAGCAGGAAAAACAACCATGCAAAGGCCTATGGAGGGATAGCGACAACCGCGCGCAATCTCGCCCACATAGGCCAGCTGTATCTGAACGGGGGCATATACAACGGCCGCCGGATAGTGAGCCGTGGATGGATCGAGCGTTCCACCCATGCCAACATTGACAATGAGGCCTATTCCTATGGCTGGAACAATATCATGACCCAAAAGGATGGCAAGCTCACCGTCACGAACCGATTTTTTGCGCTGGGTCTGTTCGGACAAGTCCTGTTCTGCGATCCGGAACAGAATCTGATATTCGTCACTCTGGGCGAGAAGAAAGGCTATGAGTACCATCTGCTCTTCGATGACTTCTGCAACATCCTTTCCAGCCATCACTAACCGCCACCGCTTAACATCTGACGGCTTATCTACATGGTCGAATCAAGGAGCTAAGCAAGCAGCAACGGATTACTCTCCGCCATGCAGCGCAGACCACGTGGCAATCGCAGCGGCAGAAACATAATCATCATTGCTGCACCGACTGTTGTAGTCATAGTCATCTTCTTCGTCCTCCCAAACAAGATTCGGGAACTCAAAATAATCCTTTGGCAATCGCGTAATCCCAATCTCCACATCACAAATTATATAGTTCTTAGGATTTAACGGATAATTGAACTTTTTATTCAAATCGACTAATTCCCTAACTCCGGACGTGGATTCGTCAATAATCAGAACGAAACCATCGCTGAAATAAAAGCTATCCAACCTGTAGAGATTATACTTTGCCCAGTCCATTACATCTCTCCGCCACGATTTATAACGCTCTGTTTCTTTCAATTCTTCGACATCTTCAGGAAAATCGCGACAAAAATCTGAAATCAGCTTATATTTCCAGCTCAAAGATGTGTAACAGTTTATCAACTCCGCATCAAGAATTTTAAGTCGTTCATTGCATTGATTGCCATTAAGTTTATTTCCCATCCCCCGATCTCCATGCCATTCACCGGAAATACGCTTCTCCCGTATTAGTTCAATGTTCCAGACTCGGGCTATAGCTTTCCCCCTTTTAGTGAAAAAATAATACGACATGATAGATATGAACGCAACGACCATTACGCCCAAAGCCCAGTAGACACTCAGTTCCTCACTGACTCCAAAGAGGACATGTATCAACCCGGCCAGAGCGACAATCAGAATCGATAAGAGTATTAAAACCTTCATCTCGGAATGACTTTTCACAAAAGTAGGAATTTCTCAATTAACCGCATATATTTTCAATATGTTATAAAACACATATGTCCTCCGACGCCCATGTGGACTTTGAAAAGCCCAATGTAGCGTTATTCTGAAGCACACACAAACGCCATGGGCGGTTACTGACTGACAAAACCGGTTCCCGACATCGCGACGGGAACCGGCAGCAATTTGTATGATAAGCTGCTGTTTATTTCAAGATTCCGGAGCTGATCCCTGATTGCTGGGTGGCCTCATCGCCATGCGCCACTTTCTTGCCGAAACCGAAAGTATAGGTCACAGAGATTCTTGCTGAGGCATGGACATTAATCGAATAGATCTGTTCAACCTTATCGTAGAATTGACTGTGCATCACGCCTTTATCGCTTTCCCAATTCCAACGTGCGAAGTTTGCAAGGATCAGCTGAATATTCCATGTTGCGTCCGACCATCCGGCTTGAAGCCGATAATAGGATTTAGAGGACAGCCAAGTGCCCACCATGCAGCCATCAGGATATCCTTGCGGAGCAGAGTAGAGTCCGGAGAATGACCAGCTGTCCAGATAATAATTAGCTTGAAGAGCGTAGGCAAGATGCGTCTTGTTCAAATTATACGGCTCGCCATTGTGAACAGACCTCGCGTCAAGCTGCGCTGTCAGCTGCAATTTCCGGTTGAAAAGAGATAAAGAGGCATAAGCCCCGTAATTCCACTGGGAATAACCACCGCCGGGTTGCTTGATTGTTCTCATTATTCCATTCTCCGCAGGTACATAATCATAAACATACCTATCATCCACAATCCAGGTTGAAGCAAAGGCGGAAATGCTGAATGTGTTGTTGGGGATAAAGGAGTAGTTCACATCAGCATCATAGCTTCCATAAGACACAAGATCCGGATTACCGGTGTAGCTCATCAAAGGATTGCTTTGAATGACGGCCACCGAACGATAGCTCGAAGATGGGATTGATTTCACGTGGTGGAATTCGCCTCCTAAGTAATGGTGATCATTAGGAGAATATTGCAGCGAAAAATCAATCCAGGGAGCCGCGGAGTTTTCTCTATGATCAAGATATTCCTGCCTGTCCCAATGGAATCCGAACCCGACCAGACCATATACCTTCCCTTTTGAAAGGCTATATTGCACACCCGGTCCTATCCGGTATGTGTGAGCGTTATCCCTGGTATCGGAAGTGCCGGAATAACTTGTATTGTTTGTGGTAAGTATAGTCTGCAACATTGCATTCATACTACCCCAGCTACCGAAAGAATGTGTGTAGGTCAAATCGCCGCTGAACTGGTGTGAATCATCTTTTGCGGCATTATGATACTCCCCGGTGTTCTCCTCCGCATACAGACTGTTGCTATTGGTATGTGAAAATGAGTATCTTGGAGAAAATGTGATTGTATTCCTGTCATTTATAATAAAATTCCAATAACCGCTATAAGAAAGCGAGTTGACCCGGTTGGCAGAAAATGTCGCGAAATCCGCACGCGGCAACACCTCAGGTGAATACACCACGTACCCCGACTGGCCGTTGACCGGCGTATGATCGAAATTCGCGCCAATGATATTTTGAATCGTAACCTTGTCGGAAGTGTACATAGCCTTGAATGTAGGCCAGTATGTGCGTGTACGCATTTTCCCTTTATCCTGGATTGAGTTGCGTTCAAATACATTTACCGTGCCATCCGGCTGTGGCAGACGGAATGTTTCGTATGTGTCACTCCCCGTATGGTTCTGATTGGTATAAAAAGTTCCTGCGGCAATGTCGAAAGTCATGCGCTTATACTTCAATTTACCATACAGGCTGATCTGTCCGGCATTGCTTGAATTCTCCAGACCATATCCCTTGACATATCCACCATATTCGTATTTCTGCATCACGAAATTCACCACATGCGCTTTCCCTTGGAAACGAGGGTCAGACGGGAAATCGTAGTATTCCACCTTTTTCACATCCTGCATCCGCATGCCTTCCAGATCATCTTTCGATGCTGGAATGAAATCGATAAAGAGATCAACGCTCTTACCTGCCGGATCGGTTATTTCGTCATTAGGGGAGATTCTAAGTTGCGGTATCGCCATTCGGTTGAGTAAATCGACAGCAGTCTGTGCCGCATTTTTTTGCTTCGATGTCGGTATGAATATTGACACCTCCGAACCAAGCCGCTGATTGCGTGCTTCAACCACCACTTCATTGAGTTCCTGAGTTTTGATGGAGTCATTTACTGTTGTCTGAGCCATTACCGGTGTTAACGGACAGGCACAAAAAGCCACTATAGCCAATCGTTTCATAAATTGCTACATTAAAAAGCCTCGACCGCTCAGACCTTCCAAGCAGTCGAGGCGAGTATGAAAAAATGCTTGTTTATTTAAGTGTGGTCAGACACTGGTGCAGAAGTCTATTGAGAACCGTCTCCGAGTATTTTTTTTCATAAATCATCCCTTCCAGTATTTCGCGGACAGCATCTTTGTCAGATTCTGTCACATCAGGATATTTTGATGTATCCCTGATCACCTTATATGCCTTCGATGCGAGGGCAATTCTTGTCTGGGAGTTGGCGGAAGTCATGCTCTGGAAATATGACATCAGCGTATCAAACCACGTTTGCTGGGCGGAACTGTCGGATTGCAGGACATATACCCCATTTGACAGGTTGCGGAACATACTGTACTGACGTTGCTGTTCCGCCTGTTGCCGATACTTTAATGTAGTTGCGTAGGTTACCACAAGTTTACCTATCAATTTCCCATTCTCCTCTTTGCAGTTCATCCCGTAAGCATATCGGAAAATCCCATTGGGATCCTCTGAGAGCGGAGCAAGAAACAACGAATAGATGTATTCACAATCCGAATCGTTTATATAGACACCATCCGATCCACCATCACCCACGGTCAAGACTATGCCACTCTCTGTGTTGACAGACTTGCCACGGTTGATACTGTAGGCCATATCCACATCCCGATCAAAAGCAGTGACCACATTTTCGAGAAGCTTAGCTTCGCTTGCCGGGAGAACAAAGCGATACACGTCGCTTTGCCCCGTCTTTATGCCGGATGACGGATCCTTTTCGAGTGTGTGGCTTTCTGTTATCTTGGCCTCAGGGCACTTGATTATGGCATCAAAGGCCGATTTGATATTGTTCTGAGCCACTGCCATCATCGGTATGACAGCGAACATAAGGCTAATAAGCCGGATAATTGATGTTTTCATATCCTGAGTATTTTTTTATAATTATTCCATTGTTACTTTTCTGACTGCATTGTCCAATTCCGGACTATATGCACCGGCCGCATCAAGGATCGGTAGAAGTTCATCAAATTCATCCATATAGGATTCAGCGACCTGCATTGCCAGATCATTGTCGATACGCGCCTGCTGAATGCGTATAAATTCATCTACATCTATGTCAGTCTCCGCTTGATGGGGCGTCGTTTCAGTCCTTTTCTTCTCTGCCTTGGCAATATGGCGAGCCGGGGCTGTATGACGACGTTTGTCAATGGTCGGCTCAACCCGGATCGGATCTTCAGTCACAACCGCCTGCGGACTCTGAGGTAGCGACGGGACTTCCGTCATATCCTCCTGAAGGGATAACTTTGCTATCACCGGCTGCTGGTCATTCGTAAACAAACTGTCCATCATCCTGATGGCAACAGCCGATAAGAATGCCACACCCAAGAATATGGCAGCCACGCGCATAACCCAACGCATTGCCGTCGGTCTACGACGGATACGTGGACGGAAACGCTTCCATTCAGCCTCCACATCCAACTCCGGCTGACCGACACAGGCATTGCTGACAGCAGATGATGCATCGTATATGTCACGCAATTCCTCATCATGCCGTATCGCATCCAGATCCTCGTCAGACAAAGCCGAAGGAGCGTCAAGCATCTTAGCTATCAGTATTTCTTTCTGTTCTTCAGTCATGATTTTCCGGTTTTGAAATAGATTCTTAATTTTTTCAGTGCTGAAACGATATTCTTATTGATCGCCGCAACGGAGACTTCAAGGTTTTCAGCAGCTTCCTTGTAGCTCATACCTCCGGCATAAATCCTGTCGACAACCGCCTGTTCCCGGGGCGTAAGCAGCCTGTGTATGGCAGATCTCACCTCCTCGTTGCGCCCGTCAATGTCGAAATCGTCGGGCGGCGGATCAAGCATTATACGCTGGCGGATCCTGTCGCGAGTGTCAAGCATACTGATCCTGTTCAGACTGGCATTGCGGACAGCCCTCAGGATAAATGCCATGGGATTCTCAACCCGGATCTCCGACTCCCATAGCTTGAGAAACACACCCTGAACCACATCGCGAGCCTCATCCTCATCATGAAGCAGGCTCATCGCCAACCTCATAGAAGGAGGGAAACATTGAATGTAGAGAGTCTCAAACTCAGTTGTGGAATATCCCATTGCGAAGTTGTTTTATATTGTAGACAGATGAACCGCCGGAATCATTACCCCAAATATCGTAATTTTTTTTTTCATCATCCAACCCTCCCCCACCTCCCAAATCCCCAGCAACCCATGACTCCACTCCCATTCCTACATTATTTTCACGTATCCACTTCTGATCTTGATTCGTGTTCAATCAGCCCCATTCCATTTTTACCTATTGCACATAATAACTTATGTGATAAAAATATATGACAATCAAATATTTGCATTCAGTTTGCCTAATCGCATCACAATAGAGGTTTGACTTCTACCCATCTTCATTGCTATACTCTTGATGCTTACCCCTTGTCCATGGAGCAGCAATAATAAGTTATCCTCTTTGCGAGTCCATATTTTGTTAGCATTAGGATGTTTTTCATAGCTTTTTTCTGAAATTTTTTTAGGATGCAAGAACTCATCGACAAATACAGACGGAAATCGCATGTCATAAAGAACAACCGTTTTTATCTTAGCTCTGGTTATTGCGACATAGAATAATCTGCGTTCCTCACCATACGGGAACTGATCACTTTTAGTCAGTGCATAATTCAATACGGGGTCATCGCTGACGAGCGATGGAAAACCATATGTATCTTTGTTGCATTGGAGCAAAATTACATAATCAGCTTCAAGTCCTTTAGATTTATGCACGGTCAGGAATTCAATCTTTCGTCCGGCTATAACATAGAAAAATTTATTACCCTCTTTAATTGGTTTATACGTGAATGACAAGTAATAGTCATCGAAAGAATAGCGCCCTAATAGGAATATAGACTTATCTGACGGGATAGAGTTTACAATCTGTTCTATTCTGTTACAATAATCATGTTTTTGGTATGAATAAAACTCTAAGGTTGTCTTCATTTCATCATTGAAGGAACGTATATTCTTTTGTATTTGAATACAATTCCGCTGTATAAAATGAGATGATATGGAAACTAAAGGCTCTCCAAATCTATAGGTAGTTTCTATCTTATTTATTTCTGTCGGACCAAAGTATTCAGGAAATTGATTGAAAAGAGCCATATCACTCCCCGAAAAGCGATATATGGATTGCCAATCATCTCCCACACAATAAAGTTTTGCCGGGGGCTTACCATCTCGCAATACTTTCAAAAAATTATAGCGGTCTACAGATATATCTTGAAATTCATCTACAATAATATAATCGTATTCTATTGAATGATTATTGCGGCATAGATCCGTTGCCTGAAGTATGGCATCAGTAAAATCTATTTGTTTACGCTCGTTTAATGCCTGCTTATAACGGATATACACCGGTTGGAGTATGTTCTTTATTATAAATGCACTACGTTCATCATTTGATATTTCGGCCTGTTCCAAAACTGATTCAAAAGTTTTGCAACTGGATTTAATCAATGTTACGAACGTAACAATTAGTCTTATGAATGTTTTTTCTTGTTTACTGCCTTTGGGGAGCACCGAATCGTATAAATCGCCATCTGTTTTTTCTTGAATTGGCACATCAGCATTAATTAAGAGATTCTTTAGCTTGTCTTTAATATCAGAATAATGAAAATCGGCACTTGATGTTACCAACAGTTGTGTTCCGAACTTTTCGTGAGCTGCTTTCTTCCATGTTATCCCATCATTATATATTCGGTTGGCCTCTTCGTATGTAATATTTCTATCCTTTGCAAACCAAGTAGGGACAAGACCATGATCATCCACTCCAAAATGCTCTAAATAGATGCGTTGAGTTGTTCCATCTTTTTCAAAATATATAGAAAAATCAGGATGATATTGAGAATGCATTTCATCAGCCAACGGATACTCATAAGCCTCTTCATATCGAAATTTTATACCAAGAGACGACAATGCAAAACAAATCTTCTGCTCCTGTTCACTCCGAACATATATTGTTCTGCCATCCATATCTGGAAACATTGCTTTAATGCGGACTCTTTTTTGTTCAGATAATTGCTCCCGTATTTCATTTTTGCGTTGTTCACAAGCCGTATCACTATTCGGATAATCTATGAAATATTCTAATATACTTTTCTTAAAATTCGAATTATTCAATAGACTATGATATATTTCGACAAACAAAGCATCTGTATTATCACAAATAGATGGTTTGATTCCCGTTTCTCTCCCAATGATATCTAAGGCCAATTTATGAAATGTATACCCCTTCAATCCAACAGTTGCAATTCTTTCGGTTAGTTCGGAAGCGGCTTTATTAGTATAGCTTATTAGTAGAATTCTTTTAGGATCAATACCTTTTATTTCCGTCAGATACTTGACCTTTCCTACAATAGACGATGTCTTGCCGCTACCTGCGCTACTAACTACAAGACAGTTATCTTCTTCAGAAACAATGGAACGTCTTTGCTGACTATCTAATGGATACCTGAGGCAATGATCAAAGAACTCTTTATGTACATCAAGCAAGTTATTTATAACCGACTCATTGTGTTGTTTGATCAGACTATCTATTTGCTCGAAATCACGTATTAGATTTGAAATTGTTTCTGACGGAACTATTTTAAAGATTTTAAGTCTCTTAGAAAGTGAATACGCTTCTTTAAAGTATGTCTTATAATAATTTGAAAAATCTATTCCCTGTGTAGCGGATATAATTGTGTCCTGAAAGCAATTGTTCAAATCTGTCGGAATATCAACAAACATGACCTCACCCACTTTTGAATGGCTCCCATAAGTCAGTTCATTTCTTGATTTAGATCTGTATGCAGAGAGGTTTTTTATCCTTTCCACCAATGCGTTGGACTTATTTTTTAGTCTTATTCGTATTGCAATTATAACGACAACCGCAACAACAAGAATAATCCATATTAAAAATAATGCCATGTACATATCTGAGAGTTATATCATTTGAGTTTTTCAATCCAACGATAATCATCGCCCTTAGTACTCCACTGAAACTTCCACATATCTCCCGTCGATGCCTACCATCGAGAATCAGTACAAAAATAATAAATATCATTGAATAAGCTATAATTTAGGCAATGGTATTCATGATATTTTAGTCAGTAATCGCATCGCCTCACGGCATCCGATAATAAAATGCCTAATTAATCTAACCGACTTGAAGTGTTGGAATTGTATAGCTGATACGCCTCTATTGCAAACGGGATTCACGCCATTTATAGATAACAACTGAACGGATAATGCCGGCAACTTGAAAAAATAGTATATTTGCAATATGTTTACATCTGTCGAAATGGTGGCGATACCGCTTGGATTTTACTCACTCAGTATCATTCTTTTTTTGATATTTTGTTTTCAAAAAAAGGACGGTGAATATCGCCGATCATCCGGCATTAGGATTTTGGGGCTATTTGTTGGTGTACTCAGTTTAATTCCTATGCTGATGTTTATCGGTTGTATAATTGACATCCTATCAAGTTTCTTCAACTAAATTATCTCTATATCGGGGATAAATTGTGGGATTTTGTGAGATTAGGAGAGGTAGAGATACAACAAAAGCCTGATGAACAGGCTTTGTTGGCGGAGAGAGAGGATAGTGAACTTTCTATCCAATATTTTGACAACCAAATGGTTACATAGGCTTGCATCTTGCGTGTAGCACGAGTATAGCACAGGGCTATCACAAGGTGTTTTTCCCTTGTCTCCGTTTGTCTGCTCTATTCTCTGATACGATTTCAAAATTACTAATTAATTCTGAAATTGAACCCACCTAATGTGTTAGAAATCCGAAGAAAAACCTACTGTCTCCTATTCGCATATTTCCCAATAACGGAACTCAATATTTCTATCAGATTGCAATGCGATAATAATGCCTGAGCCAAGACCACAATAAATCCATCCTCTTTATTTATTAAGCAGCCATTCATAAGCTGGTATAACTTTTATGGTTTTATCTTCAATGGAAATGTCTTCGCGCTGATGGTTCGTTATGATGCATATATTGTCACAGTGAGTTACTTTTGCCCCTGCCAAGCATCCCCGGATTTCACGCTTACGAGTCTTTTCATTGGATATGTCATAAGAAACCTGATATATGCCGATGGTTTTATTTCCATTGCATACTATGAAATCAGTTTCGCTGGTCTTTTCACGGTGGTAATATATGTCACAACCTTGACCGCCATATCTTCTTTTCAATTCCAGATAGACGATAGTTTCCAGTCTCCACCCAAGATTCTCCCCGGCAAAGGCGTTTTCACGCTTGTCCATAAATGATACGTCTATAGCATAATACTTCTCATTTGTTGATCGCTGACGACTTTTGGGCGAATATTTCTTCACTTGCGAAATCAGATATGTCTGTTGCAGATACGACAGATATTTCATTACGGTGTGATTGCTTCTAATTCCACTCACTTCCATTAGTCCATCTATGGTGAAACAATCCGGTGTTTCATTTAGAATGTGGTGTGCCATTTTCACTAACTCATCAATATTCCGCACATTAAATCTGTTCTTGATGTCCTGATTTATGATATTGTCGAAAAGTGTGCTGATATATGATGTATTTCCTGATTCATAAATTAATTCCGGAAAACCACCGGCATGGAGATATTCTCCGAACTCTTTCCCAAGCAACCCCCTGTTACGGGTGGTCATACTGTCATGTTTTACACCCTTAGCCGTACACCAATCCCTGAATGAGAATGGGAACAGCTCTATTTTATGATGTCGCCCTGTTAGGTGAGTTGCAAGATCGGTACTGAGGAGCTTTGCGTTACTTCCAGTTATAATCATGTGAATGCGTTGACGCAAAAGACGGTTTACGAACAACGGCCATCCCTCCACATTCTGAATTTCATCAAGAAATAAATACTCAAATTTACCATTGATACGATAAAGTGTTTCTAAAATCAAATCCAGATGTTCTGTACGGCATTCGGCAAGTCGTTCATCATCAAAATTGACATAAGCATAGTTGATCTCGGCTTTCTCAAGCGCATTGAAGCATAATGTTGATTTCCCACTTCTTCTCACTCCGATGACAACTTGTGCGAGTCTACTATTTAAATCAATCAAATCTTCCTCCGGGCGAGATATGAGAGTATCCTCACGCAAAAGGTCAAGTTCTGCTTTTTGGTCACGAAGTATTGTTTCAAGTTCTATCAGATTCATAACATTGTAATTTGATGCAAAGATATACAAAATACTTCGTACTGCACTTATTCGGAAGATTTATCTGTTATACACTGCACTTATTTGGAAGTTTTACAATGTTGATATTGCCACTATTTGTAGCTATAGACCTCCTCATTTTTAATAGAACCGATGTACATATCTTGACGGGCGATGCCACCGTTGGTACTGGCTATCGTGACAATCGGTATTGTCGTGGTCTCAACACTCCTCTTTAAAAAAATCCACGAACTCTGCATTGAGCCGTGTCCCTTCATATTCTGATGTGTCGATGCTGTAGCTGAATATCTCGCCCGTGCTTTTGTCCAGCCATTTGCGTTTACGGAGATGAAGATGGGTGAATCTGCCTCGCAGTGGAAAATCCTGGATGATTTTGTAGTCACCGACGCCGTAAGCGATTATATTTTCATTCACCTCATCCTCTTCCTCCTGGATCTTCTTCTCGTCAAACCAGATGTCAAACCGTTCTTTTGTCTTCTCGAACCGGACTATGTCGAAATTGTCCACTATCTCCGAGGGGAGTAGTTCACGCAGCAGATCTATAATTTATCCAACGGTAAGCATTATACGGCAATCCACTCTCCTCAACAACCGGAAATATCTACTGACCCATTTATAGATAACAAATGTCCGGATAATTGTGAGATAAGGAGGGGTGTAGATACAACAAAAGCCTGATGAACAGGCTTTGTTGGCGGAGAGAGAGGGATTCGAACCCCCGGAGGTGTGACCCTCAACGGTTTTCAAGACCGCCGCAATCGACCACTCTGCCATCTCTCCAAAAGTTGACGTTTGTCGTTTGTGAGTGCAAAGGTATGCGTTTTTTTTTAATTGTGCAAGCTTTTCTTTAAATTTGCATCAATTTATGAGCAAAAAAATCTAACCGTATAAATTATTTCAGATGAATTTGTATGAATTCCGCTTCAAACAGTTTTCCATAAGTCATTGCAATGCAGCGATGAAGGTGGGAACGGATGGTGTTTTGCTCGGAGCATGGACGCCTGTCAGCGGAACAGAAAAAATGATCTGGGATATCGGTTGCGGTTCGGGGTTGATCGGACTGATGCTGGCTCAGCGCACTATCCAATCCCGGATTCTGGGAATCGAGATTGAACCTCAGGCTGCGGAAGAGGCAATGGGAAATGTGGAGCAATCGCCATGGAGCGACCGGATCGCGATTTTAGAGGCAGATGCGACTGATTTGCCGGCCGGACTGCCTAAGCCGGATCTGATTGTAAGCAATCCACCGTTTTTCACGGAGAGCATGCAGGCACCGGATGAGAATCGGAGACTGGCGCGTCACGAGGGAGCATTCGGTGTGGAGGCTCTGATCCGGGTTGCCGCAACATGTCTGAGCGATGAAGGGAGACTCTGTTTCATTGCTCCGGCCGACAGGGGGGATGAGATTTTGTTTGCCGCTTCCCTTGCACGGCTCTACCCTCGCCGCCGTATCGACGTGATATCGCGAGAGGGGAAAAAGGCAGTAAGGACACTTTGGGAGTTGAGCCGAAAGGACGGAATGTGTGTTGAAGATATGCTTGCCATCCGCAATGCCGACAACACATACAGCTCTGAATATAAAGAATTAACCAACGAATTTTACACCCATTTGAAATGACGAAAGGAAAAATCGGATACAATGTCCCGGCAGGGCAAAGATATGTCATGATGCTTTGTTCCAGTATATTATGCTTTTTTATAGCGGCATTCATCATGGCATTGATCCAGCATGGCGGTATCAGCCAGGCAAAAATGCGTATCGCAATGGTGGTGCAGGATGTGGTGATGTTCATATTGCCGGCGATCGCGACAGCAGTTGTTGTGAGCCGCCGCCCCGGCGATTTCCTGATGATAACCAAGCGTCCCGGGCTCGACAATATCGTTCTTGTCCTGCTGATCCTGCTGGCATCCGTTCCGCTCATGAACGGGATAATAGCCCTGAACAAGAGCCTGGTACTTCCTGACTCGTTGAGTAGCCTCCAGCAATGGATGGAAGCATCGGAGAATGCAGCCAACGCCGGATTAAAGTTGGTTATAGGTGATGGCGGAATAGGGTCGCTGATCATGGGCCTGCTGATTATCGGCGTGATGGCCGGTTTTTCGGAAGAGTTGTTTTTCCGGGGAGCTTTGCAGCGGATAATCCGCTCCACACCTGTCAGCGGCCATGTTGCAGTCTGGGTGTCGGCTATAATCTTCAGCGCGGCCCACATGCAGTTTTTCGGTTTCGTTCCAAGGCTTTTGTTAGGAGCGTTTTTCGGGTATGCAGCCTGGTGGAGCGGCTCTGTGTGGCTTGCCGTGGCGGCGCATGTGATGAACAACAGTCTTGCGTTTATCCTCATGTGGCTCAAGGCCGGAAGCAACGGCGCGATTGATCCAGAAAAGATGCTGACCCCTAACCTCACGATGGAGGATCTGCCTATGATCGCAATCAGTGCGATACTGACAGCGATCGGGATTACGCTTCTGTACAAGCGGCTTCACAAGCGGCAATAGGCACAATAAATGTTAAGAACGGGATTGTTTTTGCTTCAAAAGCGCAGAAAAGCACAAAACCGGCAACTTTTTGTATTAACTTTGCACAGTCCAATCCTATGATCGGATCAGGACAACTTCAACACATAGAACAAATTGAATCTGCAATCATGAATAAAAAACTTTATGCAATGGCAATTTCCGCAGTAGCAATGACTACGGCAGCCAACGGGCAAACCAATTATCCACAGCCTCCCGTGGATAATTCAGTAACCGACAACTATTTCGGCACGACAGTAGCCGACCGTTTCCGTCCGCTTGAAAATGACACGGCGGCAGCCACTACCAAATGGGTAGAGGCCGAAAATGCCCTGACCAGAAATTATCTCGACAAAATTCCGTTCAGAAGCGCGATCCGTGAACGCCTGACCCAGCTTAACAACTTCAAGCGAACCGGCCTACCCTACCGCGACAATGACGGCAAATACTATTTTTACGAGAACGACGGCCTTCAGAACCAATCTGTTCTGTACCGCAGCACGACTCCCGACGGCCCGGCAGAAGTTTTTCTCGATCCGAACAAACTCTCAACCGACGGCACAGTAGCATTGACCGGAGTTGTCCAGAGTCCTGACGGCAAGCTGACAGGATATACCATCTCACGCAACGGCTCGGACTGGACTGAGATATTCGTCCTCGACACCGAAAGCGGCAAACTGCTTGACGACCACATAGAATGGGCCAAATTCACATCACCGCAATGGTGGGGCAACGGCTTTTTCTACAGCGCATATCCACGTCCGGAAGCCGGCAAAGAGTTTTCCAATGCCAACGAAAACCATCAGATCTACTACCACGAGATTGGCACCCCCCAGTCAGAGGACAAACTCGTGTATGAAGATCCGGCACATCCGCTCCATTTCCACACACCATACGTTCCAGAGGGCAGCGACTATCTGATCGTGTTCGGATCGGGAGAAGGCTTCGGATCATCGGTGATGATCAAGAGCCTGAAGGATAAAAATGCAGAATGGGTTGTCATAGAACCGACCCAGGAGTACGAGATCTCCCCGATCGGCATTGTTGACGGCAAGCTATACATACTGACTTCGGCTGATGCCGAACGCTACCGCCTTGTTACGGCATCGCTCGACAATCCGGTTCGCGCCAACTGGAAGGAAATAGTCCCCGAACAGCCTAATGTGCTGACCGGAGCCACCATCTCGGGTGACAAACTTATACTGTCCTACATGAAGGATGCCTCCGATCATCTTTATGTCCACAATCTTGACGGAACATTGGTTCGCGAGATCGAACTTCCGACATTCGGCTCTGTAGGACTGTCGGCATCAAAAAAATGGCCTGAAGTCTACTATTCACTGACTTCATTTGTCTATCCCTCGACACGCTACAGCTACGATATGGCTACCGGTAAGTCAACGATGATAGGCCGCAATGAGATCAATGGTGTCAATTTTGATGATTACACGACAGAGCAGGTGTTCTATACTTCAGCCGACGGAACCAAGATCCCAATGTTCATCACCTACAAGAAAGGCATGAAACGCGACGGTCAGAATCCTACCCTGCTTTACGGCTACGGAGGCTTCAATATCTCCATGACACCGGGCTTCTCCGCCCAGCGTATGGTGTGGCTTGAGAATGGCGGAATCTATGCACAAGCCAGTCTGCGTGGTGGCGGCGAGTATGGCGAAGCATGGCACAAAGCCGGCACTCAGATGCAGAAAATCAATGTTTTCGATGATTTCATCGCAGCCGCAGAATATCTGATCAAAGAGGGCTGGACGTCGCCGGAGAAACTTGCCATCCAAGGAGGCAGCAACGGCGGCCTGCTGATCGGAGCCACCGTCAACCGCCGCCCGGATCTGTTCCGCGCCGCAATCCCACAGGTAGGCGTGATGGATATGATGCGTTACCACTTGTTCACCATCGGTTGGAACTGGGCACCGGATTACGGCACAAGCGCCGATTCCAAGGAGATGGCCGACTATCTGCTGTCGTACTCACCCCTCCACAACATTAAGAACGACGGAACACCTTATCCGGCAATTCTCGTAACCACGGCCGATCATGACGACCGCGTGGTTCCGGCTCACTCATTCAAGTACGCCGCTCAGCTTCAGGCATCAAATACCGGTGATGCTCCCAAGTTGATACGCATAGATTCCAACGCAGGACATGGCTCGGGCAAACCGCTGTCAAAAGTAATCGACGAGCAGACCGACATGTATTCGTTCCTCTTCTTCAATCTCGGCGAGGACCCAACAAAGAACAATGACTAAAACCGCACGCATATCAGCAGCCGTAATAATGGCCAGTGTGCTCTCCGGATGCTTCACCGGCATCGAGAGCACACCGACCATAACCGACCGCGAGGTGCGCAAGCAGCAACCGAAGGAAACGCCAGAAGACTCATATCTCAAGGAGATCGAAGAATTGCAACCGACACTCGCAATCGGGAGTCCGCTGATAGTCACTGATCCGAAGATTCGCCTGGTGTTTGAGCCAGGGCAGAGTGATGGCTCTGTGGTTTCCGGCGATACATTACGTTTGTGCCGGATCGACGAAGCGACAACATTCGACGGCCAGCAGGTGGCGGTACTTGAGTTTTCCGACAACCATGGGACGGTACACCGCTACAGGACAAGCCAGAGCAAAAACGCCTTGCAACGCAAGGCGACCATCTCGATTCCATTCACGGTGGATCTAACCAAGGTTGAGGCCGTGAGAAGAAAGATGAATGGTCAGACATATTATCTGATCACAGCATCGCGATATGACGAATCGGACAATCTGACCACGGGCCGGAGGTTTGTACCAGTCAAAGTAGTCGCCGTGGAGCCGGGTAATGAATATTATCCGATTCGCCTTGAACTGACAGACGACCTGGGTGATCACCTGCGATTGTACATGTCGGTTGATTCCGGCAGCATCATGCCACGACGCTTTTCCACGTTGTTTTCCCTGAGCGATCCGCGTCTGCGCTACCCTGCGATCACGGACGCAAACTGGGCTCTGATCACTGAAGGGAAAGTTGCACAAGGCATGACGCGCGATGAATGCCGTCTGGCCATCGGAAAGCCGGATAATGTAGACCGTCAGCCGGGCTACAGCAGCCTGCATGAGCTTTGGACCTACAATGATGGCAAGATGCTCGTGTTTGAGGACGGGATCTTGCAGAGCTTCCGGCAATGACAAATCTTAAACATTATAGAAACAGCGATGAGTTTCATCGCTGTTTTTTTGTTGAGCATATGATAGAGGGGGAGAGTTGTGAGAGTTGGAGAGTTAAGAGTTAGAGAGACAAGTTATAGAGGGGGACGGTGGCCGGAGAAGGCGGATCGACAGCTCGGAGAGCTGTGACCCCGACAGGGATAAAGTTGGAGAGTTAAGAGTTAGAGAGACAAGTTATAGAGGGGGACGGCGGACGGAGGAGGCGGATCGACAGCTCGGAGAGCTGTGACCCCGACAGAGATAGAGTGGGGAGAGTTGGGAGAGTTGGAGAGAGGGGCTGCTATTGAGATGTGATGGATTAGTCTAATGCGGTTAGATTTTTGAAGTCGCGGATAGTTTTGCGCATTACTATACCCGAGTATATCAAAGCGACAAATAACGCTCCGACAATAAGCCATACTTTATAATGAGCGAGGTTCCAAAGGTGAGATAGCAGTAAAGTGAAGAACACGGTAAGGCATATAGCGAGAACTATCTCACCGATAAGGGCAGAGAGCCTGAGGCTTGTAACCTTATTCATCGTTTCCATTGGTGCATCGGTCAACACATTGATTTTTTTAGTCTTAAAATACAGGCATGTGTACCAAATAGCGGATACGCCAAGAAAGATGCTCAAAAAGAATTTAAGACCCGAAGGAAAGATTTCCTCGTTGACACCTCCGATCCCGGTCAGGAGGAATACGACAGCCAACACACCGCACATGAGAATATTTTTGCGGTACAGTCTGGCAATACGTTTCTGCGCGGTGTCGCAAGTGGTGGTGTTGAAAGTGAATGTATCACCGCTCTTTTGAGCGAGTACGTCGTCAAGGGTTGACATACTTTTTTTGAGTTCGTCCAAGTTCATATTATTTAGATTTTGAG
Source organism: uncultured Muribaculaceae bacterium (assembly GCA_910579185.1). GTDB lineage: Bacteria > Bacteroidota > Bacteroidia > Bacteroidales > Muribaculaceae > Paramuribaculum. The sequence continues at coordinate 693,304 of CAJTTG010000001.1, forward strand.
ATGAGTTTGTTTTTAATCCTGTGAAGTTTGGTAGCCACGTTATTCCGCTCTATGCCGATGATGTCGGCGATATCCTCGTAGGAGTATTCATCGAGCCATAACAGGATAATCGCTTTCTCAATGGGTAGGAGTTGGTTTATCAATTCGTGTAGAGCTGCAAGCTGTTCGGCCTTGTTATCGTCGGCTTCCGAGGAAATATCGGCAACCGATATTTCAAATGGGAGTGTTTCAACTTTCGGCTTATAATTGCGTATTGTCATTAAAGCCGAGTTTACAGCGACACGATAAACCCATGTGGAGAGTTTGCTCGCACCCCGGAATTGCTCTAAACCCAACCAAAGGTTGGTAAGGATTTCCTGACGTAAATCCTCATAAGGCACTTTCGGGGTCGCATAGGCCCAGCAGACCTTGTTGATGATACGGGAATGCTCTTTGACGAAAGAAGCGAACTCCCTGCTTGTTTTTGGTGGACTTTCCATTTTCTTGATGTTTTTTGTAACGTTAGGTGCAAAATTGCATCTAAAAGTTACACTCGCTTCAAAATATTTTATTAGCCATTGAATGATACAAAGTTAATGAATGCGATCCATTTGAGATAATAAGAGGGATAAATCAGGCAAAATAACCTTGATTGAGGCTGGATATCAATGGAATGATTATGCGAAAGGAGCCGGACGCGGCAGCAGTTCCTTCAATGGTGTGAATAAGCCAATGGGAGGGGCTTGTCCTGAGAGGCGGAGTGGGATGATGGGGGATTTTGAGAATCAGGGGTATTTTTGTAAATTTGTAGGTGATTTACAGTGTGTGTGGGTCTTCATGTTTTTTGGGCTAAACATACGTGTAGGTCCAGTACAAATATCAGAGTTTTGTAATCCTCATCGGAGGGCATAAACAATATTGCCGGATAAGATGACTGGGTAAAACCAATCACCTTATCCGTTTTTTTATAACGATTATGAAAACAGAGGCAAATTCACATAAACAGGATTATTCATCAAAGGAGATGAAAAAACAAAGGAATCTTGACCGCGACAGCCTTGATTTCGGAAATGGAGATATTCCGAAGCTTTTCCGCGCATTGTTTTTCCCAACGCTGATTGGGATGGTGTTTAACGCTGTTCTGACCATCATCGATGGTATATTCGTGGGACAGGGAGTCGGAGCAAACGGAATAGCGGCAGTCAACATTGTAGCACCGCTATTTATGGTTATCACCGGAATTGGCCTGATGTTCGGCATCGGATCATCGGTTATAGCCAGCATCCGACTTGCCAACAATGAGATCAAGGCAGCAAATATCATAACGACGCAAGCATTTCTTTCCGGATCGGTGCTGACGCTGCTGATCTCGGTACCATGTCTGCTGTTTCCGTCTGCGACAGCAAGGTTTCTGGGCAGTAGCGATGTTCTGCTTCCGCATGCTACGGATTATCTGGTATGGCTCATTCCCGGACTTATTTTCCTGCTGATCGAGTGCATCGGCATGATGCTGATACGTCTTGACGGGTCACCGAGATATGCCATGTGGTGTAATGTCGTTGCCGCCACATTCAATATAGTCCTGGACTATACGCTTGTTTTCCCTATGGGAATGGGGGTGAAGGGTGCAGCAATAGCCACATCCATGAGCTGCGCTCTTGGCGGCCTAATGGTGCTTTTCTATTTCATCAGGCTTTCGGAGACGCTGAAATTCCACAGGCTCAAGGCTTCGCTCACAAGTCTGCTGCTCACGCTCAGGAACACGCTATACATGGCAAAAATAGGGTTTGCCGCATGCCTTACGGAGCTTGCCATGTCAGTGATGATGCTGACGGGCAACTATGTGTTTATCACCTCTCTTGGCGAAAACGGAGTGGCGGCCTTCAGCATAGCTTGCTATCTTTTCCCTGTCATCTTCTCCATCAGCAATGCCGTGGCTCAATCGGCACAACCGATCATAAGCTTCAACTATGGCGCAGGCAACAGCAGGAGAGTCGCGAAATCACTTAAAACGTCGCTTATCGCCGCCATTATCTCCGGGAGTCTGGTCACGATATTTGTAGCGGTGTGTGCCAGTCAGATAGTGGCCATGTTCCTATCGCCCTCCTCTCAAGCCTATACCATTGCCATCAAAGGTCTTCCGGAATTTGCACTGTGTGGGATCTTCTTTGCATTAAACATAGCATTCATAGGTTATTATCAGAGTCTTGAGAAAGCGTACCGCGCCACGATCTTCACTCTTTTACGCGGCATCGTATTCATTGTTCCGATGTTTCTTTTTCTGCCTGATGTGCTTGGAATCGCCGGAATGTGGCTTGCAATACCAGCCTCTGAGTCATTGACGCTGCTGCTGATAATTACTGATTATATTTTCATGCGGCGGCATGTTGCCGGGGGAGAATGACATGGATGAATGCAGAGCGAGTGAAGCCAGAGGGCAATCCGGTCGAGATCCCAGCATTCACTGCTGCTGATCCGCAAGCAATAATTCGCACTGATTTACGGTAGACAGCCCGGAGTTCTATGGCTGATCAATTAACATCTGGACCTGTCCATGCCTCATTCCGGCTTTTATAAGTCACTTTATAGCGAAGCACACTATCGATGTCACACTTATCACTCTCAAGGGTGAATTGATCTGCATGATTTGTGTATATGAAGTATCTGTCGCGATATTTATAATTATCAACAGAAACAGAATCATCAATGCCAATTTCTGATAATGATTGTGGAAGATGCCCAGTTATTTCCTGATATGTTTTAATCTTGTATACGACCTCATTCTCAGCGAATCCTTTATATCTGGATACGATATCCGAATAGCATAACAGACACCCTGCGCCACAAATCAATAAATACAGCGCACCCTCTATGATCAATATACGGCCTCGCTGACGACGGTTGTAGTATTTTGATCTCGTAATCAGAAATGCAATCTGGGATCCAATATAAAAGAATACAGATACGATTATTGCAAATATAAGACAACCTTGAACGCGCTCCCATGGATGCAATTCTGTATTCAACATGCCTTCAAAAGATATATAGACCGTCGAAAAACCATAAATCAAAGCTACGAAAAACATATCGAGCAACAGGCATGACGACTTATAGAGCCACACGCACCATTTGCGCCATCTGAAAACAGTACAAATGATCAATGGCAGACCTATAGTAATGAATATAAAAACAAGTATTTCGTCCATATCTTTTTGCAAGATAGGCAAAGATAACATTTTTTGATGAATTACGGAGTAGTCAGAGCATTTGAGGTGGGTCCCGGGAGGCAGCAATATTGTATCTGAATCCAGATCAGAACATTTTTGGCATAATTTTGAGCAGTTTTCATCGTTAACAGAGTAGAATAAGGTCTGTTTAAATTTATGTCCGTAAAATTCTTATAGGAGTCATATCTTCTTGTTCTGAACAGCCATTTTTCTACCTGAATATGAAGTTGAACAAAGTACATCATATAGCCGTAATCTGTTCGGACTACGAAAAGTCCTTGAGTTTTTACACAGATGTCCTTGGACTGGAGATTATGGCTGAGAATTATCGACCAGAACGCAATTCTTACAAAACGGATCTGTGTCTCAACGGCGATTATACAATTGAGCTATTTTCCTTTCCCAATCCACCTACCCGTCTATCGTATCCCGAAGCGGCAGGACTTCGCCATCTGGCATTTGAGGTGTACAATCTGGACGATGCAGTAAGTGATCTTGAACAAAAGGGAGTGGTCCATCAACAGATACGAGTAGATGAATATACAGGAAAACGGTTCGTATTCTTCCAAGATCCGGATGGTCTTCCGATAGAGCTATACGAAAGATGAGAAATAAGTCCGGCAGACAATGCCGTCTGCGGCACAAGATGTCAGGAGTTTTCGGGAAAGGAGGAGAGATATAGGAGGGTTAAACGGGCGGATCAACGGCTCGGAGATCCGTGACCCCGACAAGGCTAATGGAATCTAATGATGGGTTAGCTGATTTATGGGTAGATGGAATGAAGCCGGGGCAATCACGAATGGGTGATTGTCCCGGCTTTGTTTTATGTTTGCGATATCAGAGTTCGATTGACTGCCCGGGGGTGTGGATGCAGTGGGCTGCGGTTCCTGCCGGAATATAGTCCGTTGTGGCACATACTTCCTTAGCGTGTCCGCCAATAACCATAGGGAAGAAATCCTTGACTTTGACAGCTGCAAGGAAATCCCGTGCGCCTTGTTCGAAATCAATGCCAGCATCGGCATCCATGGGGAAGAAAACGATGTCGATTGCCGGCTGCTGCTCTGCAATACGATCCACCATTGAACGGAATCGGGCATCGGCCTCGTCGGTCTTTTTGATAGAGGGCTGCTCAAGATCGTCGCTCATGTTTCCGGCATGGAACAGTGTTTCTCCATTTTTAGCCGTCACAAGGAAGCTGACACCTTTACCTGTGGATGCGAAAGCACGAACAGAAGAAATGCCTGGCAGATCCTCAATGACATCTCCTTTGCTCATACCTGCGACGGCGATAGTGTCGGGCACGTTCTGCGGATGGACATCGTTTGACATAACATATACGCGACGATGGTTCTGCGCGAGCTCGTAGATTGACTTATTGAAGTGTTCGTGGCAATAGTGTGTCACAAAAAAAACGACAGGCTTTTCGGGATTCTGTTCCAGAATGCGATGAAGCGCGTGGGATGGGTCGGTGAAATAATCAAATACCATTATGACGTCGTCGGTCGTAACCGCGAATCCGAGTCGATCCAAATAAGTTACTCTGTTCATGATCTTTTTGTTTTTTTAGATTCTGACATAATAACGCATCGCGAGGTGATGAGGTTCAGACAGCGGTTGGATCAGAACATAAGTCCGCGTCGATTGTTAATAAAGTATCAATTGTTATTAAAGCATGAATAGAATAATCAAAACAATGGCATGCGGAATGCTTGCCTTAATATCATCAAACATGTACGCACAGAAATCGTATATCTTCCTCGCCGACGGCGTTGAGGAAGTAGAAGCCACGGCAACAATCGACGCACTGCGCCGCGCCGGAATGGATGTAATCTCAGTATCAATAACCGAAAACCCGATGGTGACCGGCGCCACCGGCCAGAAACTGGTCGCAGACAGCCTGATGAGTCAGGTTGACTTCGCAGATGCGGACTGGATCATTGTTCCCGGCGGAGTACCCGGAGCCCCTAACCTACACTCGAATCAACAGGTCAATTCGATAATCCAGATCCACAACGCCAACGATGGCAGAATAGCCAGCATCTGCGCCGGGCCAGCCGTTGTGCTGGCTCCGTTGGGAGTGTTGAAGGGAAAGAAGGCCACGTGTTACCCCGGCCTGGAAGGCGAGCTTGCAAAAGGTGGCGCGGAGTATGAGAAGCAGCCGGTTGTCGTAGACGGCAAGCTGATAACCTCCGAAGGCCCGGCAACTACGTTGCAATTCGCCAAAGCGATCATCGCCGCTACATTGGGTCAAGAAAAGGCCGATGAAGTGCTGTCGGGAATGCTCGAGAATTGAGCCCCGATCCAAGACTGAATTAACAGGAGGGTCTCACGCCGGAGTTGAATTCGGCGTGAGACCCTTCCGTTTGGATTTATTAAAAATCAGCGTGGATCTGATTCCTTGCGCCGGAATGACATCCAAGCGAACATCAGCGCAAATATTGAGCAAACGGCTATCAGAGCAATCGTAGTCAGGAGGATGTTTCCAATGCCGGCCAATGGGGTTACAATGCCACCGAACAGGAATCCCGAAGCACCGAAAATAGCGGATGCCGTCCCCACCATTCTGCGTCCTTCGTCCATAGCCATGGTGGTTACGGATGTCAGATTGAACCCGACACAGACGAGCATGAGGAATGTCAGGATCTCATAAGGCCAGAATGACGGGAGCAGGATAGATACCGCGAACTGACAGATAATGGAAACAAATATTCCTGCCGATCCGAAAAGCGCCGCCGAAGCCATGCGCCGGAATTTCAATGCCATAGCAGAACCGAGCCCGATTCCTAAAGCATTCACGCCAAAAATCACGGCAAACAGCAATGCCGAGAAACCGAAATGCTCCTGAATGATGAACGAAGCGGATGAAATGTAGGAGAATAGAACTCCGCATGTGAAGGCATAGAGAAGCGTATATATAACGAAATATTTTAATTTGAACACGTCGGGGAACTGTTTCATCAAACTGAGCACGCTACCTTTATGTCGCTTTTCAACAGGATGTGACTCACGGAACACAAGACATGCTGCAAGAATCACGACACCAATGGCAAAGAGCACCCAGAATATTCCCTGCCATCCGATTGCTGCCGAAACAAGTCCTCCGATAACAGGCGCAGTAACCGGTGCGATGCCATTGACCGCCCCGATAATTGCCAACATCTTTGCAAGCTCGCGTCCGGAGCAGCAATCCGTAGCCACGGAACGCGACAGTACCAGACCGCCGGAGCCACCAAGACCCTGAAGGAATCGACAAAAATTGAAAAACTCGATATCGGGCGAATAGATGCTCGCAACCGTCGACACGGCGAAAAGCAGCATCGCAGCCACCAACACGAGTTTACGACCATATTTGTCGCTCAACGGGCCAAAGAACACCTGCCCTACCGCAAGGCCGAGCATACTCGTTGCCAGCCCCATCTGCACAAGAGAGGGAGTGGTGTTGAAAACATCTGCCATAGATGGAAGTGTCGGTAGATACATGTCGGTCACAAATGGGCCGAACGCAGACAACATCCCAAGGAAAACTACCAGAAAAATGTAGTACTTCTTACTAAAATCTGCCATTTCAAAAAGATTTAAACTAATTTTTAATCCAGAACTGACCTCCAGGCCGGACAGCCTGCAAAAACATTCTCACAATGTCACAGAACATCAGTCCGAAAATCGGCGCAAAAGTACCAATTTTGTATTTAACAGCAAGCGAACCAATGGCGAATTAAAACATAATTATAGTTAACGACAGGATGCCGTCCATTAAAAACGTCACCCTGTCGATCACAATGTAGACTATTACAGATTCTTTATCTGACAAGACCGGCTATCCAGGCGAAAAGATCGTCGAGATTATAGTCGCCCGAATGAGGACGATTCCAGGGGAGGAAGAAATCGACATTCTTACCGGCATTCTGAAGTTTTGTTGCAAGGTTGAGCGGAACAAGGAAAGAAGTGTCGCGATCCTTCGCCCCATGGCGGATATACCAGTTCTGAGCCACGGTCGATTTATCCGATCCGATATAATTCATGGGGTTCATGACAGCCACACGGAATTTCATATCATCGGAAAGCTGAGCCTTGACATTGCCGAGACGGTGTCGGAGGGAGAAATCGGTGAAGTTGGCTGCTTCGCCTTTTTCATTACCGAACACATTGTTTTCAGGCGATGGAGTGTCGATCAGGACTCCCATCTGATCGAATGCAGGCGGTGTCTTGAGCGGAGTTACGGAAGCTACATAGCTCAGATATTTGTCCAAATCGAGACCGGTCACGAAATCGGAGGTCTTATTGAAACGCGGCATGTTGCCCGGGCCGAATGATGGCGCATTGCGTCCGTCACCGATCTGCGGACGCGTGCCTCTGCGTCCGGCAGGAGCCGGGCCAGCACCCATAGGTCCTGACTGATCCTGATAGAATGAGAATCCGATGGTGTCGGGGATCTCACATCCCTCCTGCAAAGCCTTGTGGGCCGAAGCAATCAGGAATGTTTTCAGATATTCTTTATAGTTATCGGCTGTGACAGGCGTTCCATCCGACATTTTCAAACCAAGAGAATTGATATAGGCCGGACACTCAGCCGCGAGTTCATCAGAAATTACGATCTGGGCATTGGACAGAGCGCGGACACCGGTGTTGGTACATCCATACAGCCATTCATATTCCATGTCGGCATGGTTGAGATCCGTGATCGGGCAATAGCATATCGCGGCAAACACATCATCGCGGACATCAGCAGCACCCATCTTTTTCAGCATGGGTTCATAGTCCTTGGCATTTCCGGTAGCACCGAGCAGCGACGACATCGCACCTCCGGCACTTGTGCCATCAGTGAATATCAATTCCGAGCTTCCGGGAATCAAATCATCGTTATAACGAAGATAGCGGACAGCGGCTTTCAGGTCAAGCAGTCCGTTGGGCGCGGTGCCGGTGTAGATTGTCTGTCCGTCGCGTACGATTGTTGAATTAGAGCCTCTTGACCCCGGGATACAGACCACATAACCTTCTTTCAGAGCACGGCCTGTAGCATCGGCCGGGGATGGCGATTTGGCCGTAGACGCGGCATATCCACCGACGTAGGTCCGCAGGAAAACAGGCACCGCCGGAATGTCGGCCAGTTTTTCCGGGACGTAGATATTTAATGTCTGGTAGGTAGAGTCTTCAACATTCCGGACATAAAATATACCCTCATAGGCTTTATAATTCACCTGCTGCCCGTCGGGCATTGTCAGGGACTGCTGCGTGAACGCCTGCGGATCGAACCGGAGCGCATCCTCCGATTTCGCAGCCAAAGGCAGTGTGGCGGCGCCAACAGTCAACGCAGCCATTGCAATTTTCATTTTCATATATTGTAATTTAAAATGTTAACGTACATAAACAGATCCTTATTGAGATACACTTATCAATCTGTCAATTACAGAAGGTATGTTTTCGGTAAACGCAATTGTCTGTTTCCTCGTCTCCAGAGGGCCTTGTGGATAGTCGGCATTGAAACGTATTATCGTGCTATGGCTATTGGCTAATGCGATGCGTTCGAAGGGGAAACGGATAATCTCCGGAGTGTTATATCCCACACCGAGCTCGAGCATGACAAGATTGCGGTCGGTTGCATTGCGACTGACAAAATCCTCATAGCGTCCGGCAGCCTCATTCCATGCCTCATCGTGGACAAAAAACCGGTTTTTCCGGACATGGACATCCATGTTTCCACCACAGACCGGACAAACGGGCAGATATTCCGAGGGTACGGTCAGGTTGTGGGAATGTGCGAGAATATTGTCGACGGTCTCCTTATCGGAATATAATTTGGGGTGGCACCCGACAGCACACTGCATCAATCCATAATCGCCCTGCACCTCAAAGATCTTATCGGGCGCAAATCCGGCTTTCCGGAACTGGCCATCGACGTTGGTTGTGATGACAAAATAGTTCTTGTCCTTAACCAGTTCAAACAACTCCTTGTAAAGTGGCATGGCACCCGGCCTGAATCGGATATAGTCGATGTGGCGTGCCCAGCGTGCCCAGCGCTCTTCCTCCGTAGGGAAATCATGGAAACTCGAGGTGTAGAGATCCGGAAATCCATATTTAGCGATGTAGTCGGCAAACTCCTTTTTGAATTCAGGCCCGGAATAATCAAGTCCGGCAGCCGCAGATAATCCGGCTCCAGCACCGATTATAATTGCTTGGGCATCACGCAGCCTGTCGGCCGCCAAGGCTATCTTATCATCAAAATCCGTCATAAGTGTCTGTTTAAAATTATTTGTAACCTAACAAGGTCTTATATATTTCAAGATCAGAATCCTTGAACACGTTGAACACAATTGCGTTAACGGAAGTGGAAGGATTTTCCTGCAAATATTCCGTCACAGTTTTCACGGCAATTTCAGCTGCTTGTCTCTGTGGGAAACGAAACTCCCCCGTCGATATGCAGCAGAACGCTATGGACTCAATTCCATTATCGCCGGCAATGGCAAGACAATTGCGGTAGCAATCTGCCAGTAGACGACAGTCGTCGGGAGTTGGGTGGTCGCCATAGACAATCGGTCCGACGGTATGGATCACCCATTTAGCCGGGAGATTATATCCGGGTGTTATCTTGGCGTGACCTGTAGGCTCGGGATGGCCTTGCTTCTGCATAATCCTGTTGCATTCTTCCCTCAGCTCCATACCGGCGGCCGAGTGAATGGCATTGTCGATACATTTGTGGAGCGGTACGAAACAGCCCAGCATCCGGGAGTTGGCAGCATTGACAATAGCGTCGACACGCAAACGGGTTATATCACCCTGCCAAAGACGCAAATGTGGATATAGGGGCGATTGGATGGTATCGGCCAGAGTCACCACACCTTTTTCCTCACGCTGTGCGGAAAGTTCCTCGTCCTGCAATCGCATTGTCTCCGCGGACAGTGGCGCAGGATTCCGCACATTCATGAGAGCCCTGAGAAGATTGCGTTTATCGCTTACCGATTCGGGAATCTTCAAATCGGAATACTCCGGACGTTCATTTATGAGCGTCCGGAGCAGTGTATCGAGTCTTTCCTGTTCAGAAATCATAGTGAATCAGTGTTGGCGGAGTTGTCCGGAGGTCGAAGTAGTCCGCCTGCTCTGCCGGCAACCGCAGATAAACCAAATCTTTGTAGGTTTTATAGAGATGGGGAAGCACCGGGTTCGTCTCGAAGATCTCCCGTTGAATTTCATCGGGAATATCAAAGTCGATAGTTCCGGAGACACGCGCAAAAGAAGCTCCTTTCAGATCGAGGATCGCAACATTGGGGTTTTCACGCAATTGGGCGTAGACTTCTTTTTTTGGAGAGGTTGCGAAATAGATGGAATTGCCATCAATCTTCATGATCTGGAAAATGCGCACATGCGGTTTCCCATTGACAGAAGTGGCGAAGGCCACTTCCTTGTTCTTATGAAATATTTCCAAAAGTTTCTCGTCCATAATAGCCAATTTTTAGTATCCGATTGTGAAACGTTCCTGATGATGAGCCGGTTCGGCAAGTTCGTCAACCATAGCCTTGGCATAGTCTTCCACAGAGATGAAGCTATTGCCATCCTTGTCGAAGATCATATCATCTTTTCCGAGACGATAGACTCCGGTACGTTTTCCAGGGCCTTTCGCACCCATATCGCCAAGATTTCCGGCAGGCGAGAAGAAGATCCAATCGATGTCTTTTTCGGGAATAAGAGTATTGAGATAGAATTCGCTAAGAGATTTGACTCCGGGAAGCCATTCGGCAGGCAGAGTGCCGGTATCAACCAATCGGACACCCGGTTTTACAAACAGCGTGCCGGCACCACCGACAATGAGCAGACGCTTCACGCCGGCTTTCTTTGCAGCTTCAAGAATTTTGGGATAGTTAGTCAGAGTCTCCTCATAGATATTGGGATTTGCCCATCCGGGATTATAGGCACTTATCACATTCTCGAATCCTTTCAGATCCTGCTCGAGAGCTTTTTCATCGGCCACATCAACTTTCTTCACAGTCAGAGCCGGGTTTTCAATTTTAATTTTACCGGGATTGTTGACAAGTGCCTCCACCTGATAACCACGATTGAGAAGTTCGTTAAGGATTGCCGAGCCAACAAAACCGCTCGCGCCAATAAGTGCTACTTTTTTATTTTCCATATCAAATTATATTTATTTGTGATTCAAATTACTATACTTTATATACCCCAAATATACACAAAATGTTTCTCCGGCTATCGGCATCATGATTCTTTCCATTACTTACAAAAATATCAGTAATACTGACTATCAGATGAAAAAACGCATGGCGAGGTTCTGAATTTTAACCTTATTTATGTCTCAGTTCAGCCATAGATGAGCCGGGGAAATTTGCATTATAACATGCTAATCCTTACTTTTGTGAAGTAATACTGATAATCATCCTTTATGGAACGTAATTTCAATAAAAACGAGTTATACCCCGACTGTCCGATCCGAAACATACTCAATAGAATCAGTGACAAATGGACACTTCTTGTGCTATATACTCTCAACGGACATGAATCGATACGTTTCCGTGATATATCGGCGGAACTGCCTGACATATCCCAGAAAATGCTTGTGTTGACGCTGAGGACTCTTGAGACGGATGGTTTTGTCACCCGAAAGGTCTATGCAGAAGTGCCGCCACGGGTGGAATATATGCTCACGGATAGAGCCCATTCACTGTTTCCGATCATCAATCAGCTTATCCAATGGGCCAAGGAACACATGGATGAGATTCTGCTCGACCGCACTAAGGCAATGTCCAGATAACAGCTAATCACACATATTATAAAATTATAAAAGGCGATGTGTCAAGGTTAAGAGTGACACATCGCCTTTGATTTTTTGATTATGCTCTTTACTTATTCCGCAGAATAAAGTGCTTCAGCAAAACCTTTCACACCATCTTCTCCGGGCAGACCGGGATATTCACTGATCAATGCTGCCGCAAAAGATTCTGCATCGGGCTGATTTGCGCGAAGTTCACGGACTTTGTTCAGATAACCGATACGGAAACGAACGTCGTCGGCTGTGGCAGGATCTCCGTGACCGCCGACAAAAATGGAAGCTCCGGTTGCAAGAATCTGCTCGAGTTCAGAGATGCGGTCATTGACTCCAGCCAGATTTGCAGCATAGAGATTGTTGACATGAGTTTTTGCCGGTGACCAGTGGGAATAGACTGCATCCTTACCAATCAGGATGTTAGCACCGGGAAAATCATTGGCAGCACCTTTATAGAAGGTGAATGGCACTCCGGCCATAAGCATAGTAGAATCAAAAGCGACTTCTTCGGTGGCACCTGTCGGCAGCGGTTCGATAGCGTCGCCGTACTCTTCGGCAAAATGATTCATCATACCGCTATATGCCGGACCTTTGACTACTTCCGGCATACCCTGAGGCATTGTCAAAGTTTCGGCTCCGGTATTTCCGAGATGAAAGTCGGCAATACGTTTTGCAACAGGCTTGCCAAGCGATGCAAGATATTTGTCAAATGCTTCTGCATTGACTTTAAAGAGCGGTTGCTCAAGGGTCACAATCGAGTCTGTGCCTTCGATAATGTAACTTGCATCCGCCATCTGATCACCTGTCAGATAGATGTGGAGCTTATAACCGTCGCATTCACGGACATCAAATTGTCCGGCAACAGCTGAAGAGTCGGCTGTTTCCTGAGTTGCATCAGAATCTGTATTAGCCTTTTGCTGAGAGCAGGCAACGAGCGCAATCGCGCCAAGTGCAGTGATAAAAAGTTTTTTCATATCTCTTACGTGTTATATTTCCGGCAAAGTTAGGCCACGCCAACCTAATAATCAATACGTTACCTTTTATTCAGTTAGTAACCTGCATTTCAGAATCAGTAAGTATCAACAGATTATAAATAGTTAAATATAGTTAAGGGAAACATCTGTCAATCTGTGGGCGATGAATTACGGAAAGCGGTGGGAGACAAGCCGGTATGTTTCTTGAAAAACTTACAGAAAGCAGCCATCTCAGAGAAAGAAAGTTCTGATGAAATCTCCTGAATTGAAACCTTTGTTTCTTTCAAGAGATATGTTGCACGTTGGAGTAATTCATCTCTGATCACGGCATAGGGTGTTTTCCCGAGATTAGCCTTGACCACACGCGCAAGATGCTTGTCGGACAGGCATAAAGCCGTTGCATAAAATGATACATTGCGCTCAGTCTTATAGTGTCGCCATACGAGTTTGAGGAAATTGCGCGTGATCCAATCCTGACGGCTTTCAATATTTGTTGCCGGTTCCTCGATACTGTTCTTGTGCAGAATGATATTACCTGTCTCCAGCATAAAATTGCGGAAATATGAGCGACACAGTTCAATACGATAGGCATGACCATGAGAGCCGAGTGACTGATACAACAGGGAAAGTTGTGTTTCAACAGTACGAGTCTCCGATGGCGTAAGATTCAGCATCGGGATAGAATACCGGTCCTTGAACGATTCGGAGTCAGCCGGTCGCATGCCATTAAGAGCCTCGTTGGTGAACAGATAGTTAGGCAAAAGACACCAAGCCTCGACATCACGGCTCATGCTCTCGAAATAGATTGGCTCCCAAGCGAGAATATCAATGAACTGATTGGCTCCCACGTCGAGCCGGAGATCGTGTTTGCGTATGGTTATATTTCCCCGGACAACCAGAAGAAACATTCGACATTCGTGGACAGATTGCCCCAACAGATCTCGAAACTGCACCGGAGAAACCAAAACAACACGGCTTGGAATGGAACAACCGACAGGGAAAAAATCAATCAGCTCGGAATGAATCATAAGATCAAATGCGCTTGGATAATGCATGCAAAAATAAGTCTAATGCGCAATTTGGAAAAGATTATAACCATTTATTATGATTATTTTACATTTTATGCGACAAATGGACAATATAACGTCCAACGCGTACAACCAAGCAAGTGGAACTATAAACTAATTTTGCATGAAAAATTCATTATCACAATCTATGTCATACAAAATTAAGATTTTCGCAATGGCACTCACCATCCTCACGCTCTCCTCATGCGGAGGTGAAAAGAGTGAGAATCAGGCAGAAGCGCCACAAGAGTACCCGTTAATGTCAGTAAAGCCGGAAGACAAGAGCCTATCGGTGAAGTATACCGCAGTCCTTGAGGGACGGCAGGATGTTGAAATCCGGCCTGAGGTCTCCGGTTTGATAACCAAGGTCAATGTTGAAGAAGGGGCGAAGGTGAAGAAAGGCCAGGTTCTTTTCGTAATTGATCAGGTGCCCTATCGCGCTGCATTGCAACGCGCTCAGGCATCCGTTGCAACAGCAGAAGCCAATCTTGCGAATGCGAAACTCTCGCTTGAAGGCAAAGAGGAATTATTCAAAGAAAAGGTGATCTCAGATTTTGAGCTGCGCACCGCCCAGAACGCCTACCGCAGTGCCGAAGCCGCCCTTCTTCAAGCCAAAGCGGAACAGCGTTCGGCAGAAAACGATCTTTCCTATACCGAAGTGAAAAGCCCCGTCGACGGGATAGCCGGTATGACATCGTTCCGCATAGGAGCATTGGTCGGCCCGACAATGAGCGAACCGTTGATCAATGTTTCGGACAATTCCGATATGTACGCCTATTTCTCGATGGCAGAGAAGCAAGCGCTTGAACTCACATCTCAGTATGGATCGCTTGAGGAAGCCATCAAATCGTTCCCGCCTATCTCGCTTGAGATGAAGGATGGACAGATCTATCAGCAACAAGGCCACATTGATGTGATCAGCGGCATGGTCGACAAGACAACAGGAACGGTTTCCCTTCGTGCCAACTTCCCCAATGAGGGTGGACAGCTTTTGAGCGGAGGATCAGCAAATGTGATTTTGTCGTACGATCGTCCGGGATCACTCGTCATTCCACAGGAGGCCACTTACGAGATCCAGAACAAGATCTTCACATACAAAGTTGTTGACGGAACCACTGTTTCAACTCCGATCGAAGTGTTCAAGATCAACGACGGAAAAGAGTATATCGTTCTGTCGGGCTTATCCGAAGGTGATACAATCGTTGCCGAAGGCGCAGGCCTTCTGAAAGCCGGCACAAAGGTTACCCCGATGAAAGAAAAGAAAAATCAGAACGAGGAGGCTAAGAAATGAATATCAAACGATTTATAGACCGTCCCATCCTTTCGATAGTCATCTCGGTGGTGATTGTCGTGGCCGGGCTTATCGGTCTTTTCGGTCTGGCTGTGGAGCAGTATCCGGATATTGCACCACCAACAATCCGAGTGTCCACCACCTACAGCGGCGCAAATGCCGAGACCGTGCAGAAGAGTGTGATAGTACCGCTCGAAGAGGCTATCAATGGTGTGGAGAACATGACCTACATGACTTCGACAGCCAGCAACACGGGTAGCGGTGAGATCACGATCTACTTTAAACAGGGAAGCGACGGCGATATGGCTGCGGTCAACGTACAGAACAGCGTATCGACAGCAACGGCATTGCTTCCTGCCGAGGTAACAAAAATCGGTGTGACCACCCGTAAGCGTCAGAACAGTACTCTTATGGTCTTCGGCCTTTACAGCCCTGACGGGACATACGACGAAACGTTCCTGACAAACTACATGAACATCAATGTCAAGCCGGGAATCCAGCGTATATCGGGCGTCGGCGAGGTCAACGTCATGGGTGGCGCATATGCCATGCGTATATGGCTGAAACCGGATGTCATGGCTCAATATGGCCTGGTGCCCAACGATGTGACAGCCGCACTCTCGAGCCAGAACATAGAGGCATCAACCGGTGCAATAGGCGAAGATTCGGAAAACGTGTTCCAGTACACCCTCAAATATCGCGGACGTCTTGAAGAGGAAAGCGAATTTGAGGAAATCATAATCAAAGCCTACGACGATGGACGTGTGCTCCGTCTCAAGGATATCGCAGATGTTGAGCTCGGCGCACAAAGCTATTCATATAAAGGCTTCGTCAACGGTCTGCCGGGAGCTACCTGTATGATCAACCAGATCTCTGGATCAAATGCCAACGAGATCATCATCAATATAGAGAAATATCTTGATCAGGTAGAGAAGAGCCTTCCCGACGGCATTGAGCTGGTTCAGCTGATGAGTACCAAAACGTTCCTCGACGCATCAATAAACAAAGTGATCGAGACGCTGCTTGAAGCCATCATCCTCGTGGTTCTCGTGGTCTATCTCTTCCTCCAGAATCCGCGCTCCACACTAATACCTACTATCAGTATCTTCGTTTCGCTGATCGGAACATTCGCCATACTCTACTTAGCCGGATTCAGCATCAATCTTCTTACCTTATTCGCCCTTGTGCTCGCAATCGGAACAATAGTCGACGATGCCATCATCGTGGTCGAGGCCGTGCAGACCAAATTCGACGAGGGCTATCGGTCGTCCTATAAAGCGGCTGTGGATGCCATGGGTGGCGTATCGTCAGCTCTGGTAACGTCGACACTTGTCTTCATGGCTGTGTTCGTGCCGGTATCTTTTATGGGTGGCACTTCGGGTGTGTTCTACACCCAGTTCGGTATCACGATGGCGGTATCAGTCGGTATATCGGCAATCAACGCTCTTACATTGTCGCCGGCCTTATGTGCGATGCTCCTGCGCCCCAATCAGGAGATCATCGAGGGTAAGAAGCTGGAATTCTCCACAAGATTCCGTCTGGCCTTTGATGCCACCTTCAGTAAGATTGTCCGGAAATATGTGGGTGGAGTGTTCTTCTTCATCAAGCATAAATGGCTTGGATGGTCAACCCTTGCCATTGCATGTGGCGCATTGGTATGGCTGATGAGCACCACTAAGACGGGCCTTGTCCCGAATGAGGACACGGGAGCCATGTTCATGAGCTTCGACTCCCCTGCCGGCAGCACTCTGGCTGAGACAGAGGCCATCATGCAGGAGATTCAGGCGGAACTGAAACAAATCCCCCAGATCCAGAATTTCAATATGGTGGCAGGTTTCGGTATGGCATCCGGAAATGGCGCATCCCATGGTATGTTCATCATCAAGCTCAAGCCTTGGGATCAACGAACCGGGAAAAACGATAATGTGGATGGCATACGAGCCGAGATATATCGCCGCACGGCTCATATCAAGAACGCACGACTCTTCATCTTCGCACCACCTATGATCCAGGGCTACGGCTCCGGCAATAGCTTCGATGTGTATGTCCAGGACCGTGCCGGAAAAGGCTACGACGAACTAAGCACCGTGACCAACAACTTCATCGAAGCTCTCAACAAGCGTCCGGAAATTGAGATGGCCCGTACATCATTCAGTGCCGATTTCCCCCAGTACACCATAGATGTTGATGAGGCTCAGGCACAACGCGCCGGAACTACAACAAGCGAGATCCTGAACGTGCTTTCGGGTTACTTCGGCAGTATCTATGCCTCCAACTTCAACCGATTCACCAAGATATACCGTGTGATCGTTCAGGCACCGTACAACTATCGGGATGGCATGCAGGCACTGGACAATATCTACGTGAAGACGAGCAACGGCATGGCTCCAATCAGCCAGTTCGTGACACTGACAAAGACCTATGGAGCTGAATCGCTGATGCGTTTCAATATGTTCTCCGCAATCAACGTGCAGGGAATGCCGGCAGCAGGATATAGCTCCGGCGATGTCATCAACGCTATCAATGAGGTTTCGGCACAGACACTGCCCACAGGCTATGGCTTTGAGTTCTCAGGCATGTCGCGAGAAGAGGAACAGACCGGCAACAGCCACACGACGATTATCATCTATGGTATATGCGTGCTGTTCATCTACTTGATCCTGTGTGCTCTCTATGAAAGCTTGTTCGTGCCGTTGGCCGTGATCCTGTCGGTTCCGTTCGGATTGCTCGGCAGCTTCCTGTTCGCTAAACTATGGGGGATCGAGAACAATATCTATCTCCAGACAGGTCTGATCATGCTTATCGGTCTTCTGGCCAAGACGGCAATCCTTCTGACAGAATATGGCACCGAGCGTCGTAAAGCAGGAATGTCGCTGACACAGGCAGCGATGTCGGCAGCGTCAGTGCGTCTGCGCCCGATCCTCATGACTGCCCTGACAATGATATTCGGTCTTCTGCCTCTGATGTTCGCCACCGGCGTCGGTGCCAATGGCAACACATCTCTTGGAGTAGGCGTGGTAGGCGGAATGATCATCGGCACAATCGGTCTGCTGTTTGTGACCCCGGCATTCTTCATCACATTCCAGTACATTGAAGAAAAAGTGATGGGTCGCCGCAAAAAAGAACGTGAAAACGAAATAGAAGAATCCAAATGAAACTCCTACCATCATTAGCAATAATATGCCTTGGTCTGAGCAGCTGTAACCTATACAAGAGTTACAGCCGCCCGGACGGGCTTCCCATCGATTCATTGTTCGATGAGGACACAATGAAACAATCCGACACTCTCCCATCACTCGGAAGCATGCCATGGCAAGAGCTGTTTACCGACAGCAATCTTCAGGCCTTGATCAATGAAGGATTGAACTCCAATACTGATCTGCAAACGGCATTGCTGCGCATTGACGAAGCTCAGGCAGGACTGACAGCCGCCAAGCTGGCCTATCTGCCATCACTCACATTCTCGCCCAACGGAGCGATAACAAGCGTGGATGGCGGCAAAGCCAACAAGACCTACGAAATTCCGGTCAATCTGAGCTGGGAAATAGATCTGTTCGGAAAGCTGCGCAACGCCAAGAAGGAATCCCAGGCCATGCTGCTCCAACAGACAGCCTACAGCCAGGCTGTCAGATCGGAGCTGATAGCTTCCATAGCCAACAGCTACTACACCCTTCTTATGCTCGACAAGCAGATTGAGATCAGCAATCAGACGATCGAACTATGGAAAGAGCAGCTCCGCACCATGGAGCTTCAGCTCAAAGTTGGCGATATACGCGAGAATGCTGTCAGTCAGGCACGTGCCAATCTGAACGGATTGCTTGCCACAAACAATAACCTTGTCCGCCAACAACGTGAGACCGAAAACGCCATCTGCACCCTGCTCGGAGTCACATATCACCCAATAGCGCGGACAAACCTTGAAGCTCAGACTCTGCCGGCTAATCTCAGCGTGGGGATGCCTCTGCAACTGCTTTCAATGCGTCCCGATGTTGTCAGTGCTGAAATGGCTCTTGCGGCAGCATATTACTCTACCAATCAGTCAAGAGCGGCTTTCTATCCTTCGTTGACCCTTGGCGGATCGGCCGGATGGACCAATGCTCTCGGTCAAGCCGTGTCAAATCCCGGTGGATGGATACTTTCAGCACTCGGATCTCTGACCCAGCCCATATTCCAACGCGGAAAGCTCATCTCCAACCTGAGAATATCGAAAGATGAAGAACAGATAGCACTGCTGAACTACAAACAGGCACTTCTTGATGCCGGACAGGAGGTCAACGACGCACTATTCGCAATCGAATCCCACAGCCGCAACCTTGAATACCACGCCTCACAATGTGAAGCTCTTGAAAAAGCTGTGAAGTCGAACGAACTACTGTTCCGCACCAACAATGCCACTTACCTTGAACTCCTATCCTCACGGCAGGATCTTCTGAACTCCCGGCTCAATCTCGTTGTTGATAAAATGAGTCAGCTTCAATCCGTGGTCTCCCTCTACAAAGCCCTTGGCGGAGGTTCGGATCTAAATCAGTAGAAATATCAATACTTACAAACATATTTTCATACAGCAAGATTGCACTGACCGTGCAATCTTGCATTTTGTTTCAAAAGAGCATACAGCCAGATGGAAGAAAGATCGGATAAATTATCGTTGAAAAAATACACCGCCGTCATTGCCATACTGATCGTACTTGTAATGACGGTTCTTGATGTCACGGTTGTCAATGTGGCATTACCGGTTCTCGCTGACAAGTTCAGCATCACGGACTCCCAGACCGTGTGGATAGTCACGATCTATCAGCTGATGATCACCATGCTGATACTTCCATTATCGTCGGTTGGCGATCTGTTCAGCTACCGGCGTACGTTCCTGACCGGCGTGGTGGTTTTCACCCTTGGATCAATCATGTGTGCCTCATCGCCCAACTTTGTCGCAATACTCGTGGCCCGAGCCATACAAGGCATAGGGGCGGCGTGTGTGATGAGCGTCAACATAGCCCTGACACGGTTGATCTATCCGCCAAAAGTGCTTGGGCGCGGACTTGCGCTGAACGGAATGGTTGTGGCGAGTGCCACTGCTGCCGGCCCCACATTGGCAGGTGCCATCCTGTCGGTTGCATCGTGGCACTGGCTGTTTCTCATCAACATTCCGTTCGGTATAGCCGCTTTTCTGGTGGGACTTCGATATCTCCCACACAATCCGCCACGCGATAGAAAGCCAAAATACGATTTTGTCAGCGCAATAGAAAATGCGGCGATGTTCGGACTTCTGTTTCTTGGTCTCGGAGGCTATTCAGGCCGCAACGATGAACCCAAAATGATACTTCTTGTGCTTGCCGCTCTGACGGTTGGCGTGTTCTACATTTTTCGGGAACGCCGTCGGCCAATCCCTATGCTCCCTGTCGACCTGTTCAAGATCCGCACCTATTCCCTGAGCATCATCACCTCTGTCTGCTCATTCATCGCTCAGATGCTTGTAATGGTATCGCTGCCGTTCCTGTTCCTCAACTCCTACGGATTCTCCTCCATCACCACGGGACTCCTGATGACCCCATGGCCCGTAGCCACCATGATCATATCACCCTTTGCCGCCCGGTTCGTCGAACGGCATAACGCCGGAGCCACTGCGGCTGCCGGGATGGCGGTCTATGCCATTGGTCTGCTGCTGATCATCTTCCTGCCGGCCACCAACATAACGGAGTTCGACATCATTTGGCGTATGACCGTCTGCGGCATTGGCTACGGCATGTTCCAGACCCCCAACAACATAGTGATGGTATCCTCAACCCCTGTACAGCGCACCGGTGGCGCAGGAGGCATGCAAAGCACGGCACGTCTTGTCGGGCAGACGCTTGGTGCGACCCTCGTCACCATTGTATTTGCCGTGATGCAGGGCAACACATACCATCTTGTCCACATCTGCCTTGCAACGTCGATGGCATTCGCAATCTTTGCAGGCATATTCAGTATCTCACGCAAAAGCCAGCTGAAACAAAACCGCGTCTGATCGCTGAGACCGATCCTGAGCATTGACAGGCGAAAGTGACAATCCGCATCAATCGTCACCATCCCATCGCTGATGATTTCGGCCTACCGCACGGAGTGCGGTGACCCCGACCAGCCCCGAAAGGCGTTGGCGAATATTCGCATCAACCGATTGTGTCCGGCTTCACTCGCTTCATTCATCAGCCCTGTCGTGGTGACGGTTCTCCTGTAGGGACTGCGCCATGGCGCGTCCGGCTCCGTCCATCCTTGCAAACATATTGATTATCTGGGTATTATTCGGACGCGGCATGCCGCAGTCCCTACAGGCATGGGGCGTAATTACGGCTCCTGCCGCTGATGATTCCGGCCTTTAGTCACCTTAGTCAGTCTAGTCACGGCGACTAAAGTGACTAACATGACTAATGACTCCACTCACACTTGCAAACATATTGATTATCCAGACATTATCCAGACGCGGCAGATGGTGGTTCCTTACTTGTTTTTATTCTTTAGATAATCAGCAAGAGCCTCTTTCGCAGATACTATGCGTGGCATGCCATTCTCATCAGCAAAAACCATATCCTGATCAAGGGCAGCTTTTCGACGTAGGAGATTCTCATAAGAAGTTTTCAACCCACGACATATTTTTTGTCGCAAATCTATTTTTTCTTTATCTGACATGACGATTCGATTTTATTAAATAATTTAGAGTCAAAAACTTCTTCCTCCGTCGCTATCAATACTGTATTATCAACATTATAGAAATAGCAAAAAATCCAGCAGGCTTTCTGCTTGCTGGATTCATATTCGATGATTATTTTGCGGAGTGACCGAGATTCGAACTCGGGATACCCTTTTGGGGTATACACGCTTTCCAGGCGTGCCTCTTCAGCCACTCGAGCACCACTCCTTGATGCCTTCCGGCGTGGCTTGCCGGTTTTGCGATGCAAAGATAATCGTTTTATTTTAATTATGCCACAGGGCAATGAAGTTTTTTCATTTTTTCGGAAGCTTTTCTTTCAAAAAACGTCCGGTATATGATTCATTGCAATCGGCCACTTGCTCCGGCGTTCCGGCTGCGACAAGCGATCCTCCGGCATCACCGCCTTCGGGACCTATGTCGATGACATGGTCGGCGCATTTCACAACATCGAGGTTATGCTCGATAATTACCACCGTATGCCCCAGAGCGATCAAGCGGTTGAATGAGTCCATGAGCGTGTGTATGTCGTGGAAGTGCAAGCCGGTTGTGGGTTCATCGAAGATAAACATTGTGGGCTGCGGCTTCTCCATCGACAGATAGTAGGCCAGCTTCACTCGTTGATTCTCGCCGCCCGACAGTGTCGATGAGCTTTGACCGAGAGTGATGTAGCCAAGTCCGACCTGCTGCAACGGCAACAGACGGCGAACGATTTTCTTTTCTGTCGCGCCGCTGCTTTCGCTAAAGAAGGCAATGGCATCGTCGACGGTCATGTTAAGCACATCGTTGATATTCCGTCCGCGATAGGTTATGTCCAGGACATCGCGCTTGAACCGCTGACCATGGCATTCCTCGCAGGGTATGGTTATGTCGGCCATGAACTGCATCTCTATGGTGATTGTGCCCTCACCCTTGCATTCCTCGCATCGGCCACCCTCGGTGTTGAAGGAGAAATATCCGGGTCCGAACCCCATCTGCTTGGCTCCCTGCTGGTCGGCAAAGAGACGACGTATCTCATCGTAGGCCTTGAGATAGGTTGCCGGATTGCTTCGTGTGGAGCGTCCGATAGGGTTCTGATCAACAAACTCAACGGCGTGGAGACGGTGGAGATCGCCGCCAATCGACTTATGTTGTCCGGGGGCATCGCTTGGTTCGCCAAGATGGCGCAAAAGCGCACGATACAGGATATCACGCACCAGTGTCGATTTGCCCGAGCCGCTGACTCCGGTCACCACGGTCATTACCCCGAGCGGAAATTCCACATCTATGTTCTTCAGGTTGTGTTCCGTTGCTCCGCTGATCTTTATGCGGTCGGACCACCGACGCCGTGTCTTGGGAACGTCGATCGACAGGCGTCCATCGAGATAACGGGCGGTGTAACTATTGTCGGGTGCTTCTCCTATTTCCGAGGCCGGGCCCTGGAATATGATGTTACCGCCGGCGGTTCCGGCTTCAGGTCCTACGTCGATAAGATAGTCGGCATTACGCATAATATCCTCATCGTGTTCAACGACAACAACCGTGTTGCCAATCCCCTGAAGCTTTCTAAGGACGGATATCAGGCGCATGGTGTCGCGTGAGTGCAGTCCGATGCTTGGCTCGTCGAGGATGTAGAGCGACCCGACAAGGCTACTGCCGAGTGAGGTGGCAAGGTTTATGCGCTGGCTTTCGCCGCCCGACAGCGTTGCCGAGAGACGATCAAGGGTCAGATATCCCAGTCCGACATCTGTCAGAAATTCCAGACGGTTGCCTATCTCCGTCAGGATCCGTCCGGCTATGGCCTGTTGCTGCGGTGTCAGCGACAAGGATTTGAAGAACACGGCCAGATCAGCCACCGGCATGGCCACAAGCTGAGTGATGGTGCGTCCGCCCACATGCACATAAGCGGCATCGGCTCTCAGACGGGAACCATGGCATACGGGGCATATTGTCTTGCCACGATAGCGTGCGAGCATCACGCGATACTGTATCTTGTATAGGTTTTCCTCGACCATCTTGAAAAAGCCGTCGATTCCGGAGAATGATGCGTTGCCGTGCCACAGGAAGTCTTTCTGCTCTTGGGTCAGCTCGCTATATGGTTTGTGGATCGGGAATGAAGCTGAGGATGCCGCATGAATGCACGCACGCTTCCACTCGCTCATCTTCTCCCCTCGCCAGCACACCACGGCATCCTCGAAAACGGAGAGCGACTGATCAGGGACAACGAGCCGCTCATCAATGCCCATTGTTTTTCCGAATCCCTCGCAGCAAGGACATGCGCCATAGGGATTGTTGAAATTGAACATCAGTTCATTCGGCTCGGTGAACGTCATGCCGTCGGCCTCGAAACGGGTTGAGAAGTCGTGGCGTACCACAGATCCCTCCGGAGTCCACACCAGCAACGAGGCGCATTGATTGCCCTCATAGAATGCCGTCTCCACCGAATCGGCAAGGCGGCTCAGCTCATCGCCGTCGTAGGCCACAGAAAGACGGTCAATCAGCAGATCATATTCCGAGGGGGAGCCTATAGCCGCCTTATCGGCAAGCAGATCCGCGATATTGACAAAGCGGCTGCCAGCGGTCACCAGACGGGAGTAGCCGCCTTGAAGCAGGACATCAAGCTGTGTGGCCAACTCGCGTCCTTCCGGCAGCGAAAGAGGAGCCACAACCGCCATCCTTGTTCCCTCGGGATAGCTTTTGGCCGTTGCTATCACATCCTCAACAGAATGTTTTTTCACCACCGCACCACTCACGGGAGATATCGTCTGGCCAATGCGTCCGAATAGCAGACGCAGGTAGTCGTAGATCTCCGTCGAAGTTCCTACGGTGCTTCGCGGATTGCGAGTGTTGACCTTCTGCTCTATAGCTATGGCCGGAGGAATCCCCTGGATCTTATCGCATTCAGGCTTCGACATGCGTCCGAGAAACTGACGGGCGTATGTGCTCAGACTCTCCACATAGCGACGCTGCCCCTCAGCATAGAGCGTATCGAACGCCAGCGAGGATTTACCCGATCCCGAGAGACCGGTCACCACCACCAGCTTATTGCGCGGAATCTCCACGTCGACATTCTTCAGATTGTTGACGCGAGCCCCACGTATTGATATATTATTTTCGGTTATTTTCTTTGATTTTGTCATGACCTGCAAAATTACAAAAATTCCTGCTGTCCCACAACGTGAGCCCATACCGCTTAATCATAATTGATTTATTTTTAATATCTTTGTGGTTACAGTCCACTAATAGCCTACAACCATGAAAAAGCTCTCCCTCACGCTACTGCCTCTGCTGACATTCACCGCCGCCATCTGCGCAATTTTCTCATGCAGCTATCAACGCCCCAAATATCTGATAGTGCGTGAAGCATACTCCGAAGCGGACTCTATGCTCATCATCGGTCAGGCCGTGGATGCCCTGACATTCCTGTTCGAGCGATTCACGGATGAAGAGATCCTGACAGACGACTCCCTTATGCTGTTGCAGCGCAGAGCCTACTTCTCGCTTGTTCCCTACCCTCGGACGCGGAATATAGGAACCGCAACCGGCTCACTGTCTGTTTCCGCAGAAAGAATCCTTGTGACAGACTACGACCGGCGAGGGCTGGTAATTTTCAACAGCGACAGCCTGACAGAAACCGGGTTCATCTACACCGGCTTTCCGACCCTCTGCGTGTCATCAAGTCCCGACGGACAATCGGCAGCCGTAGGGCTCGAAAACGGAGCGGTCAACATCTACCGACTCCGCGACGGAGAACTCGCCGATGTCTATAACGCCCATCACGGACGCACAAGAGACATAGTGTGGAGCACCGAAAACCGAATCTATTCCTGCGGCAACGACCGGGCGGTAACGGCCTACGACTTCACAGAGGGTAAAGAGCTATGGCGATTCCAGCGCAACCGACGCAATGTAAAGGATATCGACGTATCCTCCGACGGAACTAAGCTTATATCGGCATCAAACGATGGGATAGCCTTTGTTCTGGACTCGGCAGGCCAACAGATCCACCGCATTGTCAACGGCAAGAACTATTGCAACACAGCCCTCATTTTCCCCGACCGGACACGTTTTGCGACAGCCGGAGGCGAAGGGATGGTAAAGATCTACGATATAGCCACCGGAAGCATCAAAGGATCGGCTGTGGCCGCCTATGGCATGCCGGTGTGGAAAATGGCCATCGACACGGCCAACAGCCATATTGCAGCCGCGGCAAAAGGAGTGATAGCCATCATCCCTGCCTCCCGGCCTGAGATGGCCTACATTATCCCGATATCTTCCGATTCCGACGTCATGGATCTCGAATTTGAGACACCCTACAGCCTGATATTCATAACGGAAAACGGACGCATAGGCCGGCTCACCATTCCCGACAACGAGGATATAGTACGCACCAACCACACTTTCAGCAAAGAATAGCCACCCTGTCGTGTCCAGTCATCTTAGTCAGTCTAGTCACGGCGACTAAAGTGACTAACATGACTAAAGTGACTAAGGCATATCCACTCTTGCTTGTAGGGACTGCGCCATGGCTGATTTGTGTCCGGATTCATTCGCCCCATTCATCAGCCCTGTCGGGGGCTATCCTGTAGGGACTGCGCCTTGTGCCCGGTTTCACTCGCCTCATTTGTCAGCCCTGTCGGGGGACTCTCCTGTAGGGACTGCGCCATGGCGCGTCCGGTTTCGTCCATCCGTGCAAACATATTGATTATCCGGGCATTATCCGGGTATTATCCGGACGCGGCATGCCGCCTATTCTTTACCCACAGAAGTCAAAACAGAATCAGGATTGTTATAAGATAGGAAGTCAAAATAAAAGGCCTTATGTATAGCAAATCCATTTATAAAGATGTGCGTATAGACCGCGAGCTGGCGCGCATCGAACTGGCCATGAGCTCAACGGGCAGCGCGGTGATCAACCGTTGCTCGGACGATCAGAACAGGCGCAAGGCGGCCTACCGCTGCATCAACAACAAGGAAGTGACCATTGAGCGGTTCCGCAAGGGTTTGCAGAATCAGCTGAAAGACAATGTGATGCGGTTGAAAGACTGCCGCGAGCTCCTTGTGGCGCAGGATACGATGGTCACGGTCAGGGAATCGGTGCGGTCGCGTCTTG
>CAJTTG010000002.1 GCA_910579185.1 uncultured Muribaculaceae bacterium
TAACCCGAACCCTTTCCGGGACGCGAGTCCCCTACAAAAAAGAGCCAAAAAGAAGGCGTGACAAAAGAAATAGATAAACCGCCTGTCACGCGTGATCCGGCAGACTGGATCGGCAGAATGGTCAGATCGGAGATTTACCGTAAGAGCTTCCTTCATGGCGCTGTCTTTAACGAAACAACGCCCGGCAGAGGCCGGAGCCGTAAAAAGAGAAAAATCAGGTGGTGATAGCGTGAGGGTTCCACCTCTTCCCATTCCGAACAGAGAAGTTAAACCTCACCACGCCGATGATACTGCGAAAGTGGGAAAGTAGGTAACCGCCCCCTCTGAAAAGAGAGCCGCGACTCGAAAGAGCCGCGGCTTTTTTTGTTTATTATGTCATAATTTGGGAAACCTTTCAATTGATTTTCTTGTTTATTATGTGGATTTATATTATCTTTGTATGGTAATAAAATGTGGCGTGTGCCTCTCGTCGTTGAGCTTTGCTCAGAATAATTAAGAGGCGATTCTCTTTTAATTCATGCGGTAGGTTAGTGCTTCAGCTATGTTGGCTTGAAGTTACCTTTTAGAAATCTACGTTTTCTTGTTTATCCGCGTTTCATATCCGAAATATTTTCCTACACACAAATATGTATAACATATCCGACCTTAGTGCGATGTCAGATGAACAATTGATTGACGTTGCGAATTCAATGGGTATTAAGAAAGTTAACATTGCCGACCGTGACGATGTGGTCTATAAGATCCTCGATCAGCAGGCAATTGATCTTGCGGCAAATGCTACCGACAGAAAACGTCGTCAGCCAAAGGATGCAAAGGCAAAAACTGCCAAGGCTGCTCCTAAGAGGAAGGCTGACGAATCTGATTCTAAGGACGAACAGGAAAAGCCCAAGGCTAAATCCGTAAAGAAGAAAGCTGAGTCTGCGTCGGAGACTCCTGAGAAGGCTTCTGATGCCTCTGCGGAACAATCCAACGAACCACAAAAACAGCCTAAGAAGCGTGGGCGTAAGCCAAAAAACGATGCAGTCGTGGATCAGCCTGCAACTGCAGCCACCGTCGCTGTTACTGAGGCGGACGAGCAGCCTGCTCAGCCAGATATTCAGGATGAGTCAAATGAAAAGAAGCCCTCGCGTCGCGGTCGTAAAAAGCAGCAGCCTGAAGCTGAAACCATGGCAGAACAAAATGTCGCAGGCATGGATGCTCCAGCGGTGGTAAAACCTGAAGAACGTCCGTCGGCTAAATCTGTCGATGCGGCTAATGCAGAAATGCCGGTCAATGGCAATGTAGAGGAAAAAGCGGAAAATAACGTTACTGCTGAACCTGTGAACGACAATCGTCCGCAGCAAGGACAGCAACAGCAGCGGAAGAACGATTTCCGTCCGAAGGATTCTTCCTTGACATCTTTCTTTCCACGCAGCGAAGGTCGTAAATTTGTCCCTCGTTCCCAGCGAGAAAAAGAAGAGGCTGCCGCCGCTGCCGCCGCAGCTCCAATAACCCTCACTGAACCTTGGCAACAGGAACGTCAGGAGAAGCAGCAGCAGAAGAACCGCAATAAAAAGAATAAAGGCAATAACAATAACAACAACAATAATAATAATCCAAACCAGCAGCGTCCCAACATGCCGCAATACAATTTCGACGGTATTGTGCAGACCAGTGGCGTTCTTGAGATTATGCCGGAGGGATATGGGTTCCTGCGCTCGAGCGACTATAACTATCTGACCTCCCCGGATGATGTCTATGTGACCCAGCAGCAGATCAAGTCCAACGGATTGAAAGCAGGCGATGTGGTGGAATGTGCCATCCGTCCTCCAAAGGAAGGTGAGAAATATTTCCCGATGAGTCGTGTTATCAGTATCAATGGTCGCACTCCGGAATTCATCCGCGACCGTGTGCCCTTCGAACACTTGACTCCGCTCTTCCCCGACGAGAAATTCGATCTTACAAGTGGCCGCTCCGCCAATATATCCACTCGCGTAGTCGATATGTTCTCCCCCATCGGAAAAGGACAGCGTGGCTTGATTGTAGCCCCTCCGAAGACCGGTAAGACCATTCTTCTGAAAGATATTGCCAATGCTATAGCCGAAAACCATCCTGAGACCTACATCATGATTCTTCTGATTGATGAACGTCCCGAGGAGGTGACCGATATGAGCCGCAGCGTTAATGCCGAGGTTATAGCATCGACATTTGACGAGCCGGCCGATCGCCATGTCAAGATTGCCGGAATAGTGCTTGAAAAGGCCAAACGCCTCGTTGAATGTGGCCACGATGTCGTGATACTTCTGGACTCTATCACGCGTCTTGCTCGCGCTTACAACACCTGTGCCCCGGCATCCGGTAAGATCTTGTCAGGTGGTGTCGATGCCAATGCGCTCCAGAAGCCCAAACGATTCTTCGGTGCGGCACGTAATATTGAGAATGGCGGTTCGCTGACCATCATAGCTACAGCCTTGACCGAAACCAGCTCCAAAATGGACGAGGTTATTTTCGAGGAATTCAAGGGTACGGGCAACATGGAGCTCCAGCTCGACCGTAAGCTCTCCAACAAGCGAATATTCCCGGCGGTCGACATTATGGCCTCGAGCACACGTCGCGACGATCTCCTTCTGCGCGAAGAGACTCTCAACCGCATGTGGATCCTCCGCCGGTTCCTCTCCGACCGTAACAGCATCGAAGCGATGGAATTCATCAAAGACCGTATGGAGCGCACCTCAAGTAACGATGAGCTTCTCCGCACCATGGGCGACTGATGCCGTCGACCCCCATGACATAAAAATATACGTGAACGCGATTGGTAACTCCACCAATCGCGTTCGCTCTATTTTCCGCTATCCGGAATCACCGCAGATATTCCAATAAAAAAGCCCCATTTGCGAGCAAATGGGGCTAAGTATTTCGTTAATAGGGTGTTGTGTTACTCCCATTCTATCGTTGCTGGCGGTTTGGACGAGATGTCATAGCAGACGCGGTTCACGCCACGGACCTTATTGATGATCTTGTTGCTCACATCGGCCAGGAAATCATAGGGCAGGTGAGCCCAGTCTGCGGTCATGGCGTCGGTCGATGTCACGGCGCGGAGAGCTACCGCGCGTTCGTATGTGCGTTCGTCGCCCATCACGCCGACACTCTGAACAGGGAGAAGCACCACGCCTGCCTGCCATACTTTGTCATACAATCCCCAATCTCTGAGACCTTGAATAAATATCTGGTCGGCATCCTGAAGAATACGCACCTTTTCGGGGGTGATGTCGCCGAGGATTCTGACGGCAAGGCCGGGACCCGGGAACGGATGACGGGTGATCAGATGCTCAGGCATTCCGAGTTCGCGCCCAACGGCACGTACCTCATCCTTGAACAGCAAGCGCAGCGGCTCGCAGAGTTTGAGGTTCATTTTTTCCGGCAGACCGCCAACATTGTGGTGGCTCTTGATCGTTGTTCCGGTGATTGAGAGCGATTCAATGCAGTCGGGGTAGATAGTGCCCTGGCCGAGCCACCGCACATCTTTGATCTTGTGGGCTTCCTCGTCGAACACGTCGATAAACCCTTTACCTATGATCTTGCGTTTCTTTTCCGGCTCGGTAACTCCGGCAAGCTCCGTGAAGAACTTCTGGGAAGCGTCAACACCTATCACATTCAGTCCGAGACATTCATAGTCGCGCAACACGTCGGCAAACTCATTCTTGCGCAGCATGCCGTGGTCAACGAATATACATGTCAGATTCTTGCCTATTGCCTTGTTCAGTAGCACGGCTGCAACCGACGAGTCAACGCCGCCGCTAAGGCCAAGCACCACTTTATCGTCGCCGAGCTGCTCTTTCAGCTGCGCCACGGTTGATTCGATGAACGATGCCGCGCTCCAGTCCTGACGGGATCCGCAGATGTCCACAACGAAGTTACGCAAAAGCTGCATGCCACATGTGGAGTGGAACACTTCGGGATGGAATTGTACGCCCCAGAGTTTTTCCCCCTCTGCCTGATAAGCTGCCACCGGCACCTTGTCGGTCGAAGCGATGATGTTGAATCCATCAGGGAGTGAGGTGATGGTGTCGCCATGGCTCATCCACACCTGTGCGCCCGGTTCGATATCTTTTGTCAGCGCATTGGCTGCCACAGTCGTAAGGATAGCGCGGCCATATTCGCGTGAGTCTGCCGGCTCTACGGCTCCGCCGTTCAGATGAGCCATCAGCTGCGCTCCATAGCAGATGCCGAGAATTGGATACTTGCCCCTGAGGCCGTCGAGGGTGATGCGGAACGCTTTCTCGTCGTAGACAGAGAACGGCGATCCCGACAGGATCACACCGATCACCGATGGATCGTCGGCCGGAAATTTGTTGTAGGGAACGATTTCACAATAAGTGGAGAGTTCGCGCACGCGACGACCGATGAGCTGGGTTGTCTGCGAGCCGAAGTCAAGGATAATGATTTTTTCCTGCATGAGAGATGATGTCGTTGGAAAATATGGGATTTGTTGAGTGCAAAGTTACAAAATTATGCGGAATCCCACACCATTCCTATAGCCTATTTCCGCTTATTTAAGCGGTGCCACCGTTATTTAAGCGGTGCCACCGTACGCGGATTGGCTACAAGCCACAGAATGTCGCCGGCTTTGAACTGTGTGTTGCCGTCGGTGGCTATGAACTGTCCGTCGCGGTTTATGCTGACGAGCAACGAACTGTAGGCCGTGGAGAGTTGTGATTCAATGACCGTGTGCCCTATAAGTGGCGACGACTCGCTCAGTTGGATCGAAGTCAGCTTCATATCCGTGGAGCGCACATTGTCGGTGCTTTCATCCGATGGTTGTGCTTCGATCTGGGGCAATATGGACAGAATATCATCCTCCGTTCCTATTATGGACAGCGTATCGCCGGGAAACAGGCGCACATCACCGGCCGGAACCGGAATTGTCGAACCGCCTCGTTGTATTGAGGCCACACTGATTCCATGCTCGCTTCTAAGCCCGGATTCGCGCAACTTCATCCCGACAAACGGACAACCGTATCCCATCGTAACGTAGGCCATATGGAGATTGCTGATTATATTATTGTTGCGTCCCGATCTGCGTAGTTCCCGTTCATTCAGATTGTCGATGAATTTCTTCTCAATCGACCTCATGCGGCGTCTGAGCTGCTTGGACAGAACCACAGTGATCAGCAGGAACACTATGCCGCCGGTCAGAAGACCAACACGGTTGGTATAAATCGTTGAGATGGAATAGCAGATAAATGCCAAGGCAACCAGCAGCCGGAACAACCGCATCACGACGAGTGGCACATCATAGTTGGCGTTGGCTTGCCGGAGCACCTGTCGCTCCGTTTTCTTAGATGCCGGAGAGCATAGCGCAAGCAGGAACGGCGACATCGTGCCAAGAGTTATCACCGAACAGATCAGTCGTCCCCAATTCGGCATCAGCCCAATCAGCCAGGGCAGAAGCCATTGACGCGACACGAGGCATATAGCGATCAACACGGATGCGTAGAGCATTATTTTCCAGGCATAGCGTTTGATCACATCGCGCCATATGCGTCCTGTCTCGCTCTCGTTGTCGGCCGATTTGGAATATCGGTCGATCAGGAAATGAAGTCGCTCAGGTAGATGGCGTTCAACGAATGAATACACCGGATCTGCCATCCTGATAAAATATGGTGTGGTGAATGTGGTCAGTACCGAAACGGCAACTACGATAGGATAGATCGTGGGATTCAGCACACCGAGTTGCATGCCGAGTGTGGCGATAATGAAAGCGAACTCGCCGATCTGGGTAAGAGAGAAGCCCGATTCGATGGCTACTTTCAGCGACTGCCCCGAGACAAGCATGCCGGATGTCCCGAACACAATCATTCCGGTGATCACCACGCCCGATAAAATCAGTATCGGACCGGCATATTCGACAAGAATTGTCGGATTGACCATCATCCCCACGGAAATGAAAAACACGGAGCCAAACAGATCTTTAACCGGAACCGTCACATGCTCTATGCGTTCTGCAAAGCTTGTCCCGGCAAGTATCGACCCCATCACGAATGCTCCCAGTGCAAGAGAGAAGCCGCAGTAGACCGAAAAGACTGCCATTCCAAGACATAGACCCATGGCCACTATCAGAAGTGTCTCGCTGTTGAGAAAGCGGCGTACCCGGTTCAACAGGCTTGGCAGAACATACACCCCCACCGCAAACCACATGATCAGGAAGAACAGCAGCTTGCTGACGCTCAGAAGCAGCGCTGATCCCTGAACGCTGTTATTGATAGCTATCGACGACAGGATCACCATCATCAACACGGCGAACAGATCCTCAACGATTAGCACGGCAAACACCTGTGATGCAAATTTCCGGTGACTTATGCCAAGATCGTTGAACGCCTTGATGATGATTGTTGTCGACGACATTGACAGCATACCACCCAGAAACAGTGCATTGATATTGCTGAAGCCAAGAAGATGGCCTATGCAGAATCCGGCGAGCATCATGCCAAGAACTATGATCATGGCTGTGACCACAGCCGATCCTCCGGCATTGAGCAACTTCTTGAAACTGAATTCAAGCCCGAGGGAAAAGAGCAGGACCACGATTCCAATCTGCGCCCAGAACTCGATATTGCTCTCGGTGGTGACCGATGGCAGATAGGAAAAATGCGGACTGGCAAGAAACCCGGCAACGATGTAGCCAAGCACTACGGGTTGCTTGATCCATTTGAAAAACACCGTTGTAACGGCTCCCAGAAGCAGGATCAGCGCGAGATCGGTGATCAGACTTTCTATGCTGATCGAGGCGGCCTGTGTGGCTGCCGACAGTATGATTGTTGCGAGTGTCATGTCAGTTAGAAATTGTTCATCCTGCCACCTGATTGGCAAGCGAGATACTGTGGGTAGGTTTAAGCCCTCTTATGTCATCGAACAACGAAATGAAATCAATTGTTTCGCGCGACAGTGTGACAAGGCTCAGACGAGTCTGTGGCACGGAATAGTCGTATTCAACATAGACATCGATCAGATGCACGTGATGGTCATTCAGACATTTTTTGTAATTATCGATGTCGGTGATTATTTCATCAATGCGGATATGGATTATACGCATTTCGCCTCCGAGCTTGAGTTTGTTGTCGAGGTGTTCGATATAGAGCAGAATCACGATTATCAGCCCTGTAGCCACTGTGGCTACGGCATATAGCCCCACTCCAACGGCAAGTCCGATGGCTGCCACCATCCATATTCCGGCCGCGGTTGTCAAGCCTCGTACAGAGCCTTTACCCTGGATTATCGCCCCGGCTCCGAGAAATCCTATGCCGGTTATGACCTGCGCTGCTATTCGTCCGGGGTCGCCGTTCTTGAGTCCGAGATATTCCTGAGGCACGTAGATCGACAGGATCATTGACAGCGTCGCACCCATCGATATCAATGCAAACGTCCTCAGGCCTGCGGTCTGTCCCTTGCGTTTGCGCTCCAGTCCCACACAGCTGCCCAGCACGAGACTCAGCAGAAGCTTGTAGACCGACGAGAATGTCGTGACTTCAACTGCATTGACCGCATCGTATGCTTGCTGCCAGAGTTCGTCCATGGGGCGTGTGTGCGATTGTTGTGGTTGTTTATTTTTTCAGTGTGAAATGACGCGAGGTCAGACGGAAATTGTCGGCAAACAATTCTACGGTGTAGTCACCCGGGTTGAGCGTTGTGTTCACATCCCAGTAGATCTTGATGCCTGCAATTTCGTCGCCGGCATAATCGATTGTCTTCTTTGCCGTACATTGCAGCGACTGGCCTTCGAAAGAGAATGTCCCTCCTGCGCCGAGAAGTGTTCCTTCCGGTCCGGTCAGACGCAGATAGATTGTCTTGGATCCGACTGGTGTGGAATTGTTCTGGGGGATTGTGAAGGTGACCATAAGCTGCTTGGCTTTGGTTACATTCTTCTCCGTTTTCCCTTTCTTGTTGAGAGCGGTCAGACTGACACCTGTCACATTAAGCTTTTCTGCCAAGGTCATACGCTCTGACAGATGTTCGTTCTGGCGCGAAACTTCGCTGACTTTCGATGCCAGCTTTTCGTTCTCGCCGCGAACCTCTGCGTTTTCGGTGCGCAGTTCGGCGTTCTCTTTGCTCAGGGAGTCAACCATGGCTACATAGTGACGCAGCAGGCCGCGGAGTGTGCCGATCTCATTGCGGAGCTTATCCATCTCGGCCTTATCCTTGATCTTCTGCTCGTTGAGCTGGCGCACCAGCTCTTCAACGCGCGTCTTGGCATCGTTGTATTTTGCCAGAATCGAATCATTCTCAAGCTTGATAGCCTCATTCTCATGCTGTTGGAACTGGGCGTTAAGTTCAGCCAGTTCCGTCGACATCAGCATGTTTTCGTTATCAAGTTTAAGCTGCTCCATCTGGTTCTGAGCCTCTATGTTGGCCTGTTTCTGCTCGGCAACGGTATAGGTCAGGAACACAATGATGCCGATCAGCACAAGCGCAACTGCGGCGGCTATGATCACAAAGACATTCTTCTTGTTCATTGTTCTTTTCTAAATCAATTCGTTGAATTAAACGGAATTAGAGATTGCGTCCGTGGCAGTTTTTGAATTTTTTGCCACTGCCGCATGGACAGGGATCGTTGCGGCCTACTCTCGGTGCTGCCTTGGCAGGCTGCGGACGCTGCTGTTCGCCCTGACGGGCCGAGGCTGCCGCGCGTGTCTCCGATTCGCCGGGAAGACCTTCGCGTGAGGTCTGGTAGTTGGCTTTCGGCTGTGCGCTCTCAGGCATCTCGCGCTGCACCTCAGGTGCCGGACGCTGTGCCGGATCTGCTGCCGGCTGCTGTGTGGGAATATAGATGTGGCCACGCAGAAGTGCCGAAGCTACTTTCACATTGAGATTGTTGAGCATCTGTTCAAACAGGTGGAACGATTCAACCTTGTAGATCACCAGAGGATCTTTCTGCTCATACGATGCGTTCTGAACCGACTGGCGCAGCTGGTCAAGCTCGCGGAGATGTTCTTTCCAGAGTTCGTCGATCGAGACAAGAAGAACGGATTTTTCCCATTCCTTGACAATCGAGGCCGATTCGCTCTCAAAAGCCTCCTTGAGATCTACTCGCAGGTAGAACACACGTTTTCCGTCGGTCATCGGAACCATGATCTTACCTTCTGCTCCGTGACCTTCAACCCAGTTCTTGACAACAGGATTGGCTATCTCGACGATACGGGCATTGTTGCGTTCAAAGGCTTCCATGGCGGCTCCATGCAGATCCTCGATCAGTTCTTCTTTCGGGCGGCTGCGGAACTCTTCTGCCGTGAACGGCATCTCTATGGCAAGAATCTTGAACACTTCAAGCGACAGATCCTCATAATCGGTCGGAGCATCGTAGGTGTTGATCAGGTTTTCGATAACATCCCAGAACATATTGTTGATGTCCACGCCGATACGTTCGCCAAGCAAGGCGTGATGGCGGCGCGAGTAGATGTATGTGCGCTGCTTGTTCATCACGTCATCATACTCCAGAAGACGTTTACGGATACCGAAGTTGTTTTCTTCTACTCGCTTCTGGGCATTCTCAATGGCGTTGTTGATCATTTTCGACTCGATCATCTCTCCTTCCTGAAGACCGAAGCGGTCGAGCATGCGCATCACGCGGTCGGTCACGAACAGACGCATCAGCTGATCTTCAAACGACACGTAGAACACCGAGGATCCCGGGTCACCTTGACGGCCGGCACGTCCGCGCAACTGACGGTCAACGCGGCGCGATTCGTGGCGTTCTGTACCGATGATGGCCAGACCACCGGCTTTCTTCACCTCTTCGGGCAACTTGATGTCGGTACCGCGGCCTGCCATGTTGGTGGCGATGGTCACTGTGCCTGCCTTACCGGCGAGTGCCACGATGTCAGCTTCTTTCTGATGGAGCTTGGCGTTGAGGACATTGTGGGGGATGTTGCGCATCTTCAGCATGCGCGACAACAGCTCGGAGATTTCAACTGATGTTGTGCCGACAAGTACCGGACGACCTTCCTTGACAAGTTTCTGGATCTCGTCGATAACTGCGGCATATTTCTCTTTCTTGGTCTTGTAGACGCGGTCCTTCATGTCGTTACGTGCGATCGGACGGTTGGTCGGGATCGTAACCACATCAAGTTTGTAGATATCCCAGAACTCTCCTGCCTCGGTCTCTGCCGTACCGGTCATGCCGGCGAGACGGTGGTACATGCGGAAATAGTTCTGAAGGGTGATGGTGGCGAATGTCTGGGTGGCAGCCTCTACCTTCACTCCCTCTTTGGCCTCGATGGCCTGATGCAGTCCGTCGGAATAGCGGCGGCCTTCCATGATACGGCCTGTCTGTTCGTCAACGATCTTGATCTTGTTATCGTCGATCACATATTCCACATCCTTCTCGAAAAGCGTATATGCCTTGAGCAGCTGGGTGACGGTGTGTACGCGTTCCGCTTTGACGGCATAGTTTTGCATCAGTTCGTCTTTCTTCTGGCGACGTTCTGCAAGATCCTGGATGGTCTCGGCCTCGGATAGTTCTGCGGCTATGTCGGGAAGAACGAAGAAGTTCGGGTCGGCTGAATTGCCGGTCAGAGTGTCGATACCCTTGTCGGTCAGTTCCACGCTGCGGTTCTTCTCGTCGATTACGAAATAGAGCGGCTCGGTAGCCTTGGGCATTTCGCGCGAGTTGTCCTGAAGATAATAGGCCTCGGTCTGGAGAAGGATGTTTTTCATGCCTTCCTGGCTGAGGAAACGGATCAGGGCGTTGTTCTTGGGCAGACTTTTGTAGGCGCGGAAAAGCAGCAGCGCACCCTCTTTTCTTACATCCTTGTCGTCGCTTGCGAGCTTGGTCTTGGCTTCAGAGAGAATCTGGGTCACCAGACGGCGCTGGGCGTTGACAACGTGCTCAACATTGGTGCGGAATGTCTCGAACATCTGGTCGTCGCCTTTCGACACCGGACCGGAGATGATCAGCGGCGTACGGGCATCGTCGATAAGAACTGAGTCGACCTCATCGACAATTGCATAGTAGTGTTTGCGCTGAACCATATCGCCGGGAGTCATGGCCATATTGTCGCGCAGATAGTCGAAACCGAATTCGTTGTTTGTTCCGAATGTGATGTCGCAGTTGTAGGCTGCGCGGCGTGCCGGAGTGTTGGGATCGTGTTTGTCGATGCAGTCAACGGTGGAGCCGTGGAACATATAGAGCGGACCCATCCACTCGGAGTCACGTTTCGACAGGTAGTCGTTGACGGTCACCACGTGTACGCCGCGGCCTGAGAGTGAGCGCAGGAACACCGGAAGAGTTGCCACGAGGGTCTTGCCTTCACCGGTGGCCATCTCGGCGATCTTACCCTGATGAAGCACTACGCCACCGATCAGCTGGACGTCGTAGTGAACCATGTCCCACACTATTTCGTTGCCGCCGGCTACCCAGCGGTTCTTGTAGATGGCTTTGTCACCCTCGATGGTCAGGAAGTCTTTGCCGGCTGCTGCCAGATCGCGGTCAAGCTGTGTGGCGGTCACCTCGATGGTCGGTGAGGCTGCAAAACGAGCTGCTGTCTCGCGCAATGTCGCGAATACTATAGGCAGATGCTCGTTGAGTTTATCCTCAATGGTGTCGAGAATGTTTTTCTCGCAGCGGTCAAGCTCGTCCCAGAGTGGCTGACGCTTGTCAACTTCAAGTGTCTCCACCTCGGCGCGGATCTCGGCAATGCGGTTCTCGTCGGCTTCGGTTGCCGATTTGATGTCGCGGCGAACCTCGTTGATTTTCTCGCGGAGCTGGTCGGCCGACAAGTCCTTGAGTTCTGGTTGTAGGCGTTTTATCTTGTCGATTATCGGCTGGATTTCCTTGAGGTCGCGTTGCGACTTATTGCCGAATATTTTGCTTAAAAATGAATTTAATGACATATATGTGTTTGATTTTTATTTCGTTATTGGATAGGGACGGTCAATGTCCCCGTTTTAGTATGCAAAGATAGTGAAAATGTGCCGGATATGTTGCTTTTCTGCGCTTTTATTCAGCCTTTTCGGGTAGGGTCACACTGAAATGCGGATTCGGAGTGTGTTCGCGGAAGATGATTTCTGTCAGTTCCGACACTATATCGGGATGTTCCGACGCTATGTCGTTATCCTCGTGTATGTCGGTTGCCAGATCATACAGATGCGGTTGGCCGTTCTTGACAATCAGTTTCCAGTCGCCACGGCGCACTCCGATCTGATCCGTCTCGTCGAATTCCCAGTAAAGGAAGTCGTGCTTGTTTTTCTGATCCTTTCCTTCGAGGGTTGGGGCGAAAGAGATGCCGTCGAAATAATCGGTCTCGGCATTTTGGTTGCCATATCTTCCGGCAACGTCATTGACTCCGGCCAGTTCCGCCAACGTCGGCATGACATCGTAGAATGCGACAGGCATATCTGTCTCGCTTCCGGCTTCTATCACGCCGGGCCACAATGCGATGAAAGGCACACGGATGCCACCCTCGTGGATCTGACGCTTGAGACCGCGCAACTTGCCGTCGCGACCGAAGAATGTCGGGTCGGCACCACCCTCTTCATGAGGGCCGTTGTCGCTGGTGAACACCACGAGCGTGTTCTTGTCAAGCCCCTTTTCCCTGAGCAGCTGAAGTATGTCGCCAACGTAGGAATCAAGGCGAGTGATCATGGCCGCGAACTGGGCATGGGTGTGGGTGTTGGCGTTGTAGCGCGACCCCTGGTCACCACCCCATGTCTTGTCGTCGGTGAATTTATCTTTGTAGTGGTCAACGATCGAGTCGTCGGGCTGATAAAGCTCGGCGTGGGGCAGCGTATAGGTCAGAATGCCGAAGAATGGCTGTGTCGAATCCTGTGCCGACAACCATTTCATCGCTTCCCGATGGATAATATCGGCGGAGTACTGGCTGCGTTTGCGGTAGTCCGGGCCAAACATCGGATAGTTGATGTTTTCGTCCATCACAACTCTAACGGTGGCCGTATCGCCAAGCGACCGGCTGTAGCGGTTGAGGAAGTTGGGATAGTAGAGATGGGCCTGGAACTGGCATATATAGCCGAAATATTCGTCTATGCCGCGCTTTTCCGGAACTGAGTGGGAACCCTCATAACCGCCGGCCCATTTGCCGAACATCCCGGTCGTGTAGCCCAGATCCTTGAAGATCTCGGGAAGGATCACGTGGGCGGAATCGTAGGGGTGTTGTCCCACAACGGAATAGTCTTCATTCTCGCCATACTTGACCATCGGGACATCGCGCCAGTATTCTTTGTTGCCTCTGACTTCGC
Organism: uncultured Muribaculaceae bacterium; assembly: GCA_910579185.1. GTDB lineage: Bacteria > Bacteroidota > Bacteroidia > Bacteroidales > Muribaculaceae > Paramuribaculum. The sequence goes on from CAJTTG010000002.1 coordinate 13,228, forward strand.
AGTGACCGGAATGCTGTCCGGTCATGAGCGATGCCCGGGAAGGGGCGCTGACCGGTGAACCGGCGTATGCCTGGGTGAAGCGCATGCCGTTTCTGGCCATGGAGTCTATGCAAGGTGTCGAGATATAGGGTTGTCCATAGCATCCGAGGTCGCCGTAACCCATATCGTCACACATGATGAAGACAATGTTGGGCTTTGCTGTCTGTGGCGCTTTCTGTGAAGCTGTGGCCGTTCCTATGCTGGCCGATGCTCCGAGGAGCATCAATAGTTTTTCGTATGTCATCTGTCGTTTTGTTGTTAAATCTACGGATCAGGGTGTGGAGCCACCCTCATTGAATTGGCGATCAGTTGGTTCTGACCGGAGGCACAGATGATGCGTTGGGAGCGCGGATCCGGATAGTGTGAGCCACGGTCGGGGCTATAGCACGGGCATCAACGGGTGTTTCGATCTTTGTCGCGCTGACGTTCGGCCCCATGATGAATGCCGGAATGCTGGCGGCATTGTTGCGCTCAGCCGGACGGCGGCTGTTGGGGGTCGGGTTGTTGTCGTCGACAATGACCCATCCTGGATTTACCTCAACTATCACGTCGCCGCAGTGCTCGACTGATATGTTGCGTTTCAGTGCCTGCGGATCGTCGCCAACTCGCGCCGCGATGATATCGTCGATTGTGAACACGTTGCTCACTCCGGCCATCCGGGCAAGGAAGTCAGCCACTTCCGTGCGGAAATCTGAAAGGCTCAGACCACGGTCGGTAATGTATTTGCGGTTCAGGAAGAACTGCCGGTTGTTGTAGCCTGTGACCCAGTCGCCATTGCCGTGTGTCGCCATGAGATACATCTCCAGAAGTGACATTGCCTTCTTTATGGAGTATTCTCCGGTGGGGACGCGCCATTTCGGATCGTCGGGCGACATGCCGCCTCGGGATGGGGTGCCGGCAAGGAAGATGGTGGGTGCTCCGGCCGATGATACGCGGTCGGCTGTGCTGAACAGTCGTGCCAGATCCCGGTCAAGACGCAGGTACGCGTCGATTGTTTCCAGTCGGGTTGCGCCGGGTAGGCTGAGGGTGTAGACTATATTCAGCATGTCGGGGTTCTCGTCGCGCCCCATTTTTGCTGTCGACATCAGGTCGAGAGCCAGATCCGTGACTTCCGTGTTTCCGGGAGGTGTGTTCTTGAATCTGGTGAAACGGTCAAACTGTTTCGATGGGTATGTGTGGCGGAACGGACGGTTGCGTTCGCCGCGTGAGATCAGCGGATAGCTGTCGAGTGGACGCGATGGTGTCCATTTTATCGTGTCAAGACGGCTGTGCAGCGGCGTCAGGTAGTTGCGGTTGCTGACACTGGCCGGCATCTCTTTGTAGTAGGTCGTGGAGGCCCAGTTGCCGGTGTGGTCGTAGATCCAATAGGCTCCGTTGGCTGCATGTCCGGCGGCCACTAAGGCCATCTGTGGATCAGCCCCGATGGCATAGACCATGCCGTCTCCCTCTGTGTCAATGCGGAATTCGTCGGCAAGGGTCGAAACTTTGATAGCTTTTGCAGAAAATGTCTCGTCGGTGAAGTTGCCTATGCATTTGGGGTCGACGAGTACTTTCGTTGTCAGGTTGGTGGCAGGAGTGTAGATCTGTTCAGCCGGTATGCCGTTGACCATCGGTGCCGCGCCGGTGTAGATCACGGCTGCTGCGGCTGTGGGGTCAAGACCGGGGCCGAAGTCGATGCTGTTAATCGACAGCCCTTTGTTCATCAGACGTTTGAACCCACCTTCCGATAACTGCGGTTCGAGAAGCCGCAGATAGTCGTCCTGTAGCCCTTCTACAATGATTCCGAGCACAAGAGGAGACCGCTGCACGCTCTGGGCGTTCAGGCCGAGAGTGGCGAGCAGCGTGGTCAGCACGCATAGCAGGCTGTGGTTGGTCTTATCTGTCTTTGGAAGTCGCATTGAGTGTGAAGTTTATGGAACGGATCAATCCGCATCCTGCCAGCAGGAGCAATGCCGGATTGATGGACTGAACCCCGGTTGCAGCGATGATGAAAAATATGGTTGTTGCAGTGATATTGTAGAGATGGAACCACCCGGTTATTTTTCGTGCTTTGCGGATATAGACCGTCAATGGCACTATAAGACACAAAGGATTCATCCATGTCAACAGCCAGTTGGGCGACGATGCTTCGTGGACGGAGATGAACACCAGGAATGCCACCACGCATCCCATTATGCCGAAAATTCCGAACAGCAGGAAGTCAAACCAACGGCTGACTCTGTTTTTGCGGCGGTCGGCTATTGTCAGCAGAATGGTGATCAAAAGCAATAGCCCGATGGCTGCTACCGGTCCTTGATACCATGGCGTAGGGCCAAGTATAGGCCCGTCGGCCGGCCCGTCGGCAAGGATTTCTGTCGCAGTGACCAGCGGCGCGCCGGAGCGTGGGCCGCTGCCGATTCTGGCTGTCGCCGCAAGCTCTTCAAGGATCACCGGGGCGAACATCATCTCCCGGCTGTCGATCTCCTGATCAAGGCCGCTGCCGAGGCAGATATCTATTCCAAACTGATACCACAGATAGTTTTTGTGGAAATACCGCATTTCGTTGCGGAACGTGGACATCTTTTCGGCCTGTGCCGGCGATTGGGTCAGCACTATTTCCGCTCCGATGGCGTTTTCTATGAGCTTCAGAGGCCTTGTGGCGCAGTTGTCGCGAACATAGTTGTAGCGGTAGATACGGTTCTCCGGTTGCAGGTTCCTGTCAACAGCTTCTACCAGCGCGGCCACCTGACCGGGAGTCAGGTTCAATGTCTGCTGGGTGACGCGACGCTGTTGATGTGCGTACGACAGCAAGAAATATTCTGTCGGACAGACACCGATGCTGTAGTCTGTCTCGCCTTTGACAAAGCGGTAAACGAAATGCGGTGCGTTGAAATCAAACATCCCCCAGTTGGCCACAACATCTGTTGTACCATAGCGGAGCCGGAGGCCTGAATGCCCTTCCAGAGAGTATATGTCGGCTCCGGGCGCACATGTCAGCAGGGCAGCTGTGGCGGTTGAATCATCGGCAGCCACCGGAGGCAGAAAACGTTGCTGTGCCTTGGCCGGCAGGATTGCGGCCAAGGCAAACAACAATATTATCAGTCTGATTCCTTTCATTTATCCGCGGAGGTAATGGCGGTATCGGTCTTACATGATGCCGCGTTCGCGGAGTTTGCATTGCCATGCCCATGCCGAGCGCATGGTGTCCTCCAGTGTGGAGTCGGCAACCCAGCCGAGAACGTTGTTGGCGTGAGCCGGATCGGCCCATACTTTCTCTATGTCACCCTCGCGGCGTCCGACGATCTTATGCGGAACTTTGACTCCGGTTGCGGTCTCGAATGTGTTGATCAGTTCGAGCACGGATGTTCCGCGGCCGGTGCCGAGGTTGAAGATCTCGATCTTGTCGTCCGAAGCATCGTTGAGCATGCGTTCAACGGCCAGCACGTGGGCTTTGGCCAGATCGACAACGTTGATATAGTCGCGGATGCATGATCCGTCGGGGGTGTCGTAGTCGTCGCCGAATACGCTGAGTTCCTTGCGGATACCCATGGCTGTCTGCGTCAGATAGGGGATGAGGTTCTGTGGAACGCCGTTGGGGAGTTCGCCGATCTCAGCCGTTGGGTGTGCGCCTACCGGGTTGAAGTAGCGCAGGATGACGCTCTTGAACGGTGCGCCGGAGTTGATCACATCGGTGATGATCTCCTCTGATATCTGTTTTGTGTTGCCATAGGGCGACGTGGCTTTTTTGATAGGCGACTGCTCGGTCACGGGATTTTCGTCGGGCTCACCATAGACGGTGCATGATGAAGAGAACACGATACCTTTCACACCGTTGGGTGCCATAAGGTCGAGCAGGTTCATCAGTGTGTTGAGGTTGTTGCGATAGTAGAGGATAGGTTTCTGAACCGATTCGCCGACAGCCTTGCTTGCGGCGAAGTTGATGATTCCGCGGATGTCGGGATAGTCTGCGAACAGCTTTTTAAGAGCTTCCATATCGGTGCAGTCGGCCTCAACAAAATCAGGACGTTGGCCTGAGATGCGTTCTATGCCGTCGAGCACGTCGCGGTTGGAGTTGGAGAGATTGTCGATAATCACTACCGGATATCCGGCGTTCTGGAGTTCGACGACGGTGTGCGAGCCGATATAGCCTGTTCCGCCAGTCACGAGGATTCTATCTTTTTTCATCGCTTATGTTGGTGTTATTTATTTTATGCCACAAAGTTAACAAAAAAATGTCTTTGTGTGTCACTTTTCTTTCAATATGTGCATCCGGCATGCCGCGCAGTCGAATTCAACCGTCAGGCGCATGGGGCCTGACTGAAGGTAAAGCCGGCGTGGCCATTCTTTACCGGCCGGGGTGTGCAGGCATCGCCCGTATTCGCGCCGCAGACAGTAGCGTGTGGTCATGACGGTCATTTTGTCGGGGAGGGAGGTCTGTGTTTCTGCCGCCGGCTGGATGGTCTGTGCGCCATGGTCGCGGTAGAAACTTTCGGCGAGACGGTTGGCCACATTGTCGTGATAGGTCAGTGTGGTGTCAGCCGGCAGGAGAACGTTGCGCTGTTCCGCTTGCCGGTAGTCAAACCGATAAGAAGCCCTTTTTGTTCGGTCGAGTGCTTCAATGGCGCGTCGTCGCAGATCGGCAAGAGTTGATTTCGGGATAAACAGATTGCCGGCGTTGTCGGTAAGCCGGGCAACCCGATAGACGGAATCTCCTGTTTTTGTCAGAACGCCACGCCGTGCGTCCTGCTGTGGAGTCCGCGCTTGTTCAAGAACTATGTCAGTGGCAACGGAGGCATGGTTCCCGGCACAGTCGCTGAGGTCGATGGCCAGCCCACGTGATGTGGCGCGGAGCGTCATGTCAATGTCGATAGTGCGTGTTGCCGTCGCGCCTTCGAGGCGTTGTTGCCGCAGGCGGTCGCTGTTGCGATAGATCGTCGCTCCAGAGGGAATATCGGCCAGTGTCTTGGCAGCGATGAGCGTCTGCCCTTCTATGCGGTTCAGCCTGAATCCCACAAATTCACCTTTGCTGTCGAAATATCCGAGTCCGTCGCCATTGGCCAGAGCGGATGTCAGACGTGCCCGGATGCGGTTTCCGGATGCAGTAATAACTTTCCCCACCGGCTGACCTATCCATTTCGGTGTATCGGCTGATGCCATTCTGACGGCAGGCCGTGGTGTTCGGGTGAAATAGTCAGTGAAGCCTCGGTTGAAACTTGCATTCAGGTCGGGTGTGAAGTTCACCTCTGATCTGCCGTATGACGACCGCACATATTTGTCGGGATTGGCGTTGATTATCTCGTCGAGACGCCGACGGTAGGAAGCAACCACATTTTTCACGTAGTCGGCATCTTTCAGTCGACCCTCGATCTTGAAGGAGGAAACGCCGGCCTCAATCATGTCGGCAAGAGAGGCGGAGCGGTTGAGATCGCGCAACGAAAGAAGATGTTTACCTTCGATCAGTTTGCGTCCGCTTTCATCCAGCAGGTCGAATTTATGACGACAGATCTGCGGACACTGACCACGGTTTGCGCTGCGACCCATGGTGGCGAATCCTGCCTGGCAGTCACCGCTGTAGCTGACACACAGCGCACCATGAACAAATGCCTCAAGCGGAACACTGACGCGGCTGTGGATCTCCGCTGTTTCTTCAAGTGTCAGTTCTCTGGCGAGAACGAGCTGCGAGAATCCTGCCCGTTGCAGAAATTCAGCTTTTCCCGGTGTGCGTATGTCGCATTGTGTACTGGCATGGAGCGCGATAGGGGGGATGTTCATCCGCAGCAATGCCATGTCCTGTACTATCAGGGCGTCAACCCCGACACGGTAGAGTTCTCCGACGAGTTGTTCCACTTGCGCCAGTTCCCGGTCGTAGATAATGGTGTTGACCGTGACATAGACCTTGGCATTGAATTGATGCGCGAAATCGACCACTCGCTTTATATCGTCGAGGGAATTGCCGGCGGCGGAACGGGCTCCATGGCTCGACGCGCCTATATACACCGCGTCGGCACCATGGCGGATAGCCTCGATGGCTATTTCCGCGTTGCGTGCCGGAGCCAGTAGCTCTATCGGGCGAAGTTTGTTATTGTGTGCCATATTCCCTGCAAAGTTACGCAAATAATTTGCAAAAGATAAATTGGCGAACAAAACTGCATCGTGGGATGTTTATAAAACAGTCAATCAAAAAAACTATCGAATTTATGAGTGAAAAAAGCATCAAGGGCACGCAGACCGAAAAAAATCTGCTGAAATCATTCGCCGGCGAATCGCAGGCACGTGGTCGTTATACCATTTTTGCCGAAGTGGCAAAGAAGGAAGGTTATGAACAGATCGCAGCTATCTTCCTTGAGACAGCTGAACAGGAATATTCCCATGCAAAGGGATTTTTCAGCTTCCTCGATGAAGGAATGCTTGAGATCACAGCTTCTTATCCTGCCGGTCCTGTCGGAGATACCGCACGCAATCTCCGCGAGGCAGCCGCAGGCGAGCATGAGGAATGGGCAGATCTGTATCTTGAGTTCGCACGTGTGGCTAAAGAGGAAGGATTTCCCCGTATCGCCAACCATTTCAAGCTCGTCGCATCCGTTGAACAGGGTCATGAGGAACGCTATCTGAAGCTTCTCGAACGCGTTGAGGCAGGAACTGTGTTCACCGATCAGGAAGAGGAAGTATGGCAGTGCCGTGAATGCGGATATATCCATCGTGGCAAGTCGGCTCCCGGCAAGTGTCCGGTTTGCGGCAAAGAGCGTGGCTACTTTGAAAGAAAGAAAAACAACTATTGATCCCCTCTGAATTTCCGGTCACTCTCTCGGCCGGAGATAGAGTTCCGCCACGGAAGCAAGGCTTGATGAGCTTGTTTCCGTGGCGGATCCGCATCGGGTCAAAAGTCAGTCCGATGTCTTTTTTGTGTGTCTTTGCTATAGTACTAAGTAAATCATGATTTCAGAGCTTTACTTTGAAGGTCTGCCCTCCGGTGATTATCAGGTAGATCTGTCCTTCCGCCACCGGGATAATCTCGTTGCCTGCCCCCGTTGCCGTAACCACAGGCGCGGCCATAGTGCCGTCGATACCGTACACGCGGATTGCTGATCCCTCTTTTGCTCCGGACACTATTATCTGACCCATGGCGGTCGTTACATGAAGCGTGGATTCAGCCTTGATATTCTCGATCCCAGACAGGACATCGCGATAAACCACATTAAGGATGTTCTGATCGTTGTCGCCTACGGGGAGCACAAGCCGGTTGCCGGACAGCGACGATGTCATGTCATTGCCATTGAACAGTACCGATTCAATTTTCCACTGGTCGTTGTCCTCAATCTTCACAATCTGATTTGCATTCTTGGGAATATCGAGTGTCAGCGACCCGAAATCACCCTGATTGATCTGTAACTCGCACGTCTCCTCCCCAAATTCAAGCACCGTAAACTTGGAGAATGGATCAATCGCCTTATAAGCTTCCACACATCCTTTCGGTACATATACTTTTGTATAAGTTCCTCCCGATTGTATTGTTTTTGCAAAATTCACAAGTGGTATCCTTGAATAGGAGTAAATTATAGTGGTGTAGTAGCCAATGTATCCAGTGTAGTTCGTCCCCGGATTTTGTATTGCAATACTCTTAGGTCTGGAACCAAATGCGTTATCACCGACAGATTCAATTGAATAAGGCAGTATAATTGAAGAGATTTGACATCCGGAAAAAGCACTACTCCCAATCTCCTGTAAGCCCTCAGGTAAATTTATAGTATTTAGATTTTTACAATAATAAAATGCCATAGCTCCGATTTTAGTTACTGATGGAGGAATCGTCACAGAAGCAAGTGGGCAATTCCTAAACGCACCTGACCCTATCTCATGCAATCCATCCGATAAATTCACTGTATTTAGATTTTTACAATCCATAAAAGCTAATTTGCCGATCTTAGTTACAGATGGCGGTATTGTCACAGATGAGAGTATTGTGTCATTTTGGAATGCCTGATCAGAAATTCCAATTACTTCATATATCGCACCATTATATGTTACTGTCTCAGGAATATTGACACTACGTCTGGAGGGATATTTATTGGCTTTGTTGTTCGTAGATGCTAATCCGGCTATCGCCGTCATAGCAGTCTCATTGAGCACATAATCGATGCTGTTGATAGTAGTGGAAATACTGCCGAACGCTCCGATTGACAAGACAGCATACAAAGTAAAAAGCAAGATTCTCTTCATTCCAAGTGTCATATAAGTTTTAATTTTATGTGTAAAAAAAGCGTGGGCTCGATAAGAGTCCACGCCGTGGTTTTGTCTGTTGGTTTGTCTGTTGGTTGGTAACCGGTGTGGATATATCATTACAGCAGACAATCTGACCGAGGTCAGAGTCCGCTATTACTGTAGGATATATAGCACAACCGGGGGCTACCTATTTATTTGAGGAGAAGGCCAAACCGCGGTCTCAATTCCTAAAAGGCTCTCTTGCCTTATTTGCCATGGGAATTGGTCTGGCCTGACGACAACATGTCGGCTGTCGTTTTGCATCGGCAAAGTTATGCAATTCGTCTGTCCCGTCCAAAATATTTGTGTTAAAAAGATGGGCGGTGCGCCATCTGTGGATTTTGGCACACCGCCCGAGAGAATGAATGATAGAAGAATTGTCAGAATGTACGGTTTGAGGCTATGATCGAGTAGATTTTGGCGGCTCGTTTCTCCAGATCGGGTTGCAGGATGGCGGCTTCCGCCGGATCAACCATGCGTAGATCGGCATACCTGTCCTCTCCGTTGATAAATGTGATCATGGATCCATCCGGAGCTGCTGAATCGATTGTCAGAGGATCGCTGCCGGATGTCGCTGCCGGATTAAACCGGTAGAGCGGCCAATAGCCGGCTTTAACAGCCAATTTTTCCTCCACTATGCTATGGCTCATACCTGAGCGTATGCCATGATTGATGCAGGGACAGTAGGCTATCACGATAGATGGCCCCGGATAGGCTTCCGCTTCGGACAGGGCTTTGATTGCCTGTGCATAGTTGGCTCCGAGGGATATTGAGGCAACATAAATGTTTCCGTAGGTCATCATCATGCGGCCGAGATCCTTTTTGTAGGTGCGTTTGCCGTCGGCGGCATATTTCATCACGGCTCCGATCGGAGTGGCTTTCGAGGTCTGGCCTCCTGTGTTGGAGTAGCATTCGGTGTCCATCACCAGAATGTTTATGTCGGTGTTCTGGGCAAGGACATGGTCGAGTCCGGCGAAACCGATGTCGTAGGCCCATCCATCGCCGCCAATAGCCCATATCGATTTCTTTGTCAGAAGGTCGGCGCGTCCGGCAATGGAGCGCAGGATTTCCGTTGAAGGATTGCTGCCGATGGCCGCTATCAGTGCTTCTCCGGCTGATGCGGAGTGTGGTGCGGAGTTGAAGGCATCGAGCCAGGTCTGCGCCGCTGTCAGTATATTATCGGGAGCTGAACGGGTGGCGATGAGGTTGCGTACGTCGTCGGCGAGAGCTTTGCGCCGCGTTTCTATGGCGCAGGCCATGCCGAATCCATATTCGGCATTGTCCTCAAATAAGGAGTTGCCCCATGCCGGGCCTTGTCCGCGAGAGTTGGTGCAGTAGGCGTTGCTCGGGAAGTTGGCTCCCCAGATGGATGAGCAACCGGTGGCGTTGGCAATGAGCATACGTTCGCCGAACAGTTGGGTTAGCAGTTTCACGTAGGGTGTTTCTCCGCATCCTCCACAAGCTCCTGAGAATTCCAACAGCGGCTGGCGGAACTGAGATCCGTTGATCGATGTGCGAGGCAAAAGATCCTCTTTCAGCGAAACGTTTTTCTGACAGAATTCAAGTTCGGCCTTTTCCTGTCCGAGTGCTTCGGCTATCGGAACCATGGAGAGGGCTTTCCCGGGACAGATGGTGGCGCATGATCCGCAACCGGTGCAGTCCTCCGGATAGACCTGGATGTGATACTTGTAAGGCTTCAGGACTTCAGATCCTTTTGCCTGAATCATCTGGAATCCGTCGGGAGCTTTTGATGCCTCTGCGGTGTCCAACAGGAATGGACGGATGGCAGCATGGGGACAAACGAGTGAACATTCCGTGCATTGCACACACTTTTGTGAGAGCCACACGGGGATATTATCAGCAATACGCCGTTTCTCATAGGCCGTGGTTCCCATAGGCATCGTACCGTCGGGCCGGAGTGCCGACACCGGCAATTCATTACCCAACAAATTCAGACATGGACGTGCCACATCGCTTATAAAAACCGGAATTTTTTCCGGCTCGCCGGCAACGGTGCTGTCGGTTGCCTCGGCCCATGAGACGGGGTATTGTATTTCTTGGAGAGAGTCCACGGCGGCATCTATCGCCGCGAGATTGTTCTTGACCACGTCGCCCCCTTCGTGACGGTAGGCGGTGGTTATCTGCTGGCGCAGCAGTGTCATAGTCTTGTCGAAATCCACTGAATGGCTGTGGATAAGATGGAGAAAGACGGTGGCCATGATGGTGTTTATGCGTACACCAAGGCCATTTTTAGCGGCAATGGCGCGAGCGTCGATGTTGTAGAATTTCAGGCCGAGCGAGGCTATCTGCCGACGCACATGAGCCGGCAGCCTGGTTTCCATCTGCTCCAGCGTCCATTCTGAATTGAGCACAAATGTTCCGCCGGGTCTGATATTGTCGAGCATCCGGAACCGGTCTACGTAGATGTCCTTGTTGCATCCTATGTAGTCGGCTTCGATTATAGGGTAGGCCGCGCGTATAGTGTTTGGACCGAAACGCAGCTGCGAGATGGTGTAGCCACCTGATTTCTTGGCGGAATAGTTGAAGAATGCCTGAGTGTAGAGATTGTCGGCCTCGGATAAGATCGAGGCCAGCTGTTTTGTAGCACCGACCGTTCCGTCGCTTCCCATTCCGTAGAAAATGGCTTGGGTCACGTCGGGATCAGGATTGATGAAATGACGGGTGTCGACCGGCAGGGATTTGTGGGTGACATCATCATTGATCCCTACCGTGAAGCCATTTATTGATGTTGGAGAGGCGAGGTTGTCGAGGACGGCCTTGACCATCAGTGGATTGAAATCCTTGCTTGAGAGTCCGTAGCGACCGCCTATCACTTTTATCTGACGTCCGGAACCAAGAATGGCTGTGGCCACATCTTTATATAGCGGTTCTCCGTCGGCTCCCGGTTCTTTTGTGCGGTCGAGCACGGCGATACGTTTTGCCGTCGGTGGGATCGCATCGAGCAGTTCCTTTGTCGGGAACGGACGGTAGAGGCGTATTTTGACCACTCCGGCATGATAGCTTTCGTTGGCGTTGAGATAGCTTATGGTGTCCTGGATGACTTCGGTGGATGATCCGATGGCGATCACTATATCCGTGGCCTGCGGATCTCCGGCATAGTCAACCAGATGATACTGACGCCCTGTGGCAGCTGCCACCTTGTCCATTGCTTTCTGGACTATTCCGGGGAAAGCATCGTAAAGGCGGTTGGGAGCCTCGCGGTTCTGGAAATATACGTCGGAATTTTGGGCAGATCCGCGGAGGTCGGGATGCTCCGGGTTCATGGCGCGCCGGCGGAATTCTGCAACTTTATCCATGTTGAGCATCGGGAGCATTGTGCCATAGAGGATCACGTCGATTGTCTCCAGTTCGTTTGATGTGCGCCAGCCGTCGAAGAAATGTAGTACGGGCAGAGAGCCTTCGATTGCGGCCAGATGGGCCACGAGAGCGAGATCCATGGTCTCCTGTACGGATGCTGATGCGAGGAACGTGAACCCTGTGGCGCGGCATGCCATCACGTCCTGATGGTCGCCGAAGATGCTGAGGGCGTGGGTGGCGAGAGAACGTGTTCCGACATGGAACACACCCGGCAGCAGCTCTCCGGCTATCTTATACATATTGGGTATCATCAGCATCAATCCCTGCGATGCGGTGAAAGTCGTGGCGAAAGCACCTGCCGCCAATGCTCCATGTGTGGCTCCGGCAGCTCCAAGTTCGCTTTCCATCTCCTTGACCGACATGGTCGTTCCGAACAGGTTTTTCCGTCCGGATAATGCCCATTTGTCAGCCGTTTCCCCCATGGATGCAATCGGGGTGATGGGGTAGATTGTCGCTATTTCGCTGAATGCATAAGCCACGTGTGCCGCAGCCGTGCATCCGTCCATTACCTGTCTGCTCATAATTTCTGTCCGTATATTGAAAAAAGAAAGATCCAAGGCACGAAGCCGGATTACAGCTCCGCGCCATGGATCGGGGATATATAGAGAGATTAGATGGTCACACCCGGACAAGGACCGGCGAAGAACTCAGTGATGTAGAGCCAGACAGGACAGGCGACCACGAAGAGGATAACACTGAGGGTCAGCGATGAGGTGCCGGTGGCTACATAGACATCGTATTCGTCGGCGATGATGATACCGGAGAATGCCGGTGGCAGTGCACATGCGACAACGAGCATGTAGAGGTTCATTGTATCCATGTGGCAAAGCATACCTACGGCGAGAGCCATTGCCGGCATCATAATCAGTTTGAGGATAGAGCCGAGTACAGCCTGCCAGTTGATGGTGACTTTAATAGCCGACAGGGTGATACCGGCAGAGAACACAGCCATTGATGCATTGGCCTTTGCGATAAGGTTGAATGACGGGCTGAAATCTTTCAGCCATGGAATTCCGGCGAGAACCCAGACTACGGCGAGGATAGGAGCCCAGGCCACAGGCTGTTTAAGGGCGTTGATCACAGGTTTCCAGGCGCTTTCCTTTTTTGCTCCGGGCTGCTGCTTATCGAGCGACGCGTTCATAAGGGAAAGACCTACCGGAATGCCGATCGCGTTCACCACGATGCCTACGATGGCCACAACGAGGGCTACCGACGCATTGGTTCCGAAGATAGGCTCAAGAACGGCAAACCCGAGGAAGCCGATTGTAGGAGAACCGTTGATCAACGCTGCGACGGCACCGTCGGCACCGGTGTTTTTCTTGAAACACTTTGCAAAGATGAAATAGACGATCATGAAGCAGGCCATGATCACAACTGTTGATACCAAGGTGACTTTCAGGTCACGGGCAAGCATTTCACGGCTTGACTGCACGATAGAGATGAACAATGCTGCCGGCAATGCGTAGTCGAGCACAACCTTGTTGAATTTCTTTGAATCGTCGCCATTGAACACGCCTCTTTTGCCGGAGATAAAGCCGACGAGCATGATCACCACGATCGGGACGATAGCATAGAGAATGATGTGTAACATATCTTGATTAATAAAAAGTTAGAGTAAAAAGAAACGGTTTTTTGAAACAGAGTGGGGATACAGTCGCGGAGTATTGGACGAATTAACGGATCTAAATGGTCGGATCAGGAGCGGAATTCTGTGTCAGGCCGGTCGTCGGTGTGAGCCGGAAAAAGGCTGAACGGAGATTCTGGACTCGAAAAAATCAGATAGTTCACATTTTTATCTTGGTAGGTCAGAGTGCCAATGCTCAGGCGGAAGTGCATCGGTGGGTATTTGCATCGGTTTGTGCCGGGATTCTATCCGCCGGCACTTCCGAGAGCATCTGAGGCGGCAATTGACCTTGCAATTGCCCTCGACATGTTTATACGGTGTATTCAATTAATGGTGTAGGGTTGAGGTAGCCGATGTGGCCTGACTCTTTGCCGGAGTCGGCAGCCAGCTGGACGTCGATCACGCACGGTTTCTTTGATGCGATGGCCTCGGTCAGGGCTTTGCTCAATTCTTCGGGGGTGGTGACATAGTAGGGTGTGGCTCCGAAAGCCTCGCCTATCTTGTCGTAACGGGCATTGATGTCGAGTGTTGTCGGCGCAGGAGCATTCTTGCCGGAAGGATCTTCGCCGACACCATTATAGATACCACCGTTGTTGAAGATCACTACTGTGCAGGGGAGTTTGTAGCGGCAGATCGTGGCAACGTCCATGCCGGAAAAACCGAAAGCAGAGTCACCTTCGATAGCTACGACGCTCTTGCCGGTGGCTACGGCGGCACCGATGGTTGATCCGATGCCCATTCCCATGATAGACCATGATGCGCAGTCAACGCGGTGGCGTGGGAGCGACATGTCGATGGTGTCACGGGTGTCGTCGAGTGTGTTGGCACCCTCGTTGATGAGGATCACATCCGGATTTGCCTCAAGAATCGGTTTGATGGTGTTGAGGGCAGTCCAGTGGGTCATTGGCATTGCAGTAGCCGCTGCCTGTAGGCGTGCGGTGAATTTCTTGTTCTTTTCAGCTGATTCGGCCTGGAGGGATGAAACCCATGTAGGATCAACGGACATCTTGTATTTGGGCAGTTCGGCCAGAAGGGCTTTCAGCGAAAGATTCATATCGCCTACAACCGGCGCTGCGATCGGTACGTTGCGGTCAATTTCCTGCGGAGCAACATCGAGCTGAACGAATTTAACATCGGGATTCCACTTTCCACGTCCGAAAGAGAGCATCCAGTTGATTCGCGCTCCGATCACGATAACCACGTCGGCCTGTTCCATGATCGTGCTGCGGCATGACAACGCACTCAATGGTGCGGCATCAGGCAGCAGACCTTTGGCCATGGACATGGCGAGATAGGGGAGTCGGTAGGTGTCCGACAGCTCCTTGATCAGATCCTCGGCCTGAGCCTGTGCGGCGCCTTTGCCGAGCAGGATAGCCGGTTTCTTAGCTGATGCGATTATCTGTGCGGCGCGTGTGACAGCATCGGCATTCGGTGCTACCGGAGAGTAAAGATCGACGGGAGTGTAGAATAGCTTCTCCACATCGCTCCAGTTCATGATCTCGCCCAAAGCCGGGGTTGTCATATCGATATAGACACCGCCCGGACGTCCGCTGACGGCTGCGCGGTAGGCGCGTGCCACAGCAACGGGAATGTCTTTTGCATAGCTGCAACGGAAGGCTGCTTTTACGTAAGGACGGGCGGCATTGAGCTGGTCGAGCTGTTCGTATGTGCCCATATCCATATCAACCATAGTAGGGTCGCTGGCTCCGGAGATCTGGATCATAGGATAGCAGTTGACCGTGGCGTTGATCGTGGCTGTCAGTCCATTGAGAAAACCGAGAGAGGAAACCGTCATCAGCACACCGGGCTTCTTGGTCAGGAAGCCGTGTGTGGCGGCTGCCATGCCGGCCTGCTGCTCGAAACGGAAGCCGTAGTAATTGATGCCGACTTTCTGCATGGCGTAGGCAGCTTCCGTGACGGGAATGCCTACAAGGCCATAGACATCCATCAGTCCGAGGCGGCGTAGCGATTCGGCGAGAATGTACATGCCTGTCACCTGTTCCGGGAACTGAGGTTTGGAGGCAGCGGCGGCATTTGTATTGTTAGTTGGATTCATAGTGTTGGGTTTTGAATTTTGGAAATGAAGGCGGCTTGTGGATGGCGTCACGGCCATTCCGCAAGCCGCCTGTATGTGAAAATTGTGTGCTATCAGGAATCAGATAATCTGATTACATCTGTCCGTCGGCCAATGGCGCTGTTGTGCCGTTCTTGGCAAACGAAGCGATCTGGTCGGCTGTGTAGCCCAGAGATGTCAGCACTTCGTCGGTGTTGCCGCCAAGTGTAGGACACGGGCCGTAGGTAGGCTGATAGTTGGAGATGGTGAACGGACAACCCACGGTCACGAATTCACCGATCTTGCCACCCTGATTGATCTTGACGAGGGTGTTGCCGTCGTAGAGCGACTGGTCGTCCATAAGCTCCTTGGTTGAGATTACCGGGCCGACAGGTACTGCGGCAGCTGACAGCAGTTCGGTAACTTCATACTTATCCTTGGTGATGGTCCAGGCTTCGATACGTTTGTAGATTTCCTGTTTGTGTCTGTCTCGTGCATCGGCAGTATTGAAATCGGGATTGGTCAGCCAATCTTCAAATCCCAGTGCCTTGCATGCTTTCTCGAAACTTTTGGCATCGCGCTGGAGAATGACATATACGTAAGCATTTGGATCGGTTTCCCAGTTTTTACACTTATAAGTCCATCCCAGAACGCCCGAACCTTCCTGGTTGCCTGAACGGGGAACAAAGTCACCGAATTTCTCATTCGGATACTGTGGGAACTGTGTCAGGTAGCCGAGACGGTCGAGGGTCAACTGATCTCGTGTCTTGATTCGGCAGAGGTTAAGAGATGCGTTGTGCATCGACTGATAGACGAAAGATCCCTCGCCGGTGCGCTCACGCTGCATCAGAGCCGCAAGCAGACCGATCAGAAGGTGCATACCGGAGTTGGAATCGCCGAGGGCGGCACCGCTCTGTGTAGGAACGTTGTCGGGACCCTGCCACCAGCCAGTTGTTGAAGCTGCGCCTGAGGTTACCTGTGCGATAGGTTCGTAGGCTTTCAGATCCTTGAATTTTGATGATAATGGGAAGCCCTTGATTGTTCCGTAGATACAACGGGGGTTGAGCTGATGAACAACTTCCCAGCTGAAGCCGAGTTTGTCCATTGCTCCCGGGTGGAGGTTCTCAACGAAAATATCAGCTTCCTTGATAAGTTTTGTCAGGATTTCCTTTCCGTCGGGGGTGGCGGCGTCGAGGGTCAGAGATTTCTTGTCGGAGTTGAGCTGAAGGAAGTAGTAGCTTGGTTCATCGGGGAGGAACTGGAGTTCCTTACGGGTTGCGTCGCCCGATCCGGGGCGTTCGATCTTTATGACTTCGGCTCCAAGCCAGGCAAGCATTTGAGTACATGAAGGGCCTGACTGTACGGCTGTAAAGTCGACCACTTTGATTCCTTGTAGAGGTGCGGTGTTCATAATAATAGTGAATTATAGTAATTAAGAGAATTAAGTGCTGTTTTTTCTACATTCACTATTACAACAACCTTGCGTCGCAAAAGGTTGGTTGGGCGTTATGCTTTTTCAGCTGCCGCCCTGTGGCTGAGGATAAAGAGTGCTGTGGCTCCTATTATGGCGAATGGAATGCCGACCAAAGCCGGCGATGCCAGTCCGAGACCGTGATGGATGGCTATTCCTCCGAGCGATGCCGACATGGCATTGGAGACATTGAAAGCGATCTGTATGCCAGCACCGCCAAGCATCTCCCCACCCTTTGCATAGCGCACTATGAGATATTGAAGCGGACCGCCCACACCGAAGAGTCCGGCGGTGGCCACAAAGCAGAGTAGAATGGACGGGATCTTCATGCCGGAGCAGAAATAGACTGCCGGCATCACAAATATTAATCCTGCGGCAATGCATCCGGTCACGAGAGCCGCTCCATAGCGGTCGGAGAGTTTGCCGGCAAGAGCGTTGCCTACAACCATACCGGCTCCGGCCACCATCATGATCCAGGTCATGGATGAGAGAGGGAACTGCGCCACATTGGTCATTATCGGATCAATGTAGCTGAGCCAGCAATACACACTTGCCTGTCCGAAGAAAACGCCGGTGTAGATCAGCCATGGGGCGGCATGGCGCAGGAAACGGAACTGACCTCTGATCCCGGCGTCGGGGAGGGGTGAGAGGTATGGCAGCCACAGACGCATGCCACAATAGGCCATGGCTCCGAAAAGACTTACCAATCCGAATGCCATGCGCCAGCTCAGGACATTGCACACAAAAGTAGCCATAGGCACTCCCACCACGTTGGCCACGGTCATGCCTCCTACCATCACGGCTACTGCTACAGCTCCCTGTCCGGGTTTGGCCAGACGGGAACAGACTATGGCTCCGGCACCGAAGAAAGCTCCGTGGGGAAGTCCGGAAATAAAACGTGCTGCCAGCAGGATATGGTATTCCGGCGAGAGCGCGGCCAGCAGGTTGCCTATGAAAATAGTGGCGGCAAGTATGAGCATGAGCTTTTTTAACGGCATACGCCTGAGCGCGATCAGCAGTGGAGATCCGACCGCGACGCCAAGAGAATATGCCGATATGAGGTGCCCTCCCTCTACGATGTTGACACCTATTCCGTTGGCCACTTCGCTAAGAATGCCCATCATGCCGAATTCGGCGATCCCGAGCGCAAATGTGCCTATAGCCAGTGATATGATGCTTCTATTCATGAGTGATCCGTTTTTTTCGGCGCAAAGTTAGTAATTATGGCTGATTCGCTATTGTATGTGAGACGTAAAAACATTAACTTCGCATCGCGGACTTTTGTGCGTATATTTATTCAAAACCAATCAATAATCCATGAATTGCAGATATCTTCCCATAATTCCCGGCGTTGCCATCTCTCTGGTCGCTATCCCGGCCACAGGCGCGGATAAATCTACAGATAGTGCCCGGCATCCGAATATTGTCTATATTATGACCGATGACCACACGGCGCAGATGATGAGCGCTTACGACACGCGCAATATCTCGACTCCGAATCTCGACCGCATTGCCGCAGATGGCGTGAGGTTCACAAATTCGTTTGTGGCTAATTCTCTCAGCGGCCCCTCGCGTGCATGCATGCTGACGGGCAAGCACAGCCACACCAATGGATTCCGGTCGAATGAAACGGATGTGTTCGACGGATCGCAGCCTACGTTCCCGAAATATCTGCAACGTGCAGGTTATCAGACAGCCCTGATCGGGAAATGGCACCTGCACACACTTCCGACCGGATTCGACCACTGGGAGATTGTCCCGGGGCAAGGCGACTACTACAATCCGCAGTTTATAGAACAGACGGGGGACACGATAGTCCGTCATGGTTATCTGACAAATATCATCACGGATCAGGCAATAGACTGGATGGAGCGTGAGCGCGATCCCCGGAAACCATTCTGCCTGCTGATCCATCATAAGGCTATCCACCGCAACTGGCTTGCCGATACCTGCGATCTTGAATTATACGAGGATAGGACATTCGATCTGCCGGATAATTTCTATGATAAGTATGAAGGACGTGTGGCGGCTCAGCAGCAGGAAATGTCGATAGCCAGCGCCCACGACATGGATATAGCCTACGATAACAAGATGCTCATACCGGGGGAGAACACTCGTCTGCGCGGCAGTTATGAAAATATGCTGTCGCGGATGGATCCGGAGCAGCTCGCTCGATGGAATGCGCACTATGATCCCATAATTGCCGAATTCCGGGAAGCAGGACTTAGCGGCGACTCTCTGACAGAATGGAAGTTCCAGCGGTATATGCGCGATTATGCGAAGGTTGTGGCCTCGCTCGACCGCAATGTGGGGCGCGTGCTCGACTATCTACGCGATAATGGTCTGCTCGACAATACCCTTGTTGTATATACTTCCGATCAAGGCTTTTACATGGGAGAGCACGGATGGTTTGACAAACGGTTCATGTATGAAGA
This sequence comes from uncultured Muribaculaceae bacterium, assembly GCA_910579185.1. Taxonomy (GTDB): domain Bacteria; phylum Bacteroidota; class Bacteroidia; order Bacteroidales; family Muribaculaceae; genus Paramuribaculum. Next base: position 32,466 of record CAJTTG010000002.1, read on the forward strand.
ATCCATGCGCACGCCGCTTGTCATGATGCTTCCCGAGGGGTATGAGGCCAAGGGTGACATTGGAGAGATGGTGCAGAATATCGACTATGCACCGACGTTTCTTGATCTTGCCGGCGTTGAGGTGCCGTCGGACATGCAGGGCGTTTCCATGCTCCCGTTGCTGAAAGGGGAGCATCCGGATGAATGGCGCGACTGTCTGTACTATCATTTCCATGAATATCCTGCCGAGCATGCGGTGAAACGTCACTATGGGGTGCGCGACTCCCGTTATAAGCTGATCCATTTCTATAATGATATTGACGAATGGGAGCTGTATGACCTGCAATCCGATCCTACGGAGATGAAAAATATTTACGGACAGCCCGGAATGGAGGAGGTCACCGCCCGGATGATGGAGAAACTGCGTCAGGCTCAGATAGAATATGACGATCCTGTCCGTTTTGAGTATCCTATACCGGAGAAATATAATAATCTGTAACCAACACCTTGTCATAATATGAATTTATCAGGTTTGATGATCTTGAGCGCCGCATTCGCTTCCGGAGCAATGACGGCCACGGCAGAGGAATACTATGTGAAGGAACTGACGTTCCCAGCCGGAGCTGATTCCGTTACAAAAATAGATATGGCCTCGCGGCTTGTGCCCAATGAGAGGCAGCTTGCATGGCAGGAACGTGAATTAACTGCATTCCTGCACTTTGGAATGAACACTTTCACTGATCGGGAATGGGGCGACGGGACAGAGTCTCCGGAGATGTTCAATCCATCGGAACTCGATACAGACCAGTGGGTCAGATCGCTTAAGGATGCCGGATTCAAGATGGTGATCCTTACGGCAAAACATCATGACGGATTTTGCCTTTGGCCTACGGCCACAACTAAGCATTCTGTGGCTTCGTCGGCCTGGCGTGGCGGCAAGGGGGATGTTGTTGCCGATCTTCGGAAATCGTGCGACAAGTATGGGATGAAACTCGGTATATACCTTTCGCCATGGGATAGAAATGCAGCATGCTACGGGGATTCCCCACGGTATAATGATATGTTCGTGGCGCAGTTGACCGAATTGCTTACAAACTACGGCAAGATTGATGAAGTGTGGTTTGACGGAGCCTGTGGCGAAGGGCCGAATGGCAAGAAGCAGGAGTATGACTGGTTGCGTTTCCGTGAGACAATGCGCCGGTTGCAGCCGGACGCTGTGCTCGCCATCACGGGCGACGACGTTCGCTGGGTAGGCAATGAAGGTGGTCGTGGACGAGAGACCGAATGGAGTGTCACTCCGCTCGTGCCTTCTATTTTCAGCTATTCCGATTCTGTCAACAATGCGCTGGGGATTGACGGAATGTCTCCTTTGATCGGCGAACGGTCGAGCGTCGTTGCCGCCGACCGGCTTTACTGGTGGCCATCCGAGGTTGATGTCTCTATTCGTCCGGGATGGTTCTATCACGATACTGAGCAGCCCCATTCGCTCCGGCGTATGGCTGAGATCTATCTGCAATCGGTTGGGCGCAATTCGGTTCTGCTTCTCAATATCCCACCGGATCGCCGTGGCTTGATTGCCGATGCTGATGTGGATCGCCTGATGGAACTCCGTCGTTGGATTGACGATAATTTCTCTGAAAACAAGCTGAAAGACCCTTCGTGTGGAATCACGGCCGTGGTGCTTGAAGAGGAGATCGCCAAAGGGCAACGGGTGGAGCGGTTCGATGTGGAAGGGCTGATTGACGGTCAGTGGCAGGCGATAGCATCCGGAACAACTATCGGTAAGAAGCGAATCCTGACATTTGATGAGGTGCATCCGTCGGATCTACGACTGAATGTGTTGCAGAGCCGTGGCGAGCCGCATGCTAAGTTGACAGGGGCGTATCGGATGGTGATGCCTGCATCGGATGATGAATCGGCTGCCGTATCACTTCCCACGATGGTTTCCGATGGCTGGATCCAGTATGCCCGTGGCGGAGAGAATCCGGTGTATTTCTATGATATGCGCTCTGAACAGCCGGTTGCCGGATTGGTCTATACGCCGGATGTGGAAGATAATGGTGGACTGATCTACAGATACGTTGTGATGGCAAGTGACAATGGCATAGACTGGCATAAAGTCGATGCCCCGGGTGAATTCGGTAATATTGAGGCCAATCCCGTGGCTCAGAGAGTAGCTTTCGGTAATTCGGTCATGGCGCGTTTCATTGCCTTGATCCCAACGGAAACCGTCGGACAGACGCTTCGTGCCGATGCCTCGCAGATCCGGTTGTTGGCTCCGGCCAAATAATCGGGAAATGCTGTGATAAATTGGAAAAATCGTGGCTGAAATATTGGAATATCAATAAAATAACGCTAAATTTGCAGTCGATTTGCCCTCGATATCGCGTGATGTCGGGCATTGACGTTTGATAAATTATTGAATAACAATGATAAAGATTACATTTCCCGACAATTCGGTAAAAGAATTTGAAAGCGGAATCACACCGCTTCAGGTGGCTGAAAGCATCAGCTCCCGTCTGGCTCAGGATGTGTTGGCAGCATCTGTCAACGATCAGGAGTGGGATCTTACACGTCCCATCACGGAGGATGCCTCGATCAAGCTCTTCAAATGGGATGATCCCGAAGGTGAGCATGCTTTCTGGCATAGCTCCGCCCACCTTCTTGCAGAAGCGCTTCAGGAACTTTATCCCGGAGTTAAATTCGGCATCGGTCCGGCTATTGAGAATGGTTTCTACTATGATATCGATCCCGGACAGCACACGATCACCGCTGCTGATTTCCCCAAGATCGAGAAGAAAATGCTTGAACTTGCCCGTGAGAAGCAGCCGATTGTACGCGCCGACATTTCAAAGGCTGATGCGCTGAAACTTTTCGGCGACCGCAATGAAGAATACAAGTGCGAGCTTATCAGCGAACTTGAGGACGGACACATCACCACCTACACTCAGGGATCGTTCACTGATCTCTGCCGTGGTCCGCATATCCCCACAACGGCACCCATCAAGGCCGTGAAGATTATGTCGCTTGCCGGTGCTTACTGGCGTGGCGATGAAAAACGCAATCAGCTTGTGCGCGTTTATGGTGTCACATTCCCCAAGCAGAAAATGCTTGATGAATATCTTGCAGTGCTTGAAGAGGCTAAGAAACGCGACCATCGTAAACTGGGTAAGGAGATGGAACTCTTCGCGTTCTCACAGAATGTTGGTGCCGGTCTGCCGCTGTGGTTGCCCAAGGGTGCCGCTCTACGCGACCGTCTCGAACAGTTCCTGCGTAAAATCCAGAAACAATATGGCTATCTGCAGGTGATCACGCCCCATATCGGCAACAAGAACCTGTATGTGACCTCAGGCCACTACGCAAAATATGGCAAGGATTCATTCCAGCCCATCCACACTCCGGAAGAGGGTGAGGAATATTTGCTGAAACCGATGAACTGCCCCCACCACTGCGAGATCTTCAAGGCATTTCCGCGCAGCTACCGCGATCTGCCTCTGCGCCTCGCGGAGTTCGGCACCGTGTATCGTTACGAACAGAGCGGTGAGCTTCATGGTCTGACACGAGTTCGCGGATTCACGCAGGACGATGCCCACATCTTCTGTGCCCCCGATCAGATCAAGGATGAGTTCCTGAAAGTTATGGATATCATCTTCTATATCTTCAAGGCTCTGAAATTTGACAATTTCGAGGCTCAGATCTCTCTGCGCGATCCCAATAACAAGGAAAAATATATCGGAACGGACGAGAACTGGCATCTTGCTGAAAATGCCATCATCGAGGCATGTGAGGAAAAAGGACTCAAGGCACGCAAAGAACTCGGCGAGGCAGCCTTCTATGGTCCCAAGCTCGACTTTATGGTGAAAGATGCTATCGGTCGCCGTTGGCAGCTCGGAACAATTCAGGTGGACTACAATCTGCCGGAACGATTCCAGCTTGAATACACCGGAGCCGACAACCAGAAACATCGTCCCGTGATGATCCACCGTGCGCCTTTCGGATCAATGGAACGTTTCGTGGCTGTTCTTCTTGAACACACCGCCGGACGCTTCCCGTTGTGGCTCGCTCCTGATCAGGCTGTTGTTCTGCCGATCAGCGAGAAATTCAATGACTACGCATATCAGGTCGCTAAAGAGCTTAACATGGCAGATGTGCGTACCATTGTCGATGACAGAAATGAGAAGATCGGAAAGAAAATCCGCGATAACGAGCTCAAAAGAATCCCCTATTTGCTTATTGTAGGAGAAAAAGAAGCCGAAAATGGTGAAATTTCTGTAAGAAAACAGGGCGAAGGTGATAAAGGTACGATGAAAATTGCTACCTTTGCATCGAATTTGGCTAAAGAAGTCGAAGAAATGATTAATCAATAACCCCACTGAATGGAGAAAAAGCCTTTTATCCCCGGACCACGTCCGAGAAACAATAACTCACAGCAACGTCGAGGCCCTATGGCGCCTAAAGATCAGTACGCGATCAATGAGCGTATCCGTGCACGCGAAGTGCGCCTCGTCGGAGATAATGTCGAGACCGGTGTATATTCCATTCAGGAAGCCATGCGGATTGCCGATGAGCAGGGACTTGATCTGATCGAGATCTCGCCCAATGCCGCTCCTCCGGTATGCAAGATTCTGGATTATCAGAAATTCCTGTATCAGCAGAAGAAGCATCAGAAGGAGCAGAAAGCCAAGGCAACCAAGGTTGTGGTTAAGGAGATCCGTTTCGGACCTCAGACCGATGATCATGACTACAACTTCAAGCTCAAGCATGCTATCGGATTCCTTCAGGAAGGAGCAAAAGTTAAAGCTTACGTATTCTTCCGCGGACGTTCGATCCTATTCAAAGAACAGGGTGAAGTTCTGTTGCTCAGATTCGCCAATGACCTTGAGGAATATGGCAAAGTGGAGCAGATGCCTGTGCTTGAAGGAAAGAGAATGATCATAATGCTTTCTCCGAAAAAGAAATAAAGAAAACAACGTCGTGCCTATGGGCACAGATATAACTCGAATTAAAATTTTTAAAAGAAAACCAAATGCCTAAGATTAAGACTAATTCCGGTGCCAAAAAGAGGTTCGCCCTTACCGGATCAGGAAAGATCAAGAGAAAACATGCATTCAAAAGTCACATTCTGACCAAGAAGACCAAGAAGCAGAAACGTAACCTGACTCACTCCGGCCTGATCGCCACTGTTGACGAAAAGAACGTTAAGGCTCTGCTCGGCATGAAATAATGTCCGGCTTGAAGCATTTCTCGAAATCCAACATTTAATTCGTGATTTTATATTATTTTTATTAACCGAATGTTTAGCACTCAAGAGCATAAGCCGCTAACTTTCAAAAATCATTTACAAAAATGCCAAGATCAGTAAATCATGTAGCTTCAAGAGCTAAAAGAAAGAAAATCTTAAAACTCACCCGTGGTTACTTCGGTTGCCGCCGCAACGTGTGGACCGTTGCCAAGAACACTTGGGAAAAAGGTCTTACCTATGCTTACCGCGACCGCAAAGATAAAAAACGCAACTTCCGCGCTCTCTGGATCCAGCGTATCAACGCTGCCGCTCGCATGGAGGATCTCTCTTACTCTAAGCTGATGGGTCTTATCCACAAGTCAGGTATCGAGATCAACCGCAAAGTGCTTGCCGATCTCGCCCTCAACAATCCTGCCGCTTTCAAGGCTATTGTTGAAAAGGTGAAGAACGCCTGATAGCTTAACAGCGTAACAAGAAAAGTTCCGGCGGTGTGTCAATCCGATTGACACACCGCTGCTTTTTTTGCCCGATGGCTTTTCCTGATTTAATGGATATTCTAAGGATATTGAATTAACTTGCAATAAGTTCAATATAATTAGTTTCCAGTTTATGATATCCGTTAAATTAAAATTCCGTCACGACAAAGAGACGGATCTTGAAGGAAGAATCTTTTTTCAGCTCAATGTGGATCGCCGTGTGCGACATATCCCGTCACCGTACCGCATCCTGCCTGTGGAATGGGATAGCCGGTATTTGTTTGTCAGAGAGCCTGAGGATCCATCAAGACGAGCTCTGCTGACAGAATACCGCAGTATGCTTATGCGAGACCTGACACGGGTGCGCTCCCTTGTACAGCATATGATTGAAATGACCCCTTCTGTCTCGGCTGATGAACTTGTGTTGTGTATCACAGATGATCTCAGTAACCGCTCTCTGTCGCAATTCATGCTGTCTGTTGCCGCTTCATTGCGGAACGATGGCAAGATACGTACCGCAGAGACCTATGAAGCCTCTCTGATGAGCTTCATGCGCTTTTATCGTCACACATTCAGCTTCCTTCCGGATATTCTTGCCGGGGATCCCTCGCTCGATGATCTGACACCTGCTTTGATGGAGCGTTATCAGTCTTTTCTATATATCCGTGGCCTTGCACAGAACACGATCTCGTTCTATATGCGGACATTGAGGGCGGTTTATAACAGAGCTGTCGACAAAGGACTCGTTGCGCAAAGTCAACCGTTCCGACGCGTCTATACCGGCGTGGCCCGTACCGTTAAAAGGGCTTTGCCACTGGCAATGATAAGGAAGATCAAAGGGCTGGATCTCACGGCACATCCTGAACTTGATTTCGCCCGGGATATATTCATGCTCAGTTTCTATCTTCGGGGGATGAGTTTCATAGATATGGCATTTCTCCGCAAGAAAGATCTCAGCATGGGCTGTCTGACCTATGTCCGTCGTAAGACGGGCCAGCGGCTGTCTATTGCGTGGACACGGGAAATGCAGGCGGTGGTCGGTAAATATTTTATCGGGAAGAGCGATTATCTGCTTCCTATATTGTCCGATTTTTCGGGATGTTCCGAGCGTTCGGCCTATCGTAATGCCGGTTATAATATAAACCGCAATCTTAAGCGGATTGGACGCATGGTGGGAGCTCCTTTCGCACTCACATTGTATGTGGCGCGGCATAGCTGGGCATCTATAGCCAAACACAAGGGTATTCCGCTTGGTGTGATAAGCGAGGGAATGGGACATGAGTCGGAGTCAACCACGCGAATCTATCTCGCATCTCTCGACAATACTCTCGTAGATAAAGCCAATGCCCTTATCCTGCGCTCGATCTGAGTTTATGTATATAGAAAAATGTGTGACACAAATACATGTGTCACACATTTTTATGCATATAGGCTGTGATGATGATCCAGCCGATATGAGTCCGCTACGCTGGATTATCACATTTCCTCGGTGTCTTTGATGCGGTTGAATATCTTGTCAAGAAGCGTGGGTTTGTCCTCGCGGATATGGATGAACGACTTATTGTCGGTTTTATTGAGGAATATGATTGACGAGGTCAGAACCACGGCCACCCGATTTTCAAACTCCACAATGGCATTGATCCGGTTGAGCGATAATTTTCTGAACGGAGAAAACTCAGGAAGGCTGTTGATCAGAAGATTTGCATTGTCGTCAATCTCGATATCGTGATGTTCTACCGGAATTTCAAACAGCAGTCCTATGTCAAGTTCATCGGCACTTGCCGGCCTTTTCTTGTAGGTCTTATATAGAGAGTCGATTACCTTTTGAGTTATCATGTTTCTTTCGTGTTTTGGGTTATTCTGAGATATTGTGGATTGTTCTTTTCAGTTAAGATTCGGTTTTATAACATTTAAGATTTAAGGATGGTTTTTAATAATTGGTTACAATGTGGTTACAATAAATGCGCAACACTCTTTTCGTTTTATAGAGTGTTGCGCACGTGTTGATTATAAGGCTCTTATGATGCCAATGGCTGCTTAGGCAAGGAAGCCGAGAAGCACACCGGCAGCTACTGCTGAACCAATCACACCGGCCACGTTGGGACCCATGGCGTGCATCAGCAGATAGTTCGAGGGATCGTATTCCAGACCGAGGTTGTTGGAGATACGAGCCGACATCGGAACGGCTGAAACGCCGGCATTGCCGATGAGCGGATTGATCTTCTTTTCTTTCGGAAGGAAGAGGTTGAACAGTTTGACGAAGAGCACACCCGACGATGAGGCGATGATGAATGCCATGAAGCCGAGGGCGAAGATGCCGATGGTCTGTGCGGTCAGGAACTGGGATGCCTGGGTAGATGCACCTACTGTCATGCCGAGAAGGATGGTCACAATATCGGTAAGGGCATTGCTTGCAGTCTTGGCCAGACGGTTGCAGACACCGCATTCACGCAGCAGGTTGCCGAAGAAGAGCATGCCGAGCAGTGGCAGGCCCGAAGGAACCACGAAGCATGTCAGAAGCAGACCTACGATCGGGAAGATGATCTTCTCGTTCTGCGACACGGCGCGAGCCGGTTTCATCTTGATCAGACGCTCTTTCTTGGTGGTGAAAAGGCGCATCAACGGTGGCTGGATCACCGGAACAAGGGCCATGTAGGAGTAAGCGGACACGGCGATGGCTCCCATAAGGTTGGGGGCGAGTTTCGATGAAAGGAAGATAGCTGTAGGGCCGTCGGCACCACCGATAATGGCGATCGCTCCGGCCTGATCGGGTGCGAAGCCGAGCAGCAGAGCCACCATGTAGGCACCGAAGATACCGAACTGTGCAGCTGCACCGATCAGCATGAGTTTCGGGTTGGCGATCAGTGCCGAGAAGTCGGTCATGGCACCGATTCCGAGGAAGATCAAAGGGGGATACCAGCCTGCGCTGACACCATTGTAGAGGATGTTCAGAACAGAGCCTTCCTCATAGATACCTATCTCAAGGCCGGCTGTGGCGTTGAATGGAATGTTGCCGATGAGCATACCGAAGCCGATCGGCACAAGGAGCATCGGTTCAAAGTCCTTCTTGATGGCAAGCCAGATGAAGAAGAGACCGACGGCAAGCATCACGAAATGCTCCCATGTGGCGTTGTAAAAACCTGTCAGATGCCAGAACTGCTCCAGGTTTGACATGAAAAATTCTCCCATAGCTGTTGCGATTAATCGAGAGTGACAAGAACGCCGCCATCAGGCACAGCGTCGCCGGGATTAACGTTGATTGAGCTTACAACACCGTCGCGTCCTGCGTGGATCACGTTTTCCATCTTCATGGCTTCAAGCACGGCTACGGTGTCGGATGCTTTGACAGCATCGCCCACTTTTACTGCAATTGAGATCACGGTGCCTGGCAGCGGAGCCTTGATCTGGTAGCCGCCTGTCGACTGGGTGGCCGGTTTTGCAATGACTTTCGCGCCGCTTTCTGTGCGCGGAGCGGCTGATGGACGCGGAGCATTGACCACAGTCACAGGTTTCTTTGCTGAGTCGAGCTCAACTTTGTAGGGGATACCGTTGACCTCAACCTGAGCAACGTTGTTTTCGATATCGCCGATTGCAACTTTGTAGGCGTTACCGTTGATTTTATATTTATATTCTTTCATTGTTTCTTAGTTATGAATTGAATCAATATTAATGGTTGGTTCTCAACGGCGAGGCGTTTCGCGCAGACCGTAGATCTTCGAGCTCCAGGGCGAATATGCGCGTTTCACCTTGTTGATGGTGAGCACGGTGTTTTCGCGGTCGTGGGTGTCGAGATGTTCATGAAGAGCCATGACAATGGCTGCGATCTCTTCGCCGGAATCATGGTCGGGGTGCTGATCCTTGGGCAGATCGCGCAGAGGTGCGCCATGCTGCGACTTGGCCTTGTTGTGTTTCGACACACGCTCACCAATCTTGCTGATGATGTAGAAGCAGATGCAGAGAAGCAGGAGCGCGCTGAACACGATGCACATAGCCATGATTGTCATTGCGAAGCCGTTCTTGTCCTGGGTGGCGAACTGTTCAACCTTGCTGTTGGTGTCCTTGATCACGTTGTTGCTGCTTGGCGTGATGTAGGATGACTCGGTTGAGTTGTCGCGGATTTCCCAAGTCTGGTCGGGGTTCTCCTCGTTGTCAATGCCGTCGAACGCACGGGCGTATGTGGCATTTGCCGGAACGGTGGCCGGAACGGTGATGGAGTCGATGATGTCGAGTCCGTTGGCATCGAACACGGCGATCCAGTTGTCCTGACCGGCCTTGATGTCGAAGTTCATGTGGAACGTGCCACGGGTAGGCTGGTTGTCGGCCCAGAAGATCACATGCTGGCGTTTGGGGATGCGAGTGTTCACGTCGCCCAGCGGCACGGCATACATCATGGCCTTGCGTTCCTGAGGATCGCTGACGTTCAGTACGTCTTTATTGTTGGTGATGTAGACGCTTGATATTTCCAGCGGAGCATAGGTGGAGTTGAAAAGCTCTACCCATGCCGAGCGGCAACCATAGTCGTCCACAACGCTGCTGTCGTTCTGCACCATGATCTCGTTGATGCGGAGTCCACGGCGTCCCTGAGCGGACGCGACGGTGGCGCATGCGGCAACGAGCAGCAGGAGTGTGAATAGTTTCTTTTTCATTTTTCTCGTTGATCTATGGTTACAGAGGAATATTGCCGTGTTTCTTAGCCGGGTTGGTCAGCTTCTTGGTGGCAAGCTGCTGAAGGGCGCGGATCACGCGGAAACGGGTGTTACGGGGTTCGATAACGTCGTCGATGTAACCGTAGCGTGCTGCATTGTAGGGGTTGCAGAACAGTTTGTTGTATTCCGATTCTTTCTCCTTGAGAACGGCTGCCGGATCTTCGGCTGCTTTGGCTTCCTTGGCGTAGAGCACTTCTACCGCACCGGCACCACCCATAACGGCGATTTCGGCTGTAGGCCATGCGTAGTTCATGTCGCCGCGGAGCTGCTTGCAGCTCATCACGATGTGGCTGCCGCCGTAGCTCTTGCGAAGGGTAACGGTTACTTTAGGCACGGTGGCTTCGCCGTAAGCGTAGAGAAGTTTCGCGCCGTGGAGGATCACACCGTTGTATTCCTGACCGGTTCCGGGGAGGAAGCCGGGGACGTCGACGAGTGTTACCAGAGGAATGTTGAAAGCGTCGCAGAAGCGGACAAAGCGTGCGCCCTTGCGCGATGCGTTGCTGTCGAGCACACCGGCGAGATATTTGGGCTGGTTTGCCACGATACCTACGGCCTGGCCGTTGAAGCGAGCGAAACCTACGATAAGGTTCTTGGCATAGTTGCGCTGAACTTCAAGGAATTCGCCGTTGTCGATGATAGCGCCGATAACCTCATACATGTCGTAGGGACGTGTGGCTGAGTCGGGGATTATTTCGTTGAGCGAGTCTTCCAGACGGTCGATCGGGTCGTTGCAGGGTACCAGAGGAGCTTCCTCAAGGTTGTTCTGCGGAATGTAGCTGAAGAGTTTGCGGATGATCTTGAGGCATTCTTCGCCGTCTTCTGCCGCGAAGTGAGCCACGCCGCTCTTCGAAGAGTGTACTTCGGCACCGCCGAGGGCATCCTGAGTCACATCTTCGCCGGTCACGGTCTTTACCACTTTCGGGCCGGTGAGGAACATATAGGAGATGCCTTTGGTCATGATGGTGAAGTCGGTCAGAGCCGGAGAGTAAACGGCACCGCCGGCACAGGGGCCGAGGATAGCCGAGATCTGTGGGATCACGCCGGAGGCAAGGATGTTGCGCTGGAAAATCTCAGCGTAGCCTGCCAGGGCGTTGATGCCTTCCTGAATACGTGCGCCACCCGAGTCGTTGAGGCCGATCACCGGGGCTCCCATCTTCATGGCCATATCCATGATCTTGCATATTTTCTGTGCCATGGTCTCGCTCAGAGAGCCGCCGAACACGGTGAAATCCTGTGCGAAGACATAGACGAGACGTCCGTCGATTGTTCCGTAACCGGTCACGACGCCATCGCCGAGATAGCTTTTCTTTTCCTGTCCGAAGTTGTGGCAGCGGTGGCGCACGAACATGTCAATTTCCTCAAACGATCCCTCGTCGAGAAGTTGGGCAATGCGTTCGCGTGCGGTGTATTTTCCGCGTTCGTGTTGTTTCTGGATGGCTTTCTCGCCACCGCCTAAACGGGCTTCATTGCGCAGCGCAATAAGCTCCTGAACTTTTTCAAGCTGATTACTCATGGTTGGTTTATGACGGATATGATTTATTATTTTTTGTTAGGATCCTCGCAGAGCTCGATCAGAGTGCCGCAGGTCGATTTCGGATGGAGGAATGCTATGTTGAGGCCTTCGGCGCCTTTGCGCGGAGCCTTGTCGATCAGACGACCACCTTTGGATTCCACTTCGGCAAGTGCGTTGGCAACGCCGTCTTCAATGGCGAATGCAATGTGCTGGATGCCACCGCGGCCGCCGTTGTTGGCTATGAATTTGGCGATCGCGCTGTCCTCTGCGGTCGGTTCGAGAAGTTCTATTTTGGTCTGTCCGACTTTGAAAAATGCGGTGCGCACTTTCTGGTCAGCTACTTCTTCAATGGCAAAGCACTTGAGGCCAAGCATGTTTTCATAAAACGGGATAGCCTCGTCCAGTGAGGGAACGGCTATGCCTACATGTTCAATGTGGGAAATGTCCATTTGTCTTTGGATTTAATTATTGGTTATTATCTTTTTTCTGTCTTTCCTATGGATGGCCACATGCCATCCAATGTGCAAATTTAATAATTATTATTAACTATCAACCCTCCGCAGGTTAAATTATGTGTTAATTTATGTGGAGTATGTTGTTTGCAATCTCTCATTTATCGCTTATCTTTGCAGTTGTTATGGAACAGCCTGTCAACCCCTACGTATCTGTCGTCATGCCGGTCTACAATGCCGCAGGTTATCTGGATCGCTCTGTCCGCTCTGTTCTGGAGCAGACTGATGGCGATCTTGAACTGATATGCTTTAATGATGCCTCGACCGACGAATCTTCCGCCATTCTCCATCGGTTTGCAGAAGCGGATCCGCGTGTGCGTGTCATCGATTCCGCGGTCAATGTGAAGCAGGGTGGGGGACGTAACCGGGCCATGGCTGCGGCGCGTGGCCGCTATATCCTTTTTCTTGATGCCGACGATTGGCTCCGGGAGGATGCCGTGGAGCTGTGTAGGGCTGCTGCAACGGGGGCTGCTGCCGATCTGGTTTTCTTTGACTATGTGCGTTCGAGTCCCACCACCGGCTCGGAATCGCCCTGTAGCCCTCTTGGCGATGATGCCGCAGGAATGGAGGGTGGGGCGCTTTTGAAGCGCGTGGCCACGCGGCAGACCTCAATATGGAGCGCCATGTATGACCGCCGTCTGTTCTCCGGCCGCGGACTGACGTTTCCTGAGGGGGTGTTCTATGAGGACAATGCCATTGCGCTGGCCGTTCAGCTTGGAGCCCAACGCCCTATAAAGATCTCCGAGGGGCTGTATTATTATCGGGTCGACAATGGATCTGTGACCCGTTCGCTCGACAATCCGCAATTTTTCGACCGTATCGAATCCGCTGTCACCTTGTTGAACCATCTGAAGCGGCTCGGCCTTTACGAGAGCTACCGCGACGAGATCGACAATGTTTTCATCAACCAATACTATATCCACACGGTGACCGGTTGCGTCTACCGCTTCTCGCGAGTACCTATGGATCGTTTGCGTCAGGTACGTCAGGGTATCGGACAGTATATGCCCGGTTGGCGGCGCAATCCCTATTATCATTCGCTCCCGGTTTCGCGTCGCTTGAAAATAGAATTGCACGCGAGATTTCCGCGTGCAATCCATCTTCTTGTCCATCTGAAACGCCTACTTGGCGGTAGTGGTCAGGCGTAGCCTGATGTCGTCCGACGAACTCCCTATCATAATCTCAAAATCGCCCGGTTCTATCACCGGTTTATAATCAATTCCGATTATCTCGAAATCCTCCGGCCGCAGATTGAATGTCACGGTGCGTTTCTCGCCTCGTTTGATGGCGATGCGTTCAAATCCGCGCAACTGTTTGACCGGCTGCACTGTCGATGCAATGCAATCGCGGATGTAGAGCTGCGCCACTTCCTCGCCGTCTCTCGTCCCCGTGTTTTCTATCGTGCAGCTGACCCGTTCCGGCAATCCGTTTTCGGGATTGGTCTCGACTGTCATGTCGGAATATGTGAAATCTGTGTAGCTCAGTCCGTATCCGAACGGGTAGAGCGGTGATGCGCTCTGATCTACATAATCGTGGAGCAGCGGCAGGCGTTTGTTATAGTACAGGGGTATCTGTCCTTCCGAACGTGGCACGGTGAAGGGAAGTCGCCCGGCCGGATTGTATGCCCCGAAGATCACGTCGGCCACGGCCCGGCCTCCTTCCTCTCCGGGATAATAGGCCGTGAGCAGTGCGTCGGCATTGGCGGCACTCCAGTTCTTGTCCAACGGACGGCCTTCTATGTAGACCACTATCAGCGGCTTGCCGGATGATTTCAGAGCCTTCAGGAGTTTTTCCTGATCGCCGAGCAGTCGCAAGGTGGTGCGGTCGAAGCCCTCTCCGCTCTCCATGTCGCTGATTGTTGATGCATCCACTTCGGCAGCTCCGGTCTCTTTATATGTTGTCTTGAAATCGCGTGCGCTTGAACCGCCTACCACAGCGACCACCACGTCGGCTCTCCTCGCTGCATCTACGGCTGCCTTGATGTCGGATAGCGAAGTGTCGCGGATAGCGCATCCTTTGACATATTCCACATTGTTCTTTCCAACATATCCCGTAATGCCGTCAAGCACTGTCTTCACGTGGCCTTCGGCCTGAGGGGCTGTGTAGTCGCCGAGCTGGTTGTAAACGTTGTCGGCATTAGGACCGATAACGGCTATGCGTGTTTTTTTCGGATCGAGTGGCAGAGTGGCATTCCTGTTTTCCAGCAGAGTGACTGACTGACGGGCTACGTCGAGTGCCACCGCACGATGGGCATCGCTGTTGACTGTCGCGACGGCTTTGCCGGGGTCTACGTATGGGTTCTCAAACAGTCCCATCTCGAATTTCAGCCGGAGCACACGCGCCACGGCCTTGTCCAGGGCCTCCATATCGAGCCGTCCGTTCCTTGCAGCGTCGAGAAGGCGCATATATGCGTCGCCACCGAGATCAACGTCTGTTCCGGCATATAGAGCCTGTCGGGCGGCATCCTCTTTGTCGGCTGCCGTATGGTGGGTCTCATAGAGTCCGTCGATACTGTAGAGATCCGAGACGGTGAAGCCACGGAAGCCCCATTGTTCGCTTAATATGTCGGTCAGTAGCTTGCGGTTGGAAGTGCAGGGGATGCCGTCGATCGAGTTGTAGGATGTCATGACCGACAATGCTCCGGAGTCTATGGCTTGCTTGAACGGCGGAAGGAAATATTGCAGTAGATCGCGCTGGCCTATGGTGGCGTAATTACCGTTCTGTCCCCCTTCGGGCACGGCATATGCCAGAAAATGTTTCAGCGTGGCTATCGTGGCATCCGGCTTTGATATATCGCCGGCTCCGAGGCCTGCTGCCATGGCTGCTCCGAGAGTGCCGCTAAGGCATGGATCCTCACCCATGGTTTCCTCCACTCGGCTCCATCTGGGATCGCGTGACAGGTCGAGTACGGGGCCGTAGCTGATATGTGCGCCCTGACTACGCACCTCCTTGCCGATCACTTCGCCAACACTTCGGATCAGATCGCGATTCCATGTCGCCGCCATTCCTATGCCTGTTGGAAACACAGTGGTGCCGATCGCCATGTGACCGTGGGGAGCTTCTTCGGCTATAAAGAGCGGAATGCCCAACCGTGTGTTCTCGATCACGTATTTTTGCAGTGCGTTTCCGGCCATGGCGGCAAGGCGTGGATTAAGGCCATTGTCAAGGGTCTTGCGTGTCCATGGGTCGGCGCGGTAGACGGCCCACAGCATTCCGGCACGGCGTTGTGCTATCAGGTGGCGCAATGTGTCTGACACGTCGACATGCCCCGGGCCTTTGATCTCGTACATCTCCCAGCCCAGCGGACAGAGCAGCTGTCCCACTTTCTCTTCTGTTGTCATGCGGCTCAGCAGGTCGGCGACCCGTCGCTCTGTCGGTAACTTGGCGTTAAGGTAATCGCCCTTTTCGGTTCGTGCCGCTGATGGTAGGATTGTCAGCAGCGACAGAATGAATACTGATAGTCTTGTCATAACGGAATGTATGTGATGATAATAGGTTTGAGTTCGTAGCCGTTGGCGATAGGGGTTAGGCTTGTTGTGACCTTTCCGTCTTTACCTTTGGAGGGGCAAACGCTTACGGTCACTGAACCGTCGGCGTCCGGACGCAATATGCAGCCCGAATCGACTGATACGCCTGCTGCCGGATCGTCAATGCGGAAATCGAGATTCACCGTCACGGCGCAGTCGTTTGTGAATTTCAGTTTCATCTCTTTGTGGGTTCCGGCTTTCACTTTGCCGAAATCCATCGTCTCGTGATTGGTCTTTATTCCATGGCCTATCTCGTTGCTGTATCGGCTGTCGCTATGCTTTTTTGCAGCTTGCACGGTGCCACTGATACGGAGTTTGCTGAATTTCTTCCCATCATAGACAATGTTTATCTCCTTGCTGAAATGCCCCGGGCGGTTTTCAGGATCAAAAGTCACAGTTATCGCCGCCGTCTCGCCAGGTTTGACAGGCTGCCGTGGAATCTCCGTGCTGACGCAGTTGCAGCCTCCACGTGCATAGAGAACCACTAAAGGCTCCTTGCCGCTGTTTTTTACCTCGAAGCGATGGCTCACCTTTCCGCCGGACTCTTTTATCGTCCCGAAATCGTGGCTTGTGCTGTCAAACTTCGCATCCCGGTTGAGCGATTGTCCGCATGCGGCAATCCATGTCAGCATCAGAAGTGCAGATACAAAAATGAGTTTTTTCATGATAGCAAATTTACAGTAGCAAAATTACCGATAATATATTAACACGCCAACATCCCGAATCACTTACTCCCATCCCCCGACCATCCCCGTTAAGGACTGCACTAACATCGGGCGCAGTCCCTACAGACGCGATGGAAATTAAAACTTTTCGGAACAAAAAAGAGAGAGCCTACCATCGCTGGCAGGCCCCCTCCGGTTGTTGGGTAATTTGTATGAAGTTCAAAAGTAAGCCTTACACAATCTTTAAGTGAACTGATTTAAACTTATTGCAAATTAACATTTCGAGGCTGTTTTCGAGATGATTCCGATCTTTTCGAGGAAGCGATGGGGTTCCATCGTGACCGAGAAAAGAGATGGAATCAGCCGAAAACGGTCCGGAAGGTTAGCAATAAGGAATCAGGTCGGTTTTGCGTTAACATTTTGGAATAAGTTTAAATCAGTTCATATATACTTACCAATCAAATCCTATTGTTAGAAGGGACATTTCTGGTTGTCCACATATTGAACGTTGCCGAACGGTGTGGCATCATAGCCATGGCCGGTCTCATCGCGCACGGTGCCGTCGTCCTGAACTTCGCCGTTGAAACGCCAGTAGGCCACGAGTCCTTCCGATGTGGGATCGACATAGCAGATGCCGTTTTCGATCTCATCGAGTGTACGAGCCACGTTCCATACGCGACATTCCGATACGTAGCCGTTGAAATAGCGTTTGTAGCCTGTGGAACGTCCGATGGAGAATCCGTCATCCCATGAGTGGCCGTCGTAGGCCATGGAGAGATTGATGGAACCGCCCTGGGATTCTACGGAGTGGATCAGTTCGCCGTCGAGATAGATGCGCAGGAAGTGACCGTCGTACACGGCTGCGAAGTGCAACCAATGGCCTGTCGGGAATTCCTTGTCTATCTTGGTGTCGAAGTGTTCCTTCTGGTCGGGATGGGTGGGATTGCCGATAGATCCTTTGGCAAGCTGGAGCTTGTTGGTTGCGAATCCTGCACCGTCACCGAAGCGGAAAAGGAAGTTTTCCTCACATCCGCAGAGCGATGCGATTCCGGCATCTCCACTTGTGGTTCTCGGGAAGCTTACAGGGAGCACCTTCATCTCCAAAGTCATGGCTTTGAGATCCTGAACCGGGGAGTTCTCGTTTTGAGAAATCCAGAATCCTTTGATGTCGAAGCCTCCGTTGCCACCAAGATTGGCAGCTTTGATATTGATCACTTTTGTGAAGAGGATATAGGCTGTGCGTGCCGATTCGATCGGCTGGAGGTCGGCTCCTTCAACGCTGGCGATGCTCACGGGCAGACAGTAGCCAACACCCTCCTGGAGTTTATCGCCGTCGGCGCTAAGTTTCACCTGTGTCGACTGCGCGGTACCTGATTTAATCACCACCTTGCCTCCTTCGATCGAGTAGGCATCTTCCGGTGGCAGCTGATAGTTGCGGCCGGTCTTTTTGTTGTAGGCCTCAAGCATCTCAGGTGTCGCTTTCACTTCTATAGTCACATCGCTGCTCGCCTTGGCCGACGAGCTGACGGTCAGAGCCATTTCCGACTGGCCGTCGACGAGGAAGCGCACGTTGGACGAGGTCAGCGTGCCGGTCATGAACACGGCATCGTTGAATTCCTCTCCGTTGTTGCAACCGCTGAAAATCATAGCCACGGCTGCAAGTGTCCCAAATATATATTTTTTCATGATTAAAAATGCTTTGTTTTTAATTTACAGCATAGATGTTAAAGTCGCCGGAATCAAAGGCAGGGCCACTCCATGAGTTGGGCGCCGGCTGTTCGATCTTGATGTATCGGGCTTTCATCGGACCGTAGAATCCTACAAAATCCGCGCCTTCCCATCCGCTACCTTCAACCACTCCTACAGAAGTCCACTCGCGGTTATCGGTGCTGATGTAGACCTTGGTGCTGTTGAAGGATCCTTCCTCGTAGCCATAATTGCCCCAGTAGACATAATAGTAGTTCGAGTAGATGCCATCGAATGAGTATTCTTTGCCGAGGTCCACGATTGCTATGGCTAAATCGCCGTTTGTCTCTACGGAGGCATGGTTGCGGTAGTTGCCGTCAAACCATGTGGTCAGATCTCCGTTGCTGTAGGAATCCGTTCCGGGTGTCACTGTCCAGCCGCTGCGGTCGGCAACAAGTGTGCCACGACGGTTGTCCTTGGTAGCGTCGGGATCGATCACATTGTGCGACACGTTGATCACTATGAAGCTCTGCGACTTTACCGAGGTAGCTGCCTGGGCGTTGCCGCCTGAGATCGATTCTATGCGGACGGGGATAAGGTAGCCCTTTTCATTGTCGATCGTGGCGAGCACATCCTCGTTGTCGGTGAATGCGATCTGATAATTCTCGGTTGACGAATATCCTCCGGCCGGGATGGTCACGGTCTTGTTGGTGATTACAAGAGCTTCTTCCGGTACGGGTAGATATTCGGTCTCGTTGATCGCGTTGTATTCGTCAATAAGGCTATTGTCGATGGTAAACGAAACATTGATGTCGCCGGCTGCCTTCTTGTTGCATTTTGCCGGCATCTGGAAGTCGAGGCTCGCAAATGATCCTACCGGAGTCTGGACTATGGTTGCGGTTGTCGAATTGTCGGCAGTGAAGACACGGTTGTTGGGATCGCCGGGGAAATCATATTCATCGTCGTCGTCACAGGAGGTGAATCCGACTGAGCATAAGGCCAGCGCTCCGGCCATTATGAAGATATTTTTCAGATTTTTCATGTCGATTCAATTATTAGTGGATTGCAGGATTCTGAATCTGGATGCAACGGCGGAAGTGGTAGTAGGGCTCGATGTTGGTCTCGGTAACGTTGTAATTACGGTGGATGAAGAACGCTCCAAATCCGCCCTTTCGGCCTGATGCCGGTTTCCAGCTTGCCTGGTTGTAGAGTCCCTGAAGATTGCCTTTCCAGTTGTCGCCAACGTTTTCGCAATGGACAATCTTGCGGTCGGGCCATCCGCTCTGGCTTCCTGTGCCACCGCCGTAGCTCTGGCAGAAGAAGTAGTTGGAGTAGGGTTCACAAGAGCTGAGGTTATGACCGTCGATGCAGAGCAGCTTATCGCAGATACCCTCGCGGTTGGCCATCTCGTCGCCATAGCGTTCGCGGATAAGTTCGCGGCGTTCCTCCTTGGTGATGTCGGGGTTCGGGCCGAGATACTGGGCTAAATGGCGATAGAACACCATGAACGGTTCTCCGCTGAGATAGTTGCCTTCCGGCTCGTAGTCGGCATCGAATCCGTCGAGATCGTTGAGGAATATCTGGTCAAGGAAATACTCGGCGTATTGACGGATTGCTTCATTGATCTTTTCCTGATCGCCTTCGGCGCGGCCTTCGTTGTAGAGCGGTTTGAAGGGCTTGTCGTCGGTCTCGGCATCAATACGTGTGATAGCCACCACGAGCATCTTGGTTCCTTTGACTTTCTGAACGAAGCGCATCTCTTCAACGACATCGGGTTTGGTCGGAATGCCACCCCATAGAGAGCAGATGTCCAGTGAGTCCGGCAGACCCATGAAACGCACTGCCATGGAGTTCTGGGGACCATATTCCGCAAACCATCCGAATGCTATCTCATGGTCGCTTGCTTTATAGTCGCGGAGATCCTGATAATACTGCGGTCCGTATGTGTAGGCCGGAGTCACAACTTCGGGATCTATGGCTTCGATATCGTCGCAGGCGGTAAAGCCGGCCGTTGCGAGTACCATTGCCGGTAGAATATATTTTAATGCTTTCATTTCTTTAGCTTTTTGCATGTTTTAGATTAGCGTTTTACGTCCCACCACAGACGGGTACCGGCATTGTCCTGACCGCCGAGCAGCTGCACTGCTTCCTGGGCGTTTGCCGAGTTGTTGGAGAATTCGGTGGAGGGGAACTGGATACGGCTGATCATCTCGTTGTTGCTGACGCCGGATGCGTAGCTGTAGGTGGAGATGCGGATCCATCCGGGATAGCCGGTGCGGCGCATTTCGCTCCATGCCTCCTGTCCGTCGGGATAGAGAGCGATCCATTTCTGGATCATGATGCGTTCCAGTTTGGTGTTGTTGTTGGCATTGTTGTCCCATGCGATAGCAAGATTGGAGAGCATGCTGCCAACGTTGATGTTCTGGTTGTTGCGCGGATCAACCCATGTGGTGCTGGGGGTGGCGGTGCTTTGGATATAGCTGTCGGCACCGGTCACACCTGCGCTTGCAAATGAGGTGCGGATGCCCTCTTCGTAGAGATCTTTGACCTCTGCCGAGCCTAAGCCGAAACGCAGTTTTGCTTCAGCCTGTAGGAACCATGCTTCTGCTGCGTGCATCCAGGGCAGGTTGGAATCAGAATTGAAATTTGCAGCTGAGGTGATGTCGGGATATGATGTGAAGCCGCTGGTCAGACCATTGCGTACACCATGATATTCTCCTGTCGAGGTGGCGGCAACGAAGTATGATTTCAGACGGGGATCGTTATATCCGTTGAGGTAGCAGTCCATAGTCGCGCTCATGCGGAGGTCGTTGAACGAACGGGTCACCTCATAGATCGGGTTGGTGAAAGCGAATGTAGAGCTTTGGTTGAGGTAAGCGTCGTCGCCCGATGTGGCCATCAGACCGCATGGTGCGTTGAGGGCTTTCTGGATCTCGGTGCGAGCCTTGGTTTCGTCGACGTAGGAGATTCTCATGGCAAGACGCAGACGCAGCGTGTTGGCCATCTTCAGCCATTTGGCCACATTGCCTTGGTAAACGAAGTCATATTTCTCCATGTAGGGCTTGCCGTTGGATTCCTGATAGCTCTGCATCACGTCGATCGAGTTGTCCAATTCGGTGAAGAACTGGTTGTAGACCTCCTGCTGGCTGTCATAGGCCACGTTGATGTCGGTGCCGAACTTGCTGTAGGGGATAGGGCCATATTTATCGGTGATACGGCTCATGGCAAACACTTTGACCACTGTGGCCATAGCGCGGTCAACAGATGTCTCTTCCGTGTGTTTGACAATTTCAGCCCATGGCTGCATCACGTCGGTGTAGGCGCGGTTGAATGGCATGTTATACCAGTGGTCGGCCATGGCGTAATGGTCATGATGGTGAGATCCTACATTGTCGTAGCTGGCTTTGATATTGGCGAAATAGCTTGCGAATATGTCGCCGGTGAGCATCTGGCAGACCTGATAAGTACCGCCCTCGTCTTTGCCGACGATAAACACGCCGCGCTGCATCTGGGTGAAGAATGCGCCGGTGCGCAGGTTATCGCGGTCCATCTCTTCATCGGTCACGCCGTTGGGGTCTATGTTCATGCTCTCGAACGAGTCGGTGCAGGAGCTGAACAGCATTCCGCCGGCGAGAAGAGTTCCGCTGATCAATGCGGTTAGTCTTGTTATATTTTTCATGTTGTGTAAAAGCGTTAGAAGTTGACTTTAACTGCGAAACCGAGGCTGCGCATCGATGGCATCATGAAGTAGTCGATGCCCGACCAGCCCATATTGGTGCTTGCTGTGAGTTCGGGGTCGTAGGGTGCTTTCTTGTAGAAGAAGAACAAGTTGCGGCCGATGAACGAAACGTTGACTCCCTGAATCCAGTTGACCCATTTATTGACGGGGATGTCATAGCCTAAGGTCAGTTCGCCCAGACGCACGTTGGTGGCTGAGTAGACGTAGTTCTCGCCGATATTGTTACCTACATACTCTATGTATTTCTGTGCGGCGGGAACGAGGGCGCCGTTGATCATCACACCGCCTTTGTCGCGTGCGGCAGCCGAGGTGGTGGAGGTGCCGTAGGCATCCATCATGGCTTGCGTCATGGAAACCACGTTGCCGCCTATGCGTGCGTTGATGAGGAAACCGAGCGACAGGCCATTCCAATGGAAGGTGTTGCGCCAGCCCATGGTGTATTTGGGCTCTGCATTGCCGGCATATACCCAGCCGTCGCCCTGGGGACCTGCCTTTTCGTCGCGGCTCACGGTGTTGTCCACATAGTCGACGATCACGTTGCCGTGGTAGTCGCGCTTGAGGGTTGTCACATAGAGGTCGCCTACAGATCCGCCTTCAACCAGACGGCTCTTGACGTTGCCAACGGTGGCTATGTCAAGCATGTTCTGTTCGGCGATAATGCCGGGGGCAACTTCTACCGGACGGAGAAGTTTCACGATCTTGTTGCGGTTGAGCGTGTAGGTGAAGTTTGATTCCCACTGAACTGGGCCGAGGTTCTGATTGATGCCGAGGCTCAGCTCTATACCTTTATTGTCGATCTGACCGCCGTTGATATAGATTGCGCTGTAGCCTGATGAGGCTGCGAGATCGGCCTTGAAGAGCTGGTTGTAGGTCGAGGTCTTGTAGAGCGACAGGTTGAGGGTGATCTTGTCCATCCACAGGCGCGAGGTGAAACCAACTTCCCATGCTTTGGTGCGTTCGGGTTTGATGTTGGTGTTGGGATAGGTGGTCAGCGTTGCTGGATAGCCGGATTCCAGAGGATATGTCTGGTAGGCGATGAAGCGTGTGGGGGAGTTACCGACTTCTGAATATGATCCGCGGATCTTCATGAAGGAGATCACATCGTTGCGCAGTCCGGGGATCATGTCGGTCAGGATGGCCGAAAGTCCGATCGAGGGATAGGCCACGGAATTATGGTCGGTCCATGCGAGCGATGACGACCAGTCGACACGGCCTGTCAGATCGAGATAGAGCATGTCGCGCCAGCCAAGCGATGCTGTTGCATAGATCGACTGTGTCTGGTCGTGGTAGTTCTCCTGATCCTCTACAAAGTGCTGGCCGTTGCGGTTGATGTTCAGCAGTGTGAATTTGTTGGCCACTGAGTTGAGGTCGCCGCCGGTGTTGTACCAGTCGTACTTGATATCGTTGATCGAGGCCCCGAGAGCTGCGGTCAGCGACATGTCGCCCCACTTGTTGTTATAGTTGGCCATCACGTCGGCGTAGATCTGACGGGTCGATGCGTCGGCTTTGAAATAGGCACCGTTTTCGGCTGCGAAGATGGCATCGGTCGATGCGCTGTATTTCTTCTCGAACTTCTCGGATGTCTGGTCGATCTTGGCGCGTGCGCTGATGGTGAGACCTTTGACAACGTTGTCCCAGTAGAGGCCACCGGTCATCATGAAGCGGTTCTTATGGTTCACGAAATTGTCGCGCTGGGTGATCCAGTAGGGGTTCTGCATGCCGACACCCATATTGCCCCAAGGCCAGTACTGTGTCTTGAAGTTACGGCTGGCGTCGTACATCTCGAACACCTTGTATGTGTCGAGGCTGTAGCTTGGCGACATGAGATAGAGCGGAACAAGTGGGTTCATGTACTGACCCTGTGATACCATGTTGCGTTCCTTGACGTTCATGTAGCTTGCCGCAAGATCCAGACGAAGCTTGTCCTTGATAAGGTTGGTGGTGTTGCGGATTGTCAGATTGTAGCGGTCGAGGGTGTTGTTCTCGATTATACCCTCGGCGTTGGTGGCTGCCAGCGACAGGAAGGTCTGGTTGTTGGCATTACCTGCGGTGACGGTGACGGCGTTTGTCTCGTTATAGCCGGTCTGGAAGAAGTCGGTAGGATTGTAGGAACTTGCTTCTCCCAATTTTGCTCCCCAGCTCTTGAATTCACCGGTGGCTGCGCCGTAGGTGTTCTGGAAATCGGGGGTGGCTATAGCGTTGAGAAACTGCGTTGAGTTTGAGTAGGTCACTCGGGTTTTGCCTTCAACACCTTTACGGGTGGTGATGAGGATCACACCATTGGCAGCCTCGCTACCGTAGAGAGCGGAAGCGGCTGCGCCTGAGAGAACCGACATTGATTCTATGTCCTCGGGGTTGAGCATTGAGGCTCCGTCGCCCGATTGTCCCATACCGGTGTATGTGTCCTCGGTCTGCTTGTTTTCAAGCGAGGGCATCGGGATACCGTCGATAACATATAGGGCGTTGTTGTTGCCGGAGATTGATTTGGTACCGCGCATCACAACTTTTGCGCCGCCGCCGATACCGGTCGACGATGCGTTGATGCTGACACCTGCAACCTTGCCGTTGAGGGCGTTGACAAAGTTGGCATCCTTTACGCCGGTCACTTCATCGGCCTTCACCTGCTGGGTGTTGTAGGACAATGCTTTTTGTGAACGTTTGATGCCGAGAGCGGTGACCACAACCTCATCGAGGCTGGTGGCTGCCGGTGCCATGGTCAGGTCGGCAACGTCGCTGTCGGTTTTCAGTTCCACCGGATTATAACCGATATAAGTGGCTGTCACTACAGGATCGGCCTCGTCGGTAGTGATGGTGTAGTTGCCGTCGATATTGGTGATCGCTGTGGCTTTGGTTCCTTTGATACGGACGGTCACACCGATCATGGGGTCGCCGTTCTCATCGAGAATCTGACCTGTGATCTTACGGTTTTTACCGGTTGTGCCAGTGCCGTTTTTCTTTACGGGTTCGGCTTTTTTCAGGTAAATGTGCTTACCCTCGATCACGTAGGTGATCTGGGTGCCTTCAAGAAGCTGCTTGAGTGCTTCGGCAACAGGTTTGTCCTTGATCACTGCCGGACGCACTTTTGTAGTGGTGATGGCATCATCGTAGAAAAACTCGTAACCCGATCCCGATCTGATCTGTGTGATCACATCGCCGAGATTGGATTTGTCGGTAGTCGTGACATTTACGTTTGCCATCGCTAATGCCGACATAGCCAGGAATGTGCCGACAAACACATGCCGCATTCTGACTTTAAGGAATTTAATGAACATAGCTGATGTTTTGGTATTAATGATTGGTTATCAAATTAAACCTGATTGGTTTTGTACTATATAAGCACGTCCGGGTATTAAATTACCTATCCTTTGGTTAAATTTTATTATATGTTCTACAACATATTTTTTCAGCATTATCCCTGTTCCTCTGCATCACTCAGACACTCACCTGTAGGGGCTGCGACGCGGCTGCCACGTCCGGACAATACACAGATAATCAATTTATTTCCATGGATGGATGAATTTGAATGCAATTGGACGGCGGTGGTTTTGACTGTATCCGGTTGGCGTCTCGGAGATCCGCCACCCCGACACTGCTGTTGCAAAACCATGCAATTTCAGACAAATTTGAGAGATAAATATTTTGCAACCCGGTCGGGGTCATGGCTCTCCGAGCCGTCTGACCTCCACCGACAAGATTGGAAACATAGTTATGGGGTAATTATGACACGAGAAAGTAGCCGTGACTCCAACACTCTCCAGCTCTATACTCTCCCAAACTCTGCTATCCATCACCCTTTCTTTGCGGAGATCCACACTTCGCCATTGGCAATGGTGTATTCGATAGGAAGGGTGTTTGACAGGATGTTGAGTGTCGTGTCTATGCTGTCATACTTCATGGCAGCTCCCGAGTAGGTGGCATTGGAGCTCACGTTGCTGTTTACGTGGACTTTCATGCCGTAGAGCTGTTCCAATGCCGATGCGATCTGACGTATGGTGGCATTGCGGAACGGAATGTTGTTGTCGTGCCAAACGGCATCGAGCGGTGTCTCGGAATCGTTGACTGTAAGCAGATGGCCTTTTGGATCGTAAGTGGCTTTCTGTCCCGGTTTGAGAACTACGCAGCCGTCGCCATTGGTTTCGTTGACTTTCACGCTACCTTCCACGAGACTTACGAAACTGAATGCATCTCCCTGAGTGCTCCGGAATGTGAATTTTGTGCCGAGGACAGAGACATCCAGATATTCGCCGTCAACAGTGAACGGATGCAACGTATCGCGCTGAACCTCAAAATAGGCCTCGCCATGCAGCGTCACGCTGCGGTTACCGGCAAACTCTTCCGGATACTCTATTGTGGTGTATTTGTTGAGCCACACTTTCGATCCGTCGGGGAGGGTGGTCTCGATGGGGGATGCTGCTGCGGTGATCTTCACCATGTGGATCTGCTGAGCCCGGGTCAGCGGCAGGGCTACGGTTATCAGAACCGCAACTATTGCCGCGGCCGCGGCACTCCATAGCCATATCTTGCGACGGCGTGATTTTCTGATGGCCACGTCGGTGGTTATGCGCTGGCGAAGACGGGATAGTGCTCTGCTGCGGCGTTCGTCTTCTTTCTCGCAGGCTATGGTGTCTCGGGCTATATCGTCGGCATGTTCAAGCTCAAACAGCTCACGGGCGTTCTCAGGGGATTCTGAAATCCACTCTTTTATTTCAGCCAGTTCGCTGTCGCTGCACTGTGATGCCAGATATCGGCTCAGTATATCGTCGGATGGTTTGGTCATGATCTATTTTGTCATCTAAGTATCATTAACACGCATTCAATTAAAAATACTTATGGCTATGAGGAAAAAAGTGAGAATAATATAAGATATAGGGACAAACTGCTGAGTTTTTCCCGAAGAATGCGTAATGCTTTGTAGATATGTGCGTCGACGGTGCGTACCGATATATCCATGGTGTCGGCTATGTCGCGGTTGCGCAGACCGTGGATATAGCTCAGTTTGAATACCTCGCGGCATTTCTCCGGCAATTCGTTGATGGCGTTTTCAATTTGTGCGCGCAGTTCGCTCTGTTCGATTTTCTGTGACTAGTCGGTTTCGGTGACCAGATGATCAAGGCGCATGGTATCGATTGATTCAAGCAGGTCAATCCGCATTGCTCCCGTCCCTTTGTTGCGGAGCACATTGAGCGATCGGGTAGAGGTGGCGCGGTATAGATAGCTGAGAATATTGCCGCTGAAATCAATGTCGTGGCGATGTTGCCATAGTTCATAGAATACGTCACCGACCACATCCTCGGCATCGTCGTCGTTGTCGAGAAAACGGCGTGCGTGATTGCGGAGGCGCGTATAGTGCGTCTCAAACAGATATTCTATATATTCTGATATGTCTAAATCGTTGGAATCCAAAGCTTGTTCCCTGAATTTGTATTCGCCTGTGTTGTCATGGTAGGCTGTATCAGTGTGGTTCTGTTTTGTTGCTCTTGTGTTTCAATATGCAAAATAAGTGTATTTATTTTAAATTTTAATAACATATATCGCTTGCGGTAGCTGGTTTTAACTATCGTTAACTGTTTGTTTCTGTGCTTCGGTTGAAATAAAAACAGCGGCATGCAATGCACGCCGCTGTTATATCTGAGGGGCAGGGGATTTATTTGCCCATTTCGAATTCAAGTTCGCCACCGGCCATGATGTCGCTATGGTCGATATACATCTTGTCGTAGTCCTTGCCGTTGAGTTTCACGCCACGGATATAGCGGTTCTCAGCCGACAGGTTGTTGGCTTTGACGGTGAATTTGCCGTCGGGCAGCGCGATCTCGGCTTTTTCAAATGCCGGGGTTCCGAACCAGTAGCGGCCGCTGGCCGGTTCTACCTGGTAGAAACCGAGGTTTGAAAGAATGTACCATGCCGACATCTGACCTGCGTCCTCGTTTCCTGCGAGGCCGTCGGGGTTGACTGTATAGAATTCGTCAAGCACCTGATGGATCTTGTCGGCGGCTTTGTCGTTCTGGCCGAGCATGGTGTAGAGGTAGATGGTGTGGTGGCTCGGTTCGTTGCCGTGGGCATACTGTCCGATCAGACCGCTGATGTCGGGCGATACGTTCGATCCGGTCAGTTCCGATGATGTGCTGAACAGTTCGTCGAGATGTTTGATTGTCTCTTCTTTTGAACCGAAAAGTTCAACGAGGCCGTCAAGATCCTGCGGAACAAGCCATGTGTACTGCCATGCATTGCCTTCGCAGTAGTCGTCCTCACGGTGAACGGTGGAGTTGGGATCGAACGGAGTGCGGAAGCTGCCGTCGGCGAATTTACCGCGCACGAATCCGGTCGATTTGTCGAAGTAGTTGCGCCATGAGTGGCTGCGTTCGGTGAATTTCTTGTAGTTCTCGTCGTCGCCCATGGCCTTGGCTGCCGCTGCTACGGCTGCGTCGGCGATGGCATATTCCATGTCGAATGCGATTGACTCGTTCATCTTATCGGACGGAATGAATCCGTACTGCTGGCGGTAGCCTCCGCCACGGGCAGTGTCGGCGGCCGTTTTCAGCAGAGCCTGATAAGCTTTCTGACGGTCGATGCCCTGCTGATTCTTCACGATAGCGTCGGCCACGGCGATGATGCCGGGGTTGCCGACCATGCAGTCGGTCTCGTTGCCCCACAGGTGCCATACGGGGAGACGGCCCTGCTGTTCGGCGATGTTGACCATGGCGTTTACGATATCAGTGGAACGTTCGGGCTGGAAGATGGAGTATAGCGGCATAGCTGCGCGGTATGTGTCCCAGAGCGAGAGGATGGTGTACTGGGGCTTGTCGGAGGTGTGGATCTCACCATCGGCGCCGCGGTACTTGCCGTCGACATCGCTGAATGTGGCCGGCACGATCATCGTGTGGTACATCGCCGTGTAGAATTTCTTCTGGGCGTCGGCATCGGAAGTGGTGACCTTGATCTTGCCGAGTTCGCTGTTCCATGCCTCTGTGGCTGCTGTGAGTGTTCCCTCGAAGTCCCATCCGGGCATTTCTGCTGCGAGGTTGGCTTTCGCGCCCTCAACAGATACCGGAGAGAGAGCCACCTTCATCATCACCTGCTCACCGTCTTTGGTCTTGAACGATGCGCGGCCATACATGTTGTCCTGTCCTTTCAGCTCAAACGAGTCGAACGGTTTTGAGAATTCAGCTACGAAATACACTTTCTGATCCTTAGCCCATCCGGTTGAATTGCGGTAGCCCACTATGCGGTTATTGCCCTCGGCTTTCATCTCGGTGCCGGTGGCCTTGTCCCAGCATCCGCCGTTCTCAAGGTCGAATACAATGGCCGCTTCCTCGGACTCGGGGAACGTGTAGCGGTGGAGACCGACGCGGTTGGTGGCTGTGAGCTCGGCTGTCACGTTGTAACGTGGCAGGCTGATGGCGTAATAGCCGGGAACGGAATGCTCGGTCGAGCGGTCGCCGTAGGCCCACAGACCGGATCCCTCTTGTCCTTCCACACCACGTGAATAGGTCACGTCGCCTACAACAGGCATCACGGTCACGTCGAACAGATCGCCGATGCCGGTGCCTTCAAGATGGGTGTGGGAGAAGCCGATCACTGTGGAGTCGCTGTCATGGTAGCCGGAACACCAGTCCCAGGACTGGGGAACGCTTGTCGGGCCAAGCTGTACCATACCGAATGGCACGTTGGCACCTACGAATACATGGCCGTGGCCACCGCTGCCTATCTTGGTGTCGACATAGGCAGTGTAGTCGGTCGAATCTGACGTATCTGTAGTGCCATTGCCGTTGGTCGAGCAAGAAGCAAGCAACACAGGCGTCAGAATAAGAAAATGTTTTGGATTCATAATTATTATTGTTGATTTTTTTAGAGTATGTTTTATTGTCCGTTGTCTTTTGCTCCCATTTCAAAGATTAATTCGCCGCGATTATTATCGCTACAGGAACTGCTGACAACTTGAAACGCATCCGTTTTGTAGCGTTATTTGACGTTCTTCAGGTTGAATTTCAGATTCTTTCCGTTGATCAGATCATCGTGGGAGATGCGATAGCTGTTGAGTTTCTTACCTCCGAGTTCCATTTTGTCGACGAAGATTGATTCCGGCGATTCGCGTTCAGCCTCAATGGTCAGGGTGCCCTGGGGGGTGTCAATTTCCACGGAGTCGAACACGGGAGATGTCAGTGTGTAGTACGGCTCTCCGGGACAATCGGGGTAGAAGCCCATCATGGAGAATACCGCCCATGCCGACATTGTGCCTGTGTCATCATTTCCGGGAATACCATCGGGCTGTGTGGTGAAATATTTGTCAAGCAGTCTGTTTACCTCTTTCTGTGTCCGCCATTCTTCGCCTTTGAAGCGGCTGAACAGATAGGGGTAGGCTATGTCCGGTTCATTGGCCGGATCATAAAGACCCTCGTCCATCACCATCTGCAGCTTATCGACGAATTTCTTTTTGCCTCCCATCAGTTTTACAAGGCCTTCAACATCGTGAGGCACAAAGAACGTGTAGTTCCATGCCGATCCTTCGTGGAATCCGGGAACCGGTTCGAAGTTTTCGCCCTGACGGGGATTAAACGGACTGAGGAATGTGCCGTCCTGATTGATCGGGCGCAGAGTGCCACTTTCCTTGGAATAATAGTTTGCGTATCCTTTGGCGCGTTTGCGAAGCTCTTTTGCAAATTCTTTGTCGCCACGTTGCTCTGCAAGCCATGCCAGGGCATTGTCGGCAACATAATATTCCAATGCATGCGAAACAGAGTTGTCGCCGGAGTTGTCGCCGGCATGTGCACCCAGAGGCACGTAGCCTTTCTCGATATATGGATCGATGTCGGGACGCATGGGATTGAATGCACCGGGTGTGGTGGCCGATTTTTTCATGGCGGCGTATGCGGCATCCATGTCGAAATCACGCAGCCCCTTGCGCCATGTGTCAATGATCACGGGCAGAGCCGGATCGCCCTCCATTGTGAATGTCTCGCGGCCATAAAGTTCCCATTTCGGAAGCCAGCCCCATTCTTTCGACATATCGATCATCGAGCGAACCATATCGGTCTGGCGTTCGGGATAGACGAGGGTCATCAGCTGATGCAGGTTGCGGTAGGTGTCCCACAATGAGAATACGGTGTAACGGTCGTGACCATCGCTGATCTGTCCGTCGCCGAAGCTTTCCATCAGAGGATATTGTCCGTTGACATCGTTTAGTACGTTGGGGTGTATCAGTGTGTGGTACAATGCGGTGTAGAACACCTCTTTCTGTTTGTCCGTGCCTCCTTTCACACGGATTTTACCGAGATCAGAGTTCCATGTGTCGTGGGCGGTGGTGCGGATTTGGTCGAATGTCAGGCCGGCCTGCTCCTTGTCAAGGTTCTCACGCGCATTTGCCATGGATACGAAAGAAACACCCATCCTGACCTCCACCTGCTCGCCGGGTGCGAGATCCTCGTATGTGAACCAGTAGCCTATGTCGTCACCCGAGAGTTCGCGGCCATATTGGCGGTAGATCTTGTAAGTGCCGTTATCCGGAGTCCACTCAGCCTCCACGCCGGTCATCTCCGGCTGCATCTTCCAATAGCCCGAAGCATCCGGTTTTTTGCTTACACGCATCACGAAATAGATCGGGAACACTTTCTGTGGATTATAGCAGAATGTGCCGAGCAGTTTCGAGCCTTCGATTTCTGTGTCGCTGACACGACGCACCGTGGCGCCGCTCTCATTTGTCAGACCCTCGCCGAGATTGAGCAGGATGTTGCCCTGTCCGCCGGGGAATGTATATCTCTCTGCCGATGTGCGTTTGGTCGCCGTCACCTCAGTCAGGATATCATATTTGGTTAACCGGTTGGAGTAGAATCCCGGAACGGCAGTCTCGCTGGTATAGGCCGAGCCGTATTTCTTGTAATCCGGTTCGAGATCGCCGGTGGTGGCGATTGTCAGCAATGAGCCCAGTTCCGGACAGCCCACACCGCTCAGAGTCACGTGGGCGTAGCCGGTAAAGAATTTATTATGGTATTCGTATGGTGTCGACCACCAGCGTGCATCCTTGTCATAGACATTGTCGGCCGATCCCATCACATTAAACGGAACAACCGACATCATTCCGTTAGGCACTACGGCACCCGGATTCGTGGTTCCGAAGTTAGTGGTTCCGACAAACGGGTTGACCCACTGTGTATAGTCCGTATTGTCGGCGGCGAATGCCGATGCGCTTGCCATAAGCAGAACGCCGGCTAAAATTTTTCTTTTCGACATAAGATTCTTTTGCAGGTATTAGTTTTTACAGTTGCGAAATTATTCTTTTACAAAGTTAGGTAAAAGACTTTGATTCGCGAAGCAAATAATGTTTGAAAAAATATACAAAATCTATTAGGTTTAACATTCTTTAGTTGTTTCAGTGTGGAGATTGCACGAATTTCATATAATTTTACAAATGCTTTTAAAACAACATAATAAACCATGAGAAAACGTTACACAAATCTACTTGCTTTGGGAGCGCTTTTGGGTGCATCGGTGGCAATGAATGCCGATGAATTACCTTTGGTAACCCAGACTTTTGAGTATCCCGACAATGAACCGGCACCATGTCATCCCGTGCCGACGCAGCGACAGATTGAATGGAACAAGACTGAATTCTATGCCTTCTTCCATTATGGAATGAACACCTACACCAATCTTGAATGGGGTATGGGTAGTGAAAGTCCCAACAGATTTGCTCCGACTCAACTGCCTAATCCGAGACAATGGCTTGAAGCAGTCAAAGCCGCTGGAATGAAAGGCGGAATTGCTGTTGTGAAGCATCACGACGGCTTCTGTCTTTGGCCAACACAGACCACTACGCATCGCTGCACTTCCAGTAGCAATACCTATGCACAGCAAACCAATATTCCTCAGGCATTTGCCGAGGCTGCCAGAGACCTTGACATGAAATATGGGTTCTATATTTCGCCATGGGACCGAAACAGCGCATACTATGGTACGGACCAATACGTGAAGGAGGTATTCATGAAGCAATGTGACGAGTTGGCGCAATATGGCTCTGATCAATTTGAAATGTGGTTTGACGGTGCTAATGGTGGCGATGGCTACTATGGCGGTGCAAATGAAAGCCGCAGTGTTGACGAGGCTACCTACTATGATGTCCCGAACCTGCGTGATTATATCCATAAAATAGCTCCTATGTGCGTTATGTGGGGTGTCGGTGGAGAAGCTCGCTGGATTGGTAATGAATCAGGCTATGCCGGTGAGACCAACTGGGCTATGATGGAGCGTGGTGCCACATCCGAGATCTCATCCCGCAATTCCGGACAGGAAGAGGGCTGGATCTGGCTCCCAGGTGAAAGCGATGCAAAGGCCACTTCTGCAGGCTGGTTCTGGCACAGCAATCAGTCTGATCTGTCGGCCGAACGTCTGTTCCAGATGTATCTGGAGACCGTTGGACGCAATTCAACGTTGATTTTGAACATTCCTCCGAATCAGGCCGGTGTACTGCCGGAAAGCTCAGTCAATGTTCTGAAAGAGTTGGGACAGATGCTCGAGACGCGTCTTGGTAATGATCTTGCCCGTAACGCGACTGTTGAAGCCTCGGCAGAAAGAGCCTCCGGAGCATCGCGAAACTACGTGGCCGGTAATCTGATTGATGGCGACATTGAGAGCTATTGGGCTACCGATGATGGTGTCAACAATGCCACTATAACCCTATCATGGGATACTCCCCAGACGGTGCACTATGTTTCGATGATGGAATATATTGCCAAGGGACAAAGAGTCCGCAGCTTTAAGATCGAGACAAGTGAGGATGGTGTCACATGGACACCGCGCGCAACCTCGATCGCACAGACAACTATTGGATACAAAAGAATTATACCCCTCAACGGCAGCACGTCGGCAAGCTACGATTCCGGCTACACTGCCAAAGCGGTCAGGATCACAATAGAGGATAGCCGCGCATGTCCGCTGCTTCACACAATATCAGTTTACTAACCATCGATTCTTGCACATAATCATGAATATAAATAAAAATCTATCTTTATGGGCGGCAGGGGCTGTAGTTGCATTATCCTCGCAGGCTCAGACTCATATAACATTCGATGCCGAAGATTATGGAAATATCGGCGTTTATGACACATGGGTTGATTCTCCGTTCCGTCAGGGTGTCCTTTCCGGAAATGTGGCGGTTGTCGACAATCATCTGCTCGACGAAGAAGCTAATTCTTCGTCAAAGATTCTTGGAGTACAGCGTTCGAGATTCGGCTCCAATACGTTTGGTGTAAAGGTCGATCTCAAGGAAACTTTCGAACTTGTGCCTACTCAGCGCTACATCCACGTCATGATCCACAAACCGGTTGAAGGACGCGTCATGCTCATTGGTCTTGGGAAACGGGCTGACAGGGCTGAACAATCGGCCGACGTCGAGCAGTTCTGGTCATATCCGGTTAATGAGACAAAGGTCGGGGAGTGGTTCGATGCCGTTTTCCCGGTTAAAGGCAATGGCGGTGTCGACATTCATTCACTTGTCATTGTGCCCCACTGTGAGGCTCCGCACACTTTGACATCCGATTTCGTCGCTTATGTCGATGATATTCTTCTCGACGATAATCTTGCGCCACGCGTGGGTGCCGGTGACTATATCCTTAATTTCACTGCCGAGACTCCCCATGGACGCCCGGACGATCGATGGACTTCTTCTGTAGGAATGTCAGGGTCTGCCGACGGCACACAGACATTGACCATACCCACATCTCCAAGCAAGATGGCCTACAACGTGCTGTTTGATACGCCTATCAAAGCCAGAGCTGGAGAAACGGTCACGCCGACATTCGGCTACACCGGTGGATGGATGCACACCTATTTCTACATAGACCGTGGCAACGACGGAGAATTCTCGGCTGCTGTCGACGATAATATAAATCTTGATTCGTCGACCGACCTGATGGCATTCTCTCTTTTCTCCAACGGTAGCAGCACTACGGCTAAAAACTCTGCCGGAGTCACAATCTCGTCAGCCAACAATGGATTCAACAGATCGGCTATTCCTGCTTTTACAATCCCATCCAACCTCTCCAATGGTTTTTACCGTGTGCGATATAAAATCGATTGGAACAATATCGATGCCGGTGGTGATGTCAATAGTTTCGTGACTAATGGTGGTATAATAGTCGATGCTCTTCTGAATATCCATGGCGATTATTGCAACATCACAAACGATAACCGTAACGGTGAGGTGCAGACCGCAACCGGCGAGACCCTGAACGGCTATCGAGCTCCATTCGGACAGGCATTCAAAGTGAAAATGATTCCGTCAAACGGATTCACTTACAGTGGCATCCGTGTCCGTCACGGATATAACCTCACTGGCGACAGCCTGATACATGGCAATCCGCAGTATCGCGACGTGACTATATATGCCGATGACTTTGACGCTGAGGATTGTGTCGTTATCCCTGCTGAATATATGGATGGCGACGTACTTATCGAAGGTCTGTTTGTTGAGGAAGGTAAAGGCGACGGACGAGTTAAAGTCACATACCAGGTGATGTGTGAAGGCCGGGAAATAGCCTCAAAAACTATCAAGGTGAATAAAGGTGCTGAATTCCCTGAACCTGCTTTCGAGACAGAGGTTTCGACTGAATTCTACACTCTTGAGGAAAAACCGGAGGGAACGTGTGAGGCCGATACCGTTGTCAGTCTCAAACTGACCAATAATCTGCCGTTCCGCGTCAGCGAGAGCTTTGAGAATGCGCGTTGGCACAATCTCACTATTACAAGCGACAAAAATTACCTGACCCACACTTCAGCCAGCTACATAAGTTTGGCCTCGTCAACCACGGCAATGCCCGACGACAGCGATGAGAACTCTCAATGGGCTTTTATCGGCGATGTTTTCAATGGTTTCATGATCGTTAACCGTGGCGCTGGTAGTGATAAAATTCTGTCTTCGGACCATAACACATCATCCAACACCGGCGGATCGACATTCCCGGTAATGACTTCGGTTCCCGTTCCATCTACCCACAACACTTACTGGATTCCTACAAAGAGCACGTCCATTTCGGGAGTGAATGGATTCTTTCTCCATCAGGCCGGATATTCGGCAAATAAGATGAATAGCCGTGATTCCAAGCTGGCATATTGGACAGGTGGTTCCGGAGCAGGCTCTACTTTTATCGCCACCGAGCTTTCCGGATATTCATTGACAATTCCAATGGTCAATCAGGGAATTGTTGAAGTGTATGATGGCGACACAAGATTGTCAAATGGCTCACGGGTTGACGAAGGTACGGAGTTGCGCATTGTTGTCACCCCCGGCGAATATTATATGCTGACGGCTTTGACTGTGAACGGTGAGCCTTTGGAAGCCGTTGACGGAGTCTATACATTTGTTGTCGGAACAGAAGCTGTTGTTATCAATGCCGTGTTCGAGCGCGATCCGGATGCTCCGGTTGAATATTGCATGCCCGTATATGGCGGAAGTGGAACATCGCGTACCACGACTTCGCGCACAGACCGCCACCTCGATTCTATTGTGGCTACAGATGGGACAAACACTATCAACGTTGAAACATTCGGATCAACATCAGGCCGACAGGTCTATAAAGATGAGACCACAAAAGTGCTGGTGACAGAGCCTGGCAAGACAATCACTCTGACCACTGCCGGCTCAATGTGGGCTATGCACAATTTTATTTACGTGGACTTTGGAAATGATGGCTTTGACTATGGCGATCAGGTCGTTTATAGTGAAGCGGCGCTTGGAACATTCTCTTTTACGGTTCCGTCCGACATTGTCCCGGGAACATATCGCGTGCGTCACATGATTGACTGGACCAACAATAATCCATGTGAGTTTGCTCAGGGACAGTCAAGCGATAATGCCGAATCGGTAATCGACTTCCTGCTTAGAGTGGAAGCTGATGTGGTCTCAATTCTTGTTCAAGGCGAAGGCGAGGTTGAGGTCTGGAGCGAAGGTAATGCAACCGATGGCCCCTCCGGAGTCAGATATGACGATGGAAGCGTAATTCCCTCCGGTGGAATTGTTCCCCATGTATTTGTCAATCCTTCACAAGGATATAAAGTGGAGTCGGTATCCTATACAAATGGCGATTCAGATGCGACAGGATGCACTCTTGAAAATGTCACTTTCGGAAACTACGATGGATGGCAGTTGGCATCCGGACTTGACCGCAGTACGGGAAGCATCATTATCACTGTTGTATTCGTCTCCGATTCTCAGGGACTTGAATACATAGGTATAGATCCATCGGATGGCCCCGTTGAATATTTCAATCTTCAAGGCATGAAAGTCGACGGACGCAATCTTCTCCCAGGATACTATATCATCAGACAAGGAGCAAAAACAGTGAAAATACTTGTGAGATAATTAGTCTCGCGTCATAAAATAATGCGGTGGGTCATAAGTGGCTCACCGCATTTGCTTTATGCAGATCCAAGGACGAGTAGCATCAGTGATAGCATCAGGATGCAAAGGTCAATAGTCTTGGCTTTGGCATTCCGTTCGCCAAGCACGAGGATTCCGTAGAGAAACGGCACTATGACACTGCCGCGGCGGATCATTGACACAATCGCAATCATCGAACCCTCAATCGACAGCGAATAGAAATAAGCGAGGTCGGCCAATGTCAGGAACAAGGCGATCAGAGGAATGGTCCATCTCCACGTGAATCTGTCGGACGATTCCCTCGCTCGTTGCGATCGCGATAAAAGCCATAGTGTGGCCGTCATTATTATACATTGATATAGCGAATACCAAGCCTGCACTTCAAGAGGCTTGTAAAACTCCATCAGATACTTGTCATATAGAGCCGACACCGCTCCAAGCAGTGCTGCCGTGGCCGACAGCCAGATCCAGCGCGAATGCCGGAGCGAAAAACCCTCCTTGGCCCCAAGTCGCGAGATGAAAAACAGAGAGGCAAATCCCAATAATATTCCTGTCCACTGCAACACGTTCAGACGTTCTCCGAAAATCAGTACAGCCCCTACCAACACCAGCACCGGACGCGACGCATTGATCGGACCTTGGATCGTCAACGGCAGATGTTTTATAGCAAAATATCCCGAGATCCATGAGCCTAGAACGATTACAGCTTTTAGTGCGATCAGCAGATGTCCTTTTGGATCGCCGCCAAGCCCCCAGTTGCCATCAACCAGTTCCGACACGATCACCGGCGACATCAGCAACGCCCCGATAGCAGTGTTGAGCATCAGCACCGTCAGCACATTATTGCCGCGAAGCGACAACTTTTTCATCACATCATAAAGCCCCAGCCCGACGGCCGATGCCAATGCAAAAAGAATCCACATCTCATTCAGAATTTTTCCGCCGCAAAATTACAAAAAAATCCTTGTCCAATTAAGGTAGATTCAAGAAGTCCCGGAGAGAAAGCATTTTGATACCGTTTTGGGTGTTTGGCATCGAATCGCGTAGTGTGACAACCAAAGTAATGTCTATTGATACGGCTACTTTTTCATCAGGCACCTTTATCACACCTTTGCCCTCAAATCTCAAAATCTTATCAAGATATTTTGGTCTCGGAATATTTTCTATTGTTTTAATCATATTCAAAAGTATTTGCAGATATAGCGATTGTTTTGAATACATTAAAAAAACATTTAGGCTGAAATATTTCTGGAAGCTAAAGGTCACCCTAAATCCGATTTTGTTATGGTACAGATAAATGACTTTAGAGTATTCTGTTTCATTGTTGCGGAACATCAAAAGATATATCACTTCTTTTGTCGCTTGTTTTGTATATCGAGATATCGTTATCTTCAGTTTAATCCTTATCTTTGTGATTGATATAGTGGATTGCCCTACAGTAAAAAACAAGTCCAATTTATAAAACTATTTATTACATTGAGATATGTCAATATGGAGCAAGCTTAAAGGAATCAGGAAAACCGATGATCGGAACGGTATTATCGGCGGTGAACCCATAATCTCTGCGCCATGTAGAGCCGACAAATATGCTATAATAGATGTAGAAGTGGGCTTGACTAACAATAAAATTCACGATATAGGAGCCATCAAATATGATGACACGATATTTCATAAAATCTCTAAAGAAGAACTATTCGTTTTTCTAAACGACGTAGACTATATCTGCGGACACAATATTGTTAATCATGATGCAAAATACCTGTTCTCAGACAAAGAATGTCGCTGGATTTTGGTTGATACACTTTATGTATCGCCATTGTTGTTTCCTGAACACCCTTATCATAGGCTTGTGAAAGACGATAAATTGATGAGTGAACAGATAAATAATCCAGTGAACGATTGTAAAAAAGCAAAAGACTTGTTACTGGATGAAATAGCTCGATGGCATTCATTATCAAAAGAAAAGCGAATACTATTTGCATCATTGTTGAAAGATACAAAGGAATTCTATGGATTTCTCAGTTTGGTAGGTGCTGAGTATATTCAAGACGGAATACCAGAACTAATTAAAAGTCTTTATGTCGGGAAAATTTGCCAACATGCTGACCTTGACATGCTTGTCAAAAAATACCCATCGGGATTAGCGTATGCATTGGCGCTGATTGATACAACTGATTATCGTTCCATCACTCCCGGATGGGTACTTTACAATTATCCTGAAGTGGAATATATCGTAACACTTCTACGACATACTATTTGCAATGAGAAATGCGACTATTGTAATACGAAATTAGATGTGCGCCATAATTTAAAAATGTTTTTCGGTTATGATAGATTCAGGACATACGAGGGCGAGCCACTTCAGGAACGTGCGGCTCAAGTTGCTGTAAACGGGAAATCATTGTTGGCGATATTTCCTACCGGTGGCGGTAAATCTCTTACCTTTCAGCTGCCGGCACTTATGGCCGGACACTCTGTGCATGGTCTTACGGTAGTCATTTCGCCTTTGCAATCCTTGATGAAAGATCAGGTTGACAATCTTGCCAATAAGGGAATTACGGATGCCGTGACCATAAATGGAATGTTAGACCCCATCTCAAGATCCTTGTCCATACAAAGAGTACAAGATGGAGAGGCTTCACTATTGTACATATCCCCCGAAATGCTTCGGTCAAAAACAATAGAGAAAATCTTGATGGCGCGCCATGTTGTAAGGTTTGTGATAGATGAAGCGCACTGCTTTTCCTCGTGGGGACAGGATTTTAGAGTTGATTATCTCTACATAGGAAAATTTATTCAAAAATATCAGCAAAAGAAAAAATGCCAATCTCCGATACCTGTATCATGTTTCACGGCTACGGCAAAACAGAAAGTGATCCAAGATATATGTGACTATTTCAAGCAGACATTGAAC
Organism: uncultured Muribaculaceae bacterium; assembly: GCA_910579185.1. Taxonomy (GTDB): domain Bacteria; phylum Bacteroidota; class Bacteroidia; order Bacteroidales; family Muribaculaceae; genus Paramuribaculum. The sequence continues at coordinate 72,792 of CAJTTG010000002.1, forward strand.
ATAAATTTGGAACTGTTTGCATCAAAGGCATCAAGGACGAATCTGCATTATTCCGTAATTCACGTAGAAAATGAAAATAATAAATATTTAAAACTGAGAGAACTTGTGGCAGAAGCCGATTGTCCAACAATTGTGTATGTGTCACGTACCAAGCGGACAAAAGAATTGGCTGCAAAATTGACTCGTGATGGTTACAAGGCACTTCCTTTCAATGGAAAAATGGAAGCCGATGAAAAAGATGCCAACCAAGATGCTTTTATGAGTGATCAGGTACATGTCATTGTCGCTACATCTGCATTTGGCATGGGTGTCGATAAGAAAGATGTCGGGCTCGTGGTACATTATGATATTTCCGATTCGCTTGAGAATTATGTTCAGGAAGCAGGTAGGGCTGGCCGTGATCCAGAGCTTAGCGCACGTTGTTATGTGCTTTACAGTGATAATGACCTGGACAAGCATTTCATATTGCTGAATCAGACGAAACTTAGTATTAGTGAAATTCAACAGGTGTGGAAAGCCGTTAAAGACCTTACAAAACATCGTATGAAAGTCAACTGTTCTGCGTTGGAAATTGCCAGGCAGGCAGGATGGGATGATTCGGTATCTGATATTGAAACTCGTGTTCGAACGGCCTTGTCCGCCTTGGAACAAAGCGGATATTTGATAAGGGGGAACAATGTTCCTCATGTATATGCCACTGGTATTACAGTGAAAAATATGGATGAAGCAAGGAATCGCATATCAGCGTCAATGCTTTTTAGCTCCGATGAAATAGAGAAGGCTGTACGAATAATCAAGTCACTGATTTCTCAAAAACATATTGCTAAGGCACAGGATTCAGACGCGGAATCACGAGTCGACTATCTGGCGGATATTCTTGGGTTGAGAAAGAAGGATGTTATATCTGTGGTGGAACGCATGCGGCAGGATGGTATATTGGCGGATAGTAAAGATATATCGGCCTATTTGCATGATGCAGGTGATTCTGAACGGAAGTCGCAAATACTTCTCGAACGTTTTGCAAAACTGGAGAAATACATACTGAATCATATCCCTGATGACTCTCTACGGGTATCATTCAAACAATTGAATGAGAATGCAGTAAACGATGGTATCAACACATCAAAAGAAAAAGATATCCGGACATTGCTCTATTTCCTCACAATCAAAGGCTATACAAGGAAAAAAGAATATGCCGCCCAAAACATGGAGATAAGTCGTCTGGCAGATCTTGAATCCACCATTAGGAGATTTGAAAAACGCTTGGAAATAAGTCGCTTTGCTGTGGAATGGTTATATGAATTAGCTTTTGATGCGGAAAAAAAGAATGTATCCGATCAAGCCATTCAGTTCTCTGTAGTGGAGCTTTTGAACCAAATAAAGTCAAGTCCCAGATCCCTTTTTGGTGGATTGGATGATATTCAATTGGAAGATGTGGAAGAAGCACTTCTGTACCTGTCTAAAATCGGAGCGTTAAAACTTGAAGGCGGTTTTTTGGTGCTTTACAATGCCATGAATATTCAAAGGATAAAAGATAATAAGTCGAGATACAGGCAGGACGATTATCGAATGCTTAACGAATTCTATAAACTCAAAATACAGCAGGTGCATATTGTGGGAGAATATGCGAATCTGATGTTGAGAGATTATAATTCAGCCTTGCAATATGTTCAAGACTATTTCCAGATGGACTATAGGAAATTCATCTCAAAATATTTCAAGGGCAACAGAACAAGTGAGATTCAACGCAACTTGACACCTCAAAAATACAATCAATTGTTTGGGCAATTATCCAAACGGCAAATGGAGATAATCTCAGATAAAGATTCACGATGTATTGTTGTCGCCGCTGGCCCCGGTAGTGGCAAAACACGGGTGTTAGTCCACAAACTGGCCTCACTATTGTTGCTTGAAGACGTGAAACATGAACAGCTGCTTATGCTGACATTTTCAAGAGCTGCCGCTACCGAGTTTAAGCAACGGCTAATGGCGTTGATTGGCAACGCCGCCCATTTTGTTGAGATAAAAACATTTCACTCATATTGCTTCGACCTCTTGGGGCGAATAGGTAATCTTGAAGATTCAAAGAATGTTGTTTCAAAGGCAGCCGAGATGATATGCCAGGGAGATGTAGAACCGAATAAAATTGGCAAGACGGTACTGGTTATTGATGAAGCCCAAGACATGGGATCAGAAGAATATGCACTTGTAAAAGCACTAATGTCTAATAATGAGGAAATGCGTGTGATAGCAGTGGGCGACGATGACCAGAACATATATGAATTCCGAGGTTCTGATTCGGATTATATGTATCAATTGGCGCAACAATCCGGTAGCACATTTGTTGAAATGACCGAGAACTACCGTAGCACTTGTCAGCCGGTAGATTTTGCCAACAGCTTTTTAAAAGCTATCAATAAAAGGATGAAAAAGACCCCCATCATCTCTATGAGAAATGAGAAAGGGTGGGTGGAAGTGATACGCTATGACTCAGCTTATATGTATCATCCGCTTGTGAAGAATCTGCTTATGTGCAGGAATAAGGGAACTTCATGTGTGCTTACTCAGACAAATGAGGAAGCTGTGATTTTGACGGCACTCTTGCGGAAGCATGGTGTAAATAGCAAACTGATACAGTCAATGGATGGTTTCCGATTTTGGAACATGGCGGAAATGAGGTATCTGCTGAGGTATATAGATAAACGGATAAAAACACCGCTAATCATGGATGAACTATGGGAAGAGGCCAAGCATGCAACCTTTTCATTCTATGATAAAAGTCTATGTTTAATGTATGTGAAGCGGTGTGTGGAACAATTTGAACAAACCAATAGGACAAAATATTTTAGCGATTTCAAAGAATTCGTATTTGAGTCATCAGTGGAAGATTTCTGTGACACATCAGGAGCCGATGTTGTTGTGTCGACCATTCACAAGGCAAAAGGACGAGAGTTTGACGACGTATATATGCTTATATCGGATAATTATGTAAAGGATGATTATCTTTTGCGGAGATATTATGTAGGAATAACACGTGCAAAAAACAGACTTTTTATACATACAAACGGTGATTGTTTTAATCACCTAAAAGCAAACCGGTACCTCGTAGATCATCAACAATATGAAATGCCAGGGGAAATTATATTACAGCTTTCTCACAAAGATGTCAATTTGGGTTTCTTCAAAGATAGGAAAAAAGAAGTTTTAGCACTGAAAGCTGGAGATACATTAATCTACAAGGATTATTTTCTGTATAGTTTATTGACTGATAAACCGGTAGCAAAATTATCATCAAAAATGCAAAACACGTTGTCTGAATGGCAGCAAAGAGGCTATGAGGTGAAATATGCATCTGTACGATTTGTTGTGGCGTGGAAACCTAAAGATGCCGCAAAAGATGAAACGGAAACGGCAGTTATTTTGGCTGACCTGACTCTTTCATTGCAGGAACACGATTGAATTTAAGTGTTGTCAGATATATCCGCCATTTCACATTCTTGGTAGAACCGGTTAATAAAATGTGAGAATAAAAAAACGGGTTGCGATCATGTTGATCGCAACCCGGATGTATATCAGTTATCCTTTTTTAGGTTATTTCACTTCCTCGAAGTCGACGTCGGTTACGCCGTCGCCGTTGCCGGGGTTAGGGGTGGGGCCGGCCTGAGGTCCTGCCTGACCGCCCTGCTGTGCCTGAGCCTGAGCGTTAAGGATTTCCTGCTGAGCTGCTCCGAATGCGGTCTCGATCTCTTTGATGGCAGAGTCGATCGCGTCGATGTTCTGGCTCTTGTGGGCTTCCTTCAGGGCTGCGAGGGCAGTTTCGATAGGAGCTTTCTTGTCAGCCGGGATCTTGTCACCGAGTTCGTTGAGCTGTTTCTCAGTCTGGAAGATGATGGCGTCGGCCTGGTTGAGCTTGTCGATACGCTCCTTCTCCTTGGCATCGGCAGCTGCGTTGGCGGCAGCTTCATCCTTCATACGTTTGATCTCAGCGTCGGTCAGACCGCTTGATGCCTCGATACGGATGCTCTGTTCCTTGCCGGTTGCTTTATCCTTGGCCGATACGTTGAGAATACCGTTGGCGTCGATCTCGAAAGTTACCTCGATCTGCGGAATGCCACGGGGTGCCGGTGCGATGCCGTCGAGGTGGAACTTACCGAGGGTCTTGTCGTCTTTGGCCATCGGACGTTCGCCCTGAAGCACGTGGATTTCAACTGAAGGCTGGTTGTCGGCTGCTGTTGAGAAAGTCTCGCTCTTACGGGTCGGGATTGTGGTGTTGGCTTCGATAAGTTTGGTCATCACACCGCCGAGGGTCTCGATACCTACCGACAGAGGAACAACGTCGAGAAGAAGCACATCCTTAACATCGCCTGAGAGCACACCGCCCTGGATAGCTGCACCTACTGCCACAACTTCGTCGGGGTTAACGCCCTTGGACGGGGCTTTGCCGAAGAATTTCTCTACAACCTGCTGGATAGCCGGGATACGGGTTGAACCGCCGACGAGGATCACTTCGTCGATATCTTTAGCTGTCAGACCGGCATCCTTAAGTGCCTGTTCGCACGGTTTGATGGTAGCCTGGATCAGTTTGTCAGCGAGCTGTTCGAATTTAGCACGGGTCAAGGTCTTTACCAAGTGCTTTGGAATTCCGTTGACCGGCATGATATAGGGGAGGTTGATTTCGGTAGAAGTGGTGCTTGAAAGTTCGATCTTAGCCTTTTCAGCAGCTTCTTTAAGACGCTGGAGTGCCATAGGATCCTGACGAAGGTCAACGCCTTCCTCTTTCTGGAATTCGTCGGCGAGCCAGTCGATGATCACGTGGTCGAAGTCATCACCGCCGAGGTGGGTATCGCCGTTGGTCGACTTAACTTCAAACACACCGTCGCCAAGTTCAAGGATCGAGATATCGAATGTACCGCCACCGAGGTCGAACACGGCAATCTTCTGATCCTTGTCCGTCTTGTCAAGACCGTAAGCAAGGGCAGCTGCGGTAGGTTCGTTGACGATACGTTTAACGGTAAGGCCTGCAATCTCGCCGGCTTCTTTGGTTGCCTGACGCTGTGAGTCGTTGAAGTAGGCCGGAACGGTGATCACGGCTTCAGTCACAGACTGGCCAAGATAGTCTTCTGCGGTTTTCTTCATCTTCTGAAGAATCATTGCCGAGATTTCCTGAGGAGTGTACTCGCGTCCGTCGATGTCGACACGCGGAGTGTTGTTTTCGCCACGTACAACTTTGTAGGGCACGCGCTCTATTTCGTTTTTAACCTGGTCATAAGTCTCGCCCATGAAACGTTTGATCGAGTAGATCGTACGTTTCGGGTTTGTGATGGCCTGACGTTTTGCAGGGTCGCCCACTTTACGTTCGCCACCGTCAACGAATGCTACGATTGATGGTGTAGTGTTGCGTCCTTCGCTGTTAGGGATAACAACGGGGTCGTTACCTTCCAGAACGGCCACACATGAGTTGGTGGTACCAAGGTCAATGCCAATAATTTTTCCCATAATAAAAAGTTTTTATGTTGTTTTTGAATTTTGATTAGCTTTTGGATTTCTTTCCATGTCACTATTAAAAACAAATCTTGTGCCAAAAAGGTTGAGTGATTTGTAATTTCTTGATTATTAGGTGCCAAATCTTTTATGATGGAAATATGACAACTGACACCCCGACTGACACAACTGACAAATTTTCCAATTCCCACATGGCGGATATACGGAATTTTATTCATATATTTGCCTTGTCAACAGTTTAATTCTCAGTGAACTATAGCAGACTATTATGAAGAAACTTCTATTTGCGTTGATACTTGTTGTGTCAGTGACAGCCGCCTGTTTCGCCGAAAAGATTTCAGATATTCAGCAGACCGACAGCTGGATTTATCTCTACAATGAAAATGGCAAACGCTACAAAACAATGTCCGCATCCTCGGTTGGAGAGATCCTCGGATGGTCGTCATCTTTTTTCGTCAGCCAAAAGGGTGGATGGATATATCTTCATGACTCCGATGGCAAACGCTATAAAACCATGTCAGCTTCATCGGTCGGCGATGTGATAGGCGTGGCCGGCAACACGTTCACATCCCGTAAAGGCGGCTGGATATATACCTATGATGCTTCCGGGAAACGCATAAACACGCGCTCGGCTCATTGAGCTTTTCACCAGCTCAGTTCAACGGCAACACTCTCCATCTGCGTTCCCGGAATCGGTGGGTTCAGTTTCTCAACCTTCACCGAACCGTTTATTATCAATGGGAACCGGGTTGTCAAGTTCGTGCGGAGTCGTCCGCACACATGCTCTAACAATGCCGATGGTGTGGCCATCACTTTTCGGATCTCGTCGCAGGCATCGGCATAGTTGAGTGTCCCGTCAAGTTTGTCTGACTCGATAGCTTCCCCGGCCGGATAGACCAACCGTGCGCTGACCCTGAAATCATTGCCTACAATACGCTCCTGATCCATCACCCCATGTCGGGCGTGGATCAGGAGCTTGTTTATCTCAATTGTTATCGTTTCCATTTCAGTGACGGCGAGAGCGCGTTTTCTTTTTCTCCTGACGGTTCACGTGCTTCTTGCCCTGTTTGTCCGATGACTGGCGGCCTACGTTATTCGATGCCTGAGGAATACCCTTGTCATCAACAAGCACGAAATCGAGCTGTTTTTTCTCGAGCGAGGCTCTGGCTACTTTCACCTTCACCTGATCGCCAAGACGATAGCGCACACCGCGCCGGCGTCCGACGAGGCAATAGTTGGCTTCATCGAAATCATAGTAATCATCCGCCAGATCCCTTACCGGGACAAGACCCTCACACATGTTCTCGCTCAACTCAACATACAGCCCCCATTCCGTAACGCCGGAAATAACACCGTCGTAAACCTCGCCCATGTGATCGCCCATGAATTCGACCTGCTTATACTTGATCGACGCACGTTCGGCATTTGCTGCCAGCTGCTCCATATCGGACGAGTGTTTGCACTGTTCCTCCAGTTTTGGCTGATTCACGGAGCGTCCGCCATTGAGGTAGCGTTCCAGCAGACGGTGAACCATCATGTCAGGATAGCGGCGTATCGGTGATGTGAAATGGGTGTAATAGTCAAAACCGAGTCCATAATGGCCTACGTTGGTGGTTGTATAGATCGCTTTTGCCATGGAGCGTATTGCCAGTGTCGACAGGAAGTTTTCTTCTCCGCGCCCTTTCACGTCAGCCAGCATCTGGTTGATGGAGCGGTTCACCTGTTTGGCCGATCCCGTCTCCTTGACTTTGTAGCCGAATGTCCGGGCTATTTTTGAAAGGTCAGCCAGCTTGCCGGGATCAGGCATATCGTGAACGCGGTAAACAAACGCTTTTGGCTTATGATGTGCCGCTGGTTTTCCGATGGCCGTGGCCACTGTGCGGTTGGCAAGCAGCATGAATTCCTCGATCAGCTTGTTGGCATCTTTCGATTCTTTGAAATATACGCTTGTCGGATGGCCGGTCTCGTCGATCTCAAAACGCACCTCTGCGCGGTCAAATTCCACGGAACCATTGTCGTAGCGGTTTCGGCGCAGGATCTTTGCCAGGCGGTCAAGTGTCAGAATCTCGTCCGCGAAATCTCCTTTGCCCGTCTCTATTATCTCCTGGGCTTCTTCATAGGTGAAACGGCGGTTGGAGCGTGTCACTGTGCGTACGATGCGCGATTTGATCACCTCGGCATTGTCGTTCATCTCAAACACGCAGGAGAATGTCAGCTTGTCCTCGTCGGGGCGCAAAGAGCATATTCCGTTCGACAGATGTTCCGGAAGCATCGGCACTACGCGGTCCACGAGATAGACCGATGTGGCACGTTTCTGTGCTTCCTTGTCGAGCAGCGTGTCTGGCTTGACATAGTGTGTCACATCCGCGATGTGGACGCCTATCTCGTAGTTGCCGTTGTCGAGTTTGCGGATCGAAAGGGCATCATCGAAGTCCTTTGCGTCCTTGGGGTCGATTGTGAAGGTGGTGACGGAGCGCATGTCCTCGCGCTGTGCCACAACGTCGTCTGTGATTCCGGCTCCCATTTTCTCTGCAGCGGCATTGACATTCTCCGGATAGCGGTAGGGGAGGCCGAACTCCGCGAGTATGGCGTGCATCTCGGTTGTGTTGTCGCCGGTCTGTCCGAGGATATCGATCACCTCGCCTATGGGATTTTTAGCCTCATCGGGCCATGACGTGATTCTGGCTATGGCTTTCTGGCCTGTTTTGCCACCTTTGAGCTTGGCTTTGGGGATTATTATGTCTGTGGCCAGAAACTTGGAGTCGGTCTGTAAGAACGCATATTGCCGCTCCACTTTCAAAGTGCCGATGAATGTCTGGTCCTTTTCCTCGATGATTTCGATCACCTCGGCTTCAGGCTCAACGCCACGGCGGCGTGCTGCAACGATTATCTTCACCTTGTCGCCGTTGAGAGCGTGCATGGAGTTGCGTTCGGCCACAAAGATGTACTCGCCATCCTCATCGGTCACTACTGAGTTCTTGCCATTGCTGCGGCGCACAAATGTGCCTGTGGTCACATTACTTCTTGAGGGAGCCTTGTATTTGCCGGGCGACACTTCGATCAGGTCGCCGTCGAAAGCCATCTCAGCCAGCATCATCGCTATTGAACGATGGGCGGCCGGAGTGTCGGCACCTATTGCGAAAGCCACCTGTTTATAGTTGAAAGTGGCGTTTTTCTGTTGACTTATATATTTTGCAACTTCGGCATGGAGGTCTTTTGTCTGCTTCTTCTTTCCGGTAGCAGTGGTATTCTTTTTTGCCATAGTGGTTATGCTGTGTGGTTATGTTTGAAATTTGTCAACGCTTGTTGATATTCTCATTAGCGTCTTATTAATATTAAACGCAGACAAGCCTTTAAGTGTTTTTTGTGTAACACGTATTCCGGCTTGTCTGCGCTGAATGTGATTACCTCCGGCCGGAAATGGTTTCCGACAATTGTCGGGGCTGTATCTTATGCGTCAATATTGGCGTAGTTGGCGTTCTGCTCAATGAAGTCGCGGCGCGGTGCTACGTCCTCGCCCATGAGCATCGAGAAGATGCGGTCGGCTTCGGCGGCATCGCTGATATTGACCTGTTTGAGCATGCGGTGTTCAGGCGACATGGTGGTGTCGCGGAGCTCTTCGGCGCTCATCTCACCGAGACCTTTGTAACGCTGCACTTTAGTCTTGTCGCCATGGCGCATGATGAATTGTTGCACCTGCTGGTCGGTCCAGCAATATTCCTCAACCTTGCCTCGTGAGCATTTGTACAACGGCGGTGTGGCAAGGTAAAGATATCCGTTCTCGATAATCGGACGCATGCGGCGGAAGAAGAAGGTCATGAGCAGTGTCGCGATGTGAGATCCGTCCACGTCGGCATCGGTCATGATTATGATCTTGTGGTAGGCCAGTTTCGAGATGTTGACTTCCTTGGGATCGTCGTCGGTGCCGATCGTTACGCGCAGTGCACGGAACATGGCCGTGATTTCGGCATTGTCGAAGATTTTGTGATCCATCGCTTTCTCCACGTTGAGGATTTTACCTCGCAGTGGCAGGATGGCCTGGAACTGGCGGTCGCGGCCCTGTTTGGCTGTTCCGCCTGCGGAGTCACCCTCGACGAGGAACAGTTCGCAGTCTTCAGCTGTGCGGCTTGAGCAGTCGGCCAGTTTGCCGGGAAGACCACCGCCTGAGAGCGGAGATTTGCGCAAAACGTTTTTGCGTGCGTTGATGGCTGCATGGCGTGCCTGGGCTGCCAGAATCACTTTGCCAACAATCGTTTTTGCCTGTGCCGGATGTTCCTCAAGGTATGTGCGCAGAGCCTCACCAACGGCTGCGGATACGGCTCCGGTCACTTCGCTGTTGCCAAGCTTTGTTTTGGTCTGGCCTTCAAACTGAGGTTCCATGACCTTGACGGATACTACGGCTGTCAGACCCTCGCGGAAGTCATCGCCGGAGATGTCGATCTTCACTTTGTCGAGCAATTTCTCGTCTTCGGCATATTTTTTCAGAGTCGTTGTCAAGCCGCGGCGGAATCCTGAGAGGTGTGTGCCACCCTCTATGGTGTTGATGTTGTTGACAAACGAATAGACGTTTTCGTTGTAGCTGGTGTTGTAGGTGAGAGCCACTTCAACAGGTATGCCCTGACGCTCGGTGTTCAGGTGGATGACATCGTTGATCAGCGATTCTTTGTTTGAGTCGATGTATTCAACAAATTCGCGCAGACCCTCTTTGGAGAAGAAAACTTCGCTGCGTGGGGTGCCTTCTTCGTTGATCTCGCGCATGTCGGTCAGCGTAAGGGTGATTCCGGCGTTGAGGAATGCGAGGTCGCGCAGACGGTTGGCGAGCGTGGTGTAATCGTAGACCGAGACTGTGAATATGCTTGAGTCGGGCAGGAATGTGATCGAGGTGCCTGTGTTGTCGCTGTCGCCGACTATGCGCAATTCTGTGGTCGGTTTACCGCAGGAATATTCCTGAACGTAAGCCTTGCCGTTGCGGTGAACTTCGGCGCGCAGATATGTCGACAGTGCGTTGACACAGGATACACCCACGCCATGCAGACCGCCGGAAACCTTATATGTGCCTTTGTCGAATTTACCGCCGGCGTGGAGTACGGTCAGCACAACTTCAAGCGCGCTCTTGTGCTCTTTCTCGTGCATGTCGACCGGAATACCGCGGCCATTGTCCACAACCGTGATCGAATTGTCCTCGTTGATGGTCACGTCGATATGGGTGGCATATCCAGCAAGGGCTTCGTCAATGGAGTTGTCAACAACTTCATAAACTAAATGGTGGAGACCCTTGGATGATATGTCGCCGATATACATGGCCGGACGCTTGCGCACGGCTTCCAAACCTTCAAGCACCTGAATGTTACTGGCGCTATATTCTTCTTCTATTTCTGCCATAGTTTGATCTTTTCTTTGTCTTTTTGTCGGCCTTGGTTTCTCGTCGCGATAGTGACGTGCCGGCCGTTGAAAAATCAAACAAAGATACTAATTTTTTCGCGCATTTCCAAATCTGAAATCTCGGTAAGCTTCAATTGTGAAAAAATGCAAAAAGTTGCATGCGTTTCTTGCAAGTTTCAAAAAAGCTCCTTACCTTTGCAACGCTTTTCAGAAATCGGGGTGTAGCTCAGTTGGTTAGAGTACGCGTCTGGGGGGCGTGAGGTCGCTAGTTCGAGTCTAGTCACCCCGACTAAAAGTAAGAGACCGCAAGTCGTTTGATTTGCGGTCTTATTTTATTTTGTCAGTGGTGTTTAGCAGTTGGTGATGTGGGCCGGGAGGCGTGGTGTCGCGCCATGGCAGGTGCAGACGTAGGCAGATGTCTCTACGGCTTTCCGGTGTGCGTCGGCAATGGATGATCCTTTGATCAGGGAGGACGTGAAAGCGGCGGTGAAAGAGTCTCCTGCGCCAACAGTGTCGGCTACCTCCACTATCGGAGTCGCAATGAACGATTCTTCCTGTCCGGAAAATATGTAGCTCCCTTTTGTTCCGCATGTCAATATGAGAATCCGCAGGTTGTACCGGTTCATTATGGCCTGACAGCTTTCCTTGATGCTTCCGGACGGGAGATTCAGTATCGGTTTTATGATCTCAAGTTCCTCATCGTTGATCTTTAGGACGTTGCAGAGTCCGAGCGATTCCGTAAGCGTTTCCGGATCATAGAAATCCTGTCGTAGATTGATGTCAAAGATTTTCAGTGTGTCATCCTCTTTGGGCATCGAGCATAGGAAGCGGCGTATTGTTTCCCGGGAGGTCTTGCTGCGTTGGGCGAGAGAGCCGAATGCGGCGGCGCGTGTACGTTTGGCGAGGGCTTCAAGCTCGGGTGTCCATGGAATGTTGTCCCACGCCACGTCGCGCGTTATTTCGTATGCAGGAACGCCGTCAGCATCGAGCGTTACGTCGACTGTGCCTGTCGGATGGTCAGTGATTGCGATTTGTGTCTCCATTCCGAGTTTTGTAACGCTGTCGAGCAGTTCTTTGCCAAGTTCGTCTTTCCCAATCGCGCTGACTGCACATCCATGCAGGCCGAATTGATTCACGTGGTAGCTGAAATTGAGGGGTGCACCACCTGCTTTTTTTCCATCCGGCAGCATGTCCCAGAGGATTTCCCCGATGCCTACTATTGTGGCCGGTGTGTTTTTGTCCGAGTTCATATTATTGAAAGAATTAAATGTGATTGCGGTCTCTTAATTCCCAGAACGCCACGGCCGATGCGGCTGCCACGTTCAGTGAATCGACATTGTGGTGCATCGGTATGCGCACTGTCCAGTCGGCTTGTTCTATGACCGTTGGCGCAAGTCCGTCGCCTTCTGTGCCGAGGATTATTGCAAGTTTATCGATGTGACGTAACTGAGGGTCGTCGATGGATACGGATTTATCCGTCAGTGCCATTGCTGCGGTTGCAAATCCGCGTTTGTTGAGGGTAGGGGTGACCGGGGTGTCTATCCATGTCCATGGCACAAGAAACACAGAGCCCATTGAGACTCTTACTGCGCGACGGTTGAGGGGATCGCAAGATGTTGGGGTCAGGAGTATGCCGTCGATGCCGAGAGCTGCCGCGCTGCGGAATATCGCTCCGATGTTTGTGGTGTCGACAACGGAGTCGATGACGGCAATGCGTCGGGCGGTCTTGCAGACCTCTTCAACCGTAGGCAGCGATGGGCGGTGCATAGCGCACAGCACACCCCGTGTCAAGGTGTAGCCGGTCAGTTGTGATAGTAATTCACGTGATCCTGTGTATATCCGCATTTCGGGCGCTCGGGCTATTATCCCGGCGGCATCCCCGGTGATATGCCGTTCCTCACACAGCATTGCCATCGGTTTGAATCCGGCGTTAAGAGCCACGTTGATCACCTTTGGACTCTCGGCGATGAATAAACCTCGCGACGGATCAAGCCTATTGCGCAGCTGGGCTTCCGTAAGGGAGGCGAATATGGCCGTTTCCGGCGTGTCGAGTGATGTGATTCGGGTTATTTCCATTATTCAGCAGTCAGTTAATCCAATGGGGATAATTGTCCGGTCACGGAGTTGATGATAAATCCGCTCACGGTGATGTCGCGTGGAAGCAGCGGATGGTTGCGGACAAGATCCACGGTTTCATGCACTGCGGCTTCGGTGTCGTCGAATCCATGTAGCCAGCTGTCGAGGTCTATTCCGCAGTGGCGCATAAGGGATATGTGCTCATCGTCGATACCACGGGACCGCATCAGCTCAAGCATGTGGGCTGAATCCATGCCCTGCACTCCGCAAGAGGTGTGGCCGATGATCATTATCTCATTGACGCCGAGTTCATACACGGCCACTATCAGCGAGCGCATTGTGGAGTCAAACGGATTGGTGATCGTGCCACCGGCATTCTTGATCATTTTCACGTCGCCATTCTTGATGCCTAATGCTGCCGGCAGGAGATGCGTGAGCCGTGTATCCATACAGGTGACGATGGCTATCTTCTTGTCGGGATATTTTGATGTGGCGAACTGCTGATATGCTTTGTCGGCCACGAATTGTCGGTTATATGCCAGAATTTCGTCGATCATAAGGTCTTTTGATTGTGAAAAAGGCTGATCGGACAAGTTTCGCTATGTCCGGTCAGCCTTGTGATATGGTTCTGTTGGTTGTGTTCGGTTATTGACGGCCGGAAGTCACCATCGCACGATCGATTTTTGCGATGAGACCCTGAAGCACTTTGCCCGGGCCGAGTTCAACGAATTCGGTAGCTCCGTCGGCGATCATGTTCTTGACGGTCTGTGTCCAGCGTACGGGAGCTGTGAGCTGTGCCACGAGATTTGCTTTGATTTCAGCAGGATCGGTGTGGGGCTTGGCATCTACATTCTGGTAAACGGGGCAGATCGGAGTTGATACGACTGTGCGTTCGATGGCTTCTGCGAGTTCGGCGCGTGCCGGCTCCATGCAGGGTGAATGGAACGCTCCGCCAACTTTGAGTTTCAGAGCACGTTTTGCTCCGGCAGCGAGAAGTTTCTCGCAAGCGGCGTCGATGGCTTCGATTTCGCCGGAGATCACGATCTGACCGGGGCAGTTATAGTTGGCACATACGACAACTCCGTCGATTCCGGCGCAGATTTCCTCAACGGTTTCGTCGGGGAGTGCGAGAACGGCAGCCATTGTCGAGGGTTTCAGCTCGCATGCTTTCTGCATGGCCTGTGCACGGGCTGATACCAGACGGAGACCGTCCTCAAAAGTCAGCGCTCCGGCAGCTACGAGTGCGGAGAATTCGCCGAGAGAGTGGCCGGCAACCATGTCGGGGTTGAATTCTTCGCCCATGGTTTTTGCAAGGATCACTGAGTGGAGGAATATGGCCGGTTGGGTGACTTTGGTCTGTTTCAGCTCTTCGTCTGTGCCTTCAAACATAATGTCTGTGATGCGGAAACCGAGGATCTCGTTGGCTTTCTCAAACATTTCGTGAGCCACCTCGTTGGTGTCGTACAATTCTTTGCCCATTCCTACGAATTGGGCACCCTGTCCGGGGAATACAAATGCTTTCATTATATCTGGATTAAATTTTGTTTTCTGTTTCTGCGACAAAGTTAATCAAAATTTATTTAATCCGGTCTGTGATTAAGGAAAAATTTCCATAATGAGGCATGCGCTCTCTCGGGCTTCATTTGGGATTGGTCGGTTTTGCTGCGGCAGGAAGGCTGAATGTGAATTGCAGTCCGCCATTGTTGGCGTTGTCTACCTCAATCTCGCCGCCGAGTGCGGTAATGGTGCGGTGGACAATCGGCAGACCGAGCCCCATGCCCCCATTCTTGCGTGCCCGGCCCTGGTCTACGCGGTAGAAGAGATCGAAAAGCTGACTGAGATGTTCTTCTGCAACGCCTTTGCCGTTGTCGGAAAACGAGAAATAATGTTTCCCGTTCTCTTCCCGTAGCCATCGGAGGTCTATCGTGGTGCCGCCGGAATATTTTGCGGCATTGTGGATGAGGTTGAGCATTGCGTTTATAATCAGTGATTCGTGACCATGTACGCAGCAGTTGTCCGGAATTTCGTAGGAGAACTTCAAGGCTCCGGCGGTATGGCCGGCGTCTATGTCCTGTGCGAGCTGTGCTATGGTGTCGCGGAAATTGAAATCGGAGGTCTTTATTGTTTTATTGTTGTCGAGATGCGTAATCTCGCTCACGGAATTGATCAACTCCGTGAGCCGGTCGGCATTCTGCTGGGCTCTGACAAGAAACCTGTGTCTGATATCATCGGGTATGCTGTCGTCGGCGAGCACCGTATCGAGATATCCTTTGATGATGCCGACAGGTGTCCTCAGCTCATGTTTCACGTTTTGGCTTATTTGCCGTTCGTGGCGCGTTTTTTCCTGCTCGGCATTAATCTTATCGCGGTAGAGAGTGACAAGATTTCTCGACACGTCGCCAAGTTCGTCCTTGGAGAAATGCCATGTGTCTATGTCGGGTATATGGTCGGTGGATATTGAGTTGGCGAAGTCGCGGAGGGCATATACGTCGCGGCACACGGCCTTTATGCCAATGAAAGAGATAACCGAAGATAAGATGGCGAGTACCAGAACCACTATCCATACCATTGGATCCGTACTCAGGAATGTCAGCACTTCTCCCTCGTAGGGGAGTGCGGCAAATGTGTAGATCTTGCCATCGGTGCTTGTCAATGCGCTGACCATACATTTGGTGCTGTCGATGGCCATGTTGCGCAGGGTGACACTTCTTTTGTCTCTGATCAGATTGGCGAGTTCCGGTATCGGATGTCCGTTATTGTCATGAAGAAGAATTGTTGTTTCTGGGTTGTCGGCAATCATATTGCCATTATTGTCATAGACTGTGAGTCGGAGTGGTTCGAGGGTTGTCTCCCCGGTGAACAGGCGGATGAAGTTTACGGTGTTCTGGAGATCTACGCCGCGTTCATACGCATCTATCACAGTGGCGTTGACATTGACCAATCTTGTCTGGAGATTGTCCATCTGGCGTCTTTTTTCGTGCATCACGGAATAGGTCATTGTGATGGCTATGATAACCCATAGCAGGCCGACCAAAGGGAAAAATAATTTCCAATGCAGTTTTATGATATGTTTTTTTGACATTGCGGACTGATTTGAATATCTGCGGATGAAATATATTGTATCTACAAAGATAAGTCTTTTTGTCTTAAAATTGTTTTGACATCCGTTTAAAGCACTTCCCGTAGAAAGCAGTCGTTGTTTGTGCCTGAGATATTGGTGTAAGTTATTTGTAAGTGTGTGGATTGATATTTTGCACGTTTTTCATGTTCTTTTTGTATCTCTCGTCTTGACTTCCGTTAACGTAACAATCTGATTAAAATATAAATCAGTGCATTCCGATGCAATTCCCAAAATAGGCACAAAAAAAATTGATTGTCTCCCGACAATCAACCTTAGTTAACCTTAAATCTAATACCATGAAAAACACATTGCAAAGTTATGTCTCTTTTGGATTGTGGCAAAATATTTTGATGAAATAATTCATGTATTTAACATTATTTTACGCAGAATATCTGCTGTGGTATCTGTTTTGCTTGCTATTGTGTGTGAATTGTCTGTTTTTATTGGCAAAATGCTAATTATGGAGTGGGTGGTGTATGAGCTGTCTTTAAAACTCGATTCACACTTGTTAACAAATAAGATGGGCTTCCATGATTGACATCATGGAAGCCCATTGTAGGTCAGTTGGTTATCAACCAATCAGTGAGTGTCCGGTCATCTCTTTCGGCTGGGGAAGACCCATGATTGAAAGGATGGTCGGTGCAACATCTGCCAGACGACCCGGCTCAACTTTAGCGTCTTTGCGTTCGGTTACGTAGATGCAGGGAACGGGATTGAGCGAATGGGCGGTGTTGGGTGTGCCGTCGGCGTTGATGGCGTTGTCGGCGTTGCCATGGTCGGCGATGATGATAACCTCATAGCCGGATTCTTTAGCGGCTTCAACAGTGTTCTTGACACATTCGTCAACAGCCTTAACGGCTTTTTCGATCGCTTCGTAGACACCGGTGTGTCCCACCATGTCGCCGTTGGCGTAGTTGACAACAATAAAGTCATATTTCTCTTCGTGGATGGCATCGACAAGTTTGTCGCATACTTCAAATGCGCTCATCTCGGGTTTGAGGTCGTAGGTGGCAACCTTGGGAGATGCAACGAGGATTCGTTCTTCACCCTCGTAAGGAGCTTCGCGTCCGCCATTGAAGAAGAATGTCACATGGGCATATTTCTCTGTCTCCGCAATGTGGAGCTGTTTCTTGTCGAGGCTTGAAAGGTATTCGCCGAGGGTGTTGTCAACGTTCTCTTTGTTGAAAATGATATGGACTCCGGTAAATGATGCATCATAGGGGGTCATGCAATAGTACTGGAGGTCGGGGATTGTCTTCATGTCGGCTTCAGGGATGTCGTGCTGGGTCAGGGCAACGGTCAGCTCTTTCGCACGGTCGTTGCGGTAGTTGAAGAAGATCACGGCGTCGCCCTCTTTGATTGTTCCGTCGACGGTTGAATTGTTGATCGGCTTGATGAACTCGTCGGTAACGTCGGCATCGTAGGATTCCTGCATGGCAGCTACCATGTCTGTTGCCTGTTTGCCTTCGCCTTTGACAAGAAGATCGTAGGCCACTTTGACGCGCTCCCAACGTTTGTCGCGGTCCATAGCATAGTAGCGACCGACTATGGAGGCGATGACGCCCGATGATTTGGCGCAATGTTCCTGAAGTTCCTTGATGAATCCTATGCCGGAACGTGGGTCGGTGTCGCGGCCATCCATGAAGCAGTGGATATATACTTTCTCAAGGCCATAATGTTTGGCGATATCGCACAATGCGAACAAATGGTCGAGAGATGAGTGAACGCCACCATTGGAGGTCAGACCCATGAAGTGCATTGCTTTGCCGGTCTTCTGGGCGTATGAGAATGCGTCTTTTATTTCCGGGTTCTCAAGGATTGTGCCTTCTGAACATGCTTTGTTGATCTTCACGAGATCCTGATAGACAACGCGTCCGGCACCAATGTTGAGATGGCCTACTTCCGAGTTGCCCATCTGTCCGTCGGGCAGACCTACGTTCTCTCCGCTCGCCTGGAGTTCGGAGTGTGGATATGTGGACATGAGGTAGTCCCAATAGGGTGTCGGGGTGGAATAGATCACGTCGCCTTTGCTGTGGTTGCCGATTCCCCATCCGTCGAGAATCATCAGTAATGCTTTTTTAGCCATGATGTTTATATTTTATTAAGTGTATGTTTTCTATATTCAGATGCAAAGTTAATGAAAAATTTGTGTACCTTTGCCGGAAATTGTGATAACTTATGAAAAAGAGCATAGTTTCGGCTTTAATTATATTGGTGGCATTTATCGGAAGTTTCAAGGCTTCGGCGGAATTCCGCTACGGACCGATGGTTGGCGGTAATGTCACGAGTCTTAGCTTCAAGCAGGATCTGGCGGCTGTGGATAAAAGCGTGGGCTATTCCGCAGGTATCGTCGGCGAGATGATGTTTCCCGGCATCGGATTTGGTATTGATCTGGGACTGTTCTATGAGCAGCGCGGCGCGACGGTTCATCTGAACGATTGGCCTATATGGCAGCATCAGAATATCTGGTCGCCTCAGCGCACATATCTCCACTATGCGGTGATCCCTATTCACCTGCGTTTCAAGTACACCAATCTTGGCGGTTTTGAGGACACTCTCGCGCCGTTTGTGTTCGCCGGTCCTTCTGTAGGTTTCCTGCTTGGTCACAGCAAGGTGGATTGCTTCAGCTATCCGTTTGGTGAGCTTGGCGTTGATTTCGGCATTGGTGCGGAGATCAAGCGCAACTGGCAGGTATCCGCAAGCTATAATCTCGGGTTTACGTATGCTCTGAAGGATAAGATCCTCACTAACTATTCGGCACGTAACCGCACATGGTCGCTTCGTGTGGCCTACTTCTTCTGATCATCCGGCGTTGATGCCTGAAGAGAGGCGGCTGTCTTTGACAGTGATTTGACGTCGAGACCTGAAGGTGCGTTGTAGAGACGGAGTCCGAATTTCGGGGCTACAGCTGCAATATGTTCGAAAATTTCGCTTTGGACTGCCTCATAGGCGGTCCATGCTGTTGTTGTGTAGCAGTAGATCTGCAGCGGCATGCCGTTGGCATCAGGTGTCATTATTCTGACAAGGATCTGCTGGTCGGTGCCGATCAATGGATGATTGAGCAGATAATGGCACATATAGGCGCGTAGCAGACCGAGATTGGTCTGGGTAGTGCCGTTGACGCATGCCAGCCCCGGATCGTAGAATTGTCCGGATGTCTTCACTTTGTTGATGAATTGCTGCATTCCCGGCAATGAAGATATACCGGCGATCATTTCGTCAGAAGCGGGAACAACGGAATCGACATCGAAAATTACCGATCGGCTGATCAGACGGTAGCCGCTGTCCGACATTCCGCGCCAGTTCTGGAATGAAGTGCTGACAAGAGTGTAGGGAGGGAGTGTGACTATTGTGTTGTCCCAGTTCTGCACCTTGACGGCTGTCAGCGACATGTCAGTGACAATACCGTTGGCTATGGTCGAAGGTACGACGATCCAGTCGCCTATCCTGACCATGTCGTTCTGCGACAGCTGGATTCCGGCAACGAACCCGAGTATGCTGTCCTTGAATATCAACATCAGGACAGTCGCGAACGCACCTAAACCTGTCAGCAACACGGCCGGTGACTTTCCTATCAGGACTGATCCGATGACTATTGCCGATATTATCCAGACTATTCCGATGCAAAGATTGCGGATGCCAGCCAATGGCAGATTCTTGGTGTTCTCACGGGCGTTGTAACGTTCCCAGATAAAACCGATAACGGCGTTGATGGCTACCGTTATGGTGATTATAAGATAGATCACAACCCCGACGCGGAATAGATGGAGCAGGGTCGACGAGCTATCGAATGCAAATGGCAGCAATCCGAGAATCACCAGCGGAGGTATGATATGCGAACAGCGTTGGAGTATATGATGATTAAGGAGGGAGTCTCCGATCTCGGTATGGCGCCATGCCACGATCTTGCGTGTGACCCACAGGATGATTTTTCTGATGACCCAGCCGAGAAGGAGGGCTACGCCGACTATCGCTGCGACATAGATTATTTCCTCGATATGTTCGTCATGGCTCAGTCCGATGTGGTTGAGCATATTTCTGATGGTGGAGAGAAGCCAAGTGGCCACTTGATGTGACGGAATAAGTGAAACGGTGATCATAGTTGAATCCTTTTTGAATCTTAACGCCCGGGAAGTTCTAATTGTTTATCGAAAAATTGCCATCATCGGTCGGTTTGATTAACTTTGTGCAAGTATATGGACGTAGAAAATTCTTTCGATAATCAGGCTGTGCCTGCCAACCCGTTCGGCGCTATAATGTATCTTATGGCTAAGCCGGTCGGGTCGCAGTGTAATCTGCGGTGTGAATATTGCTATTATCTTGAAAAGGGAGAACCGGGATCGCGTCAGCTGATGGACGACAATACTCTGGAAGTATTCATCCGGCAGTATATCGAGGCTTCCACTTTGCCGGAGATCGTTTTTACATGGCATGGCGGAGAGGCTATGCTCCGCCCGGTGGAATTTTATGAGAAGGTTCTCAGGTTTCAGAAAATGTATGGGCGCGGACGGTCGATTGTCAACTGTCTCCAGACAAACGGAACCCTGATTACGGAGCGTTGGGCGAAATTTCTACGCGATAACGGTTGGCTTGTCGGCGTCTCGATTGACGGGCCGGAGGATTTCCACGATGAGTATCGGCGAGCGGCAGGTGGGAAGCCTACGTTTCTTTCGGTGATGCGTGGGATCCGTATGTTGCAGCGCTATGGCGTTGAATGGAACGCAATGGCTGTTGTCAATGACTATAATGTTGAAGATCCGGAAGAGTTCTATGATTTTTTCAAGCGGATCGGGGCGCGGTATATTCAGTTCACTCCCATCGTGGAAAGACGTAGAGCCGACGGACGCCTTGCTGCGGTAGGCGAGGAAGGCACGCTGACGCCTCATAGCGTGACTCCTTCTCAATGGGGCGAATTCCTGTGCCGTCTGTTCGACAGGTGGGTCAGGAATGATGTCGGTCACACGTATGTGCAGATTTTTGATGCCACGCTTGCCCGGTGGGTAGGTGTGCAGCCGGGAGTGTGCTCAATGTCGGATGTCTGCGGCCATGCCGGTGTGGTGGATTTTAATGGTGACGTATATTCCTGCGACCACTTTGTGTTTCCGGAATATAAACTGGGAAATATCCACTCATCTACAATCATCGGGATGATGACGGATCCGCGTCAACATGCATTCGGTGCGGCCAAGCGTGGATCGTTGCCTCGCCAATGCCTTGAGTGCCGGTTCACGGATATTTGCAATGGGGAATGCCCGAAAAACCGTTTCGCGGAGACTGCCGACGGAGAGAAGGGGCTTAACTATCTATGCGAGGGCTATAGACGTTTTTTTGCTCATGTGGCTCCATACATGGATTTCATGGCGGCAGAATTGGCTGCCGGACGTCCGCCGGCCAATGTCATGACTCAATTTACCCCTCGGCGATGACGTGTCTCTATGTGTCCCACATGGAACATGGCTGTGATTCGGTTATGATTCTTCATCGTCAAGGAAATCGTCGTCGAAATCGAAATCCCAACCCATATCGTCGGAAGATTCATAAGCTTCCTGTGTGAATCGTGACAACTCGCGGCCTTCGCGTTTGGTCGGTCGGCCAAGGCCTTTGCGCCGGTCAATGAATCCGCTGATCTTGACAATCTCAAGCAGGTCGAGTTCGCTGCGCGGAGTGATGTTCTCCATGTATTCGGGTACAAGTTTCGCGCCAAGACGGTTTTCCGTCAGGGCAAGCACCCGGAAAGAATAGGTCACCGGCGGCTTGCGCACTTTCACTATGTCTCCTACTTTGACCATGCGCGCCGGTTTTGCTATTGCATCTCCGAGACTGACACGGCCTTTCTTACAGGCATCAGTGGCAATGGTGCGTGTCTTGAAGATTCGCACTGCCCATAGCCATTTATCTATCCTGACTTCTGATTTTGCCATTGTGGTTACGTGTGTGGGGGGAGGCTTATTTGTTGTTGAACTGGTTCATTGCGGTAGCAGCCCCGGCGAGACAATATGTCTTGATGGCATCGATGGCCACGTCAATACGGGCCGGGAGTGTGAGCCGTTGCTCAGTGGTGAAGCGGCCGAGTACGTAGTCGATCTGACATCCGCGTGGGAAATCGTTACCTATGCCGAAACGCAGACGCGGATAGGCATCTGTGCCGAGCATCTGTGCAATGTTTTTCAGTCCGTTGTGGCCTGCATCGCTGCCGCGCATTTTCAGCCGGATTGCTCCGAATGGCAACGCAAGGTCATCGACCAGAACGAGGATGTGGTCAATATCCACGCCCTCTTTCTCTTTCCAATAGCGGACGGCGTTTCCGCTGAGGTTCATGTAGGTGGAAGGCTTTAGCAACACGAGTTGCTTGTTCTTCAATCTCATCCGTGCCACGTCGCCGTAGCGTTCGGTTGAAAAAGAGATATTGGATGCCTCGGCTAAGGCATCCAATATCATAAAGCCTATATTGTGACGGGTGTTGCGGTATTCGTCGCCGATGTTACCCAACCCCACGATCAAATATTTCATGTGTTATGGGTTTTTATCACAGTTTGAGGCTGTCTTGTTTATCCGGCCATCAGGACCGGAGTGATTATTTTGCAGCGTTGGCTGCGGCACCACGTGCGGCACGTGTCAGCTGTACGGCGCAGACAACGGCGTTCTTGGCGTTCATCAGTTCAAGACCTTCGAAGTGGAGTTCGCCGATCTGGAGAGTCTTGCCGAGGCCGAGGTTGTCAACGTTGATAACAACACGTTCGGGGATTTCAGTATAGATAGCTTTAACTTTGATCTTCTTCATGGAGAGGGTCAGCTTACCACCGGCTTTAACACCTTCGGCGTGGCCTTCGATCTTGACAGGAACTTCGATGGTTACGGGTTTCTTGTCGTTTACTTCAAGAAGGTCCATGTGGAGGATAGTGTCCTTTACGGGGTGGAACTGAAGATCTTTCAGCACTGCCATGCGCTTTTCGCCATGGATGTTGAGCTCGATTGCGAAGATATCGGGAGTGTAGACCAAGTTGCGCACTGCATCCTGAGTAACGGTGAGGTCTGTTGTGATAAGACCTTTGCCATTGCCGATCTCTACGATCTTTTCGCCTTCGCGAAGGGTGCCGGTGTAGGGAAGTGTGAACACTTCGCCGCCGTTAAGCACAACGGGGATCTTGTTTTCTTTACGGAGTTCTTTTGCGGCTTTCTTGCCGAGGTTGGTGCGGGGTTCTGCCGCGAGCTGGTAAGTTTTCATTCTGAAACTTGTTTGAAATGTGTTACTAAAAATTAAGTTTTGGTGCTCCTTAATTTCCCATCACACGAGGGATGCTAAAAAGCGACTGCAAAGTTACTGTTTTTATTCGAGTTTTCCAATCTGTTTGTTGCAGATCCTGAAAAAATATTTGAATTATTGTCCGGATGCCATTTTTCTGGCTGATTCGCGGATAATTTCAATGGTTGTGAGATCGGTATCGAACACTCCGTACATCCCCTGAGGTTCGTGGGCCGGATCGCAGAGGAAGTCGTTGCCCGGTTGCCATTGCTGCGTGGCGGCGCGTCCGCTGCCGTTCCAGCCCCAGAAGTTGACTCCGGCAATCCGTTTGTCGCCGTAGGCTCGGTCAAGTATGTGGCGATAGTAGATGTCACGTGCTGTTACCGGGATATCGGTGGTGAATTTGAATCCGTTGCGCGGATATCCGAATTCTTCGATCACGAGCGGTTTGCCAAGCGAGGCTATTGAGTCGAGATGCTCGGCTATGTACTCGTCGGACGATTCACAGGCGTAGCCCACATGTTCTTCAACGCTGTCGCGGCTTGCCCATCCCCAGTTTGTGGGCCATAGATGGATTATGGCGTAGTCAATCTCCGGCAGTGCATGGATGCGTTGCCATAGATCAATGTCGATTTCGCAGCCATATTTGCCTTCACTGCCTGTGCTGACCATGTGGTTGGGATCTTGCGATTTGATTGCGCGGGCCATGTCCGTGATCCAACTGAGGAGTGCTTCTTTGCCTGCTTTGCTGAATGCGCGTGGCTCGTTGCACACTTGCCATGCCATGATTGCCGGCGATTCGGCGTATGGACGGCCGGTGACGCTGTTGATTCGTCCGGCCATGAAACGGGCGTGGTCAACGGCCATCTGTCGTGCTGAATCGTCGAGTACGAACTGGGCTACATGGTTGACGTACTCCTGATAGCCGTCGTCGTTGGGATCCGGAGCCTGGCCATGCCCCGTCCACTGTAGATAAGAGCCGTAGCCTCCGCTCCATTCCCAGGCATTTGTCAGGTAGATGACGGCATACATGCCGCGACGTTCGAGTTCGGCAATGAAACGGTCGAGTCCGGTAAGCAGGGCGTTGTTATAGACTCCGGGTGCGGTCTGTAGCTGTGGAGCTATGTGGTGGTGTATGCTGTCCGGCCCTTCGGCTCCTGCAAGAATGCGCAGGTTGTCTATCCCCATGGCCTGAAGGGAATCCAGTTCGCGGTTCAGACGTTCGCTGTCGCCCCAGGGACCATCGGATGCCAGTATGGGGCCATACCAGAAGTTGGTGCCGGTGAATCTGTAGGGGATTTCACTGTTCCCGATATGGAACTGGGCGTCATCCCCCACATGGATATATGCTGTCTCCTGTGTTGCCGACATGGCTGACGTGGCAATTACCGCTCCGGCGGCTATTGTGGCGAGGCGGTTCACTTTGCAAGTATTTGCTGTGCGTGTTCTTTTGTCTTGATCTGTTTGGGCTGGAAGATGTCGGTGATCGTTCCGTCGGGGCCAATGAGGAATGTTGTGCGGAATGTGCCCATGTATTTACGGCCACACATTGATTTTTCTCCCCAAACGCCCATTTCCTCCTGCAATTTATGATCGGTGTCGGCGATCAGGGTGAATGGGAGTTCGTGTTTGGCTATGAATTTCTGATGGGAAGCAGCGCTGTCGGAGCTTACACCGACAATTTCATATCCCTTTGCGCGTAGGGCATCGATGTTGTCGCGGAGTGAGCATGCTTCAGCTGTACATCCCGATGTGTTGTCCTTGGGATAAAAATAAAGTACGAGTTTTTTGCCGGCATAGTCGCTCAGGCGTATTTCTTTACCGTTCTGGTCAAGCCCGAGAATTTCGGGCGCTTTGTCTCCTGTTTGCATGTTGTAGATATTTGTTTGTGCAAATGTAAAACAAAAATTCGCTATATTTGTGCTAAAATGATAAAAAATGGATTTGAACGAATTTGCCGAACGTATCTTTCTCAATCTGCCTTATGATCCAAACGATCAGCAGATACAGCTGATAGCGGCGTTGGCTAAGTTCTGTTCTCCGGCAATGCGCAGCGATTCGGTATTTCTGCTCAATGGATATGCCGGGACAGGAAAGACATCGCTCACGGGAGCGCTTGTGCGAGCGCTGAAGGAGGCCGGCGTACCTGTGGTGTTGCTCGCTCCTACCGGACGTGCGGCAAAGGTGTTCGGGGCATTCGCGAAGCATCCGGCTTCCACTATCCATCGCCGCATTTATCGCGGAGATGAAGGAGGTTTGCTGAGTTTTAGCGGTGAAGTGGCCGAAAATACTGTTGTCAACGGTGTTTTTATTGTCGATGAGGCATCTATGATTGGAGATGGTGGCGGAGGTTCGGAACGTTCATCTTTGCTTGAAGATCTGATCCAGTATGTCTATTCCGGAGATGGTTGCCGCATGATTCTGCTTGGCGATACCGCTCAGTTGCCACCTGTGGGATGTGAAGAGAGTCCGGCCATGAATCCAGATCGGTTGCGTGGATATGGACTCCATGTCATGCGCGTGGTGATGACGGAGGTTGTGCGTCAGGGACGGCTGTCCGGTATTTTATACAATGCCACATGGCTGCGCCGGGCCATGAGAAAAGATCCGCTGCCGGATCCGAAGTTGTTTCTCGATCGGTTCGACGATGTGATTGCTGTCGAGGGGGAGGACTTGGAGGATTCTATTGCGGATTCGTATAATGAATTCGGTGAAGGGGAGACTCTGGTTGTCACGCGATCGAACAAACGTGCTGTTTTGTTCAATCTGGCAATACGCACCAAGATTCTTTACAAGGAAGAGGAATTGTGTCGGGATGAAAGATTGATGGTGGCCAAGAATAATTATCTGTGGAGTGCAAAGGTCAAGGGCTTGGATTTCGTAGCTAACGGTGATATTGCCGTTGTGGAACGTATCTACGGCACGGAATCACGCTATGGATTCCGTTTTGCTGATGTTACGTTGCGGCTGACGGACCGTGATATTTCTTTCGATTGCAAACTGTTGCTCGATACGCTGACCAGCGAGTCACCGGCACTTGAGGCTGAACGGTTCAATTCGCTCTATATGGCTTTGCTCAATGATCCGGATCTTTTCCCTCCGGCAATGTCGATGAAGGGGAGGATGCGTGTGTTGCGCAGTGATCCCTATCTGAATGCTTTGCAGGTTAAATATGCTTACGCTGTGACGTGCCATAAGGCGCAGGGCGGACAATGGGAAAGTGTCTATGTGGATCTTGGATTCACTCCGCCCGATGTCAGCAAGCTTGAGTTGTTGCGGTGGCTCTACACGGCTGTCACGCGAGCTTCGCGACGTCTGGCTATAGTAAATCCTGATCCTGAATGGACGGCATGAATAACAAGTATCGGCGCATCAAATAGCTGTTTGATGCGCCGATATGGTTTAAGTCAGGTTATTTCAATAATATGCCGGTTCCTGTAGATCGAACGATTCGGTGAGTTCGTCATAAAGCCCTGCATCAAGAAGATCCGGTTCGTCCGACAGTTCGTTGTCAATTGCTGTGTCGGCGCTTTGTGACGTGGCTTTCTCGGCCAGAGCGTTGAAGCGTTCGTAGGCCGGCAGATTGTAAAATTCCTCCGATGTTATGAAAACTGACAATGTGACGGCATCCGTTTTTCCCAGACGCTGCATCTCCTTATAGTAATCATTGAACAATTTGAATAATTCTTCCGGAGATGCATCGTTATGCCTGTCAGCAAATGCTGCTAACGCTTGATCAGCCTTGCTGTAGTCGCCTTCGTTAGCGGCGTCGAGCAGGCATTGGGTGAGGCTTCGGTCATCTGCCGTATCCTCTCTTTTTATGCAGGATATGGTCAGAAAACAGAAGCATATTGTCAGAAGCAGTATTCGCATGAGTCGGATTGCCGGTTATCTTATGTCGGTTTATTTCAAGGCGCAGCCTTTACATTTCTCTGAAATCTGGGTGAAGAAGTCGTTGCCCTTGTCATCAACGAGGATGAATGCCGGGAAGTTTTCAACTTCAATTTTCCAGATAGCCTCCATGCCCAGTTCGGGGTATTCAAGGAGTTCAACTTTCTTGATGCTGTCCTTTGCAAGGATAGCTGCCGGACCGCCGATGGAGCCGAGGTAGAAACCGCCATGCTTGTGGCATGCGTCGGTAACTTGTTTCGATCTGTTGCCTTTGGCGATCATGATCATCGAGCCACCGGCTGCCTGGAACTGATCAACATACGAGTCCATACGGCCTGCTGTTGTCGGGCCGAAAGAACCTGATGCCATGCCTTCCGGAGTTTTGGCCGGACCGGCATAGTAGATGGGGTGATCTTTCAGGTACTGAGGCATGGGTTCGCCATTGTCGAGACGTTCCTTGATCTTGGCGTGAGCAATGTCGCGGCCAACGATGATGGTGCCGTTGAGAGACAGACGGGTGGATACCGGATATTTCGACAGTTCTGCCAGAACTTCCGGCATCGGGCGGTTAAGATCGATCTTGACTGCGTTGCCTTCGCCCTGCTGACGCATTTCTTCAGGTATGAGTTCGCCGGGGTTGGTGTCAAGTTTCTCAATCCATAGACCGTCGCGGTTGATCTTGGCCTTCACATTGCGGTCGGCCGAGCAAGAGACACCAAGGCCAACGGGGCAAGATGCTCCGTGGCGAGGCAGACGGATCACACGGATGTCGTGGGCAAAATATTTGCCGCCGAATTGTGCACCAAGGCCAATTTTATGCGCTTCTTCAAGAAGCTGTTTTTCCAGTTCTACATCGCGGAACGCATGTCCGAGTTCATTGCCTTCGGTCGGCAGGTTGTCGTAGTATTTGACCGACGCTTTCTTGACGGTGGCGAGGTTCATCTCGGCCGATGTGCCACCGATAACGAATGCGATGTGATAGGGAGGGCACGCTGCAGTGCCAAGTGATTTCATTTTCTCAACCAGGAACGGGATAAGCGTCTTCGGGTTGATGAGCGCCTTGGTTTCCTGATAGAGATATGTTTTGTTGGCCGAGCCGCCACCTTTTGCTACAAAAAGGAAATTGTATTCATTGCCGTCAACAGCATAAAGGTCGATCTGGGCAGGGAGATTGCAGCCGGTGTTGACCTCGTCATACATGTTGAGAGGTGCATTCTGTGAGTAGCGGAGATTGTTTTCGGTATATGTCAGATAGACACCCTTGGAGATGCGTTCCTCATCGCCACCACCGGTGTAGACGTTCTGGCCTTTTTTGCCGATGCAGATTGCTGTGCCTGTATCCTGGCAGAAGGGGAGTTGGCCTTTGGCAGCCACTTCTGCATTGCGGAGCATTGTGAGGGCTACGAATTTGTCATTCTGGCTGGCTTCCGGATCGTGGAGGATCTTGGCAACCATCTCGTTGTGCTCGCGGCGCAGCATGAATGCGTTGTCGTGTGTTGCCTGACGGGCAAGCACGGTAAGCGCCTCGGGATCGATCACAAGCATTTCGTTGCCGCCCCAGTTCTCAACTTTGACATAGTCGGATGTCAGATGGTAATACTCGGTCGAGTCCTTCTTCATGGGGAACATCGGCTGGTATTTAAACGGTTTTGTTGCCATAATTTTTTAGGGATTTATTCTTTGTTTCAATTCTACAAAGTTAAGCATAAATTCCGTACTTTTGCAACTCATCCCACAACTTTTACAGACTTTAATCCGTTTTATTTTTAACGATAAAACTCAATATTATGAGAAAAATAACGCTTTTTGCAGCTGCTGCGGCTCTGTTGGTGGCTGTCTCTGCATGTAACGAACGAAAAGCTCTGGCCGGTAAGGTCAGCGGCGAGTGGGCCACAGCTCCTGTAAAACTGGATAACAATATGGCCGGGCAATCTTCGGTTATCGACAACATGATTCTGATTGTCGATCCTGCTTCCGGAGAGGGCGGTCAGATCAATGTGTCGTCGATGGTCTCGTTGGCTCGTTCCACCGGTGCTGAGGTCGCGCCTTCAGGAGCCTATGAGGTGAGTGTCGCCGCCACGGCATCCATCGCCGGAACTTGGCGTGCGATAGACGATGATGAGATTGATGTCAGCCTTGATTTCTCTTCGCTCAACGTTGAGGTCGATCCATCGCAGGTGGCTCTTGTCAGCAATCCTCTGACCGGTGGCGAATACGCGCAGACCGATTCTGTCAAGCCTCAGCTGGCCGAGTATTACCGCTCGGAGATCACACGTCAGTTGCAGGCCTATTATGGCGCATGGAATCGTTTCGACGATGTGAAGGTCGATAAACCGGGCACTACTATGTCGCTTGAGATTTCAGATCGCGATTACGTTTTCCGCCGTCAGTAAGCATCATTGTAATCTGATGCCGAGAGCGTCGAATTCTTTGAAATCATAGTCGAGGATTCCGCAATCCTTGAGTTCAACGGCCTCATTATGGTCGTTGAGATAGATTGCCGGTCCCGGAGTATAGCCGGAGTCAAGTACCGACCATTGGGTCTTTTTCCAGGGGGTGCTGATTCCGGCCATATCCATTATGGAGTGGAAGAATGTGCGGCTTGATGCTGCATATTTTTCTTTATTCCGGTTGAGAAATTCTTGTTTCGCCGGATACTGACTGATGTATGAATCCGACAGCCACACGAGCATCGGCACATGAATCTGATAATAGCTCGGTATGGGCGACGCATGCAGGAACAGATGGCGGTCATCGTCGAATATATCCTCGCCATGGTCGCTTGTGTATATCAGACCGGCCATTTTCCCTTGTCGGTCAAGGCGATCTATCACATCGGCTATCATGTTGGACGTGAACAATATCGTATTGTCGTAGGCGTTTATCTGTTTGTCGCGGTAATGGTGGGTGGCCATGGCCGGACGGTCGGGACGGAACACGGCTTCCGTCTCGGGATAGCGGTCTATGTAGTTGAAGTGCGATCCATAGCAGTGAAGCACTATGAGTTGTTTTGTTTTCCCGTTCGCTATGGCCTCATCGAGATATGGCAGCAGGTCGGTGTCATAGTAATGTTCCTTGTTCAGTCCCTGCTCTTTGATGAATATGCATGTGTCGGCCTCTTCGCCGAAAAAGTCTATGAATGAATGGTTGCGGCTGTGTGCCGAGACGAACGTTGTGGCATATCCGGCCTCTTTAAATGCCGTTATCAAGCTTTTGACATTGTAGATCGAATCCCCGAAATTGGAAGCGTCGAGCGGAGACAGAAGCATAGGTACACTCTTGTGGGTAGTATTGCTCTGAGATATGGCGCGGCTGAATGAGGTCAAGCCTTTGCGGTCAACGAGCCGGGGAGTTGTCGGCCGGTCATATCCGTTGATCTGCCAGTTGTCGGCACGCGATGTCTCCCCCACCATTACGACATAGATCTCCGGAACTGAGTCCGGGTGCTCGCTCGTCGCCTCGTATTTGAACGATGCCGATGTCTTGTGATAGTTGGCCACTTTTACCGTGCGCTCCACGGCGAGATAAAGATTATAGATCGCGTTTACCGGATATAGGTCGCATAGTGGTTTGTAAGTCCGTGCGCCGCTGAAACTCAGTCCGAAACAGATCAGGCCGGCTCCGATGATCCACAGGCTTGCGCGGCGTGTGCGAGATATGGTATTGTGGCTGAGATGCCACCGGCGGATCGTGGCTATTACTCCGAGGGCAATAGGAGGAATATATATGGCGATCACGGCAATGATGATCACCATCAGATTGCCCAACAGTTCACCGACCTCCCCGGGATTTGTGGTCACCACATTCAGGAACATGTCGACGGCTATGACTGACCGGCCGTACATATAGAGCAGTACAATCTGGAATGCCGCGAAGAAAAACAGCGTTATCATCCATAGCGATACCTTGCCTATTTTCCGGCTGAGCGACATGAGTAGCAGATAGATGCCGACGGGCAGCACTATGTTGGTGATCGATTGCATTATGCTCATCCGCTCTGTCAGCGAGAGCCAGACGTTGGGGATGGCGCAGGCGGCTACCACCCACACAAAAAGAAGCGCCTTGAGGCGCTTGGTTGTTATGTTTTTGTTGTCGTTAGAAAGCTTCATTGATGCTGAATATGAAAGATTTCTCGCCCTTGCCTATGCCAAAGTCGAGACGCACGTTGGTGCGTTGTTTGAATTCCCAGCGGTAACCTATGCCTCCGTTGGGGAGCAACCGCCGGAACTGGATTTCCGAAAATTTCGGGAACACGGTGCCTACACCGAGCCACGCCACTATCCCGTTCCTGCGCCACACATGTTGACGCAACTCTACGGTCAGATCCATTTCCCCTTTGTCGCGGAACCGCCCCTCGTAATAGCCTCGCATGGTGTTGCTGCCTCCGAATGTGGCAAGCATAGCCCATGGAACATCGCCGTAGTTCACCTTCGCATGATATTGGGTTGCGAGCACGCTCCCTTTCCACAGATGATGAAAATAGCTCAGTTTCAATTCTGTGTAGCTGAATGCCTGTTTGTTGCCGAGGAATCCGGGGCAGAACTGCTGTTCGAGTGATGCGAGCACCCCGTTTTGTGTTGCCGTCATGTTGTCGCGTGTGTCGTATTGCAGGCGCAGCCCGACTCCGAACGATGCTGTGTGCAGTGGCAGGCCCTCCCACAGATCAAGTCGGTGCATTTTTGCCGCGTGCGCGTAGTTGAATCCTACTCCTGGGCCGAAAAACAGGTTCGGTGCAAGTGCGTGCAGATAGTTCACGGTAGCTTTGACATAGATCTCGTTGAATTTTGATTTGTTGGCCATGTTGTTGCCATTGTCGAAGCCTATGCCCCAGAACTCTCTCGGGAATGAATAGAAATATAGGTTATAGTCTATTCTGTTCTTGTCCAGTTTGAAGATATGGTTTCCACGGATACCGATGAGGTAGAACCCTACGGTCGACACGTCGCCGTAAAGCGACACGTTTGATAGCGGAGTGATCGAATCGCTTGCCTCATTGCGGTAGAATCCTGCGGCCACAAGACCGATGCCAAATTTTGTGTCCGACGAATAATGGGGGCCGCCGATTATGCTGAAATCAAAACCCTTGTACTCTTTCGGCTTGTTGGAGTCGTTGAAATAATCGAGCACACGGTTTATTATGTTGCGTTTCTTGGGCGCGGATTCCTCCACGACCGTAGCGGTGGATGAGTTGTCGGCTGCCGCTACAATCATGCTGTCGGCAGGCATTGGTTCCTGTGCTGAAAGTGCGCAGAAACCGCCTATAAGAGCTGTTGTCAGGGTTGCGGTTATTTTCCTAAGCATGATGATGAATGTCTGAGGCTAATATCGGTGCAAATTTAGATAATTATGTGTAATTACGCTAATATTAGCTTTGTAAATAGCTCTTTTGTTGCCAAATTGTAGATAAAAAGCGATTTTTTGTTAAACTTACTCTTTGTCATAAGTGTTAAAATGGCAGAAGAAACTATTTAAAATGAGAGAATGATGAGATGGATATGTGTAGCTATGGCTATGCTGCATGTTTTGTTTGCAGCGGCTTCGCAGAATCAGGATTCCGTTCCTGAATTTGCCGGAACTCTGTCTCTCGACAGTATAGATGTCTCCGGCTCTGTTTCTGCGCTTCAGGATTCTGCTAATACTGCCATGGCATTCAATGTCGACACGATAATGATGTCCGACGAATTTAGAGAGAAATTCGGCTCTCCTACGCTTTACGATTTCCCATATTCCCGTACTCGCTCACTGCCTGACTGGAAGCGGTTATGGATCAATACTGCCGTCCTTGTCGGAGCCGGTGTGACTACGATGGTTGTCCTCGAATCCCTGCCGGCCGATGCAACAGCATGGAACAAGACGGAAAATGCCAAGGTGCCGCTGTTCAAGCGGTGGGTGCGCAATGTCAAGGCCGGCCCGGTTTGGGACAAGGATAACCTGGTGTTCAACTATGCGCTCCATCCCTATGCCGGTGCTGCATATTATATGGGGGCGCGATCCTGCGGATTCAACTGCTGGGGATCTTTTGTCTACACGTTCTGTATCTCTACTTTCTTCTGGGAATACGGATTTGAGGCATTCAATGAAATCCCCTCGGTGCAGGATCTCGTGATCACCCCTGTTCTGGGATCGCTGCTCGGCGAGGGCTTCTATCTGATCAAACGGAAGATCGTTTCCGACGGGTATAGGCTATGGGGCTCAAAGGTGGCTGGATATGCTGTTGCATGGCTCGTCGATCCCATCAATGAGACTATCGGCTATTTTCGTGGAGATCAGCGGAAAGCGTCGCGCCGCTCTGATGCATTGCGTGGACTTGAGGGAAGCTCTTGGATCGCACCGTCAACCAACGGACTCCAATGTGGCATCTCATTGACATATACTTTTTAGACTATTTTATGATAAATGTCATAGGCAAGGTGGCTTAAATTAGCTAATTTTGCATTTTGATTTTAGATTGATCGCTTATGAAACGCAATTATTTAATCGCATTATTTATTTTCTGCGCTCTTGGCCTTTCGGCTCAGACTGTCGAAAAAATCAAATTCGGCGACTTCAACAGCTGGGTGACACGAGTTATCTCTGAATCCAAGGTTATTGGTGGTGCGAAAAAGAATGTTTATGAAATCGGCCCCACATCTAATATAACAGGCAATAAAGCCTACGTCAACGCCGGCGGTTCTCCCTGGGGAACGAGCAATGTCTATGCCAAGGTATCCGGAATCACTAAGGCATCAAATGCCGTTGAGCCTTGTGTTCGCAAGGGTTCCGATCTTTGTGCCAAGCTCTCGTCCAAGATCGAGCAGGTAAAGGTGCTCAAGGTTGTCAATATGGACGTGATGGTGGCCGGCTCCATCTTTCTCGGACAGATGATCGAGCCTGTGACAAGCACTAAGAACCCCTATGGCAAAATGGATATGGGGGTGGCCTACACGAAACGGCCTAAAGCTCTTGTTCTCGACTATCGTGTCGATATGCCCGAGAAGCCTACACGCACTAAAGCCACAGGTTTCGGTTCGCCGAAAACCCTCAGTGGCCACGACAACGCCGTAGTATTCGTCTACCTCCAGAGCCGTTGGGAAGATGCCGACGGAAATCTACATGCAAAGCGTGTCGGGACGGGTGGTGAGATGTTTGGCCATGCTTCGAAGTGGGTCAACGGCCACAAGATACCAATTGTCTATGGCGACATCTCGAAACGTGCCGATATGAAATGGCTTGGTCTGCGCAGCAAAGCCAATTCCTATTATGCGCGCAATTCAAAGAATAAACTCAAACCTGTCATTGAAGAGGGTTACGATGCAAATGCCAAGCCCACCCATGTTATCGTGATGATTTCATCCGGTAGTGGCGAACCGTTTGTTGGTACGGAAGGCCTCAATTTCTACGTCGACAACGTAGGCTTCGTCCTTTGATCCACCCTCCCAATCTTTTGACATTCATTTCGGTCGGGTTCACCGCCCTCCGTGTGGTTGAACCGGCCCCACGTCTCATGCGTCAACCTTATCCTTTTTGTGCGCATATCGGTCGGGGTCACCGCACTCCGTGCGGTTGCACCGCCCCCACGCCTCATGCGTCAACCTTATTCTTTTGTCGCGAATATCGGTCGTGGTCACCACACTCCGTGTGGTTGCACCGCCCCCACGCCTCATGCGTCAACCTTATTCTTTTGTCGTGCATTTCAGTCGGGGTCACCGCACTCCGTGCGGTTGAACCGAATCTCCCACGCCTTATCAGTCAACAGGATATCCTCGTTCATGCCTGTAGGGACTGCGGCATGCCGCGTCCGGCCATACCAACTTGTAATCATCTTAATCTCAAGTTTGTATGGCCGTAACTACGTGCCGCATCTGCTTGACACAACCTTGACTTTACATGAACGTCAACATCATGCCGCTTCCGTCATGATCCGTTATTTCTGATCCTGTCAGCAGTCGTAGAACGTCGTGAACGCACGGACTATATACGCATGATCATCGGCGGATGCTGTCTCGCGTACCGAGTGCATGGCCCATATTGCCGCTCCCATGTCTACACCGCGCAGCGGAATCTGTGAGGTCAGGATATTTCCGAGGGTTGATCCGCCGGCCACATCGCTGTGGTTCACAAAATACTGGTACGGCACGCCGGCCTTCTCACATATCCCTGCAAACACGGCTGCGCTGTCGGCATCAGTCATATATTTGCAGTTGGCATTGATCTTTATCACCGGGCCGCCTCCAAGCAGTGGATGGTTGGTAGGATCCTGCTTCTCCACGTAGTTGGGATGCAGACCATGGGCATTGTCGGCCGAGATCATGAACGATCGGGCTATCGCACGCTGGCGATCCTCCTCTGTTCCGCCGGTGCAGAGTGTGATTCTGCTTATCAGATCCGCCAGCAGGGGAGAGGCTGCCCCTTGCTTTGTTCCGGAGCCTGTCTCTTCGTTGTCAAAAATAGCCATCACGCGTGTCATCCGGCTGTCGCTGCTGTCGAGCAGGGCGGTCAGTGCTGCATGAACCATGCTAAGATCGTCGATGCGTCCGGAGGTCAGGAACTCGTTGTTGAGGCCAAGTCTGCATGCCGGAGTGGTGTCGTAGAGCGACAGGTCAAAGTCCATTATCTCTCCGATTTCAACGCCAAGTTCATCAGCTATCAGATGCAGCAGTATGTTGTCTCGCTGAAGCTCATCCTTGACAATGCCTATGACCGGCAGCATGTCTTTCTGTTTCGACAATGGATTTCCCTCGTTGACGGCGCGGTTGAAATGGATGGCCAGATGAGGGATAGTAAGCAGCGGTCGCTCTATCCGCATGTTGACACAGCGCGGATGGAGAACATCTTCGCTGCGGAGCACCACTCGTCCTGCAACCGATAGTGGACGGTCGAACCATGTGTAGAGGATCGGGCCACCATATACCTCCGTGTTCAGCCTCACCATGCCGCCTTCGCCGGTCATCTGTGCGCTGGGCTTGATCCGGAATCCCGGCGAATCGCTGTGGGCGGAGATTATCTTGTAGCCGGCCGCTGGCCCGTCTGTGCCGGTTATGAAAGCCATGACGGCTGTCTGATTCTGTGTGATATAGTATCGGCCACCGGCTGTCAGATCCCATTTTGCAGCCGGATCCAGTCTTTCGAATCCTGCGGCATCAAGGCGTTTGGTTATCTCTTCTGCTGCGAGAAAGTTGACCGGACTGCGGTCGAGAAATTTCATCAGATCGTTGATCCGGGCTGTGTCTTGTTCCTGTGGTGTCATGATTGTAGGTTGTAATATAATTGGTTAAGCGGACGCATCACGTTGCATAGTGTCTGGCTCCAGTAACCGTCGAAATCCTCCCGCACTTCGGCGAGGGCATCGGCTATCATCTCTGTCGGAAGATCCTTTACGGTCTCAACCAGATTGTAGGTCACCTGCATCAGATCGGCAAGACCTTCGGAGATGCTTGCTCCTATCGGGGTGTCGGAATATTTCATATCCTCCTGAAATACTTCCAGATATGTGTCGTCCTCGCCGAGCAGGGCTGCTATCGGATTGCGCACGGAGTCGTAGAGAGCTTCGTCCATCTTGTCCTCCACAACGCCGCCTGTCGGCTCTTCATAGATCGAGGTCTGGATGTCCGATGCCGAGATATACAGACGGGGCAGGAGTTTGAGCATCTGTCCGATAAAATCTTCTTTCTCCATATTGGGAGCATTGAAGAGCGCCTTGCAGTATTCATTGCATAATCCTATGAATGCAATGTCGTTTGGGGTGAGATTTTGGTCAATAGTTTCCATGATTATGAAACTGCATTAAGTTTAAGAGTATTTAAAAGTAAACATACTCTAAGTCAGTTTTATTTGTATAAGCCGTTTGCACGGATGTAGTCCGCAACGCCCGGTGGCAGAAAGTTTGTCATATCTTTCCCCTCTCGGATCGACTTCCGGATGAAGGTGCTCGAAATATCTACCGTTGGAGCTTCAACTAAGCTGACCTCTGGCGGAAGTGTCAGTGATTCTACGGGATAGCCCGGACGTGGGTACACTACAGGAGAATAACGTCTGACAATCTGCTCATGTTCACGCCAGCGGTCAAACATGAGCCAATTGTCGCTACCTATTATAAGTGAGATCCTGCTGTCGGGATAAAGCTCCTGCAATCGGTTGAGGGAGTTTATGGTATATGAAGGACGGGGCATCGACAGCTCTATGTCGCAGGGCGTCAGACGTGGATTCCCATCGCATGCTATGCGCAGCATTTCAAGACGGTGGGAGTCCTCAATAAGCTCATCAGCATTCTCTTTGATCGGATTAAGCGGTGAGAGCATTAGCATCACTCGCGTTATGTCTGTGAACTGCGCTATGTAGTCGGCCAGCATCAGATGGCCTGTATGAACCGGGTTGAACGATCCACCCAGTATCCCTATATGCTCATGCTTGGGGATCACGGGCGATTGATGAAGCTTAATATCTCGCGCTCTGTGTCCTCTACGGCACGGGCAAGCTCGTCGTTGACAACCTGAGCGTCGTAGGCTTTGGCATAGCTCAGCTCAAATTCGGCTTTCCCTACGCGCTGGTCTATGGCCTCTTTGCTGTCAGTCGCGCGGCTTTCAAGGCGGCGGCGTAGCTCCTCAACGCTCGGTGGCATGATGAATATGCTCTTGGCGCGGTCGCCATACATCTCTTTGACTCTGACGCCTCCTTTCACGTCTATGTCCAGAACAACGTTGGTGCCGTTGTCGCAACGGTTGGCAACCTCGCTCTTCAAGGTGCCGTAGAATCGGCCCGGATACACCTCTTCGTATTCAACGAATGCGTCTTCGGCAATCGCGCTTTTGAATTCTTCGTCGCTGAGAAAGTGATAGTTGACGCCGTTGACTTCTCCTTCGCGTGGATCTCGGTTGGTAGCCGAGACCGAAAACTGCATCTCGACATTGCCGCGGCGCATTATCTCGCCGATTATTGTCGATTTGCCACAGCCGCTCGGCGCTGAGATTATTATGATTTTTCCTTTTTTCATAATGATCCGATCTTAATGGGTCCAGTTGGTTTCTGCTTCTGTTGGATATGGATCAGAGAACGTTGAGAACCTGCTCTTTGATCTGTTCGAGTTCATCCTTCATCTTGACGACGAGTCGCTGCATCTCGGCATGATTGCTCTTGGAACCGAGGGTGTTGATCTCTCTGCCCATCTCTTGGGAGATGAAGCCTAATTTCTTTCCTTGGCCACCCGAGCCTGCAAGTGTCTCCATGAAGTAATGGAGATGTTGGGTCAGACGCTGCTTCTCTTCATTGACATCGAGCTTCTCGATATAGAAAATCATCTCCTGTTCCAGACGTGAACGGTCGTATTCAACCTGAGGAAGCGATCCCAGATTATCTATGATTCGGGCGCGGATATGCTCGACACGCTCTGTTTCGTAGCGCGGCACTTCTGCCAGCAGATCGCGGATTCTGTTGATCCTTGTGGCAAAAAATTCTTCAAGTTTCTCTCCCTCTGTCCGGCGGTAGCCTACAAGTGCCTCAAGTGCCTGGTCAAGGGCGGTGGCTGCTCCCTTGAAATCATCTTCGTCTGCTGTGGTCGAGGTCTCGCTTTTCATCACTTCGGGGAAGCGAAGCAGCACAGAATACCAGTCTGTCGGCTCCGGAATCCCCAGAGCTGCCGACATTTCCTCTATTTGAGCTTTGTAGGTCTTGAGCTGTGTCAGGTTGAGTTGAACCGCAGATTCGCTGCCGAGGCTTTCTATGAATATGTTGACCTCTACTTTGCCACGTTCCAGTCTGCGGCTGACGGCATTGCGCATCTCCATCTCTTTTTCCCTAAGAATCTGGGGTACACGCATCGACAGGTCAAGCTGTTTGCTGTTGAGCGATTTGATCTCTACGGTGATTTTTTTATTATGAATTTCGACAACTGATTTGCCGAATCCTGTCATGGATAGAAGCATAGATTATAATTTTCTACAAAATTACAATTCTGCCACGAAAAATCGGTAACTTTGCGGAAAATTTTCGCAATCAGTCAATGAACTGATTTAATCTTATTGCAAATTATCGATCATGCCTGTTATTCTGAATATCGAGACTTCTACAAACGTATGCTCTGTAGCTTTATCTGCTGAAGGAATGGTGCTGTGCCATTTCGAGGACTTCCAGGGACAGAACCATGCCGCGCTTCTCAGCGGCTATATCAAACGTTGCCTCGACTGGGCCAGGGATCATGAGATGCAGTTGGAAGCGGTGGCCGTTTCTATGGGTCCCGGCAGCTACACAGGCCTCCGCATCGGACTTTCCGAGGCCAAGGGTCTTGCTTTCGCACTCGATATCCCGTTGATAGGCATTGACACTCTGCAACTCATGGCTACATCCGTGATGTTCTCGCAGGATGTCGACCCCGATGCGCTGTTTGCGCCAATGATCGATGCTCGCCGTATGGAAGTCTACACGGCCGTCTACGATATGTCGCTCTCCCCGATCATTGAGCCCCGACCTCTTATCCTTGATGAAACATCCTATGCCGACATGCTGGCCGATCATAAAGTGATGTTCTTTGGTAACGGTAGCGACAAAGCGCGTGATCTCATCAAATCCCCCAATGCCATCTTCATCCCCGACATTGTGCCTCTGGCCTCCGACATGATAGCCCTCGCGGAGCGCGACCACGCTCGCCGAAATTTCATCGACATCGCTTACTCAACTCCCCGATACCTCAAAGACTTCCAGGCCACAAAACCACGCAATCCCCTCGCCACCGGCCTCTGATCCCTGTCAGAACTGCCCCATTATCGCACGCTTATCCTTTCTTACTCAGCTTTTGCTTTCTTTTGGCGAGCTCTTAGGTCGGGGTCACCGCACTCCGTGCGGTTGATCCGAAAAACAACCGTGCTGCGCCCGGCACCATTCCTATTGCCAACCCGTCTGACCTGTCCAACCTGCCCCATCATCTCACGCTTATCCTTTCTTACTCAGCTTTACTTTCTTTTGGCGTACACTTAGGTCGGGGTCACCGCACTCCGTGCGGTTGATCCGAAAAACAACCGCGCTGCGCCCGGCTCCATTCCTATTGCCAACCCGTCCAATAAGTCCGACCCGTCTGACTCGTCTGACAAGTCCACTATATCTTTGTCGACCCTTACGACCTCGAAACCTGCAATCCCGTTTTCGAAACAGTCAGATCGACAAAACGTGCCCCACGGTTCACCGGATTCGCCGTCAGAATCGACCGAACTCGGGCTGCTGCCTCCGGATCTTTTGCCACCATATAGAGGAAACCGCCGCCTCCTGCACCAGGCAGCTTGCACCCGGCCAGATAGTCACTCACCAGATCTATTATCGCCTGCACCGAAGCCGGATTTGTGCCACTGTCAAGCAACTGGTTCTGTCGCCATGTCTTTGCTATAAGCGTCCCGTATGCATCGAAATTGCGACGTTGGATAGCCTCAGCCATCTCAAGGGCATGAAGCCGCATTTCATCCAGCATATCAAGGGTCGGCCCTGCGTTGAGGAACATCCGCCGCACTATCTCTCCTAAGATGCCTTTTGCAGTGCGGGTTATTCCGGTATAATAGAGTATATGACACGGCGCATACATCGGATCTGTGAAAATCCCGTCTGATAGCCAGTTCACACGGGGCTGCTGATGCCATCCGGCCTCACTTTGAAGCAATTTAAGCCCCTGTAGCACTCCGCCATACTGATCCTGCCAGCCGCCACAGGTGGTAAGCAGCTGTTCGAGAGCAAGCACTCGGTTACAGATTTCTGATGTGTCCCATGCCAGCGAGCAGAAGTTGCTCAGCGAGGCTAATACGGTGGCTGCCAATATGGAGCTGGTACCGAGACCCGACCCGGCTGGGACTGCCGACAGCAGCGTCAGTTCTATGCCCGATCCGAATGCTTCGAGCTGTTGCCGAAGACTCCCGAAATGCTCCGGACAGAAATCCGGCGCGAATCCTGCCAGTGCGAGCGCGGCTTTGGGTAGTGAGAACGGAGAGCCTACACGGCGGTAATCCGTCAGTTGTTCGTAGGTCTCTATGGTCTCCATTGCGCCGAGGTCAATGGATCGCAGTATGATATGTGGATCTTTACACGGTTTTACGAATACCTG
The DNA here is from genome assembly GCA_910579185.1 of uncultured Muribaculaceae bacterium. Lineage (GTDB taxonomy): Bacteria > Bacteroidota > Bacteroidia > Bacteroidales > Muribaculaceae > Paramuribaculum. The sequence continues at coordinate 114,060 of CAJTTG010000002.1, forward strand.
CAACGGCGGTTGGCCGTTCAGCTCTATCGCCAGATTCACCACATTGCCCCCTCGCAGGGTGGAGTAGGGCGGTGTGTCGCTCCAGCCTCCGGCCAGATCTATGCGCACGGGGCTGCGGCCCCACACTATCTGATCCTGATGCACGTTACCTTGCGGCATTGAGCGCGATGTGTCTATTGTCGATACTATCCCCTGTCGCATCAGGGCAAATGCATCCTCTTCGGAAGCGTGGTGGTCACGTCCTGCCCTTATATCTACCGCGGCGCGGAGCATGCTGTTGCGCATCCGCTCTATTATCGGTGCGCTCTCCGGCAGGGGGACCGGGGCTTCAAGGCCGAGCTTATGGATCTTGTCGGCCATGTCGTCAAGGTCAACCTGATAGAACACGCTCATCTCATGGTTGTCGGCCAGCTGGCATATATTTTCTTTGAGGAAGCTGTCGCGCTGCTCATATAGGCGTGGCAATGATGCGCGTGAACTTATTTCATCGGCTGAAATCTTTTCAGCATTCTGCCATATCCGGCGTCCGGCTTCAAGCTCAGGTTCCGATGTCATCCATCGTGCCACTTTCCCCATGCTATCAATGTCGCTGACAAGGGGGAACAGACGAGCGTTCTGTATGTCGGTGTTGCCGGCTGCAAGGTCAATGTCGCGCTCTTTGAGCCATTCTTTGAGCGGTTGTCCCAGATAGATGGTTGTCTCATCGGTGGTCATGCCGCGCATTGGGTCGTCATATCCGTATGGTCTCACGGCGTATAGGTCTGCGTCTATCGGGACTATATCAAGACACATTCCCGGATTCAATTTCAGATTCCAGTCATTGACGGGAACGCCGGTCACAACGTTGTCACGGGTCAGATTCCAGTCTTTGCCCACATGGCTGTTCTCGATCCACACATTTTCATTTTCTGCCGTCAACCGTCGGCTCATCCGGCAGTTCTGCACGAATAATGCAGGATTCGGTTTTGCCTTGCGGTGCAGGATCAGACGCTGGTCAACAACCTTGTTCTGTAGGGCGAGGGTGGAGGACAGCAGCTCGCGTGTGGTTCCGAAATGATAGAACTCGCCTCCGGGCAGTGGCACTATTGCTGTGGTAAGCCCTTCAAACATCCTATCCGGTGCCGACGGATTGCTTCCGAGTGCGCAGCCTAATTGGGAATAGAGATCGTAATAGTCTATTGTTCCGTCGGCTTTGCGTGCCTTCTCTCCCAACAGTCTCATTGCACGGTCGCTGAGAATCCAGAGGCCGATGTCGAGCATGTAATAATGGCTTCCGCTCAATTCGTTGAGTTGTTCAACGGTCGGTTTCTGGAGCATGTAGTCGAGCTGTTCCGGTGTCTCGTGACGGCTAAGGAATACTCCATGGTGTGATGCCGTGACAGGATCGCTCCACAGACCGTAGCACACAATGTCGGCATCCGGCACACTCTTGATCTCGCCATCGGCTCGCAGACAGACATCCCCCGATGCGATCAGTGTGTTCTGATGTTCGGATGTCAGACCCATCAGTTTCTCATACAGTGGGAGCTGGAGCGACAGCAGGTTCTGGTCTATCGGTTCTCCGACGGCCCAACGTAACACAGGCACTGGTGTCAGCACTTTCCCGACCGTGGCGTATGCCGGCAGGCGGCGGCTCTGACCTCCTGCATGGATCATGATCTTTTTTTGCTCCATCTTGGCTTCGGGATTGCTCTCCATCCATCTGTCGAGCAGCCACACACTGCCACCGCCTGAGCCTATCCTGTGCCCTTCCGGATCGCTTGTGCAGAACCATTCGGCGGAGTTATAGCGGTTGTCGAGGCTGTGGAAGGTCTCGACGAGATTCGGAGGAAGTGAAAGCAGTTTGATCATTGCGGTTAAATTTAAGATGGCCGTAATGGCGGCATGTGTGATGTTTCAGTCGGCTGATTCAAATCCGTTCAGCCTGTGTTTGTCTGCTGCAAAGATAAGCATAAAAATCATAGCATGCGTGCTTTTCTGCGCTTTTGCTCACTCCAACTCTCCCACTCTCACTCTCACTCTCCAACTCTATACTCTCCCACTCTATACCCTCCCCCTATTGTCAACAAAAAACAGGCGCACCGGTTGGGGTGCGCCTGCTCTGTGTGAAGAATTAGCGGATTATTTAGCAGCTGTTGTCTCGGGATCGAGAACAACAACGCGGTAGTTACCCTGTGTGTTGAGAGCTTTCATGAAGTTCTTCACGTCATCGATGGTGATGGCGTTCATAGTGTCGATATTGCCGTTGAAGGTATCCACACCGTTCTGGAGCCAGCCGCGGATTGCGCTGGACCAGCCTTCATTCTTCTCACGGGCTTCAGTATAGTTCTTGACCATGAATTCCTTAACCTTGTCAAGTTCCTCCTGAGTGATGTTGTTGTTTACGTCAAGCATGATCTCTTTGATCGCTGCCAGTGTCTCTTCCTTCATCTCAGGTTTCATCGGGAACGCGGTTGAGATCTCAGTGTTCTGGTCACCGATACGGTCCATGGAGCCGCTTGCGCTGATTGAATATACTGCTCCCATTTCCTCACGGATCTTGTCGATCAGGCGTTTGGAGATGATCTGACCGGCTACCGATGCGAGCTGGGCGTTCTTCATCGTGTAAGGCTCGTTGCCGAAATAGGTGATGTAAACCAAGGTCTGGGGTGTCTGCATCTCGGCTGTGTAGGTGTCAGTCTTGTCGCCGCCGTTCATGTCGAACTGGGGATCGATCTTGCCGAGGGTCTTGTTGGCTGTGGCAGCATCTCCGGGGAGGGAAGCGATGAACTGTTCAACGAGCGGACGCAGGGTTTCGGTATCAACATTGCCGATGAATGTGAATGTGAAGTCAGCTGCGTTTTTGGTCATTTCTTTCACGATCTCGTTGATCTGGGCACGCTGGGCGCCTTCGATCACTGATGCTGAGAGCTGCTGGATACGCGGTGAGCTGTAGAGCGACTTGATGATCTTCTCGTTGAAGATATACTGGGGATTGGATTCCTGATTGTGGATCAGGGCGGCATACTGGCTCTGGAGTGCCTTGAATTCATCTTCGGTGAAGTTCATGTCGGTGAAGCTCATGTAGATAAGTTCCATCAGCGTGGGCAGGTCTTTCGGGGTCGAGAAGCCCGACATGCTGCGGCTGTAGTTGCTGAATCCCGGACGGACGCTGGCCTGCTTGCCTGAGAGATATTTCTGGAGATCGGAATCTGTGTAGGTGCCGAGTCCATAGCTCTGGAGTGCAATGGGAAGGAATGTCAGAGAGTTGGCATAATCATCGCTGAATTTGGCGGTGCCGTTGAGGGCGTTCGCGCTGAACAGGATCTGATCCTCTTTGAATTTGGTCGGTTTGATTATGACGGTCGCACCATTGGAAAGGGTCCATACGGTGGCATCCCACTGTTCCGATTTTGTTTCGCTTACAATTGAACCTTTGGCCGGCATTGTCGGGATCAGAGGCTCTGATTTGAGTTCTTCCTTGTATGCCTCGATCTCTTCGCCGTCAACACTCTTCAGGGCTTCGGCAAACTGTTCTTCGGTAGGATATTTGTTTTCTGCATTGTCCGGCATCAGTGCCATAACCACACGGTTGTCCTCGGTGATCATCTGCTGCACGGTGGCATTGATGGCTTCCAGCGGAATCATCTGGGCGATCTGCTGGTAAACCTGATATTCCTCTTCTTTCGATGGGATAGGTTTGTTGTCAAGGAAGTTGTTTACGTAAAGGTTCACGTATGTACGGTTCTCGCGGCTGTCGCGGTTGTTGTAGGAGGTTTCAGCGCGTGAGAGAAGTTCTGCTTTGGTGCGCTCGAATTCTGTAACGGTGAAGCCGCCGCGTGCTGCGCGGAGGAGTTCGCGGTATGCTGCCGCGAGTGCCGACGGAAGTTCTTCTGTCTTGTTGGCTGCGACATACAGGCTTGTGGCGTCTTTGGTCTTGGCAAGGAAGAATTCGCCGTAACCTACACCTGCCTGAGCGAACGGTGCGCCCGGTTTGCTCGAAATGTCGTTCAGACGTGAATCGAGCATTGAGGTGATCATGTCGTAGATGTAATCCTGTACATAATAAGCGAGTGTATTGCGCATCTCGCTTGGCATTGCGTCGGTCTTGATGAAAAGCTGGGCTATGGAGTTGGTCTGCTCTTTGTCGTGGCCGATGGCATAGATGGTGCCCTGAGTGTCGGATACGGGGAAGTAGATGCGTTCTGCCGGATTCTCAGGCATCTCGATGTCGGCAAACATCTCTTTGATCTTGTTTTCGATGCGGTCAACGTCGATATCGCCAACCACGATCACACCCTGCTGATCCGGACGATACCACTTTTCGTAGTAATCGCGGAGTGCCTGATGTGAGAAGTTGTCGACAACTTCCATTGTGCCGATCGGCAGACGGTAGCCGTAGCGGTCACCGGGATAGATGGTCGGCAGAAGATTCTCTACGATACGCATCTGGCCTACCATCGAACGGCGCCATTCTTCATGGATCACGGCGCGTTCGGCGTCGATCTCTTCCGGAAGAAGGAGAAGGTCGTTGGCCCAGTCATGGAGAATAAGAAGACAGGAGTCCTGAACACCTTCACGTGCCACCGGGACATTCGAGATGTTGTAGACGGTCTGGTCTACTGAGGTGTAGGCGTTGAGGTTCTGACCGAATTTGACGCCGATTGTCTCGAGCCAGTTGATCAGGTTCTTGCCGGGGAAGTTGGTGGTGCCGTTGAAGCACATGTGCTCGAGGAAGTGAGCCAGACCGCGCTGGTTGTCCTCCTCAAGGATTGAGCCTACTTTCTGTGCGATGTAGAAGTCTGCTTGCCCCTTGGGGTACTCGTTGTGGCGGATGTAGTAGGTCAGACCATTCGGCAGTTGGCCGATTCTGACATTGGGGTCAACCCCCATGGCCGGCATTTGCTGGGCTTTTGCGAATCCCGGGATCATCAGGATTGCAAGAAGCAGCAAGACCGCGCTTAATGTTCTTTTCATTGGAAATGTTGGTTTTATGAATAAAGAATGATTAGTTTTTTCAATCGTTATTTTTTATTTGACGCAAAAATAACCAAAAAGTTACATGGCTTGTCAAATTTTTTTGCTGAATTGATTTGATATCAGTGCAATTTTTTGGTGTTCCGGCTGAAAATGATGGCGATAGCCACGCAAAAAGCCAAGGCCCAGGGATAGAACAGATAGGGCCACGGGGCTTCCGGGGAGATACCTGCGAGGCCGGTGGCCAGCAGTGCCTGGGCGCCGTATGGGATCAGACACTGGACTATGCAGGAACAGGTGTCGAGAAGTGAGGCTGTGGCGCGTGGCGGTATGCCGAAACGCTGTGATATGTCGCGGCTCACACTGCCGACGGTTATGATGGCCACGGTGTTGTTGGCGGTGCAGAGGTTAACGGTTCCCACAAGCATGGCTATGCAGGCTCTTGCGCCTCGGCTCCCCGATATGTGTCGGGTGAGGCGTTGAAGCATAAAGGTTATGCCTCCCATTGATTTGATAAGCCCGAGCATTCCGGCCGCCAATAGTGTGATGATGATAAGTTGCCCCATCGAGTCTATTCCGTCGCCCATCAGGCGGAATTGCTGGAGAAGTCCGATCTCGGTATGCGTGAGCCCGATCACGGATGCCGCCACGATGCCGAGGGCCAGGACTACTGTTACGTTGATCCCGGCCAGTGCCAGGGCGATGATCAGCAGATAGGGGATCACGAGCAGATAATCGGGAGTCGCCGTCAGGTCGGGTGCCGGTATATCTATGTTGCTGCCGAGTGCAATGTAGACAGCAAGCGTGATCAGTGCTGCCGGTACTACTATGCGGATGTTGGCGCGGAATTTATCGGCCATCTGGCATCCTTGGCTACGGGTAGCGGCTATGGTGGTGTCGGAAATGAACGACAGGTTGTCGCCGAAAAATGCCCCACCCATCACGGTGGCCACAAACAATGCGACATCGCCGCTGCCTGTGCCGCCGGCAAGCTCCACAACGAGTGGTACGAGTGCCACTACAGTTCCTACCGATGTGCCTATCGACATGCTGATGAAACAAGCCGCCACAAATATCCCGGGAAGGATGAATGTTGAGGGGAATAACCTGAGTGTCAGGTCTACGGTCGCATCTATGGCTCCTATCCCTTTTGCCAGAGCGGCAAACGATCCTGCAAGCGTGAAGATCCAGATCATGAACAGGATATTGTCGTGGCCGGCGGCGCGTGAAAATTCATTGATCCGTTCTTTGAGCGGTCGGCCACGATAGAGAGCCACAGCCCATGCCGAGGCAACCATGAGTGCCACGGTGATCGGCATGGCATAGAAATCGCCTGTGATCAGCGACATGACCACATAAAGTATCAGAAAGACCAGAGCCGGCGACAATGCCGTCAAGCCTTTGATTGTGGATATTTCAGGCGTTTCGGAGGAATATCGTGATTCCTGGGTGTTACTGACGTTGTTCACGCCGCAAAGTTACTCATTATTCCCCTTTTCTCAAATCAGTTATGCTTTTTTTACTATTGAAAAAAAGGAGCGGAAACCATTTTACCGGTCTCCGCTCCGCTCACGCTCTTGCAGCAAGCATCAGCGTTCGATGGTTATATTTTCTCCAGCGAATGTGTTGAGTCGCAGTTTTTTCATTATGTGGCTGATTGCCTTTGCGGCTTTGATGGAAACGCCGTCATCGTCAACCAATGGTGAATAAGCGGCTATTGCCATGACACCGGGCATTACTCCGAGCATTGATCCGCCGAAACTGCTTTTTGACGGTATGCCGCTCTTTATCAGCCATGGCAAGGATTTGCGGTGTGGACCTTTGACGGCCATTGAGGCTATGACTTTTGGAGCTACCATTGTGTCCATGACTGTTTGTCCTGTCGACGGGTTGCGGCCCATTGCCGCTAATGTTGCTCCCATTGCGGCCAGTTGCATTGGGGTGGCCTGCATTGCTGACAGTTTGGTGTAGAGATCGATCGACAATGGCGCATCGTCAAACAGATAAAATTCTGAGCGTGCCATGGCGTTCTCCACATCTGCTGCCTGATTGGTCAGAGTCATGGATTTGTACAGATCATCGTTGAGAATCGGAGCCTCGCCCATCATGACGGTTACCAAGGAAATGACTATATCCCATTTCCCTTCCGGATCGCCGGTAGGCTGGATCGCGCTCATCAGCCTTATGCCGTGGACGCTGACAGGCATATTTTCAGGTTTCTCTTCTGTCGGTTCTTTAGCTCTGGCAAACAGGCATTTTCCGTTCTTGTCTTTGCAGCCTTCGCGCTGAATCCGCAACTGGGTCAGCAATGGCACTTTTGCTATGGAGCCGAGAGGGGATGCTTCTCCGATGTCGCCCACGGCAAAAGTGGTGCCGTCGATCAGCATTGCCACAATGGCGAATTTTTTTGGATCGACATCTTTCAAACGTGGATCGACACTGCCGTCCACTTCCTGATCTCGGTAATCTTCATAGACTTGACGTACGGCCTCTTCGATATCGGCCGTTGATATTTTCCGGTCAAACATAGCTGTGTGTTTTAGTTTTAATTTCATCAGACAAAACATTGCCGCCCACGAAAAGTTGCATGGACGGCAATTAAAAAAATCAAATTGAAATTATCGGGTGGACTCTTAGAAGCTGTATTGCAGCATCCCCATCACGCTGTTGGCATGTCCGTGGCTGCGGTCGAAGTTGGCACGGTTGCCGCGCAGGTAGCTCAGGCCTACGCGTAGGTCGGGGACTATGTCCCAGAATCCGCTGACCGACAGGTATTGTCCGTAGCGATAGTCGCTTCCGCCAAGTGTGCCTTGTCTGAGAACACGTGCCTGGCTGTAGGTGGCGGCCATGAAGATGTTGGGGCGAAAATCATATCGGACGCCAAGCTCGAAGTTGGCCAGACGTGGTGCTGTCATTTTCCCGGGAACAGAGCTTTGTATGAGATCCATTCCGTGGCCGTCGAGATCGTTCAGATATGATCCGTAGCCTTGTCCGTATGCCCCTTGATAGAACAAGGACAGTGCCGGGGTCGGCATGATCTTGCCGCTGAGTTCTATAGCCCATCCTGCCCGGAACGAGTTTTGTCCGCTGACCAGATTGCGGTAGGAGAGGTCGCGGAACAGACCTGAGAGACGCACATGGCTTTTGCCACCGTCCCATTCATATTGAACGTAGGCCGGGATGTCGGGCACTCTCTGATTGATTTTTGCCACTGTCGGATCGGTTCCTTCCGGTGTGTTGATTGTCAGCGATGCCTGTGGCACCTCAACGCCTATCGCTCCCGACAGATGGTCGCTGAAACGTGGCGCATATCGGACAAGTATGTTTTTACGTGACATTTCTCCGGCCGGCCCTTGATCCTCAATGGTTGGGGTGCCTGCGGCTCCATCTACAAAGGTGCTGTTGGCAAGACCGACGGTAACATATCCCACTTTCAGATAGGCTTGCTTGAGTTTTAGGCCATAACCTGTGGCTCCGTCGCCGCTGAAATTGGTCTGGATATACATCTGGTAGTAGCCGAACTTATCGCTGTGTCCCACGAGTTGCAGGAATATCGTCGAATGGTTGGCGTTGCCATAGAACTGGTTGCGCTGTGCCGGATTCATCGGGACAGGAATGTCGTATGTGATGAAGCTGGCACCATCATTGATCGAACCCCCGAAATCATATTGGACGGTTCCTTTGACGTAGCCGCCTATGCCTAATGCCACTTTCCCCTGACGGTCGAGAAAAAGAAACCTCGGGGCACTCGGATCGGTGAAATGCAGATCGGAGGTGTCATACAGAATTGCCATAAGCGATCCACCTTTGGTTTCGTCGCCCGAAACAACAACAGCCCGTTGGGGGATCATCAGTGTGTCGGGATATTCTTTCGGTTTGAGGGCGGAGGCTGTGGGCGCCGTGGCGGCAACGGCAACAACCGCGGCGATAAGAGTCTTAAATAGATTCATGGGTGAAAAAATAAATAGTTGTTATGATTGATTAACAATCATCATCCCCATTTCGTTTTCTGATCATGAAAAAAAACGCACCCTGAAATAATTCGGGGTGCGGTTTGATTCGTTGATTTGTCCGGTGTTATTTGCCGAGTCCGCCGAGGGCTTCTGCGGCCTTTGCTTTTGCGTTTTCAGCTGCCTCAGCTGCTTTTGCTTTGGCATTTTCTGCTGCTTCGCCGGCTTTTGCTTTTGCGTCGTCAACGGCATTGCGTGCTGCATCGGCAACCTTGTCTTTTGCATCGCTGACAGCCTGTTCGGCTTTGTCCTTGGCATCGCCACCGAGTGATTCCGCTTTGCTGAGGGTTGTCTCAACGGTTGATACCACGTTCGACATGCCCACTTTCTCTGCATAGGGTTTCAGTTGTTCAAGATAGCCCTTGGCTTCCGACAGTTTGCCCTGTGAGATAAGCCCTTTAACGTAATCAATGCCTTTCTGTACGTTTTCTTTCGAGGCCGCGCCTTTGATCTTGTCCATGATCGATGTGCCTTCGGCATCGGTTGTGGGGATAGCTTCAATGGTTTCTGAAACCACAACTTCTTCTGTCATTGTTGCATCGTCGGCAGCAGTATTGTCTGTCTTGCTGCCACAGGAAGCGAGCGTGAGGGTTGCCAGAGCAGCCATCGAGAAAATAACTTTCTTCATAATCGTGTTTTTTTAAGAATAAATGTGTCCTACATATAAAAACATAGGACACATTAAATTGTTCTCGGTGATGTCGATTTTAGAGTGAATAGCTACTTTAGAAAGCGTAGCTCACCCCGATAGCCGGTGCGAATGCGTGGACACGATAGTCGGCTGTGAATGTTTTTTCTGCTCCGGTGGCTATATCGGTGTAGCTGCATCGGGCATTGTCAATTCCAGTGCCGGCCACGTACATGAAGGAAGCGTCGATGGAAAGACGTTCAATCGGGCGGAATGAGAACCCGACGGTGGGTTCGATCTTGGTCATTCCCGGGGTCTCCGGATTGTAGTGGTCTTTGTTCACGGGAGTGGTGTCGACCATCAGGCCTGCACGGAGATCAAAGCGGTTGGTCAGAGCGTATTGTGCGCCAAGGTGGAAACACCATGCGTTGCGATAGTTCTTGGGAATATTCTGGTTGAATCCGTCGAGTGGTGCAGGAAATTCAATGTCGAGCTCGCGATATGTCTTCCATCCGGTCAACTGGGCGTCCAATGCAAGTGTCAGTGCCTTGATAGGCTTGTAGGAAACACCGAAGTTAAGAACGTAGGGACATGGCATCTGTGCGCTGAAATCTGATTCGTTCAGAAGATCGAGTTCCGGTTTAAGCTGCTGTATGGCCGATTCAATGAGCGCGTTTGCATAATTGACGGAGGCTGTGCCGGCAGATACCTTCATTTGCATCTTGGTGCGGAAGTTGGCTCCGACTGTCCATTGGTCGTTGATGTCGTACATCACGCCGATATTGGCTCCGAGCGCAACGTTGGATGTGCCTTTCAGATTGACCGATGCGGCTGCCGCATTTCCAAGTGCTGGAAATTGCAGACCCATAGCCGATGCGATGGCATCGAAGGTGTGTCCCGGAATGAGAGCCTTGTTGAGGTCGACAGATCCCCATGCGATGTCCATGCCTACGCCAACCGACAGTTTTGGGGTGATGCGCCATGCGATTGTTGGCTGGATATTGTAGACCTTCAGGTTCACCTCTTGGCTGAGCATAGATCCGGGCCAGTTTTTAGTCCAGTTGATCGCGCTGCCGTAGGGTGTGAAGAAGCTGATGCCTGCTTGCAGATTGTCATAAATCTTGAACGATGCATTGACCGCAAGTGGAGTGCTCCATCCGTTTTGTGTTTCATATTTCGAGCCTTCGACTGTTGCATTTGCTATTGCTTTGATCCCGGTGATAGATCCGGAGAGATCAAGAGTCTTGTCGGAGAATCCGAGTCCGGCCGGGTTGAAAATCATGCTCTCGGAACCAAGTTTCATGGCAACGCCTGTGTGGCCCATACCGAGCTGTTTAGCACTGAGGGTGTTGATCTGATAACCCTCGGCCATGCCCGTGAGAGTGCAGAGTAGTGCCGTCGCGGCAGTTAAAATCTTTTTCATAATGTAAACAAAATTGGTAAAAAGTTCCACAAAGGTACTCTTTTTATTCTTTCCATCCAAACTCTTGTCGATAGATCTGCCTATAATGTATTATCCATGGATTTTCTTGCATTTTCTTTTGGATTTTGCTCGATGGTGTACTATATTTGTGGAAAGAAACAATTTAAACTATGAAGCATATATATTTGACATTAGCGTTGGCTTGTGCCTCGGTTCCGGCATTTGCCGCTACGGAATCGCTGAAATCGCCGGATGGACGGATTGAGATTCGGTTTTCAAACGATGGTGAGTATCCTGTGTATGAAGTCTCAGTTGATGGAGGTCAGTTGATAGCTCCTTCCCGACTTGGTCTTGATGCTGCCGGATGGAATTACGCAGTCAAGGGGGAGTTGTCAACGACAAGAAATTCCCACAATGAGACATGGCATCAGCCGTGGGGCGAAAATAAGACTTGTGTCGACAATTATAATGAAATGGCGGTCACGCTTCCAGACGGGCAGCTGACGCTGCGGTTCCGTGCCTATAACGACGGTGTGGCATTGAGATATGAACTGAATGCATCTGCCGATACGCTTGTGATCACGGATGAGCAGACTCATTTCCGCTTCGCAACTGATGGCGAGTCGTGGGCTATTCCGGCAAGTTTTGAAACATACGAACTGGAATATCGCCATCTCCCTATCCGGGAGGTGACGGATGCCAACACTCCGTTTACGTTCCGCACCAACGAGGGCGTTTTCGGATCTATCCATGAGGCCGCGCTCTATGATTATCCTGAGATGGTTATTCGCCGCGATTCTGTTACCGGTGATCTGAAATCGGATCTCGCGCCGCTGCCCGATGGCGTGAAAGCGTATGTCCCTGGCCGTTTCACTACGCCGTGGCGTTCTATCCAGATCGGACATTCGGCTGTTGATCTGATCAACTCAGCTCTGATTCTCAATCTCAACGAGCCGTCTAAGATTGCCGATACATCGTGGATCCGTCCGCAGAAGTATGTCGGTATATGGTGGGGCATGCATCTCGGAACCCAGACATGGACCATGGGGCCGAGACATGGAGCGACAACAGAAAATGCCGTGAAGTACATAGACTTTGCTGTTGCCAATAATCTGCAGGGAGTCCTGTTTGAAGGTTGGAATGAAGGCTGGGAGAACTGGGGCGGTAACCAGCATTTCGATTATATGAAGGCTTATGACGATTTCGATATAGATTTCATTGCAGGATATGCACGCGACCGCGGCATTGAGCTGTGGATGCACGACGAGACCGGTGGCAACATCCCCGAGTTCGAGGCTGTGCTCGACAGCGCGTTTGCCTATTATGCGTCACTCGGTGTCCACACTGTCAAAACAGGATATGCCGGTGGGTTCAAGGGTGGTTACTTTCATCACTCCCAGTATGGGGTGCGTCATTATCAGAAAGTTGTGGAGACTGCCGCGAAATATAATATCATGATTGATGCCCATGAGCCGATCAAGGAGACCGGAATACGCCGCACATGGCCAAATATGATGACCCGTGAAGGTGCACGTGGCATGGAGTGGAACGCCTGGAGCGAGGGTAATTCCGCCGATTATCTCTGCACGCTTCCTTATGTGCGTCTGCTCTCCGGTCCGATGGATTATACCCCCGGTATTTTCGACATCAATTATGAGCGAGCCAAAGCAGATCCGGGAAGAATAGAATGGAACGGCCCTAATGGTCATTGCCGTATAAAGACAACACTTGCGCGTCAGATTGCGAACTGGGTCATCATATATTCGCCGTTGCAGATGGCAGCTGACCAAATAGAGAATTATGAGGGACAAGAGGCATTCAAATTCTTCCGCGATTTCAATGCCGACTGCGATTGGTCGGAAGCATTGCAGGGTGAGATCGGCAAGTATATTGTAGTTGCCCGACGTGCAGGTGACCGATTCTTTGTGGGTGCCGGAACAAATTCAGAAGCGCGCGCTATTGAGCTGCCGCTCTCGTTCCTGAACCCCGGAGTGGAATATATGGCTGAGATCTATGCTGATGTGGAGGCTGCTCCGGAAAAAATTGCAATCGAACGCCGCAAGGTGACAGCCACCGACTCTCTGACCATAAGGATGGCTTCGGCCGGCGGACAGGCCATATCATTTATCCCTGTAGAATTGTGAAAAGATCATTGATCGCTGCTTTCGGATTGTTGCTGTCGTCTCTTGTAGGGCAGGGGGCTGACCGCATAATTACGACTACAGATGCGTCCGCCCGATATTTCCCTCCGACCTTGGCCAACGGCATGACGGGCCTTGTAATCGACCAAACCGGATTGCGACCTACAGCATTGTATCAGGCATCGGTATTCAAAAGCGGTAAGGCCGATCAAGTCAGCACTATCTGCCCGGCTATAGTACCGGTTAATCTCAGACTATTGGTCAATGGGAAGGAGATAAGTGATTTCTCGGATTGGAGCCAGACCCTTGATCTGAGTCTGGCAAAGGTTTTAACTTCATTCCGGGCCGCAGGAGTTGAGGTTTTTGTGGTCAACTATGCCCTGAGATCCTTGCCGCATGCAGTCCTGACAGCAGTTGAAGTCTCGGCAACGCGGCCGGTGGATGTTAAGCTTATAAATGTTCCGGAGATCGCTCCATCACTTGACCGTGACACGGTTCGGAGCGTGTCTATATGGTGGGATGGCGGAGGAGTGCCTTTGCAACGCGCCTCGGCACGATATAATGATGGCAGGGATGCGGTTGTGGCTACGTCGGCTCTTGTGCCTGACGGCGGTGACTGGAAGCGTATGGGAGCCGATACTCTTTCGGTTGGTTTGAAGCCGGGTCAATCTGCCGCGATGTGGGTGGTGGGGGCTGTATGCTCCACGGCTGATTTCGCTGATCCTTGGAACGAGGCCGACCGTCAGGCGATATATGCCTATAACCAGGGGCTTGAAGCGCTTGTTTCGTCGCATCATAGGCAATGGGAAGAACTATGGCGCTCAGATATTACGATTGAAGGGGATCCGCAGCTTGACATGCAGGTGGGATCAGCTTTATACAATCTCTATTCCTCAATCCGCGAGGGTTCGCGGATGAGTATCCCACCGATGGGGCTGACATCAGCAAAGTATTATGGACATATATTCTGGGATGCCGACACTTGGATGCTTCCCGTACTCGCTGTTTTGAATCCCGGATTATCAAGATCGATGGTTGACTATCGGTACGACCGTCTGCCGGCAGCGCGTAAACGGGCGGCCGCTTATGGTTATCGCGGTGCGATGTTCCCATGGGAATCTGATATGGCAGGAGAGGAGTCGACTCCAACTTTTGCCCTGACCGGTCCGTTGGAACATCATATAACAGCTGATGTGGCACGTGGTGCGTGGTTGCAGTTCTGCGCCACAGCCGATACGGCGTGGCTTCTTCGCGAAGGATATCCTTTGATCCGGGAATGTGCTGACTTCTGGTTGAGCCGTGTCGAGCCGTCGGGTAAAGATGGGTATTCGATACGTAATGTAGTCGGGGCTGATGAATATGCCATCGGTGTCGACGACGATGCTTTTACAAATGGAGCGGCAATCCGCGCTCTTCAATATGCTTGCGAGGCAGCGGAGGTTTTAGGAGAGACTCCGGATCCGCGATGGGCTGATGTCGCCAGCAGAATTGCGCTCCACCACACTGCCGATGGAATTGTCAAGGAACATTCAGCCTATGACGGAGCCATGACCAAGCAGGCTGATGTTGAATTGCTGGGATATCCGCTTTATCTTTTGGCAGACGATGAGATTGAACGGAACATACGTTATTACGCATCGAAAATAGACAGTGTCGGCGGCCCTGCCATGAGCCATTCAGCGATGGCAGTCAACTATGCCCGTATGGGGCGTGGCGATGAGGCCGCCGGGTTTGTGGCACGTGCGTATAAACCGAATCTTCGTGGTGACTTCTATTCGATCTCTGAGACACCCGGCAATGACGAGACATATTTCATGACGGGAGCCGGAGGACTTCTCCAGGCTATAATATTCGGATATGCCGGAATTGATATAACGGCTGATGGTGTGCGTCAGGTCAAATCGTCGCTGCCGTCCAATATCCGTGGAATCACCGTCACTACACCACACGGAACGTTTGTGCGCTGACCGGTTATTACGGGACAGAAAAAAAGTACGGGAATGGAAACCATGGTTTCCATTCCCGTTAATAGGTTGAATTTTATATATTCTGATAGATGGCGGTGACTTATTTCAGGATATCTTTAACGGCGTCGTTGGGCACCATTTGTTCCTGGAATGTGTAAGCGCCGGTTTTGGGCGATTTCACCACTTTGATGACCTTGCTGTAGGTGCGGCCTTCGCCTTTTTGCAGAGATGCAACGGTTTTCTTTGCCATATCGGGTGATTATTATTTAATTTCTTTGTGAACGGTTACTTTTTTGAGGATCGGGTTGTATTTCTTGAGCTCAAGACGCTCTGTGGTGTTCTTGCGGTTCTTTGTTGTGATATAACGAGAAGTGCCGGGCATACCACTGGCTTTGTGCTCTGTGCATTCGAGGATCACCTGCACGCGATTACCTTTAGCTTTCTTTGCCATCTTCTTAGAATTCTAAATATTTGATTTCAGTTAAATAACCCTTGCGAGCTGCTTCCTTGATTGCAGCGTCGAGGCCGTTTTTGTTGATAATACGCAATCCGTTGGCGGAGATGGTCAGAGAGATCCACATCTGCTGCTCAACCCAAAAGAATTTCTTTGTGAAGAGGTTCACGTTGAATTTGCGTTTGGTGCGGCGTTTGGAGTGGCTGACGTTGTTGCCGCCCATTGCTTTCTTGCCTGTAATTTGACAAATCTTTGACATGGCTGTTTGGTTTACTTAGCTCTGTTATTGTTAATTTTCTGTTAACGTGTTCGTTTCATGGCCGCCATCTCAGTTCTCATATCACTGCTAAGCGCATCATTTTTAACAGCTTTACAGGATGAGCCACGAAACAGAGTGCAAAGTAACGAATTTTTCGCGTAACTTCCAAACTTTATGATTCTTTTCTGATGTTTTTATATGTTTTTCGGTCTTTCTGTCGTAAATTTGCGCCATGATGAGATTTTTTAAAAGAATATTTTTTCCGGTCATGGGGGTGATAATTGTAGCTCTGACCGGATGTAATAAAGATGAGGTTCTTTTGGCCGGAGGAAAGCCGGTCATAGAGTTTGATCATGAAGATGGTATATATGAGGTTACGGTTGACGAGGAACTTACGCTTGCCCCGGACGTTGAGAACGGGGAGAATGCGTCGTATGAGTGGACGCTCGAGGATGGTACGGTGGTGAGCCGCCAGCCGGTGTGGACTTCACGATGGGGTAAAACGGGCCAATATTATGTGTTGCTGACAGTTTCCAATAAAGCCGGAACTGACTGGGAAGAGGTGAGGATAGATGTCGTTGAGCCGAAAGCTCCGGTGATCTCTCTTGCTTTGCCATCGGAGGGGCTTACCATTCTGACGGGATCGGATTATGAATTAGCTCCGGTTTTTGCCGGTGTCGACAGCGGATCGGTTGAATGGTTCGTGGACGGGGTCAAGACTGCCGATGGGCTATCCTTTGTGTTTAGGGCAGATAAAGCCGGAGTTTATCATATAATGATTCGTGCGACAAACAATATAGGAGCGACGGAAAAAGAATTTGATATAACGGTTGCCGATGAACTGCCGGCGCGAATGCGATTTGTTCCCCTGTCGTACTACAGCAATGCCAATGTGCGTTATACGGTTGCCGGCCGTCCGGTCGCATTGGTTGTAGCTTCAGAGAATATTCCAACAGATGCTTTCAGATGGAAAGTGAATGGGGATGAGGTCAAAGGCGATGGATCTATGTACGTTTTCTCGTCATCAGAGCCAGGAGTGTACAATGTTGATGTCGAAGCGGCCGGAGAGGCGATGAGGATGGAAATCCATGTGGAAAAGAATGCCGGCATCCGTGCAGGTAGTGGCGACGGGGTTTCGGTGTTGGAATATTGTCCTGCGCCGGGGCAATTTATCGGAGAGACGGGAAGTGTAGGAGGTATGTCGGCTGACATTACCACGCATGAAGCCGCCATCGGTTGGGCTGAATCCCGGTTCGCTGCCCGGAAATTCGTGTCGCTCGGCGCGTGGGGAGGATATATTATCGCAAGGTTTGACCGCAGTGTGGCGCGTGGGGCT
Organism: uncultured Muribaculaceae bacterium; assembly: GCA_910579185.1. GTDB lineage: Bacteria > Bacteroidota > Bacteroidia > Bacteroidales > Muribaculaceae > Paramuribaculum. Next base: position 131,234 of record CAJTTG010000002.1, read on the forward strand.
TCCGGTTACGATTTCGCAGTTATGGGTAATGCTATCGCGACATCCAATGAACCCGGCATAGTGTATGTGATGCAGGATGTGAACGGCAACGGATTGCCCGACGATGAATGGTATGAGTTGAAAGGGAGCGATTTCAGCGGAGCCGGCGTAAGCCATGACTATATGGTTACATACTATCGTCCGGGCGGAGAGGCTATGGCCGTGCAATGGATAGATGGCTTCGGGGAGCGCGGAACAGTAGATTATATTCCGAGCCACACACAGCCGACATATTTCCCGGTCTGGATCCAACCGGATGAACTGACTTTGTATGGCTCGCGTCTGCCACAGAGGAATGTCATGGATCCTGTGACCGGGATGTGGGACAACCCACCCTTCCAATGGGGGTATGCGGATAATATCGGTTCGGATCTTATTGATGGTGATACCTATGGCGGTGGCGGTCAGTGGACGGGCTTCCGGATCTCAAATGCTGTCCTGCCCGACGGAACGCCTGTAGAGCTTGACCATATCGATTTTGTAAAGATCCAGACCGGTATCATGTCAAAGAGCGGATTGCTGGGTGAATTGTCGACTGACATTTGTGGCATCCGTTCTTTGTGACAGCTCTTGCAGGAGTGGGAAAATAGTTATAAATTTGCATCGCTTCGATTAGGGAATCCGGTCTGAGTCCGGAACAGTGCCCGCTGCTGTGGGTCCCCTTAAAAAGCTACCGCAGTTATGCCATTGGGTTGATGAAACCTGAGAAGGTGTGGTGGCCGGGACAAGTCAGAAAACCTGACGGAGCGAAATTTTTACTCATGACCTGCGGGAAGATAGGTCGGTGGGCTTCTCTGGTTCTTTTGTCAATCCTGAGGCGATGCTCCCGGTTCTTTTCCGCCGGAGGAAGAGACTGATAATTTATATTGACATAACAGAGAAAAAATGAAAAATTTAAAAGTAATGTTTGCGATGCTTGGCGCATCGTTGATGTTGGCCTCCTGTTCAGAGGATGGTCCCGAAGCCCCCACAGCCTATTATCGTGTGATTGATTTTGAAAACACGCGAGTGACCTTAGCCGGCCCGACATCCTATGGAGCCAACCTGTATGCGTCCTACGACGGTACTAAGTTTGTCAAGGGAGAGATTGAGGTTGAAAAGGGCGTGAATATGGAATTTGGAATAAATCGCAGCTCATGGTACAACGATTATGATTTCTCTGCCGGAGGCATGGTTCTGTCGCAGTGGAACTACCGCACGGATATTGAAGGAGTGTCAGAGGGCTGGTGGTACACGTACTTAAACCAGTGCTCGGTGTATAATACAGACTCTCAGGATGGAGCCAATAAGGGTGCAGGTGCCGGAGGCTCCAACACATTTGCTGTGATCAATGGCTTTGAAGGTGAGTATAGCGATGGTGTCGGTTCTTTCAGATTTACGAACGGAGCTGAATATCGCGTGGTGGCTATGGACATCTGCCCGACCTCCTATGTTTACGGATGTATAACCGAAGGCAATGCTTTTGGAAACAATCCCGACAAGTCGCTTGAGGAAGTGGGCGGCTGGTTCAAGATCATAGCAACCGGTTATGATGCAGAAGGAAATGAGACCGCATCTGTTGAGAAATATATCTGCGATTACCGCAGCTCGATACGCCCCGTGAAGATATCCTCCACATGGGAGAATTGGGATCTTTCAGGACTTGGCCGCGTTAACGAAGTCAAGTTCAATTTCGAAGGTTCTGACTCCGGCGATTTTGGCCTCAATACCCCGGCCTACATGGCTCTCGACAACATCACCATCCGCATGAACTGATCCTTGCAATCCCAGATCTAATATAACCTTCGGATTAAATTCCGGAGGTTTTTTTATTCCAGATTGTAATTGCGGAAAAATTTCCGTAATTTTGCAGAGCCTGTCGGGAGGCAGGCGTTTTAAAAAAGGTAAGAAAGATGAAGAAACTGTTTGAACGTTATCTGGTTTTCTCGATCGGACTATATTTCCTATCAATGGGAATAGTATTGATAGTCAGATCGACTCTTGGAACCACTCCTATCTCAAGTGTGAATTATGTGCTGAGTCTCAACACTCCGCTTACGCTTGGCACTTGCACTTTCATTATCAATATGCTACTGATTCTCGGGCAGTTCTGGCTGATCCGCGACCGCATGACCCGACGCGATACCATAGAGATTCTTTTGCAGATTCCATTTTCATTCCTGTTTTCTGCATTTATTGACCTGAATATGTTGCTGACGGCCAATGTCGTGCCGTCGAGCTATGTCGTTTCGCTCCTTCTGCTTGCAGCCGGATGTCTCACTCAGGCATTAGGTGTGACGCTTGAGCTGAAGCCACGTGTTGCAATGATGAGTGCCGAGGCTTTCGTAAGATATGCGTCGCAGCGCTACGGCAAAGAGTTCGGACGGCTCAAGGTGTGGTTCGACGTGTCGTTGGTTTCGTTGGCGATAATACTGTCGCTGATAATCAGCAGTCATATTCAGGGTGTACGCGAAGGATCGGTGGTGGCCGCCGTGGTCACTGGCTATATAGTCACGTTCATGAACACCCGTCTGCTGACGCGCCGTACCCTCGGGCGTGTACGTTCGCTGATAAAAGTATAGAAAGAAAGAGGGCGCTTACCAAAATGGAAACGCCCTCAGGGAAGTGTGTCAAAGATATGTTTTCATCGGTTAGATTTTGCCAACGAGATCTAATCCCGGTCGCAAGGTCGTCTGACCTTTCTTCCAACGGGCGGGACACACTTGATCGCCGTGTTCCGCTACAAACTGAGCAGCTTCGAGCTTTCTCAGAAGTTCGTCGGAGTTGCGGCCGATGCCGTTGTCGTTGACTTCGGCAATTTTGATTTTACCTTCCGGATTGATCACAAACGTGCCACGATAGGCCAGATAGTCGTCAGGGTTAAGCACACCCATTGCCTCGCTCAGGAAGCCTGTCTTGTCGGCGAGCATCGGGAATTTAACCTTGCTGATGCTTTCCGAGGCATCGTGCCAAGCCTTGTGGGTGAACTGTGTGTCGGTGCTGACGGCATATACCTCGGCTCCGAGTTCGCGGAACTTGTCGTAGGCTTCAGCCATGTCGAGAAGCTCTGTCGGGCAAACGAAAGTGAAATCTGCCGGATAGAAAAATAGGATAGACCATTTACCTAAAAGATCATCCCGGGTTATTGTGCGGAACTCGCCGTTGACAAAAGCCGGAACTGAAAATTCGGGTAAATTGGTGTTGATAATCGTTTTCATGTTATTACTGATGTTTTTTAATGTTCATCAGCAATAACATCTGCCTTGGAGAAAAGTTGCGGAATGGATTCTGCAAAAGATGTTAATCAGAATCTGATCACCATTTCGGCCACAATCTTGTCGCCGTTTTCGGCCGTGGGATCAACGCCATGATGATAGAAATATTTCTCATAGTTGAGGCGGAAATCAAGGCCTATTGTCTTGGATCGCAGATAACTGATGGTTGAACCGACGGTTAATCTGTTGTGGGCCGGAGTAGTGGTGGTTATTTCTCCGTCGGAGTCTCTGACGGCCGATGAATGGGCTGTTATTCCGTCAAAGCGTCCCTGAAACGATAGATTGTTGAAAAATCCGGCATGGATAGGCATGCTGTAGTCGGCATAGACGAGATAGGAATGTGCGTCGCGGTGGCGGTTACGGGTGTAATGTTCATACATATATTCGCCGGCAACGATCCAGCGGTCGTATTTCCATGTTGCCGCGGCGTCGACGAGATTGGCGCGGACTCCATCGGGACGGATGGACTGGAAGCCGGTTGTGAATGTCACATTGTCCCAGTCGGCGGTCAGTTTGGCCGCATAGGTGAGTGTGTTGTGCCATGGAGTGTGGTCGCCGATCGTGCCGGGGTTGAATGCACCTGCCTCGATGGTCATGGGCAGTGCGACCGGATGCCACATGAATTTTGCGCCGACAGCCCTGTAGTTACACATCTGCTTACCCATGAATGAGCGGTTGGCGAATATGTAATTGGATGGAGCGCGGAACGGATCGACACCAAAAGGCATTCTGAACTGTCCGGCCTGAACGCCGAAACTTTTCGAGAACCAGGCTCTTGCCCACGCATCAAGAATCTTGATTTTACCCTGATCGCAAAAGTCGGTCTGGATGAAATAGTCTGCGAACGGAGCGATATTGCCTCCTACGGTCAGTCGGGCGTTACGAACCTCAAAACGGTAGTCGCCATCTTCGGTTGAGGCCTCGAATCGGCCGCGCACAACGCCATGTATCTGAGGGATATAGTTGACTTTTACTGTCGTTGAATCGGCTTCTGAAGCGCCTGCGGTCAGGGCTGAGGCCATGAGGGTCAATGCAAGAATACTTTTTTGCAACATGGAATGAATGGTTCTGATTTCGGCTGCAAAATTACATAAAATGCCCCGTTTTAGCAATCTGAAACGGGGACATGTAATGTGATTGTAAAATGGGGGCGATCAGCGGAACTGGTTGATCTCCGGCATATAGTCGAAGCCGGCGGCAGAGAGGATGTCCGTAAGTTTCTCTCGGTCAATTGCCCTGTCCTCACACAATTGATCGAGCGTGGCATACTCATCTCTGAGCCATGTATTTATCACGCTCATAAGCATCACGGGATCCTTAGGTAGATTTTCCATTGTTATCTATTATCGTTTAATTCTTGTCGGATGTATTCGGATGTCGGTGAATCGCCGGCTGCGATCTGTTCCGGCGTTCCGGCGGCTATTATCTGTCCCCCGTTCTTGCCTCCGCCGGGGCCCATGTCGATCACATAGTCGGCCGATTTTACGACATCCATATTGTGTTCTATCACAAGCACCGTATTCCCCTTGTCAACGAGCCGGTTGAAAACGCCGAGCAACACGTTGATATCTTCGAAATGCAGACCGGTAGTAGGCTCGTCGAGAATAAACAGGGTGCGGCCGGTGTCGCGTTTGGCAAGCTCAGTTGCGAGTTTGACGCGCTGGTTCTCTCCGCCGGACAGAGTGCTTGACGGTTGTCCGAGTTTGATGTATCCCAGGCCTATGTCCTGAAGTACCTTTATTTTCTTCAGAATGGCAGGTACGGAGGCGAAGAATTCAACAGCCTGATTGATGGTCATGTCGAGCACGTCGGCTATGGATTTGCCTTTGAAACGCACCTCAAGGGTCTCGCGGTTGTAGCGTTTGCCTCCACACACTTCGCAGGGCACCATCACGTCCGGCAGGAAATTCATTTCAATGGTCTGGTAGCCGTTTCCGGAGCATGCCTCGCAGCGGCCGCCTTTGACATTGAAGGAGAAACGCCCCGGTTTGTAGCCACGGATTTTCGCTTCCGGGAGGTTGACGAACAGGCTGCGGATATCGGAGAACACTCCGGTATATGTGGCCGGATTAGAGCGCGGTGAGCGGCCGAGCGGAGTCTGATCCACGGTCACCACTTTGTCGATGTTTTCAATACCCTCGATCGACCGGTAGGGGAGCGGTTGCTGGAGCGACCGGTAGAATTTCGCGCTCAGTATCGGTTGAAGCGTACCATTGATAAGACTCGACTTTCCGCTGCCCGACACTCCTGCCACTACGGTCAGTGTCCCAAGAGGTATCGAGAGGGTCACATCGCGCAGATTGTTGCCTGTGGCACCGGTCAGGGTCAGCGTTTTTCCGTTGCCCTCCCTGCGCGACCCGGGGACTGCGATCCGGCGATGTCCGTTGAGGTATTGTGCGGTCAGCGTATCGGTGGCGAGCATCTGTTGCGGTGTGCCTTGAAACACAACCTCACCCCCTTTGCGTCCGGCTTTCGGCCCTATGTCAACAACGTAGTCAGCCTCAAGCATCATATCCTTGTCATGCTCCACCACAATGATGGAGTTGGCGGCGTCGCGCAACTTCTTCAGCGATGAGATCAGGCGGTGGTTGTCGCGCTGGTGCAGACCTATGCTCGGTTCGTCGAGGATATATAGCACGTTGACCAGTTCAGAACCGATCTGTGTGGCCAAACGTATGCGCTGGCTCTCGCCTCCCGACAATGTGGCCGAGCGGCGGTCGAGCGAGAGATATTCCAGACCCACGTCAACCAGGAATCCGAGCCTTGTGCGGATCTCCTTGATGATTTCGTGGGCTATGAGCGCCTCTGTTTTGTTCAGCCGTTTTTCGATCTCGCAGGCCCATTGGTGCAGATCCGAAATATCCATCCGGCTCAGATCGGCAATATTCTTTCCGTCGATAAAAAAGTGGAGAGCCTCCTTGTTAAGCCGCTGTCCGTTACATTCCGGACATGTCGCGCGTGAGAAAAATCGTTCGCTCCACTTGTTGGCCGCGGCTCCGGCATCGTCGTCCTGCTGCATCTCAAGATATTTCACGAGCCCTTCGTAGGTCATGAAATAGTTCGACATTGAAAGCGTCGCGTTCTTGATCACAAGCCGTTGATCGGTTCCGTTGAGGATCTCGTCGACAGCTTCTTCCGACAGCTGGCCTACCGGTGTTTTCAGTGTGTGGCCATATTTCTCGCAGATAGCCTCGATCTGCCAGAATATCATCGAATTGCGGTATTTACCCAACGGAAGGATACCTCCTTGATAGATAGACACCGATGGATCCGGCATGATTTTCTCCCGGTCAACGATGTTTACCTCGCCGAGACCCTTGCATCTGGGGCAGGCTCCTTGCGGCGAATTGAACGAGAAATTGTGGGGTGCCGGTTCGCGGTATGATATACCCGTCTCCGGATCCATAAGCTGCTGGGAGAAGTGGAATATGCGGTCGGCATCAACATCGTAGACCATCATCTGCTTCTCTCCTTGCCGGAGCGTTTCCGTAACGGTCTCCCGAAGGCGTGTCAGATCCTTGTCCGACACTTTCAACCGGTCTACAACCACTTCCACTGAGTGGTTCTTGTAGCGGTCCAGCTTCATTCCGGGTATAATCTCGCGTATCTCTCCGTCAACCCTCACTGTCAGATAGCCCTTCTTGCGGATTGATTCAAACAGCTCTTTATAGTGCCCTTTGCGGTTCTTCACCAACGGAGCGAGAACATAGATCTTTTTCCCGGCGAATCGTTCAAGGATAAGGTTCACGATCTTTTCTTCGGTGTACTTCACCATCGGTTTGCCCGAGAGATAGCTCACGGCTGTGGCCACGTTGGCATAGAGCAGACGCAGGAAGTCGTAGATCTCGGTTGTGGTGCCGATGGTGCTTCGCGGATTGCGGTTAACGGTCTTTTGCTCGATGGCGATCACGGGCGACAGTCCTGAAATCTCGTCAACGTCGGGGCGTTCGAGGTTGCCGAGCAGATTTCGCGCATAAGATGAGAATGTCTCTATATAGCGGCGTTGTCCCTCGGCAAAAATAGTGTCGAAGGCAAGCGACGACTTACCGCTTCCGCTCAGGCCGGTGATAACACACAATTGCCCGTGGGGAATGCTGACGTCGATATTTTTCAGGTTATGCACACGCGCGCCGTAGACGTTGAGCGAGTCAAGACGGTCGTCGCCGGTCGGTGATTGGGGTTTGCTCATTTTTCTGTCCAGTTGTGGTTGTAGACATGTTTCTTCTGTGAGGAGCGATGGAGTGTCTTTTCGGTAGGCACTTTGACCGTGTATGTCTTGCCGTCCTTGTTAGGCAGGGATTTGGCGCGGATCCATGGATTGGCTTCGCGGAGCGTCATGTAGTTTATTCCGTGGTCTATGGCCCATTGTGCCCAGTCCTCAACAGGCCCTTCCACAAGGACATCTGTTGTCTCCAGCGGCTGATACAGCTGGTCGGCAGTCAGGCGGTAGCCGTAGCGCGACGGGTGTTCCATGATCATTTTCATGGCAAGAAGCCGGAACATGTAGCGCGACGTTTCGTCCGTGAGATAAAGATCGTAGGCCGACGTCTGCTGCTGCGCCGACAGCTCCGAGGATATGCGCCCCATCCCACCGTTGTAGGAGGCCGCTGCGGATTCCCAGTTTCCATATTTTTTGTATGCGTTGCTGAGATAGCGGCATGCGGCCTGAGTGGCTTTCTCTATATTGTAGCGCTCGTCAACATAGTCATTCACCTCGAGACCATACTCGCGTGCCGTGGCCGGCATGAACTGCCAGATACCGGCTGCCTTGGCTCCCGAGAGAGCGCGAGGATTGAGGTAGCTTTCTATACAGGCAAGATAGGCCAGATCCGTCGGCAGACCATTGGCCTTGAGAATAGGCATGATAACCGGAAAATAGCGGTTGGCCCGTTTGATGGTGAGCAATGTGTTGCCGTGGGTATAAGCCATGGCTGTCAGTTCCCGGTCAAGGCGTTCGGCCATGTCGATCCTGTCAAGTTCAATATCCTTGTCGGCGAATTTCACTTTCTTGGGAACGGTGGGGTTGACCACCGCCGAGGCTTCTCCGCGTCCGGATGCGTGGATTGATGCCGGTGTTGTGGCGAGGACGGCCAATGAGATAGCTGCAATGCGAAGAGGTGTGGTTATCTTCATGAATCAGTTCAATTTGAATAGCGGACAATGTTTATGTCGCCGCTCAGGTTATACTTCTTGCCGTCGGAGCCTTTGGCTTTGATCACGTAATAATAAACGCCGGCAGGTACGAGTTTGCCGCCGTACTTACCGTCCCAGCCTTGGTCGGGATTATGGAACTCTGCCATCTTTTCTCCCCAACGGTTAAAGATATAACATTCGAAATCGACAATTGATTTATAGCTCACTTTCCATTCATCGTTCACACCCTCGCTTGCGCCCGGAGAAAATGCGTTGGGGCATAGGAGTCTCGACTCGCCGATGCTCACTGTATAGGTGTCGCCGAAATATTCGCACTGTCCCGTGGCGTCGGCACACATGAAGCGCACATAGACCGTCCCCATCTCGGTGAATGTATATGTGAAATCGAGATCGGCAATCCGGAAGGTGATGTCCTCAAAGTCCTCGTCACGGGCCATCTGCCATTGTGTGAAGATGGCGGCATCGCTCACTGCGGCTTCGAAATGGATCTCCACCGGTGCTGAGCCCCCGAGGTTTGCAGTCTCGGTCTTTATCTCGTTGAGCGACTCACGAACCTTCTGCGACGCACTGGTCACGGCGCGTACCGATGTAGCCGTAAACCGGCTGGAGCTGACTTCGTTTTCCATCCCCCACGCTCGCAGAAACCTGTCGCCGCTGAGGGTGAAATATGTGTCGCATAAAGGTGCGTCTATGCTGAACGTTCCGTTTATGCTGGTGAAATTGACTGATTGCTCCGATGAGTTGAATGTAGTGTTGTCGGCATCGCCCACAAGCGTGGTGTACTCCAGCGTGATCTGACGGTCAATCTCGTACGATCGGCCGTTTATACCGTGGTAGTACATCGCAGGAGCCGATCCGTCGGTCTGTAGGAACGTGCGGTCGCAGTCCTGATCGGGAGCCGGATAAATGGCTGATATGGTGTAGGGGGCGGCTGAATAGTCGGCTATCCAGTAGTAGGTGGTGCGTCCCGATTCAGTAAAGGCGTATCCGCTATTGCCTTGAATCCCGGTGAGTGTCAGCTCAGTGCCGTTGCGTGATATGGTGGTGGGATCCACCGGTTCGGTCGAGGTGGCACCCGTGATGCCGAATGTCGCGACATCTACAGCCGAGGCTGCCGACGATGCTGTATAGATAAGGCTCAGTCCTGAGGTGGTGTTGACAACGTAGACCCCGGCAAGTCCGGTCGATGCGGTCACATCGATGGCCACGGGCTGTAGGGATGTCCCCTCAAAACGCAGGGCGCCATGCGCCGCAAGGGAGAATATGATTAGTGTTATTGCTGAAAGTGTCCTGTACATTATGTTGGTTTTCGGAAAAGACAAAGTTACTATATTTTCAACGATTTTTCCGTTGTTTTATTGCTGCTTTTCATTCGCTTTGCCAATCCGACAGGAAAGCAGTGGCTCGATCCACTGCACACTGGAAGGCGGTCGGTTGTCCCGGGACTGTGATAAATAGGTGGACTGTCCCCGGAAACACCTCGTGATCAACGGCAATGCCATTCCCTCTGAGCCTGTCGCAGAATGCCGATCCCTGATCTCTCAATACATCCCGTTCAGCCCCGATTAGCAATGTCCGCGGTAGGGCGGATAGTTCCTCGTCCGATGCGGTTAGAGGCGAAATCAGAGGCTCTGTCTTTTGTCGTTCAGTGCGGTAGGCGCGGTTGAAGGCATCCATCTCTTTAGCCGGTAGTGCTGCCACCGATCCATATTCTGTCCACGATCCGGCCGTTTCTCTGTCGGATAATGTGACCGGGTAGAACAGTATCATGGATCGGATCTTGTCTCGCCGGAGCATCGTGGATGCTATCGCGAGATTGCCCCCTGAGCTGTCGCCACCTATGGACACGAGTTCCGGACTTGAGCCATAGTCCGAGGCGTTGCCCCATATCATGTCAATGGCTTCTGTGATGAAATCGAGACCTTCGGGATACGGGTGTTCGGGAGCCAGCGGATAGTCTATGGCCGCCACCATTGCTTTTCCGGTGGAGGCTATGGCTGCGCAGAATCGGGAGCAGCTGTTTATGCTTCCTACTGTCCATCCGCCTCCGTGGAGATATATGAGCAGTGGCAGAGGGGCTTCACTCTTGTGTCGGGATCTGAACAGTACTATCCTTGTGGATAGTGAATCAGTCTCGACATTGGCCGGTATCTGTGGCTGCTTGTTGCGGCCATGGCGCACTTGCTGTAGTTTGCTATTGTCTCCGTCAATGGCAAGATTGATAGCCTCTACCCATATATCCGCCTGATCAGAAGGTATTGTACTGAGAAAATTGTCGGCTTCGTTGCACATTTTTTCCGCGATGGAGCCATCTGTTTTTGTTTCTGCCACGGATGCGGATGCGGCCACTACCGACATTAGTGTGATTATACAGCGGATTTTCATTTGAGGAATCTATGAACTGGCTGCAAAGATAGCGATTTTTGAGTTACTGGTTAGTGTTCGCTTTTGTATCAGTGCCATCGCCTCGTTGCCGGGCGAACGCATGAGTGAAGTAGACGGTGAACACCGGAAACAGGATAAGCCCCTCGGCCGACAGGACAACGCCGATTGCTTTCCCGGTAGCTGTGACCGGATTCACATTGGAGCCGCACGTGGTCATCTGCATCACGGAATACCACAGCGACTGCCAGTAGTTGTAGACTCCGGAGTTGACCGGCGATTCTTCTACATAGAACATCAGGCTCAGGAAATAGAGCGTGGCGACGAGCATGATGATATAGCCGCCGAACATACTCGTAATCCAGTTTTTCGACATTATATCCCAGGTTATGGCAAGCACGTATGCCGCGCGTATCATCGGTACGAATCTGAGAAGATAGGCCACTTGGCCGTCAATATGGATGCCGAGATGGTGCAGGATGGTGGTATAGGGGATGCAGACTATGATGAACACCAGATTGCGCAGCAGGAAGTGGAGCTTGCGTGGCGAGAGCATCCATTCTGCAAAAATCTCTATCTCAAAGAATAGGCAGATCCACATCTGCACTTTCAGATACTGCTCGGATGTGACAAACGATACGTTGAGCATAGTGTCGTAGGTGATATAGGCTATCAGACCTAACGCTCCGCCCAGAACGAGAATGTGCAGCACAGGGAGTAGCCTCCTGCGCAGTGATTCTTCAATCTGTTTTAGTGAAACGGATCCCATGGACGTTGCGGTATTGGTTTGTTACTACAACGTCTGTATGGGGCAAACTGTTTCAGATCACCTCCATGTCGGCCTGGAGTCGCTGACGCACCACTTCGTAGATCAGTACTCCGGCCGCAACCGATACGTTGAGCGATTCTATGTTGCCGAACATCGGGATCGAGACAAAGGTGTCGCATTGACGGAGAACATCCGCAGATATGCCGGTATCCTCTGCGCCGAGAACCAGTGCTGTCGGGACTGTGTAGTCGGTGGTTGTGTAGTTGATATCCGCTTTTTCCGACACGGCTACTATCTTGTAGCCCGAGTCTTTGAGCAGTCTGATGGCAGAGAGGGTAGAGGCTTCGCGACACACGGGAATATGGTGCAGGGCACCGGCGGATGTCTTGATGGCATCGCCGCCTACGCTTACGCTTCCATGGCGTGGTATGACAATCGCGTCTACTCCGGCACATTCGCATGTTCTGGCTATAGCCCCGAAGTTGCGGACGTCGGTGATGCCGTCGAGCACAACTATGAACGGCAGCACTCCGGCTTCGAACAGCTGAGGCACGAGATGGTCAAGTCTATGGTATTCAACTGCGCTCATCATGGCTATGACGCCCTGATGGTTCTTGCGTGTGATGCGGTTCAGACGTTCGCCCGGCACGCGCTGTACAACGATTCTGTGCTGTCTCGTCAGTTCAAGAAGCTCTGCGGCGAGATCGCCGGTCAGGTCTTTCTTCATCATGATCTTGTCGATCTCTTTTCCGGCCTCTATGGCCTCGATAACGGCTCTGATGCCGAAGATATAGTCGGTGGGCTGCATTGTTGTTAGAGTATGTTTACTTTTGGGTAAGCAGTGTGGTGGCTGTGGCTCTTGCCGCGGCGTTGTTGGGATCGCCACTCAGCATCAGGGCCAGTTCGCCGATACGCTGTTCGGGGGTTAGACGGATTATGTTGGTGTGTGTGGATGTCTCGTCATCCTCTTTGTAGACTTTGAAATGGCTGCTCCCTCGGGAGGCAACCTGTGGCAGATGGGTGATGGTGATAACCTGCATGTTGTCCGACATTTGGCTCATCATCCGCCCCATTCGTGAGGCTACATCGCCGGAAACGCCTGTGTCAACTTCATCGAATATGATGGTGGGGAGCTCAAACAGCGATGCCACAATGGACTTGACCGAAAGCATCAACCGGGAGATCTCGCCGCCGGAAGCCGCTCCGCTGATAGGGATGGGCTCTTGGCTCTTGTTGAAGGCGAAACGGAATTCAACGTTGTCTATGCCGTCGGGGCCGAGATCTGATTTGGCTACATCGATCACACATCGCAGATTTTTCATGCCGAGTGGCATTGCGGTTTCCGTGAGGGTTGCCGCGAATTTTTCTGCGGCTTGCTGCCTATGGGTCGATATCTCGCGTGCCGCTTCCAGCGCGCGTTTGTGGGCTGAACGCACTTCGTGTTCAAGTTCCGTCAGTACGTTTTTGCTGTCGGCAAGCGCGTCAAGACGTGAACGTAGGTTCTCTCGGATAGCCGCCAGCTCCGCGTCGCTGTCAACAGAATGTTTGCGCATGAGCGTGCGGATACGGTCTATTCGTTTTTCAACGAAATCAATATCCTCCTGTGATGCTGTTGCCGTTTCGGAGTTCAGATCGGTTATGGTCTCGGCTATGTCGTTAAGCTCGATCCCTACGGCCTCCAGACGTTCATTGATCCTGTCGTCGTCGGAGAATAGGTTTTCGATCTCCGCGCAGGTGTCCTGTAGCTTGCGTAGCTGCGACAGTATGCTCGTATGTCCCTCGCTGATGGTTTCGGAGGCTTCGGTCAGATATGCCCGTAGTTCGGTCTGGCTCGACATGGTTTCAAGCTCTGTCTCCAGTTCCTGTAGTTCGCCGGCCTTTGGATCAAGTTCGTCAAGCTGCTGGAGTTGGAATTCCATGAACTCGGCATTATCGCGGTCGCGGACAAGGGCGCTCTTTGTCGATTTGAATCTGCGCATGGCCGATTTCAGATCGGCGTATAGCCCGGCGTATGTTTCCAGCCGCTCTCCGTTTCCGGCTATCGCGTCGATAATGCGCAGTTGAAACTGGGGTTCTGATAGGAGCTGGTTCTGGTGTTGCGAATGGATGTCTATGAGCATGCGCCCCACCTGTTGCATGGCTGTAAGGGTGACAGGTGAATCGTTGATGAATGCACGTGAACGTCCCGATGGCGACAGTTCGCGGCGTAAGATCATCTGTTCTTCATCCCATTCAATATCGTTTTCGCGGCAGTAGGTCGATAGTGTGGTGTTGCATGCCACATTGAATTTTGCCTCTATCACGGATTTGCTGTCGCTTCGGGCTATGGTTCGGCTGTCGGCCCGGCCGCCTAAGAGAAGTCCGAGCGCACCGAGTATGATCGATTTTCCGGCTCCTGTTTCGCCGGTGATGATATTCAATCCTTTGTTGAATTCAATGTCGATTGAATCGATCAGTGCATAATTGGATATGTGGAGTGATTCTAACATCGGATCTTCTTTTATCTTGTGGCTGGTGGATTCTTGATATCGTTCAGTCTTCCTTGATCTGTCGGATACAGGGTGGTCAGTAGGTCGTAGACATCATCGCGTTCCGATTGCGAGCCCTTGCTGTATATGTTTATGAGTTCGTCAAGTTTGGCATCGTGCCACATGTTGAGAACAACGGACATCGGTTGCTTCTGATTGATCTGACGCAGCGTCTCGAGCGATCGGGTGATGGTGGCTCGTCCTTTATCCGGACCGACCGACATTTCGTCAAGACCGCGGCGGTGGTAGGTATAGATCATGTCACGTACAGATTCGGTCGACGGATCCTGGAAGGCGTTCATGATGGCCCAGCGGTTGCGGTTGTCCTCAAAGGCTTTCCAGCCCGTCTCGCCGGCCGATTGTGCCAGTTGGACTATGGTCGACAGTCGGTCGAGATATTCCTGGCCTCCACGGGAGGAAAAGGAATCGAAATCAACCGTCAGTATCAGATAGGCATAGAAATTCAGTATCGCCGTCAGGTTGCTCTCCATTGTGGTTTCGGAGAACACAAGCGGCTCATGTTCCTGATAGCTGAACTCTATCTTCGTGTCCTTGAGATTGATAAGGGTGGTTGTGTAAGAGCTGTTGTAGACCGGGCGTGTCGACTGTACCTGTAGATCTCCTTTGATCACATCATCGGCATATTCCCTGACCGTCAGGAACAGACGGCATTCTATCTTTTCGTTTGGCGAGAATTGGGCGGATGTGAATTTGGTGGTGTTCATATAGTCGTTGATCGCCTGCTGCAGGTTCTCGAACACATGCTCTGAGCCGGATATATTGTCGGCGTTGATCTCCACCGAGCAGTTGAGTTCCTGCGAATGGACATCGGCCGGACGCATGATGGCGCTCAGCAAAACGGCTCCGAGGGAGTATGTCAGTTTCCGCAGGTTCATATCCTGTATTATATGCTTTTAGCTTTTATGTATTTCTGTGATAGCTTGCATTATCTCACGGGCAACTTCCGTTTTCTGCATGAGCGGCAGTGTTTTGGATTCGCCGTCGGGTTGGATCATGGTGACTATGTTGGTGTCCGTGCCGAAACCGGCACCGGGATCCGACAGGGAGTTGAGCACTATCATGTCAAGGTTCTTGCTCCTGATCTTCCGTTCGGCGTTTGCCTTGCCATTGTCTGTCTCAAGTGCGAATCCTACAAGGGTCTGTCCCTCTCTCTTCATCTGGCCGAGGGTGGCGGCGATGTCGGGATTCTTGACAAGGCGTATGGTCGGTATCTCGTCTGTCTCGCGTTTGATCTTGTGGTCGTGGGGATCTGCCGGAGCGTAGTCTGCAACAGCCGCACACATTATGGCGATGTCTGAACCCGGGAAGTGTTCAACGGCGGCATCGCGCATCTGACATGCCGATTCAACGTTGACAACCTCCACTGTCCTTTCATTAGGTTTGATGGCAACAGGGCCGCTGATCAGCGTCACTTCTGCGCCCATCCGTGCCGCGGCATCGGCTAAGGCGTAACCCATCTTGCCCGTTGAGAAATTGCCTATGAAGCGGACTGGATCTATACGCTCGTATGTCGGACCGGCGGTCAGCAGCACCTTCTTTCCGGCCAATGGCTTGTCGGTGGCAAAGAATTGCTCCAGCACTTCCACTATCTTCTCGGGTTCTTCCATCCGGCCTTTCCCTATCAGATGGCTTGCGAGTTCGCCGCTGGCCGGTTCGATTATATGGTTGCCGTAGCTGCGGAGGGTTTCGATGTTTCGTGTGGTGGAGGGGTGAGCCATCATGTCGAGATCCATTGCCGGTGCCACGAATACTGGTGCTTTGGCCGATAGATAGGTGGTCACGAGCATGTTGTCGGCGATCCCGTTGGCCATCTTGCCGATGGTGCATGCGGTGGCCGGGGCTATGACCATGGCATCGGCCCAGAGGCCTATGTCTACATGGCTGTTCCATTGGCCCGTGTTGGCGGTGAAGAAGTCGCAGATTACGGGCTTGCCGGTCAGTGCTGAAAGGGTCACCGGGGTGATGAATTCTTTGCCGGAAGGCGTGATCACAACCTGCACTTCCGCGCCGCGCTTCACGAGCAGACGGATAAGTGTGGCCGATTTATAGGCGGCGATACCGCCTGTGATTCCGAGTACGATATGCTTTCCCTTTAGCATGGATTGATGTTCTCTTACTTGTTTGACGACTTCTTGACTCTCAGCATCACAACAGCGAAACAATCCTTTGTGTTCTGGGGAAAATCGCCCTGCATGATCCATCCGTAATATCCCGTATCGGTCTTCAGTACTTCTTCCGCAAGGTGTCCCTTGTATTTGCCGAAATTGATCACTTCCCTGCGCTGGTCGTCATAGATAAGGCGTCCGGCGAAATCAACCATGTTGGAGTATGTGGAATACTCTGACAGGGCTTTCATGTCGTTGGGCAGGTCGTTGTAACGGTCGAGCTGCGCTTTCAGCACTTCGTAGGTCGCACGGGTGTCGGCGTTGGCCGAGTGGGCGTCCTCAAGGTTGCTGCCGCAGTAGAATTTGTAGGCGGCCGAGAGGGTGCGTTGCTCTTTCTTGTGGAAAATGGTCTGCACGTCGATGAACCTTGTGCGCGACAGATCGAGTGTCACTCCGGCTCTGTGGAATTCCTCCAACAGCAGTGGGACGTCGAAGCGGTTGCTGTTGAAACCGGCTATGTCGGAATCGGCAAACAGCTCGGCAAGCGATTTGGCTATCTGGCGGAAGGTAGGTTCATTGGCTACATCTTCGTTGGTGATATGATGGATCGCTGTGGCTTCCGCCGGAATGGGAATTTCGGGATTGACGCGGCGCGTCTTCTCGATCTCTTGGCCGTCGGGCATCACTTTTATTATTGAGATCTCCACAATCCGGTCGTGGGTCACGTTGGTGCCGGTGGTCTCAAGATCGAAAAATACTATAGGTTTGGTCAGGTTGAGTTCCATTTGTCAGTATGTGGGATTAGTCGGCGATGTTCATCGGCATCAGGATCATCAGCAATTCGCAGTCGGTGTCGTTGTCCGAGGGTAGGCAAAGTGCCGGACGCGACGGATCGGCGATCTTGAAGGTGACATCGGATGTGCCGAATGTCGATAGGATCTCTATCAGATACAGGCTGGAGAAACCCATGCGCATCTCGGGGCCGTCATAGCTGCATGGAACGGATTCCCAGCCGGAGGTGCCGAATGAGTTGTCGGATGCACGCAGGGTGACTTTATCGGGTGCGAAGTTGAATTTCACGAGGCCACCGCCTTCGTCGCCAAACACGGCTACACGGCGTACTGAGGTCAGGAACGACTGGCGGTCAACGGTCAGTGTGTACGGGTTGTTCTGGGGGATGACGCGGTTGTAGTCGGGGAAGTTGCCTTTGATCAGACGGCAGTCGAATGTGAAGGAGGGCGATTCAAACAGCACTGATGTTGAGTTGACACGTACTTTTATGTCGTCTTCTTTGGAGAATACGTTTTTCAGCACGGCTGCACCTTTGACGGGAAGGATGAATGAGCAGCTCACACCCGGTTGATTGGTGTTGTTGGTGTAGCGGACAAGTTTACGGGTATCGGTGGCCACGAAAACTATGCCTTCCGGTTTGACATCCCATAGGATACCCATCATCTGCGGACGGATCTCGTCGTTGCCCACTGCAAAGAGGGTATTTTCGATTCCTTTGAGTGCCTGCTGGGCGGTGCATGTGAATTCGATGCTGTCGCCCTGTGCTTCTGGTGCTATACGGTCGGGATATTCCATGCCGTTGATGGCAACGGTGTTGTAGCGGCCGTTGCTGTAGCTTATCTCGATCTCGAAGTTCTCGTCGTTGATGTTGAACTCGATTCCTTGATCGGGAAGCTCTTTGAAGAGTTCCACGATGCGGCGTGCGTCAAGACAGAAGCGGCCGCTTCCCTCGGCATCGGCAACCTGCAGGCGGCCAACAAGTGAGTTTTCCATGTCGGCGGCTTTGATGATCAGGGTGTCATCTTCGAGTATGAACAGGAAGTTGTTGAGGATCTGCATCGTGTTCTTGGCATTGATAATCTTGCTCACTGCCGACACGTAGTTGTAGAGTGTCTTGCTCGATACGTTGAATTTCATTGTTGGCTTATGTTTTAGTTGTTATTATTCAATTTGTTGTGGGGTGGATCAGTCGAACACATCCTCTATCGAGGATTCAACCTCTTCTCCTTCATCTCCCTCTCCGGCAAAGTCACTGCCGCAGAGATCAACTCCGGCCGGGAATTCAAATCTGACATCCTGGGAATAGGGTAGTGTGCGGTCGGCAAACACTTTCTTCATGAATAGTCCGTAGATCGGAAGTGCCATCGCTGCTCCCTGTCCGTAACCCATATTGTTGAAGTGGATGAATCGCTCTTCGCCTCCTACCCATGCGCCGGCCACCAATTGCGGTGTGAAGCCCATGAACCAGCCGTCGGCGTTGTAGTTGGTCGTTCCGGTTTTGCCACCCATCTCTGCTGTCAGGTTGTAGGGTGCGCGGCGGAGTCGTGCGCCGGTTCCGCTGTCAACCACATTCATCATCATCGACAGGATCTTGTAGTAGGCATCTTCCGAGATCACCTCTTTATGCTGGGGCGTGAATTCTGTGATTATGTTGCCGTTGGAATCGGCTATGGCGGTCACGAAGATCGGATCAACTTTCATTCCTTTGTTGGCGAATGCGGTGTAGGCTCCTACCATCTCGCGTACCGACACGTCGGCGGTGCCCAGGGAGAGCGACATCACGGGATCAAGCTTGGAGGTGATGCCGAAGCTCTGCATTGTTCTCACGAGCTGACCCGGTGATAACTGGCTGATCAGTCGTGCCGATATCCAGTTGTTGGAGTTGGTGAGCGCCCAGCGCAGGTTCACCATCTCGCCGACTCGCGCTTTTCCTGATCGTGGTGTCCATTGACGTCCGTTGTCATAGATGATCGGCATGGTGTTGGAGAACATGTCGCAAGGTGTGTAGCCCTCTTCCATGGCGTAGGTATAGAGGAACGGTTTGACTGTCGATCCTATCTGGCGGCGTCCGGTCGAAACCATGTCGTACTGGAAGAAGTTGAAGTCGGGGCCTCCGACATATGCCTTTATATGACCGTTGACTGGATCCATGGCCATGAAGCCTGTGCGTAGTATGTGTTTCTGATATAGCAGTGAATCCATCGGGGTCATCACGGTGTCAACAGCTCCTTTGTAAGTGAATATTTTCATCTCCTGGGGCTGGTTGAACGATTCGCGGATCTCCTGCTCTGTTTTTCCGGCCTTCTTCATGTTGCGGTAACGGTCGGTCTGCTTCATGGCATTGTGGATCAGATGGTTCACGCGTATTTCCGACACTTCTGTGCGGTTCGTTGAATATGGTGCGCTCTTCGATCCGCGTTTTTCGCGGAAGAATGCCGGCTGAAGGTATCCGCCGAGATGTTCGGCAACGGCTTCCTCGGCATATCGCTGCATGCGTGAGTCGATGGTGGTATAGATTCGCAGACCATCGTTGTAGATGTCATATTTCGAGCCGTCGGGCTTGGGATTCTTCTCTATCCATCCGAACAGCGGATTGCGTTCCCATTCAATGGAGTCGGCACGGAATTTGTCGCCTTCCCATGCCATGTAGTTCTCTCGTTCCGGCTTCTTGGCGCGGAGCATGTAGCGCAGTTCTTCACGGAAATACGGCGCGATGCCCTGTTTGTGATCCACGCGGTGGAAGTCAAGCTCTATCGGCAGGAGGCTCAGTGAGTCGAGTTCCGCTTTGGTGATCATTCCGGCTTTGTGCATCTGCTCGAAAACAACATTGCGGCGTTCGAGCGTGCGTTCCGGGGCGCGTACCGGATTGAAGATGGACGGGTTCTTGACCATGCCTACAAGCATTGCGGCCTCTTCGATTTTCAGGTCTTTCGGATGTTTGTTGAAGTAGACCTGGGCTGCTGATTTGATGCCGACGGCGTTGTAGAGGAAGTCAAACTGATTGAGATACATTTTGATGATCTCCTCTTTGGTGTAGAATCGTTCGAGCTTCACGGCAATCATCCATTCGATCGGTTTCTGCAATGCTCGGCTCAGAAGTCCGCTGCTCTCGGGGGAATAGAGCTGCTTGGCAAGCTGCTGGGTGATGGTTGAGCCGCCACCTGCGCTCTTGTCCATCATCAGGAAGGTCTTGAATCCAACGCGACCCAATGCACGGAAGTCGATGCCTGAGTGATCCATGAATCGGGAATCTTCGGTGGCGATCAGTGCGTTCACCACATGCTCCGAGATCTCGTCATAGTCGGCATACACTCGGTTGCCGGTGTTGCGGAAGAAACGACCCATCTCCTCGCCGTCGGCTGTGTAGATGACGGATGCGAATTTGTCTGCCGGATTTTTCAGTTCCTCCACATCGGGCATGTAGCCGATGATGCCGTTGTATATCAGGACAAAAAACAAGAAGATCAGCAGCATGAAGCCACCGGCGGCACACCACATTAGTTTCACTATGTTGCGCCCTTTCGATTGTTTGTCAGTTCTATCTTTTTTCATGATCTGTTGTCTGTTTGCAACTCAGCCGCTTGCACTGTGTATGCTGGTGCGGCCTACTATCCGAATATCCTACAAAGTTACTTAATTTTTCCGCATTTATGGTGCCTTCTACCCAAAAATAAAGCGGATCGGTTTAATCTTATGGCAAATTAACATTTTGCATGGTCTGCCGTCGGCAAAGTTACTGCTTGGGGTGAGCAATAAAAACGAGTATAAATGTTAAATTTTGTTATAAAAACCGGCGGCATCTTTGGGTGATGTCGCCGGTTTGGTGTCTATGTGCTGATTTACAATGATCAGCGTCCTGATGAACCGATGAGGTTGAGGATGGAGTTGCGCAGTTTTTCTTCCGCATTGAGCTGCTCGAGGGTCAGATGCATGCGGTAACGCCAGTAGTGACGGGGATTGGCAGGGATGTTGATCTGCTCGTCGCGCGGATCCTGACGACGCAGTTGCCCGTCGGTCGACAGCCAGTCCTGAAGTGGAAGCACGCACAGCATGGAGGGCGATTTCAGGTGCTGGTCTACAATCTGATGGCAGATCCACGGCTCGGCGAAGTATGGCGCTTTGCCTTGATGGCCAAGTACGTGGTTGTAGAATCTCTGTGTGGCTGCCGGATCGGATTCCCACCATTGGCGGATGCCGCCCATATCGTGGGTGGAGGTAGTGCATACCGACAGGTAGGGGTAATGCCATGTGTCGGCAAATTCAACTGCCGGATCTTTCGGCATGCGCTGGATCTCGAGTGACAGGATCTCGAGTCGTCTCATCACGTCGGGAACGCATGCCGGTATCATGCCGAGGTCTTCGGCGCAGCAGAGCATGTCGGTGGCTTCGATCAGTGGCGGAAGTTTGGCCATGGCTTTCTCATGCCAGAATCCGTTGTGGCGATGATAGAAGAAGTCGTCATATAGGCGGTTGAATGCCCATTTATCGTAGTCGTTGAGCGATCGGTATATGTAGGTGCTCTGTGCTGCGATACGTGGGTGGTATTTCCCTTTCTGGTAGGGGTCTTCGATAAACAGCACGTTGTCTATCAGCTGCATTAGCCCTTCGCAGATGCGTTCGTTGCGCTCGTCTTTTGCCTTGGATGCGAAATGGTCGGCGACGCGACGCTGTGTTGAAAATTGGCTTTTCAGTCGGTAGCGTCCGTTTTCTATCGGCTCGATATAGGTTGCCCGTACCTCGTCGGCATATTCGCCGAATATTTCGTTGAGCTGATAGTCAACGATGTAGGGCTGGGTGAAGACCTCGCCTTGGAAATAGAAGTCGAAGCTGTAGCGCATCTCGTCGGGTGTAAGCGGCATGGCCGGATTGAACACGCCGAGCAGCCCGTGAAGGGCATCCAGGGGTATTTGCCAGATGCGGAAGAAGCCGAGCACGTGGTCAATGCGGTAGGCATCGAAATATTCCGCCATTTTTCTGAAACGGGCTTTCCACCAGGCATATCCGTCGCGTGCCATCATGTCCCAGTTGTAGGTCGGGAAGCCCCAGTTCTGTCCCATGATGGAGAAGTCGTCCGGTGGAGCGCCGGCTGAGCAGTCGAGGTTGAAGAGTTCGGGATTGGTCCATGCGTCTACGCTGTTGCGCGAGATGCCGATCGGGATGTCTCCCTTGATCGCAACGCCGAGTGAGTGGGCATATTCGCGTGCTTCACGCAGCTGCCGGTCAAGATGGTATTGGATGTAGTAGATATAGTCTATCTCCCGTTGGTGACTGCTGATGAAGCGGTCGGTCTGCTCGGGGGTGTAGGTCGCGTATTCCTCCCATGCGCTCATGTCGGCGGTTTTGTAGAGATCGCGAAGAACACAGAATGCCGCGTATGGCTTGAGCCACCCGATATTGGCGTTCAGGAATCGCTTGAAGTCGGGCGATGTCATCTCAGCCTCACCCTGCTGGGCGAACAGCAGACGGGTGAATTCTTCTTTGGCGCGGTTCACTTGTTCGTAGTCCACGGTTTCGCTGTTGTTGAGCTCTCGGGCCAGCGCGTCGAAGCGTGATTGCGCTTGGCGGTCGTTGAGCTGACCCATATCCTGAAGCCGGAGGTACATGGGGTGGAGCGCAAAACAGGATATGGCGTTGTAGGGGTATGAGTCGGTCCATGTGTGGGTCATGGTGGTGTCGTTGATCGGCAGCAGCTGGATCATTTTTTGTCCTGTGGAGGCTGCCCAGTCGGCCATCGGCTTGAGGTCGGCGAAGTCGCCTACACCGAAATCTCTCTCGCTGCGCAGCGAGAACACCGGAATGGCAACTCCGGCTCCGCGCCAGTGGGGCAACGGATTGCAGAAACGCAGTCCGGCCACAACGATCGCTTCGTTTCCTGTGATATCCGGAAGTGTCAGCACGCGGTTGTTGCAGGTGTCCCAGCCTAAGGCATGATGGTCAGATTCGCGGATCACGAGGAATTTGTATTCGGTCGTTTCCCCGGAAAATTCTTTCAATGGCAACTCAACGCTCCATACGGGAAACGCAGAGTCGTTCATCTCCACAGCTTTTGCAGGATCCCAGTTACCGAGAATGTCGGCAGAGCCGCTGATGGCCAGGCGTTCGCCCGGCAGTAGGGTCGGTGCGCTGACGCTTATGGTGAGGGTGCCGGGGGCGATCTCTCGGGGTGTGTCGGGATGGCGGCGACGGCAGATGCATCGTGTGAATGCCTGTGAATAGAATGGCTTGTCGGAAGGCTGATCCTGCCAGTGGTCAAAGACTTCAGCTTCCGGAACATGAGGATCGAAGCGGAGTGTTCGGTTCTCTCCCCACTCCTGACGGTCTGTGCCATCTTCCCGTCTGATGAAATAGCGGTAGCTGATTCCGGATATGGCTGGTGACAGATCGATGCTCACGCTGTTGCGCTCTCCCGATAGATGATCGAGTGGAAGTGCTTTGTGTGGGTCGTTGTCACCAAGTTCCGGTATATTGCCGGAGATAAAGACCTGTTCACCGAAGTTGGTGTGGTAGTCGATGTTGAAGGTAATTCTCATGATCTGAGGTGGTGTGTAAGTATGATATGGTGTGATATTAATATGCTTTTATCCTTGCAATGGTTCATTCAATCCTTGCGTTGGCTTATCGTGGCCTCTGCTATGATGCTTCTTGCCATTGCAATGCTTCAAAAGTAGCAATTATTTGCCAAACCGCCAAACCTACACTCGCATGATCACCAAGATTGGCAACCTACCGCAATGGCTGGGAACAGCTGCGGTTGCTGGCATCCATCAATATCTCGCCCCATGTCAAGCGACCGCCCACGCCGCAGAAGCTGTTGCCGTTACCATGGGACAAAACGAAACGCCGACCGCAGGCCGACGTTAAAGAAGTTTCCAAGGAAGAGGCAAAAGCACGCTTCGAGCATCTCGCAGAGCGATGAGTGCTAATATCCGCCTGGACCCATCCACGGTCCCCATCCACCTTCATCCTTTTTGGGGCTAAATAACTGAATAATAGCAATTATACAAACTGCAACTATAAACAATTGGCCTAAAATTAGAAAAATTGTGAATAAGGGATCCCGAGCATATAGACTGCCAAGGATTTCAAAAAGGCTGCGAGATGTATCGGCGAGTATCATAGTGCTTGTACCTTTTGTATTATTTTCTGCTAATATATAAAATAATTAATTAATAAACAAGTAAAAACGCTGAAAAATGTCTGCAATCTCGACAACATAGGATAGCTACCGCAATGGCTGGGAACAGCTGCGGCTGCTGGTATCAATCAATATCTCGCCGTTCAAATTTTTTGATTGGCCACTGTGACGGCAATGGTGAGGCTTCAAAAAAAATGTGTGCAAATGGGGTTGCACACATTTTTTTGATGGGGTTGTTGTGGTGTCTCAAATGTTAGCCGCAACGGGAGGTGCCGCAGGAGGTGCAGATCAGGCAGCCTTCCTGATAGACGAGGGTCTCCTGTCCGCAGTTGGGGCAGACTTGCCCTTTTGCTTTGGTGCCGTTGGGGAGATATTTTTTCAGGGCGCGTTCTACACCCATTTTCCATGTGTTGATGCTCTGAGAGTCGAGTTCAAGTCCGCCAACGAGTTTCAGAACCTGATCGATAGGCATGCCATAGCGGAGGACTCCGGAGATCAGTTTGGCATAGTTCCAGTATTCGGGGTTGAACTTGTCGGAAAGACCTTCAATGGTGGTCTTGTATCCGCGCTTGTTGATGAACTGGAAGTCGTAGCGTTTGTTGCCTTTGTCGTCGATTGCCTTGATAATCTTGCCGTGGGTCACTGATTTTGGGCAGAAGATGCCGTCATCGTCGTCAGCAAGACCGGTGAAGATCTCGTATGGGCGACCATCGACCAGACCTACGAATGCAATCCATTTCTCTTTGTTGTTCTGGAAGCGAACCACATCGGCTTCAAGCTCGTTGGGGCGTTTGTGGTTGATGAGGGGCGACGTTTCGTTGGAGTCTTCTTTTTTCTTCTTTTTGTCAACGGAGATCAGGACGCCTGAACGGGATCCGTCGCGGTAAACGGTACATCCTTTGCAGCCGGAGCGCCATGCTTCGACGTACAGGTCGCCCACAAGTTCTTCCGTGACATCTGACGGAAGGTTGATGGTGACGGAAATCGAGTGGTCGACCCATTTCTGTACGCTGCCCTGCATGCGCACTTTCTCAAGCCAGTCAACGTCGTTGGCTGTGGCTTTGTAATAGGGTGAGCGTGCAACGAGTTCGTCAAGTTCTTCCTGTGTGTAGTCGGATTTGACCTCAATGCCGTTAATGTTCATCCAGGTGATGAACTTGGGGTGGTAGACTACATATTCCTCAAACGCGTCGCCGGACTCGTCGACGAAATCCACGCGCACTTCAGTGTCGTTGGGGTTGACCTTGCGACGGCGTTTGTAGACGGGCATGAACACCGGCTCGATGCCGCTTGATGTCTGGGTCATGAGGCTGACTGTGCCGGTAGGAGCAATGGTCAGACACGCAATATTTCTGCGGCCATGTTTTTTCATCAGCTCGTAAAGCTCTGGATCGGCCTCGCGCAGACGATTGAGATAGGGGTTGTTTTTCTCACGTTCGAAGTCGAACACTTCAAATGCGCCTCGTTCCTGGGCGAGGTTGATGCTCGAACGGTAGGCTGCCAGTGCGAGTTCGCGGTGAACCTGAGTGGAGAATGCTGTAGCTTCCGGGGTACCATAACGGAGTCCGAGGGCTGCGAGCATATCGCCTTCGCCGGTTGTGCCTACGCCTGTGCGGCGGCCTTTGAGGGTCTTGTTGAGAATTTTGGTCCAAAGATGACGCTCGGTCTGCTTAACCTCATCGGTCTCGGGATCTGAGTCGATTTTCTTGAGGATCATTTCGATCTTCTCACGTTCAAGGTCGATGATGTCGTCCATGATACGTTGCGCTTTGCCAACGTGTTTGCGGAACAGATCGAAGTCGAATCGAGCCTTATCGGTGAATGGATCTTTGACGTAGGAGTAGAGGTTGATGGCCAGAAGTCGGCAACTGTCGTAGGGACAGAGTGGGATCTCGCCGCACGGATTGGTCGAGATGGTCTGGAACCCGAGATCGGCATAGCAGTCGGGGAGGGATTCGCGTGTTATGGTGTCCCAGAACAGCACTCCCGGTTCGGCCGATTTCCATGCGTTGTGTACTATTTTCTTCCACAGACGGGTGGCGTCGGTTTCATGTGTGATCCACGGGTTGGGATCATTGGTCGGGAATTGCTGCTTGAACGGAGTGCCGTCAACGGCTGCCTGCATGAAGTCGTCGGTTATCCGTACTGATACGTTGGCTCCGGTCACTTTGCCTTCAGTCATCTTGGCATCGATGAAAGCTTCCGAATCGGGGTGCTGGATGCTCACCGTGAGCATCAATGCTCCGCGGCGTCCATCCTGAGCCACCTCACGGGTGGAGTTGGAATAGCGTTCCATAAATGGAACAAGTCCGGTGGATGTCAGTGCTGAATTTTTCACCGGTGTGCCTTTTGGACGTATATGTGACAAGTCGTGTCCTACACCGCCACGGCGTTTCATAAGTTGCACCTGTTCTTCGTCGATCTTGATCACACCGCCGTATGAGTCAGGTTTGCCGTCGATGCCGATTACAAAGCAGTTGCTCAGCGATGCCACCTGATGATTGTTTCCTATGCCGGTCATGGGGCTACCCTGGGGCACTATGTAGCGGAAATGATCAAGCAGTGAGAATACTTCTTCAGAGCTCATGCCATTGGGATATGTAGCTTCGATGCGTGCAATCTCATCGGCTATGCGTCGGTGCATGTCGGAGGGGGATTGTTCGTATATATTCCCGAAGGAATCCTTCAAGGCATATTTGCTGACCCATACTCGTGCGGCCAGCTCATCGCCGTCGAAATAGGCCAGTGAGGCTTCGTATGCCTCGTCGTAGGTGTAGGTTTTCGTTTCCACGGATTTGCAAGTGTGTATGATTGATTTTTGTGAATGCAAAATTTGCGATTATTTTTCAAAAAACAAAGCGATGTTTTCAAAATGTTGAAAAGTTGTCCGTTTTCACTCGTTAGTTTGTTGGTTATTAGTGCTTTGATTGATTTTGGATCTATATGTTGTTGTCAATAAGTTTTTTTGCTCTATTGCGGATTTGTTTTCTGTTTTGTAATTTTGGAAAACAATTAATTTATAGAATCATGCCAATACCGCAATATTTTCTTGACAGGCGCACGGTGCGCCGATTCTCTGATCGAGCTGTCGACATGTCCATGATCACTGAGATGCTTGGGGCTGCTGCACAGGCACCGAATACCGGCAACATGCAGCTGTATTCCGCCGTAGTGACTGTGTCGCCTGAAACCATCAAGGCTCTGGCTCCGGCTCATTTCAACCAGCCGGCATCGGTTGGATGCGCTGCGATGGTGACGTTCTGTGCCGATTTCAATCGGTTCGAGCATTGGTGCCGTGTCAGCGACGCGGCTCCCGGCTATGACAATTTCCAGGCTTTTATATGGGCTGTGATTGATGCCACGATATTCGCCCAGCAGTTCTGCACAATCGCCGAGCAGTCCGGACTTGGATGCTGCTACCTCGGCACCACCACTTATAATGCACCGCAGATTGCCGGGATCCTGGATTTGCCTAATCGTGTTGTGCCTGTTGTCACAATCGCCTTGGGCTGGCCCGACGGGGAGGCTCCGAAGTGCGATCGACTTCCAGTGGATTCGATTGTTCACATTGAAAAGTATAAGGATTATTCCGACGATGATATCCGGGATATCTATTCATATAAGGAGTCATTGCCTGAAAATAAGAATTTTGTGTCGGAAAATGGCAAGGAAACACTGGCTCAGGTGTTCACCGATGTGCGTTATAAAAAATCCGACAACGAATATTTCTCCAAACTCTATCGCGATTTTATCGGAGAACAAGGCTTTTGACAATGGAGACCGTCATTGCGAAAATCCGCTCTATGGGGGTCGATCTTCCTGCTGAATCTGTCAATAGGCTGATGCAATGCGTGTCACGGCGTTGTTTTACCCGGCGGCAGAAGATGGTCGAGGCCGGGGCGCGTGGCGGATACGCATATTTCATTGAAAAAGGGATCACGCGTTCCTACTGGCTTGTCGACGGTCAGGAGATAACCACATCTTTCTCCCTTGAGGGGAGCGTCGTGTTCAGCATGGATGAAATGTATTATGGCAAGGAATCGGAGGAATATGTGGAAGCTGTCGAGGCTGTTGAGGCTTATGCAATTGCTGTGGCTGATCTGCGGAAGCTTTGGACTGAAGATGCCGCTTTTGCAAGATGGGCGTTGCTGATCCATCAGGATGAATACCGGCGTCTACATCGTTCCCACAAAGAACGCCTGACTTTGGCTGCCGCCGAACGCTATGAGGCTTTCCGCACTCAGTTCCCGGAAGTGTGCCGTCGGGCACGGCTTGGCGATATCGCTTCTTATCTCGGCCTTACGCTTCCGACATTGAGTCGGCTGAGAGCGAAAAAGTGAATTTTTTGTCCTGCGACAAATCCTGAAGTATCGGCATGGCTTAATTTTGCACTCAAAAAAAGAAATGGAATCTGTTCAACGAAATCTTACAGCTCCGCAGCGATATATGCTCCTTGACGGCTTGCGAGGCATTGCGGCCTTGGTGGTGATCTGCTATCATGTAGGGGAGGGCTTTGCTACATCGTCCATGGATCAGGTGATCAACCATGGTTATCTGGCCGTCGACTTTTTCTTCATGCTCTCCGGCTTTGTTATCGGAAAGGCTTACGATGGGCGCTGGTCATCGAACAGACTTACTATAGGCGATTTTTTCCGACGTCGTCTGGTCAGGCTGCATCCTATGCTGATACTTGGTGCTGTTCTCGGACTGGTGGCCTTTGCGCTTCAGGGATTTGTCCAGTGGAACGGCACGCCGGTCGATATCCATTGGTCACTTATAGCACTTGTGCTGACCATGTTTTTCATTCCTGCTTATCCGGGATCGCCGTATGAGGTCCGAGGCAATGGCGAACTGTTTCCCCTGAATGGCCCGGCTTGGTCATTGTTTTTCGAGTATATAGGCAATATGGCTTATGCTCTGATCCTCCGGCGGCTGTCGACAAAGGCTCTGTTTGCTGTGACCGCATTGTCGGGTATCGGACTGGGCGTTTTTGCTATTGGCAATGGCTCCGGCACATATCATTTAGGTGTGGGGTGGTCGCTTGGCGATTACAATTTTATCGGCGGAATGCTCCGTCTGGGTTTTGGATTCTCGGCCGGATTGCTGATGGCACGTGTGTATGTGGATCGCCATATCCGCGGTGCCTTCTGGATTTGCACGGCCGGTATCGTACTGCTGCTTTCTATGCCGTTTGTCGGCGATGCGGAGTCGGGCACCGGATGGTTTAACGGACTCTACGACACCGTGTGCGTTCTTCTGGCCTTTCCGGCTATTCTTTTCGTCGGAGCTTCCGGCGATACCGGTAGGGAACGTCCCGGCGGATTCTATGATTGGCTCGGCCGCCTGTCCTATCCGGTCTATATTGTCCACTATCCCTTGATGTATCTGTTTTATGCCTGGGTATGGGCTGAAGGATTGGCGTTCGCCCAATGCTGGCATGTGGCTCTGGGGGTTGTGTCGCTGAGTGTCCTTGTGGCATTCGTCGCTCTGAAATACTATGATGAGCCTGTTCGGGCATGGCTGTCCTCGCGATCCTCGCGGAAATATTCTGTCGCTGCACCGTCAAAATCCGTCTGACAAACGAAGATAAAAGAGAAGCAACGGCTTTGGCCGTTGCTTCTTCATGTTTTCATGTTGTTACAGATTTGTTTATTTTATCAGGCAACTTTCGATTTGGTTAACATCGGTTTGCAGTTGTTTTTCGAGCGGCAGACGCTCTTCTATGTTCTTGCATGCATAGAGGACGGTGGCGTGTGTGCGCGACAGCCGTGTCCCGATTGCGGTCAGTGGCATTTTGGCGTGTTTCTTGGCGAGATACATCACCATCTGACGCGCGTCGGAAATCTCGCGCTTGCGTGATTTGGTGAATATCTGCTCCACGTCGATGCCGAAGTGGGTTGCCACTTCCTGAGTGATGATCTCGAAGTTGATCGGTCGATGGTTCACCTTCACGGCGTTGGCCAGCACCTTGCGAGCCAGGTCAAGGTTGATGTCTACATTGAGGATTGCGGCATGTGCGGTGATCGACACAACGATTCCCTCAAGTTCGCGGATGGAATCCGTCACGTTTGAGGCTATGTAGTCCACGACTTCCTCCGGCAATTCCAAACCATCCTGCTCGGCTTTCTGGCGAAGCACCTCTTTGCGCAGGTTGTAGTCGGGGCTTTCGAGTTCGGCGGTCATGCCCATCGTGAAACGTGAGATGAGTCGACGTTCCATTCCTTCCATTTTCGACGGACAGCAGTCACTGGCAAGGATGATCTGCTTGTGGTTGAGGATAAGATGGTTGAAGATGTGGAAGAATGTGTTTTGAGTGCTTTGCTTGCCTATGAGATCCTGAATGTCGTCAATTATCAGCGTGTCGATGCTCTGGTAGAAGTTGATGAAATCGTTGATCTTACCTGAACGCACGGCAGTGGTGAACTGGCTTTCAAATAATCGGGCTGTGATATAGAGCACCCTTGATGATGGGATGGTTTCCTTGATTCTGATGCCAATGGCCTGGATGAGGTGGGTTTTGCCTACACCCGGTGCTCCGAACACAAAGAGTGGGTTGAAGGTCTTGCATTTCGGATCGTTGGCAATGGCTTCGCCGATCGAACGCGCAACTCTATTGCTCATGCTGTCACAATAGTTCTCAAACGTATAACTGGGGTTGAGCTGTGCGTCGATTTCCTGAAGCTGTGTCTGACGGAACGGGTTGGATGAAGCTCCCGGTTTGGGTGCGACGGCCGGACTCGGCTTTGAGCTGCCGATGGTGACTCCGGAGGTCGGTTCGTTGCCCACTTGGTTAAAGTGGTAGTATAGTTTCATTGTCGGGCCGTAGACTTTGTAGAGTGTGCGGCGCAACAGATTGGTGTAGCGTTCTTCCAGCTGCTCAATAAAGAATTGGGACGGCACCATGAGTGTGAGTTTGCTGTCGGCGAAGCTCACGGAAGTCACAGGCTTGAACCATGCCTCATATTGTTCCGTCGGCAGGTTGTCGCGGAATATCTCGAGGCATTTATCCCAAAGTTGTTGATGGTTTTCCGTCATGAGAAAGTGTTCAATAATAGCATGATTTTTCAATACAAATTTCAGAAGTTTTTTTATTAAAAACAAGTGACTTTTTATTTGCAAATGTGATCTTTATTGCACGTTGCTGAAATACAAGGATTTAAGTTATACTTTAAATATTTGTGAAGTTTTACTTTAATAAATAGCTGTAAGTTGTCGTAAAATCAGCGTGTTGTTTGTGGTTGATTGCTGCATTGGGAGGTTGTGTCGGTATGGCGGTTGACCCATAAAAACGGCCAATTTACAAAGGTTCCCGAATGAAAACCATGTAAATTGGCCGAGTTTGTTTATTTGGATTGAATCTAAATAATGCTTATGTCTGCGCCTGTGACTTTTTTTGTTACAGGAGCTTGATGCTGATGTAGCGTTTAGGGTTTTTCTTAACGTCCTGAAGCAGCGAATCGAGGCTGGCTGAAGCGTTGTTGAGGTTGTTGTAGAGCTGCGCGTCATTCATCAGAAGTCCAAGCGATGAGTTCTGATTGTTGAGCTGAGCCATCAGTCCTTTGAGTGATTCAGAAGCCTGCATCACGTTGGTCATGGTCTGTTCCAGCGGCATGTCTTTGATCTGTGCCGATACGGTGGTCAGGTCGGATGCTATGGTGTTGAGGCTTGTCGACATGGTCTTGACGTTGGCCATTACGGTTGTGGCGTCGTTGGCTACACCGGGCATGCGGCTCATCACCTGATTGAGTTTTTCGCTCGACGACTCGATGTTGGCCATCGCTGATTCAAGGTGTCCGAGTGATTGACGCAGGGCAGGGTCGCTGGCGAGGGCGTTGAGTGATGTGATCAGGGAATCAATCTTTGGCATGATCTGCCCAACCGTGGGCAGGATGTCTTCTGTGATGCCCGACATAAGTCCGGCGGCTTTCTCTGTGGCAAGATTAGCTCCGATGGCCTCGTAGTTGGATGAGGTTCCGAGTTTGAGCTCTATCGACGCCGTGCCGAGCATGTCTGTGGCGAGGATCGCTTTCGTGCCTTCCGGAAGACGCAGTTCTTTGTCAAGGCTCATTTCCACTATGACGTTGCCGGGGTGGGCGTAGTCGTAATTGATGTCTCGTACCAGGCCTACTTTGTAGCCGTTGAGGGTTACGGGGGCTGATTGTGCCAGTCCTGCCACATTATTATATGTGGCGTAATAGTAGTTGGCCGGCTTCAGGATGTTGTTTCCTTTGAGGTATTCGATCCCGAAGTAGACAACGAATACGGCGGCGATTACGGATAATCCTATCGTAAATTCCTTTGAATATTTGAATTTCATATGCTGATGTTTTTTCAGAGGTTATGCTGTTTGTTTCTGTTAGGGCTATTTTATGCGTTGGCCGTCTTTTGTTTTTATTATGAAGGCATCGCTGAATTTCTTTTTGATTTCTTTGAGGGCGGTGTTTGCCTCTTCAAGTGAATCGTAGTCTCCGAAGGTGTATTTGTAGAGTTTGCCCTCGGAATAGTATTCCACCGGACTTAGACCTTTGAGTTTGGAAGATCCTGCCGGGACTTTTGTTGGGGTTGTGAATATCTGGATCTTGTATGTGATCTTGCCGGATTTGTTTTGTTTTGCTGTCGTGGTGTTGGCGGTCTCTACGTTGGCTTCGTTGTTGGTTTTTGTTGTTGAAGCTTTTGTTTTGTTTTTATTGCTGCCTATATTGTGCCCCAATGTTTTACGATAATTCTCAATACCGTTTGATATCGCTTCGGCTATTTTCTTGCAACCGCTTTCTGAATTAAGAAAACTCTCTCGGTTGGGGTTGCATATATAGTCCATCTCCACTAATATCGCAGGCATTGTGGAATGGAGCAGGAGCCACAGGCGTGATGTCTCGTTAACGTGATTGTCCTTTAGGCCGGCATGGCTGACGAGCTGTTTCTGGACTTCGTTGGCAAATGCGTTGCTCTTGCCCATCATCTTTGATTGGTTGATCTCTGTGAAGATATAATACTCTGGTGAGTTGTCGAAGCCTTTGTAGGTGGTCTGATAGTTGTCCTCAAGCAATATGGCGCTGTTCTCGCGCATTGCAAGGTCTATGTTGTCGTTGGCATTGCTGTTGCCGAGAACGTAGACGGAGGTGCCGGACAGGGATGTGCGCCGGGGATTTTCAAAGGCGGCCGAATTGCAATGGAGCGATATGAACAGATCGGCTTTGGCCTCCTTTGCTTTGTCCATGCGTCCTTTGATTGTCACGAATACGTCCGTCGTACGGGTGTAGACCACTTTTATGTCTTTGTAACGGTTGCTCAGTTCTTTTCCGAGCTTGAGCGCGACGGCCAGGTTTATGTCCTTTTCTTTGCATTTCGGCCCGAGGGCTCCGCTGTCTTTGCCTCCGTGGCCGGCATCGATCATCACAACGAAGTCTTTTGCCATACAAGGCTGTGTGCAGGTTGCGGCGGCGATTATCAATGCGATGATCGCTGTGGCAAATCTGCGGTGGAATGTTATTCGTCGTGACATGGACTTATGATGGATTGTCTGCAAAATTACAAAAAGATGCTTTAAAAACTGAATTTATTTTGTTTAAATGGGAAAGATGATGAAGAATTGCGTAAATTTGGCGATAAAATCAATGGTTATGAAAGGATTTTTTTCTCTGTTTTTGACAATTATATATGTTTCGTTATGTGGCTGTTCGGGATCTGGATTATCCGGCGTGGAGGCTGATTCTGTGCCGCCGGTGGCAATTGAACGTTTCGACAGGGCGGTGGGTTCGTTTGGAACCATGCCGGAATCCGGGAAAGATTCTGTGGTGTCCCTGTATGAGCCGGTGATCAAGGTGATGGGACGAATTGAGAATGTCGCGGATGCTGATTCTCTTATGTCTATGTTGTCGGCCTCAAGGGCGACAGCTGTTTTCCAGCCCGACATTGAGTCCTATCTCCCCGACCTGAGTGCGGCGGAGGCTTCGCTGGGAGTCCTGAAAGATAGAATGGCGGCTTCGGCGGTAGGCTTCCCATCACGGGTATTCGGCGCGGTTATCCCTTATGATCAGTCGGTGATCATTGCCGATTCGATAGCAATAATAGGTCTGAATCATTATCTTGGATATGATTATCCCGGATATGCCGGTTTTGATGATTACAGGCGTCAGTTGAAAGTGCCGTCAAGGATTGCCGGAGATCTGGCTGAGGCTTTGGTTTACACTTCGTTGCCTTATGTCTCTGATGCCGGGGCAACGGCTCTTTCGCGTATGATCTATGAGGGGCTTGTGCTGGCGGTCGTGATGGAGGCGTTGCCTGATCTGACTCTCCAATCGGCACTTGCCTATGACGATGGACAGATGGACTGGGCTTTGCAGAATGAGGCACGGATATGGGAGAAGATGGCTACGGATAATATGCTTTATAATAGTGATCCGGCTGTGGCTATGCGTCTGGTCGCGCCGTCGCCATCCACAAATATTGTCAATCCGTCATCGCCAGGCCGTATCGGACGTTTCGTGGGCTACAGGATTGTGGAGGCCTATCTGTCAGTCAATCCTGAAAAGTCGCCGGATCAGCTACTGTCGGATCGTGCCTATTATAATGCTTCTTTTCTTGTTGGTTCCGGGTATACGGGGCGTGGCAAATAGGGCTCCGTATAGGGAGTTTTGGGGTCTGCCGTTGCATGGTTAAGTAAAATTAACAAATGGCTCGGATCGCGCTTGGCAACACGGCTTCTGAGGGGTTGGAAAACGTAATATGCCTATTATCACCATGTTAAATTTTGCCATTGGGAAAGAAAAACGTACCTTTGCAGTGTTTTAATCATTGTGCGCGCCCAAAGAGTTGTGGCGCTTCGCCGAAAATCGGCGGGATTCCGGTAGTGTTGAAAAGTGTTTTTTCCGGCGGAATCTGATGTGTAACTTAAAAAGAATGTAATGAAGAAAATCACGTTGATCTTTGCGATCTTCGCTGTTCTTCTTTTGACTGTGTCGGCTGGAACCGAGCGTGAGTATAATGCCGTGGAAGGCATGAAAGCGCCTTATTTTGAGGTGACAGACGGTGATGACGGAATTTCTTGGTCATCCGACGGCAAGGACGGACGCTTTGTGATAGTGAATTTCTGGGCATCGGGCGATGCCTCTTCACGCATAGCTGCCAATCGCTACGATAGCTATGTTAAAAGTGTCGGAGAAGAACGAATCGGTCTTGTGTCGATCAATATCGACGAAAACAGGCGCCTCTTTGAAGAGATTGTGCGCCACGACGGAATGAATGGAGAATCGCAATTTAATGTTGAGACGGCTCAGGCTTCTGATCTGGTCAGAATGTTTGACATGTCAAATGGCCTGAAAAGTTTTCTGATTGATCCTGATGGGACAATCGTGGCCGTCGATCCGGCAACTGAGACTATTGCCGCTTTAGCATCGATATGATGCGGAGGCGTTGCTTAAAAATTTAAGGCCGGTTCCATATTGATATGGAACCGGCCTTTTTCTGATATATTGCTGTTGATTAGCCGCAGTGGAAATAGCGGTCCACAAGTTCTTTCATCAGCTTGCTGTCCTTACGGGCTTTCTCAGATGTTTCGGCATCATCGTAGCTGTTGAGCTTGGCTATCTGGGCATCGATCATTGATGGCGAGAACACGCCGTCAGCTTCATAAAGTGCGCGTTGTTTGTCCAATGCTGTGGCGGATTCAGCGCAGGATGCCGGAAGATGTTTCAGTGAAGCCAGTCGGGCGGCGTTTTCGGCGCGATGGATATCGACATCTACGTAAGTGTCGCGCGCAACGTCCAATGCGTGTTCCATTTCCCAGCCATGACGGCATGCAACGGCCAGGGCAGCCAGCAGCAGATAGACATCGGCGGAGCAGTCGGCGGAGCGGATCTCCACGGTCTGCTTGCCTTCCGGTGGAACGGGTGAGGCTTTGGAGCCGGGGTTAGCTGATGCGCACATGTCGGTGCCGTTGACCCAGCCCAGGGGTACGCGGACAAGAACCGATCGGTTTCTGTCGCCCCAGCAGATGTTGGTCGGGGCTTCCTGATGGGGCACCAGACGGAAATAGCTTGTTGGATTGGTATTGCCGAAAGCCGTGATCGAACGGGCCATATCCATCATTCCGGCAATCATTCTGCGTGCGTCGTCGCTGAGCTGTCCGTTTTCTGCAAGCATCATGTTGCGTCCGGTCTCAGGTTCGGTCAGGCGCATGTGTACGTGCAGACCCGATCCGGCTTTTCCTACGGTGATCTTCGGGGCGAAGGTCACATTGTAGCCCATCTGGCGCGCTGTGTTGCGGATTATCCATTTTGCTACAGCGAGCTGGTCGGCGGCATGGAGGGCGGCCACGGGGAGGAATTCGATCTCGTTCTGCTCGTAGATCATTCCGTCGGTGGTGAAATTGCCTACTTCTGAGTGGCCGTATTTGATCTGTCCGCCGGTCGATGCTATGCGGCTCATGCAAAGCGTGCGGAATTCGTTGAATTTTGCGAAGGGAGCCGATTCGTGGTAACCACGCTGGTCGGTGGCCGGGAAGGTGTGGTCATCGGGAGCTATTACGTAAAATTCAAGCTCGCCCATGGCGTTGAATTCAAGCCCGGTAGTCTCAGTGAAGGCCTTGCAGGCTTTTTCAAGGGTGTATTCCGGGGAGTTGGCAAGGCGTTTGCCGTCTTTGTCAAAGAATGTACAGAGCATGGTGACGGTAGGGATCTCGGCAAACGGATCGATAAACGCTGTCGAGAAACGGGGCAGCACATAGAGGTCGCTGTTGGAGGGATCTATGTGTTTGAAGAGGCTTGATCCGTCGACACGTTCGCCAAAGCTGAGGATTGTGTCGAGATAGGCGGCGTCGTTGATCACGAAATTCAGTGTCTTGAGACGTCCGTCGCCGGCCGGATACATGAAATTGACCATGCGGATGTCATTCTCGGTTATGTAGCCTATGATATCCTCCTTTGTGAATTCAGAGGCTGGCTTGCCAAGCTCTCTTACGAGTTGGTTGCTGTTTAGTTTGATATGGGAATCTGTTTTCATTCTCCTGAAAAATTTAGTGAGTCAATAATCTGATTTGCTTTGTCGAGGTCGCGCCCGAACACCATGAGTCGTAATTCTCCAAGGCCCGATGTCCCTATGGGGTATATCCTGGAGAAAAGCTCGTTGTCTATCACACACATTATCCCCTCTTGCCGGAGCGCTGCTTCGGCTATGTGGGCTTCTGCGTCGGAGATAAACTCTCTACAGACAACAAGCTCATTGTCGGTTTTGTCGTAGCGTAACATTGGTTATTTATATTTATAAACGTTATATTAATTAGCGAGGTTATTATAGTATAAAAAGGGACTACTCGCATAGTCCCTTTTTATGAGTTTCCAATAGGTACAATTTCTAAGGTAAAAAAGATTGTGTTAGGTTTCTGATGCAAAGGTATCTCCAAATTGGGTGCTTTGGCAAATTATTTTTTATGTTTTGCAGCAGTGTTTTTAGAAATGATACCATAGTGGTTGCTGTTATATGGTTGATTGTTAGTGCTTTGTTGTTTACTGCCGGTGGAATTGATTATGGTTAATAAAAGTTAATATTAAATCTATATGGTGTTATTCCATCGATTTTAGCTCGAATTTATCTCCGTCCCACACTCCGTAGCTCATCAGTCTGAATCCGTCGCCAAGCACAATCAGGCGGCTTCCGTTGCCTGTTTTGCGGTCCACAAGTATGTGCCTGTGTCCAAACACAAAGTAGTCCACATGCCCGTGCTCTTTCTGGTATCGGTCGGCAAATCTGACCATCGGATCTGTATCCTCCAATACGGTGGATTGTTTCATTGGACTGTGGAGGCGGCTGTGGCGCGACCAGCGGTGGGCGAAGCCTACGGTCCACCGGGGATGGATTGCGGAATACAGTTTCTGCGCTATCCGGTTTCGGAATAGCCGGCGCATGGCTCTGTACAGTCGTCGTGGTTCGCCTATGCCGTCGCCATGTTCCATCACGAATACCCTTCCGTCAATCTCGCGGCGCAGGATTCCGTCGGCAATGGTCAGTCCGATCTCTTTAGGCAGATAGTCAAAAATCCAGATGTCGTGATTGCCTTTGAGCCATACAATTTCGGTTCCTTGATCGGCAAGCTCTGCCAACGCTCCGAAGAAGCGTACATAGCCGCGTGGCACCACCGTGCGGTATTCATACCAGTAATCCAATATGTCCCCCAGCAGATAGAGCGTTTTGGCTGTGGGGGCTATGGCGCGGAGCCATTCCACAATCTTGCGCTCATGGGCAATGCGGTCGGGGATATATCCTGCGCCTAAGTGCAGGTCGCTGATGAAATATGTGGCGGTACGTTCTGCCATATCGCTGTCCGGCGTATGTTATAGGAATCCCAGTTCAAGTTTGGCCTCTTCGCTCATCATATCTTTGTCCCATTCCGGTTCAAAGACTATGTTGATGTCAACACTGTTGATCCCTTCTATGCTCTCAAGTTTGATGCGCATATCCTCTACTATGAAGTCGGCGGCAGGGCAGTTGGGGGCAGTAAGGGTCATGTCGATATGCAGATTGGCATCGTCGTCGATGTCGATCTTGTATATCAGCCCGAGGCTATAGACATCCACGGGTATCTCGGGGTCATAGACTGTGCGGAGCATCTCTATGACTTTTTCTTCAAGTGCTAATCTTTGTTCTGCTGTTATCATGATGCAAAGATAGTAATTCAGATCAATATGATATGTCTTCTTTTATTAATTCCTGGCCGGATTCTTTCTCTTTGGCAAAATAGGCGGTCGATTCAGCTTTCACCTCATTGCGGAGCATGAAGAGAGTGAGCATTGTCGGGAAGGCCATCAGGGCATAGAACAGGTCGCATAGCCCAACGGCAAACGACAATGGTATTACGGCAAACACTACGAGTGTCAGTATGAAGAACCATGTATAGACTTTTGTGCCGCGGTCGCCGAACAGATAGTGGGCGCATCGGCCGCCGTAGAATGAATAGCTGAACATAGACGACATGGCAAAACAGCAAACGATGGCCATCAGCAGATACTCTCCGTAGGGAATGGCCGATCCGAACGCGTCCAATGCTATGGCAAGACCTTTCACGCTGTCTCCGCTTGCAGATATGTCGCCACACAGTAGGATGGCCAATGCCGTGAGGGTGCAGACGAAGCCGGAGTCTATCGCAGGACCGAGCATGGCCACAAGCCCTTCGCGAACCGGTTCGCGGTTGGACGATGTGCCGTGCATGATGGATGCTGTGCCCACTCCTGCATCGTTGACCAGAGCGGCGCGTCTCGCTCCGATGATGGCTATTCCGGCCAGACCGCCCCAGCCGGCTCTGAGACTGAATGCTTCGGAAAATATGCTATGCAAAACGCCAGGAACGTTATCTATGTTGCCGACTATTATGTATAGTACCATCAGGAAGTATGCGCTGACCATGAACGGCACCAATACTGATGCCACCCGGGCTATGCGCTTGACGCCTCCAACCACTACCAGCCCTACTATCGTGGCAATGACAAGCCCCGTAATGGTTTTGAATACGGTGGGATTGTCTATGCTCATGAGGTGGGATGCGGTGGAGAGTGTCGCCTCCGTCAGTTGGTTGGCGTTCATGATGCAAAGTGTCCCGAACATGCCTGCTGTCGCGAAAAGTGCTGCAAGCGGTCGCCAACGATGCGGCATGGCGTTGCGGATAATGTGCATCGGGCCTCCAAGCGGACGGCCTTGAGCGTCGCGGCTGCGGTATTTGATGGCAAGCACGCCTTCATGATATTTGGTCGACATGCCGACTATGGCGCTCACCCACATCCAGAACACGGCTCCGGGTCCTCCCATGGCGAGTGCTATCGCTACTCCGGCTATATTCCCCATGCCGATTGTGGCTGCTACAACCGAGGCCAGGGCTTGTGCAGAGCTTATC
Source organism: uncultured Muribaculaceae bacterium (assembly GCA_910579185.1). Taxonomy (GTDB): domain Bacteria; phylum Bacteroidota; class Bacteroidia; order Bacteroidales; family Muribaculaceae; genus Paramuribaculum. Next base: position 171,293 of record CAJTTG010000002.1, read on the forward strand.
TCCCCACGGCCTGCGCTCTGTCGGCCTGTGATCGCTTTCATTGCATCCGGCAGCCGGCGCAGGGATATCATTCCTGAATACAGGAACAGGAAGAGACCGCCGCCGATCAGGACTATAAACAGGGGATAGCCGCACACGCTGTCGGCTATCCCCTGGATTATTTCTGAAAATTGTTCCAGCATGCTTTGTCGGATCACACGAGATGACGGATATTCTCCTCGCGGTCGCCCGGAAGAAGGTCGATCACGGGGATCTCGATCATCGTGTAGGCTCCCGGACGCTGGATCATGGCGGCACGTGCTACGGCTACGAGGATCTGGGCGGTAAGAGCCGGATTATTGATGCTCATGTTGAACTCAAAACGCTGGTTCTGTGTCTTGCCGCTCACACCTTTTCTGACCATGTTCACGCCATGTCCCATATCTTTGACTTCGTCAACGGATGCAACGGCCATCACGTGGGTTTCGTCGCTTGCGAAATAGGGGTCTTCCTTGACGGCGCGTGCCACATCCTCAAGCTGTGCGCCCGGCTCAAGTTCCACGTAAACCATGCGGCGGTGGATTCCTGTGCCGAGAGGGATGGTCATCGACAGGGCGTTCTTTACCCCGGGCTTCGATTTGACGCATACGGTGTGTCCCATGCTCATGCCGGGGCCGAAGTTGGTGTAGGTGATGCCTTTGGGGGCAGCGGCCTGAAGCAGGGCGCGCACTACGGAGTCGCTCCCCGGATCCCAGCCGGCGGAGATCACGGCTACGGTGTTGTTGGCTTTGGCTACGCTGTCGAGCGATGCGCGGAGCTTGCAGATATCCGTGTGGATGTCGAATGAATCAACGGTGTTGATTCCCTTGGCGAGATATTCTGCGGCATATTTCTCAACTTCGCGTGTCGGAGTGCAGAGAATAGCTACATCAACTTTGCCAAGTTCATCAATGTCGGTGACCACCTTGTAGGAGGCGAGCTCGGCAGGGATATTGGCAACGCTGCGGCGAACCACGCCTGCAATTTCAAAATCGGGGGCTGCCTGAAGTGCGTCAAGCACGAAATGGCCTATGTTGCCATATCCCACGATTGCTGCTTTAATTTGTGCCATAGTGTTCTGATTAAGTAAAGGGTTATAATTGTTTGTTATTCACGATAGCTTCGGTATCACGGGCTATCATGAGTTCTTCGTCTGTCGGGATGACTACAACTTTCACCTTGGAATCCGGTGTTGAGATAAGGGTCTCGGTTCCGCGGGTACGGCTGTTGAGGTCTTTGTCAAGTTTAACACCTAAGAACGATAGAGGTTCGCAAACGTTTTCGCGTACTCCTGTCTGGTTCTCTCCTACGCCGCCTGTGAACACGATCACGTCAAGTCCACCCATCTCGGCTGCGTATGCTCCGATGTATTTCAGTATGCGTTGCTCATACATGTCGAGTGCGAGCTTGGCGCGTTCGTTGCCGGCATTGACAGCTGCTTCGATCTCGCGCATGTCGCTGGAGATCTCTGATACGCCTGCAACACCGCTCTCCTTGTTTATGATCTTCTGGATATCTGCTGCGCTCAGGTTGTGTTTGGTCATCAGATAGGTGAGGGCTCCCGGATCAACGTCGCCAACACGAGTACCCATCATGAGACCCTCTGTCGGGGTCAGACCCATAGAGGTGTCAATGCTGCGGCCGTTGAGCACGGCTGTGATGGAGCCGCCGTTGCCAATGTGGCAGGTGACCATCTTGCAGTTGTTGATATCGATGCCCAGAAATTCTGCCGCACGGGCGCTGACGTAGCGGTGGCTGGTGCCATGGAAGCCATAGCGGCGCAGTGCATCCTCCTTATAATATTTGTAGGGCAGGGCATACATATAGCTCTTTGCCGGCATTGTCTGATGGAAGGCGGTGTCGAACACTCCGACCTGAGGTACATCGGGCATAAGGGCCGTGATGGCCTCGATGCCGGTGATGTTGGCAGGATTGTGGAGCGGTGCCAGATCGTAGCAGTCTTTCACCTGTTGGATAACCTCGTCGGTGATCAGCACGCTTTTGCTGAATTTCTCTGCTCCGTGGACAACGCGGTGACCAACGGCGTCAATCTCTTTGAATGAGCTGATACAGCCGTAGGTGGGATCGGTCAGGATATCGAGAATCGCTTCGACAGCCTGTTTGTGGTCTATATGGCCAAGCTCTTTGATCTGCTTGGAGCCGTCGGCGAGTTTGAATTTGAGGAAGCCGTCTTCAAGACCGATTTTCTCAACGCCACCTTCTGCGAGCGTTGCGTTGTCACTGGTGTCGATAAGTTTGTATTTAACGGAACTGCTGCCGCAGTTGAGGACTAATATTTTCATGTCTGATACTTTTTTATCAATTGTTGTTCTTTAAGCCGATTGCCTGATTGCAGGTCATGATTATGGTTTTGTAGATATCCTCGGGGAAGCAACCGCGTGAAAGGTCGTTGACCGGAGCGGCGAGTCCTTGAAGAACGGGGCCTACTGCCTGTACATTGCCGAGACGCTGAACGAGCTTGTAGGCGATGTTGCCGACTTCGAGCGACGGGAACACGAGCACGTTGGCGCGGCCGCTGAGTGCGCTGTTGGGGCTCTTGGTGTGCGCAACGCCGGGAACAATAGCTGCATCGGCCTGCAATTCGCCGTCAATGATGAGGCTCGGCTCCATCTCTTTTGCTATTCGGGTGGCCTCGATAACCTTGTCTACGCGATCATGCTTGGCACTGCCTTTGGTCGAGAAGCTGAGCATGGCAACGCGTGGTTCGATGCCGGCTATGTCGCGTGCGGTCTGGGCTGCCGAAACGGCGATCTGGGCAAGCTGAGATGCATCCGGATCGGGAACAACGGCGCAGTCGGCAAACACCATGATTCCGTCGGTGCCGAATGGCATACCCTCGGGAAGCAGCATGATGAACGCTCCGGACACTACATCGATACCCGGCTGGGTCTTGATCACCTGGAATGCGGCGCGGAGCACGTTTCCGGTGGTGTTCATCGCTCCGGCAACCTGTCCGTCGGCATCCCCGGCTTTAACCATCAGACAGCCAAGATACAGCGGATTGGCTGTCGCAAGACGGGCTTCATCCATCGTTATGCCTTTCTTCTTGCGGAGGTCAAAGAAAAGAGGTGCATAGCGGTCAATAACAGTTTCGTCGGCCGGATTGACTATCGTGGCCTTCTTTATGTTCTTGAGCTTTAATTCCTTGGCCATCTTCTTGATTTCTTCCGGATCGCCGATGAGGAAAATATTGGCTATGCCGTCGGCTATGATGCGGTCGGCGGCGGTCAGTGTTCTTGGCTCGGTGCCTTCGGGCAGCACTATGCGCTGCGGTTGGTTCTGGGCCTTTGCTTTGAGTGTGTCAAAGAGATCCATTGTCTGTAGGTTTTGATGTTTGTTTGCAATACGCAAAATTACAATTTTTTTCCTCCGTTTGTGTGCTTTTCTGCGCTTTTATATCCCTTTTTCTGTGAATTTTTTTCAGAACCATTCCTTCTGTGCCGATGTTATATGGTAAAAATTACCAACCCAACAAACATTTTCAGTTATGAATGATAGAAGAAACAACAAGCAGCGCCGCACCCAGTTATGGGTCTCCATTGGCGCGGTCGTTCTGATAATCCTGTTGATACTTTGGCTGACTATCGCCGATCTCTGGGGCGACACCGACGTTCAGGCAATCATGCCTATGATCGCTTTCTGAACCCACGCCCCGTCTATCTGTATTTGAATTTTCTCTGCCATTAACATAAAGAATCCCGGATCGGCTGTTGCCTTCCGGGATTCTTTATGCTTGCTCGTTGTAAGCTTACTTCTCTGCTCTGGGCATGCGACGCTCTTTGATACGGGCTTTCTTGCCGGTCAGGGCGCGCAGATAGTAAAGCTTAGCGCGACGTACTTTACCGTATTTGTTAACGGTGATCGAGTCAATGAAGGGTGATTCGATCGGGAAGATACGTTCTACACCGATGTTGTCGCTCATCTTGCGGACGGTGAAGCGCTTTTTGCTACCTTCGCCTACGATTTTGATTACCACGCCGCGATACTGCTGGATACGCTCTTTGTTACCCTCTTTGATGCGGTATGCAACTGTGATGGTGTCGCCGGGGGCGAAGTCGGGATGTGTTTTGCCGGTAGCGAATGCTTCTTCGGCAACTTTGATTAAATCCATTTTTTCTTTTTCGATTAAAAATGTTAACACTCTTCGCAATATTCACAGGCTGCATGTCCTGCCAGAGATTACGAAATCGACTGCAAAGTTACAATTTTTTAATTGATTCATGCAATGTTTTCAGAATTATTTTCCCTCTTTTCTTTTGGTTATGTGCCGGTTTTGTCTCTGTCTTGGCTGCAATTTCCAAAACAATGCCAAGTCAACGGGCGTTTTAGTGATGTGTAACAGAGTTTTATTGATCATTTAATATTTTTCACGCTATGACTTTTTCCCAATCAATCCGCAGCGTTTTCTCTAAGTACGCTACTTTCAGTGGCCGCGCATCGCGGTCGGAATACTGGTTCTTTGTCCTGTTCAATTTCCTGATCTCGATAGCTATATATGCTGTCGCTTTCTCGTCGATGCCGCCAATGGAGGTGTCGATGGTCAGCTCGCCGGAGAACTACTATCTCTCAATTATGGACGCGCTTCCCGGTTGGCTCTACACTGTGTCTATGATCTATTCGCTTGCCGTGTTGTTGCCGTCGCTGGCTGTTTCCGTGCGCCGTCTCCACGATATCGGCAAAGGCGGTGGCTGGATCTTCATCAACCTCGTGCCTGTCATCGGCTCGATCTGGTACATTATCCTGACGGTTCTCCCGAGCCAGAGAGGCTACAACCGCTTTGGCGCGCAGCCTGAGTGACTGCAGTAATCCCATTTGATGCCGTCCCGTAATCTCCGGGGCGGCATTGTCATGTCTTTTGGTGGATGTCTCGACTTTAATGCTTACCTTTGCAGCCGTATATAGAACGGACTTAAATTTATGCAGATAGGATCAGATATAAAATCAATCGAGATATCAGAGTTCAATTATGAGTTGCCTGACAGCCGCATAGCCCGGCATCCGCTTCCCGACCGCGACCGTTGTAAGCTGCTCGTGCGCCGTCGCGACGGATCAATGACCGACCATCTTTTCTACGAGTTGCCGGATTTGCTTCCGGCAGGTGCGATGCTGGTCTATAACAACACGAGGGTCATAAACGCCCGTCTGCGGTTCCGCAAGGCTTCCGGGGCTTTGATCGAGATCTTCTGTCTGGAACCTGACGCGCCGCGCGATTATGCCCAGTCTTTTGCATCCACTGTCCGATGCTCGTGGACCTGCTTTGTCGGAAATTCAAAACGTTGGAAAGAGGGCTCTCTGGAGATGCCTTTGACTGTCGACGGTCATGATATCATCCTGTCGGCCACGCGGTTGCTGAAAGCCGACACGGGATCCATCGTTGAATTTTCGTGGGATTGCCCCGAGGTGACATTCTCGAAAATCATAGAGACCGCCGGGGAGATCCCGATTCCGCCATATCTCAACCGTAACACGGAATCGTCCGACACCACCGACTATCAGACTGTCTTTTCGCGTATCGAAGGATCGGTGGCGGCGCCTACAGCCGGGCTGCATTTCACCCCGGGGGTGCTTGCTGAGATCGACAGCCGGGGCATTGATCGGCTGGAGGTCACTCTCCATGTCGGTGCCGGAACTTTCCAGCCGGTCAAAAGCGAGACCATCGGCGAGCATCCTATGCACAGTGAGTTCATTGCCGTGGATCGCGATGTGATCAGCCGGATTGCCCTTTCTCAGTCGCCGGTGATCGCCGTCGGAACCACATCCGTCCGCACTCTTGAGTCGCTCTACCATCTCGGCTGCATGGCATCCCGTGGAATGGAGCTCGACGAGGTAGGGCAGTGGTATCCATATTCTGAGGATCATCCGCGTCTGTCGCGCCGTCAGGCAATGGAAGCATTGCTGGACTATCTTGATGCGCGTGGCTTGCGTACTCTTGTCGCTTCGACGCGTATCATCATTGCTCCGGGCTATGAATTCAAGGTCGTCGGCGGCATGGTGACCAACTTCCATCAGCCTCAGTCAACGTTATTGCTTCTCGTCTCTGCATTTACCGACGGGGACTGGCGTCGGATGTACGACCATGCCATGGCTTCCGGCTATCGTTTCCTGAGCTATGGCGACGCGCAACTTTTGCTCTGACATATCCCGATGTTCCACGGCGTTCCACGAGTTATTAACAATATAGCCCTTTTATCAACATTTTAACTCAAATTCACCCCTTTGCACTTTTCCTTATAAATAAAATATGCGTACTTTGCAGTGCATAACATATTATTATTTATGGGTAAAATCATTGCAATAGCTAATCAGAAGGGTGGTGTGGGCAAGACCACTACAACTATCAATCTTGCCGCATCTCTTGCCGCAGAAGGCAAGAAGGTGCTGATAATCGACGCCGACCCTCAGGCCAACGCTACATCCGGCTATGGAATCAAGCCGGAGCAGATGTCGTCATCTATCTATGAGTGTCTGGTCGACGATTATCCTTTGGCCGGTTCGCAGGTGCCCACTTGCATGAAGGGGCTCGATCTGATCGGATCGCGGATCGACCTTGCCGGAGCCGAGATCGAACTGATAAGCCGGCCTAACAGGGAGAAAGTTCTTGCCGAACTCCTTCGCCCCGTAGCACCGGACTATGATTATATCCTGATCGACTGCTCTCCTTCGCTCGGACTGATAACCGTCAATGCCCTGACGGCGGCCAACTCGGTCATAATCCCCGTGCAGGCTGAATATTTCGCATTGGAGGGGATCACTAAGCTCATCAACACTATCCGCATCATAAAGCCGCGCCTTAATCCCGGACTGGAGATCGAAGGTTTCCTTCTGACAATGTACGATGCCCGTCTGAAGCTCGCCAACCAGATCTATGAGGAACTGAAAAGCCATTTCGGCGATATGGTGTTCACGACGGTTATTCCGCGCAACATCCGTCTGAGCGAGGCTCCGTCGCATGGGCTTCCGGCTTTGCTCTATGATTCGGAAAGCCGTGGTGCCACCTCCCACGTAGCTCTTGCCCGTGAGATCATCTCGCGCCACCGCGTCCGCAAATAATCATCCTCTCCAACTCCACACTCTCTAACTCTAAACCCTACAATCATCCAATGGCAATACGTCGTAACGCTTTAGGCCGCGGACTCGATTCGCTCATATCCATGGACGATGTCCCGGCTCGCGGTTCTTCCGCAATCAACGATATTTCTCTTGACCAGATCGCGCCGAATCCCGATCAGCCGCGCTCCACATTCGATGAGAGCGCCCTTGAGGAACTGGCCGCGTCGATCCGCGAACTCGGCATCATCCAGCCGCTTTCGCTCCGCAAGGTTGGCTCCGACAGCTATCAGATCATCGCTGGCGAACGCCGTTTCCGCGCCGCTCGTCTGGCCGGACTCCATTCTGTCCCTGCATATATACGCACGGCCAATGATACCGAGCTGACCGAGATGGCTTTGATCGAGAATATCCAGCGTGAGGACCTTAACGCAATCGAAATCGCTCTCACGTTCAGAAAACTCATAGATCAGTATTCGCTCACTCAGGAACGGCTGAGCGAACGTATCGGAAAGAAGCGTGCCACAATAGCAAATTTCCTGCGATTGTTGCGTCTGCCGGCCGAAGTGCAGCTCGGACTCCGCGATAAGCGTGTCGATATGGGGCACGCAAGAGCACTGCTCTCGATCGACGATCCGACAAAGCAATTGAAGCTCTACAATCGTATAGTCAAAGAAGGCCTCTCGGTGCGCAAGGTCGAGGAGATAGCCAAAGCGTTGCGTGAGGGTGGCGAGACGGTTGCCGCCACTCCGAAAACAAAGCAGGACGCAGGTGAATACGACCTTTTGTCGCGCCACATGACCCAGCGTTTTGAAACCCCCGTTTCCTTCTCTTGCAATAAAGCCGGTCGTGGCAAAATAACCTTCTCGTTTAAAGATGAGGCTGAACTTGAGAGATTAATTGCTATATTTGACAAAGTAAAACCCGGAAACGCCTGATCATATCTATGGATATTGCTGTTGCTGTGTTGTAATGGCTTGAATGATTGGGTGATAATGGAAAAGCGATAATTGTGCATTTTATTAACACATATTTGCATTCTGCTGGAAAATGGATTATCGGCATCGTGATTTTGATGTCGTTAACACCATTTAATGTTTTTTCAGCCACCCCCGACCGCCCTGTGCGTCCTCAGCGCAGGACAACGCCGGCTGTCAGGACTGAAACGCCATATTCAATCCTCCCCGACACGATCCCCGTTGATGGACCACTCAGCCTCCCGGCTGCCGTGGTGGAGGATGAGTTCTCGGTTAATCCTGAAACTGATTCGTTGTCCTTTTCCCCTGTCGACACGATTCCCGTAGTGAACGATCCCGAGATGGAGGCTTTGTTCAACGAGGGGGTGCTGACGGATTCGCTGCAGGCTTCAGGCAAGCGTGTGTTCGTTCCCGATCCTACAAGAGCGGTATGGCTCTCGGCTCTTTGTCCCGGTCTGGGGCAGATCTACAACCGCCGTTATTGGAAGCTGCCTATTGTTATAGGTGGTTTCATGGGACTTGGCTACGGCGCATCGTGGAACAATGGAATGTTGTCCGACTACACCCGTGCATATTACGATCTTATGGACAACGATCCATCCACAAAAAGCTATATGGACTTCTTTCCGCCGAACACTTCGGAGGAATCACTCAACCGCTCTTGGCTCGAACGTGTCCTGAAAAGCCGGAAGGACTATTTCCGTCGAAACCGCGACCTTTGTATAATAGGTATGGTCGGTGTCTATCTCATTGCCGTCGTCGACGCTTATGTAGATGCTTCGCTGACCAATTTTGATATTTCCCCCGATCTCTCCATGCAGGTTGTCCCTGCCTTGTTGCGTGACACCAACAGCCCTTATCCGGCTTTAGGTGTGATGCTGGCAATCAACTTCTGAATTCAATAGTTATGTCATACATAAAGAAAATACTCACATCCTCTCTGTTTTCATTTGCTGTGGCTTCCGCCATGGCCGCTCCATCGATTCTCGATATCAAGCATTCCTTGACCGACGATAACCTCGTGCCCCCGGAAAGCTTTGAGACAAAAACCCGGGAGCTGGAGGAAAACTTCTACCTGAAACATTTCACGGAACAGGCTGCCGACAACATCCGCCATCATTCCGGAACTCCGAAAGAATACGAGGATCTTTTGAGCCGCCTGCCTGTAGAGATCGAGATGCCGTATAACCCTGTGGTGGGGCAGTACATCGAAATGTATCTCGAACGCAAGCGTCAGCTCGTGGCGGATATGCTTGCGCTCCACAACTACTATGGACCTATATTCATTGAGGAATTGCTCAAAGAAGGAGTGCCTCTTGAGCTGCAATATCTGCCCGTGATCGAGTCGGCCATTAATCCCAATGCCGTTTCTCGTGCCGGTGCATGTGGCCTGTGGCAATTCATGGCTCCTACGGCTATGGGACTTGGCATGGAGGTGAACTCGCTCGTTGACCAGCGCCGTGATCCGCGTGTCTCATCGCGCAATGCCGCTAAATATCTCAAGCAGCTCTACTCAATCTATGGTGACTGGTCGCTCGCCATCGCTGCCTACAACTGCGGTCCCGGCAATGTAAACAAGGCTTTGCGCCGTGCCGGTGGCGGAAAACAGGATTTCTGGGAAATCTATAACTATCTGCCGAAAGAGACTCGTGGTTATGTCCCTGCTTTCATTGCCGCAAACTATGTGATGACCTACCATAAACGATATGGCATCAATCCGACGGTTGTCAAACATCGTCTTGTAACGGATACCATCGAGGTGAACGATCGTCTGCACTTCAACCAGATCGCTAATGTGATCAACATTCCGGTAGAGGAAATCCGCATGCTGAACCCTCAGTTCCGTAAGGATATCATCCCCGGCGACCATCATCCCTATTCTCTTGTCCTGCCGCAGCAGAAGTGCTACAGCTATCTTGTCAGCGAGGATGCCATACGCAATTATGATATGGACCAGTATGCGCGCCGCACCTATGTGGAACCCGGGCAGCCGCGTGTGGCACAAGGTGATGCAAATGCGTTGGCCGCTGCCGGACAGTCGCAGAATGCAGCCGGAAACGCAGCTATCGCATCCGTCTTGCCCGACAGCATTGTTGAGCAGACACATATAGTTGCCCGTGGTGAAAGTCTCCGCGACATATCCAAGCACTATGGCGTTAGCTCCACGGATGTCAAACGTTGGAACAATCTGCGTCGTGGAAAAGTGAAAGAGGGCGACAAACTTGTCATTAAGACCGTAGTCCGCAGAGAGATTGCCGGAGCAAGCACCAAACCCACAGGCGAAACAACCGTGACCGCACGTAATGACAACGCTAAAACTGTTGCTGCTTCTTCTTCTGCCGCTTCGAAAAAGAAAACCACAAAGCCCAAAACAACCACCTATACCGTTAAGTCAGGCGATAATCTTGAAAAAATCGCACGCCGTCATGGCACGACTGTCGCCGCCATCCAGAAAGCCAACGGCATGAGCAAAGGAACAACAAGGATCGGTATCGGGCAGAAAATAAAAATCCCGTCGGCATCTTCTTCCAAGTCATCAACGAAGAAGTCAAGTTCCAAAAAGAAAAAATCATCAAAGAAAAGACGGCGTTAACGTCTCTGTGTCTTATTAAATAAAGAAAATAGACGGTCTGTCTCCATTAGGGGAACAGACCGTCTGCTTCGTTCCGGCAATTGCTGTCTTTTCTATCAATGGTTTGTGCAAAATACCACAATGACTTATCTTTGTGGCTGTGTGTTGATTATATTTTATTGAAAAAAAAGACTGTATGCAATGAATAAACGTTTGCAGGAACGGGAGGAAATAAATAAGCTGTATAATTTGCCTGAGAATAGACGGTTGAAATATATCGCCTTGGCAGTTATGGCTGTTGTAGTCGTTCTTCTCCTGTCTATGACAATATGGTTGGAGAATATCCAACCCAAAGTCATGTTGATAATCCGTGGTTGCGCAGGCTTGGGTGCTTTAGTGTTTGTTGTGCTTGTTGGAATTTTGACCTATCGTGTCAATAAACAGCATATAACCGATCGCGGTAATCAATGATTTGGTGTAGCGCCGCTGTGGTGTAGGAACCTCGTGAGGCGACTTTGGATGGGTGGATGTGGTGTAATTAGGGGTGTGATAGCAAATTGAAAGCAAAAGGTATGTTTTTAACTAAATTTAAGACTGTCGGAGTGTACACTTGTATGGTTTTATTCATTATATTTGCGGTGTTAACCTATTAAAATACCGTTTTATACATATAATATGGATATAAATCGAATAATGAGCTCACTTGAGGCAAAACACCCCGGTGAGAAAGAGTATCTTCAGGCCGTCAAAGAGGTTCTGATGTGTGTTGAGGATGTCTACAATCAGCATCCTGAGTTTGAAAAAGCCCGTATCATTGAGCGTATGGTAGAGCCGGACAGAATTCTCACGTTCCGTGTGACCTGGACCGACGACAACGGCGACGTGCAGACCAATCTTGGTTATCGCGTGCAGTTCAACAATGCTATCGGCCCGTACAAAGGTGGTATCCGTTTCCACGCTTCGGTCAACCTGTCGATCCTCAAATTCCTTGGTTTTGAACAGACTTTCAAAAACGCGCTGACCACTCTCCCTATGGGTGGTGCCAAGGGTGGCTCCGATTTCTCGCCCCGTGGCAAGAGCGATGCCGAGATCATGCGCTTCTGCCAGGCTTTCATGCTTGAACTCTGGAAGAATATCGGTATCGACCGCGACGTTCCTGCCGGTGATATCGGCGTAGGTGGTCGCGAGGTTGGCTACATGTATGGCATGTACAAGAAACTCTGCAACGAATGTGACGGCTCTATGACTGGCAAGGCTCTCTCGTTCGGTGGATCACGTATCCGTCCCGAGGCTACAGGTTTCGGTGCGCTCTATTTCGTGCAGAGCATGCTTGCTGAGAAAAATATGGATATCAAGGGCAAGACAGTGGCTATCTCCGGCTTCGGTAACGTGGCTTGGGGTGCGGCTCTGAAAGCTACAGAACTCGGTGCTAAGGTTGTCACTATCTCCGGCCCCGACGGATATATCTACGATCCCGAAGGTCTCAACGCCGAGAAGATTGACTATATGCTCTATCTGCGTGCAACCGGCGACGATATCGTTGCTCCTTATGCCGACAAGTTCCCCGGATCTACATTCTATGCCGGACGCAAACCTTGGGAACAGAAGGTGGATATCGCTCTGCCTTGCGCTACACAGAACGAACTTGCCGCAGAAGATGCGCGTCAGCTCGTTGACAATGGTGTGACTCTCGTTGCTGAGGTTTCTAACATGGGATGTACACCCGAGGCTATCGACACGTTCCTCAACGCTCGTGTGACTTATGCTCCCGGCAAGGCTGTAAATGCCGGCGGTGTTGCTACTTCTGGTCTTGAAATGAGCCAGAACGCAATGCACCTCCAGTGGAGTGCTGAAGAAGTGGATCAGAAACTCCACGTGATCATGCGCGACATCCACGGACAGTGCGTGAAATATGGCACAGAACCCGATGGATATCTCAACTACATGAAGGGTGCCAACATCGCAGGCTTCATGAAAGTTGCCAACGCCATGATGGGTCAGGGCGTGATCTGATTAGTATAACTAATTCCCTTATATGAAAGGCCGGCCGATGCAATTTGCATCGGCCGGCTTTCTTGCGTATTTGCCCGACATGTGCAATAATCTAACGGGTGTAAATGACGGCTAAAATAATGAATGCATAGACCTTGACCTTGAGAAGTTCTTTGATATGGTCAATTACAGAAAATTGATACAAATGCTCGTAAAGGCCATCAAAGATGGTAGGGGAATATCTCTGATATATCAGTATCACTATGCAGGTTTAATAGTATGTTTTATAACATTTTGTACTCTCGGATATTATTGTTAAATTTGCATCGTCATTCAGTGGAATGGCACAACATAATAAACTAATCGAAGAAGCGTTTTGCTTATCTTACTATTGAAAACGTAGGAAATTTTCAAAAGCGAGTAAGAGATAGACAAAGCGGTTCTCACGCTATAGCGTGGGCTGCTATTTTCTTATCTCACTCGCAAGGTTTCCTACGACCGTCAATAGGAGATGTGGTAAATCAGTCCACGTTTCTTTATCACTAATGGTCGATAGGACTGTAAGACCAACCAATCACACAATGTGTATGAAAAAAATTTTTCTAATTCTGGCACTCCTTGTAGGAGGAACTGCTACTTTTGTTACAAAAACGTATGCAGCACAAGAAGATCCTGAAATCTGCGTACCAGGCATTCCTTGCGCATATGAGGGTAAAGCGGTCGCCGAAAATGGTGCTTATATTAACGTTCAAGTTTATGTTACTGGCGGACAATATGTAGTTCGGTTTAAGTGGAATGAGAAAGTTCATGAAGCCTATGCCATAAAGTGTGGTCCTTGCAAATATTACTTCAATTGGGACAGCAGAAAGTATTATTTCGAAATGTAATTTCCACAATTTTCCCCATAAAGAGTGTTATGGTACCTTATAGAGTGCGATAACACTCTTTAGGTTTACAGACCCGAACAAATCAAAATAATATAGAATGGCATTTTCATAATCCCCAAAATTGGTAATGAGATAGTTGATGTGTCTCCAAAGCAACGCTGCAACAGGCTGTTGCAGTTTTTTCGTGACAAGAAACATATCCAATGTAAGCTTGGTGTGAGAAGTCGGTAAACACGAAAGTAGGAGATAAACACCTACGATTAGTGTTCACCTCCTACTCGATTAGCGGTTGTTCCTATTATTTGCGGCGGATGGCCAAGGTTGCGGAATTGAACTCATGAGCCATATCCTGGATGGCTACAAGATCGGGCCATGCGGAGGCCGGAGAGATGGAACGGGGATAGCGTTCAACCACACGGATTGTCACTGTTGATCCGTCGGCGCTGACTTCTGTGTTGAAACTGCCGTCGCGTGTGTTCATGCTGCGGCGCAGGTCATCGAGACTGCTTTCCACAAGCTCATATCCTTCCGGGATCTCAAACGTGATTGTAGTGTCTATGCGTTTGGCCGATGGGCGGACTATGCTCACATCGCGTGTACGCTCGTTGCCCTTTAATTGCGATTGCTTGCCGATGAAGCGGCCCACGTTGATCAGCATATTGTTGCCGGCTTCTGTCACGGCACCGTCAACAACTCCATCGAAGCGGACGCTGAGAATGGGGGAGGTGGGCACGATACCGGATTTTAGTATTGTGTAGTCGGATAGCTCGGCATCGTCTGTGGCCCACATCCTGCGGACGTATTTTTCTGCTGATTCGCGACTGTCCTCTATATCTTCAGTCTCGTCGGGAAGATCTTTACTGCTGATCGGTTTCTCTCCAAGGAAGGTGGTCAGAGAGTCGAGCCCCTGCCGGTATGTAAATACATTTGCAACTATATTTTTTTCTGTTCCGCTCAATGAGCGTATTGTTGTCACATCAAGCTTCTGCGGATCATCAGGGTTGATAGTCACCGTCGTTGCGGATACGTCGGTGTTCTCAGTGGCTTTCGATTTGGGGAAGTTGCCGAACTGTGCGGATGTGTGAAGCATCTCGTTGGTCGGACGCGCTGTGTAGAGGATATATTTCTCTGAGTCATATCCACGGGGCAGTTCACCTGGAATCTGCGAGAAGCCCGACCGACAGAAGTAGAAGCGGTCGCCGGCTTTTACGAAATAATCCGCCGATTTGTAGTTGGGGATTTCGTCGATAGGCACTTCTTCACGTGAGGTGGTGACTCCGATTCGTGCATCAGTCAAGCGGTCCAGTTTTTCGAGAACTTTGTAGAAGATGAGCGATAGTTGGCGGTCCGAAATAGATTCGCGGCTCTTGTGCAGTGCCACGATCGCTGCATACCAGGCAGCATCGTTTACCTCTGTTTCCGTGGCATCGGGATGCGATTTCTTCCAGTTTTTTACCATGGAGCAGGCTTCGGACACTATCTTGTCGGGTACTTTTGAATTATAGATCGATGCTGCTACGTCGCTCATCACGTAGGGTGCTGACGCGTAGCGTATGCCGCCCATTCTGTGCGCATTGGGGTGAAATTCCAGACGGGATGTGTGGTTTATGACGAAAATGTGCATGTATGGCATCTGGCGTGCGGCTTCAAAGTATGGCAATTCTTCGTCCAGTGATTCTATATCCTGAAGCTCGATAAAGAGTTGGTTCTTGTTGTCTATACGTGGGAATTCCAGAATGCGTGGCGCGCCGTTGAATGCGCCGTATTCAAGAGCCAGCTCGGGAGCGGTACGGCAGTCAAGCGTCAGAGTGTGTGTCGGATACTTGGCGAGAAAATTGACGGTGAAATCCGGCATCGAGAATTCCTCGCAGTAGTAGTCGGTGTAGTGGAAGTATTCAAGAACATCTCCGACAACGAGTCCGGGTATGGCTATTTTGTATTTCTCAACCTTGTTTTTCTTGCCGGTTGTCACTTCCACGGCCTCATTCATGTCTATATCAACAATTTTGCCGTCGGCTTTATGGATTCGTGCGCCGAATGCAGGTTTGACGTTTGAAACCACATATCCGTGAAAATCAACCTTTTCCGGCGGATAGAAAGTGAAGTCGGAGAAGTAGTCGATTGCTGCGGCATCGTTGAGTTTAACCATCGAACGGCGTATCATGACAGCCTTGGTTGTATTTGACGGCTGCGACCCTTTTGATGGATTGATGCTGTTGTCATAGTCGGCGGTCAGTCCTATGTATCGGGCTATGAAGTTGGCCGATTGGTTTTGGAAAATGGAGTCGCTGAGATCGGCATTGGGATTGAACTGCGGTAGATCCATTCCCCATACCGTCTCGGCTGCTTTTTCAAAAAATTTCTTGTCTATCCCGGCTTGGGCTGTTTGGAACAAAAAGCCCGAAGCCATCAGTAGAATGGCTGTTCGCAGGATGTTTAACCGGTAGTGTCTCATAATGAATAGTGATTTTGTTAGGACAGTTTTTTAGTTGCTGTTTCGGATGCCTATCTTTGAGGAGCAGGCCGTTGAGAGTCTGTTTATATCGGCATTGACGCGTTTCAGATCATTTAAGGGTATGATGCCGGGGCGCACAATGATCGAGAAGTTACGGACAATAGTGTTGTCGTCGGGTGATAGTGTCGTCGAGATTTTTCCGCTCAGCCATTCGTTTTCAATCTCCACAGGCTCCGGAAGGAAGCATGCTTCCATTCCGTCGGGGATCTGGAATGTCAGGGTGCTGACATCCGACATCGGATAGGAGTAGTAGCCTGGCGATTCACGTTCCTTGGTGTCAAATTTCAGTTTGGTGAGATATGCCGATGGATTGATGTCGACGTATGTTTCATCTCCCACTTTCTTCACTGCACCGCCGAGGCTGAGTTTCCCGTTGAGGATTATTTCCGATTCAGCGGCATTGACTTCCGGCTGGTCTGCATGGCTGCCGGCCAGGCAGATCTCAAACAGCCGGGCATAGATGTTGGCTCTTTGTGCCGGCGCAGTGTCTTCGATAAGCGATTTGACGCTGTTGGCAAGTCCGTTGGTGATGGTCAGGCTGCCCTCGCCACATAATGTGCCGTCCGGATCTATGGTGAGTCTGAGATCTGATTTGTTCATGTTTTCCAGCGGTGAGGATGTCGGGACGGTGGCCACGATGCATTTGTCCGGACCGTCTTCCACCAATCCTTCGCAGCCTTGGATTCCGAACGGGACTTTGAATGGCGGCGTTTGACGCGCTGTGCCGTCGATAAACAGGATTGAATCGCCGGTGACGGCTGCCGCTATCATGTGGTTGCCGGCCGATGTCACGGGGTATTCGGAATAACGGTTTCCCACATCGTCGGTACCTATCCATACAAGACGTCCGTCTATGCCGGCGGCGCAGAGCATGGCTTTGATCAGTGACGCGCTCCCTTTGCAGTCGCCGAACGATTTGCGCAACACTTCCGATGGCAGGTCGGGACGCTGTCCGAGCTCCCCGTTCTCTACCGCCACATAGCGTATGTTGTCGTGTACAAATCGTGTGATGGCGGCTATTCGTTCGGCATCGGTGGTGCAGCCGGCGGTGATCTCTCTGGTCTTGTCTGCAACAGACTGATTCTGCGGATCGGTTTCCTGAATATATGTTCTCAGATAGCTGTAGACCTCAGTCGGGTTGGCAAACTGTCCCAATATTAGCAGCTGTGGATAATAACGGGAACGGGATGGCTCGTCGGAAAATCGTTTCGGAGTTTTGAGGCCGGTGGCCGAGAAGGTGATCACCAGTTTGTCGCCTTTGGTTTCTTCTGTGCGTTTCAGCATTCCGGATGGAACGTTGCGCTCCACGATTTTGTAGCGGTCGGAGAGATTTGTAGGGATCTCGAAAATATATTGTGCGTTTTCAATGTCGTAGCTTTCGTAAAGCAGGATACGGCTGAAAAACTCGGGTCTGAGTATGGTGCTGTTGATCGTGGCCTTTGCTGTGGCTCCCGGTTTCTTTAGCTCTACTGCAACATAGCAGAGTTTTGAGTCGTCAAAGAAAATGCCGTCGCGGTCAACGTAGTCATAGCCTACGGTGCCGCCGGTGGCTTTGGTGATCTTGATGTCTTCGCTGTAGAATGCGAGTGCCATGGCTTTACCTGCCGTGCGTTTTGCTCTGAATGTTGTCTCGCACGACTCCTCGATCCGGACAAGTTTGCCTTCTTTGTCGGAAACAAGTTTATATCGGTCGGTCAATTGTTCGATGACAATGTTTGGGTCAGCGGCCGCATTGACCTGAATCGCTGAATACAGGACTGCGATTGCCGGGATCAGGATCTGCAGGAATGTTTTCATGGTGACTTGTGATTGGTTGTTGTGTGTTCTGCAAAGATAGGCAATAAAATGAGAGTTTCTATGCTTAATGAATGTTAAATTTTCCCCCTGCATGACATTTTATATGGCAAACAGAGGCCGATGCATCTCGCATCGGCCTCTCTTGATCTGTGTTTATTATGAAAGCTGTTTTTTTATCGGTTGTTGATGGAACCGCCGCTTGAGGCACTGGTTCTCGGCGATTTGAGTATGTTGCAGTCGACTGCGCCACCGCTGGATGCTGATGCCGATCCTGTCTGTGACTGGAGGCCACCGGCAGAGATTGAAGCGCCGCTTGATGCGCTCAAACCGACATTCTCGGTCTTGCCTTTAATGCTCATGGCTGCTCCGCTGGAACTTGATCCGTTCACTTTCCGGGCATTGATGCCGGATATGTTGATGGCGGAACCGCTTGACGATGAAAGAGATATCTGCGATGCATCGAATTGTCCGGCATTGAACGCTGCACCACTCGAAGTCGTGATTCTTACCGATCCGTCGGGAAGGTTGTAAGCCTCCGGAATTGATAATGAAGACCCTGACGAGGCATCGAATCCGTTGATTCCCGGAGCTTTGACGGTTACGGTGACTTTGCTCGCGCATCCGTTGAGGTTCTTGGTCGACCCGACGGTCAGTGTGCCGCCATTGTTATTGGTCGTGATAAACTCCATGATGTCCTGAGGTGCCTCTACGGTCAGCGACAGGCTGTCGCTCTGGATGTAAATGACATTGAGGCCTCGGGTTGAGACAAGCCCGTTGACCTGATCCAATGTGCGTGATTCTGTGACTATCGGTCCTTTGGCGTTACACTCGTCGGAAGCAAGATAGGAGATTGCTTTCTGGCAGGAGGTGGAGGCGAGGAGAATGATTGCCGCGAGGGCTGGGATTAGTTTGTTTCGTGTCATATTTGTTGGTGTTATATCCTTTTGACGCAATAACAGCCCGAAAAGTTACATCCGGAGATAAAAAAACTGCTATCTTTGTGAAAATAATTGCTTAAGACCCTCTGTAATGACCGGAAAAATTAAAATAGGATTGCTCGGACGGATTATTGTCGCTATCGCTTTAGGTGTGGCTGTGGGATATGTCTCGCCGGAATGGTTTGCTCGTCTTTGTGCTACATTCAATGAGGTTTTCGGCCAGTTTCTCGGCTTCCTGATACCACTCATCATTCTCGGTTTTGTGGCTCCTGCCATCGCCGATCTTGGAAACAGGGCCGGGAAAATGCTCGTTTTCACTGCCGCATTGGCCTATGCGTTCACTCTTTTTGCCGGATTTTCGTCATATTTCACCGGTGCATGGCTTTTCCCGTCGATGGTGTCGTCGGGAGCAGATCAGATGATGCTGTCGGCCGACAATGGCGTGGATCCCTATTTCACGATGTCGATCCCTCCGTTGATGCCCGTGATGACGGCACTTGTGCTGGCTTTCATGGTCGGACTTGGAGCGGCCTATGTGAAAGGCGATGCTCTGCGACGTGGAATTTCAGAATTTCGGTCAATTGTAGCTATGGCGATCAACAATGTGGTGATTCCGCTTCTGCCTGTCTATATCTTCGGGATTTTCCTGAACATGACGGTGGCCGGGCAAGTAGGTGCTATTCTCAGCACGTTTGTCAGCATCATTGTCATTATCTTTGTGATGCATGTCCTGATCCTGCTCCTGCAATACGTCATCGCGTCGTTTTTCTCGCGCCGGAATCCGCTGAAAATGCTCTGGACCATGATGCCGGCCTACTTCACCGCGCTCGGCACCCAGTCGTCGGCAGCGACTATCCCCGTGACTTTGCGTCAGGCTATCCGGATGGGGGTGAGTGAGGATGTCGCCGGATTCACCGTCCCGTTGTGTGCCACGATCCACATGTCAGGCTCAACGCTGAAGATTGTGGCGTGTGCCCTTGCAATCATGATAATGCAGGGTATGCCCTATGATGCCGGAATGTTCGCCCATTTTATCGCGATGCTCGGGGTGACGATCATAGCCGCTCCCGGTATTCCGGGTGGCGCGATCATGGCCTCGCTCGGGCTGCTCTCGTCGATCCTCGGATTCTCTGATGCACAGAATGCGCTGATGATAGCCCTTTATATCGCCATGGATAGCTTCGGCACGGCTTGTAATGTGACCGGCGACGGCGCGATAGCCGCTATCGTCGACCGCTGTTTTCGAAAAAAATGAGTCGCAGGTGCAACTTTTCCGCATTTCCCGACTCTAATGAATCAGAATAAACCAAAACAGAAATTACGATGAATAATATCCTTGAAGTGGAAAATGTCGGCAAGACGTTCGGTTCACATCGTGCGCTCGACAATGTTTCCCTGCAGATCCCCCGGGGACAGGTCTACGGCTTGCTCGGCCCTAATGGCGCAGGAAAAACCACCCTTATCCGTATCATAAACCACATCACGGCTCCCGATACAGGCTCTGTTACTTTCGACGGACATCGGCTGACACAGGACGATGTGGCTCACATCGGCTATCTTCCTGAAGAGCGCGGTCTCTACAAGAAAATGAAAGTAGGGGAGCAGGCCATCTTTTTTGCCCGGCTGAAAGGTTTGTCGCGCACTGAGGCTGTCGGCGAGCTGAAAAAATGGTTCGAACGCTTTGGTATATCCGAGTGGTGGAACCGCAAGGTTGAGGAGTTGTCAAAGGGTATGGCTCAGAAAGTGCAGTTTATAGTGACGGTGTTGCACCGGCCAAAGCTGTTGATCTTCGACGAGCCTTTCTCAGGATTCGATCCCATCAACGCCAATCTGTTGCGCGACGAGATTCTGCGTCTGAAGTCTGAGGGTGCCACGGTCATATTCTCTACCCACAATATGGCATCCGTGGAGGAGATCTGCGACAATATAACCCTGATCAACAAAGGCCGCAATGTGCTGACCGGCAATGTGGAGCAGATACGCCGCGATTTCACCCGGGGCAAATATTCGCTGACTTTCAATGGCGATGCCTCAAGGCTTGTCAAGGAACTGGAGCCTATGATATCTTCCTACACCCTTGATCTCCAGCCCTCGGGGGCAATGAAACTTGATCTTGGGCTTGCACCGGAGATTGAGACGCGCCCGTTGATCGCAAAGGCCAATGAGCTTGTCGATATTCTCTCGTTCAACCCGGCCATGGCCTCCATGAACGATATATTCATTTCAGTTGTCGGATCATCAAACCAAGAATCATGAACTCAAAAGTTGGCATAATCATCGGACGCGAATATATGGAACGCGTCACCAAGAAAAGTTTTATAATCACAACGATACTGATGCCATTGCTGATGCTCGCGCTGATGTTCACCCCCATACTTATCGCCGAGTTCTCGGAGGGCGATTCGCGCAAGCTCGTCGTTATCGACGAATCGGGTGTCATCGCACCGCAGATGCAGTCCACATCGATTTATGAGATCGTGCCGGCCGATTCATCGTGGCAGCAGATGCTTGAAACCGAGGCGGCCGATGCAGTGGTCATAATTCCCCCGGCAGCTATCGAAGGCAATGCCCCGGTAGAGTTGCTCACTAACGGCGCGTCGTCAATGAACCTTGAGACGGCTCTGACCTCACAGATCAATTCCATAATCGAGCAGACACGGCTGAAGGCCTACAATATAGATAACCTCGACACTATAATCAGTTCCATCCATAGTGATATCTCGCTGATCAGCCGGCAGTATAATGCCGACAGCGACAACAAGGAGTCCTCCACAATGCTGTCTTATGCTCTTGGCATGGTATTGACGATGTTGCTCTACATGTGTCTGCTTCTCTATGGCCAGATGGTCATGACGAGCATCATCGAGGAAAAGACCAACCGTGTTCTTGAACTTGTCGTTTCCTCCGTGAAGCCTATGCAGATAATGCTTGGGAAGATCTGCGGCATCGGCCTTGTGGCTGTGACCCAGATCCTGATCTGGACAGCGTTGATCGCGGCCATGTCGGCGTTCCTGTTGCCGGCTTTGCTGCCTGCCGATATGACCTCGGAAATTGCTGCCATGAATTCCGGTAGTGCCGATATGTCGGCAATGTCTACGGATGTCGGTGTGCTCCAGGCTGTGTCCATGCTCAGTGATGTAGGCTACATCCTGCGTCTTTTCGGCCTGTTGCTGCTGTTCCTTGTCGGAGGTTTCATGCTCTATGCCGCCATTTATGCCGCCATCGGTTCTTCGGTCGACAATATTCAGGATGCCGGTCAGTTGCAGTCGGTAGTGATATTCCCCGTGATCATCGGAATCATCTTCGGAATGACCGCGGCTGCGGATCCCACCTCGTCATTATCGGTTGTCATGTCGATTGTGCCGTTCACATCGCCTATGGTCATGATGGCCCGTATCCCTTATGACATTCCCGGGTGGCAGATCATAGCGTCGCTGGTTGTGCTCTACGCTTCTTTCTTCGTGATGGTGTGGCTTGCCGGAAAGATCTACCGTGTTGGCATATTCATGTACGGGAAGAAGCCGTCGTTCAAAGAACTCGTGCGTTGGATGCGGTATAAATAATCCGTCATTATGGCACGTGAAACGTTAAAAAATCAAAGCGATGTCACTTTTTGGCATCGCTTTTTGTTTCAATTCTCGCAGAAAAAGCGTAACTTTGCGCGCTTAAAGCTTAATATGCCCTAATCTCACAATTCAAGATGAGACAATTAAAAATAACAAAATCAATTACCAACCGCGAAAGCGCTTCGCTCGACAAATATCTTCAGGAGATTGGTCGTGAGGAACTTATCTCTGTTGAAGAGGAAGTTGAACTGGCACAGCGCATTCGTCAGGGCGATGAAAGAGCACTCGATAAACTGACACGTGCAAATCTTCGCTTCGTTGTATCAGTGGCAAAACAGTACCAGAATCAGGGTCTCAGTTTGCCCGACTTGATCAATGAAGGCAATCTCGGCTTGATAAAAGCAGCACAGAAATTCGACGAGACGCGAGGCTTTAAATTCATCTCCTATGCCGTGTGGTGGATCCGTCAGTCCATCCTGCAGGCTCTCGCTGAGCAGTCGCGAATTGTGCGTCTGCCTCTGAATCAGGTGGGATCGCTTAACAAAATCTCGAAGGCTCTCTCTAAGTTCGAGCAGGACAACGAACGTCGTCCATCTGCGGAAGAACTTGCCGAGACCCTCGATGTCCCCGTTGACAAGATTGCCGATACTCTGAAAGTTTCCGGCCGTCATATTTCGGTCGACGCTCCGTTTGTGGAAGGTGAGGACAATTCGCTTCTTGACGTGCTGACCAATGAGGATTCGCCTATGGCCGATTCGACGCTCACACAGGAATCGCTCTCTAAGGAGGTTGATCGTGCGTTGCACCAGTTGCATGAGCGTGAACGCGAGATTCTGAAGATGTTCTTTGGAATCGGGTGTCAGGAAATGACGCTTGAGGAGATCGGAGCCAAATTCGATCTGACACGTGAACGTGTGCGTCAGATCAAGGAGAAGGCCATCCGTCGACTCAAGGGACAGAAGAGCCGCTTGCTCAAGCCCTATCTCGGCCAGTAAAAAAAGAGATTTATTTTTTTAGAATAGACAATCGCGTCCTGCGGCCTCAGGCTGTGGGACGCGTGTTTGTATCGGGGGGGAGTCGATTGTGGTATTGTTGCCGGAGTCAACAGCTGCTGATGCAAAAAAAAACGGGAGGATGATGCCGCGCATTATCCTCCCGTTTGTCATTATGATAATTTTAATCTAAACCGTCGGTGCGATTTATTTTGCCACCTTGTTGTAGCGGCTGTTCAGTCCTTTGACCACTTCTTCTGTAACATCCAGTGCCGGGTTGAAGTACAGTCCTGCGCTTTTGAGCAGCACGGCATCGTAGCCGTTCTTCTCGCTGAAGATCTTTATGTAGGACTGGATGGAATCCTGAAGCTGATTCTGGAGCTGCGAGATTTCAAGCTCGGTTGTGCGCTGAAGGTTTCCAAGATATGTCTGTGCATCCTGCTGTTTCTTCTGTGCGCGTGCTATATCGGCGTTATATTCGCTTTCAGATGTGTAGCTGTTGGATTTCATCTTGTTTTCAATCTGTGATCCGAGCTGCTGGAGCTCGTTCTCGCGTGATTGCTGCGCTGATATGAGCTTAGACTGGGAGCGCTGGATAGATTCCTTGAAGTCCTTTGCAAGATTGTATTCCTCCATCAGTTTTTCATCGTCCACGTAACGGATCACGGGGTTGGCAGGAGCTACGGTGTCGGATTTTTCTTTGGCTGCAACTTTCTTTTCGCCATCTGCGGACTTATTGTCCGTTGAGTCCGATCCGCTGCAGGAGGGCATCACTGCCATTGCGGCTGCTACGATTGCAAACTGAGCTACGAAATAGCTGATTTTTTTCATTTCTATATGTTTATGTTATATATTTCTTTTTCTCGAATCCTCCACCGGACTCATTTGTCATCGGCGGCACATCCGATCCCTTTTTTTCGGAGGGCAGGGGAGTCGCCGGTGTGACCCGACGGGAATTTGCCACCCTTGACAAAAAGAACCTTCACGCCGAGCAGGACTATTGCCACGGCCACAATAACGAATGTCAGAAGCAGGATTCTTACCATAAAAAGTGCTTTCGCTTTGCAAATATATGAAACGAATCATAAATTTTGTGCGAAACTCAAATTTATTTTGTAACTTGTGGTGCTCTTAGCGGAGAATTTAACATATTTTTTCTTTGAGACTATCCCTTGTGGGTTGTTATACATAGAAATCTAAACTTTTTAAAAGCATAATTTAATGAAAGTATCAGAACTCAAGCCAACTCAAGTTTTCTCAATTTTTGAGGAGATCACCAAGATCCCCCGTCCATCCAAAAAGGAAGATAAAATCCGTGCCTACCTTCTCGATTTTGCGGAAAAACACGGTTTGAAGGCAAAGACAGATAAGATCGGAAATGTGCTTATCTCTAAGCCGGCAACGCCCGGACACGAAAACGCACCTACCGTGATCCTGCAAGGTCACATGGACATGGTGTGTGAGGCCAACGACAAGACTTTTGATTTTAACAACACTCCTATCACGGCTGTGGTAGATGGCGATTGGGTGCGTGCCGAAGGAACCACTCTCGGTGCCGACAATGGTATCGGTGTGGCAGCTTCACTGGCCATACTGACAGACCCAGATCTGGTTCATGGTCCTATCGACGCTTTGTTCACAATGGATGAGGAAACCGGCATGACCGGAGCATTCAACATCGGCGAGGATATGCTCAATGGCGATATGCTTCTTAATCTTGACTCCGAGGACGATGCTGAGATTTTCGTGGGTTGCGCCGGTGGTGTCGACACTGTATGCACATTCCACTACAAACGTTCGTTCGCTCCCAAGGATTTTCAATATTTCAAGGTAGCCATTGAAAAAGGTCAGGGTGGTCACTCCGGTGGCGATATCCATCTCGGACGTGCCAATGCCAATAAGTTGCTGGCCCGTTTCCTTTTCGACCTTTCAAAGAAATATGAGATAGCCCTGTCGGAAATTGACGGCGGTAATCTGCGCAATGCAATTCCCCGTGCTGCGCATGCCGTGTTCGGTGTACACACAAACCACAAGGAGGCCGTACGCGTGGCTCTCAACGAATATGCCGCTACCATAGAGGCTGAATACAAAGATCTCGAACCGACCCTTGAGATCAAGATGGAGAGCGTGGAGGTGCCCGACTTCAGCATTGACGACACAACGGCCCACAACATTGTGCGTGCGGTTTACTCCGCGCCCCACGGCGTTGTTTCCATGAGCCGCGACATCGAAGGTCTGGTTGAGACTTCTACCAATCTTGCATCGGTCAAGATGGGTCAGGACAACACTGTTGTTGTCACCACAAGCCAGCGTTCGTCTGTCGACTCCCGTAAATGGGATATCGCAAATCAGGTTGAGGCTCACTTCCTTCTTGCCGGTGCTGAGGTTCAGCATGGCGAGGGTTATCCCGGATGGCAGCCCAACATGGAATCGCCGATCATGCAGATTGCCCGCGACGCTTACAAGGAACTGTATGATGTGACTCCGAAGATCATGGCTATCCACGCAGGTCTGGAATGTGGTCTCTTCCTTGAGAAATACCCCCATCTCGACATGGTTTCGTTCGGCCCGACATTGCGCGATGTGCATTCCCCGTCGGAAAGAATGTATATTCCGGCAGTGGAGCGTTTCTACGAACAGCTCAAACTGACTCTCCGCAAAGTGGCGGATCTTAAAAAATAAGCAATCTATCTGACTCAAAGAGCTGTCGGAGTTTCCGGCAGCTCTTTGAATCTTTTTTATCAACTATTGTTTCATGAAAAACTCATTGATGATATTGATTGCCCTGGCAATGACCGGTGCTATTTCATGCCGGGCTTCCGCTCAGCACGTAAAGGAAGAGCATGTGACGGCTACGGCGACTGATTCTGTGTCCGCTGTGGGGACTCCGACTGAGATCCTGCGGTTGACCGAAGAGGACTATCAGGCTGTGGCCGAAGAACTCGGTGTGGAGACAGCGGCTATAAAGGCTGTTGTCGATATAGAAGCCGGAAAACAGCATCAGGGATTCTTCGCTCCCGGGAAACCGCTGGTCAATTTTGACCTGTCCATGTTCCGCCAGCATGCGCGCCGTAACGGAATCAATCTGTCGCGGTTCAGTAAGTCCCACGCCGTGGTGTTCTCGTCGCCTAATGCACGTCGCTATGGCTCTACTCAGGCCGCGCAGCAGGAACGCTTGCGGCAGGCGAGGTCGATAGACAATAAGACGGCCATACAGGGGACATTCTGGGGCATGTTCCAGATTGGTGGGTTCAACTGGAAGCTATGCGGCTGTGAGTCGATAGATGAATTTGTGGAGCGTATGAGCAGATCGGAGCGGGAGCAGCTCGAACTGTTTGCCAGCTTTATCCGTAATTCGGGTATGCTTCCGGCATTAAAAGAAAAAAACTGGGCCGCGTTCGCCCGTCGGTATAATGGCGCTTCTTACGCATCGCGTGGCTATCACACACGGATGGCGGCTGCTTATGCACGCCATAAGAAGCTGGAGAATGCTACCTCCAACCCTGAATGAAAAAAAGTGGTGTCTTCCAACCAAAAATCAGCCGAGCCACTAAGCCTAACCGTTAAAAGCTGATAAATATTAGTAACTTTGCAGTTCAATATGAAGAATTCTGTTTGGATACTGGTATTAGTCGCTATCGGCATGATCTCTTGCTCCAGATCGGCGCAACAGCGTCAGCTTATCTCGGAGGCTGAGAGAATAGTTTATTCATATCCTGATAGTGCTCTCTATATCTTAGAGGATATTGACCCTAAAGATTTGAAAGAGGATTCCCTTATGGGTTTGTATGCCATTGTTGTCGGCACTGCACATAAGGTGGGCGAAAACTCAATGGTTGCGGATTCATTGACGCGATTTGCGTTTGAATATTATAGAGACAAGGATTTCAAGAGATTTCTGCAAGCCGGAGACTTATATGCTCTGCACAAATTTTGGCTTGGAGATGGCAACGGATCCCTGAGTTTACTTGACTCCTTAATTGTGCTTCCGAATGTTCCAAAAGACTCAAAGATAACATTGCTGCGCACGAGAGTGTTAGTAGGTGGAGTCGAATTTGATTGCAAGCGTAATATTTCGTTCATAAGGGTGTTACAATCATTAGACACGGTCTCAACCCGTCAAACGGAATATTTATATCAACTTTGTGAGAATTATCAGTATGCAGGAAAAAACGATTCAGCGCTAATATTAATAGATGAATTAATAGATTGTGCTCAACGAAACCATCTTGAAAATGACCAATTCAAATATACTTATGAAAAAGTAGGCATATTGGAAGAACTTGGAAGATATGAGGAAAGCAATCGTTTGGTTGATTATATATTAGAACACGCTCCGCATAATTCTGCAATTCCATATTTAAGATTTTGGAAATCTCTGAATTATTTCAATTTAGGGAACTTTACTAAATCGCAGCAACATCTGGCATATGCCGATAGCTGTGCGGCGTCTCGTGATGATGTTGATAATAATTATTACGAGAGTTTTGCAGCTCCTTTACGCGAATTTTTGAAGTATCGAAAAGATGGCACTATCGGAATAAGCCAACTTGCTATTTTTAATAATAGTCTGCGAAATCAATACCAACGAATGGAATTTACGCGATTGGAATCTGACAAGAACATACTGAAATCAGAAAATCGCGCATTGACCTTCAAGTCACAAAGCGAGCGTAAGACTTATATCATAGTGATTGTTGCTTTGGTCGCCTTTATCTTTGTATTGTGTGGAGTTTGGCTCCTGCAAAAACGCAAGCGCAAGACAGTCGAGGCTGAGGAACGAGCAGAGACTCTACAACGAATGGTGGATGAATTAAAGAAACCATCCGCACTCACCGACAATCAGGAGTCATTGCGCCGGGCGATGCTTCAGCAGTTGAACATTATTAAAATGGTTGCAGAGACCCCGACTGAGCAGAACCGTGAGATGCTCCGTAAAATATCATCAGTAGATAATGACTCGGATGGCTCATTGATAAATTGGACTAATGTGTATGAGATTGTCAACAATCTTCATTCTGGATTCTACACGAAACTTCATAGTCGCTACGGCGATATTATTTCCGAAAAAGAAGAGCAAGCCATTGTGCTATTGACAGCAGATTTCTCGGCGAAAGAAATAAGCGTCATCACATCTCAGTCGGCAGCCTCCGTCTATGTGAGAAAATCTTCGGTGAAAAAGAAGCTCGGAGTGCCCGAGAAGGAGGATGTCATAGCTTTCCTTAGGCAGGAGTTCTCCCGTTAAGATTGTTTTAGACGGGATAATGCTGTTTTTAGATTTTTAGTAATAGCCCTATCTGATAATCAGTGCGTTATATTGTCGTTCTTTAGATTTTTACATTTGGCGTTAAGATTGGCTTAGGTATAATTTTGCGGTATCGAAATCAAAAAATGTACCGCAATATGAATGTAAAAATCTTTACCCAAATCGCTCTGATGGTCTTGGCAATTATAGTAGCTCCGGCCATCGCAAACGCGCAGGAAATGGTAGATACCATCGCTGCTCAAGAACTCGATGAGATCGTTGTTCAAGCCCCCAAGGTTATCCGGAAGGCAGACATGGACGTATATTATCCCTCACAAAGCGCAGTCGAAAATTCCCGTAACGGAATGCAGTTGCTTACCAACTTGATGATTCCATCCCTCACAGTGACTGATGCACTCGGTTCCATCCAAGCTGTCGGACAAACTGTGCAGGTTCGCATCAACGGACGTGTGGCTACGGTTGATCAGGTTAAGGCTCTGCTTCCCGAAACAGTCAAAAGAGTGGAGTGGATGGATAATCCCGGCTTACGTTATAATGGCGCAAGCTATGTGCTTAATTTCATCGTTACCAATCCTGCACTTGGCGGATCTATCCATGCAGAAGGGCGACAGGCTCTGAATATAGTATGGGGCGACTACTTTGCTGATGCCAAGTTTAATAATGGTAGCTCCCAGTTTGAAGTCGGTTCTCAATTCAAACTTACAAATAAGGTGAAATCTTACCGCGACTATACGGAAACTTTCACATACTCTGATGGCAGTTCTCTGACACGCACTGAGACCCCACTTGGAGGAAATATCGACAATACTTTCGGTAAACTGTGGGGAGCATACAGCTACATAAAACCGGATACCACTATATTCCATGTTCAGGCAAGTGCAGAACCTACATTTTCAAATGACTGGAGAGCAAATGGTCTTCTATCCCTTAGTGATGGAAGTGATGACATTCTTCTTACTGATTCGCATGGAGACAATGGCCTCACTTCAAAGTTTTCAGCATATCTTGAACAACATTTTGATAAACGCCAGACTCTTGTAGTCGATTTCAACGCCTCATTCTACAACGGTAAGTCCTATTCTGATTATGTAGAGCAAGTATCAGATGTGGATAGCTACCTTACCGACATCCACACAATGATAAAGGACTGCAACCAAGCATACGCGGTTGAGGCCGATTATATCAAGAATTGGAGTAGTTCCCGTTTCATAGCCGGAGCATCATATACCGCAAACCGCAACCGTTCTCAATATGAGAATCTGGGAGGCGAGATTTTTCATCAGCGACAGGACAAGGTTTATTTCTTTGCCGAATACTTCC
Source organism: uncultured Muribaculaceae bacterium (assembly GCA_910579185.1). Taxonomy (GTDB): domain Bacteria; phylum Bacteroidota; class Bacteroidia; order Bacteroidales; family Muribaculaceae; genus Paramuribaculum. Next base: position 201,201 of record CAJTTG010000002.1, read on the forward strand.
AACGGATCAACAAAGTAAGCCTCACCGCCGGACTTGGCGCTCAATATACCGACTTCATGTTCAAGGAAACGAATCAAGGAAATCATTCTTGGAATCTGCGGCCACAAGCCACAATTGCCTATTCACTTAACCAAAATCACAGATTCAGACTGAGTTTCCAATCATGGCAGTCAGCGCCCTCTCTTACAGAAACAAATGTTGCACCTCAGCAAATCGACGGTTTCCAATGGCGAATAGGTAATCCCGAATTGAAAACGTCCACGTCGTATATGCTGACGCTTCACTATAATTTCAGTCTGCCAAAAGTTGAAGGTACTTTCGGTGTACGCGCATTCACAAGCCCTGATGCCATTACTCCATATCTTTATTGGAGTGAAAACAAACTCATTACAACATACGAAAACAGCAAGGGCTTACAGAATCTCACATTCTTCCTTTCTCCGCAGGTTGAAATTGTACCTGATTGGATGATGGCAAGTGCTCATATTCAGTATCGGGTTGAACGTATGCGTGGGTCTGATTACAAGTTATATAACCATAATTGGAGTGGTAATGTCAGCATAATGTTTACCCATTGGGGATTTGAACTTGTCGGTCAGTATGTACGTGCCCAACACGACCTATGGGGAGAGAAAATAAGTTGGGGAGAGAATCTTTCGATTATCCAACTCGCCTATAACTGGAAGAATTGGCAATTTGGCGCAGGCGTAATAATGCCATTTGGCAAATACGACCAGGGTTCAAAGATGCTCAGCAAATGGAACACCAATGAACAGCACCAGCGACTTGATATGCGAATGCCCTACATCAGCGTAAGCTACAATATCCAATGGGGACGTCAAAAGCGTGGAGCAGAGAAGATTATCAATGTTGATGCAAACACTGAAAAATCAACGGCCGGAGGAAGATAAAACAATTCTCACACTAAAAGAGCTCGCTTCCAATATCTTGTTGGAAGCGAGCTCTATCAAATTATTAGTTATTCTTGTTGCGTAGCTTACGCATTGCGCGGCTATCACACACGGATGGCGGCTGCCTATGCACGCCATAAGAAGCTGGAGAATGCCACATCCAACCCTGAATGAAATCACTTATCTTACCCAACTCAGGGGATTGAGGGTCTCGCTACCCTTGCGGACTTCAAAGTGCAGCATTGGTTTGCCGTAACGGGCATCCGTGGCCGCACGTCCGAGTGTTTGTCCTGCCGTCACTTTCTCTTTGGCCTTTACGGACAGCGAGCCGATGTTATAGTAAACTGTGATGTAGGCTCCGTGGCGCACCATGATAGAGTAATTGCCGTCGTGGTTCTGGAATATGCGTGAAACGGTTCCCTCGAAGATTGATCTGACATTTGCCGATCCGTCGAGCACAATTTCTATACCCGTGTTATATGGCTGTCCGTTTGAGGACCCGTATTTAGCCACGATTCTGTAGGGGCTTGCAACAGGGAAAAGCATGGAGCCTTTGCCGGCAGCGAATTTGGATGTCATTGCTGCATCCGGATCGCTGTTGTCGATCTTTGTCTTGGGTTTGGTGGCTGTTGTGCCTCCTTTGCTCTTGGCAGGAGTGGTTTTGGAGTCCTTCTGTTTTGTAGTTCCCCCTTTCTTCTGATCCTGCTGCTTTTTTTTCTGCTGTTCACGTTCGCGGCGTTCGACCTCGATCATTTTGGAGATCTCGTTGTCAATGCTTTTCAGGCGTTTCTTTTCTTTGTCAAGGGCGCGTTGCAGGTTGACCCCGTCGCGCTGGAGTTTGGCTACGGTCTTGTCGGTCTCATCCTGTTTGGCTTTCAGAATCGCCTGATCAGAGCTGAGGGCTGAGAGCGATGTGGCGCGTTCGGAATGCAAAGTGGCAAGCTGCGCTTTTTTCTGCTCGATCTTGGCCAATGTCTCCTTGATTTCTTTTGATTTGCGTCTGCGCCAGTTTGCAAACTCCTGAGTGTAGCGGATGCGAGAGTATGCTTTCGTGAATGATTCAGAACCGAAAATATATGCAAGTTCGTTGGTGGCATATTGGGTGCCCTGAAGTCTGCGCAATGCGGTTTTGTATGCGTTTTTTAGTTGCTCGAGCCGGTTGTTGAGGTCGTCGAGCTGATCCTGGGCTTTGGTGATGGAATTGCTGAGGGTGTCGATCTGAGAGCGTGTTTCCAGGATCTGACGTTCTTTCTGCGTTATTTCGCCACGCAGCAGATTGAGTTTGTTCAGCTCTTTTTCTGTCTGGGCGGAATTGTCGTTGAGTTTTTTAGTTGTTTCTTTGATCTTTTTCTGGGTTGCCTGCTGTTCGGTCTGAGCCGACCGGATGGTTCGCTGTTTTTTCTTCGCGGCGTTACCACCGGAAGCTCCGAGTAGTGCAATGACGAGTATGATCAGGAAACGAGGCATAAATAAACGGATTCAAAATTTCGACAACATTTTTGTTATCTCGTCGGTTGTGATCCGGCGGTATTTGGCGTTGATGGTTGGCTGGCGGAGCTCAACATCCTTGTCCCACCGCGCTTTGTCGAAACTCCAGACAAGAGAGGCGTCTATCGTGGCTTTTGCTGTGGAATATGTCACATTTATCTCTGGAGCCATCGGGCCGAAAGAGGTTGTGACAGGTTGGGGATATGTGATGGTTACGGGCTGATGGTCGCCGCTTTTGATGATCACGCCTTTCAGTATGTCGGCCGGCTGGAACATGAAGCCATAGTCAATACCTTTCAGATTGGAACGGGGAATGAGACTCCACGAATCGGTGGATGTTATGTCAAATTCAGATTCCTTGAAATCGGCCACCGATGCCTGGGTTGATCCTATGGCGAAAACGCGTCCTGACAGCAGATCCTGAACATTGGCCACGGTTATGGGAAAATCGCCCATGAAGCGGTCAGTTTTCTCACAAGCATATTGTTTGTTGTACTTATCGACAACCATCACGGAATCAGTAGTGGCATAAATGTTGGCAACCTCAAATCCGAAGAATTTCAGGGATATGAAGATGCTTTTGTCGCGGTCGAAAACTGCGGTGCCGGAGATAGTGATGTTCTTGGGGCTTTTCAGGCTGACAGTCACAGGAACGCGTAGCCGTTGCCAGTTGCCGTAGGACGCGGTCAGGGTCCGCAGTTCGACCCGTGCATCTGATTCAGAGCGCAGACCCGACACGGATCCCTGCGTCTGACCCTGCGGTTGCTGAGTGCTCCGGCAGCCTATTGCTATGGAGGCTATTGCAAGTGCCGTGATGAGCGATATGATGTGGTTGTTGAATCTCAGTTTCATTTAAAGAAAAATGTTTTGTTCTTTACCTTGCGCTGGAGCAATTCGTCATCAGGTTCCAGATCGAGGGCTTTTTTCCAATAGAGCAGGGCATCGTCGGGGTTGCCGTTCATGAAATATATGTCGCCTGCATGTTTGAACACGTCGGCGTCCTTTTCAATAGTTCCAAGTTCGAGCACCTGCTCTATGGCCTCAAGGGCTTGGGGATAGTCCTTGCGCATGAACAGGATCCATGCGTAAGTGTCGAGCGTCGTGGCCGAGTTCTCGCCGGTGTTGGCTTTTTCAATGCTGAGCGCGGTTGTGATATATTCCAGCGCTTTGTCGAGATCGCGGTCCTCACAGGCCATATAATAGGCGAGATTGTTGTAGTACACGCTCCCTTCCGGATTAAGCTCGATGGCTTTCCGGTAGTCGGCTGTCATTTTGTCGAAATCGCCCTGACGGTATTCGATGTCGGCACGCGCTCCATAGATTGAGGCCAGCTGTTCCGTGTCGGTCGAGTCGGTCAGGGAAAGCGACTTGTCGATATATTCCATGCTCTTGTCATAGTCTCCGTTGAGCATGGATAGAGTGGTCAGCAGTGCGTAGAAATCGTAGTCGTCCGGAAAGTATTTCAGCGCGGCTTTGGCTGTTGAGGTCGCGTTGTCATAGTCGTCGAGAGTATAGTAGATCTGGGAAAGGGCAATCCACGACTGTTTGTTGTCCGGGTTGAGGTCGAGCATGTAGCTGAACTGCTCGGCGGCATCGTCGAGATCCTGCACTATCCATAGATACGATCCGTAGAGATTGCGCAGTTCCTCTTCATGGGGATATTGGTCGACGAGCGAGTTGAACAGTTCGCGGATGCGTCCTGACTGGGTTGAGTCGGAATACAGCTCGGAAACGTAGCTACGGAGAATCTCTATTTTGGGTTCAAGATCAAGATCGGGATGCTTCATGGCTGTAAACACCTCGCGGTCGTAGGCTGCGCTGTCGCCGATCTGCTTGTAATATTGAGCCCTTGAATAGTAGGCCAGTCCGCTCGACGGATCTTTCTCCACGGCGCGGTTATAGTAGACCAGAGCGGAGTCCGGCCGGTTGAGTTGCATGTTGACATCGCCCATGAATGTTATGTTCTCGATCCTGTCGGGCGACGCTTCGAGCAGTTTTCGTCCGGAAGTGAACACGGATGCCGTATCGTCAAGATTCAGATACATGTTCATCTTGGCGATCGTGGTGTTGATGTCGGCTCCCTGGATGCTCTCAACGTTTTCCATCACGGTGATTGCTTTCCGGATGCTGTCGGGGTTGTTGGTGTAGGAGAGGGCGGATGCGTAGTTGCCTCCGAACAGAGCCGGATTGCCGGCGTTCTCGTAGATGAGACGCAACACGTGGAGCGCGTCGCCGCTTCTTCCTGTGGCCGAAGCGACGCGGATGAATCTTGATGCGGCGGTCTGATCCTTGGGATTGGATTCGATGTATCTCATCATGTGGCTTATGTTTTCGGCCACATTCGCTGAATCGTTGTGATCAATGGCTATGTTGAAGAACCCCACCTCGTTGGCTATGTAAAGGTCGGACGGGTTGAGACGGTTGGCCTCAGACATAAGCTCGAAATAAGCGTCGAGGCTATCCGCGGCATAGTGGCGTTGCGCTTCCAGATAAAGATAATCGGCTTTCTCTTTGTCGGGATCAGCACGCCGCGTCTGTTTCGCGGTGCCGGCGAATTGCGAGGCCGCAAGCAGAGAGGCGGCTGCGAGTGCAGTTATATGTCGGAGACTTAATGGTTTCAATGTGTCGTGATTTTTTTGCTGTTGTAAAGTTGTAGCGGTGGAGGTTTGCTGCCAAATGTCATTTCACTCCGGTGTGGCCGAAGCCACCATCGCCGCGCTCGGTCTCTCCAAGCTCATTGACCTGAACCCATGTGGCCTGGGAATGACGTGTGATGACCATCTGGCATATACGCTCTCCATCATTGATAACAAAGGGCTGGTCGGAAAGGTTGATCAGGATCACGCCTATTTCTCCACGGTAGTCGCTGTCAACGGTGCCGGGGGTATTGACAAGGGTGATGCCATGTTTGAGCGCGAGACCGCTGCGTGGGCGTAGCTGACATTCAAATCCGGCCGGAAGCTCTATGCGCAGTCCGGTAGGTATCAGTGCGCGCTGTAGCGGCATCAGGGTTACGGGTGATTCGAGAAATGCTCTCACATCCATGCCTGCTGAATGTTCCGTGGCGTAGGCCGGCAGGGGATGGTGGGAGTTATTGATGATTTTTACTGAAATTTGTTCCATGTGATGATGTGTCAGAAACGTATGCCCAGGCGGATGCAGGCCATGCTGAGACCTTTGATGTCGCATCGTTCGTCGCCCAGGGTGAACGGGTCAATGCCGTTGTAGACGTACGATAGGGTGATGTAGGATTGGAATGTGGAACCGCCTGCGAGGTTCACTCCGATGCCGGGTGATACGTAGGCGCTGGTCTGTTGCGACGATGTCGAGATGTTGTTGAACACCACTCCTGCGCGGAGATCCATGAACATCAGTTGCGGACGTTTTGAGAACGATGTGCGGAACATGGCGTAGACCGGAAATGCACGGACGCTGTTGCTGAGCATCATGTTTACCTCGGCTCCGATGCCTATGGTTTCTATCCATGAGTTGCGGTAGCCGAAATATGCATCGAGGTTGACGGTCGACATGTCGTTGCTTGTCAGGTCGGCGGCGCCTCCGATCTCGGCACCCCATGCGAAATGGCTCCAGCCGGAGATGTCGCGGGGCTGCTTTTCGGCGGCTGAGGACAGTAACGCTATTGCGGCGATTAATGTGGTGATCAGTGATTTTTTCATATCTGCAAATGTGTGAGCCGGTCCATGAACTATTGGCAAGGACTCATGCAAAGGTAGTGATTCTTTTTGAATTATCCGGCTATGCGTGATCAGCTTTTGATCAGATGCAGGCAAGCCCAGTCGCATCGCTCGGTGACGTCGGCTTTCTTGAGCCCGAGTTCTTTGGCGTCTGCTTCGAGCATGTCAACATCGGCGGTGTAGAAGCCGCTCAGGAACAGGTGGCCTCCCGGAGCCATGGCACTGGCATATTCGGCTATGTCGGCCATGATTATGTTGCGGTTGATGTTGGCCAAAAATATGTCGGCTTTGTAGGGTACATTGGCAAGAGATGAGGCATCGCCATGCACCATCTCCACTTCCGGCCGGTTGTTGAGACGGGTGTTTTCCACGGCGTTGATCCATGCCGGTTCGTCGATCTCGATACCCGTGACTCTGGCCGCACCGCGCATGGCTGCGAGGATTGCGAGGATACCTGTGCCGGTTCCCATGTCGATGACGTTGAGCCCTTCCGGGTTGATCTCAAGCAGACGGGAAATCATAAGCCATGTGGTGGAATGGTGGCCGGTTCCGAACGCCATTTTCGGATCGATCACTATGTCGTAGCGGCATTGGGGGATGTCGGTGTGGAAAGAGCTGTGGATCACGCATTGGTCGGCTACCACGATCGGCTTGAAATAGTTCTTTTCCCATTCGTGGTTCCAGTCCTGTCCCTCGATTTTCGTTGCTGTCCAAGAGGTCTTTACGTCAAACGGAAGCGTCCGGGACAGCGATTCCATGTCGGGGGTGTAGTCGGACTCTCGTATATAGGCCGTCAGACCGTTGCTGTCGGGAACAAAACTTTCAAATCCGGCGTCGGCCAGAATGGCGGCCATGACGTCGGTCATATCTTCAGTGCAAGGGTCAAAGTCAATTCTGACCTCCACGTAATCGTTCATGTATGGATTGAATTAAGAATGTGATGATGGTTGGTGATTTTGGATATGGATTGATGGCCGGTCAGTTTATTTTTTCTTTTTCCGCAGCCTTTTCAGTTTTGAAAACACCCGGAATGCGATCAGGGCATAGTCAAAATAGTTCAGGCTACCGAGAATTTTACCTGTTATGCCGCTTCGGCCCATTGACGGCATGTTTTGTTTGGCCGAATCAAGATCCTCCGAGAAGCGTATCTTGGCCATCTCGTACTTAGCTAAGGCGTAAGCCCTGCGAAAACGAAGCTCGTCGATCCCGAACCCTTTGTGTTCTTGCGGATGTTCTGTTGTGTGGTCGGTAGATGTCATTGCGTTGCGTGTTTGATCTGTTTTGAGGTTAAATGATCAACCGTGTCACGAATTTAGAGATGGGGTTGATGATCAGTTGCTTGCGGAATGCAACTACTAACAGGAGCATCACACAGTATATTCCGGCGACAATCAATGAACTCCAGGCCTCGCCGATTGATTCGGCTATCCAGTGAGACAGAGCCACCGAGAGGAAAAATATTGCGAACATCGACATGAACAGACCGATAAGACACAGAAGCGACATTGCAAAAATCATTGTCAGCTTCTCGGCGAGTGTCAGTTTCGCGTAGTCGTACTTGAGAGTCGCGAGCAGTTTCAGCCGCTCCCATAGCGTTTTTACCGACGAGGATGTGGTGTTGTCAGTCATTGAATTGTTGGGGGTGTTGGGTGGTTACACTGGCTCTATGCTCCGGTCGGTTGAAAACCGCCATACCGGTCCGGAAGTCCGTCTCCGGACCGGTATTGACGGATCTTATAGTTTGTTTTTAGAGCAAGAGCACTGATGGTTTCAGTCGTCGATGTCGGCTGTCAGTTGCGCTACCAGAGCGTCGATTTCGCTCTCGGTACAGAGGATGCCTTTTTTCTTTAGCGTCTCCTTGATTTTCTTGCGGAGATCTGATCCTTTCTGCGGTGCAAACAGGACTGCGGCGGTGGCTCCTGCGATAGCTCCGCATAGAAATGCGGAAAGAATGGTGTTCTTGCTCATTGGTGGTTTGTTATTAACGTTAGACGGTTCTTATTCGTTTTCTTCAATCTGGGCTTCCAGTTCGTCTGCAAGCTGGTCGAGTTTGCTCTTTTTCAGAACAATACCTTTTGATCTGAGGAATTTTGCGATCTCATTGCGAGTTGTTGTTCCTTTTTCAGGTGCGAAAAGAAGACCAAGTGCGGCACCTACGAGTGCGCCTCCGGCAATTGCCAATACGATGTTTGAAGTTTTCATTTTAGTTATGCGGTTTTTAAAGTTACATCAATATAACAAGCCTCGGGGCTTTTTGTTCTGATGCGTCACAATGCAAATATACGAATAAGTCGAGCGCAAATGCAAATTTATTTGCAATTTGCCGAGCGAAAGTATATTGGGCGGAGCCAAATATACCTTGAAGAATGGGCGCAAATGCAAATTTATTTGCAATTTGCCGAGCGAAAGTAGATTATTTGTGATTTTGCTCTTGACAGGGTTTTGATTCACCGATATTTTGGATTATCTTTGTAGTCAATAGATTTTAATTATTATTCCATGAAAAAAATATTCCTGATGACTTTGGCGGCATCCTCATTGTGGGGTGGGACGGCATTGGCCGGCGAACCGTCGAAAGCCGACTACAGGGTGGTGCCATTGCCCGTAGAGATAGCTCAGGCCGATGCCGGAGCTTTTGTGCTTAACAATTCCACGCAGATCTGCTATCCGGCAGGAAACGCTCCGCTGAAACGTAATGCCGAACTTTTGGCCGGCTATCTGAAGCAGCTGACTGGATACGATCTCAAACTCGTCACCAAAGCGCCTAAGAAGAATGCCATTATTCTTGCCGATGGTTTGACCTCTGACAATTCCGAGGCATATTCGATCGGTGTTGATAAAGACAGGATCGAGATCAAAGGAGCTTCTGCCGCCGGTAATTTCTATGGCATACAGACGCTTCGCAAATCGATCGATGCCAACGCGCATGGCGATGTGGTTTTCCCTGCCGTGCAGATCAATGACCAGCCGCGTTTCCCTTATCGAGGAACACATTTCGACACGTCGCGCCATTATTTCCCTGTCGACTCGGTGAAAGCGTTCATAGACATGATCGCTCTCCACAATATCAACCGTTTCCACTGGCATCTGACCGACGATCAGGGCTGGCGTCTGGAGATAAAGAAATATCCTTTGCTGACTGAGGTGGGATCATGGCGTGACGGCACGTGTGTCGCCAAGGATTTCGAATCGTCCGACAGCGTGCGCTACGGTGGTTTCTACACTCAGGATGAGGCCCGTGATATTGTAAAATACGCGGCCGACCGCCATATCACCGTAATCCCCGAGATAGATCTTCCCGGACACATGCTCGCAGCTTTGACCGCTTATCCGAAACTCGGATGTACCGGTGGCCCGTACAGCGTATGGCAGCGTTGGGGCGTATCGGAGGATCTTCTGTGTGCCGGCAATCCCAAGACATACGAATTTATTGATGATGTCCTGAAAGAAGTAGTTGATATTTTCCCCTCGGAATATATCCATATCGGTGGCGACGAATGTCCTAAGGTTCGATGGGAAGAGTGTCCGAAATGCCAGGCTAAGATTACGGAGCTTGGATTGGTGACTGATAATCACAGCACGGCTGAACAGAAACTCCAGAGCTATGTGATGGAACATGCGGCCAAGACTCTTGCAGGAATGGATCGCAAGATGATCGGCTGGGATGAGATAATCGAGGGCGGTTTGTTCCCCGGAGCCACCGTCATGTCGTGGCGTGGTGTCGAAGGCGCACGCGAGGCTGCCAAGCAAGGACATGACGCAATCATGACTCCGACCAACTATTGCTATTTCGACTATCTGCAGTCGCAGGATATAGATGGCGAGCCGTTCGGTATTGGAGGCTATGTGCCGGTGTCAAAAGTCTATCAGCTCGAACCGACTGCCGATCTCACGGCTGAACAGGCAAAACATATTCTTGGAGCGCAGTCCAACTTGTGGACCGAGTATATCTCCACTCTGTCGCATGTGCAGTATATGGAACTGCCTCGTCTGGCCGCTCTATCGGAAGTGCAGTGGATGCAGCCCGACCGCAAGGATTTCGATGATTTCACCACACGTCTGCCACGTCTGATCGACCAGTACCGTTCGCTGGGTTATAATTATGCCACACACATTTTTGACGTACAGGGCGGTCTTGAACCCGATTACGAAAAGCATCAGATAAAGGCTAATCTGCGTTCTATAGATGGTGCGCCGATCTATTATACACTCGATGGGTCGACACCCGATGAAAAATCGGCGGTTTATACCGAACCGATTGTTCTGGACAAGACTTGCACGGTGCGTGCTGTTGTGATCCGTCCTACCGGCCGCAGCCGCGAGTTTGCGGACAGCGTGACATTCAATCTCGCCACTTCATCGCCCGTGACCCTTGCAACAAAGCCCCATTCGCGTTATTCAACTCCCGAGGGTGCGGCTCTGCTGACAGACGGTCGTCTCGGATCAACAAGTTTCGGCACTGGGGAATGGATGGGTTTTGAGGGAACGCCCCTTGATGCCACGATTGATCTCGGAAAGATCCAGCCTGTGCAGAAAGTGACCGTGCGTGTGCTCGTCGATGCCCTCAACTGGATTTTTGATGCCCGTGGTTTTGAAGTCGGATTGTCGACAGATGGTCAGACGTTTACTCCCGTTGCTGTGGTTGATTATCCGGCGATGACCGGCTATGAGACCGATATAAAGACTCATGTGATCCAGTTCCCGGCCACAGATGCGCGTTATGTCCATGTCAAGGCTCTCTGCGAGACTTCAGCCCCTGAATGGCAGGACGCTGCAAAAGGCAAGCCCGGCTTCCTTTTCGTCGACGAACTGATCGTTGACTGATATAAGACTGTAATAAAAAATCAGGAGCTGAAGTTTAAACTTCAGCTCCTGATTTTTTTTGTCTGGGAACGGGATTATTCGGCGTCTTCGTTGCCGGCAAATTCCATGAGGAATGCTTTGATGAATCCATCGATCTCGCCGTCCATCACTCCGCCGACATCCGATGTCTGGAAGCCTGTACGGTGGTCTTTCACACGGCGGTCGTCGAATACGTATGAGCGGATCTGCGATCCCCATTCGATCTTCATTTTTCCGGCTTCTATCTTGGCCTGTTCCTGCATGCGGTGCTGGAGCTCTTTCTCGTAGAGGATGGAGCGCAGGTGGCGCAATGCATTCTCTTTGTTTTTGGGCTGGTCGCGAGTCTCTGTGTTTTCAATCAGAATCTCTTCTTTCTCGCCGGTGTAGGGATCGGTGAACTGATAGCGCAGACGTACGCCCGATTCCACCTTGTTGACGTTCTGGCCGCCGGCACCGCCGCTTCGGAAAGTATCCCACGACAGCAGGCCCTGGTCAACCTTAACTTCGATCGTGTCGTCGACAAGCGGAGTCACGAACACTGATGCGAACGAGGTCATGCGTTTGCCCTGTGCGTTGTAGGGGGAAACGCGGACAAGGCGGTGCACGCCATTCTCACTCTTCAGGTATCCGTAGGCAAAATCACCCTCCACGTTGATAGTGCAGGATTTGATTCCGGCTTCATCGCCGTCGAGCAGGTTGGAGATTGAGGTCTTGTAGCCGTGCATCTCGCACCAACGCAGATACATGCGCATGAGCATCGAAGCCCAGTCCTGAGCCTCAGTACCACCGGCACCTGAGTTGATCTTCAATACAACGCCGAGTTTGTCCTCTTCGCGACGCAACATGTTGCGCAGCTCCAGTTTCTCTATCTTGTCTATTGCATCGGCATAGAGAGCATCGAGTTCGGCTTCTTCCATCTCGCCTTCCTTGACGTAGTCCCATGCCAGTTCGAGTTCGTCAACAGCATCCTCAACCTCTTTGTATCCGTCGATCCATCCCTGAAGATCTTTTATTTTCTTCATCTGGATCTGGGCTTCCTTGGGGTGTTCCCAAAAGTCGGGTACATGAGTGCGGAGTTCCTCTTCTTCTACTTGGATTTTCTTGTTGTCGACGTCAAAGATACCTCCTCAACGCGAGCTTGCGTTCAAAAGTCTCTTTTAATTGTTCCTGTGTGATCATGATTATTTTTTATTGTGAATTTTCTACTGATTGCGAACCTGAGTCTGTTATAGATATCTATTTCAGACATACATTGCCTCGATTTCACGCGCATAGCGGTTGTTGATCACCGGACGGCGTATCTTGAGGGTGTTGGTCAGCTCTCCTGCCTCCATGGTAAAAGCCTGTGGCAGAAGTGTGAATTTCTTGATCTGCTCGAATCCGGCGAAGTTTTCCTGAAGACGGTCTATGCGTTCCTGAAGCATTTTTCTGACATCGGCGTTCTTGATCAGTTCTTCCATCGATCTGTACTGGATATGCTTTTTACGCGCATATTCTTTCAGAGCCTCGTAGGCCGGGATGATGATGGCTGTGACGTATTTGCGCTTGTCTCCGATCACGGCAACCTGCTCAATGTATTTGTCCTCGCCAAGACGACTTTCAAGTGCCTGAGGCGCGATGTATTTACCATTGGATGTCTTGAAAAGATCCTTGATGCGCTCGGTCAACACTATGTCGCCATTTTCATCAATATAGCCTGCGTCACCGGTGCGGAACCATCCATCGGGGGTGAACGCCTCGGCGGTAGCCTCCGGTTTATTGTAGTAGCCTCGCATCACGGTCGGACCCTTGACAAGAATCTCATTGTCCTCTCCTATGCGGACATCAATTCCGGGGAGGGTTGTACCGACCGTACCGATCTTATATCCTATCTCAGGAAAGCAGGATACGGTGGCGGTAGTCTCGGACAGGCCATAACCTATCACGATGTTTATTCCGCAGCTGTGGAGAAATTCCACGATAGTAGCTGACAATGGGGCTCCGGCAGTCGGGAACATATTGCCATTTTCGATTCCTATGACCTTTCTCAAGGGAAGGAACACACGTTTGTCGAAGAATCGGTAGGCCATCTCAAGCCACCACGGGGCTTTGCGGCCAACACGTGCATACTCGAGGTTGCGGCGACGTCCGGTCTTGAGTGCCATGGCTACCATCCATTTCTTGAACCCATGCATGTCGGTCAACTTTTCCTGAACGGCAGTGTAGACTTTCTCCCAGAATCGCGGAACAGAACACATGCACGAAGGACGAACCTCTTTGATCGACTGTTGGATCTGGTGAGGATCATTATTGATCGCAACTTTTATACCCATCCAAAGGCAGAAGTAGGTCCATGCTTTTTCAAATATATGGCTCAATGGGAGGAAGCAAAGTGATGTGTCGTCCTCGCTCAGCATTGTCAGCCTGTCTTTGTGGATAGGGAGAGCGGCGTTGAAACATGAGTGGGGCAGCACGGCTCCTTTCGGTTCGCCAGTGGTTCCTGACGTATAGATTATCGTAGCAATATCGTCGGGTGTGGCGCGGTTGGTTCTTGCCTCAACGCTGGCCTTACATTCTTCAGATGCTTCAGCTCCAAGGCTTATGAATCCGGAGAATGACATCGTTTTCCGGCCTTCGTTGTCCGAAAATTCCACATCATCGTAAGTCACGATCATCTTGACTGATGGACACTTGCCGATTATTTTGCATACGGTTCTGTATTGGTCGGCATTACCGACGAATATCACGCGGCATTTAGCATCGTTGATGATGTATTCAACCTGTTCAGGACTGCTGGTGGAGTAGATAGAGATGGGAACTACGCGGTTGGCATAGGCGGCGAAATCGCTGATCAGGACTTCGGGGCGGTTTGCTGAGAATATAGCGATGGTCTCGAATTCTTCTATCCCGAGAATTTCAAGTGCGCATGCGGCATTATCGACGGAGCTTTTCAAGGAGTTCCAAGATGTCGGTTGCCAGCTTCCGCCTTGTTGTTTATATCTGTAAGCTTCTCGATCGCCGTAGAGGCTCGTGCGAGAGCTGATGAGGTCGGTCAATACGTTAGTCATATTGCTTGTTTTTGGTCAATGACTGCGCAAAGGTAGCCACATTTAATATAAAATGTAACGTTTAGGGTACTTAAATCGACGTTTGGTTAACGCTTGTTAAAGAGTTGGAGGTCTATTTTAGGGTCTGTTAACGTTTTTGCGGTTTTGTCCCCATGAATTTCAGTGCGATTAAACTTCCCCCATGGCCAAACAGCCGGTTCAGGTGGTAAATGACACGAAGATTGAAATGATCGGTTTCCGGAGTGTTGGAGAATGCTTTGTCCATGATGCCACGGGCCGGTTCAGGATTCCCTTCGCGATGGAATAGGGATGCAAGAATGGCGCGGCGGCAATTGAGTATGCGGAGGTCGGCCAGACGGTCACGGTTTTTCAGGAATTGCTCTATACGGTCGATGGCAAGGTCAATTTCATTGTGGCGGCAGGAATAGTTGGTGCCGCTGATTGATTCCTCGGTCGGATGGATCAGAACCGGAGGCTCGCAGTGGAGTTTGCGTATTTTTTCTGCTGAGTCAAGGATACGGACTCCGAATTCAAGATCGTCGAATGTGGATAGGCTTTCGTCCCATCCGCCGGCGTTTCTGGCAATATCGGTTCTTACGATGTAGCGTACGGTTGACATTGTGGCATGGAGCAGATGGAGCTGCATCTCATCGTGGAATCTTTTGGATTGGGTTCTGGACCAGCCGTCGGAGTCGATTGTGGCTACATCCCATCTGAGAATGTCGGTGTCCGGGAATGCTGTCAGTTCTTTTGTGATCCTCTCGATATGATCGGGGCGCATCTCGTCGTCGGAGTCGAAAAACATCACATAAGGGGTGTCGGTGGCCTCCAGTCCGCGATTGCGAGCCTTTGATGCCCCTTTGGATGGCTCGTGGAGCAGATCTGTATGGAATCCGTGACCGGAATGGGCTTTGATCCATTTCTCAATTATCTCAACGGTGTTGTCGGTGGAGCCGTTGTCAACTATTATCAGCCTGAATCCGGTCATTGTCTGGGCGGCAATGGAGTCGAGAGTCCGGACTATCAGGTGTGCGCGGTTGAGCACTGGCACAACTATCGTGATCAAGTTCTGTTTTTCGGTTGTCATGTTTTATAAACGCTCCGGGATGTTGATTATTGCCGTGAATTGGTTATCTTTGCCGTTGATTATGGATCAGAAAAGAAAATATTCCACGCTGGTATTGATCACCGATTCATTCCCTTTCGGTGGGGTTACTGAACCGTCGTTTGTGTTGCCGGAGATTGATTGTCTGTCATCGCTCTTCGAACGGGTGATCATTGTGCCGACAACTACTTATGACTCTGAGGATCATTATGATTTGCCGGAGAATGTGGAGATTGATCCGATTTGGATCGAGCATCCCGACTGGAGGATCAAGATGCGTCGCGGCCGCTTCCTCCTGAATCCATCTTTTTGGCACAATATCGGTGGGAAACCACGCCGTACAGATCTCACATTCGCAGCGTCGGCCTATGCTTTTGCCGGTGTTATGGGAAAATGGATCAAGGCCCGTTCCATTGATGTCGGTGAGACGCTGTTCTATACATTCTGGTTTGACTTTCCAACTGTCGGACTGGCGTTGTTGTCGGGAAAAAACGGGTTGCATTATATCAGCCGGGCGCATTGGCATGACATTTATGCGGATCGTGCTCCTGGATTGCGGCTCAAGGCAGTGGAGCAATCCTGCGGAATTTTCAGTGCAGGGGAAGCCGGGGCGCGATATCTGCGCGACGAGATGCCTTCGCTCGCCGGTAAGATAGCCGTGGAGCATTTGGGTTGCACGAAAGCTTTTCCTGAGGTTGTTACCGAATGCCATTTGTCTGAAGAGAAATCTATTACATTCCTTTCTGTAGCGAGAGTAGTGGCTCAGAAGCGTGTTGATCTGAATTATAAATTCCTGAAAGCATTGGCTATAGCCCGACCATCCACGCAGATCCGATGGATTCATGTCGGCGACGGGGAACTGATGACGCAGTTGCGTGAGCTTGTCGCGCTTGATTGTCCCGGAAATCTGACGGTAGATCTGCGTGGGCGGCAGGACAATCAGTCTGTGCATCGGATCTACCGGGATGAAAAGATCGATTGGTCGATGCTTCTCAGTGAGGGCGAAGGATTGCCAATCATGGTTTGTGAGTCGCTCAGTTATGGCGTACCGGTGGTCGCAACCATGGTGGATGGCACGGATGAGATTGTGGATGACGACTGTGGATTGTTGCTGCCTGCTGATCCGGAGCCGGAAGAGTTCGTCAGAGGTATTCTCCCGTATATCGAGAGTGATTTCCGCATGAAATCTCTCAGGGATGAGGCATTGAGAAAATGGGGCGAATCGTTTGATGCGAGAGTGCTCCGGCCATTGTTCGCGGAAAAAATCATGCAGCTATGACTCGGAATCCGGCAGTTTCGGTTATCATTCTGACCTACAATCAGGAAGCGACTGTAGGACGTGCGCTTGACAGTGTGATTGGCCAGCGGTGTGATTTTCAGTTTGAGATTGTTGTTTCGGATGATTGTTCGTCGGACGGAACGAGGAAAATAGTCTCGGAATATGCCGGGCGTTATCCGGAGATTGTCAGATTGCTGCCAAAGGCTGAGCGCCGTGGGTTGGTGGATAATTATTTCTATGCCTTGTCACAATGTCGCGGCGCAATGATAGCTGATTGTGCCGGGGATGATTATTGGCTTGGCGCAGATAGCCTGAAGAAAAAATATGATCTTCTGAATGAAAATCCGACAGCTGTATTCGTACACAGTGATTGGGTCAGGGTGGCGGATGGAGGTCGGGATCAGATGCCGTCGGATCCTAACGGAGAGATGGCGGCCATGCGTCGGAATTATGATGACGGCATGGATCTGCTGGCGCCTGCGCTCGGTGCTTTGTCCGTGCCGGCGGTGCATCTCTCAACGGTGTTGTATCGCAACCCTTTTGCCGGTATGAAACAGATTCCTGATATTGTAGCCAACAAGGATTTCGGTTGTGAGGATCTGCCGTTGATAGCTTATATGCTGAGCCTTGGACGACCTGTGGTCTGGCTGCCGGAAAGAACGTTGGCCTACAGTGTGGGGCATGCGTCCGTTTCCGCACCGGTAGATCCTGCAAAGGAGAGTCGTTTCTATATGAGGTCTGTGGCTATGATCTCTGATCTTGCAAGCCATTATGGTGTGCCGTTCGGTGCGGTATCGGAATCCATCTTTTCACGATCGCATTACGGGATTGTGAAAGCTATACAATCGGGTGATATGGCATTGGTCAATGAGTTCCGTTCTATGCTTGCGGATAAAAAAATCAGACGGCCTTTGAAAGACCGTCTGAAGGAATATCTGTGGCGATTGCGTCAGAGCATGTAGCGATCGATTGTCGATTCCAGTTTTTCTGGATCCGTGATCCGACTGACAATCTGTCCATTTTTTATGATAAAAATTGCAGGCAGCCCACCGACATTGTAGTTGCGGAGGTTCAGATCTGTAGTGCCGTTGTAGACGGTTACCCAGGGCTGATTGTCGGCGGATACACGCCAGTTGAATTCCTTGGGATCGAATCCGAGCTGGAACACCTCAAGTCCATTGCCGTGGTGTTTGTCCCAGATCTTGCGGAGAGCTATGTTGAGGGCTTGTGAATACTGGTCGGAATAGCTTGTGAAGTTGAGCACCACGACTTTGTTTTTTGATGCGATGTCTATCAAGGATTGCTCTTTGCCTTTGTTGTCGAGCTGGCGGATGTCGATCAGCTGGATTTCATTGGCTACGATAGTGTCACTGGATGCGGTGCGTGGCATGTGGTTCAGCCACATATTCTTGATGAAAAGTGTCCTCGGGTCGTTGGGGCGGCTTTCAACAAATGCGTTGGCCACGGCACCGATCATTCCAAGTTCGCGGCGGTTGTCGATGCGGAAAAGCGGACGACCCTTGACCTGTTTCTGAACAATGTAGTAGGACACGATGCTTGCCGGATTCTGGAGGATCATTCCGCTGAGCTCGCGTTTGAGGGTGGCGGCAGTGTCGAGGTCTTCCACGCGGTGACTTGCAAGGAACGCATTGATGCGGTGGTCAACATGATTGATCAGATCAGCATCGGGTGTTCCGGCAATAGTGAAGTCGGAATCGAATGTTCCGGCCTTTGTGTTGATGGTCAGATTGTCAATGCTGTCGATCGGGAAGTAGATGTAGCGGTTGTTGTAGTTCAGACGGAAAATGTCGGGGAGTTCCTGTGCAGGCTGAGCTGTTGAGAACGAACCGTCGGATCCGATTTTCAGAGAATCGACGGTGTACCAGAAACCATCGCCATTTGCAGCTTCAAGAACAACAATGCCATCTTCTGCTCCTTCAACGGCACCATTGAGTGTCCATTGCGGATTTTTGGTGCAAGCGGCAACCGTCAGCAGTGTGGCCGCTCCTATCATTGCTTTATTGAATGAGATTTTCATGTGAAATAATCTAAATTGAACCGCAAATGTAAGAAAAACCTTGCATATATTCCCACTAAACAGGACTTGATTTTGCGCAAGGGCTTGATTTTGCTTTGAAAATTTTGTAAATTTGCAATCGTAGAACAAAATTAGTATGAGCGAAATAGAAGAACTGGACATAGTGGGGAAGCCCGTGACGGACGCAGATCCCAACTATGACGAAAACGATATTGTTACCCTTGACTGGAATGAGCATATCCGCCGCCGCCCCGGTATGTATATCGGTAAGCTTGGCGATGGGTCGACTGCCGACGACGGCATATACGTGCTGCTGAAGGAGGTGCTCGACAATGCCATTGACGAATATATGATGGGGTTTGGCAAAACGTTGCGTGTCGATGTGACGGAAACAACCGTGACTGTCCAGGACTCCGGTCGCGGCATACCGCTCGGCAAGCTCGTCGAGGCCTCGTCGCGGATGAACACCGGCGGTAAATACGACAGCAAGGCGTTCAAGAAATCCGTGGGATTGAATGGTGTCGGCATCAAGGCTGTCAATGCCTTGTCGAACGACTTCCTGATCCGGTCGGTTCGCGATGGCAAGATGAAGAGCGTGCAGTATTGCCGTGGAAATATCGTTGAGGAATCGCCTGTGACTGATACGGAAGAGCCTAACGGAACATTTGTCCAGTTCACGCCCGACAATACGTTGTTCACCGGGTATCACTACAATGATGAATTCATAGTGCCGTTGCTGAAGAACTATACGTTCCTGAACACCGGACTGACAATTATATTCAACGGACAGAAATTCCTTTCGCGTCGCGGATTGCTCGACCTTTTGAGCGAAAATATGACAGAGGAACCGCTCTATCCTGTTATCCATCTGAAAGGTGAGGATATAGAAGTGGCTCTGACGCATGCCAACCAGTATGGCGAGGAATACTATTCGTTTGTCAACGGTCAGCACACGACGCAGGGCGGAACCCACCTGACAGCCTTTAAGGAGGCTGTGTCGCGCACGGTCAAGGACTATTTCAACAAGTCGAGCTTTGAGTATTCGGATATACGCAACGGTATTGTGGCCGCGATCTCTATCAAGGTTGAGGAACCTGTCTTTGAATCGCAGACCAAGACGAAGCTCGGATCGCGGGACATGGGTCCTGATGGGCCGACGGTGGCGAAATTCATCGGCGATTTCATAAAGAAAGAGCTTGACGATTATCTTTGCCGCAATCTCCCTGTTGCCGACGTGATTCTGAAAAAGATCCAGGCCAACGAGCGTGAGCGCAAGGCTATGGCCGGCGTAACCAAGAAAGCCAGGGAGCAGGCGAAAAAGATCAGTCTGCATAACAAGAAACTGCTCGATTGCCGAGTGCATCTGAGCGATGTCAAAGGGGATGATGAGAAAAAACTGCAGTCCTCGATCTTTATCACCGAGGGTGATTCGGCAGCCGGTTCGATAACCAAGATCCGCAATGTGGAGACACAGGCCGTGTTCTCTCTGCGCGGTAAGCCTAAGAATACTTACGGCAAGACAAAAAAGATGGTCTACGAAAACGAGGAATTCAATCTTCTTCAGGCGGCTCTGAATATAGAGGAAAGTATCGACAATCTGCGCTACAACAAGGTGATCATCGCTACGGATGCCGACGTTGACGGAATGCATATCCGCCTGTTGCTGCTGACGTTTTTCCTACAGTTCTTCCCCGATCTGATCAAGCAGGGACATATCTATATCCTCCAGACCCCCCTGTTCCGTGTACGCAACAAGAAAACATCAAAACGCTCTTCCTCGGCATCGGCTGCGGAGAAGGCCGACGAGACTTACTATTGCTATTCGGATGAGGAACGTATCGAGGCCATCAATAAGCTGGGCACAAACGCAGAGATCACCCGATTCAAAGGTCTTGGAGAGATCTCTCCTGAGGAATTTGCCGGATTCATAGGCAAGGATATGAGAGCCGACAAGGTCTCGATGCACAAGGAGGATGGCGTGGCAGAACTGCTCCGCTTCTACATGGGCAAAAACTCTATCGAGCGTCAGAACTTTATTATTGATAATCTCGTTGTTGAAGATGACTCCCAAATCTCCTGATATAGTTCGCACGGCTCTCTATGCCGGGTCGTTCAACCCATTCACAACAGGGCATCTCTCAATACTGCGACGAGGGCTTGAACTGTTCGACAGGGTGGTCGTTGTAATCGGAATCAATGAATCGAAACCCGGAGGCCGTCAGTCGGCCGATGGTCTGGCCGACAGATTGCGTGAAAAGCTACAGGCCGGCGATCGTGTCGAAGTGATGACATGGGACGGATTGACGGTTGATGCGGCGGAAAAAGTCGGCGCACGCTGGCTTTTACGAGGAGTGAGATCTGTTGCCGATTATGAATATGAGCGTAATCTTGCCGATATCAACCGGGCGATCTCGGGACTCGATACCGTCATATTGTTTGCTGAACCGGAGCTGTCGATGGTCAGCTCAAGTATGGTCAGGGAGCTGACGCGTTATGGCCGTGATGTGGCCGATTTTGTTGTTTGATAAATATTCTTGGAAAATGAGAAAAACGATATTATTTCTTGCCGCTGCGTTGGTTGGCACCTCGGCTATTACCGCCCGGCAGATGACTATAGATAACAAACTGCGCTATGCAGGGAAAATCGTGGAGTCGTTCTACGTTGATTCCATAAACAGTGACAGCATTGCGGAGGAGGCCATCCGTGCGATGCTCAAGACGCTGGATCCTCATTCGCAGTATTCCGATCAGGAGGAGACACGAGAGCTGACTGAGCCGTTGCAGGGCAATTTCTCGGGCATCGGCATCCAGTTCAATATGCTGAATGATACGCTTTACGTGATACAGCCGGTGGCCGGAGGCCCATCGGAAAAGGTCGGCATTCTTGCCGGCGACAGAATCCTCTCGGCCAATGACACTCTCATATCCGGAGTCAAGAAGAAAAATGCCGATATCATCAAGATTCTGCGTGGAGAAAAAGGATCTAAGGTCAATGTCAAGGTGCTCCGTCCCGGGCAGAAGGATGTGATCGATTTCCGCATAACCCGAGCTGACATACCGATCTACAGTGTCGATGCGTCATATATGGCAGCCCCGGGAGTGGGATATGTAAAGATCAGCCGTTTTGCTGAGAAAACCGCCGAGGAAGTGCGCGATGCTGTCAAGGAATTGAAGAAACAGGGTATGAAAGATCTGATAATAGATCTTGAGTATAATGGCGGAGGCTATCTCAATGCAGCTACAGAGCTTGCCGAGATGCTGCTCAACACGGACGACATGATTGTCTATACAAAGGGTGACAAGTCGCCTTACAAGGAGTATAGAGCCGGAGCGGTGAAGCGACTGACAGATGGTAAGATAGTGATCATGGTTGATCAGTATTCCGCCTCAGCGAGCGAGATCCTTTCCGGAGCAGTGCAGGATAACGACCGAGGCCTGATCGTAGGCCGCCGAACATTCGGCAAGGGCCTTGTGCAGCGTCCGTTCCCATTTCCCGACGGCTCGATGATCCGTCTGACCGTAGCCCGTTATTATACTCCGTCAGGCCGATGCATCCAGAAGCCTTATGCCGATGGAGAGGATGCGTACGAAAACGATATATTGAACAGGCTCAACAGCGGAGAACTCACAAATGCGGATTCTGTTCATGTCAATGCAGCCGAGCAGTATAAAACCCTTAGAAACGGCCGCACGGTGTATGGTGGCGGTGGTGTGATGCCGGATCTGTTTGTGGCGCTTGACACGACAGGCACAAGCAGCTATTCAAGGGATCTTCTTGCCAAGGGAGTCTACAATTCCTTCTGTGTCAATTATATTGACCAGCATCGGAAGGAACTTAAGAAACTATATAAGAACGAAGATCTGTTTGTGGAGAAGTTTACGGTTGATGATCAGCTTCTCGGCCAGTTCCGCGACTATGCAGCAAAAGAGGGCGTGGAGTTTAATCAGGAAGGCTATGAAAAAGCTCTTCCAACTATAAAAAGTATCGTCAAGGCAATAATAGGTCGCGATCTGTTCACACAATCAACATACTATAGGGTTGTCAATGAGGATAACAAAGTCTATCAACAGGCATTGAGGCTGATCTCCGACGACAATGAATACAATAGATTGTTGAACAAGAATTGAACTCGGGACTATGGCTGTTGGAAGAGCAGACATAAAGATATATGCGATCATAGTGGCCGCAGGCTCCGGCAGCCGCTTCGGCGCTCAATTGCCCAAACAGTTCTGTCGGATGAAGGGCCGTCCGGTAGTGATGACTTCAATTGAGCGAGTGAGGGAGGCGGTGCCGGGAGTTGAACTGCGCCTTGTATTGTCGGAGGCTTTTATTGATCAATGGGCGGAATGGTGCCGGGAGTATGGTTTTGCTTCACCTGTTGTGGTGGGCGGCGGTTCGACCCGTTGGGAGTCTGTCCGTAATGCGATAGAATCAATACCGGTGGATGCAGATCGGCGAGCCATAGTAATGGTTCACGATGCCGCCCGTCCATTGCTGACTCCGGAGGTTGCCACGGGATTGATCGCAGCTTTGGAGCAGGGATATGATGGCGCGGTGCCATGTGTGCCGGTGGTGGATTCGATCAGGCGAGTTTTTCCCGACGGACGGTCGGAGGCTGTTGACAGATCGGAATATCGCGCGGTGCAGACCCCACAGGCATTTCGTCTTGAAGATCTCCGCGAGGCATATCTGCGCCCGTTTGAGCCGGCAATGACCGATGACGCGTCGGTCATGGAGGCCGCAGGACGGTCGGACATAGCGTTGGTGGATGGCGCGGATTGCCTGATGAAGATAACACGCCCGGGAGATCTGGATATTGTTGAGCGAATGTTATGAGCATTGATCGACTGAGAGCCACCGAGGTCATGTATCTGAAAGGAGTGGGGCCTAAGCGCGGCGAAATGCTTTCGAAGCAGCTTGGGATAAAGACCCTGTATGATCTGTTGTATCATTTCCCGACACATTATGTTGACCGTTCACGGTTCTATACCATTAACTCATTCCATTCGGAGATGCCTGCCGTGCAGGTCAAAGGCCGTTTCGTTACGTTTACTGTTCATGGCGAGGGCGCGAAGATGCGCCTCGTAGGGCTGTTCAGCGACGGGACAGGGACTATGGAGGTTGTATGGTTCCGGCGTATAAAATGGATGCGTGAGACATATAAGGTGGGTGAGGAATATGTAGTATTCGGAAAGCCTGCCGAGTTTTCCGGCCGTTGGAGCATGGTTCATCCGGAGATAGATACGCCGCAGTCCGTTCAGGCTTCAGCCGGGTTGCGTGGGGTTTATCCTTTGACAGAACAGTTGCGTAACCGGGGAATCAACTCCCGTACGATCTTTTCAATGGTTCAGACGCTGTTGCAGGGTTATGGGCGCACGATTGAAGATCCGTTGCCACGGGATATGCGTATGCGTCTGAGGTTAATGGACAAGGCTTCGGCACTTGAGGCTATCCACAATCCCCGGGATGTCAGCCAAATGCAGGAGGCGCGCAGGCGATTGAAATTCGAGGAACTTTTCTATTTGCAGCTTAATATTCTGAATTATTCCAGAAAAAGAGCGGCAAAAATGGGAGGCTATAGATTCAGCAGGGTCGGAGAGTTGTTCAACCGCTTCTATTTTGATTTCTTACCTTTTCCTCTCACGGGAGCCCAGAAACGCGTGATCAAAGAGATACATGCGGATATGAAGACGGGGCGACAGATGAACCGCCTTTTGCAGGGGGATGTGGGAAGCGGAAAGACGCTCGTGGCTCTGATGTGCATGCTGCTTGCCTTGGGTAATGAGACACAGGCATGTCTGATGGCTCCGACCGAGATCCTCGCCACGCAGCATTTCGAGACAATCAGCAAAATGGTGGCTCCGCTCGGGATCAATGTCAAACTTCTGACCGGTTCGACACCAAAGAAGCAGCGCGATGTGATCCACTCACAGCTTCTGGACGGGTCGTTGCATATATTGATCGGCACCCATGCCGTGATAGAGGATAATGTGCAGTTCGCGCGGTTAGGGTTTGTGGTGATCGACGAGCAGCATCGTTTCGGTGTTGCTCAACGGGCGCGAATGTGGAAGAAATCAGCCGTACCGCCACATGTGCTTGTCATGACGGCCACTCCTATACCACGGACATTGGCCATGACTGTTTATGGCGATCTTGATGTGTCGATCATTGATGAACTTCCTCCCGGCAGAAAGCCTGTTGTCACGGTGTTGCGATATGAAGACAAGCGGCTGCAGGTCTATCAGTCGATGGCGGCGCAGCTTCGTGCCGGCCGTCAGGTCTATGTGGTCTATCCTCTGATCAAGGAGAATGAAAAGGTGGATATGAAAAGCCTTGAAGAGGGTTACCGGCAGATCTGTGAGACCTTCCGCCATTTCCGGGTGGCATATGTGCATGGCAAGATGAAACCTGCGGAGAAAGATTACCAGATGAATCTTTTCGCGAGTCATCAGGCGGATATACTCGTGGCGACAACGGTCATTGAGGTCGGCGTGAATGTACCCAACGCTACCACAATGGTTATAGAGAATGCCGAACGATTTGGACTGTCGCAGTTGCATCAGCTCCGTGGGCGCGTTGGCCGCGGCGAGGGGCAGAGCTATTGTGTGCTGATGTCGAAAGCAGCCATAGCCCGAGAGACACGCAAGCGTCTTGAGATAATGACCACGACGACAGATGGCTTTGTGGTTGCTGAAGCAGATCTAAAAATGCGAGGCCCCGGCGATATAGAGGGAACTATCCAGAGCGGAATGCCGATAGATCTTAAAATAGCCTCTCTTGCATCGGATGGCGATCTACTTCAAGCCGCCAGAAATGAGGCGGAGCATCTGTTGGAGTCGGATCCTTATCTTGATTCGTCGGCATCATTGCCGATAGTCAAAGAGATGAGGCAATTGTTTGATAAAGCGGTGGATTGGAGCATGATCAGTTGATCAATTATTTGGAACGGATCTAATAATGGGAATTTAAATGTTAATTTTTGTCGCTCTAAAAATACAAAATTTTACACAAATTAACTCGTGAAAATGCCGCCATGAGGCAAAAAGTTCAATTTTATGAAATTTTTGCACTGGGATATAATGTGTTGATTTTCTGTTTATTGTGTGGTTGGGGTTGACAATAATTAACTTAATTAAGTTTTTTTGTTTCGTTAATATTTTGGTCATCATCAGGTTATTGCTATCTTTGGCATACCGATTAATGGAAATGTAATTAAATCCTAAAACATGGAAAAAACACTGGTCATCTTTAAACCCTCTTCAATAGAGCGTGGTCTTGTAGGACAGATTCTTACTCGTTTTCAGCAGAAAGGTCTAATTATAGCAGGACTTAAAATGATGCAGCTCGACGAGGCTGTGTTGCGTGAACACTATGCTCATTTGGTTGACCGTCCGTTTTTCCCCTGGATTCTGGATTCTATGATGGCATCTCCGGTTATCGTCATGTGTCTGATGGGCCGTGATGCTGTCAAAGTGGTTCGTCTGATGACAGGCGCAACCAATGGCCGCGAGGCGTTGCCCGGTACGGTACGCGGCGATTTCTCCCTGAGCGGACAAGAAAATATTGTCCATGCATCGTCGAGCATCGAGGATGCAGAGGTGGAGATCGCAAGATTCTTCAACCCCGGTGAGGTTATCGAATGGATGCCTAAGAACAGGCCGTTCCTTTACGCTCCGGATGAGATCTGAAAAAATACCAGTTGTTACCACATCACACATTTCACAACCTGATCAAATTACCTCTAAACACAGAAAAATAAATATACTTTCTCCAATGCATTTAGTAAAGAAATTATCAACCGTGGCAGTTGCCGTTGTGGCAATGATGGCGGTTGCCTCTCCTGCAAAAGCTCAATTTCGTCTGCCGGCACCTCATGCTGACCAGCACAACAGTCTGATTTCTCACCAGAGTCCTGTTGGTGTTGACCTGAACAAGATGAAATTTGAGGCCCTGAATAACTTCCAGAAGCCGGAACTTAGTCCGGAAGATGAAGATCTGTTCAATTACAATTGGTCATGCCAGACCATCTCTACCGCTTATGCCGGCTTGACTGTTCCGAGCCATCGCAATATCGATGTGTCGGGCTACGTTTCTCCGATCCCCGGAAAGATGACATCGGGTTATGGCTATCGCCCGAGATTCGGACGCGTTCATAAAGGCGTTGACCTGAATCTCAATGTCGGAGACACTGTGGTGGCAGCATTCGACGGACGTGTGCGTATCACTAAATATGAAGCCAAGGGTTACGGTTACTATGTGGTGATCCGCCATGACAATGGTCTTGAAACCGTTTATGGCCATCTGTCAAGATTCATTGTGAAACCGAATCAGTATGTCAAAGCCGGTCAGCCGATCGCTCTTGGTGGAAATACAGGCCGAAGCACCGGACCTCACCTGCATTTCGAGACCCGTTTCATGGGGCTTGCCATCAATCCGACGGCGATAATAGATTTTGAAAATGGAGTTACCCACAAGGATATCTTTACGTTTGACAAGAGTTCCTACGAGAAAACCCAGAAATATGGTCCTGTTCGCTCTAAGGCAAAGAAGTCGGTAGGCAAGAAGAAATCCCGCAAGAAATCTACTGCGTCAAGTAAGAAAAAATCTCGCAAAAAATAACAGCGAGTTTTCCAGAAAGAATAAAACTACATAATGTTGGATGAGGAAGCGATGTCCCGAAGGGGGCGTCGCTTCTGTTTGGTATGACGGTTGCGTGTTATTGATTTTTCGGCTCAGGGAAAAGGATCAATAAAACCCCGATGCTGATAACGATTGTAAGCACAAATGTTGTCAGTCTAAGAAGAAAGTCGCGTTTGATAAATTTTCCAAGAAGGCGTCTCAGCAGTTCGTATAGGATTACCACTAATACTCCTTGAATACAATAAAACCACCAGGGCATCATGATATGAAAATTATAGTTTAATGTTCTGTCGCTTTTGGGACGGCATTTAGTTCGTTTCTGCAAATATATGAAATAATTATGGGAAACAGCGTTACTCTATTGAGGTTTATGGCAGGGATTGCCTGCTGTCGATCTTTTCTAATGCTTTTAAAATGGCCTTAACCATCCGGTTTTTACCAATTTTAATTCCCGGACTGTTCTTGTTTGAAGCCGGTTGGATGTTTGTGATATCACTTGATATGATCTCTCTCAGTTGAGCAGTGGTTAATGAGTAATGCCATACGTATTGCCGTGCTAATTTTGTCGGGATTGGAATTATTACAGTCCCCGGTTGAGTGAGTCCTCCGCTTGATCCGCCGGTTAGTGTTTTCCCGGATGGCGTTATGGAATCGCATTCTAATAAGATCGGTAATTGATTACTGTCTTTAGTGGTCATTCTCATAGTGTCTCCGGCTGTAACAGGCATGCAGTAGGAGCAATTATGCTGAATGGCAAGTGAAAATAAGGTGTCGCAAAGGTTGTCGCTGATATATCTGCTCAAGCTGATTTTAAACTGATCAATTTTATCGTCAAGCGGACCATTGCATCTGATGTAGGAAGTGGTGCGGTATGAAGTGCCGTCAGATTTCACTCCGGAAGTTACTTTTATTCCAGCAACAGAGTGCAAGGAAATTACTGTTGCAATGATGATAATGAGGGCAGAACGTTTCATAAACATGGTATTTGATAATATGTGGCAATGTAGAAAGAAATAAGGAGATCCCGGAAAGGAATCTCCTTAAAAAAGGCTAAATTATAATAATTTAGAGTCTGTACAAATTAGTCGAATGGGAGGTGTCAGGCGATGCCGAGATCTTTCTTGACAGCCTCGATTTTTGCGAGGGCATCGGTATTGGCTTTGTCGTAGTCAGCAGCAGTTGCCATGGTGCCGTGGACTTCGATGTAGAATTTGATCTTTGGCTCTGTTCCTGAGGGGCGAACTGAAACCTTGGTGCCGTCGGCGGTGAAGTACTGAAGCACATTGGATGTTGTAGGCATATCAAGTTTGGTGACGGTTCCGGCTTTTACGTCGGTGAGGTTGAGGGTGTCGTAGTCCTTGATGGTCACAACGTCGCTTCCGCCGAGCTGACGGGGCGGATTTTCGCGGAACTGTTTCATCATGGCCTGAATCTCTTCAGCACCCTGTTTGCCTTTGCGGACAACGGAGATGCCTTCTTCGTGTGAGAAGCCATATTTGATATAGATGTCCTGAAGCATCTGGAGGAAGTCCATGCCTTTGTCTTTTGCCCATGCGGCAGCTTCGGCCATGAGGGAAATGGCTGAAACGGCATCTTTATCGCGGCAGAAGTCCTCGGCGAGGAAGCCGTAGCTTTCTTCGCCACCGCCAAGATAGCGTGCGGTGCCTTCATGGTCGCGGATAACGGCTGCGATCCATTTGAAACCGGTGTAGCAATCGAACATGCGGATATTGTTCTTGTCGGCGATCGACTTGATGGTTTCGGTGGTGACGATTGTCTTTACGATATATTCGTTGCCTGTCAGACGGCCGAGTTCGGCGTTACGGGTCATGATGTAGTTGAGCAGGATCATCACGATCTGGTTGCCGTTGATCAGAACGTATTCACCTTTGGCGTCGCGGAGCACACATCCGATTCGGTCGGCATCGGGGTCGGAAGCCATGATCAGGTCGGCCTGTGTCTCTTTCGCTTTCGCGATTGCCATGGCCATTGCTGAAGGAACCTCAGGGTTGGGGGATTCAACGGTGGGGAAGTTGCCGGAGGTTATATCCTGTTCGGGAACGTGGATGATGTTCTCGAAACCGAAGTTTCTGAGCGAGTCGGGGATCAGTTTGACGCCTGTGCCGTGGATGGGAGTGTAGACAATCTTGAGATCTTTATGGCGCTGGATAGCATCGGGGCTGAGTGACAGGCCTTTGATGGCTGCGAGGAATTCCTTGTCAAGTTCTTCGCCAATGATCTGGATCTTGTCGGGGTTGCCTTTGAACTTGATATCGTTGACGGAATTGATGCGGTTCACGTGGTCAATGATGTTGACATCGTGGGGAGCGATGATCTGAGCGCCGTCGGCCCAATATGCTTTGTAACCGTTGTATTCTTTCGGGTTGTGGGAAGCAGTGATGTTCACGCCACTCTGGCATCCGAGATGGCGGATTGCGAACGAGAGTTCGGGAGTGGGGCGGAAATCATCGAAAAGATATACTTTGATGCCGTTGGCGGAGAAAATATCGGCAACGATTTCTGCGAATTTGCGAGAATTGTTGCGCACGTCGTGGCCTACTGCAACGGAGATCTCGGGCAGATCTGCGAATGCCTCCTTGAGATAGTTGGCGAGACCTTGTGTAGCGGCACCTACAGTGTAGATGTTCATGCGGTTTGATCCTGCGCCCATGATGCCACGGAGACCGCCTGTGCCGAATTCAAGATCCTTATAGAAGGAGTCGATGAGTTCTGTGGGGTCGGGGTTTTCGAGCATGCGTTTAACCTCGGTGCGTGTTTCTTCATCGTAAGCGTCTGAGAGCCAGAGGTTGGCTTTCTCCGTTACGGTTTTCATCAGTTCGTTGTTGGTTTCCATAATTTAAGGT
Source organism: uncultured Muribaculaceae bacterium (assembly GCA_910579185.1). Classification (GTDB taxonomy): domain Bacteria; phylum Bacteroidota; class Bacteroidia; order Bacteroidales; family Muribaculaceae; genus Paramuribaculum. Next base: position 231,111 of record CAJTTG010000002.1, read on the forward strand.
GGAGTTTATTTGTTATACTTGAAATTTCGTAATAATAATTCTGTGCATTCGAAGAATGCTGATTTATATTGATAGCAAATTTAATACATTGTTGATATAAAAACAAATGCAACAGCTGAATTATCGCATCCGGAGTTGTTAAAATAAAAAAAGGATCCCCGGCCATTGCGCCGGAGATCCGATATGATTTATGTTATGGGTTGTCAGTTTACGGCTGTGAGAAGATCACAATGCGGTTCCAATTGTTTTCGCTGTAGGGCTGTGCTGAGCTGCCGTATGCTTTCATGTTGAGGTTGGCAGCGTTGACTCCGTAGGATTCGAGAGCGGCCTTTACGGCGTTGGCACGACGCTGAGAGAGTTCCTGGTTGTAAGCTGCTGTGCCGGTGTCTTCGTCGGCGTAGCCCTGGATGGTGATGGTCTGGTTGGGGTTGGCTTTCATCCATTCAGCAACGTTGTAGACATTGACCATTTCTTCTTCGGAGATCTTGGCTGAGTTGATCTTGAAGCGAACAGCTGCAAGCATCGGGGTTGCAACGGGAGCTGCTGCGGTTTCTTTAACCTCGGGGCAGGGGAGCTGGGCGTTGGCAGCTGCGAGAGCGGCTGTTGTTGCTGCGAGTTCGCCACGGAGATCGTTGACCTGACCGTTGAGCTGGTTGATGTAGCCAAGGTAATCGCAAGGATTGTAGGCCTGGAAATTGCGTTCGCCGATGTTGATGCTCAGACCGCCGATAGCAGTGATGTTGGCTTCGATAGGATCGCCTTTGGTGTAGTTGTTGAAGTTGTCGCCATAGAACTGAGCGCGTGCTTCAGCGAAGAAGTCGACATATTTGCAGAGACGGAAGCGAAGCTGGAAACCTGCCGATACGGGAAGAGTCCACTGGCTTGAACGCATGCCGTTGTCGTGGCGGCGGACATCGTTTTCAGGCGCGCCGTTGGTGAAGTCCCAGGTGTAAGTTCCACCGATACCAACGAACGGGATGAAAGAGAATACACGTGATGGGTTTACACCGCAGATTGAAGATGTCATATCCCACATAAGGTCAGCGTTTACGGTTGCCATCTGAGCTTTGTTCTTCTGGATGAAGTCGTAGCGCATCTTGCCGTACATACCGCTGATGCGGAAGCCGAGGTATGGGCTGAACCAGTGACCGAAGCCAAGATTATAGACAGCAGAAACTCTGCGCTTGTCGCTTCCGTCGGGAAGTTCCTTTTCAACGAACGGCACCTGAACACCTGCGCCGAGCTGGATGAACCAGTTGTCGCGCCAAGAAGAAGAGTAGTGGGTCTTGCATTCTACGGGTTGTTCGATTGTAACTGTGGTTTCTTCTACCACTACAGTTTCCTGTGCTGCAGCATTGTTTGCTGAGAAAAGCATGCTCGCGCATGCTGCGGCAGCTGCTAAGTAATAATTAGTTTTCATTCTCTCGTAAATTTAATGAAACAATATTTGAATTTAGTTTTATTTGCGTTTAGCGTTTTTTTAGTCCCTCTGTCGAGTGCTGTTTTATGGTTTTATAACATTGGGTTCTAAAAAAAGGTTTTTGAGATGAATAGAATTTTTTAAATTTTTTTGTGATGAATGTTTTTCGGCGTGCAAAATTAGTGTTTTTGTGTGTCCTAAAATCAAATTAAGTTAAATTTTTTCGGCTTTATCGCTACATAGGCAATATGTGTCGATATATGCCCGAAAAGCCTCTGTGTTGAGGATTGCAGGCGGATGAGTGGGCTGTCGCCTATCCATGGGGCTTAACAGATATTATAATATGTGGGACGGGTTTATTGCGTGAAAATGCTTATCTTTGCATTATAATAGATCTATTCATTTTCTACTTGTAAGTGAGACAGCAAAAACGTATAGCGATCTTAGGCTCTACGGGCTCTATAGGCACGCAGACGCTTGATGTTATCGCTGCTTATCCAGATATGTTCCGTGCCACGGTTCTTGTGGCCGGAAGAAATGACAGGCTTCTTGTGGAGCAATGTCGCATTCATAGGCCTGCACTTGCCGTAATCGCCGACGAGAGCCGCTATGAGGCGGTGAAGCTTGCTCTTGAGCCGCTTGGAATCGAGGTGGCCGCAGGACAGGATGCGGTGGCTGATGCCATGGAGCGCGATGATGTTGATTCCGTGGTTACGGCCACAGTGGGTTATAGTGGGCTCGCGCCTACAATCCGGGCCATAAAGGCCGGGAAGGAGATAGCGTTGGCCAATAAGGAGACTTTGGTTGTGGCCGGAGAGCTGATCACGCGTCTTCTTGAGAAATCCACCTCCCGGATTCTTCCGGTCGACTCAGAACATTCGGCAATATACCAGTGTCTTGTCGGGGAGGATCCGCAGACGGTTTCCAAACTGATCATCACTGCTTCCGGAGGTCCGTTCCGAAAACTTCCTGCCGAAAGACTTCAGTCGGTGTCGGTTGAGGATGCGCTCCGTCATCCCAACTGGTCCATGGGAGCCAAGATAACCATTGATTCTGCCACTATGATGAACAAGGCGTTTGAGATCATAGAGGCCAGATGGCTGTTCGGCATTCCGGGTGAGAGGATAGAGGCTGTTGTCCATCCCCAGTCGATAATCCACTCGATGGTCCAGTTTAACGACGGCGCGGTCAAGGCGCAGCTCGGCATCCCCGACATGCATCTGCCGATACGGTATGCTTTGGGGCATGCAAGCCGTTACCGCACGGATGAGCCTCCACTGACGCTTGACCATTACCGCACGTTGACATTTGAAGAGCCGGATCTGACCCGGTTCCCATGTCTGTCGTTCGCGCGTCGGGCCTTGGCCGAGGGGGGTACAACGGCATGCGTGATCAACGCTGCCAATGAAATTGCTGTGGATGCCTTTCTGAAAGGGAGGATACGATTCACGGATATATACTCTGTCATTGATGAATCATTGCAGAGAATCGATAGGATAGAAAGTCCGGAATACCCGGATTTTGTTGCCGTAAACACCGAAGCCCGTGCCGTGGCGACGGAAATAATTGAAAAAAAGCAGAAATAAAACATGGAGACATTTCTTATAAAAGCGGCGCAGCTGATTGCTGCACTTGCATTTTTGGTGGTAATACATGAATTCGGCCACTATATATTTGCCCGGATGTTCGGCATAAAGGTTGAAAAATTCTACCTGTTCTTCAATCCTTGGTTCTCATTGGCCAAATGGAAGCCTAAGAAGAAAAAAAATGAGAAGGATCAGGATGGCAATGAAAAGGCCACATGGCGCGACACTGAGTATGGTATCGGTTGGTTGCCGCTCGGAGGCTACGTGAAGATTGCCGGTATGATTGACGAATCCATGGACAAGGAGCAGATGGCGCAGCCGGAGAAACCATGGGAATTCCGTGCTAAACCGGCATGGCAGCGTCTGCTGGTCATGCTTGCCGGTGTAATTTTCAACTTCATACTTGCCATCATTATCTATGCCGGAATCGCATTCTATTGGGGGAACAAGTATGTGCAGCTTGAAAACGCCACCGAGGGTATGGATTATAATGAAGCCGCGCTGAAAGCAGGGTTCCGCAATGGCGACATCCCAATTCTTGCCGATGGTAAAAAGCTCGATCTCGGTCAGCGCGACTGCCTCTATATGATAGCCGACGCAAAGGCCGTCACGGTGTTGCGCAAGGCTGAGTCAGATTCTGTGCTGATGGCCGGAGAGACTGCTGTCAGACGTGATACCGTTACGATTGCATTGCCCAATGATTTCATATTCCGTCTGAACGATACAAAGGAATCGTTCATGGACTATCGTCTGCCGGTCTACGTCTACAAAGTGCAGGGTGGCAGCGCGGCTGCCGATGCCGGTATTGAAGAGGGCGACCGGATAGTGGGAGTCGGAGGAGTGCCGACACCATCGTATCGTGAATTGCAGGAGCAACTTGAGAAAAATGCCGGAAAGCAGGTGACGGTGACCGTCAGCAGAAACGGAAAAGCAATCGCGCTTGATGCAAAACCTTCAGCCGACGGGAAGCTCGGATTCAATCTGAAACCATTGACAGATATATATCCAGTGGTGTTTGAGAAATATACGTTGTTCCAGTCCGTGCCCAAAGGATGGGAGATCGGGACAACGACACTCGGTACTTATATATCGTCTATGAGCCACGTGTTCTCGGCCGAGGGAGCAAAATCTATCGGTGGCTTCGGTTCGATCGGCGGAATGTTCCCGGAGCGGTGGAATTGGCTTTCATTCTGGGAAATCACGGCATTCCTGTCGGTTGTTCTCGCGTTCATGAATCTGATACCGATTCCCGGTCTGGATGGAGGGCATGTGCTTTTCCTTCTGTGGGAGGTTATCACTCGCCGAAAAGTCAATGAAAAAGTTCTTGAATATGCGCAGATGGCCGGAATGATGTTCCTGATCGCCTTATTGCTCTATGCCAACGGTGCCGATATAGTGAGAGCCATAATCAAATAAGAGTAACACACCAATCAAAAAACATGCAATATCCTATTATACAGCTTTCTCGAGGAAAGGAAGAATCTCTCCGCCGGTTTCATCCCTGGGTGTTTTCCGGTGCGATCCATTCAATGGATGAATCAATAGAGGAGGGCGACACGGTCAGTGTTGTTGCTGCCGATGGTTCGCCTCTCGGTACAGGGCATTATCAGATAGGCTCTATCGCCGTCAGAATGCTCACGGATAAGGATGTCCGGATCGACAATGACTTCTATCGCTCACGGCTTATGCAGGCCGCCCGGCTCAGATTGTCGCTCGGATTGATCCGGCCGGATAATAATGCGTTCCGTCTCGTTCATGGGGAAGGTGACTTCCTGCCGGGACTGATCGTGGATGTCTATGGCTCGACAGCCGTTCTGCAGGCTCATTCACCCGGTATGCACTATGCCCGTCAGATAATAGCGGAAACGCTTGTCGATCTGCCGGAGATCGGTATACGCAACGTGTATTATAAATCAGAGACAACATTGCCCTATAAAGCCGCGCTTGATCCTCAGAATGATTATATCATAGGAGGATATGATACGGATGTGGCAGTTGAGAATTCGCTGAAATTCCATGTTGACTGGCTCAAGGGGCAGAAAACAGGATTTTTTGTGGATCAGCGTGATAACCGATCGCTTCTCCGCAGTTTTGCCAAGGGACGCAAGGTTCTTAACATGTTCTGCTACACCGGCGGATTCTCCGTCTATGCCTTGCAGGGTGGTGCGGAACTTGTTCACTCGGTTGATTCGTCGGCCAAGGCTGTTGCGTTGACACAGGCCAATGTAGATCTCAACTTCGGACCAGACGCACCTCACGAGGCTTTTGCCGTTGATGCGTTCAAATATCTGGCCGATATGCCATCCGGAGCCTACGATCTCGTGGTGCTCGACCCCCCGGCTTTTGCAAAGCACCGCAGCGCGATCCGCAATGCGCTCCGTGGATATCAGCGACTCAATGCCAAGGCTATGGAGAAAATGCCGTCAGGCAGTATCCTGTTCACATTCTCCTGCTCGCAGGCTATCACCAAGGAGCAATTCCGGCTTGCGGTATTCTCGGCGGCGGCACAGACAGGCCGACGGGTGAGAATCCTTCATCAGCTGACGCAACCGGCCGATCATCCGGTCAATATCTATCATCCGGAGGGAGAATATCTTAAAGGACTCGTTTTATACATTGAATAAAAAGACACCGCTATGACTATAAAATCCACACTGGCAGGTTCAGCACTTGCCATCGCAATTTCAGCAAATGCTATGACATCGACAAACAACATCGACAAGCCGTTCGAATATGTGGTTGACCGATTCGCCGATATCGAGGTTCTTCGCTATAAAGTGCCCGGTTTCGAACAGCTCTCGTTAAATCAGAAAAAACTGGTCTATTATCTGACGCAAGCCGCTATATACGGGCGTGATATCCTTTGGGATCAGAACAACCGGTATAATCTCCAGCTCCGTCCGCTGCTTGAGGCAGTCTATACAAACTACAATGGCTCACGCGAGGATCCCCAGTTCAAGGCTTTTGAATTGTACTTGAAACAAGTGTGGTTTGGCAACGGAATCCACCATCACTATTCGATGGATAAATTTATTCCCGGTTTCGACCGCAGTTTCCTTGAAGGAGAGGTGAAGAAACTTCCGGCTGACAAGCAACCTGCAAATCTTGAAGATCTGATGCGTGTTGTCTTCGATCCCTCGTTCATGGCAAAGAAAGTGAATCAGGCTGAGGGCGCGGATCTTATCCTGACGTCGGCCACAAATCTTTATGAGGGTGTTACCCAGAAAGAGGTGGAGGACTATTATGCAGCCATAAAGGATACGACGGATCTAACACCGATTTCATACGGTCTGAACGCACGTGTGGCAAAGGTTGATGGGAAAGTGACAGAGCAGACATATCATCTGGGCGGACTTTATTCAGAGGCCATTGCAAAGATTGTGGAAAATCTCGAAGAAGCGGCCAAGTATGCCGAGAATGATGCACAACGCAAAACTATCGAGGCGTTGATTAAGTACTATCGTAGCGGCGATCTGAAAGATTTCGACACATACTCAATTCTTTGGGTTGACGACACTGACTCGCAGGTTGATTTTATCAACGGATTCATTGAATCCTACGATGATCCTCTCGGCATGACCGGTAACTGGGAGTCGATAGTCAACTTCAAGAATCTCGACGCATCACATCGCACAGAGGTTATTTCATCGAATGCACAGTGGTTTGAATCACATTCGCCTGTGGATCCCCGTTTCCGTAAAGATGAAGTGAAGGGCGTTACTGCGAAAGTGATCACAGCGGCTATTCTTGCCGGCGATTCCTATCCGGCAACACCTATCGGCATCAACCTCCCGAATGCCAACTGGATCCGTGCTACCCATGGCTCCAAGTCCGTGACAATTGAAAATATCACCCAGGCTTACGATGAGGCTTCGCATGGTGATGGCTTCAATGATGAGTTCGTGCCCGATCAGCAGATGCGTGAGCTTATGGACAAATATCTGTTCCTGACCGATAATCTTCACACGGATCTGCATGAATGTCTCGGCCACGCATCGGGTCGCCTGTTGCCCGGCGTTGATCCCGACGCGCTTAAAGCCTATGGCTCTGCGCTTGAGGAAGCCCGTGCCGACCTTTTCGCGCTCTATTATCTCGCCGATCCGAAGTTGATCGAACTTGGTCTTATTGACAGCCCCGAAGCCTACAAGGCCCAATATTATAAATATATTCTCAATGGCCTGATGACACAGCTGATGCGTATTGAGCCGGGCAAGGATGTTGAGGAAGCCCACATGCGCAATCGCAAGCTCATTGCGGAATGGGCTCTTGAGAAGGGTAAAGCTGATAATGTGATTGAAGTCTACAAGGCTGATGGCAAGACTTATATCCGGATCAATGATTATGAAAAACTCCGCGATTTGTTCGGACAGCTGCTCTATGAGATACAGCGTATCAAATCGGAGGGTGACTATGATGCCGGATGCGCACTCGTAGAGACCTATGGTGTGAAAGTGGATCCGACACTCCATAAAGAGATTCTTGATCGCTATGCGCATCTTTCCATCGCACCCTACAAGGGATTTGTCAATCCGGTCTACACCCCCGTCCTCGGTGCTGATGGCGAGATTGTAGATATCAATATCAGCTATGGCGAGGGCTATATGGATCAGATGCTGCGTTATGGCCGTGATTATTCCACCCTCGGCAAATAAGCACTGATGTCGGAAGAATTTGCCTCACCACTTCTTGAAAGTGCGGTCACAGAGCTGTCGCGTCTGCCCGGCATAGGGCGGAAGACGGCTCTGCGTCTTGCATTGCATCTTCTGAGACGAGATGTTGACGAAAGCGTTGCTCTTGGCCAGTCGATAATTGATCTCCGGCGGAATATAACATATTGCAGGATGTGTCATAATATTTCGGAGGCTGAGCTATGTCCGGTTTGTTCCGATCCAAGGCGTGATCGCTCTGTGCTTTGTGTTGTTGAGAATGTCAATGATGTGATGAGTATTGAACGCACTCGCCAGTACACAGGGCTATATCATGTGCTTGGGGGAGTAATATCGCCGATGGACGGCGTAGGGCCGGATGCACTGGAGATTGAATCGCTTGTGGCGCGTGTGGCTGACGGATCTGTCAGTGAGGTCATCCTTGCGCTTGGCGCAACCATGGAGGGGGACACTACGAATTTCTATATATTCAGGAAATTAGCTCCGTACACAGATGTGAAGATCACACAGCTTGCAAGAGGTGTGGCTGTCGGGAATGACCTTGAGTACACGGACGAATTGACCCTCGGACGTTCCTTATTGCAGCGAACTCTTTTCACTGAAACCTTTCAGCAATGATCTGCGGCGATAACGTTTATCTACGGGCTCCGGAACCCGATGATGTGGATGCCATGTTCCGATGGGAGAATGATCGGGATATATGGTCGTCGGCAGGCGTGCGTGCGCCTATGTCGCGCCATCTGATCTGGAAATATGTCAATGACTACACCGCGGATCTGTATGCCGATAGTCAGGCCAGGTTCATAATTTGCAGAATAGCGGACAATATGCCGGTCGGAGCGGTTGATCTCTACGATGCGGATATGATAAACCGCAGGTGTGGAGTGGGAATAGTTGTTGATAAGGCGCATAGAGGTCTCGGATATGCAGCCGAGGCATTGCGGCTGCTCGGTGACTATGCCTGGCGAGATCTCGGACTGCATCAATTATGGGCCATTGTGGATGCAGCCAACATGTCATCGCGGACGTTGTTTTCTGATGCTGGATACTCAGTTGGCGGACGTTTGCGTTCATGGATCCGTGTCGGCGAGTCCTATTCGGATGCCTATATCTATCAGCGTCTGTTGTGTAATGGTTAGATCGACTGAATGTCTGCTTCGAATGTTTCCCTGTTGATAGCCTTGTTCTTCAGTTTGTTACGGTAGGCATAAATGGTGTTGACGCTGTAATTCAGGATCTGGGCTATGCGGCCGGTATCAGAAATGCCAAGACGCATGAATGCCAGAATGCGCAGATCGGTGTTGAGAAGTTCCCCCGGTTGCAACTCTATGCGGCATTCCGGTTTCAGAAGAGCGTTAACGCCGTCAACAAATCCCGGATATATGTGGATAAACGCATTGTCGAAAATTTCATAGAATTCTTTCGACTGGTTTTCAATGAATTTTCCGGATTTTGTCAACTGATACAGATCGTCGACCTTCCCGGCGCTGATCTTTCTGTTGGCCATATTACAGAATTGTTTCAGCTTGTCCATGTAGATTGAACAGAGGTTGAGGAATTGCGATATATATTCCTCTTTGGTGCGGTTGGCATCCTGAAGATGTAGATGCAATGTATTCATCTGACGCATTTTTATGCGGAGAACAAGCAGGACAATTACAAGTAGCACCATAGTGAGCCCCATAAGGCAAAGGCCGGCCACTATCCTATGACGGGATTGTGACAGCTCGCGCTGATGTACTGTCTCGATTATCGGGGTTGCTTCGGCAACCTGAATCATTCGGGTCTCGGCATTGCATTCCACAGCGTTACGCAGGGCAGTATACAGATATTCATGGGCGCGGTCGATGTCGTCGTACTCAAACATCATCTGTCCCAATTCCTGTAGCGATGTGACCTCTCGTGTCGCTCCACGGGTGTCGGATATCGCCGAAAGGGCGAGATGGAAGATAACATCGTCGGTCGAACCGCGTTTCCGGTATATGTCGGCGAGCATGTGATGGGCGCGTGCATACATGTTGTCATCGTCGCTTATGCGTCCTGTCAGTTCTTTCAGTATCGCTTCGCTGATCGCATATTGTCCCGTCAGGAAATAATATTCCCCTTGGTTGAGGGCGTGTATGTCGCTGCCGGAGGGAAGAAGTTGCAGCAGTTCGCGTTGCGCATCAAGGGCGAGATCAGAATAGTGTTTGACCGCCTCAGGGAAGCGATGATAGTAGGAACTCATGAAGGAGTACATCTGCCGGCCGCAGCTGTAGTAATGAATCCTTTCGTCTGTAGACAGAGAGTCAGGATCAATGGACTTGTACAGGTCGAGAGCATCTCCCATAAAACCGGCAAGGGGTAGCAGTTCCGTCAGGCTGATGCGGAAATAGCGCGCAAGAGAGTCTTGACCCGAAACTTCCGCTTCGCGGAGTGCTCTGGTGGTGACTGATAGGGCGGAATCGTTGTTGAACGATGAGTATAACGACCCCAGTTCTTTTGCTATAGTGAGATCTTTCGGTTTCTGGCGTTTCAGATTCTCCAGTGAATCGATCTTGCTTTGTCTATGCCGGATATATTCAGTTCGTTTGTCGAGTTCTGAATCCAGTTTGCGCAGTATCTGTTGCACCGTCTTACTCTCGGTAGGGATCGCATGAATGGATCCAACCGCAGAGAAGCAGAGGGACAAAAGAAGTAATATGACTCTGTAGGCATGCATCAGAAGCCGGCTATGGTAGCGCGGATTGCCGTCAGACGTTCAAGAAGTTGCGGCAATTGTTCAAGCGGCAACATATTGGCCCCATCGCTCTTTGCTTTCAATGGCTCCGGATGGGTCTCTATAAACAGGCCATCGACACCAACGGCTATTCCTGCGCGTGCTATGGTCTCGATCAGATCCGGGCGACCTCCTGTCACACCTTTAGGCTGGTTGGGCTGCTGGAGCGAATGGGTGGCATCGAGAATCACAGGGCATCCGAATTTTTGCATTTCGGGTATTCCGCGATAGTCAACGATCAGATCCTGATAGCCGAAGCTTACGCCACGTTCGGTTACGGCAACATTTTGGTTGCCGGCATCGCGTACTTTCTGAATGGCAAACTGCATTGCTTCCGGTGACAGGAATTGGCCTTTCTTGATGTTGACGGTCTTGCCGGTACGTGCCGCTGCGATCAGCAGATCGGTCTGACGGCACAGGAATGCCGGAATCTGAAGCACATCGACAAACTCGGCTGCCATTTCCGCCTCTTCCGGGGCATGAATGTCGGTGACAACGGGGCATCCGAAAGTCTTACGTACTTTACGGAGAATACCGAGAGCCTCAATATCGCCTATGCCGGTGAAAGAGTCAATGCGTGAACGGTTGGCTTTGCGATAAGATCCTTTGAAAATATATGGAATGTTGAGTCTTGTTGTTGTCTCTACGATTTTCTCAGCTATCTCCATTGCCATTTTCTCGCCCTCAATCACGCAAGGTCCGGCGAGCAGGAAAAAATTATCGGATGGAGTGAGGCTTTTTATTATCTTGTCGGTAGTCATATGGTTCATAAGTTATTCAGTTGGTCAATTATGTGGAATGTATCACAGCCAACAAGCGCGGCTGTTTCTGTGCGCAGACGGTTGTCACCCAATGAGATTGGTTTCCAGCCTTGATCCAAGGCCGATCTGATCTCTTCCGGATCGAAATCTCCTTCGGGACCGATCAGTATAGCGGCATCCTTGCCCGGCTGATATTCACGGCAGAGATTTAGCCGTGGGATGGAGGGATCGCAATATGCCACGAAACGCTGGGCTTCACTGAATCGGCATGTCACATCCTTTACCGGTGTCATAGGCCATATTTCCGGCAATACACTTTTCAGGGATTGCTTCATGGCTGAGATTGCTATTTTCTCAAGACGTTCGGTCTTTATCTCCTTGCGTTCGGAACGGCGGCATAATAGCGGTATGATGCGGTTGACGCCTATTTCCGTCAGTTTTTCCACCATCCATTCCATGCGGTCCATGTGCTTTGTGGGAGCGACAGCTACCGTGATCTGCTGAGACCAGCACAGCGGCATCTCCGTCTTTTCCACAATTTCCAAGGCGGCATGTTTTGAATGGGCATCGACGAGTATGCAGCGGAAGCGGTGGCCACGTCCATCGATCACCTCAAGCTCGTCTCCGGCCTGCATGCGGAGCACCCTGACGCAATGCTGCGAATCGCTTTGCGGCAGTGTCAGCGTTTTCTCTATGTCCGGTGCATAAAACTGGATCATATAGTCATGTCCTCCTCGGTGAGTGCTTTATCAGTTGTGATGCGAGGCTTTTCGTCATCTTTGAATATCAACCAGAATAGAATTGCTACGGCAAGGGCATAGACCGCGAAGATGTACCATGATGTGTGCCATCCGGAGATCTGCATTTCCGCTGTCGGTTGTGAGTAGACGTAATTGTTTACAACCTGACCGGCGGCAAGAGTTCCGAAAGTGGCTCCTACGCCATTGGTCATGAGCATGAAGAGCCCCTGGGCACTTGAGCGCATTGTGGGGTCGGTCTGCTTGTCAACGTAGAGAGAGCCAGAGATGTTGAAAAAGTCAAATGCCACGCCGTAGACGATCATTGACAGAACGAACAGCCATACTCCCGATCCCGGGTTGCCGAGTCCGAAGAACCCGAATCGGAGCACCCATCCAATCATGGCGATCATCATGACTCCTTTTATTCCGAAACGTTTAAGGCAGAAAGGTATGAGCAGAATGCAGAGGGTTTCGCTGACCTGAGAGAGCGAAATAAGCGCGGTGGCATTCTGTGCGCCCCATGTGTCGGCATATTCGGCAATACTTTCATAGGCATTGATGAATGTTGTTCCATAGCCGTTGGTGATTTGCAGCGATACACCGAGAAGCATGGAGAATATGAAGAAAATAGCCATTTTCTTTTGTTTGAAGAGAGTGAACGCGCGCAATCCGAAAGCGTCGACCAAAGAAGTGGATGTGGCTTTTGATGTGGGACATTTCGGCATTGTCAGGGCGTAAAATGCCAGAACGAAACTGAACAGGCCGGATGAAACAAGCTGGAAATATGTTTTCTGCATCGAGACACCGTCGATCTGAACGAAGTTGGTCAGCAGCATGGAAGCAATGAATCCTACGGTGCCGAACACCCGTATCGGAGGGAAATGCTTCACGGTGTCGAGTCCGGCTTTTCCGAGAGCCGTGTAGGCAACGGAATTGGCAAGACCGATCGTAGGCATGAAGAATGCCACAGAAACAGTATAGAATGTGAATAGCGGTCCGAACTCTATGTTTTCTCCGGCCGTGTGGCAATACCAAGCCGCCGCCATCATTGCAGCTCCTGCTATCAGATGGCACAGACTAAGCATTTTCTGGGCTTGTATCCATCGGTCGGCGATTATACCGATTATGGCCGGCATAAAGATCGAGACAATTCCCTGAACGGTGTAGAACCAGTAGATTTTGTCACCAAGCCCGGCACCGGCGAGGTATATACCAAGCGAGGTCAGGTAAGCTCCCCAGACTGCGAACTCCAGAAAGTTCATGGCAGCCAGTTTTGTTTTGATTGCTGACATATTATTTGTTTTTCTTGTGTTTAAGGATTTCATTGACTTTTGCAGCCTCCTCATAGTTCTCCTGCTCGATCAAGCGCGACAATGTGCGTTCAAGTTCTTCAATGGTGTAGTTTTCCAGGCGAGGTTGCTGTGATGATATGGTATTGTTGTCGGAGTCGGTGTCATCGTCATCGGAAAATGTCGGTGCGCCATGTGCGGCCTGTTCGTCTTCATCCTCTTCTTCGTCGTCCGACTGTGCTTCCATTATAAATCCGGTTTCATCGAGGATTTCCGGCGTGGTGTATATAGGCGCTCCGGTGCGCATCGCGATAGCGATAGCATCGGATGTACGGGAATCGATTCTGACGGTCCGGTCGCCATCCGTAAAAGTCAGCTCCGAAGAGAAGATACCGTCCTCAAAGCGGTAGATGAACACTTCGTTGAGCTTAACTCCGAATGCGTGGGCGAAACTGACAAAGAGATCGTGGGTCATTGGACGGGGAGGGGTGATGCTCTCCATGCGCATGGCTATTGACTGGGCTTCGGCAGCTCCGATCACTACAGGTATCCTGTAGGGGCCTCCGGCCTGTGCGAGGATCAGCGCATAAGCTCCAGATTGTATCTGGGAGTATGATATACCAAGTACTTGCAGCCGGATTCGTTCGTTCATAGCTTATTGGTTGTTTATAGGGTTAACTCTGAATCTCATTCTCAATGTTGCGGCCAGTTATGATGCCGCTGCCGTAACAGATGCGGCTGTCGCGGTCGTAGACCACGGCAAATTGCCCCGGAGCGATACCCTGGACCTTGCGGGAACTCTCGATGACGTATTCAAGGCCGCCGAGGTGTGTCAGCCGACCTGATATGAATTCGGGCATGTGGCGGTTCTTGAAGGTGATCTCTACGTCGCGGCAATTGTCTTTCCATGGATCGAGTGTGATCCAGTGCATTTCGTCGAGATGAAGAGTCCGTCCGTACTGACGCTCAGTATCGTAACCGTTGGAGACATAGATCACATTGTCGTGGATGTTCTTTTTCACGACATACCATGGGCCTCCGCTCAGTCCGAGCCCTTTGCGCTGACCGATTGTGTGGAACCAATAGCCCCGGTGTGTGCCCAGTTTCCGGCCGGTCTCAATCTCGACAATCGGCCCGGGCTTTTCTCCAAGATGCCGTCGGATAAAATCGTTGTAGTTGATTTTACCAAGGAAACATATGCCTTGGCTATCGTGGCGATAAGCATTTGGCATTGCTGTGGATATGGCTATTTCGCGAACTTGCGATTTTGGCATATCACCAATGGGGAAAATCAGATGTGACAGCTGGCTATAGTCTATTCTTGCAAGGAAATCGGTCTGATCCTTGACCGGGTCTACCGCAGTCCCGAGAAACACGCGACCGTCGAGGTCGAGTGTTGTGGCATAGTGCCCGGTGGCTGTCTTGTCGAACTCATGCCCCCAGCGCTGTTCGAAATATCCGAACTTGATCATCTTGTTGCACATGATGTCGGGATTTGGTGTCAGACCCTGACGCACTGTGCGTAGGGCATATTCCATTACATTATCCCAATATTCCTGATGCAAAGATACCACCTCAAACGGCAGTTTATATTTTGCGGCGATGTAGCGGCACATCTCTATATCTTCTTCCGCCGAGCAATCGCCTTCATCCGTATCAAGGCCGATGCGGATATAGAACAGGTGCAGGTCGTGGCCCTGTTCCAGAAGTCTGTGTACGGCCACTGCGCTGTCAACGCCACCTGATATGAGCACTGCAATCTTCATGAATCCTGTAGTTATACTTCGTCGAGTTCCTCCTTTTCGTCACGTCCCTGACGAGAGATGATGAAAATGGATATGAAATAATCGAGAGAGATTTTTCCCGGCCCGGCGAGAAGGATAAAGAGGTAGATGCCTATGAACATGATAGGCAGATAGCCGGGATCGGTGCTGTTGAGGCCGTAGATGTATGTGTGGGGGAGAAGATCATGTAAAATGTAATACTCTGCGGCAAGCATTGAAAGGATCGGTGGTATGGTCGCTAACCGGGTGAAGAATCCAACCATAATCAGCAGCGAACATAGAATCTCGATCACGATCATGATTATAAGACATGTCTGGGGTTCCATTCCGAAGATGGTAGGAAACACGGGGCTGAGTTCTGAATAATTGACCAGATGGCGGATTCCGAACTGCATGAACATGATGCCGACGAAAAGGCGCATGAAAAGACGGGCCATGTTGCTGTATGTATAGCCCGTGAAGCGGAGGAATATCCGTGACATAATGTCAGCTGCTTTTTTCATAATCTGAATATTTGGCTGTAAATGAGTCTGGTTAGCTTATTTTAGATGTGACATGACGGCAATAATGTCCGTCACGTTCGGAGTTCTGGCGAGGATTGCTCCGTTGGGGTTGAGGATGTAGAATGTCGGGGTGTGGCGCATGTCGTATAGGTCATTGACCTGCTCGGATGCTACCGTGAGCCATTCTTTTGGATAGTTCATGGCCTGCTCGGTCCAGTTCTGATCAGGGTCGGAGGCGTAGATGCTGACAATGTCGACTTTTCCACCTTCCACAAGCATGCGTGTCTTGACATCGGCATCAAGGCGTATGCGTGCCATGTTGCAGTCGGAACAATCAGGGTCGTTGAAGAAGAGCACCGTGCATATCTTGGTGGTGTCGACAGCAAAGGTTCCCTGGGTGCCGTAGAGGTCGGTGTAGCTGAACGGTCGGGCAATCTGGCCGGGCTGGCTTCCTGACAGGACTTCTACGAGGTGGCGATAGCGCATTTTTGATGCTTTGTCAACCTTTCCATTGTCGACGATTGCCTGAGCGAACCTCAGGAAAAGCTCGTCGCTCTGTATCTCGGCTGAGTCACTGTAGAGCTTGTTTTCGGCCAGCTCGCCGATGAAAAGGACATTCGCCGGTTTCTTGGCGATTTTCTTCATGAAATTATCGACTCCGGCATATACCACGGTTGCCGATGCGTAGGGCATGAATGACAGGTAGGTGTCGAATGCCTCAGCCATTTTGTCGCGTGACGAGAAAGCTTTGTTCAGATCGCAGAAATCCCAGTAATGTGTCACCATGAAATCCGTGCGGTCCTGTAGGTTCTGCAGACTGTCCGGGATCACCGGAAGCTGGAAGAAAGTGTTGTTATCCTGCGCCATGGCGGACATGGATCCGATGAGCAGGGATAATATTATGAGAAATTTTTTCATTTGTCTTGTCAGTATGTTTGTTGTTTGGCACGTTCTTTGCATCACAAAATTAACAATAAACATTGAAACACGTCAAAAATGGGTCAAAAAAAACATTAATGCCCCGAGGATTGTTAGACGTATATAAACGAAAGTAAAACTATTTATCCAAAATATTATGAATTTCAATAATTTCACGATCAAATCGCAGGAGGCTGTCCAGAAAGCGTTTGAGATCACTAAGGCCAATGGTAATCAAGCCATTGAACCGATCCATCTTTTGAAGGGGATTCTTTCGGAGGGTGAGTCGGTTGTGAAATTTATCTTCGCCAAAGTCGGTGCTAACATAGCCAGGCTGACGGATGCCGTTGACAAGGAACTTGCCTCTCTGCCGAAAGTTTCGGGAGGCGGCGAACCATATCTCAGCCGTTATTCCAATGACGTTCTCCAGCGTTCTCTTGATATTGCCAAAAAACAGGGTGACGAGTATGTTACTCTTGAGGCGATGTTGCTTGCTCTTTTTGAAGTCAATTCTCCGGCATCGGCCATCATGAAAGATTGTGGCATGGGCGAGAGCGAGATGAAAAGCGCGATAGAAGAACTTCGCAAAGGGAAGAAAGCTACCGACCAGAGTGCAGAGGAAACATATAATTCCTTGTCGAAATATGCCATCAACCTTAATGAGCGAGCCAGAACAGGTAAGCTCGATCCGGTGATAGGCCGAGATGATGAGATCCGCAGGGTTTTGCAGATCCTCAGCCGCCGAACAAAGAATAATCCAATGCTTATCGGCGAGCCGGGAACCGGTAAAACGGCAATTGCCGAGGGCTTGGCCCAGAGAATCGTGCGTGGTGATGTTCCTGAGAATCTGAGGACAAAGCAGATCTTCTCGCTTGATATGGGTGCTCTGGTCGCCGGTGCAAAATATAAGGGAGAGTTTGAGGAACGTCTTAAAGCCATAGTCAATGAAGTGACCCAGAGCGATGGCGAGATCATCCTGTTCATTGATGAGATCCACACACTTGTGGGCGCAGGAAAGGGTGAGGGTGCGATGGACGCAGCTAATATCCTCAAACCTGCACTGGCACGTGGCGAACTCAGAAGTATCGGTGCCACCACTCTCGATGAATACCAGAAATATTTTGAGAAAGACAAGGCTCTCGAACGCCGATTCCAGAAGGTGATGGTCAACGAGCCTGATGAGATGAGCGCCATAGCTATTCTCCGAGGCTTGAAGGAGCGGTATGAGAACCATCATAAAGTGAGGATCCGCGATGAGGCGATTATTGCCGCCGTGCAGCTTTCGGAGCGTTATATTACCGATCGATTCCTGCCGGATAAGGCCATTGACCTTGTGGATGAAGCAGCGTCGAAACTTCGTCTGGAGATTGATTCCGTGCCCCAGGCTCTTGATGAGATCTCACGAATGATAGCACAGAAAGAGATCGAACGTGAGGCTATCAAGCGAGAGGGCGATGAGGCCAAAGTGCGCGATATTGAAAAAGATCTTGCCGAAATGCGGGAGGAGGAGAAGTCGTACATGGCCAAATGGAAAGCCGAAAAAGATCTGATCAACCGTATCCAGCAGAACAAGATCGATATTGAGCAACTGAACTTTGATGCCGAACGCGCTGAACGCGAGGGCGATTATGCCCGTGTGGCCGAGATCCGCTATTCTAAAGTCCAGGAGAAGGAACGGGAGAATGCCGAGATCCAGGAGCAGCTTAAAATGATGCAGGGTGAAAAGGCTCTGATCAAGGAAGAGGTGGATGCGGAAGATATTGCCGATGTCGTTTCGCGCTGGACCGGAATCCCTGTCAACAAGATGGTTCAGAGCGAGAAGGAGAAACTGTTGCATCTTGAGGCCGAACTTCATAACAGAGTTGTAGGTCAGGAAGAAGCGATACGCGCCATTGCCGATGCCGTGCGCAGGTCGCGTGCCGGACTGAATGATCCACGCCGACCGATCGGCTCGTTCATATTCCTCGGCACGACAGGTGTGGGCAAAACGGAACTTGCCAAGGCTTTGGCCGAATATCTGTTCGACGATGAGAACATGATGACCCGTATCGATATGAGTGAATATCAGGAGAAGCATACCGTGAGCCGACTTGTCGGAGCGCCTCCCGGATACGTCGGATATGATGAGGGCGGACAGTTGACGGAAGCAGTGCGTCGTAAACCATATTCAGTGGTTCTTTTCGATGAGATCGAGAAAGCCCATCCTGATGTGTTCAATATTCTGCTTCAGGTGCTTGACGATGGCCGTCTGACCGACAACAAGGGTCGTCTGGTCAATTTCAAGAACACCATAATCATCATGACGTCGAATATGGGATCGTCGGTGATCCGCGACAATTTCGCCAAGATGACGCCGGAGAATCATGATGAGGTTGTGGAAAAGACGAAACAGGAGGTTCTTGATATGCTGAAACAGACCATCCGTCCGGAATTCCTCAACCGTATCGACGAGACAATCATGTTCACGCCACTCAATGAGAAGGAGATCGAGGAGATTGTAGGCTTGCAGATCAGAAGCATCCAGAAGATGCTGTCGGTCAATGGCGTCAATCTGGAGGTTACCCCGGCGGCGTTGAAATATCTTGCCGAAGAAGGCTATGATCCGGAGTTCGGTGCCCGACCTGTCAAACGTGCAATCCACCGCCTTGTGCTCAATCGTCTGTCGAAAGATATTCTTGCACAGAAAGTTGACAAGGAACGCCCGATAGTGATCGATGTGAAGGATGATGAACTGGTGTTCAGTAACTGATAAATAGACACACAATAACTTCTTAATTTAGCTATGAAAAAATTATTATTTCTGTTATTGGCACTTCCGCTGCTGGGATTGGCAGTGTCGTGCGACGATGATGATAACCTTCCGAAAGTTGACATAACGTTTTCTTATACCAACGGAACCGTGGTAGGTTCGCAGGTGTATGTGGTCAAGCCGGATACGCTTTATATCGACGGAATTTCCGTGAAGGCGGTCAATACAGACCATGAGGCAACAATAGCCGGTCTGGTGACATACTATGTCGACGGACGGATGCCTGGACTGGTAGCATCGCCCTACGAGAGAATACCAATTGTGACGGAGGGTCTGAGCATCGGTCAGCATAATCTGTCAGTGGCCATGAATGTGGCGGAAGAGGGCTGTGCCCTTGCCTCGGCAGTGGTCGGAGTCAGGTTCAATGTTGTTGCGGATTCTACCGATATCCCGTCAGCAGCGTCCGGTTATTCGAATCAGATGCCGGTGGAATATACTCTAAAATGACGATAGCTCCGGACAGCAGCCGGAGACACCTGGACGGCACGCATTTCTTAGCGTGCCGTCTATTTTTTTATCAGGGGGCTGTTGAACCGGCGTCGTTCGCTGTCGAACAGCCATCCCCATTTATTGAAGTATCGGATCATGTTGACAATGTGGATCCTTAGCAGACGAGGATCGTGATAGGACTGCGCGCGGTGGTCATGGATCACGGTGACGTCGGGAAACGAAACAGTGCGGAAATGACGGTGGATCCGTCGGGTGAGGTCGATATCCTCCGGGTACATGAAAAAACGTTCGTCGAACAGCCCGACTTTGTTGATGGCTGAGCATCTCAGGAACATGAAGCTGCCTTGGATTACGGGTACATTGAACGTTTCGGAATGATCGATGTGGCGCAGTTCGTAGCGGTCTCGCTGACGGCGGCATATCCATTCCGGGAGGAAACGTCGCAGGATAAGATCCATGGGTGTGGGTAGAAGTCGAACCGTGTACTGCATTGACCCGTCGGGGTTGAGGATGATAGGCTGGAGGGCACCGATATCGGTGTTGGCATCCATATAGCGGATGATTTTTCCGATGGCGGCCGGTGAAAACTCGATGTCGGGGTTCAGAACGAGATGGTAGTCGTAGCGCAATGCGAGTGATTTTCTCAGCGCGATATTATGGGCCGCACCATAGCCTATGTTCTCAGACGGGATATATTCAGTGTTTGGAAAACGGCGGCATGTGTCCTCCGTCGCTTTGCACGAGGAGTTGTCGACCACATATATGCAGTTGAATATCCCGGGATCGAGAGAGCGCAGGCATCTTGCCAATTCTTCGGAATCGGTGTTGTAGGTGACGATTGATGCCGCAATCATATCCGGGGGTTGCGCTTTTTTATTTTTTCAGTTCAAATCCGGCGCAGAGGCCATCGTAGCTCGATAGGGTCTTTGATAGAGTTGAGATGGTAGAGTTGTTGGTCACAGAACTGATCTTTTCCATTATCGTGATCAGCTTTGACACATCGAAAGTGAGGGTCATTGATCCGGTGATGTTTTTTTCAATGTAGGCGTTGATGCCACCGATGCTTTTGCCAAGTCCGCTGAACGTGAACTTGAAATTGGCCTGCGAACTTTCATCCTCAACGGCTTGAATAGTGCCTTTTAGGGTGATTCCGCGCACTTTCATGCTGAATGCACCCTGCTTGTCGATGGTCATGGTCAGCTGGTCGAGACCGGTAGTCTTATAGACAGGGGCGAGCTTGTTTTCGATCACCCCTGAAGCCGCAGCTCCGCCTGCTTTTTTCAGCAGATTGTCGCTTTTGAAAGTAACGGCAGGAGCCGAGTAGTTCCAGGTGCCTTCAAGTTGCTCGACGGTTATTTTTCCGGTTGACAGAATGCCTCCGAGTGCACCAGATATGGCGTCGGTTACGGATGATGAGCTGTCGCCGCTTTTGAGGTTACCGAGAGCTTCTTTCAAGTCCCATGCGGAAGCTGATAATGTTGATGCTGCAATGATGGAAGCGGCTATGGTGAGTCTGAATTTCATTTTTATGTCAGTAAATTGTCCTATTGTTAAACAACCGGCAAAATTAACCAAAAAATATTGATAAAGATTATGATGGAAGTTGATTAACTAATTTTAAGTGGCTTGTACAGCGTCGTTACCTGAAAAGATATTATCTTTACACAAAATTTATTAAAATGCATATCCTGTAGGGGATTGTGTTAACGTGTCGGACCATGGTCGGCCCGGCTTATGCAATGGATAAGATGTTCTACAAAATATATGGTTTTTCTGCGGTGCGCATGGCTGTTTACGCGGCTATTGCGTTCGTGGTATCGGCATGTCAGCAGGAGACGGTTGTGGAGCTTTTCGGTTCGGCTTTCATAGATCCGCAGGTGACTATCGATCTGTCGGTCCGGACTGTAGATGGTCGGGATGCGTCAGAAATCGTTCCCGATGATATAGCATCGGCGCTACTTTCATTCCGGCTCACGAGCAATGATGGTCTCTATTCCGGGACATGGCAGGATGTGAATGCATATCCACGCAGAGAGCCGTTGCGCCCGGGTATTTATCAGGTAGAGGCATTTTATGGTTCAATAGAAAATGAGGGCTTTGACAGACCATGTATCTATGGAAGCCGTTCGGTCAATCTTGTCAGCGGAGAGAGTTACGAATTGCCACTTGAGTGCCGGATTGCCAATGCCGTTGTGTCGATGTCGTACACACCGGAGGCTTTGGCGATGTTTCCTGAACTGAAGGCTGTTCTCCATTCATCCGGTGGAATCTACCTTCCTTATCCGTCGACTGAGCAGCGATGCGCTTTTCTGCGCCCTGATGATATTAACGTGTATGTCGATCTGACTACCGAAACCGGAGATCAGGTGGATTTTCTGGCGGCTGTGCTGCCATCCGCTCAGGCTATAACACTCTATAATGTGACGGTTGATGCTTCGGAAGGAGCTGACGGTGTGGCGGAGGTGAAGGTTTCATTTGATGATATGCTGTCGGAATTCGACCGGACAATCCGTCTGACACCTGAATTCCTTGCGGCGACCCCACCGGCGATCACTCCATTGGGGTTTGCTTCGGGCGAGACATTGAAGGTGGCGGAGGGAACCGCTCCCGAGCAGAAAACAGGTTTCAGCGTTTCGGATGGAAGTCTGAGGTCGCTGGTTCTGACAACGCACGCTCCGGCTTTGCTCGCCAAAGGTTGGCCGGCAAGCATAGATCTTGTCACAGCATCTTCTGAAATTCTTGATCAGATGATGACTATGGGACTGAGATTGTCAGGCAGGGGAACGTCGATAACGGAAATCGATCTGTCGGACGCGATCAGGAATATGCGTTCATCCGGCGATATGCAGCGTTTCTCGCTGATTGCGGAAGGTGACTACGGACGTACATCCGGAGCCGAGACAATGAACATAGATATAGAACCGGTTGAATTGTCGGTGATTGAAATTTCGGATGTGCTCATGGGGGTCAATGTAGCCCGGATGAAGGTGCTGTCACATGGAGGTGATATAACCGGAAACCTGAATGTTGATATCCTGCTTGGATCGCCGGCCGAATGGACGCCTGTCGAGATATTGTCGGCAGATCGACTGGAGGACAACTCGGGTGAATGGATTCTGACATTGAAGTTGCCGGAAATAAAGAACAGCAGTGCGGAAATGCGTGTGACCTATTGTGGCGAAGAGAAAGTCCGGACAACCGTTGACATAGTTTCTCCGGAGTTTTCGTTTGAAGCCGATGCTTATGCCAAACTCGCCGTGTTGAAAATCAATGCCGAGCATCCGGATCTGACGGAGGTCATAGCATCCATGGTCAATATCTATGTGAACGGAAGCCAGACACAGCTTATAGCAAGGCAGCCTGAAAAAGGAATAGTGATTATCGGCGGACTTAATGAGAACAGTGACTATCGGCTGACAGCAACATTGTATGATCCGCAGTCGGCGGCAGGACATTTCATGGCTCCTGTAGCTATTCACACGGAAAAGTGTTCGCAGCTTCCGGATGGTAGCTTTGAGGATGTTCATGATGGTTTGGAATATAAGAATCTTCCATCGGGAGGACGATATTCACAGAACATAGTAGACATTTACAATCAGCAGAACTATGCCAGCTATGATTATTACCTGCCAAAAGCGTGGTGTAATGTCAACGCCAAGACATTCTGTACGGCAGCCTCTAACCATAATACATGGTATATGCAGCCGTCGACCTATACCATAACAGAAGCAATGGATGGATCTTATGCCATAGCAATCCAGACAACGGCATGGGATGTCAATGGCGAGGCGATTCCAGATTACCGGCAGACGGGTCAGCCGTATGTCAACTACAACAGAAATATTCCTCACATATCCCACAAGGCTGCCGGCCGTCTGTTCATAGGCAGCTACAGCTTCGATCCGGCGACTCTTACCGAGAGCTATACAGAGGGAATGGCTTTCACTTCACGCCCTACGGCTATAAACGGCTATTACCGTTTTGTGCCATGTGTGGGTGGTGCATCTGATTGTGGCGTTGTCCTCGTGGAGGTGATAGGAGAAGTAGGCGGTGCCGATATAGTGATCTCGCGAACGCTTCAGGAACTGCCCACGGCCATGAGCTATACGGCATTCAGCGCCCCATTGTCATACAACGATTTCGGCGTGAAGGCCAAATGGATAAAGGTGATGTTGGCTTCATCGAAAAACTGGGGTTCAATAGAGACGGAATCAGCCTCGATAATCACATATCCTGATCCGGTATCATCAACCTCGCTCGGGGGATGTCTCTGGATCGACAATCTGACATTATCATATTGAAAACAAAAGAATAACCAATCATAAAAAGACTGTAATACAGACCAATCAAAAATGAACAAGATTACCAAAATGATGACGGCGCTTGCTCTGGCAATGTCGCTTGCGTCTCCGGCAGCGGTGGCGCAGGAGCATTTCAAGAGAGATCTCGAGCAGGTTTCGTTCATACCGAAAGGGCAATGGATAACCGGTGTGAGTGTCGGTTACTCAATGAGCAATCAGGACAATTATCAGTTCTTCGTGTTTGAGAAAGTAGACGGGGATTCCTATTCATTCAAGGTGACACCTATGGCTATGTATGCGTTCAAGGACAATCTTGCCGCCGGCCTGAAGTTTGGCTATGAGCGTTCGCGAGCCCGTCTTGATGCCGGCAGTCTTATTCTCGATTCAGAGACAATGTTTGATGCCGACAACGTATATTCGATCAGTTCAAACTATTTTGCCACGGCAGCATTCCGAAACTATATCTCACTCGGCGACAGCCGCCGTTTCGGCCTCTTTAATGAATTGCAGCTGACGTTGGGTGGCGGACAATCGAAATATTCAAACTATACCGGGTCGGGAGAGAACCGTCATCCGGAGGGAACGTTTGAGAAGAATTTCTCGTTGAATATCGGTCTGACTCCAGGGTTTGTGATGTTTCTCAACAACTATTCTGCGATAGAGGTGAATATAGGTGTGCTCGGATTCGGATATACCCATACCCGTGCGGTGACCAATCAGGTTCAGGTATCACGCCGCAATTCCAAACATGCTAATTTTAAAATTAATCTGTTTTCCGTGCAATTCGGCATGGCATTCTATATATAATCCCGGAAAAATATGAAAAGATTGATATTTATAGCAGTAGCCTTTCTGGCATGTCTCGGGGTTTCCGCATCCGAAGCTGTTGTGACAGATACTGTGACAAGCAAGCGGATTGTCAAAGGCCGTGTGCATTATCCTGAGATGGATGAAAAGGTGATAGTTGGCAGTGATACTGTTAATCTCGTTCTTCAGGATAGGAATTTCGGTCGTTATGACCGAGGTCTGTTCAACTATCTGTTCATCCCAAAGAAACAGTGGGCATTCGAATTGATGGCATCCTACAGCCAGTTTGATGCTGACGATGTTGAGATTCTTCAGGCTTTGAATGATTTCGATTTCAATGGCAAGCAGTATGCTTTGCGTCCTACAGTGGCATATTTCTTCCGTCCCAACCAGTGTGTGGGTGTGAAATTCGACTATACCCGTCAGGAGGCCGATCTCGGTCGTCTGGCTGTTAACTTCGGTGACGACCTGAGTTTCGATATCCACGATATCAGCTACTATTCATCGAAATATGCATTGGGCGTGTTCTACCGCAACTATGTTGGTCTCGGGCGTTCGAAGCGTTTTGCAATCTTCAATGAGGCATGCCTGTCGTTCGGCAGCGGTTCGTCAAGATTCAAACGTCCGTTCAACGATCAGATCCGCGACACCCGTACGGATCTGACCGAGGTTGCATTGAATTTCAGTCCCGGTATCTGTATGTTCGTTATGGACTATATAAGTTTCAATGTGTCGTTCGGCGTGTTTGGAGTCCATCTGCGCAATGAGAAGCAGGTGACCGATGGCGTTGAAGAAGGATCGCGTTTCAGCAGCGGCGCTAATTTTAAGTTCAACTTGTTTAACATTAATTTTGGTATCGGTGTTCACATTTAATAAAATCCGCGCCGCATTGGCGGCCATTATCTTAGCCGCATTCACGGCTTGTATATCAAACGACCTGCCTTATCCATGGGTATTGCCGTCGGTTGATACGATTGATATTGAGAGCGTAGATGCTGATGGTCACGATCTGTTGGCTACCGCACCGGTCATAGACTCAGTCAACCGCACGATAACGATTAATCTGACCGAGTGGGCCGATATCCAGAATGTTGTGGTGAAGGGTATTGACTTGGCCGATGGTACGACATGTGTCGATCCACAAGTGTTTGATCATCCTCTCAACCTCAGTGTTCCGGTGGAGATTGAACTGGAGCGTTATGAGCGAGTGTTCACATGGACAATCATGGCTACTCAGACCATAGACCGTTATTTCACCGTGGCTTCTCAGATCGGAACCGCGGAGATTGATGCGGAGGCGCGTACGGTGAAAGCACTGGTGCCGATGGGGCAACCGCTTGACAATATCCAGGTCAGAACCTTAAAATTGGCAGGTCCATTGGCTGTGATGGATCCGGATCTTGTCGGTCAGCATGTGGATTTCACGGCTCCGGTCAAGGTAAATGTCACGGAATTCGGGCGCGGATCTGAGTGGACAATCACAATAGAGCAGACCGATGTCAATGTGTTCCTGACCCGAGTAGATGCCTGGACCAATGTAGCATGGCTGTATGGCGATGCCGAGGTTGGCAAAAACAATGGTTTTGAATACCGCAGGGCTGATTCCGATGAATGGATTGTGGTTCCGTCGGACTGGATCACGACTGATGGAGGAAGTTTCCGCGCACGTGTGATCAATCTCGACTCACAGACTCAATATGTGGCGCGCGCTATCAGCGACGACGAGCATAGTGCGGAGGTGGAGTTCACCACTGAAGACAATGTGCAGCTGCCTAACTCAGATTTCAGTAACTGGTGGCTCGATGGAAAGATCTGGTGCCCATGGGCTCAGGATGGAGAGCAATTCTGGTGTACAGGAAACAAAGGTGCTGCCACTTTGGGCAACAGCAATACGCTTCCTATCGAGGTAGCCACATCTCCGACGGGCTATCAGGGCGCCAAGCTGGAGACAAAGTTTGTCGGCATCTCTATTCTTGGTAAACTCGCAGCCGGAAACTATTTCGCCGGTGATTTCAAGAAGATTGACGGAACAAACGGCATCCTTGACTTCGGTCGCCCGTTCACAAACCGTCCTACAAAGTTGCGTGCGAAACTGAAGTACACAACGGCAGCTATCAGCGATGCAAGTAAATCTAATCCGAATCAGCAGTATATGGTAGGACAGCCCGATACATGTATCGTGTGGTGTGCGCTCGGCGACTGGGATCAGCCGTTCGAGATCCGTACGAATCCCACCAACCGTCAGCTTTTCAGCCCAACGGATGAAGGGGTAATCGCATACGGTCAGTATCAGAGCGGCAACACTATCAGCGATTATATCACAGTTGATATAGAACTTGATTATAAAGCAACCAACCGCGTCCCGAAATATATTCTTGTGACTGCTTCGGCATCCAAATATGGCGACTATTTCACAGGGGCACGAGGCGCAACACTATACCTTGAAAGCTATGAACTTCTGTATGATTACTGATATGTGGATGATCTGGCTTGCTGTGGCGATATTGCTGGTGATCATTGAGATCTTCACAATGTCGGCCATAGCCCTGAGCCTTGCGTTCGGGGTGCTGGGTGGCTTTGTCGCAGCTCTTTGCGGAGGAAGCCTTGAGATCCAGTTGATAGCCATGGCGTTCGTTATGATAGCCGCTCTGATAGTGGTTCCCAAGCTATTCCGTCGTTACGGCATAATCAAAACCCCGACCAAGGAGTCGACGAGCAATATGGATGCGCTTGTCGGCCGTCGGTCGGTTGTGGAGCCTGTGGCAACCGGTGTGGCTGATCAAGGACCGAGAATAAAGATCGACGGCGACCGCTGGCTTGTCAGAACGGAGGATGACGCGGCGTTACTGCCAGGACAGAAAGTCGAGGTCATGGGCTATGACAGCATCATATTGATAGTTCGACCCATTTAATAACATCTAAATTTAGTATCATGGAAGTCTGGATCATTATCGGAGTCATAGTACTCCTCGCAGTAATTATCGTGGCAAATGCTGTCAAGGTGGTGCCACAGTCAGAAACAAGAGTGATTGAACGTCTGGGACGTTTCCATAGTGTCCTGCCAGCCGGTCTTAACATCATCTGGCCGTTTATTGATAAGCCGAAGGTGGTCTACACCCGTAGAGTTGAGCATCTCGGAAATGGCCGGAATTATGTACGGGTTTCAACAACGAGTGTGATCGATCTGCGCGAACAGGTCTATGATTTCCCATCGCAGCAAGTTATCACCAAGGATAATGTGACCACGGAGATCAATGCGCTGCTTTATTTCCAGATCGTTGATCCGAAGAAATCTGTTTATGAAATTGACAATCTGCCGAACGCCATAGAGAAACTGACGCAGACATCGCTGAGAAATGTGATCGGAGAGATGGAACTCGACGAGACGCTTACTTCGCGTGACACTATCAACGCTAAGTTGCAGGCTATCCTTGACGATGCCACAAACAAGTGGGGTGTCAAGGTGAACCGTGTCGAATTGCAGGATATCACACCTCCGGAGAGCGTGAGGGAGGCAATGGAGAAGCAGATGCAGGCGGAGCGCAACCGACGTGCCGAGATCCTGAATGCCGAGGGTGAGAAGAAGTCGCTGATCCTGCGTTCGGAGGGTGAGAAGCAATCGCGCATCAACCAGGCCGAAGCAGCCAAGCAATCGGAGATCCTGAAAGCGGAAGGCGAGGCTAAGGCGAAGATTCTACAGGCCGAAGCTGAGGCTGAGGCTGTACGTCGGGTGGCTGAGGCTGTGGCAGCATCCAATACCAATCCGGCATCGTATATGCTTGCAATGAAATATATTGAAACTCTCGGTGAGATGACAAAAGGTAAGGATGCCAAGACCATCTATATCCCCTATGAGGCAACCGGAGTGCTCTCGTCGCTTGGTTCGGTCAAGGATATTCTGGCGAAATAAGTCAGAGTATAGAGTATAGAGTATAGAGTGCCGGAGTGAAGTCAATTGCTCCGGCATTTTATATGTCTATGGTTACGGAACGAACAGATCATAGGCGGCCGTGGTCGGCGTAGGAGTAGAAGCCTTCTTCCGGGCTGACTATGAGGTGGTCGATTACCCGGATTTCCATTATGTCTCCGGCTTCTTTGAGGCGTTTGGTCAGAGCGTCGTCCTGTGGGGATGGATTGAGGTTGCCTGAGGGATGGTTGTGGACAAGGATTATGGATGATGCAAGATGGCCGATGGCATGTTTCATCACAATCTTTGGCTCAACAACAGTTGCGCCTGTCCCTCCGCGACTGATGCATTCTTTGGCAATGAGGCGCCCTGAACGCGAGATTAACAGTATCCAGAACTCTTCTGTGGCGAGATTCTCGACATTATTCCTTATCGCTTCGTAGGCCGCTTCGGAGCTTGTGATCCGTGGCTTGTCGGATGGCTTGATGTCTTTCCGGCGTCCACCTAATTCAAGGGCGGCAGCTATGGTCACCGCCTTTGCCGGACCTATGCCATGGAATCGTGACGACATGTCGCGGATGCTCATCTGTGCCATTGTGCTTAGCGAGTTGCCACAAGCCTGATAAAGTTCCCGGCTGAGTTCTATAACTGATTTGCCCGGAACGCCTCCACCCAGAAGTATGGCTATCAGTTCCGTGTCGGAGAGGGTACGGATGCCATGAGCTATGGCTTTCTCGCGAGGCTTGTCGTCGTCGCACAGATCGGCGATCCTTGACGGCGAGGGGAGCGGACTATTGGATGGTGTGGCAGCTTTTTCCATGGAGTGTCTTATAGGGATGTGTTTATTTTCCTTTGCGCATTGCAATCTCTTGATTTATGTCGCGTCCGCGTCCGAGGATTATTTTGGTGAAATAAGCGCGGATGAAACCTGTGCCATAGCCCACGATCTGAATGATGGATGCCGGAACGGCAAGAGCAGCGATCTGAAGCGAACGTGTCGAGGCAAGGGCTGCGAGGAATATGGCCACTATGTAGACACCGAGCGGCAGCAACCACCATGGGGAGACAAAGATGCCGAGGGCAAGGAGCAGAATCCCTATGATTACGGCAAGAGCCGGCAGCGTATGGACAATTTTAAGGGAGTCGGGGTAGAGAAGTTTAAGAGTGATACGCGACATGCCGAACACGTGGACCTGACGCCAGAATTTGCGGAAGTCAACGCGACGTTTGTGATAGACCTCGGCGTCGCGTATCAGGCCGATGGAAAATCCGGCCTGGCGGATTCGGGTGCTCATGTCGATGTCTTCTGAAAACATCTCCCGGAATCCCCCCACGCGGTTATATACTTCGCGGCTATAGCCCATGTTGAAAGATCGGGGGACGAATTTTTCAAGCTGAACTTTGCCTCCACGTATGCCACCTGTTGTCAGGAATGATGTCATTGCAAATGATATCGCTTTCTGGACGGGGGTGAATGATGAGTGCGCGGCATCGGGACCTCCGAAGCAATCCAGCTTACGGGCTGAAAGAGATTTGTCGAGTTTTTCAAAATAGTCGGCCGGGATCACGCAATCAGAGTCGAAGAAAATGAGATATTGACCCGAAGAGCGTTCTATCCCATAGTTTCTGGCTATGGAGCGGCCTTCGTTTTCCTTGTAGAAATATTTTACATCCAGTTTATCTTTATAGTGATCAACAGTCTGCTGACAAGGCTCTGTGGAACCATCTTCCACGATTATTGTCTCAAAGTCGGTCATTGATTGCCGGGAAAGGCTTCGGAGCAGATCGTCGACCTCGTCAATGCGGTTATAGACCGGAACTATTACTGAGTATTTCGGCATGGCAGGATTGGTTTTATTTAAGACATTCTGGACTCATAGTCCTCGAAAGTGAAACGTCGCAGATAGGAGCAGTCGCCATTTGAATCACACCATACGATGTCGGGATGCTGGATGCCATTGAACATGTTGGTCTTGACTGTGGTGTAGTGGTTCATGTCTTCAAAACGCAGACGGTCGTCGGCTTTGAGCGGAGAGGGGAAACACCATGACGCAATAAAATCGCCGCTCAGACAGGAGTTGCCGCCAATGCGGTAGACAGGCAGACCGGGAGCTTCCGGAACGCTTTCTGTTATGGCCGGTTTGTAGGGCATTTCAAGGCAGTCGGGCATGTGGCATGCGAAAGAGGCGTCGATTATAGCGGTTGAGATCCCTTGGTTCTCTACTATGTCGACCACGGATGTGATCAGATCGCCTGTACGCCATGTGAATGCGCTTCCCGGTTCGAGGATCACGCTTAGATTGGGATAGCGGCGACGGAAATCGCTGAGAAGCTGCACTAGATGATCCGTATCGTAGCCCTCACGGGTCATAAGATGTCCGCCTCCCATGTTGACCCATTTGAGCGACGGCAGGAATTCGCCGAACTGTTCTTCAAAGGCTGCGAGAACTTTTGCAAGATCGAACGATGTGGATTCACATAAGGCATGGAAATGCAAACCCTCGATCCCTTCCGGCAGGCGGTCGGAAATCATGTCGCGTGTAACGCCGAATCGCGATCCCGGTAACGCCGGATTGTATATGTCGGTGTCAATTACCGAGCATTGCGGATTGACTCTCAGTCCGGGGCTGACACCTGCTTTCAGGGCGCGGCTACAGAACCGTTCGGCCTGGGAGAGGGAATTAAATGTGATGTGTGACGATCCGTTCAGAAAGGCATCAATCGTCCGGTCGGTGTAGGCAGGGCAATACGAATGGGCTTTGGCCGCAAGATGTTTGTTGCCAAGCTGCAACTCGTTGAGAGACGATGCCGTGAATTTAAATCCCATTTCCCGCATAGGTCCGAATGAACGCCAGAGAGCATTGGCTTTGAAGGCCATGATTATCTCCACTCCGGCGCGTCGTCGCACGGAGTCGATCAATTGAAGATTGGCGCGAAGACGGTCTTCATAGACTATATAGAATGGAGTCGGTAGCTGATTTTCTTTCATTGGTCAAGTATGTTGAAACGGGCGAATTTAAGTAGAAGCACACGTGATCCCAGATTGTCGAATTCCACGGTTATGCGCGGATCTGCGTGGGTTGTGTCGATATCCGTGATCTGTCCGCGTCCGAAGCGGCTGTGTTCGATAGCCATTCCTGTTGCCAGTTCATCGACGGTGTGAAGTCCTCCGCCGGTTCCGCTGTTGTTTCCGGTAGCCGGAGTCGATGGGGATGCGTTGCGTGTGGGAGCCGGCTGGCTTTTTGTCGAAGACAGAGGCTTGAATGACGATCCATGGTAGGAGTTGCCGTAGGATTCAAATGAGCGTTTGGGCGCGGCGATGGATGTCCCTGAAGAGAGATTGAGATATTGAATGTCGATGTCGCGCAGGAATCGGGATGGCGAGGTGGTGCAGGTTGTGCCGTTACGGTAGCGTGTGGAGGCATAGGAGAGCATGCAGAAATTCTTGGCACGTGTTATGGCCACGTAGAGCAGACGGCGTTCCTCTTCTATCTCCTCAATCGATCCATTTGACATTGCCGAGGGGAAAAGGTCTTCTTCAACGCCTACGATGAACACATTGCTGAATTCAAGACCCTTGGCCGCATGGACAGTCATCAGCGTGACACGTTCCTGAGCCTGTCCGTCGTCATCATCGGAATCCTGATCCGTGGCAAGTGATACTTCGCCCAGAAAGTCGGACAAACTGAGATTCTCGTTGCCTTCCTCAATTCGAGTGTCAATAAATTCCTTAGCACCGGAGAGAAGTTCGTTCAGGTTTTCCTGCTTTGAAAGATTCTCGGGGGTGTTGTCGGTCAGAAGCATGGATAGCAGTTTGGTACGCGATATGATCAGCCGTGCCACTTCCTCTGCATTCTGTCCCGATGCGTTTGCGCTGATGAATGATTGGATCAGCTCCCGGAATCCGTCGAGTTTGCGGCGCGTTCCGGAGTTGACATCGAGGTTGTAGAGATCCATGTCGCAGATCACATCCCATGCGCTGACTTTGTTTTCTATGGCTGCACGCAGCAGTTTGTTGAGTGTGGTCTCGCCTATGCCGCGCGCCGGGAAGTTGATCACTCGTTTCAGGGCTTCGTCGTCGGACGGGTTGACCGACAGACGGAAATATGCGATGGCATCCTTGACCTCCTTGCGCTGATAGAATGAAAGCCCACCGTATATTCTGTAAGGAATGTTGCGCTTGCGTAAAGATTCCTCCAGAACACGGCTCTGTGCGTTGGTGCGGTAGAGGATAGCGAAATCTTCAAAAGAATCGCCCGAACGCATCTTTACCTGCGATATTCGGTTGGCAACAAGATAGCCCTCTTCGAAATCGCTGTAGCTCTGCACCACTTCAATGCGATGGCCGGACGCGTTTTTAGAGAATACTCTTTTGGGTATCTGCCGGGTGTTTTTCTCTATAAGCGAGTTGGCTGCGTTGATTATGGTCTGTGTGGAGCGGTAGTTCTGTTCCAGTTTGAATATCTGTAGGTTCGGGTAGCCCCGTTTGAGGTTGAGAATGTTGCTGATGTTGGCTCCGCGGAAGGAGTAGATGCTCTGGGCATCATCACCTACAACGCAGAGCCGTTCGCTTGCGCTGCAAAGCTGAGAGACAATGACATGCTGGGCAAAGTTAGTGTCCTGATACTCGTCGACCAGCACGTAGCGGAAAAATTCCTGATAATGGTGGAGCAGGTCGGGATTGTCGCGCAGCAGGATGTTGGTATAGTAGAGCAGATCGTCAAAATCCATGGCTCCTGCAGTGAAGCAACGGTCGCGGTAGGTGCGGTAGATGGCATATATCAGCGGCCGGCGGCTCTGTCGGTCGGCTTCCATGGCATCTTTCAGCGTGGCATATTTCTCAGGGGATATCAGCGCGTTTTTTGCCGATGATATGGCGGAGAGCACAGTGTTCGGTTTGTAGATCTTGTCATCGAGATCCATGTCCTTGATTATGGATTTGACAAGCGATTTTGAGTCGGCGGTATCATAGATCGTGAAGTTAGGCTTGTAGCCTATCCGTTCGGCGTTCTGACGCAGGATGCGTGCGAAAATGGAGTGGAAAGTGCCCATCCATAGCCGTGACGCTGTTTTCGGGCCTACGAGCTGTTCTATGCGTTCGCGCATTTCACGGGCGGCTTTGTTGGTGAAAGTCAGGGCGAGAATGCGCCAAGGCTCATAGCCCATCTGCAAAAGGTGTACTATCTTGTAGGTCAGCACGCGTGTCTTGCCCGAACCGGCTCCGGCTATGACAAGCTGTGGGCCGTCGGTGTAGACAACGGCTGCACGCTGCTGATCGTTGAGTTTGTCGAGGTAATCTTCCAAAACTTTATAAGCTGTGTTAGTCTTACAAAGTTACTAAATCTCTGTATAAATTTGTGGATTTCTATATAAAACATTAATTTTGGAAATCCTAACATTTAAATAAACCAGCTATGAAGATCTTTAAATTTATGCTCATGGCAGTTGTTGCCATTGCAATGGCTTCCTGCTCAGGTGGCTATAATGAAAAAACATGTGAGGAACTTGCAGAGAAAATCAAGAACCATGATGAACTGACCCAAGCAGACTATTCGGCTATGATTGAACAGCTTGATGGAGTCACAAAGGAAGTTGAAAAGCTTGATGAGAAGTATGAGGATAATCCTATGGAACTGCATAATGATGAGGAAGCAATGTCGCTTATACGCTATGCTTTTGGATTCGCCCTGACATTGGAACAGGCCAATCTTGACGAAAGCAATCAGAAGAAATATGATGATCTGAAGGCAAAAATCGAAGAGGCCAAAGAGAAAGAGGCAAAATAATAAGGCATGAGAATAATGCTGAGAGGCGTTGTGGAGCTATTCTGCAACGCCTCTCTTTAGTTTCTATTGTCGGGATTCGTAGTGTTTGAACAGCGTGCGGAAGGCCTGCTGTGAACCAAGGCATGTGATCATGTCGTCGGATTCCACGCGCTGTTCATCGGATTCTGTGTCGGGTATGACGGTGTAGCAGTCGCGCTCAATTCCAAGAATATTACGTGAACGTGTCTTACGCATTGCCACAATCAGTTTCAGTCCGAATTGATCTTCAAGATCGAGTGCGTTATACCGCATGCCGACGAAAAATTCGGGCATACGGAATTTGACAACCATCATATCCGCATCAAGGCGCATGGTCTCGCTGTCGAAGCCCAATGTCATTTCATTCACAAGGTCGGCGGCGGCGCGTTGCTCCGGAGTAATGATCCTGTCGATCTCGAAACTCTGGAGAATGGATTCGTGGAGTTTGTCGATCGCACGTGCATAGATATGCTCCACTCCGAGTTTTTTCAGGATGGCCACGGTGCGGATGCTTGCGCCGAAGTTCTCGCCGATGGCAACTATCACAAGATCGATGTTTTTAAGTGGCAGCACTTCAAGTGAAACTTCATCGGTCGAGTCTATGATATAGGCTGTTGAGATGAAATCCTTGATGGATTCGACAAGTGTGGGATTCTTGTCGGCACCGATCACTTCATGACCCATATTGGTGAGGTCGATGGCAAGGTTGGAACCATATATTCCGAGTCCGATGATGAGGTAGCGCATAACAGATGGATTGAAGTTGTGTCAGTTGATTATGATATTGTCGGAAGGGTAGGTGACGCCTGGAACGTGGCGATGACGCATCAGCCCTGAGAGCAGGGAGATCAGACCTACGCGTCCAAGAAACATGGCTATGCTGAGGGTTATTTCGGAGGCATCCGACAATCTGTCAGTGACTCCAAGGGATGAACCGACGGTGAAGAGTGCCGATAGCGTTTCAAAAAGCAGATCGCGTACGGGGAGATCCGGATCGAAACCAACCACGAGCAATGAGAATATCAGATAAGAGAGGATGGAGATTGCCACCACGGCGTTTGCTCTCCGGACTGACCCGATACTTACAGTGCGACGGAATGCCGTGACTTTGGGTGCTCCGGTCAATATGGCACGCAGATTGAGCCAGATGGCAGCAAGGGTGTTGACTTTGACGCCACCACCTGTTGACTGAGATGCGCCGCCCACCCACATCAGGAACATTACGAGCAACAGCGTTACCGGCATGAACCCGGCAGGATTGACGGAAGAGAATCCGGCGCTGCGCGGTGTGGCGGAGTTGAAAACGGCTTGCGTGATCTTTTCCCAGAGCGACATGCCGGCCAATGAGTTGTTGAATTCCAGGAAGAAGAATCCTAAGGCTCCGATCAGAAACAGGATGGCGAAAGTGACAGACACTATCTTTGTGTTCATATTATATATATGAACCGGCTTTATATAGGTGGTGTCGCGGTGGAACAGGCGGTGGCGGAGAGATTTCAGTCGCAGGCCGATCACATCGCGGATGTTCACGAGCATGGGGAAGCCTATGCTGCCGGATATTATCAGTAGGGAAGTGACCCAGTAGACCGAGGTATTGCCATTCATGAGCATGGGGTTTGCCATGCCGTCGGGGAGGATAGAGAATCCGGCGTTGCAGAAGGCCGAAAGCGAATGGAAGGCGGAGAATGCAATCTCCTGTCCGATGGTTATTGAAAGAGTGCCGTGGATTGTCAGGAAAACAAGAACGGCTCCTATGGCTTCAACGGCTATTGTGAATCCAAGGATATAAAGCAGCGTGGGGATCAGCGAGCTTAGTGTTTTGGAATAGACCATATCTTTCAGCATCAATTGGCTGTAGATGGATGTCGATCCACTGAAGAAGAGCGCGAAGAAGCTTGTGAATGTCATGACTCCGAGTGCTCCGATCTGGATGAGAATGGCTATTATGATCTGTCCGAGGGGAGTGAACGTAGCCGGAATATCAACCGGAGTAAGGCCGGTGATAGATACGGCGCTCGTGCTGACAAACAATGAGTCTATGTAGCTGATGCTGCCGTAGGTGCATTTGGGCAGCATCAGAAGAAATGAACCGATTATTATGAACACCAGAAAACTGCCGGACATAAGCAGGGATGGGTTGGTGCGCCGTCCTATCAGTTTGAACACGGCGTAGCATATCGCAACTATGGAATAGCATGCGAGAACCGTATATAGGAACTTGTTGGAATAGAGCAGCGATTCGAGCCATGGTATCCAAGGATCGGACGGATAAGGGTAAATCCATGGGAGGAGTGTAAGAAGCACTGATATGTCGACAATCCATTTTATAAGACGAGTGTTGCGGATTGTGTTGCGCAGGTTTAGCACGAGATTGAAGAGCACATTGACGATGAAAATGCCTTGTGTGATACGGATCATGCTGTGGATCTGGCGGATTTCAACAGGGGTATGGTCGTAACCGGTGCGTATCACCAAGGCTACGAGGCATAATAAAGCCGCGATAACGGTTATCACCATCAGTATCTGTGATATACGTGAGATAATAACCATTCCGCGATTGAGAAAACGTGCAATCGCATTGCCCCATACCCAGACATGATGTCTAAGTTTTTTCAGGAATGTGGATTTGTTGTTTTCTCTTTTAGCCATTGGTGTCGGTTGATGATCAAGCCAGTTCCGAGAGTTCAAGCCAACGCATCTCTTTTTCGTCAAGCATCCGGGTCAGTTCGTCGTAACGGGCCGATAGTTCGGCAACGTTTTCGATTGTCTGGCCGGAATTGAAAATCTCATCCAGCGATTTCTTTTCGTCGGAAAGCCGGTCGATCTCATCGGAAAGGGTTTCAAATTCTTTCTTCTCTTTAAACGACATGCGACGCGGACGGTTTTCCTGACGGCGTGAATTGTTCTCTTTTTTTTCGGTTTTTGGAGCCGTATCCTCATTTTTGGTCTGATTATCGCGCAACCAGCGGCGATAGTCGGAGTAGTTGCCGGGGAAATCCTTGACCGTTCCGGCTCCTTCCAAGACCCAGATATGATCCACGATGCTGTCGAGGAAGAAACGGTCATGGGAAATCACGATCAGGCAGCCTGAGAACTCACGCAGATATTCTTCAAGAATGCCGAGTGTCACTATGTCGAGATCGTTGGTCGGCTCGTCGAGAATAAGAAAGTTGGGACGACGCATCAGTACGGTGGCCAGATGCAGCCGACAGCGTTCACCGCCACTGAGAGTGTGGATATATTTCTGCTGGTCAGCAGGGGAGAAGAGAAACCGGGTCAGAAACTGCATTGGGGTGTAGGATTGCCCGTTGTCGAGAACGATATTGTCGGCGATCTCGCTGACTGCATCAACAACTTTTTTCGACTGGTCAAAGTCGATTCCGTCCTGACTGTAATAGCCGAAACGCACGGTTGTGCCTACATCCCATGTGCCGCTGTCGGGGGGAATTATTCCCTGAAGCATTTTTATAAGGGTTGACTTCCCGACGCCGTTGCGTCCTATTATGCCGAGCTTTTCGTGTCGGGCGAATATATAGTTGAAGTCGTCGAGAATAACAGTGTCGCCGAAACGTTTGGATATGTTCCGGGCCTCAAATATTTTTGAGCCGATATATGTGGATCCGATTGACTGGATGTCTACGTTCTTTTCAGAGAGATCGAGTCGCGACCGATCTTTCAGATCGTAGAAAGCATCGATGCGGTATTTGGCCTTTCCGGCGCGAGCCTGTGGCTGTCGGCGCATCCAATCCTGTTCGCGGCGCAGCGTGTTCTTCACCTTGGCCAGTTCGGCACTCATAGCCTCGATACGCTCTTGGCGCCGGCGCAGATAGTAGTCATAGTTGCCTTCATAGGTGAAGATCTCCTGACGGTCAATCTCGATGATCTTGTTGCACACTGCATCGAGAAAGTAACGGTCGTGGGTCACCATGAGCAGTGTGACATTCTGGCGTCGCAGATAGTCCTCAAGCCATTCGATGATCTCGATGTCGAGATGGTTGGTCGGTTCGTCGAGTATTATCAGCTCCGGATTCTCGAGCAGAGTGCTTGCAATTGCCACTCTCTTTTTCTGGCCACCGGATAGGGTGGAGATACGGGCATTGACATCGGTTATCCTGAGTTGATGGAGCATCTGTTTCAGGCGATCATCATAATCCCATGCTGAAGCGGCGTCCATCTCATGTATGGCCGTGTTGATAGCATCTGTGTCAGATCCGGCGATAGCTTTCTCATATCCGGCTATGGCACGGGTGGCCGGGGTTGTCGTCTTAAGGCATGCCTCTATTACTGTTGCATTCTCGTCGAGGGCCGGCATCTGGTCAACGATTCCTACCCGAAGATCTTTGCGGAACACTACGGTGCCGTCGTCGGGCGATTCTTTGCCTGCGATAATATTGAGCAGGGTGGTTTTTCCGGTGCCGTTTTTTGCAATCAGTCCTATTTTGTCGCCTTGGTTCACTCCGAATGTTACGGAGTGGAACAGCAGGCGGTCGCCATAACTTTTGGATAGGTTTTCAATCTGTAGGTAGCTTATCATCGTGCTAAAGAGAAATTAAATGAGAGGCCGAATGCCGTGTTGGTGGTCGGATAGGCCGTGGATGATACGAGAGGGGTGTTGATCTGATGCTCGAAATACAGGCCGAGGGTCATGCGTCTCGACAGTATATAATTGGCTGTCAGATTCACTGCTATGGTTCTGGTTCCTGAGGTGGCCTGTGTGTAGCCGTTTTCTATGCGGCGGATCAGTGCCTGATTGAGGGCGTAGGAGAAGTCGGCGTTGACCGTCAGGTCATTGCTGATACCCTGTTGCGACCCTTTTATTTTCAGTACTGAGTTGAAACCTACGATCTTGTAGCCAACCCCGGCTGTGATTCCGCGTTGGGAGGCTTCTACCACTTGGGCTGCCGATGTGTTCAATGTCAGTGTGCGCGCTTCGCGGAACTCGGCATTGACGGTCATGTTGTTTTTCAATGTGGCTGAGATTCCGACAAGTGGGGAGAATCGTTCGGTGATGGCTACCGAGGATATGTTGTAGGGAGAGGCCGGAACCGGACGTCCGGTCAGTTCGTCGAGTGTGAAGCCAAGCTGTCCGTCGGCACTTATCCAGTTGAGATAAGATGAATATGATCCTACGGAATAGGTACACTGGTAGGCATGTGTGAGGGTGAGCGATTTGAATATATTGGCTATGGCCGGAAGATATATTAGTCCATCATAGGTCACGCGCCAGTTGGGAAGCACCTGGGCAAGCGACGGGAATGGGCTTAGATATTGTTTTGACGCGTTTGTGCCGGTATAGGCCGACAGGAATGCCGGAATCAGTACGTCGCTTGATGTCGGGCTGACTGTACCGATTTCCGGATCAAATATCTGTCCGGCATTGGCGTTCCCTTCCATAAAGCCTCCGGATGGATAGCGCAGTCCGCGATATTGCGATTCGACACGTTGTGCTATCACCGGGATGTTTTCTACGAATTTATTGAATGTCTCGCTGTCGTATCCATTGCCGGCACTGCTTGACCGCAATGCTGTGGCGATAGCGCAGTGGGTTTTGGTGTAGCTTCCCGAGAGGGATGTAGGCATATCGTCGTACATGAACTGTACGGAGCTTGTACGGTTGTCCGTTCGGTTTCCTGTCAGCTGGATCTTGAGACCTTTAATCGGTTCGAGAGTCAGTTCGATATTCACTTCGTTGGTGTGGGAGTATATGGCCGGAGTGGTCTGTCCGTCGTTGGACATGAGCCAGCCGCGGTCTTTGATCTTGGTTATGTAGGATTCGTCGACGAATCCGAATGCGAAGTCAAGACCGGGAGCCAATGGACCGAGACTGCCTGTCTGTCCGAACATGTTGCCGATATTGGGCGAGAACATGGGAATGGAGAGTGATCGGGTGTCGCGCCAGCGTATGCTTGCCGAACGTGTGCTCATGGCAAAACGGGCGGCATGTTCGCCAAGTTCATCCCAGAACGAGTTCTTGTCTTTAAGAATCTCGACTACGGTGAACTTGATGTTCTCGTCGCCATGGGTCAGGATCTCCACGGTATTTGCGTCGATTACTTTTGACCGTATGTTGAACGGAGTGTTGTCGGAAGCCTTGACGGCTGTGACTTTTACTTTCTTGTTCCGCAGGTTGTGTTTGATGACTATGGATGAGTCGGCCTTGAGCGCGAAAGTGCGTTCAAAACGTTTGGCTTTCGGCTTGGAGTTGGACGATGTTGTCTTCTTGGATTTTGAATTTTTGGAATTGGAGCTACGGGTCACGCGTTTGGATGCGGCAAAGCGTGTGTTGACGCGTTTCAGGTAGGGATTCTTATTGTAGAGGCCTTCAAGGTTGAGCCGGCCATCGAGGTTCCATGCCGCCTGATTGGCTATTGTATTGCCGAGGTTGACATCATCGATCGTTGCTCCACGATCCCAGCGGTAGGTTGAGTTGTAGCTCAATGAGGCTGATATGAAGTCGAGTGCCGGAATGCGGTTGAATGGAGCCCGGTATGTGCCTACGAATGTCTGGTTGTAGCTCCATGGCGTTCCGAGATGCAGGATGCTGGTCCATACAGAGTCGCGCCATTCACGATAGCGGTCGGGGAACAGTTTTTTGTTAACGGCTCCTACGGGTTCCTCAATTCGAGCCGATGTGTTGGAATTAAAAGTGAAGTTGAGCGATTTTGTCAGATTCCATGTGACGGCAAGTTGACGGTCCCATAGGAAGTTCTTGCTTACGGAAACAGGCATGCGGAAGTCCACATCGGTGGCGGAGCGTGTCTGCTGTTCGTAGTAATAGCGCGACATTGTTGTCAGGAAGGATATGGAGTTCGGGAGCCAGTTGAGTTCCCATTCCTTGAGGAAGCGGGCGTTCTTGGATTTGGAGGTTATTTTGGCGAATGGTTTGAGCGGTTTGATATAGGGGGTATAGGTGTATTGGAAGCTACCGCGGTAGTCGTTTATATTCTCGTACTCGGTTGTGGGATCAGTCTTTGACGATTTGTTGAATGAGAAGTTGACAGTGAAGTTCGCCGGATCCCATGGCATCGGATTTTTGCTGCGTACATCAAAATTTAGCCCTGAGATGGAGAAGTTCTGTTGAGTGGAGTTCTCTATTGCAAATGCGTTAATGGAGTCGCGCTCGGATTTGGATGCTCCTTCAAGTGCGTCTTTGAGTAATACGTCCTGGTCGAGGGGATTGTATTTGGGAGTTGTTTTTTCTTTAGTCATTGAATAGAAAATCGGGGCACGCAGGTGGGCTTTCTCCGGGAGGAAGCGGCCGAGATCGGTCTGGACAGCTACGGTGTAGCGTGAGTAGTCGTCCATTCTGCGTTCGTTGAGGCTTTGGTCCACGCCACCGAATCCGGCACTTTCATAGTGTGCGCCGACGTTTAATGTCGCTATGTCGCTCAATGACAGGGATGCTGTTCCGTCGGCAGCCCATCCTCCTTCTGATTCGAAATCGGTCACTTTAAGTTCGTTGAGCCAAACGGTTCCGTCTTTTGTTATTGATGAGTTATTGCGGACACCAACCATCATGACGCGTATATCGCTTAGTGACGGGTTGCCCATAACGGCCATGCGGTTATTCTCGTGCGACGGATCCTGTCCGGTGTATAATACTCCAAATCCGACCCCCGGCTCGTCGTTGCGCTTTGCCTGGTTGCGCAGTTTTTTCAGGTCGACGAGATTCTGTAGGGTTATGTCCATGAAGTTCTCTTCGGGCCACACTATGGCTCGGTCTGTTGATGAGTCTACGTAATGGCCGTGGGGGGTCAGGCGGAGCGGAATTTCATATTCGTAGAAGTTGTTGCGGACATCTGAACCAAGACGGATGAACACGGATAGATCGCCATTGCGTAGCGATGTCTGGTCATCGATCAGGGATTCGGCATGGATCCACATCTGCAAACGCTTGTAATTGCGGAGATCCTGCGAGGTGTTGCGGTACACGGCACGTGCATCACCGGCTTTAAGGTCGGTCACTTTCAGCGAGAGTGACTGCTCGTTGAGCTGTATGATCTGCGATTGGCCTGGATCGGTGATGCGCGACACTCCGGGGGGCAGGACATAGTTGACAGGTGTGCGACCTGAGTTTTCCTCAATGTTGACAACAGAGATATCAAGTTGTCCGTCGGCCGGCGCGTCGCCTCGTGTGTTGAGGTTGAATTCGTAGGGACGCCATTCTCCACGCACCAGTTCAAGGGTTGCAAAACGCAGGTGGGTTGTTTTCTTGAAACCAGTCATGAACATGCGCATGAAACGTACAGTGGTGAATCCGCTGATCGAACCCACTATTTTTTCGTAGTCTGATAATGGAATCTTGAACTGGTACCATTCCACTTGCTGCTCCGAACCATCTCGTGTCGGAACGATCGACACCTGTTTGTCAGTGATATAGTTACGTCCTACTTCAAGGTCTTCAGGACGGATCGATATGCGGTATTGGTAATAGCGTTCATATTCGTTGAGTGTGTTGTCCTGGTTGATGTCCTCAACGTCGGGAAGCGAACGTGAGGACTGGTAGAGGGGATCGCCAGCGTCTTCCGGAGACAGGGAGTTGCCTTCCACACCATTGTAGCGTTTGTAGCGTTCAAGGATGGAAAGACGCTGTTCGTCGTAATCGTAGCCGCGGTAGAAGTGGTAATTGTCACCGG
The DNA here is from genome assembly GCA_910579185.1 of uncultured Muribaculaceae bacterium. GTDB lineage: Bacteria > Bacteroidota > Bacteroidia > Bacteroidales > Muribaculaceae > Paramuribaculum. Next base: position 274,251 of record CAJTTG010000002.1, read on the forward strand.
CAGGGTCATTGAAAGGAGAGAATTTGTCGGTTTCCATGCGCTGGATGGTCTCGGCGGAGAGTGTCTGGCGCAAGCGGTTGAGATAGTCTGAGTATGAAGAGAAGTTGTATTCGTCATCGTTTTTCAATCCGTCGAGACCTACGTCTTGATTGCGTCGGGCTTCGTCGGAGTTGTCGAAAGCGTAAGTCAGGGAGTTTTCCGTTGATACGCGTCCCCAGACGGTGGTCGTGGTATGCTCGTTCGATCCATTATAGGGCAGACCGTTTTCGTAGGATTTCAACCCATCTTTGAGTATATCCTCGGAAAGTTCGCCGAAATTGAGGTAGAGATCACCACCTTCATAGTTGGGGTTCTCGGGATCAAGGAACGGATTCAGAAGCCAGAATTGAACATACTCTATGTTGCTTTGCTCGAAGTCTGTGTTGTCGAGACGTCGCATTATGCCGCCCCAGCGTTTTTCCGGATTTGTCAGGTTGCCTTCTGCATCGATATTCGTGGCATCAAGGTTGTAGGGACCGCGTTCGTTGGGATAGAATGAGAGATTGAGGGTCTGTATTGTAGATGATTCGCCGTAGGCAATCTGTCGGTTGGGATAGATTTCGCGGGATGTGATCTCGCGGACGTAGGGGTTGGAGAGTTGTTTCAGGTCACTGCGGATATATCCCGGTGCGAGGGTTGAGTTCCGCGATGTGAACATGCGGTCAATGTAGTACCAGTTGAGCAGCGCACGGTTCTTGCCATAGTCTATGTTGTTGCTCAGTGATGCTTCCGGGAACAAGGCGTTTGCGCTGTTGTCGTAGGGCGTTGACGCAAGGAACCATGAATAGGGTGAGCGGAGGTCTATTCCACTCTGTGCTGACTCGAAGTCGTCGATGAATGAGCTTCCGGCATTGGATCCCGTCTTGTTGGTATGTGGTATCAATTGTGCAAACTCTCCTTGCAGTGTTAGTTTTGAAGGAGCGGTTGCATTGACAGTGGGAATTTTGTTGAGCAGGTTTGTGAGCCACATGAATTCCTTGTTGTAGGAGAAGTTGAAGCCCCACATGGTGTTGTTGACAATTTCGTCGCCTATGTTGACTTTTTCAGTCAGTGCTTTTTCGCCATAGTGCAGGAGGGTTCCCCCGATGGTCAGGTTGCTGTTGAAGCGGTAGCTGAGGTCAAGTCCGAGAAGTGTCTTTCGCTGCATGGAATATAGCGATTGGTTCTCAAGGGTCACGTTGATGCTCTGGCCGGAATCTATGATGCTCTGGTTGGTGATGGTCACAATGCCCATGGCGTAGTCCACGGTGTAGTCGCTGTTCTCGGTCAGGATCACACCTCCGGCGGTCACTACTACGGAGCCTCGGGGCACGTTCATTGCATTGAGGCGTATCTGTGAGCCTGCGGATGCCTGATATTCTCCTGTCAGGACGAATTTGTTCTTATCTGCGAACTGGCGTGCCACGACAAGTGTCGAGTCATAGAGCTGCTGGTAGACATATTTTTCTGCCAATGCAGGATTTCCTATCTTGGAAGCGAGGTGGCTGCCGAATGGTTCTACAACCGGGAAGATCACTTTGCCGCTTGATGATAGGATAGTGTATCCTTCAATGTAGTCGAAGAATCCATCGGCGTTTGATGCCTGATTGGAGTCGAGGCGGTCAAGGTTCATCACCTGCAGTAACGGGGTCTCGGAAAGCCCTGGTACGGGTAGGTAGTTGATCGTTGTGCCTGTTGTGTCGGACAGGTATTTGATCTGAAGCTTGAAATTGGTGCTTTGTAGTTGATAGGCTCCAAGAGAGTAGACATTTTTCATCATCAGGTCCCACATTGGCAACTGGGGCGATACGGTGGTGCCCTTGAGCATCTTGACGTAGAGCGATTGGTCTGTTGATGTGATGTCGGATGAGAATTCTCCCACCTGATAGACTTTTCCGTTGTAGGTGTACTCGTAGGCTATGCCGAGTACATCGTCGGAGTTCATCTGGCTTTTGAAGGAGATGTAACCGAGTGTGGGATTGAGGGTGTACTCGCTCTCTCCAAGCAGACGTGCGCTTTCGACTTTCTCGTAGTCTATGCCTCCGTTGATTCCATACGCTTCAAGTGGTGCAAGTGCTTGTGTGACAGTGTTGATGTTGCGTGCGTCGGGATAGTCGGCTTTGATTGTCGATAACAGATTGTTGGAGGCATTGGCCGGATTGGATAGTGTTGGATCTGTGATCCAGTGTGAGTTGGCCAGACGGCTGTTTTCTCCAAGGTCCATGAACGCAACGACATTGCGGCTCTGTGAGAAGTTGCTGTTTTTGTTCGTGACCCAGACTTCGACACGGGTGATCTGCACTCCCGATGACACGTAGGGGAGTTTTGCGGCGAAACGGTCATAGTTGTCACGGAAAAACTGCCCGAGGAAAAAGTGTCGGTTTTGGTCGTAGTTGTCAGCGTTTATGGTGAATGGTGTGGTCTGTACGCCTCCTTTGGTGCTGATCGAACGGGATTCGGAGTTCTGTTGCGATACTAATGCTGTGGCTGTCAGACGTCCGAATTGCAGTTTTGCTTTGATACCGAACAGAGCTGTTGAACCGCGTATGAGCTGGGATCCGGTGGTCATGCTGACGTTACCGGCTTCGATGCTTTTAACGATGTCGTCCTCTTTGCCTTCGTATTGAAGTTTGATGTTTTTTGAGTCGAAGTCGAATGTCGCATCTGTGTTGTAGGTCATGTTGAATTTCATGCGGTCGCCCACAGATGCTGCAATGGTGGCCTGAATCTTCTGGTCGAAGTCGAAATATGTTTTCCGGCGTGCTGTCAGTGATAGTGCCGGATTGTCGGTCTTATTCGATTTGATGCCCATGTCAATCTGGACAGATCCCTGCGTCTTCAGGCTGACACCTCCCGGACCGAAGATTTTTTCCAATGGGCCGAGTGCGAAATTCATGTCAAGGATATCGAATGGCTTTTTCTCCTTGGTTTCGGTTGATAGTTCGCGGTTGCGCTGGCGGTAGTAGTCCTGCATGGATTTTCGCATCTGCCAGTCGTTGTATTGAGCTTCAGACAGCATGAAGGGGGTGGCGATATCGTAGCCTCCCACGCGCGTGCGCACGATATAGCAACCCGTGGCCGGATCAAATTCGGCCACGGTAGTGATGTTGGATGGAGTGGCCAGATCAGCCGCTAATTCCTCTTCCATCAGGTCTTCGTATGATTGCGGAACTGTTGGCTGAACGGGCATGGAGAAGATGGCCGAATCAGCTGTTCCTTGAAGCGTTTGTGGTGGTGGAGGAGGATATCCGGCTGGGGCTGGCGGCGGTAATTCTGACTTGTAGTATTGGGCTAATGCGTTTAGACCTGTGAACAAGATGATAATGGCAAGTAGCCACAGGCTTGCGCGGAGTCTGTGAGTATTAGGCTTCTTATGGTTTTTATAGCTATTTGCCACTGTCGTCGGTTCGGGTCAGAATTGGTTGCTTCGGCCCGTTACATCATGGATAAGGCTTTTTTGATTGCTATGTCCACTCTGATGGTCGGATCGTCGGCAAAGATCTTTTTCAGCGCTTTCTGAGATTGCTGTTTTGTGAAACCAAGCATGATCAGAGCCAAAAGAGCCTCGTCGAATACTTCCGATGTGTTGTCGGGCTGATTGATTAACGAAACATCGGATGGTTTTATTTTATCGCGCAGGTCAACAATGATTCTTTGGGCTGTTTTTGTGCCTATGCCTTTGACATTTTTTAGTCTGGCATGGTCGCCGGATGCTATCACGGCCTCCAGATCCGGAGCCGGAATGGACGACAGGATCATTCTGGCGGTGTTGGCACCAACTCCAGAAACGCCTATTAGCAGGCGGAATAGCTGTCGTTCCTGTTCGTTGATGAACCCGAACAGAAGATGCGCGTCCTCGCGTATGGCTTCGTGGACAAGAAGGCGTGTCGTTTTCTGTCCTTCAAGTGCCGTGAATGTGGATAGGGTGATGTTCAGCATGTAGCCTATGCCGTTGCATTCCACCACGGCTTCCGTGGGGTTGAGCTGTGCTATTTCCCCTTTGATATATTCGATCATTTTTGTTCATGTTTATTTTGTTTGTGGCGTTGAGCCATATTGATCCAGTTGTGCATTATGCGACGGGCTGTTTCGTGCCATGTGTCGACAGGTGTGGCCGAAGGATCATTGCCGGGATAATAATTGTCGGGTATATGCGGTTTCAGGCCTCGACCTAAGTCACGGCGATATTCAGCATCCAGTGTCATGGGAGAGTATTCTCCATGACCGCTGATGTAGAATTCTTCATTTGCCAAGGATTGAATCATGTAGGCTCCCTGTGTCTCACCTGCGGCTATTACCCGGATTCCGTTGTCTTGCATCAGTTCTGCCATGTCCCACGTTGCAAATCGGCTGTGGGGGATTGTGAATCCGTCGGACACTCCATCCATCAGCGGACAAGAGTTTTGTAGAATTTTATGGGCGAAAACGCCTGAGATTTTGTTAGGTAGGATCTTCCAGTCTATGTGGTGCCAATGGTACATAGCCGCGAAAGCAGCCCAACAGATAAATAGTGACGGAATGTTTTTTTGCCGGATCGTATTGAATATCCCGGTAATTTCATCCCAATAATCCACATCTTCGAAGCGTACACCCTCAAGTGGCGCACCGGTGATGATGATGCCATCGATGGATTCCGGTGCAATGCGGTTGAACGTTGTGTAGAACTGATCAAGATGTTCCTTAGGAGTGTGGCGCGATCTATGGCTGGCGGTCTCAATCAGCGTTATCCTGATGGCACGTGTCTCAGTGGCCATCAGTTGCAGAAAGTCATATTCAGTCTCAGCTTTAAGTGGCATGAGATTGATTATGGCAATATTGATGGGATTATGATCGCAGCTGTCAGCTGGACACACCATGTGGCCGGCTTCTGCAAGACGTCTGGCTGCCGGAAGTTCCGGATTTATGTACAGAGCCATTTCTATTCTGTTGCTGAGATGTTAAACGCTTGCCATAGTTTATCGTCGGGTAGGGGAGCTTCAATCCGGATATGTTTGTGGCTGACCGGATGCTCGAATTCTATGCGGAATGCCTGAAGAGATATGCTGCCGTCAGGGTTCGACCTCTTGTCGCCATATTTCAGGTCGCCGCGAATTGGACATCCGATGGATGAGAGCTGTACACGGATCTGATGTTTACGGCCGGTTTCCAGATTGATTTCAAGAAGATGGTAGCGGTCCGATGATCCTATGAGCCTGTAGCTCAAAGCAGCCTCTTTCGCGCCGTCTTTAGGCATCGTATAGGCATACGATTTATTGTTGCGCTCTATTGACTTGATGAAATGAACAAGCCTTGCCTCAGGCTGTTCAGGCTTGTTGCGCACTATTGCCCGGTAAGTTTTTTTGACCTTACCGTCCCTGAACATCTCGTTGAGCCTCGACAGAGCCTTCGATGTTTTCGCGAAAACCACCAGACCCCACACCGGGCGGTCGAGCCGATGGACAACGCCGCAGAACACATTGCCAGGCTTGGAGTATTTCTCCTTTATATAATTGCGAACGGTCTCTACAAGAGGCTCGTCGCCGGTCTTGTCGCCCTGGACAATCTCGCCGGGGCGCTTGTTGACAATTATTATATGATTATCCTCGTAGACTACTTCCATTTTATTCTCTGGACAAGGGTGTCAGAACCTCGAGACACCATTATGTATGGATTAAATATCCACAAAGATAATCAATTCATTGAAATCAGACAACAAAACCGTTTGATCCATCATGTGGATCGGCAACAAGGATTCATTCAATGGAAACCGCCGATTGGATGATTCATAATTAAAAAACAGAATATTTTTCAAACAAAAACAATAAAAAATTTGCAAACCATCCAATAAAGCATTAACTTTGCACTCGCTTTAACGGATCAACAAGACCCAAAGAAGCCGGTCCTATAGCTCAGTTGGTTAGAGCACCTGACTCATAATCAGGGAGTCCTTGGTTCAAGCCCAAGTGGGACCACAATCCTTAAAACGCTGATTATAGGCACAATAAATAGCCTTAATCAGCGTTTTATTGTTGTTTAGCGGCCAAAAACAGCTTAAAAAAAAGAGGTAAAATGCACAAAAATGCTGAACCTTGCACAAAGAAGATGACGTTACCTTGTACATTACCTTGTACATGGTTTGTGCAAGGTACAAGGTGCAGCATCGAGTGTTCCTCGCATTTTAAGTATGGCAAGCACAAAGTTTTATTTAGATTGCCGTCGCTCAAAACCGGGTGTGCCCTCGGTTATGAAAATAGCGATTGGGCATGGAAACAAGACGAGTTACATTTCACTTGAGGTGAAATTGCTCCCGACTCAATGGGACGCAGTAAGAGGCAAAATCCTCAATCACCCGGAAAAGCAAGTCCTTAATGCGTATATTTATGAAGTGAAGCAGATTGTTGATGCTCACATCATAAATCTCACACGAGAGGGTCGCATCAAGGATATGTCAGCAAATGACATACGCGACAGTATTCTTGCCGAATTGAACCCCGAAAAGGAGGAAAAGGTCGATGAGTCGCTTTTCAAGGTGCGTTTTCTGAAATTCATCGAAACAAAGAAAGCAAGCACCAAGGAAACATATATGCACACTCTCAATCGAGTAAAGGCTTATGTAGGCGACGCTATCGAAACACTCCGCTTTGAGGACATCACGCTTGACTGGCTCAATAGCTTCAACATCTTCATGGCGCAGACATCACCGAGTGTTAATGCCCGTAACCTGCACTTTCGTAATCTCCGCGCTGTGTTTAACAACGCGATAGAGAACGAGGTCACTTCACACTATCCGTTCCGCAAGTTCAAGATTAAGGCGGTTGAAACGGCCAAAAGGTCGTTGACCGTAGAGGAACTGCGCCGCCTTTTCTTCTTTAACTGTGAGGAACACGCGGAGAAATATGTGGGAATGTTTAAGCTGTCTTTCTTCCTTATGGGGGTTAATATGATTGACCTTGCCAACTTAAAGGAAATGAAGAATGGACGCTTGGATTTCAACCGAGCAAAAACAGGCCACCTTTACTCAATTAAGGTAGAGCCGGAAGCAATGGAGCTTTTCGACAAGTATAGCGGCGAGAATTACCTGCTGTTCATTCTCGATCACTGGACTAACGATGAGTTTTTCCGTCGCAAAATGAACAAGGAACTACAAAAGGTAGGGCCTATGCAGAGGAAGCCCGGACGCGGTGGCAAAAAAGAGTATCAACCGTTGTTTCCGATGCTCACAAGCTATTGGGCCAGACATTCATGGGCTACAATAGCTTCCGAATTGGATATTGCCAACGAAACAATCGCGGAAGCCCTCGGACATGAATATGGCAACCGCATTACGAATATTTATATTCGTAAAAATCAGAAAAAGGTTGACATCGCCAACAGAAAGGTGCTTGACTGGGTTCTTTACGGAAAGATTGACGGAAAGATCGTAGTCAAGCCGGGAACGCCGGAGTTCTTCGGTCTTGACCGCAAAGAGGCTGTTGCCCTCGGCCTTGTCAAGGAAGAGCCGGGAGTTGAAAAGAAAAAGCGTGGCCGTCCGAGGAAGAACGCCACGCCGGAGGTTGAGGCGGAGGTTGCCGCTTAATCCTTGACGGGGTAGAAGATGCCTTTTAGTAACTGCGACATTCCGTTTTCGGAGAACGTCGCGGTTATTTTTTCGCAGATGTAGCGTTTGCCCCGGATAAGGAACAGGGAGCGCACGTCGGGGATTGTATTGGAGAGGAACTTAAAGGTAGTCTTCATCTTCGGCTCGACGGTGTGGAACACTTTGCTGCGGCGTGTGAGGCGGTTGTTGATGCGCAGGGAGAAGTGGACGTATGCGAAGTTGCTCCAATCATCGGCTATGGCTATATCATCGACATTCGGGTAAGGGAGGTGATTGCTGACAAAGTGATTGGCGCCGTCGTACCAGCCCACATATATGCGGTCGTAATATTCCGATTTCTTCTCTTTCTCACCTGCGGCGAGTGTCGAGTCGGAGATTGTTTTGAGAAAGGGGTGGTCGCTGTCGTCCTCGCTCGTTGTGTCGGTGTCCTCGTCGTAGCCGGAGAAAGAGAGGAACAGCACACGTCCATACTTTTCCTCGGTATCGTCTATCCACGCCGGAACAAACTCTATTTCCTCGCTGTCGGCATCTTCTTCGTCATTGACTATGCGCCCACCAAACAGATTTACAGGTTGCAGACGGCAGGTATAGAGGTAATAAATCCGTATCAGCCCCGGGGAAAAGTCAATCTTCCGCTCGCGGCTAATGGTGCGTATCAGGAAGTAGGCGTCGCAGTCCTCGGCATAGAGCAGCTTGTCGATTTGGGCGTTGCGTCCGCGCTGCCCTCTCCAAGTGCGATAACCGCGATTGGCGGCAAGCAGCTCCGACATCGTCTTGTAGCGCACCACACGGTTCTGCCACCCCTCGATAAACCAGTCGCAGCTGTAATACTTCCACATTTCGTGGTCGCAGTCCTTATAGACAAGGTTCTTCGCTTCGGAGTAGTCGCAGTCTTCTTCCTCGACCTTTACCTCGGTGGAGTGTTCCTCCACCACGTCGGCGATGCAGACGGTCGGCTTGTCTGCAAGCACCTCGTGGGTAAAGGCGAAAGTGATGCGCTTGCCCCGGTGGTCGAAGTCGAACTCACCCCCTAAAAACAGCTCCAACTTCTCGAAATATTCCTCGACCGTCCAGTGCGGCAGGGCGTTTGCGAAGCCCGGCATATACCACGCATGAGGGAGAGCGTTGCAGATAAGGAGGTATTTGTATTCCTCGTGTTCCTCCCATTTCGAGAAGTCGGGCGTGTAGCCCACGGCCTCGCAGATTTTCCGTGTGATGTGCAGCAGGTAGGGTTGCCACGACAGCCCCGTGGTCTTCTCGCTGTTCCATTCAAAATGCCCTCTCCCCTGCGCGGCATCATCTACGACATATTCGGCGAGATTTTGGATATTGCCGGAATAGTCGTTTACCCACGGCAGGGCCACGCATCGGTCGGAGTTTGAGGCCGGGTGCCAGGCGTTGGAGGGCGTTATCTGCGAGGTCGAGGTTGTCGGGGGTGCGCCGAGGTCGAGTTCGTTTATATACACCTTGTCGAAAGTCTTGTCGAAGTTCTGCTCGGAGCGCCCCTCCAAGAATTGCGTCTTGACCTCGGCCTCGGATATTTCGGTAATGGTGATAGAGCCGAACTTGTAGAAGCCACGGTCGCGTATCTCGCAGTCGAAAATCACCTTTTGCGCCGCCACATCGGCACGGTTGATGTGGCCGAAGATTGCAAGGTTCTCCGGGCAGTCTTTGAGCGGAAAGGTGATTGTCAGCGTGTAGCCGTCGCTGCCGCTGAACATACGGTTTTCGGAAACATACTCAAATGAAGTGCCTTGCTTCAAGGCCGCGAGCCTGTTGTTGACGTAGATTTGCATTATCGTTTTGATTTGGGTGATTTGTTCTTCATCAGTCGGTCGTATTCCTCCTGTGCCTTTTGTATGCCGTGATCGCCGCTGACGGTGTTCACGGTCACAAAAGGTTCGTTGAGCCGGGCGTCGAGGCGGTCGAGCACGGCCACAATTCTGCCGTCGCTCGCCGGGGCTTCCTGCGTGTAGGTGTTGTTCACTATGGTTTGGGGTGCTGACTGCTGCGCGGCGATAACCGCCGGTGCGGTTATTGTCCTCGACACATCGGCTGCTGTGATAGAGCCGATGGTGTTGGTACGCTGCGCATAGTCCAGAGCCTCCAACAAAGGGCGGGTCCGGGGATTATTGACAAGTCGCTGCGAGGCGACCCATTCCCCTTTGTGAACGACACCTGCTTCCTCGTACTTGCCACCGGGAGGCGTGAAGCCACCCTCGGCATATCCCTGCGCCTCCGATGCCTGTTGCTGCTTCTTGATAGTGGCGATTTGGATAGCACCTGCGGCCACGGCCATAGCCGCCGCGATAGGTGCGAGGATATAGCCGATTACGGGCACCTGCGCCGCCGAGCCGTAAGCGTTCAGGGCGTTGGTGGCAGTCTGCGCCACGGCCTGTATCACCTGCATTGCGAACTGCTTACGCGAGGCATCGGACTTAATCTTGGCTATCTCCTTTTCCTTGTCTTTCTCGGCTTTCTTGACCTTGTAGGAGTTGCCCTCCGCAAGCTCAATCTCGCGGTCGTACTTCTTTTCAGCCTTTGCGACTTCAAGGTCGGCCTCTGCTTGCATATACTCCGACATCTGCTGCATACCTGCGGCCATAACAGCGAACACCGATTGGGCGAGAGCGGCAAGGCGTGTGGCCCAGTTGCCGCCGTCTTCCTCGGTGGCATCAAAGAAATTCTTCCACGCCTCGTAAATGTCGAGAAGTTGGTTTGTCTGCGTCGAGCCGAACTTGCGGACGGCATCGAGCGACTTCTTGTTGTATGCCCTCTCGATGCGCTCCTTTGCGTCCTCGTACTGCTTCTTGTCGAGTATGCCCTGGTCGTAGAGCGACTTCACCACATCAAGGTCGCGCTTCATCGCCACGGCCTGACGGTCGGCAGATCCCTCCGAGGGTTTTGCCGACTCCGGCAGGTATTCCCCGGCATACTTCTTTTTCAAGTCGCGCTGCGCTTGCAGATACTCCTTGTAGGAGATAAGCCCCCGGTCGTATGCTTCGAGCAACAAGTCCATTTCGAGGGCATAGCGTTGCCCGGCCTCGCGGTATTCATACTGCTTGCGCCATTCGGCCACACGCTGGGCGAGCAATTTCTGACGGCGCAGTTGCTCCGCAGCCTCGGCCTGTTCAATCTGCACCTTGTAGCCATGCCATTCCTCCGAAGCCTCGTTATAGGCGGCTTGCATCTGTTTGAGGTACTTGATGCGGATATCGAAAAGCCGCTGCTGCAAGGCTTCCTCCTTTTGGTACAGCTCACTGCCGGGCGTGTAAAAATCCATTTGCGCGTCCGTTTCCTCGGTCTGCTGCATACGCTTCGCCTCGTCGACTTTGAGGGCTGCATTGCGTTTGAGCCATGCGGCCTGCATTTCCTCTTTCTTTTTGAGCAGTTCCTGATAGTCCTCGTCCTCGGTGAGGTTGAAGCGTTTATAGACAGCCTCGCGGTCTTCGTAATACTTGACTTCGAGATTGTATTTGTCGAGAAGGAATTGCGACCACGGCTTCAACCCTGCGGAATAGTCGGAGATATTCTGCGCGGCAGCCGCCTCCCAGTCGCCCTTGGTGGCGTTGATAGCATCGCGGAAGTCCTTACGGGCCTTGACCTGCGCCCTGCGCTCGGCGGCTTCCCTCGCCTTTCGGTCTTTCTCCGAGTCATAGGGGGTGAAGTCGTCGAGGTTGAAGTCGGGATTACCGCCCACAACCTCCGGCGTCGGGCTTTCGAGTACCGCCAGCCGGGCGCGTGCCTCGTCGAGGAAGTCGCGCAGCTCCGCTGCCGACACATCGCGCACCGTGGGGTTTGGCTCGTTCAGTCCGAGAATTATGCGCCCTCCGCGGTTGGCATCGACATTCGCCTCGTTGTCACGGATAAAGCGGCGCAGTTCCGCCTCGGTATATGTGGCGAGCGGATTGCCGTTGCGCTCTATGTCCTTGATTTCCTCCATAGTGACATTATACTCGGTCTGCCCGGCTATCATTTCATTCACGATGTTCACCGGGTGCGTCGCCATACCTTTCTGCTGCCATGTATTGCCCTTGATTGCTTGCAGCTCGTTCACAAGGTCTTGCGAGAGCGTGCCCGTGGTCTGCAACTGATACACCACCTGATTTGTGATGCGGACGGCGTCGCGCAGGGATTTGCCCTCGTCGATAAGCGACTCCTGCAACTTCTTCGCCCATTCCTTGAAAGAGTCGCGGTATGTTTCGTCGGCGGTTTCACGGGCAACCTGTATCGACCGCTCCCTGGCGGCGATACGGGCAGCGGCGGCGAGGCGTTTGTACGCCTCGGCAAGGTTCGTGATTTCTCCGCGCTCGTCGATAAGCCCTTTGAGATATTTGCCGTACTGCTTGATGATTTCGTCCTTGACCTCCTTGTATGCCTTTGTGCCTTTCTTGGCCGCTTCGAGCCGCCCCATGAGCGTGTCTATGGTCTTCATTTCCTTGTGCAGCTCCTCCGAGAAATTGGCGGCGGTGTTCCTGGCCTCGCGCATCTTCTTTGTATATTCCGAAGTGCGGTCGCACAGCGCCTTGATTGCGATTGCGACAGAGGCGAGCACCGAAAGGATCAGCCCGAAAGGGTTGGCCTTTACCACGGTGTTGAGTATGCGCATGGCGTGTGTGGCCGCGCCCACGCCCTGCGTGAAAGCGATAACGGCGATGCGCCCGAGGATAATTGCCGTGCGGTATGCCACCATAGCTGCCTTGCCGACAGCGACAACGGCGTTCCACGCCACGGTGGCCGTCTTGACAAGCACAATCCACCCGTAATAGGCTGCGATGACGGTAACGACATTGGCGATAGCCTTGCGGTGTGCGATGATGAACGACACAAGGGTATTGAGCACACGGAGGAACACCGACGATGAAGTATATATGTGCTTCATCAGCGGATAGAGCTTTTCTCCGAGTTCGATTGCAAGCTCCGACACACGCTTACGCGCCTTGTCGATAGATGCTTGCACGGTGTTGTTGAAAATGGCGTATTCGTTGGAGGCCGATGTGCCCTCGCGGAACGCTTCGGCAGCCTCGCCCATTTGCCAACGGAGGAAGTCGAGGTGGGAGGAAAGGTTGGAGAGCACCGACGACACACGGGCGCCGTCGAGTCCGAGGTCTTGGAACAGCGGCGACAGGACGGCCAGAGCCTTGTCCTCGCCCAGTTTGCCGAGGGCTTCGAGGAACATCATCACGCCCTGCGTGGTGCTTTTATTGAGTGTTTCAATAAAAGTGTTCGTTTCCAGCCCTACCTTTTTCGCCATTTCGGCAGGTTTCTTGAACAGCTCCATAATGGTACGCTGCAATGCCGTGGCCGACATTTCCACCTTTTGGCCGTGCGCGTCGAGCGTAGCGGCAAAAGCCATAATCTCGGGGATAGTCATTTTGGCGGTCGAACCGATACCGGCCATACGTTGCGCGAACTCCACGATAAAAGGCTTGGCTGCGGTGCAGTTCTGCGAGAGGTGGTTGACCGTCGAGCCGATTTTGAGCATCGAGTCACGCACACCATACATCTGCTCCATACCGAAGATGTTAGACAGCTTGGCAATGGTCTGCGTGGCCCCCTCTCCGAGGTCGACGAGCGCCACGTTGATAATCGACGCGGCCTCGACATACTCGCGGACGGAGGCGACAGTATTGTAGCCGAGTCGTCCGCCTTCCTGGGCGAGCAGGTTCAGCTGCTCACGGGCAAGACGGGTGTCCATGCCCTTGAAGATCTCGTTGAGTTCTTCAACCTCGGCGGCGGTCATACGGGTGTACTTTATGGTGTTAGCCATAGTTTCCTCGATGTCCGAATACGACTGCACCGCCTTACGTCCGGCCATAATAAGCCCCGTGACGGCGGCGGCAACGGCCATTATGGCTGTCTGCGCCGAGTTGAGCCACCCGTTGAAGCGTTGCCAAAGGGTCTTTTGTGTGGCGAGAGTGGCGTTTACCTTTTGGAGTTCCGCTTTGAGCATACGGATTTTAGCGACGTGCGCATCCCAAGCGGCGGTGCCTCGCTGCAATCCGTTGAGTTGCTGTTGGAGTTGTCGCAGTGCTGTGTTGAGCTGCTTTGGAGTGGCCTTGTTGAGCCGCAGAAGCACCTGCTCGGCAGTCGAGGCGGTGCCTTTCAACTGCTCCATAGCCTTACGGGTGGAGTTCAGCTCGCGCTGCAACTTCTTCATCGTGGCCTTGTCACCCGCAACAGCGGCTTTCGCTATCCCGTTTTCCAGACGTTTCGCGTCCTTTTCGAGCTGGGATAGCATCTTTTGAGCCTGTTTGCCGTTGACGGTGAGTATTACGTTGGCGGAGGTGGAATAATTTGCCATTTGAAAACTGAAATTGGGAGTTGTACCTGCAAATTTCAGCCGTCTTTATCGAGGGCGAAAAGACGGTAAAAGGCTTATATTCCGCTGAAAAAGGGAGAGGTGTCGGAGTAGGAACGCCCTCTGACGGAAGGGTGCCGGGAGGGAAAATCCCGGCTTGCACTCTCAATGGGCGGCGGTGCCGGTCGGGCCCCGTTGAGAGTGCCTTAAAAATTTGACTTTCAGGCAAATTTGCCGCAATTTCAGGGGTCACGCTGCAAACTTTTTCCAGTTTGTAGTGGGTTGAAATTGCTAACGAGTGAAGAATGAGCGAGTTGGGGGTTACGGGGGCTTGCCCCCGTAGTGGCTTTGCACACCCCCCACCGCCCTGCCGCTACTTTTCGGCTCGCCCTTGCCGCTCCGTGCGGAATATGCAGAGCCGCCCCCACGGATTGAGGGCATCGGGCGGTCAATGGCTTGCGTGTGTGTCAAAATCCGCAGGGTGGATTTTGATGCACTTGCAAGCAACCGCTCTCCCTCGGCGCGGATTTATCAAGGCGAGGGGGGTAATGACGGCGATGTGCGGTGAGGACGATGCGGCGCGACACGGAGGTGCAGGGTCAAAGGAGCGGAGGGAACTCGGCGTGGTCAGTCGAAGTAGCCGCGCTCCCCCCGACGCAGGAGAACACTTTTCGACGCGGCGCAGGGCACCGAGCACGGGGCGATATGTGTGTGGGGGTGGCGTGGCGTTCACCTCGACCGACAAAACGCGGAGCGAGTGTAGAGGTTGACACTGGGCCATAGTGGAGTCTGTGTATCGGCTGTCCGCACATCGGGGCTTGGGGTGGGGTCGCGTCGCAGACGCTTGATGAAATGGTGGCCGTGGGGAGGCAGATGCAGGGGGAGGCTTCCTCTTCGGGGTGGGTGGAGCGTGGCGTTTGTGCGGCTGCTGCGCCGGGCGGAGTTCGGAGAGCCACGGCTCGGCATCGGCGGCTCGGAACAGCAAGGGGTGGTTGCCGGTCAATGCGTGACGCAGACGCGCACGCCACCGCGAGGCAAGGAGCGGTGGCGTGAGGGAAGCGGCGGCGTTTCGGATTGAGAAGTTTGTCGTGGCCGTCGCAGATCCGCAACTCCCGACAACCGACGGCTCTGCCGGAGGTGTCGGGGCAAAGTTGCGGTCAAGAGGGAGGCGGCAATCTTCGTGCCGGCAACCGCCCCGGTCGCTATTCATAAGCGCAACTTGTGGAGCCTATGAACAGCGATGCTCGGAGTTGACTATGTCCTGGGCTGTGGCTTGGAGAATGGAGAACGTGCGGTGCGATGCCGGGGCGCGCCACGCTCCGGGTGGGTCAATGATGCCTCCCCCTACTTCTGCTCCCTGCGGCGTTCAATCCTCTCTGCCCTGCAAGGGCGTTGCACCGTGTGTCCGTCAGTCCGCTTTGGGTGGGGAGGAAGGTGGCGTGGCGGCTGCTGTGCCAATGAGGGAGTGAGCGCGGCGTATAGACCTTCGGGAAGCCGGAAAACAAGCAAGGTGGCGGACGGTTGTAGCGAGCATCGCCACAGCCGAGAAAGTTTTTGAACGCAGGTGCGGACATCGCGCACGCCACCGTGAGTTTAGGAGCGGTGGCGTGATGGAAGCGAGGTCAAGCCGGAGAGATAAATCTTTCGTTCCGCCAACCGCAGCGGTCGCAGTTTACAGGGAGGTACGACCCGTGAACTGCGATGTTCGGGTTTTCAAAGGTCAGATACGCAAGCGAGTGAGTGAGTGAAGCCGGTTCATAAGCAGCCGCCGCGACACCTGACGGGTCGGGGTCAATAAGGACGGGCACTTGTAACTATTGAATATATTTAGTAAATTTGCACTTATAGCTAATTTACAACAAAATACAATGATGCAAAAATCCGCATTATACAAACTTATCTTTATCCTTGGCTGCATAATATTATGCAGATATACGATGTATGGAAAGGATAATAATGATATTGAATTGAAGCATAGCTCCTATATCAGTGGCAATGCAGTACGGTTATCAGGCGTGGAAATATTGGGCTACAATGACTTTAACGGCTGCAAGATAGCTGACTGTTATAATATCATAGACTCCTGCTATATGGAAATAGGTGATGACAAGAATATTGATGTCTACCACCTCGCCATATTGTCACCGGACAGCATTACCAGTGACGGGAGCAGTTTATTGGGTAATAGAGTGTTGTTGGCAGTGAAGAATGGCAAGCCGATATGCTACGATAATGTAATATCAAACCAACCGGCAATATACGATAATTCCATTATGTCCTCCTGTGAAATATTTTTCATACCTTCGGAAGATGATAATAATGGGAATTTCAATACATTTTGCGATTTTGAATTAGAATATTGGGGAGGTCAAGGCTATAAAATTGGTTGGAGTATAGGTGTGAAAACGAAAGACCAAAACCTTTATGTGGTAGGCTTGTCGTTTTGGGAGTATAGTCCGGGATTGACATACAGAAAAATGATATGCTTTGAATATGAAGTTGGAGATTTTCCTTTGGAAGAATATAATCGGTCGATGATTGAAATGGTGCGCTATGATAAAAATCCGTGGCGTGAATGATGAAGAAATAAAGCGACTACCTTATGGGCGGTCGCTTTCTATATAAAAACTACTCTTGGGGTGTGGGGATTAGCGTTTTCGGAGGAAAAGCCATATCAGGACGGCTGCGGCCAGGAGGGCTGCTACGGATATTATTGTGCCGTCGGGCGGATTGTATAGGCGTGTGGTGGCGGTGTGCTCGGTTGATGCCTCAACTGCCGCTTGCCTGTATCTTACCGTATCGAGGCTGTTGTAGGCTTCAACGCTATCCCGATGCTCACACCGCCGGTCTATCACTCGCCCTTTTATGGCTTTGAGCCGGATAATCTCGGGTGCCTCGGCGTATTGACCGGGTCGCTCGATTTCGATTTTCAGGGTGTCGAAGCTAAAATCGAAATGTCTTATGGCGGAGTCTATCACCGCTGTTGTGCGGTGATGCTCACTGTGGGCGAGCGAGTCGGTGGCGAGCGATTTATCAGTGACGATGTTTTTGTTGGTTTTGCAGCCGCAAAGTATGAGGATTGGGAACAGGTAAATGGGAATTGACCGCAGCCAATCAATCCTCACTCTCCAATTACCGTTTGCCTTTATATTGCGCATAGGTCGGGGTCGTTTTTTACGATGAATGAGGGGCAAGCCTTGTTTGCGAACTCACATTCTGTGCATTGACGGCTGCACTCGGCATAGTTGAAGCGAGCTTCACTCTGCGCTCGTTTGCACGTCAATTCGTTGTGGCCGTGGAGGGTGGCCGAGGGATAGCGGCTTTTCAGCTCTTTGCAGAGCCGGATTATGGCGGCACGTTGCGCCGGGGTGCGTGTGTCCTTGCCTTGGTTCGCCCAGTTCTTGACGCTGCGCAGAGGGCAACCGCCGCAATAGCACACGCCGATTGAGTGTGAGTTTTGGCCGGTGGTGTGCGCTCCGATTTTGGCCTCGTCGCGCCCTTTGTGGATTTTGCCGTCGCGTGTGATATACCAGTGATAGCCGATGTCGGTAAATCCACGGGCGAGGTGCATCTGCCGGATTTGGTCGACGGTATAATCCTCACCCTCGGGGGTGGCCGAGCAATGGAGGATTATCTTGTCGATGCGGCGAGGGTTCGGTGATGAGCCGATCCCGAGCGTAGCCCATGTCTTGGGGCCAACGATGCCGTCGACGGCGAGGTTATGGGAGCGTTGGAAGTCGCGGACGGCTTCGTCGGTAATTGGGCCGAAGATGCCGTCGGCAATAAGGTTGAGAGCGTGTTGGAGGGTGGCGACGTCGCCCCCTCTGCTGCCTTTACGGATTGTCTGCATTTTGGTTTGATGTGTTATGAGTTGATGATTGTGATGAGTTTTCGTGGTGGCGGCTACTGCCGTATTCATAATGGTATTTTAATCCGAACACCGCCCCTGCGAAAGTGAGGATTTCACCGAAAGCGATAAGGACTGAATTGTGGATTTCGCCGGGCGGTGGCACGACAAATCCGGCGATGAGCAGACCGCAGCCTACAACAATCAGAAAGACTGCCGCAAGAAGCTGAATGGTCGGGCGATGTTTGCGAATTTCCATTGTAAAATATTGTGTATGTGGTGAATTATTGTTAACTTTGTATCGAAGATACGTTAAACCAAACTAATTAACCCGGACACCTCTACCTGTAAGTGAAGCCAAGCTAAAAGAACTGTGATACCTATGTCCGTATGCGTGATAGCACTCCGTTTGGGCTATCATTGCGGTGCATTTGCGATAGCACCCCCGCAGGTTTCGGCCTCGGGCTATCGGGAAGCGGTATAAAACAGATAGCATCACCCTTGCGGCTCTGCCGTGAGGGCTATCTTTTTTATGGAGGCTTTTGCCTCCGGGGATTGGGAAATGGGGATTGGGAATTGAGGTGTCAATTATCAATCCGCAATTACCTGTCGGCATTACTTTCCGAAAGTCCATTGTTTGGTGTTGGGGTTGTAGATTATCGAGAACTCGGCGAGGGAGCTTGCGAGGTTGGCGGTGGTGATGAGGGAGCGACCAGGGAGCATCTTCTTTGCGAGGCCGACGGCGAAACGCAGTCGGATCATGCGGTGCTTCTTCGGGTTCTTGGGGTCGAGCAGTGAGATTGTCGAGCGGCCCCAGCCGATAGAGGGGGTGCCGTCGCGGCGAGTATGGACGGTGACGAGGGCATCGGGCGAGGTCGAGTAACCTATGGCGACGGTGGTTTGCTCGGTCTTGGGGTTGGTTGAGAAAGAGAGTGTCGAGCCGGATATTTTGACGGAGTGGACGGAGCCGTAGAGGTTCCACCCCTTCCGTTTGTCGCAGTATTTCTTGGTGGCGCCTCCGGCCTCGATTACGAGTTTGTCGCCCCATTGGTTGCGCTTGCGCGTGTGCCGGAACAGGTAAGGCACATATCCGTCGGCTATGAGTTGCTGCGCACCGTAAATTCTCAACGTGCCGTTAACGACGGCCACGGCGATTTGAGCGGTGTTATAAAGCCCTTTGGTGCCGTCAGTCATACCGAGCTTTGCCTGAATTTTTTCGAGCAGGGGCAGTATTTCGGCGATGCGGTTACGGGCGTTGTTGAGGTCTACGACCTGCTGCGCACGCATCGCCCCGGCACGCTCGGTGGTGGCCTGTTTGATGAAAAGGTTGTTTGAGGCGGTTGCGATAGAGCCGTTGCCGAGGTCAACGGCCTTGATGTTTGCGAGGATATTGTTGCGGTCGGCAGCACCTTGTTCAATTGAGCACACCGCTTGCCCTGCGGCCTTGAAGCCGTTGAGCAGGGTTTGAATAGCGGTGACGGTGTCGGACGTACCGGCAGTCGCGAGCAGGTCGGCGATGCGCTGCAAGATAGCACCGAGCGACTCCGGGGAAACGGAGTCTTTGGATTGCAGCTTTCGGAAGTCCGAGATAATCTGCGTGAGTGATTTAACGTCGATAGCCATACGATTGTGGTAATGTTTACCGCAAAAGTATGGCTATCGGTTGGGCGGTGAAAAGACAGGAAAATTAGTGTAAATCCGCTGTGGTTGAGAAAATTTAGTTAACTTTGCGTATGGCAAACCCAATCAATATATATGTCAGCGTTTCCAAAAGTTTGTTATTGACTTTGGGATTTGTTGTGTTTGCCCTTATGGTATATGTGACACTTAAAAATGCCAGTATCGCTAAAATTATTATAGGCGGAATATGTGAATTGGTATCTATTATAGGTTTCGGATTTTCTCTATATGTACTTTGGTGGGCTTTGAAGAAAAGGCCGGTAATTAGAATTTATAATGACAGAGTAGAGAATTACACGCTATTCACCGGGTGGCAGACTATTTATTTTTGTGATGTGGAGATATTCACGGTAATAAAGGTATCAGGAGTTCAAATTATTCAAGCGCATTTCTTGAATAATTTGTTTCAAGCCGATAAATCACTGAATACAGGTCTTATAGGCAACAAGAATAAAGTTTGTGATTTACTCAATGAAAAACTGAATGATTATGAAGCCGTTGAATAAAAAATTTTTTTGGCTTATTTGGGGAGTGTGCTTATGCTGTTTTATTTTTTTAAGCACAACTAATCATGGGCGCGGTGAAGCAGGAGGACGTCTTATGCTATTCAGTCAATTGTTCCTAATTGGAGTCACCGCTTTATGCACTTCTTATAGTACACGAACAGCATACAAAAACCTTATAGTCGCAGTTGTTCTTAATGCCTTACTATTCTTTTGTTTATTCGGGAGTAATGGAGAAGGGAATAGTTTACTTTTGCTATTTTTGATTGTATTTATAAATGTTTGCTATGGTACTGGTTTATTAGTGTATCTACTAATAATGAAATCAGGACGTAGTTAGGTTCAGGTGACGAAGCGACGGGAAATGTTGCGAGTGAGGGCGTTGCTGACGGTGTCGGCAAGGTCGCGTCCGAGGTTGTCGGCGTAGAAGTCGCGTATGTTCATCACGGAGGCGTAGTATTTGCGGCTGAACCACCGCTTACGCCGTCGGGCGTTGTCACGTCCGAGATCGCCGGGGTTGCCGCGTGGCGTATTTGAGCCGGTGGCGTAGTCGACGAACAGGCCGTACAGGTTAAATGATTGTTCGAGTGTGATAGATGTATATTTGCCGTCGGCGTTCATACGCACGGCAAGCGTCGAGCGGTAAAGTGCGCCGGTGTCTATGACCCCGAGCAGCGCAATTTGCTCACGCCATATCTTAATCATCGTTGAGTTAAAGGCTTGGACGTACTTTTGTCGTTCCTGTAAAGCCTTGTCAGTCGTTCCATTCATCGGGATTGTGTCTTAAATCAGTGAATACGTCCACCGCGATTTGGAAATATGCGCCGGCGGCTCCCGAGAAAAAATAGCGGTCTATCTCGTTGAACGATATTCGGGGGTCGAGGTAGATGCAGTTCTGCTCCAAACGGACTTTTTCGAGTATAAGGCGCGTTGCGAATTGGCGGAACAGCTCGCGCATGGTTGCCATACATTCGGCCCGTGCCTCCATATCTTCGGCGGCGTGTCGCATGGCGAAGAATACGGTCTTGATGCGGCGAGTGCGAGGCGTGTTGTTGAGGTCGGTGTAGCCGTCGGCTACGTCCGACACGCAGACAAATGCAGCGGTGTTCTGCATTTGCGCGACGGCTTCCTCGAAGCCCTCCAAACCGCTGACGCGGCAGAAGGTGAAGCCTTCGGCCAGAGCGAGGCGGTTGGTGGCGGTGAGCTTTTCAAAGAAAGCAGCCGCGTTCCACGTTCCTTTGAGTTGGGCTGTCATTTCTTGTTGAGTTGGGAGTTGAGCTGTTTATACTCACGGGCTTGCGCATTTAGCTCGGTAAGTGCGCGGTGTGTATCGAGGGCGAGGACTTCGGCCTCTTTTGTGACATCGCCTTTGGTGAGGGCACGGATTTGTGCGTTCATCGCGGCCTCGACCGACAGGGAGGGAGAGCCGAGCAAGTTGCCGGTGGCGACGGCATCGGCAGGTTGGAAAAAAGTCGGGGTATCGGCTTGCGAGCGATGATTTGAGCGATGCGACCCAGTAGAAAATGGCGATGCGCTCGTCGGGGGCGAGCGGTGTCTTGATGCCGGGATATACCACGGAGGCGATTTCGTCGAGCAGCGTATCGTCCTGTGTTTGGAGATAGCCTTGGTAGAGGTTATCGACGATGATGTATTGCTCAAATGGCACCTCGTCGAAGTCGGCGGCGATGCCGGGGCGGTGTTTGAGTTTTACGGGGCGGATTGGAGAGGTCGGGAGCGAGCCGAGCCAATCGAGGTTCGGGAGCAGTTCGGCGAGGGTAAGCGGCGTTATCTC
The DNA here is from genome assembly GCA_910579185.1 of uncultured Muribaculaceae bacterium. Lineage (GTDB taxonomy): Bacteria > Bacteroidota > Bacteroidia > Bacteroidales > Muribaculaceae > Paramuribaculum. The sequence continues at coordinate 295,968 of CAJTTG010000002.1, forward strand.
GAAAAGGATTTTTCCTTTTCGGAGTAGGTAGCCGTCGGTGTTTTGCTTGCCAATAACTTTGGTGCCCGTCCAATGGAGCAAGCAAAGAGTCTTCACCTCGTCGGAGGTGAAGTTTTGAGCGAGCAGTTGATAAACATAGCGGAGCTGTTTATCGGAGAGTTCGTGCCACCCCTGCGGCACGATGAAATTTATAGAGATTGTCTGCATAGAAAAAGGGCTTTAACGCACTGCGAAAGTACGGTAAAGCCCTCTATGCGGAAAAGACGTTAATTATTCGTTGTTCAATTTATCTAATTTTCGACATAACCAACGCCATACATTATAATATACAACGAATAAAACACCTCCTAAAATACCTAATGATAACGGAGAGGTCATATTATGAAGCCGGAGATATTGATTTATCAATGCGATTGTTGCTCCAAATAAAGCGACAACGATTAAAAATAGACAAAATATTTTTATTGCTTTTGCTTTCATATCGCAAAATTACAAATTTTCGGCGAATTAGAAAAAATAGCCGGAGGCTTCTTTGCGGTTGCTGAACGTCGGAGGCGTGAACAATCGGGCGGTGTCGGAGCTGTGCCATTCGGGAAAATCGGAGGGGCGGTGGCGTATGATGTTGACTATATCGGCGAGGCGTCGGCTGTTGAACGAGCCTTTTTGCAGATAGGCGATGAGCTGCGCCTTGATTTGGCGGACTACATCGTGGCGGAGGGGTGGCAGATCTCCGCGCAGGTTCTCTGCCCGGAGCGCTGACATCAGTTCGGGCGACAACCATTCCTCGGCCAACGATGCCTCCAAGTCTATGATTTGGGGGCGGAGTTCGAGGTATCGCTCCCAGTTAAGGGATTGGGAATTGGGAATTGGGGATTGGGCGACGATTTCCAACGTAGGAAAGAGGGTTGCGCCGAAGAAAGCGGCTTGGTCGGAGTTGAGCCACCGGCTCGCGCCCGGCAGCTCGGGCAAGAGCGCGGCTATGCAATCGTCGCGGTGGGTCAGCATCGAGCCGACAAGTCGGTCGACGCGCATCTTCGATGCGGCGACGAGGTTTTGGGTGCCGACGGTGGCGAAGCCGTTGGGCGTAAGCACAAGGTCGAGCGAGGGAATTGCACGGCGCATTGCGTCGGCGACGACAAGCCGGGCGGTGGCTATGCGGATAGGGTTGCTATCCGTGTAGCCGCAGATTGTGTTGTAGGTCGGCTCGGAGGTGAAAGTTTCCTTGACCCACGCCTCGGCGAGGTCGAGAAACGGTGCGAGTTTGTCAAAGAGCGGCGTTTCGCCTTTTATGGTAATCAGTTGATTTGGAATAAGCAGACGTAGTTCCTCGTTGCTGTTGATTATCTTTGCCATTATGTTTATGAGTGATGTGTGAATACCTTATGCCTTGTCACTTGTGACTTTGACTTCTTTTGCGTCTTGGTGTTCGTCGAGGGTAGTAAGTTGGATAAAGGGCACATCAACGGTGACGCCCTGCCAGGCGTTGAATTTGATGATGATGCGGTGGACGGTGAAAAGGAGGTCGTGGTATGGCTTTTGGAGTGCCTGTGCTATGGTGTACAGCTCGCGCTTGTCGGAGCCGGAGTTGTTGGTCTGCGCCTTTCCGGGCACGGAGCCGACGAGGTTTGAGTGTACGCGCATAGTGAAGCATATCATATTGATAGCTTCCTGTATGTCGGTTTCCCAATCGCCGCCCTCTTTGGTGGCGTCGATTTTGTTTATCACAACGTCGTGCTGCTCCTTTCCGTCGGGAGTGATGTAGAACGTGGAAAACCACGCCTTGCCGGAGTTTTCCGCGCCGGTGAGAAAATCAAGAATTGATTGTTTCTCACGGACGATGCGCTCCTGTTGCTTACGACGGTCGGTGATGCCCTCGGCACGGAAAATCGACTCCCAATATTTGGCGGAGATTTCGATTTGGTATTTTATGGGAGCGTGGTTTTTGAGCTTCGCTTCCTTTGCTATGCCGATGAGCTGTTTGATGTTGTACCATTTGCCCCGGAACAGCGAGGCATAGTAAGGTATGGGGTAATATGTGCTATCGACGGTCGGTATTCGGCTGACGATTGCGAATTTGCGGTTGCGCGTCCGTTTGGCGAGTTTGTCTTGCAGATCACGCCACGGCGCGGAGGGGTCGAGCAGGTCTATGACCTCGATTTCGGAGGGTGAAGCGACGCACTTACGCCAGTTGGCGTAAAGGACGGAGGGGATTTTGCCGACGGTGTCGGCAGGGGCGAAGCGGCAGTAACAGGCTTCCTTACGCAAGAGTCGCACAATCTTTGTGCCGTCCTCGTTGAGAATAAGCACGCTGACGGCGAAGCCGAAGTGCTTGAAGTCCTGACTGACGCCGAGAAAATATGCGGCGAGGTCGTTGTCTAAATAGAAGTCTTCGACTTCTTGTTTTACGGCATCGGAGGCGATGCAGGTATCATACCGCAAGCCTGCGCCATAGCACACCTCGGCGTTGAAGCATTGGCAGGTGGCGAGGGTTTCGTCTTTCTCTATGAGGTCGAGAATATCGAAAGGCATTTGGTTGTCGCCGCCCCACGGGATATAGGAGAGCTTATCGTCTATGAGCGTCGGCACGATGTCGGTGTCCTCTCGGAACACCGACTGCGAATTGACGGTAAAGGCTGCACGGGCTTCAAGTCCGGGCAACTGCTCCACAGAGCTGAAATTTAGGTCGTCGGGATAAAAAGAAAAGTCCATAACATTGAGGTTGGTTGCTCAAAGTTATGGACGATATGATGAGCGCGAAAAGACGCGGTTACAAATCAGGGGCTGACGGGGCATTATGATTTAATAAACCGTTAGCGATGCACATTCCAACAAAACCGATGGTTTGCAAAGTGCTCGGTTTATTTTCTGTTACTTTGAAGGGTTGTGCCATATTGTATTTTGGCGCTACAATAGCCGATAAGCTCGGTAATTGAGCAGATACCGTAAAGTCAACCATATTAAAATGTATTTTACCGAATAGCATCATTGTGCGCAGACCTATTCTTGCATCATATTCATCATTGTTAGAAGATTTTTGTGTCTTAACTACAAACTCTAATGGTGCAACCGTATTTTCTGCAATCGTAACCGGCAGATTGGGCATATAGTAGCAATCTTCTATTATAAAACCACCGATACCGGCAGAGCGAATGGTGTCTTGCCTACCGTTTTGCTCAATATAATTCTTGTTCAAATCATAAAAATGTTGACTTGCCGAGCCAAAGGCGGCATCGCCGGAGTCCAGGCACATCATCATAGGTGTGTTAAGGATTTTTCCTTTGGTAAGTAAATTCATTGTTGGCGAGAAGCACATATTTGCAATAGCATTACTTCTTACAGGTGCGACCGTGGGGATAGTAATTTGACGATTGACGAAATCAATCGTCAAGTCTTTAAGTTGAAGCATTAAATCACTGCCGACTACGATATTGAAAGCGTCGATGTATTGGTCGGCTTCGCTATTGTTTGAGGATAACGAAATTACAGTGAAAGGCACGTCGCAAACAGTTATGTTTCCTAACTTTATTTTTTTTGCAATAGCTATGTATCCCTCTTTTTCACTAACCCCCATTACGCTAACCCGGGTCTTTTCCAAAGGTATGAGATTGTATTTTTCCGCCATTTCGGGCGAAATTAAATTTGTTCCGGCTCCCGTATCAAATGTAATATCGGCAACACTTCCATTTATTGAACTCTCTTGTAGGTGCATCAACACAGACCCTTTCTCTTTTGGCCCTACGGGAATTATAGTAAAAGGAATATAACCGATATTTTCATTATCAAATTGTATTTGATAAGGCTTATATGCTGAAAGGGCTTCATATCGGTTTGCTTGTGATATGAAATTTGAAATAGTAATGGAGTCCAAATATTGTTTGGAGGCTTCCAATACTGAACGCATAATTTCAACAGCCTTATCGTTTTGACCTGTCCTGCTCAAATCCATGCCGAACATAAATGTTGACGAAATCAAATTGTTCAAATCAAGATAGGCAGATTGGGTATTAAACAATTCCTGAAAAGCAGGTATTGACACATCAGGTCGGTTAAGACGGTTTCCAAGTAGACAACGTGAGTAGACTTCAAGGAAAGGGTGAATTGAGTCTTTGGGTGTATTTGAATATAAAGAGTCAAGGGCAAACCAATCGGACGTATTCATAGCATTGCCAATTTTTTCGTCTATTGACTGTGTATAAGCAGTCACCGAAAAAAGGCAAACAAGAATGGTGCTGAATAATTTTCGTAACATGGCCGTGATATTTGTGAATAGGGCAAATTTACGCAATTTCAGCGGAATACGCAAATGTTAAAGAAAAACATCGAGGCCGTTAATGCGGAAGATGCAGCAGTCGCGTAGACGGCGGCACTCGCCGGAGGCAAGGATTTTGACGTTTCGCCAGCCTCCGTAAAAGGAATATCGCAGGGATATGACGTTGCGGAGTTCGAGGATAGAGCCGTCGCTGCGCCATACGGAGAGGTCGACGGGGTCGCCCGAGTTGAGCATCGTGCGAGCGGTTGATATGTGAACTGCGTTCATTGGGTGATGAGATTGTGTGAGGTATTATCGCGTTAGGGATATAAGCCCGAATGGGTCAAGACCATAGGCTTGACGGCTTGCCGCATTAGCCCGACGGCCCGACGGCGCCGGAACGCCAAAACCATTATGAAAAAGGCGGTTGGAAATGGGTGTCGAATATGCCGGGAGAGTATCGGGCGTTGAATTTGGGTCGGGTGTCCTTGAAGCGCCAAGTGAATTTTACGGAGTTGGGCTTATCGTCGGTGTCGGAAAGTTCGGAGGTAAAATCGGTGATGAGGATTGGGAGCATAGCGTCAAAGTCGGTTTCGGCGAGGTTAGAGTCGGTGCCCCAGGGAATACGGACTACGGGAGAGGTAAGCATCTGCTCGACCTGCAAGCACTCGTCGGAGGTAAGAGGCGCGGACTGCACCTCGTATTCCTTTGCGGTGGTGACGTTGTAGAAGCGTGCGGATTTACCGAGGGTGGCGATAGAGCGGTCGGCCTTGATTTTGTGGGTGGTGGCGTGAGGGAGTATGAGCTGTTCAGCGACGTTGAAACAGTTAGTGTAATGGAAAGGGAGGGTGTCGGCGAGAGCCTGGTCGACAAAGAGGGTCAGTGAACGCTCGCCGCACCGTGCGGTGACGGAGAGCAGCGTGGGAGGTGTGGAGGCTTTGGTGGCGGCCTGTATCTTTGCGCGTACATCGGAGAGCAAGACGAACTCGCGGTTTATGCCGTCGCCGTGCTGTATCATACCGTTGCCGGAGAGGACGTAGCGGTAGGTGGCGGTGTTGCCGTCGGTGTCGAGGTATGTGGCGTAGATGAAGAAAGCGATGGGCTCGCGGTCGGTGGCGAACCATTGCAGCTCGAAGAAGGTGTCGGGGGCGATGCGCCGGAAAGCGGAAAATGTGAGGAAGTTTTCGAGCAGCCATTGCGAGGGGTCGTAGAGTCCGAGAGCGCGGTCGCAGTAGATGACACGGAAGGAGTGGGAGGCGGCGGATCCGTCGGGTGCCGATGCCTCGATGATAAATTCGGAGTAATTGAGGTCGGGGTTTCCGGCCATATATTGCTCGATGAGGGAAGCGATGTCGGCGACGGTGGCCGAGCCGTTATAAGTGTAGTACCGCTCGTCGAGCAGCACCATTCCGCCCGATGTGAGGCGGAAGTCGACGAAGTCTTGGTCGGTGAAGATGCTGACGTCGGGGAGGTCGGCGGAGAGCATCACCGTGGGGGTGTAGAAGCCTATCCGTATCATAGGGGCAAAATTAAGGAGGGTGGCGGCGAGGCGAAAAGACAGTCAGCGGTCGCTTCGGGAGGAAGCAACCGCTGTGTGGAAGGGGTTAAAGTGTCGTTATCGAATTTGTCTTGTCAATCTTGCAGAGTCGCAGGGTGTAAGGCTGACCTCCGAAGTCGCTTTGCACTTTTATAAAGTCTTCGCCGTCGCGCCAGCAGTAGAAAAGGGCGAGCCGCAGGGCATCGGTATCGGAGTCGGCGTAGAAGCGCCATGAGCCTTGTCGAGTGAAGCATTTGTATTCGTACATCGTCGTGAGATTTATAAGGTTGGACTTCAAGGGGAGAGAGAAAGAGAGAGGCATTACGCCTCTCTCGCGGCCTCGAAAGCGAGGCGGTCGTAGATGTTTTGGGAGATAACGGCACCGTACCGGGCTTTGAGCAGGTGCATATATCTTATCGCGCTTTGGGCTGTCTTGCAGCCGCACCCTACATTATCCTTTGGAGCCACGCCCTTGAAGTAGACGTACCAGCGGTTGAACTTGCGCTGCGCCACGATGAGCTTGGGGGTGAGGGTCGGCTTGGTATCGACGACGGGGGCCTGGGTCTGCTTCTTCGCACGGGTCGAAGTGGTTTTAGCCTTTTTGTTTTCTGCGGTTTTGGAGGTTTTCTTTGCCATGATTTTGAAGTGTTTGGGGGTTTGAGAAGTGAGCCGAGGCTCTTAATTTTTACGAACAATCAAAAGTGCGGTCGTAATGAGCTGCCAAAAGCAAGGGTGATTACCCTCTTGCAGGAGCTTGCTCCGAAAGAGGGGGGAACGCGGAGCGCACACCTGCCCTTGCGCCAGTGAATGACCGTACTAACTTTGTGACGGAAAAATAAGCCCCCGGCTCGCTCCCCCGGACATCTTCAAGGCAAAGGAGGCCGACCGCAGGGAACAATGGCAGAACCGCTCCGTGCGCAGATGCGGCTCGTGCCCCTCGGTCGGCGAAGCCTGACACTCGCACAGGCTCGTCGGTGGCGGCAAGTTCGGCGTCGGGGAGTTTCAAGGGTTAGTGGTTGGAGGTTAATGTGGGGTGGTTGGAGGTCAGCGCGCGATGAGATATTTGCATCTGCGCCCGTGTGGGGTGCGTGTTCCAAAACGGCGCGACCGCCCGGGTCGAGGCTGTGGGGGTGGCGCACCGGGCTGCGGCCCCCTCTCCCCTTGCAGTCCAATCTCTCACGGCGTATGGGGCAAATGGTTCACGGTCAAGGCGCGGTGCTTGTCGGCTCCGATAGCGATGCGATGCGGTGTTACGTTGGTGGCGGTCGGTGTGGCGGCGAGGGCTATGGGGGAAGGTTAGAGGTTAGGGGTTAGTGATTAGAGTTGCGACAGACTTATGTTGCGTAGGGGGCGAAAGAGCAAAGTGAGAGTTGACCCGTGGGGTCAACCCTCTATCTTGGGGAGGTGGAAATTAGTATTCGCAGAAGCCTTGTACCATAGTGTAGTCTGCGTCGGGTACCTGGGCTGCTGCCTTTTCCTGTGCCTCGTCGGCTGTCCGGGCAATTACATATACTATTTCGCTTTCGCCGTCGAAGGTGATAACTTCTACTTGATATTCTTTGAGGCGGCGGTTTGTATCGAGGGAGATGCAGCTAACGTATGTCATGGTTTTGAAGTTTTTGAGGGGTTATTACTGTGCGCCGGGGCGCGTTTGATTTTTACGCCGCAATCAGGGAACGGTTGAGCCAGTCGGCACGACGGTAGCCAACAAGGGTTCGGGGCAAAGGGCTTGCCCCCCAACGGAATACTCTTTTTTATGCTTGCCTGAAAAAAGGAAGATTTTTGCCCTGAACGTGTCTTGCCCTTGTCAGCGTAGGCGACCCGTTCTAACTTTGCGAAGTGAAATATCAACCGTGCTTCCGTGCGTGTTTACAAGTATGGCTCCCTCAAACAACTGCCTCGCAAAACTATGATATATGTTAGCCTCCTCGGTGCGAGCCGCTGCATCACACCAATCTATGCCGTGAAGTTATCCCCGACGGCCAAAGCACTCTCTATTCTTATTGCCCGAACTGCCGATGATGCGCCATTGAATTGCAGCCCTGTGTCCTGTGCAGCCGGAACACCGCTGTAAGGCTCTTGCGAATACTCCACCCTCCCGATGATAGAGGCCGTAATGAACGGTCGCAGTCCTTATCTTTGCGAAGCGCCCCCGGAGTGATACCGCTCTCCCTCGGGGGTGGCCGAGGGGCCCGGAAAAGCAGCGGACTCCGGCTCTATCATCAGGATAGATCCGAAGTCCGCTGTCTATGTTAGCGATATACGCCCTCAATGGGTCGAGATTACAAGCTCGACGGCTTGCCGCATTAGCGCGACGGCGCGGTGGCGCCGGAACACAAAAAGAAAATCCCCGACAATCGCTGCCGAGGATAATCTATGTTGTATGATTAGCTGTTTGACTTTATTTGTCTATTACCGTAGCCCTGTGACTTTGTCGGTATATGTCAAATGCCATTTTACGGTGTCCTTCCAACCAATTTGCAATAGGTTCAAGGCAAGTCGGGTCAGTAACGTCAGCCCAGGTGCCGGACCAATCAGGCAGACCCAACGATTTGAATTTGCGGGTTTCAGTTTGAATAATATGTATTATTGCAATATCGGAGCGCTTGTAAGTAAGACGGTCAATTACCAATAACTGCTTTGCCGCTTTATCCATAAGGACGTTTGTGTAGATTTCATCGGGTTTTCTATCCCAATCGTCCACATCATCATCGCGCACCCATAAGGTATATGGTTTATCGGTCAAAACATTAGCCGACTGTGACCGTGGTTTCCAAATTATATTCTCCGTAATACCCACTATCAATAATCCTTTTGTGGGGGCGTAGAATAAAATGCTGTCACACTTTGCTTCAAGATGTGAACATATTGTATTCAAATATGCTTTCAACCCTTTGTATGGCTGTGCTTCTTTATCATTTCCAATTAAGGGCAGCTCCGTTTCTACCACATCAGAACATAGGGTGAAAGAATAGGTGGTGTCCGTACTTTCTATGTTGCCGGATATGGGATTTATATGCCAATTATGAGAAGAAAACGGCACATCTTTAATCGAGCCACAGCCAACCATAAGCAGGGATAATGCGACAAATACATATTCTACGATTTTCATTGTCCGTTCATTTGTTTTAGATATTCCTGCATAGGTGGTAAATCCATTTCGGCTCTCCATTCATCGACTTTTTCGGAGTCAAGCAGAGTATATGGTACTTTTACACCTTTTTCGTTTTGTATTAGCTGTGTACCATACTTTTGAGGACGATTGCGCCACATATCGCAACGGTCTTCCATCATTGCGACAAATGATTTATTGAGTTCGTTATTGGTGGCTGCCTTATGGAAAAGGGGTAAGTATTTCTCAATCGCTTCAAGCGAAGTATGCTGAATAACCTCCCAGATAGCGAAGTTGGAGCCTCCTACGATTTCGGAAGAAGGCCAACCATAACTATCGAGAATATCAAATACTTCTATTTGATTTATGCTATCATTCCGTTGCATTTCCACAAGGCGTGTTTTTATCAACAGTGTGTCCTGTGGAACAGCTCGCAACGCTGCAATATAGGCATGTCGCGGCGTTTGGTCCCGATAATGGATTGAGTCTAACCGCTCTTTCAGTGCGTGGTCGTAGTTACGCTCAATAAAAATCTTTCGGGCTTGCAGAGTATCGCAGAGAATTTCCCATTTCGGAGAGGTGTGCAGGGATTGTAAATCCTTGTCTTGTCCGATTTGGTCGCTATACCAATGAGGGTACAGCCGCACTCTTTCAAACAGGCGATTAAAAGCAGCGCTTTCATCACCATTTAAAGCAGCTGCACAAGCACCATTATAAAGGTGTTTGTCAACAGGCTTAATTCCGAGAGAAAATGCCTTGTCAAAAAATTTAGAGGCAAGCTCGAAATTTTGTTTCATATAACACGAGTCAGCCTTGAAGATGAGCGTGTTATAGATTGCGATTGAGTCTTGTTGGTTGCCATATTCAGGTGCTGTATTATTTGCGTGAACACTGCAAGTAATAAAAACACCGGCAACCAAAACCATTAGTTTTTTTATCATCATATTTGGAGCTTTGATTTAACTATTGCAAAGTTACTGCCGTTGAAAATTCCTTGCCATACCCAAAAGTGTACGTTTGCATTTGCAGCCGAAAAAAATATACACTTTTGGGTATGGTGCGATAGAGGGGTAAAGAGTAATTTTGCGGTGTATGACAAGCGAAGAAAAGAATAAGATTGAAAGCTGCCGGATAATGATAGTCGGCAAAGGTGCTTTTGCAGACGCTATCAATACGGCTTTGCTAAAAGTCGGGTTCCACAATATTATATATGTGGAAGATCCGACGGGGTCTGCCGATATTGCGGTTGATGTGGCGATGAACGGAATATCGGCCCGGTTGGGCGGTAAATTGCCGGTCGTATATCCGTTTGATTTTATCGAGGGTGGCGCGGCTATGGTTGTGCTACCCGATGATAAGGTTGAATTAGAGGCAAAGGGCGATGTGCGCCTGTGTGCCGCAAAGTATATGTCGGGGTATTGTGCGTTTTGGAATATTGACAACAGCGACTGGTTGCGCGTTGTGTTACCGAGAATTGAACAGGGCGAACAATCCGCAAAGGCACAGCAAACAGCAGCCTGTATCTGTGCCCGGATATTGGCTAATATAGCAGTGGGGCGCGATGTGAAGCACTTTCCGCGCTTCTACCTATCGAAAAATTTAGAGTAGCTTGTTGTTGGTGGCAGCCGCGATAGCCTCGGATATGTTGCGCACACCGAGTTTTTCAAAAATGCGCTGACGGTATTTCTTGACGGTGTCGGGCGAGAGGCAGATGCGGTCAGCAATCTCCGACATCGTATAGCCTTGTATTGAAAGGGTAAGCACCGACTTCTCCCCCTCGGTAAGGTTTGGCATAGTGTTCTTATCCCACCGACGGGTGACGGGATTAAATGCGAAATAGTCGGGGGTGCCGACATGGTGCATTTCGATATGTCCGGGCGTGGTGTGGGTGGAGGCAGATACAACGCAGAGGGCAAGCCAAATCCTGCCGTCGGAAGTCAGGGCAAGGGAGGTCAGCTTATGGTTAATGAGAATTGGGTGGCCGTCGTTGAGAATATGAAAATCGTATGATATGTACCAATCCTTGCGCTGTTCGAGTGGGATTTGATTGTGAAAGGCAAAGCCCACACGGTTGATGTCGAGCAAAAGGGCCTGTTCGTCCTCGGGCACATATTTGAGATAGAACTGGTAGCCGAGGTCAATCATCTGCTCCGGCGAAAGTCCGCACAGGAACATCGGATTGGGCGACACATACAGGAAATTCTGCTTGAAATAGTCTATGATATAGACGCTTTGGTATGTGGAGCGAGAAAACGCCTCTGCGGAGCGGACGTATTCGTTCACTCTGCTGTAATCGAGTTCATCAGGTAGCATTACCTCGTTGTCGGGTATGAAAAATTCGTCGGGCGTTTTCATAAATTCCAGATTTTGAGAATACAAAATTAGCGAAAAAATCTGGAATACGGAAGCAATATGCTCACAAACAGGTGTCAAAGCACCCCTGACATTGAGAGGTTGAACGCATCGCGGTAAGGGAATTTCTCGCAGCCGATGTAGAGGGTATCGAAAGCATCGGTGCCGTCGGTGCGGTGTTCGAGCAGGTCTTCCTCGCTCTCGGCGAGCTTTTCGCCGGACTTGTCCTTGTCGAAGCCGTTGCGGCCACGGCGCACTCCGGCTGACTGAATGGCGAGGATAAGGTCTTCGTTGTTGGAGCGGTTGAAGAAGGGCATCAGGCGTTGCTTACCGGCAAAGGCTTGGTTGATGAGCAGGTATTTTTCTTCCTTGCGCATTGGGTTGCCGAGATATACGGCCTCGACCGTCCAACCGTGGCGCTCGAACTCGTGCACCACCCACCAACGGAAGTCTTGGTCGTTGACGGCATAGTTTGAGCCGAGGGCGGTTGCATCGAAGTAAAATACTACGGTCTTGTTGCGGTGTGTGGCGTAGTAACGGCAGAAGTCGTCGATAAGCGCAGGTATCTTGCGCTCGAATTTGACGTAAAAGGATTTTATGACGTTGAGGCGGCGGTCGCGCGGCTGACCGGCGACAATCCAGTTGATGTTGGCGTTGTAGTCCATACCGATGCAGATAGGCGCGTCGAGGTCAACGTCGGCGTCGGCTCGTGCATCGAGCGAGGCGAAGTCATAATCATAGCCGAGGGTGTCGAGGTATTGATTGTCGTTGGCGTCGTATTTGTGGGCCTGGCGCATCGAGGAATAAAAACCGTCCTTTGCAATTCCGATCCTCTGGCACAGGATAGAGGTTTGGAAAGTCAAAGGTGTAAGGTCGCGCTTCATCTGCTTTATGTAGTTTTCGCCGAGAAGTTGCAGGTTTTCGATGCTGCTGTACTCTCGGTAGTACACGGCGACTGACCGCATCTTGTTAAGGTTGCGGTCGAGGCGGCGGAGATAGCCTTTGAGGTGAGCCGGAACGGGTTCACCGTTGGCGTTAAGGGCGCGTATGCGTTCCTTGGTGCGCCAAATTTCATATACGGTGCCCTCAATGGTGGCTATCAGCTCGGCGTCCATTTTGTCCTTGTAGTGCAAGAACCAGGAGCCTTTTGTGGTCTGCGGCATATCGCTCAATATCATAATCGAGTGATTGAAAGAGTGCTTTCCGAAGTGCGACTTTATGCCGCCGTTGGCCGGTAGCGTTTCGTCTTTGAGCTTTTGGTAGTCGATGAATTTTGCCTCGTCGACCAAAAGCCACGACAGGGTCAGGGAGTTGGAGCTGCCCGGTCGGTCTTGCGAGATAATGACGGCGACGGAGCCGTTGTAAAAGGAAATGACGTGCTCGTAGTCCTTGGGGTCGATGATTGGTTGCTTGAAAGTCTTTGGCGGTTTTCGGCCGACAACATAATGCACTCCCTCGATGAAGCCCCAGCGTTTCCACGCGGCGAGCAAGCCGGGGATTGTGTTAGTCAATCCGTGCTTGAAGGTCGGCACGACGATACCGCCTGTCGAGCCGGGCATACGCTGCATATTGCGCAGCACAAATGGTGCGGCGATGCTGTCGGTCTTGCCGGTGCGTCGCCCTGCGACGATAACGGTGGTGTTCGCACCAATAAGCTGCGTAAGTCGTTGGGGCTTGTTAAAGTAAACTTTCTTGTCGGCCATATCAAGAATAATTTGTAAATTTGAGAAGTGAAAGAACTTCTCTACATATCAGCATTTATAATTGCAATCATCGGAGCTGTTTTTATTCTCCGAGGGTTTACTCGCTTCGTGGCAGGTAGGCTAAACGCTTGGCTTGCAACCTTGCTCACTTTTATTGTCATAGCTTTGCTAATCATAATTTTGGTGATATGCGCTTTCGCTATCAGTATGAGTATGGGGCCAATAAATCCAAATTAAATTATTCTTGAATATTGGCCGATGTCTGCTTAACATCAGGAAAAAGATTATCAAATTCGAGGTCGACTTCCTCAAATTCCACATCTTCGATGTCGATTGTTTCGGCGCGATACTTTTGTATCATAGCCGAGATTTTCTCGTTGATGTTGGGGATTGGCTCGATGCCGAGGACTCGCGGATCATCGGTGGCGGTGAACGGCTGCACGAGTATTTGGTCGAGCGGCAGGGCCTGTTCATCTTCGAGGTCGACGCGGTTTAGCTTGCCGTAGGCGGTGGCCGCACGTTCCATAGTCTTGCTGTCCTTGCGCTTCTCGGCCATTTTATAAGTTGCGATGAGCATTTCGTTGGTGCGCCAACGGTGGAAGTCGCGGCTTGCGCTGCCGAGGATGGGGAGCAAGGACTTGACAACGGCGAGGTCGGAATAAGCCGTTGTGCGGTGTATTCCGTGGCGTTGGCATACCTCCGCAACAAATTCGCGGTCGGTGCCGTCGGGGTTTGCGATGAACCAGTTATACATTTCTCGCACACGAAGCACCTTATCCACAACGGATTGTGGATATTGCTCACGCAGTTCTACCTCTTTGGTGAACAAGTGCGCCCGGCATACATCTATGGTGTTCGGTGTTGGCACGGCTTCAAGTATTAGGTATGAGTTATGAGTGACGAAGTATTACTCGTCGTCCTCCATATCAAGGAGATTTCGGTGGGCGTTCTCGATAGCGAGCGGCGAGCCTACCTGTGCAAGCATCATTTCCTGGGAATGGAGCTTGACTTTTGATGCAGCTTTGCCGCGTCGGTAGGCTTTTGACACCTCGGTTGTGCGGTCGGCAATATCGGAGCGCAGTACATCAGCCGGAATATCGAGTATTACGGCCATATCGGATATTTTGAGGTAGATAGAGGCAAATTTTTCAATCTGCTGCAATTCGTTCTCGGAATATCCGTGCGAGCCGAGAGAAGAATCAGGCTCGCCTGAATTATTCCGAGGCGATGCCGGATAAGCGCTGTGCGAATAGGTCATGGAGCGGTACGGAGTGATTGGTTATTAAATCGTTGACTTGGTCGTAGAGATTTGCGAAAATCTCCGGCGAAGTCGAGATAAATGCCGACTCGTGGCGGTTGCCGCGAGTGAGGTTCTGCGAGGTTATTACCGACACGGTTTCTCCGGCCTCGGAGCGCACCAACAAAATCTTGCTGTGGTTGTCGGCAAGATATGTGCGCTCTATAACTTGGGTGATGAACGCCCAAAGTTTGAGCGTTTTGTTGGTGGCCTTATGGTCGAGCACAAGGTTGATGCGCGACACTTTATTTGCACGGCAGATAAAGAAAAGTCGGCGCAAAAATTCCTCGGAGATAGAAAACGAGGTCTGCCATACCTCTGCGGTGCCGACTTGGCTTAAAATCCATTCGAGAATGTCGGCCACCTGCACGGCATTGGAAAGATAAGCCTGAAAAGGCGTATCTTTGAGCGGTCGGAGGATTTGGTCGATGTCGGCGGTGCGTTTCATTGATATAAGTATTAAGGCAGAGTGATGAGTTACGATGTTTTCTTTCCGGCTCTTTTACTTTTCACCTTGTCACTCTGCCCTATGACGTATGTATCGTATGCCTCCCAGTTGGCGTGCAGCTTCTTGTCGAGCGATATAAGTTCTTTGAGGAACGGATAACGCTCGGAGTCCGGGCAGGTGACGTTGTCAAGCGAGAGCGAGCGGAGGCGCAGATGCAGCTCGCGCATACGTTGGAGAATTGAGAGATTTTCAACGTATTTCGCCTTGATGTCGTCGGGGAGTGCGTCGTGGTCGGCACGTTTACCTTTTGGTTGCTCGTCGGCTTTGGCTGCGAGCGGTATGTGTTCGGCCACGATAGCCTCGACCTGCTGCTCCATTTCCTCGACCTGCGCACGGGTGAGGTCGGCGACGCGGAAGTTGTAATACTTTTGAAGTTGGTAGTCCACGAAGTCGTGGCGGCGGTCAATCTGCGAGATTATGTTGTGGTACATAATCTGATTGCCCGACAGCTTCAAAAGATAGAGTGCGCCTACCGAGTAGTCGCGCTCCGCTTCCGGCGTTTCGAGCCATTGCTTGATTTGTTCGGTAAATTTGTGGTCCATTTGAGGGGTCAATTTTACTTTGGCCGCAGGGGTCAAAGTTTATTATTTATTCCTGTGAAGAAAATGAGGTTATAACCGAGCGGTTGGAGCAGGTCGCGCATCGAGAGCATCGTTGCGCCGGTGGTAACAAAATCGTCGAATACGATTATGTTGCGCTCGGTCGGTGGCGCTTTGACAAGGGTAAAGACAGCCCCGACGCGATGCTTCGAGTGACACTCGGCGAGATCTTCGTAGAAGTTCACGCCCAGGAGTGTTGCGAGCTGCGCTGAAATGAGCGATGCGAAATTGCGTTCCTTGTGGCGACGCTTCGGCGAGGTGACTATGCACCAGTCGCCGGTGGCGAGTGAGTTGCCGAGTATCTGCCGGATAAGGGTATTCATACCCACGGCGAATTTCCCGACCATATCGGGGTCGCTCTTGATGTCGGTGAGAGTCCGGCCATAGAGCGACTTTTTCCACAGTGAGATAATGCCAAAAGCCGGGTTGCGGTAGGAAATGCGCACCTTATTAGGGGCGAAGTCGCAGCGAGCCTCGGCCTGTTGCACATCTTTCCACGCGGCACGGCTCTTTTCGGCGAAAAGGTCTTTGGCACAGGAGGGAGTAAAAGATGCGTCGAGGTCGGGAACATCAAGCGAAGGCACACAGATGTCTTTCAACACTTCGTCCAACACTATCGCTCCCTCCCTGACGCATCTGTTAGGTGACATAGGACGTGGGGGTTAAGCGGCTTTCTTACATTCAATATCCCCGTCCTCAGTTTCGAGAGTGCCGACATAGAACGGCGCAGGTACCTCGTCGGTAGCCTCGACATTGATAGTGGTAGAGGTGGTGCCGGTGGCACCCTGTCCGAGGTCTTGTGCGACGGTGGCCTTTGTGCTCCATTTGTCGTTGCCGAGGACGCGGAAGTTGCCTTTCATATCCTCGATTACGAAAACATTGTCGGTGTTGTTGATGTAGGCAGCGGCGGCGGAAGCGTCCGCGCCCACGCCGGGGTGAACGGCGACAAGTTTGTTGAGCTGCGTTTGGCTCGGAAGCTCGCCCTGCGCCTCGGAGGTCAGCTGCGACTTGTCGGGGAGTATGTCGATATAACGCCATTTGGCATCGGCGGCGAGAGTGAAAGAGCCGTCGAGGATAGCCGACGTGGGGCGACCGAGTTCATCACGGGGAAGCTGCGGAAAGGCCACAATCAGGCTCTTGGCGAGATAGTAGATGCGGCGTTTCACACCGGGCAGCTCGGGGGTGCCCTGACACCACCCGAGCGACTTTTGGATTGAGGTACATTTTGTAGCCATAGCGGTTTGATGAGTTGTTGAGTGATGTGTCTATGAGTGTCACACGGCGATTTCCACGGTCTTGAAGCGTCGCTTGTCGAGTGTTTCAAACTGCACACCGAAGAACATAGTGGCGATGTATGAGAGGATAAAGGGCGCGTATTCCTTTACCATTACATTCTCCACGTCGCCCATTTGGTCGTAACCGACGAGCATATTTGCCTTGGTGGTGACGTGCATAAACTTCGACCCGGCCTTGTTGTAGAGGGGGCAGAATTTGAGCTTGCCGTTTGACCCCTCGACGGCACCCTGTCCGTACTGGTTGTTGTAGGGTATGCCGCCGTGCGTGAGCAGATAGCCCTCGTTGTATTTGTCGACGAAGTCCTGCGAGCAGTAGAGGTAGAGGTCTTGGCTGCGGAGTCGGGGGTCGAGGGAGAACAGGATTGATTTGGCGACGTCCACGGCGTTTGCCGCAGTGATTTCATCGTCGATTTTCATATAGTTGCCCTCGGCCTCGGCGATAGCCCCGGCGGCGATTTCCTTTTCGGTGATAGTGTCGAAGCCGTCGAACAGGTCGGCGGTGGTGTCACCGGCGGCGTTGCGCACACCGTTCCATATCGCATCGTTAAGATGCTCGGAGAGGTTCTTGGCGATGAGGGCGAGGACGTGGCGAGCGGTGGGGGTTGTCATCTGGCCGTCGCCCTTTGTCGCGCCGGAGCCGAGCAGTGTTGAGATAGCCGTGTTGGGCTCGAAGTTGGCGACTACGGAGCCAAAGTGCGTTTCGAGGTCGCGGAAGTCAATGCCGAGGTTGTAGTCGACGGCACGTTTGGGATTGTAGGGCGCGAACTGCGCATCGCCCGTGAGCGAGCCTACGCGCTCCTTGTATCGGATACCGGGGCGCCCCGTCATATATTGGAGGGTGTCGCCGATGCCGATAATGGGGAGCATAAGGAGGTCGGAACGGTACTTGACCGCGGCCTCCTGGTACTCTTTGAGTGTAAACTGGAATTTGCCTGCCATAGTGGGGAGTTTAGAGTTGAGTGGTTAGGGTTTAGGGAGGTGTCAGACCTCGTTAAAGAGCTGACGGGCGGAGTTGCAGGTGTCGACGAAAGCCTCGACCTCGTTCTTGGGTACAGGGTCGCCGGCAGGTTTGGAGTCCTCGACAACCTGCTTCGACGGCTCCGCCGGAGTCTTGGCGAGCTTTGCTTCGAGTTGGGCGATGCGGCTGTCGCGTTCCTCGATAGTCTTCTTCTGCGAGTCGGCAAGGGCGGTGGCCTCGGTGAGCCGGGCATTGAGGGCGTTGTACTCCGCCTCGGTGTAGGTCTTGGGCGTGGGGTTCTCGGTTGGCATTGGGATATTGTTGGATTGGTTCTTGAAAAGCGATGACAGGGCTGTGATGAACTTGCCGAAAGCGCTCTCGCGCTCGGCTTCGGAGATTGGAATATCGGGAATAGGCATACCTGCGTCGGCCATAGCCGAGGCAAGGGCATCGGTGAGCCGTGGGGCGGCGTCTTCGGCAAGGTCGGTGATTTCATCGACGAAGCCCCAGTCGAGAGCTTCCTGTGGCGAGAGCCAGCCTCCGGCTTTCATCAGGGCGAGCAGATCCTCGGGCTTGCGCTTGCAACGGGCGGCGTAGAGCCGTGCCACGTTTTGGTCGAGCTTGTCGAGGTCGGCCTTGATTTTCTCGCAGTCGGCTATGAGAGTGGCGAACTGGTCGCTGTTGAGCGAACCCCATTCAAAGAAAGCCATTGAGCATTTATGCACGAGGTACATCGCGCCGGTGTCTATGGAGATATGCGCCGCGCCGAGCGATGCTATTGTAGCGGCGGAGGCGTTCAGCCCGACGAAATGCACGTTGACGTTGCCGTGGTTGCGGAAAGCAGCAGAAATAGAAAGGCCGGTGGCAAGTGAGCCACCGAGGGAGTCGATGAGCACGTTAACCTGCTTGCCGTCGTGACGTGCAAGCTCGCGGTCAACGGTCGAGCGGTCAAAGTCGGAGCCTCCGACATAGCCTTTGAGCGAGATATTGTAAGTGGTCTTTGCCATTGAGCGGTGATGTTTTACACCGCAAAGCTACCGCTGTATATAAGTGGTGGAAAAGACACTGAAATTCCGAAAAAATGCGTAACTTTGTATTTGGAAATAAAGACCGTATGACCGTAGAAGAACTATTACATAGGCTGAACGGAGTCGAATGGAACGACTTTGAAGCAAAAGAAGCCAAAACCGATGTGCCAAAGAGCGCATGGGAAACAGTCAGTGCGTTTTCCAACTCCTACGGAGGTTGGATTGTTTTTGGTATCAAGGAACGAAAAGCCGGTGGCGTGTCTACCTTTGAGATACAAGGCGTGGATAATGCAGAAAAGGTTGAACAGGATTTTATTGGTGTCCTACGGTCAAATGGAAAATTCAATCAGCGTATATCAGTTCAACCTGCCAAATATGAAATAGACGGAAAAATAGTATTGGCTTTTTACATTCCTATGGCAGAATTTAAGCCTATATACATTGGAGTTCCTACCAATACATATATCCGCGTTGGGAGTGGCGACCAAAGAGCCACCGAATACGAGATAAGAGCGATGATGCGCGACCAGGCTTTTGGCAAAAAGTCAAATGAGGCCGTATTTGGTTCAAGCTATGCCGATATAAACCAAACATCATTTCAGGATTATAGGGCATTTTTGCGCACATATAATCCGCTGTTGCAGTACAACACATTATCGGATACTGACTTTGCCGTAAAAACCGGCATAATGTTTAATGGGTTGCTGTCAATCGGCGGCTTATTGATGTTTGGAAATATTGATGCCATATTACGTTATAATCCCGATTTTCTTGTTGATTATATGGAAATACCGGGCACGTCCATACACGATGCGATTACGAGGTATACTTACCGTATGCCTGAACAAGAAAACCTTTGGGAATATTACAAGGCGATACTCCAACGATTAAGGTTGAGGTTGGATAACCCCTATTCACCCAATCCCGACGGCTTCGCGCCAGACGATAACAGCCAGTTATATTGTGTGCGTGAGGCTTTGTGTAATTTTATCGCCCACGCGGATTATTTCAGCGAGATACATTCCACGATAAGAATGTACGACAACAGCCTTTCGCTCCAAAATCCCGGCAGTTTTCCTGTAAACCTTGATATTGTAGGAAGAACGATTGTATCACAGCCCCGTAACCCAAACCTGTTAAGATTTTTCAAATTGGCAAAAATATCGGAAAACGGAGGTTACGGAATAGATAAAATTTTGAATTGGAAAAATCTCACGAATTGTGAGGTGTCAATCAACAGCGACATAACAAAATCCGAGGTGATATTTGAGTTACCGATTAACGCCAATCAACGCCAATCAACGCCAAATGGCGTTAATGACGTTGAAAAAACGCTCGAAGAACAAATTTTGGCGTTAATTGGCGCTAATAATAAAATATCAATAGCCGCCCTTGCAGCCGCCACCAACCAATCCAAACGTAGTATCGACCGAGTAATAGAGGATTTGAAGAAAAACAATAAGTTGTCAAGGATTGGCAGTGCCCGTAGTGGCAAATGGCAAATTCTTGAATAATAACGCAAAAAAAGAGCCGCCCCTTGCGGAGCAGCCCAAAGAGGGAGAGAGGGAGGTCAGGGGTCAGACCGGGCGGAAAACGTGGCCGTTTGCGCCCATAGTGTAGTCGTACATGAACAGCTCGCGTCCGAAGGCTTCGTAGTCGAAGTATCGGGCGAGGTCGCCCATAGTTTTTTCGAGGTTGTAGCATTCCTCGACGATGTGCCGGGCGAAGTCTTCCTCGCTGTCCCATTCTCCGCAGTAGGCTTCCTCGAAGTCGTCGAGATCATCGTGGAACTCCAAATAGTCGTCGACAGCCTCGGCGGAGTGTTTCTCACACATTTCAGTGTATTCTTTGATGTGGTCGAAGTCTTCCTCGGTTATGAACCCCTCGTTGTACCATTGACGGGGGAAGCACTCGAAGTCCTGTGCCATAAGCTCGGGGTCTTCCTCGTCGGCGTGTATCGCCTGGCAGAAGTTTATAAACTCGTCGTAGTCGTCGAAAGTGGAGAGGTCTATCCACAGGCCGCAGAGCGAGCCGTCGTTGTACTTGCCGTAAGTGCCGACATACACGGAGGGTTCACCGTCGCAGTCGCTTTTGTGTTCGGCGATAGCATCTTCGAGTTCGGGCACTGTGAAGTCCAGTTCGTGGAGTCGGTTAACGACTCTTGGAGTGATGTTGAGTTCTCCGAATTGTAATCGCATCTTGATTGAATTTTGAGGGTTTGACATAATGATTGTTTTTGAAGTTTTACACTGCCCCCAAAGTGCCTCCGGGCGGATAATGAGGCAAGGGTCGGAGGAATTTTACTACCCGTAGGCGTGGAGAAAATTCAGCCGATGTATTTACCCTTGACGTTCCGCAGGGAGGTAATAACTTTGCGGCGTAAAACTCAACCAATCATCGTGTCCTCAAAATGCCAAGATGCGGTTACAGGAGAGCTTTACACACGCAGAGCGGTATGTCGCCACGAACCTGCCGGACTTCGTGCCGACCGAAGATGCCGCCGACGGAAAGCGCACGGTGATCCCGGATTGTCGGCACTGACGGAAAAGCAAGTACACCGGCGGCGGTGCCGTCTGGGATAGACCCGTAACTCCGGCAACTGCGACACCGAATTGCAAGGCGATGCCACCGGCGAGGTAGTCCTACCACAAGCGGCACGGCACTGCGATTGCTCCGCCGCATATTTATGTACTCCGGGGTTCATATCCGAGGCAGACCGTCCAACCGCAGAATAGAGAAACACACCTCCGGGGCAGTCACCGCTGAAAATGAGTTGCACGATGTTCCGGCAACCGCGCAGCGGCCTACTGCGGAGTATGGCCCAGGCACCCGGCGCATCATCGTGGATTGCTACTCCGAACAACAGGCGATTTCGCCGCTTCGCCAATGAAGCCGTGCTGTTCACCACGACTTTCTATACACGGCGCACCCGTTTTCCGTCGGGGCTGACCCCTCCCTCACTCCCTCGGGTTGATCCGCAAGGGGCGGCTCTTTCTACCGCTGAAAAAACAAAATCCGCCTACGCCTCACGCGCAAGCGGATTTCTCTAACTTCAAAATCTGAATATGACCTGCGGCCTCGCGGTCGCAATTAGCCTGTGGTTGGGATTGGGAATATCTTTGTCAGTCAGCCGAGATATGACACTCGACAAGGGATTTGAGGGCGACGTGGGAGATTTCATAGAAAAATCCCGCGCCGTCGCCGTCGGGCAGACCGCATCGGTGCTCCACCTTTACCTTTGGGAAAGGCGGCTCTTTCGAGCCGATGAGCCAGCATTTGCCGTTGACATCGGTAACGGCAAAACCGAGTTTGAGGTGGATAGGGAGCAGTTCGTGTGTAAGGAATTTCAAGGTGGCGGTGTCTTGGAAAGAGCCGCCCTCTCTCTCGGTCACGCAACTGCACTGCGCATCATCGAAAACCCCGACAGCCGAAAGTGCGGTCAGCACCGGCACCGGCATACGGCAGATGCCGTGCAGGTCAACCCTGCGCGGCAGGTGGCGGCAGTCAAGCCAATGTATGGCCTTGACGCCGGGAAGTATTTGTCGGGAGGTTTTCATACTGAATTATGCTGTGGGGAGGACAAAACGGACACTTCCGTTTTTATGCCCCCGAACTCGGGATTATTTTTGTGAACTTTTCTTGCGCCGGTCGATGCGTCGGTATATGTCGCGCTTGCGTTGGTAGCGTTTGGCAATGGCGTTCCAGTTCTTCTCGGTCAGCTCAATGCCGTGCTTCTCCATAAAGGCATAAATGAGGTGATCCTGCCGTTGGAACACCGATACGAAACGGTGGAGCGACTGCCACATCGAAATGTCGAAGCGGTTGCGTATGCAAGCGACGAGGGCATCACGCGCTTTCGGGGGCAGGTAGTAATAGCTCCGTGTGTCCTTGTTGCGGAAATTCGGCAGCTCGATAGCGAGCTTGCCGTCGCCCCCGAAGTCCGGCACATAGTCCGGCGGCGGTGTCTGCAAGAATTGTTCGAGCAGCCCCGACTCAATCGACCCACGGGTAAGCCGTACCGGGTCGGTGCCGCCCTGTTCGTGTCGGAACCATTGCGCGAGATAGTCTTCGAGTTCGATGTAAAGGAGCATAGAGATATGGCGTATTTATATATGCAAAGTTACTCAAATTCAAGCAAGTAGACAATGATTTGGCACTTGCTTAAAGAGTGACAATCAGGGATTTGGAGGGATAATGCGGCACTTCGGCGGCGAGCCGTTGCGAGCCATTCGGGCAGTCAAGGGCAACAAAAGGAAATGGAGAGGGCATATACCCCCGGGGGTGACAGCGTTGACACTGTTGACACGGCGGCGAGCCGCAAGGAAACAGGCTGTAAAGGCCGCTTATATACAAATACTTATCTCTTTTTGAAATAAAAAAGAGTAATGAGTATAAGTGGCACGGAAGTGTCAACCGTTGGCTATGAAAATCTGCTGATTTTTGGAAATGGCTACCGTTGTCAACGATTGTCAACCGTGCGGTTATGGATTAAGGCGTTGAATAACAAGGGGTGCTATGCCGTCAACGCTGTCAATCCGTGAACGCCGCCTTTTGCAGTCAACTGCAAAAAGGAGAAAAAATTAAAGGCCAACATCTTTGTTGACCTTTATATCCGGGAAAAAGTTGCCGCCGCATCAAAATGGAGCATCTTCATCGCCGGTGGAGCTGAAAAGCGATTGAGGCTTCGGCGGTGCCGGAGCAACAACGGCCACAGCGGCTGCGTCCTCGTCGATTTCCTCCGTTTCGGTCATCACCTCGGTTTCGAGAGTCAGGCCGAACTCCTGTTTAAGTATCGAATAATCGAAGCACAGCGCTTTCGGGCGGTTGACTTTCTGCTTGCGCACCTGCTGGCCGTTGACCGACTCGAAAGTGTAGTCGGGCGTTCCCTGCGGAGTGAGCAGCACGAAGCGGTCTTGTTTGAGGCCCAGGAACGCCGGGTGCGATTTGAGATAGGATAAAGTGGTGGACCAGTTGGAGCGGTTGGCCGTAAGGTTCGCTCCACGTCCGCCGCTGAAAAGAGCCGACACTGCCGGGGCGTTGAGATAAAGGATTGGCCTCGCCTCGGCGAAGATCATATCCTCGTCCATAGAGATAGCGCGGAAGCGCTGTTGATACTTGATGCGGTAATGCGCTTTCTCGACGCAGCGGCCCGAAGTCTGCATACCTTGGAGGTCGTTCCAGAAATTGGCGACCTCCGACGACTCCTTGGCATATTCGTTTTGGTTGCGCATACCGTCGATAGCGCAGTCGAACAGGTCGGCGTAGCTGAAAGGCAGCTCGACGGCTGTTTCGAGGGCCCGGAAAGTGGCGAGCGGTATAACCCAGTTGCCGAAGATGCGGTCGTGCAGCTGCTCGTCCTTGACACGGGCCGCAAGCTCGCTCTTGGTGAGCGAGTATGCCTGTGGGAAATTCTTCTCGAACAGCGGACGCTGCGAGAGGATTTCGACGGCAAGATGTGTCAGCCCCATATTGCAGAGCGCGACAAGTTCCTCGTATTTCTTGCGTTCCTCCTGTGTGAACGACGTTTTGGTGAAAGCGAGGAATATCAGTCGCGTAAAGAGCGCCATGTCCTGTGTGGGCTTGTCCTGACCGCACAGCGCAAGGCCGGTCGACACGATGGTTTGCGCCGCCATTCCGTCGGTGTTGGTGTTCTTCTTGGTCTGACCGCCGCCACCCCATACACCTTTGAGGTAAGCTATCTTGCGCACATCAAGGTCGTTCTTGTATTCATCGAATACAACGAGCGTGTTCACCGCTTGCGAAACGCGGTCGTTCATCGCCGGAATTGAGGTTACGCCGAGGTTCGGAGGGTCGATGCCGTGGACGAAGAAAGATTGGAGGCAGGTGGCGAGCGTTGTCTTGCCCGTGCCTTTCTCGCCGAAAAGGTTGAGAATTGGGAAATGGCGTGTGCGCCGGAAGATGATGTCACGGAACAGGCACGAGAAAAGGTAGCATAAGGCCACCCGTGCGTTGTCACCGAACACGTCGGTAAGTTTTGTGGCGAAGTCTGCGAGCCTAACGCCCGATGCGTTCTCGTGCACCATAAGCCGCTCGAACTGGTATATCTCGGGATTGTTGCGGTACATCTTTGATGTGGCCGGAATATAGTATGTATGGCCGTTGCAGTCGCGTATGATGCCGAGGTCGTCGACACTGCGGAAGTGGCCGTCGAGCAGTATGCCGTTGCCAAAGGCGAAAAACTCCCCGGCATTATCCCAGCCCAGCTTGCGGATACGCTCGGCGGAGTCGGTCTTGGCATAGGTGTATTCCTTTACGTTATTGAGTTTGTCTATCTTGGCTCGCCACACGAAGTTGCCGAGCGAGCCTACACGTTGCTGAAAGGTCGAGAGCGAGCACAGCTCGGCCTCGGTCAGCTCGATAATGCGCGACTGCCCGAATTTGTTCTTCATCTGGAAAATACGGGTGCCGTTCCTTTCGTCCTGAATATGGTAAAGCGGTTCGAGTATGAAATTGGAGAGCCGGGTCGGCTCGTCGTCGCCGTCGAAAGTGAAATAGCAGTTGTCGCGTATGGTGAGGTTGTACTGGCGCAGAAGCTCGATGTCGCGCTCCCGTTCATTCTTCGGCGAGGCTGCGGCTTTCTGCCGCGCCTCCCCTTTGGAACGGGTCAGCGCGTCGCGCCACAGCTTCACCTTGCCGTGTATCTTGGCAAGCTGTTCGATGCAGGTATCGAGCACGAGCGCGTCCTTGACGTGGCGCAGAAGCTCCGCTATCTCGGCCACGCACTTGCGCTGCTCCACGAGGGAGTCGGCGGTGGCGAAGCGTTTCTCCGCGAGCCATACGACAAAGGGCTTTTCCTCAATAGAGGAATAGATCTCTTTGGAGAGGATATAGCTGTCGGCGTCCTGTTTGCCGACGGTGGCTATCTTCCTCCGCCGCTCAAAGTCGCTTATGCCGTCGGCTTCGAGGGCTTCGATTTCAAAATCGAACAGCGGCACATACACGTCGCGGAAGTCGGCAGGGAGCTGCCTCACCGTGACATCGAAGCCGAGCTGCACGGCACGTTTGCCGTTATCCATTACGGCGACGAAGCCGGGGCCGTAAGGCTCACCCTCTTTCGGAGGGTCGGAGTCCGGGATAAAGCAAAGCGACAGGGTATGCTTTTTCAGCTGCTCGAACTGCCTGTCGCTCCACGCCGTTCCGAGAGTGGCTACGGTGTTCAATATCCCGACCGACTGCAAGCGGAGCACGTCGGGCGCACCCTCCACGATGTTGAACAGACCGGCCTCGCGGCAACGGCTCGCCCTGTCGAGTCCGAACACGGTATCGCTCTTTGTGAAGATGTCCGAGTTTATGGAGTTCATATACTTGGCGGTCTTCCTGTTCTTGCCGAAGTACCGCCCGGTGAACGCTATGACACGCCCGATGCGGTCGCGTATGGGTATCATCACTCGCTCGCGGAACATCGCATAGGTTCTGCCGTCCTCCGAGCGCCGCAGCAGCCCCGACTGGAAAAGCAGATCCTCGGGCAAGGCTCTGCTTTTGCAGTAGTCGATAAATGCGCGGCTGTCCTTCGGGGCATAGCCTATGCCGGAGGTGTCGCAAAATTCCTCGTTCCACCTGCTGTAAGTATACTCCCTGGCCGCTCTCGCCTCGTCGTCCATTTGCAGACGGAGCTGTGAGGTGAAGAATTGATGCGCCGCCGACAACACGGCAAAAAGAGCCTCGCGCTTTTTGGCGGCTTGCAGCTGTTCCTCGTTCTGCTCCGTCCGGGTGTATTCTATGGTGATGTTGTGGCTACGGGCCAAAAACTCGACCGCCCCGTAGAAGTCCAGTCCCTCTTTCTCCATTGTGAACTGTATGCCGTCGCCGCCCTTGCGGCAGCTGTGACAGTAGCAAAGGTTCTTTGCCGGAGATACGGAGAAAGAGGCTGTTCTTTCGGAATGGAACGGGCACAGCCCGAAAAACTCCGAGCCGTGGCGCCGGAGTTCCGTGTAAGGCTTGACAACATCTGCGATGTCAAGCTCCCTCACACGTTGTACGGTTGTTTCGCTAATCATAATCTGCTCGCTTTATCCCAGCAGTCGATTATCGCCCTGCCGGTGTATTTGAGGCGCGCCCGGTTGCCGGGATTGACAGGTTCAATCAGGCCGAGGGAGCGCAGTTTTCGTAAAGTCTTGTGACACACGCCAAGTTCGGCACAAGTTCTCTTAACCGAAAATACACCCTCGGGGTCACAGGTAGGTCTTGTTTCAATCATTGGGCGGCACACATTTCCGGCTCGTCCGGCACAAAAATAGTGTGCCCGGCCTCACTCTCTATTATCTCTTTGGCCTCCGCAGGTATGCGGCAGGCCATACATTTCCAGTTGAAGAAAGTTTGCCGTTTCACCTTGAAACGGCGTATAACGGCGGTTACGAACTCGACCCTCTCCCAGTAGGTGAGGGTGTCGAGAAAGGCATTGAGCTGCCCTGCCTCCCGATGCTTTATATCATTGTTGGTGTTCATATTCAGATTTGCTTGTTCCAAAAACTAATTATCTCACTACCGAGGTAAAATTTCTTTGCAGTCGATTTACGTACTCCTGATTTAATACGCCCGGATTTAGTGTATTTCAATAGACTGTTGCGGTGTATGCCGAGCAATTTGCAGGTTTCAGTTACAGTGTAACGAGAGTTAGGCTGCACATTGGGTTGTTCAGTTACCATAGCTCACTGATGTTCATTGGTTGGGAATAATGAAGCGGCATCAACACCGAGAGTGTCAGCGATGATATTCTGTATTATTGGCTCGGGCTTGAATTTGCCGCTTATCCATAACCTTACAGTAACCTCTGAACGCCCTGTTGCGTCCATAATGTCTTGAATGAGCTGTCGACCGGGGGAGAGTTGCTGCATCTTCTCCTTGTACAGGTCGGCAAGTGATATTTTTCGTTTATCCATTATAAGAAAAATTTTAGTGGGTAAATATTTGCTTATATCAAGAAGAAGTAGTAACTTTGTATTCAGATAAAGCAAAGCAACAGAAGACTACAACGCTTGATATGCATAATATAGCCACAAAGTTAAGTCTTTTATTGCATATATTATTCACTAAACCGCAGAAAAATTTGTTAAAAATATGCGCCCCAAAGGACAAATATTTGATTTAAGGACGTTTAGAGCCGACCACAAGGTTTCTCAAAAGGAGCTTGCGGAACGGTTTGGTCGTCCACAAAGTTTTCTGTCAGCTATTGAACATGGGAAACGGTCGGCACCTCCGGCTCTACTTGATGCTTTGGCGCGAGAGTTTAATGTGGATAATATATCTGATTATTTATCCGACCCTCCCGAGCAAACTTTTGGCTCTGTCGAAGATGTCAAAAACTCGATAGTCAATTCGCCCGGAGGTCAAGTATTGCTAAACGAGTTTGGTAAGAAACTCTCGCCAACCGAGATTAAGAGAATATTGGAGATAGAGGAAAACGAAATTAGAAAATCATTAGCTCCGATATCGAACACCAAAGAAACAGATGCCTTTGCCGACTTGGTTTCTTTACTGAAAAAATCACAGGAAAAGGCAGATGCTTTGGAGAAAGAAAATAGAGAGTTGAGAGCAGAGATTGAGCGGCTTAACGGGCTGCTTCCGAAGCGGAAAAAGTAAACCTTGCGCATCACCTTGTACGCGAGGAAAAGGAGTAAATTAAAGTATTGTAAATTAGCTGTTTGCAGCAGCGAAAACATAGCCTCATAATCAGGGAGTCCTTGGTTCAAGCCCAAGTGGGACCACCTCTTGAAAATAAAGCACTTACATTCGGTTGTAGGTGCTTTCCTTTTTACCCTGCAAACAGAGTCTACTTACTATTGTCAGTCGAAAATGGGGTCAGTAGATATTCCCGGTTGGTGGGGATGGTGAACTGCAGAATAATTCATACCTTTGGGCATGGAAAGATGTGTGCAGACCGGCGACTCTATTTCCATGAGCGATATGATGTGGACTGAGATGGCTTGCGAAGATATGCAAGTAAAGGAACTTCTAAGGGCTGTTTTGTTATAGGTGAAAACTATTGCGCCGCATTCGGGACAATATTTATACCTCATATTTCAACCCCAGTCATTAAGGTTGGCTATTATACGGTCGATGTCACTTTCATCAAAAATCTCCGGCTGTCTCTCATAGCAATTATGGCAATGACATTCGTCCTCGCAATGGCAGTTACAATCGGGAGTAAGTTCTTCAACAGCACTTTCACCATATTGGTTTTCCTGTTCCATATCACTGACCCACCTCCTTCTTGAACTCGGCCGATGGTTTGAAGAACGGTATGTTATGAGCCGGAATTACGATAGTGGTATTCTTTGAAATGTTGCGTGCTGTTTTTTCAGCACGTTCCTTAACTTGGAATGTGCCGAAGCCACGGAGATATACGTTCTCGCCATGTGCGAGGCTATCTTTTACTACAACCATAAATTGCTCAACAACTGCAAGAACACTTGCCTTGTCAATTCCTGTGGTCGTCGCTATCTCGTTTACAATCTCTGCCTTGGTCATAAATCTATGTTTTAATCTGATTCTCAGCCGTCACAGACGGTTTCTATTTGCAGAATTACTAAAACCCAAGGAGAAAACGTTAATTTTGTGTATGGCAAAGCCACGAAATATATGAGTCTTTGAAAAGTATGATGGGTAATAATAAAGAACCAATACCGATGCACTGCCACAAGGATTTGGCGGAGAATGGAATAAATCTAAGGATTGTGACACCCGAAGATGTTGCTAACCATCCGATAGAGTACATACATCGAGATGACTTCTACATATTCGGTCTGATGGTTCGTGGTACAATAATTATCGACATTGATTTTGAACAACAGGCGGTTGCGGTCGGTTCGATTGGTTTTATAAGGCCGGGGCAGGTTCACAGCTTCCTCGGTGGTGAAGATTTTGAGGGTTGGATGCTTATGGTAGAGAGCGGTATGGTCTGCGACCGGTATAAATTGATATTTGAGGAAACATCATTTTCAGGGAAAACGCTATGGCTGCCGGATCAAGGACTCAACGAACTGAAGACACTGTATCAGTTGATTTATGATCTGTGGACAAAGAAAGAGGATATCTCTATAATCAGAGATCTTGTTTCCGCGTTCATTGGTATTGCCGCCGGCTGTTTCAAACGGGAGAACAATATGCAAAACTCATATAATAGTCGTCATGTCGAGATTGTGCTGCAACTTAATTCGCTACTACAAACGGATATCACCGAGAGCCATAGCCCCTCTTATTATGCTGACAAACTCAACCTTTCACCGGTCTATCTTAATGAAGTGGTCAAGAGAGTGACAGGATGGAGCGTAAGCAACTATATCCGCAATGAGGTAATACTCCGTGCGAAACGGTTGCTATATCATACAAATCTGACAGTAAAGGAAATTGCTTCATCATTGGGATTTGAAGATAACGCGTACTTTACTCGCCTTTTCACAAAAGCAACCGGCAAATCGCCATTGCAATTCAGAACGAAACCATGAATTGTCCAATCATTGTCTTACATCATCCATTGACACGGATTCCCATCTAAGGTAATTTTGCAGTCAAATAATGACTGTGAATATGACAAAGAAATCAAAGTTGAGATTATGCGATTGGTCACTGCTGTTTTTGACCATCGCTATACTTGCATCGGGCATACAACTGGAAATCAATCCAGCCGGAGCAACTATTTGGGTATGGGCGCATATAGTTATTGGAATATTGTTTTTTTGCGGAATTTTCTGGCATATCGGCCTTCATAAATCCGGCAAGAAAAGAGTTGAATCAAAAAACAAAAATCGAAGAAACAGACATGCAGTAATGGGAGTATTCTTCCTGTTGACACTACTAAGCGGAATTATAGCAACATGCCATTGGATTGGTACTTACCTTCACTGTACAATAGGAGGTATTCACGGCAAATTCGGCTTTCTGTTCATTATAACCGTAATTTTCCACATCGCAAAACATAGGCGTTTCTATTACCGATAAAGATAAAAAGCCTGTCCGAAACGAACAGGCTGAAACAGGAACGGGTGTCTTCACAGATGCCATATCCTGCTGCGGTAGGCTTTGAGTTCTTCTTCTGGAAACTCAGCTATCGCTTTGTCAAATTCCCGGAGGATAACTGCCTTGTCATCGGGCAACGCTCCAGTGATTGGTACCGTATTGGATATATGGTGTCCCATAAGGTTGACCTTTATTTTCAAGCGGTCAATGAGAGTTCGCATCTCCAGTAGTCTCTCAATCTCCGGTTCTTCCTCATACGAGCCGTCAAGCACTTCCTTATATAATTGTGATTCAGGAAATACAGTCAACGACACGATGTTGATTATACAAGGGTGCAGTTTGTTCAGTACATCTGCGGTGGCGATTGCACTTTCAACTCCTTTCCCCTTTCCTCCAAGTCCATTGAGGTAGAACACGTTGTAGTGTATTCCTGCTTCATCGAGTTTTGACAACTGTTCAAGAATATCGTTGGCTTGATAGCCTTTGTTCATCCTTTCAAGAGTCGGATTATGTGCGGTCTCGATGCCGATATTTATGCTGTCGAGTTTCATGTGACGCAGGTTCTTCAACTCCTCTACTGATTTGGGCGCAATATCTGTCACGCGGGTGAACATTCCGAAAGACACCAAATGAGGAAGATACTTGCGTAGAAGTATGGCAATATCCATCAGTTTGTTGTAGCTGAGAGCAAACGGGTTGGCTCCTGTCATATAAACACGACGTGCTCGTGGTTGCCACTGTCGTATTACTTTCAAGTCTGCCTCCACCTCCGACAAGGGAGACATACGGAATGGTGTGCCGTGATACAGGCTACAAAATTTGCACTTGTGCCATGTGCAGCCCGATGTGATCTGGAGCAATTGCGAGTTTGCCTCGTATGGAGGTCGCCATACCTGCCCCGTGAAATGTAGTTCTGGATATATCATATATCAACGATTTTTACTAAATTTGTAGTGCAAAATTAGGTGAGAATCAGAGCCTAAACAACAACTTACCGAAAGGTTTGACCCTTACCGAAAAGTTTGTTTTACTCATTTTCAATCCTTTTCAACAGACACGATATGGCAAAAAAATTGGACTACGAATATTGCAAGGCCGCTCCGATGCTTGAATGGCTCGGAAACAAATGGGCGTTGGTCGTTCTCGTGAAGATTTCCGAGAACGAGCCGGTGCGCTTCAACGAACTGTACCGCAATATTCCGTCCGTGTCTGAGAAAGTGCTGTCGCAGGTGTTGAAGCAACTTACCACTGACGGCATAATCGAGCGTCAGCTTTACCCGGATGTACCGCCGCGTGTGGAATATTCAATCACAGACTTAGGCAAAACACTATTGCCTCATGTCGAAGCGTTAATCAAGTGGGGACAGGACAACTTTGAAGAGATAATGACCAATAGGCACAACAATGAGTGAGGCGGTGAAAAAGTTGAAAGATTTGACCTTGGAAGAACTATGGGAACTGTTTCCAATAGTTCTTGTACCGCATTGTTCTTGCTGGAAAGAATGGGCTGATGATGAAATAAAGCAACTCCAAATAATCCTTACGGAAATTTGCCCCATAATCAACCATATAGGCAGCACCGCGATTTCGACAATTCAGGCCAAACCTATAATAGACATATTGGTGGAAGTATCGACAAGACTGGATTGGAACAAATTACGTGATGTCATGGAGTCGTCCGGATATATATGTATGTCTGTTTCAGGAACACGTATGAGTTTCAATAAGGGATATACACCATCGGGATACGCCGATAAGGTATTCCATATACATATTCATCCAATCGGTGACAATGACGAGATATTTTTTCGTGATTTTCTGGTGAACCATCCCGATACGGCTAAAGAATATGAGGCTCTGAAATTGAGTCTCTTGCCAAAATTCAAGCATAATAGAGATGGCTATACCGAAGCCAAAACTGAGTTTATCGAAAGAATTGTTTCTAAACGAAACGGAGGACGCGCTCTGGTATCTTGATGCCGTCGAGGAGGCTCTATGTTTCGGGTGGATTGACTCTACATTGTAAAGCGTCAACGGCGAGCCGCTGCAACGCTTCGGACCGAGAACCAAATCCGGCAAATGGACTGAACTCAACAAGGAGCGATGCCGCAGGCTGGAAAAATTAGGACTGATGACCGAAAGTGGGCGCAAGGCTTGTCCCGACTTAACCACAAAATTTGAGATTATGCCGGAGATAGTCAAGTCGTTCAAGAAAATACCCACGGTATGGGAGAATTTTCAGGCTATGCCACCGCTCTATCAGCGTGTGAGGATAGACAATATCCACAGGGTAAAATCAAAGCCGGAGCTGTTCAACAGCCACCTTCAAAAATTGATAGAGGCAAGTGTCAAAGGTGAAATGATTGGCGACTGGCACGATTTCGGCCGACTAATATGTTATTGAGGTGATGCTCAAAATGCCATTTTTAGCTAAGTGCTTTTTGTTTTACAATATTGTATTATCGTATTTGTAATTATGTTGTCAGAATTCAAGGGTGTTTGGTCGCACAACTCAAGATTCTTGACCATATGTAGGGTTCCTTGTTTATATTTCTGAAAATGTTCTGATGCGATATGAGATTTATACGCCTCATCAGATGAGTATGTTTCCAATATCGTAATAATGCAAGGGTTCTCTTTGTCCTGCATGGCATACATGGTCAGCACTCCCGGTTCGGTACGCAGGGGATTTTGTCCCGACCTCGACTGCGAACTCCATGTATTCATCAAGATATTGTGGATAGACCTCAATTCTTGACAACCGAACTATACCGTCATTCGCCATCTTTTCTTTTTCTACCATATTATGTGAATGCGCGCACAATGACAGGCATGTTACCGCGCTGAGGATTATTGCTCTAAATCTATTTTTTGTTGCCATATTTTTTCTCGAATATAGAGAAATGATCCTCCCCCCATTTAAGCATTGAGTCTATTATCGGCAAAAGTGATTTGCCAAGATCTGTGATCTCATATTCCGAACGCGGAGGTAGCTCCGGGTAAATGGTCTTGAAAACGAGACCATCCTCAACCATCTCCTTCAATTGGATATCGAGTACACGTGGAGCTGCTTCAGACAGGCATTTGTGAATTTCGCTTGGACGCATCGGTGAGCCGCTACGGAGCTCGTCAAGTATGCATGATTTCCATTTCGACTCTATAAGGCTCATTGTCAGCCGGAGTGGGCAATTCAGGTCCACAGGTATCTTCTTTTCGTAAGCCATTGATATTTTTCTGTTTATTCAGAATGCAAAGTTAATCAATATTGCTGATAATCAGAATGCAGAAAAAAATTTCGGTATATGAATAATTTTTCGGTACTTGACATAAAGAAAATACCATATTAACTTCGCAGTCGTAAAATAACACAAAAATACAACACGATATGAGAAGCGACATCAAGGAATACGAGGCAGTGGCAGAGGCTGCCGGAAAGTTCGTGAAAAGCGTAGCCGAGGGCAATAGTGAGTACGCAAAGGCTCTGTTCACTGACGATGCCGTCCTGTTCGGCATACTTGACGGAACACTGGAGCATGGTTCTATAGAGCAGTTCTACCACAATGTTGACACCGTTGCCGCCGGGGAGAACTTCAAAGCTCGCATTGATGTACTCGCCGTAGAGGAAACCGTAGCCGTTGTGCGTGTGCTTGAAGAGGGATGGGGAGGACGCATAGACTTCACCGACTTCCTGCTTCTGCTCAAGCTCAACGGCGAATGGAAATGCGTTGCAAAAGCCTACAATCAAAACTCCAACACCATAAACGGATGAAAAAACTTATATCTATCATTTTAATTTCAGTTATTATGACATCGTGCAACAATAACAAATGTGACAAAAATGAATGTGCTCCTGCTTCAGAAACGGTTGCAGTCACTAAACCCGATGCTCCCGAAGGTATTGTAAAGGCAATCGAATACTACATGGAGGGTGGCCAACAAGCTTCATCCGAGGTGGCAAAACCGGCCTTCGCCGAAACAGCCACAATGTCGTGGTATGAGAATGGCAAACTCCAGAGTGTACCCATTCAAACGCTGTTTGACGGCTTTGACTCATGGAAACCTACCGAAACGTCATACGAAATCATAAACTGCGAAGTTGCCGAGGATGTCGCTATGGTGGCAATCAACTCGCAATTCGGCGAAGCCAAATACACCGATATGTTCACACTTGTCAAAGATGGTGACGACTGGAAAATAGTCAGTAAAGTATATCATACTAAATAACGAGAGTTCGACATAAGGAATCAGAATGAAATCAGTAGTTGGTTTCTTAGTAAAGAAACGATATGCAATAACAACACTCAAGGTATTGGTTATGAAGTTAGTGAATGACCGGAGCCTTGAGTGTTGTCTACTATATTCCAATATACAATCTATAACTGTTGTCGGGCGAAAAAGTCATATACTATCCTCGATATTCGGGCCATTATTTGCGAGGCATCTCTTTCAGATCCGTTGTAGTCGCGGACGAGGATTGCCAGTGAATATGCCCTGCCGTCGGGCAACATCACGTAGCCGACATCATTGTGGGCTGCTAGCCGTCCGTTGTCACGTCTGAAACCGCTCCCGGTCTTGTGGGCTACTCTGACGCCGGGAATCGTGTCGAGGGGAGCGACGATCCGGTCTGTCCCGGTCTGACAATCTGTGAGAATCCGGCATATCTCTTCTTGTTTCTGTTTGGAAACCAAGCTGTCGGTCATCACCATTTTTATCAGTTGGGCGCATGCAAGCGGTGTCGAGCGGTTTTCGTCACACAGGGAGTGGTTCCGGCGCATTTCGCCTTCGGTGTGTTTTAACTCGAATCCGTTGATGCCTGTGGCATTGCGTATGAAATCATTTGTCTCTCCAACAGACAGTATCCGGTCAAACATCACATTGCTGACATTGTTGTCGCTCTGCTGCAATGTATATTCCATCATTTCGCGTACGCTCAGCTCTATCAAAGCCTCGTCTGAGTGTACCTTTAGCATTGGCGACCATGTTTCCGGATCAAGACTTGCCCGATCGATTGTGATAACGGTATCTAAATCCCGTCCCTCCATATCAAGTTTATGGGCGGATGCAACGGCCTGATGCAGTTTGAAAACACTCATTAATTGATAATCGTCTGAGTTGTTTATGGTCAGAGTGTCGTTGTCCGGAGTTATGACCGCAATCCCGATCCTGCCATCAACATCCTTTATCGCTTCCGCCAGTTCTGTCCTAAGGGAGTCAAGCGCCGACGTGGTAGCCGATGTGTGCTGTCCTGAAAGACATGATTGAAGCCATAGCGACGTCGCTATTCCGGACAGCATGAGCAAATATCTGATTATTTTCATTTGATTACAGGGATTAATGACAAACCGCTTAATCAATGATGATCAAGCGGCTTGCTCTGTGCGCACGAAGGGACTCGAACCCCCACGTCGTTAGACACTAGATCCTAAGTCTAGCGCGGCTACCAATTACGCCACGTGCGCAGGATTTTTAAGACTCTGCAAAGGTAATGCTTTTGTCTTAATTATCCAAATCATTTTCCGGAATCGTATTAGTTTTCCACTTGGAATCCGGCATCGCGGAGGCCTTTTTTGACCTGCTCGATATGTTCTTGGTTGCGGGTCTCCATCTCTATGTGGAGCTTGCAGCCGTTGATCTCTGTGTTGGATGAATTGCGCTTATGTTCTACGGCGAGGATATTTGCGCCAAGGTCACCGATCACGCTGCACACTTTCGACAGCTGTCCGGGCTTGTCGGAGAGGATCACGGTCACTGTGCAGTCGCGTCCGTTCTTCACAAGGCCTCGTGTTATCACGCGGTTGAGCGACGTAACGTCGATATTGCCTCCGGAAACTATGCAGACCACCTTCTTCCCTTTGATCGGAACTTTGTTGAACATAGCTGCTGCAACGGATACTGCGCCGGCTCCTTCTGCCACGAGTTTCTGCTGTTCAATAAGCGTCAGGATAGCCGCCGCAACCTCATCGTCGCTGACAGTCACGATCTCATCGACGTATTTCTGACACATCTCAAAGGTATTGATTCCCGGCTCTTTCACGGCTATACCATCGGCAATCGTGCTGACGGAGTCCAGCTTCTTGCGCTCTCCCTCTTTGAGCGAATCGGCCATCGACGGTGCGCCTTCAGCCTGAACGCCATATACCCTCACATTCGGTTTTATAGTCTTGATCGTGAATGCAACGCCGGAGATCAGGCCGCCGCCGCCAACGGGAACAATAACTGCATCCACATCCGGCATCTCTTCAATGATCTCAAGGCCGATGGTGCCCTGTCCGGCGATCACGAGCGGATCGTCAAACGGATGCACGAGTGTATATCCGTGTTCTTTTTGAAGTTCCAGAGCCTTGCGGTAGGCATCATCATAGACTCCCGGCACGAGACACACCTCTGCCCCGAGAGCCTTCGTTGCCTCAACCTTGGAGATCGGTGCGCCGGCAGGCAGGCAGATTATGGATTTGATACCATTGTGGGTCGCTCCCAACGCAACGCCCTGCGCATGGTTCCCGGCTGAGCAGGCTATCACGCCGCGTGACTTTTCCTCGTCGCTGAGCTGCGAGATCTTGTAGTAGGCTCCTCGCAGTTTGAACGATCCTGTATATTGCAGATTCTCCGGTTTCAGATACACCTGTGCTTCAGGATTGATCTTGGTGACACCGATCAGTTTGGGATGTCTTGCAACGTTTTGCAGCACCTCGGCTGCTTTGTAGACTTCGGAGATATTCAATTGTTCCATCGCAAATATTTGTTTGATTTTTCTGCTGCAAATGTACACAAAAAAACTGCCCGTTGGTTGCTTTTCTGCGCTTTTCAGTCAAAAATTTTATCCCAATCTTTCCACACCGGTTCATAGCCCAGAGCACGTATCTCGTCGGCAACCTGCTGCGGACTGCGTGAGTCGGTGACCTCAAACTGCTCCAGCGCATCTGGGGTCGACACATAGCCGCCCGGCTCTGTTTTGGAGCCTGCCGACATGGATGTGACACCGAGCTTCATCATATTCGCACGGAACTTTGGCGACTCACGCGTCGAATACGAGATGTCGACATCGTGATCAAATATGCGGAATGCAAATGTTAGCTGAGCCAGTTCCCTGTCGCTCATCACAACCTTAGGCTGATATCCACCCTCGGCCGGACACATGCGTGGAAAATTGATGCTGTAGCGTGTCCGCCAGTAATTACGGCGGAGATACTGCAGGTGACGGGCCATCATGGTCACGTCTGTGCGCCAGTCCTCAAGACCGATCAGAACACCCATCCCGATCTTATGGACGCCGGCGCGACCCATGCGGTCAAACCCGTTCACGCGCCATTCGAAGATCGATTTCATGCCGCGTGGATGATAAGTCTTGTAGGCGGCCTCGTGATATGTCTCCTGAAAGCAGACCACTCCGTTCAGGCCGCTTTGCGTCAGCCGGTAGTAATCTTTTTCTTTAAGCGGCATCACCTCTATCGTCAGGTTGTTGAAGTATGGGCGTGCCACGTGGAGAGCCTTCTCAAGATAGTCAACTCCGTTCAGGCTCGGGAACTCTCCCGACACTATCAGCAGATTCTCAAACGGCCCGAGGCGGCGTATGGCCTCACATTCGGCCTTGATCTGATCCATTGTCAGAGTGACACGGGTCAGAGGATTGGCATGGTTGAACCCACAGTACACGCAGCCATTCGTACATGCATTCGACACGTACATAGGGATATACATCGAGATCGTTTTTCCGAAACGTTCAAGCGTATATCGGTGCGACAGCTGGGCCATCCGTTCCAGATAAGGCGCGGCGGCCGGAGAGATCAGTGCCATGAAGTCGTCGACTGTGAGATGCTCTTTGGCAAGAGCTATCTCAACGTCGCGGCTTGTTTTGTTTGCGATTGCGGCGGTAGTTTCGTCCCAGTCGTATTGTTTCAGTTCGTCGTAAAACATATATCGAAGGATGAATTATTTAGCGCAATCGTTATCAGCGTTTGATTTATTGATATTCTGGGTGATGCGCATGGCGCAGAAATTAGGTCCGCACATTGTGCAGAAACGGTCGTCGCCCTTGTGGCTCTCTACGTAATATTGTTTGGCACGTCCCGGATCGAGCGACAGATTGAACTGATCTTTCCAGCGGAATTCAAACCGGGCTTTGCTCAGGGCGTTGTCGCGCACCTGTGCCCCGGGATGACCTTTTGCCAGGTCTGCGGCATGGGCGGCGATCTTATATGTTATCACTCCGTTGCGCACATCCTCAAGGTTCGGCAGAGCCAGATGTTCTTTGGGTGTGACATAGCAGATCATTGCCGTGCCCATCCATGCTATCTGGGCCGCGCCTATGGCTGAGGTGATATGGTCATATCCGGGAGCTATGTCTGTGGTCAGTGGGCCGAGCGTGTAGAACGGTGCTTCATGACACTTGTCAAGCTGACGGTCCATGTTCTCGCGGATCTTGTGCATAGGCACGTGACCCGGGCCTTCGATCAACACCTGTACATCATGCTTCCACGCCTTCTCGGTCAGTTCGCCGAGCACATCGAGTTCGAGGAACTGAGCGCGGTCATTGGCATCATGGATCGAACCCGGACGCATACCGTCGCCAAGCGACACGGCCACGTCATACTGAGCCAGAATCTCGCAGATCTCGTCGAAATGGGTATATAGGAAATTCTCTTCGTTGTGCATCACGGCCCAGCTGGTCATGATCGATCCGCCACGGCTCACGCATCCTGTCAGGCGTTCTCCGAGCATATCGGCATGGGCTTTCAGTGCGCCGGCATGGATTGTGAAGTAGTCAACGCCCTGTTCGGCCTGCTCGATCAGCGTGTCGCGGTAGATCTCCCAGGTCAGGTCTTTGACGCTGCCGTTCACTTTTTCCAACGCCTGATACACGGGGACTGTACCCACAGGCACCGGGCAGTTACGGATAATCCATTCACGGGTCTCGTGTATATTGTCGCCCGTCGAGAGATCCATCAGCGTATCACCGCCCCAATAGCAGCTCCACACGGCTTTGCTCACCTCTTCCTCGATCCCCGACGAGAGAGCCGAGTTACCGATATTGGTGTTGAGCTTGACCGAGAAGTTACGGCCGATGATCATCGGCTCTGCTTCCGGGTGATTGATGTTGGCCGGAATGATCGCACGTCCTTTGGCTATCTCTTCGCGGACAAACTCCGGGGTGATATGCGTGTCAATGCCCAGAGCCTCATTATTCATATTCTCACGGATTGCCACATATTCCATTTCAGGAGTGATCACGCCTTGACGGGCGAGAGCCATCTGTGTGATGCGCCGTCCTTCTTTTGCGCGGCGTGGGGCATAGCGGTGGGCGAAACGGATCTCGTCGAGCGATTTGTCCGATTCGCGCATGCGGCCATACTCCGACGTGATCGCCGGCAGTTGCTCCAGATCGTCGCGTTTGGCTGTCCATTCCTCGCGGATGCGTGGAATGCCCTGGTTGATGTCGATTTTTACGGATGGATCGGTATACACGCCGCTGGTGTCATAAACCATCACCGGTGCATTGTCGGTCTGCTGGCGTTCTCCATTGTCGATTTTCACTGTCGGGGTCAGGTTCACCTGACGCATGCCCACCTTTATATCGTGGATTTTCCCCGGCATATACACTTTTTCCGATCCGGGATATGAATTGACGTCAATATTTTCGATTGTCATCTTGGATATGATTGCTTAGTTTTAGAACTGAATTAGATGGTTCTTAGTCAAGAAAGGATGTTAGCGGACTCGTGGCTTCCGCGTGGGTGCTGACCGATCCCAGACCTG
The DNA here is from genome assembly GCA_910579185.1 of uncultured Muribaculaceae bacterium. Classification (GTDB taxonomy): domain Bacteria; phylum Bacteroidota; class Bacteroidia; order Bacteroidales; family Muribaculaceae; genus Paramuribaculum. Next base: position 336,335 of record CAJTTG010000002.1, read on the forward strand.
CGAGATAGCCCTTGCGGCCGGCTTCTACTGCTAGTTTGAAAGCCACGGCCATCTCAACCGGATTTCCGGCAACGGCGATAGCGGTGTTGACCAGAACGGCATCCGCGCCTATCTCCATTGCGTCTGCGGCATGGGACGGAGCTCCGAGCCCGGCATCGATCACAACGGGCACGCGGCTTTCGGCTATGATTATTTCAAGAAGATCCCGTGTCTTGAGACCCTTGTTTGTGCCGATCGGCGCGCCAAGTGGCATCACGGCGGCTGTGCCGACTTCCTCAAGTCGTTTGCACAAAACCGGATCTGCCTGGATATATGGAAGCACTTTGAATCCCTCTTTGGCCAGGATCTCCGTGGCCTTCAAGGTCTCGATAGGGTCGGGCAGCAGATATTTCGGATCCGGATGGATCTCGAGTTTGATGAAGTCAGTGCCGAAACATTCGCGTGCCAGCCGGGCAGCCACGACAGCCTCCTCGGCGTTGCGCACTCCCGAAGTGTTTGGCAGGAACTGTACATGGTCGCGGTTTATATGGCGCAGCATGTCATCCTCCTCCTCATGCTGCATGTCTATGCGTTTCATTGCCACCGTGATCATTTCCGATCCCGATGCGAGGATGCTTTCAAGCATCAGTTTGTTCGACGAGAATTTTCCCGTGCCGACAAATAGTCGCGAATGGAACTCGCGGCCGCCTATATTAAGTATGTCTGTCATTGTTTATGAAATGTGATATGTAATTGTTAAGACTCCACTTCTCAATCATGGGGGATTCCGAGCAGTTTCTCCATCACTTGCGAGGTGTAGAGCATCGGATCCGGCGCATTTATTATGGCTCCCGACATGGCTATGCCGTTAACTCCCGTCTCGCGCAGCGCGTCGACATCCTCAAGGGTTATGCCGCCTATCGCCACTATCGGCAGATCCATTCCGGCCTGACGGACCTCTTCAACAATCTTCCGGTAGCCGTCGAGCCCAAGTTGCGGTGCGAGATTTTTCTTGGTGGTGGTGAAGCGGAAGGGTCCTACTCCGGCGTAGTCAATATCCTTGCCTTTGTATTTGATGATGTCTGCGGCGGTGTTGGCTGTGATGCCGATGATGGCATGGGGGCCGAGGATCTCGCGTGCCTGAAGAGGATCCATATCCTCCTTGCCGAGATGTACGCCCGACACTTTCAGGTCGGCCACCACATCAACTCTATCGTCAATGATCAGGAAGGTGTCCGTCTCCTTGCACATCGGGATCAGTTCAAGAGCTGTTTCCCTCACCTCTTCGTCTGTGGCATCTTTCATGCGCAGCTGTATCCAGCGGCACCCACCTTCAATAGCCATCTGCACCTCTTCGGCGATGGAATATTTTGTCGATTCGTTGGTTATGAATTGTAACATAATCTGAGATAGAATTTAAAACATATCGGTTGCACCTTTAACGGCGTATCCCGAGAAATTATACTTTTTGATATCTTCTGTCCTGGATGGCGTTATGCCTCCTAATGCTATAACACGCGGCGTCGCTATATCGTTTAGTCTCATCAGCTCGTCTTGGCTGAACGCGGCCTTATATCCCTGTTTGGAAATACTGTCGAAGATAGGGGAGAGGGTCACATAGTCACAGTCTGTGGCTGCGGTTACTTCGTCTATGGAGTGGCACGAGCGGCTGTGGGGACCGTCATAGAAATCTGGAACCGACGGACAGCGTCTGTTCAGGTGAAGCCCTCCTAAATTGAAGTCGGCGGCAAGACTGAAGTGCCCGTGAAGCCTCAGCCGGCGGTGGAGACGTTGAGGTATCTCCTCTATCAGCCGCCGCATATCTCGGAGCGTGGCGTCGGGATGCCTCAGATGGGCATAGTCCCATTTGCCGCTGTCGAGCATTCCGGTGATGCGCCCGGCCTCACCGTCGCTGATCTCTTCCGGTGTTATGAAGATGCGTATCATCCTCCGTAGAATGCCTTGATGATCAGTAATGTATCCCCGTCTTTCAAGACCGTGGAATCGTGGTCGGCCTTCCGCACAACGGCTCCGTTGAGGGCTATGGCTATTCCTTCGCTGGGAATCTGTTGCTCTCTGATTGCATCGCCTACTGTCGATCCCTCGGCGATGGACAGTTCTTTGTCGTTAATCTTTATTTTCATATGTTCGTTTGAATTTCATGTGTCTCGGGCCGAACAGATGGTTCACGGGGCCATGGCCACGCCCTATGGCTACTCTCGCGCCGGCTTGGAGCGCACGTGTCACGAATAGTTTGCCGCGCATCGTGGCCTCGGTGATGTCGAATCCGAGGGCCAGATAAGAGGCTATGGCGGCCGATAGGGTGCAGCCTGTGCCATGGGTGTTGTTCGTGTTGACGGCATCGGCTGTGAGCGTTATCAGATCTTCCTCCCCATCAAGATAGAGATAATCTATTTTCATGTCCGTGCGTTCAAAATCGCCACCTTTGAGAAGCACATTCCGGCAGCCCATATCGTGAAGTTTCAATGCCTGGGCCATCGGATCTGTTTCGCCTGTAAGTTCAATGGCTTCATTGCGGTTGGGGGTCACGAGGGTCGCGAGCGGAAATATCAGGCGTGTCATTGATTCTATGGCGTCACGTTCTATCAGCAATGAGCCGGAGGTGGACACCATCACGGGATCAACAACAAGATTTCTGATGCCGTTTCGGATAAATGCTTCCGCTGTGGCTTCCACATTGGCGCGGTCAAAAAGCATTCCTGTCTTGGCGGCGATCGGAGGGATGTCGCTGCAAGCCATGTCTATCTGGTCAGCCAGAATCTGGGGAGAGATACCCTGGATGGAACGCACACCGGTAGTGTTTTGTGCCGTGATGGCCGTGATTGCGCTCATGCCGTAGCACCCTATCGCCGATATTGTCTTTATATCGGCCTGTATGCCTGCGCCCCCGGAAGAATCGGAGCCGGCAACTGTCAGAATTGGGATATATTGTTTCATTCCGATGCGTTTGTTCTTTTGTTCGGCAACGGCATCGGTGGTGTGATGGTGGGCTGGATAAGCCTATGATTGTGGATTTATTTGATCAACAATCCCTGCGCCGGTGTTAACCGTATCAGGTTCGGAGGGTATGAATCTCAGCCTTTTTCCATTATGGATTTCAGGCACCCCTTTGTCGTGCATCGGCAAAGTTAATGTTTTATATGATAAACAGCAAATTTTTTTTCTTTGGGCATTGTGTTTCATGGATTTCTTCTAACTTTGCAATAGATTATCATACTTACGTAATAAACCGTTTCATGAAAAAACTTTTGCTTCCACTTGTATTGGGGTGGTTTGCCTTGGCGTCTGCCGGACAGATCGTGACGACTTCGCCGGCCATTGTGCAGACCGATTCAAAAAACATTGTGATTACCTATCATGCCGATGAGGGCAACAAGGGGTTGGCCGGACTGACGGCAACCTCAAAGGTCTATGCCCACACGGGAGTCATTACTTCCGAAAGTTCCGGACCCGGCGATTGGAAACATGCGCCTGACTGGCTCGACAATTCATCGAAATATGAGATGACCTATGCCGGTGCCGACACTTGGACACTCACAATCTCGGATCTTGCTTCCTACTATGGGCTTTCTGCCGGAGAAACTGTCGATAAACTGATGTTTGTGTTCCGCAACGCCACTGGATCTATGGAGGGTAAGACTGCCTCTGGCGGTGATATCTCTGTCGATGTCTATCCTCCGGGCTTTCAGGTCGTGATCGGTAGCAGCCTTGAATCCTCGGTGATCAATTCTTCCGATCCTGTCTATTTCACTGTCAATACAACTGCCGCTGCCAATATCCGGCTCTACCTTCAGGGTGCTTCTTCCGACATTGCTTCCGCAAGCTCGGCCACAACGCTTTCCGGTTCTATGGCCTTTACGTCGGTTGGTGCCTACACGATTGTCGCCGAAGCGACGCCTGTGGCCGGTGGATCTGCGGTGACATCTACTTTGCAGCTTGTGAAACTCGGGGCTTCTGTCCGTCAGGATTATCCCGGTGGGATTCCTAAGATGGGGCCTGTGACCAATGCTGATGGATCTGTCACATTCTGTATTGCTGCTCCCGGAAAGAGCTCAATGGTGCTTGTACCGTCCTGGAACGGTTATCAGATAACATCCGCTCTCCAAATGAAATATCACGACTATGAAGGCTATCGGTATTTCTGGACCACGGTTTCCGATCTCCGGCCCGACACCGATTATATCTACTATTTCCTTGCCGATGGTGAGACGGCGGTCGGAGACCCGTATGCCCGTCTGGTGCTCGACCCTTGGAGCGATAAATACATTCCGGAATCCGTTTTCCCGGATATGCCTGCTTATCCTGTAGGCAGTGTGCCGGAAGGATTGCCTTTGGCTGTATATAATAGCGGTGCCGACGATTACGATTGGCAGGTGACCGATTTCAAAGGTGTTGATAAAAGCCGTTTGGTCATCTATGAGCTGCTGATTCGTGATTTCACCGGTGAGGAAGGCGAGGCCAACGGTTCCGGAACAGTGGCCGGAGTCCTTTCCAAGCTCGACTATCTTGAGTCGCTCGGAGTAAATGCCATTGAGCTTATGCCTGTAATGGAGTTCAATGGAAATAATTCATGGGGCTACAACACGAACTTCTATTTCGCTCCCGATAAGGCTTATGGCACTCCCGACGACTATCGCCGTCTCATCGACGAATGTCATGCACGTGGAATTGCTGTGATTCTCGATATCGTGTTCAATCAGAGCGACGGCCTCCATCCATGGTATCAGCTCTACTCGTCGGCAGAGAATCCGTTCTACAATGCCTCGGCTCCACATGCCTATAGCGTTCTCAATGATTGGAAACAGGAAAATCCTCTTGTTGAGATGCAGTGGAAAGATGCACTGCAATACTGGCTTTCGGCCTACAAGGTCGATGGATTCCGCTTCGACCTTGTCAAAGGTCTTGGCGACAGCGATAGTTATGGTGCCGTTTATAATGCGTCGACCAACACATGGAGCGGCGTGACCGATGAAAAGACCAATCTCTACAATCAGACGCGTGTCGACCGCATGAAGCGTCTCCACGATGCCATGCGTGAGGTTAATCCCGATGCTTATTTCATCAACGAGAATCTTGCCGGTGCCGAGGAAGAGAATGCCATGGCTGCCGATGGAGAACTTAATTGGGCAAATATAAACACTCCATCCACCAACTACGAGCTTATGTCTGATGCGGATCTGAATGTTTTCTATGCTCCTTCCAATGGGGAACGCAAATGGGGTTCGACGGTAAGCTATATGGAGAGCCATGATGAAGAGCGCATAGCCTATGCAATTGAAAACTATTCCGGCTCTGTCTCAAATGTGTTGACTATTAAAAACAGTGAGGCCTTGCGTAACCGGCGCCTTGGTTCGATAGCGGCGCAGATGCTTCTTTCTCCCGGGCCACACATGATCTGGCAGTTCCAGGAGTTTGGCGACAACCAGACCACTAAAAATGCCTCGGGCAACGACACCTCTCCCAAGACCGTTGTCTGGAATGATCTCGAAAACGAATATCAGGCCGGTCTGAAGCAATCCTATGCCGATCTGATCAATATCCGAAACTCCTATCCGGAATTTTTCACCGATAGCATATCTACGGAGATGAACTGCAATTTCAACACTATCACAGCCAAGACCATTGTCCTGACCAATGGTGACAAGCAGCTTGTGCTTGTGGTCAATCCCAACTATCGCGACATGTCCTCAACCATGACATTGCCCGAGTCCGTTTCCCATGATTATTCCGACTATAAGCTTCTCGCTGCAAGCTATGGTCAGACCCCCAAAATGACCTCTGCAAAAAAAGTATCCCTCAAAGGTTGTTCTTTTGCTGTTTTCGGAACCAATAATCTTGTAGCTGGAATCGACGATATTGCATCCGATAGCTCCACTCCGCTATCTGTTTATGCCGACAGCGAAGGCAACATCATTGTTGATGGAGAATACTCAACTCTTGCCGTCTACGATCTTTCCGGCCGCCCGATGCCCACAACATCACTGCACCCCGGAATATACATTGTCCGCGTCGACGCAACCACCCACAAAATCGCCGTCACCCGGTAACAACCACCTTTCTCCAAATATTGTCTATATCATCCCCCGACAATGTCCATCACTCTCCTTATCGTACATTGTCTATAACATTAAACGGGGCGGATTCTTTGATCCGCCCCGTTTAATATCCTACCATCCCGGTCAGGGTAACGGCACATGTTCAACCCATCAACCTAATCAACCTAATCAACGCTTCAACCTTCGGGCAAAGCCCGACCTACAAGCCGTCTACCGCCACACTTCACTCTCCCCACTCCCCGTGACAAAATAAAAACACCTGTAGGGACTGCGCCATGGCGCGTCCGGCTCCATCCTCCTTCCTTATGGATAAAGAAACGCCGGAGGAATGAAGTGCAACTGATTTATTTTATGGCTAATCTGCGCAGGTCGGGGTAACGGCTCTCCGAGCCGTCTACCGCCACACGGCACTATCCCACACTTCACTCTCCCCACTCCTCGTGACAAAATAAAAACACCTGTAGGGACTGCGCCATGGCGCGTCCGGCTTCATCCACCTTCCATATGGATGAAAAAACGCCGGAGGAATTGAATTTGAAGTGCACCTGATTTATTTTATGGCGTAATCTACGCAGGTCGGGGTAACGGCTCTCCGAGCCGTCTACCGCCACACTGCACTATCCCACACTTCACTCTAACACTCCCTGTGACAAAATAAAAACACCTGTAGGGACTGCGCCATGGCGCGTCCGGCTCCATCCTCCTTCCATATGGATGAAAAAACGCCGGAGGAATTGAATTTGAAGTGCACCTGATTTATTTTATTGTTAATCTGCGCAGGTCGGGGTAACGGCTCTCCGAGCCGTCTACCGCCTCCAATTCTAAATTCTTCCCCGTTACCCCTCCATGTGACAAAATAAAGAATACCTGTAGGGACTGCGCCATGGCGCTATTCTTTACCCACAGAAGTCAAAACAGAATCAGGATTGTTATAAGATAGGAAG
>CAJTTG010000003.1 GCA_910579185.1 uncultured Muribaculaceae bacterium
GCGATTTTTGAGTTCCTTGACCGTTGCTGAATACTTCTGTGGGTAAAGAATAGCGGCATGCTGCAGTCCCTACCGGTCTCTCTCTAAACTCTATTTCGTTTTTAACTCGTATCTTCTCAAATCGTTTTGTTTTTGCCTGTAGGGACTGCGCCATGGCGCGTCCGCCCCCACTCGTCCAATCGGTCTTATCGAGTTTCATCGTGATAAATCGCGCTTCATCTCTCCAACTCTCTGAACTCTAAACTCTCTAACTCTATTTCGTTGCCCAAACAATTGTCGAAATAACCGATGCCGCCGAAATCGCGATAGTGGCAATCTGCCATGAGCGGTTTTCCGTCTTCTCGTCCTTCTTCTCCTTTGGCTCAACGTACACTATGTCGTTCTGCTGCAAGTAGAAACAGGGCGATGAGAATATGTCAGTCGATTTCAAGTCGTGGATATACATCTTGCGGCCATCCGCTTCCTCGCGGATCACGGCCACGCGGTCGGTCTTGGCATCGCTCGTAAGGTCGCCGGCTTTGGCTATCGCCTCGATCAGCGTCACGCGGTCGCCGTCAACAACAAACTGACCGTTGCTTCCAACGGCTCCGAGAACCGTGTAGCGGAAGTTGAGGAAAGAGGCTGTCACGATCGGATCGTTGATATAGTCCCCGGCAACAAGTTTCTGTTTCACTATCTCTTGTACTTCCTCAAGTGTCTTTCCGGCCACGTGGATTGTGCCGAGGATCGGCATCTGGATATCGCCGTTCTGGCTCACGAGGTAGCCTTGCGAGGTCTCGTTGCCCGTGATGTTGAAGGGGAGGGCTAATTCCGGAATCTTGCAGGTTACGCGGATCTGCAGGCGGTCGTCGGGTTGAACCGTGGGTTCCGGACGTTGGTTCATGGGGTAGGTGATTCCTGGGGTCATGTCCTGAAGATAGACATGATCGCGGCTTGACTTGCATCCGGTGATCAGCATCGGAAGCAGCATCAGTGCAGTAATAATATTCAGCAGCTTCATTGCTTGTAATGTGTTTTTAACTCTGTGGTTTTCAGATAGTTATTAGCTATTTATATATAATGTGGTTTAATAGTACCTATGTAGATGCACTAAATAACATGCAAATTTAATAATTTTCAACCCCTTAGGCAAGAAAATCCAATAATTTTTTTCTCCCTTTTCTCCCTTTTTTTCGCCCTCAGCCGACATTGTTTGACCGACATTGCCGGAACGCCCCGTCGGTCTCACGCTGCTCTGGCCGGGGTAACGTCTCTCCGAGCCGTCCACCGCCCCCCGACTGAACTTTACTGAACCTACATTGCCGGAATGCCTGCTTGTAGGGACTGCGCCATGGCGCGTCCGGCTCCACTCGTCCAATCGTTTCAATCGTGCTTCATCCTGTCGGTCTCGCCCCGTCGGGGTAACGGTTCTCCGAACCGTCTACCGTTCCACTCGCCCTGCCCTCTAAACTCTCTAACTCTAAACTCTATACACTCACCCTCTCCCTGCACACTCTCGCAGCCTCCCCATCAGGCCTACATCTCATTACCCCTGTCGCCACAGCCTCGCTCAATGCTATCAACGTATCGCACAATGCATTATGTAGCAATGCCGATGTCTTGATTGCCGAGCACGACGGCAGCAGCATGGCAAACGCGTCAATATCGCTGACGCTCCGGAACTCATTGACCGGTGCCTGTTCAAGCCGCACTATCCCGTGCAGTGGTGCCGAGGCCTGTCGGTAGCAGGGGGTCTTGCCCGACCAAGGAGACCCGAACACGCGCACCGTGCCGTCGGGCATCAGTCGCACTATCGGGTTGTCGTCGTTAAGCAGTTCGGTGTCCGGTATGTTCTTGATCCACAGCTGGGAATGTGTGCTTTTACCCGTTCCGCTCGCCCCGAGGAACATATAACCCTCACCATTGCTCACCACCGCCGACGCATGGATCGAAACACCCCCATGAAGCAGCACCGCCTGTGAAAAAGCTATCCTGATCAGCGAACTGACCGCCTCCCTCCCACCGACTGGATATTGCTGAACCGACATTGCCGGACCATCTACCTGTAGGGACTGCGCCATGGCGCGTCCGCCCCCACACGCCCCATAATTCCCATCGAGTTTCACCGTGATAAATCGCGCTTCATCGTGCTTCATCCCACCAGTCTGTCTCTCGCAGCTCTGGTCGGGGTCGCGGTTCTCCGAACCGCCTACCGAAATACTCGCCCTGCCCTCTCCACTCTCTAACTCTCCACTCTCTAACTCTCCACTCTCCCCCTCTCTAACTCTCCACTCTCCAACTCTAAACTCTATCCTCTCCCCCTTCTTGCCTCGGATCAAGCACCTTGAAAAATCCTCCGACGCGATCATCTCGAAATCGCTCCCCCTCAGATCAGTAAGCCTCACAAGATACTCCCCCGATCCCAACCGGAACAACCTCACGCGCCCCATATCATTCGCCGTATCATCCAGCAACTCACCCCCGTCTACTGCCCCAGCCCCATCATTCTGATCGAGTTTCATCGTGAAAAATCGCGCTTCATCGTGCTTCATCCCACCTGCCGATCTCTCGCTGTTCTGGTCGGGGTAACGGCTCTCCGAGCCGTCTACCGTTCCACTCGCCCTGCTCTCCCACTCTCTAACTCTCCAACTCTCCAACTCTCCAACTCTAAACACCTCGAACTGCGCCGGGATCAAACTCTCCATTCCATCCGCCATCCGGACTTCAACCTCCAGCCCGGCTATCTCATATCTTTGTATTGTCATGATTCTCAGTCGTTTTCTGTCTAATTATTTCTTGCTCGCGCTGCTCTGATCGGGGTAACGGCTCTCCGAGCCGTCTACCGCTCCACACGCCCAATCGCCCCTATCGAGTTTCATCGTGATAAATCGCGCTTCATCTCTAACTCTCCAACTCTCCAACTCTCCAACTCTCTAACTCTCTAACTCTACCCTCTATCCTCTCATTCCCAATCTCCCTTTCACCAACGAAAAGAAGCATGCTGTTGCCTCGCGAGGCGCAATCGACAGCGCGAACCCGATACCCCTGACAAACGATAAAGCTGTGAACACTACGCCTTTGCGTGATATCAGCCCACTGCCATGCTGGCCGAAATTGCCGCCACGGGCTATGATGCGTTCAAGTCTGACGGCCAGTCGTTCGTTGGGCTGAAACTCTTCGGCTGTCGGCACCGACTCAACAGGCAGTCCGAGTCTGAGGGTGAGGAAGGAATAAAGCATCCTGTTCCACCTTTCCAGACCGGCGGCGCGGAAGATCCGATCCATCTCAGCGCGGTCGACTTCGGATGCTAAACGCTTGGACACTAAAGCTATGTCGCATAACTGCCGGAGACCGATCCCACGACCTATGGCATGTTTGAACGCGTGGGCTGATAATGTCAGCAACATTGTCTCGGGTGCCGGGATGGTCACTGTCCCGATGCCGGGCAGCTCGGTCTCCATCGTGACCGCAACCGGTTTCAGTAGATGCAGCCGTTTTATGGCGCGGCGGCTGTGGATGTCGAGTAGGTGAGGGTGCAGTTCCACCATTGAGCCGCGGTAGGAAAATGTTGTGGAGCCGTCGGCATGGTTTTGATAGCTTTTTATTCCGAGGGCGTCGATCAGACGGCGGCGTTGGTCGGGGCGCGATATGTAGAGGTCGATGTCGCCACACTGGCGCGATTCCGGATCCGGATATAAAGCTGCGAGGCTCTGGCCTTTAAGTAATGTGGCGTTGATTCTCAGTCGCTTGGACTGCTCCAGAATGTCAGCGAGGGTGGCATTCATCTTTCTGTTCTGTCGGCGGATCGCTTCAGCTTCCGCCACCCAGCGGAACAGCAGGTCATCGGGCGGAAGCTGACTGTCGTCGAGACGGCTGGCGGCGTTGAGTATCTGTGCGCTTACCGTCTGCCTTTTTGCTTCGGCATGTATCGCTTGCCATTCAGCAGCCGTGGCGCGGAATCCGTCATTCCCCTGCTGCCATAATTCCGATCTAAGTAACTGGTAAAAAATAGCTTTCAGTGTATTTATTCGTTTATTGCCGGACCATCTACCTGTAGGGACTGCGCCATGGCGCGTCCGGCCCCACTCGCCCCATCATTCCTATTGAGTTTCATCGTGATAAATCGTGCTTCATCGTGTTCCATCTCGCCCTGCACTCTAAACTCTCTGCACTCTCCAACTCTAATCCCCTCTCACTCTTCCAGCAACCCTTGCTCCATCCATTGCTGGATCAAAGCCTCCGCATCGGAAAGTGCTGTCCCGGCATCCACTATGTAATTGATGCAGAGGTAACGGGCTATATCCTCAGCGGTGAAATCCTCTTGACTGTTGCAATAGTTCCAGATGTCGGCGGCGGTGGCGTTGAGTGTGTGGATCGCGGTGGCGTCCGATTGTTTCTGGCCTCCGTCGATGATCATGAATCGGGAACCGAGTTTGCGGATCGTGAGGTTGGGTTTGACGTGCATCAGAATTTCTTTCCGGAGATAATGAAATAGGCCGTGAGGAAAATGATTTTGCAATCGAGGGCGAGACTCCGGTTGGCGAGGTAGTCAAGATCCATCTGCAAACGGCGCATCATCTTTTCGATCGTGTCGGTATAGCCGTTGTAGAGGGTGGCGGTGGAGAACAATCCCGGACGGAGAGCGTAAAGACGGGTGTAGTCGGGGTTCAGCTCCATGATGCGGTCGATGAACACTTTGCGTTCGGGACGATGGCCTACGAACGACATGTCGCCACGGATCACGTTGAGCAGCTGTGGCAGTTCGTCGAGGTGATGGCTGCGCAGGAATGCGCCGAATTTGGTGAGGCGGTTGTCCTCTTCTTTGCAGAGACGTGCATGGCCATCGGCCTCGGCATCGTTGCGCATGGTGCGGAATTTGTAGAGGGTGAAGGGTTTGCCGCCGCGGCCTATGCGTTCCTGTTTGAAGATCACAGGGCGTCCGTTGGTGATGAGTACCACCAGACAGAGCGCCAGAATGATTGGTGAGAGAATAAGTGCGCTTGTGATTGCAAGCGTTAGATCAAAGGTGCGTTTGAGTATTAGAGATGATTGCGAATTTTCGGAACGGAATTCTGTTGAAATTCCGTTGTTTATCGTGTTGTTTTCGTATGTCGGAAAAAAGCTCTTGACATCCTTGTAAGTCTGTGTTGGTTTATCGTAGTGTAAGATTAGAACTCAGTCTAAATATTTGATTTTCCTGCAAAGGTAATACAGAAATGCCCGTTTTCCAAATAATTTTTAATCAAAATTTCAAACGGGGGGGGGTAATTCGTTATATATCAGTGAGTTATAACGCGTTGAAAATTTTTGTATTTCAGTGTTTCGGGCTATCCCATGTTCCGGTAGATTTCTATGATGTTTTTGAGCATTTTTTCCTCTGTGAAGTGACTCCGGTAACGCTCCAATGCGCCTCGGGAGTACTGTCCGTCGCTGTCCCCAGTCACGGCCATGATGGCTTCGGCGAGTGATCGGGCATCGCGTGGCTCGGCATTGCGGCCGGAGATGCCGTCGGCGTTGACCCATGGCACCCCGGACCCTGGGATCCGGGTGGCAACGATCGGAGTGCCGCACGACATGGCCTCGATCAGTACCACACCGAACGCCTCGGTGCGCTCCACGCTGCTCATGCAGAAGAGCGATGCCGCGCGATAGTAGACGGGCAGGGCTTCTTCCGGCACGAACCCAAGCAGACGCACTTTTTCTGTCAGGCCGGCGGCTTCGATGCGTGCCTGGAGCTGGTCGCGCAAGGGGCCGGTGCCTCCGATCACCACGATATGGTCGTCGGGCAGCAATGCGGCGGCATCTATCAGATATTCAAACCCTTTGTAGCCAACGAGGCGGCCCATGGAGAAGACAACCTTGCGTCCGCCTACACTCTTGCGCAGCTTGTCGATGGCTCGCTGGTCGGCATCGTCGACGGGCAGGATGCCGATCGGGACGCACTGGCATTTGTCGCGGTAGGGGGCGAGCCATGGCGATTGTTCGAGATAGGGGGGCGACGTGGTCACGATCACGTCGGCACGCTTGAGCAGCCATGTCTGCAGGGGCTTGATGAGCCGCAGGAGCTGGCGTTGGCGCAGGATGTCGCTGTGCCAGTGGAGCACCACTTTCCCCTTGAATCCCGAGAGCCGCAGGGCAAGCGCGGCCATCGGATCGGGATGGTGGATGTGGATTATGTCGTATTGGCGGCAGATGCGGCGTAGTCGCACTATCATGGCCGGACTCATCATGGTGGCCTTGACATTGGCGAGCGACCGCACGGCTATGATCCGTGCCCGGTCGTTGAGGCGGATGGTGTAGCTCCCCCGGGTGGCGGCGCAGAGCATGTCGCAGCTGATGCCGCGTGCCGAAAGGCCGGTGGTCAGGTCGAGCATCACTTTCTCCACTCCGCCGCGGATCGGGTGGAATTTCCCTAATTGTAGTATTTTCAAATCTTTGGCGTCCTTTTTCATAGCGTTGTCGGATTCGTTCATTGTGTCAGTTGTCTGAAGATTTCATCCCATGTATGGGCGGTAGGTGTGTTTTCTTGTCGGGCCGACGGGACGCTGGCAAATGCTCCCATCCGGCCGTCTATAACGTTGTTCATCAGTTGTGCAAGGGCTTTTGGATCGCCGACAGGGGTAAAGGCTGTCTGTCGGCTTCCGGCTGAGGTCTCGTGGGCGTAGGGGAGGTCGGCGAGGATCATCGGTTTGCCGAATGCCATGAATTCGGAGATCGGAAGCCCCCATGTCTCTACTCGCGACATGAACACCAGACATGTGGCTCCGGCGTATGAGCCATAAAGGGTCGGCTTGTCCATGAGGCCTTCGAAACGTATCGATTCTACGTGGCCCCATCGCTGGTGGAGCCATCGGGCATATCTGTTTTCTGTTCCGCCGACGGTCAGTATCACTTGAAATCGCCCTTTCCCGAGCTTCTTTTCGAGCATCTCGGCGGCTCGGCATAGGGTTTCGAAGTTTTTGTGGCAGTCGGCAGTGGAGACGTAGAGGAATGTCGGGATCTCGAACCGGCGTGGCGTGAATCCGGGCATTGTGGCGGCTCGTTCAGGTGGGGCGACGATGAATTTGTCGCGGTCGACACCCAATAATCGGCTCAGACCCTCTTTAAGCCATCTCTGCTGCACGATCAGCCGTGAGTTGCGCCCCACATTGATCTGGTAGGCAAAACGCGTCAGAAGGGCGAAAATCGGTATTTTCGGGTCCATCCGGAAATCCCTCGCTTTGATCTTCATGAAGGGGAAGGAGGTCTGGCAGTAGACGGCCTGACGGCGTGCCTCGACGCGTGGGGTGGTGTCGTGGAGCGACAGCCAGAGGTCGATCGGTCCTTTCCGCTCCGTGATCTCCTGCGAGATGCGGTGCATCGTGATATATTCGTGCCGCAGCCGGCGCAGCCAGCCTTGGATTGAGTCGGGCATCTCGATATAGTCGATGCCGGGATAGTCGCACAACTCGCGGCGGTGTACGAGTGCCGTCACTTCGGCGCGTCCGGCCTGTGCCTCTCCCGAAAGATAGCGCAGACAGTCACGCAGGATGGTCAGTGTCCCACCCTTGCGTATGTTGATCCCCGAAACTACAATCCTTCTCATCTCTCGAATATACTCTATCTGATTGTTATTCTTTACGTTTCGCTCGGACGCGGCATGCCGCAGTCCCTACCGGCGTATCTCTCCAACTCTCTGAAAATCTCCATCCACCGGGTCATTATCTTGTCGGGATCGAAGCGCTTGGCCTGTCGACGGGCTTCCGCGCCCATCCTGACGCGCAGGTCGGCATCGGACATCAGTTGGCTCAACCGGTCGGCAAACGTGGCAGTGTCGCCCTGTGGTGTGATGAATCCGTCAGATCCGTCGGTCACAACGTCGCGTGGCCCACATTTGCAGTCCATAGCCACGATGGGCAGTCCGCATGCCTGACCCTCGATCAGAGCCATCGGCAAGCCCTCGTAGCGCGATGTCATGGCCAGAATGGAGGCTTCGCGGTATTTAGCCGGCATGTCGGAGCAGCCGGAGGTCATAACTACGCTGTCGGCCACGCCGTTTTCCTCGATCTGCCGCTTCAGCTCATCGTGCTGTTCGCCCGAACCGACAATCTCAAGTGTCCATCCCGGATTGGCGGCCACAGCATCGCGCCATGCATCTATCAGCCGGTCGAAACCTTTCTGATGCGACAATCGTCCGACGGCAAGCACTTTGCGCTGCGACAGATCGGCCGCAGCCGGTGCCTCGAACGGCACGGCATTGGGGATTGCCTCGATTCCGGGAACATCGGGCCAGTAGCCCATGTCCTCCCGGGTCAGTGTCACAAACCGGTCATAGCGGCGTGCCGTGCGCAGATCGCCACGTGAGCGCAGACGGTCGGCGATCGCCCACACGCCCGTGCGCCCGTATTGCAGGCGTTTGAACCGCGAGAAATGCACCTCGAGCAATTTCCTGCTACCATCCTTGATATCAGGCAGTAAAGCGGCCTCGTTGCAGAACATGGAGACTGTTATGTCGGCTTTCTCGCGGCGCAGGAGTGCCGAGAGGCGGCGGCGGTGACGCCACTGTCGCAGGGGATATCCGATCAATTTGTTGAGGAATCCGCGGCCATTGTTGGCTTCATAGTTTATGCCGAGGTCGATGTGGCGCACGCGCTTGTCGAATTCGAAAAACGGCTTGCGTCCGCATTGGTCGGAGGTGACCACGATGCATTCAACGCCGGCATGGCGCGTAAGCCAGTTGACCTTGTTGGCCAACACCCGTTCCATTCCGCCGCTGTTGTAGGTCGCGGCTATGCAGTAGATTATTTTCATTGTTTGAGAGGTGGAAGTCCGTTAAGCCGTCGCTCAAAGTCCATGTTCTCACCCGGATTAAGCATCAGGAACAGGGCGAATATCATGAATTGGTCAGTCGACACTTTGAACCAGATTGCAAAATTGACCAAGAGCAGGAACACGAACATGCGCTTGTAGCCCGGCGACAGCTTGATACAGAAGATTCCGGCGTAGATAATGAATAGCGAGAATGCTAATAGTCCGGGTAATCCGAAATAGAAGATGAAACGCAGGTAACCCACGTCGGTACCCATGTACCATCCCTCAACGTATTTTCCTACATAGTAGGGGTCGACGTTGTGTGGATTGGCGAAATATCCGTCTCCTATCAGCCATGTCTTTAACGTTTCGGGATAGACATACATGCTTTCCAGGGTGTTGTTCGAAGCGACATCCCATTTGCCTTTCTCCACCAGAGAGAAGAAGCCCTCGAAACCGAAGCGAAGATGCTCCTGAAACACCTCTGAACTCTGGTAATAGACAGACGTAATGCCTATGCCGAGAACTCCTACTAACGCGACCCACCCTGCTACTTTATAGGTCTTTTTGCGCCTTTCGCGTGAATATCCGATGGTCAGATTGTAGGCCATGAATACCAAAGCGAGCACCAAGCCTATGGTTGTTGTACGTGCAATGATATTGCCTACCACGGTAATGAATATGAATGATGCGATGTAAATGGGAATATAACGGCTAAGGCGTGTGCGGCTGATGTGGGTGATGATAGCCACTATGATAACTAATATAGATGAGAATCGTGCTCCGGCGGTGTCGAGATTAGCTCCGAATCCATATACTCGCTTTACAGAGTCAAGCCATATATGTCCGATATCGAAATATGTAATTGTAAATGCCTTTATGCTTGGATATGAGTCGAATAACAGGGCAGTTAAGCACTGGAACACCCCTACTGCCACCATATAGTTACCTATGAGGATTATGGAGGCGGTGCCGTGGACTTTGCGGATAAGGCAGACCACGGCATAGGCACCGCCTACCCACACCCACATCGAAATGATGTATGAGCAGTATGCATAGTCGGGCGTGGAGTTGTAGGTCACGGAAAGAACCGCTAAAAATGATATCAGCAGCGCGCCGAGTGAAAGCCATGCCATCGGTTTGCTAAGCCCCTGCTCGCGGTGGCGCGGCAGGTTGATGATGAACAGAACCAGGCCGACTGCTGCCAGCATCATCTTTGAGTGACCATGAATCCCTCGTATGCCGATTGGAAACATGTAGAAGCTCGTAACGAGCATTGTCAGTGATGTTAAAATCGCTTTAACCATCTATGTGTGATTGTTTTGTTATCTTTTTTGAATCATTTCCAAAGCCATGGCATAGAGAGCTACCAATGGTCGCAGTCCAATGGCGGCGCAACGCTGTGCCACGCGGCTGTGACCCGACATGTGGTGGTTCTCGCCGATCCTGCGGTTGGCTTCCGGCCACCATTCGCGCCACAATTGCCATCCACGGCGGCGTGGACGCATCAGCAGGAATGGAAATTTAACCTGCAATTTGAAGAAATCCATCTCCGCGGCCATCGCCGGATCATGTGATAAGACGAAATCAGCCGTGCGCTCAACGTTGAAGCGCAGGTCCACCAGATGCCGCTCGCTGTAGGCTTGCGTCATGGCTGCTGTGTTTGTACGCCGGTAGTGGTAGAGCGGTCGTGCCACGTGTGCTGTCTTTTGGCAACATGTTGCAGCCATGATCATTGTCATATCCTCACCCATGGCGTGGCCGTCGGGAAATCGTATATTGTTGTCGGTGAATATGCTGCGTCGGGTCAGCTTATTCCACACGTTGTATTTCATCGCGCCGCCGAGCATCGCCACGGTTGCTTCTCGGGCATCGCTGATAGAGGGTTGTGGCATAGGGCGTTCGCTGTTTTCGCCAGTGAGATACCAGTCACACCACACCATGTCGGCTCCCGATCGTTCCGCCTCGGCGAGCTGCGATTCCAGCATGTCGCATTCGGGAAAATCGTCGCTGTCTATATGGCACACCCATTCTCCCCGGGCTGCGTCCATGCCGGTGTTGCGAGCGGTTGGCAGACCGCGGTTGGATTCGTGGGTCAGGATCTTCACCTGAGATGCACGGTCGGGGTAGTCGGCTATGGTTTTACGTACAATCTCCATGCTGCCGTCGGGAGTGGCATCGTCCACAAAAATGAACTCAACCCCCTCGCGCAGAGTCTGTTCCATGAGCCCACGCACGCACCGCTCCACAAACCGCTCCACTCCGTAGACCGGCACAACCACCGACACCCGGACAGGCTCGAGCCTGTTATACGGGCGTGGGTTGCCGCAGTCCCTACCATCTGTTGGTAGCACAGAACCGTTATTGTAAGTCTCTTTGATCATATTGCAATTCTGCATACTGATACATGGAAATAAGTTCTTGATCAACAGCATTGCCGAGATGGTGGGTGTGTTGACTTTTTATATATTCAATTACGCGATATTTTTGTTCAGGAGCTATAGTGCATGCATAGTAATCAGCAGCCCATCCACGGAATTGAATGAAATGTTCATTTGTGCGTATCCAACCACTTGATCTTCCTTTGATATTCTGCATCAGAACGGACAGGGAAACCGATGGGTGAAGATTTATCAGCATGTGGATGTGGTTTTGAATGCCTCCGATACGCAATAGATCGCATTTCATTTTTTTAAGTTCTGACCATATAAACCTATACACATCGTCACAATAATCAAGCGGAAGTGTCATCTCTCTGTATTTTGTGCAAAATACAATATGGTAATAGGCTGTTACTTTACTCATGTCGTTTTATTTTGTGGATTGGCATTTGATGATTTAATATGGCGTCCCTCCGGGACTGATTTTGCTGCTGTTGTCAACCCCGGGCTGAAGCCCGGGGATATCCATAATAAAGTGTCTCCGACACAAGCTGGGCAGCTCCGATGCATTTGGCTATGAGGAAGCTGTATGCAGATATTGCGATGGGTATATTGCAGGGAGCGAGAGAGGCGGCTCAGTTAGGGATGAGTGCCGGAGGCACAATGTTATGAGAAAACCATGGGCTTTAGCCCGTGGGTATGAGAGACGTATGGCATGCGTGCCGGAGGTACGCAGTTATAATATGACATTTTCTGTCGGGCGTTTGCGAGCGAACCAGCGGTCAGAGTGCCGGGCTTCGGCGATCATTGCCGGTGTCAGTGGCATCAGTTGCCCGTTCTCCCAGCGGATCCACCGTCGGTTACCCCTGAATTCATCGGTGGTGTCATATAGCCTACCCCAAAATTCCGACTCCCGGCAAATGGTCTGAAACACCATTTCATCAGGGCAATACGTTCCTTTGAAATATCGTTCCATCTCTGCCTCACGGGTCAGGGCATAGCGAGCGAAAGCGTCCGTGATGCTCCACCATTGCGATCCTTTCACCACTTCGCCGCGGTAACGCCTGTAGCCCACGGTGCTTTGCGCTATGGCCCATCCACGGCGTAGAGCTTTGATCAGCGGATTGCGCGACTGGAAATGCTTGGAAAACAGAAATCTGTGCTGGCTGCGCCAAGCCGTTTCTCCCGGTTTGGCGTTCTGCGCTATGGCTATGAATTCAGTTCCGGTCAGCCGGCTGCATTCCTCGTGGATCTCGTCCTGCGATTTTACGGGCATATCGACACCCGACAGCAAATGGTAGTAGGCATAACGTCCCGAGACAGTAGCTGCGCGGAGCAATGCAAACTCGATGGCTACCAGCGAATAGTCGCCCCATCGACCGTCAATTCTTTCCGGCAGTACCGTCAGACGGCTCTTGCGGCATCGCAGCTCCCGGCCATCGAACGATGCTTTTCGGTCGATATGCACAAAAATGTCGTTGCGCTCATCGTCCAGCTCCGCCAAAAGCTTAGCCAACGCCTCAGCTCTCTCGTGAGCCACAATCAAATACGCATGTCGGTCAATCATCTTAATCCGGGAACAATTTGTCCGTCGCGAACTTTTATTTTAGACTCGAAATGTCCGGTTGCTTTTAGAATTCGTTTTATAATTCCAGTTCTATAAGAGTGCAAAATATTGCTCCATGACATTTTCTTTCGATTGATACCCCATGAGTATTGGTTCACTTCAGAGCCAAGCATCTCCATATCCAAGTTAGCATCGATTACGTATGGATAGATGGCTTTAAACTTCAAGCCAAGTGATTTGTAAAGCAGCCAATCATCAGCAACATTATAAGGCTTATCAATAGATAATATTTTTTGAGCGGCTGCACGGTTAATCATATACGCGTATGTTCCAAGTCCGGAGAATACGTTGACTATTGGTTCATTTTGTTTATAAAACCAATAATCCCCAGAAAGGTATAATACGGTAGGAGTTGATGTATCAAGCAATTTGTTAAGGTCAAATTGCTCTAAAATCGATATGTCGCGTATAGGATGGATATCATCCTCAAATACTAACGCATATTTTTGATCTGATTTCAATAATTCTCGGTAAAACTTCCTGTGGCTTAGGGTGCAACCTATTTCACCTCCCGATAATTCGCGTCCATAACGTTTGATGCATCTCGCCATATCAAACTGACTGTCTCGTTCCTTTTCGGTGAATTTGCGACCATCCACCGCATTTAGGAATTCCACATTAAGAAATTTGTAGGGGGATAATAGGTTTTGCATATATTCCCGTCTTTTAGTTGACGAGGCAAGGTTTACGATGTATGTCTTTATCATTTTTCTGAATCTATACGTTTTATTAGACTTAAGCTTTCCGAGGTGAATTTACGACCGAAAAGGCATCTGGAGGCTTTTATTGTTTCATAGTCTTTTTCAGTTAGTTTTGCAGCATTTCCATAGTAAAAAGACAGATATGTCAGCTTATCGGTGTACACAATTGGAAGAGATGTACTTTTTAGGGCTGCCGGAATGAAAAACTCGTCGCTACAGAATGTTCGTTTAAATCTTTTAGTCAACACTTTTTCTTTGTCGAGAATTGCTTTGACCGCGTTATGGGTTAATGAGCACCATTGCGAAGCCTTTCCGTCGGTAAATGAAATGTCGCGTGATATATCAAGCTTTTTTTGAGGATATAAGGCTGCTCGCCAAAGAATATGGTGCCATTTGAAAATGAATTTGTTATGGCTAACAAGATTGCGCATGAAAAAGTTTCGATATCCGATCCTCATTTTTATTTCATCTTCAGACACATCCATTGGCATTAGTACACTTGCCGGGAATGTAGTGGAAAAATAGCGGTCTATTTCATCCAATGAAACAAGGGGATAATGAACTCCTGAGATGATGTGATAATAATCGTATTTGCCATTCTGATACGCTGCGTTCAGCAGTGTGTACTCAGCTTTTATTTGAGATACATGGCCCCAGCGAACATCAACTCTGTTTTCAAGTACATATAGCGAAGCTTTCTTGCTATAGAGTTTTGGTAGCTGTTTTACTTTACTGTCAATATGGACATAAATGTCATTTCTTTCATCGTCGAGGGCATCAATGAGTTGTTGCAGATGCACGAACTCGTTGTGTGCCATTATCAGATAGGCGTGTCTCATAGTAAATTTGTAGACGATATGATGGATTTTAATTTATCCGCACCATCTTCGAACTTGTAAGTGAGTTTATGAATGGCTGATCTTCGGAATATTTCATCAATTGAGGCTATTTTGAAATTTGGATCATTAATGAGTTGTTGCAAGTAATGTGGAGGGCAATCGTTTATTATAGGGCAATTTTTAGACTGATACTTCGTAGCGATTAGTTCATTGAACAGGATTTGAAAAAAGAAGTAATTTGGTAAGCTTTTTCCACTTCGCCAAAAACTCAATAATATGTTTTTTAAATCAGAGATGATCGGATTTTGTGGTTTGCAGAAAATAATGCTGTTTAGACATTTGACTTTAAATGATTCTCCCCATCCAAAATAGTATGAGAAAGCCATGCTCCAGTAATGCTTATTGGTTTCCGATTCGTCGCGTTGGAACATAAAGAAATCCATCTGCCAATATTCCTGGGGAATTGTCCCAGACAGAAATATTGTTGCATCAAGCCAACATCCGCCGTATGTACTAAGAAGCAGTACTCTCAATAGATCTGAAAAAAAGGCAGGAGTATATTTGTTACGATTATGTGTTATAAAATCGGGCAAATCAACATACTCGTGTATGTTTGCATCGGAAAGACGTATTATCAAAGTATCTGTTTGATTGCAATGTTTTTCAACAGAGTCGAGACAGATTTTGACCATCTCCGGCACATTGTCAAATCCTTGTCCCCAATATTGCCATATAATGTGTTTATCCGGCAGTGTTTTCTTTGGTTTTATCGGATAGTTTATTCCGTTATTTTCGTTAATTAGCTTTCGGCATAATTTTGCACATTTATTATGCTCGGCTCTAATTTTACAGCTGCGGATCTGCGGCCATAAAATCATTTTTTTTATTGTAGAAATAATCGTCATGGATTAATCGGTTGACGTGTTGTTATTTTCCTGAAAATGCCATGAAAAATTCCGAGGGTGAATTTTGTTAGTTTTGCGAATTTATTTTTCTCCGCAAGAATTATATCACGGTAATTATGAACTATCACAGAACAGATTCTTCGGGTAGTAGTGGATTTAGGAAATTCACGTTTCATCCAGATCATATTTCTGATCAGGAAATATCTGACAATGGGGGAGTAGTTGTAGACAGTGAAGCCCCAAATTGTTTTTTGTGCATTGCCATATTTTTGCTGAAGATTAAATCTGGTCATTACTCTGACTTTCTTGTGGTGTAGATTAACCCAATAGCAAAATTCTTCGTCGACACCATAAATCTGATATTCTTCACGAAAACCACCTAATTCATTTAATGCATGAAGATTTAAAAGCATCCCCGATTGAATAACCCATTCTTTATCGATGAATGGAATTGATTTGTCAGGGATAAAATTATTTGTGTTTGGTGCGAATATTCCAATGTCTGGATTATTGTTGAATCTGTTTGTTTCGGAAATAAATCCAGCGAAATCTTCCCACACTGAATCCTGATCCATTGTTAGAAGATAGTCATAACCATTTTCCCTGCACCATTGCAAAGCTTGATTAAGGGGCTTTGCAATAAAGTGGTTAGTCTTATCTCCAATCAACTTAATGCCTGAATATTTTGCTATAATATCGCTGAGGTCATCGTCAGAGTTTTGCCAGATAAGAATCTTATCAACATAATTGTGGATTGCCTCAATATTATTTTGCAATAATTCTTTGTCCGGATGATATGTGATTATGATTGTTGCTATTGACATTTTTTATAGGTTTAATTGCATCTTCCGGATAATCGGCCTAAGAATAAAATGAGATGTCCCATAGGTTGAAGGTTATGTAACAAACACCATATAAAGATTTTCATTTTTAATCCTAACAATGGATTATTCATTACATAAGCTTTGTTGGCTTTATTCTTTTCTATGAAATCTCGGAATGAATTGGTGCTTAGAGCAAGCTGTATTGTTATTGATAGCGTGCGCCAAGCAAAAACTTTCTGAAACTCATTATAGTCAGGATAATTTGAAAAAAAATGCAAAGTGCTATCTAAGCACTTTAACATTTCGGAGTTTAACTCCGGAGTTATGTTTCTTGTGACTGAACCATCCCATTGTCTGTAATTATATAATGGGATGTAACAATTTACAGCATGTTTGCATTTGGATAGCAATCTTGCCATAAAGTATAGGTCTTCACAGAGATGGATTTCGTGTGGGAATCGTTGATCACCTACTATTTGTTTTGAAAATATACAACCATAGACGTATGTCCCTGTTTTAGAAAGATAGTTTGGTATATCTGTGGTTGATTTTTGACTGTCGTATGGAATGAATAAATCAATGCGTTCACCATACACTATTTTAATATTGCAGAATACGATATCAGCATTTGATGAGCATTTGTTGCTATAAAGTGTTGATAAAAAATCATTTTCAACCCAATCATCAGCATCAATAAAACAAATGTTCTGACCTTGTGCATGGTTAAGACCTGTGTTTCTGGCAGCAGAAACCCCCGAATTTTTTTGGTGTATTACTCGAATGCGGTCGTCGGATTGTGCATATTGCTCGCAAATATCTGGTGATGAATCTTTTGATCCATCGTCAACTAAAATAAGCTCAAAATCTGTAAAAGTTTGAGAAAGTACACTATTTATACATTGTTTCAGGTATTTCTCAGTATTGTATACAGGAATAATGATTGATATTAAAGGCGAAGACTGCATAAATGGTTTTATTTGAATATGTTTTTCACTGCCTTAATGGCCATAGAGCACGATTGTGCACTTCTTTCACCAAATAGTTGTTTGATATATGCATAAAATTTTTGACAAGGAGATATCCATGTGGCGGCGTAAAGATGAATAGTATATGTGTTTTTTGTAATATGAATTTTTTTTGTGTTATAATCCATAGGACAGAAATATTCTTCGGGATATATGAAGAATCCAGCTATCTTTTTCTCTTTGCCTGTCCAACCATGTGATTTAAGTAATCGGGTTGTGCGTACAACAACAGTGTCATAGTCAATCGTATTGTCACTTTTTATAAAAGTTGAGCTGTCGTAATGGTGTAGTACTTCAGCTATAAAATCCATGTTGGCTACGGCTGCCATTCCTAATCCCGGATTAACCTGGTCTCCCGACTCGATGCCTAAATAAGGCCCTTTCTCAATTATTTCGTCAAGAGGTTTGATAATTTCAACATCAGTGTCAAGATAGATTCCGCCATTATCATTAAGGATTTTAAACCTTGCATAGTCACTAACGAAAGCGTATAACTTTTTGGAATATGCTTCTTTAGTATATTTTGTGGCATTTATATCAAAGTTCGATTCATCCCATTGGCGTATTTCGTAGTCTGGCATATATTTTTGCCATGACGCAATACATTTTTTTGCCATTTGGGGTAATGGTTTCCCTCCAAACCAACAATAATGAATGACTTTTGGAATTTTCTGATCCATAGATGATTGTTTGTTTAATTATGGAAAATTGGCTGATTCCCTATGTCAGAGGACTGTGTGGGTCTAAGAATGATCTGTACAATCGGATCTTATATTAATATACCACGGAATTAATGGTTCTTAGAATTCTGAAATATAGGTATGTCAAAATTGTGTGTTTTTGACTATTTCTCAATATATGCAGAGATTCGTCCCCGTTTACCCGTATTAATATATTTATTTGGAACTAAAACTTCAAAGACATATGGCGATGTAGTCAAGACGTGTTGTTAGCCGTTACCCCGACGGGGTGGTGCTGCTATTCGGTTAGGGCGGTGCGGAGGAATTGGAGGGAGGCTTGGCGCAGGGGCTCGAGGCGTTGACGGCCGGCCAAGATTGCTGCGGTAGCTTTTGTGTCGTTCAATTCTTCCGGCAGCTTGGCAAATTGTTGCAGACCGGTGGCCGAGAGCAGTGTTGATATACGGGCATCCTCCATGCCGCCTACAGCATAGAACGGACGAGCAAAGAGGATTGAGAATACAACGGCGTGGAATGATGTTCCCATAACCAACTGTGCGTTCTTGATCAGTGATAAAAATTCTACAGGGCCAATCGCTGTTTTAAACTTTATACGCTTATTCCTACGTCGATGCTTGCTAATATTAGATTGGGAGACTATTATATCTATTCCCCATTGTTCTGCAAGTTTAATAGTTGCCTCTAAGGCAGAATCATCATATGAAGGAGAATAGAAGAAGATATAATCTTTTGGATGAGTCCGTTTGGCCGGTACAAGTGCATCCCATTCGTCCGGAGTCAGAAGCAATGTCGGGTCAAGAACCACGGGTGGACGCTTGGCGGTGATCGCCTCGATGCGGTCGGCTGTGGCCGATTCGCGGACAGATATGTGGCTGAACGATTCCAGAGCATCGCGGATGTCATTGTCAAACCGATGTTCGATTGCCGATTCTGGGACTGGCCCCATGCTCGGAGCGTAGGCTATTTTTTTCGCATTGTCGGTGAATCCGAGGAAAAAGGCCGGATCGTGGTCGAAACACGTGGTGTTCCATATCTGATCGCTTCCGCAGATTATTGCGTCATACCCCAATTGCGCATCACGGAGCTGGTCGAACGTTGCATATTCAGCTGCTGTCAGGTGGTAGTTTTCCTTCATAAAGCGTTCGAACAGGCGCCATTTTCGCTTGTCGTTGATGGCTAACCGGGGGTACAGGAGTGCTTTCACCTTTGATCGCAGGAGGTTCTGGCGATAAAAAGGACGGTAGAAAGTTTTTTGCCTCAGAGTGCGGAAATTTATGATCTCGCATTCGTGGCCAAGCGACAGGACAGTCTGCTGCAGGGCGTAGGCCTGAAGCATTGATCCGTAGTTGTGGGAGGCGTGGAAGGTGATGATTCCTGTTTTCATGCAATGTGTGTTTTGTTGAATATCCGTCCGAACTTAGCCCCGATTATGTTGCGGATAAATGTGCGCTCATTACGGTCGAGTCCGAGAAGCCAGATGGCAGCGGCGGTGGTGCATATCGTGGCTGCTGACAGGACGAAGAGCCTGAGCAGTGTCTCCGGCATGGCAAAATAGATGAGGGTAGGCACGATGAGAGAGGCGGCAGTCACGATCAAGCATCGCGACACGACGGCCGACAGGTAGGCTCTGATTGACATTCCGGCCAACCGACGACAGAATATCAGACGTGAACCTTGGGAGGCTATGACGAAAAAAATAGAGACAAGGAAGGGGACGTAGATGGGAAGTCCGACGCGCAGCAGAACGTAGGCCACCGGCACGTTGAGCATAAGCAGCGAGCCTACTACGATCTGATACCATTTGATATGGCCTGTGGCCATGAGGGTGGTGATGGTGGGGCCGCCGAACACTTCGCAGAGGGTCTCTATGACCACGAGCACCGTGAACAGCGTGGCATAGTCAGGAACTTTGACAAGCCACAGACTAAGAAGATAGGAGATCTCGAAACATATGGGGATGGCCGGGATCAGCAGCAGGAAGAAGGAGATCTTTGAGCTGCGGAAGAGCAGCAGATGGGTGGCCGAAATGTCGTTGGCCGCGAAGTTTTTTGTCAGCTGAGGGCTTACGGCGCCTTGGAATCCGCCCGTAAGGCTTGTGACGGCTCCCCGGACTTGCAAGGCCACACCTCGTGCAGCGTTGATGGCCGGGCCTCCGAAAAGGTTGAGGACAACGTTGACACCCTGATCCTTGAGAGCCCAAGCCACGGTGCCGAACAGGTTCCAGCCGCTGAAAGAGGCCATTGAGCGGAACATGCCGCGATCCCAGTGGGGGCGGATGGCGCAGTGGGGGAACTGGCGACGGCAGTAGAGGATCTGGAAGCTGATGGAGAGCAGCGAAACGCCCATCATGGCAATGGCCCAGATGGCCAGTTTGTCCCAGGGGCACCAGAAGAGGCTGATCACTATGGCAAGCTTGGCAAATGCTTCTCCAAGCCCTACGTATGCGTAGATGTGCATGCGTTCGTGTGCTCCGATCGTAGCTCCGAAGGGGGAGTTGATGATGGAGATGACAGTGGTGACGATGGCGGCCTGATAGACCCAGTTGGCGGCATGCATACGTGCTTCCGGGATCACAAGCTGGGTGTTGACGAACCAGAGGCCGACCGTCTCGGCTATCAGCACCACGGCCAATGCCAGTGACAGCTGTATGATCAGCGAGATATTGAATACGCGATTGTAGGCCTCGTAGTCCTTGCGCCCGAGCTCAACCGTCAGATAGCGGCCGATGGCCACATTCATGGAGCTGCTCAGAAACGACATCATGACGATCACACCACCTACAATGTTGTAGATGCCGAAATCATCCACTCCAAGCACCTCAAGGATTTTCCTCGACGTGTAGAGCCCGATCAGCATCGTCACGAACGTGCGGATGTAGAGAAAGAGCGTGTTCCGGGCTATGCGGCGGTTATCGGCGGCATCCATTCCTGATGATTTTGATTAATGATTGCATTTTCCGCGCTACGCGTGCGCCCTGAAACGCATTGTCGAAGCTCAAGGTGGGGTAGAGCAAGCTGAAAACCCTGGCAGGAAGCCGGCGGCGTGTGGGATGGCGGAGCTGGCTGTTGCCGGCGATGGCTTCTTCAACCGGTCGCCGGATAGAGAATATCTGCGGTTGGATCGCTTCGATAAGCTCCTCTCCTTTGGGGGTGTTGATCAGTATGGCCGAAACGCCATCCTCTCTCTGCCGGGGCAGTCGGTCAGAGTCTTGCAGCCCCCAGAAATCGCCTATGGTGATGTCGCTGACGCGTTGCGGCGCGGAGTATCCGCAGTTGTAGCATGAGGGCCGATAGGTAGTGCCTTCGAGAAAGGCGTCATAGTATAAATCATGAGGCTGCACCCCCATCGCTCCACCGGTGTAGATCGTGGTGCCCTTTTCTTTAGCCCGTAGACGGAATTTCATATCCTCGCGGAAGCTAAGAGCATCAATGCGATGCCCTTTGATCAGGGGTTTCAGGTGCTCAAGGAGCATCTGCCGTGAAGGTACGCCGTGGCAGATCAGGTCGACAAGGTAGAGCCCGTCGCTGCGTTTGCCTATGAAGCGTTTCAGGCCGGCCGTCTGGCAGGGGGTGCCGATGAACAGCACCGTGAGTCCGCTGCGGAGGTCGGCACGCACTTGGCTGAAAATGCCGCGAGTGTCGCTCTGCACATATTTGGATCCCTGAAGTCTGTAGAGCTGGTCGGGCTCGGTCACGCGAATGTGGCGCACATCCAGGCCATCGGCCGTGCATCCGTAGACCACGCCGCCTTGGCTGAGAATGTGGTGCGACAGCTCGTAGGCTGCGCCGCCTGAGGTGCTCGTTGTGTGTGTGTGGCCGTTGTTGCTCCATGCCGCATAGGCTGCCGACGGACGGGTCACATCCTCGGGGTGGGTAGGGAACGGGCATACGCGCTCGCAGGCTCCACATTCGATGCAGATGGCGTTGTCGACAGCCGGATAGTGGAATCCTTTGCCGTCGGGACGCATCTCGATGCAGTGTTTAGGACATATCTCCACGCATGCGTTGCATCCGCAGCAGTCTTTCTTATGTTTGGTTGCTACTGACATTCAATTGGTTATTTTCCGAACAGACGGCTGAAAAAACCGCGCTTGGGCTCGGGTTGATGGTCGCGGTGGAGTTCGGATATGTAGCGGCGAGAGCTCCAGCGGTTGCTGATCATTTTGTAGATCGCGCCCCAGTCGGGCAGACCGCCTACGTTGCGGTCGTCGATATATAGATCGGCGTTCACTTTACGTGGACCGGTGGCTCCGGTGGCCAGCGGATCGTCGGAATTGATGCAGTGGAACTCTATGCCATGTTCGCGGCACCAGTCCACAGCCTCCTGCAGGAGAGGCCCTTCGCGAT
The DNA here is from genome assembly GCA_910579185.1 of uncultured Muribaculaceae bacterium. GTDB lineage: Bacteria > Bacteroidota > Bacteroidia > Bacteroidales > Muribaculaceae > Paramuribaculum. Next base: position 22,116 of record CAJTTG010000003.1, read on the forward strand.
AGGTCCAGAGGATGAGTACGTGTCCGTCGGCTTTGAGCTGGCGGAGAGTGGCGGCGGCAAACGGGCGTTCGCGGCCTATACGGGGATATTCGTGTTCGACGATTGTTCCGTCGAAATCAACTGCTATGATCATATTCGTTCAAGTAGACATTGGGGTATATAGGTGGTCGCCACGGCGCAGACTCCATGTATTGTCACCACCAGACGGCGGTCGCCACGGATTCTGACTATGTGGCCTTCGGCTCCGGCGAGGGGGCCGGCTGTCACGCGCACGCGGTCGCCACTGTGGAATCTGTCGGGGTCGTCGGGCATGTATTCGAGGCCTTCGGCTCCGGAGCTGACCACGAGCCTGAATATCTCCATCTCGCGTTGCGGAATGGCTGCCGGAATCTTGCTGCCGTCGGTCTGTAGCCGGGTGTAGAGCATTGCGCGGTCGGTCAGCAAGCGAGCGGTGTCCTCGGCCTGACGGCGCGTGGCGTGGAAAAACATCAGTGAGGCAATGGCCGGACGTTGCTCCTTGCGCCGTATGCCGGAGCGTTCGGTCACGACGGTCTGCATCGGAATGTAGCTCTCGATCCCTGCGGCGGTCAGCTCATCGGCAATCGCCGGCATGCGGTTGTGGAACACTTTCAGAGCATACCATTGACGTTGGTCCATCTCGGTTGGCTTTGCGGTTTGTGTGTGGCTTGTCCGGGCTTCGCGTCAGCGCATACCTTCCATTCCCTCTACATTGCATGTGTGTGGATTAAGGCAGAGGTTGACAATAGGTCGGGTCCGATCCGACAAGTCGGTTTTTTCATTCGACAGTCTCCGGACTCTCGGCTCATTCCCCGACCCGGGGCTGGTGGCCGCAACCCGTGTAGCTGTCCATGGTAGCGGTTTTGCACTGCGTGTGTGGACACTGCACAACGGAAGCCATACTATGGTTTCCGGACAATTTATCAACAAAGTTACGAACTTTTACCGTACTTCCAAAATTCCAACTGCCGAAATTATAGATATTTTGCACATATCCGCTAAATTTTAGAACGGATAACCAATGGCAAGGTGGAAGGCAAGGGAATCCTTGAATTTGGTCATGTTGTAGTAGCCGCGCTTGCCGGTTTCGTAAGGGGCATGGATACCTATGCCGAGGTCGCCGCGCACCACGAGCATGCCGATGTCGAGGCGCAGACCCACGCCGGTGCCGAGGGCTATGTCCTTGAGAAATGTGGAGGCTTTCAGTTGGCCGCCGGGACGTTCGGGGTCGTTTTTGAGCAGCCACACGTTGCCGGAATCGAGGAACACTGCGCCATGTACCGGCCCGAGGATCGGGAAGCGGTATTCAAGGTTCATCTCGAATTTGAATGTTCCGGTCTGGTCGAAGTAGCCGTTGATCTGATCGCCGGGCACGCGGTAGCTGCCGGGGCCGAGGCTGCGGACGGCAAATGCGCGGATGGAGTTGGCGCCACCGACGTAGAATTGTTCGCTGTAGGGCACCTGCGTGGAGTTGCCGTATGCGTGGGCGGCTCCTACTGCCACGCGGCCAACGAGCCAATGGTCGCCTCTGCCCAGCCGGCGGTTGTAGACGAGCTGTGTCTGCCCTTTAACGAACTGGGAGAAGGGGGTGCCGAACAGCTCTTTCTCACCCTTTTTGCCACATGCCTCATAGATCGACCAGAAGATGTTGCCGGCTTCCTGGATGGTGAACTGCCAGTTGAGGGAGTTGTTGGCATCGAATGCTCGGTCGTAGACGTAGCTGAACGACATCTGCGGAATGAATTGACTCTTGAAGCTCTGCGCTATGGCCTGGTTGGCATTCATGATGGAATCGAATTCCGTAGTTGTGCGGATGAGGTTGACATAGGTGATCTTGAACAGGGTAAGCGAGTTGGTCACATGGCGTGTGGCTCTCCAATCGTAGGTGAAGGCGGCGTTGAATTGCGCCATGTTGAAGTAGTGGGGACGGTTGAGCAGATCGGCTCCGAGGGAGATGCGCGTCCAGTTGAGCTGGCGGCGGCTGCGCGGAATGAAGCGCGGAGCCAGAAGCCGTGGGAAGGAGAGTGCCGTGTTGAGCCCCACTTCATAGGAGTTGAACACGGAGTTGCGGCCGCGTCCCGTCTGCCATTCGTAGCTGCCGAACAGATCGACGCTGAATTGCTCACCCCCACCGAACAGGTTTTTGTTGGTCAGTTTCAGATCAACGCCGGGACCTAAGTAGCTGTTGGACTTTGATGTTACGTTGACCTCTATGGCCGCTTCGAGCGGAGCGTCGAAAGTACAGTCGATCTCCACGTTGAGTGTCTGCCGCTTTGTGGTGTCCGGCAATACGTTGATGTCTATGCCGTTGAAGATTCCGAGGCGCGAGAGATATGTTTGGGTGCGGTTCATGTCGCGCACGGAGAAGGTCTTGCCTTCGCGGAAGGTGATGCATTCCGGTATCAGCCCCTCGCGCAGACGTGATGGCATCATCTGGATCACGGTTCCGCGGCGCGTCTGTATGGTGTCGGGCGTTCCTCCGCCCTGATTGCGGTGGATACGGGTTGTGATCGAGCCTGTCTTGTAGCTTTCGAGCAGGAACGGATTTATGTTGGACGCAAGAGTCATTTTCAGGGCTATGCGCTGCGGTGTGATGGTGGAATCGGCCAGATATTCTATATAGTCGGGCTTGAAGAAGTAATAGCCTTTGTTACGCACGGCGTTGGCAATGATCACCCTGACGGCGGAGAGGGAGTCTGTGCAATATCGGTTGCCGGTCTGCAGATAGGTGTTTCGCGAGGCCACTGAGTCGATGAGGTGATTCAGGCGGCATGTGTCCGGAAGCATGATCACGGAGTCGATCAGATATTCCGGACCTGTGTTCACGTTGTATTGGATCCGGGCTTTCTTTTTGTTCTTGCCTTGGATCAGTTCGTAGGACGCTTTGCCGGAGAAATATCCGTTGTTTTCCAGGATCTGGTCGATCATGGTGACGCGCAACTCCGGTCGGACATCGCTGATCAGTACCGGTTCCTCCACGAGCTTTTCATATAGCCAGTGTTTGAAGCCTTTCGGTGGATTGCTCCAGTTGTTGTAGACCCATAGTCCGAGTGGAAACGGATAACGCAGATATGGTGAATAGAGACAGTTGTTTGGTTTGACGTTGACTGCATCGAGCACATCCGATGATAGCCCCGGAGCTTCGGGCTGTTTTTTATCGGGGGTGGTTATATTGATTTTCTTTACACCGGTGTAGAGTATGTCGTCATCGCCAAGGCGGCGCGTTGTGGAACAGGCCATGATGATGGCCGACAATACTATGGCGCAAATCAGCGGCAGGGCTTTTCTATTTTGTCGATTCTGTTTCATCGGAGTTGGCTTTGGTTTCTTGAACACTGGTTGTTGATGGTGACGGAACGGTTGTGTCTTGAGGCTTGCGTGCGAAGCGGAATATGTCGCGCAGGGAGTTGAGCTTGCGTTTGAGCACGAATCCCACACCGGTTTGTGTTATTTCGCCTTCAAGGATACTTTCGTAGCCCACATGGCGGAACAGACGCACGTACATCGACCCGCTGCGGTTGAGCATGTATTCAAACGAAATATCGTTAATGAGGTTCTGCGAGAAGTTCTCATCGGCATCGGCGTCCGTCGAATAGTTTCCGCCCACCACTATCTTGAATCTGTCGTTGAAAAGGGTCTTCGACACGCGGTAGCTGTAGCTTGTGGTGGTCGATTTTGATCCGTCGGTGGTCTTGTCATACTGGTCTATGCCGAACGAGATGTCGACACCGCGGATATTGTTGGCCGCCCAAGAGTTGAGCTGTGAGGCGAGGAACGAGTAGAGCGGATTGCCCGATAGGTTTGCCGTCGCTTTGGTGCCGGGACCGGTGTACTGGTTGTAGAGCAACATGTTCATGGCCTGGTTGGCACGCTGTTCGGGCGACATTGCCTGTAATTCGTTTTGGATGGTCAGGTCGTCGTTGGTCGACAGGTCGAACGCCACATTCATGTTCGATAGGGTGTTGGTCACCGACAGTCCGATGTCGAAGTTGACCAGACGCGAGTTCTGTCCTTCCTGTGTGACATTGGCCTTCAGCCGCTCTACGGCCTGTATGTTTAGGGTCGGGTTGAGCATATCGCCGTTGAATGCTATGTAGCTGCCCTCTGTGAACTTGAAGTTTTTCTCCGACATGATCGACATGGATATGCCGCCGGTGGAGATCTGGGGTGTATAGCGCACGAAGCCGCTGCTGATGGTGTATCTGCCTGTGAGACGGCCGTCGGTGCTCATCGGGGTCTGGGAATAGGCCAGATTGCCGCTGCCCGACACTGATACTTTGTTTTTGCCGTCGGGCGACAGATCGACATTGATGGTCGAGCCTTCGGATATGGTCAGATTGGCATCGAGCAACATGGACATCGTCGACTCAGGAATGGTGTCGCCATGGACTGTGGCCGTGGTGTCGGAGAACTGGACGAAACGCACCATATCTCCGCTGCTTTGTGGCGCGAGGGTCTCAACGCCATCGGTCATCACGTAGGTCACATTGGTGCCGGCGAGCAGGTTCAGATCCGCGTTGACCACGAGCAGGCTCATATTTCCTTTCACCGTTGCATCGAGATCAATGAATGCCTTGCCGTAGACGTTTGCGCCGCGTGGACGGCTGGAGTTGACTATCTGCATGTCGCGAGCTGTGGCGGCAAGGTTGAGCTTTATGTCGCTCAGATGCCGTGCGTCGACGGTGCCATTGATGCGCAGTGGGTTGCTGTTGAGTCCGTTGATGGAAAATCCGTCGAAACGTACTATGTTGCTGTCAACGGGTATCTTTTCCTCGGAGAATGCGTAGGATGCTCCGGTGATGCCTACCTTCACGGCCGTCGAATCGAAATCGAGATATCCGTTGAATATCGGATTGGCGAGATCGCCGGTGATATCCATGGTGCCGTTGAGCATTCCCGATAGCTGGGCCACATCTTTTGGCAGGAACGGGTTGACAACACGCAATGGGAAATGGATCATCGAGAAATCGAGCAGGAAAGGATGGACGGCGGTGGAGTCGTTGAGATTTCCTGAGGCAGTGATAACCTTCACATTGTCTATCATCAATGCCGCATCAGCTCTCAAGGCTCCGGTATGGCTGTCGTTGGCAACATCCAGATCAACGGCGAATGTCCCCACGCGCTCTTTCCCGTAATATAGCTCATTGATGTTAACAAGGCCTTTGCCCGTGATTTCCTGTTCGTTCCAGCGGAACCGGAGATCGGCATCGATGTCCCCTTTGACCGGTGGTGCGAACGGCGAGACGGATAGCCATTCGGCGATGTTGATGTTTTTCATTTCGAGAACCACATCCTCCTGACCGACGGCCAATGTGTCCGACATGTGATCGGTATATAGATGCAGCGAGCTGCTGTCCGAACGTAGTGTCAGGTTCGCATCGAGATGGCGGTGCTTGAAATCATATCTGACGATATTGTCGCGGTTGATAGTCCATTTCTTATAGGCTATCGTGGGCTGGTAGGGCACGAATTTGACCGTCGCTGTCGAATCCGTCAATGTTGTGTTCATGCCAAGGAAGAAGCCCTGTTTGTCCTGTATGTTGGATTGTTTGATCAGGACCGACATCTTGTCAGCCGAAAGGAAGCCCGAGATATTGACATGGGCGAAATCGTCCATGGTGCCCGGTTGGTTGTCCACTGTGAGTTTGTAGACAAGGAACTGGTTGTGTTGGTTTGCGTCGAATGTGATCTCGTCAAGGCGTGTCGATCCGGTCTGGAATCCGTTTACGGCTGCATTCATCGTGATCAGGGAATCGTTTTTCAGCGTCAGGCTGGCATCCTTGAAATAGATGTTGGATGTCTCGTTGAGATATTTTGCAATAGCATTGTTGGAGCCCGACTGCACGTTAAGATTCAGATGAGGCGGAAGGGCTTGCTGAAGGGCTACCACATCTACATTCTTTTCCGTTATCTGTCGGTTGAGCAGCGTTGTGGTTGTGTTGATGCGGCTCATAAGTGTGTCAAGGCCGCAGAATGCCTGTGCCCGGGCGTTGAAGTCGCCGGTTTCGATCGTAGCCAGTGTCAGGCTGTCGGCCGACTGAAGGTGGGCTGTCGCGTCCGACATGGCCAGTTGATCCTCTCCCATCAGCCAGTTTAGGCGCGTGAGGTTGAGGTCGGCGTCAATATCACCGTTGCGTGGGTTGAACCGGCCACTGGTATATAGTTCCACGGTTCCGCTCATTGGCGATTGGCTCAGTTTCAGTGCTTCGAGATCGAGGTGGCGGATATCGCCCGACAGATCCCATTCATATCCATCACGGGTTATCCATGCCGTGAGGTCAGCATCGAGATCGGCCTCCGGATTTGCCGACACTATATGGCCTGTAAGCCTGCATGTGTCGATTGATGCTGTCAGGCTAACGTTGTTGAGCGCCTGTCCGTTGTAGCTGAGATGTTTGAGGTCAATGTCAGCTTTTGCCGATGTCGACCGTTTTTCCGGATCGTAGCCATGCCCTTTCACGGCTGCTGATGCTGTTATGTCAGATATGCCGAGTCCCGGTAGAAAACGCTGGAGGGGGAAGCTTGAGGTGTTGAGCGCGAGATCATACCCCTCGGCTTTCTGATTCCATTTTGCATCGAGCGCGAGTTTTCCTCCTGTTGTGGTCACGGCGACGTCGCCGTCGATCAGACCGGGTCGGTAGTCCACGGCTCCTTTCACGCTCATTGGCGGAATGTTGATCATTGCGGCTGTCTTTCTGTCAAGCATCTGATGTTTCAGGAAGTCCACGTTGCTGATACGCCCGTCAATATTCACGCGTCCGCTCATCCGGTTGAAATCCATCGGATTGGCAACCTGTCCTTCGGCTTCTATGGCAAACAGCCCGTTCATGGACGCTTTTAGTTGCTCAACGGTGAGTTCTCCTGTTGTGCCGTTGATATCCGCGTTGAGGTTTAGCACGGAATTGGGAGGCAATCCGTTGAACATCGCTCCGGCCGTCGGGAAGGCGGTTCCTATGTCGCTGATCGCCACCGATCCTGCGGCCAATAACCGCAGTGGAAGCGTCGGATCGGTTGTCATGTCGCCAAGTCCCATTGTGGCATCCAGCGAGAGGGCCGACCGCTGTGTGGCTATCTTGAAGTTTTCTGCGTGCATAGCTGTGGAATCCATCGCGAAGACCCCTGATGCGTCGAGGCTCAGTCCGCAGCGTTCGTTTAGCGAGAGATGTGTCAGTGGAACGCGTATTTCGGCTCCCCGGTTGTGGAACGAATCGATCTGGATTTTTGCATCCCCCACTTCTATATAGCTCATGTCGAGCCCGGGAAGCGGACGTATGCCGGCTTGGCCATACAGGGCGTACGGGGCGGCGATGTCGATCTTCCCGATATTGATATCCCACGGCTCGCTGCTCACCTCGGTCGTGTCAGTGGCAATGCTGTCGGGTATGGATGGCGATTTGTAGTTGGCGAGAAATTCAGCTGTCGGGGTAAGATATCTTGCCGTCAGGCTGTCCACGGTCAATGCTCCGGCCACTATGGATTTTTCGGCCATATTGATCTCTCCATTTTTCAGTCGTGCCGATCCGATATGCGTCAGCAGGCTGTCGATGGTCGGAAGCATCTGCATGTGGAAATTGATGTTGCGCAGTTCGATATCGGGTGCCGAGATCACCATCATGGTCTGTGTCGTGTCGGATGGTGTGGGAGGTGTGATAGTGTCTTTGAGAACGAGTGTCACGTCGGCGCCGTCGAGCAGTGTGCGCCCCACATTGATCCGTTCCATATTGAATTTGAGATCGGTGCCTTGGGTGGTGAACCGGTCTATCCTGGCTTTCAGATAAATGGCCGAATCTGGCGTGTTCAGTCGGTATGTCGCGTCTGCAAGCCGTGCTTCGTTCACGTCTATGGTGCTGTGGAGCAATGGCCAGAATGCAACGTCAACTTCTGCTTGTCGGGCGGAAATAAGTGTGTCGCCCTCCTGAGCCATCATAAGTCCTTGCAGTTCTACGGTCAAAGGGAATCGCAGCCTGAGTCTTTCAAGCTCCACATCCATTCCTGTGGCCTTCTCGATTTTGTTGATGGCGATATTCTTTGCTATGTCCTGGATAAACGGGATGTAGAGCAATGCCGGGATCAGGACAATCAGAGCGGCCACGGATATTATAATCCACAGCACGGTCTTTTTCAATATGTGTAGCCCTTTGCTTTTCACTGGCTTTTGAGTTGAAACGGGAGAGGTTGTGATGAAAATAGTTTTTTTACAGATGTAAAACGCCTTTCCCTCTGGAATTGTTTGGTGGCTATGAGAATCGTGGTGGCGCGGTGGATCAATACCACTGCACGCCGTTGGAGTACGAGGATCGCTTGTCGTATTTGAGGTCCGAAAGCATCGAGGAATTGACGGAGATGTGGAAGTTGTACGACTTGTATGGCCCCACCGGTACAAAGCTGGCTGTCATCGTGAAGCAGTGCAGGTCGCGCGAGATGTTGCAGTTCATGTAGGCAAGCTTGTGGGTGTCGAAGTTGTAGCTTGCCGTGAAACTGAAGTTCCAGTTTTTGGTTGGGCGTATGTTGCCCGACAGGCTGAGATTCTGGGTGATCTTCCCGTCATATTCCATCTTCTGTTTGTTGAATGCGCCGTAGCCGTAGCTCACGGAGTAATTGAGCGTCAGGCTCCACGGCACTTCCCATTTCATATATCCGTCGGGGTTGAACTGCATGTCGCCGTCGCCCGATTCGCCGCTGTCGTTCTGGGTCTCTCTACGCCCTCGCTGGCTGCGGTTGTTTGGATCGTCAGCCTCGCCGTCGGGGTTCTTGGTGTCTTTTTTGTTTTTCTTCTTGAATGTGTCGTTGTTGAACGTGTAGCTGAACGAGGTGCCGGTGCTTGACAGTCGTCCGAGTCCTTTGCCTACTTTCCAGCGCGGAACGTTGACCCTGACGGGATTTCCGGCGGAGTTGAGCTGATAGGTATACACATCCCACACTGCCGACAGGTTGAGGTTGAAGTTCTTGACGAGTCGCAGCATGATCGAGGTGTTGATATTGCTCCAGTTCAGTGAGTCGGCGGCGAAGTTGTAGCTTTGCGACACGGTGAAGTTCTCTATCAGCGATATTTTCTTCTCCCCGATGGAGTCATCTTCGGTTTTGACCTTCATCTCCAGGTTGTTGGCCAGTGCGAAGCTGACCATGCCTGTCTTGCCTTCGCCGGGTACGCCAAAGAGGCTGTTGGGGAACAGGGAATATTTTCTTGTCATCATCTCCCCGTTGACACCGGGATACTGATACGAGCCGTAGTAGCCGAAGAACGGGGAACTGAAGTCCGGCGAGCCGCTGAAACTTACGGTTGGGGTGATCACGTGACGGATCATCTGCACCTTCTTGCCTAAGAATCCTATCGGACGATAGAAGCCGTAGATCTTGGTGTCGAGAGATACGGATGCGTTGAAATCCCATACGTTGTAGAAGTTGTAGGTCGTGTCGCAGATCTCTCTGGCAGCGTTCGGATCCCACTGACGGCGCACTTTCGTGGTGTACATGCGGTCGGTCAGGTTGACGCTCGGCGTAAGGTTGAAATATTTGAACAGGTTGAATGTGGCGGAGATCGGAATGCTGTGGCGCATGCCGTTTCGCCAGTCCTTGATCAGACTCTTTTTGAAAAATTCGTCCTGTTTGGCAGTCAGTGAGTTGTTGAACTGACCGGAGTAGGACATGCGGATCTTCTCATACCATTTTTCCGCACCGACGGCATGCTTGCGCTTGAAGGGGTACACCTGCGACATTGTGATGGTCACGTTCGGGAACGAAACGGCGAGTGTCGAGTCCTGGCTGCGCTGGGCTATGTTGGCGGTTCCGGAGAACGACCATTTCGATCCCGGCGGACGATAGGTGAAGTTGACCGTCGAACTCTTGGTATTTTCTGTGAATGAGTTCGAATAGTAGCTGTTGAGGTCGTTGCGCGAATAGCCCGACGTGGTGAAGTTGACCGAGGCCGAGAAGTTGAATATCGGGTTGGCTTTCGAATCCTGGCTGTGGTTCCAGAGAACCTGGAAGTTGGTCTGTTTCGAGTAGTCGGGCAGTCCCTTGTCGCCGAGGATGGTTTTCAAAAATGATATGTTGAAATTGCCGGAATACTTGTAGCGTTTTATGTAGGCCGACCTTGCCTGAAGTCCCCACGAGCCTTTTGTGTAGATCTCGCCGGTCAGAGCAAGGTCTATGTTGTCGTTGATGGCGAAATAATATCCGCCGTTGCTCAGATAGAAGCCGCGGTTGTAGTCGTCGCCGAAGGAGGGGAATATGACTCCCGACGAATATTTCTCTGAGAAGGGGAAATAGCCGAACGGTACGGCAAGCGGAAGTGGCAGACCCTCGAGAACCATGTAGGCCGGGCCGGTCACAATGTCTTTCTTCGGGCGCACTTTGGCCTTGGTCAGGCGGAAACCGAAGTGGGGCTCTTCATGATTGTCGCAGGTGGTGTAGAAGCCGTCCTGGAGATAGAAGGTGTTTTCGTCTATCTTTTTCGATGTGCCGCCCGTCAGAAATCCTTCGCCCTGCTCGGTGATCACGTTGGTGATGAAGCCTTTCTCGGTCTTGAAGTTGTAGCGCATGGTCTCCGACTTGTATTCGGTACCCTTGTCGTTGAACACCGGGGAACCCTGGACATCGCCGATACTGTCGGTCGTACCCACGGCATAGACGGTGCTTTCGGCCATATCCATCTCTATGCGGTCGGCGTCGAGTTTTATACTGCCGTATGTAACCTCGCCCTCTCCGTAGATATAGGCTTTGCTCTGCCCGATCAGAACCATGGAGTCCTTGGCCACGATGTCCACAACGTTGTCCAGATCGGTCTTTACTCTCGAGATGCGTCGTCCTGTCGGCTTGGCTGCTACGGCTGTGTCGCCGCTGATACGGTGGCGGTTAAGTGACGCCATGTCTATGCTGTCCGATGCTGTGACGGGAGCCTGTAGGATAGGGGATGATATGCTGTCGGATGATGGCTTCTGAGGCTTGATGCTGTCGTTGGTGGCCGACGGGCGTGGGCGGCGCAGACGGCGGCTTTCTCTGCGTGCGCGTCGCGCTGAATCCTGCGCTGTCGTGGCTCTCGGTGTGAGATCACGGATGCTGTCGGCTCCTACAGGTATAGCTATATGCGACGCGGTGGCCTCCATGATGCCTCTGGATGCCGTTGCGCTCAGTGCCATGAATGCCACCATGGCTATGACTATATATAGATGAGTTCGCCTCAAGATTTGTGACAATGCGTATAATTCAATGCAAAGATACTATCATTAGGCGGATTTTTCCAACCTTTGATAGGGTTTTTAACGTTATAATGATTAGTTTTGATGATATTTGACCATTGAACACTGCGCAGATGGTTAGTTTTTGTGCAGATTCAGTGACTATTCAGTAAAGTTTTACTATTTTTGCACAACAACATAACCAATGATCATGAAAGAAGAATTGAACATCGACTGGGCGAAGCTGCCGTTTGGATATCTTCGCACGGACTATAATGTCAGAGCCACATTTTGCGATGGCAAATGGAGCGACATCGAAGTGTCTGACTCTGAAACTATCAATATTCACATGGCTGCCACGGCGCTCCACTACGGTCAGGAGATCTTTGAAGGTCTGAAGGCTTTCCGTGGTGTCGACGGAAAGATTCGTGTTTTCCGGATGCGTGATAATGCGCGTCGTCTGCGTGAATCGGCCGAGGGTCTGAAGATGCAGCCTGTTCCCGAGGATCTTTTCTGCGAGATGGTGAAGAAAGTTGTGAAGCTCAACGAACGCTTCGTTCCGCCATACGGAAGCGGTGCTTCGCTCTACATCCGTCCACTTGAGATCGGCATGACTGCCAGTGTAGGGGTGCGCACTTCCTCGGAATACCTGTTCATGATTCTTGTCAGCCCCGTTGGCCCTTATTTCAAGACGGGATTCGGTCTGACCAATATATGCATCATGCGTGAGTACGACCGTGTGGCTCCTAAGGGTACCGGACGTTGGAAAGTCGGTGGCAACTATGCTGCGAGCCTCGGTGCCGGCGAACATGCCCACGAGCTTGGCTACTCTGCGGTGTTGTATCTCGATCCGAAAGAAAAGAAATATCTCGACGAATGTGGCCCGGCCAACTTCTTCGCTATAAAGGACGGAAAATATATCACTCCGGCATCCGAATCCATTCTCCCCTCGATTACCAATATGAGCCTCCAGCAGATCGCCAAGGACATGGGTATTGAGGTCGAAGCTCGCCATATTCCTGTGGAAGAGCTTGCTGAGGTGCAGGAAGCTGCTGCCTGTGGCACGGCTGCGGTCGCTTCTCCTATCGGTGAGATCGACGACCTGGACAACGGCACAAAATACGTCATCGCTCGCGATGGAAAGCCGGGTCCCGTCACAACCAAGCTCTATAATGCTCTCCGCGCTATTCAGCTTGGTGAAGCTCCCGATATCCACGGATGGAACACGATTATCGAGTGATCATAGCCCCATCCTCTCTTATGGACTATCAGAAAATTATAGATAGATATTATGCCGCAGGATCTCCCCTGCGGCATATTTATATGACCCATTGCCGTGCGGTGGCCGACGAAGCTCTTGCCATAGCCCATCGTCTCGGACTCCCGATTCCCGACCAACGGATTGAAGCCGCCGCTATGCTTCACGATATAGGTATCTGTGAAACCCATGCTCCGTCCATTGAATGTCGGGGCGCTCAGCCCTATATCGCTCATGGCCTGATAGGTCGTGAGATGCTTTTGAAAGAGGGGGTGGATCCTGAGATTGCCGATGTTGCCGCGCTCCACACCGGTTCGGGACTGACTGCCCGGGAGATCGCGGATCAGAAGTTGCCGCTGCCGGCAATCGACCTCTGTCCTGTCACTCTGCTACAGAAATTGATCTGCTATGCCGATAAGTTCTATTCCAAGTCCGGATCCATGCAGCGCAAATCAATCGAAAAGGTGCGTGCGCAGATGGCTGCTTTCGGCCCTGCCTCTCTTGCTCGGTTCGAAGCCCTTCACAGCCTCTTCTCTCCGGCCTGATCAGTTGGTCTGCTCTTTGCTTTCCCTCTCTTGACGTTGGCGTTCTCTGCGCTTTAGCGACAGATGCAGGAGGAACACCACTATAAGCGTTGCGCCGATAATGCTGAAATAATAGAGATAATGTCCTGCAAAGAATTCTCCGCGGCCTATATAGGCCATCACTGCCAGATAGACGAGCAGAATCAGTGGAATGATTGTTGATCTTTTCATGGTTGCGAATTGTGTATGTCGTTTTAAGAATAAGTCATTATTGAGCCTCGGCAGTCTCATCCACGATGAATGGCGATGACTCAGGGTCAAACTGTCCCGACGACAGGTAATGATATAGATTCAGACACGCCCAGGCGTCGAGCGACGCATAATGTTGCTGTGCCGGTGTCAGCTCTGCCGCCTCCCAGTTGGTCAGGCGTTGCCCTTTGGAGATCCGTTCGCCGAACACTATGCCGTTGATCTTGGTCAGGCTCGCATCTGTGATGCCGAACTCTCTGACATACTCCTGGAGCTCTATGAAGCCTGCCGGCTCGAATTCCTCTATCTTGTGGAGACCATGGAAATCATCTTTGACCGACAGTCCTATTTTGATGATCGATTCGTTGGACAGAAAATCGCGCAGAGGCTCCATGAACCCTATCTTGTTGATGCGGAACAGGAAGCAGCTGTCCTCCGTGGAGATCTGCACCAGAGCCACTTTGAAGGCACAGCCTTTTCGGAAGGAGGGACGTGTCTCCGTGTCAAACCCTACCATTCTGCACCGTGAAAGATAGCGCAAGGCGGTGCGTGCGTCTGCCGCGGTTTCTATCAGATGGATATTGCCCTTAAATTCCGCTGCCGGCATTTTCGACAGTGTTTCCTTGGGGATCGAAAGCTTTATCGTTGTTTGATGCATAGCTTGGTGTGGAGGGGAGGGCTTAGAGTTTGTTTGCTTTTGACATGTTGGTATTTGAACTGGAGTTACTTTAGAGTTCTATCACCGGTATCTCGATGAACGCTGCCTCGGGAAATTGACGGCCTATATAGCGTTTGACAAATCCTCGGGTATCTTCCGAGATCACGGGATCTTTGTCGTAGTAGGAGTTGTATATCAGGCTGTGGAGCTTCAGTCCGCGCGATTTGATAGCCTCAAGCGACAGTATGGTGTGGTTGATCGAACCCAGACGGCTGTTGGTCACCAGTGCGACCGGAAGCTCTCGGCTTGCAGCATAGTCTATCGCGAAAAAGGTGTCGGTGATCGGCACCATAAGGCCACCGGCACCCTCTATCAGCACTATGTCGTGGCTCTTGGCCAGGGATGCCGTGGCGCGGTCTATTTCTCCGAGATCTATCTCGCGATGGTCAAGCGCGGCGGCAAGTTGTGCCGATGCCGGATAGCTGAAGATAACGGGAGCCGTGGTGTGGTCTATATCCTCGGGAAGCTGACCCACTCCCATTATGCTGCGGTGGATATCAATGTCCTCAGAGTAGTCTTCGCAACCCGTCTGGATAAATTTCTGTGTGATCACCCTTTTCCCCTCCGAGGCAAGCTGCCGCGCAAGGTAGCCGGTAGCATAGCTTTTGCCGGCATCGGTGTCTATTCCTGTGACAAATATGATTTCTGCCATTGTGTTAGCGTTTTTTTGCCGGTTTCTCATCGGCATAGCGGTTGGGGAATGTCAGGTGTTGGCGTGGACGCATCAGGGCGCGGACTATCAGGACAACTCCGGCAAGCACGAACGGGATGCTCAGACACTGACCCATGTTCAGTATCATGTCGTCTTCAAACGCCTCCTGATTATTCTTGATAAATTCGATGAAAAATCTCGAGAGGAACACTCCCACAAGGAACACTCCGAAAATCAGTCCCGGTCGTTCCTCACTGTTGCGTTTCCAGTACATCCACATCAGCAGGCCGAAAAGAGCGAAATAACACAACGCTTCATAGATCTGCGTCGGATGACAAGCTACCTCGGGATATAGCGCACGCCATTCCGCTGAATTGACAAACATCATGCCCCAGGGCAGATCGGTCGGGCCTCCGAAAATCTCGCTGTTGAACAGATTGCCAAGACGGATCAGGCCGCCCACAAGGGCTATAGGGATCACCAGACGGTCAAATGTCCACATCGGACTGCGCTTCGACGTGAACAGCGAGAATAGCAGCACGGCGATGATCACTCCGATCGCGCCGCCATGGCTGGCAAGACCACCCTCCCATACACGGATTATCTTCTCCGGATGAGCGCTGTAGAAGTCCCATTCATAAAAGAAACAGTGACCAAGGCGTGCCCCGATGATTGTGCCGCCCATAACCCACACCAGCAGCAGGCCGAGCCATTTCTCGGGCGCGCCTTCGTGGCGGAACATGCGTCCAACAATCTCGTAACCCATCAGAAATCCGATTGCAAACATCAGGCCATACCATCTGATAGTCACCGGGCTACTGATCAGATCGGGATTCATATCCCATATTATCGAACTAATTGTCATCTCCTATTTATTATCTAAGTGTCCGCAAATTTACGCATTTCTTTTCAGAGTATGTTTATTTTGACACAAGTTAATAATTGAACCGCTCTCTCTCACTCTCCCACACTCCCACTCTCTCACTCTCTTACTCTCCCAACAGTTGTGTCTAAAAAGGCGCACATTATTGTTGTTATTTTTCGACTTGATGAATAAATATATTGAAAAATTTGTGAATCAGCGTTTTATTTTCTAAATTGTAGCCGGATCAATATTCAGTACCATGAAAAAACTTATTAAAATACCGCTTGCACTTATCGTGGCTATAATGTTGTTCGGTTGCGAAACAGAGGAGGCCATTAGTCAAAATGACCAAAAAATAAATCTTTCCGATAATGATAAGGAGCAGTTGCCGGAAGTGTTGCGCCCTGTGCTTACAGCTGGAAAGCGTTGGATCAGTGATTCCTATTTCCAGTATGAAAAGGGTGTAAAGAAAACGAATGTTGTTTGCGGAGATACTGTTGTTGATGGCATTGCGGCCATGAAGACCGAAACATATCTGGATGGGATATATGTTGGCGAAGGAATGGCAATGCGAGAAGAAAATGGCTGTGTATATAAATTTTGGCCGGACAAGGAGTCCAAAGAATATTATGGTTGGGCGATGGCCTTCGACATGAATATGAGTGATAAAAGCACTTTCGGCCCTGAATATAATTTGGTGACAACCATCAGCCGTGGCACTATCACACTAATGGGTAAGAATCGTCGTGCGGTGAAAGTTTTTTACCCATATCATCGTACATTCGAATACCAATATGACTACTGGGTAGAGGGCATTGGGCCATTGTTGGGTGGTACTCCGGACTATTATTACTATTACCAAGTAAACGATGTTTTGCCAACCGGATTATATGGACCATTGTATGAACGTTTGCTTGAGTGTTACGATGGCGAAGATATGATCTATGACTATCGCGAATTCAAAGGTGATCAGGTTGATCTTGATGAGTTCGGTCGATTGTTGGATAACGCCTACATTGAGCAAAAGGTCTTTTAAATAAAGTTTTTTTAAGTAGATGATGTTGTAAAATTTCATATTCGGAGACCGCAGCTTGCCAGGGCTTGCGGTCTCCCCCTCTCTCACTCTCCCACTCTCCCACTCTATCCCCTAAACTCCAACCTCTATCCTCTTTCCGGAATAAACTCTCCATCCTGCCCAACTCATCGCTATCGTCATCAAAGGGCTCAGAATATTGAAAAGACAAAACGGCAGATAGGTCAAGGTTGCAACTCCTAAAACTGTCGATTGTGTCACGCCACACGAGTTCCAAGGGATAAGAACCGATGTCACCGAGATTGAATCCTCCAAGGTGCGGCTTAGCAGCTGTGGCTTCAGGCCGCGACGCCGGTAGGTGTTTTTGAACACGTTGCCGCCAACTATGATCGACAGGTACTGGTCTCCGGTGCAGGAATTCAGGAACAGTCCGCTTGCTGCCGTAGCTCCGACAACGCTTCTGTGGTGACTCAGACGCGAGGTGATTGTATGGGTGATCCGGCCGAGCATCCCCGTGGCTATCATAGCTCCCCCGAATAGCATTGCCGACAACACGAGCCACACCGTCGGCAGCATTCCTTCGATTCCGCCTGTGCTTATCAATGGATTAAGCATCGCGTTCCCCGTGTCGGGCGATGTTTCGGTCGCCAGCACCTTTATTGCCATGATCGCATTGTCGCCAAGGCTTTGGCTGTTTCCGGTCAGTTCGGATGCTATTTCGGGCTGGAACACCCATATTCCGGCAAGTCCGGCCAGCGATCCTATGGCGAGGGTTAATGTCGTGCCTATCCGGAGTGTGATCAGCAGCAGTGTGAGTGCCGGGATCAGAAGCGTCCACGGTGTGATGTTGAATGTCCTGTTCAGCGCCTCCACCATATCCTGTGACTGGCCGGCCTCGATCGGATCAATGGCGAATCCAACTGAAAGATACACTGTCAGGGCTATCAGCATCGCCGGCGCGGAAGTGAGCATCAGGAACCGTATGTGGCGTATCAACGGTACGCCGCATGTCGAGGCGGCAAGAACGGTGGTGTCGCTCAATGGCGATACTTTATCGCCGAAATATGCCCCGGAGATTATCGCTCCGGCTACCCAGCCTGCGCTGTAACCCATCACGGAGCCTACACCCATTAGTGCCACTCCGATTGTGGCTATCGTGGTCCATGAACTCCCCGTGACCACTGACACTGCCGCGCAGGTGGCGCAGCTCACGAAAAGGAATGTCCGGCTGTCGAGCATTTCCAGGCCATAATCAATGAGCGTCGGTACTACGCCGCTGAGCATCCAGGTTGCAGATAGTGTGCCTATGAAGATCAGTATCGGAACGGCTGGCAATATCTGTCGTGCGCTCTTCAGCATCCCGGGAAGATAACACCGGCGGCGGTTGGTGAAGAGAAGGCCAAGAGTGAGGCATACTATGGCTGCACCGCCTAAGATGTAGTAGCTGTAGTCCTGCACGGAGTCGGCTCCATGGATGGCGATTATTGTTATCAAGGTAGCCAGAAGAATGGCCAGTGGCGTAAGCGATAAAGGTAGCGACGGCTGGGTCGCACGTTTGATTCTTAAAAATTTCAAGGTTCAGTTAAATGAAAATATTGTGAATAAAAATCCAACTGCAAAGATAGTGAATATTTATTTAATTTCATGCCCTGTTATATAATTCGGCCATCTTTTTTGATTTTTTTGGATTCATTATCTCCCCGGGCTTCTATCCTCTCACCAATCTTTTCCGACATCGAAACTCGGACAGGCTTTGGCCGCGAACTCGTTGTGCCCATGCAGTGTCGCTCCGGGGTATCGCCCTTGAAGTTCGGCTACTAATCGTCGCAGAGCAGTGCGTTGTTGTGGGGTTCGTGTGTCTTTCGGCTTCATCTTTGCGTCGCAGCCTCCAACATAGCACACTCCGATCGAATCCCTGTTGTGTCCGCGGCAATGTGCGCCTATGTTTGCCTCTGGGCGTCCGGCGTTCACACTGCCGTCAAGCCCTATGAGGTAGTGGTACCCGATTCCGTTGTAACCCTGCTGGCGGTGCCAGCCGTCGATCTCTCTGACGCTCACCTCACGGCCCTCTGGAGTTGCCGAGCAGTGAATGATGATTTTGTTGATTTTTCTCATGGCGTTTGTGTTTTTCATGTTTGCGATTGATGCTGCAAAGTTACGCCATGATTTTGCCCTTTGCGTGCTTTTCTGCGCTTTTGGGCCGAAAAAAAATCAGTGGAGCGGAAAACGCGAGGTGGTCAGGACCTTGAATGTGGAGTCTGCCGTCGCTTCAACAAGCAGTGCGGATGCACCGGGGATGCTTTCGATCATCTTCATCGCTTTTTCCGAGGGCATAGCCATGCAGGCCGTGGCAAGTGCGTCAGCCGTCATGCACTCATCGGCTATCACTGTCGCGCTCAAGGTCTTGGTCTGTGCCGGATGGCCGGTTGCCGGATCAATGGTGTGCCATGTGCGGCCGGCCTTGGTCTCGTGATAGTTGCGGTAGTTGCCCGAGGTCGCTATTCCGCAGTCGGTGACCTCGATGACGGTCAGTGCCTGATGCGTCGGCTGTCCGTTGTTGGCTATCGGGGCATCGATCTGGATATGCCATGCTTCCCCTTTTGGATTTTTTCCGTGGAGTGCTATCTCGCCGCCTACCTCGATCATGTAGTCGTCAACACCATTGCGGCGGAACATCTCGCCGATCAGATCGCAGCCGTAACCCTTGGTGATGGCCGAGAAGTTGAATTCTGTTTCCGGTGAGCATTTGATCAATTCTGTCCCCTCAAGTCGGCAGCGGTTGATGCCGGTCAGCATCAGTGCGCTGTCTATCATCTCTTGTGTGGGCGGCTCGCTCGAGTTGTTGTAGCCGAACCCCCAGAGATTCACGAGTGGCGCAACTGTCGGATCAAAAGCCCCGTTACTCCAATGGTTGACAGTCTGCGAGGCAAGGAAAATCCGGCGCAGTAGCGTATCGGTCTGTGTCGATTCTCCACGGTTGATCTTGGAAATCAGCGATTCGGGATCGAAAGGCGATAATGACTGCTCCACAGTTTTGAATGTCGCTAATATCGAATCCGAGAGATCTGTGTCGGATGTGTAGGTGATGTTATAGCCTGTAGCCCAGATAGATCCTGAACATCGGCGCACTTCCTGCCGGTTGCCGCAGCCGGTTGCCGCTATCAGGATTATCGCTATGAAAAAATATAATCTCGACATGTTGTACTAACTTATGTAGGGCAAAAGTAGTTATTATCTCAGTGAATATCCCTATCTTTGGCAAAAAATAAATTAATCCGATATGAAACCTGTTTATATTTTTCTGGCCGACGGCTTTGAGGAAGTCGAGGCTCTCGCAACTCTCGATGTGCTCCGCCGCGGTGGTGTCAACGCGCTGACTGTCTCTATAATGCCTTCTCTCGACGTGACCGGCTCTCATGGCGTGACGGTCAAGGCCGATAAGATGATTTCTGATATCAGCATGGCCGACGATCCTGAATTCCTCGTCCTTCCCGGCGGCATGCCCGGTGCTTCCAATCTGGCTGCATGCAAGCCGTTGTGCGACATGCTCGTGGCTCAGAACGCACGCGGTGGAAAAATCGCTGCCATCTGCGCCTCTCCTGCTCTTGTGTTCAATCCGCTTGGACTGCTCAAAGGGCATAAGGCTACATGCTATCCCGGAATGGAGCCGATCGGGCTTACGGAAACCGAGATGACCGGTGAGCCGGTCGTTGTGTCCGGCAATGTGATAACCGGTAAAGGGCCTGCTTGCACTTTCGCTTTCGGTCTCGCTATCCTGACCGCTGTCAAGGATGCCGCGACTGCCGGACAGGTGGCTGCCGGTATGCTTCTGCAGCAGTAACAGGCTCCTCTTTGGAAATTTTTTATTGTGCAAGGTGATGATTATGGATTTCTTTTCCTAATTTTGTCGCCGAAAAATCCCATATATCCCTGCGATGATTAAGAATTTAGTGATAGTCGAGTCCCCTGCCAAGGCAAAAACAATAGAAAAATTCCTTGGCAAGGACTATAAAGTGATGTCGAGCTATGGCCATATACGCGATCTCCGTAAAAAGGATTTCGGCGTGGACATGGAGAGGCAGTTCGAACCCGAATATGAAATCCCGGCCGACAAACGGGATCTCGTAAAGGACCTGAAAAAAGCTGCCAAGGAGGCCGAGATGGTTTGGCTCGCTTCCGATGAGGACCGCGAGGGGGAGGCTATTGCATGGCATCTTTATGAGGTGCTTGGCCTCAAACCCGACAATACGCGGCGCATCGTTTTCCACGAAATCACGAAAAACGCTATCCTGAATGCCATCGAGAATCCTCGCGATATCGACATAAACCTCGTTGACGCTCAGCAGGCTCGTCGCGTGCTCGACCGTATTGTTGGATTTGAGCTTTCGCCGGTGCTCTGGAAAAAGATCAAGCCGGCTTTGTCTGCCGGCCGTGTCCAGTCAGTTGCCGTGCGCCTGATTGTTGAGCGCGAGAATGAGATCAAACGTTTTGTCGCCGAGCCATATTTCCGCGTGACGGCGGTGTTCGAGGATGCGCAAGGTCGGCCGGTAAAGGCTGAGTTGCCCCATCGTCTCCCCGATGAGGCGGCCGCAAGAGCTTTCCTGGCTGATTGTGCCGAGGCGGCCTACACGGTTACCGATGTGTCTGTCAAACCCCTCAAAAAATCTCCTGCTCCTCCGTTCACTACCTCTACTCTTCAGCAGGAAGCATCGCGGAAACTGGGATTCACCGTGTCGCAGACAATGATGGTCGCGCAGCGGCTGTATGAAGCCGGACATATCACTTACATGCGTACCGACTCGCTCAATCTGTCTTCGCTTGCTATCGGCACTATCTCGGCTGAGATAAAGCAGAATATGGGAGAGCAATACCTCAAGGTGCGCCACTATCACACTCGCTCAAAGGGCGCTCAGGAAGCTCACGAGGCCATCCGTCCAACATATATCGACAAACATGAGATCGACGGCACCGCTCAGGAAAAGCGTCTGTATGCGCTGATCTGGAAGCGCACTATCGCTTCTCAGATGGCCGATGCCGAGATCGAGAAGACAACCGTCGAGATAACACCCTCGACACGCTCGGAACATTTTACGGCTGTCGGTGAGGTTGTACGTTTCGATGGCTTCCTGCGTGTCTACAGTGAAGGATCCGACGATGCGCAGACCGACGACAACGCATCTTCCGTTCTCCCTCCCGTGGAGCGTGGCGATAGTCTGTCGGCGGCAAAGATTACGGCGGCCGAACGCTACACTCAGCATCCTCCGCGCTTCACCGAGGCTTCACTCGTCAAGAAAATGGAGGAACTCGGCATCGGACGTCCTTCAACCTATGCCCCGACAATCTCCACAATCCAGCAGCGTGAATATGTGGAGAAAGGCGACCGCCCGGGTGAGACCCGTCCGTTTGTAACCCTGACTCTCTCAAATGGCAAGATAACGTCGCAGACCTCTGAGGCTTCTGTCGGGTCCGACAAGGGTAAACTTGTCCCGACCGACACAGGCGTTGTTGTCAACGACTTCCTGACAGAATACTTCCCCAATGTGCTTGATTTCAATTTCACGGCCGATCTCGAACAGCGTTTCGACCTCGTGGCCGAGGGTAAGGCAGCTTGGCAGAAGGAGATAGGCGATTTCTATCAGGTGTTCCATCCTGAGGTGGAGAAAGCTAACGATATGCGTCTCGAGCACAAGGTTGGAGAGCGTGTCCTCGGTGTGCATCCAGAGTCCGGAAAGACTGTTTCCGTCAAGATCGGACGTTTCGGTCCGGTGGTTCAGATCGGCGACAGCGGTGCTGAAGAGAAGCCGCAGTTCGCATCGCTTCAGAAAGATCAGTCGGTGTTCGACATAACGCTTGAGCAGGCTCTGAAACTTTTTGAGCTTCCACGTCAGCTCGGCGAATTCGAGGGCGCAGAGGTGAGCGTCGGTGTCGGTCGTTTCGGCCCTTACGTGAAGCATGCCGGCAAATTTGTCTCCATTCCGAAAGACATGCAGCCGCTCGAAGTCACTCTTGAAGAGGCTGTCGACCTGATAAAAGCCAAGCGTGAGGCCGATCTCAACAAGATTGTAAAGACATTCCCCGAGGATCCGGAAATGCAGATCCTCAATGGTCGTTTCGGTGTCTATATCGCATATAAAAAGCAGAACTACAAGATCCCCAAGACCGTGACCGATCCTTCTGCTCTGACCCTCAAACAATGTTTTGAGATCGTCGACTCTCAACCACAGAAGCCTCGTCGCGTTGCTTCGCGTAAAAAGAAATAATTCTGCTAATTCCAGCTGACTATGCCACGTTCAAAATCATCCGCTCCCGATAAGGGGAAGAAACCATTCGGCGCTTTCAAGCCCGATGTAATAAAATCATTTCCGGTGGAATCCCCGGCCACTCTGTTCGATTTCGTTCAGGCCGCCTTGCCGGAGATCAAGCGCACGCGTCTCAAGCAGATGCTCGCCCATAACCAGATTGCTGTCGGTGCAGTGCCGCAGCGGCAGTTCGACTTTCCGCTCAATCCCGGCGATCTTGTGCGTGTCAATTTTGTGCGTGAGTTCAAGGTGTTCAGCAACCGTCGCCTTAAGATCGTTTATGAGGACGATGATATCATAGTTGTCAATAAAGGCTACGGCCTCCTTTCCATGGGTAATGACAAGGTTAGCGAGGGAACTGCTTATTCGATTTTGCGTGAATATGTCAAGTGGTCAAATCCTGCCAACAAGATTTTCATTGTGCACCGTCTCGACCGCGACACTTCCGGGCTAATGATGTTTGCCAAGACTCAGCAGGCAAAGGAGCGCATGCAGCACAACTGGAACAATATGGTGCTCAACCGCAAGTATCTTGCCGTTGTTGAGGGCGTGCCTGAAGAGGAGGTAGGAACGATAAGATCATATCTTGTGGAGAACTCGCAATATGAGGTCTATTCAACCGACGACCCTGAGAAGGGGCAGTTGGCTGTGACTCGTTACCGGACTCTTTCCTCCGGACGCAATTTCGCGCTGCTTGAGGTGGAACTTGATACCGGCCGCAAGAACCAGATCCGCGTCCACATGAAGGATCTCGGTCATCCTATCTCGGGCGACCGCAAATATGGAGCCTCGCCGAGCCCCATCCACCGGCTTTGTCTGCACGCCCAGACCCTCAGATTTGTCCACCCCGTTACCGGCAAGGAGATGTCGTTCTCAACCCACATCCCGGCCTCTTTCTCGTCTCTCGCACGTCGTTGACCGGTAAATATCTGACCCATAGTAAAAACCGACGGGAAATATCTCTTTGTGATATTTCCCGTCGGGCTGTTTATGGGGATTGATTGTCAGATGTTCAGATATTCGCGGAGGGTGTTGACATATTCTTCAAAGGCCTTGCGTCCATGATCTGTGACGCTGCAAACCGTCCGTGGTTTCTTTCCAACGAATTCTTTAGCCACTGAGATATATCCGGCAGTCGACAGCTTGTCGATCTGCACGCTGAGATTCCCTGCGGTGGAGTCTGTTTTCTCCTTGAGATAGACAAAATCCGCCTCGTCGACATTCATGAGAATGGACATTACCGCAAGACGGAGTTGCGAATGCAACAGCGGATCAAGTTCTTTCATTTTTCCTGTGCTTTTATTTTTCGCGAGATGATGAATGCCGGAACTATGAACATCAGCAGGAAGCAGAGAATGTAGAGAGGCACTACCCAGCTGTAGTATAGCGGAATCTGGCATATATTGCAGACAATGATGGCAAAGCCGGAGAAGATGGAGAAAAGGCCGCCGAACACATACGAGTTCTCGCGCAGAAGAAATCCACTTGTCATAGCGCCGAAGCCAACTATGATGAATGCATAGTAGAACATTGCAAGCCATGCCTGGGGATAGCCGCATTGCTGGGCTATGAAACAGCCTATGGTAAGCCCCATGGCTATATACCCTACGCTTTTCCATATCGACTCGCTGACTTTGTCGAGATAGCTCTTTGTCATGCTTTTGTTCCTGTCATTCTGAGCCATGAGTATGTTTGTCGGAATCCCGATGACAGGGATGGCGAACCAAATGAAATTATACAATGGATTATGGGTGGTGGACAGCAGTGCCCATGCTGCGATGGCGGTGACAATTGTCAGGACTGCCCACATTACCGATATCCGTAGATCGGGAGTGGCAACTCTCCGTTTTGTGTTTTGGATCATGGATGTTATCAGTTCCATGCTCTCCTGTGGGGTTAATTTTTTCTCGTCCATAATCAGAGTTTTTTTGATTCGTAAATAGGTTTATTTTATAAACCATTGGCTGATAAAAAAAGAGCGATCGCGCGTTTTCACTCCTTCATGCTTGCAAATGTAATCAAGTTTATTTTATAAACCAAACTTTCCTGCAATCTTTTCAAAAAAATCTGCAAGCATGCAGTCATGCTACATTATTATATGGGCTTAAGATATGTCGACTTATCAATCAGGGAAATATTGGCGACATTGGCTTAGAGGAAATATGCTGTAAAACACATTTCGCAGATTTGAGTTATTAAAGATTAAATAGTAAATTTAGGGAGAATATGAGAAAGGTACTGTTTATATTGATTTCCATTTTTATTCAGTTGTCTATACAAGCACAATCAAAGACAGCTGAGGATTATTATATTTCAGCTTTTAATGAGATGTCAGGTATGCTTGCTGGACGAGATAGTCTGTCAATAAAAAGAGCTGTGTTTCTTGCGGAATGGGCATATTTTGAAGGAAAATTGGATTATAAAACAGATTTTTGCGATGAGATTGATCGGATAACGAAATTTATCCGATCTGTTTATGCGGTAAATAGACTCCATACATACAAAACAGGAATGCAGATGGCTATCAGTTCATATATGGTAAATCCATTTTCCGGGAATAATTATACTCCATACACCTATGATTATGATACATTCTCAGTTGATGACGAGCCTTGGGATCGCCAATTTGTCTCCAGGACGCTAAAAACGCATAAAGGGCAGTGTCGTTCTCTTCCTTGGATGTATAAAATCCTTGCAAATGAATTAAGTGTTAATGTGTCAATAGCTCGCGCTCCGCGCCATAGTTATATCATGTATAAAGATGAGGATAAAATTACGCCGGAAGAATGGATAAACCTTGAATTGACTAGCAATCAGATGCAGCCATCATGGTGGATTAAGCAGGATTTTGAGATATGTGATTCTGCGGTAAATGCAGGAACTTATATGACTCCGTTGACAGACATTCAGACAGTTGCCTGTCAAATGGCTGATCTTGCCTTTGGATATTACGAAAAATTTCAGCGGTATGATGAGTTTACCTACTATTGTTCAAGCAGATCATTGGAGTTCTATCCGATGAATCCTAATGCTTGGATAATACGAGGTAGATCATTGGAGCGAATAATTCATGATTACCTTATGAAAAACAATAATATAATTGATGATTATTGTGCTCATCTAATTGAGTTAATGAACGATACAAAATTGAGGTTTGATAAAACGTATATGACAGAAGAAACCGAAGAAATCAGAGAACGTCGAAAACAACAAACGATAGAAGTTCAAAAATATATTCAATAAAAATTATTGCCAAAATGAAAAAGATTCTTTTATTATTAATGTTAATTATGCTTTATCCGATTGGTGCTCTGGCATATACTAATTTTTCATCATATTCATATTGTGGTGGAGATCCCATAAATTGTATTGATCCGACAGGTAAAGATATTGTCATCTTGAATTATGGATACGATCTATCTCATCAGCATTTAGCGATGTTGATTCAGAATGAGGATGGTAAATGGCAATATTATTCTGTGAATGGTAACAACATGTATATGTCCGGTTATCACTCAGGCGGACGAAAATTCAATGATGTCGCAGTTGGCTCATGGGATTCGCCTCAAGAATTTTTAGATTCATCATATAATGTTCGAACGAATGATAGCAAGGATGATAAATCTAAGAATCATTTTGGCTTTTCAGAGGGCTATCAGATTTCTACCACACCGGAACAGGACGAAATAATGAGAGATAGCTTTTCAACGACAGCCGAAACTGAATACGATGTTTTCAACAATAATTGTGCTACCGCCGTACAAAAAGCAATGGTAGAAGCTGGTATTCCCGTTTCGGAACCCACGATGGAGCCATCCTATATTCCAATGTCAACTCAATTTGGTGTTGTTGATGTATTCAATGGATATCAGATGAAATGCGATATCAAAATGATGCCAAGTTCTGCTTTTCAGTCCATTATCAAATTCAATCCATCCGGTCAATTATTGCAAAAAAAATAAAAGCATAACGTAATATGATAAACGTGAAAAAGAGAAGAAACAAAAGTATTCTAACTATACTCTCATATCTATACCTCTTCGTCGGTTATTCATATATTATCTATTATATTTCATATTATATTCGTATTGCAAATAAGCCCGAGGGATGGGTATTTATGCTGTTCTATGCGTTATTATGCTTTGGTGTGTATGTGGTTATAAATCATATTTTTATAAGAAAAATAGTTCCAAATAAATTATTGATAATTATTGAAGTGTTACTATTTGTCGCTATGTTAATTCTGGTAATTAGTGACTTGAGGTATGAGGTTTATCGACACCTCGAATACATCCAGAGGACTATGCCCCTTACTACTGCCCCCTGAGAGATAAATGAAAAAAACAGTTTTAATATTGCTGCTTATTCCCGTATTTCTTTTTATGAGTTTCAATATGGGTGCTGGTGGTGTGAAAAATGTCATTGATGATAATTCATGCAGTTCGTTATACCTTTTGCCGGATTCAGTTAAAGAGCTTGTCTCCAATAGAAAATACATGATATACGATTATGGCCATCATGGTAGTAGGTGGTGTTTGATATATGAAGAAGGAGGCTCATTTATTTTTAAAATAGGATCTACACGAAATGAACGTCCAAATTTGGTTTCCCAAATAGACACAGACCGCCTTATTCGTACCAGTGCATCCCAATGCTCGACAACACGTTCCGTTGTCAATTTTCTTGCTCGATGCGGAACAAATATGCGCGGAGGTAGCGGATAAGTCGTGGAATTTTGCTAATTTTGCATGCAAGTTATCACAACTTGTAATTCTCTTCCGAGCTATGAACCAGAACAGCCTCGTGTCAATTGATGATATCTCGCGCGACGATATCCTCGACCTTATTGAAAGAGCTCGTTACTTTGAAGAGCATCCCAACCATAAAATCCTCGACGGAAAGGTTGTGGCCACGCTTTTCTTTGAGCCGTCCACGCGCACCCGCCTCAGTTTTGAAACCGCAGTAAACCGTCTCGGCGGTCGTGTGATCGGATTCTCCGATGCTTCGACCACCAGCTCGTCAAAAGGGGAGACCCTCAAGGACACGATCAAGATGGTCAGCAATTATGTTGATCTGATCGTGATGCGCCACTATCTCGAAGGAGCGGCGCGATATGCCACTGAGGTGACCGATGTTCCGGTTATCAATGCCGGAGATGGTGCCAACCAGCATCCGTCGCAGACCATGCTCGACCTCTATTCTATCTCCAAAACGCAGGGAACACTTGAAAATCTCACGATTACGATGGTCGGCGACCTGAAATATGGCCGTACTGTCCATTCACTTCTGATGGCCTTGAGATATTTCAACCCCACATTCCGCTTCGTTGCCTGCGAGGAATTGCGCATGCCTAAGGAATACCGCGACTTCTGCGATGCCAATGGCATCCGTTACACCGAGCATACCGACTTCTCGCCGGTGGTTATCAACACGTCCGACATCATCTATATGACCCGTGTGCAGCGCGAACGTTTCGCCGATATAATGGAATATGAACGTGTCAAGGATCTGTACACCCTCCGCGCCGACATGCTTGCCGATGCAAAACCGTCGATGCGTGTGCTGCATCCGCTGCCCCGTGTCAACGAGATCGCACAGGATGTCGACAACGACCCGAGAGCTTACTATTTCGATCAGGCCCGGAACGGTCTTTATGCCCGTCAGGCCATCATCTGCCGTGCACTCGGCATTGATATCTACAGCTATGACAAAGGAGAATAAAGAACTTGCCGTCGCCGCTCTGCGTTGCGGAACCGTGATCGACCACATCCCGGCCGATGTGCTTTTCAAGGCCGTTAAGATTCTTGGCATTGAGAAGATGACTACAAATGTGACCATCGGCAATAATCTGTCGAGCCATCGTCTCGGAAAGAAGGGCATCATAAAGGTGGCCGACGTGGAATTTCCCGACGATGTCCTGAACCGCATTGCCCTGATCGCGCCGCATGCCAATATCAACATTATCCGCGACTATGCCGTGGTGAAGAAACTCCCTATCAAGCTCCCCGGGGAGATTGTGGGTATTGTAAGATGCGGAAATCCGAAATGTATCACCAACAACGAGCCGATGCGCACGCGCTTCACGGTTGTTGACCGCGATGATGTGACCATTCGTTGCCATTATTGCGGACAGACCGTCAAGAGCGGAGAGGCAATCATTGACTGATGAAACAGGAGTGGAAACCGGGAACAATGGTCTATCCGCTGCCGGCGGTGCTCGTGACATGCGGCACTGCGGAGCGTAGCAATATGCTGACGGTGGCGTGGACCGGTACGGTATGCACAGATCCGGCCATGCTCTATATCTCTGTGCGTCCCGAACGTCATTCCTATGCCTTGATAAAGGAAAATATGGAGTTTACCGTCAATCTGACCACTGAGAGCATGGCACGTGCCGTTGATTGGGCCGGCGTAAGATCCGGACGTGATTACGATAAATGGGCTGAGACAGGGCTGACTCCGGAACCGGGACATAAGGTGGCCTGTCCGGCTATCGCCGAATCGCCGCTGAGCATCGAATGCCGTGTGCGCGAGATTGTGAGCCTCGGTAGCCACGACATGTTTCTGGCCGAGGTCCTCTGTGTGTTGGCCGATGAATCTCTGATGGATCCGGAAACCGGTGCTTTCCAGCTCGGTAAGGCCGGACTGATCAATTATGCCCATGGCAACTACTATGCCCAGGGCGAACATATAGGACGCTTCGGATGGAGTGTGAAAAAGAAAAAATAAATATCCAACATTATAACACATAAGTATTTTATGCAAACTGATAATCAGATCTTCCAGTTAATTGACCGTGAGTATCAACGCCAGAAAAAAGGTATCGAGCTGATCGCCTCCGAAAACTTCGTAAGCGAAGAAGTGATGCGTGCTATGGGCTCTTGCCTGACAAACAAATATGCTGAAGGCTATCCCGGCCACCGTTACTATGGCGGCTGTCAGGTGGTGGACGAAGTTGAGCAGCTGGCAATCGACCGCGTAAAGGAGCTGTTCGGTGCCGCTTATGCCAATGTGCAGCCCCACTCCGGCGCACAGGCCAATATGGCTGTGTTCATGGCTTGTATGAAACCGGGCGACAAGTTCCTCGGCCTCAATCTTGCTCATGGCGGACACCTCTCCCATGGTAGCCCTGTCAATTTCTCCGGTCTTGTTTTCCATGCGCTGGAATACAATGTCGATGCGGAAACCGGACTGGTTGACTATGACCAGATGGAGGAAGTGGCTCGCCGCGAACGTCCGAAACTGATTATCGGTGGTGCCAGTGCTTATTCCCGTGAGTGGGACTATGCCCGTATGCGCCGTCTGGCCGATGAGATCGGTGCTATCTTCATGGTCGATATGGCTCACCCTGCCGGTATGATCGCAGCAGGATTGCTCGATAACCCTGTCAAGTATGCCCATATCGTGACATCCACAACCCACAAGACTCTGCGCGGTCCCCGTGGCGGTATCATTCTGATGGGTGAGGATTTCGAAAATCCGTGGGGCAAGACAACTCCCAAGGGCGTTGTGCGCATGATGTCGTCGTTGCTCGACTCTGCCGTGTTCCCCGGTGTGCAGGGAGGTCCGCTTGAACATGTAATAGCCGGCAAGGCTGTCGCTTTCGGCGAAGCTCTCCAGCCTCAGTATCGCGAATACCAGCAGCAGGTGAAGAAAAACGCCGCTGTAATGGCACAGGCTCTCATGGATAAGGGCTACAAGATTGTCTCAAACGGTACGGACAACCATTGTATCCTCGTCGATCTACGCACCAAATTCCCCGATCTTACCGGTAAGGTGGCTGAGCGTGTGCTCGTCGAGGCCGACATCACTGCCAACAAGAACATGGTGCCCTTCGATTCACGCTCTCCGTTCCAGACCTCAGGTATCCGTCTCGGAACTCCGGCCATCACCACCCGTGGTGCCAAGGAGGATCTTATGGGCGAGATTGTGGAGATGATCGACATGGTACTCGCAAATCCTGAATCTCCCGAGACCATCGCGGCCGTTCGCGAGAAGGTCAACCGCACAATGGAGGCATATCCAATGTTCGCATATTGATTACCAACATTATAAAACGTATCTATGCAGCTATCCTCAAAGATTTATGCTGTAGCACTGACTGCCGGAGCTTTTTCATTGGCCCCGGCAGTCAAGTCTCAGTCTCCTGCTAAACAGCAACGTCCAAACGTGATCCTCATATATGCCGACGATCTTGGCTTCGGGGATCTTGAGTGCTATGGCGCGAAAAACGTGAAGACTCCGGCTGTAAACCGTCTTGCCTCTGAGGGCACGCGCTTCACCAATGCACATGCCGCTGCCTCCACGAGCACCCCCTCGCGCTATGCCATGCTGACCGGACAGTATGCCTGGCGTCGCCCCGACACCGATGTGGCTCCCGGAAATGCCGGTATGATTATCCGTCCGGAGCAGTACACAATGGCCGATATGTTCAAGAATTCCGGCTACTCAACGGCGGCTTTCGGTAAATGGCATCTCGGTCTGGGCGACAAGACCGGTGAACAGGACTGGAACGCGCCGCTGCCTTGCGGCCTGGCTGATATCGGATTTGATTACTCGTATATCATGGCGGCGACCTCGGATCGCGTGCCGTGTGTTTTCATCGAAAACGGTATGGTGGCCAATTATGATCCGTCGGCTCCAATCTATGTGGACTATGAAAAGAACTTCCCGGGAGAGCCTACAGGGCGAGATAATCCGGAACTGCTCTATAATCTCAAGCCGAGCCATGGCCACGATATGTCGATTGTCAACGGCATCTCCCGTATTGGATATATGAAAGGCGGTGGAAAGGCTCTGTGGAAAGATGAGAATATTGCTGATTCCATCACGGAACATGCCATTGAATACATGCGTGACCATGCGTCGGACGGCAAACCGTTTTTCATGTATGTCGCCACAAACGATGTCCATGTTCCGCGTTTCCCCCACGAACGTTTCCGTGGGAAAAATCCGATGGGGTTGCGCGGTGATGCTATCGTGCAGTTCGATTGGACCGTTGGCCGGATTCTCGACGAACTCGACAGCCTTGGTCTTGCAGAGAACACTCTCGTGATTCTTTCAAGCGACAATGGTCCCGTTGTTGATGATGGTTACGACGATGGCGCTAAAGAACTGCTGGCCGGACATTCGCCGACGGGAAACCTCCGCGGTGGAAAATACAGCGCATTTGAGGGTGGGGCACGAATCCCGATGATTGTCCGCTGGCCGGGCAAAGTGGCCGAAGGAGAACAGTCCGACGCGCTGATATCCCAGGTGGACTGGATGCAGTCATTGGCATCGTTGATAGACGCCCGTATGCCTCTCGGTTCCGCGCCCGACAGCCGGCAGCAGCTCGACGCGCTTATAGGTGCCGACAAAGCAGGTGCGCCATGGGTGATCACGCAGGCCTACAACAAAGCATTGACCTTCCGTACTGCCGACTGGACCTATATCGAACCATCGGCAGGGCCGGCAATTGTCCCATGGGGCACTGAGATAGAGACCGGATCGCTCAGCGAGCCTCAGCTCTATAACAATGCTTCGGATCCATTGCAGACCACCAACGTGGCTTCCTCGAACCCCGAAATCACCGCCACCCTCGCGTCACAACTCTCCACCATCCGCTGATACCGGAGGGTGGCCGTAGGATGCCTCCTGCTCGAATACGCAGCCTTGCATCTCATTCTGCATGGTGATTGAGTATACGGACTGTACCTTCTTCTTCAACGTGTTTCTATTCGTTCCATCTGATGCTTCAAAGGCTCGCTGCATGGAGTTCGCGATGTGCCACATTAAAACCGGAGGAACAGCATTGCCGATCGCTTTATACTGGCGTATGTCCGAAACGACGTCAAGGCGGAATGAGTCGGGAAATGATTGGATGCGTGCGGCTTCGCGGCAGGAGAAACGCCGGAACCGGTTCCCTATGCGTAGTACGGGATCTGTTGAATTCAGGCTCACCTTGGCGAGATGAGCGCTTATAGTATTACATGCCTGATCAGGATCCTGTGCTCGCCCTTTGTTCATTTTTTCACGTACAGCCATCATTCCTGCCACAGCTTTATCGCTGAAATATAATTTTTCATTGAGATCCTGTGTGGGATCGAGAACATCACGTAGGATTGATGTAGCCGGTATATAGTGTGAAAATTTGAAATTGTCTTCATCAACCTTATCTCTGAATCCGATTATGATGACGCGTTCCCTTTTTTGAGGAACGCCAAATCTTGATGCGTTCACAAGATAGTATTGCACCCGATACCCGGCTTCGGAAAACTCATGCAGGATCATGGGGAATGCTCTTTTATTGTTTGCCGATAGCAGCCCTTTTACATTTTCAGCAATAAAAGCGCGAGGTTTCTTTTGTTTGAGGATTCTGACCATTTCGAAGAAAAGCATTCCCCGTTCATCTTTATATCCGAGTCTTGGCGGATTCTGGGCTGATATTGAAAAAGACTGGCAGGGGAAACCACCGACGAGAATATCGAAGTCTGGAATTTCATCGGGAACAATATCACGTACATCTCTGACTTCGCATGGGTGTGTGAAGTTGGCGTTATAGATCTGTGTGCAATATTTGTCATTGTCTACGGCATATACAATATCGAAATTTGAACGCGGATATGATGTGCCGAGAAATCTGAAATCTCCTAAGATTCCCAGATCCATACCTCCGCAGCCGCAGAATAATGATGCTACTTTCAGTCTTGCCATACCAGCAATGGTTCGGTTTTGAATTTTGATGCGTCAAAAGTTATTTCCATACCGTTGCGCGGAACTGCTTCTATCTGATCTCTTTTGTAAAGTGCTACAGGATTTCGGAGGACATAGAGCGTTTTGTCATTCGCACTGAGCATCAGTCGATAGATGCAATAATGCTCTCGGGTAGTATTGGCTACATCCCATTCATTGGGTGACATGTGAAACCCGAATAGCTTGATCTTTTGCTTGCTGATGGTGGTCTTGACCTCGATATAGCGATGATCGCGTGTTCCGTCACCTTCAAGGCTGTCTATGTCATAACCCGGATGATATGACGGACTGTCCACGATTGCTATCCTATGTAGCATATCTTCGTAGCCAGCAAGTTTCAGGCGCATTCTTTCGTGTGAATAAATTATGGATTCTCCGATATTTCCTATATCCTTTGTGGTAGTATTGTCATTGGTGAGGATCTCAGAGATGCGTTGGTCAATTAAATCTATGATTTTTGTATCTGTAAGCAGAGCTGCCACATCTGTCTTGAATTTGTCCGGATCGAAAAGGGATTCGACATAAGTGAACCAGTCTGCTTCTACCGGTGCGAGCATGGATGGCTTCAGATTCTCTTTTCCATAGAATGGTTCGTATCCGGAAAAATATGAATTGTCGGTTACGAATGCTGATATGGAGTTCAGTTCGTTCGGCTTAAGTATGAAATAACCATCCATACGCTTTTCCAGAAGCGAGGCATATTCCATGTAATCAAGAACGTCGCCGGCATATCGGGTCACATCCCCTTTTGACCGGGGCTTTCCGGCTGAACTGAAATTACGTTTATCTGTCTTGTCAAAATATTTCAGTTTGTTACGGCGATTGTGGATAATGGTCTGAGCCACTTCCCTTGGAGTGAGCAATCCGGATGTGACTCTGAGATCATTGAATATGCAATATGTGGCTTCTTCATCGTTTATGCTCATTTCTTTGTTTTCAGCCGACATTATTTTGTTGCCTTCAAGCAATACCTGTAGAATGAATTGTGCAGGTTTGAAGCGTATGCCATTCTTAATCAATTCAATGTTGTCCTGCGTTTTTATATGTCCTCCGGGAAACTGGAATGACAGCATGATGAATTTGAAGAATTGTGTCAGATCCTGATTCTCGTTAAGAAAATGAGCCAGCTTTGATGTTTTTGTCAGTTTTGATTTTTTATCTTCAATATAAAAAGCGCATAATGCTGATATCTCGGTCCGCCAATTGTCTATGGTTTTCTGTGTTAGACTTGCGTTTCCCGGAAATAAGCGGATCGCATTATTCAGAGCGGCTTTATAGGTGGCGCAATCGGAGTCCGGTGTCTTGCAGCATTCATTGGCAAAATACAGGAGCACATTTTCAATATCACCCTTGAATCTGGGGCGCACGAAATGGATCCGTAAGAAGTACTCGTCAGGAATTTTATAGAAATTGATCATGAGAATTAAAGTTGTTTAAGGAGAGATTCCGCGATGGCTTCACTTAATAGAGGGGGCACGGCGTTACCTATCTGTTTAAGCTGGCTTGTGCGGCTGCATAAAAACACAAAATCATCCGGAAATGACTGGATACGGGCGCTTTCACGGGCTGTCGGAATGCGGTTGTATGAGTAGTGGAAATGATGGCGGTGTCCTGTGTCGATTGTGAAACTCGGCTTCTCGCTGTTCAGACGTGTCCAGGCAATGTGTACTTTGCGTGTAGACTGTAATTCCGGTGGAAGATCTTTGTAGTTTCCTCCATCCGGAACCTTTGAGATTATGTCGATGGTTTTCTGATTGTGGATGGTGGGTTGATGATTGAATATCCCGGTTGAATTCTCGCGCATTAGTTTCTGATATTCAGAGTCACATTCCTTGGGATATTCGTCGCCATCGGTCACACCGCATTCAGGCAAATCCGATAATGCATCCTTGGCTGTTATTTTGGGCGTCTCATACGGGAGTGGGAACGAGAATTTATGACCGTTTCTGAAACCTACAAAAATCGCACGCCGCCTGTTTTGTGGGACACCGTAATCGGAGGCTGTCATAATCTTGTATTCAACCTGATAACCGATTGCTGAGAAGTCGGAGACTATGGAGTCACGTATGATGCCATTCCCGATCGATAGAATGTTAGGAACGTTCTCAAGGACAAATGCCTTGGGCTTGAAGTGATCTACGAACTCCACGAACCGTTTGTAGAGTTTGTTCCGATTGTCGTCGACAATGCGTTTCCCGGCCACTGAGAAACCTTGACATGGAGGGCCTCCGATTATTACGTCTATACGTTTGTTATCCAGAAGTCGGAGTGTATCCTTGGGGTCAAGGGTTGATAAGTCGGCTTGAAGAGTTCTGCTATGTTTATGGTTGTGGGAAAATGTCAGCAATGCATCCTTCCAGATATCAATACCAAGCAGGATATTGAATCCGGCTCGTTCAAATCCGAGCGAGAATCCGCCACAGCCACAGAAAAGGTCTATTATGTTGAGGTTGGTGGTGCTCATGGATGCTTGTTTGGGTGATTGGTGGTATTGATTGCAAAGTTACATAATTTTCGGGACTTTATTTTCGTCGGCAAAGATAGTTCATAGTATGGGCGAGATAAACGACCTTACATGTTAAAATATGTTGTCGACTTTCCGGCCATTCTGCATAAAACAGCACGGCGATGCGTCTGATTGAAAAGACGCATCGCCGTGGATTTTATCAAGCAAGATGGGGAGATCAGAAGGAGTAGTGGGCTCCGAGCATGAGGCGCATTTCGGGACGCATGCGGTAGTTCTGCGTGGGCAGAGGCAGGGCAGCGGCTATGGACTGCACCTGAACTACGGCACCTACCGATTCGGAGATGCGGAAACGTCCGAGGAATGCGGCTTTGAATGAGGCCGTGAAGCGTGTTGTCGGATCGTTGGCCGACTCGCCCAGGCAGTGAGCCACACCGGCGTATGCTCCGACGGATCCTGAGAAATCGAAGAAGCGGTCGGGGTTGTAGCCGCACAGTGCCGACGAAATGCTGAGAATATAGTCGCCGCCAACGGATATGTTGCGGAAATCAGTGTCGGGGTCAGAGTTGGGGAATGTCTGGGCATCGATGCCTACACGCCATGCCGACATGGGTGAGAACCAACGTCCGTAGCCCACCTCAAGAGCATATCCGATTCCGTAGGGGCCTTTTTTGTATTTGGCCGGGCCGACGGTGGCCGTGATGAAGTTGCGTTTCTGGTCGGGAGCCTGGAACGATGCCAGATTCTCGGCATAGTCATACTGGAAGTCACCAACTGTGTAGCGCAGACCGATATTGACCGATGACATGGGACGGCGGTCGACGATGTCATTAGTGAAGTGGCGTCCGAATATTCTAAGCTGCGGTTCAACGAATATGCCCCAGTTGGGATTGATCTTGTAGATGGCTTTGAGTCCGGCTTCAACGGCTGGATAGAGTTTTGCACGGGCATTGTTGACGTAGATGCCGGCGATACCTGCTGTGAGGTCGAGCTCGAAATGATCTCGGATGCGGTAGCCGCTGAAAGCCGATGTGAGGTTCCATACATAGTCAAGACCGGCCATCACGAATTGATGGGGATGGGTCAGTTTGCCATAGGTGGTTGTCAGTCTCAGACCTGACTCGGGCGAGAACCATTTGCCTATTGAATATGCGAATTCCATGTTGTGGTCATCGAAAATGGCAGATCGGCCGTCGTGTTTCTTAAGGTCGATCCATCCCACGGATACTTCGTAGAACATGTTGTCCTCAAAAGATTTGCTCTCAAACTGGTCCGAAAGCATTTTCAACACGTGGCTGTCGGGACGGCGGAAGCCGATGCCGAGCATGATGGAGGGTTCTATGCGATAGTGGAATTCCGACGGATTTTCTATTCCGTGGTGTATGCCCGGGCCGAAATAGCCGCCAATTCTTGGCTCGATGTAGGCATACATGGATTTGCTGAAGTTCCAGCGGCCCTGGAGGCCAAGGCGCACGCCGAACACGTTGTAGTTGTGGTCGCAGTGGTGGTTGAGCTGGTATTCGATACCGGCTGTCCCGATCACTTCAAATTTGCGTGAGCGGCTCTCACCACGAACCAAAGACGAGAGATTGGCCATATAGTCGGCAGATACGCCCACGTAGAACGGTTTGTGGATGCCGAGGTGATGGCTTCCGCCATTGATGCCGACGCGCCATCCGTGAACCGGAGTGGCCCAGTCGCCTATATTCAGGCCGAATTTGACGTCGGTATCCTCGAAATCAAACAGATGTTCGGGGTTGTGGTACCAACCTGTACCGGCTTCTATGGACATGAAAAGATGGTCGCCAAATTTCTTGTGCTCAAATAAACGGCTTTGGCTTGGACGTTGGAGAACATAGTCGAGGGCGTTGAAGCCTGACGAAACTGTGTCTGATGTCACGGTTGCTGTCATTTCACCCACCGCATCATCGGCTTCGGCTGATGCGATGGTTTCCGACTGAGCCGAAACCAGTAGCGAGCATGCGGCCATCATTGTTGTTGCCGCATTGCGATATATGCTGTTGAATTTTTTCATCATATATTGTCGATTATTTTGTCTGTGGGAAGTTATTCGGATGCTTGTGTTGACTCGCTGTCAATTTCGTTGAGAAGATCGACCACATCACCGTCTACGCGTGCTATATCGCGCAGCGACGGATCGAGGCGGAAAGCGTTCTCAAGATGGGTGAGGGCCGGCAGATACTGGTCGTTGCGGTTTGCTGCGACGGCTTTGATGTATTCTTCCTTGGCTGAGTCGCCGAGTTTCTGGGCTTTCTCCCAGGCCTGATCATTGGCTTTGAGGGCGAGAAGCATCAGCACTTCATTGAACGGGGAGTCGGCGGCGATCTCTTCCACCACATCCTGATAGCGTCCGTTGAGAGCCGCGCTGTAGATACGTGCCTTATGGTATTTTTCAATATCGGGAGTGAGGCTCAGAAGTGAGTCGGCTTTGGTGTACTGGCCGGCACTCAAGAGGGCTATACCATGGTTGAGACGTGCTTCGTCGGGTACCTCGTGTTTTGCTGTTGCCAGCAGGTTGTCGAGCAGTTCAGGATCTGGCTGATCGCGATCAATAAGGATTGCCGCGAGGTCTGTGGCTCCGGTGAGGAATTTCGGGTCTACTTCAAGGGCGCGGCGTATGATTTTCTCGCGCTCGGTGGTGTCGGCGGCCTGAGAATAGAGGCGCCAGAATTCGTAGCGCGACATCTCGCTGCTGTTGGTGCGGTAGAGCTCGGCTATTTCCTCGTCGGTCAGATAGCGGTAGCGTTGTGTCACGATCTGGTAGCTTACGTTGCGCAGACGTGGCAGATAGGTAGGCTGTATCAGTTTGGTGTAGAAGGGCAGGCCTTTGATATTGCGGTCCTGACGGGTTCTGTTGCCGGGATAGCTGTCTATGATTGTCTCAACGGCTTCGGCTTCTTCGATGTGGCCGTCGGCACGCAGCAGTTTAGCCACATCTTCCCAGGATGACACCGATGCTTCTGTCTTGAACTCGATGTTCTGGCGGCTTGTCGACGAGAGTCCGCGGAGAATGATGTCCATGGCCGATTTCATTCGGTTGTCGGCCAGACGACGGTTGCTGTCGTAGTTGCCTTCAGGCGAGGCCGTACCGGAGATGGTGAAGCTCTTGATGGCCATGTCGGGGTTGCTTTCGATCTCGCGGAGCTGGGCAAGCAAGCGATCCATTTCTGACTGGTTGGAGCCGAGGGCAAGGTCGAGATCCGAGCGGCCAACCTTGAAGGAGAGCTGCATTTCGCCACGGGTGTCGCGGAGCTGCATTTCCGGTGTGGGGAAGAAGCGTTCATCGGTCATGGGCGCTCCGTTGAGGGAGTAGGAGAGGAAGCGCATGGGGTTGACGGTGCCACGGGCAATGATGAATGTGTCGGCATAGATAATGCTGTTGTAGTCCTCGAGCGAGCTCATCACATCGCAGCGGAAATCGTCCTGCGGATTCTTGACATAGACCGAATCATGGAGAGTCAGCACGTCGTCAGTGCGTCGTCCGGTGTTCTTGACCTGCACGTAGGGGGTCAGCGGATCTTTCGATTTGTCCCAGTCGAGCATGCGTTCCTGTGTGATGGCATAGCGGTGGCCGTCAAACACTACGGGACGCATGTAGGAGATCTCGTTGCGTGTCACGTTGTAGATGGCCGGCTGTACGATCATGCGGACATTGGATGAGAATAGTTTGTGGGGCACTTTGACGTGGGTTTTCACATGGAGGTAGTTGCCTTTCACGTCGATGTCGGTAGGCTCGGTTATCAGCTGATTGTTGATGGCTTTTGCCTGCACTACCACTTCTCCAAGTTCCGTGGCCGCCGGTTGCATTGATACGTTTAGCGACAGTTGGCCATTGACATCCACTGTCTGGTCCTGGCTTCCCATCACTCGGAATAGGAGTGAGCCGTTCTCGTCGATGTTGACCGTGTAGCGGCCCTCATCGTTGGTGGTGCCGATCAGTTTGTCGGTCGATCCGTTGTAGATGCTCACGCCGTAGATCGGTTCTCCTGTGCCGCTCATGGTCACTTTGCCGCGTACATTGATGTTTCGGGCTGCGGCGGTCAGTCCGGACAGCGTCATCACGCCGCCGGCAAGCAATATCAGTAGTTTTCTTGACATTTTCATGAGCGGTTATTTGAATACGTAAGCAAAAGAAATCCCGAGACGGGGCACGGGAATCCATTTTTCATAATTGGCTTTGAGCGGACGCTCCTCGGTTTCGAGGTATTTGTAGCACTTGGTGTATCCGGCACCGATTCCGGCCGAGAATTCAACATTCCAGTGATCGTTGATTACCAGTGCGTAGCCGTAGGTCAGGCCAAGCGAATAGAGATCGCCCTGATAGTTGCGGTGGTTGAATCGGAGGCTGTAGTCGGCAAACATCGGCGAGAACGCGATGAAGTGACGAGCCATCGGACGGTTGAACCAATAGCGGAGTTCCGGTTCAAAACGGAAGTGAGATGTCTTGATGCCGCCGATCGGTTTTGTGACCGGATTGACGGCAAACCCTACTCCGAGGGTCAGACGGCTGTTGAGGCGAGCCTCTACTGTGGCGTTCGGGGTCAGTGTGAGCCAGTCGAGGGCATTTGTCCTGACGGCCACGCGCTGCGCCGATGCCATGTGGCTACTCGCTGCTATTCCCAACAGTAGCAGTAGCCTGAGAAAGAATTTGTTCATAGTAATGAATGTTACCTATTGTTTGTTTTTTGATTATGATGTTTATTGGATAGAGAAAGAAGTTTGCTATGCCGGTTGCAGACCTGCGTTGTCGGTGGCTGTGATGACATTGGGTGCGTCAGCGGTCTTTTCCTTGTCGAGAGCTTCATATTTCGAATGCTGGCTCTTGAATTCAGGAACGAGATCTTTCATGTGGCGCACGATGGTCATGTCGTCGGAGTCCGGTGCGATGCGGATCAGATGGTCTATGCGTTGGCTCACATCGGAGAAGTCGTATTCGCGGACACGGGCAATGTTGATCTTCTCGTGGAATGTGGGGAGGGTCACCTCCTGATCGTTGAGCACTTCCTCATAGAGTTTCTCGCCGTCGCGCAGACCGGTGAATTTGATCTCGATGTTCTTGGCGCCGCTCATCTGGATCATGCGGTGGGCGAGATCGGCGATGCGCACCGGTTTGCCCATGTCGAACACGAATATCTCGCCGCCGTTGCCCATGGTACCGGCTTCAAGCACCAGTTTGCATGCCTCGGGGATCAGCATGAAGTAGCGGATGATGTCGGGGTGGGTCACCGTGACGGGGCCACCGGCTTTGATCTGTTTCTCGAACAGCGGAATTACGGAGCCGTTTGACCCGAGGACGTTGCCGAAACGGGTTGTCACGAAGCATGTGGAGCCTTTGATCTGTCCGTCTTTGATCGCTTTGTCGAGCGACTGGACATAGATCTCGCAGATGCGCTTGGAGCACCCCATCACGTTGGTGGGGTTGACGGCCTTGTCGGTCGAGACCATGACGAACTTGCGTGTGCCGTATTTGACGGCGAGGTCGGCTATGATGCGCGTCCCGTTGACGTTGTTCTCAATGCTCTCGTAGGGGTTGTCCTCCATCATGGGGACATGTTTGTAGGCCGCCGCATGGAACACGTATTCCGGTTTGTAGGTGGAAAAGATTTCTTCCATGCGGTTTTTGTTGGAGATGTCGGCGATAATGGTAGGTGCCGGTATGGAGGGCCAGCGTCGGGCCATCATCAGTCGGATGTCGTGGAGGGGAGTCTCGGCCTGGTCTACGAGAATCATCCTGGCCGGGGCAAACGTGGCTATCTGGCGAACCATTTCTGATCCGATGCTTCCGGCGGCTCCGGTGATGAGGATGGTTTTGTCGCGGAGCAGATTACCGACGGCATCCATGTCGATCTCGATTTTGTCGCGCGGCAGAAGATCCTCCGCGTTGACCTCTTTGAGATGGGTGTAGCTGAGTTCGCTTTTCCCGTCCCATTCCTGGGCTGCCGGAATCATGAGGATCTTGATGCCGGCTTCGATCATGGCGTTGACCATCTTGTCGTTGTGGCGGAACATGTCGCTTTTGAGCGGCGAGACCAGAAGAGTAGTCGCTCCACATCTTTTCATAGTCGAAACCAGATGGTCGTCGTTGGGGTAGACCTTGACTCCCATCAGATAGCGGTCGTGGATGTCGGCACCGTCGGAGATAAAACCTTGGAGCATGTAGGGCGATTCAGTCTGGCTGTTGATACTGTTGGCAATTGCAATGCCACCCTGACGCACGCCGTAGATGAAAGCACGGTTGGTGCGGTGGCTAAGGATTGAATTGTCGTAGAGCGATTTGATCCAGATCCTCATTGTCCACATCAGTACCAGTGACAGGGAGCCCCACAGGACTACACGGCTCAGGCTCAGCGTGACAAGCCATCGGTTGAGCTCGAAAAGGTATTGCGAGGCCAGGGTCAGAGACGTGCCGACAAGCACTGCAAACCCCAGACGCCTAAGATCTATAAATGAGGAGAAACGGATCACGCCGGCATAGGTGTGGAATATGCGGAACCCTATTATGAAGAATAGGGAATAGGCAATCAGGGTGACTGACAGGGGATAGAAGATGGTCAGGGTGTGGAGCGCGCCGTATTTGAGCGCGTAGACCACGATGCCCGACACGTAGAGGATCAGATAATCCACCAGCAGGACACTCCAGTAGGGCATTGCTCCGCGTGAGAAATACCAATCGAAAACTTTGCGTAAAGGGTTCATATATTACAACATATTATTTTGTTTTTGGAGAGATGTATTCGTGTGTGTTTGTTTGCATAGCGGATCAGTCAGCGTCGATGGCTGCCTTTATGCTGTCGACGATATAGCGCACATCGTCATCGCTTACCATCGGTCCCGACGGCAGACAGAGACCTACTTTGAACAGCGATTCGCTGACGCCGTTGACATAGGCCGGATTAGAGGCATAGACCGGCTGTCGGTGCATCGGTTTCCAGAGCGGACGCGATTCGATGCCGGCAGCGTCGAGGAACACTCGCATGGCCTCCACGTTGGCGTTGGGCTCGCAGTCGGTATGGGTGTCGGCAGCGGCATGTGTCACGCCGGCGGCTCCACCTACGGCTCCGGAGACGGCTGTGGCGTAAGCCTTATCGTGCCCTTTGACTTTGAGTGTGGGGGAGAGGGTCACGGTGCAAAGCCAGAAGTTGGAATCGTAGTGTGGCGACGGATTTTCGTGGAGTGTGACGCCATCCACGTCTGAGAGCAGTTCGCGGTAGAGCGCCTGCACATGACGATGATGGGCGATATGGTCTTCCAGAACAAGCATCTGTCCGCGTCCGATACCGGCGCAGATATTGCTCATGCGGTAGTTGTAGCCTATGCGTTCGTGCTGGTAATAGGGATATGATTCGCGAGCCTGGGTGGCATAGAACATGATTTCGTTCTTGGCCTCTGGTCCGGGACAGATCAGGGCACCGCCACCAGAGGTGGTGATCATCTTGTTGCCGTTGAACGACAGAACGCCGTAGCGGCCGAAGGTGCCGCACACACGTCCATCGAATCGAGATCCAAAGCCCTCGGCGGCATCCTCAATCACCGGAATGCCATATTTTTCTCCAACAGCCACGATCTCGTCAATGCGTGCCGGCATGCCATAGAGATAGACCGGGACGATTGCTTTGGGTTTGCGGCCTGTTTTCTCTATGCGGTCGGCTATGGCGCGGTCGAGAAGTTCAGGATCCATGTTCCATGAATCGGCCTCGGAGTCCACAAACACGGGTGTCGCACCGAGATAGGTCACAGGATGGCTCGACGCGCAGAACGTGAACGACTGCACCATCACCTCGTCGCCCGGGCCAACACCGCATGCGAGCAGAGCCAGATGGACGGCTGCTGTTCCGGCGCTCAAGGCTACGACCTCCTTGCTCTCATCGCCGCAGAAACGCTTCAGATCCTCTTCAAATCCATTGACATTAGGCCCCAGAGGCACCACCCAATTGGTGTCGAACGCCTCCCGAATAAAGTCCATTTCCCGTCCGCCCATATGGGCCAGACACAAATAAATCCGCTTGGATGTTGTCATGTTATATCCTTATTAAAGTAATTTAAAATCAGAATTTACCAGATCATTTTTGTGGGCGATAACAACATCGTCATACATCATCATCAAAATGTCTTCGTCGTAATTGCCTATTTCAACCGGATTCTCAATGCCATTTATGTTGTTGACAATCAGTTTGAAGAAGTCAACGCCGGCTCCATAGGCATGGAGATATGCACCTCCAAACCGGGGGTTGATCTCAGAGAGATAGTATTCTCCGTCTTTTATGAAGAAGTCCATGTCGAGCGGCCCATTGAAGGTGAATATTGAGCAAATGCGTTCGATGAAATCAAAAAGTTTCTGATCTTTAAATGAAATTGTTTTGCTTGCACCACCGATACGGG
Organism: uncultured Muribaculaceae bacterium; assembly: GCA_910579185.1. GTDB lineage: Bacteria > Bacteroidota > Bacteroidia > Bacteroidales > Muribaculaceae > Paramuribaculum. The sequence goes on from CAJTTG010000003.1 coordinate 66,507, forward strand.
TCTCTATTTTGCGCTTTGAGAATGCCGCCACAGCTTTGTGAGATATTGTATCGACATATACATCGGCATCACAGTCGCCACCAGTCATTAATTCTTGGATGATGTAATCGTGTTCTCCTGAGTTCCAGTCAGCCTCAACCTGTTCGAGGGTATTCACTTTGTGGGCTCCAACACTACCACTTCCGCATATCGGTTTCATAAACACGGGGAGCGAAATCTTGCCATCGGAAAGTGCCTGTTTGAACTCATCAAGATCATGGAAAGTCAGAGGCGTAGGAATACCATTCTTTGTCAGGTATTTGTATAGTTCGTATTTGTCAAAGCAGTATATCGCGCTTTCTTTGGCCGGACAAAGCGGAATGATTCCAAGCTCTTTGAAACGGTCGTAATTTTCGGCGAGAATTTCTATCTCCGGATCAATTAAAGTTGTTATAGCTTTTGCATCGTTTGCTTTTGCTATTTCTATAATGGTGTCGACATAATTGGGATCCGTGATACGCGGAACTGTGTTTTGTATATCACAGAACTGCAGAGCAGGGGCAGTGGACTGTAGATCTGTACCGATGATAGATCCTGTTTTACCAATTGTTTCTTTTGCATTGCGCAGCAGGCGTCCTCGACGTCCAACGCTGCAGAACATCAGATTATTCATGTTATAATGATTATGCGTTATTATCAAGATTGATTATGTCCTCTGCCCGGCTTTCTCTCCGCACGAGTTTGAACTCTCCTTTTGAATTCAGAGAGTACACTCTTGGACAAAGGCGTATGAATTGCGGAGATAATGTCATTGTGTATGCTCCGACGTTATTGTAAAGTATGTGGTCGCCAACTTCAAGAGCAGGAGCATTGTTCAGAGAGAACAGTCGGTCATATTCCAGACATGTGCATCCGGTTATGATTTGCAACGGCACAGTCGGGCTGTCGGAGTTCTGATATATTATCTCTTTAAGATAATCGGATTTCTTGAAAAATGGATCTATATCGTTACGGGATCCATCTGTGGTGACAAAACATGTTTTTGCATCTACTTTCTTTTTGTCAATAACTTGTGACAAAAATTTAAACGAACTTGCTGTCAAGGCATTCCCTGGCTCAACTATGATTGTCAGATTATCTAACCCGGATTCTTTTAATGCCCTGTGGAACGCTTCTGAATAGTCATCAAATGTCGGTTTATTCGGAAAAATTCCAAAATATCCGCCTCCTACATCAATATAATCAATATCCAGATTGTATTTTTTTATTATAGTTGAGGCATATCTAATGGAGTTTTCATAGAATCGAGGTGATCTGGAATGTGCTGTACGATGGATATGCAGGCCTGCAAGTCGTAATTTAGGACGGGAAGCAATGAATTGCAAGGCATCTTTAAATTCGTCCGTTTCGTCCGAGAAACCAAATCGGCTGTTATCGTCATCTCCATCAGCATCCATAGGGGATACATGCGATATATTGATATTCAGGCGTAGGCCTATATTGTAGACTTTACCCTCCGGCAGTTTGTCCAGCCAGCATAGTTCCCGTTTAGCCTCTATATTTACAATAGCTCCTCCTTCAACCGCTTCATGAAAAGTATCCCACGATTTCATCGGTCCATTGTATATTATCTCATTCGGAGCATAACCGCAGAGGCGAGCGAGTCTATATTCATCGTGGCTGACGACTTCTGCCTTACATCCTATGCTGTGCGCTTGTTTCAATGCATAAGGCAAAGAATTGGTCTTGACTGAGTATCCGATAGCGGTTTTTGCGAATTTTGCATCTAATGCAGCCTTAAAGCTTGTGATTCCTCGCTCAAACTCGGATTCATCAAAAATATAGCAAGGAGTATGTAAGTCAAATCGTATTTTTGAATCCATTGCTGTCTTGATTTAGGATATCAATTATTTTATAAGAAGAATTGTCCTATTAAAAACAATACGTGTTAAGCTGCGGACAATTGATAGATTGTGTTGTTAGTATGTAGGTATGCGAAGGGCTTTATTGGAATGTTATAAGGGTTAATTACCCCCCCCATATTTGATCTAAATATAAGATAGTCAATAACTTCGTCTGTATGATTCCCAAATATGGGGCCAGAGCATATTTGTTCGAGAGCAATGCCAGGATAAATTACATTACCTTCGATTAATACAGGATCATTATGTTTATCTAAGGCAAGATCCCATCCAACGATTCCAAAGTGAGGGATGCATTGATGCAAAGCAATTGCTGTTTCAAGTAATCGTGGGAATGCTGTTATTTGTGAATCCTTAAATAGAATGCCGTTATGGGAATTTGTCTTTTCTCCATTTCCGTAAAATCCGAAGTCTGCAAGTTTGCCGGAATCCTTAATGCCAACTATAACTCCTCTTTTCCCAGATCCAATATTGTCGACAACAGAGTTCTCGGGACCACATTTTAAAGCTCTTGATCCAATAAATATTTCATTGTTGAAACTAATTGTTGTAATCCTAAAACAATTCAAGGATGTTGGGTTGAATATCTTAGTATCTTGACTTTGTTCAACAAGTTCCTGTATAATAAAATCAATGGCACTATAATATACAGAATTATAAATTGTTTTTTTCAGAATCTCTTTTTCAGATTTCTTAAATAATTTTACGCCTAACCCTTGGCTGGAATCGAAAGCTTGTTTAAATAATAAAGGCGAATCTGTATTTGAAATATAATCTCCAACTGTATCTAATGAGACTGGTTGATATTTTTCATCAAATATTCGCCCACCAACAGACCGGAAAATTGTTTTGGGGTGTTTTATAATATCGCCATAAAGTAATTCCGAGAGGCTTTTGTGCGTGATGTATTTTTTAGTATTAATTGGATTGAGCAGATTTAAGATGTATGGAGCATAAAAACTGGAGGGTAAATAATCTGCGTTAAACCCATTTATGGATTTTATGCCACGGTAAAATGGAAATCCTCGTTTTACTGAAATTGGTATTAGTTTTTGCCAACGTTTTTTTATTTGTTGAATTTCATCTTCTAAGAGTTGTTCATTCTGGTGAGTTTGTAATAATTTTTTTTCATATCTTGCTTCAGCAAGAGAAAATCTATTTTCTTTAATTTTAGCCAAAGAATTGGTTAAATATGAACGAATATTGTGTTGTGCTAAATTGCCCATATGGATTATAGACATGTCTTAATAATTTTATACCATCCTGTAGTCCCAAAGTATTCAAATCCGAAATATCCAGCATCGTGATTCCCTTCAATCAGTTCTATGGCAGAAGGTGTAATTGCTACATCCCAGCCAATATACCGACATTCTGGTATCAGTTTGTGAGCGGAAGCAACTGTATTAAGAACCTCTGACCATCTTGGAATTTTAAAACCTGGCATTAAAACTTGTGTTTGGGGATGGTATGTGCATGTGCATTTGCCGTTATGAAATCCTTTTCCGAATATTATCCCAGTTTCGGGGTCTATTTCGTATTCAACTCCTCCTGCATTATAGTTATCAACAACAGAATTGCCAACACCAGCTCTTAAGAACGGCTTGATATAATGGATTTGACCGTCTTTATCAAGAAGAGTTGTAACTCGAATTGTATTCAAAGACTTGCTAAGTTGTAGTGATTCTTCGTTTTTGATACATTCTTCAATTATAAAAGAACCAGTTGAAAGGGTTTTATAAATGTTATTTAAATCTGATTCAGCAATTATGTATTTGTTTACTCCAGCACCCTCCCAAGAGTCTATTGGTTTTATAATTATTTCGGTTATATCTTTACAAAAGGCTTCAAATTCCGTCAACGTTAAATTCTTGTTCGTAGTCCATTTTCTGTGAATAAAGTCAGCAAATTTAATGTTGAAGTCAATTTTATTTTGTAAATAATGGATTGATTTTCGGTCAGATAATTGATCTACAAATTTGCACCAACGCCCATAGGTTATTATATCTTTTCGATACTGATTTTTTAGCGTGTGGAAATTTGTATCAAAGTATTGAGCAGTATATACTCCGTGTTTGAAATGTGCAATTATGAAATCAAGGAGTTTTGTGACACGTAATCCACCTTCTTTTTTAGCAAGTTGGTCACACTTTGTCCAAATTTCTTTAAGGTAAGTCATGATTAGATGTATTGTTTAATTATAGACCACCAACCTTTGCTTCCAAAGAATTCAAGGAATTCATAGTCTGTATTGTGATTTCCTTCGATAAGTTCTATCCCATCAGGAGTTACAGCGACATCCCAACCAATAAATCTACAACCAGGAAGCATTGCATGGGCTTCTTTTACAGCTGCTGTGACTATTTCCCAGTTAGGGATCTTACGACCAAGCATAAAAACGTCAGTTTGGGGATGGATATAGACTTCTTCTCCATTCTTTTTTAGACTGGGACTAATGATTCGACCAGTTTCCAAGTGAATTTCATATACACAGCCTCCTTGTGCATAATTATCGACCACCGTATTTCCTACACCAACACGAAACAGCATTTTAAATAAGTGAACTTCGCCGTTTTTGTCAATTATAGAATGTGCTCTAATTGTGTTGACGGAGGTGTTACCATAAATCATCTCAGGATGCTGGGTAATGACTTCCTCAATCATATAAGACTTTGAAGAAAATTGTTCATATAATTTTTTTCTGTCTTTTGTGTCGGATGGAACGGATATTTTCTTTACCCCAACCCCTTCTACACCATCTTCTGGCTTGGCTATTATGTATGGTGCGATTTCGCATAGATCATTAAATTTATCAAAAGACATCTCTTTTGAATATAGCCATTTCCTTTTGACAAAGGGTGCAAAATGAGCGTTAAATAGATGCATGTTGTTTAATATTTCTATTGCTTCAGGGCTGTTCATTTTTGAGAACGCTTTTAATATCCGGCGATAAGTCATGGATTTTTTGCGTTCGCATCCCTTGAGTTTGTAAAGTCCACCACGCGTATAGTGGTTGATTATTGCGCCGTGTATAATAGAGCATTTAATAAAGTCGTACCATAGATAGAAGATATTTCCATCTCCTTTTTCCGATATCTTTTTAAGTTTTTTGTGGCTGTCCGCAAAATACCGCAGGATAAATTTAATAGTCATATAGGTTGTTGTTATTAATTATTACCGTTGAAAAGTTCCGTTGTGAATTGTGATGATTTGTCATTTTCTATATTCTCTTTCTTGATCACACCTTTTAGGGTTGTAAACACGATAGAGCAATCGGTTTTAAAGGAAATGTTGTCAACGTACCATACGTCCAATTTGAATTTTTCAGTCCAAGTAAGGTTGTTTCGTCCATGGCATTGCGCCCATCCGGATATACCCGGGCGCACATCGTGACGTCGACGCTGTTCTGCGGAGTATAGTGGTAGATATTGCATAAGCAATGGGCGCGGTCCGATCAGCGACATGTCGCCACATAGTACGTTCCACAATTGAGGTAGCTCGTCAATGGATGAATTTCGGACGAAAGCTCCGAATCGGGTTATTCTCTGCTTGTCGGGCAGAAGTTTGCCATCGGGACCTTTTCGCTCATTCATTGTCTTGAATTTGACAATCTTAAAAGGTTTACCCTTATAACCGGGACGTTCCTGTAGGAAGAAAACTCCGGCACCTTCATTGAAAAAGTATAACAGAATAGCTATAATCAGCAGAAAAGGGCTGAAAATAAGCAGTATTGAAAAGCTAACTGTTATGTCGATCAGGCGTTTAAAGAAATGCTTATACATTGATTAGTGTGTGTTATTCTTTGTAATCGTCTTTTGTTCCCCATAATCCGGCCATTGGCTCGGTCTCCATTTCGTGTTTAAAGTCGCGGAGCTGATCAAGGTATGAATATTTCGGAGTCCACTTTAGATCGCGGAATGTCTTTTCCATCGAGAATGCGTTTTCAAGTGGATCAGGCATTTCGGGACGATAGATTATCTGTGATTTATTATTTTCCGGAGAGAATACTTCAATAATACCTTTGATCTGTTCTTCGAGCGATACCTGCCATCCATTGCCCACGTTGTAGCATCCACCGGGAAGATCTGAATCGACACAGTTTCTGACGAGGCGGACAAAATCCTTGATATAGACCATTTCCTTTGCTTTCTTGCAGTTTCCCCAAATTTCTATCGGTAGGCTTTTTGAGGCACGATCCATGAGCATGCGGAATGGCATCATGCGGCGTTTGAAGTCGCAGTAATGGAATGCGTTTGGATGATATTGGTATATTGTGAAAAAACGAAGAGCGAAGAATGCTATTCCGTATTCCGCACGATAATGCTCCATAAGATCAACAGCAGCATTTTTTGCAATTGTATAGATTGCATGATCGCCTTTCAATGGGAAATGACGTGGTGCTTCGTCGGGTATCACTGAGCCATTGTTATGGAATTTTGCCATATCGGATGGAGTCTGAGGGAAGACGATTTTCTTGCATCCGCAACTGCGCATATAGTCAAGCACGTTCAGTGTGCCTATTGTTATGGACTCAAATAATTCTATAGGATTAAATGCATATCGTGATGGCAGTGAACTTGCAAAATGACACACTGCATCAATCCCTTCTTTGGGGAGTATCTCAAATGATTCCGGTTTGCGGATGTCGACTGAATAATACTTCATCCCATGTTTCGCAAAGAAACCTTTGTCATCCTTGCGACCGCCCACAGCAATAACATCGTAACCTTCTGATTTCAGATGCATGGCAATATATGCTCCAAGATTGCCTGTTGCACCAAATACGATAACTCGACTCATGATAGATTGTCTATATAATAATGATTGTTTTATTTGTTAAAGAAGTTCTTCAAGCCTATTCCGTAGCTGAAGCATGGAGTATTTTGATTTTGATTCCATTATCTGCACAAGTAGCGGAACTACCAGCGTCGGTGCATTACGTAATGGAACTCTTTGGTCCATATCAGTTATCATGGAATTGAACTCAGATAAGTGATTTTGTCCGATCAACATGCCGACTCTATTATCTTGTTTTATGGAATCAGCAAGAAGCTGACAGATATATGTCAGAACGGTCATTGCCTTTTTTTCGTAGGTTGCGCACAGTCGTCGATGCGCTTCTATTAGTCGGATATGTTCAAACCGCAGGCTGTTTTGGTCAATCAACAATCCGGTGTTATCGGGCGAAAGCAGATTGCGGTTGTGCATCTCCACTTGCTCGCGCATTGATGCATTGAGCCGTTTACAGATATTCAGGACGTGCTTGATGTCGTTGGACAAACCGGAGAGCTCATGTCGAATGCGAACATCCAGGATGTGTGGAAGCGAAGATCCATTGTTATTCTGTTCCATCCTCGGTTGCGTTTTCATTGTTGGTCGACACAGAGTCGTTCATATCAACATCTTTGATCAGATCGTCGAGTCTGGAATACAGATCGCTGATCTCTGATTTTAGATTGGTGATCATCTTATTCAATCGATCAGCTTCTTCTCCGGTTTTTCTCAATGTATCATTGAAATCAGCCTTGGTATCTTTGCTTATGGACTCGATATATTTGCGGAGATTTTCCTTTTCATCAGATATTGTTTTGCTGTTCCGGGCTTCAAATTCAGCGGCAGAATCAGACAGGCGTTTCTTTTCATTCTCAATATTCTGAGAAAGAGAAGATAAATTGTCGGTCGCTTTCTTTTCTATTTCCGACAACCGTTTGTTTGCGTCAGTCTCTATTCTATTGGGTATGTCGGCAATATCATTTTTATGTTTTTCGGCCTCAATTTTTATCTTGGAAATCTCCTTGAACGCTTCGGAACTCTGACGGGCAATCTCGTCGGATTTATACAGAGAATAGAAGCTGAAGATAAGAAATACGATTGTCAGAATCGCTCCCCAAAGATTAAGCGTCTCATATTCCTGTTGGATCTTTGATAGCTCCATATCAAGAATATGCTTTGTCTCCTTCGCCTCAAGCAGTTGCTCTTCACGCGCCAAACGGTCTTCGATATCAGGCAAATGCAGATATGATGTCGAATCTTTGGCGGAAAGATCAGCCAGGATCAGCCGTCTGTTCTCATTCAGGATAGAGTCGGCCCGGCATATTTTGGCACTATATCCTGAGATGATTTTATCCTGACGGTCTGCAAATGAGTTACACATAACGATCCAGGCAATTACCGTGGCTATGGTAACCGTTATAATTGTTATAATGAAGAATTTTAAGGAGTTCGAGGACATAATTCCTGGATTTCAGTTGGGTAGGATCGAGCGGTAGTAGTCGATCAGGCTGCGGCGCACGTAGCCCTGTTCGTAGCGGCTGGCTATGAGGCTGCGTGCGTTGGAGGCGAGTTGATGGCGCAGGTCGGTGGAGTCGGTCAGCCGGAGCATCGCATCGTGGAGGGCATCGGCGTTGCGCGACGGTATGATCGTGCCGTTCTCCCCCTCGCGGATAATCTCGCGCGAGCCGTTGATGTCGGTGACAATCGAGGGGAGCCCCATGGCACCGGCTTCGATCACCACATTGGGGAATCCCTCGCGGTAGGATGGGAAGACGAGAATGTCTGATGCTGCCAGCCATGGTCGCACGTCGGACTGGCTGCCAACGGCTTCTATGGCCGGATGGTTGTTGATGGTCTGCTCGGTTTCCGGACGTAGCGGATCGAGCGTCGGCTCGAACCGGCCCACGAGCAGCAGCCTGACAAATGGCCGTTCCTCATGCAACCGGGAGAAAGCCTCTATAAGCTCGTTGATGCCCTTGTCGCCCACCAATCGGCCTACGAAAACAAATGTCAGTCGGTCGGACTGTCGGATTTTTTTTGCTTCGGACTCCACATCGGCAAGGGTCGGATCGTAGTGGGTGAGGTCGATTCCGCGCACATTGCCGTGGCCGAGCACTTGCAGCGGCTTACGGGTTATGCCGTTGTTTATGAGATCGTTTTTAACGCCTTCTCCCTCCGGTACGATATGCGTAGCGCAGGCACATGTCAGACGGTCGGTCATCATCAGAATACGGCGTTGAAGCCCCGTAGCTGTCGGGAACACGAGCCCTGTGAACGTGTGCAGTCTCACCGGCACCCGTGCCATCCATGCCGCCATCATCGACAGTAGCCCGGCTTTGGGTGTGATGGAATGAACCATAGCCGGACGTTCGCGCCGGAACACGCGGTAGAGCCGCCACAGGCTGCGCAGATCTTTCAACGGCGACATGCGCCGCTCCATCTCAACGCCGATAGTGCGGATCCCCTCGCGCTGCTCCATGTCGGCCATCTCCTTTCCGGGCGATGCCACGGCTACCACTTCCATACCCTCTTCCTGCTGCAACTGTCGCAGCAGTCCCCGGCAGAATGTGTTGAGCGAGGTCGCCACTGTCGACGTCCGTATTATCTTTGTTTTTGCCATAAATTATGCTGTGCGTACTTTAACGCCAAACAGCCATGAACCCAGTGTCTGGCTTTGGCGTAGAATTGAACTGATTAATAGACACAATGCGACGATGATTGCAGTGATAGTTATTCCAATTGCAAGTTGGATTGTCAGCATATTGCCTGTTGATAGAAAAATGGTAAGGAATCCTAAACTTGGAATCAGGAAATAATGGATCATATAGATATCAAGTGTCCTTTGTCCGATATATCGGAGTGTTCTGGCTGATCTTGCCTCACTTGAAAAATACTGAGCATTACGATGGAACATTATTACCACAGTCATAAGTGCGAAATATCTGACGGCGATGTCATGAACCAAGCTGTAAACCAGTGGGAATCTGTTGTGGAAACTGTCGTTGTACCATAGAAGCATACAGATTATCCAACCAACGATCATTAGTGTTGAAAACCAGTTTTTAGTCAGCGTATTGAAAAACTTATTACGATATTTTGATATGATAAGTCCAAGCGTAAAAAACTGTAGATATTTCGTCAGGTTCTCCCAGCAGAGGAAATTCCATAACCATGAATCTCCACGCATTAAAACCAATATGGCAACACCGGCAATGGATAAAATAGCCATTAAAGGAAGTGATATATCACGTTTTATGATGTTGCTGACCCCGGTAACACATAGATACAGCACGTACATCTGAAACAAGACTATAGTGAACCAATAACCTCCGAATCCGCTTTCAGGCCATACGATACCCCCCCCCTATAACTATTTGAAATATAGATAGAAATGCTATAGTTGAGATGATTTGAGCCTGGATCTTCCGTTTTAATATATCGCTTAATCGACTTTTGTTCCACCAGGAAATTGCTCTATATGAGAAAAAGCCGCTTACAAAGAAGAACAAAGGCATCCGGAAAGTGAGAAGGAGGGAACTTAACACGGAGTCATAACCGCCCAATCCCATTGAAAGTAAAACATGTCCGAGTACAACAATCAACATTGAAAAACCTCGCATTGAGTCAACCCAGAGCATGCGCTCTCTTTTTTCGTAAATTTTATTCATCAGATCAGTGATTTATAAACATTCATATAGTTTCGGGACATTGTCGATATGTCGTATTGCGAGGCGCGTTTGCGGCATGCCTCGGCCACATTCCTGTAATAGGTCGGATCCGCGTCAAGCATCCGTATTTCCTGTGCCAGAGCTTCGGCATCGCTATGAGGGAAAAGCACTCCGGCATCTTTAACCACTTCGCGCAGCCCGTCAACGTCGGATGCAAGAAATGGTTTTCCAACGCTCATACCCTCTACGGAAGAGAGTGACAGACCTTCAAAATGGGACGACATGACAATATAGTCGCTCGCTCTAAGGATATTGGCCACATCTGAGCGGATTCCCATGAAGTGCGTCCGGTTGCTGACGCCAAGTTGCTCGGCTAATTGTTCACATTCTTTACGTCTCACTCCGTCACCAACGAAAAACGTATGGAACTCCTCGGGCAAAAATGTCAAGGCTTTTATGGCTGTGTCCTGATCTTTTTCCCAGCGGAAACCTGCCACCATTGTAATAGCTTTTGTCCCATCCGGAAGTCCGCTTTTTAATTCAGAGGATGGAGTGGCCGATGCATATTTATTAACATCAACGCCGTTAAGAATTGTAGTGATGTTGTCTTCGCCATGCTCTTTTCGTCTGAGATGCATGCGTAAATTTGTTGCCGTTTTATCAGCTATGCAGATAATGCAATTGTAGCGGCTATACATCCAAAGATCAAGCCAGTAGAGCAATCGATTGCCACGTCGGCGATTAGAAGATGAATGTTCTGTAGTGATTAACTTTGCTTTGCTGAACAGAGAACCGAATGCTCCGAAAAGCTGACAAGCTGTGTTGTGAGTGTGGACTATATCATAGTTGCGCATCAACTTCGCCAGTCTTACGGCATGGAGTGGATTATATACCGATCCTCCTTTCCCAAAATCAATTACCCGGATACCGGTTGCTTCTAAAGCTTTGCGGAAAGGTGTCGCTGTGCCATCGAAGATCAGCAGATCCACCTCTGCGCCCATGTCGCGGAATCGTGGCAGCAGATCAACCATCAGTTTCTCCGCACCACCGGTTCTCAGCGAAGTTATCACATGCAGTATCCTCATAGTATTATGATTTGAAATTCATTTTTGCTTTTGCTTTGACCTTCGATCGGATTCTCAGATACCAGGCAAAGCCAAATGGAATTGCAAGTATTGTGAGTGTTTTTTTCGGAGATTCAGCTATGAAATTTTTATTACGGGCTATGATGGAACTTGCTACGTAATGTATACAGGATATGAACCGGCGTTTGAATGTTGGAGCACATACCATCTCTGTTTTTCTAAAGAATGAGAAGCCCCGAGGGTTACGCCAGTATTGAGAGTACATATTGTAGCTTGATCCGTCCTGTTGATATTCCACAACAACAAGGGGGGCATTGATGGTAAGCAGTTTGTAGTCTTGATCAATAAGCATGTACTTATATGCGAGACCAACATAGCGTTCTCCATCAAAAATTGGATACTCAGGATATCGGTTGATGATTTCAGTGCGATAGACCATTTTTTTATCTCCCGATCCTCCTTTTGCATAGAAATCCTGTAGTGTTGTTTCCGACATTCCTTCCGGGAACTGTGTCCCGATTGTTTTGCCATCTTCTGTGCAATCGAGTCCGATTAATCCGGCGTATCGGTCGCTGCCATGTTTTTTCCAGAAGTCAATGATAAGTTCCACGGCGTTGTCCGGCATATAGTCGTCAGAGTCAATACATGTGTTCAGCGGCGTGGATATATTGGCATAGGCTGTGTTGTGCGCACCATGCATTCCCTGATTTTGCTGACGGATGTATCGGATAGGAACCTTGTCATCTTTGATCCAGCCTTTTATCAGCTCTTCCGTATTGTCTGTTGAACCATCGTCAACCACCAGCCATTCAAAGTCGTTGCAGGTCTGACGAAGCAAACTTTCATAAGTCCGGCCAATTGTATGCGCGCGGTTATAGGCCGGAGTGAATATAGTGAGTGTTTTCATTTTCCTAAAAGCCACATTATGTAGGTGAAACCAATATTGGCTATCATTATCTGTTTTAGATATTTACCCTGCTCATCTTTCCATATTGGAAGACGAAGCAGCGGATAAGCAAGCACTATCGGATAGAGAAACCAGGACAGATAAGCGAACCGATTTGAAAATGCAGCACGAATCACCATCACCCAGAATGCGTTACTGAGGATATATGTGTTCAATAAAAACTCATAAGTCCGGTTGCGGATTCCACGTTTTATTATGATATAATAGCCTAAGACTATTGGCATTGCGCTATACAGAAGGAAATCCCAACGGAAACCGGTGGAAGAGAATTGATCCATTGCGTCCTGATTGTTTAGATACCCTGACATTCGGTCGTCAAAGCCTAATGAAGCAAAGATATTGGCAATAGTGTTTCCTAAAATAAGGCTTATTATGATTGATAGAATCCAGAACGTATATGCTGTCTTGAACTTTTTTATTATGTAGAATGATGCAATGGCCATCATAGTTGGTAATGATACTGATGTGTGGATAGTGCATGCTGCAACGTTGACGGCTATACCTGCCATCCGTTCCTTTTTATTCCCGGTCATTAATGCTATTCCAAGCATTACCATACTGCAGGCAAGACCATTCCTTATACCATTTGTTCCGTATGTATAGAAAGAAAATGATGCGAGATTGAATAGCACTCCAACCAAAACATTGTTGGGCATCAGTTGTTTGCAGGCCCAGAACATAAATCCTATATATCCTGCTGCGACAACTAAAAAGAATCCAGTAGTATCAAGGAATGGCCGACAAGTTGCCATAAGCCATTTAAAGCCGCCTTCTGATAATTGAGAAAGATCCGCTCCGTTTAGATCTCCAATGACGTTATACATGTGTGCATACATTGGAGTGTCTCCGAACTTATACGAGATGGGACGTGTTCCAATAAAGATTATAAGAATGAAACAGAAGAAGGCTGCCGGAATAATAGAATCATTACTCCGTATGATTTCTTTTGCGGTTTCTTTCTTCGAAGAAATCGTGTACCATAACGTGAGCAGTAGGATCACGTTTATATATAAGGTGAAATAAAGTTTTTCGGGAATCACAAATATGTTATTTTGTGCGTGTTAGCCTTCTGGCTAATTGTGTCAGTTTTGTTCCGAATATTCTATGAATAAACCGGGAAATAGTTTGACGAAATGGATTTACATCCATCCAAGTTTTGGAAAACCAATGGATTGAGTGGGTCTTGGATGTCTTATATAATCTGCCCGTTGCGTCATCCAATGGATTGAAATATTCAGCAGGATATATAGTTATATCTTCTATTGCCTGTATGCCGGATATGTTTTTAAGACCATGTCGGCATAAGTGATCTGTTGTTATTTTCACAACAGCATAAGGGTTTATTTTCCCATTTTCAAGGCGGAAGTTATGGACTGTGTAAAAATCAATTATTTCAGATAATATGTTGTTATGAGCTGAAACTCCTAATCCTAATCCCGGATTTACTGCTATCTTTGATCCATTTTGCGGTTCGATTTCGACGCCCATAAAAGATCCACGGGAAAGGATGTCATCGAATGACTTGATAACCTCCACATCTGTATCAAAATAAAGACCTCCGTGATCATACAGAATTTTGAAACGGGCATAGTCACTTACAAATGCATATTTTTTAGCTGCGTATGCTTCGGCTGTGTAAGGAATGGAATTGACATCGAAATTATCCTCATTCCATTCAATGATCTCATAGCCTGGGAAATATTTGCGCCATGAAGCAATACATTTCAGCGCAGATTCCGGCAATGGATTCCTACCGAACCAGCAGTAGTGTATTTTCTTCGGTGGTAGTATTCTATCCATGGATACGTTTGTATAATAGTAGTAGTGTACTAATGTTTACAACTAGATAATTAACATAAGCTTTTAGTCCTCCGGCAAGTTTCCATAAACGATATAAATGCAATGTTGTAAAGCCATTAAATGGGTACGTATTTATTGATTTAAAATATGAAATTGCTTCTTTTAAGTCTTTAATAGAATAATTTTTGGCTAAAGCTAGGAGGTATGTTTGTATTGCATTCGTTTGTCGATAAATTATGTATTTACGAACTTTTTGAGATGCTAGAAGTCTATTATCCGTTAATAACTTACTATAATGAAGTACTAGTGCTTTGTATGAGTGTAACGCCCTGTTATTTATGCTGTTACTTGATGAAGACAACCTTTTCACTCAATGGTATGGACGATCTCCTTCTAAAACAATAATATCAGAAGTATTCAGCAATAATTCAAATAAAAAAGCATAGTCCTCTTCTAAGAATAAGGAGTCATTTAATTTGACATTGTTTTTTTTAATTAAATCTGAACTTATGACATGGCGGATTAAAGTAATACCTGCTAATGCCTTTGATTGTTCTATATACTCTATACCTGAAAATTTTTTGGATAAAAAAAGGTTGTTACAAGGCTGGAACAGATGTTTAGTAATATCTTTTTCAGGAATAATTATAGGTCTGAAACTTGCTATCTGCGCTTGTTCTGATTTTAAATAATCTATTGCTTGTCCAAGTGTGTTTGTTTTTAGGAAATCATCCGCATCCATGAAATAGATATATTGACCGGAAGCGTACTTTAGTCCTAAATTTCTTGCAGAGGATGGACCTTTATTCTTTTGCTTATACAAATATATGAAATCATATTTTTTCATATATTGTTGGACAATATCAGGACCTTTATCATATGATCCATCATCAACAACAATTATTTCTAACGCTACATTTTGGCATAATAATGAATCTAATGCATTAGAAATATATTTTTCGCAGTTATAAAGAGGTATTATAACCGATAATTCTTTTTGAATCATGTTTAGTGTTTTAGAAATCTACTTATAAAAGAAATGGTTCTTGATATGGTAGAATAAAAAGAATATGGCAGATATCTAAAAGAATAGCTAAGAATCTTAACTGCATAAGACCTGTTGTCCGGTTCGAGATCATATCCTAATGTATTGCAATAATACCTTCGATATATATTTTTCATGGGATGTTTACAATTTTTTCGCCAAGGTCTGTTAAGAAACCCTTCTGTAAAGTGGACGATGTGAGGATTATTTATTGCTTCGTTAAATTCAGAAATAGAATAGAATGGTGTGTTAGTGGATTTTATCCTATTGTATTTATGAGAGAAATAGCATGTAGTGGCATTATATATTGGCGGTAAAATTATAATCTTATTTTTGCAAACACCATTGATTATTCCTTGATCATGGTGATGAACAATGCCATTATGAGCTTTTAGAAACGCTAAAAATTTATGGGATAAATTATCATCTCGCCATTTCTTTAGGTTTATTAACAGAATCCCGGCGTTAATATATGGCATTGTTGGTTTCAAATTTATCTTTAATTTTGATACATCGTCAGGTAGCGTATCAAGAACTCCACCTAAGTAGCTGTTCTCTATTTTGTACTTCCATAGCGAGGATATATTTTTGTTAAATAAAACATCACAATCTATGTATAGTATTCGATCAACGTCCGAAGAGATTATCTCGGATAAAAATAGCCGGTTATATGAGGATATGGAGATGGTCGTAGGAACAGGGATTTGTAGTCTGTCGGAAATATCGCTTAAGTTGTGAATAATTAATTCAGACTTATCTACCGGCATTTGTTTTTTTATATTGGCAATACCATCTTTTGTTATTCCAGTTGATAAAAGATGTATGGTAGCTTGTCTGAACCATGTATTTGTATCGAAAAAAGAAGCTAGTGCGACAGCTACAAATTTTGCATAGTTCTGATCGGATGCTATTGCAATGTGTATATGATCTGGATTAAACATTATGATTGAATTAATTGATATAATTTATTAACCTCATCTTCAAAGCCGTAATCATGTGTTTTTAAGTGAGAAATAATTTGTTGCTGTTTAGTATTATTCCCTAATAATTCAATGATAGCATCTGCAATATCGGAATTGTCCATATTACAAATTATACCATCAATGTTATGTTGGATCTGGGATTTGGATGTTGGATAATTTGTGATAATTGCTGGTTTACATAAAATCTGTGATTCTCTTACACAGATGGATTTTCCTTCAAACAAAGATGGCTGTATATAGATAGTACAATTTTTTATGTAAGGATATGGATTTGTTCTTGGGCCAATAATTTTTACAACATCGCAAGTCCCAGTTAGCATTATTTGCTTTTCTATTTCAGAGTTGTCACCAGGACCGATGATAAACCATTTGAATTTTATGCCGGAATCTTTAATGATTTTAGCAATATGGGGGATATTTTTAAAATTTTTTGCAGCGGCATTTAGTCGACCAATAGAGCAAAGCGTATTTTCTTGTTGATTGTATTCTGATGGGATAAATTCATCAGCACGAGATCTGACAAAAGATGGAGATATGATATTCTCTATTTTTATTATCTTATTGTGAAAACTTGGAAAAACATTTATAAATGTTTTGGTTATTTCATCTGATATTGATATGATGTAATCATTTTTTTCCCATCTATTAAATGTTAGATTTGTATCGTATGGTATAGCCGAAAAATCAGTATGGATCCATTCTATTTTAGTTCTGGCATTTATTAGATCTTGTACGATATGAGGGGGATCTAAAAAGCTGATTGCTAAATCATAATATTTGTTAATTTTAATCGGAGGTAGGACTTTGATGTAATAGTCCATATATATATGACTTGCTACACTGTCAAATCCGGGATGAGAAGATAAATATTTCTTTAACTTCGCACGGCTTTTTAATTTGTGAATTATTGATGTAAATTGAATGTTTCGGACCAATTTTGAGATCGGAGTCTCAATATTGGCATATTGTTTTATTTCAGGAAGTAGGTTTACTTCCTTTGGGATATATTTCAGGTATGGGCCGGAATGCTTATTTAAGAATAGATCTACCTCTACCTTGTTGTAGTCAAAAGCATTCAGAAGTCCGATTAATGCCATTTCGGCTCCACCTAGCTCAAGATAATGCATATTGATAAATATGCTCTTTTTCTTCATATCAATTGGAGATGCTTGTTTATGAATGATTTTGACTCATTTATCAGAAAATCAAGTTTATGGGATACGTCAATGAAATCTATAGGCTTAAGATTCAATGATGTAGTCGTTGAAATTATCCTGTCGGGAATTCCTAAATACGACAAAAAATCATGCATTCTGGTATTTATGCTTTCAGAACGATTGACTATGAAGAATTCTTTATGGAAAATTATTGAGAAAGCTGTTGCATGGAACGAATTTGCAATAACGTATCTTGCATTTAAAATCAATGACAGAAACTCCAATGGACCGACTAAGGAGAAATCTTTGTCGGCATATCTTCCTGCTGTTTTAGAGAGAATGTATATTGGAAGGCTTGTCTGTTCTTTGAGTTTTAGTGCGACGTTTCTGATTTTTGAGCTCCTTTCGCAATCGTATACTAAGATATAATCTTCTTTTGGTTGAATCGTGGATTTAAGCAGTTGTATCCATTGTCCTCTATTTAGCAAGAATACAGGGTCGCATACTAATGTTGCTTTGTTTTGCCCTAATTTAGATAGAAGTTGCAGGGCACTTGTTTCGCGAACTGATATTTCGTTAAAATTTCTTAACATTTTACTCACAAAGGAATCGGCATCCTTGTGGATTTTGTCAGTTGCAAAACTCGCAGCATAACTGATCTTTTTCCCTCGTGAGCCTACAAAATCAAGATAGAATGCGCTGTCATGACCATTACGGAACAATGTGTTCCAAATTTGGTCACTGCCGGCAATATATAGATCAGCTTCAGGCAAAGAGTTCCTGATGTCATCACATGTATGGTATCTTGTCGAAGTCAGATGGAGGTAATTAGTTGTGAAATTATCAAAAATTCGTTTCTTTTTTAGGTCACGTATCCGCCCAGGTAGTTTGGCAAGTAGGTAGAGTTGCTTGACTATTGGAAAATTGTAGCGTGGGTTTGCGACTACTGATAATTTAAAATGTTGCGAAAGGTAGTCTGGTTTATAATCAATGATATGGTAATCTGCACCTGCCTGTTCACAAAATTGTTGCAGCGCATAAGCTTGAAGCGATGCTCCATAATTGTATACATCATGACATGTAATTGTGGCAACTCTCATATTTGCATTGGTTTATTTACTCCATGTTATGTTTTCTTTTACAACCACACCTGGATTGCCAGCGATTATACAATTTGGAGGATATTGTTTTGTTAGTATAGCTCCAAAAGCCGCAATAGAATTTGGCTTAATTTTTGTGCCTTTAAGAATAGTTACATCTTCACCAATCCATACGTGATCTTCTATGATAATATCTTTGGGTGGATTACATATGGTTCTATTCGCATCTAAAACGTTATGGGAGTCATGATTTCTGATAGTAACACCATAGCTTGTCATACAATCGTTACCAATCGAAATAGATGACTCTCTGGCTAATATCTTCACTCCACGTAATCCGGTGTCATGCCCAATAAGAACCTTGGCGCCATCCTCAACTCGAATAGAGCATGGCCCGTATATTCTGGCATTTTCACCAATTGATAAATGATTATTATCCCCTAATATTAAAATATTAAGATTTTCAAGGTTCTTTGCCGGTGCGATATCCACAGTATTGTTGTTTCCATGGATTGTAATCTTTACATTTGATCTTTTGGACGGAATGTTCAGTTGATTATTTACTCCGGAAATATGGAATGGGGAAAAAAAACGATATAATTTTTGAAATAGGTATGTCATTTTGAGGAGTTAAAAATTATAGTGATTCCTGATACGTTTAGGCAGACCATATATAAAATCAATTAGATCGCATAATGGTGTTAGAGCGATAAATAATATTTGGGATCTTATCGCAAGTTGGGCAATAGGATATGATGCTGACCGTTTGGCATTCATCTTCATTTGCCCAGAAAGTATAGTGTCTGTACTTTCAGACCTTATTTGAATATTTTCGGCAGATTTTAAGAACGATTCTCCTTGTGTGGAGAATGTTATAACTCCGGTTATGCCTGTTTCGTTCTTTAGATATTTGGTCCCCCACAGGTCACCAATTCTTATGTCAGAGGCGGTATTGGTTTGTTTAAAAGAGCAACTGTCATAACAAGCAGCCGAAAGACATCTGTCCCCAAGGAAGTAATTGAAGAAAATATCCTTTTTGGGCGCTTTGGTAATGGTTGTGCCATTGGTCCCAATTAATTTGACTCGTATGCTTTGATGCCATCCAAAATCCTTTGCTCGAAATAAAACAGACTTAATGTTCCCTATTTGTTTGGATTTAAGAGAAATATATCGATCCCATAACTTTGTGGATGGAACGCCGTGGCAGAAAAAATCAATAAATATGAAATTATTTTCGATTTTTTTGAATTTAAGATATCTTCGTAAAGATGCTATTTGGCATGGAGTTCCCACAACTATGTATTTTTCAGTTCTTGATAGCAGGGGGATGATCTTTGATATATCACTTTGGAGATATTTACTTCCTTTTGATTCTTCTAATTCTTCAATTGTGTGGGCTATGTAGTGCTCAGGGCGTTGTGTGTCGAAGTTAAACCTGACAACTATTGCTTTATATCCATTGTTTATGCCATGTTTTAATAATTCATAAACAGTACCTCCAGACGTGCATGTAGCTACAGTTGTTGGATTTGTACTTACAGTTGAATATGCTCCAATTGGAGTGTTGTATTCTATTGGATCTACACTATTGAAACTGCAAACTTTCAAGCATAGTCCACAATTTATGCACTGGTCTTGATGGGATATTTTAGGCTCTATGAAACCATTAGAGTTAGTGATATCTATAATTTTTACTGGGCATAATCCTCCACATACAGAACATCTGTAACATTTTTTTAACTTTGAGATGTTGTTACAAGGATGTTTTAAATTACTCATATAAAGTTTAATTTAGCCTTTATTAATTCTATTATCATCTTCTTTTGGGAAGAATTTGTTACAATAAAGAATACGAATGGTATAAAGGTAAGGATATAGACAAGAGTTGATATTATCACCTTTAAAAAGGTATTTTCTATTGTTATATAGTATGCAATTATTCCGCAAATCATACCTATTGTGATTATTGCAACATTCTGAAATAATATATTGCGGATTATTTGTGGGGATAATACGGAATGTAGAATATAAACGTCATTGCATAGCGTCATTAACTGTGTTATTATAAATATTATATAAGCGCATGTCGGTGGAAATGACATTTTTAAAAAGAGAAATATGCAAAACAAGGATAGAATATATATTATATTTCTACCCAAACTACTTCGCTTGACATCCCCAGTGGCATGTATGCCAATTAAAAAAACTGAAGATATGCTTGAAACAATGCAGCCAATCAAGCAATAAAGTGTGAATTGGTAACAATAATCAGGGATATTTTTAAGCCATATGGTTAGAACCGTATGCAGATTTAGGATTAAAGGTATGCATATGAGCATTATCATACATAGTGTCGCGAATATAGCGTTCTTTATTAACGATCTGAACTTCTGTAGATCACCTGTTGCATAGCTTTTTATTATTTGAGGCCTAACGGCTGTCACGATATTATACGCAAATGATGAAATGATTCCTTGGACGGTGGTGGCCAATCCTGATGCTGCATTAATGGCAGCTCCAAAAAACATATTCATAACAATGTTTGTACCTTGTTGTCGAGCTGTGAATCCAATATGTCCCAATAGATCCCATCCGGAGAATGATGCCATTTGTTTTACTATTTGTTTGTCTACTTTGGCATGGCTATGGGTTTCCTGATAATTACGTTTTGCATATCCCCAATATAGAGTCCGAATAATGATACTTACAAGAAATACTAATATACTATATAAAATTAGCTTATTAAAGCTTATGATCATTAATAGGAATACGATGCCAAGCTTAAGTAAGGAAGAGAGAATTTGAAGATATGCAAAAATGTGAAGATCTTCGTGTGCTACAATGAGGGCATCATATGGTATTTGGGTTAGAGCTAATGCTGTGGCAAATAATGATAATTGAAAAGTCCAATTGGCTGCATATATTTGACTTTCCGGGATAACCAATACGTGGTTTACTGCCCATACGCCAATAGTTTCTCCTAAAATCAGTAAAGCTACAGCAAAAAGTCGATGGATATATTTTGCGGTACAAAATACACGAATCAGTTCTGTTTGATCAGAATGCCCTAAGGCTGTGGACAAGAATCGGGATGTGGAAGCACTCAGGGCTGAACTTAAAAAACTGATTATAGCTACAATCCCACCAACCACATTATATATTCCATAATCAACAACACCAAGCGCTTCTAATACAACTCGGGATGTATATAAGGAAATGATTATTGTGATAATCATTCTTATATAAAGATAAATTGTATTTTTTGCGATCTTGTTGGCCATTTCTTAGCGTTTGATCAAATAAAGATGTTAGTCTTTTTTGGTGTAGTGGGAGTAGTTGCCGTAGCCGTAACCGTAGCCATAGCCGTATTTGTAGCCGTGGCGTGAGCCTTCGGCGGCGGTGGCGTTGAGCACGAGGGTCATGTTGCGGTATTTCTTCTGGTCGTAGAGCCGCTGCAGTTCGGGGAGCATGGCGCGTTCGAAGAGTCCTGCGCGGATCACGAAGATGGTGCGGTCCACCAGGGTCTCTATGATCTGTGCGTCGGCCATCATCTCTACCGGCGGACAGTCGATCAGAATATAGTCATAGTCGGCTTTGAGCGTCTTGATCAGCTCAGCGAAACGGGGCGATTCGAGAAGCTCCGTGGGGTTAGGGGGGATAGTGCCGACCGGAATCACGCTGAGACCCGGGATCAGCGAGTCGGAGTAGATGATATCCGACAGGCGGTCGGTTTCGCCTACCAGATAGTTGCTCAGACCGGTTTCCGGAGTGTCGATATAGGCCGAGGTGGAGCAGCGGCGCATGTCGCCGTCGATCACCACCACGCGTTTACCCTTGATGGCAAGGCTGACAGCCGTGTTCATGGCTATGAATGTTTTGCCCGATCCGGGGTTGAACGAGGTGATCATCACCACGTTGCCTTTCGTGCTGCCCGTCAGGAAGCCAAGATTGGTGCGGAGCACTCGGAACGCTTCGTTGACAACGTTGCGCTTGCCCTGCTTCACGACTATGCGTGATTCCTGACGCTCGCCTTTCTTGGGCTTGTCGTCGGGGATCTCGCCGAGGAACGGTATCGACAGGCTGTCGATGTCCTTGCGGCCACGAATCCGGGTGTTGGTGCTTTCGATCAGATAGGTCACGCCGAATGGCAGTGCGAGGCCGATCACGAATGCTATCAGAATGATCTTGTCGCGCACCGGAGCGGTGGGAGCCGATGATCCCGACGGACGTTTGATCACCTCCGTGTTGTAGGCAGTGAATGCCTGTGAGAGCTCGTTTTCCTCGCGCTTTTGCAGCAGGAACAGATAGAGCGACTCCTTGACCTTCTGCTGGCGTTCGACGGTCAGCAGATAGTTAGCCTGCGTAGGAGCCGCGGCCAGCTGCGATGTGGTTGTGGATTTCGATGATTGCAGGTTGCGCATCTGGGTCTCAAGGGCTTTCAGCTGATTGTCGAGCGACGAGACGATAGATGCTCTCATGGCGCTTAGCCGATTGTCGAGATCGGCCACAATGGGATGGGTCTCCGATGAGTAGGCAACCTTCTGGTTGCGGTCGAGCATCATGGAGTTGTATTGCCCGATCTGACCTTCGATAGCCGTGTTGCCGATGCCGGTGTTGGCCGGAAGAATCTCGTTCTTGCCCGAGGCCGAGCCGAGATAGTTGCGCAGGTAGCGTGTCATCTGGAGCTGATTGTTCAGATTGAGCATCTGCGAGGATGCTTCCTGATTTTCTGACATGTACATCGATGCCGCCTGCTGTATGTTGGGGATCAGATGCTCGCTCTGATACGACGCGATATCCTTGTCGATGCCGCCGAGCTCGCTTTCTATCACGGCCAGACGCTCGTTGATGAAGTTAGCCGTGGAGACCGACACCTGATTGCGGTCCTGAAGCCACTTTTCGTTGTAGACGGCGATCACGCCATTGAGCAGATCGACGGCGCGTTCCGGCGAATAGTCCGTGGCCGTGAGGTTGATTGTGTTGCCGCTGTTACTTTTGAGAGCCACGCCAAACTCGCCGATAAACTGTGCGGTGGCCGACGACAATGGCTGCTTGTTGACGTAGATCGTGGCATTTTTTGCCGATCCGCGTCCCGTCAGGTTGACCACGATATTGCCCTGGGCCGTGCGGATAGTGTCGCCGGGGATGACGCGGCCTGAGTTGGGAAGTGTCACCCGTTCGCCCGACAGAACGACATCCGACAGCGTGATCGAGCCCTTGCCGTCAATGTCGATGGTGGCCGAGCCGCTTTCGCTTTCGGTCAGAGTAGGGTAGTCGATAGTGACAGGGAGCGACGAGCCGTAGAGGATCTCGCGGTGGAATCGGCCCTCGGTCGAATAGCTCTTGTCGAGCCCCAGACGGCGGACAACCTCGTCCATCACGTCGGGCGACTGCAATTTGTTTATCTCATCGTTGATATTGGAGCTCGTCTGCACCAGCCCCATCTCCGAAAACGCACTAATATCGGAGATGGAATTGCCGGTGGAGCTACTTTTTATGACGATCGACGCCGACCGCGTGTAGACCGGTGGCGTGCGGAGTATGTAGAACACGGCTGCGCCGACAAACAATGCTATCGACAGGATCAGCCATGGCCAGCGACGCAGAGTGGTGAATATGACATCGCTGATCTTAACCTGATTTGTCGGCGATTTGATTTCTTTTTCCGTTGTTTCTTCCATTGCTGTGCGGATAGGTGTATGTGGGATGAATGACTGGCTTGATTGTTTATTTAAAGATGAGTACTGACATCGATGCCACAAACGAAGCGATCGAGATCCAGAAGCCCGGAGTCAGCACCGACGTGCCGTTGATTGTCGACTGGCGTTTGCGCATGTTGTTGGGCTCAACATAGATGATGTCGTTCTGCTGAATGCGGTAGGCCGGGGATTCCATGACTGATTTCGGATTGGTCAGATCGACGAAATAGCTGACCTCTTTGTCCCCCTCCTGACGAAGCACCATCACGTTGCGGCGCTGTCCGGTGATCTTAAGGTCGCCGGCCTTGCTCAGAGCCTGTAGGAGAGTCATATTGTCGCGGTCGATCGGATATTCCCCCGGCGACTCAACATCGCCAAGAACCGAGATTGCCGCGTTGAGAAACTCAACCGTCACCACAGGGTCTTTAAGTAATCCCTCGGCCTTGATGCGGCTCTCGATCTGTCGGGCGAGTTCGCTGCGTGTGAGCCCCTCGGCCTCTATCGTCCCTACGAGCGGCATCGAAATTTCCCCTTCCGGCGACACGGTGTAGGCCGATGTCTGGCTATTGCTCGTCGAAGTGCCCGTCTGACCCAGACGCGACTGCGCCACCATCAGGTTGAACGCCTGCGCAAGCTCCGGATCCTTTGAACTGACGATGATCGACAGACGGTCGTCGGGGCGCACCGTCAGCCGTCGCTGCGACGCCAAAGCCTGTGCCTGGCCGTCCGAAAGCCCCTGAAGATACGAAATATCCTTCGGGGTTGAACAGGATGAATTGACAATTGCCATCAGCGATACCGCCATGATGGTCAGCAAGATCTGTTTTAGTCTCATAGGTTATAAAAGAAAGAATTCCGCTGACAGGCACCGGCAAGATGCCGTCGGTCGGGTATTAGTTTATAAACTGAATATAATCGGGGTTGATCTCTACGCCAACCGCCATCAATCCGGGAATCTCCACGATCAGCCGCCTTTTGCGCGAGCCACGCAGCGACAGCAGCGAACCTTCGTAGCCGTCAAGCGATCCGCCTACGATTCGGATCTTACGGCCGATCATCTCCGGTTTTAATTCCGACGGCTGATAATAGACCGGTGACTCGGTCGACTCTACTGCCGTGATAAACCGTTGCATGTCCGAATGGCGAACCGTCATAGGGCAGCAATAGGCCGATCCTTTCATGAATCGATACTGAAGCGTGGAGGTCCGTGCAACTACCGGATCGAGGCTGCCACGCGTGGAGCATACGAAAAGCAAGTCCGGAATCACCGGGACTTCCTGACGGATTCTACGTCCGGCTCTAACGGTTATCAGCTGTTTCATCGGAGTGAAAACCTCAAACCCCATCTCTGAAAGCTGCTTGTGGGCTGGAAGCTTAGCGTTGGGCCTTTTCAAGTCGCGCATCACGAACCAGACCGGAGCCTCCTGACAGCTCAAATCCGCATTTTTTTCTGTTGGCCTGTTTCCCTGTAGACCTATCGTTGAAACTTCGGTAGCCATTCTGTCTTTTGCTTCAGTTAGGGTAAAAACACTCTAATCCTGCCGGGGGGGGTAATTTTCTGATTCCCAAGCATATACAAAACGTTATAGTCTATCATGTCTGCGCGATAGAGGATTTCTCATAAACCCTGCGTATCCTTCTATCGGCTTGTTTAAATTCCTGTATATCGTACTATCTCTTGACAAGAGATACTAATTCGAGTGCAAAGTTACAAAACATCAGACAACTACACAAAAAATATCTGCTGATAAAATTAACTTGAATGCAAAAAATCACGAAACTCAATTGCTTGACGAAGCTTAAATGACTGAATAACAGATACTTTAGAACCACAAGGGATCTCTTGTCAAGAGAGCACTATCATTATCGCATTTAAAATTTCCCCTTTGGTGCATGACAATTTCAGGTCATGCTCACATGACAAACATTACGCTTTTACTGATCCATCTCTTCAATTCGCACACGCCACTGTGTGCGACCAAATCGTACCGCCTCCAAGCTGTATGCGATATAGTTTCAATGCACGCACCCACATGGGGTGCGACGGCATGCGTGCTACCTTTATAGTTATCGTACATGTTTCAATTCACGCACCCCCATGGGGTGCGACCTCTTCATCTCTCATATCTCGGCTATTTGAGCGTTTCAATTCACGCACCCACATGGGGTGCGACAGATCTTCACCAGCAAGGTCGGGATTACGAGATAGTTTCAATTCACGCACCCACATGGGGTGCGACTCGGTGGCGTTGAGCAGCAGTTTTATCGCACCCTCGTTTCAATTCACGCACCCACATGGGGTGCGACGTCTTGGGTCATAGCAATCTCAACATCACCAACGTTTCAATTCACGTACCCACATGGGGTGCGACACAGTGAGATCAGCCGACGCGGCGGCATGGGAGGTTTCAATTCACGCACCCACATGGGGTGCGACCTGAGGATAGAGGAACGTAAGGCCGGTAGTAGTAGTTTCAATTCACGCACCCACATGGGGTGCGACTGCCACATTTTAAAGTGGCTTCGCTTCAGGTGGTTAAGCCTTACATTTCGCGAAGATATAAAATGGGAGAGTCCTTAGCCTTATATCTTGGTTTAAATATTGTTAATTGATTGATTTATTGGAGGTGCGGATGGCATGGATTTTTTGCAGCACTATACATCCGCAACAACAGAACACATAGTGTTGTATCCCTGACAGTGGAAGCATTTCATCCGTTTGATATGTTTTCTGACGTTCCAGATTGCGCTATATTATAGTGATTGAACTGATGAGTTTGAAAATGACGGGCTACGTCAGTTCATTATATGAGTTCTTTGACTGTAACGCCTTCCGGAATTTGATCTTTATCAATCTTGACTTCATAGTCAGAAAAGCTACGGGCAACGTCTACATCAGATTTTTTAGTCACTTGCACCTTGTCAAAAAGCAAATTCGCCGGTGCATTGCCAAGTTTTGATTCATGGATAAACAGAATAAGTTTGCGTGGCGACATCATGCCGCGAGCGGCAGATCTGTCATTATCAAACATATTGATCAAAGCTTTCCATAGTGCATCAAGATCTTCAGTGTTGAATCCGGTCTGATTGGCAAGGTTGGCATTGACAAATCCATAGGTCTTATATAGGCCGTAAGGCACCGTTGACTTATGGCCCATTGTGCGTTCTTTCGCCTTGTCATTTTTGTCTGCTTTTGTGACGGCCATGCGTGTGATAGTGTGGTTTAGGCTGATAATAGGATCAACAGAACGGGCGAAATTCAGCTGGATCGGACCTCGGACTTGCCCCTGCTTGTCGGTTGTTGCAATGACAGCGCCAAATGCGCGGATATCATAATAGCGTTTGCAGAGTGCCTTCTTGGCAATATCTTTTTGTTTGTTTTTGTCAGCTCCGCTCACCTCAGGTGTTTGGTAGATATCGTTGACACGGTTGTCAAGTACCGCTGCTTCCTGGATGAAAATATCATAGCCCGGATGTCCGTTAAAAGCGGTGTCTATATAATTGCGGATTTTGCGTTTTAGACAGACATCTGTGACAAGGCCATTCCCATTCTCAGGGTCTATGCGTGGTTGGTTCCCGGCATCAGGATCTCCGTTGGGATTACCATCTTGAACGTCAAAAAGATAAATGAAGTCAATGCGATTTTTTAATTCTGACATAATGTTATGATTTTTTTGAGGTTGGCAATTTTGTTATTCTGTGTCACTTTTTTCTTTTTTGGAGAAAATATCGGCTCTCTGATGGTAATATCCTACAAAGAAGCGTCCTTGGTCATTTATGTCCAGATGCGACGGAAAGCCGCTGACTGGTAGTAGATCTATAATCTCCTGTTTGATGTTTTCAAAATAGATCCGGCTTCCTGTAGTCAGTTTTTCCAAATGATGGACTGAAAGATTGAGCATGGCCGGGAAAACGCTGGCCGGAGTCGATGATGCTGCGGACATGTAGCGTGTCCGTATTGAATCTCCGTTGCCGGCTTTTTCTTGGATCGTTTCCAGAATGGCAGTGAGTCTACCGCATAGATATCCTGGATTCGTGTTTGACTTGTCGAGCATGGCTTGTAAGGGCTTGTGATTATTATTGTATTTATTTTTTCGGTTGATATAGGCTTTGAGTATTGATGCATGGTGGATGCTGACTCTATGTTCGTTGAGTTCTGCACGGATGCGCTCTATGGCTGAAGTGTAAAGCCGATATGGATATTGGCCGCCGGTGACTATGGCTGCTGTTACCTCGCTGACAATATTGGGTAGTACTCCCGATAACTTGCCTTCGCGTGTTATTGCCGATAAAATGGAATATACTCCGAGATAGGGCCGTTGGTCTTGAGGACGACGTATGTCGGTAAGTTCCATGTCATTGAAATGAGCAGATATGTATTGGGCGAATTCCTGTAGACTGCATTCTGTCCACATCACAACTGATATACGTCCTGTATTGGGTGACAGACCGAGTATGTGGAATCTGTCATCAAGAGTGGTTTTGATTGCGCCTGAATAGATGCTTTTGACTAATTTGTGCACCTTGCCGAGCATCTGATCTGCATCGGCCCATTTTTTATCCGGGACATCAAGCAGAAGCGACAAACCGTCTTCAAGGTCTGCGCAGATCGTCGGATCGCCACTGCTCCAGAATAGAAACATGCGGTTGCCTATGCGGACCTTGTTTTTGGAGTCCTTTGATAATAACTTTTTCAAGGCCGCGGTTATCAGAGATTCTGCTTGTATTGAAATTGGAGAATTATAAGCCTGGGTTTTTCCATAGGAATCATAACCGGAGTTGACCTGAAACGAAATCAACGCTGCCATTGGTGAATTATCCGGAATCGGTGTAGGAGTTGTGGTTCGGACAATTCGCCCGTATTCACCTGTCACAAGACAACGACCATATCTTGGTTGTTCATCTTCCTCATATGTTTCGCCAAGGTACAGGCTTTTATCTTCGGCAATCAATTTGTCCTCCGAGTCAAGTCGGAATGAAAAGTTTTTGGCCAGAGAGGAAGCAACATCTTCATACATCGGATCTTTTTCCATCTCAGCTTTTCGTTCTTCCGCTGGGTACTCATAAAATTTGTACATCGCAGTTATTCCTGGATTGTCGGGATGGCGGCGCCGGATCTCCTTAACCCTCTCAACAAACAGGGAATGATATTTTTCATGGGATTTTTCGAAGCCAAACACATATTTACCGTTATCCCAAAGCGTATTTGTTTTTGGTGCGCTCGTACGGCTCACCGCTTTGCTTACAAGGAAACTTGCACATCGGCGTTTATCAATGCGTTTTGATTCGAATCTGACAAAATGCCCGTTGTGATCAATAACAACCACATATTCTATTTCCTTCAACTCCATTCCCATGGGCGGAATCTCATCGCCTAAGGATAAGGCGTATTCATATAGCCGTCTTAGTATCATTTGAATATGTCTTTGCTGTTTGGTTCGGGAACTTCAATAACGCCTTCAATCATTTTTGCTCTGAAAAACATAGGCGATAGATTAGTCTTATCGCTGTAATCGATATCATACAGCATAAGTCCAAAATCTCGGCTTTCTTTCAAAAGATCTTCTCCCCCTTTTGCTCCATCCGGTAGTAATTTGAAGGATGCACCGCACTCTCGCGTTCCGAGATATGGCATTGTGAAGGCCTGCCCCTTGCTTGCTCTGCGCTCAAACATAGCCTGATATTTCCCGGGGTTCTCATCATCACCGGCTTTTCGCATTGTCTCTCCGACTCTTTGCTTGGGTGGGATATATCTCATTTTGGCGTAGATGCGGTAGCGCACATCGCGCAGCATAAGCGTGTTTTTTTGCTGACGTTTTTCTGTCGCTATGATTGGCATTGCGGTAGCTTTACCTGAGCCAATCGCACCGACTTCGTTGCGCTTGATTGAAAACATCTTTATTGGACTTAGCACCTCAATGCGTGTGATCTCCCAACTTATCGCCGGTTTCCAGAATATCGCCTGAAATATATTGCGGGCTGCCGAAGGGGTGATAACCTCATAGCTCACTCGCTCCACTTTCAGTTCTGGTCTCGTGAAACAGGCATAATCACCTGAGATCTCTATTCCGTATTCTTTGTCAAAAAAATCCATTTGTGATATAATTGTCGGTTCATATTATCATTGTTATCTCAAGATATTCATTGCTGGTCTTGAGACCTGTGTGAGTATCGTATTGAGTCGGCAGTGTTACGCTGAAAAATCCCTCAGATGGTTGCTCGATAAGGCCGAAATGCAATAATCGGTCAAATTCTTTTTTACGGATTGATACGCTGTAGCGTCCGAGCTTACGTGATAATGTTCGTGATGGACCTCGTTCCTGAAGCTCCCGGACCAATTGATATGATTCGCCATAAGGAACAATGACCGTAACTCCGGATTCATCTATCATCTTGAATTTATTGGACGCTGTTTCATGGTTGCAGTTCAGAGGGTTATCAAGCATTAATCCTATCTCGGCATCATCGAATGACGGGGTGTTCGCATAAAGCATGCGGTAGTATTCTCTCATTGTCTTTGGCGAGAACCAATCGTAGTCCGGATGCTGGTTTCGCAATCGTTTCATTGCGTCTATGGCAAATCCGATAGAACCCATTGTGCGGTCTCCCTGAATAGTGAATACATGCGTGATCCCATCGGGATGGGTTCCTTCCCTGTTGCAACGTCCTGCAGCCTGAAGCAATGAGTCAAGTCCTGCAAACTGCCGGAATACGACTGGGAAATCTATGTCAACTCCGGCTTCAATCAATTGTGTGGAGATGACTCTGACTGGATTATCGGTTTCGGTGAGCTCCCGTTTGATTTCAGTTAGGGTCTCGAGTATGTGGGCTGGACACATCATTCTTGACAGATGGTAATTTTTCGCACCGTCGGATGGAAGGTGTTCAAATATCTCTAAAGCAGTCTTTCTGCTGTTCACAATGCATAATGCACGTGACTCTGATGCTATACGATGGCAGATCTCATCGATAGTGGAGGGCGTGGGGTCAAATTGCAATCTTGCCCTTCTTAGTTCCGAATGAAGGTTCATTGCCGTTGTTATCACGGGGGCTATCTTTTCACGGGCTATGCCTTGGAATATTGTGTTTCCCATTCCATGCCGTTCGCCGTCAAGCATTGGTTGGCTTGCTGTGCAGAAAAGAAACGATGTACCGAACAGATTTACATAAGTCTTCATCGCATCAACTATTGGTTGCAGCTTTGTCAGTGGCAGCGACTGGGCTTCATCAAGAATCACCACGGAATTGCATAGTGAATGTAGTTTTCTGCATTTCGATGGTTTGTTTGAAAACATCGATTCAAATAGCTGGACATTTGTCGTGACAACAATTGGTGCATCCCAGTTCTCACATGCCAGAAGACTATTCTTGTTTGCTGTATCTTCGTTTAAATTGCTATGGTGTTCAATAACATTTTCTGATCCAAAGATAGATTTCAATGTATGGGCGGTTTGAACTATTATACTCGTGAACGGAATCGCTATTATGATTCGTTTTTTCCCATGTCGCAATGCATGATTTATAGCCCATACAATAGAAGCTATTGTCTTTCCGCCTCCGGTCGGGACCGTCAGTTCATAGAATCCGGTGGCATTGCCTGTGTTTATGGCACATTGCCGTTGAATATCCGTCCGTATTCGGTTTAGTTTGTTGTCGCTCGCTTTTGAAAAGCCTTTGAGATAGGTGTTTAAGCGTTCTTTGAGCTCGGTTAGGGTGTCATGCCGACCACGGAGTGCAAAGATGTCGGGTCTCATGAATTGTTCCGTGTCGAGCCAGTCTGCATCAACCAGACAGGAAAACAACATTCTCGTCAGATGGGATGCTTCAGTTTTATTAGGTTTAATCGGTGGATTTGTCAGATCGATGTTCGGAATAGTGCCATCAACTTCTTCCGGCACAGCTGATTTTAAAACCAATTCCAACTCATTGGTATCGTATAGTCCTCGGTGATGGCCTGCAATGGGATTGGAAAGCCAAAATAGGGCATCCAATTTAATCCTATGCGCCAATACCGCTCCAATGGGGCTATGGAGATGTGGCTCTATGCTATTCTTTGAGGTATCATATCCGGAAGCATGACGTATGTGATCTTGAAAAGCTATGCTTTCCTTTCCCCTGTCATGCAGCTGTCCAAGCATTTCTCCCCAAGCTCTCATCCCGAAGACTGAGGCGAAATGACCTGCACGCTCTGATGTGCCACGGCAATGGTCGGCTACGGTTTGTTTATTCCAGCCTCCATTCTCTGTTTTGTACAAGTGTGCTATTTTTTCGAGATCGCTCATGCTTTTTCATGGTAGTTTGTGAAACGACTTTATTATCCGGTCGTAAAGATAAGCGTCTGATGGTGTCAGCACAACACCCGTTTATGTGAAATAATGTTAAGATATAAGCCCCGTCTTTATTTTTTTCGGAATGAGAAGCGTATCAGAAAAAATAGAGATAATATGGCTACAGAGAGGATAAGATAAAAAGTGGTGCTGCCGATCGTATTCATCAGAATTGACTCTGTAGCAGTCGTTTCTGTTTCAGGAAAGTGTAAAACATCAGATGTTGTGGGGATAGGGGAGGCAGAAGATGCGGTATCTGCATGAGTGCTGGCTGGATAGTCATTTCGAACGATCTCATAAAAATTGACGGCGTTGCCACCACCTTTGCGTCCTTGTGATGTGACTGCCATAAACCGGCCGTCAGGAGATAAGGCAAGCCCCACTGGATATGAGTCGGCCTTGATTCGGTCAATCACCTGCATGGTTTGTGTCTTGACCACAATGACTTGGCTGCCAAGATTATCGGCGATAAATAGGTATTTGTTGTCGGGAGAAAGATCGATGGTGCGTGCCGATTTTCCTATTTTGTATCTATCGATTTTGCCGAGACGCAATTTTCCGGCGGACTGTGTTTTTTCTATTGCTGAATTAATCAGTGAGTCAAGCTCAAATCGTATTATCATCCCGGATGAATTGCATGATCCATAGACATATTTTCCATCGGTGGCGAGGTGTCTGATGGCATAGGCTTCGTTTGTCGATCCTATGACTTTATGTTTCTCGACGTCTATGATTGATAGCGGACCCCCCATTCCGGATACCAGAAGCCATTTCCCGTCGGGCGTGAAAATAGTGCCTCTGAGTGCATATCCGGAATTGCTGTCCCGGTTGACGGGGGTGGTGAGTGAATAGTTGAGGTTTAGTTTCGACCCTATGGTGAGCGGAGCCATATGGTGCCATTCGTCCATCTTGTCCGACGATATATTGATCAGTCCTATCGTATTGTCGCCCCAGTGGGTGACGGCAACTGTCTTGCTGTCGGGGGAAACCGCGACCATCTTGGCCAGTGGCCCGGTATCAAACATCCTGACAATGGAATCAGTTCCCACGTCTATTACTGCGATGGCCGATGGATCCTGTGCGTTTAGATCGAAAGTCCTTCTGTAGAACGGAACCCACAGGTATCTTCCTCCATGGCTCCATGCCATTTCCACCGGTTTTCCGCTGAAGGATCGTGATCTTCCTTCCGGGTAGTGGGTGAAGGGATAATATTCCGATGGAGCCGCCCAGAGCTTTCCTTTCCCGGATGGGAAATTATATCTGATAACTCCGGCTTTTGTCAACGTGGCAGCTTCATATTTCACGGTACGGCATCCTTCGAGGGAATTGATGTAGATGTATTTGCCGTCGGGGGAGAAGATCGCAGATTTCGGAGAGTTGATATCTGTATCAAATGTCGCTGACTCGTAGCTGGAATATTGTTGCCGTTTTCCGATATTCACAATCTGTAGTGAATCCTTATACCCCTCGGATCTTTCGCCGGCGCAAGCCCGGACTATGACTGGGGTTGGTGACGGCTGCGGTGTCTGTTGCGTATTGTCCGCTGCTATTTCAATTTCCTCAGCAGTAGACCATAAAGGGGATACGGTTGAGGTTAGAAATAGGAGTATGTATGATAATAGATTGGGTCGCATGTTTGTTAGTGCTGTAAAAACTGGATCCCGTCTCATTATAGCCGTCTCATTCTTCAAATTCTGAGTCTGTGAATTCAACAGCGTGGACACGTTTCAAGAACTTGGTCAGATCTTGGGTGTTTCCCTCTTCAGATAGTACGATTTTCACTGTCTGGGCTCCGTTTTGCATTCTCTTGAATGCGTCCGCACACTTTTTCGGGTCGATTTCTTTGTCCTCGAAAATTCTTTTCCCCTTGATATCTATCAAACGGAACCATAATAACATGCCTCGTTCGCCACGCACTGTTTTCCGCACCTTGAATACAAATGTTCCCTCTAATACAGATTCTTCTTTATTTTTGGGATGTAATGAAAGCGATAAGCTGTTAAGTTCCAGATATGTCGATAGCTCTCCCGGAATGAAGCGTGATTCTATGTTGACAAACTTTCTGGATATGGATGATTGGCTGCATAGACTGCATAATATGCACAATGACAATAAGATCTGAAGTGTCCTTTTCATGATGATTGGGCGTGAGGTGGTGTTAGGAACCGTTTGGGCCAGTTGTGGACTTTATTGGTTGAGCTTGAATGTAATAGGTAAGGTGTACCATACATTTACGGGATGACCATTCATCTTGCCTGGGGCGAATTTTGGCAGAGACTTGGTAACTCTGATCGCTTCTTCATCCAGGTCTGGATCTTTGCCACGGACCACTTTCACCGTACCGATCGAACCATCTATTTTCACTACAAATTGAACAACTACACGTCCCTGAATGCCCTCTTCCTTAGCAACGCTCGGATAGCGGAGGTTATCGCTGACCCATTTCAATAGTGCTTCTTGCCCTCCTGGGAACTGAGGATCCTGTTCTACTGATTCCCATACCTTGTTGTCATCTGGAACCTGAGCATTGGATTGAATGCTGCAAAATAGGATAAGGATTAAAAGGCTGAGTGCGGACTTTGTTATATTTCTCATGGTTTTGTGGAATTTTATCGTCATTGGCTCTATGGCGATGATTATCTGATTGGCTTTCTAATGGCTGACACGATAAAAAATGCGAGCCTTTATCATAAAATCCCTGCTGTTTTAGTCGTGATACACCTCTGTGTGCATCATCGCTCAGTCGAATTGTCCAGATTCGTAGTAGTGATTTGCTGATGCAGTTTTTACCATGTCAGAATGTCAATGGAAGTCATGTCATTGGCATTTCGGATGCTAAGATACAAAAAAATATTTAAAAATCAATTTCCGGCATGGCCTTATCGACTTTATTGCATTTTTGCATCCTGATCACCTTGTTCGGTGAATTTTTATAAGATTGATTATAAGTACAATTGTCTGCCACACTATCACAATAGGAGTCGCGATAGCGCCAATGATAAACGACAGCGTGGCTTTAAAAAACACATTCAACAATTGATGCGTCAGATAAGATGCAGGATCTGAAAATACAAGCGTTTTGGCTCCGGTCTGGAACTGACCGTACAGGATAAAAGCGCCCGTGCATATCGACATCAGAAGGTATGCGCTGAGTCCACCCTCAGATCTACTGGCCGAGCCCATGAAATCCCAGAGATACCCTATGAAACCAACCACAAACAGGGCTATGAGATACTTCACTGCCGAATTGACCGACTGTCTGATCCGTGCTTTCCGGCACGCAGGGCACGTCAGATCAATGTCAGCACACGACACACACAGCCCCCGGCCACAAACCTGACATACGGCCACAGCCGCCTTCTCGGGATGATAAAAACAATTCATAGCGTCCTGTCTCATTAATCACATACCACTATAACGCCCCGTTCCCCCAAAAAGATTTTCATTGCGGCCTCACCAATTGTATAGTTCGCAATTCCCCAACGCCTTCTGTGATTTCTTTCATCCCATTTGTCACCCTATTTCCCGTCTACCTCTCAGTTTTGAGCTTGTGAAAAGAATGCGTAAGTTGAAACCTGTGTCAGCTCACCATTCAGATAAAACTGTTTTATATGACGCTGAATAATCGACGGTCTACTTGAAAAACTCCACCATCTGGTCGGCAGTCAACCACACGGTCTCATTGGCAAGCCGAACCTCAATCTGTTCACACGATAGCCTACAGCAATGATTGCGTCTAAATTATAGAACAATAGTGTGAGTTCTACATCTCGTTCCCCTTCTAATTGAACTATCCCAATTGAAAATTTCTTGTCTGAAGTCAGTACCAATACACAGTTTTCATTGGCTGTGTAATCTTTAATCATCTTTTCTCGCTTTTCTTTCCAGTTGAAAGATGGAACCATTGTTTGTGATATGACACTTCCTTTTAAGACGTTAAATCCATCAGAACTATAGAATCCCTTAGCATTGCACCCTCTGCCTTTAGTGTAGAGCAAATGCTCGCTCTTAGGTTGTGAGATTTCAAAGATATTGCAACCAATAAAAGAAGCCAAAAACTTTACATCTTCAAAGGATTCATCCATTGAGTCCTGTTGATGTTCAGGTAAGTTCGGAGCTTTAGGAATTTGTTTGTTATCACTTAGGATAAAGGCATTTGCTTTATTGGCTTCGTCTATAGCTTTATGCTCTAAGTATTCCACATCAATTTTAGTCATATCCGCATCTTTTGATACAAATATGAGGGCTCTTTGCCAAAACGCCTTCTTGCTGTCGTGGTCTTTTATACGTTTCTTAAAGTTCTCCGTCTCACCAATATATGCTTGTGGCTTAGTTGATTCATCTTCCCCCCCCCAATAATATATAAAATGCAGGTTTCTGCAATTTCTTTTGTGTATTTAAATAAGAGAGGTTAGAACGTGGTACTACAAACATCTGGCAAATCTTGTTGCTGATAAATGCGTATTGAGTCCCTTTCGGATCTCCGTCAATTAAATATGTTGTTACCGTCTTGCCCATAATTATAAATTAAATACAGTTATCAGTTTATTTAAAACTGGTTTAAAGCCCTCGAACCATTCATCATTGAACTGCAAATAGTGACTTTCAATATGCTGTTTAATGGCATCAGTCGTTTTTCCTTGTTCATTACAACGAAAATCCTTATGCGTATTTTTTTGATGAATATACTCTACTTTTTCCTTATATGATTCAGGAGAAAATAAATCCTCCACCATATATGTGTCATTATTGCTTATATTTTTCCTTTCGGTATTGTAATCATTGTTATAATTGTTTTGATAAAAGATAGGTATTATCTTATTAGAAGCAATTGCATTGATGTTTTTCCATCCGTCCAGTCCTCCTTTGTCATAATCAAATAAAAAGACGATTACATCTATAACATCTAGTTGCTTGGATAAGACATCGTCGTACAAAGCTTTTGCATTGCCTGCACTTCCTGCTGGTATTATGGAAATTTGCCTAAGTACATTGTATTTAGAGTTGGTTTTAGTAAATACAGAAATTGCTTTTTCTATGTATTTTTTATCATAAGTACCTTCGGTAACAAGAATTTTCTTAGCTCCTAATATTAGTGAACTTTCAAAAATGGAGATACGATTACTTGACAAAAGAGCTAATTTTTTGCATCGTTCCAAATCCTCAATTTTGCCATTTTTAACATACTTGATATTTTCATTGCAAAGACAGTCAACGAAAACAGGGGAGTGTGTTGTCACAATACTATATCTGTTTTCGGTATTTATCAAGTCTTTCAGTTCCTCTTTTCTAGCAATATGAATATGTGAATCCGGTTCATCAAAAAGGCATAAGCTATTTGGTGCGGAAAGAATATGAATTACGGTATTGGCATTGATTAATTTTTTCTCTCCTTCGCTAAGTCCGTCAATATTACCATTATTTACAAATTCTATATTTATTTTTTGTATTATTTGATTGTCGCTTTCAGTACGGCATTTGTATAAACAATAAAACAATGTGCTGGCTTGATCGATAAAATTAATTTCATTAATTAATTCCCTAAATGATTCAACGGTATAGACAGGTTTTTCCTTTAATTTTTCTATGAACGCCTCAATTTCTGTACCTTCCCACTTCCTTATATTGCCATTTTTATATTCAAAAGATATTCTGCATTCTGCATTTTTTGTTATATCTGTGACAAATTTGACAACATCTACATCTTCCGAATATAGTAATGTTAATAAGGAAATATCCCATTCGTAACGACTTAAATAGAACATAAAGGGAGGGACGAATCCCTGGGTAGCAGTCATTTTACTGCAATATTTTTCATATACAGGTCTATAGTATGTTTTCCATAAACGAGTGTCCTCTCCGCTGTAAAGTGCGAGGATATTTTTAGGTAAAATATCATAAGTAACCTTATTGCCATTTTTTAATCGGCCATCAATGATTTCATAATGTTTATTATCATATATATAGCTTATTTTATATTTAAATTGACAAGGATATTTTTTTAATCCGTCTTTTAAAGTTGCAATATGGTACAGGCTATAAAATATAGCACTTATAGCTTCCAAAATATTACTTTTCCCGGATCCATTTAATCCAATCAAGCAGCAGTATTTGTTTGTTATGGAGAAGTCAATGGCTAATTCATTTAAATTCTTGTATTTTTCAATATATAGCGAATATAATTGAAACACATCGGATTTTATAGTGAATTTATATTTCAAATCAATCTGTTCATCAATAACACCATTGATATAACTTGGTTCAGTAATCAGATTTGATTCATCCAACCAGTTATTAATATAATGGATGTTTCTAGGTGTACGTTTATGATAACCTAATGCATTTACAAGATCACGTTTGGTAATTGTAATTGGATTTTTAGTATTGTATATTGTTGTTGCGATTTGATTTAATTCTTCCCTTGTCATGTCATTCAAAAATTTGAGATTCGAAGTCTTTTTTCAGCGTCTGTTTGTAATTACAGATCTTTAAATACCCTTGTTTAGCTTGTTCAATACCACTGGTATATTCATTGGCAATCTGTTTTTGTGTTTCCAAAATTGGAATCGGTATTAACAAGTTTTCCAAGTACGACGCAGGTACTCTTTGTTGACCGGATGAGCCAGTGAAATATTTTTTAGCATCAGATAGTACATCACAGTGACGCAACAATGTATGAATATATTGGGGTAAAACTTCGGCTGATTTTATGCGGATAACGTGAAATTCAGTTGATCCACACCCTTTGCCATTAACCAAATTTTGTAGTAATGTAGACTTGCCATTTTGCATACAAGGTGTGATTCGTGCCCATATAATGTCTCCATTTTGAAATTTGGTATAGCCTTTAATTTCCGACCTTTTAAGAGTCTTTTTGCCAATCCATTCACCATAATCATCAGATATGTCCTCCATTGGTATGAATGATATTTCATCATCTTCTGATAAGATTGAAAAATCAGTTTTGGGGTTTATATATGCTAAATCCGATAGTCTTTTACAGGTGAATTTACTTTTCCCAAAAGGTGAAATTTCCGTATGTAATATCTGTGGAACACTCCAAGAATCAATATTTCTGTAATAATGATAGTGTATTAATTTTTTTTCTATATGTCCAGGATATGGAGCAACCTCCAACGAATTTCTGACACAAACTGTTGCATTTAAGTCAATATCCATGACTTTAAGTTCTTCCATTTTTATGAAAAACATTGTGTCATTATATGACTTAACTAGTTTATTCTGCTCTTCTATTGATGGAATAGGAACTTTTATATTAAGAAATAACGACTCCTGTAGATAATGGCGATTTGTTGTTCCATTACTTGCTTGTTCACAAAATTGAATAAACGCTTCTGTGGTTGTAAGAAGTGCTAAATAGTGAGGGTTGATTATGTTGTAATCTACATCAAATGTCCAAAAATTACCAGTAATAATTCCACCGTCTAATTTTTTAGGAACAACACCAAAAGCACCATTACGAGCATCAATCTTAGATAGTAGAAATTGTCCTTCTGAGATTAAAAATTGATTTTTGGTACCGATTTTCGATCCTATAATTTCATCTCTAAGAGATATTCCTCCATTGCGAATGCGTATTCTTGGTCGTTTATAGATTATGTCATCGTCTATAGTTATAGCCGTTTTGTTGCGTGTCAAAAAATCACCGATACGCATCATTGGGTATGCTCTATTAAATGCAATTATTGAATCGCTAAGATACTGCACACTCCAATTAAATAATCCACTAAATGGGATTGCTGAAATATATTTCATCGTGTTTAGCATAATTTTTCCCATTCGTTATTATTCAACTTTTTATATAAGAGATTGTCCGCTACCTTATATTCATATTGTTTTGCTGCAGATTCCCATAGTTTATTTACCTTGCGATAAGGGGTGTACTCTTTGAGCAAATCTTCTAATTCGTTTTCACATTCGGCTCCTGTAGTTGTGATGCCTGCTTTCTGTACTTGGGCAATTGGTATCTGGTAGTCGAAAAGCTGTTTGACTATAGGTTTAGTTTCTTGCTCTATTTGTATTTCAAGTTTTTTTAGTTCGGCTTTCTTTGCTTTTATTTCTGTACGTGAGTTTTCCTTATTTTCAATAAATGTCTTTAGTTCGGCAAGTTGTTCTGCATATTTAGTTGTAACTTGTTCGTGAGCTTTCAATTTAGCTTGCTGATACTCTGTTGCTTCACTATCTGTAAACTTCTTGAAGAACATCAGACTTGGCTTGACGGTTGCTCCCGAAGCCATAAAAACATCCTGAGGAATAGAGGTTATCAATATGATTTTTGCCATGCTTTCGAAGAGTTCTCGAACGTTTTGCAAGTTGGAGTTATTTAACACACCTTCGGGTAAAACAATACCCAAACGACCTCCCGGTTTCAACAACCGCAAGCATCGTTCTATAAACAGCACTTCTGTTAAGCCGCTTAGTTTTCCCGACTCATAAAGTCCGAGCACTGATTTATTGAGATTTCCATTTACTTGTTGTAGCGCGTGTATATATTCATCACCATAACGTTCTGTGTAGTATTCAATTTTCGCCTCATCGGTAAACATATCCGCTTCAGTGATCTTGAGGGATTTTTCAACACGAGAACCAAAAGGCGGATTTGTAAGAATCACATCAAAGCGATTCTCAAAGATGCCATTCACATTTAGCAACCCATCGTGATGGTGAACTCCGCCATGGCCATCACCGTGCATAATCATATTCATCTTGGCTGTACGGGCCATACGAGGATTGGCATCGGTGCCAAAAATACAATCGTGAGATAGTTGTTTCAATCTACTTCCGTCATGTGTTGTATCTAGTTCATGATTTAAAATAGCAAAATATTCATTTACACGTCTATCAATTTCAGCTTTTCCCTTATCATTCAGCGACTCATAGTTTTCATTAAATAGCTGAGCTTTGATTTGATTTTTAGCTTTTTGAATATCATTTTCAATCTTTTCCCGTACATACTCAAAAGCTTTGATAAGGAATCCACCACTACCACAGCAGGGGTCACATATAATCTCTCCTTCTTCGGGATCAAGCAGTGCTACCATGAAATCAACAATGGTTCGTGGCGTAAAGAATTGTCCCAATTCTCCACGGAATGTTTTACCCAAAAATTTTTCAAAAGCAATTCCTTTTACATCATCGGCTGTATGATATAAGTTGTAAATCTCTAATTCTTTAACTATCGCTTCAAAACTGGCTTCTTTGATTTTTATTGTGTCGTTTTCATCAAACAAATCATCTTTCGCAAATTGTTGCTTTGTTTTTGCAAATAAATTTTGATAAAATGGTGTAGCATCTGTAACTCCCATCTCTTTATTTAGCGTTTTATATGCTTTGCGATTATTCACAAATCTGTCTTTTGAGAAAATTTGTCCTTCATCACTTTCTCTTTCGTATCGTATCTTTATAAATAAAACCTTGCTTATTTCATCAAAAGCTGCTTCTGGAGACAGTTTGTCGTTGTTTCGGATAATGTTGTGACACTTGAAAAGCAAGCGACTGAACTCATCTCGTGTAAACGCTTTTGTTTGGTTCAATAACTCTTTGATTTTTTTTGAGTTATTCAATTCCTCAGATTTTGGTATATCAACAATTTCTTCAAGTCGTTTCGGTAATCTTCCCTTTACGACTTTAAACACACGTGTTTCCTTTAAGTTTGTTGTTACAAAGAAATCAGCTCCTGCCCAAGCTGCATAATTGTAGCCTTGAAAGTAGTCTTCTTCTCGGATAGTAATATGCTCAGCTTTGCATTCTACAACAATAGTTGCAGATTCTTCATTACTTTTGGCAGATGCGGATTTCCAAATTACGATATCAGCTCTTGCTTTACCTTGTCCCCGATGAGAATTGTCGACTTGTATTTCTTGCCCCATCTGTTCTAAACCGAATCCATAGTGGTTTACCAATCGACAGATGTATTCTTGACGAACACGTTCTTCTGGAGTTAGTACAAGCCACTTGTCTTTTAAAGGTGCAAATATCTTATTGTCTTTTATCTTGACTTCCATGTTTTTTATTCTTTACTATCAATTAAATCTTTGGGATTAATTTGAAGAATCTTTGCTATTTCAAATAATACTTCTAAACTGGGTTGCCGTCTGTTACATACATACGCATTAACGATACAGAAACTCTTGCCAAGTTTTTCTGCCAGCCAAGTTTGCTTGATGCCTCTTTCTTCAAGTACCTCTTTTATCCGATTCATGGTTTTATCCATTGTATTATTCTTTACATAAAAAGTCTATAGTTTAATCAACCATTAATGCTGTTATTGTAACTCCATGTTTTGTGTCATCGTTCTTGATAGATGATTTTACAACAGAGTAAATGAAACTTGCTACTAAATGCAGCATCTTGTTGACTAGTTTATCTTCCGGTTTATTGTTAAGTGTTGCATATATACTTTGTAAAGCCGTAATTGCAGCATTTGCTTTTGCAAAATTTTCATTAATCGGTGCAATACCTTCCGCAATGCTTACTGCATATTTAGATACCGCAAGTATGTCGGCAACTTTCAGTTGTTGTCCATGTGGGTTTTA
This sequence comes from uncultured Muribaculaceae bacterium, assembly GCA_910579185.1. Classification (GTDB taxonomy): domain Bacteria; phylum Bacteroidota; class Bacteroidia; order Bacteroidales; family Muribaculaceae; genus Paramuribaculum. The sequence goes on from CAJTTG010000003.1 coordinate 109,565, forward strand.
ATATAAAAACTCTTCTTGCCTAAATATGTGATTAGACGGATAAGGAATATTTTGCGCATGTGTAATTAGTTTTATAAATATTGCGTTGGCAAAGTTCGTTATACAAAGCTTTAAGGCAACCTTCGATATCCCATTTCAATTGTTCTGTTGTTAACCGTTCAATAGGAAAAATTTTGAGGTTTGCAAGGGGGGTATTTGGTATAGAGAATCTTACTACTTTCATTAATGATGGAATTTTCAAGATTTGGAATATTTATTTGTTTGGCTTCTGTATAGGAATTAATCGTTTCCGTTCTATTCCATGAAATATATGCTCGGTAAAGATTAGAATATGCGATTTCCAATCTTAAGACTTTATTAGCCTATTGCTGTTCATGTATGTTTATTACGTTCATATATTTATTGTTTGTTGGTTTGCAAAGATATAAAATTATCTGCTATATAAAGTGAAAAGGAGAAAAAAAACTCCTTAATCTTCAACAAAATATCAGACATTTAAATCTTTAATCGCCAATCCATAGTTGTCTTGTCCGAACGGGTCTTTATGGATGAGTTTCAAAAATAGACCAAAATGCGCAAAAATCGGCAATTTTGACCAATAAAAAACGCCCCTGAAAAGAGGCGTTTCGTGTTATTTATCAGCTAATTATATTATTTTCAGGTGTTTATCTATTTGTTGATGTGTGCCATATAATCAACTGATGGACAGTGAGTTAGTTTCTTAAGGGTACGGATGGAAGATGTGCTAAGTTGTTTACTTTCAATGATTTATTGTGTGATTGGATTTTGAAAGTGCAAATTGCTTGCAATCAGCGTTTTCGGGCCATTTGTATGTACCGCTATGTTCTTATTTCTGTGAGACAAATCCGTAAGGATTCGCGAGTGGGCTTGAAGCGTATGTCGGCGACCATGAAGTAGGTGACCAACGGGAACAACCCGGTGCGCGGTGGTGAAGCCATCAAGATCCACCGCAAAGTTATATAAAATCACAGAAACTAAAAAATAATCACGAAAAAATTATGCTATTCTCCGTGAATTTAAGGAGAATATTTGGTGGTTTAGCTGCAAATTCCTAGATTTGTGACATGAGACGAACTGTAAGACATGGTGCCTATATATGGCAACTGAAGGATTGGCCTGAGTTCCGCTGGGACTCCGAGGCGTTGCTTGAACCGCTTAGTCGGCTCAGTCAGTTGCATGGACTCCTCAACGGCAGGATGTCGATGCTTGGATTCAACGAGAAGTGTCGGTCGCTGTTGTCTGCCATGACCGAGGAGCTGATAAGCTCTTCGGAGATCGAGGGTGTGTTGTTAAACCCCAATTCGGTGCGTAGCAGTATCGCCCGACGGCTCGGAATCGAAGATGACGGATTATTGGTTGAAGATCATTATGTCGAGGGGTTGGTCGATGTTATGCTTGATGCTGTGTGTAATTGTCGGGAGCCATTGACTGATGAGCGGTTGTTCGATTGGCACGCTGCTTTGTTTCCGTTTGGGCGAAGCGGTATGCACAGAATCACCGTTGCCGATTGGAGAAAAGGAGAGGAGCCGATGCAGGTAGTGTCCGGCGCTTTCGGGCATGAGAAGGTGCATTATGAGGCTCCGCGATCGGATGCTGTTCCGGCTGAGATGGAGCGGTTGATTGAGTGGTGCAATACGGCCAATCAGTCACCGTTTATCATGGCTGCTGTGGCGCACTTGTGGTTTGTTACCATACATCCGTTTGACGACGGCAACGGTCGCATCAGCCGCACGCTTGCCGATATGCTTCTTGCCCGGCTTGATGAGGATTCAGCGCGATATTACAGTATGTCGGCTGAAATCAACCGTAACAAGAAGGCATATTATGAGGTTCTCGAGCGAACTCAAAAAAGCAATCTTGACATAACGGAATGGATGCTGTGGTTCTTCGGCTGTCTGGAAAATGCCATTGTTCGCGCATTCGGTATAATCGAGCGAACGTTGCAGAAAGCAGCATATTGGGATGAGTTCCGCGATGTTGATATAAATGAACGTCAGCGCAAGGTTGTCAACCGCCTGTGGGATGGCTTTGAGGGAAAACTGACATCTTCAAAATGGGCAAAGATATGCGGTTGCTCGCAAGACACAGCGTTGCGCGACATCAACGATCTTATAGCCAAAGGTATGCTCCGCAATAGCGGCGAAGGCGGACGCAGCGCCAACTATCTCCTGCCGGAATAAAAGAATGATAGTAAATTTAGTTATTGCATAAAGCGCAACAACTGAATCCCCCATTTTAAAAATATTCTCGGATTATTTTGAAAACGTCCATCTTCCAGTTTTGTCAGAGCCCAGACGACGGATGTATCCGTTGCTTTGCAGTTGCTTTATCGCTCGGGCCACAGTAGCCCGTCCAAGGTTGAGCATTGAGGCATATTCATCATAAGTATATTCAGGATGTGCTTTGATAGCATCAAGCACACGACTGATATTACCGGTCAGCTCCAATGCTTTTACAGTATCATTTACAGTATCACTTTTGGCTGTATTTACAGTATCATTCCCTTGATACTGTAAAACTCTGCGGTCAAGATTGGCGATGTGATGACGAAGCATCACATCTTGGGCAATGGAAGAGTCCTCATTTTCCCGACTGTCAACCAACGACTGGATATATTCACACTTATCCTCTTTTGTGACGATAGATGGAACGAGTCCCAACTGACGCTGTATCATATTCATCACCATGCGTGTAGTTCTACCATTACCATCAACCCAAGGATGGATAGTGACAAGCCGAAAGTGTGCCTCGAAACTCAGGCTGTAACACGCTGCAATATCATTTTTGTTGGCAACTGCAATTTCGTCATTAAGCCATTTGCAAAAATCATCAACCGCCTTTGGCACTTTATTATAAGCAAGGTAACTCCTGCCACCGATACCAGCGCTGACATTGCACAAGCGGAACTCTCCTTTTGATGAATTAAATTGCCCGGCGATAGTTGAATATTCACTTCCAGTACGACGCATCACAAGTGCTGCCAGCTGTTGCAATAATGATGGCGTATAGATTGGATTCACCGACGCTATACTGAACGCATGAAGATAAGCGTCTTTAAGATCAATGTTCATCATCTGCTCTGTCAGAGAGCGTCCTTTTGCAGCTATACCCTCATCGAAAAGCAACTGATTCTCAATCTCAGTAACCGTTGAACCCTCAATGGCAGTGGAATGAGTTACAATGGAATAAAGGTAGAATTTCTGATAATCTACCTGTTCCTCAACTCCCGAAGCTATATATGCTCTCAGAGTTTCCTCAATTTTTATGTCAAGTTCCTTGTCCATTATATTATAGAAATTGTATAGGTAATGGTTAAGCTACGTTATCTATATATGTGGTTTTTATTGACAAAAATTGTTGATATAACGAATTCAGAATATGTCATTCTCTAATTCATTTATTTTTTTCAGTTTCATTCTCGGTATTGTTATTATTTTGCCAATCGCTTGAAATACCACTCCAATCAATTTCGCGTTTTTCAGCTCCGACCCAAACGTTCCAAAAATCAGGGTCATCTGATTGAGGACACTGTTTTTTAGGCAAGGTTCTCATCTTAACCAAAATTGGTAATTCAGATGCCCAACCCAATAGAACAGCATGTTGAGATGGCAAGGTAGGCATTTCTCTAAGAATCCCTCTCATGTTGTCTGGTAGTAATCGATGAATGAGTTCTTGATCTCGATCGTTAGATATTCGATGTAATAAGAATGTATTACATTGAGAAAGAACCGTTGGAGATAATTCAGAAGGCCTTTGAGAAGATAAAACTAATCCTAACCCAAACTTTCTACCTTCACGAGCGATTTTTTCAAAGACTTTACAACATTGGGCAGCAGAACCAATATTGTCTGTATCATCATTATATCTTTTGATGAAGTAATGAGCTTCTTCCATAATTAAGACAGTAGGAAGGCACTTTTTATTTTGTTTCAAATAACGCTGCTGCGACTCGAAAATCATGCGAGCGATGACTGATGTAATAATATTTGTAACTTCAGAAGGAAGCAGTGATAAATCAATTATTGTAAGAGACTCGCAGTTATTTTTACCAATATATGATTCTAGCCATTCGCTTAAATCTATTTCCGTACTATCTATTACTTTCTTTACACGAACGTCAGTCAGAAGCGTTTTAATGCGTGGTAGCAAAGAAACTATGTAGTCTGTTGTATTAAGGATCTCTGCATTTGCTTCTATTGAACGTATAAAGTTATCGCCGACGTATGGAATTGGGCAATCCTCATCTGTAGGTAAAGACTCTTCTTCTTTTCCTCCAGCTATGTGAAAAATATTATTTAGAAAATCTAACAGACTGTTAACCTCTTGTCTAGTGTAATCAATATTGGCATAAGGTTTATTTCGTGGTAATTCAAGATCATTTACATATGTATTTAAATTCGATATTGAGTCATTTAGTTCTTGTGAATAAGAATCAGATGGTCTAAGTCCATTATTCCATTTATTCAGAGACTCTCTGAAATTTTTAGGCCCAGGAAAAATTCCCCATGGAGTACCTCTTCGAACATACTCCTTTAAGGCATTAATAAGTGTGCCAACATGACTCGCTAACTCTCTTTCCTTAGTTAGCTCTTTGAAATGAATACCACTTCTTACTGACTTTAAAGCATGTACTATAGTAGTTCTATGAGTTTTTGGAGACGCTTTTGTAAATCCGCACCATTCATCTGTATTCCATAGCCACAATGGTACTTGAAGTTGTCTTTTGCCATCTCCTGCCTCGATATTCACGGAATATATCCGAGCATCCGATTTATCCGCAAATGCCTTGCTATACTCTCCATTCGGGTCCAATACGATGAAGCGACTATTTACGTTAGTGCTTCCACAAGCAATATTTCTTTTTGCACTTTCAAGAGACCAACGTATAAGACCAGCCACAGAACATGATTTACCACTACCCGTGTTGCCGAGAACAGCAAGATGCCTTCCAAAAAGACGGTCAGGGTCAATCATAACTTTGGCGTTCCCAACTAAAGGACTATTGCCGATATGAACACGTCTATTTTCTCCAGATTCTATTATTGAGCGTAATTGTTCGTCGGTGGGCAATATTACTATGTCGCCTACCGATGGAAATGTATCAAGACCTCTCTTAAATTTGAATCTATCTTCTTTGGTACATAAGGTGCCTACAGGCTGCAGTTCCATCCTTCGTAGAGGGAAAGGAAGATCGATTAATCCGAAATCCTGGAATCCTTTCCTTTTTGGATACGGAGATCGTTGAATAGTAATCCATGATACTTGACCGACAACAAATCCGAGATCGATGGGTATAAGAACGTAACCATTAACTCTAGGGAAACTTCTTGGTGTTCCGGTATTAAGAGCAACGCTATCGGGAGACTCTATATCCAGCTGGACTTCAATTTTATCGGGAGATATATATTCCACCAAACCGATTCTTAAAGAAGCAAGCTGATCCATGGGTGTTGTAATCATATTCTGAAGTTTAATAATTTACATCAGTTGGCAATATATTTGAAGCTTCGGATTCATGCAGAGTTGATTTCTTTGAATCATTAGCGTGTACACCTAAACGATGTTGTAATAATTCGGACATCCTTATCGTTGCTCTGTCTATTGCAGCCTTAGGTAGATAATCGTTGGCCAAATTGGTGAAATCACCCAAATTATGACCAACCAAGACAGTCATTTGAGCAGAGTGCCCAGATTTTTTATAGAATTCTATTATCCTATCTAGAGGATCATCATATGATATAATCACAAGGTGAGTTGACGGGATAGTGAGCATATCTTGTATTATCCTGTTGATATGTTCATCTCCAAAGCTATATCCATATGTAACTAAGGTGCTATTTGGTCTACATATGGCAGCGGCATAGTCTCTGAATAGTTCAACATATGGATATTCAGCGGTCTCACGGTCTTTCGCTGAATTTGGATAAATCATGAGCTTCATGGCACCATCATTCTTTAACCCCGGTGCATTAAGATATGGCGCAATATCTTCAGCGCCGAATGGCAAACCGATACGTCGAATCTCGTTGCTATTTTGTATCCAATCAACCGAACCATGTAGCTTGGTTAATCTTGCTACACCTTCCAAATAGCGAGGCTCTCCTCTAATACCCGGAGGGTTATAATGTAAATCGAGGTTAAGTCTAGAAGATCGAAAAATGGGCATTAATGAACCGACAAACCTATCCATTAGATGTATACCAGCTAATTCTGCACCCATCTCTATCAATCTGTCATAGTTTGTGGTGAATATATTTAATCGTTCTCTATTTCCAGTACGACTTGCAAAACTTAACAAAAAGTTGACAAGAGTTGAACATACTTCTTCTCGTTTTTTTTCATCTGATTTAGCTATCGTATTCTCGCCGTTAAGTATGGATTGCGCGAAATTAGAAATAACTGAATTTATATTCTCTTCTAATGCTGAAGCTTCTTCATTTTTCCCAAGTATCTTTAATCCTAGAAGCAAATCGTTGGCAATCCGAATTTGATCTTCAATATTTCCCTTTCCGCGACCACACGCAATGGCAGAAGCTTCGGCGGCAGTTTCAATCTCTTTTTTATAATTAGAAAAAGAAACAGTCCCCATTGTTGCGCCAGATCCTGCACCAACCAGATAATTCATGGCTGTAGAAATTCCTGAACCGATAAGTAATGACAAATGTTCTGACTGGAAAAGAGATGTTAGCCAAGGCTCAATACGAGAACGGTATATACTAGTTGAAACAATGTTGTCCTCTGGTATCCAATCGCACATGTCTTCCCCGTCAAGAATTTTACCATCCTTATCAATAAATATTAGGTCACGATCATCACGAGTTTTAATGATGTTACCGCCTTTGGATATGAAATCCTTAAGAGTATTAATTTTTTTGTCAGTTTCCATAAATTTGTTTCAATTTAACAATATAATGGATGTATACACGCTATTGAATCAAACTATAGTAAGATTTCTTATAGTTGAGTAGATAGCATCGTATCTTGATGGGTCGCCGCCTGGCAGTTTGCACCGTTGGCAGTCGAGACTTGATGAGTCAAGTTCGTCAGACATATCAATATCGAGCAACAGATAGAGATAGTCAATTTCGTTGGGAATATCATCCGGCTTCTTGCGGTTGCGGATATTCAAATACTCGTCCGGTATATTCGGCTTTGGTACGACGCGCGGCTTTTCAGTAAGCCTGAAAAGATGCTGAGAAGCCGCGTTCCATTTGTTGAAAAGTATGAAGCCTATGGATTCGATGTTCTCAAGTAGCTTCATGCCTTCCGAATTGTAGAGAATGGGAACTGCAACTTTGCCTAATTCTCTTAAGTTTACGACGTTGTTGTCGTAATGCATATATGCTAACATCACCACGCCCTCCTTGCCAAGCGGAGCGGCAACGGCTGATGCCGGCGGTAGAAGCATGGGGCGTGGATCTATGCCGAGGTTGTCGAGAGGCACTCGATTGAAGGCGGTGTCAATCAACGCGAGAACATGTGCGTTTTCAGCCTCAATCCCTGCAGTAACTTTGGGGTCGTGCTCCTTATGAGGATTGGCGAGAGCCAAGGCAATAATCCCCTTGTCCTCGACATATGGAGCGAATACTTTACCGATGACAGATTTGAAGTTGGCTTTGAGCCATTCTTCCGTGTTGATGCTTGGTAAAGCCCGTATTGCGTGGAACTGGTAGCGACGGCTAAGTTCCTCGCGTATTTTATCACGGAATATGTTCCGCACCTTTTCGCGCCATTGCTTTTTCTGCATGGCGTTGTCGCGAGCGTATAGCGAAAGCACAAACAGAAAGTTTACGTCGTAGTGAGTGACAAGAAGTGTGTCTCGGTCGAACAACCGATTGATATATTGTCGGGAAATATGCGTCTTGGCTGTTTTACCTGTTTCCTCGACATGGTCGCGGTAGTTGAAGTCCGACGGCACTTTTCCGGATAGGAAGAAGTTGGGTATTACGTTGTATCCCTCGGTTACTTCATCTCTGAGGCAGAAGTCGGTTTTCCGACGCTCGGCCTGTTCAGCGTTCTCGCCAAAGAAAAGGTTGAGATTCCACTGTATTACGTTACGGGCGTAGGTAAATTGTTTGGCGACAGACTCACGGCCTACGCGGTTCTTCTGCTTGTAGTATTTGGAGTCACCTATATAGTAGGTCATGTGGTTGCCTTCACGCTGCTCGTCATCTTGACGAGCGCGGGTCAGCGAATCCCAAAGGAACAGGTGGTCAACTTCCTTGCCGTCCTCCTGGTGCTTATTCAAGCGGTCGGGGAACGTGAAGTCGCCGATAAGCTCGTCAATCATTGTCTCAAAGACGATGTTGAAGTTCTTGGCGAGCAAGAACTCGTTCATCTGCGAAGTTATGCGTATATGCTTCGACTGCTCAAAGAAAGCATAGCAAAGCTCCCACAATTCAAGAGCCTTGTCAGAGAAATACTTGTATTTTATCTGACGGAGGCGACGTATGCCGAGACCCTTGTCGAGGTACTGTTTGAACTGCTTGCCGGTTATAAGGTTATAGTTTACATTGAGGTCAACGGGAAAACCATACTCCGACTTGATGTAATGGAGTATGGAATAGAAAATGACGAGCAGTTCCTCATCGAAGTTGACCTGTCGCTTCTTTGTAATCGGATCAAGATAGACAGGTTCATTGTTTTGTACAACGACCTGTGATTTAGCTATGGTGCGGTTCCAGTTTATCTTGTTATATCCCGAATGGATATTTTTCAAGATAAACATAAACCAGTCTTTATTGCGCTTGGCAAAGTCAATAAGAGACAGCAGAATGTCGAGATAAGTGTTGGCAGTGCGTTTTTTCCCACGACCTTGTCTGACGATATTCTGATGCCGAATTATCGTGTGGTCGCGGTTGGATGTCTTGCAGTCTTCGCGATAGACGGCAATGGCACGGTAAATCCATACCGCAAGACCATAAATAAACTCACGTTCGGTTTTGGTGAGCGGCGAACCGTCGGCATCGAGGTCGATAATGTCTTCGGGGCGGTGTCTGCCGAAAACTTTCTCTGGCTCACCGTTCTGCGATACTTCAAGTATAACCTTGGGAAGAATAAACACACTCTCCTGCTCGGCGGCGTGATAGTAGTAGCCAACGTAGTTGACACGTACTTTGCCGTCGATAGGGTCGAGCTCATCTATGTTAGGAAACAGTTTGGTGACGGCATCGACAGGGTAGTCATATTCTTCAATCAGCAGCTTCATTATTTTGATAACCCACTTGTATTTATGCCGAGTGCATTGGCGAAATTGCCGATATTTTGTTCGTCATTAGCTCCAAAATTGCAATAGACATAGAACTCAACATCATCTGTATCAATAAGCGTGTCGGTCTCAAATTTCTCTATTACTCTAGGGTCTGATGAAGTTGCTTTGTATTCTTCCCAATTTGAGGCAAGTACAAAGAATGGCTTATTCATTTGTTTTCCTCTTGGGGTTACGAAAGTCCGCTTCGCTATGTCGGAGAGGTCGGCAACAGTAAGAGATTCTCCATTAGCCTTGGCGTTTTCAATTGCTTTTTTAACAATAAGACCTTGGCAAGCACGACGGGAGCACTTTTGTCCACTTACATAAAAGCCATCTGAAGCATCTGCGACAACTTCTACCATGCTCTCTTCTTTGTCATCTTCAGATGATTTAGGATTAAGTCCAAGATTATTTAGGAAACGCTCGATTTGGTCTTCATTGGCTTCACCCGACTCGTCGAAGTAAGAGGCGAAGGTCATGGGCAGACCGTCAGTGCCCTTGAAATAGTCTTCATCGAAGCCGAAGTCTTTGAAAACATCATTGTATAGGAAGAAGATAACCTTTGACAAGAAACGCTCGGCAGTAATGATGCCGTTCTTCGACTTGGCGAAGAAGTAACCGAGTTTCTTATCTTCCTGTTGGATTTCGCCACCCTCGATTCTTTCATTAATGGCTGTGACAAATTGCCACCAATCGTATTTATTGCCATTGGTGAAGACAATCTTGTAGTCTTTGGCGTTGTCCTTGATTTTAATATATTTCCAATCCCAGCGACGCTTGAAAGCGGAGTCGATTGGGAAAAGCGATTGGTCGCTTGTATTCATCGTTGCCCAAATATAGAGGTTGTTGGGCAAAAGCAGACGAGCTCCATTCTTCACGCTGCCAACTACATCCTTTCCGCCCTTATAGAGAGCATTGATGCCATCGGCATTGGAAACGTTAAGGCCGGAAAACTCACGTTTCAGTTCCTGTGCGAGGTCGTCGTCGGCAACGATTGGATAGTCGGAATAACCGGCTTCGTTGCGGTCAAGCAACTGGAATATATCACCAAAGATTTGGGCACAGTTGCCTCGATTGATTTCCTCGACAACGAGGAACACTGGTTTTGGCTGCTCGTTCTGTTGCTCACGCCATGCAGCAATGTAGGCTTTGAGGAACGATTGGAACACATAGCGATAAACTATGCGGTCTTCCATAACGGGCTCATTGGTTTCTTTGTCAATGATCACGTTATGGTAGATGTCGTATTGCGGCACTCGTTTGGTGATTGGCTTGTAAGAGCCGACAAACGAGGCATAATCGGTGTCAGGGTGAAATGTTGTGCGGTAGTTCTCATACTCGGCACACATTTCGTTTATCTTAAACGATTTACCTGTGCCCGGAGCACCGAAGAAAATCTGTTGCAGCGGTTCGTCAAGTGAAGACTTCAATGATGTGTTTTCATTGTGGTCTTCGACATCAATAAATTGCCCCTTAAATTTATCAAGGAGAGTTGTGGCTAAGACTTGATTGCCATGAATACCGTATAGTTTGAAAGTACGACCATCATTACCAACATCTTCAAGAATAAAATAATCCTCTCCGGGAGTCAAATGAAGTTGGTCTGTTAAGAATTTTTTGAGTACACAAATTCTTTCCTCATTCGCATATTCTTTACAATCAACACCTATACGGTCTCCACCACGTTCGTCACCTCGAACTTTGAATGATGTGGTTAGCTTTGTGCCATTCAGAGCATCCTGTTCGGGAGTCATGGCACAGAATGTAATTATTACAGGGATTGTCCCAACTTCCCATTTATGGTGGGCCATAAAGACTTTGCCAAGTTCCACTTGCTTGCCATAGTCTTCTCCAATGTCATTGCTGCGGACTCGTTGAATAAATATCATAACTAAAGGAGTTTACTCCATTGCTCAGCCATAGCATCAGCAAAGCCTTGGAAAGTTTTACTTCTGAGAGTGCGACGCATCTCAGTCGATATTTTTGTATTAAAAGAATCAGAATACCATTTAGGTAATGATTTCCCACTTGAAAGTACAACTCTTTCCCCTTTTCCGACGATTTTGGTAGGAGTTAGTTGTGGTAAATTTTTCAACCATAGGCATGTGGTTTTAGTCGCTTCGTCGCCGAACCAATAGGGTTGAACAATTTGATTAGGTTTATGAAATAATTTACTCATAATGCCCACAGGGTTTTCGATAGCGATATGCTGGATGTCAGCATTTGCAAGAGCTAAGAAAAACTCTATGGCTTCTTTTCGGTCTTGTGCCCTTGTTGGAAAATTCGGATGAGGTCGGCGTTGTTCGATGGGTAGGTCTTTATCATCCGGATGATAATACCAACGAGCACCACTTACAGAAAGATAAGTGCAAGGAGGGTGTGCAATCATTAGATCCCACTCTCCATTGAGCACAAATTCATCTCCTGTTTCAAGGATTCCACGTTTATCTCGAATAACACCTAGAACATCACAATGTAAATGCCATTCTGGGTGTCCTCCACTACAAGGCAATATGTCACAACTGAATGCATTAAAGCCGAGTTTCCGAAAGGCTTTGCATACAGTTTGACTTTCTTCACAAGCTATGAGAACATTCTTCATTGAGAAATCACTTCATATATAGTATCAGCAATCGCGCGAGCAAAATTAACAGGCACAGCATTGCCAATCATTTTATAACATACAGATTTTGCACCCACAAAAGAATAATCTTTTGGAAATGTCATAAGCAATGCCGCTTCTCTGACTGTTATGAAACGAGCTTGCTTTAGGTCCGGATGAAGGAACATAAAACCATCTTTTTGAAGATGTGCAACCACAGTCGGGGATTGTTTGTTCCATTCCAGATTCCGGTATTTAATATAAAGAGTATCTCGTCCTGTAACCTGTTTATAGAACGCGACGGCCTCTTTATTGGATAAGGCATTCATGCCATTGGCAATCCAAGTACGAATGGTACTCAGATCTCGAGCACTGCAATGTCTCGGCTGATGATGTGGATCTGTATCATCAGTAGCATAGTGCGAACAATTCTTATTTTTGACTTTGGTGACAGTCTCTAATGGATATATTGGAGTTAAGTTGCCTATTGCATCTTTAACAGTGGGTTTTATGGGTTGGATATGTTTTTTTAACGTTGAATAAAACTTGTCCAATTCAAGACCACTATCTTCTCTTATTCCAAAGATTATAATTCGGGGACGATATTGAGGGACATTAAAGTCTCCTGCATTAAAGACAGCATCCTTTAGTCGTTCTGGCTCGTAGATTTTATATCCTATCTCTTTGAATGCTTTGAAAATTTCATCAACAATGGATATCCCTTTGGGTTTGGCACTGAGTAATCCAGCTACATTTTCAAACACAAAAGTTTTTGGTCGATAGTAATTGACGACTTTGACGAAGCTTTCAAACAGATAGTTTCTATAATCATTTTCCATAGAATCCTTGTCTTTAGCTCTTCCATGTATAGAATATGCTTGGCAAGGGGGACCGCCAATAATCACATCGACATTCTGTCCTTTTATGATTCCGTTAAGACCATTTTGTGCTTGTTCTGAATTGTTTACAGCATACAAAGACTTGGTCTCCTCTGTCCAATTGCCTGAAACCAACTCTTCTGTTTTTTGGATATCAAATTGAATTACTTTAGACGTTGCTCGCTCTTTGGAGTCTCCCCATTTTTCTCGTAATCTTAAACGGAGAGTGTCAACCATCGGGGTTTCCCATTCAACATGAGCTAAACCATTGAAGTGACCAGATTGGAGAAAACCCTCAGAGAGTCCTCCGCACCCAGCGAATAAGTCAATGAAATTTAGTTTTGCCATGTTGTTTTACTATAGCAAAGAACTTCCGTGTAGGCAGACAGGCGACCAATCCTTTTACACGACTACATGGAAGTCCTCTAATATGTTGAATATAAGTTGTTACTTACAATGATTGGTCTATTTGTCTGCGCAAGCGCGTATTAGAATACAAAGTTACAAAATTTTTTCGAGACTTCGGCTATCCTCGCAAAGATAGTGACAGGCATGGGCAAGATTCAGGCTCAGTAGGCTTAAATTTTCTTATCTCCGTATGAAGTGTTTGGCTCTGCTGCTATTGAGGCACCGTTGGGCGTAGATACATAAGTGCTTGACTTATGCTCGTCCCCGACTATTTCATGATACAGCCGTTCAAGGGTTTCTTCACGCTTTGCTTTTGTCTTGATGTCGCATTCCCATACGCGTATCACCTTCCATCCTGCTAGTCGAAGATCGACACCGTTGGCATAGTCACGGGCTATGTTCATGGCTATCTTGTGACGCCAGAAGTCAACGTTGGAATTCGGGAGACGGTAATACTTGCAACCCTCATGACCATGCCAAAAGCAACCGTCGATGAAAACAACCGTCTTGTATTTCTTCAGCACAATGTCAGGAGATCCGGGCAGTTTACGGTTGTTGACACGGTAGCGCAGTCCACGGGAGAAAAGATACTTCCGCACAATCATTTCCGGCTTAGTATCCTTCCCCTTTATAGCCGCCATGCAACGGCTACGCTGCTCCGGTGTCATCACATCTGCCATTAAAGGGTGTATGTCTTGGATTAATAAAGTCGCTCTATAATCTGGAATGTGAGGCTATTTCTCTGTATCACTTCGCAATTGATGTTTTACTTTTGCAATTGAGCAAAAATAAGGATTGATATCATGGCAATCTAAATTCTCGCTTTCGTTGACATTCCTGATAAGACATATGGAGCAAAAATCTTTATCGTTGCAATGCAGACATTTAGGAAAATCATTAATTGTTAATGCCCTTAAATTTTTTACCTTCTTGGATTCTCCCCAAATTTCTGCGATTGAGACATCGTTTAAGTTTCCAAGAATACAGCTCTGCCAACCTTCGCAAGGATAAACATTTCCACTTGGCGAAACACATAGTGAACTATAACATACGGGGCAGATAGATGATGTCGCGCTTAATTGAGAAGTTGCCTCTGAAATGGGATTTGATGGATTTTCATTACTCAAAAGATCTTCTATCTCGGATATATCCAATCTGCACTGAAGATTCTTGCAAGAACCATCAAAGCATCCAAACAATAGGTAATCAGAACTAGCCTCTATGTTTAACGACTTTGCCCATTCCAAAACAGCTCTGAACGTGTTCTTGTTTTGTTTCATAATAGGCACATTAATCTGCATAGGAATATTGAATTTCCGAAGAGTCTCAATTGCTTCTATTGTTTTTTTATGGCTACCTTTAACTGATGTTATAGAGTCATGGACATTTTCGTCCATAGAGTATAGGGATGTCTGTACACTTAAAAGAGGAGTCTTTTGAAATTCATGGAGTAGGGTATCTGTTATTGATGTTAGATTGGAAAGGACATTTATAGAAAAATTTCTTTTGCGAGCTTCCTGAATGAAGAATAAAAGATTGTCATTTAATGTTGGTTCGCCACCGCTTAATGTAATATTTAAGACGTTCAGTCGTTGACATTGTTCTAATATTTTCAAGAACAAATCAGTTGACATAAATTCTCCTTTAAGATTGCGAGGGTAGTAGCAATGAATACACTTTTCATTACATACGCTAGAAACGCATAAATGTACTCGCGTTAATCTGGATTTGGCAAACCATTTGTCATTAAATAACGATGTTTCCTCGGAATTCTCAACGATATCACTTGTGTATGATTTGCAGTTGTCATAGGAGAACCACGAGGAAGAAGATATTTCATTTGTGCTTTTACTGCACAAAACAAAATCGTCTTTGGCTAAATCTATAAAAAATTCTTGTGCATCGTTTTCTAATTCAGACTGAGATATATCGGTGAAGATACGTGATAATGTATCAGAAATTTCATGTAATGATTTTGGAGTGTCCGTTAGAGCTGAATAAAAAACACCTCCCACTTTGGATATAATTCTATCACCAACGCGCTTGCAGCTTTTAGATGCAGTATTATATCCAAAATTTCTGTTATCTGTTAGATATCCAAACTCGGGATAATCCCTGAATAGAATATACGGAGATTTGCTGAACTTCATAATAAAAAATGCGGTAGTAATAAGATACTGCCGCATAGTATGTAGGGATAATTAATGTTTACCAGAAGGCTTGGTCGTGCAGGAGGGCCTTCCACAAGGTTTTTTGGAGCAATCTGCCATTTGGAAGAAGCTCTTTACGAGTACTGTTGGTTTGCTATAGGTCATAATTTTAATTTATGAGATTAAACATACGCAAATTTAGTGAATTATTCTCATGCACACAAATATTTACCTTCATTTTTTTTGAAAAGAAACCGGCGGAAGCAAGATTTGTTGGGGGGGAGCTGATTTTGATTCAGAACACAAAGGTCGTGGGGAGGTCGGATTTGTTGATTTTGCAGAGCGAACTCAGGAAATAAGTTGCACTACATTGAGAGTTGAGTGCCGGATTGTTGGTTGTCGATGTGGTCGTAGCGGGATTGCATGCCGACTTCCCATTCACGGTTAGCGGAGTGGGTGGATGAGGTGTCGCAGGGTATGAGGCGAGCGAGGACGGTGCTTTGATGAGCGATGAAGGCTTTGGCTTGTTCCGGGGTGTAGTCTGATTGACGGAGAGGGAGAGTGATGCTGCCGGTTGATTTGGCGGTCAACTCCTTGATGCGGTTAGTAAGCGCGGTGGCATCTTCATGGGTTATGCGCATGATTGCGAGTTGATGCAGATAACTGTTTGCGGCTTCACCTTGCAGTCTTGCATGGCAACGCAATTCATCGGCAGTCATCGGGTATGTCGCCGAGAACCCATCGGCTGAGACTACTCTGATTGCTCTACCACCATCGTGCATTTTGATTATGTTGACACTTGCTATCCTTGAACCAATATCGCTTACCGGATATTTCTGCAATACGGATTCAAATATCTCGGTTGAGAACATGGTGACGGCTATCCGGATTGCCACATCCTCCCTTTCACTTTCGGGCGAGTTGAAGTACCATACCGATTGACGTGGTGACATCGTGCGAGTATGCTCTGAACCATCGAACAACCGGATTGACATTATTCCATCCATGCCCGACTTCCGAACCTCCATAGAGAACAAGTCGCGGTAAATATCAAGCGGACTTGCCTTTCGCTCCTGCTTCTGCGCGAAGTCAATCAGCTCAGACAGCTTCATCACCTTGCTGCCGTCAAATGCCATCTTCCGGTTATGGTCAACGATGCCGTAGCCGCGAATCTCACCATTACGGTCTTTCTGAAAATGAATGTCTATGCCGAATTTAGCTTTGAGAATGTCAAGCAACTCCGATAGATGCCGCTGTTCTTCCTGCGATAGCGTCTTGCCGTTTGACCCCTTGATTTTACGGATGTCGGGGTTGGCTTTCCGGCGCATAATTTTTTTCTTATGACCTTTGTGACCCTTGACATTTTCGACATTTTGAACTTTTCCATCCGCTATGTCTGCCTTGTATTTCCTGATAATCGCATGGAGTTGTTTTGCGCGTTCTTTCCGGCTATCGTTTTCTTGCGAAAGATGCCTCACTATCTCAGATAATGAGATTGTTGCGGCCTTGACACCTCCGCGAAACAATACATATCCATCCTTCACACGCTCAAATTTATATCCATGTGAGCGGATTATATTGGCGAACTGGCCCTCGGTCAGATAGCCGTAAGAGAACATACGCTGAATGTCGCGGTTGATGTCCGATGACAGAATACGGTTAGCGGCGGCATTGAGTCGTGCATAGTCGTGATGATCGGGTATCGGAAAACCGTTTGGCTGTATGCGTGTGGAAAGTATATGCACATGGTTGTTGTCGGTATCATGGTGGTAGTACACAAAATACGGCTGTCTGCCATATCCGGCTTCAGCCATGAGTTTACGGGCAAAGTCGGTCAACTCGTCAGCCGACATCACCTGCCCCTTTACCGAGGCGGCGATGTGGAACTGAAAGCGCGTGGTCTTGGTGTTACCGTATGTCCTCGACCGCTCCTTGAGATATTTCTCAATCTCTCCGGCGCAGTCAAATCCGACCTCATGCAACAGCTCCACCTTGTGGCGCATGGCTGCATCGACATTCTCCATCGCCATGAGCCGGGCCACACCCTCGGCTACCTTGCGTTCATTATATCCGGCACCGGGGAAGCCTCCGCCGGATACCATGCCAAGTTTCTTGACTATCATAGACGCTCTTTGATTTTGATTTGTTTAAGATGCACCCAAATGGCAGACAGGTCATTGCGGAAGAAAACAAACGGTTGAATATCCGAAGCGGACAATCCGTAGGGCGATACCTTCATGCGCTCGTTAATCTGACGGGCGGTCTGATTGACATTCGTGCCGATTTTTTTCAACTGACGCAGAATAGCGGACAGCAACGCTGTTATCTCGGAATTTGCAGGCGAAAGCGTAACCTCTCCATTATATAGCAGAGTGGCACAACGAATACAGGCACTAATGTTGCCGTTGAAATGGCTGTCAGCTTTGGCGCGGATTGCTTTGGCGGTCACTTCATCCACACGAAGCCGTATTATGATGTTCTTATTATTTGATGACATGATGTTACTATGACTTGATGCTCTGATGTTCTTATGATATTATGTTTGTATGTCATGATGCCATAAAGACTATATGTCTTGATGATTGCATATATTGATTTCATGGTCACATGAAATTTTAATCCTTATAAAAGACTGCGAGTTCCGAGCGGGATTGACCCAACTCTGCGAGGTGGCGGGATTGCCGTTGTGGGAACAATCGGCATATCTTGCACTGCAAGATTTATACACCTAAGAAGTCTGACAAACTCGCTTTATCGCTCCACAAAAAGGGCCTTGTGAAAAATGTCAAAGTGTCGAAAAGGTCAAGGGTCACATGACATTTTCGTATAGCGTCCGTGTTCCTCTTTTCTGAAAATGGCAGAGTTTTTCAGGAACCGTTTTACTGTGGACTCCGACATTCCGAGTGACCGTCCGAGGTCGATGGCAGCAGAGGTCCGGAAGTCGTAAGGCAAACCGTCCAACAATTCTGATTGCCGTTTGTCAAGATTGCCGGATAATGAGATGCGGATGACGCGGTTTTCCATCTCACGGAAATACTCAACCAACTCAATAGCCGCCTCCGCGCTCCCGGTATCTATCATTGACGACGATTCTTCATTGCAAATATTCTTCATTATCCGGATGATCAGGCAGAAGCGTATGAGATAGGTCTCAAGTTTACCACATACTGCTTTCTCCGCTTCCGACTCGGTGGCTGTATAAATAGCATTGTTGACGCTCTCTTTCCATTTGCACAGTTTTCTATGAGCTTCAAGGGAGAAGGTCAGTTCTATTGGCTGTTCTTTTCCCTTGAAGTCAAAAGTAACGAGTTTGCGAATTATATGGTCCCATTGCTCCATTACGCCATCCGGCATACGGTCAGATCCCCATGTCGGCATATTGGTAATGTCGGGATAAACTTTAAGAAAGCGGGAGGAAAAGCCGTTGACAACGCGCTCGCCACCGAATTGCTTTGCAAGCCGTCCCGGTTGGGTACTTCCGATGATGGAGCAATAGGGATTCGGCAGAAAGATGTGTTCATCAGCAGATTTCCGGATATATTTGAACGGTGTGCCACTGAACGCGCTGAGGAAATAGCTTTCATCCGAACTATTGTAGCGATTGAAGTTAGCGAACAGGCTTTCAAGTTCATCGCTGTAAAGGATCACGCCCTGCGGATTGTCGCGCATGGCACCGATCAACGCCTCGATGGTCGCATCAACAACCACATGACACCTGCGTCTCGGTCGCTCCATATCTTCTGGCAAAGACAGTGCAGCACGCTCTTTCGGAGATTTTGCCTCCCATTGCTTGTAGGCTTTGAGTTGGGCGCAATATTCCCGGTCATATTCATGGTCGAGGTTGAGCAGGGGCGAAAGGGCGAGTCTGAGCGGAGGAGTCTTGCCGCAACTCGGATAACCGACAAGTGCCACATACATAATCGGTCGCTCAACCCACGTTGCCGAGAAGCGCACACTCCAACGGTTTCCCATCGCTGCCGCAAAAGTGGTGAACATAGACGCGGCTATGAAGTTAACATTGAAATGTTCATACTCAACCAACGCTTCCACAATATTGCGGATAGCCGAAGGAAATACACTTAGAGGGAAAGAGGGTACAACCTTTTGCGGCTTACGCTGAGGCTCTATGGGCTCATCCTCATACAACCCACAAGCCGGACGCGGTGGCATCCTGCGGTTATGATAATAAGCAGCCATCACCATCCAGATTTAGGTTTGCGACGCATGGATGATTTCATCTCGGCAAGAATCTCGCCTGATGATTTGGAGCCATCGCAGGCGTGTTGTTCCTGCCAAGCGATAAGTTCCGAAGGACGGAATTCCAGCATTTTTCCTACTTTGTAGTGTGGCAGTACACCATCTCGTACCATGTGATACACCGTCGATTTCTTACGACGGAGAATTTTGCAAGCCTCGTCGATGCCAACAAGACGGTTGTCAGTCTCAGACGGTTTCATGCCGATAGCCTCTTTCACGAGTGATTTCAGTCCCTCGATTTCGTTAATCAGACTGCCCACCAGATGCGGGAGCGAGTCAAATGAAGGATTTGAATTTTCCATATTTTGTGTTTTAGAATTTGTCGCAAAATTATAGGTATCGGCAATGGTGAGCCGGTGAGGTGAACGGTTATTTTGCTGATTGGTAGACTTTCACCGATTTTTAACAGATGCCGAGTTTCTTGGCAAGCGGATAAGGTGGCAGAGGCAGACGTGGCTCGACTTTAGGGAGAGTGAAAGCACCCTCATCCGAAGAAAGTTTTTTGGCTATGGTGCTTATCTCGACATCAGCGAGTTGCCACGGAAATTGTGATTTCAGAAATTCGGCCATCATGGTATTGGGTATTTTAAGCCGTTTGGCGATATTCCAGCCGAAATGATACACGTCATGTGTGCGAAATTTTGAGATACGGCGATTTACTGCGGTCTGCCGAGTTGATTCTCCAAGAATAAAGGCTTTCAGACTGTTGTCAAGAGACATCAGCTCCTCATTGGTCAGTACTCCGGCAAATGTCCCCAGAGTATTTGCTATCACCTCCTGCGCTTTGGGAGTGTCGAGCGGAGACACTTCCTCTGCTACATTGATTGCCGTTCCCTCTGATTGTTCGACTGCTTTATCCATTCTGCGCTTGAATGATATAACGCTTAATGGTTCTCTTACAAGTGGGATAATGAAGAATCGTATGCCATAATCGACAGAAAGATAGCTTAGTGTGAACATAAGAAAAGTTATGAGCGAGGAACTAACCGATGTTGATAGAGTAGCATTACCAGATGCGAAACCAACGGAGACAGCCTTACCTGCGATGCAGACAAGGGCTATTGTACGGATTGAATTCAAATGTGTGTTCATGGGGATAAAATCTATTGTTTTATCCTGCAAAAGTATAATGTACCGATTGCTAAATACGAAATTTTGGACACAAATTTCATCCTGTAATGTCCTTTTTTAACAACCGTATTACTAACATGAACTAAAATGGAATAATATGGAAACCAATGGTTTATTGTCATACAACTGTGTCACCGGATAGAAGTCACAAGATGTGAAAACAGCAACCATGGTCCGCACTGATCCACGGTTGCGGTTGATGAGTTTATGTGAGTTTTATGCGACCAACCGTGTCGCGTTTGGTGGAGTCAACCAATCGGGCGTAAATTTGCGTCGTAGTGACGTTGGCATGGTCGAGCATTTTGCTTACTGTATATATATCAGTACCGGCGGCGAGTTGGAGAGTGGCGAATGTATCGCGGAAACGGTGGAATGTTATCCGCTTTGTGATACCTGCCGCTTTCAGCCATTTCTTCAGCGGTTCCTGCGTCATCGAGCGGTTGAATCCCTTGAAAACAATTCCTTTGTCACGTTCTCCGCACAATGCCAGCATCTCCGGACTGAGAGGGTGGATAGATTCTTTCTGCGTTTTCTGAATACGGATGAACATAGCCATCTCGCCATCGGCATCAGGGCGTATGTCCTCCCACCTTAATTTGAGTATATCGCTTATTCGCAACCCGGTAAGGATAGAGAATAGCGAGGCCGCTTTCAGTATTGGTTTCTCGCATGGTGTGGCGGCAAGCAACTTCACTTCATCGGCAGTGAGAAAATTCTTCTTTACCTCCTCATATTCAATATCCTCAATGAAGTCGTTGAGATTCTCTTTCAGTAACCGTTCCTTGTACGCCTCTTTCAACAGGGCGCGGAATGTTGACCAGTATCCGGCCGCTGAATTACGTGTGATAGTCAGCTTAGGGTGGCGCAGCTGTTTTGCGGTAAGCAGATACTCCCGGAATTTGCTGCATAACTCTATGGTGATATCACCGAATGAGCATTTCCCTTTGACAAATCTCTCGAAGTGGCGATAGACGATGATCCACTTGTCATAATGTTTTTTCGCTTTCTCCTCAAAATACAGTAGGAAGTCGGCTTTCGGCTGTTCGCGGTCGAGGAATCCGAACTCATTGTTTATGACCGCCTCCTGACGGCGGCAACGTATTATCTCGGCACGCATCAGTATAGAGTCGTTGTATTCGCGCTGATATTTGTTTCGCGGATTGGCGAAGATGTAAAATCCCAGATATTCGCGGCGCGACATCTTCATGGTTCTCGGGTTGCGTATCGCCGGGTAGTAGTCGAGGTACAGCGACAGGCGTTCGTTCTTTATCGGACGCTGACGTAGGCTGACTTTTGAACAGGTAGATGGTAACATGGTTGTATTTCTT
Source organism: uncultured Muribaculaceae bacterium (assembly GCA_910579185.1). Lineage (GTDB taxonomy): Bacteria > Bacteroidota > Bacteroidia > Bacteroidales > Muribaculaceae > Paramuribaculum. The sequence goes on from CAJTTG010000003.1 coordinate 131,590, forward strand.
GTTTGTTGATTATTCGTGATGCAAAACTATATAAAAGGTTGATGGTGAAATGGTGATGATAATACCACCTGTACCGCTCACCGATTTTTAACCAATCTTCGGAGGGGCGAACAGTGTATCAAGAGCTTTGCGGTCGATTCTCACATACCTGCCCTCATAACTTCTTGGAATGTCATGTGTCCGGACGTAATGGGAAATCTGGTCGCGGGTCATGTTATACCGCGCCATCGCTTCCGGCATGGTGTAGTATTCCGGCTCCACATCACATTCAACACCCATAGCCTTGTCAAACTGACGGCGAGAGTAGAATACCTTACATTTATCCTTCCGCTTGCCAATCTTCCGCTCCGACACAAAACGATAGACAGCCTCTTTCGACATATTGAACTTGGCACATACCTCCTCGACGGAATACCATTTTTCTGCTACCGTCTCAGTTGGCTGCTTATCAGTAAGAGCATTGTCGATATGTTTCCGGCTCCAGAGTGTTTTGCCCCGGACAACGGTCTTTGGAATGTTCCGTTCCTTAGCCATCTTGAAAAGCCACGAATTGCTGATGCCAAACTTTTCAAGAATCTCCTTAGTCGTATAAAACTCCTCGATAGGTTCAGCCACCTTTTTCTCCCTCTTGATATATTCATGTGGGTTCTCAAACATCTTGTCAATGCTTGCCCGGCTGATGAGAGTCTTACCTTTCAGGCGTATGCACGGTATTAGACCCTCTGCAAGACAGCGGTACACGGAAGACTTGCCAATCCCCAATAAAATGGCACATTGTCGTGGTGAAAAGTAGTTACCAGTTGGAATACATCTTTGTTTTTTGCTCTCGGAAGTCGCATGGTTCTCCTGCTCAATATGAGCTTGCCTGCGTAAAGCCTTGTAGGAGTGTTCGCTACATCGCTTTGAGCAGAAGCGTGTAGAGCATTTGTGAGCGATAAATTCCTTACCGCACCACTCGCAGATTTTGTTGATGTCGATTGTACTGCTCATCGGTTATTTCTGTTAAAATCCATTCAAAAGTGTCCCAGCGCGTCCCACTGTGTCCCAGAGTGTCCCAACACTCCACAACCTCGGATGAGGCGCAACTGAAACCACGGAAACGGTACAATCGCGGTACAGGAAATCGCTAAAATCGACCAAAATGCGCAAAAATCGGCAATTTTGACCAACAAAAAACGCCCCTGAAAAGAGGCGTTTCGTGTTATTTGTTAGCTAATTATATGAATTTCAAGTGTTTACCTATTTGCCGATGCAGAAGCGGGAGAAGATGGTGGCGAGGATTTCGGAGGAGGAGATGTCGCCGGTGATTTCGCTGAGGTGGTGGATGGTCTGGCGGACGTCCTGGGCTATGAGATCGGGAGGGAGTTGGAGTGATAGCCCTTCGATTATGCGTGCGGTCGACTCGGCTGCTTGCGCTAAGGCCTGGGCATGTCGGGCGTTGGTCACGAGGATATCGTCTGTGCCGGCTGCCGCATCGCTTTCTGCGCTTCGAAGCAGGGTCTGCTGTAGATTGTCGATGCCGAGACCAGTGAGGGCGGAGATCTCTATCAGATTGCAGTTTGTGTGTGCGTCGGCAAACAGGCGTGCTCTCTCAATGGTCTCTTGATTTATAGCCTTCAGGTCGGTTTTGTTTATGGCTATGATCATATGCTCGGCCATTGCTGCTTGGTCGAGGATATTGTCGGGCAGGGGAGCGGTGGCATCGACAACGGCTATGACGATGCGTGCTTTGCCGATGGCCTTGAGCGACCGGTCTATGCCGATCTGTTCAATGCGGTCGGACGTCTCGCGGATACCGGCGGTGTCAATGAAGCGGAACAGGTAGTCGCCCACTTCGATGGTCTCTTCTATCGTGTCGCGTGTGGTTCCGGGAATGTCGGATATGATGGCACGGTCATCACCCAGCAGGATGTTCAGGAGCGAGGATTTGCCAGCGTTGGCGGTGCCTATGATGGCTACCGGTATGCCGTCTTTAATAGCATTTCCGGCGGCAAATGAGCGGTGGAGCCTGTTGATTTCGTCGTTTAATTGGCCGGCAATCTCGCTGAGTTTGGTTCGCGATGCAAATTCCACGTCCTCTTCCGAGAAGTCAAGTTCCAGTTCCAGAAGCGATGCGAGTTCCAGAAGGTTTTCTCTCAGCTGAGCCAGTCGTTGTGAAAAACCACCGCGCATCTGTGTCATTGCTATGCGGTGGGCCGATCGCGATTTGGAGGCTATGACGTCGGCCACAGCCTCGGCCTGAGCCAGATCCAACCGGCCGTTTGTAAATGCGCGTCGGGTAAACTCGCCGGCTTCCGCCAGACGGGCACCGGACATGCAAAGTATGTCGAGCAGTCGGCGTTGCACGTATCGCGAGCCATGTACGGCCAACTCCACGGTGTCTTCCCCCGTGAACGACCGTGGGCCACGGAAGATGGTGGCTACGGCCTGGTCGAGAGGCGATCCGTCGGTCGTATCTATGATCGTGCCGAGATGGGCGGTATGGCTTTTTGCTTCGGAAAGTGATTGTCCTCGCCATATTTTGTTGGTTATGGCTATGGCATCCGGGCCACTTATACGGGCAACGGCGATGCCCCCTACGCCGGGTGCCGTCGAGATTGCGCAGATTGTTTCGTTGGTTGTGGTCATTTTATCGTGCTCCAATAGTGGAAATCGCATTGCTGTTCAACTTCATTTTCAATATCGTCGGGCAGAGCGGAGAAGAAGTCGTGTCCCGTCTGGCGCTCCACCTCGTCTATGCTTACGGCCGCCACCTGCATTCCGCCCGGCACCTTGTCGTTGGGCATGATGAATCCTATTCCTCGTACCGGATTGGCGTTTGGCGAGAGTATGACTTTGAAAAAACGTTTCGGCACAGCCACTCTGGTGTCGCCTATGAATTCCCGGATAGGATCCGTCAGTATCGGGCCGCATATGATTATCAGCGATCCGTCGGCTTTGGCCCACGTGCGGCATTTTTCCTCAAGACGTTTCCAGGCTCCTGTGTTGAGCGATTTTGCCTGAGGGCATATATTGGCAAGCGAGAATGACGCATGCATGGATTCCTTGCTCCATTTCATGTCGCCTGCCGGACACATGTGGCCGCGGTCATATCCCGAGTAGGAATAGTCGTAGGTTTCGGCACAACCTTCAACGCTCTCGTCGCAATAAAATGATTTCTCGCGGGCTATCTCACCCGATGTCTCATCGGCCGTCAGTTCCCATGCCACCCAGTTCGGCTCGTGCATCTTGGCATTGAACGAGATCGTCATGCCGGGATATTCGATTCGAGTTTGCGGCAGTTGCCGGTTGGTCACCACATAGGTCAGTTGCAGCGAGTCCGACAGAATCGAGCCGGAATCTGATTTCTGAGCCGAGGCTGTCACCATTTGCCATGCGGCCACGCAGATTATGATTATGGCGGCAAAAGTCAATATTTTTCCAAGCCCCATCTCTTGAGATTGTTTTCTTCTTGAAGCCATTTTCTAAAAGATTGTCAGATATTAGGGTAATTGTTGATTATGGCAGCTATCTCCCGGGCGTCGGCCTCGCTGGTAGATGCTCCGATCGGCAGGCTCACCACTTCTTTTGCAAGTCTTTCGGTCAGAGGCAATGGAGCGTGAGCTGTCTCGGCGGCATAGCATGGTTGCATATGTGGCGGAGTGGGATAGTGGATGTCTGTCTCGACGCCATTCTTTCTCAGATACTCACGGAAATCATCACGCCGTCCATCTGATATACGGACAACATACTGATGCCAGACACACTGCGTAGGCGTAGCAGGCATTAGTGGTTTGATGACGGCCGGATGTGAGATATGCCGATCATAAGCAACAGCACGTGCAAACCGTTCTGCGTTCACCTTGTCTGTGTCCGGAAGTTTCACGCGGATCATAGCGGCTTGAATCGGATCAAGCCGGCAGTTGAAACCTGCGTATATATTGTGATACCGTCGGTCGCTGCCATAGTTGGCGAGAGCCTTGACGGCGTCAGCGAGAACCTCGTCGTGGGTTACCACAGCTCCTGCGTCACCCAACGCACCGACGTTTTTCGTGGGATAAAAGCTGAAAGCACCGGCATGACCGATCGCACCGGCAGCACGGGAGCGGAAAAGCCCCTCGGTTGCCGCTCTTGCCCCTATAGCCTGAGCCGCATCTTCAATCACCAGCAGATCATTTGCCCGGCATATACGGGCTATATCGTTGTCCCAGCACACGCGTCCGAACAGATGCACGGCCACAATGCCGCGTGTACGCTGTGAGAGACCACGTTGAATACCTTCGACCGATAGATTCATGGTCCGCTGATCCGGATCAACAAGCACCGGAGTCAGACCGGCATGACCGATAGCCAGGATTGTCGCGATATAGGTGTTGGCAGGAACGATGATCTCGTCGCCAACGGATAGCTTGCCAAGCACCTTGTAGCCTTCGAAAATCAGTCTGAGGGCATCAAGTCCGTTGCTCACACCTATGGCATGCGGAGCATCACACATTGCAGCCATCTCACGATTGAATGCTTCCACCTCCTCGCCGCCAATATAGCGTCCGCTGTTGATCACACGCATTGCGGCTTCGCGCATCGCGGCCATGTAGCTTTCGTTTGCGGTTCCAAGATCAAGAAACGGATATTTGATAGGCTGTCCCGGCATTACAGATGTTTGTCAAATGTGTTTTGCTTCAGTTCCGTGAAATGATCCATATCGCGCACATAGTCTTTCTCGTCGAATTTGATTGACGACAGAACAAGAACGATACATCCGGAAGAGAAATTCTCCATTGTGCGCCAGATTCCAGGCGGAATATAAAGACCCTCGAACGGACGTTTCAGCGTGAAAGTCTTTTTGTTCTTACCATCGAACACACTGACGTCGAAGCAACCGCCAACGGCGGTCAGGATGCACTGTTCCGTGAAATGAGAATGTCCGCCTCTGGTGGAGTTGGTCGGAATATCGTAGATGTAGTATATGCGTTTGATTGCAAATGGCAATGCATTGGAATTCTGGGCAACGGTCAAAGTCCCGTACGAGTGCGGATGATGTTCCAGATTTATGATGCGGCAGTCATCGACCGTGGTTGCAGGAGTCTCAGTCATTGTTTTCAGTTTCTTCGTTGACAAGATTGTTGTACACATTTTTGTCCCGGATATAGTCCATCTCGTCGTACAGACAGTCTGAAACTATCAGAACGGCGGAGTTGGTCGCGAAATTATCGAGCTCACGCCATGTCATAGGTGGGACATACAGAGCCTGATCCGGGCGCGACAAGGTGAACCGTTTGACGGATCCGTCGGGCGATTCCGTGGCCACCTCAATCCGTCCGGATAGAGCCACAATCAGCTCCTGGGCTGAATAGAATGCGTGTCCATGGCGCATCATCCCCGACGGGACATCGTGGATCCAGTAGGCTCTGACCGGTTCAAAAGGCAGCGTTGAGGGGTATTGCAGAACAGAGAGATTGCCTCTCGGATCGGAAATCTTGACTATGTCGATCAGCTGCGGTTTACTCGATTCCATTCTTTGCCAGATTGAGGAGGTATTGTCCGTAATGGTTGTTTTTCATCGGCATGGCTATTGCGGTCAGCTGTTCAGCGTCGATCCATCCTTTACGGAATGAAATCTCTTCAAGAGCAGCCACTTTGAAACCCTGCCGTTTCTCTATCGTCTCAATGAAATTGGAGGCCTCCATCAGCGAGTCGGTAGTTCCGGTGTCGAGCCATGCGAAACCGCGTCCCAGCCTCTGCACGCTGAGGCGTTTAGCTTCAAGATAGGCCTGATTGACGGATGTTATCTCCAGTTCTCCGCGTGCCGACGGCTTGACTTCAGATGCTATGCGCACAACATCGTTTGGATAGAAGTAAAGCCCTACCACGGCAAGATTGGATTTGGGATGTTCCGGCTTCTCCACTATTGACGTGGCGCGCCACTGGTCATCGACCGTAACCACGCCATAACGTTGCGGATCACTGACAGGGTATGCAAACACCGTGGCCATCCCTTCCGAAGCTGTTTTCACGGCGTTCTTAAGCATGCCGGTGAAGCCTTGTCCGTAGAAAATATTGTCGCCGAGAACGAGACACACATCGTCGTCGCCTACAAATTCTTTGCCTATGATGAATGCCTGAGCCAGCCCTTCAGGTCTTGGCTGGACGGCGAACGAGAAGTTGACACCGATGTCGGATCCGTCGCCGAGCAGACGCCGGAACATTGGCATGTCGTCGGGGGTGGAGATAATCAAAATATCGCGGATTCCGGCAAGCATAAGCACGGAGATCGGATAATAGACCATCGGCTTGTCGAAAACCGGGATTAGCTGTTTCGAGATACCCTTGGTTATGGGATACAGACGTGTGCCGGATCCACCGGCGAGAACGATTCCTTTCATTGGTTATGAGGATAAAGATTAACGGTTGCCGTACATTTCGTCGTAATATTTCTGATAGTCGCCGGAAGTCACACTATCTACCCATTCCTGATTGTCGAGATACCAGCGGATGGTCTTTTCGATGCCTACCTTGAATGAGGTCTCGGGATACCATCCGAGTTCTGTAGCAATTTTTGTCGGGTCGATAGCATAGCGCATGTCGTGTCCCGGACGGTCGGCCACGTATGTTATCATGTCGTGGTTTATGTTTTCGAGCGGATGCTTGAGCAGACTTCTGTACTCCGGTTGTTCGCGCATGATTCGTGCGATGATATCAATAACGGTTTTGACAATCGTGATGTTCTGTTCCTCGTTGAATCCTCCTATGTTGTAGATCTCGCCAATGCGGCCGTTGCGTAGAACCATGTCGATAGCCTTTGCGTGGTCGGCTACATAAAGCCAGTCGCGTACGTTCTCACCCTTGCCATAAACCGGCAGCGGTTTGCCCTCAAGGATGTTGTTGATGATCAGGGGGATCAGCTTTTCCGGGAAGTGATACGGGCCATAGTTGTTGCTGCACCGGGTGATGTTGACAGGCATTCCATAGGTTTCATGGTAGGCCAGGGTTATAAGATCGGCCGATGTTTTTGCCGCCGAATAAGGTGAGCGCGGAGCCAATGGTGTCAGCTCTGTGAAAAAGCCGTTGCCGAAAGTCTGGAGGTTGTCGCGGCCTTCGATCACACGGCGCACGTCGTCCGACACGTGCAGCGGCTGTGCGGAATCAAAGTCTTTCGGCAGTGATCCGTATACCTCGTCGGTGCTGATCTGGAGAAACTTCTTGCCTTGGCGGTAGCGCGGAGTGCCATCTTCGTTCTTCCCGTCGAGCCAGGCGTGGCGTGCGCAGTCGAGCATGTTCTGGGTGCCGAGGATGTTGGTCTCCAGAAACAGCCGTGGGTTGGTGATGCTACGGTCCACGTGAGATTCAGCGGCAAAGTTGACAATGAAGTCAGGGTCAAACTCCGCGATCAACTTTGTGACCAGCTCCTTGTCGCCGATGTCTCCACGGACGAAGTTAACATTATCGCGTTCAAGTTCTGTTTTCAGAGTCTGTAGATTACCGGCATAGGTAAGAGCATCGAGTATGAGGATATCGACATCGTTGTCCCACTTTTCAAGCAGATATTTCACGAAATTCGCGCCGATAAATCCGGCGGCTCCTGTGACGAGGTATTTTTTCATAGGAAAAATTGGGTGTTATTTTATGCACAAATGTACAAATTATATTCAAAGTTGCCAATTGCAATGGAAAAAATGCGTTATGAGGGGTGTTGACTTCCGGTATTAGTCAACGTATTCAAGAATTTTTTTCTCGTTTCAAAACAAAAATGCGAAAGGGGGCGTTCTATAGCAAAAGCCTGATGATTATCATGGATAACGGATCACCGGATTCACTAATCTTTAGGTTAAATTTGTTAAATTCAATAAATAATTTATATCTTTGTGCCGATTTTATCAACATTAAACCAAATTCAAATGAAAAAATTATTCCTCATCGCTCTTGCAGCTGCAGGCATGACCGCAGCTCAGGCCCAGCAAGCATTGGAAGCACCTTCGTTCGGTGACAACTGGTCGATAGGTATCGAAGGTGGTGGTATCACACCCCTCTACGATGGTTCTTCATTCATCGGCGATATGCGCGGCGGCTTCGGCGTTCATATCCAGAAGCAGATTTCTCCTGCATTCGCACTCGGTGTTGAAGGTGCAGCTTATGTCAACACCTCTTATGGCGAATCCAAGACAGCTATCGACAACTCTTATGTAGGTGCATACGGTGCTGTCAACCTCTTCAACCTCTTCGGTGGTTACAAATGCGACGGTCGTTTCTTCGACATGGAAGTTCAGGCCGGTGCAGGTTGGGGTCACAGCTATGTAAATGGCGACGGCGACTACAACTTCTTCGCAACCAAGGCAGGTCTTAACTTCAACTTCAATGTTTCGAAGCACGTGACCCTCTCACTGCGTCCTGCAGTTATTTGGAACATGAGCGACGCTGGTGTAAGCCAGACCTCAGCTGCTTACAACAAAGAGAAATCAGCATTCCAGATCTTTGCCGGTGTAACTTACAAATTCGGTGACGGTTTCAAATGCGCTGATCTCAAGAACCAGGGCGAAATCGATGCACTCAACGCACGTATCAACGCTCTCCGTGGCGAACTCGACGCTTGTGTAGCCGCTAACGCAGCAGCTCAGGCTCAGGCAGCCGCTCTCGCAGCAGAACTTGAAGCTTGCAAGAACCGCAAACCTGAAGTTGTTGAGAAAGTAAGCAACAACCTCCAGAGCGTACGTTACATTTTCTACAAAGTCGGCAGCTCCAAGATCACAGCTGACCAGCAGCCCAACGTTGAGATGGTAGCTTCTTACCTGAAGAACCACAAGGACTCTAAGGTAGTCGTTAAGGGTTATGCTTCTCAGGATGGCAACCTCGACTTCAACATCAAGCTCGCTCAGGCTCGTGCTGAATCAGTGAAGACCGCTCTCGTTAACAAGTATGGCATCTCAGCTGACCGCATCAAAGCAGAAGGCGAAGGCATCGGCCACATGTTCTCAGAGAACGACTGGAACCGCGTTTCGATCTGCACACTCGAAGACTAATCGGGAACATTCTCAGAAAAGCCTAATAGCTAAGTAATAATTCTTGTCCGGTATGGAATTGTCCATGCCGGACATTTTTTTCTGGAAAATGATGGGATAAGGCCGGGAGATGGGTCTCGGCAGTGTGTTCAAAATGTCAGAATAATGCCGGTATAAATTCTCAAAAGTAAAAAATAATTGGCTGATTTTGTCAAAATTAATTAATAATCACTATCTTTGCGCCAAGTATATATAAGTAAAACTAACATTCATCCAATGAAAAAATCGATTTTAATCGCGTTGGCAGCCTGCGGTCTGATGACTGCACAGGCTCAGAAAGCCTATGAGACTCCCGGTTTCTTCGACAACTGGTCGGTAGGCGTTGACGGTGGCGTTACCACCCCCTTGAAAAACCATGCATTCTTCGGCGACATGCGCGGTGTGTTCGGTCTGCACCTCCAGAAGCAGGTTACTCCGGTAGTAGCTGTTGGCTTTGAAGGAACCCTCGGCGTGAACACCTCGTCATGGAGTGAGAAATATTTTGAAGATACATACGCAAATTATATGCTGCTGGGTCGTAGCGCAACAGCTATTGACAATATGTACCTTGGGCTTTATGCTTCATTCGATCTGTTCAATCTGTTCGGCGGCTACAACCCCGACCGTTTCTTCAACATGGAGCTTGTAGGCGGTGCCGGTCTCGGTCATAACTTCTACAACCAGATGGCTCTCTTCCCCATGTCAGTTGACGCTCTTGACCAGAACTATTTCGCAACCAAGGTGGGTCTGAACCTGAACTTCAACGTTTGCAAGAATGTCACTGTTTCGCTCAAACCGTCGGTTACTTTCAACATGACCGGTACGACATATCAGCCTCTTGACGTTGAGCAGACATCCGCTGCATACGACAAGCGCAAGGCTACATTCAACCTTCTTGCCGGCGTTTCTTACAACTTCGGCCCGGGCTTTATCGTAGCCGATACCAAGAATCAGGGCGAGATCGACGCACTGAATGCCAAGATCAACGCTCTCCGCGGCGAACTCGACGCATGCCTTGCTTCAACCGCAGCCAATCAGGCTCAGGTGGCGGCTCTCCAGGCTGAACTCGAGGCTTGCAAGAACCGCAAACCCGAGGTGATCGAAAAGGTAAGCAACAATCTTCAGAGCGTACGTTACATTTTCTACAAAGTCGGCAGCTCCAAGATCACAGCTGACCAGCAGCCCAACGTTGAGATGGTAGCTTCCTACCTGAAGAACCACAAGGATGCCAAGGTAGTGGTTAAGGGTTACGCATCGCAGGATGGTAACGAGGAATTCAACATCAAGCTCGCTCAGGCTCGTGCCGAGTCAGTGAAGACCGCGCTTGTTGACAAATACGGCATTGCAGCTGACCGCATCAAGGCAGAAGGCGAAGGCATCGGCCACATGTTCTCGGAGAACGACTGGAACCGTGTGTCGATCTGCACTCTTGAGGATTAATATTCAGGCAATAGCAGATAAAAATCAATTATAATAAACGGATCCGGAGCATTGACGTTCCGGATCTGTTTTTTTTGACAGGTGTCCGAAAACGGACAGTTGAGCCGATGGATGGATCGTGTCCGAGATAAGTCGTAATTGTCGGATTATCAGGGAAAACAGGTGACGTTTTTGCCGATCGGTTCCAAATAAATTTTGCGATGCACACTCTTATTCGTATCTTTGCCGAAAATAATCAAAACACGTTTCAACAAATGAAAAAAATAGTTCTATTGGCTCTGGCCGCAGCCAGTCTGCTTCCCGTCCAGGCCCAGCGTTACTATCAGATGCCTAAATTCGGCGACAACTGGTCGCTCGGAATAGATGCCGGTGTGGCAACCCCATTGAAGGATCATGCATTCTTCGGCGATATGCGTGCCGCTCTCGCTCTGCATGTGCAGAAGCAGCTTTCACCGGTGTTCGCTCTCGGCGTTGAGGGAACGTTCGGTATCAACACATCATCGTGGATTGCCGGGGATCCCGGAGTCAAAGCTCTCGGTTATGACCTGACAGGCAACAGCACTGCAGCTATCGACAACTTTTATGTAGGAGCATACGGTGCTGTCAATCTGTTCAATCTTTTCGGTGGTTACAACTGCGGTCGCCGTCTGTTTGACATTGAGGCTCAGGCCGGTGCCGGATGGGGCTATAATGACGCAATGAGCCAGAACTATTTCGCAACAAAAGCCGGGCTTAATTTCAACTTCAACCTCAGCCGTTGGTTCACATTGTCGCTTCGTCCGGCTGTGACATTCAACATGACCGGTACGGAATATGCACCTCTTGATGTTGACCAGACATCGGCAGCCTATAGCCGGGGGAAAGCCACTTTCAGCTGTATGGTGGGCTTTACCTACAATTTTGGCCCCGGCTTCAAATGTGTATCAACCGGGGATAATGGCGAGATCGACGCGCTGAATGCCAAGATCAACGCTCTCCGCGGCGAACTGGACGCATGCCTTGCTTCAACCGCAGCAAATCAGGCTCAGGTAGCAGCTCTCCAGGCTGAACTCGAGGCTTGCAAGAACCGCAAACCTGAAGTTGTTGAGAAAGTAAGCAATAACCTCCAGAGCGTACGTTACATTTTCTACAAAGTCGGCAGCTCCAAGATCACAGCTGACCAGCAGCCCAACGTTGAGATGGTAGCTTCCTACCTGAATAACCACAAGGATGCCAAGGTTGTGGTTAAGGGTTACGCATCGCAGGATGGCAACGAGGAATTCAACATCAAGCTCGCGCAGGCTCGTGCCGAGTCAGTGAAGACCGCGCTTGTTGACAAATACGGTATTGCAGCCGACCGCATCAAGGCAGAAGGCGAAGGCATCGGCCACATGTTCTCGGAGAACGACTGGAACCGTGTGTCGATCTGCACTCTTGAGAAGTAAGAACGAGTTAAATATAACAAACTGCGAGATCCTGAGTTGCGCTGCAATTCAGGATCTTAGTTTTTAGAGTTGGAGAGTGGGGGAGAGTGGGTGAGAGTTTAGAGTTTGAGAGTGGGGCGGTAGACGGTTCGGAGAACCGTTACCCCGACATGGTAGATGAAGGCCGGCTGGGTGAGTGGAGCCGGAGCGGCATGCCGCAGTCCCTACATGTGGAGATGTGAAATGGGGGAGAGAATCGAGAAAAAAGCTGGGGCGAGATTTGGGAGTGGGGAGAGTTTAGAGTTTGAGAGTGGGGCGGTAGACGGTTCGGAGAACCGTTACCCCGACAAGGCGGATTAAGGCCGGCTGGGTGAGTGTAGCCGGACGCGCCATGGCGCAGTCCCTACATGTGGAGATGTGAAATGGGGGAGAGAATCGAGAAAAAAGTTGGCAAGAGATTTGGAAAAGGGGTGGAGGATGTGCTATATTTGCAGGAGCGGTATCACGTTTTTGCAATGGGAGTTATGAGAAAGTTAGGCACGATTATTGCGGCTGTTGTCATTTTCACCGGGTCCTTGGCCTGGGGAAACGTGACAGGTGTGCAGGGACGGTCAGTAGCATGGGATGCCGTGGCCGACAGTGTGTCAGAAGCCGTAGTGTGGGATTTCTCAGATGCGGAGACTACAGGCCGCGCCCGTTTGAGGTATGTTGCCGTTGGTGACAGCATGGTGATGGAGTTTCTTCCGTCGGTGAGGTGTGATTTCCGGATACATGGCGATTCGTTGTTTCTTGAACGCCTGGAGGGGCGCACATGGAGAGCCGAGACGGGAGGCTGTCCGATCAGACCGGGATCCGTAGATGCCGGACATTACCATCTGAGCCGCGATCTGGCGGAACGATGGATTATGGATGGCGTGACGGCAAGCAGTGTGGCTGACGGGCAGACGGCTATTCTCCAACCGGGCGATACGATCCGTGATGCGCGGCTTTTTCAAATAACATTTTCAGGCACGATGCACGCCGCCGGGGATGATTATGGGACGATCGATTCTACGGGACAGGCTGTCCGTGTGACCCGTCGCTACTGGTTCGCTCCGGAAAGCGATTATCCGGTGGCTGTCGGTCAGGAGGTGGCATGCGGTGCGGCAGATATGGCCGGGACATATCTGTTTCCGCTTGACGGGCATCCGCAAAGTGATGGTCCGGCAAGGCGGAATGCTCCTGCGATGGCCACGATAGGCGCATTGGCGCGGATGGCGGAAGGTAAGGCCGGCGATTTGGCAGGCGGTGGGATGTCCCGTAGATCCGCTACCACGACCACGGGCGCATCAAAGAGTCAGCTGTGGGATGGCAAGGAGCCGGAAGTCCGGGTTGACGGACAGGCAGTGGCGGTCAATGCGTTTGCCGAGACCGGACAAGTGGATATTTTACTGTGTGATGTGGCCGGGCGTGTGCTTGACAGCCGCCGCGGAGTCACCTCGCCGGTAGTGTTCGGTGATCTTCGGCCGGGAGAGTATGTCGTAGCGGTGGAATGTGGCAACAGGCATTTCGCCGAGAAAATCTCAATACGTTGACAGCATGAAGCGGTGGTTCAGAATAATATTCTTGCAGGTTTTGATCCTGCTGACGGCGGTAACCGCACCGGCGCAGGAACAGGCCGCGCCATTCTGGCCAGTGATGACCGCCGACGAGATGGCCGTGTCTCCGTCGCCCGAGGTTGCGACGTTGCCGGCTTACCGGGATCCGGAAGTGGATCTTTCGTCAGGCCGCGGCACCCTGTCGTTCGGATTGCTCGAATGGACTGTCGGAAACTATCCTGTTAGGCTCGGCCTGACCTATCGCATCGGGGCGTTCCGCACCGATGAGCTGCCGGGCTGGATCGGTCTTGGCTGGAATCTGACCGGAGCCGGGGCAGTGACACGCACCGTGATGGGACAGCCGGACGAGAAACTGCCTATGGAGGTCAGGACAACCACCCAAGCCAATGGCTCTGACTGCGTGGATTATATCAGCAGACTTATGGACTACAAATCTGATGCATCAAGAGACCGTTACAGCTACTCCTGTCCAGGCGGAAATGGCCAATTCATCATCAGGGATGGCGAAATAGTCCCTCTGCCTCGTACAAATAATCGAATTGAATTCATCGGGGAAACAGTGGATGGGGTACGTGATTTCAGGGTCACCACACCAGACGGCACAAGATACGAATTCACGGAACGGGAGCACATTTCATATCAGGATACCGGACCGATAGACGAGAGTTTCCATCCTCATGATTATACAGCCGTATCATCGTGGATGCTGTCAAGGATCATAACCGCGGAAGGACAGGACACCATCCGTTTTGAATATGCCCGGATGCCAAAATGGACGAGGGCAAAAAGTTACTTCATGCAATCGGTGGGTATATCGTCGCTTGGATCGGGCTCTTCTGACTGGACATATATGGGACCGACACCAGACGAGCCGACACAACAGACTACATTTGAGGATCCGTTGATACTGAACCGCGTTATCTCACGGACGGCAAATGCAGAGATCCGTCATGCCGTCAGCGGCACGGGAAGCCGCTATAATCAGCCGACCATGTGGATAAACGGAATGACCCTGAAAAATCCGTATGGAGAGACCGTTAGCGATGTTGCGTTCGGTCATGTCACCGCCGGCCGCCGCAAGCTAAGTAAAATAGAAAAAAGATCCGCAGACGGCACTGTTGTCAGCAGTTCGTCATATTTCTATCATAACGAAAACGCACAGGATCTCGGCGATATGTTCGGTTATCCGAATACAGCCAAAGGCAGTACGGATGCAGCAGTGGTATCAGTGATCGACATAAGCACCGGCAAGCTCAACCCACGCAGGGACTTCAATATTGATTACGCCATAGCCGGAGCTATGGACTATCACATAAGTCCGGGAGGAGTCGAGACCCGATATGTCTACGAGCCTAACCGGCCTGAGACTGCACAGGATGATAATATTCAGACATTATGGATGATCGACACCATCATAACAGATATAGTCCGCCCATCTGAGCCATTCGAGCCTGTCAATCCGCCGGAAGATGATGGCGGATATGACCCTTCCGCACCTTATACCGGCGAATTCATACCGGAAGACATTCCTGTCGGAGTGAGGATCAAAAGCATAACCTCAACAGATCTTGCGACCGGGCGGAAACGGATCAGGGAATTTTCATATGCCTGTGGAATGTACAACATGGATATGTCGCACATCGGGCATCAGGAGTATATTGCCCTGTCTGGAAAAAGAGTGTACGATCCCGGACTCTCGATGGCGGCTGTGGCATACTACAACACGGTATCGACGGCCTTGTCAGCATGCCGGATGCCTGGTCAGAGTGCCGAGGGGGTGTCTGTGTTTTACGGAGAGGTTCGCGAGAGTATAAGCGGAACTGATGTCGTGATCCCGATAAAAACCATATACAGATTTGACACATCGCGCTGTCCGCTTGAATACACAAAGGGAGCAAGAAGCATGCGCGAGGAACCGGATTATGAGTTCAGAACGCTCGCATTCGATTGTTTTCCGGGCGGTAAGCCGCTGTTCTACCGCCTGATGATGGGTGCCAATGCCGTAAGAGGCTATTACAATGAGCATATAGGAGCTGTCCCCGAATTGAAAGAAACAGAGGTCTATGAATTCCGTGACGGAGAATACCGGATAGCCAGCCGTGAACGCCGGTTCTATTCGACGACAGATTCCATGACAGAGACAGTAGATGTTTTCCATGAACCTCTTGTGAGACGTTATTTCAACAAGACGATGTTCATAACCAGAGATATAAGGAGCTGTTATGATGTAAATACATTCCAGATAGATCTTAAAGCGAGCTCCCGGCAGCTCGATTCCATCGAATACAGATGTTATTTCCCGGATGGTTCGGAAAGTCTGCGTACAGAGCGCAACATATATAGTGGACCGGACGTTACCGGTACACCTGAAGTTATCGGGCCGATACCTCCAGGAGAACTGAAACCTCAGCTGCCGGATGGATATGAATACGTGCCGGACAACATGCTGACAACGTCCGGCAAGTCAGCGTTTCCCGGAGACAGCATCATGATTTGCAACAGACTGCGGCTTCCGGTGGTTACCATAGTCCGGGAGGGAGGGCACAGGCTGGAGCGGCATGTGGCTTATGCGGCGACTACGGACACGGAGTTTTTCCGTGAGGCCGTGGGGCGAGGATTGCAGACGCTGCCAGTTGCGGAGATGTGGGTCATGGACGGGTGCGACACGCTGATGCGTCGTTATGAGTACGGGCGGTTCGCAGCCACGGGCGGCGTGACGCTGACACGCCCCACGGCCATCATCACCGGCATTCCGGGACAGGATGCCGCCGATGTGCAACGCGTGACCGGGGGCTACTCCGGGTCTGGCCGTCCACTGGCCGTCAGTCAGACGGCGCGCCCTACAGCGACCTACGAATGGGGATGCGGCGGCGATCTGCTGACGGCACTGACCGTGGGTGGCGGCGATGATGCCACAGGGCTGCGCTCCGAGTTTGACTATGAACCTTTGGTGGGATGCACGGAGATACGCTTCCCCTCGGGACGCACCGCGACATACGGCTACAGCGGCGGACGGCTCGCGACGGTGACGGACACATATGGCAAAATACTGACAAGGCATGAATACGAGACATTCGGCGAGACCGACGGCCTGACAGGGCGCAACCGCATAACGACCACCACCTATCCTGCTGGGGGATCACAGGGGTCAGTGGCCACGCGCCGGTTCGACGGCTTCGGCCAGGCGGTGGCGGAGGTTGCCGAGGGAGCCGGGAACGGCGGCGAGGATGTGGCCACGGTGGTGAGATATGACGCACTGGGACGTCCGGTCAGGCAGTGGCTTCCGCTTCCGCTGACATTGGCCTCGGCGGAGAGCGACGCGACCCTTGCCGACGCGCTGCGCCGCGATGTGGCGCTGACATCCGCGGCCATGGAGCACTTCGGCGACACACAGGCTTATTCCGTCATGACCTATCCCGAAGGCTCGGCCTCCGAACTCGCGGCCACGGCCACACTCGGCGGCGAGGCGTTCGCCGGGCATCCGTCGCGTCAGGAACTGACCTGCTCCAACCCCTCGGATAGAGAGCGGAGAGTAGTGCGCTGGAGCTGGGACGGCACTGCATTGTCGGCTTCGGGATATTATGGAGCAGGAGAGCTGACAGCCGTCCGCACCGAGGATGGTGACGGCAGGGTTACATACATATTCACCGACTGTCTCGGACGCACGGTGCTGCAACGGTCGTTGGCCGATGGGGGCAAACAGGCCGACACCTACACCGTCAGCGATCCGTGGGGCAATCCGCTGATAGTGCTGCCGCCCGAGCTGTCGGCGCGGCTCGGCGAGACGGGACAGAACCTGCCGGGGTCGGCGCAGATGGCCGAGCTTATCGACCAATACGCGTTTGTCTACAGCTATGACCATCAGCTGCGTGTGCGCAGCAAGAAACTGCCGGGATGCGGAGCCGTGAGATATGCCTACGATTGCGACGGGCTGCTGGCGTTCACTCGCGACGGCAACCAGGAGCAGCAGGGACGGCGTTCGTTCATGCTTTATGACCGGCAGGGACGCGTGGCGGTGACGGGAGTGTGCCGCGATGCACTCGACGAGGCGTTCTGGAGTGCGCCGTCGTCGGCCAACCCGTCCATGACGGCCACTATGACAGGGGCGTGCGGCGCGTCAGGGACACTATGCGGCAGCGGTTACAGCGTGGGGGCGGAGCTGACAGATCATCTTGCCGAGGCGCAGCTGCTGACGGCCACATACTACGACGACTACAGCTTCATACCACAGGATAAGGCGAGCGATATACGGCAGCACAGACCATCGACGGCCGTCACATCCCCACGCGGACTGACCACAGGGTCGCTGACGGCGCAGCTCGTAGGCAACGGCATAGGCAGAGGATTGCTGTCGGTCACGTATTACGACCGTGAGGAACGGCCATTGGTCACCGTCGGGGAGACGCCGACAGGAGAGCTGCTGGTCAGCACCACGGCATACAACGCAGGAGGACAGCCGACGCAGACGGAATACACATTGCAGAAAAACGGGGACGCGCTGACAACGAGAGCCACGTTCGGCTACGACCGGCACGGGCGGCTCACCAGGACGCAGCAGACCCTGGTGCCGCAGACGGCTGCATCGACAGCCGCTGCCGCCACGCTACCTGATGGCCCGATCAGTGGCCCAAGGCCTCCGAGGCCACCGCAGCCGGTGACGGTGGCGGTGAGCACCAGCGGCTATGACGCTCTGGGACGGCTCAGCCGGACGACGACGTCGAGAATGCCGGGCATGGCAGGGCTGACGCGTACAAACGAGTACGACATGCACGGATGGATGGTGAAATGGTACTGCGGCTTCGTCGAGCAGCAGTTGGCGTATGCCGACGGGGCGGCGCCGTCGTACACGGGTCGTATATCATCGAAGACAACGACATACGGTGGCGAGACGCGGCGGTATGACTACAGCTACGACCTGCTCGGGCGGCTTGTGGGGGCGGACTATTCGGGTGTGGATCTCGCCAACGGCGGCGCGGCCTTGGCGGCCGACTACTCGACGGCCTACAGCTACGACCTGCAGGGGAACATACTGACGCTGACGCGGCAGGGACTGATAGCACCGGATCTCTATGGACAGATCGATGACCTGACGGCTACGCTCAGGGGTAACCAACTCGTCGGGCTGAGGGACGATGCCGACGACGTTCTGCTGGAATCGTCGCTCGACCTGCGCGGCGGCGACTTCGGGGAGGATGCGTTCGGGTACGACCGCAACGGCAACCAGACGCGCGACATGAGCCGCGGTGTGGCGGATGTGGCGTACAACGTTCTAAACCTGCCGCAGCGCGTGGAGATGGAGGACGGCTCGGCGATATCCTACACCTATTCCGCCTCGGGGGCGAAACTGACGGAGACCGTGATCTCGCCGGACGGGATCAGGGTTGTGAAAAGGGGCTATTTAGGGCCTTTTGAGATCCGCTACGACTCAGTGATGGTCCCCCAGGGTATCCGTCCGCCATTGGTTCCCCGTGATACGGTGATCCACCTTGGGGATGGGTATCTGACGATGGCGGACACGGTGTTCCACGCCTACATCGCGGACTATCAGGGGAACATCACGGGCGTGTACAACACCCGGACGGCGGCACTGGAGCAGTTTACCGACTACTATCCCTACGGCATGCCGCACGCCATGGCGGTTGCTTCCAGCTGTGGAAACCGCCGCAAGTTCGGCGGCAAGGAGCTGACCACCGACCGTGGCCTGAACCTCTACGACTTTGAGGCAAGGTGGTACAACAGCATATTTCCGAGATTCCTATCTCAGGATTTAATGCAGGATGTGTATCAATCCACATCCTCATATACCTATTGCATCGGTAATCCTATAAGTTTCATTGATCCGGATGGCATGAACATATGGGAAATCGATGATAAAGGCAATGTCATTAATGAGATTGAAACGACCGCTTATGATATGATTGTTTGGGTTGATTCGCAAGGTACTCCAGTTGTGGATGAGAATGGCCAAAGTCTGTCAATCCAACTTCCATACGGAACCATCTTAGGAGTACAACCGGATATATCATGGATTGATGATGACGGCATATGCCAGCATATGACTATTTTTTATTTAAAGGATCAGGAATCAGCAAAGAATTTTTTCGAAAAAGCATCGTCAGAATATGCTACTAAAGTAGAATGGTCACATACTGAGTTTGTATTTAAACGCCAATCTCTTATAGCTGTGGGCAATGCGCATGATACGAACAAAACATTTCAAGCAAATCACTTATTAAACAAAGGCAGTATAATAAATTACGATGCCCATTATCATCCCGCTGGAGGCGATCCAAGCCCAGGAGATAAAGATGCTAGCTATAAAATTTTGAGCCGTAATCCGAAAGC
The DNA here is from genome assembly GCA_910579185.1 of uncultured Muribaculaceae bacterium. Classification (GTDB taxonomy): domain Bacteria; phylum Bacteroidota; class Bacteroidia; order Bacteroidales; family Muribaculaceae; genus Paramuribaculum. The sequence continues at coordinate 151,387 of CAJTTG010000003.1, forward strand.
AAAAGTAAAATTATACAGAAATGGAAAATACGAGGATGTGCCACCAGAGAAAAGAGATCCATAAGTTCGCATGCGTCATTATAGTTGCGAGTGTTTTTTTGGCGGTAGTGTCATGTGGGAGCAAACGGATCATTTTGCCAGATCCATATGTTTTTAAAACGGAAGATATTGTACCGCTGTCAAAGCAGAAGGATCAGTCTGTTGAGATGCCGCTGTATGAGATTGAGGATTCGGCATTCTGCCAATATCTGACGGAATTTATAAATTCAAATAAATGGTTAAACAAGAACCCAAATTTCTTTATAATGCTCTATTCAAAGGACTCCACCAATGTGTTTATCGAACCATTTAAATCTCCATATATAGGGTATTATGAGGATTGTGACGGAGTTGCATTTTTAGATGGCTATCCGACAAGAATAATATTCAATGTTAAGGGAGACTATAGTTTCCATCTAAGTGAATATGCGGTGGATCGTTTATTGCGACGGACTGCTAAAATGGTTACGCTTGATAAGATCTATACTACCGAGCAACTGTGGACGGCAGGAATTTTACTGGCTCAAGGAGTTGATGGGGATGTCTGGAAGTTGGATATATCGGGCGACGAGATCAAACTGGTGTGGATCGGTGGCGAATGAGAAGATGTGACAGAGGCGGTCGGAGCGTGTGGCGGTAGACGGTTCGGAGAACCGTTACCCCGGCAAGGCGAATTAAAATATGTTTGGTGGCCGGCATTGAAATTGTCGGGATGTAGCTCGTAGGATCAAGATGCAGTCCCGATGCAACTCGGCAGGGATGGAAAAAAGTTGGGGAGAGATTTGGAAAAGGGATGGAGGATGTGTTATATTTGCGGATAAAGGTAGTGGTACAGTATGAAGTTCAACCAATTTGTATTCTCTGTAGTGTTTGCGGTATTAAGCAGTGTGTCATTCTCTGCAAATGCGCGTTATAATGTCAGTTTAAATCAACCGGCAGGATTTGCAAGAAATGGAATTCAATTGGGACGTGCTCTTGAAAAATACTGGGGTGCTGATTCATTGATCAGTCTGCTTGACCATAAAAATGTTTTATATCTCAAGGCAGCTGTTGATTCTGTAGGATATATTTCAGAATTAGAGGATGTAAGGGTGCGATACAATATTGTAGACAAGGATGGAGGATTGACGTTTATTCACCTAACCGATAAGCAATTATCTGAATTAGAACAAATCCTAATAGACAATAAGTATATTTTCTCAATTGGGTATGAATTTATAGATGGGTATTCGGACTGGGATATATTAAAAGACAAGCTTTGTAATGATTTCGATAAACTCAATTATGACAATAAGACTGCTGTGTTTACATTTCCCGGAGGATATAAGAAATTATATACAGATAACCACGCTCATTACATCCGCTATATCACAAACAGCCTGACGGCATATCGCACTTCCATATATTCTATAATCAATAATCCAACAGACACCAGAGACTGCGATGTGGCTAATTTAAATGAGGCCGTGTTTTTGCTGTCGATGATATATGCTTTCGGAGATTATAGAGTGAATCGGTGGCTGGATGATTTTAAATTTGAGATGGTCTTGTCGATTGACGATCAGGGATATGTAAATGCGATCGAGAACATGGATGGTAACTCGCCGCTCAATGAGGTTGATCAACAGGTGCTTCTGGATTTTATGAAATACAATAAAGTCCGGTTTTCGCATAATGCAGGGGCATTATCAAAAGATCTTATCGAGATAAAATTTCCGGGGAGATTGGGCGATAATGCTCTACAATTAAAGAATTTCCTACATAGAATGCACTCATTAGAGGAAGAAGTGAGGGGTATTGTCCGTTCAACGGAAAACAGCATTTATGAATCGGATTAACCGGCCGAGAGGATCGGCGTTTTTGCATAAAGAGTCGTTTTGCGGCAGGCACGGCTCTCTCCAATACCTACCTATACATACTTCGTAGCCCAAAAGACATACATAGAATATCATTCACCTCATATTAACAATGATTATGGACAAGATCAGAGCCTTACTGATAATACTGATGCTTTTTTGTGTGAACGGAACTATTGATGCACAGAAAAGAGTGAAGAAAGATCAGATGATAGATTTCAAAGTGGGGGTTGTGACAGACTCATGCTTTTTTGAGGGTATGGATCAGGCATTCAAACTCAATAAATACAAGACGGATCCGATAGTGTATGTACATTTTTCAAAAGAAGATGATATAAAAAGATATAAAAAAGATCGAAGCGTAATATTATACACATACCTATCTCCTGCTCAAACGGTAAGAGAAACTTTGTATCGGGATTATGTGGTTGTTCCTTACAAAGGGAAAATCTTCCTTCTTCCGCCACAATGTAATGATGTTTTCTTTACAGTTTCAGGGAACAGGAAGATGAAACATGATGCAGAGCTATACTCCAAAGACATGGATGTCGATGGATTCTTTGACAAGTATTTATATTATAAGCAGGTGCTGCAATATAAGGATGGACAGTTTTATCCTGTGCCTAAAGATTCCAATGAATATCGGGATTTCACAGAATAGGATACGAGCCGGGGAGAAGGTAATCAAGCATTGACTTAAAAATGGCTTTAGCCGGACGCGCCATGGCGCAGTCCCTACATGTGGAGGTATGAAATGGTGGGGAGAGAATAGTGGAAAAAAGTTGGGGCGAGATTTGGAAAAGGGGTGGAGGATGTGTTATATTTGCGGATAAGTGTGTCGGCATTCTAATAGACAACAATGCAATGAGAAATCAGATTAAAATGGCGGCATGAAGGGCAGACACTAAATATCATTAGTCCGGCAGACACTTTTGATGCTTGGGAATGGTTGCATCTTTAAAATGGTGGGATGCAGCTTGTTGTACCCAAATAACATCACAGATCCGAGGTGAATTAGTTCACAAAGAAATAAAGAGAAAATGAATGGGATATATAAAATAGTCTTGATTATTGCGTTGCTTTTTCCGATATCTGTTGGCGCAGAGTGTGCAGAGAATAGCGTGAAAAGGGACGTATATAGCCAAATCTACGATTATGTCAAGGTCAGTTATAAGGCGAAAGACGTGGTTGTGTCGTATGATATAGAGGATACCGATTTGTTCCATATTTTTTCAAACCGACTTGCCGGTCATCAAAAAGAAATTGTTGAGAACTCGTATCTTGAAAAGAGTGTCAAGCTGGGGGATGACCAATATGATTCGGATCTGTATGATCTTTTTTCAGCTTTAAATCAAAGAGTAACCACTCCGGATTATGAGCTGTGGTTTTCATATCCACTTGGCAATATGATAATCTGCACGGTTTATCCTTATGGTAAGCGTGATGCTGTGTTTGGAGAGACGGTGGTGTACTTGTTCTGCTATGATGACAATGGAATTGTCAATGAGATGCTCCGGAACGTGGTGACTCTTAATTGAGTATGCGGTGTTGTCATTAACGTGTTGGGAGGGGATTTGTGTGGTAATGATTGTTAAATTCGGGATAAGAGCGCAAAAAAGCACGATGCCAATGAAAAATTTCGTATTTTTGTGGTTCTAAATCGAATTATGTCCAGTCAGATTATCACACCGGCTCAAGCTAAGTCTCTCAGGGAGATGATCAACCGCGCCAGCAGGATTGCGGTTACGTGTCACATGACTCCAGACGGAGATGCCATGGGTTCGTCGCTGTGTCTGGCTCATGTGCTTTCGGCCATGGGTAAGGCGGTGACGGTGGTGGTGCCGGATTGTCCGCCTCAGAATCTGATGTTTCTGCCCGGAGCCGGACAGATAGTCGTGGCTTCGTGCCGTCCGGAGAGAGCCCAGTGTGTTTTCCGCAATTCGGATCTGATTTTTGTGCTTGACTACAATGATCTGAAACGGATTGACCGTATGGCTCCGATGGTGGAGCAGTCGGGGGGGAAGCGCGTGGTTATAGACCATCACTTGAATCCTGTGATAGAATCGGATCTGATGGTGTCGCGTCCGGATGTCTCGTCGACTTGCGCGCTGGTCTATCTGGTGCTCGAGGCTATGGGGCTGACGGTGATGATGGGGACTGAGGCCGCGGAATGCTGCTGCACCGGAATGATGACCGATACGGGTAATTTCTCGTATAATTCCAATGATCCTGAGCTCTACCGCATATTGGCGGATCTGGTGTCGAAGGGTGTTGACAAGGATGCTATCTACAATAAGCTGTTCAACACTAACCGTGAGAGCCGGGTGCGCCTGATGGGTTATGGTCAGAGCCGCAAGATGCAGCTGATCCCTGAGCATCAGGCCGCGCTGATCACTCTGTCGCGTGATGAGCTTAACGAGTTCGGCTATCATCGGGGCGATACGGAGGCCTTGGTCAATGTGCCACTGAGCATACCGGGGGTGACGTATTCCGTGTTCCTGCGTGAGGATGAGCCGGGCTATGTGAAGGTGTCGATGCGGAGCAAGGGGGATTTTTCGGTGAAGGATATCTGCGAGCGTCATTTCGGCGGTGGCGGACATTGCAATGCAGCCGGAGGGGAGATGTATGCTCCGCTTGATGATGTTGTGGCGAAGGTTATAGGCATTATGCCGGAATATGACGCTCAGCTTCCGACGGCTAATCAGAAAATGAAAGAAACAGAATAAATATAGAACCAATGAAGATAATTTCAAAAATATTGTCGGCAATGATCCTGGGACTGGCGTTCGCAGGGGTGTTGCAGTCGTGTGAAAGCGGAAAGAGCTATTCCGAACTTCTCAATGAGGAAAATATGGCTGTCAACCGTTTTCTGGCCGACCAGTGGGTTATTCCCGGAATCCCGGCCGATACCGTGTTTGAGGTCGGTCCGGAGGCACCGTACTATATGCTCGATGATGAGGGCAATATCTACATGCAGGTGCTTGATGCCGGCAGCGGCGAGAAGGCACAGGATGATGAGCTGGTCTATTTCCGCTTCCAGCGCTATAACCTGTCGAACTATTCGGGCGATCTTGACGCGCTCTATTCCGAGGGCAATCAGGATGACCTGACCCAGGCGGCGACCTCGTTCCGCTTCCAGAACTTCACGTTGCCGTCGTCGTCGCAGTGGGGCTCCGGAATCCAGCTGCCGCTTGAGTTCCTGCCGATTGGCTGCGAGGTGAACCTCGTTGTCAAATCTCAGTTCGGCTGGAACAGCGAGATTTCATACGTTATACCCTATCTTTATCATATCCGCTATTACAAGAGCCAGATCTGACGGCTCGGGATAAGTAAGTCTTTAAAGTTTCTTACTTAGAAAATCAGTTCAATACAAGAAAATATGACACTCATCAAATCGATTTCCGGTATCCGCGGCACAATCGGCGGAGCACCATCAGAGGGTCTTTCCCCCGTTGATATTGTAAAGTTTACAGCAGCTTACGCAACTTTCATCAAGTCCAATTCGCCAGTAGGCTCAAATGTAATCGTGGTTGGCCGCGATGCCCGAATCTCCGGAGAGATGGTGAGCGGAATCGTTGTGGCTACATTGACAGCGATGGGATTCGATGTTGTCAATATCGGTCTGGCATCGACCCCGACCACCGAGATCGCTGTTACAGGCGAGAAAGCTGACGGTGGCATCATTATCACAGCCAGCCATAACCCCACACAATGGAATGCGCTGAAGCTTCTCAACCACCGTGGCGAATTCCTCAATGATGCCGAGGGCAAGCAGGTTCTGAAGATCGCCGAGGATGATGCATTCTCATTTGCCGAAGTCTATGGCCTCGGACGGGAATATAAGAATGAGACCTACAACCGCCGTCATATCGAGGAGGTGCTTGCGCTTGATCTCGTTGACCGCGATGCGATAGCAAAGGCCAATTTCACGGTGGCAGTTGATGCCGTGAATTCGGTTGGCGGTATCGTGATCCCCCAGTTGCTTAAGGCTCTCGGGGTGGAGAATGTGATAGAACTGAACTGCGAGGCAAACGGACATTTCGCCCACACCCCCGAGCCAATCCCTGAAAATCTGACCCAGATTTCCGAGCTGATGAAGCAGGGAAAAGCCGATGTGGGCATTGTTGTTGACCCCGATGTGGACCGTCTGGCTCTGGTTATGGAAAACGGAGAGATGTTTGTGGAGGAATACACGCTTGTGGCAGTGGCAGACTATGTGTTGTCACAGACTCCCGGCTCGACAGTCTCCAATCTCAGTTCATCGCGTGCGCTGCGTGACGTGACAGAGCGTCATGGCTGCACATACACCGCATCGGCAGTTGGCGAAGTCAATGTGACCACAGAGATGAAGCGCACCGGAGCCGTGATCGGTGGCGAAGGAAACGGCGGTGTTATCTATCCGGCAGCCCACTATGGACGTGATGCCCTTGTTGGTGTGGCTCTGTTCCTGACACTTCTTGCCAAGAGCGGAAAGAAAATGACAGAACTGAAGGCTACATATCCGGCCTATGCCATTGCCAAGAACAAGATACAGCTGACACCGGAGATCGATGTCGATGCAATCCTCAATGAGATCAAGAGGGTGTACGCATCGGAACGTATCACGGATATCGATGGCGTCAAGATCGACTTCAAGAATGGTTGGGTTCATCTGCGCAAGTCGAATACGGAGCCGATTATCCGCATCTATTCCGAGGCTCCCACCATGGCTGAAGCTGATGATATGGCCGATGATATCAAGCGGCTCGTGGACAAGATCACAGCATCCAAGTGATCGGTTCCGGGCTATTGACTCCAAACGCAAAATCTCTCTCCATGCGTGTGAAAATATTTATAGTCTTATGTAGCCTTATCGTGGCTTTGTCCGCGAGAGGCCAACAGTGGGCGCAGAGCAATGTTTCGGCATTGTGTCTGCGCTCTGCTGCATCCCACGGCTCGGAAATGGAGACGCAGGCTTTCTGTGGAATGCCGTTACGTGTAGACTCTGTGGCCGGTGACTGGGCGCGTGTCAGCACGCCCGACGGTGTTGACTGCTATGCTCCGTTGAAATCGATCGTCCTGAGAGATTCGGCAGAGATGGCCGCATGGCGGAAATCTCCGCGTCTGATAGCTACGTCGCTGCGCCCAGAGCTTATTGTCGGTGATACGCTTGCGCCGGATGGCGGAGCGATAGTCTCCGATGTGACTTTATGCTCCATTTTCGAGGGGGAGAAGAGCCCCGGATCGGTATTCGCAGAGGTCAGACTGCCAGACGGACGCCGGGGTTACATACGCTCGGAAGCCGTTGAGGATCTCGACGAATGGAGCCGCAGAGAGCCGTCGGCCGACAGGATCATTGATGCCGCGCGGTCGATGATGGGCACGCCATATCTCTGGGGTGGCACTACATCGAAAGCTACCGATTGTTCCGGATTCACGCAACTGAGTTTCTTCTATTCAGGCATCATGATTCCGCGTAACTCGCGCGGTCAGGCGGCATTCTGCGGAGCTGCGGAACCGGATATGACCGGTTTTGAGAGAGGCGATCTGCTCTTTTTCGGCGAGGGAGACGGCGAAAGGATCACACATGTTGGCATCTACAGTGGAGCCACCCGTTTCCTGCATTCGTCAGGCATGGTGAGGGAGAATAGTTTCGATCCGGAAGATCCATGGTATATTCCGCGCAGAGTGCTGTGTGCCGGTCGCGTGGATCTGCAAGATCCGTCACTGAAAGTCGCCAACCATCCGTGGTATTTTGAACGCTGAGATAGAACCAGAGGCGTATCAATGATGTTATAATAAGTAGATCAGAGTATTAATACACTAATTTGAAGTATATGAAAGCATCACGAATCTTATTTGCCGCATTGGCATCGGCCGCTCTCGTAATGACGGGATGTGTCAGCAAAAAGAAATATGTGGCTTTGCAGTCACAGTATGATGAGTTGAGCAAGGAGTACAACGCATCACAGGTTGCCCTGGCGGAGAGCCGTGCCAACCACAAGAGCTACGAACAGCTGCTTGAGGAAGCACGTCGCAACAATGAATCGCTCCGCAAGCAATATGACGCATTGCAGGGCAATCTTGCGCAGAGTCTTCAGCAGAATGCTCAGGGCAATGTCAACATTTCCAAGCTCGTTGACGAGATCAACGCCTCCAACCGCTACATCAAACAGCTTGTTGATGCGAAGTCGAAGAGCGATTCGCTCAATATGGTTCTCACCAACAATCTTACGCGTTCACTCTCGCGTGAGGATCTGCGCGATGTCGACATCAAAGTGCTGAAAGGCGTTGTCTATATCTCGCTTGCCGACAATATGCTGTTCCGTTCAGGCAGCTATGAGATCAGCGACCGCGCTATGGAGATTCTCGGCAAGATCGCCAAGATCATCAAGGATTACAACAACTACGATGTGCTGGTTGAGGGTAACACGGACAATGTGCCGATCTCACGCACGAATATCCGCAACAACTGGGATCTTTCGGCATTGCGTGCCTCATCGGTTGTGCAGGTGCTCCAGAATCAGTTCGGTGTCAATCCGTCGCGTCTTACCGCCGGTGGCCGTGGTGAATATAACCCGATTGCCGGAAACGATACCGCCGACGGACGTGAGCGAAACCGCCGCACGGAAATCATCATCACTCCGAGTCTCGATCAGTTCATGGATCTGATCGACAAGGCACCGGAGACCGGTGATGCCGAATAACAATCCGGCCGAAATAAAACAAAAGCCAGCCCGACGTTTTGCGCCGGGCTGGCTTTTGTCTGATGGGGGAGAATTTAGGTTATGGAGGGTGATAGGTAAGAATGGTAGGGAGTTCCGTAGTTGGGGTTAATATTTTTTGCAGGGGTTGCGGTAATTTTGCAGTGTGAAAAATACTGATGAAAGATGAACAGACCGTATATAATCTGCCATATGGTGGCTTCAATTGACGGGCGCATAGATTGCTCGATGGTTGATAAAATAAGTGGTGACGAGTATTATTCCACTCTTGAACGACTCGGGTGTTCCGCGACGTTGGAAGGACGCGTGACGCTGGAACATTACAGTGCTTCGAAGGAGCCTTTTGTTGCGGTTGATCCTACGCCGACAGGCATTCCTTCGGTGTATAAAGCGGTGGAGTCGGATGACTATTTTGTGGCCGTAGACACTTCCGGGAAGCTTCGATGGCCGTCGGCTGACATAGATGGTGTGCCACTGGTCTGCATAGTCAGCGAGCAAGTTCCGCAGGAGTATCTTGAAACGCTCAGGGAGCAGGGAATATCGTATATCTGTATTGGTGGTGATGCCATTGATCTGCAAAAGGCAATGGAGATATTGCATTCGGAATTCGTCGTTGAGCGCATGGCTGTGGTAGGAGGCGGACATATCAACGGAGGTTTTCTTGCCGACGGGTTGATCGACGAGGTTAGTCTGCTGCTTGCTCCGGGCATTGATGGCCGTAAGGGGCAGACTGCGCTGTTTGACGGAATTGCCGATATGGGTCGTGGACCGGTAAAATTGTCGCTGCAAAGCGTGGAGCAATTTGAGAATGATACTTTATGGATAAGATATAAAACCGTATTTCAATGAGAAAGATAATCAGTATGGCTATTATGCTGGTGGCGTCGATCGGATCAATTGTATCGTGTGCCAACAATAATTCAACAACGAAAAATGAAAGTGAAAACGCAACAAATGACAGTGTTATGAACAAAACATTGACAGACAAAAAGATTCTCGTGGTTTTTTTCTCCCATACCGGTGAAAACTATGGTGTCGGTAACATATCGGAGGGTAATACCCATATCATAGCAAAAATGATAGGAGAGGTGACCGGTGGCACGTTGTTTGAGATTGTTCCGGAAAATGATTATCCGCATGATTCCTATGATGCGGTTGTGGAGATAGCCAAGCAGGAAAAGGCTCGTAAAGCTCGTCCGGCCGTCAAAGATGATATCGCTGTTGAGGATTATGATGTGGTTTTCATCGGTTATCCCAACTGGTGGGGCGACATGCCGATGCCAGTCTACACCTTCCTGGAGAAGCACGACTGGAGGGGCAAGACCATAGCTCCGTTCTGCACTCATGAGGGTAGCGGTCTTTCAGACACGGAGACCCGTATAGCGGCGGCCTGTGATGGCGCGTCGGTGGTGAAAGGGCTTGCAGTGCGTGGCGAAGTGGCACAGAACCGGCGTGCTCAGGCTTTAGATGAGGTGAAATCCTGGATAGAAGAATTGCGATGATGGAGGAATTACGGATAGATTGTGGGCATCCGTCGGCAGAGGATGCCGCCTTGGCAAAACAGCAGATGCAGACATTGTTCCGGCTTAATCACACTATGCCGGCAACGGAGGAATATGATGCCTTGGTAAAGGAATTATTCCCGGATATGGGGGAGGGTAGCCGGATTTCCACTCCTTTGAGCGGAGTGCGGTTCAACAATGTCCGGATCGGACGTCGCGTGATTATAATGCCCGGATGTCTGATGATGTCGGCAGGAGGAATAACGATTGATGATGATGCCATGATTGCCGCTAATGTGCAGTTGATCTCCAACAATCATGATCTTGAGGATCGCATGGTGATTACCTGCCGCCCGGTGAGGATATGCCGGCGTGCGTGGATAGGAGCCGGCGCGACGATCCTTCCCGGTGTGACGGTGGGAGAAAATGCGGTTGTCGGTGCCGGAAGCGTAGTGACAAAAGATGTGGATGCAGATACTATTGTGGCCGGGAATCCAGCACGCGTTATCCGTAAAATCAAGTAGAGAAAGGATAGAACTGTGCAGTAAAAAAGGCGGTCATATTGACCGCCTTTTGAGTTGAGTATGGTAATTGTGTGTGGGGGGAAATCAGTTGGTTGCGCTTATTACTGTTCCTTTTCCTTCAACGGAAAATTCGCCTACGTTGGCCGGGATCAGCATTGATTCACCTTTCTTGAGGGGAACGCTGTTGCCGTTCTTGTCGGTCACAACGATTGATCCGTCGATGCAGGTGTAGGTTGTGAAAGAATCGCTTTTCGGGTAGAAATATTTCTTGCCACCGTTGAATGTGAGCTTGTAGACGCAGAAGTGGTCGCAGGTCACAAGGTCGGAAATGCCGTCGACGTCGACACCGGGTTTTGTTACATAGCTCGGATAGACCTGATAGTCGATAGCGTCCTTAGCTTCCTCGACATGGAGCTGACGGGGTTTTCCGGTTTTTGCATCAACGCGGCCGAAGTCCCAGATGCGGTATGTGATGTCGGATGTTTCCTGCACTTCTACAAGGAGATTGCCGGCACCGATGCTGTGGATACGTCCGGCCGGAAGGAAGAATACATCGCCGGGAGCTGAGGTGTGGTGAGCCACAACGTCCATCAGAGATTTATCTTCAACGCGAGCCACGTATTCGTCGGGGGTGATTTTTTCTGCGAGTCCGGCGCAGATCTTGGCATCGGGTTCAGTGTCAACAATGTACCACATCTCGGTTTTGCCGAGTGAGTTGTGACGCTTTTTGGCGAGTTCGTCGTCGGGGTGAACCTGCAGGGACAGGTCGCCGGCGGCGTCAATTATCTTTATGAGCAGAGGGAAAGTGGTTCCGAAGCGGCGGATGTTTTTTTCACCAACAAGGTCGGCACCATATTTTTCGATCATCTCGGTCAGGGTCTTTCCGGCATCGGGGCCGTTTTCCACGATTGATTCGTTGCCCTTGACTCCGGAGATTTCCCAGCTTTCACCGATCTGGGTCTGATCTGTTGTGATTCCTTTGAAGGGGGCTATTTTCTCGCCTCCCCAGATGGCCGATTTAAGGATGGGCCGAAATTTCAGCGGTGTGATGTTTGTGTTGCTCATATCTGTTATTCTGTAATTGCGTGTTGTTATTTTCTATGGAAATACAAAGGTATGCAAAAAAAGCTTGTGGTGCAACAAAATAATGACAATTTTGTGATTAGAGTGTTACTCTTCGGCTACAATTTGATTTCTTATTGGAAATAAAAGATAATAAGTGGTGAAAAACAGATACGGATAGCGGAAAAAATAGTAATTTTGAGAAGCACAAACATAGAAACTGTTTACACTGGAAATCTCATGACTGCTTTTTTGATTTCACTGGCCGTCCTTATCGGTGGCTACATAATATACGGTGGAGCCGTTGACCGGATAATGGGAACGGACCGAAACCGCAAGATGCCAGCATATACGAAGCGCGACGACGTTGATTATCGCCCGATGAAGCCATGGCGCGTTTTTCTGATCCAGTTTCTGAACATCGCCGGGCTTGGGCCGATTTTCGGTGCTATCATGGGAATCATGTTCGGGCCGGCAGCATTTCTATGGATCGCCTTAGGCACAATCTTCGCCGGAGCTGTACATGATTTCTGCTCAGGAGTTATCTCGATCCGGATGGATGGGGCTTCGCTTCCGGAGATTGTGGGAAGCCAGCTGGGCAATGGTGTCCGTCGGCTGATGGGGGTGTTCTCTGTCCTGCTGCTGATTCTTGTGGCTGCCGTGTTCGTGCTTACTCCGGCCGGACTTCTTGCCGCGATGACGCCAGACGCATTGACAACGGGGTTCTGGATCGTAGCTATCTTTGCTTATTATATTCTTGCCACGTTGCTGCCTATCGACAAGCTTATCGGCAATCTATATCCATTGTTCGGGGGTGCGTTGCTTTTTATGGCGATCGGAATCCTCGGTGTGCTGTTGTTTGGCGATGTCAGTATTCCGGTCAGTTTCAATGATGGTTTCGAAAGCCACTCAGCATCCGGAAGCCCTGTGATGCCGATGATGTTTGTGAGCATTGCCTGTGGCGCGATCTCCGGATTTCATGCCACACAGTCACCGATGATGGCCCGTTGCCTGACCAATGAGAAGCTTGCCCGACCGATATTCTACGGTGCGATGGTGGCTGAAGGCATAGTGGCTCTGATATGGGCTGCTGCCGCGGTTGCCTTCACCGGCGGCTATGAACAGCTTGCGGAATACATGGCATCGGGCAACACTGCCGGATCTCTGGTGCATGACATCTCTTTTGGCTGGCTGGGGACGTTTGGCGGTATTCTTGCCGTGCTTGGAGTGGTGGCCGCACCGATCACGACCGGAGACACTGCGTTGAGGTCGGCGCGTCTGACGCTTGCCGATTTCCTTAGATTCAACCAAAGCGCATTATGGCGCCGTCTGGTTGTCGCCGTGCCGTTATTTGCGCTGACGGCGGCAGTTATGATGATAGATTTCCAGATATTGTGGCGTTATTTCGCGTGGTGCAACCAGACACTTGCGGTGTTCACACTGTGGGCTGTGACGGTCTATCTCTCGCGTTACGGCAAGTATCTCTATGCCATAAGCCTTGTCCCGGCTATGTTCATGACGGCTGTCTGTACGTCCTACCTGCTGTGTGCTCCGCAGCCGGAGGGCTTTGGACTGGATGTTAAACTGGCCGGAACGATAGCTGCCGGAGTCTCCTCCGTTTTATGCGTTTTGTTTTCTGTTTTTAAACCGGATTCACTCAATGGACTTCAAACAACTCGATCTTAAGAACCGTAGATATAATTTTCATTCCCATACGCAGTTCTGTGACGGACATGCACCGATGGAAGCGTTTGCAGCAGCCGCGTCGGCTGCCGGATTCTCTCACTATGGCTTTTCGCCGCATTCACCAGTTCCGATCGAATCGCCTTGCAATATGTCGCATGATGATGTAGGGGCTTATCTTTCCGAGGTAGACCGCCTGAAGGGACTATATGGATCCGGGACGCAGTTCTATGCCTCGATGGAGATTGACTTTCTCGGGCCGCAATGGGGGCCGTCGTCGGCATATTTCGATTCTCTTCCGCTCGACTACCGGATCGGATCGGTGCATTTCATCCCGTCGCAAGATGGAGAGCTTGTGGATATCGACGGGCGTTTTGAGTCGTTCAGGCGCAAGATGTCGCGAAATTTCCGGAATGATATCCGGTATGTGGTCAACACGTTTTTCGACCAATCGCTTGAAATGCTGTCGCGCGGCGGACTTGATATAATCGGTCACTATGATAAGGTGAGCCATAACGCGTCGCACTTTCATCCCGGTCTGGAGCAAGAGGGGTGGTACGTTGACCGGCTGAATGGATTGACCGATGAGATAATAAAGAGTGGGGTGGCTGTGGAGATCAACACCAAGCAATGGACTGATCACCACCGTATGTTCCCGGCTATCGGAATGTGGCGCAGGCTGATCGACAGTGGTGTCACGATCCTTGTGAACAGTGACGCCCATTATCCTGAACTTATTGATGCATCGCGCAAGCTGGCATTCCTGATGCTCGACTCGTTGGAAAACAGATGATATTTTTCTGATTGAGGCGCATATTGGATCCGGAAGTGTCGGATCGCTCAATGAAATAAAGCGGCCGCTGAGAGGGAGACATTTCCCATCAGCGGCCGCTGCAAGCTGGATTAAGGTTGTTTCTTATTTGTCGAGGTGCTCGTACTGGAGAGTCTTCGTCGGCATGTCGCATACTTCAGCAGGACCGAAGTACTGGATCGGGCCGGGGAATACATACTGGGTGTTGAGAGCCCAGTCGTCGCGTTTAGCGGCGAAGCGCTGGAAGGGAGTGCCTTCGAGGCGTACGAGTGCCTTTTGGATCACGGGTTTCATTTCACCGTGGCGGCGTTCCATGTTGAACATCATCGAGATTGGAATACCACCTGCGAGCCACTGAACAGAGGGTTTGGTCAGGTTGCGGAGGCTCGACATGTAGCCGGTCACTCCGGCGTTGATCAGCATGGCTGCATTGTAGCCGAGAGCGTAGCAATAGTCGGCGTCGAAGTTTGAAGGCGCAGCGCAGCGTCCTTCGTAGCCGAAGAAGTGGTGGAGGGGTGAGAACTTACCATTGTAAGAACCGGCCTTAGCCATTTCCTTGAGGCGGTTGCCAACCATTTCGCTGAGAAGTTTCTCGGTTTCGATGAGCGATACCTGAACGTTTCCGTGGGGGTCGCGGTCGAGTGTGAGCTGACGTGCAACACCGGCAGGGAGCGATGCATATACGGTAGCAGAGTTCTGCGAGAGGTTTGCGATGACGAATTCACGCTGCTTCTCGGGAGCCCATTCTGCGAAATCGGGAGTCTTTGCGAGCAGGTCGTTGAGTTCGGCGATGAGGTTCTTCATGGCCGGAATGAACTCAATGAGACCTTCGGGGATGAGGACAGTACCGAAGTTGTTGCCGTTTTCAGCACGTTTTGCAACGATGTCGGCTATATAGTTTACAACATCCTGAAGAGTCTGGTTCTTAGCTTCAACTTCTTCAGAAACGATGCAGACGTTGGGCTGAGTCTGGAGTGCGCATTCAAGAGCGATGTGGGAAGCTGAACGGCCCATGAGCTTGATGAAGTGCCAGTATTTTTTAGCGGAGAAGCAGTCGCGCTGGATGTTGCCGATAAGTTCGGAATATACTTTTGTTGCGGTGTCGAAACCGAAAGAGGCTTCGATTACTTCGTTCTTGAGGTCGCCGTCGATAGTCTTGGGGCATCCGATGACCTGAACGCCTGCACCGATGTTCTTGTAATATTCAGCGAGTACAGCGGCGTTGGTGTTGGAGTCGTCGCCACCGATGATCACGAGGGCAGAGATGCCGAGCTGCTTGAGGATTTCAAGGCCTTTGTCGAACTGTTCCTGCTTTTCGAGTTTTGTACGGCCTGAACCGATGATGTCGAAGCCACCGGTGTTGCGGTATTCGTCGATGATGTCGGCAGTGAGTTCGATGTAGTTGTGGTCAACGAGACCGCCGGGGCCCATGAGGAAACCGTAGAGACGGCTGTCCTTGTTGATTTTCTTGATGCCGTCGAAAAGACCGCAGATCACGTTGTGGCCGCCGGGAGCCTGACCACCTGAGAGGATCACGCCAACATTGACGGGCTTGCCGGCAATCTGTTTGCCGCTTTTTTCGAAGCGAAGTTCGGGCAGGCCGTAAGTGTTCGGGAACAGCTGTTTGATTTCTTCCTGATCGGCAACTGACTGGGTGGGCTCACCCTCGATAGCTACCACTGCACCTGTGAGGGTGACGGGGAGCTTGGGTTGATAGGCCGCGCGGGCTATCTGCAAAGCACTTTTCTTCATTTAGTTAAATGTATGATTAACGGTTAAAAATTCGTTTTGTAATTTGGGTGCAAATTTCGTAAAAAAAATCGGGATTGTCAATTCCGACGGGTTTAATTTTATGTAAAATTGTTGAAATGTAATGTTTTGCCTATTTATCAGATATTCACTGGGTTTCCGGTTATTGCGATGCGCAGGAGCTCGGGGCGTAGATATCTGGAGGCCATTTCGGCTATAATATCGGGTGTCAGGGAGCGGATGGCTTGCTGCTTGGCTTCGAAGTAGCCATCGGGAAGACCGGAGAGTATTGTGGTGGCATGATGGTTGGTGATTGCGAGCGGAGAGTCAAGGACGGCCACCTGTGTGGCCTGTGCGGCCTGACGGATACGCGTCAATTCGTCGCCATGGCATGGGTCGGAGGAAAGACGTGACAGCTCGGAACGCACCTCATCGATCAGGCGGCCAGTGTGGGCGTTGTCGGTCTCGGCGGCGATTTCTATGTAGGAATCGTCGATATATCCTTGCAGAGATGCCGATATCCCATAGGTCAATCCTTTGTCCTCGCGGATGTTGAGCATCAGACGACTGCCGAAATATCCTCCAAGGGCAAAGACTGTCATGTGGAGTGGCAGATAGTCGGGATGGGAACGGGGAATGGCCGGGAGAGTCAGTACGACGCTGCTTTGTGAGGCGTTTTCGAGCCTGATCAGGTCGGGTTCAGCTCCGGAGGGAGCCATGGGGTTGAATGTCCGGCATCGGAGGGACGATGGATTTGACTGGAGTGCGGCAATGTTGAATATGTCGATGATTTCGCGGATCTCATCTTCTGAGATATCGGCGCATATAAGGACGGTCACGGCCGAGGCTCCGGCGTGGGCGGAATGGAACCGCTTTAGATCGTCGGCGGTGATGCGTCGTATGTCGTCTGGCGTATCTTCGGTTGCAAGGGGATGGTTTTCACCCATGATCATTTTCTCGGAACGGCATCGGCTGAGATAGGCCACATTGGAGCGTGACACCTCGATATTGCGTGCCAATGATTCCCGTCGGACTGTCAGCTCCTGTTCCGGGAAAGACGGGTGGAAGATCAGGTCGGCAAAGACGGGGAGCACATTTTTCAGGCGATGGCGCAGGGTGAATATGGAGTGGCGTGTATGATGTGATGATGGTGATGATTTGATCCAGGCGCCATTGAAGTCCAGATGAGAGGCGATCTCAGCCCCGGACATCGAACGCGAACCTTCGCGCTGCATGTCGGCGGCGAGTACAGCGATGGCCGGGGAAGTCGCTTCGGCAAAGCCACCGTTGACTATGACTGAAATGTTGGCTATATCTTTGTCGCAGCGGTCATAGAACAGAAATGTCATGCCGGACGGCAGTGTGAACCGGCGCATCGGCGGCAGTGTGAGTGGTCTTATTGTTGAGATCGGTGGTGGAGTCTGTCGGAAATTCATAGGGCAAGGTGTTGATGGTCATAGCGTCGGCGAGCCTCATTGAGATCGGCTGGGGTGTCGACGCTGAAAGATGTTGAGTCGGTGACTTCGATCCGGATGTTCATCCCGTTTTCAAGCCAACGTAGCTGTTCAAGCCGCTCGGCTTGTTCGAGAGGACTGTCGGGCAGCGACACGGCTTTCTCCAGGGCACCGAGACGGAAGGCGTACATGCCGATGTGGATATGGAATGTGGCGGTTTCAAGCCATTGTTGCCACTTGGCGTCGCGGACGTATGGGATTATTGATCTGCTGAAATAGAGCGCTCGGCCTTGTTTGGTGAAGGTCACCTTGGGAGTGTCGGGCGAAAAGAGAGCTTCGAAGCCGTCGGCCGGATCGAACCGCCGCGCCAGAGTGGCTATCTCAACCTCTGGATCGCGGAAGGCATCAACCAGCCGTGAGATGTCGGATGCCGGCATGAAAGGCTCGTCGCCTTGGATGTTGACCACTATGTCGGGTGTCAGCCCGAGATTTCGTATCGCTTCGAGGCAACGGGCAGTGCCGTTGGGGCAATCCGTGGATGTCATCACAGCCCGGCCTCCCAGCCCGGTCACAGTCTCAAATATGCGACGGTCGTCGGTCGCGACCCATACATTGTTGCCAAGGGCGAGCGAGGCGTTGCGATATACGTGCCAGACCATTGGGTCGGGACCTATCATTTCAAGCGGCTTGCCGGGGAGTCTGGTTGATGAGAATCGAGCCGGTATGATTCCAATTGTGTTCATTCTGGTTTTCGCTTATCTTTACAAAATTAACGAAAAATGGGTGTTTGGCAAAAAAATGTTTGCAAGTGAATGTGAAAAGATGTATATTTGTCAAATAAATTTTTAGTAACCTTAAATTCTATTGAATGAAAAAAATTCTACTTTCGGCTGTTTTAGGGGCGACTGCTCTGCTGGCCGGAGCGTCGATCAATGGCTACAAAAGCGTTGTTTTCCATAATACGGATGGATCAAGTTTCGCTGTGGCTATGGAGGACGGAATGACGACCCGTGTGGCCGGAGGAAATGTGACCTTGTCGTGTGCCAAGGGCGACGTGGTTGTCCCATGTGAACAGTTGAAGTATTGGAACTATTCCGCATCGGATGGAGACAGCGGACTTTGGCAGGGGCTGGAGCTTGTCGGGTCGGATATGGTCGGTGTGGTGATTGAAGGCGATCGCATCAGTCTGCATAATCTGCCACAGAATTCAACCGTCGGTCTTTACTCTGTTGACGGACGCATGATTGTCAATGCACGAGTATCGGAATATTATGAGATCCCGACTTCAAATCTTGCGAACGGAGTCTATGTGTTAACATATAATGGTAAATCACTTAAAGTTGCTGTGAAATAATGAAAAAGATGTTAGTTTTTGGCTTGGCAGCCATGGGAATCGGCTTGTCGGCAATGGCTCAGAACGAGCATATCCATGTGTTCTGCAGCGATAAGAATTTCCATACTTTCAAGGGTACTGAGGCTCAGAGCATACTTTATTCAGGCGGCAATGCGACGACGGGATTCAATACGCTTGTGGTTCAGGATGCGTCGGGCAATCAGACCACTATAAGCCTCAGCGCGATCGATAGCGTGCAGGTCAGAATGACCGGTCTGCCGGAGTTTCACGTGAATCTGCTGGACGATCCGACAGCAACAGAGCTGTGGGGTGCGAAAGATCTTGTTCATGAAGCGACATTGCGCATGGACGGCAACGGCATGTATGATGATCTTCCCGAACAGACGGTTGAGTTCAGAGGCCGAGGAAACTCGACCTGGAATATGAAAAAGAAACCATATCGCTTCAAAATGTCGAGCAAAGCTAAGGTTTGTGGTCTTGCAAAGGCTAAGTCATTTGCATTGATCGCTAATTATATAGACTGTTCGCTGATGCGCAATTCAGTTGCACTTTGGGTGTCAAATTGGTTTGAAATGCCTTACTCAAACCATTGTGTGCCTGTGAAAGTTTATCTGAATGGTATCTACAAGGGTGCGTATATGCTGACGGAGAAGATCGGTGTAGGTGGCGGAAGTGTCGACATTGATGAAAATACCGGCATGCTATTTGAGCTTGACTCGAATTATGATGAGGATTTCAAATTTTATTTCAACCTGAGCAACTATTCTACTTCATCGTCCGCTTATGGTAGCATGACCGGCTATCTTCCGGTTATGGTAAAGGATCCGGATCTGACAGAAGTATGTGAGGCTCTCGGGACAACGACTTCGGCTTATTTCTCGGAATGGACGGCCGATTTTGTGGAGATGGCAAAAGCTGTCATGTCGACTCCTGCTGATGGCGATCTGTCGAAATATCTTGACCTTGAGTCGGTAGCTGAATTCTTTGTTGTCAACAGCCTGGCGAATAATCATGAGATGAAGCATCCGAAGAGCTTCTATCTCTACAAGAAAAGCCTCGAGGAAGGAGAAGTGTATCATTTTGGTCCTACATGGGACTTCGACTGGGCTTTCACATTTGACGGAAAAGAGGGCGCATCTGCTTCAGTCCCTCTTGTTTCATCAAACGGCGATTGTGGTGGATATACATTCATCAAGGCTCTCTTTCAAAACAAAGCATTCCGGGCTATCTACAAGCAGAAATGGGATACGTTTGTCGCAGACGGTTATCCTGAATTGCTGAAGTATATGGAGGAATATGCTACTCTGATCGAGCCAACGGCAAAAGAAAACGGGTTGCTGTGGCCGGCTGATTATGATGTTTCCTGGCGTTTGAGTGAGTCATCGTTTGAATTCCGCAAGTATTTCGGGGAACTGAAAACATGGCTTCAGCAGCGTGTGGATTATTGCAATTCCCACGTGAATTACGGCATTTATCAATAATCCGATATAGACCGAATAAAAGGATCCGGATGGATGGCTGAGGCTGTTCGTCCGGCTCTTTTTTTGTGTTGTGGAGGATGTAAGATGAAAAATTAAGATCGGAAGCGCAGAAAAGCGCGCTAAATTGCTGAATATTTTGTAAATTTGCAAAAATTTTTTGTAAACCGGTTATGAAAAAGTTTAACGTCTACGATAAGTTCAATCTTTCCGATGTCAACAAGCAGGTGCTTGAGCAGTGGAAAGCCAGCAATCTTTTTGAACAAAGCATGAAAGAACGCGAGGGCTGCCCCTCGTTCGTGTTCTATGAGGGTCCTCCAAGTGCCAACGGTATGCCCGGCATCCACCATGTGATGGCACGTACGATCAAGGATATATTCTGCCGCTACAAAACGATGAAGGGTTTCCATGTGAAGAGGAAAGCCGGATGGGATACACACGGACTTCCTGTGGAGCTTGGTGTGGAGAAGAGCCTCGGTATCACAAAAGAGGACATCGGCAAGAAAATATCGGTGGACGACTATAACAACGCCTGCCGTCAGGAGGTGATGAAATATACCCGTGAGTGGGAAACCCTGACCTCGTCGATGGGTTATTGGGTGGATATGAACGATCCGTATATCACCTACGACAACCGTTATATCGAATCCGTGTGGTGGCTTCTCCGCCAGCTCTATGACAAGGGTTTCCTTTACAAAGGCTACACTATCCAGCCGTATTCGCCGGCTGCCGGAACCGGTCTAAGCTCTCACGAGCTTAACCAGCCCGGATGCTACCGCGACGTGAAGGATACCACCTGTATCGCCCAGTTCGAGCTTCTCGATCCGAAGCCGGAGATGACAGGCTGGGGGAAGGCCTATTGCCTTGCATGGACAACCACTCCCTGGACTCTTCCGTCGAACACCGCGCTTGCCGTAGGTCCGCAGATCGATTATTGTGCGGTGCGCACCTACAATCCCTATTCCGGACAGCCTGTGACCGTAGTTGTGGCTGAGGCTCTGATGGGTTCGATCTTCAATCCCAAAGCTGCCGATCTGGCTCTCGATAGCTACAACAAAGGTGACAAGCTGATCCCATACGAAGTTGTTGCACGCTACAAAGGCTCTGACCTCGTGGGTCTCAACTATCAGCAGCTAATTCCCTGGGTGAATCCCGGAGAGGGTGCTTTCCGTGTTATCCCCGGTGATTATGTGACAACCGACGACGGTACGGGTATAGTGCATATCGCAGGAACATTCGGTGCTGACGACCTCCGTGTGTCGAAAGCCGCAGGAGTGCCGCCGCTTCATCTGATTGACCGCGACGGTAATATCCGTCCGATGGTCGATATGACAGGCCGTTTCTATCTGCTCAGTGATCTTGACGAGAAATTCGTTAGTGAAATGGTGGATGTGGAGGCTTACACGCCGTGGCAGGGCAAATATGTCAAGAATGCCTACGATCCGGAAAAGACTGAAAAGGATGAGACGCTGGATGTCGAGATCTGTATGTGGCTCAAACAGAATGACAAGGTGTTCCGCATCGAAAAACATACCCACAACTATCCTCACTGCTGGCGCACGGACAAACCGGTGCTCTATTATCCGCTCGACAGCTGGTTTATCCGCACTACAGCTGTCAGGGAACGTCTGATGCAGCTCAACGAGGGTATCAAGTGGAAACCGCAGTCGACCGGTACAGGGCGATTCGGGAAGTGGCTTGAGAACCTTCAGGACTGGAACCTGTCACGTTCACGCTACTGGGGCACACCGCTCCCGATCTGGCGTACTGACGACGCGCAGGAGGAGATCTGCATAGACTCAGTAGAGACCCTGTTCAATGAAATAGACCGTGCTGTTGAGGCCGGCTTGATGAAGTCGAATCCCTATCGCGACCGCGGTTTTGTCCCGGGCGACTATTCGAAGGCCAATTATGAGAAAATCGATCTCCACCGCCCATACGTGGACGACATCGTGCTTCTCTCACCCAGCGGCCGCCCGATGCACCGCGAGACCGACCTGATCGACGTGTGGTTCGATTCCGGTTCCATGCCATACGCACAGATCCACTATCCGTTTGAAAACAAGGATGGTCTTGACAATGGCGAGCTTTATCCGGCCGACTTCATTGCCGAGGGTGTTGACCAGACACGCGGATGGTTCTTCACGCTGCATGCCATAGCCGGCATGGTGTTTGATTCCGTTGCCTACAAGGCGGTGATCTCCAATGGCCTTGTGCTTGACAAAGACGGCAACAAGATGTCGAAACGTCTCGGCAATGCTGTCAATCCGTTTGAGGCTATCGAGAAGTATGGCTCTGATCCATTGCGCTGGTACATGATCGCCAACTCATCGCCATGGGATAACCTGAAATTCGATCCTGCCGGGGTGCAGGAAGCAGCCCGTAAGCTGTTCGCCACACTCCACAACACATATTCGTTCTTCGCGCTTTATGCCAACGTGGATGGTTTTGACAACAGTCAGCCTCAGATCCCTGTTGCCGAGCGTCCGGAAATCGACCGCTGGATCATCTCGCTTCTCAATACTCTTGTGAAGACCGTGGATGAGGCTCTGGCGGACTATGAACCGACCCGTGCCGCCCGTGCGATCAACGATTTTGTCAACGACAATCTTTCCAACTGGTATGTACGTCTCAACCGCAAGCGTTTCTGGGGTAAGGAGATGGATGCCGACAAACTGGCTGCCTTCCAGACGCTCTACACCTGTCTTGAGACCGTGGCACTGCTGATAGCCCCTGTGGCTCCGTTCTATGCTGACCGTCTGTATGCCGATCTGACTGCAGTGACTCGTCCCGGCAGCAAGTCGATCCATTTGCAGGACTTCCCGAAAGTTGACGAGAGCGTGATAGATCCGTCGCTTGAGAGCCGCATGGCACTTGCCCAGCAGATCACCTCAATGGTGCTCTCCCTGCGTCGCAAAGCGGATCTGAAGGTCCGTCAGCCGTTGAGCCGGATAATGATTCCTGCCGTGGATGACGCCCAGCGCCAGGCAATCGAGTCGATGAAAGATCTGATCCTTAGTGAGGTTAATGTTAAAGGCCTCGATCTTGTTGATGGCGATTCGGGTGTGCTCGTGAAGCGTGTGAAGCCCGATTTCAAGAAACTCGGCCCGAAATTCGGCAAGATGATGAAGCAGGTGGCGGCAGCTATCCAGCAGATGAGCCAGCCGCAGATCTCCGAGCTTGAACGCAACGGCTCGATCTCAATGGCGATAGGCGATTCGGAGGCTCTGATTGATCTCGCAGATGTGGAGGTTATATCCGAGGATATCCCTGGTTGGCTCGTGGCCAATGAAGGCAATGTCACCGTTGCACTTGATATCACTCTTACGCCTGAACTCCGCAACGAGGGTATTGCGCGCGACATTGTCAACCGCATCCAGAATATCCGCAAGAGCCGTGGCTACGAGATCACAGACAAGATCGTACTGACCTTTGCAGCCGATCCTGCTTATGCTGATGCAATCGACCAGTTCGGTGACTATATCTCCCGTCAGGTTCTGGCCACGGAGATCAAGGCCGTTGAAAATTTCGACGCATCGAAAGAGGGAGTTGAGACTCTTGAACTCGATGAACTGAACATCCCGGTCGATATAGCGTTATCCTGATACACAAACATTACAATCCGTTTTAACAACTATGAGCGAAAAGACAAGATATTCCGACGAGGAACTTCAGGAATTCAAACAGTTGATTCTTGAAAAGCTGGCTAAGGCACAGCGTGACTACGATCTGCTGAAAGCCGATGTGACAAATACCGAAGGCAACGATATCGCCGATACGTCGCCAACGTTCAAGGTTCTTGAAGAGGGTGCCACGACTCTTTCCAAAGAGGAAAGCGGACGTCTGGCAGAGCGTCAGATGAAGTTTATCCAGCATCTGAAAGCAGCATTGGTGCGTATCGAAAACAAGACCTACGGCATCTGCCGCGAGACCGGCAAGCTTATCCCGAAGGAACGTCTTCGCGCAGTTCCACATGCCACTCTCGGCATTGACGCCAAGAATCAGGGAAACCGCTGATCGGGTGGCGGTGCTGCGTCAGAAAATCAATCATAGTTCATTATCACACATTATGAAATTATCCAAAGGGCAAATGGCAATGATTATCATCCTCGCGGTGATAATCATTGACCAGGCTTTGAAAATATGGGTCAAGACCGGTTTCTATCTCGGAGAAGAGATGATGATCTTCCCGTGGTTCCGGTTACTGTTTATCGAGAACAATGGCATGGCTTTCGGAATGGAGCTTGGAAGCAAGTTGTTTCTGACGCTTTTCCGCTTGTGTCTGGCCGGAGCGCTGATATGGTATATCTGGCGTATTAAGGACTCGCTATGTGTGCGCCGTGGCTACATAGTGTGTCTCTCTCTGATTGTGGCCGGTGCGATAGGCAATATCATTGACTGCATGTTCTATGGCATTATTTTCAATAATCCTATGCCGCCGGAAGTGGCGACCCTTTTCCCGGAAGGGGGAGGCTACGGGACATTGTTCCATGGACGTGTTGTCGATATGCTGTATTTCCCATTGTTTTCATTCACATGGCCCGATTGGGTACCTATGCTCGGCGGCTCGGTGTTTGAATTCTTCAAGCCTATATTCAATTTTGCCGATGCAGCGATAACTGTCGGTATTATCGCCTTGATATTGTTCTATCATAAAGAGATTGCCGCGCCATCCAAACTGGATGCCTGCAAGACCGATTCCGACGGGGAATAAAGCAAAGAGAGACATGGAACTGATTCGACTGATCAGACGGATTGTGCCGGTTGTAGCACTGACAGCTGCAATGGCAGCCTGCACCGGAGTGCCGGACGATGTGCTGGATAAAGAGGAAATGGCGCAACTTTTAGCGGATGTACATACCGGTGAGGCTGTAGTGGAGGCCAATATATCGGCGTTTCCAACCGATTCCGTGAAACGGGCTTTCAAGCAGTCGATCTTTAAAAAACATGGCCTGACAACGGCGCAGGTGGATCGCTCGCTGCGCTGGTATGGCAACCATATGGATAAGTATGTTGAGGTCTACGACCGTGTCCTTGAGATTATCAACGAGGATATGGAAACGGCGCGTCAGCAGGCCGGGGTCACCGGTGGCGATGCTATCCAGTCGGGTTCGTCGCTTGCTCTGGAGGGAGATTCTGTAGATGTGTGGAACGATGTGCGCTTCCGTCCGTTTGCCGACAATCTTCCGTCGGATTACCTTCCATTCCTCCTGACCTACGATATGAACTGGGAGCGTGGCGATGTCTATACATTGCGCTCCAAATTGATCGGCAACAGCCATCCGGCCCGTTTTTCTGTAGCTGTGGATTATAGCGATGGCAGCACGGAAACGTTCTCGCAAAGCATGATCGGAGAAGGCTGGCATGAAGTGGGCTTCGCACTCGATTCAGCCCGTACGGCTCGTGAGATCTACGGAGCGGTGTGGTATGATGCCCCCGGCCAGGAGAAAGCCTATATTGATTCCGTGACGTTGACACGCACGCGATGGAACACCGGCCGCAAGCCTTTGCGCGTGAATATGCGTAGGACGTATTCCAAGCGTTATTCCGGAAAGTTTGATTAATCAGTGGAGCGGATTTTCGCGCATAAGATTCTGTATCGAGGGGTCTGCTATGAAAAACATGTGGCGGAGCTTTCGGCTGACGGATCTGTACGCTTTTTCCCTTTTGAACACGAAATTCCTTTCACCCGATTCTATTCAGGGACAGTGGCTCTGTCGGTTTCCGATGGTCATTTCGTTGTCGAGCAGCTGTAGCGTGGTGGATTAAGGGCCGGGAAGGCTTCATCTGCTATTTGAGCTAATATAGAATGGCTTGATGGGATATTAGCCTCGTGAGGCTTTGTTGTAGAGTACGATGGCGATGATTATGTATACGAAGTTCGGGATCCACATGGCTATTGCCGGGGATGTGTAGCCTGAGACGGCGAATGTGGATGTCACGGTCATGAAGAGGATGTAGCTGAAGCTGAGCACGAGTCCGATGCCGATGTTGACACCCATGCCTCCTTTGACTTTACGCGAAGACAGGGACATGCCGATGACCGTGAGGATGAAAGCGGCAGCTGTCATGGCGAAGCGTCGCTGGTATTCAATCTCGAAGGATTTTATGTTAGCCACACCGCGCGATTTCTGTCGGTTGATATAATCATTTAGGTCGGGGGTGGTCATGGTCTCATGGTCGTTGGCTGATATGAGGAAGTCGCGCGGCTCGATAGGAATGACCGTGTCGAGCTTCATGCCTCGTTTGATCTCCTCCCGGTCGCCTTTGAAGTTTCGGATCGTGTAGTCGCGCACCTGCCAGTTGTGGAGGGAGTCATAGCGGATGGTTTGAGCCGTGAGTTTTGAGATAAGTTTCTTGTCCTTGAATGAATCGAGCGAGAATTTGTAGCCGGTGCGCGTTGTGGCATCGTAACGGCTCATGTAGGCAATCTCTCCTTTAGCTACCTGAAGCTGGATGTTTATGCCGTATTCAACGCGTTTGTTCTTGACGTAGGTGTTGGTGTAGTTTATTCGCTTTACGTTGGCCGGAGGTATAATATATGCACTTAGAATGTATGTCGCAGCGGCTATCACGGCAGCTGAGATCAGATATGGCCGGAGCAAGCGACGGAAACTCATTCCGGTGGAGAGCATGGCGATGATCTCGGAGTTGTCGGCGAGCTTTGACGTGAAGAAAATCACGGCAATGAACGTGAACAGCGGACTGAATTGGTTGGCGAAGTAGGGGAGGAAGTTGAGGAAGTAGTCGAAGAGCGTTTCTTTCAGGGGAGCTTTGAGGAACGCATCGAGTTTTTCGTTCACGTCGAACATGATCGTGATCGCCAGAATAAGAACTATGGCGAAGATATATGTTCCGAGGAATTTACGGATTATATACCAGTCGAGTATTTTCAGAGGCGGTTTTATGCGGTTCACGATTGTTCGGGACGAATAGTAACGATTGTATTAATGGATCAAAGGCGACGTTGCACGCGTTCAAGGATCTGAGGCTTCCATGTTGCGAAGTCACCTTCTATGATATGGCGCCGGGCTTCCCCGACGAGCCAGAGGTAGAACGCGAGATTGTGGATCGAAGCGATTTGCATGGCGAGGAGTTCCTGGGCGATGAACAGATGGCGTACATAGGCTTTCGAGTAGGCATGGTCGACAAAGCTTGTGCCTTCGGGATCGAGCGGAGAGAAGTCGTCGGCCCATTTCTTGTTTCGCATGTTCATTATGCCTTGGGATGTGAAGAGCATTCCGTTTCGTCCGTTACGCGTGGGCATCACGCAGTCCATCATGTCAACGCCACGGTCAATGGCCTCTATGATGTTGGCCGGTGTGCCTACGCCCATGAGGTAGCGTGGTTTGTCCTTGGGAAGGATTTCATTGACGGTCTCGATCATTTCGTACATCACTTCTGTGGGTTCGCCTACAGCGAGTCCGCCGATGGCATTGCCGTCGGCACCGAGATCGCTGATGAATTTGGCGGATTCACGTCGCAGATCCTTGTAGCGTACGCCCTGGACTATGGGGAAATAGGCCTGAGAGTGGCCGTAAAGGCCTTCGGTCTCTTTGTATCTTTTCCATCCTCGCAGCAACCAGCGGTGGGTCAGTCCGAGGGATTTTTTTGCGTAGTCATATTCAGCCATACCTGGAGGGCATTCGTCGAGAGCCATCATTATGTCGGAACCGATGATGCGCTGTATGTCGACAACGTTCTCGGGGGTGAAAAGATGGCGCGAACCGTCGATATGACTCCTGAAATGAGCGCCTTCTTCGGATAGCTTGCGTCGGTCGGAGAGGGAGAAAACCTGAAAACCGCCACTGTCGGTCAGAATTGGGCGGTCCCATCCGATGAATTTATGCAGCCCACCTGCCTGACGGAGAATGTCGGTTCCGGGACGGAGGTAGAGATGGTATGTGTTGCCGAGTATGATACGGGCGTTTATATCGTCGTGCAACTCGCGCTGGTGGACACCTTTCACACTGCCGACAGTGCCGACGGGCATGAAGATAGGTGTTGGTATGGTGCCGTGGTCGGTAGTGATTTCACCGGCACGGGCGTCTGTTCCTGGTGCTGTTGCCTGTAGTTTGAATTCCATGTCGCAAAGTTAGTGAAAAATCGCCAAAAATAGCAATAATCAGCGTATGTCGATCAGTTTGTGGGTCTGTAGAGACAATCGCCAATGTGGATTGGCAAGGATATAGTCGACCACCGCCTGAGTGTTCGAGCAGGAGAGGGGCTGGAGGAAGTGGTGACGGGCTGTCGGAAGGGAGTTCCTGATGGCCTCCGGGTCGTTGCCGTCGAACACTATCTTTAGTTCGTCGATGCGGTCGATGGCCAGAGGCGGCTGTTTAGGGGAGCATGTCACCCAGTCTATGCCGTCGGGGACCGGAAGAGTGCCATTGGTCTCAACGGCGATTGTGAAACCGGCGTTCTTGAGGGCTGAGATCAGCTCGTTGTCGGCTTGCAGGAGCGGTTCACCACCGGTCAGCACAAGGTGGCGTGGCTTAAACGCTGAGACTTCGGACACTATCTCGGATGCGGACATTTCGCGGAATGAAGTGAAATCGGTGTCGCAGAACGGACATCGGCGGTTGCAGCCGCTCATCCGCAGGAACACGGATGCTGTTCCCGTGTGGAATCCCTCGCCCTGAAGAGATGCGAATATTTCGTTAACCCGATAGCGTCGGTCAGTCGATTTCATAGGCAGCGATGTTACCTTCACTTTCCTGCACTTCCACGCGGTAGCAGTTTTCCACCCGGGAGCATATCCAGTGGGCAATATTCTCGGCGGTAGGGTTGAACGGGAGCACTTCGTTGAAGTTTTTGTGGTCGAGCATCTCGGTGATTTCCTGTTTGATGTGGGAAAAGTCGGTCACCATGCCGTTTTTGTTGAGTCCTTCGGCGCGACAGAAAACTGTGATGATCCAGTTGTGGCCGTGGAGCCGGGAACATTTACTCTCGTAGTCGAGACAAAGGCTGTGGGCTCCGGATATTTCGATTCTTTTTTGCAGATAGTACATCGTCGGTGGGTGTCAGTTGATTCTTTTGAGATTCATTTTTTCGCCAAGCTGAAGCATGAATTGGAATGCGGCATCATGTTCGTTGGGTATGATACCTTCGATCACGGCATCTTTGATGGCGTTCTTTATCTCACCTACGGGTCGCGACGGAGCAAGACCGAAGGTGGACATTATTTCTTCGCCGGAGACCGGGGGCTGGAAGAGGCGCAGGTGGTCGCGTTCGTTGACATCGGCCATTTTCTCAAGCACGTGCTGGAAATTGGCCAGATGGCGGCGTACTTTCTCCTGATTGCGCGAGGTTATGTCTGCTCGGCACAGTAGCATGAGGTCGTCGAGATCTTCTGCGGCATCTACTATCAGACGGCGAATGGCAGAGTCGGTAACGGTTTCTTCGACAAGGGCTATGGGGCGCATGTGGAGCTCAACGAGTTTCTGGACTCTTTTGAGTGGTTCGCCAAGAGGCATTTTCAGCGCACGGAATATCTTGCCAACCATCTTGGCTCCGATGAAATTATGGTTGTGGAAAGTCCAGCCGGTCTCTTCGTCCCAGCGTTTAGTGGCCGGCTTGCCGATATCATGGAGCAGCGCGCCCCATCGGAGCCATAGGTCGTCGGACTGCTCGGCAACGCGGTCGAGTACGAGCATGGTGTGGTCGAAGTTGTCCTTGTGGCCGCGTCCACGCACCGTCTCCACTCCACGCATGGCCTGCAATTGCGGCAGAATACGGGCGAGCAGTCCGCTGTCGGACAGTAATCTCCATCCGATGGATGGCCGGGGAGAACGCATGATTTTTTCCAGTTCGGTGGAGATCCGTTCGCGTGTTATTATGTCGATTCTTGAAGCGTTGCGTTTGATAGCCTCGAAGGTCTCGGGGAAGATACGGAAATCGAGTTGCGTGGCAAAGCGGATGGCGCGCATCATGCGGAGGGGATCGTCACTGAATGTGATGTCGGGATCGAGAGGGGTGCGTATAATCCGGTTTCTCAAGTCGTCGACACCTCCGAACCGGTCGATCAGTGTCCCGAAGTTTTCGGCGTTTACGGCGATTGCCATGGCATTGATAGTGAAGTCGCGTCGCGAAATATCATCGTCGAGTGTGCCTTCCTCCACTATGGGATTGCGAGAGTCGGCGCGGTAGCTTTCACGTCGTGCTCCAACGAATTCAAGCTCAGTGGCACCCAGACGCACCTGGGCTGTGCCATAGGTGCGGAACACGCTGACATGCGCTCCACGTCCAAGTAGGGCAGCTACTTCGCGAGCGATGGCAATTCCACTGCCTTGTCCCACGGCCACGAAGTCGATATCCTTGGAATGGCGCTTCAGGAAAAGATCGCGCACGTATCCGCCGACGGCGTAACAAGGCAAACCGAGATTGTCGGCAGCGCGGCCTACGGTCTCAAATGCTTTTCGGTCTATTCGCCGGATGATTTCTTGATCCATCATTCAAATGATATAATTTCTTCGGGAGCATTAGTGAGGCATCGTGCCGGTCCGTCGGCCATCACAACGTATGTGTTTTCGATTCCGACAGCTCCGGTTCCCGGGATTACGAATTTCGGCTCAAGGGCTATTACGTTTCCGGCAGCAAGGATGTCGCGGCTTCTGGGAGCTATGACGGGGCGTTCGTTGATCTCGATTCCTACGCCGTGGCCTATGAATCCGGCTTTCTGTCTATGGCCCATGAAATAGGGATGCAGTCCGGCTTCTTTGGCCATCTCCTCTGCTTTTTCATATAGAACTTTCGCCTCTATCCCCGGGCACATCATTTTCTGCAGGGTGTGGCAGATCTCGATGGAGCATTTGTGGGCGTGCATGGCGTTGTCGGATATTTTTTCAGGGGTGAATGTCCGCGTCATGTCGGTCATGTAGCCGGTGTAGTTGCCGTTGACATCGACCATCACGCTATCGGTAGGGCGTATTATAGAACCGTCGGCTCCGACCGGAAGCGAGGGGTCTATTCCGGCTCCACCCATGGCGAAATCGTAGGGCGTCGGGTTGTCGGCGTTCTCGCCTGTCAGCACATTGCCCATGTATAGTTCCATTGAGTCACCGCTTATCCGGAATTGTCCGAGACAGCCTTCAAGACGCGATGTGCGTTCGATCTCTATCTGTAGCTCGAGATCGGTCATTCCTTCGCGATAGAGGTGGGGGACACGGCGGTAGACTCTCTCCTGTTTGATTCCGGATTCAGCAATGCGTTCTATCTCCATGGGCGTTTTGATGGCACGGGCTGCCTGTAGCATGGGGGTGGCATCGATGGTTTTTGAACCGGGGAAGATCTTGAACAGGCGCATGGCAGCATTGTAGCCGAGAGTGCCGAGTTCAAGTCCTATGGTGGCCGGAACGTTGAGGCTCAGGGAAGCCGGGATTTCTTCCGGTTTGCGGATATAGACTATTCCGTCGCCTTCGAGCTTGACGGGACGACGTACGAAATAGATCGGCATTCCTTCTGCCGGTATGTAGACAAAACCGGCGAATACGCGTCCGGTAGTGTAGTATTTATTGGCGTTGTCGCTTATCATTATTGCATCGGCACCGGCGCGTTTCATTTCATCGCGCAGTTTTCCGAGGCGTGTCTTCTGTTCGTCGGGCGAAAGAAGGTTGATCTGCTGTGTCATGACTGTGACTATTGTTTTGGTTGAAGAAAGAAGTCGGCAATCTCTCTGAATGTGTTGGCACGGAAGTCGGCATCGGGTGCTGATCCGAAGCCGTAGGCCGCGTGCATGAATGGCAAACCGGCGGCATGGGTGCTCCGGCAGTCGCCTTCAGTGTCGCCTATGTAGACGGGAGCTTTGAGCCCATGGCGCTGGATAAGCGTCAGCATGTTGTCTTCCTTTGGACGATGAGTCTCTCCGTTTGTCAATGTGTCGGTGAACCATGGGCGGAGACCGGTGAAATCTAGAAACATGTTGAGACCGTCGGGGCCGCAGTTGCTGACCATGAACAGTTTGTAGTGTCGGGCCAGTTCCGGGATCAGTTCTGCCACTCCATCGTAGAGAGTCCCTCCGTCGCGAGGAAGTATCTCTTTATCTACGGCTCTGAGGGTGCCAGCAAACAGCTTCCTGTCGACTGAGACGGAGGCAATGCGGTCAATGATGCTGTCGAGTGTCATGCCCATGCACTGAAGGAGCTGTGTGCGGTCGGTTGACGCGTCAAGCCCCAGTCTGGAGTATGTTACGTTCCATATTTTGACATAAGTGTCGACGGCATCCCAGAGGGTGCCGTCCATATCGAATATCAGACTGTCGAAAGATGTATGTTCCATTGTGTCGTTATTCAATTGTCAGTCCTATTTTCTCGATGCCTCGTACGGTGTCGAGCCGCATGATGTGACGGACTTTAACCACAGAACTGTCGGCAACCGAGACGGGATGGGGCACACGGGCTTCGCATTGGTAGGAAGATCCTATGCCCGTTCCTTTCCAACGTCCGAGAGGATCAGCGAGTTCGATGTTGACGCTGTCGGTCCGCTGGATGCCTGATGAGTCGCGGTAGCAGACTTCAACCCACAGGTTGCGGTAGAGGAAGCTGTCGTTGTGGCGCACGGCAATTCGCATGTCGGTGGCTCCGGCTACATTGGCCATTGCGTTGAACGAAATGGAATCGCCGTAGGCCCAGCCTTTTTCCGGAAGCGACCGGAATTCGCTGTAGCGGTCGATCTGTCCGCTGCATGCAGCTGCCATGGCAATCAATGGTATAAGAATGTATGTGATCTTAAACCGGGGCATGTGGGAGAAATGCTTGTTATTGGTTGGACTTCTGGTCGGGTTGCCGGTCGGGATCGCGTGGTTGCTGTTGCTGTTCGCGTCTGTCACCGCGTTCGCGTTGCCGTCCGCGACGACGGTCGTTGTTGCGGTTGCGGTTTTGCGGACGTTCGGCAGCTCCGTTCTCTCTTGACATCTTGCCCTCTTTGGGTTCTGATGAGTCGGATGATGTGGTTTCGGCTGAATCGTCGCGCCGCTCTTTGGCCGGGCCGTCTTTTTTCGGCTTGCGTTTCTTTTTCTTCCGCTTGGAATCGAAACGCGATATGTTGTCCTGATCAAGGAGGTCGGCGTAAGGCTTTTTCTGTTTTGTCGAGTCGTCATCGTCGGGGAGCAGCGAAAGTGGCTTTTCTCCGGCTTTGTTCATTGCAATGACTTCAAAAGCGCGGTCGGCACTGATCGTGACAAGGTTGGCCGGAATGTTCTTGTCGGTGCTATAGGTTATCTGACGGTTGAATACGTCGAATTTGAAGTGATAATATGTGGAGTC
Source organism: uncultured Muribaculaceae bacterium (assembly GCA_910579185.1). Classification (GTDB taxonomy): domain Bacteria; phylum Bacteroidota; class Bacteroidia; order Bacteroidales; family Muribaculaceae; genus Paramuribaculum. The sequence goes on from CAJTTG010000003.1 coordinate 184,865, forward strand.
GGCTGTTTCAAGACGCACATCTTTTCCCGGCAGACGCTTGAGAGCCTCCACGTATGTGTCGACTTCAAAGTTGAGGCAGCATTTGAGTTTTGCGCATTGTCCGGCAAGTTTCTGGGGATTGAGCGAGATGTCCTGAAAGCGAGCGGCGGCTGTGCCTACACTGACAAAGTTGGTCATCCAGCTGGCACAGCAGAGCGGTCGGCCGCAGGGGCCTATGCCGCCGATGCGTCCGGCTTCCTGACGTGCACCGATCTGCTTCATCTCAATCCTGACTTTGAATGCATCGGCAAGAACTTTGATGAGCTGACGGAAGTCGACGCGTTCGTCGGCGATATAATAGAATATCGCTTTGTTGCCGTCGCCCTGATATTCCACGTCGCCGATCTTCATGTTGAGTTTCAGATCTTCGGCAATCTTGCGTGCGCGGATCATCGTGTCGTTCTCTTTGGCTCTGGCTTCCTCGAATCTGTCGAGATCGGCCGGTTTGGCTTTACGGAGCACGCGTTTAATCTCGGTGTCGCTTTTCATGCCGGCTTTGCGCATCTGTCGGGCTACGAGTTCCCCGGTCAGGGTGACTTGACCGATATCGTGGCCTGGAGCGGCTTCAACAGCGACAATGTCGCCGATCGCGAGTGGCAGATGGAGCGAGTTACGGTAGAATCCTTTCCGGGTGTTCTTGAACTGTACTTCAACAATGTCGAAACTCGACTTATGACCGGGAATGTCGGCCAGCCAGTCGTAGCAGTGCAGTTTGCCTCTCGGATGTCTGTGGCAACATCCGGATCCATTGCGGACAGGCGCGTTTCCGGAATCTTTGCGTGCGGATTCTTCGGCTATGTTATCGTTTTCTGTAGCCATGGTTATTTAGCGAAGCTGACCGAACGGGTTTCACGAATCACGGTGATCTTCACCTGTCCGGGATAGGTCATTTCGTCCTGGATGCGTTTAGCGATCTCGGCCGAGAGTTTTTCAGTTTCAACATCGTCGATCTTGTCTGCGCCAACGATAACACGGAGCTCGCGACCGGCCTGGATAGCATAGGTCTTGATCACACCGGGATAGCTGAGGGCAAGCTGTTCAAGATCGTTGAGGCGTTTGATATAGGCCTCGACCATTTCGCGGCGAGCACCGGGACGGGCACCGGAGATGGCGTCGCAAACCTGCACGATCGGAGCCAGAAGTGAGGTCATCTCCACTTCGTCGTGGTGTGCGCCGATGGCGTTGCAGATCTCGGGCTTTTCTTTGTATTTCTCAGCCAGTTTCATGCCGAGCAGTGCGTGGGGCAGTTCGGGCTCTTCGTCGGGCACTTTGCCTATGTCATGGAGCAATCCGGCGCGACGCGCTTTTTTGGGATTCAGACCAAGTTCCGAGGCCATAACGGCACAAAGGTTGGCTGTTTCGCGTGAGTGCTGCAGGAGGTTCTGCCCGTAGCTTGAACGGTATTTCATTTTGCCTACAAGGCGCACAAGCTCCGGATGGAGGCCGTGGATGCCGAGGTCGATGGCGGTGCGTTTGCCGGTCTCGATGATCTCCTCCTCAACCTGACGGCGCACTTTGGCAACTACTTCTTCGATGCGTGCCGGGTGGATTCGTCCGTCGTTAACGAGCTGATGGAGAGCCAGACGTGCAATTTCACGGCGGACGGGATCAAAACCTGAGAGGACAATTGCCTCGGGGGTGTCGTCGACTATGATCTCGATTCCTGTGGCGGCTTCAAGAGCGCGGATGTTGCGGCCTTCACGTCCGATGATGCGTCCCTTGATCTCGTCGGAATCTATCTGGAATACGGTGACGGAGTTTTCGATAGCAGTTTCGGTAGCTACTCTCTGGATAGACTGCACGACGATGCGTTTTGCTTCTTTGTTGGCTGTCAGCTTGGCTTCGTCCATGATGTCGTTGATGTAGCTTTGGGCGGCGGTTTTTGCTTCATCTTTAAGAGATTCGATGAGTTTTTCCTTGGCTTCTTCCGATGACAGGCCTGACATGCGTTCAAGCTCTTCCTGGGCTTTGCGCTGGAGCAGGTCGAGCTCGTTCTTGCGTCCCTCGAGAGCTGCGAGCTGGTCATTGAGTTTCGCACGGGTCTGCTCGTTTTCGTTTCGTGCGCGTTGGTTTTCGCTCTGCTGCTGGTTTAGCTGCAATTCGCGCTGTTTGAGCTTGCTTTCTGTCGACTGGGCTTTCTGCATGCGCTGTGAAGCCTGTTTCTCAGCATCGGAGAGGATCTTCAATTCTTCTTCGCGCGCTTCAAGCAACTTGTTTTTCTTCATCACTTCGGCTTCAGCCTCGGCCTCTTCAATGATAGCTTTGGCTCTGCTGCGTGCCATGTTGCGCTGAACTATAATTGTGCCGATCACACCAATCGCCAAAGCCGCGATCGCTGATAAGGCCACATAAAGTATCATATTGTCCATTGTGTTGATTATATTGGGTTTGTAATATAAGGTTAATAAATAAAAATGTCCGCATCACTCACGCCGGGCTTGCGATCCGTTGTGTCGGTTTTCCGGATCAGGCTCGACGATAGTCGGTGCGGGTTTACAGATTTGTTATGACAAGGCGCTCTCGCCTATCAGTATTTTGTCGAGATCGGCCTCGAACCGGCCAAGAAGCTCGTCGGTCTGACGGGCTTGCGCCGCAAGGTTGAGATAGCCTTTGGCAAACAGCAGTGTCACTTTCGCCAGAATCTCTTGTGGAGTGTTGTCGGCGAACCTATGGCTGTAGGCTTCGTAGGCATGGTTGACCTCTTTGGCTACTGCGCGCAACAAAGGTTCTTCATCGGGAACGATTGTCAAAGCCAGCTTAGTGTTGGCGATGCGCAGCGTTATATCGAGTTTATCTTTCATCGCATCATTCTTTTAGCTCGTTGATGCATTTGTCTATGTCCCGCACCAATCCAGCTAAAAACGCCCGGCTTTTCTCAACGTCCTCGCGTCCTGGGGCTATGATGCCCATCATCCGCAGTTGCTCTATCTGGCGGTCTTTCGCGGTTAGTTCCCGTTCTTGACGTTCGATGGCTTTTTCCAGATCGCTGATTCTCTGTCGCATTGACGCGTTTTCTTCCTCAAGCAGAGCGTAGCGCTTAATAATGAGCTGCGCTTTGCCTTTCAGGCTGTCAAGTCGTTGCTGCAGATCGCCGGCCATTTTATTGCTAAATTTTTACAAAAGTAATGAATCTTTTTGTAAAAAGCATATCATTTACCCATATTTTTTCGTGATTCATTGAAAAAAATATGCTCTGATGGTGATCAGCGACGAGCGAGGATGTAGAGGGGGGAGTAGGTGAGGCTTGTCACCTGGTCGGCGAGGATGTGGCGCAGTGGTGTCAGGCTTTGCGCTGATGGGGTTATGGCGTTTACACCGGTACGGCGCAGGTGTTCGATCAGTTCACGGGAGGATGTGAATTGCAGTTCTATTCTGCCGGTTGAAATGTTGATTTCTTTCCAGTTGTCCCTGCTGAGTATGCGACGCCATGTTGCGGCATCGTAATATTCTGGTTGCGAGGGGAGATAGGGCTGTAGCTCGTGGAAGTTTTCCGGAGAGAATGTCGACAGGGCCAGCAGTCCGCCCGAAGCGAGCGTCCTATGGCATTGATGGATGAACGACGACGGGGAATTGAACCATTGGATTGCGGAGGAGCTTACTATCAGATCGAGCGACCGTTCCGGGATTTCACGTATTTTTGTTTCAGCGTCGCATGTGACGTGTTTGCCGGGGAGGTGCCGGGGTATTTCAGTGAGATCCCATAGGGTCAGAGCGTTGGGGGTGATGCGTTCGAGCAGTGCCGATGTGAGCATTCCTGTGCCCGTCCCCACTTCAAGCATGTTGATCGGGTCTTTTCCGTCGATGGCTGAGACGGTTAGCTCGGCGAGGTGGGATGCGATCCGCCGTTGCGCTATAGCTTCATCGTCGTAGCTTGTCTTTGAACGCCCGAAGCGTCCGGCTACGAGTCCTTTGTCGGTCAGCATTGAGCTGATGATGTGGTCAAAGTCGGGAAGGTGTGGCGAGTCGATGGTTTTTACGCAAGGGTGGGATGACCATGCGTTTTGTTGGTTCGCGGTCGGAATTATATGGTCGGAGGTGCCTATGTAGACAATGTCGAAGGTGTCGTCCATTTGGCTGGCTGCCGGTAAGGTGTCTATGGCTTTGAGTTCGTCGGCAAGTTCGTTGATATCACGCCGCGGATGCATGGCGTTGTAGGCGGATAGGCGTTCGGCGGATCCGCACATGCGTCGGTCGAATTTGGCAAGAGTCCGTTCGTTGAGACCGTTCATGGTACCATCGAAAATTGCGCGAGGGATTCCTTTGGTATCATCGACCGGAAATAGAGTGCCGTTGACGGCGGCTTTTGCCGTTATCGGCAGTTCCGGGTGATTGCGTAGGAAGTGGGCGGCGGCGGCGACTCCGAACGACCATGCTAACAGGCATATTTCGCTATAACGCGGCAATAGATTGATGATGTCGGCGCATTCGGCTGAACGATGATCGAAGGCCACTGCTATGTCGTAGCCGTTTGCGGTCAAGTGGCGGAATGGCTGTGGATCCATGCCCCATCCGGCGAAGATGAGTAATAACCTGTGTGAATCCGATGTATATGTCAGCTCTATTTTCATAGGATGCGTTCCAGTGCGTTGCAGAACTCTGTGATGGAATGTTCCGGAATCGATGCACTCAGACTTATGCGCAGTCTTTCTTTTCCGGCCGGGACGGTTGGGGTGCGGATCGGGAGAACTTTGAATTCCTCGTTCAGTAATCGGTTGGATAATTCTACCGTTGCTACGGGGTCACCGATCAGGAACGGGGTTATGTGGCTCGGTTCGGATGGACCGGCTGAAGGCGCGATACGGGATATGCAGTTGAATACTTCGGTTGATATATGTTGCAGGTATTCCCTCTCTTTGTCCATTCCGGTCATTTGTCCGATCACAAAGCTGGTCCAGGCACAGGTTAATGGTGGAAGGGCTGTGGAAAATATGAGGCTGCGGGATCGGTTGACGGCGTACTCTCGCATTTCATCCGAGAGTATGGCGAATGCTCCCATTGAGGCGGCGGCCTTGCCGAATGTCCCGACTATCACATCGATTTCTTCCGGTGCGGATGAATCCATGCACAGTCCGAGGCCATTTGCTCCACATACGCCGAAAGCATGGGCTTCGTCAACGTATAATATGGTCTTTGGATGGCGGCGCTTGATCCCGATCAGAGCGTCGATGTCGGCTTTGTCGCCATCCATGCTGTAGACGGATTCAACGGCCACTATGATGCGGTCGAATTCGGCTTCATTTCTTTGCAGCAGTGTCTCAAGTTGTGTAAAGTCGTTGTGGGCGAAGCGGCGGAATGGAGCTCTTGAGAGAACCATGCCGTCGATCATGCTTGCATGCACCAGCTTGTCGGCTATGATAAGTGTTTTTGGCTCAGATGCGAATGCAGACAGGAGTCCGGTATTGGCGTGGTATCCGCTGTTGAACAGCAGACATGGACGAGAACCATACAGGGCGGAGAGTTGAGATTCCAGCCGGAAATATGCGTCCTGATCCTGTGCGAGAAGCCGGGAGGCCGAGGAGGTCATGGCAGGTATGTTGTCCCCAATCAAATCGAAGAATTCCTGTTGCAGATCCTTGCGTGCCGCTATGCCGAGATAGTCGTTGCTTGATAAGTCAATAGCAGGGTGTGGTTCCCCGATTGGCATGGGCTGCGGAATACGGCGATAGTTCCCGGTTTCGGATAATGAGTTTAATGTAGATCGGTAGGACATTTTCTCAATGATATTGATCCTTGATAATGCTTATCATTTCGCTGACCAGCGTAGTCAGGTCGGCATCGCTTATTATATAAGGAGGCATAGTGTAGACAAGGCGTCCGAATGGACGGATCCAGATGCCGCGTTCAATGCAGCGGCGCTGGAATCGGGCCATGTCTACTGGCTCAGTCATCTCTATTACGCCAATGGTGCCGAGCACGCGCACTTCTTTGACGCCTGCGAGTCCGGCTGCCGGAGCGAGAAGCTGTTGCAGCATGTTTTCGATGTGGGCTATTCGTGAGGCCATATCCTGCGAGTTGAGCAGTCTGATCGAGGCTATGCCTATGGCACAAGCCAGGGGGTTGGCCATGAATGTAGGTCCGTGCATCATCACTCCGGCTTCTCCGCCTGAGATTGTATCGGCTACCTCCTTTGTGGTCATTACTGCGCTCAGAGTCAGGTAGCCGGCTGTCAAGCCTTTGCCTATGCACATGATGTCCGGCTCAACCCCTGCATGTTCCCATGCGAATTTGCGTCCTGTGCGCCAGAATCCGGTGGCGATCTCATCGAAAATAAGGTAGATTCCGTATTTATTGCAGAGGCGGCGTGCTTCCACGAGATACTGGGGATGGTAGAAATACATTCCTCCTGCGCCTTGGACTATCGGTTCAAGAATCAGTGCTGCTATCTCATCGGCATGTTCGCTCAGTGTCTGTTCAAGTTGATCCATGGCCGAAGGATCCCACTTTTCCCCGAATTTAACTCTCGGTTGCTCTACAAAAAAGCGTATTGGAAGAGCAGAACCGAATGCTCCGTGCATGCCGGTCACCGGGTCGCATACGCTCATGGCATTCCAAGTGTCGCCATGATAGCCTGAACGGATTGTGACGAAGTTTGTTTTCCTGTGCGAGCCACTACGAGCCACGGAAGCTTGTACGGCCATCTTCATGGCCACTTCCACCGCTACAGATCCGGAGTCGGCAAAAAACACATTGTGCATTGATGGCGGAGCTGCTTCAATCAGTAGCTTGCCAAGTTCGATGGCCGGTTCATGGGTCAGACCTCCAAACATCACGTGGCTCATTTTCCGCAGTTGCGATTCGGCGGCGCTGTTTATCTCAGGGTGGTTATAACCGTGGATGGCACACCACCATGACGACATGCCATCAATCAGTTCTGTGCCATCAGCAAGCTTCAGGCGTACGCCTTCGGCTGAAGACACCTTATATGTAGGAAGTGGATCTATTGTGGAGGTATAGGGATGCCAGAGGTGTTCCCTATCCCACGGATCGCTTAGTATTGAAAAATCCGGTTTCATGAATGATTCATTATTTGTCTGCAAATGTACAAAAAAATAGGCAGACCGGATGTGTACGACCCAAACAGAGGGGTTTTACAACAAAAATGAAGAAAATTTTGAAAAAAGTTCCGGAATATTTTGGTGATTTAAAAATTATGCCTACCTTTGCATCGCAAAAGGGAAAACGCCCCGATGCCCAACGCGAAAATAGCTCAGTTGGTAGAGCACGACCTTGCCAAGGTCGGGGTCGCGGGTTCGAGTCCCGTTTTTCGCTCCAAGAGAACAATGAAATAGTTTTACTGCTGTTGTTGGAGATAAAGGTCTCTCTTCAAGTAACTTGCGAAAATAGCTCAGTTGGTAGAGCACGACCTTGCCAAGGTCGGGGTCGCGGGTTCGAGTCCCGTTTTTCGCTCCAATTATCTGACGCAGTCAGTAAACAATCGTCCGGGTGGTGGAATTGGTAGACACGCTACTTTGAGGGGGTAGTGGCCGTTGGGCTGTGTGAGTTCGAATCTCATCTCGGACACTTGAAAAATCCGCAAGAATCTGTTTTCAGATCTTTGCGGATTTTTTGTTTTTTATTCCATAGTCTGCAGTGAATGCCAATATTATTTGTTATATTTGTAAGTGATGATATTTGATCACTTATGAATGTATGAGGAAAGAAACTGCTAATATATTATCATTATTAGATAGCTATTCGTTGCCAACTCCAGAAGATATCGCGTTGAAGATTGCAGGAGATTTCAGACGACGCAGGATAGAAAAAGGAATAACGCGTGGGGCTATGGCTGAGAAATCTGGTGTTGCGATTGCTAATATTGCGAGATTTGAGCAAAAAGGTTTGATTTCGTTTGGACATTTGATCGAATTGGCTATTGCGCTTGGTTATAGCTCTGAGCTAAAAGCTATTTTTTCAGAACCCAAGTTCTCGACAATGGAGGAATTGGAGCAGATCAAAAGAAATGTCGGAAAGAAAAAAGCTTATTCAAGGAAGACTTATGATGAAAAAGATAGATAAAATATTGGTGAAATATTGCAATCATAAGGTAGGGGTTCTTTCGCTTACTCCTGATTCCCGTTATTGCGTATTTGAATATGATGCGATGTGGCTTGTAAATGGGTTCAGTATTTCGCCTTTGGAGTTGCCTTTGAAGTCAGGGATATTTGTGGCCAAGTCTGTCCCTTTTGCTGGAAATTTTGGTGTTTTTGAAGATAGTTTGCCGGATGGTTACGGCAGATACTTACTGCATAAGACGTTGGCAAGAGAGGGTATTGATGACAGATCTCTGTCGGCTCTTGATCGTCTGAGTCTTGTCGGTGATGGCGGCATGGGTGCATTGACGTATGAACCGGTAAGTGTGATGGGTGATAGAAATGAGATATCCGATTTTGATGTATTGCAGGAGAAGGCATTGGAGGTGCTGAGAGAGCGTCAGGACTCAGATGCCGGACTATTGCTATATAATAGTGGTAATAGTGGAGGTGCTCGCCCAAAGGCGGTCTACTCTGATGGCAGCGGACATTGGTTAGTTAAATTTCGTCATACATATGATCCGTTAGATATCGGTCTTCAGGAGTATAGATATAATGAAATTGCAAAAAAATGTGGAATAAATGTGCCTGAATTCAAGCTTGTCAATGGGAAATATTTTGCAACACGACGTTTTGATATAGGGTCAGACGGCAAAAGAAAACATGTGGTTACTGTTGGAGGTCTGCTTGGCGTTTCGTTGAGTGAACCGGTACTGGATTATTCCAATCTCCTGTCTTTGACCGGCTTTCTGACTCAAAGCGTGGATGAGGTAGAGGAAATGTATCGTCGGATGGTGTTTAACTATCTTATGGACAACAAAGATGATCATTGCAAGAACTTCAGCTTTATAGTAGATAAAGATCTTACCGGAGGTTGGCGGTGGCGATTGGCACCGGCTTACGATTTAACTCGTTGTTCTGGCGGTTATAATGGCGAACATGCGACTTCAGTCAATTGGAAAGGAAGACCATGTCTGGCCGATTTTATAGCTGTCGGTAGGAAAATAAAACTTAGTGAACAACGTTGTCGCGACATAATCTTTTTAATAAAAGATGCGTGTGGGAATGCAATAAAATATGATATTGAATGAAAAATTTGATGCTTATTATCTCATCTCAGAGGATTGACTTTTCCGGATATGTTGCCTTGTTTCACCTGACGGCGGTAGCAGAGATAGAATTTGGTGCATAATGCCGTGATGACGATTGCAGATGCTAAGTTCCACCACTCTGCCGTTCCATCGGCTACCCGTATGGCTCTGTCAATAATTGCTCCAAGCGACAAAATTGCAAGAACAAACCATATATTACGTCTGATTTTATTGTTTATCATCGTTGTAGAATTTTAAGTTTCTGTCCAATTAGACAAGACTTTTGTCAAATAGTTGCAGATGGCGATGAATTTTTTGCAATGCGGTTGTTCTTAATTTAGCGTCCTGCTGCGGATGAGGATTCGACATTAGCATCGGCATTGACAATTTTCTGAATGTCGCGTTTCTGTCGACCCCATTGCAGGTTATATCTGATCTGGATGAAAGGCATCGGAGCCATATCCAGACGGATGTGGGTGAGATTCTGATTATATGGGTTGAGCGACTGAGAGCCACGGTCGTATTTGGTGAACGGGCAGAGAGCGCCTGCGGTGAACTCCCATTTTTTCCAGTCGTAGCTGAGGGCAAGAATAGAAATTGACTCTCCCCATGAATAAGTCTCGCCCCATAGGTCTTTCTGTGATTTCTGATATTGTGCGGTGAGTGTGAAATTCCAATGCTGGGCAAGAAGAGTGATGTCTCCGCTCCAGTTATGATTGTAGAGTTTATATCCTGTCCCTTTCATTCGTTCGGCACGATATTGCAGGGTTCCGGTTGCCATAAGCCAGTTTGGAATGATCTCAATTTGTGGCGACAGGAAGAACGAAAGGTTTTGTAGTCCGTCGCTGTTTTCGTATGAGGTTATCAGGCGGTTGTCCTTCCAATAGAGAATGGGGGTGATTGCATCAGGGCTTGAAAAGGCGCGGATGCCGAATGAACCCATCACTCTCGGGAGGGTGAAGCTATAGCGGAATGTGAGCATGTAGGATGTGGATGGCTTTAGATCGGGATTGCCTATTGCCCACTGGATAGCATCGGTTTGCTGTGGCGCTATGTTTGTTTGCGACAAAGTTGGTGTCGACTGCCATGTTGAGAAATTAAGTCGGAATTGCGATTTGGTGTTCGGTTTATATGTGGCGGTTAACTGCGGACGCAGATTCCAGCTGTCGGTTCCTTGGTTGGTCTCGCGGAATTTGAAGGAAGTGTAGCTCGCTCCTAAACCGGCAGTGAGTGTCACCTTGTCAATACGTTGAAAAAATTCTCCGAAGAAATAAACACGATCTTGCCGTTGGTGGAACACTTCGCCTCCGAGATTCTCATACGTGGAGCGGTTGCGGTTTGCCGTATAGGACACCCCGGCAGTCAGACGGCTGTTCCGCCAGTTTTTGATATAGTCGGCTTCTATGCCATAAGCTTGATTATGATCTTTGATGGAGGTGTTCACATCGGTGATCATGTCGGATGTAGTGATGTCCTCTTCGGTGTATATGCGGTAGCTACGACCATTGTAGAGCGATGCGCTGATATCAACTGCAAGTAGTTGGTTGTGACTGAAATGCTGTTCAAGATATGCGCGTATGCTCGGAGTGAGGCCGTTTTTGCCCGAAAGGTCGCGAAGACGGATTGCAGCCTGGGAATCGTTTTGCGACATTATCCCTTCATACATGGATTCCTCAGGCCACTGCTTGAAGCCTTGGAGCGCGATCCAGAACACAGTCGTGTCGGGTTTGATATAGCTGTAGTCGATCTGTAAGCTCCCGATTGAGCCGCTCATGTAGCCTCCTGTCGGTGTCTCATTGCGTCTCAGCGATTGTCCGTCAGGAAAAGTGAACGTCTCACTGTATTCTCTGTGTGATCCGATCCGGTTAGTCATTTTATAGTTCGCACTCAGACCCCATTGTGAACGGCCGTTGTTAAGCTTGAGGGCTCCATTGTACGGTCCCCACGCGCAGTTAAGTGCCTGCATGCCCTGAGTCATGAGTGATCCTCCTCTTTCGGGATTGGTAACTACGAAATTGAGTACGGCATTGGCGCCGTTATATCTTAGTCCCGGATTATCGAGCCATTCAACTCGCCGGATTGTTTCGGGGAGCAGGTTGCGGACCTGCTCCATTGTAGCCTCCCGTCCGTTGATTCTGACTTGTACGCTCTCGCCGGATGATGTTATAGTACCAAGAACATCGTTGACATTCAGAGATGGGATCATTAAATTTCGGATCAATTGAATACCATCCTTGGAATGTTCCATCGCGCTTGCAGATGGATAGTACACATCCATGTCGGATTTACGTACCACCTTAGGTGCCTGCACAACTATCTCCTGTAGCTCTTGCGTTGCTATGGTGTCGGCCACTTCCTGAGCGGAAGCGAGCAGTGTCACAGAAAGAGTCAGTATTGGGCTTAGATATCTTTTCATCTGGCGTAAATTTTTGTATTGTCATTATTATGACGCAAGAAACTTACGTTTGTGACACTCCCTTAAAAAAATATGCAATCCGGTCCGGGCTCTGAGCTTATCTGGACGTTTCGAGGGTAACTATGCGGTTGGTCAGGGTGCGGAGATTGGCACGGAGGGACTCAAGTTTTTCTTCTGAGTTTTTGATGGCCGTGGCTACAGATTTGTCGGTGGCATACTGGCGGCGCAGTTCCTCGAGCGATAACTCCAGATCGGCAATCTCGTCCATGCAGTCCTGACGCAGTTCCATGGTGCGGCGCGAGTTGGCTGACTTCAATTGATCATACCCTGTCAGAATGCCGCGTCCTGGGATTTCTATTACAAAATCGGATGATGCGCCGGCTGCTTCCGAGTCAAGAGCTTCGATGGCCTTAAGTATTGGGCTATAGTCGCGCTTGGGATCGAGAGTGGATTTGATTGAGGTGATGAATGCGCGGTTGGTTAATTCCGGATCGTTGACCGCATAATTGATGCGCAGATCCTGTGGCACGAAGACATAGATGGTTATTTTGCCGTCGAGTCGATTGCGGTCAGTGGCCCACCATCCGGCACCGGTCAGCTCGTCGATGGCAAGCAGATAGTCATCGTAGGGTGAGTTGTAAGGCATGCCGATGTTTTGTGGCTGGAGAAATTCGTCGCCGTCGTTTCTGGAGATGAAGATGTCGTATCCGCCAAGTGATTCATCACCGCGTGCAGCGAAATATAGTGTGGTGCCGTCGGGTTGTAGGAATGGATAGTTGGCAGAGATACCCTCAAGAGCTTCGCCGAGAGATTGGGGCTGTTCCCATGTGCCGTCGGCTAAAAGATGGGATTCCACGAGTTGGCGGCCTCCATCGGATGTGGGACGGCTCCAGATCATTGTTTCCGCCGATTCTGTGACGTAAACGGTAGTGGAGTCGTCGGTGGCGAATCCTTCCGGCAGCTCTTCTGTTGAGGAAACATAGCCGGCCGGCGAAGAGAGCATATAGTTTAGGAAGAAGTCGCGCCTGTCAACGGTAATGGAATCTATGATCGCAATGTGTTCCACACGCGAGAGCATAGTTGATCCGATTTCTGCTTTCTGACGCAGATGTTCCATTTCGGGGGTAAGATCCCCATCGTCGCCAAAATCGTCGATGAGCTCAAGCGCTTTATCGAACTCATAGGCATCGAAAGCGGTGCGTGCCTGTTGCAGAATTTCCGTGGCCGAAGGTTTCTTAGCCTTGGCTTTAGCTTTCGGTTTGGCTGCGTTAGCCGTCATGATGGCGGATAGAGATATTATCAGTGTGGCTATAAGCGGAAAGTGTTTCATACGGGAGAAAAGATATGTGGAGTTTTATTTAAAACGTAAAAAATCGCCTGATGTTGCTGTAGGTGGTATTGTATCGGCTTGTTGTGTGGTTGTCGCCGGTGCTGTGGGTTTGACAGAGTCAGTCGGAGTGGGAGTGTCATTCTCCGCCTTTTTATGCCGCAGCAGAGGACGCATGAATGAGAAGAAACTATCGAAATCGCGTTTGAACATGATTCCTACGCCTTGGGTTGTCAATGCGCTCTTGAAGTAATAGTTCTGGTCGTTGTAGCGGTTATAGGCTTTGAGGCGTAGAGAGCCGCTGCGGTTAAGCAGATATTCAATGTCAAAGTCGCCGATGAACGAGTTATTGTTCATCGTTTTATCGCGATAGCCAAGGTTGCCGTTGAGCAACAGGCGGTTGTTCAGAAGATGACTTGATAAGGCAACGTCAAATTCCATGTCGGAGAAGTCGCCACGGTCACTGCGGAAATTAGGTGCTATCGCCCAGTTGTCGCTTAGCTGCCCGAGCATATTGCTCAGTTGTGAGGATATTGTGCCTGATGCCACAGACATGAATTCGTTTCCGCGTGTGGCATTCATATAGTCGGGGGTGTAGAAGCGGTTTAGCGCGAGCAGATAAATTATCTGACGACTCATCATTTCGTCTGTATTGATGATGCTGCGGACTTTGCGTTTGGTGTCTGAGGTCAATGTCGGCAGGTCAATGTCGAAACTGATTTCCGGCTGGCGCATATCCCCCTTGACTATCAGTAATGCGTCGACAGGTACGTTTGTGCGGTTCAGTTCTTTGTCCTCAAGGAACGACTCATCGAGATCCGTCAGATTGGCTTTAACCTGATATTTTGCTGTCAGATCAAGTTGGGCGGCATAGGGATCGCCATGGAATGCTATTGAGCTTCCGGGATTGATGGTGAAGTCCTTGATTATGATATCCTGAAGGGTGAAGTTATAATTGCCGCGGTCAACGGTGTATGTGCCGTTCATTCTGAGATCCTCGTTGGCGGAGTCGTAGATCATCCGTAGCACACCGTTGCCATATGCACGGATGCGGTCACCGCCTACCGGATCCATGACCAGAGTGATAAGCGCCTGCGGATTGATGTCGATATTGAAGTTCATCTTGTAGCCTGTGGGGGGGCCGTCGACATTGCCGTTGGCAAGTTCCCGTTTGATCTCTACGACTGCAGGTGGTGGAGCTGTAGCAGCGGCGATAGAATCTTTTAAGGCCTGATCACGGTCGCGGAAGGTGATGAATTTGTAGTCCTGTGCCGATAATGCGTCCGAGAGGACAAATGTGAATGCAGAGTTGGCAGCTGTCGACATGTTGACGGCGATATCAACCATACCGGGAACTCCGGTAACAGTTGCATTGCCGGTGCCGAATACACGTCCATACCATGGATGCTCGGTGTTTTCCTTGACATCGTAGACAAGCAGGTCGCGTGCATCTGTGATACGGAACTCAAAGCGTGGCTCTTTGAAGCATTTGTGTCGGACATATCCGTTTAGTCGTGCTTCGTGGCCGTATGCATCGTGAAGAGTCAGGTTGTCTATGTCGATCACGCCGGGACGCAGGCGGATGGAATCGGTGGTGGTGTATGTGCAGTTGGTGAATCCGAGTGTCAGGCTGACATCCTCGCCATAGATATCGCCGGTCATGTCAATCAGTTTGAACGAACCCCAGAGCCTTGCCTTGCCGGAAGCATAGCCTTTGACATCGGAAGCGAAGGCCGACATGTAGTGGCGCAGGAATCCGATCTCCAGACGGTCGGCATCGAATGCCATGTCAAGAGAATCGGCGGTTACGAATATCTCGCCATCCACATAAGAATGTCGTTCGTTGCGCTGCAATATATCAGCAAGAATCGACACAGATTTTCTGTCGTTGTGCCATTCCGAGCGCAATATGGCATCGCCGAGCAGGGAATTATTGTATGTCAGGCTCTTGACGCTTAATCCCGGGGTATAGGCTACGGGATCCGACGTCAGCACTTTTGTAGCGTAGAGCTTCCCTGTGACGTTGCCGCCGAACATCGCCGTCGGTATGTCGAGTGTTTCAAACACATAGTCGAGGTTAATGTCGTCGAGGGCTACGGTTATGGTATCTGTCGGGTTTTCTGACGCTCTGCCTCCAATGGCTATGGACTGGCGGTCGCGCCATGCCCGGAAGCCATCAACATCAATCTCTTTCCCTTCGATGGCTATAACCGCAGGATCGATGGTCCATATAGTGTCGTTGAACACTGCCTTTGACGGGTTGAAGCGCACGTCAGTGTGGAGCGCACCGTTTTCAGTGTTGCGGCTGAATATGGTGGAGATGTTGATGTCGCCGCTGAAATCTCTTTCGCGGTCTATTTTCCATTCAAGGTGAGAATCTACCTGATCGTTACCCACCTCGGCCGTTGTGATCACTGTTGCCGGGCCTTTTTTTGTCGGTAGGGTAGTGGTGAAATACATATATCCGCGTCCGGGGGAGGATATGGCGGTGTCGGCGGCCAATACTCCGGCTTGCAACGCTGTGTTCTCTATCAGTTTGTTACCTTGGAGAAGGTATGGAGCCGACAGGCGCAGGTCGATGGCCCTCATGGCGGAGTTGAAGCTACCGCCGATGCTGACAGGTTCTATTATCTTCACTGGCATCTTGGCCAACGGAGACAGCGGCTCAAGATCTTTGATGGTCACGGTGTAGGATAGGTGATTGTAGCCCGGATCCTCCGGTGTCGAAGCCGCCATGCCGTCGCCGGGGTGCTCGCCGGTGAGTGCCGGAAGCGTCTGGGCAATTATGCTGCGGCCAACCGGTACAAGTGTCGACATCTTGAACTTACCGGTCACGCTGGCATCGGCAATCTCGCTGCTCAGGCTTATGGTGTCAGCCTCTTCAGTGCGTATGGCTTTGACCATAACGTTGTCTATTTTAAGATCCGGATGCCCATGTCGGCTCATGGCGAAGCTCCTTATGTCAATGCGGCCCTCTATGTCATCTATGTTATGACCGCTGAGGGTGGCATCGGTCTGCATGGAGATCAATCGTTGGTCGTTTTCGGGCGATAATCCGAGCATGGTGAGATTGAGGTCGCGGATATCGGCGGAGAAATCAACGGATCGGTTGTCGCCGTCTATGATGGCTGACGCTTGGGCATCGGCATAGAGCAGCGCATTGTCTATGTAGACCGAACCTTCGATATGTCCATGGTCATTGCTTATGTCGGCGGTGAAGTCGGTGAGAGTCTGTCCATGGATAGTTGCGGACAAAATGTCCAGATGGGCTGTACCGTCAGGAATATTTTTCCCTCTGCGCACTATATCGAAATCCAAGTTGCCGTCCAGATCCGTTAGTGTTGACAGCTTGCTGTCCAGCCCTTTCATCAGTGCGGCTCCTGATAGATCCGTAATGCCGAGTTCTCCATTGATCCGTGCCGGGCCGTAGCCGTTCTTATTGTGGGTTCTTGAATATTCTGCCTGTGCATTTATGGATCCGGCTTCCGATGTTGTCAGGGAGGCATCGATCTCTCCGCTGAGCATGTCGCCGGTGAACGATGCTTTAAGATCCACATCTCCGAGATTCGACAATATCGTGCGCGTCTTTTCGTCAAGCGACGCGAAACGTAGGGCGGTTGCTACGGCGCGAGGCGCGTTGATGTGAGCTTCCAGTGCCGGTAGATCAACAGTCATTCCGTTGACCGACATTGTGTCGGCCATGCCATATATTTCGCCATGCAGTCTGATGTCGGCTCCACGGTCGCTCGAAAAATGCAGATCCTTGATTTCGATATGATCGGGATCGCCGATGGCGTGCATGTGGGCGGTGAACACCATGTCAACTCCATTGAGTTGTGGCACTAACGGCTCGATGTCAGTAGTGGCCAGATGGCTTCCGGGCGTCAGATGGATGTCGAACGGCATTTTTCTCCAATTTGCTTTCAGATCATCAAACCCGTCATAGGTCAATTTTTGATTGTTGATGGTGAGTCGTGACAGAGGCATGCTTAGTTGCAGGTTGGCAATCTCCAGCATCTGATTGCTGATATGGAACTGACCGCTTAGATTTGTCAGTGCCAGGCCACACTGTTCATTGAAAGCCAGACGTCGCAGATCAATGATGAAGTCATCGTTCTTGATCTGCGGCAGCTGAACGTCGGCACGCAGTCCGGATATCTCTATATGGTTCATATCGAAACCGGATTCTTTTGCCGGTTCCGACAACACGTTGTAGCTGACTTTCGAAGTGCGGATCACTACGGTGTTGATCCTGAAATCGAACTTTGTCGGGGGCTTGCTCTTATCTTTCGGCTTCAGAGCGTCAATGATTGGCTGGATATTCAGAGGCGACCCGATGGAATCGCGGTGGATGTCGGCTTGCATGCCGATGATTTCCGCGTAGTCCATCACTATACGGTCGTGAAACAGATAGTTCCAAAGGTTCAGACCGGCACCAAGACGTTGCACTTCGATGGCTTTCTTGCCATCCGATCCGTCGATCCCGACGCCATGGAGTGTGACGCGGTTGAACGGCGAGATCTGGACATATTCAATGTCAACGTCGACAGTCAGCAGACTTGTCAGTTCGACCTCAGCCTTATGGCACAGCCACCGCTGGACGGGAGGAAGCGACAGCGCAACATAGAGCGCCGCCGGAACCACCAATGCCAGCACTATCAGTGTGACTATGATCGAGCGGAGGATTTTATAAAACCGTTTCATCAGAACATCTGCGAAATTACAAATTTTTCGTCAAATATCCGATGCTTCAGGGGTCAACATCGTAATAAACTATCGCACCTTTCACCGCTTGCATCCCCGAGGCGTGCATCTCGACCAGAGTCTGGCGCATTATCTCCTTGACTTTCTTCATGGAAGCCTGAGTCTCTATTTTCAGCATCAATTTGCGGATATAGAGCGTCTGCACGCGTCCGACAGCCGGTTCCTCAGGCCCGAACACACGGTTGCCGAACAGCTCGCGAAGTCTGCGTCCGTAGGCCGTGGCAAGCTCATCAATCAGATGGCGGTCACGGTGTTTGATGTAGATATTGATCACTCGTGTGAACGGCGGATAATTGAATTTCCGGCGCTCTTCCACCTCTGTGTCGTAGAATCCGTTGTAGTCGTGGTTGGAAATGAATCCGAACAGTGGCAGATCGGGCTGCGAGGTCTGCACGGCCACAATTCCGCGGCTGTCGCGGCGTCCGGCGCGTCCGGCCACCTGCATCATCATGTTGAACGCACGTTCCGAAGCTCTGAAATCGGGTTGATTCACCATCGCGTCGGAATTGACAATGGCCACCGTGGCCACCCGGTCAAAATCAAGACCTTTTGTCACCATCTGCGTACCTACCAGAATGTCAGCTTTCCCCTGCGAGAAATCAGTGATTATATTCTCGTAACCATCCTTGTTACGGGTCGTGTCGAGATCCATACGCAACGTCCGGGCTCCGTTGAACGCCTCTCCAATCTCGTCGGTCATGCGCTCAGTCCCGTAGCCGTAGGTCTCTATCGCCGGCTCATGACATGCCGGACACTCCACCGGCTTGGGATACATAGCTCCGCAGTAATGACACACGAGCCGGTCGATCCGTTTGTGATATGTCAGCGTGACGTCGCAATGTTCGCACTTAGGTGTGTAGCCACACATCTTGCACACGGCCACCGGAGCATAACCCCTGCGGTTGAGAAACACTATGGCCTGTTTGCCGTTATCCACAGCCTCATGCACCAGATCGATTGTCTGTTGCGACAGTGCCCCGCGCATCGTCTTGCGTTTGCGCGACAAGGCGGTGTCTATTATCCTGATCTCAGGTAATTCAACTCCCGAATATCGCTCGCTTAGTGTCACGAGTCCGTAGCGTCCCGTCTGGGCCTTGTAATAGGTATCGATAGCCGGCGTGGCACTCCCTAGAAGCACTTTGGCTCCATGCATCCGTGCAAGCACCATAGCCGTGTCTCGGCCATTGTAGCGTGGTGCCGGATCCTGCTGTTTGTAGCTCGGCTCATGTTCCTCGTCAACGATCACCAGTCCGAGCGAGGCAAATGGCAGGAATAAGGACGACCGGGCCCCGATCACTACCATCGGCTCATTGCCCGACAGCACCTTGCGATATATGTCGACTCGTTCGTTGTCTGTGAATTTTGAGTGATAGATCACCACCTTTTCGCCGAACACGCGTTGCAGACGTTTGGTGAGCTGGGTGGTCAATGCTATTTCCGGAACCAGGAACAATGCCTGCCGACGTTGTTTCAGCACGTAATCTATCAGGTGGATATATATCTCCGTTTTGCCGGAAGATGTCACTCCGTGGAGCAACGTGACATCTTTTTCAAACCATGACCTGTGGATCTCTTTCAATGCTCGGTCCTGGGCATCGCTGAGGGTCGGCAATTCTCCACTGACTGTGCCGTTGAATTGAAACCGGTTGATCTCTTTCTTGTAGAACTCCACTATGCCTTTGTCGGCGAGCTGTTTGAGCACCGTCCGGGGTACGCCGCTACGTTCCATCAGTTCCTCCTGGCTGACCTCTTTCATTTCCGAAGTCCGCTGCATGAAGCTCGATAGAGCCACAAGGGTCTGCAACGTCTGCTGTTGTTTGACCTGAGCCTTCGTTTTTATCTTTTCAAAGGCTTCGCGCAGACTTTCGTTATCCCCCTGTGGCATTGTCAGTCTGACGTAGGTCATCTTCCGTGACCGGTATCGCTCCACGAGCTTTTCGGATATGATCACGGCGCCCTTTTCCAGCATGGCAGTGGCTATGGCACCTACGCCGTTGAAACCGGTCGACTTTTCAATCTCCGAGATCTTCATTCGTCCCTCCTCATGGCTCAGCACCTGCAAGATGATCGTCTCGCGTTCTGTGAGTTGCACATCTTCGGGATCGAAATCAGGGTTAGCTTCTATAAATGTCTCGCTCTCCACCTTCAATGCCGCTGGCAGAGCGGCGCGCAGCACATCTCCGGCGGAACACAGATAATAATCCGCTATCCAGTTCCATAATTGCATCTGCGGCCTACGTATGATCGGTTGGTCATCGAGCGTGGAGACTATCTCTTTCACGTCATAGTTCCCTTCCGGTGGCGTGTTGCCAAGCTCGGTCACGATTCCGGTGTAGAACTTTCTCCTGCCGAATGGCACCAGTACGCGATGTCCCGGTTTCACTCGTCCGGCCATTTCCGTCGGCACGGCGTAGGTGAAGGTCGATTGCAATGGCAGCGGCAGAAGTATCTGTGCGTACAGGCTCATCTATCAGCGACGTATTTCAGTTGGCAACCCTTTCTCTTTCAGATAGAAATATCTCCATAACGGAGCGAGCATGAGCGATTGTTTCATATCATCGTCCATCATCATCTCCAGAAGTTCTTCGCGGCTCAATGTCAGAGGGGTGACCATCTCTGTCGGATCCAGATGCTGTTCCTGCGTCAGTTCAACGCCCTCGGCAAGATAGCAGTAGGTCAGATTATTGGTGGTCGAGGGGTTGCCGGAGATCACGCATTGGAGTGTCCATTTGCCTCCCGTATAGCCTGTTTCTTCAGCAAGTTCACGTCGGCCGGCTGCCTCCGGATCCTCTCCCGGCTCTACAACGCCGGCACACAGTTCCGTCGACATAACGCCAAGACCGTGGCGGTATTGGCGCACCATCACGTAGCGGCCATCCTTTGTGACCGCTATCACATTGACCCACGAAGGATATTCAAGCACGTAGAATTCCGGATTCACGCGCCCGTCGGGCAGTTGCAATGCATCCTTACGGGCTGTAAGCCATGGTCGTCGTATCAGATATTCGCTCGACAGGATCTTATATTGCCGGGCTTCGTCGTTTTCTTCTTTCATATTACAAAAGTAGCTATTTTTATATGAAAATTTGGGCTGGCCGGGATATTTTATGTAATTTAGCATTCAGAACTCAATAATCAATACCCTTGAAAATGAAAATTGAAAAATCAACAGTGGCTTCGCCCAAAGGCGACATCACTCTCTTCACGCTGACAAATGCCGAAGGCGCCCAGGTGACTCTCTCAAGCCTCGGAGCCGGAATCGTCAGTGTCAAAGTCCCCGACAGCAAAGGCAACTTTGCCGATGTCGCTCTTGGCTACGCTGATCCTGCCGACTATATTGCCGACGGTCCTTGTGCCGGTAAAGTCCCCGGACGTTATGCCAACCGCATCGCCGGAGGCAAGCTCCGCGTCGATGGACGCGACTATCAGCTGGCCATCAACAATGGCCCTAACGCTCTTCATGGCGGCCCCGAAGGCTTCCAGAATCAGATTTGGAAAGCGCGTGTTGACCACGATGACGATTCCATCGTTTTCTCGCGTGTCAGCCCCGATGGCGAGGAAAACTATCCCGGTAAACTCGATGTCGAGGCGCGTTACTCGTGGAGCGATGATTGCACTCTCGCTTTGGAGCTGACAGCTACAACATCGGCTCCGACAGTGGTCAATCTGACTAACCATTGCTACTGGAACCTCGATGGAAACAACTCCGGCTCTGTGCTCAATCATAAACTATGGATTGGCGCACACCGCTATCTCCCCACCGACGATACCCTTATTCCGACCGGTGAGATGGCTCCTGTCGAGGGTACGCCGATGGACTTCACCACCCCCAAGGTTATCGGTCGCGATATCAAAACCGATTTCCCTGCTCTAAACTATGGTAAGGGCTACGACAACTGCTGGGTGGTCGACGGATTTAAGAAAGACCACTTGAAACACGTGGCCACGCTTGAAGCTCCGCTATCAGGACGTATCCTTGAGGTTCTTACAACTCAGCCTGCCGCTCAGGTCTACACCGGTAACTGGCTTGCTGGATCGCCTCTCAACAAGGATGGACGTTCCTACGATGATTATGATGGTGTCGCAATCGAGTGCCAGTCTATGCCCGATTCCCCCAACCATGCCGATTTCCCTACGACTCAGTTGTATCCCGGCGACATTTATCAACAGACGATCGTGTTCAAATTCAAAACAAAATAAATCTTTTTTTCAACAATGAAACCAACTCTTTTTGTTCTTGCAGCTGGCATGGGCAGCCGTTACGGAGGTCTCAAGCAGCTCGATGGCCTCGGCCCCAACGGCGAGACTATCATGGACTATTCTATCTATGATGCTATCAAAGCCGGTTTTGGAAAAGTAGTTTTCGTTATCCGTAAGGATTTCGAACAGGATTTCCGCGAGAAGATCCTCTCAAAATATGAAGGACACATCCCCGTTGAGGTTGTTTTCCAGTCTATCGACAATCTCCCCGAAGGCTACACATGTCCTGCCGACCGTTCAAAACCATGGGGTACCAACCATGCTGTTCTGATGGGTAAGGATGTGATCAAGGAACCGTTTGCAGTTATCAACGCCGACGATTTCTATGGCCGCAATGCCTTTGAAGTTATTGCTAAGGAACTTTCGCGTGAGCGCGACCGCAAGGGCGACTACTGCATGGTAGGTTTCCGTGTCGGCAACACTATGACCGAGAACGGATCCGTGGCTCGTGGTGTATGCTCCACTTCAGAGGATGGTCTGCTGACTGGCGTTGTTGAGCGCACTGCCATATCCTACGATCCTGAGCATCGTATCGTGTTCACCGACGAGAACGGACAGGTGCAGACTCTCGCTCCCGAGACTCCCGTATCAATGAATCTCTGGGGATTCACTCCCGACTATTTCGATTATAGCGAGCGCGAATTTAAGAAATTCCTCGACAAGGATATCAATACTCCCAAGTCGGAATTCTTCATTCCCTTGTGTATTGACACTCTGATCCACAACGGAGAGGCAACAGTCAAAGTCCTCGACACCGATTCAAAATGGTTTGGCGTGACTTATGCTGCCGATCGTCCTGGTGTGGTTGAGAAATTTGCTCAGCTCCATACCGACGGAACATATCCCGAGCGTTTATTCTGATCCCGACAACTTATAACGCAATGAAAAATAGCGAAACTTGCCGATATCGGCAAGTTTCGCTATTTTTGTATCCAAATCTTGATGATCCCTTGCCGATAACTTTGTGCGCCGGCAGATTCATACAGAATAATAGGTTGTTAAGACACAGCCATAAAACAGACACTTGTAAAAATGGATTATATCTCAGTTAAAGAATGGGCACAACGCCATGATGTTTCGGAACGGACTGCCAGAAATTATTGTGCCCATGGTAAGTTGGAAGGTGCATATATGGTTGGTAAGACATGGAATGTACCATCTGACGCAGAATTGCCGCAGCGTAAGATCAGTGGTAAGAAATCCCCACTCCTGACTATGCTCCGTGAACAGATGTCTGGGAAAATGAAGGGTGGGATTTATCATCGTGTGCAAGTTGATCTGACATATAATTCAAACCATATTGAGGGCAGTAGGCTGACACACGATCAAACGAGATACATATTCGAGACAAATACTGTTGGAGTTACGGATGTCTCTGTGAATGTGGATGATATTATTGAGACAACAAATCATTTTAGAGCCATAGATTTTGTAATATCAAAAACGGATGGAAGGCTTACGGAGTCGTATATAAAACAGCTTCACTATATTCTGAAATCAGGTACTTCCGATCAGCGGAAGAGCTGGTTTAGGGTAGGAGACTATAAGAAATTACCAAATGAGGTTGGCGGTAATGATACTGTGGAACCGGAGGATGTTCATCAGGAGATGAAGACCCTGCTTAAGGAATATAATGAAAAGAAAAGGCCTTCTTTTGAGGATATTATAGACTTTCATCATCGGTTTGAGTCCATACATCCTTTTCAGGATGGCAACGGACGTGTCGGACGTCTGATTATGTTTAGGGAATGTCTACGTCATGGTTATGTCCCTTTTATCATTACCGATGATGTGAAGATGTTCTATTACAATGGACTGCGGAATTGGCCGGCCATTAAGGGGTTCCTGCTTGATACTTGCTTGGCTGCGCAGGATAATTTTAAATTGCTTCTGGATAAGTTCCGCATACCCTATGATGATTGAGGGCGTTATTTGGTCCAGAACCCTCGGGTGAACAGGATCAGCACAGTAAACAGCTCCAGACGCCCTATAAGCATGAGCATCGACAGCACCCATTTACCGGAGGCCGGTATGATGTCGAAACTGCCACCATATCCCGTCACGCCGGCACCGAAGCCCGTGTTGCTGACGCAGGAGAAGGCCGAGAAGAAGGAATCGATCAGAGGCAATCCGGTTGCCGTCAGGATAATGCCGCCGACCATTATTACTATCACATAGATACAGAGGAATGCGATCACTTTCGACACTATGTCAGGCGATACAACCTTATGATTGATTCTGACCGAGGTGATTGTGTTGGGGTGGATACACCGGTATAGCTCGTTGCGTGAGTTCTTGACCAGAAAAAGCATTCGGTCAATCTTGGCACCGCCACTCGTGGAGCCGGCACACGAACCGGTGAACATCAGCACGAACATCAGTGCCAGGATAAATGGACCCCAGTTCTCGAAGTTGCAGACTGAAAGTCCGGTCGATGTGATCGTTGAGATTATCTGGAACAGGGGATAGATCGTGACATCGCGCCAGTCGTTGACCTGTCCGCGGTGGATGATGCTCAGAACGAAACACACGAAAAAGAATGCTATCAATGCCACGTATGCCCGGAACACGTCGTTCTTGATCAGACTCATTGGCTTGCCTTGCAACGCCTTATAGATAAGAGCGAAACTCGTACCGCCAAGAAACATGAATATCGTGACAACGATCGTCGTGTAATCTGAATTATAGAATGCGAGTGAGGAATCTCTGGTGGAGAACCCTCCGGTCGATATGGTGGAGAATGCATGGCAAATGGCATCGTAGAGTGACATGGGGCCTACCCATAGAAGTATGATCAGCATTGCCGTCAAAAGAAAATATAGTCCCCATAGACTTTTTGCCGTCTGGCTTACTCGCGGACGGATCTTGTCGTGGGTTATGCCCGTAACCTCCGCATTGAACATCTGCATGCCACCCGAATGGTTGAGCATCGGGATAACGGCCAGGGTGAACAGTATTATTCCCATGCCGCCAAGCCATTGCATCAGGCTGCGCCACATGTTGATCGACTTGGAGTAGTGTTCCACTGATTCCAGAACCGTGCAGCCGGTTGTTGTGAACCCCGACATCGATTCAAAGAATGCCGAGCTCACGTCGACTCCGTTCTCGCATAGCAGAAACGGGATCATACCGAAGATCGAGAACATGACCCAGACAAGGGCTGTCAGCAGGAATCCCTCGCGTTTGCCCATCCCTTCGCCTCCGTGGCGAAGGAGAAAGGTGAGTGCCAGTCCGGCCACTGCTGTGCTGCCTGTGCCTATGGCGAATGCCATGAAATCGCTTTCGCCGTAATATGCCGCCGTGGCAAGAGGTATGAGCATGAAACCGGCCTCTATCATCAGAAGCCAGCCTATAACACGGAATATCAGGTTGAAATTGATATGTCGGTATCTTGACATTGAGCTGATTTTACTTATTGCAAATTGACCATCGGTCGTTTAGTTGAATAGTCGCTCGATCTTGTGGATTACTCCCGACAGACAGAACACAACCACATGGTCGCCGGCCATGATCTGTGTGTTACCGCCAACGAGCATTCCCTTGCCGTCGCGGATAAGTCCGGCTATCGTCATGTCGCGGTTCAACGACAGGTCTTTAACCGCGCCTCGGGTTACTTTGGCTCCTGGCTTGACCTCGATTTCTGCAACGTCGGCATCGGCAAGTGCCATGAATTTCGACGATTCCGAATCTTCGTCAAGCAGCATCTGGAATATCCTTCCGGAGGCAAGCAGTTTTTTGTTGATCGTTGTGCCTATGTTGAGGTTCTCTGCCTCGCAGATATATTGGATATCCTCCACTTCGGCCACGGTTTTGTGAACGCCGCTCTCCTTGGCTGTCAGCGATGTGAGTATGTTGGTCTCGGAGCGGTCGGTCAATGCTATGAACGCGTCGGTTTCCTCTATGCCCTCTTCGCGAAGTATCTCTATGTCGCGTGCGTCAGCGTGGATCACGTCGGCTTCCGGACACAGCTCGGTCAGTCGGGTGCAGCGCGATCTGTCGAGTTCTATGATGCGGAATCGGTAGCGGTCGCCGGCCATGGCTATGAGGCGGACGGCGATCCGGCTGCCACCCATGATGACGACTTTCCGTATGTCTACCTCCGTTTTGCCACATTTCTCGCGCAGGTCGTCAACTCCGTCGCGTGTCGTGGTCACGTAGATTATGTCTCCGGGGCGGATGTAGTCGTTGCCTCGTGGAATGATGGTCTCGTGATGGCGTTTGATGGCCGATATGTGGAATTGGTGTGTGACGCTTGACAGATCTTTGAGCTGGGTGTTGGCCAATGGAGCCGTTTCGCGGATCTTTACGCCTACAACAATCAGTTGTCCTTCGTGTAGTTCGAACCAGTTTCTGACCCAGTTGCGTTGCAAGGCTTTGAGTATCTCTTTGGCTGCCAGATATTCCGGATAGATCATCACGTCTATTCCTTGATTGCGGAAAAACTGGGTGTTTCCGTCGCGCATGAACTCATAGTTGTCTATTCGCGCCACGGTTTTCTTGGCTCCAAGGTTCTTGGCCATCGTACACGCCACAACATTGGTCGTTTCCTCGGGGGTGACGGCTATGAACAGATCGCATTTTCCGGCACGGGCTTCACGGAGTACATCGAATGATATTGGTGAGCCACGCAAAGTCAGCAGATTGCATGTGGCGTCGATCTGTGCAAGGCGTTCGCCGTTGGTGTCTATCAGGGTGATGTCCTGATTCTCACGAGATAACAGCTTCGCCAGATGGGTGCCTACTTCGCCGGCACCGGCTATCACGATCTTCATTTCACAATGGTTTTAATAGCGTTGTAGATTGCGTCTGAATCCATTCCGGCAAGATGATGCAGCTGATCCACCGTGCCTTGGGGGACAAACTGGTCTGGGATGCCTATGCGGCTCACACGGTTGCTGTAGTCATGATCCGACAGCCATTCTATGACCGCGGTCCCGAGGCCGCCGCGACGCGCTGCGTCCTCTACCGTGACGATCGGCATGCCGCTTTCGCCTATGCGTGTCAGTATATCTTCATCTATGGGCTTCAGGAAGATCATGTCGTAGTGTGCTACGCCGATCCCTTCCGCTCTGGCTTTCTCCGCTGCTTTGCTTGCTTCCGATGCTATCGGGCCTATGGTAAGCAATGCTACATCTTTCCCTTCTGTCAGCTGTTCGCCTTTGCCTATGGGAAGTGCGTTCATCGGTTGTTGCCAATGCACTATCTTCCCGTTGCCGCGTGGATATCGGATGGCCCACGGACCTGTGGTGCCTTCCGAGAGTGCCGTTTTCATTAGATGGCGCAGATAGATCTCGTTGCGTGGTGAGGCGATGGTCATGCCGGGGATGTGGCTGAGATAGCTCAGGTCGAATGCTCCGTGGTGGGTTGCTCCGTCTTCCCCGACTATTCCGGCGCGGTCTATTGCGAAGACTACCGGCAGACTGTGCAGTGCGACGTCATGGATTATATGGTCGTAGGCGCGCTGTAGAAATGATGAATAGATGGCCACAACCGGTCGTTTGCCATCCTTGGCCAATCCGCCGGCGAAAGTGACGGCATGCCCTTCTGATATGCCTACATCAAATGTTCGGTCGGGCATCGCTTCCAGCATCTTCGACATGGAAGTGCCGGAGGGCATTGCCGCTGTGATACCTACTATATTTTCGTTCTCTTTGGCAAGTTCTACGAGTGTCTCGCCGAAAACATCCTGATATTTTGCCGGTTTATCGCCGGGGGCGGCTTTGATCAGTTCGCCATTGTCCGGATTGAATAGACCGGGAGCGTGCCAGTGGGCTGGATCAAGTTCGGCCGGACGGTAACCGCGTCCTTTGACGGTTCGCAGATGTAGGATCCTTGGACCGCTCATCTCTTTTATATCGTTAAGAATTCGGATGATTCTTGGCAGATCGTGGCCGTCGAATGGCCCGAAATATCTGATATTGAGCCCTTCGAAGATGTTCTGTTCGCGGCTTATCAGCGATTTGAGGCTGTTGTTGAAACGCAGGACACGGCCGCGGTTCTTGTCGTTGAACAGATGCGCTTTTTTCATGAACCGGTATGTCCGGTAGCGCAGGTTATTATAGCTTTTGGATGTCGTAAGATGAGCAAGATAGGAGTTGAGCGATCCCACGTTGCGGTCTATCGACATATCGTTGTCGTTGAGGATGATCAGCAGGTTGTTGGCCGAGTTGGCGGCATTGTTGAGACCCTCGAATGCAAGACCGCCGCTGATGGAGGCGTCGCCGATCACGGCTACAACATGACGTCGCGGTTCGTCATGGTTGAGAGCCGCCGCTACCGACATTCCCAAGGCTGCCGAGATGGAGTTGGAGGCATGGCCGGCAGCGAAGGTGTCATATTCGCTTTCGTTCGGATTCGGAAAGCCGCTCAGTCCGCCCAGACGGCGGTTGGTGTGGAATCGCTTGGCGCGTCCGGTGAGTAGTTTGTGCCCGTAAGCCTGATGACCCACGTCCCAGACTATTCTGTCGTATGGGGTATTGAAAACATAGTGGAGTGCCACGGTAAGTTCAACCGAACCCATCGACGAGGCGAAATGACCTGGATTCTTGCTGAGGGCGTTGATCAGGAAATCGCGGATCTCGCTGCACACCTCCGGCAGCCGGTCCTGTGGCAGTTGACGGAGATCCGACGGACTGTCTATATGCGAGAGCAACGGATAGCGCACCTCGTCGAGACTCTGCACTGATTCGTCAGCCGGGGCAGTGAGGATTATCGATTGCGGTTTCTTATTTTCCATTGCGGAAATATTTTTTATACAGCGGCACGAATACTATGATTCCCGACGCTATGATCCAAAAAATGGTCTTCAATGTGACAGGCTGACTCGCGATAAGAAGATAGCATAACACTGCCCATAGCAGTGCCACGCAAACCATCCGGAATATTACAGCCTTGTTCATACTGATCGCAAATTTACAAAAATTCAATTATTCCACCAATTTATCGAGCATCCGGATTGCCATGATCAAGGCTGTCTGTGACGCGCGGTCTATTACGCGGCTGCGGTTGCCGGGGAAGTGGTAGGTCTGGCTGATGGTGGTGCCATCGCGCTTGGCAACGGCGATACAGACTGTCCCTACCGGCTTTTCTGCGGTGCCGCCTCCGGGGCCTGCTATGCCGCTGGTGGCCATCGCGATATCTGATCCAGTGGCGCGGCATGCTCCTGCCGCCATCTGTTCCACTACGGGAATGCTCACGGCGCCATGTTCTTTTAATGTTTCGCCATCAACGCCAAGCACCCTTTGCTTCACGTCATTGCTGTAGGCTACTACGCCGCCGAGCATCGCTTCCGAGCTTCCGGGTATGGAGGTGATCAGATGCGCTATATTTCCGCCTGTGCAGCTCTCCGCTGTGCTGACTGTTTTTCCTGTTGAGATCAGTTTTTCGAGCAGGATCTCAGCCGGGGTCTTGTCGCCGTCATAGAGGAAGTTGTCGCCGCATAGCCCTATGAGTTCGGAGGCATATTCTGCCGTTTCGCGCTCTATCAGTTCTGAGTCGCGGTGGTGGCCGTCGAGTCGCAGTCTGATGATCCCCGGCTTAGGTAGATAGGCTAAATGAAGATAATCGGGAAGCGCGGTTTCCCATTCTTCAAGCCGCATGGCGAGGGCTGATTCGCTGATCCCTTCGGCTATGATGGTGTGATGAGCTACCGACATTTCTGTCTGGTATTTTTTTAGAAGCTGGGGAAACACTTCGCTTGTAAACATCTCCTGGGTCTCGAACGGAACGCCGGGCATGGCGACGAGTGTCTGACCCTCGCGTTCGAACCACATGATTGGAGCCGTGCCTACACGGTTCTGGATCACTTTGGCTGTGCTTGGCACTATGGCTTGCCCTTCGGTCAGTACGTTTATCTTGATGCCGCGACGACGGAAGATCTCAAGCACGTTTTCAAGCACATCTTTCCGTTTGATCATCTCGCCTCCGAAATAGTCGCGCAACACTGATTTGGTGATGTCGTCCTTTGTCGGGCCGAGGCCACCGGTGGTCAGCACCACATCCGATGATTCAAATGCGCGGTCTATCGCTCGGCGTATCTGCTTTGCATCATCGGCAACCGTCTGCACGTCGTTCACTTCCCATCCGTAAGGTGCTATATGCCGGGCTATGAAGCCGCTGTTGGTATCGGTGACCTGGCCGATCAGCAGTTCGTCCCCGATAACTATGACTGAGGTTTTCATATCTGTACTCTTGCAAACGGCACTTCGTCGTAGCCGCAGAATTGTTTGTCGAGATATTTGAAATAACCGGCTATCGCCACCATGGCGGCATTGTCTGTAGTGAATGCGCGTTCCGGTATGAATGCGCGCAGTCCGTGTCTGTCGCAGTAGTCGGCTATGGCTTGGCGTACTCCGGAATTGGCTGAGACGCCGCCACCTATTGCAACTGTTTTTACCCCGGTTTGTTTCACGGCTTTATCCAGCTTGTCGAGCAGTATGTCAATGATCGTACGCTGCAACGAGGCCGCCAGATCTGCGCGGTTTTTTTCTATGAATTCCGGGTCGGTTTTAAGCGCGTCGCGCAGGGTGTAGAGGAAGCTGGTCTTGAGTCCTGAGAAGCTGTAGTCGAGGTTGGGTATGTGGGGCTTGGCGAATTTGAATTTTTTCGGATCGCCCTCTTGCGCCAGTCGGTCTATGTGGGGGCCGCCGGGATAGGGGAGGCCCATCACTTTGGCGCACTTGTCGAAGGCTTCACCGGCGGCATCGTCGATCGTGGCTCCAAGAATGGTCATGTCGTTGTAGTTCTTCACGAGCACTAACTGGGAGTTGCCGCCTGAGATCAGCAGCGTCAGAAACGGATATTCCGGTACGGCATCATCGGCTTTGCGGCGTATGAAGTGGGAAAGGACATGTCCGTGAAGATGGTTGACATCAACTATCGGACATCTCAGTCCCAGCGACAGTCCTTTGGCGAATGAGGTGCCTACCAGAAGAGATCCTAACAGACCGGGCCCTCGGGTGAAGGCTATTGCGGAGAGTTCGTGTTTGTCAACTCCGGCGCGGTCAAGGGCTGCTTTGACCACTGGGACTATGTTCTGCTGGTGGGCTCTGGATGCCAGTTCCGGAACTACACCCCCATACTCTTCGTGAACGCTTTGGGAGGCTATCACATTGCTTAGTAGTATCCCGTCGCGGATCACTGCTGCTGATGTATCGTCGCACGACGATTCTATACCGAGGATTGTTATATTGTCGCTCATCTTTTCAGTTTCTTGTCTGACTCTTATTCTGCTGCAAATTTAGTCATTTTTTGTAATGTCTGATCCAGTCTATCTCCATTTTTACAGGTAAGGTTGACGGATCTGCCTTTCCAACCCAGCTGCCTTGAATCTGCATGTCGATCAGCAGATACATCGGAAGGTAGTAGGGATACTGCCCCGGGATTGAGTCGATGCGTGGATAGCGGAAGGTTTCCTCGCCGTTGAGATGGAACACTAAGGCTTCCGGAAGGATATCGACTCCGAAAACGTTCCAGTCGTCCATTTTGATCTGCGCGGTGCCGAAATGTGGAGGATTGTTTTCGCCACCTTCATAGAGCGTATAGATCGAATGCACGGTCTGATAGGCTATGGTGTCGTAATTCAGATGTTCCATCATATCTATCTCGCCACCCTTTGGCCAGCCGTATTCAACCGTGTCGGCTGGGAGCAGCCATATCGCCGGCCATGCTCCTTGGGCGTTCCCTAATCGGGCCTTCACCTCTATGCGGCCGGGTTCAAACTGGTGTTTCCCTTTGCTCCAGATGCCTCCGGTGAGGAACCGGGCCGTGTCAGCCTCCAGATTGCTGTTGTTGACACCGCGGAGTGTCAGGATGCCGTCGTTGATAGAATAGAGGCTGTCATACGATGCCATGTGGCGGTTCCAGTCCGCTCCGCCGCGTGGAATTTTCGACCAGATGCTGTCATTGAGTGTCGCGTTGTCAAAATCTTCGCTCCAGACAAGTGTCCACCCGTGCGTGTCGCGGCTTGTCATCGACAGCGCCGTTGCAAGGAAAATTGCGAGAACGGCAAATATACGGATCGGTCGGTTTATTGTTTTTTTCGTTTTCATATTGTTGGATTTTTTGTAATTTTGAGGATTAAACATTAAACTGATTTAAAATCACTTCACTATATGGGATTTATTGATCGAATTTTTAATGGCGGCGATGACGATGATGAATTCTACTATGAACTCCATTGTCCGAGATGCGGAAGTGACAATATCTGGACTGAACGTCTCGGGTTCAGTTGGAGCGATGCTTTTTGGGGAAACATTATCTTTGGAAAGCATGGATGGCTGTTCGGTTTCCGCAACAGAGGCAAGATCGAGCACCAATGTCTGCATTGCGGCTACACTTGGCGTGAAGACTGACCATCTGGAATGATAGTGGTATGCTCATGCTTACTAAAGCCTATAGCTCTGATTCCTCCCGTCTCTCAGATCAACCTCTCTCGGTTCTGCTTGCAAAGTTACGGCTAAATTTCGGCGTTTGCGTGCTTTTCTGCGCTTTTGTCCATCAAAATTCCCCAACTCTCCCGCTCTGACCACTCTCTAACTCTCCCACTCTCCCACTCTAATAACTCTCCAACTCTAAAAAAAAAGACCGGCATTGCCGGTCTTTTTTCATTTTACAGTATCGTTATCTCGTCAAGGAAGAACCAGCACGGATTGCCCACGCCGTAATGCCAGCCGGGGCACTGCTTCATACCTTCTACAGCGACTTTTATATAACGGGCTTTCTCAGGAGTTGTAAAAGTTTCAACAACATTGACAAACTTCACTTTACCATCCTGGTCATCAGTAAGCTCATGCTTCGGTTGCGCTCTCCAGTTCTCACCGTCGTCGCTCAATAGATAAGTGACCGATTTCGGTTGGAGAATCCATGCGCCGATTTGATGCAGGAAGTCGGTGTCTATGCTTTTTATCTCGGTCAGATCTCCAAGATCCACGGTGATATCCACATCTTTTCCTTCCCAGCCGATCCAGCTGTCTTTGTAGCTCATGCCGCCGAACAGCCCGTCCGCCAGCGATGGACCTCCGATTTTGTCATAGGGGGCAGGCAGCGGTGTCGAGAATGTGATCTCTGCACCCTCGGCAAGGTTTTTCTCGCTGCGAGGCAGGTAACGCGAACGGTAAAGATCCACATACTCCTTGGGTGAATTGCTGCGTTCGTTGATGGAGGCAAGGCCATATCGGGCTGCTCGTGTCTCGAATGTGTCAAGCATGTTTTTCAGACGATCTACATTCTTGTTGGGCATCGTACGCTCGATCTCAAGCTCGCTGTATTGCAGTGAGAGACGCGAACGCTGCACTCTCGCCAGCAGTGCCGAATCCCCTTTTACCGATTCTTCCGCCTTGTCAAACAGCTGGTTGTATGTGCGGCGCAGTATCGGGTTGAGCATCCCGTCTTTGTGTGTCGCAGGTGAGTCGTAGATCCACAGGGGTATTCTGCTTCCCAGCAACGCGCCTTGCATCAGCTTGAGATATTGGTCGATATAAGGAGCGGCCGCACCATAGTAACCGGTGAGGAACGTGTTGGTCAGTGAATCTACGTCGGCATCTGCATTCCACATCAGTTTGTTGACCAGATAGCAGCGCAGCTCGGTCATATCGCCACCGCGGACGTTGCCGTTGCAGTTGAACAGCATCTTTGCGTTGTGGTCACGGAATGTCTGGATATTGGGCTGCATGATGTGGAAGTTGGGGAATGGAGTGGCAAATCCGTCGCAGTTGATACCATAATCCCACAGAAAGAAGTTCTCCGACATCTTCGACCATCCATCAAGTGCCTTGAGATATGCTTGTCCCGAGGCGTTGTCCTGCATCGGCACTTCTCGATAGCAGTCAATGTTGCAGAGCATTATGTTCACGTTCGGACGCGGTTTGACATGCTTCGGTGGATTCATCGTGTACAGATAGGCCAGCGTTGAGAATTGTTTGTCTGGAAATCTGTCGGCAAGTCGGTTCAGGAAGTGGATCAGCGATCCTGAGGGGGCGCCCTCTATGGAGTCGATACGCGCACATTCCGGACATTTGCAATTGGTGTAGTTGCCATCGTTCTGGCTTACGGAAATCATGCTCATTCCCGGATTGGCCTTGAAGATGGAGTCTATTTCTTGACATACTATTTCGAAAACCTCGTCATTGGTCAGACACCACTGCCCGGCCTGTCCGGGATGACGCTTGCCATCAAACCATGCATAATATTCCGGGTGTGTTTCCCCGTATTTTGCAGCCGGAAGAAGGCGGTTGAAGGTGTGGACCCAGTATCCGCCGGCAAACACTTCTTTCGGATCCTCATGGCGTGCCCACACTCTGTAGACAGGATCTGAAGAGGTGGCATAGCTGCCATTGCTGCGGAATGTGAAGGACGGATTTTCAACAAAGCAATCTGCCGGTATCTCGATTGTGGAGAGCGTCGGGATGGTGTATTCATTCTCGCCCCAGTAGTTGCAGCCGAGATATTTCTCAAGCAATGTCACAACGCCATAAACCGATCCTTTACCCTGATTGCTCTCAATGCTCAGATAGCCTGGTCGGGAGTCTATGCGGAATCCATCCTCTTTGATTTCCGGATTTCCTGTGCGGCGGAACACCACATCTCCTTTTTTCAGTTTTGTATCGGCCGATACGATAGGAATTGTCGTGCCGCTGATCCGTTGTGTGAAGTCCTGAAGCATTTCAGCAGCCTGACGGTCGAGCGTATCGGTGTAGATGATACGTCCCGTGGCCTTGTGGTTTTTCACCAGGGTTGTCTGCGCCTGTGCTGTCAGACCGACCATGGCTGCCGATGCTAAGAATAATTTCAGTAAGCCTGTTTTCATCTGGTAATATAGATTGGTTAGTCAATTAGATAGATACTTCTGCAAATTTAATGAATTTTTATGACACATCCCACCCGATCCGGACTTATCTTAGCTCCCCTCGCCAATTTTACAAAAAAATTGTACCTTTGTGATCATAAAGAATTTCAATATGACTCAACGGTTATTTCCAGATTCGGTAGAACGTAAATTGTACGATGATGTTTGTGATATAATAGATCAAGTACGCTATCGGGTTGCAGTATAGTTGAGATATGGTGCCGGATGGGGATTTCAGAAATTACAGCATTGTGTACGTAGTGCGTACATTTTTTCCGAGGATGAGATTATGTACGCGGTGCGTACACAATTAAGTTGGACCCATTTGCGATCGTTAATGGCTGTGGAAAACGGACTTGCCCGTCAATTCTATATGGAAATGTGCAGGTTGGAGCATTGGTCAACAAGAACTTTTGATGAAAAAATTGAATCTCAATTGTTTGAGCGGACTGCGATTAGCCGTCGGCCGGATGATGTGATAAAAGCGGAACTTGAGAAAGTGAAAGAGAACAATGAGCTACAGCCTGATCTTGTTTTCAGAAGTAGCTATTTTCTTGATTTGCTCGGATTGCCGGAAGTCTTTAGTGAGAGCGACTTGGAAACAGCTATACTCAATCAAATACAATATTTTTTGAAAGAATTTGGCTCCGACTTTGCGTTTGTTGATCGACAGAAACGGATACCGGTCGATGGTATTGATTATAGGTTGGATCTGTTGTTCTACCACAGAAGTTTGCGTAGATTGGTGGCTGTTGATCTAAAGCTGGGGAAATTTAAGCCTGCTTATGAAGGGCAGATGTTATTGTATTTGAGGTATTTGAACCGTCATGATCGAAAGCATGGCGAGGAATCGCCCATCGGATTGATACTATGTTCAGAAGGTAATTCGGAGCATATTGAATATCTGATGTTGGATGAAGAGTCTCCGATAAAAGTGGCTCAATATTACACGGAGTTGCCTGACAAGAAGTTGCTATCCGAAAAATTGCAAAGAGCGATAGCGATAGCAAAGGAACATTATCGGTTGAAGGAAATTGGTGAGGATTGAGTTGTTTGATTCAATTTGCCGTTATTTTTTTGAACGAATGAACGTTTTTCCGCGATTTCTGTGTAACTTTGCAGGCTGAAAATCAAATTGCAGGAAAATTTATTTGTATGCAGAACATCCGTAACATTGCCATCATCGCCCACGTGGACCATGGTAAAACCACACTGGTCGATAAGATGCTCCTTGCCGGCCACCTTTTCCGCGAAAACCAGAATGCCGGTGAACTTATTCTCGACAACAATGATCTGGAACGCGAACGTGGTATAACAATCCTTTCGAAAAACGTTTCGATCAACTATAAAGGATACAAGATCAATATTATAGACACCCCCGGACACGCCGATTTCGGCGGTGAGGTGGAACGTGTGCTGAACATGGCCGACGGCTGTCTTCTGCTCGTAGACGCTTTTGAAGGTCCTATGCCTCAGACCCGTTTCGTGCTTCAGAAGGCCATCGAGATCGGTCTGAAGCCTGTGGTGGTGATCAACAAGGTCGATAAGCCCAATTGCCGCCCCGATGAGGTGCAGGAGATGGTGTTCGACCTGATGTTCAACCTCGACGCTACTGAGGAACAGCTCGATTTCCCGACAATCTACGGTTCGGCCAAGCAGGGCTGGATGAGCACCGATTGGCAGAATCCCACCGAGGATATAACCGCCGTTCTCGATGCGATCATTGAGCATATACCGGCTCCCACAACTCTCGAGGGCCCGGCTCAGATGCTGATCACCTCGCTCGATTTCTCATCATATGTCGGACGAATCGCCGTGGGGCGCGTTCATCGTGGCGAATTGCGCGAGGGTTCCGATGTGGCCATCATCAAAAAGGATGGCACTGTGGAGCGTCAGCGCATCAAGGAACTCCACGTGTTCGAGGGCATGGGTCGCAAACGTGTCGACTCGGTCAAGAGTGGCGATATCTGCGCTCTTGTCGGCATCGCCAACTTTGAGATCGGCGACACCGTGGCCGACATCAATGAACCCGAGGCTCTGCCGCGCATCGCGATCGACGAGCCTACAATGTCAATGACTTTCACTATCAATGATAGTCCTTTCTTCGGTCGCGACGGCAAGTTCGTGACCTCGCGCCACATTGCCGACCGTCTGACCAAAGAGCTCGACCGCAATCTGGCTCTGCGCGTTGTCAAGAATCCGGAAAGCGATGTATGGACCGTGTTCGGACGCGGTGTGCTCCATCTCTCGGTGCTCATCGAGACCATGCGCCGCGAGGGCTATGAGTTGCAGGTCGGACAGCCCCAGGTTATCATCAAGGAGATCGACGGCGTGAAATGCGAACCGATCGAGGCACTGACCATCAACGTCCCCGAGGAATATGCTTCCAAGATGATTGATATGGTCACCCGTCGCAAGGGCGATCTTATGTCCATGACCACTCAGAACGACCGCGTACACATGGAATTCAACATCCCGTCGCGTGGTATTATCGGTCTGCGAAACAATGTCCTGACCGCTTCCGCCGGTGAGGCCATCATGGCTCACCGCTTCCTTGAATTCCAGCCATGGAAGGGTGAAATCGAACGTCGCACTAACGGATCGCTGATCGCCATGGAGGCCGGTACAGCCTATGCCTATGCCATCGACAAGCTTCAGGATCGCGGCCGTTTCTTCATCTTCCCTCAGGAAGAGGTATATGCCGGACAGGTTGTGGGTGAGAACGCCAAGGACAACGATATTGTGGTCAACGTCACCAAGTCCAAAAAGCTCACCAACATGCGTGCTTCCGGTGCCGACGACAAAGCCCGTATTATTCCACCGGTCGTTTTCTCCCTTGAGGAAGCCCTGGAATACATCAAAGAGGACGAATACGTGGAGGTTACACCCCACCATCTCCGCTTGCGCAAGATAATCCTCGACGAGCTCGAACGCAAACGTGCCAACAAATCCTGATCCACATCCATAATCTACATAAATCACTACAGACGCGCCATGGCATTCCCCAATGCCATGGCGCGTCCGCATTTGGAACTCGCCCCCATATAATTAAGAATGGTAACAAACTACCATCACCTGTAGGGACTGCGACATGTCGCGTCCGGCTCTGTCCACCCGTAATCATTTGAATTTCATATCAATCCGGTGCTGGTCGGGGTTGCGGCACTCCGGGCCGCTAACCGGATATCATCATTTGCGATATGCCCGGGACTCGCAAAACAAACAACCGGGCGGAAACGATCATGTCGCTTCCGCCCGGTTGATATATAGGCAGATAAAGGATTTATCTAATCATTATCTTTTTGTTGCCGATGAGGTATATTCCGGCCGGAAGCCCTGCAATCTTCTCCTTGGGCAGATTTCTGAACAGCAAAATGCCATTCAGATTGTAGATATTCACCTCGGTAACTTCCTCCGCTACAATATCCTCGATTCCGGCAAGAGCCGACAGCGTGCATTCCGCCAACAGGCCGCTACCGTCGGTGGTCTCGGCCGTGATCATGCAGCTGCCCTTTCCGATCACCGTGACATTGCCCTCGCTGTCAACCGTCGCGACACTTTCATCAGTGCTGCGCCATACGACGGTCTTGTCTGTGGTATTGGTCGGCAATACGGTGGCTGTCAGCTGGAACGAATTGCCTTCGACCGCTGTCTCGACATATCGGTCGAGCGTTATCGATTCCGCCAACACCGGATTTATGTCGAGATATATC
This sequence comes from uncultured Muribaculaceae bacterium, assembly GCA_910579185.1. Lineage (GTDB taxonomy): Bacteria > Bacteroidota > Bacteroidia > Bacteroidales > Muribaculaceae > Paramuribaculum. Next base: position 223,349 of record CAJTTG010000003.1, read on the forward strand.
GGCGACGCACCCGGTGAGAGATAGTTTTTCCCATCTTTGCCGCTGAGCTTGATATTGCTTATCTTCATGCGCGAGCCGATAAAATCCGTGCCGTGGAATGTCAGGTCAAACAGATTGCCCTCTTTTCCGATTATTGTGGTGTTGCTCATCGAGAACAGCAATATGCGGTGTATGCCATCCTCAAGTTGCGCCACCTCATGGCTGTGGCCGTTGATGCGCTCGCTCAGTTGCATGTCATCCCGGTCTGTGGTCATGCCGTCGAGCCATTCAATGTCGAGCTGCACGGCTGCAATTCCGGTATAGTTGTTCAGGTCAACATGGAGCGTGTAGCAGTCGTGTTCATCGTTCGGCTCGCCGCTCACGGTTATCCCGTTCGGCTCATACACACTTCCGGTCACACCTATCGCCTTCATCGGATTCTCAGGATCATTGCTGTAGATATTCATCTGTGTGGCGAAATCTCCTGCCGATGCCGGATAGTGCCGCAGTGTGATCTGCTTGGTCTCATAGCTGTTGAGAGTCAGGGGTAGTTCCTCTTCAATGCTGAAGCCGTCGGAGAGGAACACCACGCGTTCTATTGTCAGAGGCGCGTTGCCATAGTTCCTGACTGAAAAAACGGTTGCCACATCCGATGTTATCGACTGATCACCCATGTCACACGTGCTGTTGCAACTGATCGATGGGGCCGAGATAGTGATATAGCTTCCCGATGAGGCCGAGGTCATATCCTCGCCATCGCGGTTGGCAAGCCTTACGTTCTCCGGTGTCAGTCCGTACGAGCCACGGTTGGTCACGGATCTGAGCCGGAATGTCAGCAGTTCGCCATCATACCCGTCGACCGGTTGGTTTGCCGGGTGAAACATCACTATCCTCAGCTTTCCGTCGGTCACGCTGCCGGAAATCGTATGTGTTGGGGCGCGGTCAGTGCAAGCCGCGCTGCCATCCACATATTCAAATCCCGAGGGCAGCGTCATGGAGAAGTCGGCGGCGGTGATAGGCTCCATGTTGTTCATGCGTGCCGTGATCGTCGCTTCCTCCCCCGATGAGCATTGGGCTGCGTCGATATGCAGTTCATTGACCGAGTAGGGGATTGCGGTGATACCCACGGTGGCATCTCCGTTGACCGCGTCGGAGAGAATGCGCAGACTGCCGTTGAATGCCGCAGCTCTGACTGTAGGAGCATACGTGACGATGGCCGATGCGCTTCTTCCTGCCTCGACCGTCATATCCGTGGGGCTTACGCTCAGAGTTCCGTCCGAGGTCGCTATACCGGTGATGTTCAGCGGTTGATTACCGGTGTTCCGGATCGTGAGGCTACGGGTGTAGCTACCTCTGATCGCCGATCGTCCGAAGTCGATTGTTTCCGCTCCGCATTCGATTTTTGAAGCGAGAATGGTTGCTGTTCCCGATACTGCCTCTGTTCCGATGGCGTTGCCCGACGCATCGCCGAGCCTCACCGTCGGGCTCAGCGTGTAGTTGCCCGGCTCGTTGCCGAGGCGAAGTGTGAACTGCAACACATCATCGTTGCCCGACGGGATCTCTGCCAGTCCAGTGCTGTAGACCAGCACCACGAGCTTTCCGCCGTTCACCGCCGCGCTGACGGTGTGGCCGGCAAGCCTGTCGCTGGTTATCGTGCATGATCCGTCGACATATTCCGTACCCTCCGGAATGGGTATGTTGAGCTGCATGGCCACGGCACCCGGATCGTTCTCCAGATTGACCTTGACCACGGCCTCGCTTCCCGGCGTTCCGGCGGCATCTGTCAGTGTGACCCTGTTTCCGGCATTGGCGACCATGAGGGTCACTAATGCCGTTATCAGGGCTGTTAGGTGTCTTATCATAGTTTGATTACCTTTTGTGTGTTTTTCATCACACCGTCAATGCTTATGGTCAGCAGATAGAATCCGCGGCCAATCGATTCGGTGCGCAGCTGCACGGTGTGCTCGCCGCAGCCATAGTTTCCGTTATGCACGGCCACGGTCTGTCCCGACAGCGATGTGAGTGTGATGCTGGCGTGGTGTGTGCCCTCGCCGGTGATGCTCAGCGGAACGTTGATCTCCGTGGTGAAGGGGCTGGGATAAGCCGGTGTGATCCTGTCGGCGGTGACTTCCTCTATTCCCATCGTCTCTTCCGGAACCGTGGGTATATTGCGTCCGTAGGCATCCGAGAGTACCAATGCCGACAGTGTGCCGTCGCCCAGTGTGGCTATGGCGTGGGTTCCTGCCTTGAGAGTCTTGCCCGAGAGGGAGAAGGCGAGGAATGTATAGTCATTGTCGTTGCCGTCCACGCCCATGGTCTCGAAGCCCTGGAGCGATTCAAGTGGTGAGATTGTGGTCGTGCCGTCGGTGTCGGTCAGGCGGATCTGCACGCCGGCCAGATCTACGGGCGATTTCACATAGAGCGTGCCGTTGTCAACGTAATATCCGGCTACCGATGCCACCGATGTCTCCGGCTGCGCTGTGCCTGTGATTATGTTGACGGTGCCTACTATGTCGAGCACGTCGATCTCCTCGTCGCTGTTCACGTCGGCAGCCTCGTAGATAAACGGCTGTGGATTCTGGCCGAGCATGTAGCTGACTTCGGTCACAATGTCGGCCACGTCAACATCCATCGTTCCGTTCGCGTCACCCTTGATAGAGGTCAGCGGCGTTGTGGCCACTGTCTTTGAGGGTGAGTTCTCGGTCAGTGCCGTGGTCATCACCTTGTAGTAGTAGCAATAGGTGGTGCCGGGTGTCACGTCGAAGTCGGTATATTCCTCGGTGTCGAGCAGCGATGTGTTGATGCGCAGTGTGTCGCTGACTGTGTTTTCGCTGTCAACGGTGTAGCGGTAGAGGTTGTAGCCGAGCAGGTCGTCCACATTCTCTTCCGGGTTCTCCCATGTCAGGGTCACTTTGCCCAGCCCCGGTTCTGCAGTGAATCCGGCACTCATCGAGCCTGCGCTCTGCACGTCGACGCGGAAGCGGTTGTTTTCAAGCGGAATGGGGAAGAATTCATCATCCTCGGCATCGGCCACATAGATGGTGTTCACGCCGTCGTAGCTGTCGCGGCCTGAGATGGTCAGGTAGGCGGTGTAGATGTCGCCTGTTTCGTTCCATGAACCATCCTCGCCGATGGCGGTCTGGGTGTAGGGCTCGCGTACACCCATGGCTATCATCGGGGCTTTCTCCGTGTTCATCGGGCGATTGAAATATACCTCGAATTTATGACGACCCACGCCCAACGGCGGCAGCATCTCGTATTCATCCTGCGCGTCGTAGCCGTTGACCACCACTTTCCACACAATGCCGTGAGCCTCTGCCGACGGCCTCGTCAGCATATTCGACAGGTCATATTCCCCGAACGACGAACTAAGCGGATTCTTGATATCCAATACTGTTGGCTGCACAATATCCAACCGTCCCGATCCTAAATAATTCGGTTCTTCCGGGCTATATAAACTCGGTGTAACAGTATAATATGCTCCCGAGTAATTGAGATTGTAATTTTTATTGCTATTATTAAATATATTGCTGTTGGATGCGTAATTTAATGGAGCATAATAAATATCTATGTCCATATATGAATCATTATTTAATATGTTGCAGTCTTGTGCGTAGAACCCATTGGTGTGAATGCCTGGAGTGTCGTGTGAATTTATTATATTTGTTTTTGTAGCTTTGACACTATACAGTAAATAGCTTGCTGAAATGTTTGAAAGAATTGAATTGGTTATTGTTGCATATTCAATCCCATAAGAAATTGTGATATTTATATCTGATATTATAATATAATTGAGAGGTGCATATTCGTTATTATAATTATTAAAACTCAGCATTTTCACATCCCCTCGGTCGTGATCTGCTTTTGTGAAAGTGATCATTTTGCCGGGTTCGCCGTTGGCTATGATTTTGCCACCGTCTGCAACTGATAGGCCTGTACCATCTTTGAATTTGATGGTGGTGCCGGGTAGAATGGTGAGTGTACAGCCGGCAGGTACGCCGAGCAGGGAGGTTACAATGTAGTTTTTATCGGGGGTGAGGGTCATGTCCTCGCGCAGAACGCCGCCGAGCTCTACGCCGTTTTCCGCTGTCAGCACTATCTCCTGCGTCAATGGTTCTGTGATATTATCGCAGGTCGCTGTCACGACGAATCTTATCCGTCGGCCATCTGTACAATCAGGGCTGATCTTGATGCCGAACGGGGTGGCTGCTTCTGCCGAGGCATAGCTCGACAGATCCATGACGGTGTGTCCGCCATCGGCGTCGATAAATTCCGCTATCTCCGGATCTTCAGTGTCGGCAAGGCGGATGGAGTAGGTGATATTGCGTGCGTTGCCCCATTGGTTGCGCAGCGTGGGGTAGATATAGATGGTCTCTCCTGCATCGGGGCGGTTGTCACCGTCGCCATTCTCGCTGTCGTCAATGCGGTAGGTTACGAGCGACAGGGTGGGCTGGCGGTCTTTGTCGCTGATCTGATATGCGGCATAGATGTCGAGGTTGCCGTTTGAGGCGTGGATAAGGTCGCCGAACAGTTCCTCTTTGGTCGCGTATTCCTTGGCCTGAAGCAGACGGGATATAGCTCCGGCCACCAACGGACAGGCCATTGATGTTCCGTTGAGCTGGCGGTATTGGCCGCCAGGGAAGGTGCTGATGATTCCGTGTCCCGGTGCCATCAGCTCGTAGTTGAAAAGATCTGCGAATGTGCTGGTCACAGGGCCATCTTCGTCGTAGTTGGAGAAGAAGGCTAACGCTCCGGACTGATCTGATGCCTGCACGCCAAGTACGAAGCTGTAGGCCGCCGGGAACATGGCTGCACCATACTTTTGGTTTATGTAACAAAGATGCGGATAGATACAAAGATTGTCATTGCCGGCTGCTGCCACGAGCACGGCTTTCTGATAGGCTTTGGCCAAGGCCTGCTCTTCGGCCAGAGAGTTGGAGTAGCCGCCAAATGACATGGAGATCACGTCGGCACCATTGGCCGCGGCATAGTCTATACCCTTGATGATGGTGGCAACGTCGCCGGTGCCGTCGCTCTGCATCACGGTCACTGCCATGATCAGCGCGTCGGGGTTGGCTCCGGCTATGCCTATGCCATTGTTGCCGGTCGCAGCGGCGATTCCGGCGCAGTGTGTTCCGTGGCCGTTGTTGTCGCGCAACCGGCCTGTCTGGTTCACGAAGTCGTAGCCATGGATGTCGTCGGCAAATCCGTTGTTGTCGTCATCCGATCCTGTGGTGCCGTCGAGTTCGGCGGTGTTGACCCACAGATTGTCCTTGAGGTCGGGATGCTCGGTGTCGACACCGGTGTCGAGAATAGCTATCACGCTCTTGCGGTTGGATGTCAACGGGGCTTTCCACAGTTTGTCGAGGCCGATTGCCGGGATGCCCCACTGCATGCTGTACATCGGTTCTTTCACGAATGCCGAGGGATCGGCAACGTCGAGGGTGCGGACAATATAGTTGGGTTCGGCAAATTCCACCTCGTCGAGCGTCTGCAATTCTTCGACGAATTGTTCCACGCCTGCTGCCTGTGTCTCGTCGAATTTCAGGCAGTAGAGTTTGCTCATGTCGTCGGTGGCGGCAGAGCCGGTAGAGTTGGTGGTGAAGCGTGAGCTGATTGGCGTAGGGCTGTCGCCGGTCAGCGGCATCAGTCTGTCGGCTTTACTTACGCCGAATTTCGACATCAGTGACGACAGGTCGGAGGATCCTGTGGCCGAGACGCGACCGCTCGACATGGTGCTGATAGTTGTTTTGGTTGAAGTCCTGAATTTCACGATCACCTCGCCCGGACGATAGGCGGCTGCGGTGGCCGGTGTGCCCGGGGCGGTGCCGGGACTCGTTGCTCCATTGGCGGTCATGCCCGGTGCACTGAGCATTATCAGTGTTCCCATGGCCAGTGAAGTAAGGGTTTTGTTCATAATGATTGGGTTATTAGGTTGGTAATTGAGTTGCTCGTAGGTATGTGTCTGTAAAGCCTTCGTCGGGATACAAAAAAAGCGTGGGCCTGTTCCTGTTGCTCGTCCCGCTGATTGAGGCCTACCACAGCCCATCCTTGACGGAACGAGCAACGATGACCTCACGCCGATATGCAGATACGCCGCCCTCTCGGCTCTAATTTGCATAAAGCCGGAAGTCGGTCGGTACATGACATACCCATGAGCATCTATCGTTGTCTCACTCTCAGTCAAGGAATTGAATGTGTGGTAGTTTCAATCAGCTAAGAATAAGCGCCTGATAAACGCCTTACCTAATAATCTTTTATTCCCTTACCCTCGTGGTCGCCTCTGCGTCCACTCCCGTTAGGCATGAGAATGTGCAAATTTAATTATTTTTCAAGCATCCAACCCATTAACCCCATATTTTAATATTTATTAACGGATTTGTGCGGATAATGGATGGTCGCATCAAGTCGGGGTTGCGGCACTTGCCGGTTATTTACGCGCAAACGTGTTTATTTTCAGTTGTTTGTATCCGGACGCGGCATGCCGCAGTCCCTACATGCGTTTGTGGATTATATCGGTTTAATTGATTGACAAGCAAATAATTAATGATAACAACCAACTGCCGGTGTATGTCGGGGTTGCGGCACTCCGAGCCGCTAACCGAATGCCATCATTCGCAATGTGGTTGAAGTCCCCTGTTCTTGAAACAATGTCGGTTTATCGGATCAACGGCTCGGAGTGCCGTGACCCCGACCAGATGATTCGATACTGTTCCATGCAAACGTGTTTATTTTCAGTTGTTTGTGTCCGGACGCGGCATGCCGCAGTCCCTACAGGGGTTGGTGAATTATAAGTGATTAATTGGTTGACATGTAAATAATTAAGAATGGCAACCAACTGCCGGTGCTGGTCGGGGTTGCGGCACTCCGAGCCGCTAACCGGATGCCATCATTGGCAAGGTGGTTGAGGGCATCTGTTCTTGAAACAATGTCGGTTTATCGGATCAACGGCTCGGAGAGCCGTGACCCCGACCTGGAAATTTGCTTGTGGGTGGATTCGGATGGAATGGGTGATATATAAAGGCGGCGGCGAGACTGAATGCCTCGCCGCCGATGGTGGTTTCTTTTGTGGAGGGATCAATATTCGCCGCGGAGCACGCGCAGGGCTGCGTCGTAGTCGGGTTCGTTGGTTATCTCGGACACGAGTTCGCGGTAGATCACTTTGCGGTCAACATCGATGATCACAACGGCGCGTGCCAGCAGTCCGGCCAACGGACCGTCGCAGAGCTGCACACCATATTTCTGTCCGAAAAGGGGCGAGCGGAAGGCAGATGCCACAATAACATCCTCGATTCCTTCGGTGGTGCAAAAGCGGTTCATGGCAAAGGGGAGATCCATGGAAACGCAGATCACCTTTGCGTTTTCGATCTTGGACGCTTCTTCGTTGAAACGGCGCACGCTCCGGGCGCACACTTCGGTGTCGAGGCTCGGGAAGATGTTGAGGACAACGCGCTGTCCCACGAAATCATGACATTGCACTTCTGCAAGGTCTTTTCCGGTCAGATGAAAGCAGGGGGCGTCTTCGCCGACGGAGGGCATCACTCCGTATGTGTGGCATGGTGTGCCTTTGAATGTTACGGTTTCCATAATATTGTTGTGTTGTTTTTTTGAATTTGCTATGATCAGGGCTCCATTACGGCCATTTTCTGAATAACGTCGGATGCAAGCGAGTTGTTGAATCCAACGATAACATTTTTTACAATTCCGTCCTTGCCGACGATGATAAATGCCGGGAGAGTGGAGGCTCCGCAGTCGCGAGCGAGCGAACGAGCACTCATCAGCAGATGTTCTCCGGGCTCGGGACGAGGAATGACAGCTTCCACGCGGTCGGCCACCTTGTCGGTAAAAGCCCATATTATGTCGGGCTGATAGGGCATCCGTGAGGCGGCATCGCGCAGGGCGGTTATGCTCTGTGGCGTGAAGCCCCCCTCGGCATCAAGCAGGGCGATGATGGTGGGGGTGTGGAACCGGTCACCGGCCTGACGCGAGTAGCGTTCGCCTGTTGTGGTGGGCACGGCGAATCCCGGCAGCTGCTGTCCGGGCAGGTTGTCGATGGAGAATGTGCTTTCGCGGTATTGCCCGAAAGCTTCCGGGTAGCGGTCGATGAGCCATTGCTCGTTGATTGTCACCGGAGCGGCTTCCGACGGGTTTTCATAATTCATCATGACGGTCTGTTCGCTGATCGATCCGGGGTTGTTTTCCAGAATTATCCTGACAGGCATGCCCGTGGCCGGATCAAAGATATATTCAGCCTCCATGGCCGTGGCTCCCGACTGATCAAGAACAGCCTCTACGGCCACAACCTTATTGCCCGAAACGAGAGTGTCGCGGTGGAATGTGACGCGGTAGGCCGGATCGTTGTCCATGCGTCGCAGTTCGGTGGCTATGGCCTGTGGCAGCATTGCGTAGAACTGGGCTGTGCGGTGCACACCCTCGCTGCGAGAGCCAATGATGTCGGGGCGGAAGGGTATGGAGTCGGCGGCAAGATGGTATTCCTGAAGCCGTTGGCCGTTGAAGCGGAAATGGTTGCCGGAATAGTAGGCGGAGAATCCTTTGTTCCGGTTGGCCTCGTCGGCCGGGTTCCATTCGATCAGATAACTGTCGCACCGCAGCGGATCATCCGGAGTGGCGGTCTGTATCAGATCCACGAGATAGACAACATCGTCGGTCATCTGTGGCATTGAGACAGCGAATCGTGCCGAGGTCTTGAATGCCGGCAGCTGTTCCAGATGCGACGCTATATCGGCGGCGGAGTCAAATCCGGCAGCCGTCATCGAGCCGCTTACGGCAGCAAAAATGACTAATGGTAACATTTTTCTCATAATGAAAGGCATTGGTGCGTATGTGATGAATTTCCTTATATAACGCCCGACATCGTCAAAATGTTTTTATCGGTTGAATTGTCAGATCCCCAATATGATTGCCGGGTCAATGTTTAGCTTCTGGCTTATTATGCGAGCTTGTTGTAAGGTAGGCTCTTTCTTGCCCGATAGGTATTCACTTATTCGGGAGGGAGATATGCCAAGCAGTTTTGACAGGGCAAGTTGGTTGAGCCCCATCTCATACATTCTAAGTTTCAGCATATCGATCAGTGTTGGTTCTCCGATGGAATAATGCTCATCGGAGTAATCGGCCACAAGGTTTGACAGAAGATCCAGTTCAATGCTGTAAGGATTGTCAAGAGGCGTATCGTCGGCAACTAAAGGGAGTATCTCTTCCACGCGGTTCAAAGCCCAACGATATTGGTTTTCGTTCTCAATTTTTGTCATAGGAAGTTTCAGTGTGTCTATATTGTGGAGGAATCAATTTTATCATATTCAGAATGTGTTCCGATGAACCGGATATAAATCCATTGTATGGTGAATTTAATGACCACTACAAGCCGATGGTTGTTTCCGCGGATATTGAACACGTAATGCTGGTTGCCAACATTGTCAACGCTATTGAAATCGCGTTTCACATCCGCAAAATTGGTCCATTTGGCTTTTCTCACCGTTTTCAGCCAAGACTGTAACGCGGTTCTTGTGTCAGGAAATCTTGCGATATATTCTTTCAAGGGTTCTTCCGTTATAACTCTCATTTTATCTTAGTTGTTTTATGTAATTGCAAAAATAGAAATAAAATTCCAAATAATAAAAGTAATAACGGCATTATTTTTGGCGATTCATAAAAAAAGCAAGCCGCGCCATGTGGGATAGCGCGGCTTGCAGGAGAATTATAGAGTTGGGGGATAGTTATTGGAGGGTGCAGATCGAAACGCGGTTCCAGTCGTTTTCAGAGAACATGTGGCCGATGCCTTCTCCCTCGGCCTGAATGCGGTTGGCTTCGATGCCATACTTGTTGACGAGAGCGGTCTTTACTGACTCGGCACGGGCCTGAGCCAACTTGATGTTGAATTCCTCGTTGCCATCCTGCGATGCGTAACCTTTAACAACAACCTTGGCATCCTTGTGGCTCTTCAGGTAAGAAGCTACCATCTCAACGTTGGGCTGCTGATCGGCTGTGATCTTGGAGCTGCCTATCTTGTAGAAGATATAGCGTACGCTCTGAAGATTGTTGCTGACCTTTTCGATCACCTCGGGTTTGCGGTTCTTGCATGCTTCGAGTTCGGCCGCGAGGGCAGCTGCCTGAGCCTGGGTGGCGGCACCGGCTGCCATGCAAGCGTCGATCTCGCTGCGCAGTGCGTTGATCTTGGCGTTGAGAGCGTCGATTTCGGACTGGTTTTTGGTATCGGCGCAGATGAAACCTGGACCGAAATTGTAGGTGACGCCAAGCTGGCAGTTGAATGTGGCCAGACGACGGGTGTAGGCGGCTGATGTCTGCTCAACGTCGAGAGCTCCGGCATATGATGATCCGGTCATGTTCCAGACCACTGACGGTTTCAGCGACAGCGTAAGGTTTTTGCATACGTTGAAGTTGAAGTTAAGACCGGCTTTCGTGGCCAGATAGTTGTAGTCCTTGTTGGATGTCTGGTCGGGCTGCTCGTTGGCATAGTCGTGGCCCCATCCTGCACCGGCCTGCACTTCGATGTCGAAGAAACGGCCTCCGCATTTGTATCCTCCGAACAGGTTCATGAGGTTGACACTACCGTAGGCTCCTACGTAAGAGTTGTCGAAAGCTACATGGCGTTTTTCGCCACCATACCAGGATGATGTGTTGATGCCCCAGAAACCTTCGATGCCGAGGGCGAATGCTGGCGACAGTTGTTTCTGAAGATGCAGTCCGACGGTGGCACGCATGTCGCCGAAGAATGCATGGTGGTGGGCAAGGGGAGTGGCAACGCCACCATCGAGACCGATCGACCAATTGTCGCCGAACGAGGGTGCCATATAGGCATCCTGAGCTTGCGCCGTCATCATGCCGACGGCGGCAAGTGCTGTTAGAATCACTTTTTTCATTTTGGCTTTATTTTTTGTAAATAGTTGAAATCAATGGCAAATATAAACATTTAATCCGGATACAATGATATTTATCCGATAAAAATATAGCGAAATGCAGTGCTGTGACCGATAAATTTGCATTCAGTGATAAAAGCAGACAAGCAACAGATTTGATCTGCTGCTTGTCTGGAGGGTGAACAGTGGGGGTCGAACCCACGACCTTCGGAACCACAATCCGACGCTCTAACCAACTGAGCTATGCTCACCATGTTTATTCATTTATTGAAAGCCTCTCTTGACTTTCACGGTGCAAAGTTACAACTATTTTCTGAATTGCCAAAGCCTTCACGCGATTTTTTTAGCCTTATTTTCCGCGTGGATGGCCAATAGTTGATAGATCAAGCGATTGCCGATAGAATCAGTTGGCCGGATAGATCTCGTGGCGTGCGGCAAGCAGGGTGTTGCGCATCAGGGAGACGATAGTCATGGGGCCTACACCGCCGGGTACGGGGGTGATGTGGCTGCATAGAGGAGCTACATTGTCGAAGTCAACATCGCCGCGCAGACGGAATCCGCTCTTGCGTGTGGCATCGGCCACGCGAGTGGTGCCTACGTCGATGATCGTCGCTCCGGGCTTGACCATGTCGGCGGTCACAAAACCGGGGCTACCGAGGGCTGCAATGATGATGTCGGCCTCACGGGTGATCTCCTTGATGTCGGGGGTTGCGCTGTGGCACACGGTGACGGTGGCATTGCCTCTCGGGGCTTTCTGCATCAGCAGTGATGCCACAGGCTTGCCTACGATGTTTGAGCGACCGAGAACCACGCAGCGTGCGCCACGTGTCGGGATGTCGTAGCGGTCGAGAAGCTCGACGATGCCGGCCGGGGTGGCGGAAACGAAGCATGGCAGACCGATCGACATGCGGCCTACGTTGATCGGATGGAATCCGTCGACATCCTTGCGGTAGTCAATGGCCTCGATGATGCGCTGTTCTGATATATGGCGCGGAAGAGGAAGCTGAACGATGAATCCGTCGACTTCGGGATCGGCATTTAGCTTGCCGATCGCTTCAAGCAGTTCGGCTTCGGTCACGTCTTCTTCATAGCGGATCAGCGTAGAGCGGAAGCCGCATTGCTCGCAGGCTTTCACTTTATGGGCCACGTAGGTCTCGCTGCCTCCGTCGTGGCCAACAAGGATTGCTGCCAGATGGGGGCGACGTTCGCCGCGTGCTTCCATCGCTGCTGTTTCGGCTGCTATTTCGGCCTTGATTTCGTCGGCCACACGTTTTCCGTCAATCAGTGTCATTGGGTCAGTCTATTGTGCTGGTGTCTGTTATCAATAATGTTTTCTGTGGCGTGTTTTCAATGTGGACGCTGCTGGCGCATCTGGCGCATCATCTTCATCGGGTTCTTGACCGATGTGGCCATCTTCATGACCTTGCGCATCTGGTCGAACTGCTTGATCATGCGGTTGACCTCCACAATTGATGTACCGGAACCTTTGGCTATGCGCTGGCGGCGGCTGGCGTTGATAATTCCGGGGTTGGAGCGTTCTTCGGCTGTCATCGACAGGATGATGGCCTCGATGCCCTTGAATGCGTTATCGTCAATGTCGACATCTTTCAGAGCCTTTCCAACGCCGGGTATCATGGCGGCGAGATCTTTCAGATTGCCCATCTTCTTGATCTGATGGATCTGGCTCAGATAGTCGTTGAAGTCAAACTGGTTTTTGGCGATCTTGCGCTGTAGTTTACGGGCTTCTTCCTCGTCGTAGGCGTTCTGTGCTTTCTCAACGAGTGACACGATGTCGCCCATGCCGAGGATACGGTCGGCCATACGGCTGGGGTGGAAGAGGTCGAGGGCATCGAGTTTCTCACCGGTTCCGACGAATTTGATCGGTTTGGTGACAACGGTGCGGATCGACAGGGCAGCACCGCCACGTGTGTCGCCGTCGAGTTTGGTGAGAACCACGCCGTCGAAGTCCAGACGGTCGTTGAATTCCTTGGCGGTGTTGACGGCGTCCTGACCTGTCATGGCGTCGACAACGAAAAGGGTTTCCTGTGGCTTGATCGCTTTCTTGATTGCGGCGATCTCCTGCATCATAGCCTCGTCGACAGCCAGACGGCCGGCGGTGTCGACAATCACAAGGTCGAGATGATTGGCCTTGGCATGTTTGATGGCGTTTTCAGCGATCTCGACGGGGTTGCTATTGCCCTCTTCGGTGTAGACGGGGACATCGATCTGCGATGCGAGCACCTTGAGCTGTTCGATAGCTGCCGGACGGTACACGTCGCAGGCCACGAGCAACGGACGCTTGGCTTTCTCGCTTTTCAGCTTTTTGGCCAATTTGCCTGAGAATGTGGTTTTACCGGAACCCTGGAGACCCGACATGAGGATCACTGTAGGATTGCCCGAGAGATTGACCTGTGCGGTGTCACCACCCATGAGAGCGGCGAGTTCGTCATGGACAATCTTCACCATCATCTCACCCGGTTTGACGGCGGTCAGCACGTTCTGGCCGAGGGCTTTCTGCTTTACGGTGTCGGTGAATGTCTTGGCAACTTTATAATTGACGTCGGCGTCGAGCAGTGCGCGACGCACATCCTTCAGGGTTTCTGCAACGTTGATCTCAGTGATTTTGCCTTGTCCTTTAAGGAGCTTGAGGCTTCGCTCGAGGCGTTCGCTTAGATTTTCAAACATATATTGTGGTTGGGGCTATGTGTTATCGTGGTTGAAATATTCAGTCTGTCAGCCGGTTGGTGGCTGTGTCGGGGAAGATCACTTTCGGGCGGAATGTCCGGGCTTCCTCGTAATCCATGGTTGCATAGCTCATGATGATCACGATGTCGCCTTTCTGCACTTTGCGCGCTGCGGCTCCGTTGAGGCAGATGACACCCGATCCGGGTTCACCGGCAATAGTGTAGGTGTCGAAGCGTTCGCCGTTATTGTTGTCTACGATGTAGACGCGCTCTCCGGGGAGGATGCCGGCGGCTTCCATAAGGAGCGAGTCGATGGTGATACTTCCGATATAGTCAAGATCGGCCTCGGTCACGGTGACGCGGTGGATCTTGGATTTTAGCATTTGGACTTGCATGATGGTCAATAGGTTATGTTGTCGATCAATCGCACATCTCCGCAATAGACCGTGATGCATCCCACGGCGGTCTCAGCGTCGTCCCACCGGCTGATGGGCTGCATTGTCTTGGAATCTACAATCTCATAATATTCTGTGCGCATGATGGGTGATGCGTTGATTGTGTCCTCAACGAAACGTTTCACCTCGTCAATGCTTTTTGTCTCTTTCATCCCAACGCTTTCAAGCAGTGTCTTGCGGATCAGTGGTGCTTCGGCACGCTGTTCTGCGGTCAGACGCACATTGCGGCTCGACATTGCGAGTCCATCGTCGTGGCGTTTGATCGGACATGCTATGATGTCGAAGCTGAAGCCTTCAAGCTCTGCCATACGGCGGATCACGGCGATCTGCTGATAGTCTTTCTCGCCGAAGTATGCCCGGGTTGGCATGGTCCATGCGAACAGTTTGCTGACAATCTGGGCTACGCCGTTGAAGTGGCCGGGGCGCATGGCTCCCTCCATCACTTCGGCCACCGGGCCAAGGTCGAACACACGGGTGTCCGGTTCGGGATAGATCTCTTCTACTGTGGGGATGAACGCGTAGTCAACTCCGGCATTGCGGAGTTTGTCGCAGTCGGCCTCTTCGGTGCGCGGATATGTGCGCAAGTCGTCGAGATTGTTGAATTGGGTTGGGTTGACAAACACGCTGGCAACAACGATGTCGTTGTCCTTACGGGCGCGTTCGATCAGTGAGAGATGCCCATCGTGGAGCGCTCCCATTGTCGGCACTAAGCCTATGCTTTGTCCTTGGCCGCGGTGGTTGTCCATCGTTTCGCGGAGCTCGCGGACGGTGCGTATCACTTTCATGAATATATTCAGTTTCAATTGACACCGCAAAATTAATCAATTCCGCTGACCCGACAAAATTTACCACGGCTCAAAATATAAACACCGGCCGCTGCCGCACTTTGTGGCAGTGGCCGGTGTGAGGGATTGATGTTATGCCGTGTGTCAGGGTTCGAGGTTTACGGCGTAGTAGGCTTTCTTGCCGGTGGGGTAGATGCCGGTGATGAACATCACATTGTCGATGGATGCGGGTCCGGTGACAGCATCGTAGGCGCGTTCCATGTCCTCTACGGACGAAATGCGTGCCCCGTTGACTTCAAGCACTATGAAGCCGTCGCGGATTCCTGCGTCCTTGGCCGGGCCGTCCTTGAGGCCTGCGACCTGCACTCCGCCGGAGATCTTGAGCTGTCGGCGTGTCTCATCCTTGAGTGCCTTGAAGGCGCAGCCCATGTCGGCAAGTGACGACGCGGATGAAATCTTGGTGTTGCCTGCGCTGTTGTAGAGCGTGGTTTTGACGGTCGATTCCTTGTTGTCGCGGATGTAGGTGATGGAGATCTGTTCGCCGGGACGGAAGCGGTTGAGTTGTTCCATGAGCTGCGATGTGTTGTGGGTCGGCGTGCCGTTGATTGCTATGATCACATCGCCGGGCTTGATGCCTGCTTCCATGGCGGCAGAACGGTCGGTGACGGAGCCTACTATCAGGCCGTCGGTCACTTTGGTTATGCCTTTTTCCTGAGCCACTTTGGCGGTCAGCTCAGTGAACGAGATGCCGAGCACGGCGCGTTGCACGGTGCGGAATTTCATGAGGTCGTCGGCGATCTTGCGCACTATCGAGGTGGGGATGGCAAATGAATAGCCGGAATAGGAACCTGTCTGGGAATAGATGGCGGAGTTGATGCCCACAAGTTCTCCGTTGAGGTTGACGAGCGCACCACCGGAGTTGCCGGGATTGACGGCGGCATCGGTCTGTATGTAGCTTTCAATTCCCATTTTGCCGCTCGATTGCGGATTGGAAATGCGGCGTGCTTTCGCGCTGACAATGCCGGCGGTCACTGTAGAGGTAAGGCCGAAAGGATTGCCCACGGCGAGCACCCATTCACCGATTTTGAGGTCGTCGCTGTCACCCCACGGGATCACGGGAAGGTCTGAAGCGTCAATTTTGATCAATGCCAGGTCGGTCTGTGGGTCTGTGCCGATCACCGTGGCGTTGAACACGCGGTTATCGTTGAGCAGCACTTCGAGACGTTCTGCTCCGTCGATCACGTGGTTGTTGGTGATGATATAGCCGTCCTTGGAGATGATGACTCCGGAACCGAGCCCTTTTTCCTGCTGCTGGCTCTCGTCGTTGTCGCCATTGCTTCTCTGACGGCGAGGGTCGACCTGACGTTGGTTGGATCCTCCGAACGGATCGCCGAAGAAGAAGTCGAAAAACGGATCGTTGAAGCCGTTGCCATAGCCGCTCGGACGGCGTACGGATGCAAAACTTTTGATGGACACAACGCCATTTATGGTCGATTCAGCTGCCGTTGTGAAATCGGCATTCTGGACCGGACGTTGAGCCACTGTGAAGAGCTCAGGTTTCTGAGCCGAAACGTAGATGCCTGCCGCGGCTGTGAAGATGGCCAGCGTCAGAGCTGATAAACCTTTGATATTCATGTTATGTGTAAAATGATTTGTTAGATAATAGTTAGAAAACTGATTGGTCTTTCCTGTGATGCAAAAATAATGCTAAAATCAATTTCCTGATGCTGTTGTGTAACAATTTAAAGTGATTTAATATGAGTAGGGTTAATTTTATCTATTTTGATGGGGTAAGTGTGAAAATATGTGCAAAATATGCCGCAGGATTGTTGTTCCTACGTTTGGAAATGACTATTTTTGCCGATGAAGTGCAACTGAAATTTATGAAATCCCAATTTATAAAAGCGCCGATCCTCGTTTTCGGCTTTGTGTTCATGCTTTTTGCGGCTACCTCGTGCGGCACATCGCGCAACGCGTCGGGCCGTGGGTCTGCATATACGCCGGTGGCTAAGCCTGAACCGCCGCGCCATATAGATTTTTCCGGACGGCAGATGGAGCCGACTGTCAGTCTGCTTTTGCGTGAGGCGGATTCCTGGATCGGAACGGCATATCAATATGGCGGCAATGACCGTAACGGAGTGGATTGTTCCGGGTTTGTGACGCAGGTCTATGGCAAGCTTGACATTCGTTTGCCGCGCACATCGCAGCAACAGCAGCAGTTCTGCACTCCGTTGAACCGCGATCAGCTTCAGGAGGGCGATCTGGTGTTCTTCACCGTGCGTGGTGGCTCGTCGGTCGGACATGTCGGCATCTATATCGGAAATGACCAGATGATCCATGCTTCATCTTCAAAAGGGGTTATAATCTCATCTCTGTCGCAGGCATATTATGTCACCAACTATTATGGTGCAGGGCGTATTGAGCCGTTCTATGCCATGGTCGACAGCGAACGTAAACGTAATAATAAGAAGAAAACGCCGGTGATCGCACCGCCCGTTGTGGCTCCTGCCGAGGATCCGTCGGTGGCTGAACCGGTCTATGCTGAGGTGACCCGTCAGGAAAATACCGCAGTGCCGACACCCGTTGTCATGACACCTGTCAGGATAGCTCATGTGCCGTCGGCTGCACCGGCATCTGCGCCTGTGCCGCAGCCCGAAGCCGCACAGCAATCCCAAGTGCAACAGCAGCCTGAATCAGGACTTGCCGAACTTTCAGAATTTTTTGATTGATGGAAATTGAAAAACCGGCTCAGACCGAAATTTTTAATCGTGTCGAACGCCTTGTGGGGCAAGATGCCATGCAGCGTCTCGCTATGACCCGTGTCATTGTTTTTGGCGTAGGTGGTGTCGGATCGTGGACTGTGGAGGCTCTTGTGCGCTCCGGAATCGGCCATGTCACAATTGTGGATGCCGACACGGTTGCCGTCTCGAATATTAATCGTCAGCTTCCGGCCACGACATTGACCGTAGGAGAAGTAAAAGTCGATGTGCTTCGTCGCCGTATGCTTGAGATAAATCCGGCTGTGGATCTGACGGCGATAGCAGGTCGGTACACGGCCGACACAGCCGATGATTTCCATCTTTCGGACTATGATTTTGTTGTCGATGCCATCGACTCTTTGGCCGACAAGGCATTGCTCATTCATCGTGCTACGACTGAAAAAGTGCGGTTGGTGTCGTCGATGGGAGCTGCGCTTAAGATGGATCCGACGCGAATCCATGTCGCCGAATTCCGGAATGTGAAAGGATGCCGCTTAGCTGCCGCGCTGAGGCGTAAGTTCAAGCACACCGGGCTGTATCCGGCCCGTAAGTTCCGGTGTGTCTATTCCGATGAGTTATTGCCTAATCTTGGTGAGGACAACGACACATCCGGAGCCATGACGTATGGAAAAATTGCCGTTAACGGGGCGTTGTGCCACGTAACGGCAATATTCGGTCTGACACTCGCCGGACTTATCGTTGAGGATGTGGTCCGCGTCAAATAGATTCCGGATGGTTATTCAACAGTGGTTATGGTAGCTCCTGCGGCTGACACTACACTGATTGTCGAAGTGCTGTCGCTGAATGTTTTTATGGTGTCTACTTTCTGGGATTGGTCGTCGGCACCTGAACCTTCCTCGTCGCCCATGGCAAGGGTAGTGGCATAATCCTCGTAGATCTTTTGCAGATCGATATTGTAGCGTTGACGGATCTTCGCGACAGAGGCGCGGAGATCATCGCCATGATTGTCAAGGACAATGTTGAAGAAGTCGTTGAACTTGCGCATTGCCACAAGTCTTTTCGTTCCGGAAGATTTCTCAACGGAATGATGGAGATACACCAGCGCTCCGGCAGCTTCGCCGGCTGTCATATCATCAGGGTAGTTGGTGATGCTGTCCAGCTGGGCTATGCTCAACATGCGGCTGCCATGCTCGAAATCAACAGGGTCGGTTTCTGATACTGTCGATCCTGATTCGTCGCCGGTCGAAGAGTCGCTTGATCCGCAGCCTGTGAATGATA
Source organism: uncultured Muribaculaceae bacterium (assembly GCA_910579185.1). Taxonomy (GTDB): domain Bacteria; phylum Bacteroidota; class Bacteroidia; order Bacteroidales; family Muribaculaceae; genus Paramuribaculum. Next base: position 242,145 of record CAJTTG010000003.1, read on the forward strand.
TTGCTGCACCGGCGAGCAGCAGTGTTGTTAATAGTCTTATTTTCATAAGTCGGTTGATTTATCTGTTGATAGCAGTGCTTCTGCCATTGCGGCTGCCGCACGTCGGCCATCGCCCATGGCAAGGATTACGGTTGCGCCTCCGCGAACAATATCGCCTCCGGCATAAAGAGTTGGTATCGATGAGCGCATTGTCGATTCATCAACAATGATGGTGCCTCGCTTTGAAATGTCAAGTCCCTTGATGGCATTAGGAATCAATGGGTTGGGCGATACGCCTACGCTGACTATCACCATGTCGGCAGGAACATCGATGATATCCCCCTCGATCGGTTCCGGCGACCGTCGGCCTGATGCATCCGGTTCGCCAAGCCGCATTCTTTGCAGACGCATAGTGGTGACACGGCCTGTTTCGTCGGCTATATATTCCACCGGGTTATGAAGCGTCAGGAATTCCACGCCTTCCTCTTTTGCATGTTTGATCTCCTCGGCGCGAGCCGGCATCTCCTCCTCGCTGCGGCGATAGACGAGCATCACACGGGCAGCACCCATGCGTCGCGCTGTCCTGACGGAGTCCATGGCCGTGTTGCCGCCCCCGATGATCGCTACATTGCCTCCGGCAAGCACCGGTGTGTCGTGACCCGGCTGTCCGGCGCCCATAAGGTTTACGCGTGTCAGATATTCGTTGCTCGACATCACTCCGATATAGTTCTCGCCCGGAATGCCCATGAAGCGTGGAAGTCCGGCTCCCGATGCCACGAAGAGTCCGCTGAATCCCTGCGCTTCAAGATCCTCGAAGCTGAGAGTCTTTCCAATGATGCAATCCTTGACAAACTCAACTCCAGCAGCTTGCAGTGCCGCTATCTCTTTGTCGACAATGGTGTTGGGCAGACGGAATTCGGGTATGCCGTATTTCAGCACACCGCCTATCTCGTGGAGAGCCTCATACACTGTTACTGAAAAACCACGCGCCGCCATCTCTCCGGCAAAGGAAAGTCCTGCCGGTCCACTACCAGCCACGGCAATCTTGATGCCGTTAGGCTTATTGGCCGGAACTGCCACGGATTCGGCATTGTCGGCGGCGAACCGTTCGAGATAGCCTATGGCCACCGGTGCTTTCTTCATCTTGTTGTAGATGCATCGGCTCTCGCATTGTTTCTCCTGCGGACATACGCGGCCGCAGACAGCCGGCAGTGCGCTCGTGGATCGCAGTACGCGGGATGCCTCGTTGATCTCGCCACGCTGTATGTTCTTGATGAATCCCGGAATATTGATGTTGACCGGGCAGCCCTGTATGCACTGGGGATCCGGACAGTCAAGACATCGGGTGGCTTCAAGTACGGCTTGTTCACGGGATATGCCGCAGTTGACCTCCCCATTGCATGTGATGCGATAGGCCGGGTCAAGTTCAGGCATGGCCACGCGTGGAATGTCGCCACGCTGTTTTGCCGTCAATGCTTTGCGGAGCTCTTCGCGCCATTCTGCCGAGCGCGGTGCTATATCATTGTTATGAGTCATATTTTTTGATCTGTTAATTATATGAGCGCAATCGCATCATCATCTCGTCGAAGTCCACCTTATGGGCATCGAATTCGGGACCATCTATGCAAACGAATTTTGTCTTGCCATCCACGCTGACGCGGCATGCGCCGCACATTCCCGTGCCATCGACCATTATCGTGTTGAGTGAGCACATTGTCGGGATGTCATATTTCTTGGTCAGCAATGCAACGAATTTCATCATGATCGCCGGGCCGATTGTCACTACCTGATCAACCTTCTCGCGACGTATCACTTCCTCAACGCCGTTGGTGACCAGACCTTTCTGTCCGTAGGATCCGTCGTCGGTCATTATGATAACCTCGTCGCTGAACGGACGCACCTGATCTTCAAGTATTATAAGATCCTTTGTGCGTGCGGCAAGGACGGTGATGACTCTGTTGCCGGCCTGTTTCATGGCCTTGATGATTGGCAGAAGCGGAGCTACACCCACACCGCCGCCACAGCACACAACTGTGCCTACATTGGCTATATGGGTGGCCTGTCCAAGCGGACCGACAACGTCGGTCAGGCATTCTCCGGGTTCAAGAGCACATATCTTCTTTGTGGAGACTCCTACGGCCTGAATCACGAGGGTTATTGTCCCTTTCTCAATATCAGCGTCGGCAATGGTCAGCGGAATGCGTTCGCCCCCTTCGCCGGTGCGTACAATGACGAAATGTCCCGGTTTGCGTGAACGCGCTATCATTGGTGCCTCTACGACCAATTTCACTACTTTTTCGGAAAAATGCTCCTTATCAATTATTTTAAACATGGGCATGTGGATAATTTCGATGCATGACGTGCAAAGATAATCCGAATTTATGGCATTTCGGTAAAATTTAACGCAAAAATGCCATGTTTGGCTAAAATTCGTTATCTTTGCAGTAATTCAATACCTAAACAATCAATATCACACATAATGAAAAAGTTTGTTTGTGGCCTTTTGGCTGCTTCGGCTGCGCTTGGCGCGTGGGCCGATGAGGCGAAGCAGACACCTGACACGGTGGCTGGTTTCGTGTTCACTGATGTGAAAGTGGTGCCGGGAACTTCTGTGAAGGATCAGAATAAGTCAGGCACATGCTGGTGTTTTTCCAGCCTCTCGTTCTTTGAGAATGAATTGCTGCGTAAGACCGGTAAGGAATATGACCTTTCGGAAATGTTTGTTGTGCGCCATTGCTATGATGACAAGGCCGACAAATATGTCCGTATGTACGGAGCCTTGAATTTCGCTCAGGGTGGCAGCGCATTTGACGTCCCCTATGTTTGGGAAAACTATGGAATCGTGCCTGAAGAAGCATACAAAGGTCTCAACTATGGAGAGGATAAGCATTCTCACTATGAGATGGCCGACGTGTTGACAGGCTATGTGAAGACAATCGTGAGCAAGCCGAACAAGAAGAGCATCTCCACTGCTTGGCGCAAGGGCTTCAATGGCGTTCTCGACGCTTATCTGGGCGAACTGCCTGAGACCTTTGAGTATGAAGGCAAGACATATACTCCCCAGTCGTTTGCCGCTTCTCTGCCCATCAATATGGACGATTACATCGGAATCACATCTTTTACCCATCATCCTTTCTACAAACCGTTCGTAATGGAGGTTTCCGACAACTGGGTGTTCGGTCAGTATCAGAATGTGCCTCTTGAAGAGATGAAAGAGATCGTTGATTACGCTCTCGACAATGGCTACTCTGTTGACTGGGCTGCCGATGTCAGCGAAGGTGGTTTCAAGTGGAACGATGGTGTCGCTCTCATGCCGAAAGCCAAAACTCAGGCCGACATGGAGGGTACCGAGCTTGCTCGCTGGGTGAAACTCTCCGACCGCGACCGTGAGGCAGAACGTTTCAAATTCAACGGCCCTGCGGAAGAGATCGAGGTTACTCAGGAGATGCGTCAGGAGTGGTTCGACCGTCAGGAGACCACCGACGACCATGGTATGGTGATCGAAGGTCGCGCTGTTGACCAGAACGGCAACAAGTACTACAAGGTTAAGAACTCTTGGGACACTAATCAGGTTTACGGCGGTTACTTCTATGTTTCCGAGCCTTATTTCCTGGCCAAGACAATGGATATATACGTAAACAAGGAGGCTATTCCCAAGAACATCAAAAAGAAAATGGGATTGAAATAATAGTTCCGGTTCCATTATGGCATAAGGGTGGCGTGTAATCAGGCATGCCACCCTTTTTTCGCCTTTGTGTCGGATAATTTCTTTGTGGAATATCCTATTTGCAGGGGTAATGGGTGAGCAATAATAATGCGGAAAGAACGTTATAACATTATGTGTAAAATACTTATAACAGCTGTCGCATTTCTGTATTCTATCGCTTGTTTGGCGCAGACACAATCCGACGTGAATGTGAGTGAAGGCGGCTACGGGATGGTCAAGACAAACATCAGCGTCAGTGCCGATCATACATGGGGCGCGGTCAGGGATGGTTTTGGCGCAAGGGTTTCCTATGAGGCGTATAAGAATAAATTCTTTACGTTGTCGGCCAATGCAAGGTATAATTCCGTAAAAGTGGATTTTGACGAGGGAGATCTTAGCGATGGCTACTCTCCGGAAGATCTTGGAATGAACGATGTTCATATTATGGCTCAATTGGGGGCTACAGCTACTGTCAGGACAGAATTGTTCGGTAAGCCATTGATGGGTGTAGCGATGCTGAACACTGAATGGGGTGTCGGAGGATTCGAGCGGATATCCGGAATAGTTATGGGGATGATAATGCTGAGAGCCAATAAGAATACTCAATTTGGGATAGGACCATTGGTGATGGTGAATACGACCTCCAAAATACCGGCGTTTCTTGTGTTTATGTATCGCCACAGGTTTAATGAAAAGTTGGCTTTGAATCTCTACGGAGGTATGCTTGGCCTGGATTATAATTTGAATAAAAACAACATCTTCTCCATCGGGGCGGACATTGATGTGAAAGGATTCTACTTCAAGCCAAGACATGAGGACTTGCCTAAGGTCTGCCGTTTTACATATACCTCTTTTCGGCCAACGGTCAAATATAGATTACGCTTGGGCCAGAATTTCTATTTAGATGCACAAGGAGGTGTGGCTATCAAGATGTCTTGTCGTGTAAATGGCAAGAATGGGACTAAAGAGTATATGGATTGTAATCAAAAGCCTGCGCCATTTCTTCAAGCCGGAATATCATACTCATTATAGTCTTGGCGATTGATGATTTCTTTCTGAGGACGCAGAATAGCATTGTGTAAAAAAAACTACAGGAGGCGTAAATCTTTGATTTACGCCTCCTGTAGTTTGTCGGGGTGACAGGATTCGAACCTGCGACCGCCTGGTCCCAAACCAGGAGCGCTACCGGACTGCGCTACGCCCCGAATGCGTTTGCAAAGTTACGCATATTTTGTGTTACTTCCAAATTTAGTCGAAATCTTTTTAAAGAATCGGGCTGAGGAGCCGCAGGATGGATTCTTTGGCTTTTTCCGTTTTGGGTCGATTGCGCCATATCGATGCGTTGACTCGTTCGCTCTCCGACTGATCTTCCAGAAACTGGCGTGTCAGTTCGGCGTTGGCCTGACGCGAGTAGATGAACATTGTCGCTTCAAAGTTGTGTTCAAAACTGCGGAAATCAATGTTGGCCGAGCCTATCGCCGAGAATTGGTCGTCGATCATCATGGTCTTGCAGTGGAGCATACCGGCATTGTAGAGATAGATCTTTATTCCAGCGCGTAGACACTCCATGATATAGCTACGCGAGGCATAGGTCAGTATTGAGGAATCGCTGCGCCGGGGGATCATCACTCTGACATCCACCTTGGCAAGAGCAGCTGCCTGAAGGGAGCGTAGCAGAGATTCCGTGGGGAGGAAGTATGGGGTCTGGATGTAGACACGTTTTTTGGCGTTGCCGATAGCCTTGAGCATCAGCATGGCCACATTGCTCCATTCGCTTGTCGGCCCACTTGTGAGCAACTGCACTCCAGCGGAGTCGGAGCCTTTGTACGGGGTGAAATCAAAAGGAATCTTGAGCAGCTCGTTACCCATGAACGACCAGTCGACGGCAAAAGAGTATTGCAAGGCTGCCACTCCGGGGCCGGTTATTCTCATGTGGGTGTCGCGCCAGCGTGCGAATGTGCCGCCATTGATATAGCGGTCGGCTATGTTCATTCCCCCGATATAGCCTATGTTTCCATCTATAACGCATAGCTTGCGGTGGTTGCGCCAGTTTATACGGGTGGCGAACGGTGGGAATGCCACGCGGAAAAATGGATGAGCCTCGATCCCTTCTTTCAGCATTTGCTGGAAGAAACGGCTGTTGACACGAAAAGATCCTATGTGGTCGTAGATCACGCGTACCTTGACGCCGGCACGGGCTCTTTCTATCAGGGCATCCTTGATCCGGTTTCCGAGAGTATCGTCCTCGAATATGTAATATTGGAGATGGATATAGCTGTGGGCTTTTGTTATGTCGCGCAAAAGCGATTCAAATTTGTCTGTGCCGTTGTGGAATATCTCTATCTCGTTTCCGGGGATGTAGTGGGCATCACACATGGATTGCCCCAACTCTATTAGCTGTGCATCGGTATCGTCCACCAGCGGCGGAACGTTGCTTAAGTCCTTCGGGGAGAAGCTTTGCTGAAGCCGTCGTTTGTTTCGGCGCGAGATCATGTGTTTGTTTTTGATGCTCCTGCCGAAGAATATGTAGAGAATTATACCGCCTATCGGAAACATCATCAGCACCGTGATCCATGCAAGCGATTTCAGTGGGTTACGGTTTTCCGACAGCACCACACCGATAATGCTTATGATTGTTATTGCATAAGCTATCACCAGACCCCAGTAGAGCCACGACAGATGCAATATGGATGTGGTTTCTCCCATGAATATGGTGTGTGATGTGTCTATGTGTTTGCGGTTTTTGCTTTTACAACGGGTCGAAATTACAAAAGAAGAGCTACATGGAGGAAATTATTGCACAATAATTTTCAATCAGTGCAAAAAAAATAAGCAGAGTGTCATCTGTGTGACGACACTCTGCTGTGTTCTATCGTTGGTCAGAACCTGTAGGAAGTGAGCCGGCTTATTCAGCAACAACTTCAAACGGAATCTCAACGCTGACTTCTTTGTGAAGTTTAGCGATTGCGTTGTAGGTTCCAACTTCTTTGATGGTTTCCTTAACTTCGATAACTTTGCGGTCCACATTGAAGCCGAGCTGTTCGAGGGCTTCTGCGATCTGGATGGCGTTAACCGATCCGAAGATTGTGCCTGTGGAGCTGGTCTTGGCGCCGATGGTCAGCTTGACATCCTTGAGGGAAGCTGCGAGAGCTTCTGCGTCAGCTTTGATCTTAGCCAGTTTGTGTGCGCGCTGGCGCTGGTTTTCGGCGAGCACTTTCAGCGCTGATTCGGTAGCGATGACGGCTTTACCCTGGGGAATGAGGTAGTTGCGGCCATAGCCCGACTTAACTTCCACCACGTCATCTTTGTATCCGAGGTTGGAGATATCTTCTTTGAGTATGATCTTCATAATTCCTAAGCGTTAAAAAGTGATTTATTTCATCAAGTCGGTTACGTAGGGCAGCAATGCCAGGTGACGGGCACGTTTAACGGCCTGAGCCACGCGACGCTGGAATTTCAGCGAGGTGCCGGTGATACGACGGGGAAGGATCTTGCCCTGCTCGTTGAGGAATTTCTTGAGGAATTCGGGATCTTTGTAGTCGATGTACTTGATGCCGCTACGTTTGAAACGGCAGTATTTTTTCTTCTTAACGTCTACCGACATCGGGGTGAGGTAGCGGATTTCAGATTGAGCCTGTGCCATGGTTTAGCCCTCCTTTACTTCTGATTCAACTTCTTCTTTGACAGTCACTTCTTTGTTGCCTTTGAGGCTACGGCGTTTTTCTGCGTATTCGGCTGCATACTTGTCCAGACGGAATGTCAGGAAGCGGAGCACGCGTTCGTCACGACGGAAAGCGGTTTCGAGTTTCTTCACGATGGTGGGTTCGCCTTCGAATTCTACCAGTGTGTAGAAGCCTGTCGATTTTTTCTGGATGGGATAAGCGAGCTTGCGCAGGCCCCAGAGTTCTTCGTTCACGATCGACGCGCCATTGTCTTTAAGCACGGTGGTGAACTTTTCTACCGCTTCCTTCATCTGAGCGTCAGACAAAACGGGAGTTAAAATGAAAACGGTTTCGTACTTCATGTTCGTTATTGAATTAATTATTAATTGGTTTGCGCTTCTTTTCTGAAAAGCGCTGCAAAGTTAACGTTTTTTTTTCGCCCGACAAAATTTATCAGACTGATTTTTACGTCGCTTGAGCGGATTCGACGCGGATTGTTAATTCGGGATGAGGTCGGCGATCGGTCCACGCATGTCGGTAACTGCATTGTAGATGCGTGCGAACTGGCGGATGAACGCTATGGTCGATTGCTTGGGATTGCAATCCGTTGGATTCTTTAAAATGTTTTCGGAGGAGATGGATTTTTTTCGTTGAGTAGAAGTTTCGGCCATAGGCAAATTGGATGAATGGATTGTACTGATTGGGATCGTGTTTGCATAGATAACGTGGAGAATTGTCGGTTTATTATCCGGTTCCGTCTTTTTTTGGAGAATTATTAACATTATGGATTAACAATTGTCTGACTACGTCATTTTCATCGGATTATTGTATCGCGAATGTTAAATCTTTTGTAAAGATCTGTTGTCGCTTGGTGGTGTACATCTTTTTTTGTAATTTTGCCATCCTGACCATGAAATGTTTAACCAATCAACAATTATAGCCTATCGAAACACTGCTACTCTAATTTTTTAAGTTCAAATCAGAGATGCAAAAACTATTATGTTTGCCCGACGACAAACTGGTAGCTGCTTATGCTGCCGGCGACAACAGGGCATTCGACATACTTTTGAAGCGGCATCAGTCACGTGTGTTTTCATATATCCTTTCGGTTGTGAAAAATCGCGATGTGGCCGACGATATTTTTCAGGAAACCTTTGTCAAGGCTATCTCAACAATCAAGCAAGGTCGCTATGCTGAATCCGGTAAGTTTTCGGCATGGATCTCTCGTATCGCACATAATCTTATAATCGACTATTACCGCCAGGAAAAAAGCGAGAATCTTGTATCGGCCGATGATGATGTGGCCGATGTGTTCAACCGCAGGGAACTGTCTGACGTCAATATTGAGGATACGATGGTGTGTGAGCAGATCCATGAGGATGTGCGACGTATCATTGAGGCTTTGCCTGAGAATCAGCGTGAGGTGCTGATGATGCGCTACTACCGCGACATGTCGTTCAAAGAGATAGCCGAGGTGACAAAAGTCAGCATCAACACGGCTCTTGGACGCATGCGCTATGCGATCCTCAATATGCGCCGTATTGCGGAGGACAATAATATAGTGCTGACGGTCTGATCATCGTTGCGGAGATGTCCATGGAGCTATCAGCGAATAGAGCATGGCGCTTCCGAGTGCGATCATCACTCCAACCACGGTTAGATCCGTCGGGGTGGCCTCGCCTGTCGAGGTTATAGCAGAGATATATCTGATTGCAGTCACTGTGGTGGCTGCAATTCCTATTATGTAGAGGGTATATTCAACAATGGATGCGATGCGCACGGCCCGTTCCGGCAATCTGTTCATGACCATGCGGGTGAACATCGGTTGCGGTGGAGCATCCGGAAGTTTTCTTTTCAGCCATGATTCGATGTCGGAATCTTTGATGTTTTTTTGTCTGTCTGTGGTTTTATCTGTCATAGTCGTTTATCGTTTTTGCCATTTTTGTTCTGGCTCGTGAGAGCAGTGCCTTGACGCTTCCTTCCGGAATTTCCATGATCCGGACAATTTCTTTTATCGGTCTGTCCTGAAGGTAGAACAGGAGTATTGCCGTGCGTTCCTTTTCCGATAATTCTCCGAGTGCCACATTGATGTCGTGGCGCAGTTCTTCCGTGAAACCGGATGGGGTGTCGGTGGCAGGCTGATCAGGTAGCCGGTCGGGATGCTCTTCATGTATTCGCCGCCGGTGATCGGCGAGAAGCCGGCAGGCGATGGTGTAGATCCATGTGCTGAAGCGAGCCATCCCTTTGAACGACCGGATCGAGATGTAGGCTTTGATGAATGTTTCCTGTGCTATGTCGTCGGTCAGAGCGGCATCGCCGAGGGTCTGGTTGAAGATGAAGCGTCGCAGTCCGGGCGAGTATTCGTCGACCAGACGGGCAAAAGCACGATGATCGTCAAAGGCGGCGCATCGTGCTATAAGTTGCAGTTCCTCAATCTTCCCTAACATCAGTGTGGCGCGGCAGTGCTCGTTGTTTGAATGCGTTGCTGGCATTCTTGCGTGCCATATAGACCGCTACATGTGAGATCCCGATGAACAGTGGCAGCAAGCCTATGGGCCATACGCTGAAGGCAACCAGCAAGAAAAACAGGCAGATGGCCAATCCGGCTCCGATCCATATTATGCCGCTCTGCAATTCCCGTTCTGCCGGTCGGCCGTTGACTGTTGAGAAAAATTCCGGAGGGAGCGGAGTCTCATGGGAGAGCGAACGTTCCAGAAGGCGCAGCCGTTCGCGTTCACGGGCATTCCGGTAGTGCAGGACGATCCAGATGATACCAATGATAAACGCGAAGGTCAGCAGTGTTATAAGAAACGGGAATACAATGTTTTCAAGGAGGTTGTTAACGTGGATCGGTTGATTGAGCATCATGTCAATCTCATCCGGATCCAAATTAAAATCGCCGTATTCTCTCAGGCTGGAGTCGGGGAGGTTTATATCGGAAACCACTTTTTTCACCGTGACGGCCTGAGAGAGAATGGACGTCAGCAGTGCGGTCGCTGTCAGAAGATATCTGTTGTGTTTCATTATGGTGATGTTTTTGTTTTTCTGTTTGACGTGTTGAATGGTCTGAAAAGTTGCGGAGAGATGAATTATTTTGTAAGTTTGCGCAACAAATATAGTAAACACACCCATAATTCATGCAAACACTCAGCGACTATCTCGGAATTATAGAGCAAAACATCAAGGAAATTCAATATCCGGAACGTCCGTCCGGCCTATATCAGCCTATAGCTTATACCCTCGATTGCGGAGGAAAACGTCTGCGTCCCACTTTGGTGCTCGCATCATGCGAGGCTTTTGGCCGGGATGTGTCGCAGGCCATCAATCAGGCTCTGGCTGTTGAGATGTTCCATAATTTCACGTTGCTCCACGATGACGTGATGGATGGTGCCGACATGCGACGCGGACGTCCCACGGTTCACGTACGTTGGGATCAGCGCACGGCAATTCTCTCAGGTGATACCATGCTGACTCTCTCAGGCATGCTGGTCAGGCGCGGATGCACCGCGGAAAAATCTCTCGAGGTGTCGCGTCTGCTCGATAAGACAGCAATGGAAGTCTACGAAGGACAGCAGTTGGATATGGATTTTGAGTCACGTTTGGATGTGACCGTCGACGATTATATGGAGATGATCCGACTGAAAACCTCTGTTTTGCTCGGGTGTGCATGCCGGATGGGAGCGTTGATGGCCGATGCCGATACTGCTTCCGCTGATGCCCTCTATGACTATGGCGTGGATCTCGGTCTTGCATTTCAGCTTCAGGACGACTGGCTCGACACCTATGGCGATCCGATCGTGTTCGGAAAAGGAATCGGTGGCGACATCCTCAATGATAAGAAAACCTGGCTATCTATTATGGCGCGTGCCGAGGACACTTCGGGCATCATGAACCGCAGGTTTGCGCGTCCCGATGAGGATTATGAGAAGATCGAGCTTGTGCGCGGCGTGTACGATAATCTTGAGCTTGGAACCCGTTGCCATGAGTTGATCGACCGATATGTGGATCGGGCCATCGGCCATCTGGATAAAGTGGCAATTACGCCGGCAGCGCGTCAGTTCTTCATTGACATTGCAGAGAAATCACGCACACGTTCCCATTGATAATGATCATAGACACCCATACCCATCTCTATCTTCCTGAATTTTCGGAAGGCGGAGCTAACGCCGTGCGCCGTGCTATTGATGCCGGTGTAGGGCACATGATATTCCCAAATGTCGATCTGACCACTATAGCTCCTATGCGCGGTCTCCACGCCCGTTTCCCACAGGAGACATCCATGGCGATGGGGCTTCATCCGACGGAAATCAAAGAGGACTGGCGCGACGCGTTGTCGGAAGTAAAGGCGGAATTTGACGCCAACCGCTCTGATTATGTCGCCATTGGTGAGATTGGGATCGATCTATATTGGGACAAGACCTACTGCGAGCAGCAGATGATTGCCTTGGAGCAGCAGGTGCAGTGGGCTGTGGATGCCGGATTGCCGGTCATTATCCACTGCCGGGAGGGATTGGATCAGACTCTTGAAGTGCTTCAGGCATTCCCGTCGGCAAGAGGTGTGATGCATAGCTTCGGCGGAACGGCCGATGATGTCGAGGCAGTGCGTAGGGTCGTTGATTTCTATTTTGGCATAAACGGCATAGTGACATTCAAGAACTCACAATTGCGCAATGTGCTTCCGGCCATCGGTCTTGAACGCCTTCTGCTGGAGACCGATTCCCCCTATCTTGCTCCGGTGCCGCATCGGGGGAAGCGTAACGAATCGGCATATATTGTCAACACAGCCGCCCACATAGCGCAGTCGCTTGGACTATCCGACAGCATGATAGCCTCCGGCACTACAGCAAACGCCAGCTCGCTTTTCGGTATCTCAGCGGATTAGTTCATAGACAAACGACCTGTCTATATCCTGCGTACCCACTTCCAGCTCATTTTTTATGTCGGTGAATGAAAACGGTGCCTCACTGAGAATAAGGATGAATCCTGCGAACGGAGCTTCCGGAACTGCAAATTGAATATCCGCCAGCTCGGTCACTTTCTGCTTGTCAAGGATAATGTTTTCCGGTAACATGAACTCCATGGATTCCGGTGTGCAGTCTTTCATTATTATGTTTGCATGGAGAGCGTTCTCGCTTTTGTTGTTGAAGCGGAAATGATAGATGTTGTTGCCATCGTTGATCTTCCGGACTGTGACCGGTCGGTATGTTGACGGTTCTATTGCGTCGGGGCCTATCATGGATGCCAGTGTGGTCTGGTCTCCGCTTGCGTTTGTGACATGGCTTACACCATGACGGGCGAAACCATCCCCGGAACCCTTTCCTTGGGCGATGCCGGCCGTTATAAGTTTGTTGATGTCCGATATGTCGGCGCGTTTATGTTGGTTGGCTTTGGCTACGAGATCTTTCACCGACGCTCCCTGTTTGCCTGTTGCCGAGCGGAGTTTGTAGATTGTTCTTTGTCTGTTGTTTTCCTGAAGCCACACTTCCCCTTTCGTGTCTATCCGCAGCAGAGTTGAGCCTTTCACTGTCTTACCTTTGGTTACCGGTGTCGCTTTTGTGTTGTTCAGTGTGTATGCGTTGCCGGTGACATGGTAGATGACATAGTTCTGTGCTTGGGATAGTAAACTCGAAATGGAGATAAGCGTTATTGCTGCTGTTAGCCGGATTTGTCGGATTGTCATTTTGAAGAGGTGGATGTGATTGGTAATAATTTGATATCTTTCTTTTTAGGTTTCGGGAATGCTTTCCTGTACAATCTGTGGGTATGGTGGGCGATACGTTGGCCGATGAATGCCAGGCCGGTCGAGAAGTCCATCATCACTATCCCAAGAATTGTCAGCTTTATTGTCGGGGTGAAGTCGAACGAATAATTGTTTCGGATAAAAACGATGGCGCCGAGATATAGCACACCGATGAGCAATCCCGTCTGGATCAGGCGGACAAGCATTGGTCCCCATTTGTATCTGCGTAAAAAGAATCTTGCAAGAACCATCATGTAGCAGGCGGTCAGTGCAACCATATAGGTGAGCCATCGGGGGGATAGCTCAATATATTCACGGCCTATGATAGTGGCTATGGTGTTGGCGTGGATGAGAATACCCGGCATTCTGTTGACAAGTGGAGTGCGGTGCATGTCAGCAGCGTCGTCGATATAGCCTATGAGTACAATTTTTCCGCGAAGCAGATCGGCATTGGCAGATAGCTCATGTGGTTTGAGAATATTGAACACCCGGCTGGAAAAATTGATCAGTTCAATGTCTTTGTCGCGTTCAAGCAGTTCTGATCCTGCCCCCGGATCGTAGATGTCGGATATAATGGTGGCAATTGATGGTACGGGGCCATGGATTGTTTCAAACTCAGCCTTGAAATACCGGGTTGTGGAGTTTTCAAACGTACCGTTGATATTGACGGCTCCATGTTCATGCTCATTGACCAGCAAGGGTTCGAAATATGATGCTTCGGCGGCTGTGAAACAATGTCCTGTGGGTTCTTTGAGAGTGACTGGAAGCACGATGTTTGGCAAAGAGTCGATGGCGGCTATCACAGGATCGTCGGGCGTGGTGGTCGGTGGATTGAATATCAGGTCGATCCCGATCACGGATGCATGGCAAGAGTCGATGGTTGCGATCGCGTGCCCCATCTGGGCACGCGTGCAACCGTCAAGTGCTACAATAGTTATGTTGCTGTCAGGGATAACGGCATTGGCATTGCTGGCCGACAGAGTATAGAAATCACTGAAACTGAAATCGTTCATCTTCTCTCTGGGAGTGAACGCTTCAAGTGATGTCATCGCACCGGTCAGGATCTGCGCTACGGCTATGGTAAGGATAGTTATTACCATAGCTCCAGTAGCTGCTTTGATGAAGCTTATTCTTTTAGATCCGTTGTCCTTGCTCCCTGCCATGGTCTGATGATCTCTATTACTGGCGATAGACTTCGGGCATCACACCACGATATTGATCCATCGTCATGCCGATACGCGCTCCAATGTAAGTCGGATCGCACATCACATAATGGCGGCCGTCAAGGCTTATGGCATCCCCTTTGATGGTTGGGTCACCGAAATCGACGGCTGTGCTAAGATGGTTGGGGTAGTGGAGCAACACGACATCGAGTCCGTAGATCTCACGTACCAGAGTGGCGAATAGAATAGAACGGTCCTCACAGTCGTTGGCCGGATAATAGAAGTTTTCTTCCGGGAAATTGACCTTTTCATGTCCGTATTGGTCATTATCTGTCATGTACTCAAATCCGAATTGCACAAAAGAAAGCAGTTTGCGCACTCCATCAAAGGTGCTGAGCCCACTTACCATCTCACGCATCGGAGGGAGAACCTCATTGCGGAAGTTGTCCGACAGGGGGGCGCGGATGTAGTGTTCCCATGACATCCACGGATAATCAGCGAAAAATTCCATCTCATGTTTGCTGACAGTTACCTGAAATTCAGGTTCCGACGACCATTGCTTGGAGCTGTAGACAACCGGGGAAATCCGCTTGGGATCAAGCTTTGGCATGCGGTCAGGTACTATTCGCAACGGTATCGTTTCCGATGGAGCATAGAAGCCTTCGTAGGATCTGATAGGCAGTAATGCCAGTTCTTTGTCGCGTACAAAGTATTTTGTGTCGCTGAACATTATGGAATATTGACCGTCGAGCGGAAGATCGGTGTGCATCAGAACGGTCAGCCCTTTCCTGGTAAGTCCGAGTTTGACGTCGTAGCCTGTCTGGTTCATCAGATATGCTGTGAGGAATGCCTGCGAATCCTTGGATTGCGGATATATTCTGGCGGATATGGTCTCGCATAGCCACAGATATCCCATGTCGCAAAGAGATAATGCCTCACGCAGACGAACACAATCGTCGATCAGCTTACCTGTGTTTTCATTTGATTCGAGTTTTTTCCATTCGTCGCCAAGCAAAAGCCGATCCTGATTGTAGCTGATGGGCTCGAATGAATACAACCCTATTTCACAAATTGTCTCGAAGAAGTCTACTTTCATGCTCGGCACGTTCTGGGCCACCGTTATGCATGGATTATCTGGGATTGTGAGCTGAATAGGTTTCACGACCGGTGGAGGAAGCACTACTTTTTCCGGTACCACATTCAGCGGTTTTTCCGGCAGCAGGGCTTCTTTCGGAGCCACAGGAGGTGTTTTAGGCTCTATTCGCTGTGGACGTGGGGTAGGGGCTATGACTTGATATTCTTTCCAGATTCCGTTGAGGGCTTCGGCATATTCTGCATTGAAATTCGAACGCATTTTCTCGAAGTGGCTTCTGGTTGTGGCATCAAAAGCCTCCGCATGCTCTTTTGCTCTTTGCCAAAACGCTTTTTCCCAGTCACTTTCCTGGGCTTGTGCGGCAACGCTTAACATACCGCAGAGCAGAAAAACAGCCGGTTTTGGTCTATGGAGTCGTTTCATGAACGTCTTGTTTATTTGTTGGATTTAATGATGGCGTTCTGGATGGCTTTCTCAAATTCGGCCTGACGTTGGTCGAGCGATTTTGATGCGTCGTCTTTGGC
Source organism: uncultured Muribaculaceae bacterium (assembly GCA_910579185.1). Lineage (GTDB taxonomy): Bacteria > Bacteroidota > Bacteroidia > Bacteroidales > Muribaculaceae > Paramuribaculum. The sequence goes on from CAJTTG010000003.1 coordinate 258,012, forward strand.
AAGGGCTTCGCGGATGGCGTTGACAACGTCGTCCTTGGGCAGTTTCATGGAGACGTATGCGCGATATTTTCCGCTGTCGGTACGCACAATGCGGTTGCAGACAATGATACAGCCCGACATGGTCTGAACGGTGATAGATTGCATGGAGTTATCTGTTTTCTGCTGGGCTTCCGCGTTCTCGTCATTACGGTATTGCTGGGTAAATGTCTCGATCGACATTTTGACAGCCTGGGCAATCTCTGCGCGTGCGGCCAATGCTGCTTTATCTTTTGCCATCTGCATGTTGGTGCTTTCTTCAACTGCATTGGCATAGAACGCTGTCTCATCGGTGGTGTAATCGCAGAGAAGCGTGATTTCAGATTCGCCTTTGTTTGCTTTGGGCTTTTTGGCTGATGCGCATGCCGATGATGCGAGGATTGCGGTTGCGAGGATAAATGCTGTAGAGAGTTTCATGATTGATTGGTTTATGTTGGTGATTAAAAATTTATTTATTCATGTTTCGGGGTTATCAGTCCTCATCCTGATCTGAGTAGAAAAATGCGTCATTTGTGACAGTACCGTTCTGCCGTTCGATTGCCTTGCGTTGAAATTTTGCGGCCAGAAGCTGTGAGTCAAGTTCTTTCTGAATTTTTTTCAGGACCTGACGGTTGGCGTCGTTACGGGCTTTCTTTACGGAAGTTTTTGCCGGAGCGACGCTTCGCATATCATCGATATGGGCTGTGGCTACAACCGATTGGCTGTTGAGGTCGGTGACGGTCACTGTGACCGTGCTGAAATATTCGCGCATGTCGTACATCGGACCGCTAACTATGTTGCCCTGACGGAACGATGTCGTGATGTCGAAACGGAGATCGGCCGCAGTGTCGCTCTCAACTATGTCGAAATAGCTTTTGTTGATGAATGTAGCTATCTGTCGGCCTATATTGGCTGATTCGGAATCAGATATGGTATAGCAGGCTTTAAGACCGGAGTCTTTGATCTCTACCGACACTTTGCCCGGACGGATCATCTTTATAAGTGGCGTGGCTAAGGTTTCAAGTGCCGGGGTGTTGAATATCCCGTCGAAGTCGAGCAGGGGAGTGATGGTGATATGTCTTTGCGATGGCTTTGCCGAAACGTCGGAAACCGATATCCGTGTATGACCTGATCTGTCGGTAGGAGCTTTGACGTTTATTTTCGCCGATCCTGCATCTATGGTGGCGCTGAGGGCAATTCCTTGCAGATTGTCTGAACCTGATTTTATTCTGACAAGGATCTCGGATGCTTCAGCATTAAAGGGTGTCACGGTCATTTTAGGCGGTGTCAGCGTCATGCTGAATTGGCTGAACATCGACTGCAGTGAGTAGGTGAGTTCCGAGGCTATGTTCATTGTTGTTCCGTCGGCCACAACTTCAAGTCGCATGTCCCCGAATGGTTCAAGCGTCCTGATCCCTTGGGCGTATAGGCTGGCTGCATTGATGAATTCTCCGTTCTTCAATGATTTGTTGGCTTTCAGCCATAGATCGAGGGCTGTTTCTGAAGCTTCCTTGCTACGCGTTTCGCGCAGACGGGCATACTTTTCCCTTTCAAGACGGTAATACACCCAATATTGTTCGCCGTCATTGTAGGTGTCAACAAGTTCGTAGCCCTCAAGCCATGCTTTTGATTTGGACCGGATGTCGTTGGTGTAGCGTTCGGAGTATTTGCCGTTTTCGTCGATCCGCGACAATAGGGATTGGTTCTCAATCGTGATCTTTATTTCCGACATGAGATCGGAAAGGGCATTCTCTTTGGCCTGACGGTCGTGATCGGGAGCGGAAACCGGAGCTGAGCCTATGCCGGTATAAAAACCGGTATCAGCAGGTTTGCTTTTGATCCAGTCCGGCTGTTTCTTTGCCGAGACGCCGGTTGCGGCAAGGAGTGCCAGCAGGATTGCCATTATGTGTTTCATACGGTCAGTCTGTTATTGTTATGTAGATGGATAGACCATCAATGGTGTATTTCGCTGAGATGCCTTTGCGGCGCAGATATTGTGCGAGTTTCATGGCAAAGTCGGTTGAATCGCAATCCTTTGGCATAGTGATGGAGTCAAAGATTATTTCGGTTGATGATAGTCCCTGCTGATGGAATGCACGGGCATTTTTCTTAACCCAGCTTCTGATCTCCTCGGCAATGGTGGTTCCGGTCTGTTCGAAAACGTGGTCGAGGTCTATCATTGATTCAGCGCCTACGCCTATGGTTAGTTTGGAATCTATTTTTGTGGGAGGCCATTTTATCTGGCGCAGCAACTCTGGCATCGCCTTGTGGATGGCTCCGATGTAGCAGCGGTCTATGGTGCTGTTGCCGTCATAGCTGGAAGTGGCACTGGCAGTGATATTTCCGTTGGCCGAGTAGTAAGCTTTCATTGCAAGTCCAACATGGATGTTATTGTATGTTTTGATAACCGAGCAGTCGACCGAAACATATATGTCCGATCCTGAGTTGCGTATCAGTTGGGCGGCGAATGAATCGGCGTTGTCGGAAGTGAAGTCGGAGTGGCGTTCGGCGGCCTCAAGTTTTGCTATGAAGTCGATGGTTGTGTAGCCTGCCTGACTGAATGCCGTCTGTACTTTGCTTATGGCAAGACGTATCTCCGGCTTGCTGTCAAGAATCTGCCGGTAGCTTTGACCATCCTGTCGGAACGGGACAACCATAATTGACGGCAGTTCAGGTTTGGTTTCACCCCCTTGTATCAGATTATAAGCCATGAGATCCTTGTCGAATGCCGATTTATGGAATTTGATCTGGTATGTGGCCTCCTGCATCCCGGCGGTGTTCTTGCGTGGTCCGTCGATCTTGCGCGGCATATTGGCGTAGACGGTATATTTAGTGTCGAACAACGCCCTTAAATAGGCTGCATGCAATCTGGAATCATTGTCGTCGAGTAGCGGCTCGCCATCACCTACACCGGGGATGCCGTTGAACAGATATGCGTAGACAATTGATTTGCAGGCCATCGGTTCAAGCTCTTTCTTGTCGTGGGCTTGGACTGCGACCTGAAGAATTATGTTATTGTCGCTTCCGGAGATATGGGTGATGCTGTTGGAATACTCATATTGGGCATTCGCGGCAAATGATACGATGCATAGGAGCAGGGTGATGAGTAGTTTCATTCTGATGGATTTTGTTATGTGGCAGTGCTTATTTATTTTGTGACAGGCACTTATTTTGCGTATAGCATATCGGGTGAGTCAATGTAGGCAAGATAGATTTCCTTGTGTCCTTTGGTGACTTTAAGCCTTATGAGGTTCTTACCGAGAAATTCCTCTACCTTGGCCTCGCCGAGGCGGCGGTGCATTATTCTACCTCTTACTTCGTGGCGCAGATAGATCGTGGCTATCCCTCCTTTGACTGCTGTTGTCCCGTCGTTCAGTTCCACTGTCAGCTCCCGGGCTTCCTCTTTGCCGGCAAGAGAAATGTCTTTCACGCGGTTGTAGACGGAACCGTAGTGTACGTATCCGGGCTCATCGCTTGCGGAGATTGCTGATGCTGGCGTTGGAACTAACGATGGTACAATAAGGATAACAGAGAGTGTTATGAGTTTTCGGGTATTCATCGGAATATAGAGTCTTATAGGGTTTCCAACCAATCGCCGATCATCCATTTCATGGCGGTCTGTACTTTGAGATCTTCCGGAGTCTCTATGAAGGCTTTGAGGATTTTTTCGTGGCCATCGGTCACTTTGCAACGCGATCCTTCCTCTCCCTCCACCTCTTCTATCTTCACTTTTCCGAGGGTCTTATAATAGAGGCGACCGGCGGCCATGGCTTTTTGCTTAACCTCAAGGACTTGTCCTTTTTCAATGCCGACGTGCGATCCCAGGGATATGTAGAGTGCATGCGCCTTATTGCCGTCGGCTTCCGACACTTCAAGAACTTCGCCATAGTAGGGCATCTTGTCGTTTATGAATTTCAGTACCTTAGGTTGGCTCTTGCGGATGGAATGGGCCGCGGCATCTGCGATGTTCTTGTCCGACATACCCTCTGCATGAAAGGATTGGGATGCGATGTTGACGTTATCGGAAAGTCGGACTATGCTCAGTTGATATGGAATTTTACAGCGGTAGCTATATTTGCTGTCGTTATCTGTGACCGGAACTCTGATCATGGCGTCAACACGGATGTTGATCTGGAAGTCGCCCTCTTCTGTTCCGTGCCAGTTGCTCCCCATCAGTTCGAGAAAGCCTATCTTTCTTAGGCTTCCTACAACAGAGTTGAACACCTCTTCTGCATACAGGTAGCCTGTTCCGGAGATGTCGGTGTTTACAACAACCCGGTGCTGACTATGCGAAGACATCGCGAGTGCCATCAGGATTGACAAGGCAGTTATAAGTCGTTTCATAATCCTGTGGTTGTTATCAGAACATGCTTCCAATCTCTTTTCCGGCACTGATGCCTTCGCCCACCAGTTCCTTGACCGAATTGACCATCTGCTCTGTTATCCAGATGTATTCCGCACCAACTTGTGCCTGATATTTTTTGTCGTTGATGAATCCTTTTGTGGGACCCTTTGACAGGACTGTGAGTTGCTCGGGATTTTCAAGGAATGCCTCATAGATTCTATCGCCGCCACCGCTGACTTTGCAAACGGAGACCTCATCACCCATGTCCTCTACCTTGACTTTGCCGATAGGTTTGTTCTCTTTGAGGTTACCTTTCTTGTCAACTATTTTGGGGTCGGGGAGATAGACATTGAACTCCTGGTTTTTCGAAGCGCCCTTGAGTGAGCCGATCTCGATGCTCACTTTTGATGCCTTACCGTTTTTGCTCTCTTCAACGCCAAGCAGTTGTCCGCGGATAGCAAAAGGCTCCCAAACTTTGCGCTCTATTTTCTCAGCAACCCATTCAAGAGCCGACTGAGCCGACAGCCGCTTGTCTTCAAATGTTTTCATTACCATGGTATTGTAGACTTGAACTGGTATAGACCAGGCCAGTCCCTCATTATCCGGGGAAAACACATCTGCTTTTAAATTGAATTCGGTGACGTAGGTAGTTTTCCCGTCAGCTTGTTTCTTCGGATATATGCACACGGAATCAATATTGCATTTGAATATGAAATCAGCTTCCGCGCCATCGTCTGTGGCGTCAAGGATGTTGACGGTCTGGAGATTGGATAGACCCTCCACAATCTTTGCATGGATCTTGTCAAGGTCGTCTGTGCTGACGGTTTCGCCGGTGGTCGGTGAGACAAGTACATTCTTCTTTTGTGCTTGCACAGACATCGCGCATGCGAGGATTATCACAGCGGAAGTGATGATCTGTTTGATTTTTCCGTTTTTCATTGCAGGAGGGTGGTTTGGAAGTTGGTTGATAATGATATTCGTGTGGTTACTCCCAATCCATCACCTGTAGCGATCGCTTATGATTACAAAAAAAGACGTGGGAGTTTCTACCTGTTGAACTCATCCCACAAATCCTGGCTCTCGCAAATGCCTTTCTCTCGGAACGAGCTGTGCAGGGTTCCCACGTCAGATATACGGATATTCGATGCCGCTGCCTACTTTTCCATGTAGCGACAAGATGTGATATACCTATGGGACACCTACCTATGCCTTGTCCGGTGAGAGATTTGTGAATTTGCGAGATTCGGATCTGCCGGAACAAGCGCTTGGGTAAACGCCTTAAAATGTCTTATGACCGGATTATACTGCCGGTTACGCTACAAATATAGTGAATCTGTATTTTTTGTGCAAATTGCAGGCTGGGTTTTAACGCTTGGAAGGCGCAATAACTCAGATTTTTAGTGAAAACCCGAGCCGGATGAAATTCCGGCTCGGGTCTTGTTGTTGTAATGGCGGCGGTCAGCTTTTATGACCGTCCGATCGATGTGATTATCCTCCGAAGTTGTCGTAGTGGATGTTCTCAGGTTCAACGCCGAGAGAGTCGAGCATCTGGTTTACGGCGTTGCTCATCGGGCCGGGACCGCACATGTAGTATTCGATGTCTTCCGGATTCTCGTGATCTTTGAGATATGTGTTGTAGATCACCTGATGCACGAAGCCGGGGGTATATTTCACACCTGCGGCATCGGCTGCCGGATCGGGACGGTCGAGAGCAAGATGGAAATGGAAGTTGGGGAATTCTTTCTCCAGCTGCAGGAAGTCGTCGAGATAGAACACTTCGTTGAGGGCGCGTGCGCCGTAGAAGTAGTTCATCACGCGATCTGTGGTGTGGAGGGTCTTGGTCATGTGCATGATCTGTGCGCGGAGGGGTGCCATGCCGGCGCCACCGCCAATCCACATCATCTCTTTCTTGGAGTCGAAAATGGGGTGGAAATCTCCGTAAGGACCGCTCATGAGCACTTTGTCACCGGGCTTCAGGGTGAAGATATAGCTTGATGCTATGCCGGGCATCACATCCATGAATCCAACCGCAGGTTTCGGTTTGAACGGGGGAGTGGCTATGCGGACTGTCAGCATGAAGCGGTCGCCTTCGGCCGGATAGTTGGCCATTGAGTATGCTCTTACAGTGGGTTCGTCGTTGTGACATTTCAGAGAGAACAGACCGAATTTTTCCCATGCAGGCAGGTATTCCGCTCCGATGGAGTCTTTGTCTATGTCCTTGTCGTAGTCCATCGAGAATTTTGGAATCTTGATCTGAGCGTAAGAGCCCGGGATGAAGTCCATGTGTTCTCCTTCCGGAAGGGCAACGATGAATTCCTTGATGAAGGTGGACACGTTCTTGTTGGAGACAACTGTACATTCATATTCCTTGATGTCGAGTACCGATGCCGGGACTGCGATCTCCATGTCCTCCTTTACTTTGACCTGACAGGCCAGACGCCAGTTGTTCTTGACCTCTTTGCGGCTGAAATGTACGGTCTCAGTCGGAAGAATTTCTCCGCCTCCGCTCAACACCTGAACTTTGCATTGGCCGCAGCTGCCTTTGCCGCCGCATGCCGAGGGGAGGAATATGTCGTTGTCGGCCATGGTGGATAGCAATGCTTTGCCGGAATTGGCCTCCACGTTCGTGTCCTTGTTGATCGTGATGGTGACTTTGCCTGAATGCACAAGGAAATGCTTCGCTGTCAGCAGTACTGCGACGAGCAACAATGTGATCAGGAGGAATATGCCTACGCCGGAAAGAACTGTCAGCGAGGCTACTGATAATAGTATGCTTGATTGTAGTAACATGTCTGCGTCAGATTTTTATGCCGAGGAAACTCATGAATGCGATGCCCATAAGCGCGGTGAGGATGAATGTTATGCCGATGCCGCGCAACGGACGGGGTATATTGGAATATGTGGCGAGGCGTTCGCGGATAGCTGCGATGGCAACAATGGCGAGTAGCCAGCCTATACCCCAGCCACCACCAGCGCATACAGCTGTCAGCACACTTGAGAATTCGCGCTGCTGCATGAAGAGCGAACCGCCGAGGATGGCGCAGTTGACGGCGATCAGCGGCAGGAAGATGCCGAGTGAGCCATAGAGCGAAGGGCTGTATTTCTCTACTGCCATCTCCACCAGCTGGGTCATGGATGCTATCACGGCGATAAACATGATCAGCGAAAGGAAGCTGAGATCTACGTCGGCATATTCCGGTCCGAGCCATTGGAGAGCTCCGGCGCGGAGCACATAGGTTTCAAGCAGATAGTTGATCGGGAGTGTGATCACGAGCATGAACGTGACGGCGACACCAAGTCCGAGAGCTGTCTTGACGTTTTTCGATACGGCGAGGAATGAACACATGCCTAAGAAGTAGGCAAAGATCATGTTGTCGACAAAGATCGAGCGTATGAATAAGTTTAGATTTTCCATCTTTTCTTGTGTTCTTTAATTGGTTCAATCGTCCTGAAGATCTTTATTGATCGAGCGGTGGATCCAGATGATGCATCCCACTACGATAAGGGCCATCGGAGGGAGAATCATCAGGCCGTTGTTGACATATCCGTGCTCATAGCACCATTGGGGCACCACCTGATATCCCAGCAGCGTGCCGCTTCCGAGCAGTTCGCGGAAGAATGCCACGATGATGAGGATGATGGCATAGCCCACACCATTGCCAACGCCATCGAGAAACGAGGGCCACGGCTTGTTGGCCATGGCAAACGCTTCCAGGCGTCCCATGAGAATACAGTTGGTGATTATAAGCCCGATGAAGACTGACAGCTGTTTGCTGACATCGTAGGTGTAGGCCATCAGGAGCTGATTGACAATCACAACCAGTCCGGCCACCACTACGAGTTGGACAATGATTCGTATGTTGGTGGGGATAGTGTTGCGGATCAGGGAGATGATCACATTGGAGAAGGCAAGCACGGCTATTACCGAGATGCCCATCACTATTGCCGGTTCGAGTTTGGCTGTGACAGCCAGCACGGAGCAGATGCCGAGCACCTGTACAATGACCGGATTGTTCTTTGAAAATGGATTGAAAAGAACGCTTTTATTGCTAACTTTTTCAGCCATGGTTATTTGTTGCTTAAGTTTTCAAGGAATGACTTGTAGGGTGTCAGGCAGTTGGAAAGCATGGCTGCCACACCTTTACTGGTGATTGTGCCGCCGGACACACCGTCTACGGTATAGGCTTCAGCTCCTGCAGGAGTCTGACCGGCTTTGACAACGTTGATCGGATGGAAGTTGCCGTCAGTGATAAGCTGTTTTCCTGCGAATTGGTCGCAGAATGCCGGCTTCTCGATCTCGGCTCCCAGTCCGGGAGTCTCGCCCTGATGGGCGAAGAACGCGCCATAGATGGTGGTACCATCGGAGTCAACAGCTATATATCCCCAGATCGGGCCCCAGAGTCCTGCGCCGTATGCCGGAAGGATATATTTTGTCGATCCGTCGTCGGTCTTGCAGACGAATACCGGGAGTTTGCGCTCGGCATCGGGAAGTTTTATTTCAGTTGCCACATCGATATCGAATGCGTTGCCTTCTATTTTCTCGCCGGCATTGTTGATAACCATTTGTTCAACTATGTAGCGGTCAAACACCTGTTTGATGTCGCCATCGTTGGCGGTGATCTTGACAGATGCGAGTATCTGACGCATTTTGTCGGCGTTGACGTTGTCCTGCTGTCGGTCGCGGAGTGAAAGCGACGTCACGGCTAAGACAGTGCCGACGATCAGCACTAACACGATAATGTAGATCGTGGTGTATATGTTGCTTTGCTTGTTCATTTCGTTTCTTGTTTGCCGTGGGTTTAGTTATGCTTTGTCTCTGAGTCGGCGCAGGCGGCGGCTGATGTTGGTCTGCACTACGCAATAGTCGATCAATGGCGCGAATGCGTTCATCAGCAGCACGGCGAGCATTGCACCCTCAGGATAGCCGGTGTTGTAGACGCGGATAAGTATTGCTATCACGCCGACAAGGAAGCCGTAGATATATTTGCCGGTGGCTGTTCGGGCCGCTGTTACGGGATCGGTGGCCATGAACACGGCTGCAAATGCGAATCCGCCGTACACGAGCTGGTCGACCGGCGACAACATTGATGCCGGATAGAGTTCCGAGGGGAATGTATTGGCAATGAAGCCCATCACGAGTCCTCCTGCAAATACGGAGAGCATGATTCTCCAGCTGGCGATGCCGGTCAGCAGAAGCAGCGCGGCGCCGATCAGGATGCAGAGTGTCGACGTTTCGCCGAATGATCCGGGGATAAGGCCGAGGAATGCGTCCCAGGTGCTCACGGGATCGCCGATTGCGTCGGTAATCTGCTGTGCGCCTGTAGAGATCTGGCCGAGTGGGGTCGCTCCGGAAACGCCATCGGCGTATGTGACGGTACCACCCAGGCCGCAGATCGGTTCGTTGGGGATGAACGCACTGTCACCACTCATCTTGGCCGGGTAGGCGAAGAAGAGGAATGCGCGTGTCACGAGAGCCACGTTGAAAATATTGTAGCCTGTTCCGCCGAACACCTCTTTAACAAAAATGACGGAAAATGCTGTCGCCACGGCAAGCATCCATAGTGGAGTGGTGATGGGACAGATCAGCGGCACGAGGATACCTGTCACCAGGAAGCCTTCCTGAATTTCTTCTCCGCGTTTCTGGGCTACGATGAATTCGATTCCGAGGCCTACGACGTAGGTGACCACAAGTTTCGGCAGGATGGCCAGAAAGCCGTAGAGGAACATCTCCCAGTGGGTCATTTCAGCGCCCGAGCAAAGGGCGTTCTGGTATCCGGCGTTGTACATGCCGAAAAGCAGACACGGGATGAGGGCTAAGACGACTATGATCATCACTCGTTTCGAGTCGATCGCGTCGTGGACATGCACTCCGGAGGTTGAGGTGGATTTGGGTGTGTAGAGAAATGTCTCAAATCCGTCGAACACGGAACGGAACGCCTGCAGCTTTCCTCCGGGCATGAAGTTGGGTTTGATTTTGTCGAGATATTTTCTTAGCATGATTTCTGCTATTGTTTTGTTTTTTCGTAATCAGAGTAGGGGATCAGCTCAGTTCCTTGCGTAGGTAGTCGAGGCCTTCGCGCACAATCTTCTGAAGTTCCAGTTTGGAGGGATCGACATATTCGCATAGGGCGAAGTCGGCCGGTGTGACTTCGTAGATTCCGAGTGCTTCCATCTGTTCTATGTTGCGTGAGATGATGGCCTTGATCAGGTATTCGGCCATGATGTCCATTGGCAGAACTTTTTCGTATTGTTCCGACATGATCATTGCGCGACGTCCGCCGTTGATGCGTGCATCGGGTGCAAATAGTTTCTTTCCGAATAAACGGGAGATGAATGAGCGGTTCTGGCTCATCTTGTTGGGGCTCATGGAGGCCCAGCCCATGAATTCGTCAACATCGTCGCCCTCGGGGATAACGGTGATCTGTCGGTAGGGGAAACGCAGGAAGCCGTCGGCACCGACATTTATGCCGGTGAGCACGTTGCCGGATATGATTCGTGTGTTGTGGTCGTTGTCTTTCAGCGATCCGGCGATCAGCGGCTCTATCGCAGCTCCGTTTACGGTGCGGATCATATGGGGCGTTTTTACCTCTGATCCTGTCAGGGCGACTTCTGTCGACCAGTCGCAGCGTCCGTTCAGAATCATGTCGCCGATCCGGGCGAGTGTTATGATATCAAGCATCCATACGCTTTCACCCTTGTTGACAGGGGCGAGGTTGGCTGCCTGAATGCTTGGTAGCCCGGCAGGATGTTTGCCACTTATCTCAGCAACAGTGACGCGTTGATTGTCTTTCAGATCATTGCCAAGCAGCGGCTCTGTCTTGGCGATGTCGCGGACGCTTATATACAAAGATCCGGCGGTTTGGGTCAGGAGAGCTTTAATGCCGGCTTTGATCTCGGCTGCTTTGCCGCTGACGGCTGTGTGCATGTCGGGAGCAAGCGGTGCGCTGTCAAATGTCGTGATGAATATGTTGGCCGGAACGGCATCTGATTCGGGGATGATGTCGTAGGGCAACTGACGCATCATGGCCCACAGTCCGGAGTTCATCAGTGCTGCCTTGACGGCAGTTGCATCGGCGGCTCCTTTACCGGAGGTCGCGGCCTGTGTGTTTGCGGAGGCATCGGGTGTCACGGTCACGCGCAGAATCTTGCGGCGTTCACCGCGCACAATCTCACCGACGGTGCCGTTGACCGGAGAAACGATCTTTATTTCCTCCCGGTTTTTGTCGATCATCAGGGGCTGGCCTGCCTCAACGTGGTCGCCGGCTTTTACAACGACCTTTGGCGTAAGTCCGGGAAAATCGTCAGGGCAGATAGCGATGATCGACGGCATTACCATCGATCCGGCCTCTGCTCCTTGTTCCACTTTTCCCTGCAAATTGAGATCCAGTCCGCGATGGAGAGTGATGTGGCTATACATGTTTGGCTGTTATATGAAGTCTGTTTATTGTGTTTTGCATGCAAAGTTATTGAATTTTGACAAAATTTCAGAAACAATCACAAAAAAAACTGTAGCCGAACAATTTATTTCTATAAAACTCCATTTTTGGAGAATAAATATTTGGAGATTGGGAATTTTATCAATACTTTTGCATTAGCGTTTGTGACTAACGATGGGTCGGCTTTGTCCGGACATTTTAAAGATCATCGCCTTATTAATCTAAAACCATTTCATTTGTCTGAAATCCAATAACTAAATAACCATTAAATCATTTAACAAATTAGTAATTTAAATTATGGAAGCTACAAAGCCCATTCAGCCCCAGGCAAAGCCTCAGGCTAAAAAACAACCCACTAACAAGAAAAATGTGAAAGGCATCAAGAACGCATTCCTCGTGATCATCGTTTGCTTCGTTGTCGCTGTTTGCCTCTTCCTCTTCTTCTTCGGCAATCCCAGCCACTTCGATCCCGAATCATTTGAGGGTGCAACTGCAAACTGGACCGTATGGGGAATCGACAAGGCTCACCCCGTTGACCTTATCGGTACTATCTTCAAGGGCGGTATCATCGTGCCTGTTCTTCAGACCCTCTTCCTCACTGTGATCGTTCTCTCTGTTGAACGTTGGATCGCTCTTTCAAGCGCAAAAGGCAAAGGCAACACCGCTAAGTTCGTTGCTGCTGTGAAGAACTGCCTTGCTAAGAACGACATCGCCGGTGCTCAGGATCTCTGCAAGAAGCAGAAAGGCTCTGTAGCTGCTGTTGTTGCTGCCGCTCTCGTTCGCTACGAAGAAATGGACAAGAACACCGTTCTCACCAAAGAACAGAAAGTTGCTACTCTTCAGAAAGAAGTTGAAGAAGCTACCGCTCTCGAAATGCCTGCCCTCCAGCAGAACCTCCCCATCGTTGCTACCATGACTACCCTCGGTACTCTCGTCGGTCTTCTCGGTACTGTGATCGGTATGATCAAATCATTCCAGGCTCTGTCTAACTCAGGTGCTCCTGACTCATCAGCTCTTTCAACCGGTATTTCTGAGGCACTTGTGAACACTGCCTTCGGTATCGCAACCGGCGCATTCGCTGTAATTTCCTACAACTTCTACACCAACAAAATCGATAACCTCACCTACGCTATCGACGAAATCGGTTTCTCGATTGTACAGACATTCGCAGCAACTCACTAATTCCATATTACTACACATTAATTAATAATTAGAGATAAAGTAATATGGGAAAAGTAAAAATTAAAAGAAAAAGTACCCTCATCGACATGACCGCGATGAGTGACGTGACTGTTCTTTTGCTTACTTTCTTCATGTTGACTTCAACCTTCCTTCAGAAGGAACCCGTCACGGTGGAAACTCCATCGTCGGTGCAGGAGCAGAAAGTTTCGACATCCAATGTCGTTAACGTTCTGGTCAGCCCCCAAGGCGAAGTGTTCCTGAATGTTGCCGGCGAAGTGGATCCGGATGCATCTGTGGCTTATGCCAAGGAGCAGAATCCAGATCTTACAGCAGCTGAGGCACGCAAGGAAAAAGGAAAATGGGCATCGGACAGCGTACGTCGCGAGGTGATCATACAGGCTATCAGTGACTATAATGGTATGCATACCAGCGCGCCTGTACAACTCACTCCGGATGAGGTGATGCAGCTTGCCAAGCTCGGTACTATCGGCATGCCGATCGCCGACTTGAAAAAGTTCCTCGCTCTTTCTCAGGCTGAACAGGACCAGGTCTACACCAAGTTCTACAAACTTTCGGATGAAGAAAAGGAACAGTACAACCGCCAGAAAGACGTTATCCATGTTGGTATTCCAATTGATCTCAACCACGATAAAACCAACGAGTTCCAGCTTTGGATGCGCGCTATCAAGAAAGTAGCACAAAGAAGCTATCCTAACCTCAACGATGCAATGACAAAAGGCGAGGGTATCGCAGTCAAGTCTGACCGCCGCACTCCCTTCTCAAAAATGCATGTTGTGTTGGATAACCTCCAGACACTGAAAATGACCCGCTTCACTCTGATGACTGCACTTAAATCTCAAGATCAGTAACATTATGGCACAGATAGAACAATCCGATAAGGGTAAAAAGAAAAAGGGCGCTCAGAAAAAAATGCCGATTCACGTCGACTTTACGCCGATGGTGGATATGAACATGCTTCTGATCACGTTTTTCATGCTCTGTACCACGATGTTGAAATCGCAGACATTGAAAATAGCGCTCCCCTCCAACGAAAAAGTTCAGAACGAACAGCAAAAGAGCCAGGCTGCCGAGTCTCAGGCAATCACCCTTCTGCTTGACACCGAACGTGACGAAAAAGGTCAACCCAAGTTCGATGCCGACGGCAAGATGAAAAACGTAATCTACTATTACGAAGGTGCTCCCAAACTCGATGCCAATGGCGAACCCCTGAAAGACCAGCTGCAGACCGAGGCATTCCTCGGCAACGAGAACAACGTTCAGCGTGGTATCCGTAAAATCCTTTCCGAACGTAACAAGACGGTGATCAAAAAGATCAATGAACTCAAAGAGAAATGGCGTAACAAGGGATTCGATCCAAATAATGAGGATGAAAACCAGCGCCTTTATGAGGAAGAAGCCGCAAAGGTCCGCAACGACAAGGAACTCAAAGCTCCTATCGTTATGATCAAGGCAACTGACGAAGCCTCTTGGGAAAGCGTGATTGGAGCCCTTGATGAAATGAGCATTAGCGAAATCTCAGTATACCAGCTTGAGAATCTCAACGACCTCGATCGCAAGATGCTTGGTCTGCCAGTAGAGACTCCTGCAGCTGCTCCTGCTCAGTAATTGATGAATGATATATATTAATCCAAAAACAGAAAGAAAATGGCAAAAGATGTAGATCTTTCATCAGATGAATGGCGCGACCTTGTGTTTGAGGGTAAAAACAAAGAGTTCGGTGCATACGAACTCCGCGGCAAATCTCCCAAACGTCATAACTTCGCCATGATAGCGGTTGTTGTCTTTATTCTCGCTCTTTTCGGTGTCTCCTGGGGTGTCAGCAAAGTGCTGGAAGTAACAGAAGCTCCGAAAGAAACAAATAAAGAGAACATTGTAGCCGATTTTATTCCAGATGAAATCGACGAGGAAATCGAAGATGAACAGCAGATGATCGAGCTTCCCCCGGAAGAGACTCTTCCCCCGGAAGAGGTGCTCAATACGGAGAAAGCGACTGAAATCGTGATTCTCCCTGACGATCAGGTGACAGAACCGCCGAGATCTCAGGATGAACTTCAGAACTCCACAACGGCTGTCGGCGTTGTCGACCAGTCGGGCGGTACTGACGATATCATCGACGCAAAGGCTCACGAGGATGTTGTTGTGGTTGAAACCACACCTCCCCCACCACCTGTTGACGACAACAAGGTATGGGAATCCGTAGAACAGGATCCTCAGTTCCCCGGTGGTCAGGAAGCACTCTTGAAATGGGTAGCTGACCATCTCCGTTACCCGAGCGTTGCTCAGGAGAACGGTATCCAGGGACGTGTCGTTGTTCAGTTCGTTGTAACCAAGACCGGTGCCGTAGGCCAGGTTAAGGTTGTCCGTGGCAAGGACCCCGACCTCGACAAAGAAGCTGTACGCGTTGTCAAGGCTCTGCCTAAGTTCACTCCCGGTAAGATGAATGGACACCCCGTGAATGTATGGTACACACTGCCTATCACATTCAAACTCCAGGGACTCTAATCGTCAGAACCGATTAACCTGATAAATGATTATGGAGATCCGCGTTCGCCTTGTGCGACGGGTCTCCATAATCTGTTATTTATTTATATTGCGGTTGCTTCTCGGGTAGCCGTTTAAGAACAGTTTATGATTGTTGATTCAGAAAATCCGGTTGTTGTAGATTTGTCAAATGGCTTGCGGTTGCTTTATGTTGGCAGACGGAATGATGCTGTAGAGTTTTTCGGCGTTGCTATTGATGCCGGTAGCCGTGACGATCCGGATGATGGATATGGGCTTGCCCATTTCGTGGAACATACTATTTTCAAGGGTACCGGACGTAGGAAATCCTGGCATATTATAAATAGGATGGAATCGTGTGGCGGTGAACTAAATGCCTACACTACAAAGGAGACCACTACGGTGTATTCTGTTTTTCCATCCGGGAATCTGGGTCGCGCTGTGGATCTCATAGGTGATCTGGTTACCAATTCCCGGTTTCCTGACCGAGAACTGGACAAGGAGAGAGACGTGGTTGCTGATGAAATCAGTTCATATCTCGACATACCGGCGGAGGCGGTTTATGATGATTTTGAGGATCTTCTTTTTGCCGGTTCAGCGTTAGGACACAATATTCTCGGCAGTGAGGCAGCCTTGGCTCATTTTGATTCGTCCGAATGCCGTAAGTTTGTCGGGCGACTGTACACGTTGCGAAATATGGTTGCATTTTATAGTGGTCCGGCATCGGTTTCAAAAGTAGTGAAATTGGTTGAGCGATCGTTCAGCGGTTTGGCTGAGGGGGAGGCTTGCAACAGCAGAGCTGTTCCGCCGATTCTTCCGGCGTTTTGCGAAACGAGGCAGCTTTCAATTCATCAGTCCCACACGATAGTTGGGTCAAGGGTATGTGATATGTTTTCCGACAACCGTCTGCCGCTTGCGTTGCTCGTTAATCTGCTCGGCGGTCCCGGCATGAATTCCCTATTGAATGTGGAGATGCGCGAGAAGCGCGGACTTGTTTATTCTGTTGATGCCTCAGCAACATTGATGTCGGATTGCGGTGTCTTTGCAATATATTACGGGTGTGATGCTGAAGATGCTTCCCGATGCCGACGCATAGTTGACGATGTGATAGGGCGGCTTGTGGAAACACCTCTCACTGACCGTCGGTTTTCGGCGATTCAACGCCAATATATCGGTCAGATGATTGTCAGTGCGGAGAATAGGGAAAACACATTGCTGGCCATGTCGCGTGCGGTGCTGTATGGGCGTAAGGTAGAGCCATTGGACAGGATTGTGGAGCGAATAGAGGCATTGTCACCGGAAGATCTGCGTCAGGCGGCCGGGATGATTGCTCCGGACCGACTCTCAACACTTACTTTTTGTTGACTGATGCCAAATAGTAGAAAGATATAAAAGTCAGATCTTTGTGTTCAAATTAAAATGTAAAACCAATTTGAATTCATCTTATGTGGGGACTAAAAATGACGTACCATGACCGAAGAAAGTGTGTTTCAGGGTATTAGATGGTATTGATGCAATATTGCGGAAACTTTGTCAAGGAGTGGCCTTTCTTGACTATTTTATATTTTGCTATTGTTGCATCAAAAATGGCTGTCCGCACTTGTCTGTGTATCAAAATCCGGTCGAGGGGTTCACTTTGCAAGGGTGTTTTCGGAGGGCGAGTGTCCGACAAAAACATCTTGCAGGGACTATCGAACACCGACTTTGCCATTATCGGATTTAATCACGCTGAAAATTAGGCTAATACGCTGATGTGTCCGATTTTTGATGTATCTTTGCATTTGAAATCAAACGCTTATCCCCAAATGGCAAAAATCATAGTTCAAAATACTCCAGTTACCGTAATCGGAGTTGAC
This sequence comes from uncultured Muribaculaceae bacterium, assembly GCA_910579185.1. Taxonomy (GTDB): domain Bacteria; phylum Bacteroidota; class Bacteroidia; order Bacteroidales; family Muribaculaceae; genus Paramuribaculum. The sequence continues at coordinate 275,366 of CAJTTG010000003.1, forward strand.
GGCGATGATTATATTTCGCTTACAGATATGGCTAAAAGCCAACTGCAAGAGCATATAATATTTCGTTGGCTCAGTCTCAAAGGTACGATTGAATACCTCGGCGAATGGGAGATGCTATATAATCCGGATTTTAATTGTACCGAATTCGGTGCAATTAAAAATGCCGCCGGAAGTAATAATTTTGTCCTTTCCACAAAGGCATTGAAGCTATTGCTAAGGCTGAGGCCGAACGTATCCGTCTTGAAGGTGAAGCACAGGCGAGTATCGTATATGCCAATGAAGCAGATGTGTTGAACGTGGCTATGTTCGGCATGACCGCAAAGCAATGGCGTGAGGCTTACCCCGATTTGAAAGGAAATATCAGAGACTATGCTTCGGTTAACGAACTTATCTGCCTATCCAACATGGAAAGCCTCAATGCCGTATTCATAGAACAGGGACTGCCACAGTCAGAGCGACTTATTAAACTCAATCAAATTGCCATCCATCAGATGAGTGTGTTGGAGAGTGGTGATAATGACCGTAAACTTTTGAAATAAAACTGCCACATAATATTTTTATGACATCGAAAGAATTTGATAAGTTTGATGATACCACCCGTAAGGAGATTGGTAAAAAATATGGATTTAGACGAAGTGGTTATCTGAGTTACAAAATTGTTGATGACTATTTCTTTGCTTTGTATCATCTTGTAACTTCGGAAGTATACTTGGAGGTCAAACCAATGTATGCAGATGATTTGTGGTGGGATATTTTTAATTGTCCTGAGAATAAGAAAGCCCCAAAAAGTTTACGTGGAACTGGAGCATTTGCGGTTAGTGCAACTCAAATTGCATCTTATCCGGCATTTACCGGATCCTGGAAACAATATACAGAAGAAATGATTGAATCAAGATGGAAGGAGATTTTTATTTTGGTCGAAAATGACATCCAGGCTTTCATTACCGCTAATCCCAATCCAGATAAATACTTTCCTGAGCCAGTCTATGGAAATGGATGCCCTAATTTATTGTATATTCTCGCGTTATTACATAATAATGCTATTGAAGAAGCTACTGCTATAGTAAATAACGAATTGATTAAAGGGGAGAGTTTAGGAATGTCAACTTCAGATGGGACAAAAACAACCGATGGATATGAGTATCTTATTGATTGGATTAATAAATCTGAGAAATAATCTAAATCTCGTGAGGTTATCCAATTGTCATAATTCATAATTGGATAGTAATGGTTATGTGACGCATCATCTAACCGTTGTTTCCGAAAACTCAGATGGATTCTTTGTGGCACATGATAAAGAGACCGGTATTGTATATTCTCAGAATGCCTGGTGGATAGAAAACGGACATTTGTATCTGAATCTAAAATGGCTTAGATATACAGTGGAAAGCAACAACGACAGGTAGTCGTAAGTTTTATTGCTGATAATTTGTAGGCGGATCACATAAGGAATGATCTGCCTACATTGTTGTTCCCGTTTTAAAATAGGTCTTAGAGTCTTAGATAAAAATAAATGTAAAATTAATCTGTTATTAAGGTTATTGAGAACAAACCGTAAAAAATTGAGGTATTTTTAGTAACTTAGCGATCTGAATAGCAGCAATCGTTATGAAAATAGGAGAAATAGATCTTGGTGAGCGTCCGGTGATGCTTGCTCCGATGGAGGATGTCACAGACCGCTCTTTCCGTTTGATATGCAAGGAACAGGGTGCGGATATGGTCTACACGGAGTTCGTGTCGGCAGATGCCTTGATCCGTAACATAGCAGCCACTACGCGTAAGTTGCATATCGATCCACTGGAACGACCTACTGCGATCCAGATCTACGGACGCGAGGTGGAGCCAATGGTGGAGGCTGCCAAGATTGTAGAGGCGGCTGCTCCAGATGTTCTCGACATCAATTTCGGCTGTCCGGTAAAGAAAGTGGCAGGAAAGGGTGCCGGAGCCGGAATGCTCCGTGATATTCCTAAAATGCTTGAGATCACTCGTGCGGTTGTCAATGCCGTGAAGCTGCCTGTGACTGTCAAGACTCGTCTTGGATGGGATCACGACAGCCGTATCATAGTGGATCTTGCAGAGCAATTGCAGGATTGCGGAATTAAGGCTCTGACGGTTCATGGCCGCACGAGATCACAGATGTATACCGGAAGTGCCGACTGGGAGATGATAGCCAGAGTAAAGGAAAATCCGCGTCTGACGATTCCTCTGATCGGCAATGGCGATATCACTACGCCTGAGCAGGTCAATGAGGCATTCTCACGTTATGGTGTGGACGGGGTGATGGTAGGCCGGGCTTCTATCGGCGCACCATGGATATTCCGTGGGATGAAAGCCGCAGCATCGGGTAATTATATTCCGGAACCATCGACTGCCGAGAAATTTGCATTAATCCGCCGTCAGATATCAGAGAGCATAGACCGGATAGATGAATATCGGGGTATCCTGCATATCCGTAGACATCTTGCCGCCTCGCCGCTCTTCAAGGGTATCCCGAATTTCAGGGAGACACGTATAGCCATGTTGCGTGCGGAAACAGCATCGGAGCTTGAGGCTATCTTGCAACGCGTGGAAACGGAAATACTGCCTGCGATCGAAAACGAAAATAAGAACAAGAACTGATATGAAGAGATTGATAATTCTGCTTAGTGTCATGATGATTTCATCGGCGTGGCTTTATGCGCAGACCGATGTCAGCCATTATCAGATGAAATTCGACAATTTCAATGAACTGAAGGTTGTCGACGGAGTTAATGTGGACTATGTCTGCGATCCTTCGCGAGCAGGCATCGTTGAGTTTGACGCACCGCGGGATCTGGTGTCGGCATTTATTTTTGAACCCACTAAGACCAAGCTTACAATAAAACTTACTGCAAGTGAGACTCCGTATAAGGATCTTCCCACGCTGAGAGTCTATTCATCCTATCTGACCAATGTGACAAATGATGGCGACTCGCTTGTGAGAGTGCTGTCGGTAGCGGAGGGGCCTAAATTCAATTGCCGGGTCACGGGCAATGGCTCCATATCGGTCCGTAATGTCAAAGCCAATGATGTCAGTGCCACAATCCTTGCCGGGAAAGGCGTTATAGCGATCTACGGTGAGTGCAGCACGGCTAATCTGAAAGTGGCCGGAGCCGGTCAGATTCAGGCTGATGAGCTGAAAGCATCCGTTGTCAGCTGTTCCTCCACCGGCGTAGGCTCGATCCATTGCTATGCAGTGGAGCAGCTGAGCTATGGCGGTCTGTCCGGGAAGATATATTATCGCGGAACGCCGGAGCTCAAGAAGCGTTTTCTCGCTCATGTCACCCTGGTTGCGATAGATGATTAAACACCCTATAAAAATCCGTATCTTTGTGTTATGTCAGTGAATAAAGTCATATTGATCGGGAATGTAGGCCGGGATCCGGCCATCCGCTATGTGGGCGAACGTCAGGTAGCTGAGTTCCCTCTTGCCACCTCGGATCGCGCCTATGTCAACTCCACCGGGGCACAGGTGCCGGAGCGCACGGAATGGCATCGCATTGTGATGTGGGATGCCAATGCCGCAACGGCAGAGAAATATATCCGGAAGGGCTCAAGACTTTATGTCGAGGGTAAGCTGCGCACAAGGATGTGGGAGGACCGCAACACCATCAAGCATTCCGTTACGGAGATTTACGTTGACACCGTTGAGATTCTCTCCCGACCTGTCAGCCAATGATTATCAGCGAAAAAATAAATAATTAACATAGTAAATACCAATCGTTTCAATGAAAAAAGCAACCAAAGCTCAAGAACAGGAGCTTCTTCACGATGCCGATCCTCTGCAGATGCCGGAAAACGCATTCCGCGAGTTGGGCGAGGACGAGGAGTATCGTCCGGTGATGCATCCTGCGCGTGAATATCCCGAGGTGACACCCTATTCGGTCACGATGGGTCTGATCCTTGCCGTGATTTTCAGTGCCGCAGCCGCTTATCTGGGTCTGCGTGTAGGTCAGGTATTCGAGGCGGCAATTCCAATCTCAATTATTGCCGTAGGACTGTCGAGTGCGCGTAACAAGAAAAATGCTCTCGGTCAGAATGTGATCATACAGTCGATCGGAGCCTGTTCCGGTGTGATCGTGGCCGGTGCCATATTCACGCTTCCGGCTCTCTACATTCTGAAAGAGAATCATCCGGAGATCACAGTCAATTTCCTTGAAGTGTTCCTTAGCTCGCTGCTTGGCGGTGTTCTCGGCATTCTGTTTTTCATTCCGTTCAGAAAATATTTTGTCAAGGACATGCACGGCAAATATCCTTTCCCTGAGGCTACAGCCACCACACAGGTGCTTATCAGCGGACAGGGCGATTCCGCCTCCACAGGTAGCCAGGCCAAGACATTGGTGCTGTCGGCGCTGATCGGCGGTATCTATGATTATGTCGTGGCAACGTTCGGCTGCTGGGCCGAGACTGTCAGTACGGCGGTGACCGGCTGGGGTGCGGCGATAGCCGAGAAGGCCAAGGTTGTTGTGAGCTGTAACACCGGTGCTGCTCTGCTTGGTCTCGGATATATTGTGGGATTACGCTATGCATTCATCATCTTTGCCGGTTCGGCACTGGTGTGGTGGGTTCTTATCCCTCTGCTCGGCACCTACGGCAACTCAATGATCCAGCTTTCGGGTCCGGATTTCATCTTCAGTGAGTATGCCCGAAAGATCGGTATCGGCGGTATCGCCATGGCCGGAGTCCTCGGTATCATCAAATCATGGCCAATCATAGCGCAGGCCGCCGGTCTGGCAGTCCGTGAGTTCAAGGGCGGCCAGGAGAAGCGCAAACCTGTGCGCTGGCAGATGGATATCACGATGAAACATGTGGTATTCTTCATGGTCATAGCTCTTATCGCCGTGTTCGGTTTCTTCTGGATCGGTGTGCTGCATAATCTATGGCAGGCCATCGTGGCATGGATAGTGGTCACCGTGATCGCATTCCTGTTCACAACAGTTGCGGCCAATGCCATAGCCATAGTGGGAACGAACCCTGTATCGGGCATGACATTGATGACCCTGATCGTGGCTTCTGCAATATTCGTTGCAGTCGGCATCAGCGGCACTTCCGGTATAGTCGCCTCAATGATTATCGGAGGCGTTGTCTGCACAGCGTTGTCGATGGCCGGAGGTTTCGTGACCGATCTTAAGATTGGCTACTGGCTCGGATCCACTCCGCGCAAACAGGAACAATGGAAATTTGCCGGTACGCTGGTTTCGGCTGCGACCGTTGGCGGTGTGCTGCTTCTTCTGAATGAGGTCTACGGATTCTCCGGGGAGAATGCACTTGTGGCTCCTCAGGCTAATGCTATGGCCAATGTGATAGAACCGATCATGATGGGTGGCAACACACCCTGGATGCTCTATGGTACGGGTGTAGTGCTTGCTCTTCTGCTCAATTGGCTCGGGGTTCCTGCACTTGCGTTCTGTCTCGGAATGTTTATACCGATGTCGCTCAATGCTCCGCTTCTTGTCGGTGGTATCATAGCATGGTTTGTCTCCACCCGTTCGAAAGATAAGGCAGTCAATGATGCCCGTCGCGACCGCGGTACGTTGATCTCATCGGGTCTGATTGCCGGTGGTGCGCTATTCGGTGTATTCTCTGCACTGACACGATTTATCGGCGGCGATATGACCATGACGATGGATACGGCTCTCAACCAGGGTCTGGGTCTGCTGATGTATGTTGTGATCATCGCTTATCTGCTTTGGGACAGCATGCGCGCCAAGAAGGCTTGATTGACGATAGCTAAATTTTTGTGATATGGCGATCAACACCCGTCAACTGCGCATGATTGCGGCACTCTCGTTGCCGGCTGTCATCACCAATATCACTACTCCAATACTGGCACTGACCGATGTGGCTATAGTTGGCCACATGGGCAGTGCCATTTTTATTGCTGCGATCGCCGTGGGCGGTACAATGTTCAACACCATGTTCTGGCTATTCGGTTTCCTGAGAATGGGATCGAGCGGACTGACAGCGCAGGCCTATGGAGCCGGAGACCGACGTGGAGCGCAGACTGTACTGGCTCGCTCGTTGCTGCTTGCTCTGCTTATCGGTATCGCCATGATTGCAGCGCGAGAGCCTGTCTGCTCGTTGCTTTTCGATCTGCTCGATGTGGACGGGTCTACGGCATCTGTGGCACGCAGTTATTTTATGATAGTGGTCTGGAGCGCTCCGGCTGTTTTAGGCCTGTACTCGCTGACCGGCTGGTTTGTCGGCATGCAGGACTCGCGCACTCCAATGTGGGTTTCGCTGTTTGTCGATGTGTTCAACATAGGCGCCAGCCTGATGTTCGTATTCTTGATACGGATGAAAATTGAAGGAGTGGCCACCGGAACGCTCGTGGCTCAATGGGCAGGATTCCTGTTGGCTCTGTTTCTTGCCGTCAGGAAATATGGATGGCACAAGGTTGGGTTCCGTAATCTCATAGATGGATTGCCACGTTTTTTCAGAATCAACAGCGATATATTTCTTCGGACGGTCTGTCTGGTGGCGGTGACGCTATGGTTCACGCGGACGGGGGCAATGCAGGGGCCGGTGATGCTTGCCGTCAATGCCCTGCTGATGCAGCTATTCACGCTTTATTCGTTTTTTATGGACGGATTGGCCTTTGCGTCGGAAGCATTATGCGGCCGTTATCTTGGAGCCGGCGACAGGCCTATGCTATCTCTTTCTGTCCGGTCTCTGATGGGTGTGGGGATTATACTCGCATTGGTGTTTACTGCCGTGTATGTGGGCTGTGGTGAGTGGGTGATGGAGCTGCTGAGTTCCGATCGTCCGGTTGTGGAGCTTGCCCGTCACTATTCAGTTTGGGCCATGATGGTGCCGTTGGTGGGCTTTGGCGCATTCCTGTGGGACGGAGTGTTCATAGGCCTTACGCGTACGCGTATGATGCTCATAAGCATGGCGACGGCTATGCTTACATTCTTTGCGTTATATTACCTTTTGTTCCCAATGTTGGGCAATCATGGCCTATGGATCGCCTTTTTGGGCTATCTGCTGATGCGCGGCGTGGTTCTCACAATTGCCGGACGCGAATATTTGCGATCTGTCTGATCAACGGTTGTCGCCACCGTATTCCTCAAGGTAGGCATGGCATGCCTCGGCGAGCTCATCGTACCACTCTTGACCGAACCGCTCAATCAAAGGTTCACGCATGAATTCAAATAGGCGGACACCTTTTGCCCTTCCGAGCACCGTGGCACATTTGCATATTTTCCATCGGTGGTAGTTGACGGCAGTGAATGTGGGGTATTCCGTGAGCCGCAAGGGATACAGGTAGCAGGAGATCGGTTTGCGCCAGGAGCAACGTCCCTCGCGGTAGGCTTTGTCGATCGCACAGAAGCATTTTCCTCCGGGGCCATAGGTGGTGAACACGCAATTGCGTCCGTCAACGATCTGAGTTACCAGATCGCCTTCCTCGTCTACGTATCCCACACCTTTCTCCTTGATGCGCTCCTGCGCAGCCGGAAGCAGGTCGTCCCAGACAATAGGCAGGATCTCTTTCAGCCGAGTGTATTCATCTTTCGTGATCGGAGCGCCGGCATCGCCTTCAATGCAGCATTCCCCGAGACATTTGTCGAGGTCGCATACAAAAAATTCTTCGGCAAGGTCGAGCGATACTAATGCGTTTTTTATCTGGAGCATGATTTCTTCTGTGGTTTCTTCTGTTGGGTCTGACATTGGGATTATATTCCTGAGAGTGTTGAGGTGACGCCGATCAGGCGGTCGTAGCGTTCGCCCGGGCGTCGGTGGTAGACGAGGATGAGGTATTCGTTTGTTGTCTGATAGCGGTCGCCTTCAATGAGGGATGTGTGTCCGAGAGTGGATCCATTGCGGTCCACGGCGAGATATTGATAGTTGTAGGCTCCCTGCTTTAGGAGCATAGAATGTTCGTAGAGCCCGGTTGCGCGGTTGAAAACCATGCGGCTCTCAGGAGAGAAGCGTCGTTGAGTCATGTCGCCGTCAATGAAAATGTCGATGCCGGGATGTTCAGGGACAGCGAGCGAGAAATGGGTCACGATATAGTCAGCTTCCGTGTCGGAGTCGTCGGCATTGTATTCGCGTATGCGGAATCGGCCATGCTGGGTGCTGTCGAAAGTGTAGGGGAGCTCATCGCGCGGCTGGTCGGTGTAGAGTGTCGCATGATAATATGGATCTGCATATCCGAGGCTTTCCACCCCCATCCCGGGATAGGTTGTCGAGACAATCTCCATTCGGCGGTATTCGTTGCCGGCAGGAAATATCAGGGATGGATTGTGTTCGTAATAGACCGTTTTTCCGGCTATCCGGGAGGGGTTGCCGATTGTCACGGAGTTGTCGATGCGGCCGTTCTGGCTTACGGTGATAGCCATGTCGGAAAATACGTTGGCTATGTCGGCACCGTCAGTATCAACGGCTATGGTCAGCTGCTGGTGTGATTCGTTGTGGTCTATGTCGGTGCGTGAGCTTGCCGAGGCAGAGACATGGGCCAGTGCTTCCACGATATTGAAGCGCACTTGCAGCAGCGTCTTGTCGGGCGATGATTCGTCGTAGACTCTCAGCAGATAGTTGCCAGAGAGGCGTGGGCGCATATCCTCGTTGGGAATTTCAATTTCATAGTGGACATAGTGGGCGGCTGTGGCTTGCGAATAGTTGTAATCCTCAACCTGTGCTTCGTTGAATCCGTCGAGGTATTCAGGAGCGACAAGTCCGTCGGGACGCCACCGCATGTCGCAGTGGATGAGTTCATAGCGCATGTAGCGTCGGTCTTCGGCCAATTCGTCGAATGCTATCGTCAGGCGGTCGTCGGATCCGAGCATGATCACGGCCGGAAGCTGTTCGCTGCCGTTGACTTTCGTCTGCAATGTGTGGAATGCCGGATGCTCGATGCGCGTCGATGTGTCGGTGATGTCGGCGGAGTGTGCGACCGGACTCCCCAACAGCAGGGCTATTGTGGCGACAAAGAGTGAATATGTGTGTCGGATCACCATTCGATGGGTGTCTTTCCTTGTTTGATCAGATAGTCGTTGGTTCTCGTGAAATGGTGGTTGCCGAAGAATCCGCGGGATGCGCTGAGTGGCGACGGATGAGCCGACGACAATACCAGATGGCGCGATTGGTCAATCAGCTCACGCTTGCGCCCGGCGTATGCTCCCCAGAGGATGAAAACGAGTCCGGAACGTTGGCGGCTCAGTTCCCGGATGGCCGCATCTGTGAGCTGTTCCCAGCCTTTGCCTTGGTGCGATCCGGCTTCATGGGCGCGGACGGTAAGTGTGGCGTTGAGCAGCAGGACTCCCTGACGAGCCCAGCGTGTCAGATCGCCGTCAGCCGGGATCGGGGCGCCGGTGTCGTCGTGGATCTCCTTGAAGATATTGACAAGCGACCGCGGTATGGCTACCTCTTTCTCAACCGAGAAACAGAGGCCGTTGGCCTGACCGGGGCCATGGTAGGGATCTTGCCCCAGAATAACCACTTTCACATCATTGAACGGACAGGCATCGAAAGCGGCAAAGATTTTTCGAGCAGGAGGGTAAATGGTGTGTGTGCGGTACTGTTCGTGGACAAACCGGGCTAAATCGCTGAAATATGGTGATTCCCATTCCGAGGCCAGGGCCTGATGCCACGATGGTTCGATCTTTACGTTCATAGGGCGGACGATTATTTTTTGCAAAACTACAAAAAAAACGCTACATTTGCACCATATATCACGGAAAGCGCCCGTAGTTCAATGGATAGAATATCGGATTCCGGTTCCGACGATTGGGGTTCGACTCCCCACGGGCGTACAACGATAATGAAGTTCAAGGCGATGTGTCATCAACTGATTCATCGCCTTGTTGCATCTATTGCAAACTTCATTCCGGGCGGAGCATGGACTGGTCTTGCCAATACTCTGTTAGCTCATGGTGCTTTTAAAATCACAGTGTATTGTGATTTTGGCTTGATTCGGTGGAGAAAGGGATGGTGCCTGTTGAAAAATCACAGTGTATTGTGATTTTCTTGAGGTGGGTCAGAATCTGATCTGGATGGCGGCAAGGATGTTGCGTGGACGGATCTGATATGTGTATTCGGTGCGCGACAATGTGCCATAGCTCACATATTGATAGTGGCGGTGGTTGAGCAGGTTGGAGGCTGTTATTGATAACCGGATCTTATTGTTGACGCGCCATGTGGCTGATGCGTCGAGCAGGATAAGGTTCTCGGTGTTGCCTTCGGGAAAATGGGTCAGGAAATGTTCGGCACCGGCTGTGAACTGGAGCAAATCGGACGGGATGAATGTAGCGTAGAGGTTGTGGTTGAAGGAGTGGTAGGAATTGGCAGCGCCGTCAATTTTCAGTTGCGAGAATCCATAGGCGGCCTCATAGTTCATGGAGAGCCACCGGAGGATGGAGCCCTTGAAATATGGTTTTGCCGAGACTGTGGTCTGCCGGTATGGATTCACTATATCGTCGCGCATCGTGGAGGCCGACGATGTTGACGCGTTGAAATCGCAACCCACCACCATCCTGCTGTGACCTAATCCTTTGCTCAGACCTCCGTTGATCTGCCACATGTCGCTGCCTGAAAGCTGTTCGGCATAGGTGGAGACTATGATATCGTCAATGAATAGCTGGTCGGACATCATAGTGGATCGTTGGTGATTGTAGGTTGCCGAGAGGTTGAAGAAAAAAGCGTTCAAAGGGTTGCGGTAGCGGTATGAGAGGCTTGCGGAGACGCTGTGTGAGGATCGGCTGTCGCTTTGGCCTATGAATAGGTTGCGGTAGTCGGCGAGGATGGGAGACGCTATGCTGAGATAGGCTTGTGGTGAACTGAGCCTGTAGGCAACAGACCCGGAGAATTCCGACTTTGACGATGTTTTCTTCCGTATATATATGGTTGGAGTCATGTTCAGGTAGTCGTGTTGTCCGTTTACAGATTGGTGGAGCCACTTTGTTGTCACAGACATGGACAGCCGCCAGTTGTTGCGGTCATAGTCTATACGGGGTGCGGCGTAGATATTTGTCAGGAATGCGGTGTGGCATCCGTTGTTGTCGAAGTGGCCCATGCCCGAGAGGATTGCGTCCATGCTGTGGTAGTTGAGGTCGGCACCTCCCCGGATATAGAATTTCCAGAAGCGGCTTAGCCAGCCGTATTGTGATTCGGTGGTGGATCTGAAATCGGTGATCCCGAGATTCTGTGACACATCGTTCTGTCCTGATATGTAAAGATGGTTCGGCGAATGGAGAAATGAGTTACGGGATACGAGTTCGAACATTTTCTCGTCGTTGCGCTTTACGAGTTTAAGATCGTTGGTGGCGGATATTTTCCGGCGATTCACATTCTGGTCAAGATCCATGGATCCGTTTATGCCGGATACGGCGTTATCCCACACGGCATTGACCGTCAGCTTGTCTTTGAGATAATATCCGCGTTTGTTGATCTCGGAGTTAAATTGTGCTGAGAGGTCGTGGGTCTGTGTCCGCAGTTTGTCGCGCTGTATGAAATCCGGGATCGACGGACTGAAATAATTGGTTACAACGCCGGAATTATAGTCGAGACGGTCGCCGACATAATTGAGTTTAAGGCGCATTGCGTTATCGCCGCGTTTCCATGCTGATATAGCGTTGGCTATCCAAGATAGATTGTCGCGCGTCCGTTTCTCTGTCAGCGGCGGCGAGGCGATATCTGCCGAGATATATTCCGGCCAGAGCGATTCGGAGTAACCGGAGAAGAACATGTCGTCGTAGTCATGCTCCATTATCTGTGATGCCGGGTTCCATCCTGTGTTTCCGCCCCGGAGAGTGACTATATTCTGCATTTTCGGGGCTATGCGCATGGCATATACAGATCCGTCGTAGAGCAATGGTTCGGCTCCGGATGCGGCTTTGGCAACACCGACCCATCGGCTCCGTGCATCATCTTTCAGCTTCAGATTTATGCCGGCTTCCTCCGGAAATTCGATCCCTTCAAGGGCTTTGACCGGTTGATGGTTTTCCATCACTTCGACCGATTTGACATCTTCGTGGGATATGTTCTCTGTCGCCAGACCATATTGGCCGCCGATGAAGTCGTTTCCGTCGATGTATAATTTGTTGATGGGCTTTCCCTGATACTTGATCTCTCCATTTTCCTCAACCTTTATGCCGGGGAGTCGTTTGATCACGTCGATTATGGCGTTGTCCTTGGCGTTGGCATATTTTGCCACGTTGAACACAAGGGTGTCTCCCTTGGCATAGATGTCCGGTGCGTGGACTACGACATCTTTCAGACGGGTGGTTTTCGGCGACATTCCGACACCGTTGCTGAAATCGAAGTTGACCGGCAGTTTGCGCGGTTCATAGCCCATGGCGCGGAATGAGACCGAATCGACAACCTGGGTTATCTTCAACGTGAATGTTCCGGAGGCCGAAGATGATGCGAAAGCGACTGGTTTTCCATTCCGGTTTAGAGCCTGAACTATCACGCCGGGGATTAGCTCTCCTGTCTCTGAATCAGTCACGGTCCCATGCAGTTCCTCAGGGATTGCCGCCGCTGACGGCAGCAATCCGAGAAGAAACCATAGTATAAAAAAGCTGTATCTGTTCATTTTCTCCAGTCGCGTTCAATGTAGTCGTAAGGCAGTTCGATAGGGTCATAGGCATCGAGAGCGGGATTTCCCGACTCGTCATTCACAGTGACGTGGCCACCCGTAGTGGCTTCGTAATAGGCATAAGGATTCACGTCCCAGCGGTGTTTGGTGTCGTAGAATTTCGCTCGGGTGGTTTTGTTGTAGGGCACTTTGTAGATGGTGATGGGGCGGTCGGCTCTCGATTTGATCCCTATGCACTCAAAGGTGTAGTGTCCGTCGCTATCTGTCGCTTTCATGATCAGACCCGGCAGACCGCTGAGTTTCCACGGGCCATCCATCACCGGGATATCCTCGCAATAGAATGCGGTCCACTGACGTCCACGGAAATGGCACACCGCTTCGTGGCACTCGTAACCGAGGATCTCGATAACGCTGTCGGTCAGTTGCCAGTCGAGTTGCGGCATATCCTCGTCGTAGCGCAGCCAGTCTGAGCATATTTTCTCGGTGTGGGTCAGTTTTCCCTCCGGATAGTTTTTGTAGATTGTCATGAACTCGCCTGTCGATAGTTTGTCCTCCAACGCTAAGTTGGCAATCTGTTCCTGGGTGCTTTTCATCAACAGGGAGTCAACGGTCAGATTCTTGAAGCTGGAAAACTTCGACAAGCCGTCCTGTGCGATCTGCAGAAGCATCTGATCGCTGTCGAAATTCTGATCAAGACGTCCGGCGGTGTCGACACACCATTTGTAGTCATAGACAAATTCCATGGTCTCCGGAGCTATCGTTTCGGTTTCCGGCACGCTGGAGGGTAGGATTGTCAGCTGACGGCGTATTATTTTGCCTGATGCGGTCATTGCCATTATTGAGATGGCCAGGATTGTGATTGATGTTCTTTTCATTTCTCAGTCAGTTTAGGTTGGATGCTGCAAAGTTACCTGATGAGCTACCCATTGGTCGAAAATAATCCTTACTCAAACATTATGGAATTATTACTAAATCATTACGCCCGGTAAATTATTCGCTGGATCAGGCTTTTATAATCCGGATTATACGTAAATTCGCATCATGGAAAAGAAAATCAAGACGCTCTATATTCTTTCTATCATTGCCATAGTCGCATTTCTCGGAATGCAGGTCTATTGGCTATATGCCCGGTATGAATATAGCATAAGGGATTATGAGGACAGGACAGAGACCGCCGTTGCGGATGCTTTGGTGGAATATGACAAGGCGCGTACTGCCGGATCGGCAACGAAAAGCAGTGTGGCAAGAATTCAGTCGACCTACAATATGAACCATGATGTGGACTCAGTCGGTCGTGCTACACGGAAGGTATCGGTAACCACAAAGATTATCGAAGGGCGTGAACTTTTGGGAATCAAGGAAGACCGCAAGCTCACGCCGGAAGAGATGCAGCAGCTTGAGAAGATAGTCCTGGACAGCCTCGGCAACGTTGAAGAGAAGAGAGCTACGCTTGATGTCACAAATGCGCCCTCCGATGGTGCGGCGTGGACTGCTATGAAAAACTTCGAGCTTGAGGTGCAGTCTCCGTTTACGGTTGAGGGGATAGATTCCATATTGGTGAAGGACAATATTGATGCGGACGTTTCTCTAATCGTGACCGACAGCCTGACATGGAAACCCACTCTGATCCGGCATTCCTCTGTTATTTCTCCACGGTTTAAAATCATCAGCCATTATTCTGAGCTTGAATACAAGGCAGTGGTGATCGATTGCCGGATTCCTGCGTCGGAAGTGCTGCTGGAAATGGGGCGCACTCTGATTCTGGCATTTGTCATATCATTGTTCTTGATCATCTGCCTCGTGTGGCAGATCAAGACAATAGCCAAGCTGACGCGTCTCGACAGAATGCGCAGCATGTTTGTAACAACGATGATCCATGAGCTGAAACGCCCCATCTCGACGTTGAAGATGTGTGTCTCCGGAATTGAGAATGAGAAGATGCTCGCTGATAAGGAGACCAAGGGTGAACTGATGTCGGCCACCCGTACGGCTCTCGATAACTTGTCGGCCTATTTCTCTAAGCTGCGCGACATAACGTTCAACAAGGTTGAGCAGATCCCTTTGAATATCACTAAATTCAATCTTTCGCGGCTCGTGGATGATGTCATTGCAGGAGCTGCTGTTCCGAGTTTCAAGTCTGTCAGGATTGATAATCGGGTAGGGGAAGATGTGGAGGTGTCGGCCGACCGTACCCATCTGTTCAATATGATCAATAACCTTGTTGAGAACGCGGTAAAGTATTCCGGCGAGAACGTGGAGATAGGTATCGCATGCCGGATTGTTGATGGCGCAATCTCAATATCCGTGACCGATAATGGCCATGGTATCGCTGCTTCCGATATGAAACACATTTTCAAACGTTTTTACCGTGGACGGGCCACATCTGCCGATATTCCCGGCATGGGACTCGGACTCGCCTATGTCAAGCTTCTTGTTGATGCCCACGGCGGAAGCGTGATTGTCAGCTCCAACCCCGGTCAGGGATCTTGTTTCACCATCAATCTATTGCAATGATGCGACGCCGGAAGATACTGCTTGTCGATGATGATACGAAGAACTCCCTGTTGCTGAAACGCTTCATAGAGGTAGAGGGATATGATGTTGTCTATGCTCCCAACGGACGTGTCGGGCTTGAGCTATACAAGGATTGTCGCCCGGATCTGATACTTCTCGATATTAACATGCCGGAGATGAATGGCTTTGAAATGGCAAAGATCATACGCTCGTCCGACAAGCGCGTCATTATCTTCTTTCTAACCGACCGCACTGATAAAGTGGATCGTCTGTATGGCTTCTCGCTCAAGGGCAATGACTATATCCCCAAACCATTCTATCCCGAAGAGCTGATGGCCAAGATCAATGAACGCTTTGAGAGCGACATAACGAGTCAGGAGGTGGAGTATCAGTTAGGCAACACCACGTTCCGTCCCAATCTGTCGTCATTGTCCTACAGCGGCGAGACCCATTCTCTTTCCGTGCGCCAGTCGGAGATCCTCTCTATCCTTGCTCAGAATATCGGACGGCTTGTGGAGCGCGATACTATTCTCAATGCCGTGTGGGGCGATGCCAGTTATTCCAACTCCATGGCTCTTAATGTCCAGATAACCTATATCCGCCGCCTGATTACCGATCCATCCATTGCCATCACCTCCCTCAAAAAGAAAGGCTATATACTGACAATCAATCAATAGCCGATATGTTCATTCCTCGGTGCTGCAATGCCGGGGTGGGGGAATCTCCGGGACGCCAACCGAACCACACCTGTATCAAAATGGCTTATGTGGCTGCTTTGCTGCGGTTGCGTTCAATGATATCAGCAAAGGATTTCGGGAGGCGCACGTTGTAAAGGTCGTAAGCCTTGTCAAACAGCGGTGCTATCTCTTCGTCAGTGAACCCTGCTATGCCGCAGCCTATCCGGGTCACGTAGAAGGTGTTCTGATCCCATTCACGAGCAAGATCAATGAATTCGTCGACATACGGCTTGATGGTCTCTACGCCGCCCTGCATTGTGGGAATGGCGTAGGACTGGCCTTGCATCCCGACACCCTGTCCCCACTTGGCTCCGAACAGATTGAAAGCAACGCGTGCCGCACCGCCCATGTGCAGTCCTTGCAGATTGCTGCCGAACACAAAAACGTCGTCCGGCTCCAGGCTTGTTATCTTCTCAGGGGTGTATTCTCTGCTCATATCTCAATGTTAGGGTTCGATTTCGGATAATATTTTCTTTGACCATGATGGAAGTGTGGGAACATATTGCTTTGCGAGACAGCCATTGGCAAGTCTAAACAAAATCTGGGCAGTTTGATTCTCGACAGAGTTGTCATACACATATAGTCGGTCAACATAGGGAGCTATGAAGCGGCAGTTAATCATCGACTTCTGGTATCTGTTGACTATTTTTGTTATAGGCACATCATGACCTCCTTCTATTACCCTTTTAGCTATTCGTGAAGCATTTATTGTCGGTGATGTAGTTCCGATGAAAAAAAAACTTATGAAGAAACCGGCATCTTTTGCCCGAAGGATGAAATCAATTTTTTCCTGTGCTGAGAATACAGTCTCGAAAACAAAAGACCTTTTCGATTCGATACATTCGTTACGCAATTTAGAGCAATAGTTTGCAGCTTCCAATATTGCGCTTGTATTATTCCATCCACCGAACTTATCTTCAGCTATCTGGTCAGGGTTGATGTATAAGACCCCATCCGACCATTCATGATGGAGAAATTGTGTGGTGACAGTTGTTTTGCCGGATCCGTTGGGTCCGGCAATGACAATCATTTCCGGGCGATGATCAGTTGATTCCATTGCGATATCGGGCTAAACGTTCTTCCCAAGCTTCTCGCGTTTGAGCATATAGTCGTTCGTAATCAGCCTCAAATCTTAGCTGAGCCTCTTCTGCTCTCTTTACGGCTGCATCACGAGCGTCTGACATGATGGCCTGAAGCATCTCATCGGTGGGATCCTCACCGCTGAGAAATCTATAAGAATTCAGTTCCTGTTCGCTCATATCTGTTCCGGTTAAATTATGGGTAGTGTTTGCAAATATACAAATATAACGCTGAATAGCAAATTATTGATTCGTATTGGATTGGTAAAAGTTGTTACGCGGATGATCCATTCCCCGGACGTTGAAATTCAGAAAAGGGTTTAACTCAATGAGCTAAACCCTTTTCTTGAGTCGGGGTGAGAAGACTCGAACTTCCGACCTCCACGTCCCGAACGTGGCGCGCTGCCAACTGTGCTACACCCCGAGGCAGCTTTCCTTTGGAAATGCGGTGCAAAGGTAATGATTATTTTTGGATTCTGCTAATATTTTTCAGATTTTATTTGTCGGAATTATAAAAAATGAGCAAAACAGAATCCGGATCGCATTTCGAAGCTGGTTGGCAGCGGATCATATCAGCGGTTGCGCCTTGTTGTTTGGCGAACTGCAATGGGAGCGTGATGGCGAGAGAGAATACGGTGGTTTATGACAATGCCTGCGGCTAAGGCTGATAGAAGCATGATTGCCGCTACGGCCATGAATATCAGGAAATGGAGTGCGTGGGGTGTCATAGTTTTAGAGGTTTTATCGGTTGATTTCAGTAATTAAACGTTTCGCCGACAGCTGTGGTTCATTGTGTAATTCAGAATGCATCAGATCTCCGATGTTGCGCGACGGCTTTAGGTTTATGAATCAATGCGGCGTGGCAAAATCAATTTGCCACGCCGCATTATGGTGTATTAGTCTCTAAAGAGAGGCTGCAGGGGATCAGATGGCGTCGTCCTCAACGGTCTCAAGCTGTGCCGGAGCTTCGTCGGATGTTGCCGCTTCGAGTTTCTTCATGATTGAGAAGATGAATGCGGCTGAGATGAGGCAGATCACGATGAGGATGCCCCAGATGACGGGAACTGAAACTTTGCCCCACATGAGCATGGGGATTGACACGAGGTAGTTGCCGATAGCTGTTGCTGCGAACCAGCCACCCATCATGCTGCCTTTGTATTTGGGAGGTGCCACTTTCGAAACGAATGAGATGCCCATCGGAGAGAGCAGCAGTTCGGCAAATGTGAGCAGGAGGTAGGTGGAGATTAGCCAGTTGGGCGATTCGCTGCCGTTGGTGCCCACGAGGCTGAGCGATCCGAATACCATCACGAGGTATGCGCCACCGGCTACGATCATGCCATAACCGATCTTGCGCGGTGCGGAGGGTTCTTTGCCCCGGCTGGCGAGCCAGCTGAACAGAGCCATGGAGAATGGGGTCAGTGCCACCACGTAGAATGGGTTGAACTGCTGGTAAACGGCAGGATCGATGTTGTCGATTGTAGCAGGGGTGCCTGAGTAGATGTAGGCCACAATGCCTATTGCTGCGGCCAGGATGATTCCGCTGATGGTCTTGGCTTTGGCCGTTTTGCTCTGGAACACGCTGAACAGGGCGTAGACGCCTACTGCTATCGAGACGAGAGCCCAGAGGTTGAATCCGATGCGTGTCCAGCTCGAGGATGAGCTTGATGTACAGCTCTTGGCGAATTCTGTCAGCGTCTGTCCGTTCTGGTGGAACACCATCCAGAAGAAGATCACCACGGCGAACACGAGCAACAGAGCCACGATGCGCTGTTTTGTCTGCTGGGGTGTGAGCTGTGGGCCGTCGTCGGCTTTTTTAGCCTGTTTTTTACCGGCGGTCTTTTTGTCGGTTATAATGTGGCTGTAGGTCTTGCGTCCGAGGATGTAGATGAGGAAGCTGACGATTAGCGATCCGCAGGCCAGGGCGAAAGCATATCCGCATCCTTTAGAGAAGGAGGTGATGTATTCGTTGGCGAATGTGGTCATGTCGGATGTCTTGTGACTGCTCTTGTCGGCCACGGCCTGGAGGTTGTCGCTGAAGAACTGGGGCAGATTGTTGCCTGCCGAGAGTTCTTTTTTGAGTGTGGCTTCGGCTTCTTTGCGGTCAAGGCCTTTGTATGCGTCCTTGTCGGCTTCCAGCTTGGCGCTTACGGCGAAGTCGAGCATTGATTTGTAGCTTTCCGAGCCTTGGGCCGGCATGTCGGTGAATTCTTTTGTGTCGAGACACCAGTTGCAGACCGTTGGGATCATGGATTCCTTGAGTTGCAGGCCTTCGGTTGTTTCGACGCGGAATCCGTCGGCTTCGAGAGCGGCGTTCTTAAGGGCTATGGCGGCTGTCGGCGCGAACATGGAGCCGAGGTTGATGGCCATGTAGAAGATGGAGAATGCGGCATCGCGGCGTGCGCTGTAGCGGATATCGTTGTAGAGGTCGCCTACCATCACTTGCAGGTTGCCTTTGAAGAGTCCTGTGCCCACGGAGATCAGCAGCAGTGCGGCAAAGAGGATGTAGAGCGATGTGTTCTCACGCACCGGAGTCGGGACTGACATGAGTGCATATCCAAGGAACATGATTCCGATACCGGCCACGACGCATTTGGAGAAGCTCCATTTGTCGGCTACGAAACCGCCTACGAGCGGCATGAAGTAGACCAGTGCCAGGAATATTGAGAAAATCTGACCAGTCCAAGCCGAGTCAAGTCCGAATTTGGCCTGCAAGTAGAAGAGGAAGATGGCGAGCATCGTGTAGTAACCGAAGCGTTCGCCGGTGTTGGCCAAGGAAAGGACGTAGAGTCCTTTGGGTTGGTTTTTGAACATAAATGGTTAGTGTGTATGGTTGGTTATTATTCTTTTTTCAGTCCGTCGCGCATTTTCATGGCCATTGCGTAGAGGCGCATCTGCTTCACCATCGCTACCAGACCATTGGATCTGGTGGGGGATAGATTTTCGGCCAGGCCGATGCGGTCGATGAAATAGAGATCGGCGTTGAGTATCTCGTCGGGGGTGTGGTCGTTGAGCACGCGAATGAGCAGGGCTATGATCCCTTTGACGATGATTGCGTCGGAATCGGCAGTGTAGCTTACGTGGCCGTCCTTTTCCTCAGCGTTGAGCCACACGCGGCTCTGGCAGCCTTCGATCAGGTGTTCCGGGGTCTTGTACTTCACGTCGATAGGGGGGAGGGCGTTGCCGAGGTCTATGATCATGGCATAGCGGTCCATCCAGTCGTCAACTTCGGAAAACTCGTCAATAATCTCGTCTTGTATTTCGTTTATCGTCATAATTGGCAAATTTAATAATAATTATTGAATATTCATGCTGTTATTGCCGGGATTCGGTGTAGATCACGCGCATAAGTGTTTTCCCGACGTCGCCGAGGGTGGCAGCGTCGATCGACTCCATATTGTCGGCGAGTGTGTGCCATGTGGGCGGAAATGCCCCGGTCTGCGGATTGGCGCATTCGATTATGTCGATGCATGGGATTCCGGCTTGAGTGATGAACAGGTGGTCGTCGGTGATGGCACCGCGCACGTCGTTGATGAAGCGTGTTATCCCCTCGGCTTTAGCGGCTTGCCACACTTTGCTGTTGACCCATCGTGCGCCCTGTTCCGAGAAGTATTCGCGGTAGAACCGGGCATTCCGTCCGCCCACCATGTCGAGCAGTATTCCGTAGGCTGGTCTGTCGGCTGGTGTGTATGGGCTGTTGTCGGCGAAATATTGTGCGCCGAGAGCCCATGAGGAATCTTCGTCGGGGGTGTTGTCGCTTGTGCCGTAGTCCTCCACGTCTGTGAGCAGGAAGTCCACTCCGATGTCCGGGGTTGAGATGGCGAGATTGCGTGCCAGTTCCAGTGCTACTCCCACGCCGCTGGCTCCGTCGTTGGCTCCGTCGATAGGCTTTGAGTGGTTGCTCTCCGCCGCGTCATGGTCGGCCCAGGGACGGGTGTCGTAGTGTGCGGCTATGAGTATGCGTCGTGGTGCGGCGGTGTTGAAGCGTGCGATGATATTGTGCATGGGTAGCTTGTCGCCGTTGAATGCCACCACACGGTCGCTTTGGAGAATGACTGTGTCGGCTCCGTAGCTTTCCATTTTGTCAATGATGAAGTCGCGGCAGCGGATGTGGGGGGGCGTTCCCGGCACGCGAGGCCCCATGGCCACTTGTGCTTCGACAAAGGCGTAGGCGCTGTCGGCGTTGAACGCAGGCCATTCTGCCGTGGTCTGTTGTCCGGCAGATTCTGATGCGGCTGCATCGCTTCCGTTGCCGGCCGGAGAGCTTCCGCAGGCACAGAGACATGCAGCCAGAATCGGTATGTTGATAAATTTCATGATGTTTTGAAACAGTAATTTGTCACAAAGTTACGCTATAAGATGTGGATTTGTGCGCTTAAAAAAAGTTAAATTATATTTGCTTACTCAATGACTTGGGTTATCTTTGCAGAATATGGACAGTATCAAGGAAGAAATAGAGTCGTTGCGTCGGCAGATCAACGATCATAACCATAGCTATTACGTGGAGAATTCCCCGACGATTTCCGATCAGGATTTCGATATGCTTCTCAAGGAGCTTGAGCGGCTTGAAAGGGAGCATCCTGAGTATGACGATCCGTATTCGCCAACCCATCGTGTCGGGTCGGATCTGACCAAAGGTTTCCGTCAGATTGTGCATGAGCGGCCTATGCTCTCGCTGGGAAACACTTATTCGGTAGGCGAGGTGGATGCCTTCGTTGGCCGCTGCCGCGAGGGGCTTCCCGGCGAGGAGGTGGAGATTGTCGGAGAGATGAAGTTTGACGGCACGTCGATCTCGTTGCTGTATGAGAACGGAAGGCTTGTCCATGCCGTTACGCGCGGCGACGGGGAGAAGGGCGACGATGTTACTGATAATGTGATCACTATCCGCAGCATCCCCTTGCAGCTGTCGGGCTCTGACTGGCCGGCACGTTTTGAGATAAGAGGCGAGATCCTGCTGCCATGGAAGGCGTTCGACCGTCTCAATGCCGAACGGGCGTTCAATGAGGAGCCATTGTTTGCCAATCCGCGCAATGCGGCTGCCGGAACGCTGAAGATGCAGAATTCGGCCGAGGTGTCGCGTCGTGGTCTGGATGCCTATTTCTATTATCTGATCGGTGACAATCTGCCCTATCCGACACATTACGAGAATATGCAGGCGGCACGCCGTTGGGGCTTCAAGGTGTCGGACGCTATGCGTGTGATGCGGTCGATCAAGGAGGTCGACGAATATATAACGTATTGGGATACTGAGCGGAAGAATCTTCCTGTGGCCACCGACGGACTTGTTTTCAAGGTCAATTCGCTCCGTCAGCAGCTCAATCTGGGCTACACGGCCAAGAGTCCGCGCTGGGCCATAGCCTACAAGTTTCAGGCCGAGAGGGCGTTGACGCGGTTGCGCTTCGTTTCGTTTGAGGTTGGGCGCACAGGAGTCATCACTCCTGTTGCCAATCTTGATCCCGTTTTGCTCTCCGGGACGATTGTCAAGCGTGCGTCGCTCCACAATGCCGATATTGTCCGTCAGCTTGATATCCACTATGACGATATGCTCTATGTGGAGAAGGGGGGGGAGATCATCCCGAAGATCACCGGAGTGGAGCTTTCGGAGCGCAAGCCCGGAACAGAGCCGGTGGAATTCGTGAAGCATTGTCCGTCGTGTGGCACGGAGCTTGTGCGTGTGGATGGCGAGGCGGCATGGATCTGCCCCAACACTTACGGCTGCGCTCCTCAGATTGTTGGGCGCATAGAGCATTTCGTAGGCCGCCGGATGATGGATATCGACGGGATAGGTGAAGAGACGGCGCGGATGATGTTTGACGCCGGTCTCATACGCGATATCGCCGACATCTATGATCTGACGTCGTCGCAGCTTCTGACTCTCGAGGGATTCGGCCCGAGAAGTGCCGAGCGCGTGCTTGAGGGCGTTGAGGCGAGCAAATCGGTTCCATTCCCACGGGTGCTGTTTGCCCTGTCGATCCCTTATGTCGGTGAGACCGGAGCCAAGAAGATTGCGCGTGCGGTAGGGAGCATTGACCGTCTGATGGCGATGACGGCCGATGAGCTTACCGCCATAGAGGATGTAGGCCCGAGGATTGCTGCTTCGATCCTGGAATATTTCTCTCATGAATCGAACCGTGAGATCGTTGAGCGGCTGCGGCGTGCCGGGGTGCAGATGGAGGTTGAGGCTTCCGACGGGCCTCAGTCCACGGCTCTGCTGGGGAAGTCGGTCGTGATCAGCGGCACTTTTGCCCTTCATTCGCGCGATGAATATAAATCAATGATCGAAGCCAACGGAGGCAAGAATGTGGGCTCGATCTCGAAAAAGACTGATTTTATCCTTGCCGGAGAGAATATGGGTCCGGCGAAACTTGAAAAAGCGTCGAAGCTCGGCATCCCGATCATCGACGAGAACAGATTTCTTGAAATGATTAACCAAAACTCATAATGATTATGAAAAAAACAGCAATTTCGTTTCTATTGGCCATAGTGGCCGTAGTGTTCTCGGCACTTCCTGCCGATGCACAGTTGCGTTTCGGTCTGCGTGCCGGCGTGGCTGTCAACTCACTCCATTTCAGCACAAAGACCTTCGATGCCAGCAACCGTGCCGGTTTCACGGGTGGTGCGATGCTCGAGTTCACCGCTCCTGTCATCGGGCTTGGCTTCGACCTGTCGGCTATGTATGTGCGCCGCAATTCGCAGTGGCTTGAAGCTAACAATATCCCCCAAAAAGACAACCGTGACTACATCGATATTCCTCTCAACCTCAAATGGCGCATGAATATTCCGCTGATCAATGCCATTGCCCGTCCGTTCCTGACCACCGGTCCGAGCTTCTCGTTCCTGACCTCGCGCAAGAGTGCCGAGAACGCCTACCGCAACCGCAGCTTCGACACGGCCTGGAACTTCGGTTTCGGTCTGGAATTGTTCAAGCATGTCCAGGTTGGTGCCAGCTATGGCATAGGACTGACCAAAGCCTTGAAAACCATCGGAGCAACCGGCACATCCAACATCGACGGACGCAACCGCTACTGGACTGTCACGGCAGCCTATATGTTCTGAAAAGATATATCCGGAAAAAAAATGTCGGGGGGTGATGCAACTTCCCGGCATTTTTTGCGTCTGATAGATCGAGACGATAAATGAAAACCTCCCTATATGCCGACCATAGAGACAGACACCAGCGCATTTCTTGAGGCTGTGAATTCCAATTCAGGCCTCATATATAAGGTGTGCTACATGTATGCCGAGGACAGGGACCATCTGAAGGACCTCTATCAGGAGGTGATGGTCAATCTCTGGCAGGGCTTCTCCGGCTTCAGGGGCAACTCCAAGCTATCGACCTGGATCTACCGTATAGCGATCAACACCTGCGTGTCGTATATCCGCCGGCATGGCCGTAACAGCGGTCACGAGCCGCTCGACGAATCCGCGTCAGGGATTGTCGACGAGAGCCACGAGCATGCGGCGCAGTTGAAGATGATGTATGAGATGATCTCCACGCTCGGACGCATCGACAAAGCAATCATCATGCTGTGGCTCGATGAGTACAGCTACGACGAGATAGCTTCGTTGACGGGAGTCAGCCGCAACAACGTGGCTTCCCGGATCCATCGTATCAAACAGCGGCTTTCCGCAAAATGAACTTGAAAAACAGATTTGACTATGGACAATAATTTGGACGCATTGAAACAGCAGTGGCAACAGTTGAGCAACTCGACTGTGGCAGGTGTGGATCCGGCTCTGGTCACCAACCGAAGGATGTCGAGCCGTCACGGATATTTGCTTCGTTTCTACCGCGTGTTGATCATCGTGTGCCTTATCTGGATCCTGCTGAGTCCACTGACGCTGTTTAAAGCCGGGTTGCCAGTGTTCCTGTGTGTGACCACGAGTGTCTATTTCGGAGTGATGGCGGTGTTGTGTTTCATAACGTATCAGCGCATCCGTGAAATTGATTTCGGGACCATGACGGTGGTGGAACTGCTTGCATCGGTTGGCCGTGTCATGCGCACGCGGCTTGTGTCGCGCTGCATCGGGCTTATGCTTTGTGTGCCGTTGATCGCCTCATTGTTATATTATTTCAGCGCCAACAAGGCAATGCTCGTGGGCGGAATCTCCGGTGCGGTGCTTGGTGGGATACTGGGCTATATCAACGACGCAAAGATACGCCGTTATCTGAAAGAGATCCGCAGGGAGCTGATGAGCGTGGAGGGCTGAAAATGCCTCTCTTAATATCCCATCAAAAATTGTTACACAAAAATGCACAGTCGGTCGCCGATTGTGCATTTTTGCTTACGGATTTACGCTGGATTGTTAACTGAGGTTAATATTTGTATCTAAATATATGCAAAAAGCCCGTAAAATTAACAATAATCCACCACTGCTAAAATATGTTTAATTACGGAGTGAAAAGTTTATAAAATGTAAATGCGTTGAGTGATAGTTGTTTATCTATTTGTGAGAACGAAAAAGAAGCCTTAACTTTGCATTGTTGAAAAAATGAAAGCAGTTCACCACTTTTCAACAATATTAATAATTCAATCTTGCAATGGAAATCAGACGCTCAATCATAACAATGCTTTTCTGTGGATTCGTCGCAGCAGGTATCTGTGCGCAGACCACATGGAAGCTGCCGGCAAAGCATCAGCAGATCGCTGACAAGCAGGTGGAGATGAACCTCAACCACGACAACCACTTCCTTGCCGAAGCAATGCAGACGGTACGTGCCAACTCCCCGTTTGCCGATATGCTCCAGAATGTGCGCAAACCGGCTCAGATCTCCAACCCCACCGAGGACCGCATGGTCAACTATGCATCCCGTTTCCTCGGCACACGCTATCGCCTTGGTGCGAGCGGCCCTTCAGCGTTCGATTGCTCTGGCTTCACAAGCTATGTCTATAAGAATTTCGGCATTACCCTCAACCGTTCCTCACGCTCGCAGTTCCTTCAGGGCGAAAAGGTGTCGGTCAACAATCTGCGTCCCGGCGACCTGATGTTTTTCAGCTCCCGTAGTGCCGGACGTGGCAACGTAGGCCATGTGGCTATGGTTGTGTCTGTGGATCCGGCCAACGGCACATGCAAGTTTATCCACGCATCCGTGAAACATGGCGTGACCTATCAGTCGTTCCCCGACAATGGCTACTATTCGCGCAACTTCCTTGGCGCACGCCGAATCCTCGGAACATCGCTCGACGCAACGGCACAAGCCTCAAAATAAGATCCCGATCCAACCTCATGACATACCGGCCGGAAGCTCATAGCCTCCGGCCGTTTCGTTGCGTAGCGAGCCGAAATGAGTATGTCCCGACTGGCGTGGGGGGATAAATACGTCCCCTGTCAGCATTGCAAAGTTACTTTAGTCACCTTAGTCA
Source organism: uncultured Muribaculaceae bacterium (assembly GCA_910579185.1). Lineage (GTDB taxonomy): Bacteria > Bacteroidota > Bacteroidia > Bacteroidales > Muribaculaceae > Paramuribaculum. The sequence goes on from CAJTTG010000003.1 coordinate 301,614, forward strand.
GTCTAGTCAGTCTAGTCAGTCTAGTCAGTCTAGTCAGTCTAGTCACGGCGACTAAGGTGACTAAAGTGACTAACATGACTAAAGCACAACCACCCTGTAGGGACTGCGCCATGGCGCGTCCGGCTTCGTCCATCCGTGCAAACAGATTGATTATCCGGGTGTTATGCGGATGCGGCATGCCGCAGTCCCTACAGGCGAAGGGGATGATTCGCATCAACCGAGTCATCCCATTGCTGATGGTTTCGGCCAACCGCACGGAGTGCGGTGACCCCGTCCAATCCCGATATGGCGTTGGTGATTTGCAGCCGGATTCACTCGCCCCATTTGTCAGCCCTGTCGGGGTAACGGCTCTCCGAGCCGTCTACCGAACCGTCAGCATTGGCGGTGATTTGCATATATGGCGTAGTAGGGATATGGCGTTGGTGGCGATTGTTCGTAGCCGTGGGGTTTCAGCGTTGTCCATGTTTCACTCCAGTTTTGCCTACGCCACTTGATAATACCACAGTTCAGCCTGTCGAGGGAACGAGTGGATGGATTCCGGGCTTATGGAGTCCTTGGATTGCAGTTTTCGGAAGTCCGATATAATCTGCGTGAGTGATTTAACGTCGATAGCCATACGATTGTGGTAATGGTTTACCGCAAAAGTATGGCTATCGGTTGGGCGGTGAAAAGACACCGCGCAGGTGTTATATGTCAATCAAGAGCATTTCCATCAACTGCTCTTTTTAGGATTGGTTTATTAAGTGGAGGTGAGAAGATTTCTCGAAAGATCTTGACTACTGGCACATAAAAAATGAATAGAATAACGGCAAAAGTAAAATAACCTCTCCAACTAAAGCATAATTTCCACTCGAAAAGTGAAATTATTGCCATTATAATCCAAGGTAATACGGTGAAATATGAAACGTGTCTGATTACTTTATTCCGTGTACGCACATTTTTACACTTCGGACAGAATCGTACTTTTGCATAAGAAGTGCTTATAGTGTCGACATAGTGATTACCTCGAAAATCCATTTTTGAATCTTCGCTTACTAAGACTGCCCTAACGTGAGCATCTTTTATCGGATGAATTTTTCCACAATTAGGGCACTTAAATTGATAATTCTTTTTTAACTCTTGCACAGTAATCATAGTGCAAAGTTACAACATTTCAGTTAATTATCAAAATGTCACGAAGCGACGTGAGATGTCGCGAGTGAGGGCATTGCTGACGGTGTCGGCAAGGTCTTTACTGAGGTTATCAGCGAAGAACTCGCGAATATTCATAACCGAGGCGAAGTATTTTCGGGAGAACCAACGCTTGCGCTTACGCTTGTTGTCGCGTCCGAGGTCGCCGGGGTTGCCCCGAGGTGTGTTCGAGCCAACGCCATAGTCGGCATAGATGCCGTAGAGGTTGAACTTCTGCGCGAGCGAGATGGAGGTAAACTTGCCGTCGGCTGTCATACTGACGGCCACGGTTGAGCGGTATAACGCTCCTGTATCAACGACACCAAGCAGAGCGATTTGCTCTCGCCATATCTTTATCATTGTGTCGTCAAAAAAAATGTTCAACCCTGTCGTGTCTAGTCAGTATAGTCACTAAAGCACAACCACCCTGTAGGGACTGCGCCATGGCGCTATTCTTTACCCACAGAAGTATTCAGCAACGGTCAAGGAACTCAAAAATCGC
>CAJTTG010000004.1 GCA_910579185.1 uncultured Muribaculaceae bacterium
TGCGCAACATCTTCATCAACAACTACCGCCGTGTTGTCCGCTCGGCAACCGTAATCGACCAGACTGAGGACTGCTACCACCTGAACCTGTCTCAGGACTCCGGTCTCGAATCTCCCGAAGGTTCTTACGCCGCTTCCGAGATATCCGACGCTATCAACGAATTCCCCGAAAAATACCGCGTGCCTTTCTCGATGCACGTTGCCGGATACAAATACAACGAGATCGCCGACGAAATGGGACTCCCTCTCGGCACTATCAAGTCGCGCATCTTCTTCGCCCGTCAGGAGCTCCAGAAACGTTTCGCCGACTACCGCTGATCCCCGGCTTCAGCCCGATTCATTAAATAGCAAAACAAAGACATACAAAAATGTTCTCTTGATTCTACTTTGAAAGCATAAGAAATTACTATAGATAGATACCCGTCAGGCGCAGTGAGTGATCACCGTGCCTGACTTTTTTATGACCTCTAAACAACAGAAGTCCGGACACTCGGCCCGGACTTCCTGATATCTGTTTTGATCTGCAATCAGTCGCGGCTGCTGCCGAAGAAACGGAGCAGATAGAGGAACAGGTTGATGAAATCGAGATAGAGACTCAGCGCGCCGAGAGTAGCGAGCTTGCCTACAGAATCGGCCGGCATCTGCTGTGCCATAGCCTTGATCTGCTGGGTATCCCATGCTGTGAGACCAATGAAGATCAGCACTCCGGCACCCGATACGATCCATTCCATTGTAGTGCTTCTCAGGAAGATATTCACAACGGAGCAGATGATCAAGCCGATAAGAGCCATGAAAAGGAACGAGCCCCATTTGGTCAGATCCTGCGTGGTGAAATATCCGTAAACACTCATCGCGCCGAAAACGCCGGCGGTTATGAAGAATGTCTTTGCAACGGAAACTCCGGTAAAAGCCAGAAGTATCGGGAACAGCATCAGACCGTTGATCACGGCAAACAGGTAGAACAGCATCGTAGCCGTACCGGTGCTCAACTTATTGATGCCGCCGGAAACACCGATCACAATGCCGAGTTCAGCAAAGACCAGAACCCACATGGCCCATCTGTTTGCAGCGAAGAAGCCGATAACGCCCTCTGACTGTGCGCAGAACATAGCCACGAACGCCGTCACCAGCAACGCCAAGAACATCTTGACATACACACGCTTCATCGTGGCTGAAACCTTTGCCTCAAGCTCATGCACGCCGTAAGGCTGCGGATTGTAATAGTTTTGATAGTTATTTTCCATAATTATTTTGCTTTGGATTAATATAACGGAGAGATATGGCCATTTGTTACATTCTTTCAGGCACTTTTATGCCCAACAGCCCCATGGCCGAACGGACGGTGCGCGCCGTCGACTCACTCAATGCCAGACGAAGGGCTCGTTTTGCCGGATCTTCCTCCCGGAGTATGGAGCAATCATGATAGAACTGATTGTACTCCTTCACAAGATCGTAGGCATAGTTGGCGATCAAAGCAGGGCTGTAAGAACGACCGGCCTCGGCAACAACCTGCGGATAGTCGGCAAGACGCTGGATAACGGCGATCTCGCGTTCTTCCGGCTTGACGCCCTCATAACCGCTGAACGACATGCCGGCTTCCTCTGCCTTGCGCAACACAGAGCGGATTCGGGCGTAGGTATATTGGATAAACGGACCCGTATTGCCGTTAAAGTCAATGGTCTCTTTCGGATTGAAAGTCATATTCTTGCGAGGGTCAACCTTCAGAAGGAAATATTTCAGCGCGCCAAGACCCACCATCTCCGAGATCTCGTTGATCTCTGCCTCTGTGCAGCCGTCGAGCTTTCCAAGTTCCGCACTGACGGCACGGGCGGTCGACACCATCTCGTCCATAAGGTCGTCGGCATCAACAACGGTTCCCTCGCGGCTTTTCATCTTGCCTTCGGGAAGTTCAACCATGCCGTAGGAGAAGTGAACCAGATCCTTGCCCCACTTGAAGCCAAGACGGTCGAGCAGCAGAGACAGCACCTGGAAATGATAGTTCTGTTCGTTGCCTACCACATAGATCATCTTGTCGATCGGATAATCTGAGAAACGCATCTTGGCAGTGCCTATATCCTGTGTCATGTAGACCGACGTGCCGTCAGAGCGAAGAAGGAGCTTGTGGTCAAGACCCTCTGCCGTCAGATCGGCCCATACAGACCCGTCGTCTTTGCGGTACATCATCCCTTTTTCAAGCCCTTCGAGCACCTTTTCCTTTCCTTCAAGATAGGTCTGGCTCTCATAGTAGATCTTATCGAAATCAACGCCCATGCGCTTATAGGTCTCGTCAAAGCCGGCATAGACCCATGAGTTCATCATCTCCCACAGGCTGCGGATCTCAGGATCCTTGGCCTCCCACGCACGCAGCATGGCTCGAGCCTCCTGCATCAACGGCGATGCAGCCTCTGCTTCCTCTTTGGTCTTGCCCTCGGCCATCAGCTGTTCGAGTTCGGCCTTATAGTGCTTGTCGAAAAGCACATAGAAATCGCCTATCAGGTGATCGCCCTTCACACCACGGCTCTCCGGGGTAGCGCCCTCGCCCCATTTTTTCCAGGCGAGCATCGACTTGCAGATATGGATACCGCGGTCATTGACTATGTTGGTCTTGACAACGCGGTTGCCACACGCTTTCAGAATTTCAGCCAGAGAATAGCCAAGCAGATTGTTGCGCACATGTCCGAGGTGCAACGGCTTGTTGGTGTTGGGCGACGAATATTCCACCATCACCAGCGGAGAATCCTCCGTAGCCGCTTTCATGCCCCAGTCACTGCTCTCCTGCACATGGCGGAGTACTGTCGACCAAAATCCCGGCTCTATAACTATATTCAGGAAGCCTTTGATCACATTGAAGCGGTCAACGGCAGGCTCGTTCTCCACCAGCCAGTCGCCGATCTCCTTGCCGACGGCCTCCGGCGATTTGCGTGCCACCTTGACCCAGGGGAAAACCACGATCGTCAGATTGCCTTCAAATTCCTTTTTCGTTGTCTGAGGCTGGATGGTCTTGGGATCCGCATCAACCCCATAAAGTTCTTTGACCGCACGGGCAACGCCCTGCGCTATGATATCATCTATCGACATTGCTTTTCTTTATTTTGTAATGTTCTATTGTTCAACGCGCAAAGATACGCATTTTTATTGTATTTTTAATCATTAGCCACGCTTTCATCACTCATGTCGCCCGAGAAGTTCCTCAAACAGATCTATATATCGTCGGGCTATGACATCCGAGGCGAAACGCTCGCGCACCTGTTCATGCAACCAATTACGGTCAGCGGGATTCGCGAGAGCCCATTTGATACCCTCGGCAAAATCCCGGATATTGCCGAATTCAGCAAGATATCCGTTCTTCTTATGGTCTATTATATCCCGTTGGCCGCCATGATCGAAGCTCACCGGAAGCGCTCCGGCGGCCTGTCCCTCTATGAGCGTTCCGGGGAGGGTTTCATAAACCGACGACGAGATGACAACCGACGCACGGGCATAAAGTTCGCGGACTATACGGCCATCGTTGATCATTCCGAATCTCAGATGCGGAAATCTCAAATCTTCAAGTCCTCGCGGATCATTCATGCCCCCGAAAAACACGGCCGTAGTGTCCCGGGCCACCTCCGGATCATTGTCAAAGATATAATTGAGCGCATCCACCGCCATCCCCAGACCCTTTATAGGATCGTCCAGACGCGCCGCGCCCATCAGGATCACGCGTGTGTCCGAAGGTATGCGGCTGAGCTCCAGCCCCGGTGTTGTCGAGAACGAATCCACAGGGAATGCATTGGGGATAACTCGCAGATCACGCCCCGAAAGCAGCGAGCTTCTGCGGCCGCACTCCGCAAGCCAGTTGCTGACGGCCACGAACGTGATCGGCACCTCATCATAGAGCCTTTTTTTCTTTTCCCACGTCCGTCGCGAGAGATCCTCATCCTTTGTCCCGGTCAGGTAGCGGCAACGGCCACACCGGTCGGTATATCCCTCGCAATCAATTGAATGATGGCAGATTCCGGTCAGATTCCACATATCGTGCATAGCCCACACGATCGGCTTTCCGAGACGACCCAGACGGCGGATCCCATGCAGCGACAGCAATCCCTGGTTGATCCAGCTCAACACTATGACATCGGCCGAACGGACATCGGGATGATCGCTCAGATCCACTCCATGCGACGCCGTCGACACTTTGAACAGATTCTCACGCGAGAATCCGTTGGCCATCGCTATCCCGAGACGCTCCATCATGAAAGGATAGCCGCGGCGAAGACGCGATTGCGTCACGGCTTGGACGCTGGCATCATCGCTGATCTTGTTGAACACGATCAGACGGGCATCCACCCCCTGGGCATTCAAGGCCTGCACAAGACGGCGCGTGACAACCGACGCTCCGCCGAGATTATCGCTGTGACAGATAAACGCCACTTTCAGCGGCCTGCTGTCCAATCTGATATTTTCCTTTTTCTGATTCATTGCTCTCGTTTCATTGCCGGAACGGCCACTATTTCTATATCCGCCACTTTTAGGCGTGTTTCAAGATACTCTTTAAGTTTCTGACGCTGATTTTCGCTCAGTGCCGACGAAAAATGGACAAGAGCCACATTGACCGTATCCATCTTGTTGGTCCCCACCTCGGCGAAAACAGACCGGTTGATCGCTATGTCCGAAACCTCCGGGAATATAACCTTCAGCTCCGGTGCCACCTCTTCGCCTGCGTCCCGACCCATATTCGAGATCACGCGCCGCAGGGAATCAATCTGTTGCTGCTGACCCATGATTGTGGTCTGCGCCATTTGATAGACCGTACGCGTCTCATCAACAGTATTCGCCGGCTCGGCCGACGATGTCAGCGAGCCTTGTATTATATGCAGCCGTGTCCCCTCAAGCCCGTAGAACTTGAGTCGCGACGACAGCGCGAGTTCAAGAGAGTCGAGCTGTAGCGGCTTGCCGATCAGAGAGATCGAGATAACACGCTCGCCATTGTCCGTATAGGCCTTGTCCGACACCACCTGCGTCTCCGGAAAAACACATTCATGGCTCACGAACGCATTGGCTCTCATCAGAAATTTATTCTCGCGAAGCATATTGTATGTCAGCCAGATACTCGGGAGCATAGTCAGGACAGCAAGCGTATACACGATCCGCTTCACCTTACGGGCGCGCGCCGCATCCACCGCCGCCGCGCTCTTGTATCCTAAAAGCTTGCATCCTATGAACGTGGCGAACGCTATGTAGATCGAATTGATTATGAAAAGATATGACGCTCCGAAGAAATAATTCAGCTGCCAGGTGGCGAGCCCGTAACCTGCCGTGCAGAGCGGCGGCATCAATGCCGTGGCTATCGCAACGCCGGGAATCACATTACCCTTGCTCCGCGACCCTATGGCAAGGATTCCTGCGCCACCGCCCACAAAACCTATCAGCACATCATAGATCGTTGGCGATGTCCGGGCCAGCAATTCGCTGTGACCCTCCCCCACAGGCGAGATCATGAAAAACACCGTCGACGCGAGAATCGAGAATCCGGCAGCCATCAGCAGATTGCGCAACGCCCGTTTGATAAGTTCGAAATCATGGATCCCCACCCCAAGACCGATACCGATTATAGGCCCCATAAGCGGAGAAATGAGCATCGCGCCGATAATGACAGCCGTAGAATTTGTGTTCAGTCCCAGCGAGGCTATCAATATAGCCAGTATCAGGATCATGATATTGGTTCCGTGGAACGACACGTCATCGCGGATCGACTGCTCCGCATCGCTCTGCGGAATCAGCTGCTTGCTCAACGTGAAATAGTTGACAAAAAAATCCGATATCTTATTGGCTATTCTATTTTTCATAACTCACTCAAAATATTTTTCTTACCTGCGCGTCAGCAGCCCTTTGACCGGCAACAGGCTCCCGGGACGGATACGCTCTATCTTAAGGACTATGCCGAGATAGACTATCAGCAACGCCGTGCGAACAGCAAAGTCAATCCATTCGGTGCCGGTAGTAACAGCCACCGACAGAGCCCACAATCCCAGTGCCAGCAGGAAGTATCCGCACAGACGGCCGGTCTCGTAGCCGATAGGATATTTGATCCGGCCCACAATATAGCTCGCTACCATCATAACGCTGTAGCACCCCAGAGCCGCCCAGGCACAACCCATGTAGCCCATCACAGGAACCAGCAGACAGTTCAGGCCGATAGTGACTGCAAGACCGGTCAGCGAGAACCACATCCCCCAGTGCGTCCTGTCTGTCAGCTTATACCATAACGACAGATTGAAGAAAACACCGAAGAAAAATTCAGCTATCATGATCAGTGGAACAACTCTCAGGCCGCTCCAGTAGTTTGATGAGATGAAATAGCGCAACACATCCATATAGAACATTACGCCTAAGAATATCACCATCGAGAACACCACGAACCATTTCATGGCATCGCGGTAGCTCTGCATGCGGTCCTCGCCGCGCTCTTTGCTCTGAGCGAATATAAACGGCTCGTACGCGAAACGGAACGCCTGGATGAACATCACCATCACTATCGCTATCTTATAGTTGGCTCCATAGATTCCAAGCTCAGTCATTGCGGTGGATTTATCGGCCACCAGACCCGGAAGCAGGATCTTGTCTATCGTCTGATTCATGATACCGGCTACTCCGAGCACCAACAGTGGATAGGAATACGCGAGCATCTCGCGCCATAGCTTGCTGTTGAAACGCCACCGGAAGCCGCGAAGCTCCGGAATCAGCAGGATAAGGTTCAGAGCCGATGTGACGAAATTGGCAAGGAAAATGTATCCTATCCCGTAGTGGGGATCATAGAACCATCCTATCGACTGGGGACACACCTTCCAGAGCCATGGACACAGAAGGATGAAAAATAGATTCAACCCTATATTAAGCCCTATGTTCACAAGCCGCAGAAAAGCGAACCTCATCGGACGGTGACGGAAACGGAGATAGCTGAACGGGATCGCCGTGAATGCGTCGAGAGCCACCGCCGCGCCCATCAGAAGCACGTAGCTGTAGTGGTCGCCGCACTCAAGAACGCGGCTGACCGGACCGATAAACACACACAGCAACACGTAAAACGCCGTCGAGCTGACCGCCAGCGAACACAACGAGGTCGAATAAACCTCCATCGGATCTTTATAGCGTTCGTGGTTGGCGAAACGGAAAAAACCGGTCTCCATCCCGTAGATCAGGATTATTAGAGCCAGTGCCACTATCGAATAGATAAACGTTACCAATCCATATTCCGCTGCCGGGAACATGATGGTGTAGAGTGGCACCAGACACCAGTTGAGAAAGCGTCCTATGATGCTGCTCATTCCATATATTGCCGTATCCTTGGCCAGGGATTTTACTCCGCTCATTTTTCTTTTAAGATAAACATGCCCTTCGTGGGTGCTTAAAAATTCAGTGTCCCCTGCTCCGACGGATGCTTCTGCCCCAGATGGACATAAGCCAGCTCCGTCACCTCGCGTCCACGGGGCGTTCGCTTGATGAAGCCCTCCTTGATCAGGTAGGGTTCGTAGACCTCCTCTATCGTGCCTGGATCTTCGCCCAGCGCCGTGGCTATCGTGTTGAGACCCACCGGTCCGCCTTTGAATTTCGTGATGATCGTGGTTAGGATCTTATTGTCTATCTCGTCAAGTCCATAGCGGTCTATATTGAGTGCCTCAAGGGCATAACGCGCTATCTCAGGCTCTATGACTCCCGACCCTTTCACCTGTGCGAAATCTCTGACGCGGCGCAGTAGCGAGTTGGCGATTCGGGGCGTGCCGCGGCTGCGCATCGCTATCTCATGGGCGGCCGCACCTGTACATTCCACCCCTAAAAGTCCGGCCGAACGGAGTATTATCCGCTCCAACACCTCATGATCATAATATTCCAGATGGCAGTTGATGCCGAAACGCGCTCTAAGCGGCGACGTCAGCAGGCCGCTCCGTGTCGTTGCGCCTACAAGGGTGAACGGCGACAGCGACAGCTGAACGCTTCGCGCTCCGGGGCCTTTGTCTATCATTATGTCAATGCGGTAATCCTCCATCGCCGAATAGAGATATTCCTCCACTACGGGACTCAGACGGTGGATCTCGTCGATAAACAGAACGTCGTTCTCCTCCAGCGAGGTCAGGATTCCGGCCAGATCGCCCGGTTTGTCGAGAACCGGTCCGGAGGTAACCTTGAACCCTACACCGAGCTCATTGGCTATGATGCCCGAGAGTGTCGTTTTCCCGAGTCCGGGAGGGCCATGGAGCAACAGGTGGTCCAATGCCTCGCCACGCATACGCGCCGCGGCGACAAACACTTTCAGGTTCTCTACAACCTTGTCCTGTCCGCTGAACGAATCGAATTCCGACGGGCGCAGAGCCTTTTCGATCTCGCGCTCCCTTTCCGGAAGACGCGAGGCCTCGCGCACGTCGCGTATGTCAAATGAATCGTCCATCTGTCTCTTCTATATTGCTTATTTTGCGCCGCCGTACAGAACGGGGTTCGTGTCCGCGTCGTTGTACATCTTCATCTGGCGGTAGACCTTCATATATTTTCGTCCGGCGGCTATATCCTCCAGCAACTGGTTGATAGCAGTCGTCAGATCCTTCTGCTGCTCTAAAAGGACAGCCAGCTTTCCGCGGCATTTCGCTATATGCTCTGCGCTGGCATCCGTGCGCTCTGTCTCTGCATTCATGTGATAGATCTTGAGCGCGAGGATCGAGAGACGGTCAAGAGCCCATGCCGGACTTTCTGTATTGATCGTTGCGTCGGCTGCCACCTTCACTCCTGCATATTTCTCGCGGAAATAGCTGTCGAGTTCCTCAACCATGTCGGTGCGTACCTGATTGGAGGCATCGATACGGCGTTTGAGCGCGAGCGCGGCCACGGGGTCTATCTCCGGGTCGCGGATTATATCTTCCAGATGCCATTGCACGGCATCCACCATATTCTTAGCATAAAGCGTATGCTCTATCGTACCTTCGGTATAGGGATTCGGATGTGGAGCGTCTACGTTGTCCGTCACATGATAGGCCACTGTGGCCTCATTGAATATATCATAGCATTTGTCGGCTGTTCCCATGTTTTTTCTGTTTTAGAGTGTGGTTAATATTGAACTGGTTAATACGGTTGTTCCGGAGGGAAAATGCCTCCATCCGCTCCTATACGGTCAAGATAATGGCTCCGGATATCGCTCCAACGGTAATACGGGCCGCTGACGGCCTTCACCGGCAGACGCATCTCCCTCTCGTTGAACAGCACCTTGACCAGCACATCTTCAGCCCTGTAATCGGCTTTGCCAGTCGGACGGTAGAAGATCATCTGGATATTGCTTGCCATCGGCAGGAGATCATAGTTGTGCCATTGGCTCTCTATTGCCGTCGGATCATTGATCTCGCGGCCATAATCGTCAAGTTCCATCAGGACAGCCATCGGAAGCACTACCACTTCATGTCCGAAACGCATGTTGGCGCCCGGTTCCCGGCGCATGATGGCTGTGTCCGCACTCTCTATCCAGTTGCGCATCAGATAGCGCTGGCGCATCGGTCCCGCTCCATCGGTCATCTTTGTGTTCCCGTAGCGCAGGAACCAGTTGGCATTGTCAAGAACCCATTTCGAATGAAGATCCTTATCTGTGAACAGATCGTATCTGGCTTTCTGATCATCATGGCTCTGCGCATTGGCCGTGATGCGGAATATGGCATCAAACAGCCCACGGCTGTCTATGCTGTCGGCAATGAACTGCGGATCATCGATCAGCTGTCCGGCAAATGCCGCATAGTCAATCTTGTTGGCCTCAAGAAGCGCGTTTTCCTCCGCGTTCAAGCGTTTACGGGCTTCGTTATAACGGTTTTCAGCCGCGGTGTCGTTATAATTCAGATAGCGCACATCTCTTTTGCTTCCATCCGTGGTTATCTCTATATTCGGATTGAACGCCTTCAGTTCCTGCATCTCATTGTCCATCGACAGTATACAGCGCACAACGTCGGTCGATCTGGCATCGACACGCGATTTTCCGCTGAAGATCTCCGGGAAATTGCGCGTCATGCGCTGGGCTATCCCTCGGTGCTGGCGTGCGCCGAGCGGTGTCAGCTCCCCGTCGCGCCCTCGGGAATTTATCTCTATCTCGCGCAGCTGAGCCATCAGCTCTTTTCCTTGTTCGGTCAGTTTTCCGTTACGTTCTGCCGGGCGCAGAAGATCAATCGGTGAATGATAGACCCACGTTCCTATGTGCCACCGGCTGCCATGACGACCGTAATGTTCCATGTGGAACGGCTCATAACCCTTGGGCGTGGCCGTAAGCTTGGGTAACGGCAACTCGGGGTAGGGATAGGCATAATAGTTGCTCGCCGTCTGCCGGTTGGCTACGGTCGGTTCAGCGGCAATCGCGGTCAGCACGAAACTGCCGGCCAGAAGTGTCAGTGTCAGTAAGCGTTTCATCATGATAGCGGTTTATGGGGTGGGACTAATTCCTCGTCAGGGGCATTATTGCACGGGACGCACGGCCTTGTTCTCTTCATCGGCCGGTGGCATACGGCGCGACAGCTGATCCATCACGCGGTGCATGTCGATCACTGTTTTGCCACACTCCTGCTTAAGCACTTTGCGGTGGGCTTTCTCCTGGGCTGTGCCTTTAGCACGCCATAGGAAATCGACTACTTTTACCGCATCCGAATTGGTAGCGCGGTCCTTGATCGCATAGTAATCATTGCCGATCACGGCGTCTATGTCCCCTTCAGAAAGGGCTTCTGTCAATGCGCGGTATTTCTCGCTCTTGATCTGCGAGACGGTCCACTTGGCCGTGGAGTTCATATAGTCTATATCGGCTTGCTCCTCCGGTGTCGGTGCCGACACACTGACTGCACCGGGAGTACCCGTAGCGGCCGCATTTTCGGCTACGACGCCTGTTGTATCAGCTGCTGCTGACTCGGCATTGCTGTCACTGCCCGATCCGCCAAGCAGCCACCACGCAAGCGCGGCCACTGCAACCACGATCACTCCGATCACGGCATAGCGCATATAATCCGGCTTGGTGTGATCTTCCTCTTCAACCACTTCGCCACGTGTCTCATTGGTGAATTCCGGGGCCTTGATCTCCTGCTTGCGCTCCACGCGGATCGCGCTCGGAGCCTTCTCTATCGCCGGAGCTACGGGTCCCGTTGTGGTTTTCTCTGCTTCCTCTGCCTTGGATTCCTCCGGTTCCTCAAGCGGCAAGGTCTGCTCCTGGAATTTCTGCCGGGGAGCCTCTTTTTCTGCAAATGGAGCCGACGGGATGACAGGTTCCTGTCGCGGTGACGAAGCGGCCACCATTGGCTTCACATCGACATTATATGTCTCCGGGGTGCTACCCATCAGACGATGGGCGCGGAAGCCATGGAAACGGCCGGCGCGTAGCTGACAGTATTCCGGTGTATTCTTTTCTATGTTGAGCGATTCCTCCACAACGCGGCCATCGCCGAAATCAAGTCGTAGTACTATATCTTTCGAATCCGGCTGGAGTACAATATCAAGAGGTATAGCCTCGGCGAGCGTTTCGGGGGTGAACTCCTGCGTATAGGTCGAGAAATTGGTCGACGAAACGGTGATCTTCACCTTCCCTTCGCGGAAATCCATATTGGAGATCTCGAAACCATCCTCTGTGCGGTTTGCCGTACGCTCGTCGATCAGGATGGTATATGTGTCTATCGGTGTCCCGTTCTGTGTCGTGACGGTATATGGCACGCGACGGCGGAACACTACCCCGGCATGGCGTGCACTGTTGACAACGAGTGCCGGACCATTGATCCTTACATAGCGGTTAGTTGTTCCTACCTCGAATTTCACCGATACCGGATCAAAACCCTCGGCAAGATAAGTCACGGTCAGATGGTCGGAGAACGAGACACGTTCTGCCGATGATTCAACACCCTCCGGGCAGACCACCATCAGAGCCTTGTCCAACGGCGATGTCACCACCGGGAGCGGATCCGATTCAAGCATCTGTTCTGTCACCGGTACTACCACTACGCCACGATACGTTTCGTAAGCCTTCTGACGTGGAAAACCGAAGATATTCGATAGTTCCGTCGGTGAAGAATAGCTGCGCATGCACACACCCGTAGCTTCTACGCTGCCCTCCGACTCCTCACTGCCGCGCAAAGGTTCCTCGGGAAAACCACTCTCCCCCACAAGGCGGTCAAGCAGATCCGGAGTCAGTTCCTCTCCCTCTATCGCACGGCTTTTAACCGCTGCAAGAAGATTGACTATCGGACGGCCGGCAAGAAGCACATCCCGATCCATCAGGAGAGTGACCATCAGCACCGGATGGCCCTCAGCCCCGTCGAGTATAAAATAGGAGAAAGCACGCTTCGTCGATGCGCCCCACATCAGATAGCCATCACTGAGGCTTGTGAAATGTGCGGCCACCTCGCTCAGTGCCGGAAGCTGCACTGCCGGTGCTCCGGCCGTGGAATATGTTGCCGATGGGCGGTCCTCATTGACCACCGTTACAGATATATCGAGATACTTGTACTTTGAGCTCATTGAACTGATTTAATCTTATTGCAAATTTACTTTTCAGAATATATCGAGATGATTCCGATATTCTTTTAGGAGTGAGCGATGGGGCTCATCTGTCCGTATACGCCACACCCAAGATACTATTTCCTGCAAAGTTAATCAAAAATCCCATTCACCCTAACTCCCCACCCATTTTTTTATCCTTTTAACCTCCAACCCCTCTCCCCACTATCTAACTCTCCCACTCTATCATCCCTGTCGGCGTATCAATCCCTGTCGGGGTAACGGCTCTCCGAGCTGTCTACCGCCACCATAAAACATCTGACAATCATCCAATAAACCACCAACACCTGTAGGGACTGCGGCATGCCGCGTCTGGCCACACCCTAAAATTCATGCCATTGACCACACCTTATTCCGCGTCCAGCTCCATCCATCCCACCATCTCCCACTCTGCCCACTCTCCAACTCTCCCACTCTCTAAATCTATCATCCCTGTCGGGGTAACGGCTCTCCGAGCCGTCTACCGATACATCCCGTCGCTGATGATTTCAGTCAACCGCACGGAGTGCGGTGACCCCGACCGGCCCCCATCTAAACTACTCTGAAAACTCTATAATCTTGCCACGTCCGGCTCCACACATCCCTGCTCTCTATACTCTCCAACTCTCTAACTCTCTAACTCTCTACTCTCTCAACCCCTCAACCTCAAAAAAAAGCGGCGAACTCTTCCGAGCTCGCCGCCTTTTCATTATCTATTTTTTGATCACATATTCGTCCAGGCGATATCCCAGATCGACACGCGGTCAACATTCTTATCTGTTCCGGTCAGGCAATCATTTACAATTTCGATTGTAAAGTCACCGCTCACGTTGAAATCATAGCTGAAATTATAGACCTCAAACTTGGTAATGCTGGTCAGTTCTACAGTCTCGCTCTTCACAACACTACCGTTCTGCTTGATATTCACAGTGAACTTACACTTGCTGTCGGCGAAAGCGAAGCCATATTTGAATGTCAACGTCTTGATACCACCGGTCAGTGTCGGTGACACAAGTGAACCCGGAGCTGAAGATTTACCATTGAGACACACAGCCTTTGTAGCATCTGTCGAACCGATGAACGTAAACACAGGATTGTTGTCCTTCTCGCCACCCGACTGAACGGCGCAGTTTGTGGCTACCCAGCCGGCGGTGGTTGTGAATTCCTTGTATGAGCTGCTGTTGGTCAACGTGCCGAGGTCGGCTGTATTGTCGCCGCTAACCGGAGGATTGGGATCCTCGCCGCCACCTTCTCCTTCGCCACCGGTGGTGCCGGGTGTGCCTGCAACTACATCCTCAACGCGATATGTCGTGTAATTCGATCCGGATGCCGCGCTGTAGAGGAAGCCGATATAGATGGTTCCGCTGAAGCTTTCAAGAGACACATTGCCGGATTCAATATAATCGCTCCACGATCCATTGGGCTGGGCTATTGTAGCATTCAGTTTGGTCTTCGTGGCTGTTGCAGGATCTGCCGAACTGAGGGCATACACTTCAAGTGTACCATTACCCTGATAGCCTACCTTAGTTTTAAATGTCACAACCTTGTTGGTCATGCCGTCAACATTCAGCGGTGCGGAGATCATCCACGACTCAAAGCCGTTTGTGCCCGGAGTCTTGCCGCTGCCATAGGCTGTGATCTCGGCGCAGTTGGTCGGGTTGTTGGCATCTGCTGTTCTGATAAACCAGGCTGCATTGCCCGATGTCTGCGCGATGGTGAAACCTGCGGCTGTCGGGAACGAAGAACCATTGTCAAATGTCTCGTTAAATGAGGTAACGGGAGCGACAGGAGTCGGATCGGGAGTTGTGCCGCCGCCTTCAATCTTGTAGTCGCTGGTGTTCTTCACGCCGGCTGTTCCGAAGTATGCGGTAAGATCACCATAAACCGACAGCAGTTTGCCGAAGTTCTCAGGATGATCCATCAGGCTCAGAGCATTGCGGAGATTACCTGCCGGAAGAGCTACCGGACAGCACTTGGTGTAGTCGGTCTCTCCAGGGGTATTGGCGATCAGAAGGTTAGTGCCGGAAGTTGCCGGAAGTGTGAACGACGATTCATTGAGATACATGCTGGGCACATAACCCACAATGTAACCGCTTACCCATTTGCCGGTTTCGTTGACGGTCTTGCCTTTTGCCACAACCTGAGTTGCGTTATAGGGCGAGTCCTCTGTACCGGTTCCCTCAGCAACTGCGTCACCTTCCGTTCCGGGAACTTTAACACCCTCGATGCGCCATTCATTGGTTGCTCCGGTGTTTCCGGTGAAGGCATTCATGCTCAGGGCTGTGCCCGGAGTTGCGAGTACCCAGATCTGCTTGAGGTAGTTTTCAGGAACATCGCGCAGGTTGCCGTATTCGCGCAGAGGTGAGCCCTGTGGCAATGTCAGCAGCATGCAGTCGCTGAGTGATTTCGATTCAGGTGTCTGACCGATGATCAAAGTGACATTGAGCTCGGCATCTGCACCCCAGATGATATCATCTTCACCTGTTACCTCTGTGACACCGGCGCGGACAGAACCTACAATGTAACCTGTGTACCATGCAGCCACCGGATTACCGGCTTCGAGCATCTGCAATGCCTCGTCGATATCATAAGGATTGGTCTCTGTGCCTTTGGGAAGGGTCGGGTCGCCGAAGTTCAGCAGATCGTCAGGCGAACGCATAAGCAGCTGCCACTGGATGTTGCCGCTGCTGCGGTAAGTCGACAGGATACCCACAACGTCTCCGCTCTCTGCCGGGAGCTTCATGCTCCAATAGTTGGCATAACCGCTGGTGCGGACAATGATCTCGTTGCCGTTCTCATCCTTCAGCGTGCGGTTGGTGTTCACCTTATGTGCTGAGCAGAAAGATGCTTCGCCACCCTCTTCAAAATACACGTTGTTAAGGCGCACAAGCTGGCTCTGATACTTCTGCATGCTGGCGGCATCATTGCCGAGCTCGCCGAGCGTGACGGTCAGAGTGTCAACCTTTGCAGGTTCCGGAAGTCCGTTGAGTTCCGCATGCTTCTTGAAGAATTCAAGCGGCATGAATGTGGCCTGCCAGCCGTATGCGGCTGAATAGTCGGGATAGCCGAGCTGCTGCAACGTGCTGTACTTACCGATATACATCTCGGTAACGTCCATAACAACTTCCTGACCGATGCGGTAGTCATTATATAGAGAGTTGGCGTTGATGCTCATGGCCAAGGCTCCGGTTCCGTCCTGGATAACGAGGCTCTTGTAGATATTTCCGGATGCGTCTGATGAGATCACACGGCCGGCAACTACGATATGCTCGCCATCAGCCGTCAGAGGTATTTCCTTGATATAATTGTCAGCATCATCCCAATACGTAGCCTTCAGATCGGCTATCGTGGTATTGGGCTGGAGCTTTGCAACTGGCACATTGAGGCCGGGAGCGTCGAAGTCGTCCTGACAGGAGGTCATCGACATGCCGGATACCAATGCCGCCAGCATCACTCCGATATATGTTTTGATTCTTTTCATTTCCTTTCTTATATTTTATAAGGTGTATGGGAGATTACTGTTTCTCGTATAAGGTCGGCATTGTGCCTGTCTCCGTTGAGTAGCTGCCGTATGAGGTGTACTGCGAGGAGTACTGCAAGTACTTGTTGACCGATACATTCGTGATCTTGGCGCTGCCGTTTGCCTCGAATGTGATGGTGAACACTGATCCTTCAACTGCTGTGCTGGAGAAGTTGAAGCTGTTGTAGGTGCCGGTCTGGTAGAGGTAGTTGCCATTCGACATCTGGATGGTATATCCACCGGTTGCAGAGGAGATGGTGAAAGCGTTGTCGTCAGCGGCCTCAATGATGCCGTTGTTGTCCGTAACGTCATCCACATTGAGATAACCGTATGTGCCGGTGTTCACCTTGGCTGCCTTACCATCGGCGACAAGCAGATACTGCTTGCCCGATGTGATGGCTGTCACTTTCTTATATGTTGACTTCGCTACAGGAGTCGTTGCTCCTCCTTCTGAACCCCATGCGTATGCGGTTGGTGTTTTGATCCCCTTGGTTCCGAAATAGGTTTCCAGATTACCCTGGATGGAGATCTGCTTGCCAAGATTCTCAACATGATCCACAAGATTAATCTCATCTCGCAATGCTCCTGCCGGAAGTTGCACAGGAACACACTTGTTGACATCCGTTTCATTAGGAGTTGCTGCGATCAGAACATTTGTTTTCAATGAGAATGGTGCTGCAAATGCGGCATCTGTCAGACTCTTGTCGTTAACTGCACCTACAATATAGCCGGTGGTCCATACAGACGTTCCGGTTGCTCCGGCAATAACCTGTGAGCAATCATACGGTTTTTCAGCTGTGCCGTCTCCAGATCCTGCCGGAGGTTCAGGCGTTGTGCCGGATTCGTCTCCCTTGGCACCCCATGTGTAAGCCGTAGTAGTCTTCAGACCGGATGCGCCGAAATAGGAGGCGAGATCACCCTTGATCGTTACTTGCTTTCCAAGGTTACCGCTGTTGTTCTGGAGATTCAATGCCGTGCGGACATCGCTGCCGCTCGTGAGCTGCACGGGCACACAGTTGGCAACATTGGTCTCGTCGGGAGTAGCCGCAATAAGGATGTTGGAAGCTACGGTTGCCGGAACTGTGAAGTGGGCACCGCTGCTCAGAACCTGACCTTCAACCCAGCCTACGATATAGCCGGTAACCCAGACTCCTGATCCCTCTGCGCCTGCAAGAACGCCACCCACGGTGAAGGGATCTTCAGCTGTGCCGCTGCCCTCCATAACCGGTGCATAGCTTTCGCCCTCGAAATCGGTGCAGGCTGTGGGGGACTGGAACAGGAACTGCCATGTGCCGTTGAAATAACTGAGGATACCCTCAACATTGCCATGTCCGGCTGGTAGCACCTGGTCACAGAAATCCGACTTGTTGCTGTTGCGGACAAGCAGGCGGTTGCCGGCCTCGTCGATCAGATAGCGGTTGACTGCTGTAGAGGTAGAACCTGTCTCACCCCATGTCAGCTCGCCGCCGCCTACCCATGACACATTCTTGATCCGTACGATCTGGCTCTGCCATTTCTGCTGGTCTTCAACGCTGCTCAGACCATTGATCTCAGGAATAGTCACCTCGGGTACGATGATTTTCGACGGTTCGGGAAGTCCGTTGAGATAGGTGTGGTTCAGGAAGTCGACAGCCGACATCTTGGATGTCTGCGGTGTGCCGTTGTACTCTCCTGCGGTTCCGATCTGGAACAAACCGGCATATTTACCGGCATAGAGATCGGTTACGTTGATAAACATCTCTTCGCCAACTTTGTATTTGGTGTAGAGGTGCTGCAAACCATCGGTGCTTGAAGTGAGCACGGCGATCGTAACGGCGCCTGTCTCATCCTGAAGCATGAGGTTCTGATAGATGTTGCCACCCTCGTCGGATGCTATGATGCGGCCGCCGAGAATAATGTCCTCGCCGTCGGCTGTCTTGCCAACCTGCGTGCAGTAGTTGGTTTCACTCGACCAATACTGTGCCTTGAAATCAGCTATCGTGGTGTTGGCGCGCACATCGGTTGTCGGGATCGACAATGGCGGTACGGCGAGATCCTCGTCGCATCCCGTCAGTGCTACCGACGAAACCGCAAGAGCCATGGCTGCCAACAATGATTTATATAGTTTCATATCTGTTTTTGATTTTTGTTGATCGGTTTGGAATTAGAAGCGGATACCAACATTGACAAACAGCTTGATACCCTGTGCATAGTAGTACTTGTTGGGATATTTCAGGCGGTTGAAATCGGTGTAGTCGAATCGTCCCTGCTGATAGCCGTAGGTCATGATGTCCTTCTTGTTGAGCAGGTTGTCGATGTTGACGTTGATATTCAGACTCGTGCGGCGTGTCAGATAGATCAGCTTACCTACTGAGAGGTTGATCGTGAACGCGTCGTTGAGCTTATCCTCGGCGGTGATATCGCGGACTGCCTGCTCAAGGGTTGCGGCGTCGGGATATGCGGTCCAGAGGTCGGTCAATGCCTCGTGGCGGATCGGGCTCTGGTTTACGTAAGCGTTGCCCATCCACGATGCGTTGATGTTGAAGAACCACATACGGGGTGCTGCCCAGTCAAGACCGATGTTGAATGCAGTCTGGGGAGTGCCGCCGATATGGTAGTTTTTCAGATAGACGGTGGTGGCGGTATCAGCCGACATTCCGTTCTCATAGCTGCGCACACCGGTAGGATTGTTCTTGTAGCGGTAGCTGGCAATTGTTCCGGCGGCGGTGGCGGTAAGGCTCGGGGTGATCTTGAACGCCATGCCAAGCTCGATGCCCTTGTAGTTCTGTTTAACGCCCTTGGTCACATAGTTCATGAACGTTGAATACTGGTCGTCATAGTAGGAAGTACGTTCGGTCATATCGTACATGTCGGTGTAGAATGCGCCGATTGATCCGCGGAAACGACGGTAGTTCCAGTTGTAGGAGAGGTCGACAGAAACCATACGTGTCGACTGAAGACCCTCGATAGCGTCGTCCTTGATACGGGGCGAGATGTAGGCATACTCGAACAGAGGTGCCATGGTCGAATATTCAGCGTGGGCCGAAATGAAGTTACGGCCGTTGATCTTGTAGGTTGCGCCGGCTTTGATCGATCCGTTGTCGAAACGGTGGGTCTCGCCTTTGCCGTATGAGTTGTAGGGTGAACGGCCGTTGCGCATCTTACCGTCGCGCTGGAACTGGGTGTAGCTCAATTCCAGACCGTAGTTGATATCCCACTTCGGAAGGGTGATCATGTTCTGAACCCATGCCTTGGCCTGAACAGCATTGATGTAGTAGTTGTAGCCGAAAACGTCACCTTCTCCCACTTCACGGTTGGGGTTGTTAAGGTCGTTCTGAAGCAATGCAGGATTGTCGGGGAAGTCGCGTTCTGAGAACTGGTCAATGTCGAGCCAGAACTCTCCGCCCAGAAGATCACGGATGGTCTTGTAGTAGTGGGCACGGGTGTAGTTGGCCGAGATTCCTGCCTGAAGGGTCATATTGTCGTTCAGACGATGGTTGAGCAGCGAGTTGAAGATAAAGTTCAGCTGGTTGCTGTGGCGGTTTTCAAGAATATAGGTCGAACCCTTCTGTGTGCCGGTCGGGTCAGCCGCATTGGCGATATTGTTCAGGTAGTTGGCCTGATAGAGGGCGTCCCAGTCGATCTGACGGAACGATGCCTGGTGCCAGAGATCGGTATAGAGATCGTAGGCTTCCTGATTATCGGCATAGTAGGAGGGAAGATAGCGGTAGTAGTCGGGGCGCGGATCACGTGCATTGTACCAGTTCAGAGCCGAGGTCGAGTAGTTGACCGAGCGGAATGCGAAACCGGTGTTGAGCGATGTTCCCGATTTGGGTTTCCAGATCCAGTTCAGGATCGCGGTGGGATCGAAAGTCTCAACAATCTTGGCGCTGCGCTTCTTGCCGTCCTGCCAGCCCCAGTTGGGGTTGTAGAGGTTGTTGTCGGCGAGCTGATATGCTTCCTCGTATGTGGCCGAGTTGGTGGCGCGCTGTGTCGGGGCGCCCCAGGTGGTGAGGGTCAGCGAGTGCTGCGGATTGAACTGTTTTTCCAGTGAAAGGAAGTAGCCGCCCGAGTTATAGAATGTTCCGGGAACCACACCCTCGTTGGCATAACGGCCTACTGCACCAACGGTCAGACCCCAGCCATGTTTGTTGATGCCGGTCGAATAGAGAGCCATCGCACGGAACATGTAGGCTGCATTGGTATAGGACACTGATCCGAAGAAACCGGGAGCATATGTATCGGTGATCGTATTGATGTTTGAGCTTCCGCCGATGTTGCCGAAACCATAGCTGGCAGCTCCCATACCGATGGTGTTGGTCTTGTTGCGGAACATGCGGTTCATACCACCCAGTGACGAGTAGCTGAAACGTCCACGGGCAAGATCATTGAAAGGAATGCCGTTGATGTAGGTTTCGTTGAGCGACGAGTCGTAACCACGCATGCGGAAACGCATCAGCGAGAAGTTGTAGTTGGCGGCGTTGTAGTAAACGTTGTCCGACGCGCCGGTCAAAACTCCGACTGACTGGTCGTTGCCCTCTTCATCCTCGATGGCGTTCTGATCGAACATGAGCTCCTGACGGCTTTCCGCGAAAGCTTTTTCAGTTGTCATGGCTGAGCCGAGTTTCAGAACACCCAGATCAGACCCCGATCCCGAGAGAGTAACAGGTTGCATCAGGTCATTGTAGCCGTATGCAGCGATCACTATGACATCGCTCCCTGCATTGGCATTACTGATACTAAAATCGCCAGCCGGTCCGGTGATAACTACCGTTCCCTGGTCGTTAAGCATAACTGCCGCACCGGCGACAGGAGCTCCCGTCGTGGCATCGACAACCGTTCCCCGGACAGTGGTCTGTTGGGCCAATATCGGAAACGCAGCTGTCAGCAGCATTAGCAAAAACAGTTTAAGTCTCATAAATTTTTAAGGTTAGTTATATTGGTTTATTATTTGTCATTCAGCATCTTACGCAGAATAGTCGGTCTACAGGGCCAACCCTCTGCAATTAACTTTCAAAATTACGCATTTTTTCACAATAATTCATGCTTTTCTGCGCTTTTAACACCCTCCGTTCGCCATCTTATTGCGATATTTCGCCATTCTTTTCCTTCACATCCGGATCAACCTCTCCCGGGATTATATCAACGGCTTCTATTTTTTTGCCAAAAGTGGAAATTAATGCTAAATTTGCAGCATAAAATTAAATGAACCATGAATCTACGACGGATCCTACCGATGTTTATCCTGGCTGCGGTTATGACTATCGCATCAGGCAACAGCGCAAACGCTCAGGCTACACAGCGATTTGGTGTGGCGTTCTACAATCTTGAAAACCTGTTCGACACAATCCCCAACAATCCGCTCGGACGTGACGACGAGTACACTCCGGCCGGTAAAAACCAGTGGGGCAGCAAGAAATACTGGAACAAGATCAACAATCTCGCCTATGCAATTTCGAAGATGACCGACGACAAGACCGGTCTCGGCCCTGCCATTATCGGCGTTTCGGAAATCGAAAACAAGTCTGTCCTTGAGGATCTTGTAAAGGCTGAACCGATACGCAAATGGATGCTCCAGATCTGTCATCACGACTCGCCCGACCGACGTGGCGTCGACGTGGGACTGCTCTACAATCCCCGCTTTTTCCGCGTGCTCAACGTAACCAACCACACCCTCGTGATCCCCGGCTATGAATCGTTCAAGACTCGCGACCAAATGTGCGTAACAGGCATCCTCGCCGGCGATACCCTGAGCGTCATCGTCAATCACTGGCCTTCACGTCTGGGCGGTCAGGAACAATCATCCTACCTACGTGAGGCTGCCGCCCAGCTTTCAAAAGATATCGCTGATTCTCTCTGGGCCATCCGACCCAACCAAGGCGTGATAATCATGGGCGACCTCAACGATGACCCTCAGGACAAATCTTGCGCCAAAGTGCTCGGTGCAAAGAAAAACGCCGAGGATGTAACCCCTCACGGCTTCTACAACCCATGGTGGAAAAAACTCGATAACGGCATCGGAACACTCGCCTACAAAGGTTCCTGGAACCTGTTCGACCAGATTATTGTCAGCGGAACACTGCTCGGAAAATACACCGGCCCGGCTCACATGCACTTCCTGTCAAGCCGAGTGATGAATTTCGAATTCCTCAAGGACAATGATGGTTCCCGTCAGGGTTATCCATTGCGAACCCACTCAGGCGGTGTGTGGCTCAACGGCTACTCCGACCACTTCCCCACTGAAATATTCCTCGGAAAATAATCCCATCCGGATTTCCACATAACATCGACGCCTGCCCGTTCTTATAGGCAGGCGTCTGTTTTTTTCACCCCCCCCACAGATTGAGCCTGCGTCAGGGCATAAGTAGGTAAAACATACCAGAATTAAAACTTTAACAAGACTTTGTCTTTGCCTACATGGAGCTTGACACGCACGCTCCCAATCAGAGGAAGCGAACGTCCGCCATGTCCGGCAGGAATACCGAACGCCACAGGATAGTCGTAATCCTCCACCATCTGGCGGATCATCTGCTCCATGCTTGCGTGATTGGCGTCGGGACGATAATCGGTGAATGCACCCACCAGAAGCCCCGACAATTCGGGCAAGATTCCGGACATGCGCAACTGATACAGCTGACGTTCAATCTTATAAATCGGTTCGGCGATATCCTCGATAAACAAAACCATGCCGGGGCGGAAACAATCGAACGGTGTGCCTGTCAGTCCTCCGAGCACAGCCATGTTGCCACCGGCAAACGGAGCTTCGCAACTCCCCACTCTGTTCAGCGGATGCCCCGGGATTACATATTCCGGAACCTCACCACGCAGGATGCGGCACAATGCCATGAAATCGGGATTGCAACCGCCATCAGCTGCGATATATTTTGCCATCGGCCCATGAATCGACGCAATCCTATGGCGGTTCATAAGCGCGTGAAGAGCCGATATATCGCTGAAACCTACAAGCCATTTAGGATCGTCGCGCAGAGGCAGACGATCGAGCCGGTCGAGCAGATGAATTGCCCCGTATCCACCTCGCGCACAAATTATCGCCCGTATTTCCGGATCGAGTAATGCCGACTCGAAATCATCCAGCCGTTCCTCCACCGAGCCACTGTAGCTACCACAGCGTCCAAGCGCATGCGGCATCACTACAGGTTTCCAGCCCTGCTGTTCTATAGCCCTGACAGCAAGAAATATATCTGCGGCACGAGCTATTCCGGCCGGAGCCACAAAAGCCACCTTATCACCCCGGACAAGGGAACGTGGCACCAGAACAGGCTTCTGATTCATGATTTTTCGGGCTATTGGGTTATTACCGTGGCTCTATCCGTGACTTCAAGCCTGACGGGAGCACCGAGGATAAGAGGCACATTGACCTTGACATGTCCTGCCGGAATACCGAATGCGACAGGAAAGTCATATTCCGCCACCATATCCCGGATCATACACTCCATGCTGGTATAGTTGTGGTCGGGAGCTACATCGGTGAACGCACCAACAATCAGTCCGCCAAGCATATCAAGCACTCCGCTGAGTTTCAGACGATAGAGCATCCTTTCAATCTTGTAGATAGGCTCGGAGACATCCTCTATGAACAGCACTGAACCTGGGCGGAAACAATCGAACGGCGTAGATGCCAGTCCATCGATAACCGCCAGATTACCACCCGTAAGAGTTGCCTCAACCACACCATTCCGGTTGTAGGGGTGAGTATCTACCTCATATTTCACCCCGTAACCTTTGAGTATATCAAACAAAGCCCGGCAAGAATTGCTTATATGCTCGGGCGACGTCATGTTGATACCCATCGGGCCATGTATTGATGCTATGCCGTTGCTGTTCATCAGCGCATGAAGCGCGGAAATATCGCTGAAACCCACAAGCCATTTTGGATTATCGGACAATGGCAGCTCTGCCAGATCCTCAAGCAGATGAACCGCGCCATAGCCGCCACGTGTACAGATAACGGCCTTGACTTCCGGATCTGTCAATGCTGCCGACAGATCGGACAAACGCTGTTGACGGCTGCCACTGTATGTGCCATTGCGGCCGGCGGCATGTTCGCCGATCCTGACTCGCCATCCCTGATCCTCAAGTGTACGGGTTATAGCCTGGAAATCCGTATCGTGAGCCTCGCCGGATGGGCTGACAACAGCAACAAGATCACCATCCTTGAGCGGTGGAGGCACGGTCATTCCTCCATCCGGATCTGCAACCGGATGTCCGGCTGCTGTCAAGATCATGGTAACACCATGCTCCGTCAGAGTATCAATTTCCAATGGAGCCGCAGCACCAATCAATGCCGGAAAGGCAAGACAAACGGCCAGATGTATGATTTTCCCGAACATGATTCAGCTAACAAGCACTTTTATACCGGCTTCGCGCACTCTCTTGGCTATATCCTCCAGTTCATCGCGCTCAACTTTTCTCAAATCAGTAGCCGGTGTCTTGCGATCGATAGAGTAGAGCATTACCTCAGCCGGGGCTATCCTGCGGTAAGCCTCTATCAGAGCCTCAACCTCATCATCAGTGGTGTTGTCGATCTGCTGCCCCTCATAACTTCCTCGCAGAATCATGGTCTGGACAATACACTGCTGCCCGAACGAAGCCAGCTTCTCTATGACATGACCCACATCGTAGGAGGGGGAGGTAGGACGATCAAGAATCGCCACGGTTTCCGGCTTGGCCGAATCGAGTTTGAGAATATTGTTATCCACGCGCCGCAACGCACGGCAGACACCCTCGCGGTCAAGCATAGTGGAATTACTCAGAACACTTATCTTGACATCGGGAAAATATTTGTCGCGCAAGGCTATCGTATCATCGATGACCCCTTCGAAATCGGGATGTACCGTTGGTTCGCCATTGCCGGAGAATGTGATCACATCGAGCCGATCACCATTCTCCTTCATTGTCCGCAGTTTGGCCTCAAGCAGCTTCCTGACAGCCTCGCGTTCTGGCAATCCGGTGGTTCCCGGACCCTGAGCATTGAAACCGGCCTCGCAGTACAGGCAGTCGAAAGTGCATATCTTCCCGTCGGTCGGCGACAGATTGACCCCGAGCGACGAGCCGAGCCTACGCGAATGGATAGGCCCGAAAATAGTTTCGTGGAAAAGTACGCGCTGCATCGTTACCGTTTTTTGACATCCACCTTTTGTGTGGGGGGCAGAGCCTCGTTGCGCTCGTCGACAGCCTCTATCACCTCATGCGCCAGGTGCATGAACGCATGCCCTGCAATCGAGTCCTTGAGGGCTATAGGTTCGCCACCGTCGCCGCCGTCGCAGATCGAACCAACAATGGGAATCTGCGCCAGAAGCTTGATGTGTAGTTCTTCGGCAAGCCTGACGGCACCTTCACGGCCGAAAATATAATATTTCTCATCGGGATGCTTCTCCGGAGTGAACCAGGCCATATTCTCAACAAGACCCAATACGGGAACATTGATCTTTTCGCCTGTGAACATCGCTATACCCTTTCTCGCGTCGGCCAGAGCAACCTGCTGCGGAGTGCTGACAACCACAACGCCCGTCATGGCAAGCGTCTGCACAAGCGTAAGATGGATGTCGCTCGTTCCGGGAGGCATATCTATCAGGAAATAGTCCAGTTCGCCCCAGTCGGCCTCTTCGATCAACTGACGAAGCGCATTGGAAGCCATAGATCCGCGCCACAGGACAGGCGCATTCTTGTCAACAAGAAAACCGATCGAAAGCACCTTGACTCCATAGCGTTCTGCCGGAATTATCAATTGTCGGCCATCGACCTCGTGCATGTAGACAGGCTCATCCTCCAGTCCGAACATCTTGGGAACCGACGGCCCGAAAATATCGGCATCGAGCAGACCCACTTTATAACCTTCGCGAGCAAGTGCGACAGCAAGGTTACTGGCCACGGTACTTTTGCCGACACCGCCTTTGCCTGACGAAACACCTACAATGTTGCGTACACCGGGCAACGCAGGTTTCTTTTCCGGGGCTGCCGTGGGATAGAGCGCGTTGACAGTCACCTCCACATCCTGCCCCACATACTGGTGGATAGCTGCCTCAGCCGCTTTCATCAGTGAGCGTGCGAAAGGATCAGTCGGCTTGGGAAACATAATGGAAAAACTGACCGAACGTCCGTCGATCCGGATATCATCGGCCACCATCTCGGTCTCTACGATACTTTTTCCTGTGCCGGGATAGCGAACGGTCTTGAGAGCATCAAGTATAAGCTGCGGATATAATCGTTCCATAAACGTCTATTTCTTGTTAGGGGTTACTTTAGGTTTACAAAGTTCCGGGCATTGAAGTTCACCGCGAGAGAAACTGCGGTAGGTATCGAACTCTATCTCCACCTCCGGCTCGCGGAGTGCGGTGTCATGGTCGAGGACAAACCGGATATACTTGATTGTCAATCCGCGGTCGAGCCATTGCTGCTCATAATAAGTGCGGATTTTCAATATATAATCGTCGAAGCCTGATCCATAGAGATTGTCGGTATCCACCTCCGTCTGCAAGCCATTCTCCTGACATAGGATATGAGTATAAGTGTAGAGAAACGGGCTGTCGGTTTTCAGATTTATGCGGCCGCCGGCTTTCAACACACGGCGGTACAATTCCAGAAAACGGGTTGATGTCAGACGCTTGCGCACCTTCTTCATCTGCGGATCAGGGAACGTGATCCAAATCTCGTCAACCTCTCCTTCCGCAAAAAAATAAGGCAGTAGCTCTATATCAGTGCGCAGGAACGCCACGTTGCCCATCCCGGCCTCCGTTGCCTGACGCGCACCTGTCCACATTCTCGCACCCTTGATGTCAATGCCTATGTAGTTGCGGTCGGGATAAGCCTTTGCCAGCCCAACGGCATACTCACCCTTGCCGCATCCGAGTTCGAGAACGATAGGATTTTCATTTTTGAAAAAATCCTCACGCCAGCGTCCACGCATCGGGAACCCCGACTCCTGCAACTGAGCCCACGGATATTGAAACACAATATCCATCTGCTCCATCTCGCTAAATTTCTTCAGCTTGTTCTTGCCCATAACGTCTGTTTTCTGTTTATATCCGCAAATTTAGCTATTTTTCTCCACAATCCACCACAAATAGGACATCACCAACTACAGACAGAAAAAATTGATAAATAATCAATTTAAATTTTTAACTTTGTAAATGAACTGATTTAAAACTATATTCAAAATATTAACACAAAACCGACCTGATTCCTTATTGCTAACCTTCCGGATCGTTTACGGCTGATTCCATTTCTAAAACAAACTCTAAATGTTAATTTGCAATAAGTTTAAATCAATTCAATATGTCAAATTCCGTTTTATTAAACATGAGGCACTACACAATTGATGAATTGAGACAGATGCGTGAATCTGAGGATCACGTTGAATTCAAAAAAGGAGAACATGGCAATGTTTCATACAATGGCTATGGAAAAGATAAACCTAATGATCGTCGGCGGTGCATCTTGGGATATGTAGCGGCTCTGTGTAATGAAGGTGGGGGACGACTTGTTATTGGTATGCATGACACATATCCCCATAAAGTTACAGGGACAAAACAATGCATAAATGCAATCGGGCAGTTAGAAAGTGACATTTATAGAGATCTTGGTATTCGTCCAGAAATATATGAACTTTATGAAGACAATATTAATAAAACCGGACGTGTTCTTGTTATTGAGATTCCACCACATCCAATTGGAAAAGTTTTCAAATTTGAAGATGTCGCCCTTATGCGTGTTGGTGAAGAATTGAAACCAATGGATGACAAAACATTCATCTCCATTATTCAAGAATCAGAACCAGACTTCTCCGAACAAATATGTTATGGCGTTACAATTGATGATTTAGACAAAGAAGCCATAAGAGTCCTTAAAGAAAAATATGCAAAAAAACAAAAAAATGATTCTTTTAAAGCACTTTCCGATCATCAGGCTCTAAGCGATCTGAAACTCATAATTGGAGACAAAGTTACAAATGCTGCGATCCTACTCGTTGGGAAAGAATGCATAATTAATAAAATCTATCCTCAAGCAAAAGTAATGCTTGAATATAGGAATACTGAGAATCAGATACATTTTGATAATCGCAAAGTTTTTGGACAACCATTTTTCCTACTAATTGACAACCTATGGGAAGAAATTAATAGACGTAATGGTTCCATTCCAATACGAGAAGGCGCTTATATATTCGATATTCCTTTCTTCAATGAAGATGTAATACGCGAAATTGTAAATAACGCCTTCGCCCATCGAGACTATCGCTTTAATAGCGAAATTGTGATAAAACTTTATCCAACAAAATTCACAATAGTAAATGGCGGTGGATTTCCTCTTGGGGTATCTATTGATAATCTGTTAACCGTACCAAGCACTCCTCGTAACAGACTCATAGCAGATGTTCTATCCAAAACCGGAATCGTCGAAAGATCTGGTCAAGGTATTGATAAGATATTCCTTTATACACTTTCAGAGGGAAAGCCAAAACCAGATTATTCAAAAACTGATGATTTTATGGTAACAGCAACTTTATCTGCCACTATTAAAGATACCGGATTTGCCCTGTACATTCAGAGCATACAGGAAGAACTTCTTAATGATAAAAAACTAACTGTATTTGATGTACTTGCGTTATGTGAAATTCGCGATGGTGCAAAACGGCCATCTAATAAAGAAGTTACTGCCACTTTAGAAAAAATCGGAGCTATAGAAAAACATGGCAAAACCAATGCTCAATACTACATATTGCCTCGAAAATATTATGAAATGAGTGGGGATCTTGCTGCATACTCCCTAAAAACTGATTGGGACATAAATCAAGTATGGGCTATTCTATGCCCATTCTTACAAAAATATGGCAAAGCTAAACGTGCAGAAATAAACAAGTTATTAGGCGAACATATTTCTGATAAACAATACAGAAATTACATGGAAGAATTCAAATCTAAAGGACTGATCCGCACAGAAGGAGAAAGAGGTCAGATGACTTATTTTCTTGGTTCCAATTATAAAGCTCACAACGAAATTATCAATAAAGCTCTCGAAATTGGACTTACAGAACTACACAATAAAGGAAAAATATAAAAGGGCGGATAACAATAACCAAATCTAATAATTTACATTATTTTAAATATTATAAAATACTTATTATCAATAAATTAAAAATAATAAAAGGGCGGATAAAAGGGCGGATAAAAGGGCGGATAAAAGGGCGGATAACAACCTCTTTATTTAGATTGAGTGAATTGCAGGAATGGGCATAATTTCCTACATTTGCAAAATATCATTAACT
This sequence comes from uncultured Muribaculaceae bacterium, assembly GCA_910579185.1. GTDB lineage: Bacteria > Bacteroidota > Bacteroidia > Bacteroidales > Muribaculaceae > Paramuribaculum. The sequence goes on from CAJTTG010000004.1 coordinate 29,288, forward strand.
TCGATTCGATATGACCGAAAACAATGCGAAGAAACGGGTGCTCGTGGTCGGTGCCGGTGGTTTCATAGGCGGTTTCATTGCTGCCGAAGCTCTGAAAAGGGGTTTCGAAACTTGGGTTGCCGTCAGGGAATCAACCTCACGCAAATGGCTTACAGATCAAAAGTTACATTTTCTTGTACTTGACTATGACGACGAAGCTGCAATGGAGCGCGAACTTGCCGACGCAATGCCCGAGGGTGAACGATGGGATTATATAGTCTATAATCTGGGAGCGACAAAGTGTGTCAATTTCGCCGACTTCAACCGCATCAACTATCTCTACCTGCGTTCTTTCACCGAAGCTCTGCGCAAAAGTGGTAAAATGCCTGAACGACTGCTATTCATGAGTTCACTCAGTGCCCTTGGCCCCGGCGACGAAACCACCTACGAGCCTATGACATCGCGCATGATCCCGAACCCCAACACTCGCTATGGTGTGTCGAAGATCAAGGCGGAAACATTTCTGGAAACATGTCCCGATGTGCCTTGGACAATTTTCCGCCCGACGGGTGTCTACGGCCCACACGAAAAGGACTATCTGATGATGATACAGTCGATAGACAACCACTGGGATTTCGGCGTGGGATTCCGCCGCCAGATGCTGACATTCATCTATGTGGAAGATCTGGTCAATGCCATATTCGATGCCATCGTCTCTCCGAATACCCTTAAAAAGAAATATATCATCTCCGAAGACCGGGCTTATACGCAGAAAGAGTTCCGCCGGATAGTGGCTCGTGAACTCGGTGGGAAATGGGTTATTCCGGTGCGGTTGCCAATGTGGGCTGTCTATGCTGCATCGACTGTGGCCGAACGTATCGGCACATTAAAAGGCAAGCCGTCGACCCTCAACCGCGACAAATACAAAATCATGAAGCAGCGCAACTGGAATTGCGATATCTCGGATGCCGTGCGCGACTTCGGCTTCACACCCCGTTTTTCACTCGAACGCGGAATCCATGAGACCGTGAAAGCCTATCTTGAGAACAAAAAAGCCGACAAGGAGCGGCAGAAAACGAAATAATATGCTGCCTGCACCCCCTACCACTCCACGCTGGTTTACGGCAGTAGCCATTCTGCTGCTGCTCCCCGTGTTCCAGTTTCCGTACCTGCTCGGAATTGTTCCTGCCGATGGGCCGGCACGCACAATGCTATGGATCTATCCTTTCTACGCCATTGTAGCCGCCTATCTCGCATGGCAATGCTACCCTCAGCGACGCGCACTCGCATGGGTGCTGCTCTCCCTGCTGCTGCTGAGCCATGTAGCAATCTGGATTTTATGCACAACAGCCAACCAACTGAATTAACACAGCAATGAAAATACTTATAATCAACGGTCCCAACCTCAATCTTCTGGGTATGCGCCAGCCTGAGATCTACGGGACAGAATCGATGGAACAGTATCTCGAATTCCTGAAGGAATGCTACAAAGAAGCTGATATTGAATATTTCCAAAGCAATCATGAAGGCGATATCGTAGACCAGATACAGCGCGTTGGCTACGACATCGACGAATATGCCGGAATAGTTCTCAACGCCGGTGCCTATACCCACACCTCTCTTGCAATTGCCGATGCCATAGCAGCTGTCAAGCTGCCTGTGGTGGAAGTCCACATTTCAAATGTGGCCGCACGCGAGGAAATACGCCGTAGATCTTTTATAGCCCCGGTGTGCCGCGGAACAATAGCCGGATTCGGGATGGACAGTTACCGTCTTGCCATAGAAGCCCTGCTATGAATACCGGAGAGACACGTGTGATGGCCACCGTCACCGCCACCATTGTTAAGAATCGGGATCTGATGGAGCGGATGCACGCCGCCGGAATGGAAGGTGTCAGAATCAATTCCGCCCACATAGAACCATCCGATATGCCTCAGCTCACTGCTGACATACGCCATTGTTGCCCCGGAATCACTGTACTCATGGACACCAAGGGGCCCGAGATGCGCACAACTGCCCTCGGCAGTCCGCTGACACTCCTTGACGGTGATAGGATCCACATAATATCGGACACCGACGACACACCATCCACCCCTGAGTGCATCCGCATCAACGTGCCCGATCTGGAGAAGCACCTATCCATAGGGCAGACCATACGCTTTGACGACGGAGCGATAACGGCAACCATATCCGCAATCGAAGGCAACAGTATAGAGTTGACTATACTTTCCGGTGGAATACTCGGATCGAGAAAGACCATGACAGCGGAGAATTTCGACAGCCGCTATCTGCCGGCCATCAGCCGTCGCGACGGGCTCAACATCCGAGCCGCCGTAGAAGCCGGGATTGACATTATAGCCCACTCATTCGTACGCTCGGCCGATGATGTACGTGCCGTGAAAGAACTGATCAAAGGTTCGGATGTCAAAGTCTACGCAAAGATAGAATGCCGTCAGGCTCTTGACAATCTCGACGAGATCATACGTGAGGCCGACGGAATCCTTGTGGCACGCGGCGATCTCGGCACAGCCATCGACCCATGCCTGATACCGGCGGTCCAGGCCGATGTGATCCTGAGATGCCGTCGGGCCGGACGTCCTACAATCGTGGCTACCCAGATATTGCAATCCATGACCACATCACCACGTCCCACACGCGCCGAACTCAGCGACATAGCCCTCGGAGTGATGGAAGGAACCGACTGGCTGCTGCTATGCGGCGAAACCGCACAGGGGCAGTACCCCGTTGAATGCATAGACATAATGAAACGAACCATAGAGATAACCGCCAAACACAATCTGCAATGCAAGATCAGCTGAGCGAATACATTGCCAACCATATATCTCCGGAACCCGACCTGCTGGCCGAGACATATCTGCACACACAGATCCATCATCTCTATCCACGCATGTGTTCCGGCCACATTCAAGGGCGTATTCTTAAAATGCTGACAGCCATGATACGCCCCAAAAAGGTTCTGGAACTGGGCACATTCACGGGTTATTCCGCTCTATGCATAGCTGAAGGAATGCCTGAGGATGCCCATCTGCATACCGTTGAGATCGACGATGAGATGGAAGATGAACTGCTCACGCGGTTCGCACGGTCGGCAGCCGCTGACAGAATCCATCTCCATATCGGCGATGCGCTTGAGGTTGTGCCTACGCTTGAGAACGAAGCACCGTTCGACATGGTGTTTATCGACGCGAACAAACGCCACTATCCGGAATATTTTGAAATGACGGTGAAAATGGTGCGGCCCGGCGGATTTATAATAGCCGACAATACCTTATGGGATGGAAAAGTGGCAGAAGCAGAGCCTGCTACCGATCCTCAGACACGTGGAATAATGAAATTCAATGATATTGTGGCGCGTGATCCACGGGTAGAGACCGCCATGATACCGCTGCGCGACGGACTTACAATACTGCGCGTGCTTCCCTGATTCACTTTGCAAAGCGCGATGTGAGCCATCCTACGATTCCACCTACCGCTATAATCAGCCCCATCACAATGAGCAGATCAACTGACTCAACCCTGACGGGATAGCTTTCTATAGCAAGTTGCGTCGGATCACCTCCAAGCTTGATGAATCCACCGAATTCCTGCGCCAGACTCAAAGCCACACCCAACAATATGCCAACAGCACCACCGACGATGCTGATTAGCCAGCCTTCCCACATGAATATACTGCGGATCATTCCCGGGGTGGCACCCATGGCACGCAGGGTCGCCATATTTCCGCGCTTCTCTATTATCAGCATAGACAGCGTTGAAACCACATTGAACGACGCTATCAGGAAGATGAAAGCGAGCATCACAAATGTGATCCATTTCTCTACCGAGATCATCTTGAACGATTCCGCTTCCTGCTCCAGACGCGTCTGAACAACAAAACCATCACCCAGACGCTTCCCTACAGCCGAGCGAGCGTCCGACTCACTGACACCTGGAGCCAAAGCCAGCTCTATAGCCGTTGCCTCGTTATTGGCATATTCAAGAAGCCCACGGGCTATATGCAACGGCACGATCACCCCATGGGAATCGCGGTCGGAATCCTCCGTGCGGTAAACGCCTCCGATAAAAAGCGAATCGGCACGGAATGACGCCATCGGATTAGCCATATTAATCCTGCCTCTGCGTTTGGGCACATATAGTTTTATGAGCATATCGCCTCCGGGATATGCGCTCAGGCGCACTGCCGTGCCCACACTGAGCGAAGCCACAGGGACATCGGTCTCAGAAGTCAGATACATGCCATCTATTATCATTGATGACATATCCGTCACACTATCATATCCAGCCGGCACACCATGCAGATCCACAGCCATCTGCAAACCGTTGACCATAACCAAAGCATGCTCCTCCACCGTAGGCAAAGCCGCAACCACCTCATCCATGGACAAAAGAGACTCAGCAAGCGAATCGGCATTGGAAATAACCTTTCCGGCTGAAGCCATTATTTTCAACTGCGGATTGGTACGGGCCACACGACCTGTGGCAAGATCGCTGAAACCATTGAACACCGACAGCACACAGACAATAGCCATAGTAGCCACAGCCACCCCGAGCATCGAGACGATCGAGATGACATTGACTGCGTTGTGGCTCTTTTTTGAAAACAGATAGCGCAAGGCTACCGGCAATGCAAACATTCTGTGTATGATCGGTTACTTTTCCTTTCTTTTTTATTCTGCGTCCTGCTCTTCCGAAGCTGCCGGATGCTCTTTGGCATCGGCTTCAAGCAGATTGTCGATATTCTGGATATAATCCAGCGAATCATCGAGATAGAATGACAATTCGGGAGTTTTTCTCAGCTGATGACGCACAATCTGCGCAAGCTCATAGCGAATAGTCTTTGCACTGCTATTGATGCTTTCTATCATTTCCGGAGCCTTTGCACTCGGGAACACTGAAAGATAAGCCTTGGCAGTCGACAGATCGGGCGACACACGGACCGCACTGACCGATACCAGAACTCCATGTGTTTTTGCCGTCTGGCGGCGGAATATCTCACTCAGCTCCTTTTGGATAAGCCTTGCGATTTTTGCTTGACGAGTAGTTTCCATATCTTGAATTTTGTATTTAAACCATAAGAGGCATGATCACCTCCATGCTACTATAACAGCCCACAGGCTGCGTTAGCTCACAAAGTTACATTTTTTTTCCAACATCGCCCAATTCCGCCTCCCATCACCGGTACATTTTTATAACACGGACAGAGATACTTCCACTCTCCACCCCTTTTTCTTGCAGTGGAACAGCTTTTTTATTAATTTTGCGCAAATGAGGATATTTGCCATATCCTTGATGAATAAGTTAAAACTTTACAAATATGAATATAGCATTGATCGGTTATGGCAAAATGGGCCATGCCATCGAACAGATAGCCCTGCAACGGGGACATAAGATCGTTGCGAAAATCGACGTTGACAATATGGCAGATTTTGACTCCGACGCTTTCCGAAGCGCCGACGTCGCCATTGAGTTCACCACCCCCAAAAGTGCATTTGACAACTATCTCAGAGCCTTCAAACAGGGAGTGAAAGTTGTTTCCGGATCCACAGGTTGGACCGACCGCATGGAGGAAATACGCCAGATTTGTGAAAAAGAGGATGCCACTTTTTTCTGGACATCCAACTTCAGTATCGGCGTCAACATCTTCTTTGCCCTCAACAAATATCTTGCAGCCATGATGAATGCATTTCCACAGTATACTCCGGAAATGACCGAGATTCACCATATTCACAAACTCGACCATCCATCGGGCACAGCCGTAAGTCTTGCCTCAGGCATAATATCGGAAGATCCGAGAATAGCCGCATGGACTGAAGATCCGTCGGAAGCCACCGAAGCAAAAATGCTGATCAACCATCGCCGCGAAGGTGAGGTTCCCGGCACGCACACAATATGCTGGGACTCAGAGGTTGATTCAATCACAATCACCCATGAAGCCAAGTCGCGCCTCGGATTCGCACTCGGAGCCGTAACTGCTGCCGAATGGGTCGCAACACAGAAAGGATTTCTGACAATGGACATGCTGATGCACCGGATCATCGCCGATTCTCGCCTTCTTGACATTCTGAAATAATCATCGCCTCTCCCACCTCATCCCAACCTATGACTGAAAACAACAAACCATCCGCATGGAACCGCTTCAAAACCGATTTCAAGCGTAGAATATCAGAGATCAAGACCACCCGATGGATCCGATTCGCCATCGTTGCCGCCATCTTCATAGCCTGGGTGGCATGGCTCCGCAACTGGTGGGTGATATTATTCATTCTCCTGCTTTTTGACATCTATATCACAGGTTATATTCCATTCACATGGTGGAAAAAATCCAAGAATAAAGCTCTCGTGATGGTGATGAGCTGGGTCGACGCCATTGTCTATGCTCTGATACTTGTTTACTTCGTTTTCACATTCATCGGACAGAATTATCAGATCCCTTCATCAAGTCTTGAAAAGACTTTGCTTACCGGTGACTATCTTTGGGTCAACAAAATGTCATATGGACCACGTGTCCCGATGACCCCCATACATTTCCCATTGGTTCAAAACACTATGCCCATTCTAAACACCAAAAGCTATATTGAATGGCCTCAGTGGAGTTACCATCGTCTGGAGGGTCTGGGAAGTGTAAAGACCGGTGATATCGTGGTGTTCAACTTCCCGGCCGGCGATACTGTCGCAGTCCGACAGCAAAATCCGGATTACTATACACTGAAGAAAATCATTGCTGATGAACTGATGTCAAAGTATCCTGATTTAGCACTCCAGGCATCGGAAATGTCACCCGAACAGGCTGAATCGTTCCGCGAACAGCTCGGCAAACTCCAGATAGAACAGAACCCGGAAGTGTTCGGAGAGATACTCTACCGTCCCGTGGACCGACGCGAAAACTACGTGAAACGCTGTGTTGGACTACCCGGAGAGACATTGAAGATTGTCAACGGAGATATCTATATAAACGATCAGAAACAGCCATGGCCAGAGGAAGCGCAGTTCAACTATATCTTCCAGATGGATTCACCGCTTTCCGACAAAGACTGGGAATCGCTCGATGTGGCTGTGGCCGACCGACGGATGGATCAGACATCGGGACAGTTTATCTACTGCTCTCCTTTGACCAACAGCAAATTGGCTCAGCTGAAACAAATGCCCGGATTTGTCAGTGTGATCCGCGAACCGGCTCCATCGGGTGAATATCTGTTCCCGGACAAAATAAGTGCCGACTGGACACGCGCTGATTACGGCCCCGTTTTCATACCAAAGAAAGGTCAGACCATCAAGCTCACAGCCGAAAACTGGCCTATGTATGAACGGGTAATAAGAAACTATGAGTACCACACCGATTCATACGTCAAAGACGGACAAGTCTACATTGATGGTAAACCGGCAGATTCCTACACATTCATGATGGATTATTACTTCATGATGGGAGACAACCGCGATAACTCTCTCGATTCGCGCTACTGGGGATTCGTGCCCGAAGACCATATTGTGGGAAAACCGATGCGCGTGCTCATTTCATTTGATCCCGACAAGGGCATTCTTCAGGGTGGCATCCGCTGGAACCGTATATTCAAGGACGCAAATTCAGGGTTCTGATCATGGAAAGACAGGGCGTTCTTATCCTTCCGCCGCAGTTTCTCGGATCAACGGTCTACTATGCAGCAATGGCTGCTTTCAGCCATGTCATAATCGATACTTCCATGCCGTTCAACAAACGCTTGAAGTCGACACACCGATGCCATATAATTGATGCAAACGGAGACGCGTTTGTCACCGTTCCAATAGAGAAGCCTGAAAGCATGTCGAAAGCCAAATGGACCGATATCAACGTGTCGGCGCATGGCTCATGGTGGAACATAGCGGTCACAGCATTGCGGTCGGCCTATGGACGCACCCCATTTTTTGAGTTTTATATCGACGATTTCCTGCCGATGCTAAGTTCCGCATCCGTGGGGCATCCACTGATGGAACTCGACACCCGTCTTGACACTCTTTTACGACGGCTGTTTCTTATCAATTCACAGGTTTTCTATGGTAACCCGACAGAGATTGTCCAGAAAAACGCCATAGAAGCCCCTCTGATCGATTATCGCAGCCGGAAGGTAGACTTTATCACCAATATTGAATATTACCAGCACAGGGCCTTAAAACATGGTTTTCAGCCCGGATTGTCAGCTATAGATCTTCTTTTCAATCTCGGGCCGGAAGCTCCGCTGATCCTGCGGCGAATGCATTCCTGAGATCAGAGCATCGAAAGTGCGCGCAACTGATCAATCATATCCATACGGGTCATATTGCGGCGGCGTTTCAATGCCTCGGCAAATTCATGCGCAACTCCCTGCACTCCGTGATGGCTGAAAATTCTTGTCAGATATGTAAGATTCTTGTCGAACAGATGTCCTGTCTCATCGGCCTCAAGCGAACAGGATTCAGTGCCTACATCAGTCATCAGTTTGCGTAACGATTCCGTCAATTCGCGGTCAACAGGATTGGACTCATAGACAAGACGACGACACAGCACATTGCCAAGCGACATAGCCATGGCCAGATTGAAATTCTTCAAAATCTGATTCCATGCATTCTTGGCTGAGAATCCGGGATTGCCATTGAAATAGAAATCCTCAGTGAACTCAACTACGCGGTCGGGATCCGCATCAAGGTTGATCGACGTGATGAAATCCTCACCGTCAAATACCACTACAGCTATTGCCATACCGGTAGCTCCGTAACACTTGTCCTCTTCGTTCTTATAGCTAAGTTTATTGTTCATCTCAAATAATTTTAAACAAGATCTTAATTGACAACCATAATTTTAGTGACCACAGCCGACGAGCCGGATGTATCGTTTCCTCCGCCATGGGAAGCCAGAACATAATAGATTCCGGTCGGAACGCGACGTCCGGCAGCATTGCATCCGTTCCAACGGAAACGGCCACCTTCAGACTTTCCTTGATATATAACGCTTCCGGAGGCGTCTGAGATCTTGACAAGAGTATTTTCCATTAGGCCGGTGATATTAATATCACCGCGATAGTCCGATTTCACCGGATTCGGATAGGCCAATATCTGCGAGAAATCATCACGAGCCGGAGTGGCATCACTCCTGTAGGTCATCAGTCCTAAATCCGTTCCGACATATATGGTGGAACCCTCGGCATCACTGTATACGCAATTGATCTTCTCTGTGGGAAGAACCGAATTGTCGGGTGTGAAATCCTGAATGATCTCATCTCCGCTTGCCGATGTCACTATAAGTCCCGATCGGTAAGTGGCAATCCATTTCCGGTTGGCGGCATCAGTAGTGATTCCCATGATAAGATCAGTCCCAAGCAGATAGTCGGCAAGATTTGATCCGTCGTTTCTCGGTACTTTGATATGCGTCACACGCATGTTTGGGTTCAAGGCATTCGCCGGATTGGAAATTTCCAATACTCCTTCGGAACACCCGATCCACACTTTTCCGTTTCTATCCTCACAGATGGCCGTTAAATAACTTGGTTTGAGTGTTTTTCCGTCCTGATCTATGAATTGCTCCCAAAGATAGAACCGATCATCGCTAAGATCCTTGAATGTTCCGCGATTGTCGCAAACCAACAACTCGCCATTCGACTGGATAACGAAAGTAATATTGGATTTCTTGCAGTGGAGCATCTGCACATCCTGTCCTCCCCAATAACCTGTATTCCTAAGATTCAACGTGATCCAATCCTCTTTTTTCACTTTGTCGGGACCAAGCTTCACCTTATCGGCAGGCAGGATCATTATGGGATCTTTTGTATATTTCAAATGATCCGTCGTTGCCCACATATTTCCACCGCGGTCAAACGAAACATAATAGTAGATATAGCGGTTATCGAACGAACCGACAACATCATTCACACCGCCACCATACGTTCCGGCATATTCTCCGTCAGTAATCTTTATGATTCCGTCAACATTGGTTGAAATATAGTAAGAAGATGGATCGTTAGGATCTTCAGCCATTGATCCGGGACCAAAAATATATTCTCCATTGATCCGCTGACGCTCCTGTGCAGAGGGTGATTTTCCCGGCACGGGATATGGGCTGGCATCCATGAATGTTCCGTTTACTAAGTCTATTATACCTCCTGTCTGAATAACATCATATCCAACTGTTGACCCACCGAATCTATACACGGTATTGCCGCTGTTCTGAACATACAGACGTTTACCATCGGCCGAGGGAAAGAAATATCTCACATTGCTCACACTAAAAGCATCAGGCTTGAATCTGTCCATCAACACAGTCATGCCTCCGGATGATATATCATAGTGTCCCAATCCACGATTGTTCAAAGACCACAATGATTTTTCATCACTATACGTACCTATTTTTCCACCCTGCAATTCATCCGGCAGATCAGCGATCTTCACCTCCTTGTAATCATCGCTGACAGTAAACAAAGCATCATCCGCCTCATAATAAATCTTGCCGTCAGCAGCATGGATCATATAAGTAGGCAATTTGCTATGTCTTTCGGTAAATGTCAGCCACCTTTCCAAATTTTTATTTTCAAAATCTATGGTGTGTTTGGCTATAACCAAATCGGTATGATTTAGATTCACCATCATTTCATTATCTGACACAGCCCAGATTTCATTCGGACTATTATGGGAATATAGCCGTGTGAACTCATCTATGGATCTCAGATTGCCATTTTTATCAGTGTAATAGAAATAGTTTTCAAAATGAATCACAAGCCGATCGCCCATGACGGTCAGCGCATTCACAGCTTTACCGAAGTTGCCCGAGGTCACAACCTCAGCGCGAGGCTCATTGAATTTCACAAGTCCGAAAGTCGTGGCCACATAGATATTGTCTCCGTCAAACGAGACTGCATTAATAGTCAGCGGAGGTGTGACAGACGATTCTTTTATATCCGACATGTTTTTCACACTGCCATCATCATAGAGCAGATCTATATTTCCGGACTCGTAGCACACAAGAAGATAATGCTTGTCGTAGTTATAGAATATATTCGTTATTCCACTATCGTTAAGCTTATTTCCGGAATGATACGAATAATTCTCATCCTCACGGCTATCATAGGAGAACAGATTTCCTCCTGTCAGAAAATAGACTGTTCCGCGGTCAGTCTCAAGAACTTTCTGCGGAGGCATAGAATATGTAGGATGTATGATCCATGTGCCTTCAGCCTGATTCTGGCCTGAGGCTCCAATATAAGAAAAAGCCACCAAAGCCAAAACCAGCAGGCATGTCAGTTTATGTCTCATCAAATAATATAATTCAAAGTGTTTTAAGATAGTCTATCAATTTTGCTGTAGCGCGTCCACGGTGGCTGATGGCATTCTTCTCGTCGGCACTCATCTGCGCAAACGATCGGTCGCTTTCATCCGGACGGAACACCGGATCATAACCGAACCCGTCCGTGCCTTCAGCTTCGCGGAGAATTTCCCCATCAACCCTACCTTCGAAAAAATGTATCTCATCCCCTGTCACCAGGGCTATGACGGTTGAAAAATGAGCCTTTCGGTTATTCTCATTCTTCATATTTTCCAAAAGCAGAGCCATATTGGCGGCCGAATCATGACCCGGACCTGCATAACGCGCGGAATACACTCCGGGAGCGCCATTTAGAGCATCCACCATCAGACCCGTATCATCGGCAAAGCAATCATAACCGAAACAATCCTTGACATAACGTGCCTTGATCTCGGCATTCCCCTGCAACGTTTCCGCTGTCTCCGGAATATCGGCATCACACCCTATGTCGGAAAGTGAGAGCACATCCCATTCCCTGCCCATTATCCTGCGGATCTCCGCAAGCTTATGACCATTATTGGTGGCAAACACTATTTGTCTCGGCTTTTCCATGATATTCTAACGTAATCCTTTGTCTTATATTATGCAACAACGATGTTTACTATCTTGCCGGGAACAACGATGATCTTCTTGATAGTCTTGCCCTCGAGCCACTTCTGTGCCCCTTCATGTCCAAGCGCTATCTTCTCAACTTCCTCGCGAGGCATATCGGCTGCCACTTCAATATTGAAGCGTGCCTTTCCGTTGAACGACACTGCGTAGGTCACACTATCCTCCTTCAGATATTCTTCCTTATACTCAGGCCATTGTGCATCACATACGGTTGTTTCATTACCCAATGCGTGCCATAGTTCCTCAGCGATATGAGGTGCGAAAGGTGCTATGACAGTCACAAGCTGACTCAGCACTTCTTTATTATGGCATTTCAGCTGGCTCAGTTCGTTGACACATATCATGAAGGCAGCTATCGACGTGTTGAAAGAGAAATTCTCTATATCCTGACTAACTTTCTTTATGAGTTTATGGATAGATTTTAACTCTTCTTTGGTAGGCTCTCCTTCGCTGACAAGCCACTGGTCACCCTTATAGAAAAGGCCCCATAGCTTCTTGAGGAAGCGGTTGACTCCATCAATACCGTTTGTATCCCACGGCTTGCTCTGTTCCAGAGGACCGAGGAACATCTCATAAAGACGCAAAGTATCCGCTCCGTAACGCTCTACTATATCATCAGGATTAACAACATTGAACATCGACTTCGACATCTTCTCTACGGCATAGCCACACACATATTTGCCATCCTCCAGAATAAATTCCGCATCAGCGAAATCCGGACGCCAGCGGCGGAACGCCTCAGTGTCGAGTTCATCGTTTTTCACTATATTGATATCAACACGGATCGGAGTGACATCATAGTCCTTTCTCAGATTGTAGCTCACAAACGTATTGCTATCCTTGATTCTGTAGACAAAGTTGCTTCGTCCCTGGATCATTCCCTGGTTGATAAGCTTTCTGAAAGGCTCATCCTCGCACACCTCGCCCAGATCATAAAGGAACTTATTCCAGAAGCGGCTGTAGATAAGGTGGCCTGTGGCATGTTCCGTTCCGCCTATGTAAAGATCCACATTGCGCCAGTATTCATCAGCCTCTTTCGAAACGAGTGCATCATTATTGCGCGGATCCATATAGCGCAGATAATAGGCCGACGATCCGGCGAAACCGGGCATCGTGTTTAGCTCAAGCGGATACCCTTCGGGCGATGTCCAGTTCTTGGCTCTGCCAAGTGGCGGTTCGCCTGTCTCTGTAGGCAGATATTTGTCCACTTCGGGCAACTGAAGCGGCAACAGACTGTCATCAAGCATCTGGGGAATACCATCTTTGTAATAAACAGGGAAAGGCTCGCCCCAGTAACGCTGGCGGCTGAATATGGCGTCGCGCAGACGATAATTCACCTTCACGCGACCTATACCCTTCTCTTCTATGAATTTCTTTGTCTTGGCAATGGCATCCTTCACTTCCAGTCCGTTCAGGTCAAGCTCTTCACCCTTTGAATTGATCATCTTGCCGCTCTTGGCATCGAAGCTCTCCTCGCTGACATCAGCTCCCTCGATCAGTGGAATGATGGGAAGATCGAAATGACGCGCGAACGCATAGTCGCGGCTGTCATGTGCTGGAACAGCCATAATGGCTCCCGTGCCATAGCCGGCAAGCACATAATCGCTGACCCATACAGGGATTTTCTTTCCCGATAGAGGATTGATGGCGTATGCGCCGGTGAACACGCCGCTCACCTTCTTGTCTATCATTCTTTCGCGTTCTGTCTTGTGCTTGATGCTGTCGCGGTAGGCTTTGACGGCTTCTCGTTTATCATCCGTGGTCACTACATCCACATACTCGCTTTCCGGAGCAAGTACCATGAATGTAACACCGAACACAGTGTCTGCTCGCGTGGTGAATATCTCAAGCTCCGTGTCGCTGCCATCTATGCGGAAACGCATCTCAGCTCCCTCCGAACGGCCTATCCAGTTACGCTGTGTCTCTTTGAGCGACTCTGTCCAGTCTATACGGTCGAGACCCTCAAGCAGACGCGGAGCATAGGCCGACACTCGAAGACACCACTGATACATCAGTTTCTGTTCTACCGGATAGCCGCCTCTGACAGATACCCCTTCGCTCACCTCATCGTTGGCAAGCACGGTTCCCAGCTTCGGGCACCAGTTCACCATCGTATTTCCGAGATAAGCTATTCTGTAGTTCATCAGCAGATCGCTCTGCTCTTTGGCCGACATCGCTTTCCATTCATCAGCCGTCACTGTGAGCTGATCGTCGGTAGCGGCGGCCGTCAGTCCCTCAGTTCCTTTCTTTTCAAGATGCTCTATCAGATTTGCAATAGGCATGACTCGCTGCTCCTTGGTATCATAATAATGATTGAACATGCGAATGAAAGCCCACTGAGTCCATTTATAATATTCCGGATCGCAAGTCTTGATCTCGCGGTCCCAGTCATAGCAGAATCCAATTTTGTCGAGCTGCGAGCGATAGCGTGCCGTATTGTCGCGTGTGGTGATCTCCGGATGCTGCCCGGTCTGGATTGCATACTGCTCCGCAGGCAGGCCGTATGCATCGTAGCCCATCGGATGAAGCACATTGAATCCTTTCAGACGTTTGAAACGCGAATAGATATCGCTGGCTATGTATCCCAGCGGATGTCCCACATGCAGTCCGGCTCCCGACGGATAGGGAAACATGTCAAGCACATAGAATTTAGGCTTGCTCTTGTCTATCTCCGTCCGGTAGACCTTATTTTCTTTCCAATACTGCTGCCAGCGGCTCTCTATATCTTTATGATTGTATTCCATCTTATATATTGTATTACCTTTTTTATATTCTTCTATTTTATTTGCTCAGTTCAAGCATTCTTTCGATAGGCTTTCTTGCCTCGATGGCCAGGACCTCGTCAACTATCACCTCCGGACGTCCATCGCGCAGACAGTTTCTCAGTTTCTCAAGCGTATTGAGTTTCATGAAAGAGCAATCGTTGCAGCCGCAGGTTGAGTCAGTGGAGGGAGCCGGAATGAACACCTTGCCGGGACACTGTTTCTGCATCTCGTGAAGTATGCCGCTCTCCGTTGCCACGATAAATTCCTTCGCATCGCTCTCTTTGGCGAATTTAAGCAACACGGCAGTTGAACCTATTTTGTCGGCTATAAGCTGCAGCGGCTTCTTGCACTCTGGATGAACAAGCAGCAACGCTTCCGGATGCTCTTTTTTTATTTCTATTATCTTTTCAAGGGAGAACTTCTCATGAACATGGCATGCGCCATCCCACAGAACCATATTTCTCCCCGTTACAGAGTTTATATAATTGCCGAGATTCCTGTCCGGTCCGAATATGATTTTCTCATCCTCAGGCAAGCTCTCTATTATCTTACGTGCATTGCCGGATGTCACCACTATATCCGTAAGAGCCTTCACTCGCGCGGTGGTGTTGACGTAGCTCACCACGGTATGTCCAGGATGCTCTTTGATGAAAGCGGCAAACTCGTCGGCATCGCAGCTGTCCGCGAGCGAACACCCGGCCGATTCATCAGGTACGAGCACCGTCTTGTCCGGACAAAGGATCTTTGCTGTCTCTCCCATGAAATGAACTCCGCAAAGCACTATCACCGGTTCCTCTATTCCGGCTGCTATCTGGGCAAGCGCGAGAGAATCTCCTATATAATCCGCCACATCCTGTATGTCGCCCTGCTGATAATAATGAGCCATGATCACGGCATTCTTTTCTTTCTTCAGACGCTTGATCTCAGCTATCAGCTCTTCTTTCGATGATGCTTTATCCACAGTCATTTCTTTATATTTTAAATTTAAGTCTTTAAAAAATTTTAATCCAATAATAAAAGCAATGGATGTTAATAGCTGCAATAACTTTATGCCTTATTTCTTGCTTTTACGGGTTATTGAACTCCGTATTATGGCTATCAACTGTTTATCAACATCTTTAACTCCTGTCTTTTAATTCATTAGATAGGTTATCAACATACTGTTAATAATATGCAAAGTTAACAACTTTATTGCATTTTCCCATCAATAAACGTTGAAAACACCATTGATAACCCCCATATTTCTTATTGCTTACTTTCTTTGGTTTACTCGCTCTTGTCTTATACACCATTGCTAATGTTAAATCCAAATTTATTTGTAAAAATCCATTTTTTACTTTTCAACGGTTATCAACATACTTTTCAACACATATCTACACCTGATTTTTTATCCATTCTGTCGGGGTAACGGCTCTCTGATCTGTCTACCTTCGCTCCCGTAAATATAAAAAAGACGGCGGATTCAATTTTGAACTCGCCGTCTCTATATTATATTGAGAGTGCTGTCACTCTTTTATTCCGTAGGCAAGATCTCCGGCATCTCCGAGTCCGGGTACTATATAGGAATGCGAATTGATTTCATCGTCTATCGCTCCAACCCATATCGTGGTCTTATCTTCAGGGAAAGTTTTCTTTATATAATCGATGGCTACCTTCGATGCTATCACGGATGCTACATGGATCTTGGCCGGAGTCCCCTTGGTAAGCAGGGCGCGGTAGCTGAGTTCCATCGAGGCGCCGGTTGCAAGCATCGGATCCGCTATGATGAGCGTTTTGCCATCAAGTTTCGGAGAGGCTATATATTCAATGAAAACATCGAAATTTTCCTTCTCCTTATATTTTCTGTAGGCCGATACAAAAGCATTCTGGGCATGGTCGAAATAATCCAGAAATCCCTTGTGGAAGGGTATGCCGGCACGGAAAATGGTGGCAAGAACTATATCTTCTCCTATCTCCTTGCATTTGGCAACTGCGAGTGGAGTTTCTATATCAACATCTTTATAAGCCACTGTCTTGCTTATTTCGTATGCCATGATTTCTCCTATTCTCTCAAGATTGCGGCGGAAACGCAGCATATCGTTTTGCACATTAACGGAACGGAGTTCTGCCATATACTGGCTCACAAGCGATGGTGTCTCGTCGAAGTTTACTACTTTCATATCTGTATATGTTGGAATTTATTGCAAATTTATAAATTTCGCAGCACAATCCATTCTGCCGCTGTTGTTTTTTATAAAACAGATATCAACCGGTTATGTTAATGTTTGTGTTAATATTCTGGTGAGATTTTCCGAACAGATTGTTTCAATGCCCATCCTGTCCGTTCCTCGTGCTTTGCCCACTCTTGTAGCCACTTCCTCTATATCCGTCCCGGGATCATCGTCGGTCTCTATGAGCAGACGTTCTTCTGGTATTATCATTGCCGATTCATCGTTGAATTTTGATCCGAGCGAAACATACATTCCACTTTCTATTATCCTTCGGGCTATGGTTGGTTTAAGCCGGAAGCCATGAAAGATCCATGCTTGTTGCGGATCCATTTCCCTGCGTATGGCCAGCAGGCGGTCATGGGCGCGCACGCAATGGATTATAAGAGGTTTTTTCAGTTCTTCGCTGAGTGATATTTGTTGCCGGAACAATCTTTCCTGCAATTCCATCGGACTGTCGCACACATTGTCAAGTCCACATTCTCCTATCGCCACAACGCGTGGATCCATACACGCTCGTCTCAGCAGATCCATATCTGCGTCATCTGTAACTCGCCACGGATGAATACCCTTGGAATAGAGAAAACCGTCGTGTAGCTCTGTTGCCGGAGCTACATCGACTATAGCTCCTTTCCGGAGCTGATGGGTATGTGCATCCAGGAGTGACATTTTGAAATGATTCATGGAACAGGATCATAGCCGCTGCCTCCCCACGGATGACACCGTAGGATACGGCGTATCGCGAGCCACGATCCGCGCAATATCCCGTGGCGGCCGATTGCCTCTATTGCATACTGGCTGCACGTAGGCGTATAACGGCAGCACGACGGAAACATCGGGGAAATACAGAGTTGGTAAAACCTGATGGGAAGAATGAATATTTGCCGCAGATACTTCATGGCTGCGGTTGGATAGGTGTCGCCGACACTTTGTTAAATATCTTCTTCAGCGACTTCTGGCAGGAGGCATAATCGGTCAGTCCATTGGCAACATAGATGAAGATGATGTCAACATGCTTCTCCTTTGGCAAAAGATCGCGGCCAAGGCGGTAGGCCTCGCGCATTCTGCGCCGCATGGTGACGCGGTCAACGGCATGACGGAGACGCTTCTTGGGCACACTGATCAGAAAACGGCTGCATGTAGGAGTTTTCTTTGTGGTATCGCTCCACACTGCTCGCCATGGATAGGCCATCGCGCTCCCCGTGACAATATCTCCACCCTTTTTTGGGGGAGTGAATAAACGGTCTATGGCAGTCTGGCTGCACAGCTTTTCCTTCTTATATAAACGTAGACCGCTCATTTTCTTTTTATATTATCTGTTGGGACTGCGCCATGGCGCCTCCGCAAAATCCATCGGTTGGGATTTATTTCTTCGATTCCTCCTTCAGAAACAAATCCAGCGCTGCCGTCATCGACGGGGCTTTGGGCGACGGGGCTTCCATGTCAAGGCGTAAGCCGGCGTTTTTAACGGCCTGGGCCGTGGTGGAGCCGAATGTGCCTATGCAGATCTCCTCCTGCTTGAAATCGGGGAAGTTCTTCAACAGTGAATCTATGCCGGAAGGGCTGAAAAACAGAAGCATGTCATAGTCAAACGGTTCGTCGGGACCGAAATCATTGCTGACTGTTCTGTACATCACGGCCTTCGTGTAATTGATCTTGTTGGCATCAAGAAGGTTGGTGTTCTCATCCTTGTGAACGTCGCTGACAATGTAGAGATACTTCTCTTTGTTATGTTTGACCAGCGACTGGATAAGGCCGTCGAGCTTGCCGGTAGTGCCGTGGAATATCTTGCGTTTGCGATAAACTATGTACTTCTGAAGATACAGGGCGATCGATTCCGTGGTGCAGAAATACTTCATGGTGTCGGGGATGCTGACGCGCATCTCTTCGCATAGACGGAAAAAATGATCAATGGCGGTTCGTGCTGTAAAGATAATTGCAGTGAAGTCCGTGATGTTGATTTTTGACTGGCGGAATTCCTTTGCGCTGAGCCCCTCTACTTTGATGAATGGTCTGAATTCGATCTCTACGCCGTATTTATCGGCTATTTCATAGTACGGAGACTTGTCCGATGAGGGCTTCGGTTGGGATACTAATACTTTTTTAACTTTCACGCTTGCTCAAATTAGGAAGTTGTTTTTCAGAAACTTGAAGTAAGGAAAAGCGATGCTTTATATATTAAAATAAGCGGTATAATTTCCAGACTGCAAAGGTACAAAATAAAGTAGATTAACGAGAAGGAATTATGATAAAAAATTCTAAATCCCTTGGATATAAATATGATTCGGGCTATGATGTATAGGCTTGTGCTGATCCACACAAGCACTTCAACCGCCGCCGGAACAAACAGCGACAGCAGTGCTGGAATGCAGATTGTCAGGCCAAGAAGCGCCTGGGACGATGTAAATCCTTTGGCCCACATTTCTGCTCTCGATGGCGTTGTGAAGATATACCCTACTGTGCGGTAAGCCGCATATTCCGCAAGATAGTACCCCACTGCAAGGCCGCTTAACGTGGCTATGGATATGAAATTGTCCGAGTCTGTTCCGGCAAGGGATAATGCCCCGAATAGCAGGATTCCTTCGCTGACACACGTCAGTAGGATAAGCGACGCGAGAACTCGTGTCTCGCTCATCGTGGAGCGTTCATCAAACACATTGGCGCGTTTTCTGACTGAAAACAGATTCTGCGCGAAGGTCTTCAGGAACGTGGAATAATGCCTCAGATTTAGCGTGATGAATAGAAACAGACAGATCAGAAGTGTCATAACCCCTGAGTCATATCCCGGAAGTTCTCGCCGGGCTATGGGGGCTATTCCCTCCGTGTAAGGTATTTTCCCGGTGATAGTCATTCCGCGTTCCATTGCCGAACTCGGTGCCATGTTTTCTGGCTCCGTCATCGCCGCCTCAAGTATTGGTTTGACAATACCTGGGGGCAGTATGGAATCTGCGGATTGTAGCATACTCTTAGTGGATCTTTTGGGTGAATGGAGCGTGAGTTGTCGGTTGCAATGCTTTTTCAACAGCCTCCTCGGGCGTCCTCGCAACCTGCCAAAGCTCTTTGTGGTCTTCCCTCATGAAACCTTCATCTATCGTACGCTGAAGCATCTCAAGCAGGGGGTCGAAATAACCGTCAGTATTGAGGATAACCACATTTCCCGAATAAAGATTCAGCTGACGCCAGGTGATGATCTCCATCAGTTCCTCAAGAGTGCCGCAGCCTCCGGGACACGCTATTGCTGCACTGCTGAGATTAGCCATCGTCTGTTTGCGTTCATGCATCGACTCCGTGACGATCATACGGCTCAGTGACGGATGCTGCCATTCGCGGTCAACCATAAATCGAGGTAAAACACCTATTGTCTGGCCACCGGCACAAGTGGCACCATCTATCGAAGCTTTCATTATGCCGGCCTTGCCGCCGCCGCTTATTAGCGTGGCGCCACTTCTGCCTATCAGTTCTCCGAGATGGTAAGCAGCCTCCTTATAGCGTGGATTGATACGTTCGCTCGATGCGCCGTAAACAACTATAGCTGTCTCTTTTTCTGTGCTTTCTGTCATGACACCGCAAAATTACAAAAAAAACCGCTCCCAACCAACCGCCCCCTTTATCTCTACCCCCTCTCATCCCATGTCAGGGTATCAACACCAGTAGGGACTGCGGCATGCCGCTATCCTTTACCCACAGATCTACTTATATTGCTGATTATCAACGCTGTATGCGATTATTTTTCAAGTCTATACAAATCTAACAGTCAGATACTTATGACTTCTGTGGGTATAGAATAGGCGGCATGCCGCGTCCATCTCCACCCTAAAATTCAGTCCATTCCCCACACCTTATTCCGCGTCCGGCTCCACGCATCCCAACTCTACACTCTCCAACTCTCCAACTCTCTCCTTGTCGGGGTAACGGCTCTCCGAGCCGTCTACCGCCACCTATCAAACGTCTGACTATCAAATCAATAAACCGCTAACACCTGTAGGGACTGCGGCATGCCGCGTCCGGCTCCACCCTAAAATTCAGTCCATTACCCACACCTTATTCCGCGTCCGTTTTCACACATCTCCACTCTACACTCTCCCACTCTCTAACTCTATCATCATTGTCGGGGTAACGGCTCTCCGAGCCGTCTACCGAAACATCCCGTCGCTGATGATTTCAGTCAACCGCACGGAGTGCGGTGACTCCGACCTGCCCATCTAAACTACTCTGAACACTCTATACTCTTGCCGCGTCCGCCCCCACCCTAAAGTTCAGTCCATTGACCACACCTTATTCCGCGTCCGGCTCCACCCATCCCAACTCTCCCCCTCTCTTACTCTCTAACTCTATACTCTAACTCTCCCCTCACTTATTCCCTTTTAATAATTCAATACTATTGATAACCCATAAAATGAAATCAATACCCACCATTACCAATCCGGCAATAAATAAATTATTCAGATTATTGGTAGTATCTAAATTAAGATAGGCGAATATGGCAAGACCGATATCTACAAGAGGATTGCCCAACGGTTTTCCGGCACTTATACGTCTGTTGGGAGAGTATGTTTTAGATGATTCTTCAAACATAATTAATAAAAGACCTATCGCACAGATAATAGTGACTACACCCCCTATCATAGTCTTAGGAATTAGGTATATCCCGAAGACTACAATAAAACCGATAAGCGATAACCAGTCAAGATATGCAAAAATTTTTCTTATTGTTGCCAGCATAGCGAACTATTTATTGTTGTCATAGCTGATACAGCAACTTCTTCTTTAAGTTCCGGAGATAATTGCGAATTAGCTATTAATGTATTTAAGTCATTTGCATATAGGTGTATATCAGTCTCAGATAGTTCACTGCATTTCTGTGCTATTAAAAGAGTAAAATTCCTATATATATATAGTTCCTCAGATGTGACCAAACATTTATTTTCAAGATAATCACATTGGAGATTGACTAATTGTTCCTCCGAGCCTTCATTTTGTAAGTTTTGTAACGTTAATAAAGCAATATCTTTAGATGATTTTTTTATTTCCGTTTTAACAAGTTCATTATTTTCTAGTGGTTCAGAATACACTCCTACTTCCTTAAAGAATCTTATTATGTCATTATATAGAAGATCCATATTAAGACTTCCATCGGAAAGATATTTGTTTTTATTCTGATTAATTTTTACCATTACATAGTTGTGATAATATCCGATCGAATCGCATCGAGAATCAATTTCTGTACTTCTTGAAGTAGAATATACAGGTGTCAGTAATGATGGTTTGATATTAAAATCTACTATGAGTTGCATATCGCCAGTTGGACACGATGGTTGTCCTTCGCTGCAAAGTAGAAGATCAGCAGCCGCAGATGCTGCTGCATATCCTACAATACCCCCAACATATTGTCCTCCTACATATCCAATGCAAGCTAAAGCTGGATTTGCAGCAGCTGCTCCGATTGCAGATCCAAGCCATCTTCCTAGAAATCGACCTCCAGCACGACCAGCTTGGTCTGCAAGGTTTTTACCAAAATATCCCAAAAAGCCTCGGCTAACAGGAGATTCATATGTGGCATTTAAACTGTCTACGGATAACATGAAATTTTCGAAGTCTACATTATTGATAGCTTCAATTTTAGATGTTTGTTCGATAGTAGTAGAGGGGACATCATCGTTTGAGCATGATGTATAGACTAACATTAGAGCCAATGGCAATAATAATAAGTTCTTTATAAGCTAAAAATAATTTATAGTGATAAAATTTAATATTAAACTAATTATTGTATGGTTACAATGTTTATAATTGAATATAACCTTGTGCTGTCCAATCTTCTGTAATAATATCAATTCGATATGAGCCTGATTCAAATGGAAGTATAAGACTAGTATTTATTTCATGATGATTTTCGATTAGATTATTATCTCTATATAGAAATATTTCGCCTTCACAATCGCCATTATAAATTATATCTATTGTATTATATTCTGGATAATATATAGCATCAATAGCAATATGTACTGGTGAACGATGGACTGTCGTTGATGAATTGTTTCGAATACTTATTTCCATATCCATTGTATAAGGAACATTTTTGTTTGATTCTGCAAGTGCATTTGTAGGAATGCTAATTCCTACAATCATGATGATGAATGATAAAAACATTTTCATATTATATGACGTTTTGATTGATTTATATGCAAAATTGCTTCTCCAAACTTTCATTCACAAATTAAAAGTTTCATATTTGTGAAATTTATAAATAGCTAAAATATTGCAAACTAATAAATTAATGTTTGGTATGTGATTTTGATTTTGGAAATGTAGGGTTATACTTTCATTTGTGTTGTAAATGAAAGCTTTTTCGAGTGGTTTTTATGATATTTTCCACTACCTATCCTCTGATAATGGGGATAGGCTCATAAACTTTTGAGAAGTTTCCGTACGTATATACCAATGTTGGTTTCGTGCCTGTCTATACCCAATTTCTTACGGATTATGCTACTTGTATTAACATGACTGCGTTTTTTCATGTAATTCCCTACTTCCTTTCCTCGCAATCCTATAGCGTAAAGACACACATAGTTTATTTCATCAATAGTCAGTTTGTGATCCTCAAAATATTTAATGAAACGGGGATGTGAGACTAAAAAAGCTAATCTGTTGGAATTCATAAACTCAGCTTTATTCTCTGTCAGCTCTTTAATCCAAACATCATAAGGTTTTTCATATTGATCATTAGCGGTGATATAACTTGCCAATAAAGAATTTAGCATTTCAATGCGGATCTTTATTTCTTTTTGAACTTCTAAAGGAAGTTCCTCTTTCGTTACGATAAGGGCTTTGAGGCTCTCGCTTTCATTTTCAAGTTCGTCTACTCTGTGAGCTAAATTTTCAGCTTCCAGTGATTTTTTATCTCTTTCTAATTGAAGATTCTTATTCTCAAGAGTTAATATTTCTTTTTCAGATTTTAGTTTATAATTTTCGGCATCACGTGTCTTTACTTTTACAAGGGCAAGTTCCTTTTTTGCTTTATGACTGCGAACAAGTAGACACAAGATTATAATTACCAAAGATAGGATGGCAATACTTCCGATACACCCCCATATTATTCGTGATTTATTCCGGGCATCTTCTTGGGTTTTGAGTTCGATCTTGTATTTTTCTTCTATTGCTTTAGCTTTTTGAATAAATTTAGTGGTATTGATTGATTCTATTCGCCGACTGAAATCTTGGTACACGGCAAGGGCTTCATTGTATTCTCCTAAAGATTTAAGTATAGGGAATTTAACAGCTTGATACTTTAAAGTGTCATAGCTTGTGGTATGATCATTGATGAATTTTAAAATATCTTTTGCTTGATTGTTGTTTCCTAATACATTATGAGCGGTGGCAAGATTTAGAAGACCATTCGTATCAAGCTCGATGCTATCCTGATATTGGGAAACAAGTTTTTTTAAATCATCATTGGATCCAAAACTAAGCACATAAGAGATATTATATCCATGCAGTGTATTTCTTTCAGAGTCATTTAGGAAATCAAAACTATTACATATATTAATGATACTATCTCCAAGACTTCTATTATTCAACATTATCGAGCCATTCAATGCATTGAGCAGACAATCAAATTCATGGTGTGGCCTACCAAGTGCCCTATAGATATTTGCTGCTTTTAAATAACAATTGGTATAATTTTCAAAACCGTAAAAATTATTGTATAGTCCTCCTGCAGCAACAAATGTTCGTGCTATACATAGAGAATCGCTACATAATGGTGCAAGATCTATGCCCTTGATAAAAGAATTTAATGCTCTATCTCGGTCTCCCTGATTTTGAAAAATTCTACCTTGATAATAGTATGTTCTTAATTTTTCATTAGCATTGCCATGTCTGAGATAATAATCAATGGCTGGTTGAAGCACATCAAATGTGGTTGTATCTATATAGTTCTTGTCAAGAGCCATTGACATCAGAATTGCGTACTGAGCTTTTTGTTTATCCCCGGATAGGCATTCCATGTCTATGGAACTTAATAATATCATTACTGAATCAGGGTAGGATTCAATTAACTTTTCTGCGCGATCCAATAGTTCTTGCTCCTTATGGTGTGAACAGGAAATAATGCAACAAGCTAATGCAAGTAGAATAAGTATAAGATTATTATGTATTTTTATCATGATATTTGGAAAAGTGGTTTCTTGCGTGAAGCATTGATATAATTGAAACTCCCTCTTAAATACTCTTTACACCACAAATTTACAAAAAAACCGCTCTCATCCAACCATCCATTCATCAACATTCACCCTTTCCCCTCTCCAACTCCATCATCCTTGTCGGGGTAACGGCTCTCCGAGTCGTCTACCGCCACCTATCAAACATCTGACTATCAAATAAATAAACCACTAACACCTGTAGGGACTGCGGCATGCCGCGTCCGTCCCCACCCTAAAATTCAGACCATTACCCACCCCTTATTCCGCGTCCGTCCCCACCATCTCCCACTCTCTTACTCTCCAACTCTATACTCTCTCCTTGTCGGGGTAACGGCTCTCCGAGCCGTCTACCGCCACCTATCAAACGTCTGATTATCAAACCAATAAACCACTAACTCCTGTAGGGACTGCGGCTTGCCGCGTCCATCTCCACCCTAAAATTCAGTCCATTCCCCACACCTTATTCCGCGTCCAACTCCACCCATCCCAGCTCTCCCACTCTCCCACTCTCTACTCTAACTCTCTTACTCTCTTACCCTATCTCATTATCTTATAAAACACATTTGCCTGCATCTCACCCGTTATCTCCCGGCTTGCACTGATAAACTCCCCGTAACTCTTATCCTTCATCCCATTCCACAAATCCATCAAACGATCGAAAACCTCATCGCTTATAAGCTGATTACGCTCTATATTCCCGGCTTGCAATTCCTGAGCCAGATGACCTATGATTGTGCTGACGGTCAGTCCGCGTTCGGCAGCTATCTCCGGGATGCTCTTCCCCTCGGCAAACATCTGGCGCGTTGTGAACTGCGAATACCCTTTCGGTTTCTTCTCTGCTTTTGGCTTACGTTCTTTCCTCTGTTTTTTCTTTGAAGATTGCTCTACCGTTGGATTTTCAAGTTCAAAAACCGCATTAGCCTTGCTGTTGACGTATGCGGCAGGGCAAAAATCCATCTCCGACAGATCCCTCAGAATCCTCATTTGCACACCTGCCGGATAGGCCAATGCCTGAAAAGCGTTGTCAAGACGTGTACGGTAGTTGGCATTGTCAAGATCGCGAGGCGTCTCCCCCACAAGTGTCAGTATCGGGGTAAGTTCCTCTATGAAATAACGGCATCCGCTCCTGACCTTGGCCGTCATATCCTCGCTGCGTCTCAGTCGCGCCGACTCCGGAGTTGATGACGCATAGAGTCGTCCGAATCGTTCGCCGACAGAGACTATTCTCTGCGCCATTCGTTCCTGCGCCTCGCGGTAGCGCCGTTGAAGCTCACGGTGCAGGGGGACCACATATTCTTCTGCGGCTTTTAAAAAATCGTTCAGTAGCATTCCTATAACGCGGAAATCGAACACTTCGCCCAGTATGCGCCGGAAATATTCCTCGCTTAGACTCTGCAACGTGCTTTCATCGGGCTTCGACTCCTGGGCTTCGGATATGAATCTATTGACGGTGTGGTCAACTATCACTGCCTCGCTCGTGATCCTGCTTTCAAGCACTATCCCTTCCAGACTCCGGCAGCGGCTCAATGCCACATACGCTTGTCCGGGGGCAAACGAGGCAGCCGCGTCTATTATGGCATGATCGAACGTCAGTCCCTGGCTCTTGTGGATGGTGATGGCCCAGGCCAGACGCAATGGCAATTGCTGGAATTCGCCGTCTGTCTCCTGTCGGATGGTCTTATCTTTTTCATCCACCACATATCGGGTGTTCTCCCATCTGGCTGGTTCAACATCTATTGCCTCCGCACCATCGGTCGGAACCACGCTGACATGCGTTTCATCGACTTCGGCCACTGTGCCTATCATGCCATTGAAATACCGTCGTTCCGGGCTGCTGTCATTTTTCAGAAACATCACCTGCGCTCCCTCTTTTAATGTCAGTTCGCGTTCTGCCGGATAGGAGGATTCCGGAAATTTACCGCGTACAATGGCGTTGAAGGTATATTCTTTTCCTGAAAGCCTGCGCAGGTTGCTTTCGTTGATCTCGTTGGCGCGGCGGTTGTGGGTGGTCAGGCGGATGAATCCTTTCTCCGGATCCGGATTGTACGCCGGTCTGTAGCGTCTGTTGAGTATATCAAGTATCCTGTTGTCGGTCTTTCCGTCGCGGACAGCGTTGAGTATCTCTATGAATTGGCGGTCGCTCTGGCGGTACACCGTTGTCAGCTCTATGGTGATGAATCCGGCTTCTTTCAGTGCTTGGCTTTCAAAAAAATATGGCGACGCATAGTGCTGGCGCATCAGATCGCGGTCGCGGTCGCTGACCACGGGCGACAATTGCCGCAGATCGCCGATCAGTAGCAGTTGGACGCCTCCGAATGGTCGGCTGGAATGTCGTAGGCGTCGCAGCGTCGCGTCGATGGCATCGAGAAGATCGGCGCGGACCATACTTATCTCGTCGATCACAAGGAGATCAAGGGTGGAGATTATTCGGCGTGTCTCGCTGGTGTAGTGGCTATAGTGCTGTTCGCCGGCAAACCCCTGCCCGGGAATGTAGATCGACAGTGGAAAATGGAAAAACGAATGGATCGTCGATCCCTGCGCATTGATGGCTGCTACTCCCGAGGGTGCCAGCACAACCATTCTTTTTCCGGAACTCTCTCTCAGTCGGCGCAGAAACGTTGTTTTTCCCGTTCCGGCTTTACCCGTCAGAAAAAGGTTGCTCCCGGTTTCCTCCACTATGCGCCGGGCGAGCGATAGCTCCCGGTTTATGCTTATCGCCTGTTCCGGTTCGGCTACGCTCGTAGGGTCAACGAAGCAATCCGTGTCATATTTCATTTGTTGTCTGCTTGAAATCTGTCTGTATGGATACGGCTTGCATCATATTTATCCTTAGGCGTTGTTGCTGCCGACGGATAACCGATAGGGATAATGTTTAGCGGTATGTAGTTGCTTGGCAGATTGAGCAGGTTGCTGATGAATTCCACTCGGTCGGTCATGGGGTAGATACCGCACCACACTGCCCCGAGGCCCATTGCATTGGCAGCCACAAGAAGATTTTCTGTTGCAGCAGAGCAGTCCT
This sequence comes from uncultured Muribaculaceae bacterium, assembly GCA_910579185.1. GTDB lineage: Bacteria > Bacteroidota > Bacteroidia > Bacteroidales > Muribaculaceae > Paramuribaculum. The sequence continues at coordinate 57,391 of CAJTTG010000004.1, forward strand.
GGATCCAGTATTCGCGGCCGGCATCTTTGGCAGCTATATCAAGGTCGCCACAAACGGCGATGGCCAGTTGTGCCTCTTTTGCCATCGAGATATTGCGGCAGTTGGAGGCTATGCTGTCAAGAATGGAGCGATCGCGGATTACAACAAATTGCCAGGGTCTCAGATTCATTGCCGTCGGGGCTGCCATGGCTGCACGCAGAAGGCTGTCTACGGCTTCATCGCTGACGGCCTTGTCGCTGTACGAGCGGACACTCGTTCTGGTCATGATAGCCTTGTAAGCCGTTTCTGTAGCCATTTTTGCGGTAGCGCCGCTGATGCCGTCAGACTCTCCTGACGTTGGTTCAGATTTTCCGCTGCCAGCAACCAATTTATACGTTGTGAATACCAATGCCAGCGCAAGTATCACTATAATCAAATAACTCGTTTTCATATCTTTTTCTTTTTTCAGTTAATTTTCTCTACAAAATATCCATCCTCAACCCTTCAACCCCTCAACCCCTCAACCCTCAACCCTCAACCCTCAACTCTATACTCTATACTCTATACTCTATACTCTATCTACTCTCTAAACGCTCTCTCCGATTTTCATCAGCGTCCCCGTCGGGCACACAAATCGGCAGTAAGGACGTGGAATCCAGATCGAAAGAATAATGATCGCGCCTCCGGCTATCAGAATCCCTATTGAGGCCTGTTCAACCAGGAAGGCCGTGAACAGCTCATAGTCTATCCAGCTCATCCATAGTCCCGTCCAGAGGCAGAGCATCAGACAGCCCCAGAGTATCTGTCGGAAGGTGTTCAACGCTTTCACCGTCTTGGCACTCATTTTCAGGCGGTGATGAGGATTGCATTTGGAAGCAAGTTCCTGTAGGCTTCCCAGCGGACAAACCCATGCGCAATAATATCCTTTCTTGCCGAACAAGGGGTAGATGAATGCTGCTGTCAGCAGTAGGAGTGGGATCGCAGCGGCCGTAAATGTCATCTCTAACCCCGATCCCATCACTCGAAGCATAAGGGTATAGTTGAGGAACGTGCCGCTCCAGAATCCTAATACTCCGACATTCAGCAGTTGTTGAACAGTCCGGTATTTCTTATTCTTGAAGAAGAGAGGCACCGACATAGCGGCGATCAATACGGCCAGAACTGCATAGAATTCTATATTGGCCGATTGTTCTTTATGGCCGTTATCCAATGCCGTTCCTGGTGCTTCTCCGGCCTCGGTTTCCGGTTCTTCTGCCATGACCTGCTGTGCGCTTGGTGTGGTGTCAGGTGACGATACCGAGGGGGCGGTCTCTTTTGCCGGAACGGTTTGTTCCTCTTTTTCCGGTTTTTGAGCGGTTTCTGTTTTTGCCGGCTTCTCTTTTGCCGGTTTATAGTTTGCCAGACCCAATCTCACATTTTCTATGATGGCTGTCGAGGAATATGTTGCGCCGGTAACGGCATCCACCTCTTTCTCTTTGGCTTCTTCCGGTGTCAGACCGTTCCAGCTTTCGAGCAGTCCGCTGTCTGTCACGCGCTTGAAAAAGCCCGGTGTCTCGCTGTTTTCAAGTGGCTCCACTGCTGTTATCTTGCCGTCGGTTATGGTGATCTCAACCGGTACAGGACCATTATACCCCATCACTGAGCTGCCGGCTTCCGTTGTGTTGATTGTAGTGGTGTCAGCTTTGTGATTCTCTTTTCGGGGCGCGGTTTCCTTGGCTACCGGTTCTGTCGGTTTCTTCTCTTCCGCCGCGCTTTTTTGCTCGGCTTTGACCTCTGTGGCTTCTGAAGCCTTTACCGATCCGTCGTCATGGCTTTTGGTCTTTACAGCTGGTGTTGCTGTTGATTCTACCTTTTCGCCAAGCAGGGCGGCCACGCCGGCTCTCACGTTGCCTATCAGCGCTGTTGAGGAATATGTGGCTCCCGTAACGGCATCCACCTCTTTTTCAGATGCCTCTTTGGCCGTCAGGCCGTTCCAGCTTTCGGTCAGGCCGCTATCGGTTACTCGCTTGAAAAAATTCTGGGTCTCGGCGTTCGCAAGCGGTCGGACATACACTATTTTTCCGTCAACCAAAGCGATCTCTACCGGAACCGGGCCGCCGTAACCTGTGATCTGTGGACATATCTCTGTTGTGTTGATCAGCGTTGTGTCGCCATGTTCGCTTATTCCTGCTATTGTTGTTTTCTTGAGCTGATGGCCGAAAATAGAGCCGTTGTGTATGAAGGCTGCCGAGGCCATCATAAGGAACACTATGATCAGGCTGATAATGTTGGTTGTTCTCTGTTTCTGTATATTGTTTTTTTTCATTTCCATTGTCCTTTGAGTTATGCAAAGTTAGTTATTTTTTCGCTTGTTGCTGATTGTTAAGGCGGTTATTCCTGATGCTGTTAGGATCGCTATGATCATTATGGAAAACGTTGCGCCATGATTTCTTGTTTTCTTGACCTCCTGTTGTTTCTGTTCTTTTATGGCGGACTGCACTGTTTGGATGGTGACCGAATCCCCCGAAACCGTTGTCACCTGTTGCTTTCGGCTTCTGTCTATCCTTATGCCTTTGAGCTTGATGCTCTGCGCAATGCCACATGCTTTTCTCGGCGTGCTGTCATTCACTGTCTTTATTTCCGCTGAGTCTATCAGGATTATCTCCCCCTCGGCGGTGGAGTCTGTGATCAGGTTCAGGTGCCATCCACGTTCTATTCTGGCAAGCGTCTCAATGCTTTTCTCTTTGCGGCTCGTCTCCCTGCTGCCGCTGCATCCGGTAAGGGCGGCCGACACGGCGACCAACATCATGACCCATAATCCTGCTGATCCGGCTCCCTTGGCTCCATTGATAATTTCCATAGTTCTTAGATTTCGGTTTAGTTTTTCATTCCGCTGCAAAGTTACGGTCGCTTCCTCCCCTTTGCGTGCTTTTCTGCGCTTTTGATCAAAAAAAAAGCGGCGATCATCCGACCGCCGCCTGTATTTTTCTGTTGTATATTATTGGTTATAAGTTGATTATAACCCCATATTGATAAAATCGCCTACTGTCTGACATTTCTCAAGTTCTGCCTTGAATGCCATCTCGCGCTGCGACAGATCTATTCCGGTCGGCTGGCCGGTCAATCGCTCGAATGATCCGTTGATCGCATTCGATAGCTTCACTATCGACCCCATCAATGCCTCGCGATCCGCTGCTGTCAGCTTATAATCCGACTTGACATATTCGTTCATCTTCTTGGCAAACTCGCCATCCATCTCCTGAATCTCCTCAATGGATGTTGCTTCCTCGACCGACTGGGCATAATTGTCGATTGTCGCAGTGATCTCATTTACAGGACTGTTGCTGCATGCTGCCAGCATGCCGGCTGCTGCAACCATAATTGCCGCAACTATCAGATGCGACATTCTCAGTAACTTTTTCATATCTTTTTCTTTTTCAGTTAATTATATCTTCTATATCATCTATATCCTCCCGGTCGGGGTAACGGCTCTCCGAGCCGTCTACCGTCCACAAATATCTTACAATCAACCCATTAAACCACCAACGCCTGTAGGGACTGCGGCATGCCGCGTCCGGCTCCACCATCTCTACTCTCAACCCCTCAACCTTTCAACCTCCCACTCTATAAAACGCATTTCCGGCTTTATTAGTTTGGCTTTCGGCATTTTATGCGAAAAAAGATTATATTTGTAACCATGATCCGATCATCTTCACCCAATCCTACCGCCTCACGTCTCGATTCGCTCGACATTCTCCGGGGACTCGACCTCTTCCTGCTTGTTTTCCTTCAGCCGGTAATCATCTCTCTTGCAGCCGTATGGCATCCTCAGTGGCTCAATCCGGTGTTATATCAGTTGGATCATGAGGTATGGGTCGGATTCAGATGTTGGGATCTCGTCATGCCCCTTTTCCTCTTCATGACCGGGGCTGCCATGCCATTCTCTTTCTCCAAGTTCCGGTCTGATCCTGCCATGCCGCGATGGCCACTCTATCGCAAGATCCTGCGCCGTTTCCTGATCCTGTTTCTGCTGGGGATGATAGTCCAGGGCAATCTTCTCGGCCTGGATCCGGATCATATTTTTCTTTACAACAACACCCTTCAGGCAATTGCTGCCGGTTATCTCATATCGGCATTGCTGCTGATCAATTTCAAGCTCCGTAATCAGATCATTGCCACAATCCTTCTTCTGACTGTCTACTCACTTCCGATGTCCTTGACCGGTGATTTCTCGCCCGAGGGCAACTTTGCTTACAAGATCGATGAGTTGATTCTCGGGCATTTCCGTGGCGATCTCTCCTACACCTGGATCTGGAGCAGCCTGACATTCGCTGTCACTGTCATGCTCGGCGTTTTTGCCGGACAGATAATCCGTCCCTACAGGGAAAACCCCTGTCGTGCAGCTCTTTATCTACTCGCCATCGGAGTTGCCTTAATCCTGTCGGGCTATGTCTGGAGTTTCCACACACCCATCATAAAACGCTTGTGGACAGGAAGTATGACCCTGCTGTCAGGTGGATTCTGTTTTGTTCTGATGGCCGCTTTCTTCTATTGGATTGATGTCAAAGGGCATCACTGCGGACTCGATTGGTTGAAAATTTACGGCATGAACTCGATCACGGCCTACATTCTTGGCGAAACCATCAACTTCAGATCCGTTGCCGCATCGCTCAGTTACGGCCTGCAACCATACCTCGGTGCTTACTACGATGCATGGCTCACATTCGCCAACTTCCTGATCATCTTCCTTATCCTCCGCTTCCTCTTCCGCAACCGCATCTTCCTCAAAATCTAACCCCCTTCCCTCTATTGGTCGGGGTAACGGCTCTCCGAGCCGTCTACCGCCCACAAATATCTTACAATCAATCCATTAAGCCACCAACACCTGTGGGGACTGCGGCATGCCGCGTCCGGCTCCACCATCTCTCCAAAAATGTAAAAGAGGCCACACCATTTGGTGGGCCTCTTCTACTTGATTTAGTTGAAAGGGAGGTGTTTCTGCTGAATTAGTCGATTTCCTCGTCTGCCTCATAGCCACCCATCTCACGGATAGCGTTCTTCAGCATTACATACTGCTGGAACAGGTGGTTTACAGGCACTTCACCCTTGGTATAGTCGTGCATCGGGCTCTTCAGGAAGAAGCTCAGGAAGCGCTGGATGCCATGACGGCCGGCACGGGCGGCGAGGTCGCTCAGCAACACGAGGTCGAGACACAGAGGTGCGGCAAGGATTGAGTCGCGGCAGAGGAAGTTGATCTTGATCTGCATCGGATAGCCCATCCAGCCGAAGATATCGATATTGTCCCAGCCCTCTTTGTTGTCGTTGCGTGGGGGATAGTAGTTGATACGGACTTTGTGGTAGTAGTCGGTGTAGAGATCCGGCTGTTCTTCCGGCACGAGGATTGACTCAAGTGTTGAGAGCTTGGAAACCTCTTTGGTGCGGAAGTTGGCAGGTTCGTCGAGTACGAGACCGTCGCGGTTGCCGAGGATGTTGGTTGAGAACCAGCCGCTCAGACCAAGGCAACGGGTGCCGATGATGGGAGCGAAACCGGATTTAACCAGTGTCTGACCGGTCTTGAAGTCCTTACCGGCGATAGGCATGCCTGTCTTTTCGCTAAGTTCCCACATGGCAGGAATGTCAACGGTGGTGTTGGGGGCTCCCATGATGAAGGGTGCGCCTTCTGTCAGGGCTGCATAAGCGTAGCACATTGAAGGTGCGATATGTTCCTTGTCGTCAGCCTTCATAGCTGCTTCGAGAGCTGCTAAAGTGCCGTGGATCTCTTCGTCTACCGGTACATAAACCTCTGTTGAGGCTGCCCACAGTACTACTACACGGTCAAGACCGTTTTCTTTCTTGAAGTTGCGGATATCCTCGCGAAGCTGCTCTACCATTTCCCAACGGGTCTTGCCAACCATGATGTTGTCGCCGTCGAGGCGTTTTGCATAGTTGTGGTCGAAAGCGGCTTTCATCGGTTTGATAGCCTCAAGTTCTTCCTTGACAGGGTTGATGTCTTTTTCTTTGAGTACTTCTGCGTTGATTGCGCTTTCGTAAGCGTTGGCAGGATAAACGTCCCATGAGCCGAATACGATGTCGTCGAGCGATGCGATAGGAACGATCTCGTTGTATTTCAGATATTTTTTGTCTGCGCCTTTGCCAACACGGATCTTGTCGTATTGGGTCATTGAGCCAACCGGTTTGGTAAGGCCTTTACGGGTCATCAGGACACCGGTCATGAATGTTGTGGTGACTGCTCCGAGGCCTACTACGAGTACGCCAAGTTTGCCGTCGGCAGGTTTTACGTTTGTTGCGTTCATGATTTACTGATAGTAAATAATTAGGTTGATTTATTGTCTTTTTTAGGGGCAGCAAGTCGGCATGCGTTTGGACGCTGCTCGCAAGCTGCGGATATGGTGTGTAAAAGTACGCCTATTTTAGTAATTGCAAAAATTTTTTACTTTAATATATTCTTATTTTTGTTTATATTTGTGAAAATAGGCTGTCTTTTACTTTTGTGATGTGAACTAATCTTAATTTATTGCGATTAGTGTTAACGAAAATTAATGGGGCTTCTCAGCGATATCGCTCTCGCAGCTCGTAGGTTTTCTCTCTCAGATACCGGCCGAGGGCCTCAGCGGATTCTGCACCGCCATGGGCCATCTGTTCCTCAACGCTGATTGGCTGACCGATGCTGACATGGATCTCTTTTCCAACTTTGCGCCACACTTCAGCCGGCAGACGCAGCGATCGAAGCGGCCAGCACACTTTCCCCAGGATGTTACACCACCAGCTGTTGCTGCCGTGGAAGAAGATCGGGATTACGGGTACTTTGGCTTTATGTATCAGTTGCAGGACTGTCGGTTGCCATTCTCTGTCCTGGAGGCGTCCGTGCCAGTTGACGGTGCTCATGGCTCCGGCCGGGAAGAATCCCAGCGGTTCGCCGTCGCGGATCTGGCGCATCGCCTGACGGATGCCGTTGACCGAGACCTGACGTTTCTTGGGATCGTCGCTCTGAAGGGCATCCACTGCTATGAAGTTGGGGCGCATGGCGGTGATCTTGTTCAGGATCATGTTGACCATGACCCTGAATTTCGGGCGGCGTGAACCTATCAGATGGATAAGGGTGATACCGTCCAATGCTCCGAACGGATGGTTGCTGACGGTGATGAATGATCCCTCGGGCAGATGGTCGAGCTGCTGTTCGTTGTCGATCCGCAGACGGATCTTGAACTCTTCAAACAGGAGCCGACGGGTAAATTCCGGTCCGGGGGTGTCGCAGCATTTGGCATGCACGGCATTTACTTTGTCGACCGACAGAAAATGAAGCAGCCGGTTCACTAATTTCTCGTGTCCCTCAAGTTTCGGCACCATTTGCCGAAGATCGTCATAGTTGAGTACGTCGGGACGGATCCCGTCATTTTCTTCGATTGACATGTTGGTTTCTTCAGGAGTGTTTCTTATGTGGGGTTATGGCGTCGACCATGCGGATAGCATATTGATCGAAGCCGTTTACTTTATACACGAATTTGGCTTGCAGAAGCAGGTTCCAGAACAGTGATACTATGCCGCTCACTATCAGACGGGCGGCTGCATAGTAGCCGTCGGGGCGGAAACCGATGCTTTCAAGCCACGGCCAGTGGTTGAGTAGCCAGTAGAGGCCTTGTGTGCCGAAGGAGTTCAGAAGCAGACTGCCGACCCACACCATGGCGTATTTGACGATCACGGCTTTCCACGAGCAGTTCTGCGCATGGAATGTGAAGTGGAAGTTGATCACGCAGTTGATCACGCCGCCAAGGGTCGCGCCTATGGCCGTGGAAAGCCATGGTGCAAGACCACACCATGCAAACAGGGCGAATCCTGTGAACAGATCGACCCATGAGGCCACCTGGGATGCCACGCCGGCTCTCAGCAGCGAATAGATGAATTTGTCGCTGCGGATGAAGTTGCTGCCTACGTTTCTGAGCTTGCCCATCCTGCGGTTGTTTTATTTCTGTAGGGCTTAGGATCAGTCGTCCGATTTTGTCAGATCAAGCACCACGTTGTCCTTCTTGTTCTTCTCAACGTAATGTTTCTTCAGGGGATTACGGGTGGCTTCCTCATGGCGTCGGCGGTTACGTACAACGTCGATGGCCGTGTAGATGGCCTGACGGAAGGATTCTTCCGAGGCTTTGCCACTGCCGGCTATGTCGTAACCGGTGCCATGGTCGGGCGATGTACGCACGTAATCGAGTCCGGCGGTGAAATTGACTCCGGCATTCATCGCAAGGGTCTTGAACGGGGCGAGGCCCTGATCGTGGTACATGGCGAGCACTCCGTCAAACTTGCCGAACATGCCGCTGCCCCAGAATCCGTCGGCGGCATACGGGCCGAAACAGTTGATCTTCTTGCCTCGGGCTTCCTCGATGGCCGGTGTGATCTCCTGTTGTTCCTCGGTGCCTATCATTCCCTCCTCGCCGCTGTGGGGATTAAGGGCAAGGACAGCGATGCGCGGATGGCCTATGCCGAAATCGCGTGTCAGCGATGCATTGAATTCCTCGATCTTGCGCAACACGTTCTCGCGTGTCACCATCGTGGCTACCTTGGAGATCGGTTCATGAATGGTGACAAGAGCCACGCGCACGGTGTCGTTGCAAAGGATCATCAGCGCGTGCTTCTCGCCGTCGCCGAGCGACGATTCCAGATATTCCGTATGTCCGGGGAAGGGAAAATGGTCACTCTGGATGCTGTGTTTGTTGATAGGTGCTGTCACCAGAGCGTCGATGGCACCGGAACGGAGGTCGGTCACGGCGCGTTCCAAGGCTGCGAATGCTGCTTTTCCGGCTTCCTCGCTCTCCTGACCGGGCTCTATTTTGAGTGATTCGTCGACCACGTTGATTATGTTGATATGATCGCCCTTGGCCTGAGCGGCATCTGCTATCTGTGTGAGATTCAGAGGTGTGAGTTTGGCTGTCTTGGCATAATATGCCGCCGCTTTTGCCGATCCGTAGATAACCGGAGTGAAAAGATCGGTCATTGCCGGATTTTCGAGTGCCTTGATTATCACCTCATAGCCGACACCATTTGTATCGCCATGTGTGATTCCTATTTTGAGTTTACGTTCTGACATGATTTTATGTATATTTACCGCGAATTTAAGCATTTTTCCCCAACATCCCATCATCCCCTCCCCTTTTTACTTTTCCACCCATCATCCCTCTTCCATAACCATGTATGGACTGCGGCATGCCGAATCCGGTCACTGTATTAGCGTATATTAGTGACAATCAGTCGTTTCGTTGATAATTTTTTTTGTCTGCTAAAAAAATACGCCTGTTTTTTCCACGTATATGTGGCGATTGTTTGAGTATCGGTTTTCAATGCCGTGATCCGGAAGGATTGCAGTCTATCTTCAGGTGTGACTATCCTTGGAGATGGCTTTGGCGTTACGTTGCAGGCCGGAGAGTTTGGCGCGTTTCATAGCTGAGCCGCGGAATATTCCGCAATATTCCTCATGATCCATCGCCAGCATCTGGCCGGCGGTCAATGTGAGCAACCGGGGATTGGGTCGCAGTTCCTCGATCACGCATTCTGCCGGATGGCTGTTGTGGGGGCATGCGGCGGCGCAGCGGTCGCAGCCGTAGAATGTATCGTGCAGGTCAGTCCCCTCGGGAAATTCGCCGCGGTGTTCTATTGTCAGGTAAGAGAGGCATCGGCGTGCGTCGCAATGCCAGTCGGAATCCAGTGCGCCTGTAGGACATGCTTTGATGCATCGGCCGCAGGAGGCGCATCCGGAGGCTGCTTTATGGAGTGATGAGTCCGGTTCTGTGGGACGGAAAGCAATGGTGGTCAGTATCTCCCCCAGAAAGAGGTAGGAGCCGGCTCCCGGGATTATGAGATGGTTGTTGCGCCCTATGAAGCCGAGTCCCGAACGTTCTGCCCAATAGCGTTCACGCAGAGGTGCCGTGTCGACGCACACACGGGTCTCGCCACCGTAGATCTCCCGGATACGTTGAGCGGCGGTCTCAAGCCGGCGGCGCACAATGTCGTGATAGTCCTGCCCAAGAGCATAACGTGCAATCCGCAATGCATCCGGATCGGGGGTGAATGGTGTGTAATAGGATATCGCACAGCAGATTATTGATTGGACTCCTTCAAGGAGCTTGCGCGGATCATCACGTACATCTCCGTATCGTTCCATATACTCCATTCCGGCATTCCTGCCGGCGGCTATCCATTCCCGATAGAGATCCACACCTTCCTGCTCCACCCTCACCGGCACGGCTATCGAGTGGCGGATCACACCGGTGTTGGAGAACACGCGGCCGGCATCAAGATCATTCCATGGAGAGTGTTCGGAACTCATATCCTTGGTCTTTTAGCCACTGGATTGCTGCAGGAAGGGCCTCGCGGAGGTTGCGTTCTGCTTTCAAGGAGTCGTGGAACACGATTATCGAACCGTTACGGGCATAGCGTTTCACGTTTTCAAGCACCCTGTCAGGCGTCAGTTTCTTGCTGTAGTCGCGGGTCACAAGATCGTACATCACTATGTTGTAGTGGTTCTTGATCGCTGCAGCCTGGCTCCAGCGCAGAAGCCCGTGGGGTGGGCGGAACAGCGGACTGCCAATCAGCTGGTCGGCTTCGGTCAGATCGCGCATGTAGCGCATCGTCGGCACTTTCATTCCTTGCAGATGATGCATGGTGTGGTTGCCCCAGCTGTGGCCGCGACGGCGTATCTCGTCGAACAGATGCGGCGAGCGGCGCACATTGTCGCCGACAAGGAAGAACGTGCCCTTTATTCCATGGGTGTCGAGCAGGTCGAGCACCCACGGGGTCACTTCAGGCACCGGGCCGTCGTCGAAAGTCAGGTAGACCACGCGGCGACCCTTGTGCTTGATTCTCCAGAGGGCTTCCGGAAAGAGAAGGCGATATGCCAATGGCGGCTGTTCGATGAACATTAAGTCAGACTCTTATTCCTCGGATTGACGGAAATAGCGTTCGATGTCTATGCCGTAGGTCTTCTGGAGCTGGTCGATCTTGTCGAGCGTCGCGTCCTGACCTGTGAATATGGCGTAGGATTCGAGCAGCGATGCCAGGAAGTATTCGTTGGCACGGTCCATCCGCGACAGCAGGCTATGATAGAGCGGTGAAAGGCTCTGATAGTAGCGCACAAACTTGGCATAGCGGTCCATCTGTTCCTCGATCAGTTTCTGACCTTTCTCCGCATAGACTTCATCTCCGGTGAGCTGATACATGGAGTCGTAGACACCGATCAGCCGGTCGAGCTCATACATGCCGTAGGGCAGAACGCTCTGCGGAATTTTCTCTTCCTGAAGAACGAGTACGTTGTCGAGTTTCTTACGGCGGTCGGCAAGATATGCCTGATATTTGGCCGGATCGCCGTTGTCGCCTTTCAGTACGGCATTGTAGTAGTCCTGCGACAGGCCGAGGGCAAGCTCGAACATGGCCGTACGCGTTGAGCTGGCCATCTTTCTCACGGTTTCGTCAAGATAGATGCTCTTGCCGTTCTTGACCTGATCCAGACCTCCCCAACGCCAGCGTTCGGTCACGTTGCGGTACATCTTGTCGGTGTTCACGCGGCCGTTCGACGGTTCAAGAGGTGTGACCTCGTAGGCCATACCTGTCTGGCTGAAGTAGGGTGCCAGACCGACATAGTTGTCGTCGGGAACGGTGGTGGCGAAATAGACAGGACGTTTCCAGCCGTCGAGCGAGTTGCTGTTCAGAACGTCGATCACCATGACATCGTTGATGCTCATGCCTCCGGGGCGCTGAGGATCGAAGTTGCTGGCCCGGCGGCGCACGATGATGTCGCTGATCGAGTCGTTGGCTGTGATGCGGCCTTCTTTCAATGCGGCTTCTCCGTTGGCCGGAATGCGCATGTTGGGATATTTCATGATGTACTGCTGATAGTAGCGGTCATCGAAATCGGTCTTTGCATAGGCTGCTGCCAGTGCCGTGGTGGCATCGGTGAGCGAGTCTGTTGAGTTGGCGAAGCTGAAGAACGGAGCCTTGTTGTAGGCATATACATCGGGCGTGGCCTGTAGCTTGATGCCGGGAGAGTCGTAGGTCTGGCGGCGCATCTGGTTGATATACCAGTCGGTGGTGAAATAGGAGAGGTTGACCACTTTCACGTCGGTGCGGACTCCTTCAACCTCCTGCGCATACCACAACGGGAATGTGTCGTTGTCGCCATAGGTGAATATGATGGCGTTGTCGTCGAGCGAGTTGAGATAGTTCATGCCGAAATCGCGTGCCGTGTAGCGGCCTGAGCGGTCGTGATCGTCCCATGTCTGCGACACTACCTGTATTGGTACCAAAAGGCCTATCACAGCGGCAATGCAAGCAACGGTGAGCGGACGGCGGTCTGATTCATCGATAGGATATGGATTGTCGTCGCCCTGTCGGGTGGCGTTTTTGTGTTTGCGCATCATCGACAGCGCTATGTGCCATATTCCGGCAACACCCATGCCTACCCATATTGCGTAGGCGTAGAACGATCCGGCGAAGGCATAATCGCGTTCACGGGGCTGATCCGGTGTCTGGTTGAGGTATAGGACGATAGCTATGCCGGTCATGAAGAACAGGAAGAATATAACCCAGAACTGTTCGATGCCGCGTTTCGACACGCAGGCTTGCCACAGGAGGCCTATGATACCCATAAGCAGCGGCAGCATGAAGAACACGTTGTGGCCTTTGTTGCCCTTGCCGAGCTCGTCGGGGAGAAGCGACTGGTCGCCGAGACGGAGGTTGTCGATGGCCGGTATGCCCGACAGCCAGTTGCCGTGGGTCGGCTCGCCCTGTCCCTGATAGTCGTTCTGACGGCCTGCGAAGTTCCACATGAAGTATCTCCAGTACATGTGGTTGAGCTGATAGATGAAGAAGAATTTCAGATTGTCCTTGAATCTGGGCTTCGGCATGGATTGTTTCTGCAATGTGTTGCCATCCTCATCCACAAGTACCGTCGCGTCGACATACTGATTGTCGAGACCGCCTATCCAGCTGTCGTAGGAGTTGATGTGGGATACGCTGTACATTCGCGGCAGCAGCATGTCGAGTTCGGGAGCTGTGGCTATATCTTCTTTATGGCCGGTCATTATGTAGCGGTCGGGTTCGTCGGGCGAGTGTTTCACCTGACGCTCATATTCCGCACGTCCTTCTTCGACTTTGAGTTTCTGGTTGCCGTTGGCATCCTGAACGAGCACTTTGGCATAGGGTGAGAAGAATGTCTCGCCATACACAAGCGGACGCTCGCCGTATTGCTCGCGGTTGAGGTAGGAGGCAAGAGCAAACACGTTGTCGGGAGCGTTCTGGTTCATGGGCGTGTGGGCCGATGAGCGGATCAGCAGCAGCGCGTAGGAGGAATATCCGGCGAAGATCACGAGAATACTGATCGCGGTCAGTGTCATAAGTCTCAAAGGCAATCTCTTGACATAGAAGAGGTAGACGATGAGTGCTGCGATAAGCACTGTCGGTATGAGCCATGAGTCGCCTATGAAGAGAATACCCGATAGCATTGTGCTGAGGATGAACGAGAATTTGGTAATCCATCCGGCTATGCTCTTGTAGTGGTAGAGGTTGTAGATGGTCCAGATGAACGCACCCACTGTTGCTGCCACATAGATTATGACACCATTGTTGAACGACATGCCCAGACTGTTGACGCAGAGGCGTTCAAACACCTGTGCCACTTTGATGAAGCCGGGAACGAGACCGTAAAGGACAAGTGCCACGATCACGAAAGAACCGAGAAGAGCGAGCAATGAGCCTTTGGCCGTTGAGTTCTTGGATTTCTTGTAGTAGACAACGAGGGCTATCGCCGGGATACACAGCAGGTTGAGCAGGTGGACGGCGATAGAGATACCGATCACGTAGGCTATCAGGATCAGATATTTGTCGCTGTCAGGCCGGTTGGCGCGGTTTTCCCATTTGAGAATGAGCCAGAACACCAATGCGGTGCAGAACGATGAGAATGCATAGACCTCACCCTCTACAGCCGAGAACCAGAAAGTGTCGCTCCAAGTGTACATCAAGGCTCCGCAGATGCCGGATCCGAAGATTACCACCATCTTAGTCAGAGATATCTCATCTGACGAATCCTTGACAATCAGTTTCTTTACGAGATGCGTGATGGTCCAGAACAAAAGCAGGATTGTGCCTGCGCTCAGAAGAGCCGACATCGAATTGACCATCATGGCCACCTTTGTCACGTCGCCGAACGCGAAGTTGACGAAGAATCGGGCCACGATCATGAAGATCGGGTTGCCCGGTGGGTGACCGACTTCAAGTTTGAAACCTTGTGTGATAAATTCCGGGCAGTCCCAGAAGCTGGCTGTCGGCTCTATGGTCATGAGATAGGTCACGGCCGCAACCAGAAAGCAAAGCCATCCTATGCTGTTGTTGAGGATGTTGTACTTCTTCATTGGCTATTTTGGTGTTGTTTTGTTACTCGGTTGTTGATACACGAAAACTGCACACGGCATCCACCGGTGAGGCGGATGCAATGCCCAGTGCTCTGTTATAGCGTGTGCAAAGTTAGCGGTTTTAACCGTTTTTCCATCGCCACTCCCCTATTTTTTAGTTTTTTTCAGCATCTACACAGGTTATCAGCCGATATTTATTAGGTAAAAGTTTTAATTGAAAAGAGCGAGACCTGTTTCCGTAAGGCAGTAAGTCTGTTTAGAACTTTTAGGTTTGTCGGGATTGGTCATTGTCACATAGCCCAATTCCGACAGAGGGTTCATAAGTTTTCTTCGAAGTTCAGTAATATCTTTGTTTCCAAGATATTCAGATATGTTTCTGATTGTGGAGACGTTAGTCTTTAAAAATTCCAGAATATCTATTGTTGTCTGGCAGAATGCTTCTTGGTCGATGTGTTTTTTTGATTTACTCCAGACTTTTACGGATAGTTGCGAAACGATCTGCAAAAGTTGCTCTTTTTGTGGTATATTGCTTTGGTATACAATTTGTTGTACTTTTACAAATGATTCTCCAAATATCTGCAAAAGTTGCATATCCGGATCCTCTTCACCATTTGGTGTTGATTGCGTTTGGGGCTTTGCGATCATTTGCTCATGGCAAGGTATCGTTATGAGAAAATAAGATCGGTCTTCGTCCGTGTCTATGATAGCTGGCGCATTCCCATTTTGTGAGAGTTTTTTCTGTATGGTAGGAATTCCTGTTGCTCGACCCTCGGTTAAATCTAACTCTTTCAGAAAATCTCCCAATCTACGATTCCTATATCGTCTCGCTTTCAGTTTTTGTGCGGCCTTTATTGCCTCAAAACTAATGGAACGGTCTGGTCCTGCATAACTTAATATGTCAATGTGGGTTGGTTCAATTGTTATTTCAACCGGTTCCCGTTCTTCATAGTCTCTATGGTATAAAGCATTCACTACAGCTTCTTCAAGAGCCTGATATGGGTAATTGAAAATTTTAATGGACTTTTCGTTGTCTGAGGGCTTGGTGATCCGTTGTTTGATAACGTTTGTGCGCAGATAAGACAACGTCTCGGATATTAATTGGGGAATTGGCCCGACAATTTTCGGCACCTCGAACATTACGTCAGGATTTTCAATACTACCCTCTGGAAACAGAACAATATCAACCTGAGTAACCGGGAAAAATTTTTCGGGATGCTCGCAGAACATCATTGCTGCACAGTTTTTAATCAGTCTGTTTTCAATGGGGCCTGTAGTGAGATCCATTTCATCCAGTATTTCAATTAACGGTCTACTGGTGAAATTATCAACCAATTTACTATGGATTGAACTCAGGTATTGATAAACCAAAACTCCTGAAATGTCGGTTATGCTTATCGCATCATTGCCACGTTCGTCAAAAGGAATGCGATTGGCGAGGGATCTTACTTCGTCTAAAATCTCTCCTTTAGCCTCAATTGTTGAAGATTTGCTGCGAACATAATATTTAGCTATTGATTTTCCTTTTGCAACAACACTTTCCATTACAGAATACGGCCGGTTGATGCCTGCTGGCACCCAAATGACGAGTATCGTTTTGCCGTCAATCTCTTCAATGGAAACTTTTGACATATAATGTGGGGAGATTTTAGAATCAAAGGCCGTCATGTTCTTCAAGATCTTGTCAATCTCTGACTCTTCAATTCCTTTGACGGGACGTTTGGCAATGCCGTTTTCTTCTTCAACACCTACAAGTATATATCCTCCACCCGTATTTTCCAGATCTGTAGCAAAAGCGCAGATTGTGTGGTAGATTTTATCAGGGTTCCAACCGGACTTGAACTCAATCCGGTTGGACTCTATTTTGCGCTTTGTCAGTAGATCTTCTATATTGATAGGTAGAGCCATAATTGTAGGATGTAGTATCTGTTTAGAAAATCGGGAAGGTGGATGTGGAGAGGACGTATTTGTTTTCGAAGTCCTGTTGGGTCATGGTCAGCATGAGGATGCCTTGGATGAATGATATTATGCTCCAGAGTCCGCAGGTGACGATGGTCAGCAGCAGGCAGATGATGCCGCCGGAAGTCTTGCCGAGATAGAAATACTGGATGCCTAAGGAACCGAGGAAAATGGCCAGCAGTCCGGCTGCCAGTTTGTCTTTGTCGGTTCGGGCTGTATTGTACATCGGAGGTACGCCGCCGCCGTTCTTGCTGTTCAGTTTGTCCATGAGGTTTGGAAACATGTAGATAGGTTGCCATTCGGGCATGCCTTCCTGCCATACCATGGTGTTGGGGGTGGGATTGTATGCCAGAAGAGCGTTTTCGTTCATCGGGCCGATCTGCTGTCCGTTGTAGAGGATATACCAGTTGTTCATGTGATTGTTGGTTTTATTATTGATTGATTATAATTATCTTAATATTGGCCATCTGTAGCTTTTCAGAGCTTGGGAAAGAGTGGCTTCGCGTCCTCCGAGGTAGCTGTCGCAGAGCTGATGGAAGCGTTGCGAATGGTTCATTTCGGTTAGGTGGGCCAGTTCGTGACAGATTATGAACTCTTTCAGTTCCTGAGGCAGGAATGCGAGCAGAGCCGAGAGGCTTATGCTTTTGTCGGTGCGGCAAGTGCCGAGGGTGCGTCGGCCACGGCCTATCTCCCAACGCGACGGGTGGATGCCGAGGCGGCTGCTGATCTCTCTGGCCGGTTGCAGTATCAAAGGCTCTCCGGCCATGGCTGCGAGTCTGACGGCTATGTCGCTGAGACGTTTCTGTATGCTGCCGTTTGTCAGGTCAACGTCACGGCCTATGGCAACGGAGGCTTCGAATGGGATGCTGGAGCCATGAAGACGTGCCGCAATGCCGGATGGTGGCACGTGGGGATCGACGTTGAATGTGAAAGTGATGCCCGGGGCTTCGATTATTGTGTTATCGACTATCAGCAGACGTGGCTTTTGAGGCTGGCTGTTTATCCGCTCCACGAGCTTGTCGATGATTGTGCTCTGTTCCAGCGGATCGAGTCCGTAGGGCACGGTCACGCTGATAGTTCCGTCGGCTTTCCGACGGGCGGTGACGCGGCAGGCATTGCGGCGGTAATGTATGTCGACAGGTGGTCTCATCAGATGCCCCAGAGCAGTTTCTCGCGCAGAGTGTCGGTGAAGTTGTGGTTGAGTCTCGTGACGAGCTTGACGCAGTGGGGTGCCTTGCGCAGGGTGAGCGAAGTTCCGATGGGCAGAGGGGTCGATTTCCCGTCTACGGCCAGCAGGAAATGGTCGGAGCGGCCATGAGTGTCGACGCGCATCTCGGCATCGTCGCTGATCACGAGCGGACGCATGGTCAGCGAATGCGCCGCCACGGGAGCCACGATCCAGTTTGTGGCCGTGGGGGCTACGATCGGTCCCCCTACCGATAGGTTGTAGCCGGTCGATCCGGTGGGTGTCGACACGATCAGTCCGTCGCCGCGGTAGTTGGCCAGCAGACGCCCGTTGAGGGTTGTCTCAAGGGTCACCATCGATGCCGTATCCTGTTTGAGAATGGCTATTTCGTTGAGTGCATATCTGTTGCGTCCCGACAGCTCGTCAGATCCTGAAACTTCGATCAGAGAGCGTTTCTGTATGGCGTAGTCGCCCGACACGATCTCGTTGACAATCTCTCCGGCATCACACAGGTCGGCTGCCGAGAGGAATCCGAGGTGGCCTGAGTTGATTCCCATGATCGGAGTCTCGTAGGCGCCTACTGCTGCCGATGAGGTGAGGAACGTGCCGTCGCCGCCAACGCTCAACACGAGGTCGGCCGATCCGTCGTAGGTGTCGAACACTCTGGCCTCATAGCCTGTCAGACCTATTGCACGAGTCAGGAATGTATAGTAGTCGCGGCGGATGTAGAGTTGCAGTTCTCCGGAATGCGACATCAGCTGGTCGAAGAGTCCGGCAAGCAGATCCAGACCCGTGTGCATGTGTTTCTTTCCGAAGATGGCTATGCGTTTCATAATGTGTGTATGTGGATTGTCAAATGTCAATATGGACCATTAGCTCGCGGAAACGGCTTGCTGTCAGTTCGCTGTCGGCGTCGAAGCCGTCGTGCGTGGCCACAACGTCGAAGCCGTAGCGTTCAAGTGAGCGCGCGACGCGGCCGGCGTTGCGGTGGCTGACTCGAAGATCCACTCTGACTTTGTCCTGCAGCGCGGCTGCCATGGTCGTGACGTTGAGATTGAGCAGGTGGGCGTCGGCATCCTCCACCGCACGTGCTATTGCCGAGGCGGAGAAGTCGTAGCGGCCGCATTCTATGGTCAGTTCGCAGCTGTCGGGAACCGGGGGGAACAGCCGTCCCGGATCGTGGCGTTTTTCTGCCGGTAAGGTCAAATTTGACGATAATATGTTATCTTTTGGTTTCAAATCTTTTTTGTTACCGTTTATTCTGACTAAATTTGTGGTCGCATTCTCGCGAGAATGCAAAGTTAATAATTTAATTTCATTTCGCCCTTTCTGTTATCATTTTAACGATCCAACGGGCGGTGTGGTTTTAAAAATTCAGACAATGACTCAACTGAGTGTTAATATCAACAAAGTGGCTACGCTGCGCAACGCACGCGGCGAGAATGTCCCCGATGTGCAGAAATTCGCTTGCGATTGCGAGGCTCTCGGGGCGCAGGGCATAACTGTGCATCCCCGACCCGATCAGCGTCATATAAAATACGATGACGTTTTCTCGCTCCGTCCCTTGGTCAAGACCGAGTTCAATATCGAGGGCTATCCGTCGGAGGAATTCATTGATCTGGTGCTGAAAGTGAAGCCGGAACAGGTCACCTTGGTGCCTGATGCTCCGGGCGATCTCACTTCGCACGATGGCTGGGATGTGGCTGCCAACAAGGAGTTTCTGACTTCTGTGGTTGACCGTTTCCGCGAGGCCGGGATCAGAACATCGATCTTTGTGGGTACGGACATTGACAATATCAAGGAGGCTGCACGCACCGGTGCCGACCGCGTGGAGCTGTACACCAAACCCTATGCCGATGGCTATGAGGCCAACCGGGAACTGGCCGTGGCTCCTTTTGTGGAGGCTTCGCGTGCTGCCCATCAGGCCGGGCTCGGCGTGAATGCCGGCCATGATCTCAATCTTCAGAATCTGGCCTATTTCCATGCCCGGGTGCCCTATCTCAACGAGGTGTCGATCGGTCATGCCATCATTGCCGACGCTCTCTATCTCGGAATCGGCGAGACCATACGCCGCTACCGTGAATGTCTCGTCTGATCCAGAACTCTCCGAATCTAAACTCTTCACTCTAAATCAAACTTCAGCATCATGCTTTTCCTTACAGCAACACAGGCCGCCGCTCCTGCCGCTCCCAACCTCTGGGAACTATGCGTAAATGCCGGTTTCATCATGATTGTTCTCGGCGTTCTTGCCCTGATCTCGATAGTTGTGTTTGTGGAGCGTGCGCTCGTGATCCGCAAGGCCTCACGCAGCGACGCGTCGTTCATGCAGCGCATAAAAGACTATATACTCTCTTCCGATGTTGAGGCAGCCCATCAGCTCTGCCGCGCCACCGATACCCCCTACGCCCGTCTGATCGACAAGGGCATAAGCCGTATCGGCCGCCCGATGAACGATGTTCTTGTGGCTATCGAGAATACCGGCAATATAGAGGTTGCCGCCCTGGGGAAAGGATTGCCTTGGCTCGCAACAACCGCTGCCGGAGCGCCTATGCTCGGCTTCCTCGGCACGGTGATCGGCATGGTGCAGTCGTTCTATGCCATGGCATCCGCCGGATCGTCGGCCGGAATCAGCGCGTTGGCCGATGGTATCTATCAGGCTCTTGTGACCACAGTCGCCGGCCTTATCGTAGGTATCGTGGCTCTGTTTGCCTATAATTATCTCGTGGCCCGTATCAACGGTGTGATGCGCAGTCTGGAGGCACGGACTATGGAGTTCATGGATCTTCTCAACGAGCCGGTGAAATAACTCTCCACTCTTAACTCTACACACTCCCCTACTCTTTTACTGCAATGGCTCTGAAACGACAATACGAGATGTCGTCGATCTTCTCGATGGCCTCGATGACCGATATAATCTTCCTGCTGCTCATATTCTTTATGGTCACCTCGACCTATGTGTTCCCGACGGCTCTTGAGCTTAATCTGCCGCAATCGTCGCAGCAGACGGCTCTGAAACCATCGACACGGGTGTTTGTATATCCCGAGGGGCGCATAGTGGTCCAGAACGGCGAGGAAACCCCACAGGAGGTTACGCTGGAGGTTCTCCCCGACTTCCTCAACGATGCGATGCTGAAAGCTCCGCAGGGCGAGCCTTTTAATATAGCCGTTTTTGCCGATGAGGAAGTGACCTACGGAACTCTTGTCAAGATTCTTGATGTAGGAGCCAAAACGGGTATCAAGATGGTGCTTGCCACAAAAGCCGCTCCGTCCGATCCTGCTCCGGCGGAAACCGCTGCGGAATCTCTATAAACTCTCCACTCTCACACTCTATATTCTCAACACTCTGATATTCAATGTCCGATAATCGTAAATATCGTCTGATCGCTTTTGCTGTGGCTCTGGTAGTTTTCGCCGGGGTGATGGCATGGCTGTTGCTGACGCATCTGTCGTATCGTCCGGCCGACGGCTCGACATGGCCGCCCGTGCAGGACACCACTGCCCTGCTTCTTGCCGATGAATACGTGGAGATAGAGCCGTTGATGCCTGTGCGCGATAGCGGCGGCGATCCCGATGACGGGGCTTCGGCTCCCGACCCGGATGCTCTCGACATTGAGAATGCCGGCCAGCAGGCCGAGGAGGTGGCGCCGTTGACCACATCCCACGTCGAATCGCCTGTCAAAGTGAAACCGCGTGAGCCTCAGAAGCCGGCCGGCCCGTCGAAAGAGGAACTGGCCGAGAGGGAACGGCAGAAACGTGAGAAAGAAGCCTCTGAGGAGGCTAAAAACCGCGTTGGTAAGCTTGGTAAGATCGCCGGAGCCACGGGCAACGGCTCGGGATCTGTCGGGACAGGAAGCGGTGCGTCCGATTCGCGCGGACGTCTGCGCGGCAATGCCAGCGGCAGTGGTCTCGGTGGCCGTGGCGTTTCGGTCAATGCCGATGGTATCGACTGCCCTAATCCCGGAAAGGTGACGGTCAAGATATGGGTCACTCCCGACGGTGCCGTGACGCGTGCGGAACTTGTGACCGGGTCTACCACTATCACCGACGCCACCGTGCGTGCGCAGTGCCTTTCACGTGCCAAGGCTGCGAAAGTGTCTGCCAAGGCCGACGCTCCGGCCGAGCAGTATGGCACTGTCACATTTACATTTAAGTAACTTTAGCAAAAAAATATGCGGATTAATAAAAATTCGCTATCTTTGTCCCCGAGATTCCCCGCCGACGGGTGCCATCAGGCTCTGGGGTAAGGGATTCTGCCGGCAAGAGAGCCGGTCGACATTTTTATCAAAAAGCGTTTATCAGCGCTTCGTTTATTGGCTGATTCAGAAATGTGGCAATTTCGATAATCAACTCTGTCAATGACGATTGCAACGATAGATGCTCATGGGTATGTTATATTTTGTCCGCTGCTTCCCGGATGGGAGCGGTGGCGGGATTTCATATCGGCGTGGGCTTCTGCGTTGCTCGTTCATACAGAGTAAGGCGAGCCACATGCCTTGAATCAGCGTGACGAGCAACGGTAAGACTCTCACGCTTATTTTTTTTACCCAATTACAAACCGCGCCTTGGACTGTGAGTCGTCCGGCCACAACTCACATTTCATCACGCTATGAAAAAGCTATTTTTAGTTCTGGCGATGATTGCAGCTCTCGGCTCGTCGGCTGCTTTTGCCCAGAAGAAAGAAGCCAATCCCAAGGCTTGGGAGGAAGCGCAGGCTCGAAAAGTGGTGCCTGAGATCCGCACGTTCGTAACGCCGCAGATCTGCGATATGCAGATGCTCAGCAAGTCACGCGAGACTTTCGGCCCCTACTATTTTGAGATCAAATCGATTGAGCAGACGTTTAATTTTGAGCTCTGGAACTATCAGAACCGCGCGCTCTACCGTGCCGTTCAGGAGAGCGATGCCGACGCTATCATCGAGCCTCTTTTCAATTCTTATGTCTACGAGAAAGACTCCAAGACTCTTGTCGTGGAGCTTTCGGGCTATCCGGTACGCTACACCAATTTCCGTCCGGCAACCAAAGGCGAGGTCGATATGATCGGTGTGGTCTATCCCGACGTGCGCACCTCTGTGTCGATCGACACCGGTGCCGAAGCTAAGCCCGAAGCAGCGAAAACCAAGTAATTCCACATTTTTCTAATCTTAAATTCAACAAGCAATGAAAAAGTTTTTTATTCTCATGGCTGCTGCCATGATGGCCATTGGTGCAAGTGCTCAGGTTGTTACCTCGCGCACAACGTTCAAGTCCAAGTCTCAGACCCTCTGGTATGTACGTGCCGGCATGTCGATCAACAACATGGCTGGAATGGGTGATCTTCCTGATGGAGTATCGATGGGTTCAAAAATCGGTGCTGACATCGACTTCGGTTTCCAGAAAAATATGGGTAAATCCGGCCTGTATTGGGGCATGGAACTTGGTGTCGGTAGCCGCGGATTCTCAGTTAAAGCTGATGAAACAGCAGGTGTTCTGGCATGGAATGTCAAATACAGCCCGTTTACATTCGGATATAAATATTCAGTTACTGACGATCTTAAACTTGACGCCCATCTCGGAATTTACGCAAGCTATGATTTTACAGGAAGTGTTAAGAATATAGAGGATAACCATGGATATGAGATGTCTTGGTCTGATTTCAAGGATGCAGCCAGTTACGAGAGCTTTGATGCCGGTATGCAGGTAGGTATCGGTGCCTGGTGGAAGAAGGTTAATCTTGATTTTACCTATCAGAGAGGTTTCGTTAACGCGTTGTCTATTAATAATAAAGATCTAACATCAAGCAATTTCATGATCCGCGTGGGTTATGCTTTCTGATAAACTGTCATTTGGTTTAAGCTGAACGATAGAATTTGTCAATTAACGGGATCGCGCGTCGGTCTGCTGATCTATGTGTGTGGATTTGCATTCCCTCGCGCGGTCTCCATTTTTTATAAGGTTATAAATGAAAAGATTACATATTTTTGTTCTTCTGGCAGTTGCGGTGATGGCATTTCCGATGTCGTCGGCTGCGCTGAAGCTGAAACTGAAGAAAGATCCGACCCCGATGATTGACTATGGCGCGTGGGTGGCATCGCAGGAGCTCCCTGAGAGCGTGGATGGTGTGCGGCAGTTCTATCCGGTGAGCGTTGCCGTGGAGTCGGACAATGGTGAGACCGACACTGTTGCCGTTGTACGCGGATTTGTGCCGGTAAATGGTCTCTCGGCGCGTCAGGTGTTCCTTGCGGCTATGGTCTATGCCTCCGACCATTTCGACCGGGAAACGGCAAAAGAGGGCTTTGAATCGGTGGACTATGACAGCAATTCTTTCCGCGCTCTGCTGAAAACGACTCAGGGCACGAATTCCAATGAGACCACCTACACGCGGAGCCTCACGGTTTCGGCACGCGACGGTGGATTCGATTTCGAAATTTCGGAGATCGACTGCCGATACCGCGAAAAAGGCCTCATTCCGCGCACTCAGCGCCTTGAAAAGCTGCATCCGGACAATAATGCACGTCATGCCGAGATAGTCCTTGAGATGGCAAATGTCAACTCTGCCTATCTGGCTTCGCTGGCGGAATATGCTGCCTCGCGAGCCGACATCCGGTCGCCCAATTTCGATAAGCTTAAAAAGGGTGGGGATGTATGCACCGGTATGACCGAGGATGAGGTTACGATACTGCTCGGGCCGCCTGTCAACAAGCGCCGCTCGGGTGAACGCTACCGCTGGATCTATGCCAACGATTATGTGATAATCTTCACTGACGGCATCGTCACCAAAATCGTGGAATAACCTTCATGGAAGGCACGACAGGTGCCGGCATTCGTGAATAATAAACCGGAGGGGCGGTATTGATTCCGTCCCTCCGGTTCTATAATTGCAAAAGCAAAAGAGCCTCTAAACTCTATACTCTAAACTCTCTCTTGCTCTCTAACTCTATTTCAAGCTCCATTCGAAGCCGTTCTTGGTGTCCTTAACATCGAAGCCTATGGCAGCAAGGCGGTCGCGGATCAGGTCGCTGGTGGTCCAGTCTTTTTCCGCTTTGGCCTTTGAGCGCATCTCAAGCAGGAGATCAACGGCATCCTCGAATGGTTTCATGTCGGATTTCGTTCCGTCGCCGCCGGCGTTTTCAACGCGTATGCCCAGTATGTCGATCAGGAACGTGTCGAACACCTCGCGCAGCGTCGCTATATCCTCGGCGGTGGCGGTCTCAAGACCGTCGTTGATCTTGTTGACAATGCCGCATGCCTCAAACAGATGTGCGAGCAGGATAGGGGTGTTCAGGTCATCGTCCATGGCCTCGTAGCATTTCGCCATCAGGCCGCTCACATCGACAGTCGATTTGTCCGACGGCTTCAGCTGCTGGAGGCGGCGGTAGCCGTCGAGCATGCGTTGAAGAGCCTTTTCGGCACCCTGCAGGGCTTCGTTGCTGAAATCCACCGTGCCGCGATAGTGGGCCTGGAGGATGAAGAAGCGTATGGTCATAGGCGAATAAGCCTGTGAGAGCAGGGGATGGGTGCCGGTGAAAAATTCATCGAGGGTGATGAAATTGCCGAGCGATTTACCCATCTTCTGGCCGTTGATCGTGATCATGTTGTTGTGCATCCAGTAGCGCACGGTGTCATGGCCGTTGTGGGCCACTGACTGGGCTATCTCGCACTCATGGTGGGGGAATTTCAGGTCCATGCCGCCACCATGGATATCGAACGATTCGCCGAGATATTTCTCGCCCATCGTCGAGCATTCCAGGTGCCAGCCGGGAAATCCGTCGCTCCAGGGCGATGGCCAGCGCATGATATGTTCCGGCGATGCTTTTTTCCAGAGGGCGAAATCGGCTGCGTTGCGCTTCTCCTGCTGGCCGTCGAGCTCGCGTGTGGCCGACAGCAGTTCGTCAACGTTGCGGCCCGACAGTTTGCCGTAGCGGTGGTCGCGGTTGTATTTCGGAACGTCGAAATAGACCGATCCGTTGCTTTCGTAAGCGTAGCCGCTTTCGAGGATTTTCTTGATATATTCGATCTGCTCTATGATATGGCCCGAGGCGTGGGGCTCGATCGACGGTGGCAGGACGTTGAGTTCATCCATGGCGCGGTGGTAGCGGTTGAGATAGTGCTGCACCACCTCCATCGGCTCGAGCTGCTCGATCCTGGCTTTCTTGGCTATCTTGTCCTCCCCCTCGTCGGCGTCGTGCTCCAGATGGCCCACGTCGGTGATGTTGCGCACATAGCGCACCTTGTAGCCCAGGTGGCGGAGGTAGCGGAACAGGATGTCGAACGTGATGGCCGGACGGGCGTGACCCAGATGGCCGTCGCCGTAGACCGTGGGGCCGCAGACGTACATCCCGACGCGATCCTCATGGATCGGACGGAAAAGCTCCTTATTTCGCGTCAGGGAGTTGTAGATGGTAAGTTGGTTAGGTTTCATCGCAAAATGGCTTTAGAGGGCTTTAAAATGCGTTTTTCGGGCATTTCTGCCTTTGGGTTTAGCCTGTGGTTAGTTCAGTTTGCCTCCGTTCATGAACGGATTGGGTGTCTCGCCGGGGTTCTGACCCTGGTTCTTGGGGGTGATGCGGCGGATCTCGCCGAAGGTGGCTTCATAGCGCTGCACGTTCTCGCCGAGGGCATAGAGCAGGTTCTTGACATTCTCGGGGGTCATGATGATGCGGCTCTGCACCTTGGCCTGCGGCATGTTGGGAGCCACGGCGATGAAATCGAGGTAGAATTCGTTGCCGCTGTGGGCTATTACGGTGAAGTTGCTGTAGTGTCCTGCTGCCACTTCCGGGGTCAGCTCTATTTTCATTTCAGGTTTTTTCTGTTCCATATCTTGTTTGGGTTTTATTGTTATTTCAGGAAATTATACACCTGCTGTGTGCTGCCGGTGTTGTTGATGTGGATCTTGATACCGCTGATGGCCGGATTGCGCCATACTGTGGTGATGTCGAACGAGGCGATATCGCTTGTTGTCGTTCCCTGCGGATATCCCTTTGCTGTTGTGGTCACGTAAAGTTCGGGCATGTCGCTGCCGGCTGTCGATTCGTCGAGCAGGATGGAATACTCACGTTCAGTGTAGTATGGAAGTCGGGCCTCAAGGTTGATGTAGTTGCCAGTGCGGTTGATGGCCATCACATGCATCGGCGCGTTGGCGGCCTGAGCCTCCTCTGTCGTCGCTGTCTCAACTTCGCTGGTCCAGACTAAGACGGGTGCACGCATGATCTGCACCTCTCCGTCGGCCAGCACGCCCTGACCTTGTGTGGGTTGATACGTGAGGACCATGCGCTGCCCATCCTTGTATTTTTCCCCTTGGAGAGCGGTCTCCGCAGTTGAGTAAAGGGTGAATGCGTGGTTTTCTGTAGTCAGCAGTTCGAAATATGAGCGTGTCACGGAGTTTTCCGCGGTTCCGCTTGTGCGGTTGCCGATGAATGTGACCAAAGCGGTCGGGGCTGTAGGGTTGACAGGATTGTTGTCGTCATCGCTCACACATGAACCAAGGAGAAGGGTAGTGGAGAGCAGTGCTGCGATCGCACCGAGGATGTTGAGTTTTCTTAATGTTCTCATTGTGATTTTTTAGTTGTTTGGATTGTTAGTATTAGTTTTGATAAAAGTAAATTCTGATTTGTAGGGGTTGTTGGAGTTGTTGAGGTGGACTCTGATGCCGTTCACGTCATCGCGGTTCCACACCGGGCCTATCCATAGCGAGGCCACCGATTGGGTGTCGTAGGAGGTTGCCGACTGGCGTATCTCGGTCGATAGGTAGAGATCGGCGATCCCGTCGGAGGGTAGGGGAGTGGAGGGGGTGACCACTGTCACTTTCCGTCCTCCTGTTGTTGGCAACTGGGCTGTCAGGTTGAGGTAGTCGCCCGAGCGTTGCAGCGTCAGCAACTCGATCGGTTGCAGGAGATCCGGCAGTGCGCCGACTGTTTTCACCGTGTCGGAGAGGGTAAGGGCAAGCCCTATCACCTCCACTTCGCCTCCTTTGCCGGGATCAACGCCCGTGGGCATCGTGTAGCGCATTCTCAGGCGTGTGCCGGGCTTTACACGGCTGTCCTCGAGCGATCCTTTGGTTGAAAGGGTGATCAGCGGCGAATCGTCAATCTGGCGGTATTCAAACCATGCCCGGCCATCGCTGTTGCCGGCAAAGCTGACTATCGACTCGCAGAGCTGGCGCGGAGGCACATCGCTTCCGCTGTCGCTGCACGCTGTCGTTGCCATCATTGTCAGCGCGGTCAGTAATATCGTGATCAGTCTTCCGGGCATATTGTTGTTGTCGTTATGTCGGTTATGCGGCCGTCGGTCATCACAATCTTGCGGTCGGCCTGATCGGCGAGGCTTTCATCATGGGTCACAATCACGAATGTCTGGCCGAAGTCGCGGCGCAGATCGAAGAAGAGTTTGTGGAGCTCGGCGCGGTTGTGGCTGTCGAGACTCCCCGACGGCTCGTCGGCCAACACGGCTTTGGGTTCGTTGACCAGCGCGCGTGCCACGGCGGCTCGCTGTCTCTCGCCCCCGGATAGCTGCGATGGCTTGTGACTGCGGCGGTCCGACAGCCCGAGATAGTCTATCAGCTTGCGAGCACGCTCCATAGCCGTGCGGCGGCTGGTTCCGGATATCAGTGCCGGCATCGCTACATTCTCTTCCATTGTGAACTCCGGCAGAAGCTGATGGAACTGGAACACGAAACCTATATTGCGGTTGCGGAACTGCGCCAGCTTCCGGTCGGAGAGGCTGAATAGATCTGTACCATCGTAGCTCACTGTTCCGCTGTCCGGACGGTCGAGCGATCCCATGATCTGGAGTAGGGTGGTTTTTCCTGCTCCGCTCGGCCCAACGATCGACACGATCTCCCCCTGCCCGATCTCAAGGTCGATACCTTTGAGCACCTGCAGCTGTTCGAACGATTTTGTTATGCCGGTTATTCTGATCATGGTTCTTTCGTGATGGTACAATATACCAAATACAAAATTACAACATTTAATCGACATCCGCAAATCGCGTCCCACGTCCCATGGTCGCGTTTCACAGCGTCCCACAGCCACGCTTACGCAACAAGCCTGCGCCGTGTCCCCTGTCTTTCGCCTCCCGTGCTTGTCATTTGGCTGTTTCCGGACGCGCCACAGTCCCTACTATAACAGATAAAAAAATACCGGAACATCACTGTCCCGGTATTCCCGATTGTTATCATTAACCGTTTATGCTAAAACGGATAGGCTGGGCTTAATTGAAGAATTTGATCTGTTTGATGTAGCAACCATAACCTGCGCTATAACCATAATCACCTGAGGTAAGGCGCATGTAGCGGAAGGTTGCAGGTTTAGAGAATGTCAGATACTGGTTTTGCTCCAGATACAGTTTTGCTCCACCATAGTTTAACCAAGTCTGACCGTCAACACTTACTTCAACATCTTGAACGTCTTTAAGGCCATAATACCATTCATAGAATTGGAATCCAAATCCTTTTACATTGTTCTTTACAGAGCCAAGATCAATTTCGAGCACTTTTCCGGAAATGATATTGACGTAAGATGTGTTGCTTTGAAGGATAGCTGTCAGGTCGCGACCATTGCAGGTGCCGGTCCAAGATGCTTCGGGGGTTATCAGAGTAAGTGAGCCTTGCTGGCTTGAGACAGACAGTTCAAGCGGAAGTTTCATAAGCTGTATGTATACAACCTCTGAATCTTCATCAAGTCTGGCACCATCTCCGCTTTCAAAGCTTAATTTAACAGGTACAAGATACTTCTCGTCATTAGCGATTCCGGTGATATCACTGAAGTTCACGTCAAGATCGATAGATGCATCATCGACATTGAAAATCAGATTGGAAGGATTGAGAGTTGCCTGAATAGCCTTGAAATCAGTGTCATTCTCCTGATTGTAGGTATCAACAAGACTCTGGTCAATTGTTGCTTTGATAGTGATAGGTGCATCAGCTGGCCAGGTTGTGGTCAGGAAATCTTCGATTCTGAAGGTCTTGTTGTTCTGCCAACCTGACAAATCTGTATCTACCATATATTTCAGGTTGCTTACACTTGTGGCCATCACAAGATTAGCACGGTATGTGGAGTTGAATGTCAGGAACACACGACTGCTCTTGCTTACAACTGCGTTGCCTGCGCTTTTGATCACGATCGGAAGGATCAGATTGTTTTCCTGATTGATAAATCCACGATGGTCGGTGAAGCTTACAGTGATTTTGTCTGCTGAGATATATTCCCCGGCTGCGATTGTCAGCGTTGGGTTTACAATCTCGGCACCTTCGAGGAAAGTATATTCTGTATTGTTGGCCTCGTTATATTCGTCAACTATAGTAGGGTCTATTGCCACTTCAATCTGCATGTTGGTAGGAGCGGCTTTGGTCAGGCGCACAGGCACTACCTCCAGAGGATCTGATAGTCCGGATATGAAGTCACCGTTGGCCTTGTACTCTACATTCGCGAATGTTTCGTATGGCTGATACAGGTAGCAGTAGTTGATGTCGTAGGGGTCTACGGTATCGTCATCGTCGCATGACACCATCGGGAGCATGGCGGTGGCTACTGCAAACATTGTTGCATATTTTAGAAACTTTTTCATCTTGTTCTTTTCTTGAAAATATCAGTTTAAGGTATTATTCGAATGAATATTCGGTCCAAGCCTGAGCATATTTGTTGTTGCCGCCGGCTGCGGTGTTGGAGCCGATCACACAGTCGTGGCCGTTGCCGGTAACGTCGTGGAGGGTGTCGCTGCCTTCGCCTTCATTCATCGGCAGATAGAACACGAGGTTGGGATCTGTGTATTTAACCTCTTTCTTCATGTTCTTCTGGATCTGGGCTGCGGAACGGGTGGTCTTCCACATACGGAGCTGACACATTTCAATGTAGTCGCGGAAGTAAGATGAACCGCTGGAGAACATGTTGAGGCCGGTGAATGTGAACACATTGCCTGCGCCGCCATTGTTGCGGTTAACTTCAACGCCGTTCATGTAGAGAACAACGTCGCCTGTGCCGGCATCGTAGGTGTGAGCGAAGTGGATCCATTCGCCACCCTTCAGAGGATTGTTGTTGGGGTCGCCTGAGTCATAGTTTGCGTCGATACCCATTGTTTTGATCTGAAGGAAGTTGAACATGTTGCGTCCGGTGTTTTTATCAACATACACGATGTCGCCGAAACGGACGTACAACTCATAGTTGGCTACGAATGAGAACAATGCCTGGTTGTTGATAGAGAAACCGCCTGTGCCAGAGCGACCGGTGCAACGTACCCACCATTCAAGGGTGAAGTTGGACAGCTCTACGGGGTTCTCCCAGTTCATCAACATTGCGTTGTTGTAGTAGAATGTCGGGGCATACTGGCGAAGTACTTTGCCGAATGTGATTACATACTGGCTTGTGGAATTGGACAGTTGTACTCCGTTTGATTCCATGACTTTGATGGGAGCTGCATATTCAACACCGGCTTCACCATCAAACGATGTGATTTCAACTTCTACTTCTGCTGAAACAGAACCTGCCGGGATCACTACTTCTGCCGGGAATGTGACGTATTCGCTGGGAATAATCTGATATTCTGTCTGGTTCAGTTTATTGTAGGCAGCGAGAACACCTTCGTCCAATGCAAGTTTTACTTTTGTGTCGGCAGCAACTTTGTGTGCCATGCGCACGCTGATTGAGGTGCTGGATTTCTCACCGGCTTGGCCAAGAATTATTTCCGTTGACGGATCAGAGGCAGCCTCGGAAATATAGACCATATTGTCGATAACGTCGTTTTTGGCATCATCGCAGGCTGTGAAAGCCGATGCGATGATTCCAAGAGCGAAGATATTTATTGCTATTTTTTTCATGTATTATTCTCCTTTTGATGGTTTATTACTGATTGATCGGCGGATTTTGGGTTGTGATGCCTTTGCGCACGTAGGGATAGTCGGGATTTCCGGGGTAGTCATACTCGATGTGGTATGCGCCCTGTCCGGCATGCTCTATACCTCCGCTGTAGTGCCAGGTTGAATGGATCGGGAAGAGGTATTTGTCGGCTGCGCGTTCGAATGTAGCTGTGATGATTGATTTGTGCATCACGTCTTCAAAGAGAGCCGGTTTGTATGTTTTAACGGTATTGAAGAAGTTGTTCAGACCTGCATGGCTAAGCTCGTAGGTCTGCCAGCAGATGTAATCCACTGCATCTACAACTTCATCCGAGAGCATGTCGTAGTAGCTCAGCCAGCCTGTACCGCCGGGGATGTCGATCACGAGCATGCGTCCTGATTCGTCGAAGCGTTTGCGCAACTGAAGAAGGAATTCGTTGTGTGCGTATCCAATCAGAGTTCCGTTGGCCTCGATATCCATGTCGAAACCGTCGATATCGTATTTGTCGCAGGTGTCTGCAATAGCGTCAGCATAACGTCTTGCTGCCTCTTTCATAGATTCAAGATCGCCACGGGTGAAGCCCCAGAATTCCTGGGCCGCTTCCAACGGCGGAACGCCTGAGTAGCCGGGAGTGATGTTCTCACCGATATTGGTGGCAAGCCAGCAGAGAACGGCGCGAGAGCCGCGATCCTGGAATGCCTTGAGGTCTTTCTGCTGTGCGTCGGTCAGCGGTCCCCACTGGAGCCAGAGACTGACGAAGTCAGTAGAGTCAGGCAGACCGATCAGGGAGTTACCCATGCCGCTGCCGGTCCATGAACCGAACCATCCGAACATCACCTTATGGGGCGATGCGAAGTAGTCCTTCAAGTTATTTTTGTAGGCCGGAGTCTGTGGCTGATAGAAATTTTCGGCTTCAGGCTCTGTCCAATCGTCGCAGGAGGTGATCACCGCGGGTGCGGTGATCAGTGCTGCTGCGGCAAAGATTATTGCTTTTAGTCCTTTCATTGTTTGAAATAATAATTAAAAATTGATTAAGATATATGGGTTTATTTAGTTCTTTTTAGCCCACCAGAGATCGGTTGCGCCGGTGTCCGGGCCGCCAAGCATCTGGATTGCCTTCTTCACGTTGGCTTCGTTGGTGTTGAATTCCGACTGAGGGAACGGGATGCGACGCATGCCGCGTGTTGTGCTCACACCATCGGTCGAGAGGTTGTTGTAAACCGGGAACCACTTCGGATAGCCTGTGCGACGGAAGTCGGCCCAAGATTCCCAACCATTGGGGAAGTTGCCGAGCCATTTCTGTGCGATAATACGTTCGAGGTTGGTTTCAAATGAAGCGCTTTCGTCGTATTTCGGGCAGATTGTGGTAACGGCAGCAATGTTGTAGCCGCTGTTGTTCGGGTCTACATAATCGGCAGGGGTATTTGTGTTGTTGAGATATTCGCCGATCTGAGCGCCACGTTCAGACATGGATGTTGCGATACCCTGTTCGTATAGCTCTTTTGCAGAACCGCCCATTGACCAGCCACGGAGAGCTCCTTCTGCGCGAAGGAACCATGATTCGCTGGCTGAGATCGAGAGCAATTTGTCTTGTTGACCGGTTTTGGTCAGAGAATAGTCTTTGCCGTTATCGGCCAAGGTCATTAGGTAAATGCCATTTCGGAGACCATTGTAGTTGCCATTAGCATCTTCCTGTGCGTAGAGTTCAAGACGTGGATCGTTGTAGCCGTTCATGTAAGAAGTGATGTCGGCGCTGATACGTCCTTCATTCCATGCTTCTGATGTTTTCCACAGGGAGTTACCGCCGGGAATATTGCTTGACCATGCTGCATCGCCGGGTTCTGAGATCAGACCGCCTGCGTCGTTGGCTGCTTCTTCAGCTTTCTGTTTTGCAAGTGCAGGGTTGGCGTTGACTATACGCATTGCCATGCGGAGTTTCAGTGTGTTGGCGAATTTCACCCATTTTGAAACGTTACCGCTGTAAATGTAGTCATTGGCCACAAGGGTTGAGGCCATTGAGCTTCCGGCTGCTTCTTTGAGTGCTGCGATAGATGCGTCGAGCTCTTCGAACATAGCGTTGTAGAGATCAGGCATGTCGTCATATTCAACCTGATAGCTGTCGCCACCGCCGATCATGGTGAACGGAGTCGGTCCATAGCAGTCAGAGATACGTACCGTGCCGAATATACGGAGCAGGTTGGCCCAGTGATAAACGAGGCCTTCGCCGCCTGAAACGTCGCGGATCTTGAAGTACGGGGTGTACATGTAGTTAGGCATCAGGGTGGTGAAGGGTATTCCCTGCCAGCCGATACGCGGATTGTAGTTACCGAACATACCATCGGTACCCCAAGCGTTTTTGGCTGCTGTCATGCGGCCGTATTCGCAACCGATCATCTGATCGATCATCTGGAAGTCATTCTCCTGTCCGAGAGCTACCACCGGCACCATGTTACCGATCAATGTAGCGGTGTAGGCGAAGTCTCCCTCCATTTGTTCGGGGGTAGGAGCTTTGGGGTTGGTGTTGAAGTCCTCAAATTTGCCGGTGCAACTTGCTGCGCCGAAAATGAGGCTTCCGCCCAACATCAAGGATGCTATATTTTTATAAATTTTTGTGTTCATAATTGTCGGGTTGTAGATCAGAATGATAGTTTAACATTGAAACCGAATGTGCGGATGCTCGGTGTCTGGAAGTAGTCGATACCCTGATAGAAGTTGTTGGTTGTCGATGAGGTTGACTCGGGATCGAACGGAGCCTTGCAGTAGATCATCCAGAGGTTTTTACCTGTGAGTGATAAGGTCAGGTCGGCGATGTTCTTCAGCACGGTGCGTGGAAGAGTGTAGCTGACGGTGAGGTCGGCGAGACGCACGTTGGTTGCATCGTAAACATAGTATGTGCCGGGAGCACCTGAGATTGTTTCATAATAGTTCTGAGCGTCAACTGTGCCGTTGCCGGGGATTGCCACACCACCTGCATCGCGAGCTGCTGCCGAAACGGCTGATACACCGTAGCGGTCAAGCATGGCCTGTGTGTCGGAGATAACGCGGCCACCGAAACGTCCGGTCACTGCCCAAGATACGTTGATATCTTTCCAGCCGATTGATCCGGTCCAACCCATGTTGAAGTTGGGAAGAAGTGAACCGACCTTGAAGTATTCTACCTGTTCAAGAGCTACTTTTCCGGTCTGGGGATCTTTCCATACATATCCGTTGGCTGATTCGCGCAGACGGAGGTTGCTGTAGAGGTCGCCCATTGAGCCGCCTTCGTAGAGACGGATGGCGGGACCGCCACTCATACCGAGGCAGGAAGATGCTGCATAGTAGCCCATTTCGATGGGAAGTCCGGTTTCCGGGTTGAGAGATCCGTTGGCAAGTGCAATGACTTTGTTGCGGTTAAGAGAATATGTCACGCCGGTGTTGAAGCGCCAGTTGCCCCACTGGTTGTTGTAGGTAAGGGCTGCTTCGATACCGCGGTTCTCGATGTTACCGGTCTGTACAAGGTTGTACTCATAACCGGATGATGCTGATGCCGGGATCTTGAAGGTCTGATTGAAGGTGTTCGATTTGTAGTAGGTGATGTCGAAACCGATTGTGTTGTTGAGGAATTTTGCACTCAAACCGATTTCCCATGATTTGGTGTTCTCAGGCTTGAGGTTGGGATTGTAGTGGATAGACGGCCATTTGTATTGGTCGGTCTGTTCATTGTATTCAAACTGCTGACGGGTCAGATAGCGCTCCGGAGCTTTTGCAACCTCTGCCCATGATCCACGTACTTTCAAGAATGAGATGGCTTGGGGGAGATAGTCGCGGAGTGTCTCGCTGACAATCCAGCTGGCACCTACCGAGGGATAGAAATAGCTCATCTTGTCGGTGAAAGCGAGCATTGATGCCCAGTCGTTACGTCCGGTTATGGTCAGATAGTACTGGCTGTCCCATCCGAGTTCTACGCTGGCGAAGATAGACTGAGTTTGATCGTGCCATTCGGTGTCGTTGAATTTGAAGCTTGATTTGTCGATGTTACCTATGGCAAATACGTTGGGAACTTTGCCGAGACCACCGCTGACGTGGTCAGATTCTTCAAGCATGTCGTTGATCGATGCACCAAACTGCGCGCTGAGATTCAGGCGGTTGTTGATGAAACTCTTGTTCATGGAGGCCATGATGTCGGCGTATGTGGTGCGATCCACAGCTCTTGTCTTGTAATACATACCCATCTGCGATCCGGCAAGAGTGATCACGGTGGAGGCATTGAATTTCTGTTCGTTGACCCAGTTTGTGTTGTCGACGCGTACACGACCGATCACGTATAACCAGGGGAGGATATCATATTTCAATGAACCGTTGAACATGTAACGCTGTTTGCGTATGGTGCGATCCATGCGTTTCTGTGTCCAGTAGGGGTTCTGGAGAGCGAGGTTCTCCTGTCCGTATTTCTGATCCCAGTATTGGGTATAGAGGTTGCGCGACGGATCGAATCGTTCGAACATACGGATTTCGTCGAAATCTTCACCACGGGGGAACAACCAAAGAGCAGGAATCGGCGAGAAGTAGTGGCCTGATCCTACGAAGTTCTTGTTGTTCTGGATGATATAGCTTGCACCGAGATCAAGTGTCAGCTTATCGTTGAAGAAGCTGGTGGTGTTGCGGATAGAGAAGTTGTAACGGTTATAGTCGGCTTCCTGCATGATACCGGGAGCGTTGGTCACGGCTGCAGATGCGAATGTCTGGTTCTTGGCATTGCCGACTGTAAGGGTCAAAGCATTGATTTCGGTAACACCGGTCTGGAAGAAGTCCAGAGGATCGTAGCTTGACGGAGTGTCGAGCTTAGCACCCCATGATGCGAATTCACCCGGGTTGTTGCCGTAGGTGTTCTGGAACTCAGGGGTCATCCATGCGCGATGGAACTGGGTTGTATTGGAGTAGGTCAGTTTTGCGCGGCCATCCTGTCCTTTTTTAGTGGTGATGAGGATCACACCGCTGGCAGCCTGAGAGCCGTAAAGAGCGGCTGCTGAAGGACCGGAAAGTACTGACATTGATTCGATATCGTCGGGGTTGATGTCGGCAACAGCACTTGAACCGGGCTGATGTGCCATCGTGCCACCGGTTTCATTACCTGAGTTGACGTCAAACATGGGGATACCGTCGATCACATACAGAGCGTTGTCGTTGCCTGACAGTGATTTCTGACCACGCATGATGACACGGGCTGCTGAACCCGAACCTGCTGAGGATGAACTGATGTTGACACCTGCCACCTTACCGGCGAGTGAGTTGATGAAGTTAGCGTCCTTGTTGGATGTGAAGGCGTCGCCTTTGACGGTCTGCACATTGTAGGAAAGCGCTTTCTGTTCGCGTTTGATACCGAGAGCGGTCACAACTACTTCATCGAGTGCTGTGGCCTCCTCTTCCATCACGAGATCCACTTTTCCGTTTGCCGGAACTGCGAGGGTCACGGGACGATAGCCGATGTAAGTGAAATTCAGCTTGTCACCGGGGTTGGCTTTGATTGAAAACTCGCCGTCGATGTTGGTCTGGGTGCCGAAGGAGGTTCCTTCAACGATTACTGACACACCGATCAACGGTTCGCCACTTGTGTCTGTTACGATTCCCTTGACCGTTGTGGTCTGTGCCATCACACTCATGACGGGGAAAAGTAAAAGCATCAATAACAGGCTTGTTACCTTTGACTTCATAATGTTTGTTTGATTGGTTAGTAATTATTAAGGTTAATTTTGTAGTCGCATTTTGTGGTTTTCAGGTTTTTCTGCTGTCTGCTTTTTTATGACCTTTATGTGGTTGCATTTTGGCCATTTTTGTCGATTTTTTATAGACAGACACAGGGTTTTGCCTTACCGCCTCGGGCGATTGGCAAGATTTTTCAGTAGGATTGTTGCATTTTGATTGTAATCGTGGTATTTTTTAAGGATTTTCATTCACAAATGTAGGTAAATTGGGCCATTTTACCCCCCCATTTAGTTAAAAGAAGTTAACGATTAGGTAATTTTGTGTGTTTTGCGTGTTTTTATGTGTTTTTTGCCAAAAAAAAATGAAATAGCGCGTCGGATTTCCGACGCGCTTATGTTCTTTACGGATGTGCTGTCACAGCACGGCTATGTTCTGCAATCTGTCCACCGGATTTTCGGTATCCGGAAGAGAGTATTCTAATACTTGAAGCTGGATCCTCCGAGAAATTCCCGGAGCAGCGATGTGGATGGGATGAATTCTTCTGATATCGGGGTGAAATACTCCAGAAAACGGTGGAGGCGTGCGGCTTCCGCGTGCTCCACAACATCGTGTGGCACACGGCTGAGCAATTCCTCGCCGCGACGGCGTATCACACCCAGTTCGAACAGGAGCGATGAATTGAACATCGCGTCGGCATTTTCCTGATATGGGAAAATCCAGCGTTCCTCGCCGCGGCGCACACTCGGCCACCGGCGTATGGTCTGCTCGGGACTTACGCCCCGGTAACGGGCATCGCGGATTATGCGGCGCAACAGGCGGTTGTCGGTTGTCGGGATCCAGTTGTGGTCGTCAATGGATATGGTGGTGAGAGCCGACACATAGATGCGGTATTTCATCCTGTCGGGCACCTGGGCTGTCAGTTCCGGGTTAAGGCCATGGATACCTTCTATCAGCAGGATTGAGTCGGGGTTGAGGGTGATGGTGTTGCCACGGTATTCCCGTTGTCCTGTCTCGAAATTGTAGTAGGGAAGTTCCACGGTCTCGCC
Source organism: uncultured Muribaculaceae bacterium (assembly GCA_910579185.1). Lineage (GTDB taxonomy): Bacteria > Bacteroidota > Bacteroidia > Bacteroidales > Muribaculaceae > Paramuribaculum. The sequence goes on from CAJTTG010000004.1 coordinate 95,437, forward strand.
TTGGAGCAGGCGGTTGAGGTGGTCGTTGAATGTGGGGAGATCGAGAGCATACAGGGATTCATAGTCGTAGTCGCCCGATGCGTCGCGTGGGGTATGGTGCCGGTCAACGAAATAGTCGTCGAGCGAGATCATCTGTGGCTGGAGCAGATTGGTCATCAGCTGGATTGCCAGACGTTTTGTGAATGTGGTCTTGCCCGACGATGACGGGCCGGCGATCATCACTATGCGTGCGCCCCCCTGGTGGAAGCGGTGGGTGATCTCGTCGGCAATGGTGGCTATGCGGTTGTTGTGCAAGGCTTCGGCCACGTTGATGAGCATAGCCGATCCCCCTTGTGCGACAGCTTCGTTGAGCTCCCCTACGTTGCTGACACCGACTATGCGGTTGAATTGAAGATGGTCTGTGAATGCGCCGAACATCTTGTCCTGCGCTATGGGTTGGGCGGTCACAGCCGGATCCGATTCGGATGGCGGCATCAGCAGAAGCCCGTCTTTGTAGGGGATCAGGGAGAACACGCCGAGCATTCCCGTGCGAGGCACGAGTGCTCCATAGTAGCTGTCGCAGATGCCGTCCAGCCGGTAGTAGACTGTATATAGCTGATGCTGTGTGCTGATCAGGCGCACTTTGTCAGTCAATCCCTGACGGCGGAAAAGTTCTATCACCTCGGGTGTGCGGCTCTCGATACGTTCGAACGGGAGGTCGCGCTCCACGAGTCCGGTCATGTGGGCTGTCAGGCGGTCGGCCACGCTCTGGTCAACGGGCCGTTCGAGGCCGCTGATCCGGCAGAAATATCCGTGGGAAAGCGAATGCTCGATGCTCAGCGAGCAGCCGGGATAGCAATGGTTCACACCATGATAAAGCATCATGCATAGCGATCGCACGTATGTGCGTCGGCCGGTTTCCGACGTTATCGGCATGAACTCAACCGTTTTCGGGGAATATACGCGGAAGTTCAGATCTTCCGATTTGTTGTTGACTCTGGCGTTTATGGGCTGGAAGTCGAGTTCTCCGGCAATGATGCCGAGGATGTCAAGGAGTGATGATCCCCCCTCCACTTCTATGTGGCGGCCGAGATTCCCGACAAATATTTTGATCATTTCAGTCATACTCTTAGTTTTTGCGATGGGCTCTTTTCAGACGCCGGGCCTCGGTGTAGGCACAGTGTTGCGAATGGAATGCGTGGCGGCTTATGGCCAGCCCTACCGATCCGTCGAGGATGCCGCGCCGGCTCAGATAGGTGGAGAAAAACGCTGCGAATCCTTTTGCCAGCGGATGCAGGGGTGTGACTCTCTTTCCCTCGGCTGCTATGACGGCGGCTTTCATCGCGGCCTGACGGCGAAGGGTCGATTCGTAGTCACCGGGACTCTCGCAGCGGTTGTGGAGAATGTCGCCCTTGAGAATCTCCGGACGCACGGAGTCGCGGAATATCACCCGTTCGTGGACATCGCGCAGATTCCAGTTGGCATAGCGCTTGTCGAACAGTCGGATCTGTGTGTCGGGATACCAACCGCAATGTCTAACGGCATATCCGCAGTAGAAGTTCAGTCGCGAGAAAGCATAGACGCGGTGTTGCGGATCTCCTTTCTTGAGTTCGAGCAGGCTTTTGCGTGCCACCGGCGAAAGCGATTCGTCGGCATCGATGGCCAGCACGTAGCTGTGGGTTGTCAGCGACGTGGCATATTGGCGTTGCGCTCCGAAGCCGGCGAGGGGTCTGACGGTGATCTTGCAGCCGTAGCGGCGGCAGATGTCGAGCGTGGCGTCGGTTGATCCGGAGTCGACCACAATGATCTCGTCGGCAATGTCGCGCAACGAGTCGAGACACGCCTCAATGCGGCGTTCCTCATTAAGAGTAAGGATGGTTGCCGAAATTTTGATCATGGATCCTGATTGAATAGCTTATATAAGTTCAGCGGCAAAGATAATCACTTTGCCGCTGAGACCCAAATATTTTTCCACCGATCTGTTTTCGTCAGCGGATCGCCACCTTTTGCGTGACGGTTTTTCCGCCGTTTGTTGTTGCGCGGATAATGTAGATTCCGGGCAGTGCGTCAATGCTTATCTCCGCCTTTGTGTCTGCATATGGGTATGTCGCGGAGGCAATGATGCTTCCTTGGGTGGTGAATACGTCGATCTGTCTTATTCCGCCGGCTGATTCTACCGTGATTCGTCCATCCGCATACCGGATCATCACCCTATCATCATCGGCCTTGATCTCCTCAATTCCGGCGGTTGTTTTTATTGTGAAATAATACTTGTTGGAGCCTGGTATTGCATGAAAGGCGGTTTCGCCCTCCGGCCTGTAATATATGCCGAATGCATACATCGTGTCGTAGTTTAGGCTAAAAGCGGTCTTCAGCCTTGCGACAGTATAGATCCGTGCTTCGCTTGTCCCTGAAGGCAGTATCATGGTGCCTGAGTTCTGTGCGCTGAGATTGATATCGTTTTCATCGAATAGACCGAATACGATGCCGTCATTGTACATTCCGGATGCGTTTGAGACTGTTACTGACATGATGTCGGTTTCTGATGTCTCCCATGGTTGTTCCTTAGTGCCACAACCTTTTGTGGCGGTGCATTCGAATAGCATTGATAGTTCGGGAGAATTTGTCTTGCTGTCCAGTACCTCAATAGTTATGCTGTCTCCGATCTGATTCTGGTTCAAGTCGTAGAGGATCAGTTTGTAGAATCCGGGATCCGTTGGTGTTGTAAGATTGCTCCAGTTCAGGAGTGTACTTCCATTTTCGGTCACTGTTGTGTAAATGCTATTGTAGGTTGTCCTGTTGTTCTCGTCAATTATTAGATGCGGTACTATGTTGCCAATATATTCTCTTCCGCTGCAAGCTATTTCAACACTTAGGTCGAATGTTTTTCCTGCGTAGATTTTATCCGGGAGGTTATATGATTCCAATGACAGTTGAGGTGTTGATGTCTCATAGTGTGTGAACACAAGTTTTTCGTCGTTTGCGTCAAGCAAGACGTACCCTCGGTAGTTGATGTATGAGATGACGTTGTGAATATCTCCATTATGAACTATAATTGGCTCAACAATATATTTGCCATTCTGAGGGTGATTGCTGATGGGAATTTCAAGGTATGTTCCGGTATATTGACCCATGGTTTGAGTATTTCCTGTGCAGTAGCTGATTTCCGCGGTTTCAATGTTTCGCAGTCGTATGCCGGTCGTAACTGTGGCAGCTATACGTCCCTCGTTGAATATCGGGGAGTAACGTACGGTTCCATTTTCCGCTCTGATATATTTATCCTTTTCTGTAGTGAAGTTGGTCTTGCCGATTGTGAATTTGATACGTGGCTTGGATCTATCATTGTCAGGATATAGGCCAGCCATAATATTTAGACCGATATTATACCCTCCAGGACTTGCCCCAGTGCCCTCCGCGCCTGGATTAAGGGCTGTGATTGCATAATACCCGTCACTTAATCCTCCCCATCCCCAGTTTATGTGGAATAGATCATCTGGCTGATAACCGTCGATCAAAAACGCATGTATTCCACCGCTTGTAAGAAGTGGACGTCGACTTTTTAATTCGTCGTATAGGATATCTATCCATACGTTTAGATTGTATGCTGTGCGTAGCTCAAGTGTTATATCTGGTGCGTATTTGAAATAGTTGTTGAATGCTGATATAGCATCGGGAATGCTTGCTCCGCTTGATGATGTCCCGTTTAATCCATAGATCATTTTGGATCCGTAGCCGCAGGCTTTCATGAGCAGTGCGACAGCATTTATCTGATCTTCTGATTCATCTCCGTTATATTCGTCGAGCATATTATCCCAATCGAATGTAGTTGCCGAAAAGTCCATGCTGTATTCTGTTAGGTTGCTGTTGTTGCCATCTGTCGGTGCAGTGTAAGTTATTGCCCCCGTACCGGACTCTGGCCATCTGTGAAAGTTCATGATCTGTGCCATTGCGGTGGCGACGCATCCTGTGACGCATCTTCTGTCAGAGTCCTCAGGGCAAAGCAGATTATATGGGGCGGTTTGATGCCACTTTGTCGTGATCAGCGGAGCGATCTCGGGGCGATTATCGGAGGATTGTGGCGTGTAGGGCGCTGAGCCTGCGGCGGATGCTATGCAGATCTCCTTGGAATAGCTGTCGAGCATGTATTGAAGCGCAGGGGGAAGGTTGGTGATGTCGAACGTCGAGGCATCACACCATCCGAGCAGCGGACGGGCTACGTCGTCGGCCGATATGAATATAACCCGGTTGTCGGTCTGCGATTCCATTATGTAGACTGTGTTGAGTTCTTCGGCTTGTTCGGTGTGGAGCAGGCTGTAGTTCGATTCGGTCGTGGCTTGCGTTGCGTTGAGGATATTCTGTCGGGTTAATGCATCAAGTGGTTTGGTCGACTCAATGGCTGCCGACAAAGCATCCTGGACATTGAGCTGTTTGGAGAAAATGTTGAGGCAGAAAATGACGTTGACCAGAAATGTGAATAAAAAAGTGTAAAAACGTGGTCTCATACCGGTATAAATATTTGTTTTATGCAAATATAATTGATTTTGGATCGGTTGCTGTTATTTAATTTGTTTAAAATTAGAGATTTAGGGTTTTGCATAAATTATTTGTAGGGGTTACCATAAGTTCTCATGAATAACACGGACGCTAATACCGGTTTTTGATTAGTCGGCAAGGTGATTTCGGTTTCGTTTTTCAGAGACAAAATCTCTTTGAGAATTTAAAAATGCCCGGCAGTTGGTCGGGATGTGATCGATTTTTCGATTCTCAGGAGGCTTAAAAATGCTTAATTGACTAATATGTTGGTCGTAACGCCTGATTTTTCCTGTCGGGATTTTTTCTCAGAAAAATCAAAGGTGGCGTGTCTTGTTTGGTTTTACGAAAAAATGATTACTTTTGTGGGTAATATCTTGTATGATATGGAAAAAATGATACAATGGACTGCCGATGGCGTGGAGATGCCTGCCATCGACTTTCAGCGCGTCGATGCATGGCTTGGCGAGGTTGCGCGTGATCATTCGCGGATCCTCGGCCCGATGACCTATATTTTTTGCAATGATGATAAGATCATCGAGGTCAACCGCCAGTTCCTTAATCACGATTATTACACCGACATCATCACTTTCGACTATACTCATGGCCGTAGGGTCAGCGGAGACATGTTTATCTCGCTCGACACTGTGGCTACAAATGCCGAGGCTGTTGGTGCCGACTACTCCACGGAGTTGCATCGCGTTATAGTGCATGGGCTTCTTCACCTGTGTGGTATAAACGATAAAGGGCCGGGAGAGCGCGAGGTGATGGAGCGTCATGAGAATGACGCGCTTGCGCTGTTGAAGTGAATCTAATTGATACTGAGATAGATATATATGCAATTCGACTATGATGTTGTCGTGATCGGTGCCGGTCATGCCGGATGTGAGGCTGCCTCTGCGGCTGCGCGTCTGGGGTCGCGCACTCTTTTGATCACGATAGATATGAATAAAATAGCCCAGATGAGCTGCAATCCTGCTGTCGGTGGTATTGCAAAGGGTCAGATTGTCAGAGAAATAGATGCTCTTGGCGGTCAGATGGGTATTGTCACTGACCGCTCGGCCATACAGTTCCGCATGCTCAATCGCTCGAAAGGTCCGGCCATGTGGAGTCCGCGTGCGCAGAGCGACAGGATGCGGTTCTCGGAGATCTGGCGCCAAACGCTTGAGAATACTCCAGGGCTCTCTATGTGGCAGGACTCTGTTGTCGGCATTGATGTCGATGACCATGGGCATGTCTCTGCTGTCCGCACGGCCTTAGGTGTAACTTTTACCTGTCGTTCGGTTGTTCTGACTGCCGGCACGTTCCTTAATGGTCTGATGCACGTCGGGGAAGTGAAAACTCCGGGAGGACGTGTTTCTGAGCCGGCTTCCTATGGACTGACCGAGCAGCTAATTTCGCTCGGATTCCAGACCGACCGCATGAAAACCGGAACGCCTGTCCGTATCGACGGGCGATCAGTGCATTGGGAGCTTACCACTCCGCAACAGGGTGAGAACGATTTTCATAAGTTCTCCTATTTGCCGGGCGTTTCCAGAGAGTTGCGTCAGCGTGAATGTTATATTCTGTACACGAATGAGCGAACACATGAGATTCTTCGGGAAGGTCTGCCGCGATCGCCTCTGTTCAACGGCCAGATAAAAAGTATCGGTCCGCGCTATTGTCCGAGCATCGAGACAAAGATTGTGACCTTTGCCGACAAGACGGAGCATCAGCTGTTCCTGGAACCGGAGGGCGAAGAAACGCAGGAATTCTATTTGAACGGATTCTCCTCGTCGTTGCCGCTCGATGTGCAGGTCAACGCGCTTGAAACTATTCCGGCCCTATCGGATGTAGCCATATATCGTCCGGGCTATGCCATAGAGTATGACTTTTTCGATCCGACGCAGCTGAAGCATTCCCTGGAGACAAAACTTGTAGGCGGTCTTTTCTTTGCCGGACAGGTCAATGGAACTACCGGATATGAGGAGGCGGCAGGGCAGGGGCTTGTTGCCGGTATCAATGCCCACCGCAGTTGTTCCGGTCTTGATCCATTCGTGCTGTCGCGTGATCAGGCATATATCGGTGTGCTGATCGATGATCTTGTGACAAAGGGTGTCGATGAGCCGTATCGTATGTTTACATCTCGCGCGGAATATCGTATTCTTCTGCGTCAGGATGATGCCGATATGCGTCTCACTCCGCTCGGCCATGCCATCGGTCTTGCTACGGACGAGCGTTTCGCCTTGATGATGTCGAAACGTGAACAGCGTGATTCATTCATCGAGTTCTCAAAGTCCTATTCTGTCAAAGCGGAGTGGGTCAATGCCCGGTTTGAAGAGCTTGGCATAGCACCGTTGCGCCAGTCGGTGAAGTTGCACGATTTAATTCTGCGCCCACAGCTGACTGTGGCCATGCTTGCGGAAATGCTTCCGGGAGTTGCGTCGTATATCGTGGATAATATTGAACAGGATCGTCGTGCGGAGATCATCGAAGCTGCTGAGATCCTTATGAAATATAATGGCTATATAGAACGTGAGCGTTTGATCGCTGATAAGATCCGTCGTCTTGAGGATGTGAAACTCGGAGATCGTATCGATTATGATACTGTGAAGTCGATCTCAACCGAGGCACGGCAGAAACTTAAAAAAATCATGCCACAGACCATTGCGCAGGCATCGAGAATCCCAGGAATCTCGCCAAGCGATATCAATATTCTTCTCCTTCTTTTAGGTAGATGATATAAAGTGTTTGTTCCACGTGGAACATGCATAATGCAACAGAAATCAAAAACTTAACAACAGATAAACAAAAATGGAATACATTAAATCGAAAGTGCGCGACGTGATCGATTTCCCGAAGAAGGGGATCGTTTTCAAGGATCTCACAACAGTCTTCAAAGATCCGCGTGCGCTCCACATTATCGGCTGGGATCTGTCCCAGTTGTATCGCGACAAGGGTGTGACCAAAGTAGTCGGCATTGAATCTCGTGGTTTTATCGGCGGTTCGATTCTCGCTTTTGAGCTCGGAGCCGGATTTGTTCCTGCACGCAAGCCCGGAAAACTTCCTGCTGATACGGTCAGCTGCTCCTACGACAAGGAGTATGGTAAAGATACTATCGAGATCCATCGCGATGCGATCACTCCCGATGATATCGTCGTGATCCATGATGATGTCCTCGCCACCGGTGGCACTATGGCTGCTGTCTACGAACTGGTGAAAAGCATGAATCCGAAAAAGATCTATGTCAACTTCATCATTGAACTCGGTGGCCTCAATGGCCGTTCGGTGCTTCCTGCCGATGCTGAGGTGACATCGCTCATCACGTATTGATCCGGTTCCGCAGCGGATCCGAAACTCATATCTCAGACCTATCAGACTTCCGCCTGTCTAAAACATTTTGTGTCCGGAAGCTGTTAGGTCTGTTGTCTTAATAACTATGCCGAAACATAGAAAATCTCCAGAACTTGAAGAGAAGATAAAGATTCTACCTTCCACCCCCGGCGTGTATATGTATTTCGACCGGGAGGGGACGGTGATATATGTCGGAAAGGCGAAGAATCTGAAAAGACGGGTGTCCTCCTATTTCAACCGCACCCACGATTCCGTGCGCACGAATCTGCTCGTGCGTGCGATCGCCGATATGAAATATATCGTCGTGCCGACGGAACAGGATGCTCTGAACCTTGAGAACTCCATGATCAAGGAGTATCAGCCACGCTATAATGTCTTGCTGAAAGATGATAAATCCTATCCCTGGATTGTGGTGACAAAAGAGCATTTCCCACGGGTGTTCATGACCAGGACACGCATAAAGGACGGGTCGAAATATTATGGCCCATACACCGACACTGCCTCGGCCCGTGCGGTGCTCGACCTGATCCGCGACATATATCCTCTGCGTTCCTGCCGCCATGCCATAACTCCGGAATACGTGGCAAAAGGGAAGGGGCGGTTGTGTCTGGACTATCATCTGAAGCGTTGCTCCGGGCCCTGTGTAGGGTGTGTGTCGGAGGCGGAATATGGCGTGAATATCGAGCGTATCCGTCAGATTCTGCGTGGCGATCTGGGCGAGTTGCTCGACAAGCTGCGCGGCGATATGGAGGCTCTTGCCGCCGAATTGAGGTTTGAGGAAGCCCAGCAGGTGAAGGATGTCTATGACAAGGTTCAGCGCTACACGGCCAAGAGTGTTATCGTCAGTCAGGTGATAGATCAGATCGACGTGTTTGGTGTGGACGACGATGGTGGGGCGGATGTGTATGTCAATTATATGCATGTGCGCCGTGGCGCGGTGGTGCGAAGTGTGACGCTTGAATACAAACGGCGCATGGATGAATCGCAGGCTCAGATCCTCAGTTATGCCGTCAATGAGATCCACAATCAGCTTTCCGTGGAGTTCGGCGAGGTTATTGTTGCCGAAGCACCCGATGTGGAGATGCCGGGAGTGACTTTTACTGTTCCGCAGCGCGGCGACCGTGCAAAGCTTCTTGAGGTTTCGCAGCGCAATGCCCGTCAGTACAAGATTGATGTTCTGAAGCACATGGAGAAGCATAACCCTGAGCAACGGACCCAGAAATTGCTCGAAAGAATGCAGGCAGATTTCCGCTTGAATGTATTGCCTACCCATATCGAATGTTTCGATAATTCAAATATCCAAGGCACGAATCCTGTTGCCTCTTGCGTCGTGTTCCGTAATGGGAAGCCGTCGAAAAAGGACTATCGTCATTTCAATATCAAGACGGTTGTCGGGCCCGATGACTTCGCTTCGATGAAGGAGGTGCTGACGCGCCGTTACACGCGACTTGTGGAGGAAGGGGAGGAACTGCCTCAGCTCGTGGTCGTGGATGGCGGCAAGGGGCAGCTGAGTGCCGCTGTTGAGGCTCTTGACGCAATGGGACTGCGCGGTGTGATTGCCGTTGCCGGTATTGCAAAGCGTCTTGAAGAGATCTATTTCCCGGGCGACAGCATTCCGCTGTACATCGACAAGAACAGTGAGACGTTGCGTGTGGTGCAGCATATGCGCGACGAGGCCCATCGCTTCGGCATAACGCATCATCGCAACCGGCGGTCGAAATCGCAGACGGTCTCCATGCTCGATTCCGTGCCGGGTATTGGACCTAAGACGCGTGATGCTCTGATCTCGCATTTCCGTAGCCTGAAACGTGTCCGGGAGGCCGATCTGGATCAGATTGCGGCTGTAATAGGGCCTTCAAAAGCTTCGGTGATTTTTTCGGCGTTGCATCCGGAAAATGAATAATGATGCTAACTGCCTGATAATCAATGTGAATTGCTGCTGTTTAAGCCTCTGAGAATCAAATAATTGTTTAATGCCTGTAGAATTGTCGGGAATATGACGATCTCGGGACATCAACCGGACAGCCCGAGCGGCGTATCACCGGCATCCCCAGCAAACCCTTTGATATTTTTATCTGGAGGGTATCGCCGCGGTGCATCTTCGACCACTGTCGTACCGGCATCGTCATGGTCTTTTTCTTGCCCGTGCGGAATCTGACCTCCACATAGTACATCTTGTATGGCTCTCCCTGTACCACCGTCCGGCGTGATACTCTTTTCGTGTGATGATGGGTCTCGCTATATAGACGTTCAATCGTTGCGGATTCCGTGGTGCTCTCTTTATCGGCGAATGCGAAATTGAGACCATAGAACAGGTCGGCTATAATTGCTGTCATGAATATCACGCTGATGGCATAGTTGGGGATGAAGTGGCTGATGTGTGTGAACCGCTGCCATCTCTGCCAGAAAAGAAATCCGGAAAACAATCCGATCGCGGTTGAGGCTCCGAGTGTGATCCAAAGATTGTCGATAGTCATTCCGTGGAATGCTATCACCATGCCCCACAGGGCTATAGCGAGAAACAGCACCAGCACTATCAATATGCTTCGCTTTATGTCGGCGGAATTTCTTTTGGTTGTCATGATTCTTTCATGTAATTTTGCGGCAAAATTAGTAAAAACCCCATATTTCATGAGAAAAACAACGATTAAACTTTTTGTTGCCGCCGCTATGCTGTTAGGATCTGCATCGGTGGCTTCGGCCCAGTTTAACGTGGGTCGTGCTATTGGTGGTGCCGCCAAGGCCGTGAAGGCGATGACTCTGACCGATGCGCAGATGGCCGCATACGTCAAGGAGTCCGTGGATTGGATGGATAAGAACAATCCTGTTCTCGGAGAGGATGATCCGTACACAAAGCGTCTGCGCCGTCTCACTGAAGGAATCACTGATGCCGACGGCATTCCATTGAATTTCAAGGTCTACAATGTGATCGATGTCAACGCTTTCGCATGTCCCGACGGCAGTGTGCGTGTGTTCAGCTCATTGATGGATATCATGGATGATGATGAATTGCTCGGTGTGATTGGCCACGAGATAGGCCATGTGTTGAAACACCATTCCAAAAACGCAATGAAAACCGAACTCATGACCGGTGCGCTCAAGGATGCTGTGGCTTCCACATCGGGTGTGGCCGCTTCCCTGACCGACTCTCAGCTCGGACAGCTCAGCTCGTCGTTGATCAATGCCAAATACTCCCAGAAGCAGGAGAAGGAAGCCGATGACTGTGGCTACGATTTCCTTGTCAAGAACGGCAAGAATCCGTGGGGCATGGTGAAGGCTTTCGAGAAACTTCAGTCACTTGAAGGGGAGAGCGGTGCGCAGCAGAGCGCGATCCAGAAAATGTTCTCGTCCCATCCCGACACTGCGGCACGCATCAAGAAGATGTCGGAGCGTTGCAAGAAGGATGGCTACACCCGTCCGGAATAATCTCCGGCAGTGGTTCAGAAATAAGAAAACTCGCGATGGAAGTCGCGAGTTTTTGTTTTTGTGGGCGAAGATGGATTCGAACCACCGAAGGTAAAAACCAGCAGATTTACAGTCTGCCCCATTTGGCCACTCTGGTATTCGCCCTTGATTTGTGGATGCAAAGATATGTATTATCCCTGAATCTCGCAAACTATCATCAGGTTATTTTTTCTTCATCGATTCCAGCCGGGCAATCGCATCGGATATGTAGGGTGTCGCTTTTATCGTTTGCGCCTGACGGAAATAGGCCAGAGCCTCGTCTCGGGCTATAGGATTGCCCTGCGCCTGGCGGAGGCTGTTGTTGGCCAGATACAGTAGTGCTTCAAGCGCATTTGGATCGAGCGACACGATATGGCGGTACACATTCAGGGCCTCTTCCGTCTGGCCGTCTATCAGATATCCTTGAGCGAGAGTGTAGAGAAAATGCTGGCTGTCGGGGTTTCCTGCGAGCATGATCTTGCTGTAGGTGATCATTCCCTGTGGATCGCGCCTGTAGGCATAGTAGCGCATCAGGTAGGCGTCCACGATGCGTTTCAGCCATGGTGTGTGGGCTTTTGTCTCCAGCAGATAGTCTTCATAAAGCGATGTCTGCCCGACGGAGAAACTGATATGTTCTACAGCGGTGAAAAGCGAGTCCACCGGCACGTGGGACGCGAGGGCGAATGCTGTCAGGTCGGCCTGTTTGGCAGTGTCGGCGAGCATTCCGGCGGCCACAATGGCGTGGCCGTATGTGTCGGCCACTTCCGGATGGTCGGCGAGCATCAGCGAGTAGAGTGCTCCGGCGCTTGCCCATTCGCGGTAGTGGAAGAAGCGCGCAGCTTTTGTCGCCGTGGCCTCGTAGTCGCGTGTTGTGTTGCCAGATGTGGACGGCTTTGCGGCTGCGGAGTATGCTGTGGTCAGCAACATAGCTGCGAGAAGGAGGCTGTAATGTAGTCTTTTCAGCATTGTATCTTGATGTTGAGGATGGATTCAACTATGTAGAGTTTGCGTATTTTTTCGCGAGGCACTTCCATGTCGTCGTAGGCCGGATTGTCGCTGCGGAGAACCACCATCTTCGGATCGGGATGGCGGCGCAGGTGCTTGACCATGCGGAAGTCGTCCATCACTATAACATAGATCTGGCCCCAGAAGATGCAGGAGAGGTCGGAAATGGGGCGGATGGCCACAAATGCACCGTCGGAAATGGTCGGGGTCATCGAGTCGCCGTTGACGCGCACTATTATGCAGTCGCGCCGAAGCGAGGGGATGTTGATCGAGCCTATGATGCGGTCGGATGTGAATTCGCGGCTCAGCTCAAGGCATCCGGCGGTCACGTCGATATCGTAGACGGGTATGGCGTCGGTTTTGGTGGGTACTGAGCAGGATGTGTCTGAGTCGATAGTGTCGGGAAGACGGGTGGCTGCTTCTTTAGCGAATGGAATGCCGATGCCCTCCGCGAGCCATTGTTTGTTGATGGCCATATCGGCGGATATGCGGTTGATGAGTCCTGCCGTGATAGGCAATTTGCCGTTCAGGTGTTTCGACATATTGGCCGGGTCTATTCCAAGCCGTTTTGCAAAGGCAGCCTGCGACAGTCCTAATTTTTTGATCAGGAATTTGATTCTGGCCGCGATGTCTTGGTGGTTGAGTTCTGTCATAGCTTAGGTTTAGATGGGTTGCACGGCAAAGATACAACAAAAATTGTTGTTTTGTCAACGTTGAATCAGTTTTTGTGTATTTCGGCCAATGCGATAGTGAATTCCGGCAGCCGCAGGAAGTGGATCTCCACGGTTTTCCCATGGGTCGTGAACGGCTGTCGGGTGAGATTGTTGGGCAGGATTATGTCGGTTATGGTGAGCCCGGGTATGCCGAGTGCCTTGAATATTGCTTCTTTTGCCGTCCACGCGTCCAGGAGGGTGCTGGATGAGGCGTTGTAGGTCTGGAGCTCCGAACTGCCGAGAAAACGCCCGGAAATGCGTTTTAGGGTGGGTCGCGGTGATTCGATGTCGATCCCTATCGGCCGGGAGTCGTTTATGGCAAGCAGTGCGTAGCCTGCGCCATGGGTTATCGAGATCTGTTTTCCGCTCCCTGCGATGTAGGGTGCGCCCGATGGCAGATGGGAGAGTGTCTCTTTTTCTCCGAACGCTTTTCTGATGAGCATGGCCACGGCACGGATCTCGGCATCCCGTTTTTCATGACGTGACAGGCCGCAAAGCAGTGCTGTTGCATGGATCGTCGTGGTGCCCAGACGGAAGCAATCGGGCAGCATATCGCCGAGGGGTTCTATCTCACCGGATGTTTTCTGCGGCATGGATGATATCTGTTTTTACAGCGTCGATCAGCGGACGCACGGAGTCGGTCTCCACAGCTTCGGCGTGGAAGCGCATGGCTCCGCTGATCACCCAGCAGTCGCCTACCGACAGGAATTGCAGCGGTGTCAGAGTCCGTCCCATTGTCGAGAGTATTATTGTTGTGAATCCGCCCGGTGATGTCAGTTCGGTCTGTTCAGCCATGTTGTCGCCCACGTTGAGAGCCATACGTTCAAGGCGGTTGTCCATGGCTTTTTCGCGCGATGCTTCATCGTCCACGGGGGTGAAGGTACAGTGGAGGGTGGCTCCGTAGGCCGGATATGTGATGTCGACCCACACCGGTTGGTTCTCTGATGTCGCGGACTTTCCGGCGTCGGTGACTGTGGCCGATGCGTTGACCTCGAAATCGGCCGGCAGACCGGCCGATGTGTAGAGTGTGTCATAAATCACTGGCCGTGGATAAGCCACCGGGCGCGGAATCCCGGTATCCGTCGTCTGCCGGTTTCCACATCCGTAAAGGCAGCAAAGCGCGGCTATTGACGTGATTGCCGCCATGATGCCTGTCGTGATATGTTGGCGACGGCGATCAGGCATTGTTGGGTGTGGTTGGTGTCTGGTTGTCCGGCATCACCTTGACACGCACCGACGTGATGCGGTGGTTGGATATGTCGAGAATCAGGAATCGGCAGCGGCCATATACCAGCGGCTCTTTCTCTTTCGGGAAATCGCCGCGAATGGCAAGAAGCATTCCGGCGAGGGTCTCGCAGTCCTCGGTGACTGCCTCATAGTCCTCCTCGTTAAGGCCGGTGATGCGGAAGAAATCGCTGAGGATTGTTTTCCCTTCAAACACGTAGGTGTCGTCGGGCAGTCGCTTGTAGGTTGTCTCCTCCTCGTCGTATTCGTCGTTTATGTCGCCCACTATTTCCTCCAACACGTCCTCAAGGGTCACGATTCCCTGTGTGCCGCCGAACTCGTCGACAACTATGGCCATGTGGAGGTGGCGGCTGCGGAAGTCCTCGAGAAGATCGTCTATCATACGTGTCTCAGGCACGAAATAGGGCTTTCTGAGCAGTTTCTGCCACTCAAAAGTGGCATCGGCATGGCCTATGTAGGGGAGCAGGTCGCGAGAGTAGAGCACGCCTTGTATGTCGTCCTGAGAGTCTTTGTAGACGGGGAGACGGGAATATCCGCTTTCCAGCACCACGGCCATCACCTGGCTGAAGTCGGCGTTGATGTCAATGTCGGTCATGTCCACACGCGGTGTCATCACTTCCGATGCCGTGGTGTCGCCGAATCGCAGGATTCCTTCAAGCATCTCTTTGTCGTCCGAAGCCTTGACGTCGGTGATCTCAAGCGCGTGGGATAGTTCGTCGGTGGTCACGTCGTGCTGTTTTTTGGTGACAACCTTGTTTACGATTCCTGAGCTGCGCACCAACAGTCCCGACAAGGGGGAGAAGATTCTCATCATGGCACGCACGCCGCTGATTGAGAAACGCATCCATCGCATGTTGTTGCTGTTTGCCACCAGTTTCGGCAGTATTTCGCCGAAAAGGAGGATGAGGAATGTCAGGATCACGGTCTGCAACACAAAGCTCCATAGCGGCGGCATTCCCTCGAACACCGGGCCGAGGGCGAAATTGGTCAGCACAACGATTGTCACATTGACAAGGTTGTTGGCTATGAGAATCGTTGCCAGCAGACGCTCCGGCTGGCGTATAACAGAAAGTATTCTTTGGGATTTCGGGTCTTCATCATCCTCCAGATCTTCCATCTGTTGGGTGTCGGTGGAGAAAAAAGCTATCTCGCTGCCCGATACGAAAGCAGAGACAAACAGTGCCATCAATGCGAGGATGAGAGCGAGAATCTGGCTTGCGGAGAATGTGGATACCGGAACGGCCGCTGTGATGGCGGCCATGGCAGAGAGAGGATCTAATGCTGGTAAAGGATCTATATCCAAGACGATAAGGGGTTGGTTAAACAAAAACGGGCCGGAGCCCAATTCGGATGCAAATTTACAAATCTTTTGTAATCAGACCAATAAAAAACGGCATAAAATAATGCCGGCGCGTCAAAACATTGTTTGACGCGCCGGCTGTTGATTGATTCAGTTAATTCCCTTGGTCGGGGGGAGTACTTATTTTGTGATCAGCACTTTTGCAGCCTTCGAGCCCTGACGGATAATGTAGAATCCGGGGGTGAGGTTGTCCGAAGATATGCGGATGCCCTGAAGGTTGTAGTATTCAACCGGACCGTTGTTGATGTCGATACCGATCTCTTCCAGACCCTGATCCTCACCGCTGAATGATGCTGAAATGGTCAGGTCGCCATTTATTTCTTCAAGAGGAATAAATGCGTATTTTGCTCCATTCGGGAACTCGGAGTTGTCTTCGAGTTCAAGCTGGAAGAGGTCGTTGCCAATTATTACTTCGGCAGTTTCCAATGAATCGTCATTGCCTGGGATGAACACCAGGAAGAGAAGATTCAGGTTGTCGGGATTGTCTGCTGAGTAAACCGGCAATTTTGCTCCGGAATTGATCATATCACCTGTGGGCAGCATATCGTTTTCTTCGTCATATCCGGGATATACTTCCACATGGCCGTTTCCTTTTGTGATTATTGTGAGAGTGTAGCTTGGAATTGCGAAAGTGGCGTTGATGACTGTTGCCTCAGTCAGTGTGAAAGAGTATGTTCCATCTTCGTTGGGCACTATGTCGTTACCATTGATTGTGAAGGATTCCAGTTCATAATTGCTGGACGGGGTCAGTTTTACGTCAATCGTTGTGCCGGGTGCCAGGATTGTTCCGCTGGAGACGGTCGATCCGTTGACGGTAACTGTCATGTAGCCGTTCTCGGGGAATGAGTAGGTCAGGGAGAGACCGAAGTTGGCGGTCAGTTCGATATCTTCGGTGCCCACGTAGGTGTAGGTGGCATCGGTAGAGATTGCGTTGCCCTCGGCATCGGTCCAGTTTATGAAGCTTACGCCCTCGTTTGGTGTGGCGGTCACGGTCACCGACGATTCTGTTGTGGTGATAGTGTTGCCTTCTGTGGCAGGTGAGGTGATGGCTACAGTGCCGTAGTTTTCATCTGCCGATTTAACACTGACTGTATGCTCCTGCGGTATAACGATGGTCATGTCAGCTGATGAAGTGGAGAATGCGCAGTTTAAATAGTTATGTACGGCTGTTGCGATTGTGCCGGCCGGGAATGTTATCACACCATTTTTGAGTGTGCCGTTACCTACAGATTTCGAGATGAAATCTCCATCGCCGAAGTCGAGACCGATAGGCGATTCGTCCATATAGACGGCGTTAGGATCTTCAGCATGGATGAATAGGTAATGATTGTGGTCGGTTAAAAGGTAGTATTCGCTTCCGATGTATTCGTTCGGATTGCCATACAATGGGTTGACGACCCTGTAGAATCCCGGAGTGTTGATATTTTCCTGAAGCTCAACGGTGTATTTGTTGTTGCCGTAGGAAGATCCGTAGGATGCCGAAACGAGGTTTTCCGTAAAGTTGGCCTGTCCGATAGTTTTCCATTGGTCAGCGTTTTCATCGTAACGGTAGAAAAGTGCATAAGATGTGGAGCGTTCATTTCCTTCGCTGTCGTAAGCTGTCGCACCGAGTACATAACGACCTTCAGCAGGCATCGGCAGAGTGTATTCACCATTTGTCAGGGTGTTTTCTGAAGTGCGTGAGGCTTCTATAGCTTGATCTATTGTGGTAGTGGCTGACTGGACATAAGTATAGCGGATTTGGGCGATATCAGCTCCTGAGCTAATGCTGAAAGACGCGTTGCCGTCCACGGCACATGCAGAGTTTTCAGTAATAGTCATGCTGTAATCTTTTCCTCCGGGTATTTTGAGGCAGAATGTTGTCTCGTTGGAGTTGTTTGCGGAGTTGGCAGCTCCATCCTCGCTGGTACGCCACACGAGCCCCCAGTCTGGGAAAGTGATCTCCATTGTCTCCTGATCTAATGTGCCGGTAGACCATGATTGAACCCAGATATTGGCGTATGTCCATGCGTTATCCACGTAGACATTTGCATAGTATCCAAACTGCTGCAACGGAATGAATACAGCGTCGGGGTCGGTTGCGTCTACGATGAGATAATAGTCGTTGCTATCGTCGTAATAACCATAATATCCTTCAGGGTTCTGATTGGCATTTTTAATTCTATAGAGGCCTGGGGTTGATGCACTTTCTTCTGCTTCTACATCGTAAGTCGTGTAGCAATAAGTGTCTGCATCTGCATGGGCGCAGAAAATATCAGTATATTGTGCTGTACCGATTGCCTGCCAGTCTGTGATTGACTCGTAGTCGGCCATGGTGGTTCCGATCGCCTGAGGGGAGATCAGTGTCTGGGGTGTGGAGAGGGTGTTGACGGTGTTTGCCACTTGTGTGGTTGTTGCCGTTCTGTCGGGCCTTGGCTGCTTTGCTGCCTGATGCAGGGCGGCTGAAGCACCAATTATGGCCGCAATTGATAAAAATACAGAAAGTAAACGTTTTTTCATAAATATGATAATTTGGTGAATATGCCTTTTTGATGGGTGAATGAAAATGTGGTTGATATGGCTATAATAGTAAGTTTATCCCTTTGCGCAAAGATGCAAAAATAGTCCGGAACTGGGGTTGAAAAAAGACATCAATTAACTTCTTTTAACCTTAAAAATGCATATTTTGTAACTATATACTGAATATATGCTGTATATTTTCTATTTGTTTGTTTTGCTCTCGGGGCGCATTGTTTTTCGTGGTCGATTTTATGTTTTTCAGATTTCAATAGGCTGATGATAGCGCGGATAAAAAAGTGGACTGATTTTGCTGTCTGATTCTGCGATATTTTGTAGCTTTACACCCAAATTGCCAAATTGTATCCAAAAAAATAGAATGGAAAAATTGAAGAAGCTATTCAGCGACCGGCGTTTTTGGTCTGTGGTTGGTTCCATAGCCATAATGGCCGTGATCTCGCTGATCTATTTTTTCCCCGACGATGTGGAGGGAAACGTGTTGCAGCAATATGACACCCGGCAGGGCATAGCTATCGGTCAGGAGGCCAAGGCGTTCAACGAGGCTACGGGCGAGACCACACGCTGGACCAACTCTCTGTTCGGCGGTATGCCCACATTCCAGATCTCGCCGAGCTATCCCTCTAATTCGCTTTTCTCCTGGCTGGAATCTGTCCTGACACTCGGAATGCCATTCCCGGCAGGAATACTTTTCCTGATGATGCTCGGGTTCTTTATCCTGCTGATGTCGATGAAGATGCGATGGTACGTGTCGCTGATCGGGGCGGTGGCCTATGGTTTTTCAAGCTATTTCATCATTCTGATCGGCGCCGGACATATCTGGAAGTTTGTCACGCTTGCCTACGTACCGCCTACGATCGCCGGTCTTGTCCTGGCCTATCGCGGCCGTTATCTGGCCGGAACCGCTGTCACTGCGCTGTTCGGCATGATGCAGATTGCAAGCAATCATGTGCAGATGACCTACTATTTCCTGTTCGTTGTGGCCGGACTTTCCATCGCTTACCTTGTTATGGCTATCCGGGAAAAGAATATGAAGCGTTGGCTCGTGGCCACAGGCTCGCTCGCTGTGGCTGCAATCCTTGCCGTTACGGCCAACCTGCCGAGTCTCTACAACACTTATGAGTACTCAAAAGAGACGATGCGCGGCGGACACTCTGAGCTTACTTCCAACGAAGCCCCGGCGAGCGGCACCGCCTCTGCCGGACTCGACAAGGACTATATCAATCAGTTCAGCTACGGTGGTGCAGAGACTTTCACTCTGCTGATCCCCAATGTGAAGGGCGGTGCTACGTTCCTGCCGCAGAAGGGTCAGAACAAGGTGCTGACGCTGGCCGATCTCGATGCGGCCAAGGATGGCAACTATTCGCCTGAGACGGCATATTATCTCCAGCAGTTCCCCCAGTATTTCGGAGAGCCGGAACCTACCAACGGCCCGGTATATGTGGGTGCGTTGATCTGCGCTCTGTTCCTGCTCGGTTGTGTGATAGTGCGTGGTCCGCTGAAGTGGACGCTTATCGTTCTGACAGTGTTTTCCATTCTGTTGGCTCTCGGCCGCAACTGTACTTGGCTCACTGATCCGATGATCGATTATTTCCCGATGTACAATAAGTTCCGCACTCCGGAAAGTATTCTTGTGATAGCTGAGTTCACGATGCCGTTGCTCGGGGCTATGGCATTGCAGAAACTGCTTGCTGTGTGTCGTGAAGATCTCTGGCGGCAGTATGGGCGGCAGATTCTCTGGTGCTTCGGCATAGTGCTGGTGTTCTGTCTGGCCGGAATTGTGGCTCCCGGACTGTATGGTAGTGTGATGGCCGAGGAGGAAACCCGGGTGTTGCGCGACTACCCCGAGCTCTATTCAGCCGTCGAGTCGCTTCGGCTCGGAATGATCGAGGCCGATGCCATGCGTTCGTTCCTTTTTGTGGCCGCCGGGCTCTGTCTTGTTGTGCTTTATTCGCGCAGCAAGCTTGCTTTCGCGTGGATGGCTGTCGGGATGGGAGTGCTGGTTTGCGGCGACCTCTTCATGGTCAACAAACGCTATCTCAACCACGATTCATTCATGGCTCCGCCGTTGACTGTTGATGATAATTTCCCCCTCAGCCAGTCGGACAAAGCTATCCTCGCCGATACGGCCATGAACTACCGCGTGATGGATTTCGCACGCTTCACAAGTCCCGATCCCTCGTTCCATCATAAGGCCGTGGGTGGTTATCATGCTGCCAAACTGCGCCGCTATCAGGATGTGATAGACTATTATTTCAGCGGCGAACGCGATTATACCAATGTCCTCAATATGCTCAATGCCAAATACCTTGTCGGCGATCCGTCGCAGATGCCGATGCTCAATGATCAGGCGATGGGCAATGCATGGCTTGTGGACCGCATCAGCTATGTGGCCACTCCCGACGACGAGATTGCAGCCGTGGAGACGCTCGACCTGAAGAATGCGGCTGTTGCCGACAAGAAGTTTGAAGCGGTGTTGGGTGCATCGAAGGTGAAATCGGCCGGTGATACGATTTTTGAAACATCATACGCACCAAACCGTCTGACCTATCACGCACGTACTGCCCGTGGCGGTGTCGCCGTGTTCTCGGAGATCTATTTCCCATGGGGATGGCACGTGACTGTCGACGGTCAGCCGGCAGAACTCGGGCGTGTCAACTATATCCTGAGGGCGGTCAACATCCCGGCAGGCGAGCACACCGTGGAGATGTGGTTCGATCCCGATTCGCTGCATGCCACAACCACCGCGGCCTATGTGGCTGTTGTGCTGATCTATCTGTTGCTGATCGGAGCCGGGGTCTATGCTTTTGTCAGAAAACCGGAGGATGAGGATGGCAAATCTGCTGAAAAGACCGGCCGCTGCGACTGATTGGCGTTTCCGGCGGTGGCTCGGCGCGCCCCGGCGGCTTGCCCGTCGCCGAGGGTTCGGCATACACTCTCCGTTCGCCTTTGATTTTGTTCGGAGGGTCATCAATCAGCCTTGCCGCTACTATTGCTATCCGTTGCTCGATGAGGCTGCCCGTCGGACTGGAATCCGACGCTCCGTGTTGCGTCTGGTGTTCCGTGTCGCGTTGTTTTTCCAGCCATGCGATGTCCGGATATTCGGCGATGCGGATGGCTATGATGATGCCGTGAGGGAGGCGTTGCCTGACGGCTGTGACCGTACAGGACCGTCAATGATGGTTGTGGCGCAGCATGTCGATGGTAAAATGCTTGATGACGTGCTGGCATGTGCGGCCTCGGGTGGAATAGTCGTGATTGCCGGCAGGAAGCATCTGCCGGATGTGGCCCGTGCTGTGTGGGTCAATGCTGCCCGTGGCATGATGTTCCGGGGAAGCGATGTGGCTGTCTATGTCGGTATGCAGCATCTTCCCCGTCAGCTTTTCAATATATGGATCTGATGGAACGGACTTTGCGAACCATATCCTCCATACCGGAGCTGCTTAACCACTTTCAGGCTTATCTTATGCTTGAGCGTGGCCTGAGCGAGAATACCCGCAGTGCCTATATGGCCGATGTCGACAAGCTGCTCGACTTTCTGGTCGACACCGGTATATCCTTGCGCGATGTGGAGCTGCCGGTGTTGCAGAATTTTCTTGCCGATCTTTTCGATCTCGGAATCTCGGCTCGGTCGCAAGCCCGGATAATAGCCGGGGTGCGTTCGTTTTTCAAGTTCATGCGCATGGAGGGATATATTGACAGCGATCCATCGCAGCTACTGGAAAGTCCGCGCCTTGGCCGTAGATTGCCGGAGGTGCTGACTGTCGATGAGATTGATGTGATGATTGAGGCTATAGACATGTCGACTACTGAAGGCGCACGCAACCGGGCTATCATCGAGACGCTCTACGGATGCGGTCTCCGGGTGTCGGAGCTCGTCGGGCTTGAGCTCTCGAAGGTCTATTTCGATGAACAATTCATAATTGTCACCGGGAAGGGCGACAAGGAGCGTATAGTGCCGATCGACCAGACGGCTATTGATGCGATAAAGGCTTATCTTCCCGACCGAAATGCCTTGCCGGTTAAGCCCGGGGAGGACCATATACTCTTCCTGAACCGTCGCGGACGACGGCTGACACGAGTCATGATTTTCTATATCGTCAGGCAACTGGCTGCAATGGCCGGGGTTAGAAAAACCATCTCGCCACACACATTGCGGCATTCCTTTGCCACACACCTGCTTGAGGGGGGCGCCAATCTCAGAGCCATACAGCAGATGCTCGGGCATGAAAGTATAGCCACAACGGAGATCTATATACATATTGACCGATCCCGGCTTCGGGATGAGATCATGCGGTGCCATCCGCGGAATGCCCGTGGCATGGCGTTGCCGCAGAGGGAAGGGGGTAAGGAATGATCCCTGTAGGGCGTTTCGCCCCGTCGCCCACCGGCCGCATGCATTTGGGCAATCTGATGTCGGCGCTCATGTCGTGGCTTTCCGTGCGGTCGCGTGGTGGCCGTTGGATTCTTCGTATCGAGGATCTGGATCCGCAGCGTTCGCGGCTTGAATATGCCCGTCAGATCGAGGACGATCTCCGGTGGCTCGGTCTTGAGTGGGATGAGGGCGGCTTGGAGGACTTAGGGGCGCACGGCCCTTATCGCCAGAGCGTTCGTGGAGAGTCCTATCATGCCGCTCTTGAGCGTCTTGCCTCGGAGCGTCTGATCTATCCCTGCCGTTGCCGTCGGGCGGATATAATGGCTACTCAGGCTCCCCATCAGAGCGACGGGAGGATTGTTTATGCCGGGACATGCCGCCCTGACGGAATGCCGGGTTCCGGTGCTCCTGTGGCTGATCTGACGCAGGCGGTTGCCATGAGGCTGTTTGTGCCCGACGAGGAGATTCTGTTTACCGACAGGGTCTTTGGTGAGAGAACCGTGAATCTGGCATCGCATTGTGGCGATTTCGTGGTGCGTAGGGCTGATGGGGCATGGGCTTATCAGCTTGCCGTGGTTGTCGACGATGGCATGATGGGTGTCACGGAGGTGGTCCGCGGTTGTGACCTGTTGCTGTCGTCGGCACAGCAGATCTATCTGTACAGGCTTCTGGGCTATCCCATACCTGAGTTCGCGCATGTCCCGTTGCTTTGTAACAGTGACGGACAGCGGTTGTCGAAACGCGATGCATCGATGAGTGCAGGTGAACTCCGCAGCCGATATACTCCTGAGCAGCTGACGGCGCGGTTGGCACGGCTGGCCGGGATTATTCCCGACGGTATAGACGCATGCAGCCCCTCTGAGCTTATCCCTGTTTTCGATTGGACGAATATTCCTGTATCTGAATCTATAATCCTTGCTGAAAAATGGTAATACCGAGAGATATTGTAGAAAGCCAGACACCGCAAGTGGTGCGGTTCTACGACCGATGGGCGGCTTATATGTACGCCAATGTGGATTTCAATATGCCCGACAGTCCGATCCATGCCAAGCCGCATTGCGAACGGGTGTTGCTGCACGCGCTCCGGATCGCCGACCGCATGATGCCGGGCGATGATGAAGCGTTTGAGATTCTGGCTCACGCCTCTGTGTTTCATGACACACGCCGTTTTGACGAATTTCTCGATACAGGACACGGGGCGCGTGCCGCTGTCAATTACGAGGCATTCTGCCGCGAGCATCCGGATGTGGAGTTTCACCCGGAGGCAGTCTTTCTGATGCGTTATCACGATCTTGACGACTCCAAAGGCGTGAAGGCAATCAGACAGTGGTTCGGGGAGAGATCGCCGCGTGTGGAGCTGCTATATGCCATTTTCAAGGATTCTGACGCTCTCGACCGTTGGCGGTTGGGCGACTGCGGCCTCGATCCTCGGTATCTGCGTACTGAGGCGGCACGCAAGGATGTGGAGTTTGCGCGCCGGTTGGTAGGGCTGACCATGGATGCCGGTTTCCTCCGGGAGATAGACCGGTTGGTGAAGGAATCAATGGGTAGAAACCACGGAGCGGATAAATGAAATTATCGCAGGAATAGTGGCATCGCTGAACGGATCGCCGAGAATGGAATATTCTGTCACATCGCCTGTTGCCGCTTTCTGGAACAGATGGTTGAGTCCCTGTAGAATATGGGTCTGTATGAGGGGATTGGCACGGCGTATGGCTTCGATGTTTGTTCCGGCTTCAACCTGAGTGTCGAGAGATCCGTTGAGGGCGAGTGCCGGGCAGCTGATGTTGCCGATATAGTCGGCCGGGGATGTTTTCAGGAACTCCTGCATCCATTTGCCTACCGGAGATCCTTTCTGTTTGCGCAGTTCGGTGGCAAGCGTTTCCGGCATCGTGATCCCGTTTTGTGAGGCGATCGAATCGGCATCAGGCATTATTCCGCTTTTGGCAGCCTCCGACAAGGCTGCGCGGATTACCGTCGACAGCCGTTTTGCCTCAGTCTCGGATATCCCGGCACGCTGCATGGAGCGGACGTTCTGGGCTGTCAGCACGTCGATTCCGGGCATTCCGGGGCCGGCGAGAGAAACTATGAAATCAGCCTTGCCTGCGGCTCCGAGCATAAAAGCTATCAATCCACCCTCGGAATGGCCTATGATGCCTGTGGTGGCGGTTGTTTCCAATTTTCGGGCATAATCGAGCGCGGCAGCTGCGTCGGCAGCGAAAGTAGCGGTGGTGGCCGACGAGAAATCGCCTCCCGAACGTGCTGTTCCACGGTCATCGTAGCGCAGTGTCGCTATTCCGGCGCGTGCCAGAGAATCCGCCAATATGGCGAAAGGTTTCAGGCCGAAAAGTTCCTCATCCCGGTTCTGCGGCCCACTTCCCGAAACCAATACTGCTACAGGCACCGGCTTGGCTGCCGATGCGCCGTCGGGAAGTGTCAGGGTTCCGGAAAGCAATATGCTGTCCGGTGTCAGGATTGTCACCTCTGATTCTGAGTAAGGCTTGACTGTGGGTTTGCCGGGCTGCGGTTTCTCCTGGTGGATCAGCGTGAGTGGCAGCCGTTGGAATCCTTGGCGGAAGATGCCCGTTATGGTGTCGCCGGCTATCTTTCCGGAGAATTTCATGCCGATGGTCGGGATCTGGATAGCCACGGAATCTGATGAGCAGTAGGCCACCTCTGCGGAAAGACCGAACGCGTTCTGTGCCGGTGAGTCGAGGACGCATTGCGGCAGTGAGTCCTGTTCGGCCGGTTGCTGGAAATGGAACACCAGCGGCAGGCGTATTCCCTGGACTTCAAGTTGTCCGGTCCATTTTCCTATGATGGCGGCATTTGCGGCGATCGCTATTAGAAGAGCGAATATGACTGATAGATACTTTTTCATTCCGGTCATTGTGATAGTGGGATGTGCAAATATAGCGAAAAGAGGATAAAAACAAAAGCGGCTCTGCATGTTGCAAAGCCGCTTTGCGCTTCAGGATGGGCTTGAACCAACGACCCCCTGATTAACAGTCAGGTGCTCTAACCAACTGAGCTACTGAAGCATGGAAGAAAAATTGCGCTTCAAGATGGACTCGAACCAACGACCCTCTGATTAACAGTCAGATGCTCTAACCGACTGAGCTATTGAAGCATTTGCTATGTTCGGAGAAGTCTCCTCGCAGCCCCCTTTGGGGTTTTAGCGTTGCAAAATTACGTGCTTTGTGTGAAATATGCAAATAATCCGGCTAAAAAATATTTTTTTTATTATTTTTTGGAACAAAAAAGCACTCAGGTGTTGTATTTAATGACTATCTTTGGTCTCTCAAATCAATTCAACACAAACTTTTTAATGAATTCAGTAAGAAAAATAGTTCTATGCCTTGTAGCCGGGATTCTGACGGCAGGAGCCGCCGGAGCCACCGTGCGCAGCAAAAAACAGGACATAACGTCCAATATATCCACATTCTCAGCCATCGTAAAGCAGTTGCAGACAAATTATGTCGATTCGTTCGATGTGGAATCGGTTGTGAAGTTTGGTATTGATGCCATGCTTTCAAAGCTGGATCCGTACACTGTCTATTTTGATGTCAAGGAGCAGGAGGATTTCAAAGCGAGCAATTCGGGCGAATATGCCGGAATTGGATCGTATATCACCCAGCGCGACGGCTATGTCCTCATAAGCGGACCGCGCCAGGACTCCCCGGCGGCAAAAGCCGGGCTGAGAACCGGCGACAAAATCCTGACGATCGATGGCGATGATATGAAAGGAAAGTCGACCGATGCTGTCAGCGAACGTCTGCGAGGCTCGATAGGCTCAACGGTTGCTGTGGGCATCCTGCGCCCCTGGGTTGCCGATTCGTTGCAGACAATCGTGGTGACACGCGAGAAGATCCAGGTGCCGGCGGTGCCCTACTATGGGGTGATCGGCGATGACCTCGGATATATCGAGCTTAACCAGTTCTCGGAAAAATCGGCCGAGGAGGTCAAGGCCGCGTTGGTCGACCTGATGGAAAACCATAAGATCAAAGGGCTTGTGCTTGATCTGCGCGATAACGGCGGCGGTTACCTCCAGAGCGCGGTCAAGATCCTGAGCTATTTCCTGCCGAAAGGTACTGAGGTGCTCAAGACCCGTGGTAAAAGCAAACTCGAGGAACAGACCTACAAGACGACATCCAAGCCGATAGCGCCTGATCTGCCATTGGTGGTTATGACCGACGGCGGCACGGCTTCAGCATCTGAGATCACAGCCGGTGCGTTGCAGGATCTCGACCGTGCGGTAGTGATGGGCACCCGTTCGTTCGGAAAGGGACTGGTGCAGAGTACGTTTGATCTGCCTTTCGATGGCCTGCTGAAAGTTACGACCGCAAAATATTATATCCCTTCAGGCCGTCTGATTCAGGCTGTTGACTACAGCCACCGCAACAGCGATGGATCTGTGGAGCGTATCGCCGACAGTCTGACCACCGAATTTGCCACTGCCGGAGGCCGTATAGTTCGCGATGGCGGCGGCATCACACCTGATATCAAACTTGAATATCCCGAGATCAGCCGCGTGACCTACAACGTTGTGGCCGACAGTTGGGCCTTCGATTTCGCCAACAAATATGCCGCCGAACATCCCGAGGCTCCGGAACCTGGCACTGATTTCGTGACCGATACGGTCTATTCCGAGTTTAAGGCATTTATTGACCCTGAACGGTTTGAATACGACAAGGTGTGCGACACCGCACTCAGTGACTTGCGCAAGATTGCCAAGATAGAGGGCTATATGTCGGATGAGGTGGATCAGCAGATCACGGTGCTGGAGGGTCTCATGAAGCATACCCTCGACAAGGATCTCGACACCCACCGCGAACCTATATCGCGATATCTCGAACAGGAGATCGCTCAGCGCTATTATTACGACGCCGGACGAAGCGTGGCCCGTCTGCGCACTGATTCAATGATCGATGAGGCTGTGAAACTGCTCCACGACAGTCCGCGCTATAACGATATTCTCCATCCAGCAGTAACAAAGAAGAAATGAAGCTTGAGGCTTTAGCGGCGCAATATGCGTCGGATCCGAGAATAAAAGCACTCGACAAGGCTCTCGGATCGAAGAAAAATATAGTTGTCAAAGCTTATAACGCAGCCGGATCCTCGGCTGCGTTGGCTTTGTCGTCGATACGGCGCGGAGGCGTGCC
The DNA here is from genome assembly GCA_910579185.1 of uncultured Muribaculaceae bacterium. Taxonomy (GTDB): domain Bacteria; phylum Bacteroidota; class Bacteroidia; order Bacteroidales; family Muribaculaceae; genus Paramuribaculum. The sequence goes on from CAJTTG010000004.1 coordinate 123,097, forward strand.
GATGCTCGTTGTGGGCGACTCGGCCGACGATGCCGGGTATCTTTACCATGATCTGTCGCGTCTGGCCGGAGAGAATGCCGTGGCCATGTTGCCGTCGGCCTATAAGCGCGATATAAAGTACGGTCAGGTCGATCCTCCATCGCAGATCCTGCGCACTGAAGCTCTTGGCCGCTGGCATTCCGATCCGGAGCTGCGTTTTGTGGTCACTTATCCCGAGGCATTGGCCGAACGGGTTGCTTCGGCTGAATCAATTACTGATCATACACTCCATCTGAGTCTTGACCGTCAGGCCGATCTGACGGAAACGGTGCGCTGGTTGCGAGATAATGCGTTCACGGAGGTGGACTACGTGTATGAACCCGGACAATTTGCCCTCCGTGGCTCGATTCTCGACATTTTCGGCTACAGCCATGAGTTGCCCTACCGCATCGACTTTTTCGGCGACGACATAGACTCCATACGCACTTTCAGCACCGAGACGCAGCTCTCGGTAGAGAAGATGCAGCAGGTGGCCATCACATCCGACGTCCCGTCGCATTCCGCCGGAATGTCGCTGATGGAATTCATTGATCCGCAAACGCTGATCGCTGTGCGCGATGCTGACTACACCCTTCAGCGCATCGCAGCCGTTGCCTCGCAGACATTCTCCGACAGTGCTCTTGTGGCTGATGAGGGGGATCGCACGGCAATGACACACGTGGTCGATGCAGAGGAATTCGCTGCACGTTTCGGCTCGTTCCGCCGGCTGGTGTTCACCGGTGCCGACGCGGCTCCGGCTCCCGGCGAGGCGGCTGTCGACATGCGCTGTTCTCCGCAGGCGCTATATCATAAGAACTTCGACATCATAGCCGATTCTTTCGGCCATTTCCTGGCCGACGGGTTTGAGATTCTCATACTCAGCGACAGCGAGAAGCAGATAGAGCGTCTGCGCGACATCTTTGCCGACCGTGGTGACGATATCCGTTTCACCCCGGTTGAATCTACGCTCCACGAAGGTTTTGTGGATCACGCTTCGGCGCGGTGTGTGTTCACGGATCATCAGATCTTCGACCGTTTCCATAAGTACAATCTCAAGAGCGACCGTGCACGTTCCGGAAAGGTTGCATTGTCGCTGAAAGAACTCGCATCAATCGAGCCGGGCGACTATATAGTCCATGTGGATCATGGCGTAGGGCGATTTTCGGGGCTCTACCGCACCAATGTCGCCGGACGCACGCAGGAGATGATCAAGCTGACGTATGCCAACGATGATATTATTTTTGTGTCGATCCATTCGCTGCATAAATTGGCCAAATACCGTGGTAAAGAGGGGATTCCGCCAAAGATAAATAAGTTGGGATCGGGTGCGTGGAACCGGGTGAAGGAGCGCACCAAGTCCAAACTGAAGGATATAGCACGCGATCTGATCAAGCTGTATGCCGAGCGTCGCAATCAGAAAGGCTTCGGATATTCCCCCGACAGCTATATGCAGCACGAGCTGGAGGCTTCGTTTGTCTATGAGGACACACCCGATCAGCTGACAGCCACCAAGGCCGTAAAAGCCGATATGGAGAGCGACCGTCCGATGGATCGTCTGATCTGCGGCGATGTAGGCTTCGGCAAGACTGAGATCGCTGTACGCGCGGCTTTCAAGGCGGCTGCCGACAATAAGCAGACAGCTGTGCTTGTGCCGACAACGGTGCTTGCCTATCAGCATTACAACACTTTCTCGCGCCGCCTGAAGGATTTCCCGGTGAGGGTCGACTATATTTCCAGGGCGCGGACTCCGAAGCAGGTCAAGCAGATTCTCGCTGACCTGGCCGACGGAAAGATTGATATTCTGATCGGAACTCACAAACTGATAGGCAAGAATGTGAAATTCAAGGATCTCGGACTGCTTGTGGTTGATGAGGAACAGAAGTTTGGCGTAGCTGTCAAAGAGCGTCTCAAGCAACTTAAAACCAATGTGGACACGCTGACAATGAGTGCGACCCCCATACCGCGTACGCTGCAATTCTCGCTGATGGGCGCGCGCGATCTGAGCGCGATCACCACACCGCCTGCCAACCGCTATCCTATCCTCACTTCTGTGACGGCGCTGACGGATGATGTGGTCAGCGAGGCCATCAATTTCGAAATGTCGCGCAATGGTCAGGTGTTCATGATCAACAACCGCATAGAGGGGCTTAACGAGCTTGAGGCTATGGTGCGCCGTCTGGTGCCTGATGCGCGTATAATCGTGGCTCACGGGCAGATGCCTCCGGAGAAACTTGAGAATGCTATTCTTGATTTCGCCAACCATGACTATGACGTGCTGCTCGCAACGACCATTGTGGAGAGCGGCATTGATATGCCGAATGTAAACACTATCATAATCAACAACGCCCAGAATTTCGGACTCAGCGAGCTGCATCAGCTCCGTGGGCGTGTGGGACGCAGTTCACGCAAGGCGTTCTGCTATCTGACCGTGCCGCCTCACAATCCGTTGAGTCCCACGGCGCGACGTCGCCTTCAGGCTATCGAGAATTTCAGCGATCTCGGAAGCGGTATCCATATCGCGATGCAGGATCTTGACATCCGCGGCGCCGGAAATCTGCTCGGTGCGGAGCAGAGCGGTTTCATTGCCGATCTTGGCTATGAGACATATCAGAAGATACTTAAGGAGGCCGTCACAGAACTTCGCACCGAGGAATTCGGCGATTTGGCCGCAGAAGAGGTGGCCGGAAGTGAGAACGGGGAAACGGAATATGTTGCCGACTGCATTATAGAAAGCGATCTTGAACTGCTGCTGCCGGCTGATTATGTGCCGCAGGAGAGCGAACGAATATCTCTTTATCAGGAGCTTGATTCAATAGAACGGGAGACGGATCTCCATGATTTCAAATCGCGTCTGCTCGACCGTTTCGGAAAGATTCCGCATGAGGCTGCCGAACTCCTGCGCATACCGCGGCTGCGTCGTCTGGCACGCCGTCTGGGCATTGAGAAGGTGGCTTTGAAGCAGGGCTCGATGTATGTGTATTTCGTCGACGAGACCAACCGGGCCTACTATCAGAGTCCGATGTTCGGCCGCTTGCTGCAATATCTTCAGGAGAATCCGCGCCGTTGTCAGATCCGGGAGCGTGGTGGCAAGCGGAGCTTTGCCATAGCTCATGTCGAAACGGTGGAGACTGCTGTGGAGATACTTCAGAATATTCTTGAAATGAAAGGCTTATAAGTGACTATGAAAAATAAATAGCTATGAAAAAATCGACCATCACATTTCTTGCTTCAATGCTAATCCCTATGGCTGCCGGAGCCGCGTCTTCGGAGTCGCCGGTCTGCGTGGCCGATAACACACGCGTGGAATCTGCGGCACCGGACTATGCTGTGTCCAATCGCCCTGCGGAGTCGGAACGTCTGTTCCGCTCTGAGGCTGTGGAGCGTACCATCCGCGATGTAAAGGCCATGCTGACCAATCACAAGCTGGCGTGGATGTTTGAGAATTGTTTTCCCAACACGCTCGATACTACTGTTCATTTCCGAATCGGCGAAAATGGGAAACCGGACACGTTTGTGTACACCGGTGATATCCATGCCATGTGGCTGCGCGACTCCGGTGCGCAGGTGTGGCCATACGTGCAGTTGGCCAACGAGGATCCGGCTCTGAAAGAGTTGCTTGAGGGGGTGATACGCCGACAGTTGGAATGTATAATCCTTGATCCGTATGCCAATGCGTTCAACGACGGGCCGACAGGTGGCGAGTGGATGAGCGATTTCACGGATATGATACCTGAGGTGCATGAACGCAAATGGGAGATCGATTCGCTGTGCTATCCTCTGCGACTGGCCTACGAATACTGGAAGGTGACGGGGGATGATTCGATCTTTGATGATCGTTGGCTCTTGGCTGTCAATAAGATATATGAAACTCTAAGGGAGCAGCAGCGTAAGGATGGCAATGGTTCTTATACGTTCCGGCGCACTACCGACCGCGCTCTTGATACGCTGAATAATAATGGTTTGGGAGCACCCGTGAAGCCTTGCGGACTGATCGTTTCAAGTTTCCGTCCATCCGACGATGCCACGACGCTGCAATTTCTCGTGCCATCGAACTTCTTTGCTGTGGCCTCGCTCCGGAAAGCTGCCGAAATCCTGACGACGGTCAATGGCGACGAGGTGCTTGCCGGACAATGCACTGCGCTTGCCGATGAGGTTGCCGACGCGCTTAAGAAGTACGCCGTATATAGCCATCCTGAGTACGGCGATATGTATGCCTTTGAGGTAGATGGTTTCGGCAATCATCTGCTGATGGATGATGCCAATGTCCCCAGCCTGCTTGCTATGCCTTATCTCGACGGAATGGATCCTGAAGATCCTGTTTACCAGAATACACGCCGCTATGTGTGGAGCGACAGCAATCCATATTTCTTCCGAGGTTCGGCCGGGGAGGGGATTGGTGGCCCGCATGTTGGCTACCGCATGGCGTGGCCTATGAGCATTATGATGAAAGCATTCACGTCGACCGATGATGATGAGATCCGCCAATGTCTGCGCCAATTGCTCGCCACCGATGCCGGAACTGGATTTATCCATGAGTCATTCAATGTTGACAATCCTTCCGACTTCACCCGTGAATGGTTTGCATGGCAGAACACGCTTTTCGGTGAGCTTATCCTCAAGCTGATCGCCGACGGCAAGCTCCAGCTGCTCAATAGCCTGTGATCTTCAGGCTATTGTTTGAGTAGCGATGTCACTTCACTTTTGAGGGTGCCGAGATGGCGGATCACAATTCCCCACATAATCTCATCAATCACATTATCGTAGCTGTGTATCACATAGTTCCGTGTGTCAACAATGTTCCTTGCAGATGTGATATTGATGTCGGGTTTGAGCTTAAGGATTCTGTTTACTGCTTCGCCAATTATTGATATGTTTCGTTCTATCGCTCTGCGAAGGCAGATGTCTGATAGATAAACATCAAATTGTTTAGGGCGATTTTCGAAAAACAGGTCGATCTCGTCAATGGCTGTCAATATGTCGATGAGCGATTTCTCTATTCTTGACTCCATAATAATTGGCGTGTTTTATTTACTTCACTCCGAAACGCACTGTTTTTGATGGTTCTGTTGACGACAAGGTCGATTTTGCGGCCTACGACAGCCTCTATGGCATGTACGAAGCAGAAAAAGTTGTCAATATAATCGAGTAGCTCTATCTGTTTATCATCGAAGTCTACAAGAAAATCAATGTCGCTCTGATCGGTAAACCGGTCGGTGAGGATAGACCCGAACACCCATAGTTTTGCCACCTTGTACTTCTTGCACAAGGCTATGATTTTGTCCATGTTCATCTCTATCAGCTTCATACCATCGGCAAATATAGTAAATGTCTATGTATAAAACAAACAAACGAACCGGATGATTGATTCCGATTCGTTTGCTTGGTGGAGTATAGCGGACTCGAACCGCTCACCTCGACACTGCCAGTGTCGCGCTCTAGCCAGATGAGCTAATACCCCAAGGCTTATATTTGCGTGGCAAATTTATGACTTTTATTTCAAATGAGCAAATTTATGGCGCGGAAAGTTTTTATTTACGATTATTTTGTGTGTTTGGCAAAATGTAATTATATTTGCGCACATTTCGTTCAAAAAGATAAAAAGATTAGATCCTACGGATCGATTTGTTAGCAATAAGTGGATTTTTAATGTTTAATTGAATAAAAATAGAAAATGAAAAAGATCTTGTTGATGGCTTTGCCCCTGATGGCAGCCGGATTTGTATCGTGTTCTGATGACGATGAGCCGGTAAAGGGCCCGGAGTATGAAGTGATAACGTTCAGTGATTGTGAGTTTGCCACCGGAAAGACGAATAATGTAGTGTCGGGTGGTGGAAGCTATTCTGAACTTGGTGCAACGTTTGCTTATGATGAGATGTACACTATGATAAGTGGTGCGGTTGTTTCCGACCTGGCTTCTGTTCCCACTGTTAAAGATCAGTCGCCAAAGGCATTGGCTGTTGCGTTGGAGCCGACTGAGGGCGACGCGAACAAGTTCGGCGTGCTGACCCTTTATTCATACGTTTCGGGTGATAATTCCGAGCCGGCGTTCTCGTTTGCTGACGGTGAGGAGCGTGAGGTTGTTTCGATCGACGTGATGAACTCCACTGAGATGTACCAGTATATGACCATTGGTTGGTATTCATACGCTCCGATGGCTGATGGCGACTGGTGTGTGGCCACATTCACCGGTTATGATGCGCAGGGTGCCGAGACAGGCTCCGTTGATGTGACTCTCGCCGATTTCCGTAATGGACAGTCGGAAGTGATCAGCGATTGGACAACGGTTGACATGACGGCTCTCGGAAGGGTGAACAAGATCGGAATGACCATGAAATGGTCGGATGCCTGGTCTAAGCCTTCTGCATCCAACTATTCTGTTTGCATCGACAATGTGAAGATGATCAAAGCGGAAAAAACTGCGGAATAAATCGAATTGGAATAAAGTTCGGGCGGCGTACCATCTTGGCATGCCGCCCGATTTTTTTGAGCCGTAGGCAACGGATAGATAAATATGCGTTTTGCGGCCTCTCAGGGATTGTTATTCTGCTTGGGTGGTAGATTGCGCACTTGGGATGCGATATGGCGGCAGACGGGCTGTAAAGTGGTTTGTCGGGCGTCCTGTGGTTTTGGATGAAGCAAAAAATAAGCCGGATTTAGATCCGGCTTATTTGAATGGATATGTCAGTTGGTTTTATTTTGCCAGTATTCTCGCTGAATTGTTGATGGCGCTTTTGGCTCTGCGCAGGGCCGAGGTGGTCTGTTGGGTGTAGTCTGTCAGCGTGGGGACAGTGCAGGTGACCGTTCCGTAGATTCTGTGAGCCGGATCGGCATCATCGAGCAGGTCGAACGTGAAGGTGTAGAGCGATCCCGACTTTCTGATGGTCAGCGTTCCGCCGGCAGCCGGTGCGTATCCGATTACGTTTGTGGCGGTCTCGTCGTAGACCACATAGGCTGTTGGGGCGATGGATCCGCCGTCGATGGACCCTGGTGCCAGTGTTCCGGCCTCGTCGGAAACTGCAACGGTGAAAGTGCCGGTGGGGATTCCGCTTGCAGTGCCGGAAGCGGCGATGAAGTCAAAGACAAGAAGCTCGGTGTCGTTGGCGAGCGACAGGCCGTAGTTCACGGTGCCATTTCCGAAATAATCGCCATAGAAGTCGGCCGAAGTGCATGCGGTCGGTATGAAGTTGACATCGGCCGTCAGTGTAGAGGCAACGGGGGTGTTGTCGGTTATATCCTCTATCACACCCGAATAGGTCACCTTGACGGTTGCTCCTTCCGGAGTTTTGCCGTTTATGTTGATGTTGTAGGCTCCGCCGGATGCTTGGGTGATTGTGATGGTGCCTTCCGATATGAGGGCGTAGCGCACGGAATAGTCCTCACGCACGCGTTCTATGTATGAACCTGAAGCCATTGCTGCGACACGTTCGCCCGGCAGTGCGGATCCTGGGGTTGAAGAATCCCTGATGGTGTATGTGCCGGCAAGGCCGCCGTCGTGGGTGGCGTAGAGTGAGATCTGTGCTTTGTTGCCTACATCGTTCTGATGAATTCCGTCAGAGGTGATCATGTTTCCTTCAAACAGGCGGATTATATAGTTGTCGGCACCCAGAGTCGCTGAGTCATCATAGTAGTTCATGTTGGCTTTCTGAGCGGTGAAATCGGTGTTACCCTCAAATCCCCACCAGTCTTCGTCCTCGATTGCGCTCTGGTCTTCGAATGGCAGTTCGCCTTGGTAGGTGAAGTGCCAGGGTTTGCCTGTGTTCTGTTCTATAAAATCGCATGTCAGGGTATAAGTGCCGTCGCTGCTGCGCTCAACATTGATCGTGCCATCGGAAAAGCGGACATATTTGATCCGTGTCAGTCCTTCGGCGGTTATTTCCTGATTGTAGACGGCCATGGTGTTGGCAAGGGTGAATGTAAAGTCGTGGTCATCAGCTCCCGACAGAGTGGGGTGGTATGTGGCCGATGGGAGTATGGGGTTGTGATGGTCGGGGTCGAGCGGCGCGTTCATGTCGAAACAGAGAATGTAGTCGCCCGGATTCAGCGGATATGATAGCATGCCGTCGTAGCCGACTTCTCCTGTGGCAAGCTCAAAATAGTAATTGCCATAGTCTTTCTGGAATGGGAGGAAGTAATAGCATTCCCATGCTTTCTGCATTGTGACGTTTTCTGCCGGCTGCTGGGCGGTTCCACCGGGCTCGTCGTCGGAGCAAGAGCTGAATATCATGGTTGCCGGAAGCAGGGATAATGCAGCTACGCTCAATGAGGACAAAGCCTTAAATAAATGATTCATGTGTAAATTTTATTGATTTATATTTGTGATTATTGTTCTTTCTTGACGAAAAATACTTGCGTTGTGCTTATGATGTCGCAAAAATAACGACAATTTGTTACATATGCAAGCCTTCCGGCTGAAAGTCCGGAATACAATAAGTACACAATAGAAAATAATGAATGAAAAAACGAGATAGGCTTGAATGGGACTATATTTACGACTATTTATTATCGTTGTTTGTTGAGTATGCTGATCCGTTTTTTAATGTGAAGTAAAAAGGACCATGCTTGCGGCTTATGATAAATGAGTCAATTGGTGATTTGTAATCAGTGCTGTTATGGTATACAAAATCTTCTTCATTTGGGCCTGATTGATATTGTGTGATTTCTTTAGATTGAAGTTGTTGAGTCTTTCGTTTGTCGCTCCAGAAAGGTTGGGTTGAGAAGATAAATGAATCTGAAAAAATACTATTTATAAAGCATAAGCCAAAATAACAACATAATGTTGTGTCTGGATCATATAACTTGAGATTGAAATCATATCCAAGTAGCTCAACATTGTTAAAATCGCCATTTATCTGGTATGGACGTTTTGATGGTAGGTGTAACCCCGTATATGTAATAAACGCGCTGTCTCCATCATTTGACTGGAATCGGATTTTTTTAAGGTAACCATAAGGTTTTATCCAAGACCTTTGATCGGCAGATATATTTGTGGCAGGATATGATGTGTCACTATCTGAAAAAAGAAGTAAAAGGATAAGGGTTCCAGATAAGGTGATTGCAATTACAATTATAGTGGTCTTTGTGTCACGAAAATAATGTTTTGGGGACTCTGAATGCCATAATATGTATTGACTGAAGGAAAAAATAGATAGTATTGTTATGATTTTAAGAATTATTTCAACGGATGTTCCAGTGTCAAAGCAGAATCCGATGGAAAAAAGCAGTAGAACAAATGATATTAAGGATGTTATGAGTTTTATGAAAAACATGTTCAATGCTTTTTGCGGAAATAATTAACGAAATTCTTAATGCCATGAGCGGTTATTGGATTATTGTTTGGAGCTGGAATATTTATTGTTTTTCCAGGCGGTTTCATAAAAAGATTGTTTTGCAAATTACTGATAAAACACCCTCCAAATCTTATAGATCCATTACCTGGCGCAACTAAACGATAATTTGTGACATTATCGGCATTTCCTAGATTATGGAACTTTGATGTTAAATAGCTGACAGATGCTGGATTGAATGTAATTGCAGCTCTTCCTGTAGCCATGCTTGCAGCTGCGGCTTCACCCCCACCTAATGAATGGCCTACAAAAGTAAGCTCCTTGTTTTCTAATTCACTAGATAGTGTTTTTGCATTGTCAATAGCAGAACTGTATTGAGGAGCCAAACCGGCAATTTGTGCTATGTCTTCCAAGACATCTTCAATGGAGTTTGAACCAGCGTAGACATATGCGTATTCTGTAACACCATCGATAGTACGCTCAAATAGAGCTGATTGTAGGCCATTTTGATTCCAATCCGTGAGGTTCTTAGTAATTGACGTATTAAATGATGATAGAGTCCAACCTTTCAGATCTTTTGGTAGATTGTCATTTGTTAGGTTTTTGTTATACACGGCTTGTGCCATTAATGCAGCTTCATATTCATCTGGCCGTTCACCGTCAATGTCGATTATTCGTAATGGATTACGGAGGCCGTAGGCATATGGTGAGACCCATGTCATTTCTTCTGTTTTTGGATCTCCTGTCGTGAATATGGCAATGTCTGTAGAGTTTAGTTTTTGACGAAAGATTATGTTTTTATTTTGGTCAAAAATATAGATTGAGTCATTGACAATGTTGGGTTCATAACAAAGATAGATATTATAATCTATTGTAAAATTCTTGTTTTTGGCATCAAGGATAATAGTACTGTCACCAAACATAGCATATGGACTCAATATATTGTTTTGTGCCTTGGTCGTAAGCCCAAATATTGCTAAAATAGCATATAAGAATATGACTCTGATCTTAACCATGCCTATATATATTTATTTGTTCAGTTTTTTGTTCTCTTCGATTGTTTTTGCGACATTACGATTGTAATCTTCTTCGGATAACTGTGTGTATCCAAGAGAATCCAATCGTTGGATTGTTCGAGTGTATTCAAATTGATGCATCCTTATATAGTCTTGATGAATTTTTGGACTCTCTGCTTTTGCTTTTAGCCCTAAGTATTGATGAATGTTCATTTTTACGACAAGTGCATCAGCGAAGTTGGGAAGTATCTGCAGCACTTTATCGGTATGTTGTAATGTAAAAGAATCCCATATGCCAAATTTGTTATGGTATGCTTTCAGCAGATGCATAATCATGAATGCGATAGTCTCTTTATTACTTAGAGCGGTTAGAAAAACACCATTTCGTATGGCCTCTGTCTGTACTTCCATGGATTCTATCATCCACATGTCGCGAACAAGAGAACCACTTGTCAGCTCAAAATTGACCCACTTACCATCTTCGCCTATGTGTTTTATATATAGATGGTACGGAGCAAATGCAAGAGCTGAATGGCCACCAAGTTCATCACATAGGATCTTATATAGTACTGATAACGATTGGCATTGTCCAGAATGGGTTTTTAGTGTTTTTGATACAAAAAGTTTATCGTAATTTAGTTTTCCGGTTGGATCTTCAAAGTCATATTTGAAGGATTTAAATTCATTGAGGATACTTGGTTGCGTAAAAAAAAGGAAAAGAGCGTAGTTTGGTGCAGTTCTATATTTATTTAAATTATTTTTTAATATAAAATGCTTAAGTTTGGTTGTTGTGTTGTCAATCTCGTTGCAAAAGTCAGAGTATTCAATTGTGCCATCATAGAATGCCCATTCTACGAGAAATTCTGCTCTTTTTAGATTGTATTGTGATTTTTCATGCAGCATGCTGAATAACTCATCTGCCGCAGAAGAAAAAAAAGAGTCATTGATTGATAAATATGCTGTATCCACATAGGTGTTTTTTTCTTGATATTGGTTTGTTGCATAGATTTGACAGGCATTATAAAGTGAAATAAGCAATGTTATTGCAAAGGAAAGAATTATTTTGGTCATACGAGTAGGTGTTAGTTATATGAAGGGGAGAGGGGAGGCGGAGGATGCGCCCCAGTTGCCGCGGTCGAGGTTGCGGTAGGAAACAGCCTCGCGCATGTGGACGGGCTGTATGCGTTCCGCTCCGTCAAGATCGGCGATTGTACGGGCTACTTTGAGAATGCGGTCGTAGGCTCGTGCGCTCATGTCAAGGCGAGTCATGGCGTCGCGGAGTATGGTCATGCAGGCATCATCGAGTTTTGCATGAATCCCGAGCAACCGGGAATTCATCTGGGCATTGCAATGTATCCCCGGCTCGTTGGCAAAACGCTGTGCCTGGATCTGACGGGCGCGGACAACACGTGCGCGTATGGATTCCGATGGCTCTCCCGGTGCGGCTGTGGCGATGTCGTCGAAAGGTACGGGGAGTATCTCCACTTGCAGGTCTATGCGGTCCAGCAGCGGTCCTGAAATGCGGTTGAGGTATTTTCTTACGGTTCCGGGCGGACACACACATTGCTTGGTGGGGTGGTTGTAGAATCCACACGGACATGGGTTCATGCTGGCCACGAGCATGAATCCGGCCGGATAGTCGATGGAATATTTTGCCCGGGAGATTGAGATGTGGCGATCCTCAAGCGGCTGGCGCATCACTTCAAGCACGGTGCGCGAGAACTCAGGAAATTCGTCAAGGAACAGAATACCGTTGTGGGCGAGGGAGATTTCGCCTGGCATCGGGTTGGTGCCACCACCCACGAGAGCCACGGGGGATATTGTGTGGTGGGGAGAGCGGAATGGACGTCGGGTCATAAGCCGCGAGCCGCGCGGCAGCTTTCCGGCCACGGAATGGATCTTTGTCGTTTCCAATGCTTCGCCCAGCGACAGCGGCGGAAGGATTGATGGCAGTCTCTTGGCCATCATGGATTTGCCTGCTCCGGGAGGCCCCACGAGCAATATGTTGTGGCCTCCGGCACAGGCCACCTCAAAGGCACGCTTCACGTTTTCCTGCCCTTTCACTTCGCTGAAATCGAAGTCGAAGCGTCCGGATTCGGCTGCAAATTCTGCACGTGTGTCCACGATGGTCTGTTCGAGCGAGCCTTTGCCGCTTAGGAAGTCGATGACCTGAGCTATGTTGTCGGCTCCATATACTGCCAGCCTGTTGACCACGGCGGCTTCTGTGGCATTTGCCCTGGGGAGTATCATGCCTTCGAAACCGAGGCTACGCGCCAGTATCGACATCGGCAATGCGCCACGAATGGGGAGTAATGATCCGTCGAGCGACAGTTCACCCATAATCATGAATCGGCTGAGAGTGTCAGACGGTATCTTTCCAGCTGAGGCGAGGATGCCGATGGCAATGGGCAGGTCGTAGGCTGCACCCTCTTTCTTGACATCGGCTGGGGCGAGGTTGACAACGGTGTGGCGTCGGGGGAAATCGATTTTTGCTTGCCGCAGAGCCGACACCACACGTTGATATCCCTCTTTGACGGCGGTATCCGGAAGCCCTACGAGATGGTAGGCATATCCGGTGGAGGTGTCGACCTCGATGGTCACCTGTATTGCGTCGATGCCTTGTACGGCAGCTCCGAATGTCTTGACAAGCATGTTGTTATGGGGTGTTGTTTTATTTCTTCAGTGTTTTTTCAATTGCCCGACGGGCGTTGCCGATGGATGATCCGCGGTAGATGGTATGTCCGGTCGAGTCGGCGGCAATGAAGTAGGGTATGCGACGGATTCCGAGCTTGCGGATCGGCGATGCCATTACGGATCCGCGGACCCATGTCTGCGGCCAGCCCACCGTGTCGCGTCCGAGGCTCTGACGCCACGATGCTGAATCGTCGGCTAAGGAGATCTCCACCTGAGCCAACCGCCTGAACGGATTGTCGGCGTGGAGGGCTTTCATGTGGGTGATGACGGAGTCACGTGCCTGCCGGTCGGTGTCGAGGAAGCAGAGCAATGTCGCGGTGTGGCGCAGAGGATTGATGTTGATTATAGAGTCGGAGGTGCTGTAGAGGTTGAGAAACGGCATTGGGCCGGAGTTCTGCGCTCCGAGATAGTCTGATACTACGTTGTTGAATCCCTGTATCATCTCAGTGCGACGGGCATCGGCGTTGAGCAGCGACACCAGCGAGTCGGCGGCCGATTCGTAGCCTGTCGCAATGTAGAAACTCGACAGGATTGCCGTTGCCGACAGACGTGATCTATTGGCCTCCACATAGGTTTTTACTGCCTGATTGATATCGGCCGGACGTCTTGATTTCAATGCATTGGCGTTGTCGGCGATCCATTTGGCGATAGCCTCCGAATCGCTGTTGCCGTTTACTTTCGATAACAGCGGATCGGCAAGGTCGGCCTCGATGCTTATCTTGTCGCCATCCTTGACAACCAGTGTGGCTATCCGTTGACCCTCCGGTGCTATTGACAGGATAGCCATGGTAGGAGTGGCGGAATGGCCTTTGAAGGCGAATTTTCCGGCCGAGGCCGTGATGGTTTCATGTTTCAGGCCACCCTCGGCATAATATGTCAGGGTGATGCTCTGGGCGTCTGTGCCTTTCACCGAGCCTTCGATCTTGAATTCTTTATCGTCGGAGCAGCCATGCAGAAGCATGGTTGCGATAAGTAGCAGTAGCAGAATTGGCTTTTTCATTTCGGGATGCTGTATATGGGGCGGCTTTCCGGATGCCGCGATGTGCCACAAAGGTAGTCAACTCCTGTCGGTTTAGCAAACAAAAACGGCATGATGGCGAGAAAAAACATCTGCCGGATAGGTGGAATTATGCTCTGAGTGTGTATCTTTGTGGTGTGAAAGGACCGATCCGTTATATTATCATGTTTGTGATGGCGATGGTCTGTGTCGCTCAGGGGAGTGCGCAGATTGTCAGCATCGACAATCAGGTGGTGAACAGCGATTCTCTGCGGCGCGATTTCGACAAGCAGCCGTATTTCGGTCTCTATAAGGATAATTATTTCACATTCGGCGTCCCCGTCGGTCCGCGTCCAACCCGTGAGAATTCCAATGTCAAGTTCCAGATCTCTATTTCTCAGAAACTGACCCGAAGCACGTTGCCTTGGAATACGTATCTGTTTCTGTTCTACACGCAGAAGGTGTTCTGGAACGTTCTGGAGAACTCGATGCCGATGACAGACCTGAATTTCAATCCCGGCATAGGACTTGTCAAGCCGCTGTTTGTCAAGAACAGGTTTATCGGTAAACTGATGCTTTTGCTTGAGCATGAAAGCAATGGCCGCGACGGCGCCGCTTCCCGTTCGTGGAACAAGATCAGCGTAGGTGCCAACATCATGATTGACCCCACATTTATAGTCCATGGCAAGGCTTGGATCCCGATTGTCGACGGCATGAACAATAAGGATATCCTCGACTATTGCGGTATTTATCAGGTGGGGACATCGTTCTTCACGCCCAACCGCCGGTTCGGTGCGTCGGTGACGCTTGTCAAACGCCGCGGATGGACGTTGAACTATAATACGATTATTGAATTGAACTACAGGCTCTTCAAGCGCGACAATCAGTATCTGTTCCTGCAATACTACAATGGCTACGGCGAGGGCTTGCTCGATTACAAGCAGTTCCACTCCATGGTGCGCGTGGGGCTTGTGATCAAGCCTAAAATTTTCAGCGATTATTGATTTCGGACAATTGTCCACAGAATGATCAGGGCTATTATCGCGGCGATGATAGCCGGCGATGTCATTGCCCTGTGAAAACGCGGATGCTTTTCCCTGATCAATTCTGCGACGGTTATTAGAGCGGCCACCGGCGTTAGCAGGAATATGAGTGCGTTGAAGTGCCATGCGGCCTCTATGTCGCCGTGGAGAAGGGCATGAAAGGCGCGTTGGGAGCCGCAGCCGGGACAATCGAGCCCCGTCAGGAATTTTACGGGGCATGCAGGGAAAAATCCTGACGACGGATCGAAAATGGCATATATGGAAATGACAATTGCCGCCATGGCCAGAGCCACGACGACAATTATCTTTCTCCTTCTTTGCGGAGACATCATTTTTATGACATCAGTTGCAGCAGGATTGAGAACGGCAGCATTACCAGTCCGGCTACAATTGAGATGATGAGCCAGAGTTCCGCGCTGTCTGACGCGCGTTTTGCGCCGTCGAAATCGCCGCTGTTATAGCGCGAGCCGACTTTCAGCCCCATCACCAGTGCCACTATGGCCGGAATCATGCAGCATAGAATGATGGCGGCTATGCTCCAGCCGACGTATGTGGGCGGTTGGGGTGGTATCTGTTCTGTGGGGTGTTGGTCGAGAGGCCGGTAGTAGGTTCTATATGGTCTCGGTGGTGTTGGAGCCTTTGGTTCCGGTTCCGGAGCAGGCTGGTCATTGAAAAGCCATGCCAGCTCGTCGAGATCGCCGGCCGGTGTCCATGTGGGCAGCCCCTCGCGCCACACTAATGTGGTGCGTTCTATTCCGGCCGAGGATAGATCCTCCAGTTTCAACGGGCCGATCTTTTCCTTGTTTCGCGCTATCCAGTAATTCATTGATTAGAAAAATTTTGTTTCTTCGCCGAGAATGTCGCTCAGAAGATTGTTTGCCAGACGGCTTGCGCCGATGCGGAAATATTCGTTATCGAGCCATTGCTCGCCAAGCACGTGTTTGACAATGGTGTAGTAGGCCAGAGCCTCGTCTGTGGTCGACACTCCGCCGGCCGGTTTGAAGCCGATCATGGTGCCGGTCTTGTCGTAGTATTCCTTGATGCACTGACACATCACATAGGCGGCCTCAAGCGATGCGCCCGGGAATTCCTTGCCGGTCGAGGTCTTGATAAAGTCGGCTCCGGAGTGCATGGCCAGGATAGCGGCTGCACGGATGTTTTCGGCGGTCTTGAGGGCGCCGGTTTCGAGGATCACTTTCAGGTGGGCGTGGCGGCAGGAGTGTTTCAGCTCTTCGATCTCGTCGCACACCTCTTCCCAGTCGCCATCGAGGAAGTTGCCTACATTGAGCACAATGTCAATTTCGTCGGCTCCGCCTTCAACGGCAAGAGCTGTCTCGGCCACTTTCACTTCAGGGAAGGTCTGGGATGCAGGGAAGCCACCGGCCACGCAGGCTATGTTGACCTCGGTCACGTCCAGAACCGTGCGCACGATCGGGGCGAAGTTGGGATACACGCAGATGGCTGCCACGTTGGGCAGATCGGGATGCTGCTCTTCGAAATCGTTGACGCGCTCGGTGAAACGTGCCACTGACTGTGGCGAGTCTGTGGCTTTCAGCGTGGTCAGGTCTATGCAGTTGAACAGAAGTTTGTAGGTGTCGTGGTTGCGGTTGCCCTCCATCTCGTCGGCCAGAATCTTGGCCACTTCTGCTTTCACTTTCTCATCGTCGGTTGTGACGTTGCTCTTGGCAACGGTGTCATGATATTTGTCTGCCATATCGGTATGTTTTTTTTATTTGGTTATGTTATTGTTTGTTCTGTAGTTTGGGGTTGAGGCGATGCCGGTCTGAATCCCTTACGTTTTTCTTATGCAGATTGTTCACCACGGCTTCGGTCAGATCGATTCCCTCCTGATTGGCTATGGCTGAGACAACCCAGAGTATGTCGGCCAGTTCGTCGGCCAGATCGGGGTGCTCGCCGGCCTTGAATGATTGGTCGCCATGCGTCCGGGCCATTATCCGTGCAACTTCTCCCACTTCTTCCGTGAGTATTGCCATGTTGGTGAGGGGAGAGAAGTATCTCACGCCGACGGTTGTTATCCATCGGTCCACGGTTGCCTGAAGCTGGGATATGGTCATTTCGTCGGTCATATTATTCGCGTAGGCGTGAGTCGATTATTATGGTCACGGGGCCGTCGTTGACCAGTTCCACTTTCATGTCGGCACCAAACACGCCGCGCTTCACTCTGCCTGGACCGAGCATTGATTCGAGCCGGCCGCAGAAATATTCGTAGAGCGGCTGGCTTTCCTCGCCGTGGGAGGCGCGTATGTAGCTGGGGCGGTTGCCTTTGCGTGTGGAGGCGGTCAGGGTGAACTGGCTGATGGCGAGGATCTCACCGCCGATGTCGGCTACAGACAGGTTCATCACACCGTCGGCATCGTCGAAAATGCGCAGTGCCGCGGCTTTGGCAGCGAGCCAGTCGGCATCGTCGCGAGTGTCGCCGCGCTCACAACCCACAAGGATCATCTGCCCCTTGCCTATGGAGGCATGGAGGACGCCGTCGATGCTGACAGATGCCCGGCTTGTACGTTGGATTACAATTCGCATTATTTTTGTTTTTTAATAACGCAAACTTAGCGAAAAAACTTCAGAATTGCGTATATTTGCCTAAATATTTTTCATTATCACCGACAAGACTCATTGCCATGAATGTTTTTAGAAGCCTTGCCGCCATACTTGCTGTGATGCCAGTATTGGCCATGTCTGCAAAAAATTATGTTGAACCTGCCGACACTTCTACCGTCGATCGCTCGGGATGGGAATCTCTTTCCGGTCCGACGCATCTGACTTGGGTGCCGAAAAACACGCATTACCGCCAATTTGCATCTCCCGTAACGTCGGTGGTGACCGATACCACGGTGCATGCATGGCGTGGCGAGCGTCTCGGATTGGAGGCTCTGCTCGTGAGTCCTGAGGGTACGGGAGATCTTTCTTTGGAACTCTCGGATCTGCGGCAGGGTAAGCGCAAGATCAAGGCTCCGGGCACTCAGGCCGCATTCATGCGTTATGTCCTGACGACGGCGTGGCCCGGCTGCGGATACCCACCGGACACGTTGCCTACGTTCACTGTTCCTGATATGATTGATCTGCCCGACGCCACTGTGTCTATGGCTCCGCGTTCGGTGCGCCCGATATGGCTTACAGTTGAGATTCCCGATGTAGCTGCCGGAAAGTATGATATGCAGTTGACCGTGAAGGATAAATCGACAGGCAAGTCTGTGGGCTCGCTCTCGCTGACTGTCGATGTCGATAAGCGTGCTCTCCCGGCCGGTACAGATCAGGCGTTCTATCTCGACCTCTGGCAGCAGCCCTATTCCGTGTCGCGCTACTATGGCGTTGAGCCTTGGAGCAAAGAGCATTTCGATCTGATGCGTCCCTATGTTCAGAAGCTTGCACGCGCCGGACAGAAGGCCGTGTCTGTCATCCTGTTCTACGAGCCATGGGGCGAGCAGAGCAACGATAAGTTTGAACCGATGGTGGCTACCGTGCGTCAGCCCGACGGCTCCTGGAAGTTCGATTATTCTGTTTTCGACCGATGGGTCGACTATATGGCGGAAAATGGCATAGATGCCAACCTGGAGTGTTTCACGATGGTTCCCTGGGAACCCAAGTACCGATATCTCGATGCGGCTTCCGGTGAACTGAAATTTCTGGATGCTAAGCCGGGTTCGGAGGAATATGCTGATCTGTGGACCACATTCCTGAAGGACTTTGCGGCCCACCTGCGTGCGAAAGGATTGTTTGAAAAGACCATGATCGTGATGGATGAGCGCGGTCTTCCCGATATGCTTGCCGCCTACGATGTAGCGAAGTCGGCAGTGCCGGATATCAAGATGTCGCTTGCCGGATCCTACCATAAGGAACTCGTGGATTCGCTTGACTGCTATACTCTTATCAAGGGCGATTTCTTCCCCGACGATGTCATAGCGCGTCGCCGCGATCGCGATCAGCTCACTCTGATGTACACCTGTTGTGCTACTCCTGCGCCCAGTCAGTTCAGCAACAGCGCGCCTGCCGACGGAGCTTATATCCCCGTATATGCCACCGCCACAGGCCACGACGGCTATCTCCACTGGTCCTATATGAACTGGACCGACAATCCTATGGAGGATACACGCTTCCACATGTTCGCTCCCGGTGATACATATTTTATATATCCCGACGGGCGTTCGTCGATACGCTATGAGCGTATGGTGGAAGGCATCCAGATGAGCGAGAAGATCCGCCTGCTGCGTCAGGAGCTTGAGGTCGCCAAGGATCTCGAGGGATTGCAGAAGCTTGAAAATGCCCTGTTGCCTATCCGCACGGGTGCTTTGAACGAATGGTATCCCACCTCTACGGTTGTGGATCATTTGCAGCAGGCTCTCGACGCGATATCAAAGCGATGATTGAAAATGAGTTATAACAGGAGCGCCCGATCTTACGACCGGGCGCTTCGGTTGTTTATCAGTATCTTTGTTTAGAGCTCTTTTTTCTCCTTGCCGGCAAGCATGCCACATGCCGCCATGATGTCCTCGCCGCGTGAGGCGCGTATGGTGGCCGTGATGCCTCGCTCGTTGAGGCGGTCACGGAACGCCGTCATGGTGTTTTCCGTGGCGGTGGTCAGGTCGACCCCGGGGATGGCATGGAAGCGAATCAGGTTGACGCGGCAGTGCATTCCGCGCAGGAGCCGGGCGAGAGCGTCGGCGTGGCGCATGTCGTCGTTCACGCCACGCCACATGATATATTCTACCGAGAACCGTCGTTGGTGTGCCCAGTCGAATTGACGGAGCATATCGAGCACCTTGATCAGCGGATATGCTTTTTCCACAGGCATAAGTCCTTCACGCTCCGATGGGGACGGGGAGTGGACGCTGAGGGCGATGTGAACCTGCGTGCGCTCGATGAGTCCTCGGAGTGCATCGATCTTTCCGATGCTCGACACCGTGATTCTTTTCGGGCTCCACGCGAATCCCCACGGGGCTGTCATTATTTCAATCGCGCGTTCCACGGCCTCAGCGTTGTCCATCGGCTCACCCATACCCATGAACACTATGTTGGTGAGCCTTTCGGCTTCGTCCACCATCAAGACCTGATTGATGATTTGTGCCGGGGTCAGGTCGCCGTGGAATCCCTGCCGTCCGGTCATGCAGAAGCGGCAGTTCATCTTGCATCCGGCTTGTGAGCTGACGCAGAGTGTGGCGCGGTCACCGTCGGGGATCATCACGGATTCGATATCGCGGCCACCGGCTCCTTCGAAAAGGTATTTTGCCGTGCCGTCGGTCGACTGTGTGCGCAGTTTCGGTGCCGTGCGGCCTATGCAGAACGATTCCGACAGCCTTTCGCGTGCCGCCGTCGACAGATCGGTCATCATCCCGATCTCCGTCACGCGCTTCACGTAGAGCCACCGGGCCATCTGTTTCCCGGCATAGCGTGGCATTCCGCACTGGGCGGCTACTGCATTCAGTTCGTCAAGATTCATGCCGATTAGTGGCGTCTTCTGTTCCATACACATTAATTAATATAGCGGATTATATCGCTGTGGATCTTGGCGTAAAGTTACTCATTTTCGCCCCGAGTGGCAAATGTTAAATCCGGCGTTTAGATAATTTAAAGACTTTTTGCACTGATCCTGTTGCAGATCAACGCCTTGTGTTGTAATTTTGCATTGTAAACCTTTTATCGACCATGCAGGGAGTCCATCGACTTGATTTTTATCGTATGTAGATTCAAGGTTTATGCTTAAGCCTTGGAACTTCGTGTTCCTCTGACCGAGCCAATGCTTTTGTTAGACAATATATATACTTGAATTTTGGTTATGAGGGAGGTGCGCTTCTGTGAAGAAGTGCATCTCATTTTTTGTGTATCCCGATCGCATTAATCTATAGGTAGGTGTTAGGTTAATTTCACGGAATAATGTTAAAACGTTGATTTTGTAATAATTTTTAAGAAAAATAGTCGATTTCTAACAAACTATTTCTTATCTTTGTCGAGATTTAGTTAGTCGCCTTTGTGCGCCTTAGCTCCTGGAGCCGCCCTGAACGGCCTGGTGCTGGGTTGCATTGTCGGCTTTTAAATACATATAAACCAATCATTATCAATAAAGTAACTGAAAATTACCTTAAACCATAAAATCAAAAAAAATATCTATAGTAGTTAAATATTTAACTTATGCTAAAACCAATCAAATCAGTAAGCAAATTCCTCATTATCGCTTCTCTGGCTGGATTTATATCCGTTGGTCAGCCGGCTTATGCCATGCCGGAGCCGCAGGCTGCGGCGCAAAGCTCCACAAAAGCGACGGGTGTGGTTAAAGACGAATTTGGCGATCCTCTGATCGGAGCCAATGTCCGTGTTGCCAATAATCCTTCTCAGGGTGGTGCCACAAACATTGATGGTGAGTTCTCCATCGCCAATGTTAAGCCAGGCACAAAGTTGTTAATTACTTCAGTTGGCTATAAAGACGCTGAAGTGGTGTGGAATGGTCAGCCCATCGAGATCCAGATGGATCTCAACACTAAGGTGCTCGGCGACGTCGTTGTGACCGCCATGGGTATCAAACGTGAGGAAAAGACCCTGACTTATGCCGTACAGACCATCAAGAACGATGAGGTGACCCGTATCAAGGAAACCAACTTCGTCAACGCTCTTCAGGGTAAGAGTGCCGGTCTGACCATTACTCCTAATAACTCCGGTGCCGGTGGTGGTGCTTCACGTATCGTGCTCCGTGGTTCTACTTCTATTCTCGGTTCCAACCAGCCGCTGATCGTTATAGACGGTGTCCCCATGACAAACGGTATGGGCACTCAGGCAACCGACGGCATCGACATGGGTGGTGGTAAATCAGGCGACGACCTTCTGTCGACCATCAACCCTGAGGATATCGAGAACATGACCGTGCTCAAAGGCCCGAATGCTGCCGCTCTTTATGGTTCGGCCGCTAACAACGGTGTGATTGTCATCACAACCAAATCAGGTGCTCAAGGCTCTGTCAATGTCAACATCTCAAGCTCTACATCAATCGACCGCATAGCCATGTGGCCCAAACAGCAGCAGTACTACGGTATCTCAAACTCCGGTAACGGCCACAACGCATGGGCTGCCTGGGGTCCCCGTGTCGGCACTCGTACAGCTGACGAGGTCGCTGCTTATCCTTGGTTGATGAACGGCGCACGCGAATCTGTTCAGGACTACTTCCAGACCGGTCTTACCCTCAACAACGGTATCACTCTCTCCGGAGGTACAGAACTTTCGCGCACATATTTCTCTTACAACAACACTTATCAGGATGGTATCATCCCGGGCAACAAGTTCACCCGTAACAACGTGATGTTGAAAGAGTCTTTCTCCCTGTTCAATAAGAAAGTCAACATCACGGCTTCTTTGAACTGGATCCACCAGCGCACCGACAATGCCCCGGTTGTGGGTAAAGCCCTTTCCGGTCTTTATGCCCTCTACCGTACTCCGGCCGACGTCGACATGCGTTATTTCAAGAACAACTACAAACACACCGGTGTGTCCGGCGAATACCTCGTTTCGGATCCAACTGTCGGTAACCCCAAACTTGCCGGACAGCCTATCCAGACCTGGAACTGGTTCGTTGACTACTTGAACAACCCCTGGTGGGTACAGAACATGGTCAACGACCAGCAGAAACGCGACCGTATCCTCGGTAACATCACCCTCGACTGGACAATCTGGAAAAACCTGAAATACCAGACCCGTTTCAGCGTCGACATGGTAATGGACAACAGCCTCAACGAAGAGTATGCTACAATGTTCCGCGCCGGATTCGACTACAAAGGTGGTAAATACTACTCCGGAAACTCTCGCACATCCGATGTCTACAATGACCACATGTTCACATGGAACGACCGTTTCAACGACAAGATCGATGTGAACGTTGCTCTCGGTGGTAGCTTCACCCGTCACTACTCACGCAGTACCACTATCACCACAGGTATCGATACCTCCGGCGTGCCTAACGCCTTCGTTCCTCAGAACAGCAAGAACTATCGTCCGACAAACCCCAACGGTTCGTCAACTTCTGCTTCCGACTCCTGGGACTACACCGACTGGTCGACCGCTCTCTTCGGTACCGTATCTGTCGGCTTGTTCGACAAGGTTTACCTTGATGGTAGCTACCGCCGCGACTGGTGCCAGGCATTCCAGCAGTTCACCGCCGATGGCGAATACAAATCGTTCGGTTACTACTCTTTCGGTGCCAACGTGCTTATCGATAAATTCTTCAACGAAGATCATGTCGCAGCTCCCTGGCTCGATCAATTGAAATGGCGTGGCAGCTACTCTGTTGTAGGTAACGCCGTGCCCAACACTCTGTTCGCCCGTCAGAGCCTCAACTTCTCTACCGGTGCGCTCTCAACCAAACCCCCGACATTCGACGATCCCAAGCCCGAGACCACAACCGCATTCGAGACCGGTATCGACGCTTGGATGTTCAACAACAAATTCAACCTCGACGTTACTTACTATAACTCGACTCTCCGCAACCAGTTCCTTTATGTGACCACCGCTACCGGCGAATCCAAACCTGTCAACACAGGTAAGATCCGCAACACCGGTGTCGAGATCTCTGCCGGCTACCGCTGGGTGATCAACAAGGACTGGACATGGCAGTCTAATGTCAACTTCGCTTACAACGACAACAAGATCCTTGAAACCTACATGCAGGAAAACGGTGTGCCCTATATCTACGAGACAGGCCCCAAAGCTTTCCACATCAAATATCTTGAAGGCGGTAAGTTCGGTGACATCTATGTTAACTCGTTCAAGCGCGACGCTGAAACAGGTTATATCATCGTCCCCGGTGCTGCCAATAACGGTGCCGGTGAGATCACCGATTATGCAAACGCTGTTCCGCAGATGGCTTCCGGCCAGTACGAGACTTATGTAGGTAACACTTCTTCTCCCTACACTCTGGGATGGAGCAACACATTCACCTGGAAAAACTTCACACTCTACTTCCTGATCGACGGACGTATCGGTGGCAAGGTGATGTCGCTCACAGAACCTGACCTCGACCGTTTCGGTATCTCGGTTAACTCCGGTAATGCACGTCTCGCTGCCGAAGCTGATCCTGCCAACCTCATGGCATACGCCGCCGACGGAACTCCGATCCACCTGATGTATCTCCCCGACGGATCAGGCCGTAAGATCTCCGTTCAGAAATATTATGAGACTATCGGTCAGAACCCGATGGAAGAACATGTCTACAATGCTACCAACTTCCGCATGCGCGACATCGCTCTCTCATACACTCTGCCCAATCTCTTCGGTCAGTCAAAAGGCATGACAGCTCAGTTCTCGGTTAAGAACGCATTCTTCCTCTACAAGGATTCTCCAGTTGATCCCGACATCTCAGTATCCGCAGCAAACGGTTACTCCGGTATCGACTCTTACGCGCTCCCGACCCTGCGCTCCTACTGCATCACTTTGAAATTTAACTTCTAATCCGCAGACTCTAATAAAATGAAAAAATCAATCATATCAGCTTGTCTTGTCGCTTTTGCCGGCGCTTCAATGCTTTCGCTTCAGTCTTGTGGCGACGAGCTCAAGCCTTATCCATGGATCGTTGAGGACGATTCGCAGAATGGGGACAACCTCGGTGCAACCGATATGGATGCACTTGAAAAGCAGATGCGCACAGGTATCCCCTATATCCTGAATTACTCGCACGAACCCGATGGATCATGGGCTCCCCACAACTATCAGTACGATCGTGCCAACTCTATCGACAACTACGCAGGTTACTGGACCACAACCAAGGCCAACTTCTCGTTCGGCCCGGCGCTCCCGACCCTCTACACTGATGATAACGGCTATCTCGGTGGTGCAGGCGAAACAGGTACTTTCCAGTATTGCAAGGATGCAATCTTCTCCTGGAATGTGGCTACTTACAAAACTGCTGATGGAGAGGAAATCCTCCAGCCGCGTCCTGAATGGCGTGCTATCGCTCTCATTTGCGAGGCTTACGTGGCTCAGGAATATGTCGACGCATTCGGTGTGATGGCGTTCAATGACACACGTACCCAGAAACGTACTCGTCCTATGACCTACGAAACCGGCCCTGAAGTCTACAAACAGGTGCTCGCCGATCTCGATGAGGCTATCGCTCTTCTCAAGGAGGCTCAGCCCGGACAGGGTGATCTCCAGCGTGTTGAAGGAGCTGATGCTGAAAAGACAATGACCGGTTGGGACTGGCGCTATTGGGTTAAGTTCGCCAACTCTATCAAGCTCCGTATGGCTTTGAACATTGTTGACTACAATGACCCGGATCCTGTCTATGGCCCCGACAGCAAGCCTTTCGTGGCTCAGAACATTGCTGAGGAAGCATATCAGGATGAAATCGGTGTCCTCATGCCTACAGACCCACGTGATATCGCTTACCACGTGACCACCCACAACTGTGTATGGTACTTCATCGGTAACTCTTGGAACGACATCCGTCTCAACGCTTCGCTTGAAAACATCCTCAAACACTTCAAGTCGCCGCTGCTCAACGAATGGTTCGACAATAACTCATACGCTATCAAGAACCCCGCCGGTGTTACCGCTCCGACAAGTGTCTACGGCGTGCGTTCTGGTCTCTATATGGAAGATACCGGTAGCCCCGATGCCGGTGGTTATGGTCCGTTCGCTCAGCTCTCTGCCCGTCATCAGTACATGAAGCAGCCGTTCTTCAAACGCACCGAGGCTACATTCCTCCGTGCTGAAGGCGCTCTCCGTGGCTGGAACATGGGTGGCGATGCTCAGTCGCTCTATGAGGAAGGTATCCGTCTTTCTCTCTCGGAATGGGGTATCGACGAAAGCGAGATCACCAAATATCTCAATCAGGACAATCTTCCGGCTGTTGAATACCGCGACTACTACAACCGTGTGAACGACATCGCCGGTCGTGTTACCTGCGGCGTTAAATGGAACTCTGCCGACAGCAAGGAGCTGATGCTTGAGAAGATCATCACACAGAAGTATATTGCAAACTTCCCGATGGGTATGGAGGCTTGGACAACATTCCGCCGTACCGGTTATCCCCGTCTGTTCCCTGTCAAGATCAACAACATGACCAATGTTGATACTGAAATGCAGATCCGTCGTGTAGCATTCGTGGCCGATGCAAACAATGCTGCTGAACTTTCGCAGATCACCGAACTTCTCGGTGGCACTCAGGACTGCGGTACCCGTGTGTTCTGGGATGTTAATTCCGCAACATGGGCCAAAGATGCCAATGGTCAGTATATTCCCGATAATCATCTCTAATCCATCATAAGAATCTTTAAAATGAAACTTTTCAATAAGATATTATTTGGAGCCGCCGCTCTCACCGTGACTGCCGCTTTCACCTCTTGTAAGGAGGAAGCGACTCTCTCGGGCGCGGATGCTGTCTACATCACTATGGCCAATACTGATGTGACAATGCTTGCCGGCGATACGCTCCGTCTGTCTGCCCGTGTTGAGAATGCGAGCGGCAATGAAATCGTCACTCCGATCACCTGGTCGGTCGACGATGAGAGTGTGGTAAAGATCTCCGAGATCGTTATCTACAAAAACGTGAAGAACGAGCATTATATCGCTCCTGAGGAACCGGGTAGCCCTTCTGAAGGCGAGGATGAAGGCGAAAATATCGCTGCATCGCGTTCGGACGAAGAGGGTGACGAAACAACTGCTCCCGACGTGAACACCACCGACGAGTATGTTAAGGTTCCGAAAGAAACCTATCTTGGAATTATCGCTCAGCCGGGTTCGCAGGGCAAGAGCACTGTGATCCGCGCAACTCTCGAAAACGGTATGTATGCTGTTACGACGGTAACCATAGGCCGCAACGAGATAAACGGAGCTGTGAAGGCTGTAAAAGAAGAGATGATGTCCTACAATGACATCATGAACGATACCTGCTGGTTCGAAGTTTCGCCCATCGGCGTTGTCGATGACTATGACGTTAACTTCAGCTTCGACTTCATTGAGAAGGTAACCGAGGCAGAGGATCCGGCCGAGGCAGATTTCGTGCCCACCACCTATGGCGACGGCCCGATCTACGTTGACCGTGCCAACAGCCGTGTCGGCGTCGTGTTCACCGCACCCCGTCTCGCCGGTAAAGCCACCTGTACGCTCACAATCGGCAACGAACAGGAATCATCATCGGCTTCCACCACCATCTTCCTCTTCCCACAGCTCACATCCGGTCTGGAATACATCCAGAATGGCGTGCGTCGCCGCCCGGGTCCCGGTATCGAGACTCCCTCCAACATCAAGCCTAAGATGGAGACCGTTTCGCTCGACATCAACTCAGAACATCTCGTAGGTGTCTGCATTGGTGTCCGCACCCAGCGTCCCGTCGATATCGCCAATGCTATGGCTGCTGAAAAAGCCGGCTATTTCACATGGGATGTCAGCGGTAGCTCAGTGATTGTTGAGGAATCATTCTTCGACGAAGATTATCAGAACTCAGGCTATGTCAGCTATCTGAAAGTGCGTTCCGGTATCCGTACCGGTCTCAGCCGCGTGACATTCACCATCCCCGGCGAATGTATCGACACTGACTACGATCCCCAGACCTACATCTGCGATATCAACGTAATGGACTTCAACCAGGAATATCCTGTTACCGATATCCTCATGAAGGATACCGATGCTGAGGACAGCGGTACAATCTATCAGGATGGCGAGCTTCTGCAGGCTTCGATCGGCACTCCGCTCAACATCTACATCTCTACCATCCCCGACGCTTCATTCTCGTTCCACATCCCCAACGTTGTCAGCTCAGATCCCTCGATCCTTCGTGTAGAGGAGCGTGGCGCTGACGATGGCTTCCGCCGTCAGTTCACTCCGCTCAAGCCCGGCACAGTAACCCTGACCATCACCTCGCTTGACGTGACACGCACACTCCGCGTTGAGGTCAACGACCGCGTACAGCGCACGCAATGGACGGTAGAGCCAGTTGCACAGCTGACCAAGGGAACATCTGCCTCAGCCGAATTTGAGGTCTACATGTACTCTGATGTCAATACTCCGGCAGCTTCGTTCGACGGCGACGTCAAATGGACATCATCCAATCCTTCGGTTATCTCTATCGATGTTGACCCCAACGATCCGCGCAAAGCCACAATCAATGGCATTGGAGAAGGAACTTCTACTGTCCGCGTGGATATCTCCGGCAAATATGGCGAATATGCTATGGTGAAGGAGATCTCCGTTGAGGAACTCAAAGGCATCGAATACCCCAATGCCGATATAAACCTCGAGAACTCATTTATCGGTTACAGCGACGATGAGTCAAATTCTGCGATCTGGATCTTTGGAAACGATGATTCAATCATGTCCTTCGAATTCCAGTTCTCCGAAGATATTCTCGGTCACTTCGTCGGCTCCGACGGTGTACTCCGTATGTACAATGCCGACGGCGATGAAACGGCAGTTCTTGAGAACTCATCCTATGATCTGACAATCACCGACAACGGTGACGGAACTTACACCGTCAACGGTAGCTACACCTCGTCGCTCGGTGCTGTCTACACATTCAATAATCTTGTCATCAGCGTCCTGATATAATTGATGGAATTTTCGAAGGAAGGCGGTGTTGTTAGCGTAGATAAAATGACGCAGCCTTCCTTTGTTTTTTTCATTCGGAAAGTCGAATGAATTGAGCGGATTATTGATGTTTTTCTGAAAAGAATACACCTTAAAACCAATAAACCATAATTATGAACAAAAAGTCTATCTTCTTCTGCAGTGCATTGATTCTTGCAGGTGGCGCTTCCGCACAGAAGCTCCAGGAAGGTTATGTGACGTTTCCGGGTTCCGACGAGCTTCACACCTACGTGTCGCAGTGGAATAACGGTGCCGGCTCCATAACCATTAATGGATCGACGTGGGAAGACGAGGAATTCTTCACCTCACGTGTCAAGCCAAAGGCAAGATTTTATCAGACACAGACTCAGGTCTATCCGACCCTGACCCAGTACAACACCTCGACCAAAACCGGTACTGACCACCGCTACCTCAACTGGGTGCCGATGGGCAACTCCGATTTCAATGCGCTTCCCAACGGCGTGTTCGACTCCGAGGCATTCTCAATGTGGAGCTATGTTGACCACTATGGCAACTGGACCACTCCTTACGGTTGGGCTGTTGGCGCGTTTGCCGATGCTGCCCACAAGAACGGTGTCGCTGTTTCCGGTGTCGCATCTGTTCCAAACTCTTCAATGCCTTCCAACTGGGCAACCTGTCTTGAAGGTGTCATCGCCCAGGGATCCGATAAGCTCGGTAAATTCCTCTTCTATCATGGTGTCGACGGTCTCGGCTACAACTCCGAATGGTCTGGCTGGAGTCCTCAGAACAAGGGTCTTACCAAACTCCATACGGATCTTTATACATACATGAATGGAAAAGGAAACAAAATTTTCGAAAACGTATGGTATAATGGTACAACACAGACAGGTAGCTGCTCATTTGACTATGAGATCAGTTCCTCAACTGCTAGCGAGTTGATCAAGGGTACATCTATGTTCCTCAACTATAACTGGGCTATCTATGGTCGCGTACCTTCAGATGTGAACTATGTGAAGAGTCTCGATCTCAACCCGTTTGTACACATTTATGGTGGTATGAACCAGGAAGGATCATCGTCTGACAATGGTGGCCACTTCGATGTGTTGCCAAACTATCAGATCTCTATCGGTATCTGGGGTTCTCACCAGGTCAACCAGTTCTGGAAAGAACATGGTATGGGCGGTACCACATCCGTTGCAACACAGTCCTATTATAACAACAATATCGAGCAGTGGTACACCAACTACTGGCGCAACCCTGCCATCCGCGGCACACTCACCAATATCGGTCAGCCCGTTGTTCGCGACAACTGGGCCGGTATCTCCGCTCTGGTTAGCGCCCGTTCTGTGCTGAACTGGAAATTGTCCGACGAACCGTTCTACACATTCTTCAACCTCGGCAACGGCCAGTTCTTCAATTGGAAAGGCGAACGCGTGAGCAACAACGAATGGTATAGCCTCGGTGTTCAGGACTATCTGCCCACATGGCGCTTCTGGTTTGCCGACAGCTGGTTGAACGGCAATGTTTCAGCTGATAATGTCCATATGAACGCTGCTTTCACATGGGAAGATGCCTACGTTGGCGGTTCATGTCTGAAAATCTCCGGCACTTCTTCCTCTGAATATCTCCACCTGTTCAAGACGCAGTTCAGCGCAAACCGCGCGAGCACCAAATATCGTCTCACCTTCAAGATCCTTGGCGGTTCGGCCGATATTGATTTCGTTACCGGATGGGGTTCTGCAGCAACGGAGAAATCAAAGACAATTGTAACCAAAGATCAGTGCGGCGATATTGAAAACAAATCCTATATCAGTGGTGCCGAAGGCTGGACCACCATTGAATTCGACTTGTCCGACGTGCTCGGTGCTACCAATACTTCTCT
This sequence comes from uncultured Muribaculaceae bacterium, assembly GCA_910579185.1. Lineage (GTDB taxonomy): Bacteria > Bacteroidota > Bacteroidia > Bacteroidales > Muribaculaceae > Paramuribaculum. Next base: position 153,573 of record CAJTTG010000004.1, read on the forward strand.
CCGTGCCGTGGGTCTTAAATTCACCAACGCCGAAAATCTTGAAATGCTTCTCGGTGGTTTCGAAATCGACGGCGGCTACACCACGGTTACCCCGGCTGCTCCCGCCATCAAATCATGCAAGATCCTCTCCAACAACTATGCCGGCGTTGATGCCAAGCTCATCTGGACAATGGATGGCGATGCAGGACGCAACAGCGGAACTCCTGTCTACAACTCCGATGTCAACACCTCGATGTTCAAAGTCTACTCTCAGGAAGATGGTGGCGACCCCGTGTTCCTCGGTGCAACAACCTCTTGGGCTGCTATCGCATTCCGTGGCGAGAACACCGACGCTTCCAAGAAGATCCGTTTCGGTGTGAGCGCCGTATCTATGGACACCAAGGCTGAGTCAGAGATCACCTGGAGCTCGTATGAGTCTAAGGGCTCTTATGTGGCTTCGGCTGATGTTGAGATCTCCAAGAAGATGATCAAACCCAATGAAGAGTTCTCATGCTACTATGTCGACGACAAGCACGAAGCCTCTACATGGACTCTTGTTGACATCAACGGAAACACCGTAGCTTCCGGCAACGGCATCCGTCTTGACGTTCCCAATGGTCTGCCCTCAACCGGTGGCTACGACCTCGTTCTCGACAAAGGCACTGCCAACGAACGTACACTTGGCTACTTCGTTCAGATCTCCGCTGAAGAGGTAGGCGCGCTCCCCGTTGTTTACACTATCGCTAACGAGGATGGCGATCTGACCAACTCAACTTCCCCGATCAGCATCCAGCTGACCGATACCCCCACATTGAGCTACACCGGCCGTAAAGCCGACGGCTCTGCTTCACGAGCTATGGCGCTTAACAACCGTCGTATCGGCGCTCGTGTCGGTGATCTCGGTATCACATCAAGCGGTTCGCTCTCTGTTGGTGGCTGGTTCAAGTTTAATGAAATGCCAACAACCGAATGGTCGTTTATCAATGTTGTGAACAAACTCGACGGATGGCCACAGAACGAATGGGGCTGGATGTGGTGCCATGGTGATTCAAATGGTAAGATCTATATAGTTTTCCGTGGTAATGACTCTGATGCATCTTCACCCGGCGAGCTTACCTATAGCTTCCCTGACACTCAGCTTCAGACCGGCATGTGGACCCACATCATGATGGTATTCGAAAGAAATGGATCAGACTTCCGCTGCCTGCTCTACATCAATGGTGTTAAGCAGACCTCTGAATGGTATCAGACCGCTACCGGTCAGAACAAAAATGAATCCGGATGGATCTACAAAGACAAGACTACCGATGACTGGTGTTCAGGTATAAAATCCACTCGTTCTGACAACTGCTACGTGATGTTTGGTGGTACTAAATATCAGGGTGGTGCGATCGATGGTATCGTTGACGACTTCCAGGTTTGGAACGTAGCATGTACCGCTGATCAGGTTAAACAGTCCATGAACGGTATCACATCTGCAAATATTCCTTCAGGCCTCGCTTGTCTATGGGCATTCGAGGACGAGCCCGACTCTGACAACTACATGACCGGTATCGGCTCTTATGCTTCTGCTAAGTGCTCTAACCACAGCTGGGTTGGCTCGAACGGCGAAGAAGGTGGCGAAGGTTCTAAGACCTTGAAAACCTATGCCCCTGCATTTGAATCTGGCTGTCCGTTCCTCTCCGGTACCGCTTATCCCGTGGTGACCGAAGCCAAGTGGAGCGACACCGACCGCAAGACCCAGTTCGTGAAACTCGAATCGCGCGCCACTACAGAAGGCGAGGCAGGTTCTGCTTCTGTTAACTTTGTCAGCGCCGGTGACCACACCGTAACCCTGACACTTGAGAATAACTACGGTTCCGACGCAATGGACTTCCCCGTTTACTCTGTTGTTGACAACACCCAGGGCATCGAGGATATCGACATCGACGCTAACGACGTTAACATCTACACCGTCGACAACATTCTCTTCCTTGAGTTCGCTCAGGATGGCAACTACGATGTTCAGGTCTACAACGCAGCAGGTATGCTCGTAGGTTCTGAGAAGCTCAACGCCGTAGCCGGCCAGAACGCACGCATCACCCTCGGCGCCCCCGGCGTTTACATGGTGAAAGCGTCGCTCAACGGCAACGTGCTCCGCACCCTCAAAGTCCTCAGCAAATAATCCCACTGTAATCCCATAATTGCGAGAAGCACCGCCCCCGGCGGTGCTTCTCTGCTTTCTATCCTCCCGACTCCGACTGGGCGATCGGTTTGCTCGACGTTTGGGTGGATCGGGGTCACCGCACTCCGTGCGGTCGGACCGAGAGATTCGGCGATCAGGGGGGCGACCGGTAGACGTCTCGGAGCGCCGTCACCCCGACTGGGTTGCTGATTCGATGTAGTTGGGGTGGATCGGGGTCACCGCACTCCGTGCGGTTGGACCGAGAGATTTGGCGAGGGGGTATACCGGTAGACGGCTCGGAGAGCCGTCACCCCGACCGGGCGGATGATTCGCTTTAGCTGGAGGGTGGATGATGGATGATGGTCTGGGGGCAATTATAATCTCCGAAGTGTATTAAAATTTTGTCTGATGTAATCAGAGATCCGTTCGTAATCTTCTGCGCTCCGAATAATCCGATCAAAGCATTCCCTCTGCCATAATCTGCCATTGAGGCCAAGCATGGTATTTATCTTTCTGGCCGAATATCTTTTAATCTGTCCAATCACATCAAGAATAGAATCACCATGTACATATGCCACGAAATGAACATGATTGGGCATAACTACATAATCATAAAGATAATATCTTTTTGCATCGAAAAATCTAAGTGCTTCAACTACTATTTGCCAACATTCACGTTGCTTTAGCACGCATTTGCCATAATTCGCATCAAGAAAAGACTGGTATCTCTCACCTATCACGTCCTCGAAACTCTTACGGGTGCTTTCATCCCAAGGTAGCGGATATTTCGCCATCCATTGAGTGCGGATCTCTTGAAGTTCAAGCAATTTTTGTTGTGGCAAAGAGTCAGCGAGACGTAATGTTACAAATTGCAGTACTCCTTCTTGATGCCAGTGAGGAAGGATGCCATGGAATTTATGTTGGGTCTGTTTTCTGTAGTCAAAGCAAATGGAGCTATCAATGACAGGGCCACTGCAACAAATTCCGTATGGTGATGAGATTTCATTATTCATGTGAAAGCAAAGATAAGTATTTGCATGAATAATAATGCTCTTATTGCGTAAAAATACAATATTGGAGGGGAGATACGTCGGTCAGGGTCACCGCACTCCGAGCGGTTGGCCGAGAGATTCGGCGACGGGGTATACCGGTAGACGGCTCGGAGCGCCGTCACCCCGACCGGGCGGCTGATTCGATGTAGTTGGGGGTTGATCGGGGTCACCGCACTCCGTGCGGTTGGACCGAGAGATTTGGCGACGGGGTATACCGGTAGACGGCTCGGAGCGCCGTCACCCCGACCGGGCGGCTGATTCGATGTAGTTGGGGGTTGATCGGGGTCACCGCACTCCGTGCGGTTGGCCTCCAGAATCTGCGACGGTGACATACCGGTAGACGGCTCGAAGATCCATCACCCAGACTGGCCAAACCCTGCCTCCTCTCAAAAATCAAGAATTTATCCTGATTAGTCGATTGTTTGACCGCAAATAAATTGCCGTATGTTAAAAACCTTGCATAGTTATTTAAAAAGCATTATCTTAGCCGATAAATTCTGATGTTGGCTAATTGTGCTATCAAAATGCCAATATGAAAAAGGAATCAACCAAAACTAACATAAACCAATCCTAAATGAAAAAATCTTTACTTCTTGCAACCGGACTTGCATTCGCAGCCATCCCATCAATGGCGCAGAAGCTGGCTGCCGGTTACGTGACGTGGCCTACCTCTGAGCAGCTCCACACCTACGTACAGGCGTGGAACGGCGGACAGGGCAACATCACAATCGATGGCAAGACATGGGAAGATGCCAACTTCTTCATCTCCCGCGTCAAACCAAAGGCACGTTTCTACGATGCCAATACCCAGGTGTATCCTTCCATCACCCAGTGGTCCTCTACCAACAAGAACGGCAATGACAAGCGTCTTGCTTTCTGGGTGCCGATCAGCGACGAAGCTCGTGGCGGTGTGAAACTCAACGCGCTCCCCGACGGTTCCATGGACGGCGAGGTATTCTCTATGTGGAACTATGTCGACAACTATGGCAACTGGAACGCACCGTTTGGATGGACTCCCGGCGCATTCTCCGATGTGGCTCACAAAAACGGCGTATCGGTCCATGGCGTTGCCGGCATTCCTAATGCATCTATCTCTTCGGCGTGGCAGTCGTGTCTCGAAGGCATCATCAGCCTCGGTGCCGACAAAGTAGGTAAATTCCTCTACTATTTCGGTCAGGACGGTCTGGGCTACAACTCCGAATTCTCCGGTTGGGCACCCAAAGGAAAAGGTCTGACCAAATTGCACACCGATCTCATGAGCTACATGGCCGATAAGGATCCGCTCTGGGAGGTGATGTGGTATAATGCCACTCTCGACAATGGCGGTATCACCTGGGACTGCGGTCTTGACGGCAAGACTGAGCTCTTCAAAGGCTCTTCAGCTTTCCAGAACTACAACTGGAACTCCGTGTCCTACATGAACTCCGCAATCTCCAAAGCTGAAGAGATGGGTCGTAGCCCCTTCTACATCTATGCCGGCATGAACACCCAGGGCGGCGAGCCTAAATCGGGCAGCAACTACGATCTTCTCAAAGACTACAAATATTCGATCGGCCTCTGGGGCGGACATAATGTCAACATGTATTGGCAGGACCGCAACAGCAACGGTAGCTCGCCGATGGCAAAAGCCGCTACATATCAGAAAACTATCGAGCGTTGGTTTGGTAACGGTCCGCGCAACCCGGCCATCAAGAAAACCATCGCGCTCAACCGCACACACCGTCCGAACGACGACTGGGCCGGTATGTCATCAATGATGACCGCTCGTTCTACCCTCAACTGGGATCTTCGTAGCGATGAGCCGTTCTATTCATACTTCAATCTTGGAAACGGCCAGTTCTTCAACTGGAAAGGCGAACGCATGCACAATAACGAATGGTACAACATCGGCGTGCAGGACTATCTGCCCACATGGCGTTTCTGGTTCGCCCCAACTTTCCGCGGTGGCCGCTCTGAGACAATCTCCGAATCCGATGTCCACATGGATGCCGCATTCACTTGGGAGGATGCCTACGTTGGTGGCTCATGTCTGAAGATCAGCGGATCGGCTACAACTGAATACCTCCACCTGTTCAAGACATATTTCGCAACAAACAGAACAGACACAAAATATCGTCTGACATTCAAGATCATCGGTGGTTCCGCCGATGTGGATTTCGTTGCCGGTTTCGGTAACACTGTGACAGAGAGAGCTAAAACCATCATCACCAAAGAAGAGTGTGCCGATCTGGAGGATAAGTCTTATCAGGAAGGTGCCAATGGCTGGACAACTATTGAGTTTGATCTCAACGGTATAGCATCAGCCGCCAACACTTCTCTCCGCATGGTAGCGCTGAAGTTCTCCAATGCCGAAAACCTTCAGATGCTTCTCGGTGGACTTGAGATTTCTCGCGGAGCAACATGGGCCACCCCGGCTGTTCCCACGCTCACAACCGCCAAGATCCTCGCCTACAATAACTCAGGTGTCGATGCCAAACTGATCTGGGACATGAACCCCGGAAACGCAATCAAAGGTGTCGGCGAACCCTGCTACAACTCCGATGTCAACACCTCGATGTTCCGCCTCTGGGCGCAGCAGGAGGGTGGTGAGCCTCAGAACATGGGCATCACAACATCATGGGCAGGCCTTGTCTATGCTGCCAAAGTTAATGCCGACGGAAACAAGGCAATGCGTTTCGGTGTCAGCGCACTCTCGCTCGACACAAAATCAGAGAGCGAGATCGCATGGAGCGACTATATGACTCTCCCCGAATATGTGACCGTTGAGGATATCCAGATCAACAAATCGATCATCAAGCCCGGCGAAAAATTCGAACTCTCTTTCGTCGATCCTCTCCACGGTTCCGGTTCATGGACCATCTCCGACACCGACGGCAATACCCTCTGGACCGGTACAGGCCGCGTTGTGGAATGCCCCGGTCTCGCTACCATCGGTTCATATAACCTCACTGTGACTGTAAACGGTTCTTCCGTTGAATACCCACGCTACGTCTCCATCTCTTCGGAAGAAGTGGGTGCGCTCCCTGAGATCTACTCGCTTGCCATCGACGGCGAAAATGTCGACGAAAACAGCAGCGATGTGCAGATCAATGTCAACGAACGCAAGACATTCTCCTACACCGGTCGTCCGGCCGATGGATCGGCTTCACGTGGTGTTGACCTGAACGAACGTTGGTTCGGCGTGCGTTGCGGCGACCTCGGTCTGAAAGCCCGTAGCTCATTCTCAGTAGCCGCGTGGGTGAAATACAATGAACTCCCCACCGGTCTCTCAAGCTTCATCACCGTTGAGGACCGTATCACCGGCGGATGGCCTTTCGATAACTGGGGCTTCTTCTGGAGCCGTATCAATGAGGAAGGACGCTTCGTGATCCACAAGATCGATACCTCTTGGGGTATGCGTATGGGTGCTGGAACTGAAGGTCAGCGTCTGTTCTACCGCTTCGACGATGCCAAGATCGATGTCGGCGCATGGACACACGTGGCAATCTGCTTCGAATACAAGGAAGGAACCAATCTGATGCGTCAGCATTTCTATATCAATGGCAAGAAACAGATGGTTTCTCAGTGGGCCTATGTCAATAAGGGCAACTATGAAGGTCAGGTTGGCAAATGGGGTGACGACAGCCAGTGGTCCGACCTTGTCAACGTCGCTAAGCATGTCAGCGGTGCTCAGTATGGCACCAATACATACGAACCCGATTTCGTGGCCGACAACTTCACCATTACCGACAACAACTGGATTGCTTTCGGTGGTACCTCTCAGGAGATCTCGGCAGTGAAAGGTTGTGTCGACGACTTCCAGGTTTGGGGCAAATCGATGACCGAAGAGGACGTGTTGAATTCAATGAATGGTCTCGACAAAAACAATCTGCCGGCCGACGTGCTTGGTTATTGGGACTTTGAGGAATCTCCAGTGACAGTAAATGGAAGCCAGGGCTTTGCAGGAGTGTGCGGAGCGAATGCAACTGCCACATCCCCTATGGCATATTGGTATGATATACCATCGGAAGGTGAAGGTAAAAACACAATGGTTTTTGGTGAACCTACCTTCTTGACCGGTTGTCCCTATATCTCGGGTACTGCTTATCCTGTTGTGACCAAACCCACCTGGACCACTCGTCGTGCAAACATCGTTGGCGACGGTACCGGTGAAGCTGGTTCCGCTACTCTCGAATGGACCAAGGAAGGCGACTACGCCGTACAGCTCAAACTTGAGAACGGCCACGGATCTGCCGTTATGGACTATCCCGTGATCAAGGTTGGCGAGTCTACTCAGGGCATCGAGGAAATCGGCTCTGACGCCGACGGCTTTGCTACCTACACCGTGGGCGACGCTCTCTTCGTTGAATTTGACGCTGACGGATCATACAGCATCGAAGTCTACAACATGGCCGGCATGCTTTCCGCTCAGAAGACCGCCGACATCGTCGCAGGTCAGAACGTAAGCATCGCTCTTGGCACGCAGGGTGTCTACCTCGTGAAAGTTGTTCGCGACGGCAAGCTCCTCCGCACAGTCAAAGTCATCCGCAAATAATCCGGATTCCCCTATCTCAAACATAAGCAGGGCATCGCCACCACGGCGATGCCCTGCTGCTTTTGCTAATAAGAATTTGCATGGGTCGGGCTAACGGCTCTCCGAGCCGTCTACCGCCCCTTCAACCCTTCAACCCTTCAACCCCTCAACCCTTCAACCCCTCAACCCTTCAACCTCTAAACTCTACACCCTCCACGCCCGTATCCGCGCTCCCCTGAACGGCTCCCTCATGCTCCTGCGCAGCAGCGACATACTCTCCTCGAAATCCCTCGCGAACACCTCCGATGCCTCCGCATCAGTCCCGGCATACGCCTCCGACAGAACATGCACCGCTATCGCATGCTCAATCACCGCGCGCAGAGCCATCGGATGGAGCGTCAGCAGCCCATGGTCGTCGATCTCCATCCTCATCATCCCCTCCGTGCAATCCTCCGCGTCGACATTGCAGTCGCTCATCACCGGTGCCATCACCAGGCACACCCTCGAGAAAGCACCACGGGCCAGCGCACGCAACGCCTCGCCATGGTCTGTGGTCAGAACCGCCGGACGCGTTGCCGACAGTCTGTTGCGCATCGCCGCCTGAGCCAGCACCTGCGCCAAAATAGCATCTGTTGAAATTGAAATAACGTAATTCATAGCATTTGATTCAGATTTAATGTCAATAACTTTACTCGCCCGGTCGGGGTAACGGCTCTCCGAGCCGTCTACCGTCCGCCGACACATAGTTCTTATATCTATCACTTGTTTATCCCCCGGATTCTAACCTCTCTGCCGTCGCCACTGCCGGTAAATCCTCTCGGCCGCCGACACCGACAGATAGAACCCCGGTGCGTCCCCCTCGGCCAGCACCCGTTGCAGAGCCTCCGAATCGCTCAGCCTGTGGCGATGCTCCAGAGCCGCGACCCTCAGATCGATGTCATGCCATTTACGCCGGCGCGAATCGTAGCTGCGCCCCGATCTGTGGCGGCGCATTCCGCGCAGAGTGCGCAAGGCAAATGCGTAAGATACATAAAACATCGGAGCGCGCGATTGCAGCGTCGCGCTGACCAGCGAGCGCACTGTGGGGTGCAGATGCCCCTCGCGTTCGCTTGCTGCCAGCTCCCGGCAGCAGGCGCGGTAGAAATCCGCGTCGCGCTGCTCGGTCATTGTCCTCTTGCCGGCGGCAATGATTGTTGAAACGTTGTTTTTCATAGTTCGTTTTGATAAAGGTAACGGAAAGATTAATTGTTTTACAATGGCAAAATTACAATCCAACATGTGCATTTACCCATCCACACCAATGTTAATGATTGTTATAATATCGCCGTCCTCCGGCTCCACCTGCCCCGTCGGGGTAACGGCTCTCCGAGCCGTCTACCGGTGCCCCCTCGTCTCCGAATCTCTCGGTCCAACCGCACGGAGTGCGATGACCCCGATCCAACCCCCAACGCCCAGCAAATCATCCGCCTCGGTCGGGGTAACGGCTCTCCGAGCCGTCTACCGGTATCCCCTCGTCTCCGAATCTCCCGGTCCAACCGCACGGAGTGCGATGACCCCGATCCACCCCCAACGCCCAGCAAATCATCCGCCCCGTCGGGGTAACGGCTCTCCGAGCCGTCTACCGGTGCCCTCTCAACCCCTCAACCTCCCAACACCCGGCATCGTCGCCGCCATCATCCTGTTACGCTCCATCCGGAAACCATTGAACGTATCTATCAGATCCAGCATCGCTATTGCCGACGTGTGCAGTTGGCTGTCGAGCGTCGCCGCCGACGTCTGATAGGCCGGCATGCGCCCTCGCAGGTTCTCGCTCACACCCGAGATCTGCTGAAACAGGTTGAGCTGCGTCTCCAGCATACGGTAAGCCCCCGGATTCTCACATGCCCCCACAACCTGATGCGGCTCCGACGACCCACCCCCGGGGCGATAGGGGAGAACCGAATCGCTGCGTGCCCATGCCGCTCCCAGCTCATCCCAGCTCATCGAATCGATCTTCTGATCCTCCGGAAACAGCAGCACCCCTTTTGCCGACACGCTCATTATATGGTCGATCAGTGTGATGATCCTGTTGATATGACGTTGCTGACCGATGACATCCTCCACCAGCGAATGAACCTCGCCGTCGATCAGCGGATATAGCTTCAGCGCGAACGGGTGGGAGCCATGGCCGAACGGCGAATCGTAATCGTCGAGCAGCAGACCCGTCGGAGCGTAGACCCGGCAGTGCCAGCGCAGCGTCGTCGACGGCCTCACGTCAATCCCGGCCTCTCCTGATCCGTTGCGCAGCTCATTGATGTTATGCAGACGCGTGCGGCTGTTGTTGTCCGCCACGAAAAAAGATCCACGTTCGCGGTCGTGGCAGCGGAGCAGCGTACGGCTCTCGAGCGTCCACACCTCGATCACGCGGCAGCGCCCGGCCGGAGCGCGGAAGAAATGTGAATCGCCGTCGCTGCTCCCTATCTGCGATGCCGATAGCGGCTCCGCATCCCGGGCGTAGGCGCGGCCTATAGCCTCGGCTTTCGACGGCGTGCTCCCATAGCGCATCACGACCTCGCGCAGACTCATCGCACGCAGCATCCCGATCAGCTCAATGTCCAGACCTCGGGGATCGCAGTAGCGGTTCACGAAAAAATCATCGGGGCTGACATTGTCCACCCACACCCCCGAGCCTCCGGGGCGTTTCTCCGCCACGATGCGCTGGATCGCACACCCCGAGATCAGGAACTCTTCGAGCATACGGCAGTCCATCTCGGTCAGGCTGTTGCGCCGGGCGGTAGCACTGTCCGGCTCGCTTGCGCCGGCATTGCCGTCGTTCTCGGCAAGCGACGATCGGAAATTTCCAACCACCGATTTGATCAGTTGGCGGATCACATTGTTGGTAAGCGGTGTCTGACCGCAGATCTCGGCATAGGCCCGTTCGCTCATCCTGTCGCCGTCGGGGGTGGTGATCATGTCGTCCCACTGACGTCCGTAGGCGAATTTCTTGTAGCGGCTGCGACGTTTACGCAGCTCCGCGCCTGCCTGCCATGCCTCAAGGGCAAGATTGAATGTTGACATAGTATTGATTTAAAGTAAATATAGACATAAATAATTGTTATCCTGGTAGGGACTGCGCCATGGCGCGTCCGGCTCCACCCACCTGTAGGGTCGCAACAGGTTGCGACCGCTATATTACGATTGAATCATTCAGTCGCCACAGCATGGCGTCGGTCAGCGGAAACGATCCGTCCTCCGGGCGGACAACCGCTGTCACCGACGTAAGTCGCATCTCGCCTGGTGGCGGTGTGTGGAGGCTCATACGTCCGTCGCGGTAGACTACTGCCACTGGTTCGTCCACGCCGCCACGGCTGTAGGGGTTGCGCTGCTCCTGCGCCAAAGCCGAGGTCGGATCGGAGGTCACGGTAGCCAGTCGGTGCCACCCCTCCATCATCACTCCGGCCACTCTGACCGTCCCTTCCGGGAGGCTCACCTCCGCGCTGCCGTCGGGGCGGCGCGCAGGGGTGAGTCGGTCGGCTATCTCGGTCAGCGGTAGTTCCTCTATCGGAAGATCGAGAAGCTGTCGGGCATACCAGCCCTCGATCCTGTGGCGGAGAAGCCGGTCGAGGTCTATCCCGTCGGTGCGGTTGATGATGCAGTCCAGACGTGCCGGTTCGTACATCGTAGCCAGTTTCCAGAGGCCGAGCATCTCGTCGGCGCTCAGGGTGTGGATCCTCAATCCCATGTGCCGCGGATTTTGACGTGGGTCTTGGGATGGCGGAGCACCAGGCAGCTCGCTTCAGTAGCCACGAGGGCATCGGTGTTGCGCACGCCCGATTTCTTCAGGTCGAGACGCTCTACACGGAACGGCACGTGGGTGTACTTGGTCAGATACTGAGGATCAATGATCAGGCCGTCGTTGGCGTGGCCGCACTGGTCGAACACTTCGGCATGTACCACGTAGAGCGAGCCGAACTTGGAGCGGATCTCGTTGAAATCGATCCCCCAGCGTGTAATGGTGTCGCCGGCCATGATCACCTTTGTCGATTCGAGCTTGTTGATCGCCAGTATCAGTTCCGATCCGGCCACGAGCACTTTCCTTGGCGATCCGGCCGCATTGCCCGTGAACGCTTTCTTCATCAGCTCTATCAGGTCGTTTTGCGTGAGGCTGCCCAGACTGAGGGTGGCTTCTTCGCCGGCCTGGTTCCAGATGCCGCGTGTGAACAGCACTTCATCCATCTTCCTCGGATCGGTCAGCCGGGCCATCGTGCCGAAAAGGAAGCTCTTTTCCATCCCCATGCGCATGTCCATGATCGCCACTTCCTCCTGATCGCTCAGATTCCAGCCAACCTCTTTCGATGAAAGTCGCATCAGGGCCGACTGCTCCACCTGTGCTTTGAAGATCTGGCAGTAGTTGTGGTCCTTCACCGGCAGAGCCTCGAACTGGGCGGTCTGTACATCGAGCTCGGCGGCGGCGCGTCCCATGCGCACTATTTTCATGCCGTCGGTCAGTTCGGGGATTTCGTCGTCGCTCCCCATGTTGAGCGCTATCAGCTTCAGACCACTTTCCGTGCCGGTCAGCACATCGCTGACGTAGCAGGTCAGGGCTTCTTCCTGGCCTCCCGGGGTCTCGACGGTTACGTCGGGAAACATAATGGTGTCGGTGGGGGCGAACAGGCGGTCGTTGGCAGTCGCCACTGTGAAGGTAGGGGGCAGGTCGGGGAGTTGGTCGGCCGACGCTTTCGATCTGCCTTTGACCGTGCTTTCAACCGGTCGGGTGTCTACCGAATAGTACTCCACCTTCATCGACGAGGCCGGACGCGAGCCGACCATTCGCGATATCTGGTCGATCGGGGTGGCCATCGGGCGGATCTTCACTATGCGGCTGTCTATCTCGCTTGTCAGAAGATCGGGCGATCCGGCAGTGGCCGCTGTTGTGGTCAGCGGTCCGTCCGTGAGATGTGCGCCGCCTGTTGTTCCGGAAATGATCTGGGGATTGTTTGTTGTCTGGTTGTTTGTTGTGTTTGTCATGGTTGTTTGGTTTTTTGATGTTTGAAAAATAAAGGTTGATTGTTGATTTTCGGTTTTCAGTCCCACACCTGGGGGCGGATATGTGTCAGGAAATCCTCGGTCGCGTCGCCTCGTTGTCGGCTTTTGCCATCCTGACGTTCCATCCGGGCCAGATCGGCGAACAGCTGCGGTTCCTCCATCATTCGCGCTATTGCCTCGTTGCGGCCTCTCAGGTAGCCTCGGCGTTCTGCGGCGGCCAATTCCTCGTCCGTTGGGCTTTCGTGCGTCTCAGCGGCTTCTGTGGCGTTTTCTGCGCTCTCTGCTGTCTCCGGTGCTTGGGTCTGCTCCGCTTCTTCCTGTTCTGTTTCCGGGATTTCCGGAATCTCGGGGATCGGTTGATCGATTGCTTCATCGTGTTCTTTCATCGTCGTAAAGGTTTTTTTGTTGTTGATTGTTTTTTGGTTTGTCTATTCCGACCGTCGGTGTGTTTCGATGCTGCAAAGTTAAGGCCGTCGGAAAGCGTTTGCGTGCTTTTCTGCGCTTTTGCTCAAAAAAAATTGTAATTTTGCCGGAAACAATCTGGCGGATATGACGGACGGAAAGATTATATGGCTTGAGGAAACCGGCTCCACAAATAGCTGGTTGTCAGAGAATGAACACTCTTTGGAGACTAATACGGCCGTGGCGGCGCGACGCCAGACGGCTGGGCGCGGTCAGCGCGGCAACAGCTGGGAATCGGAACCCGGCAGCAACCTGACGCTCAGTCTCTTGTTACGCCCCGAGGGCATCCATGTAGCCCGGTCGTTCTGCTTGTCCGAGGCTGTTGCCGTCGCTGTCGCCGAGACTGTCGAGGCAATAGCTCCTGGAATAAAGGTCGCTATCAAATGGCCCAACGATATCTATGTGGGAAATAGGAAGTTGGGTGGTATCCTGATCGAAAACTCGCTCTCGGGCGCAATGGTCGGCCGCTGCATCGTGGGGCTCGGCCTCAACCTCAATCAACGCCGTTTCTTTTCCGATGCCCCCAACCCCGTCTCGCTTTGGCAGATGACCGGGCTCCGGTTTGATGTCGACGATGCCGCACGCCGCATTGCCGCCGCCATGATACGGGAAGCCGCTGACGCTCAGCAGAAATACCCTGAGCTGCATTCTCGCTACATGTCGCGGCTCTGGCGCGCCACCGGCATCCACCCCTTCATCGAAACCGCCACCGGTACTACATTCCACGCCTCAGTGACCGACATCCTCCCCACCGGCCACATACAGTTGGAGCGCACCGACGGCACGCTCCTCCAATTCGCTTTCAAAGAAATCTCCTGGCCCCTCTGATCAATCCCGGGCTAATTGCCTGACACATTGCTCTGTATGGCCACTTTCAGGGCTAATCCGGCACCATTCATACCCTCACAATCAAACCTGTAGGGACTGCGCCATGGCGCGTCCGGCTTCACCACGTGCTATGCGCTTAATTTCTAAGCAATAGTGATTGGTTTGCCCTACATGCATTGATACCATTTCGGGGTAACGGCTCTCCGAGCCGTCTACCGCCCCTCTAACTCTGATCTCTCTAACTCTAAACTCTCCAACTCTCAACCTCTCAACCCATTTTCCGATACAGATCTTCCTCGCACAAATCGCGCAGAAGTTCGGCATAACGCGAGCTGACGGCATCGGCAAAACGCGCACCCTTTTCCGGGGTGGCAAGAGCCGGCGAGCCTATACCTGTGTCGAGAGATACACGGCCCCAGTTTCTCGGGATCCATGCCACACCCTGGCGCAATGTCTCGGCCTTGAAGCCACCCGATGTGCCGTTTCCGGCATCGGCGAGATTGACAAGCTCTGGATGATAGTGCATCATGACCGACGTCTCAAGCTCGTCGGCGTGGTCGCCGGGATCCTCGAAATATTCCTTGGCCGGGCAAACCTTGAACCATTCGCTCGTGGCTATCAGCATGTCGGGCATATCGACCGACAGATCGCGGATCATATTCTTGAACGTGTTGCCCCCGTGGCCGTTGATGATCAGCAGGCGGCGCATCCCCTGATGATGGAGCGATGCCGCGATATCGGTCAGGATGGCACGTTGCGTCTCGTAACGGGCATGAACGCAGAATGCCAGTTCGCGCTGACCCGGATTCTGTGATCCGAGCGTGACAGGTGGCATCACCATTGCCTTGATTCCAAACTCTTTATCGGCTTTCTGTGCTGCCTCCACGGCTATGTCGTGGCTCAATATCGCATCGGTCAGATAGGGGAGGTGCTGGTTATGTGGTTCGGTGGCGCCCCACGGCAGAATAGCGATGTCGTAGTTTTGGCGGCGCGCGGTGCCGTAGTTGCTCACCGAGAGATCGTGGATCTTGTCTATGTTCATTTTAGTGTCGGCGTATTTCGTTGATATATAGTGTTTCAGCAGTGCGGATGCGAGGCTTGATCTCCCCTCCGAGAAGGTAGAGGTCACAGTCCTGTCCGGCTACGATTGATGCTCCGGCGCGTGCCGCTTCCGCTGTGGTTTCTTCTATGCTCCAGCTCTCTGTATCAGGATCGTAGATGAACACGTTGGGGTTGAAGCGGTACCATTCCGCCGGATGCTGGAGATAGTCGGGAGCCTGATTGCGCAGGGCTTCGAGGAATATATCCTTGTTGACGCCACCGGCCACGGCTATACGTCCGTCGCTGAGGGTGCAGGCCGTGCCGCCACCCACTGATACCGGCTCGTTGTCCCGGTCGGTCGGGCCTTCGATCGCTGTCCATTTGTTTTTCGACGGGCTGTAGCGCAGTCCATTCAGTTCGAGGGTAGGCTCATGGCCGTTGTGACGACCTGCGAAACCGCCCCACAGGTACAGGCATTCCTCGCCGTCGGCCGAGGTGGCGGAGGCCATAACCGGCTGCACACGTGGATTTCCCGGCATATCGCGCAATTTAGTCCATCCTTTGTCAAGGTTCTCAAAATCAAGCATGTATAGGCTCTTGGATGGCGTGCCATCGGCATTGCCACCGGCAGCATAGATCTTGTCGCCGATCGCGGCTGCTGCGAAATTGTCGAGGGTGACAGGCAGCGACGGAAGCATGGTGGTTTCTGTCGCATCGTTGCTGATAGTCAGCAGTGTGACTTTGTCGGTCGCTTTCCCTTCCGGTGTGCCGCCGATCAGCACCATTCCTTTGGGTGTGGCCACGCCACAGCCATAGGCTGTGCCCTCGGGCAGTGTGCCTATGCGTCGCCATTGCAGGGTATTGGCGGTATCGGCGGCGTAGATGCCACGGTAGAATTTCTTCTGGCTTGCCGGACCCATCGGATCGACAGGGAAGTTGCAGCCCCCGGCGAGGATCAGGTCGGAGCCGATCCGGGCGGCGAATGCTCCGGAAACGCCACATTCCAGACCGTCCTCTATCTCTGTTGTGGCATCAAGGGCTTCCATTTTGAATGTGGAGGCCGGCAGATTGTCGCCGTTGACGAGGTTGGCACGTGTGAACGGTTGCCAGCCATAGCGCACGAAGCGCGGATTCTTTATGTCCATATTGCAGACTCTTAGTTCGTTGTTGTTGATTATGGTTGCTGTGGCCGGATGGTAGTCGCCATCAATCTCGGCCACTTCAAATGTTCTGATCGGTTTTCCATCTGAGCTTTTCAGCATGTCGGCATGGCTGAAACGGACTGTCAGCGTGTTCCCGTTGCGGATAGCCTCAATAGGTTCAGGACCGGATGACTCAAGGTTCTCGAACCCGTAGACATTGTGCAGTGCCTGACGGGCCAAGCGCTCTCCCACAGGCTGTTTATGGCGCGGATGAACATCCAGGGAGTCACCCAGGTCCGATGTCACGGCCATGTAGGAATGTGGTATCCGGCTCTGCAATCTTCGCTGACTGTCGCGGAATGTAGGCCACGATGGTCTGTCAATGCTGCTTAGCTGGGCATAGACGAGCGGCAGACCGGGATTGTTGAAGTAGCCTCGCCAGCTTTCGGCCAGCATCGGGAATAGCGATTCGTGCAGATAGGTGTTGTGGGCGTTGCTCTCACCCTGATACCATAGCACCCCGGCAACCGGATAATGCCCCAGCGGCTCTATGCCGGCAGCGAAAAGGTAGCCCGGCTGATAGGGATGACGGGAGCGTGGATGGTCGCTGCCGACGTTCTTGATGGCTCGTCCCTGTGCCCAGGGCATCACATAGTCGTTGGTGCGCCAGTTGATGAGGATTTCCGGCATGCCGTGTTCAAGCGTCGTCACGTCGATCCACGATTCGCACGTCGATCCTCCGACGGCGTTGCTTATCACTCCGACCGGTATTTGCAGGCTGTCTCTTAGTGATTTGGCAAAGATATAGGCCACGGCCGACAGTGATCCGGCGTTTCCCGGAGCTACTGCTTCCCAGCGTGATGGGAGGAAATGTTCAAGCCGGTCCATGGCTGCCACAACTGAGTCGGGCCACTCTACATCGTTGGTGCGTGCTATCGCTTTCATGTCGAAGAACCGCAGCTGAGGATCGCCGCTTTTGGCTATCAGACTTTCTGAGCCAATTGCATCGTGCAGAGGAAATTCCATGTTGCTCTGTCCGGATGCGATCCACACCTCGCCGGCCAGTATGTCGTCAAACCGTAGTGTCGTCGAGCCGTCGCTGACGGTCATTTCGTAAGGCTTTCCGACGTTCAGTGGCGGAATCGTGATCTGCCATCTTCCGTTGTTGTCGGTGATGGTGCTGTAATCGCGTCCGGCAATCGACAGACGGATACGTGATCCGGCATTGGCCGTACCTCGGATCGGGAGATAGCGGTCGCGTTGCATCACCATCCCCGATTGGTAGATCGCCGGCATCGACAGGCCGCCGTAATCCCCGGTTATCCCCTGATAGGCTGTCCGGGCGAGCAATGCGGCTCCCTCGGCATCGGGATGGATCCCGTCGGGCATCAGATCCTGCCTGTGGCGCAGGGGGGTGTCGAAATCGATCAGTTCGGCACCCGTAAGTTCCGCCACGCGGACTATTGCCTCACGTGCCTCGTCGCGCCATTGCCGTGTGCCGGAGCGGAAACGGTAGTGCTGTGCGCCGAGTGGGGTGAGGTTGGCTATGATCACTCTGACTTTGGGGTTGGCCTCTCGCAAGGAGTCGATCAGGGTCATGTAGTCCCTTTCGAATTGGTCGCCATATTCCGGCCAGTCTCTCGGGTCTGTGTCATTAACCCCGAGATGGATTATCGCTATGTCGCCACGGAATTCCATCGCCTGACGGAATTCGGGTTGGTCGAGATAGGGCCTGTGGCCGCGGCGCAGCAATGTAGCGCCCGAACGTCCGAAGTTGCCCACTTCATAGTTCTCGCCTAAAAGCTCCTGAAGCCGTGACGGGTAGCTCTGGGTGGCCGGATCGTCGAGCAGATAACCATATGTTATGCTGTTGCCGATACATGCAACCCTCACCGGCTTTGAGGCCGATGAGGGAAGCCATGACAGCATGATGAGGATTATTCCGGGGATTAATGATCGCATATTTCAGACGGGGGTTATTTGTTGATAATCTCGTCGATAAGCATTGAGCTCTTGATGAGCATGCGCGGAATGTGGAACGGGCCTTTGAACAGGTTGCCTTTTGCCGGCTGTGCCACTGTGCCGTCGCGGTGGAGATAGCCGAACCATTCGCCGTAAGCAGGGTCGGGGAGATGTTCATACATCCACTCGTTGGCTATGCGGTGCATGTCGAGATATTTGTTGTCGCCGGTGGCCTCGTAGGCGTAGAGGGTAGCGATGACGGCCTCGGTCTGCGGCCACCAGAATTTCATGTCCTGGGAGTAGTCCTGTGCCGGGAAGCCTTTGCAGTCGCGGAAGTTGATGATGCCGCCGTATTCGTTATCCCAGCCCCAGTCCCAGCTCCAGTCAAGGATCTGTAGGGCCATTTTCTTGATTTCGGGATCCCAGCCGCGGTGTTTCGATTCTTCAAGCAGGAACCAGGCGGTCTCGATGCAGTGACCCGGATTGATCACACGGCCACCGATAGTGTCGATAAGCTCGCCGTTGGGGCCCACGGTCTCAAGCAGTGCCTTGAACTCGGGGTGCATGAAGAGCTGTAGCTCACGCAGGGAGCGGTCGATCTGCTCGTCGAGCGACGGATCGCTGATGGCGCGGCGCACGCAGGCTGCCGTGTTGATCAGGATCATGGTGATCGAATGGCCGCGTCCCGGCTGGGTGGGCAGATATTTAGGTTCGAGGATGCCGGGAGTGTTGATGAACCGCTGTATCTCCTTGAACAGGGCTAATGCTTTTTCGGCATAGCTGCGGTCGCCCGTGGCGATGGAGTATTCGCTCATGGCTATGGTGGCAAAGCATTCCGAGAACACATAGCGGCGTTTGCGCAGTGGTGTGCCGTCGGCTTTTACCTCGAAGTACATGCGTCCGTCGCTGTCGAAACAGTGGGCTTCGATGAAATCAAGGCAGCTCTTGGCCATCTCCAGGTATTCCGGTCGCTTCTCTATGTTGTTGTAGGCAAACGAATAGACATAGGCGCATCGTCCCTGGAACCAGACGGATTTGGTGGAGTCCATCAATGCTCCGGTGCGGTCAACGCATGTGTACACGCCGCCGTTCTCTC
Organism: uncultured Muribaculaceae bacterium; assembly: GCA_910579185.1. Taxonomy (GTDB): domain Bacteria; phylum Bacteroidota; class Bacteroidia; order Bacteroidales; family Muribaculaceae; genus Paramuribaculum. Next base: position 172,837 of record CAJTTG010000004.1, read on the forward strand.
TGTCAAGACCATGTTCAAGCCAGAATGGCAGAATGTTGGTCGTCAGGTCGTTGCGGTAACGGGCCTGCCAGTCGAGCAGGTAGCCGCGAGGGTCTGATGTTGGCATGGCGATCAGAATTTATTGCAGCGGTTAAAGAAATCGATTGCTTCAAGTTCGGCTTTCATGGCGGCTTCCTCCTCGTCGGTCATGTTCTGGAACGGTACGCGGTTGGGGCCGAGATCAAGGCCTATGAGCTTCATGATGCGTTTGCCGCCTACAATGTTGCCTCGGTAATGGCAGATCACGTTTATGACCTCCTGTGAGAAGTTCTGGTGCTCGCGTGCGGCCTCGATGTCGCCACGGTTCCATGCATCGATGATGGCTGTCAGTTCACGTCCGTTGTAGTTGGTGGTGCCGCCGATGCCGCCGCGTGCGCCACCCATGGCGAGACACGGGAGGATCGTCTCGTCCTGGCCGTGGAGCATGTCGAACTTGCCTCCGCCGTACAGTCGGCACTGGTTGTATTCGTAAAGGCTCTCGAACGTGTACTTGATGCCGGCGAAATTGGGCACGCGGCCGTCAAGTGTCTCAAGCAGCTTGACCATAGGCAGGAATGCGCCGTTGAATGCCGGGATATGGTAGTAGTAGAAGGGGAGCTCGGGGGCGCCGGATGCTATCTCTTCGATATATTTTGCCAGTTCTTCCACGCGGTTGATCTTCGGGAACGGAGGTGCCATGGCTCCGATGCCCCATGCGCCGATCTCGGCGGCGTGGCGTGCCAGTTCGCGGCTTGCGCGTGCGCAGCAGCTGCCCACGTGGACAATCACTTTGAATCCCTCGGGGGCGGCTTTTACCCATGCCTCGGCCAGAGCCTTGCGCTCTTCGTCGGTCAGCATGTAGCCTTCGCCTGATGATCCGTTGATAAACACGCCTTTGAGGCCGTTTTTCTGTAGCATGGCGGCATAAGCCGGGATCGGTTCAAGATTGATATCGCCGTTAGGCAGGAAGGGGGTGAACGGGGCGTCGATCAGCCCCTCGATCTTTTCAAATTCCATTGTTATTGTTTGATATTTGATGTTTTATGATTGGTTGGTTTGTTATGCTTCTATTGTGTCGGCCTTCAGACCGTCAGCTCCGGTGGCCTCCATGTCCTTGTCGTCGTATTTGGGATGGAGTGTGGTCAGTTGCAGGATCAGGGCCAGCAGCAGGATGCCACCCATCAGGGCGAAACAGGTGCCGAGACCGACGGTTTCCGACAGTCCGCCGAGCAGCGTTGTGGTGATGGCTCCCATTATCACGCCGATTGAATTCATGATACCATAGGCCATGGCGCGTTGGCGTGAGCTGATGAACTGGCACAGGATCGGCATGTTGTTGGCGTCGAACATGCCGTAGCCGACACCGAACAACACTCCGGCCAGGACGGCCATCCATGCGTTGTGGGCGAGTCCCAGCAGGGCAAGCGACGGGATCATCAGAGCCATGCCGATGGCGCTGGTGAAGATACGTCCGCGGACATTGCGTTTTACCCAGCGGTCGCTGATCGGTCCACCTATCATCACGCCAAGGAAGCTCGACGCGGCTATCGTCAGGGTGGCCATCGGGCCGGCCTGCGTCATGTCAAGAGCAAGATTGTCCTGGAAGAGTGTGGGAAGCCAGTTTTTGGTTGCCCAGCCCGGAATGGAGCTGGTGGCGAAGAAGAACAGGATGACCCAGAAGGCGATGTTGCCGACAACGGCGGCTATCGACTGCAAGAGCGGTTCGCGGTTCTGACGTTTGGCCGGCGCTTTCGGACGGGTGGCCATGGCCGGACTCTCTTTCTCGTGCAACAGGAACATCAGGACCACGGCATATCCGATGCCGATGATGCCGAACCAATGGAACGTGGCTTGCCACGACCATGCCGATGCGACGGTGGAGCCATATCCGCCCAATGCCTGACCGCAGTAGAGGCCAGTCATGTGGAGACCTATCGCAAGGGAGCGGCCGCGGCCTGTGAAGTAGTCGGCTATCAGTGATAGTGCCGAAGGTATGTAGAGGGCTTCGCTGAGACCCATCACGCCGCGAAGCCACATCATTTCAGAAAAATCCGAGCAGTAGCCCATGGCCAGAGTGACGGCCGACCATACGCCGAGCGACCCCACGATCAGCCATTTGCGGCTCACGCGGTCGGCAACGGCTCCGGAGAAGGGGCTCGCGATGCCGTAGACCCAGAGGAACACGGCCATAAGCCAGCCGAACATCTCTGCGTTTCGTAGCGCCGGTATGTCGAGGGCTATGTTGCTCTGCATGGTGGAGAGCATCTGTCGGTCAAGGTAGTTCAGCAGTGCCACCACCCACAGGAGGCCGACAACAAGCCAGGGGTAGAATTTTCTGTTTGTCAGTTGCATGGTTTTAGAGTATAAAGTGTTTTTGGTATAAATGTAGATGCACAAAAGTAGGGATTCTTTGCAAAATATCCAAAGATTACCTACATTTGCCATTAATCTTTTCACACAATTGGAATCATGGACAATTTCTCATATTGCACACCCACGAAATATGTTTTTGGCAGGGGTGCGGAACTTCATGCAGCCGAGGAGCTGAAAAGCCTGGGGCTGCGGAATGTACTGGTGTGCTACGGCGGTGGATCCGTGGTGCGCAGCGGTTTGCTTCAGCGTGTCCTGGCCACTCTCGATGAAGCCGGCATCAAACATGTGGAACTGGGTGGCATCCAGCCCAATCCAACGGATCCAAAGGTGCGCGAGGGGATCGCTATAGGTCGTGCCGAGGGGATCGACGGGCTTCTGGCCGTGGGTGGTGGATCGGTGATCGACACAGCTAAGGCCATTGCCGCCGGAGTGCCTTACGACGGCGATTTCTGGGACTTCTGGGCCGGTAAGGCCACTATTCGGACTGCATTGCCTGTTGGGGTGGTGCTGACCATTCCTGCCGCCGGCAGCGAGGGCTCGGGCAACTCTGTGATCACGTTGCTCGACGGTATGCACAAGATCAGCCTGCGGACTGATTTCTGGCTGCGCCCGAAATTCGCCCTTATGAACCCCGAACTGACTTTCACTCTCCCTCCCGAACAGACGGCCGCAGGGATTGCCGATATGATGGCGCATATTTTCGAACGCTATTTCTCGCTCACTGAGTCGACTGAAGTGACCGACCGTGTGGCCGAGGGTGTCCTGATGGCCATAATGGAGGAGGCTCCAAAGGTGATGGCCGATCCGTCGGACTATCAGGCAAGAGCCAATATCATGTGGAGCGGAACGCTTGCCCACAACGGTATCTGTGGCACTGGTCGCCGCGAGGACTGGGTGAGCCATGCCATGGAGCATGAGATCTCGGCAGTCTATGGTGTTACGCATGGAGCCGGTCTGGCCGTTGTCTTTCCGGCATGGATGACGTTTATGGCCGAACACCGGCCGCAACGCGGTGCGCAGCTTGCCCGTCGGGTGCTGGGTGTGGTACCGACTGGCTCGGATCGCGACGATGCCCTCGAGGGTGTGGCGCGGCTCAGATCGTTCTTCAGCTCGCTCGGACTGCCTGTCACGATGGCGCAGCTCGGCGTGGATCAGCCCGATATAGATCTTCTCGTGTCCAAGCTGCATGAGAACAAGGGGGAACGGTTCGGCGGATACTACGAAATAACTCCCGAGGTCTCGGCTGCAATCTACCGGCTTGCGATATGATCAGCATTGTCCGATATGATCCGTCGATGGCGGCGCGATGGGACGATTTCGTGCGGCAATCATCCAATGGCACGCTGCTCCATCTGCGCGGCTATATGGACTATCACAGCGACCGCTTCACCGATTGCTCCCTGATTGCTTTCGACTCTCGTGGACGCATCGTCGGGTTGCTTCCGGCCAATGCCGACGGAAAGACAATCCGTTCCCATCAGGGTCTGACCTATGGTGGATGGATCACGGGCACACGGCATTTCGCGTCGGACACCATGCTTGAGGCTTGGGAAAAGATGGCCGGATGGATGCGTGCTGCCGGCTTCTCCGAGCTAATCTACAAACCTATCCCTCAGATATATCACCGCTATCCGGCCGACGACGATCTCTATTCGCTGTTCCGGCTTGGCGCGCAGCTCGAATCCTGTCAGATATCGTCGGCCATACCGGTCGGAGAGCCTTGGCTTGGCAATCAGGATGCACGGCAGAAAGTACGCAATGCCGGCCGGGACGGAACCGAGATCCGACGTTCATCCGATTTCCCCCTGTTCATGGAGATGCTCTCGCAGCGTCTTGATGAAAAATATGGAGCCGTGCCCGTTCATTCGCTTGCCGAAATGGAACTGCTTGCCGGACGTTTCCCCGACAATATCCGGCTTATCATGGCTTATGATCCCAGCGGCGAGCCTCTTGCCGGAACTATTATCTACCGGATGCCGACCGTTGTCCACACACAATACATCGCCACGACCGAGGCCGGACGTCGGCAAGGAGTGTTTGCTGCCGTGACATCCCACCTGCTTGAGAACGAATGCAACGGTTGCCGGTGGCTCGACTTCGGCACATCCTGCGAACAGGCCGGCCGCATTCTCAACGCCTCCCTCAACCGCCAGAAATACGGCCTCGGCGGCCGCCCCGTCGCCCATCCCACCCTCCGCCTCCCTCTATGATGGAGCTGTTATGGCACAAGGAATGACACAATATCAGATCTCTTAATAAATGTTAACCAAAGGCTATGGCGCGTATGCCATAGGCAAAAAAACGTATATTTGCGATAAAAGCAAATAGATCAATACCATGTCACGTTTCATAGTTGCCTTGCTGTTACTCATGGGAGTGTTGGACGTCTGTGGTCAGACGGCTGACCGGTCGCACAACGGGCTGCGGCCTGGCGATACTCCGGAGTTTGCCCGTATTGAGTTCGCGGAT
>CAJTTG010000005.1:0-117929 GCA_910579185.1 uncultured Muribaculaceae bacterium
GGGTACGGAGATAGAGGTCAGAAGTGTTTGAAACTTCCAACTGTTCAACGAATCCGTCAGATGAAACACAGAGGTTGCAACACACGAGGTTTTTGAAACCCACGAAGATTTTAAATCGCTCTACTGACTTTTTGGAGTAGAGATTCATGTGATTGTAGGCACGCACACCGCCGACGGTCAGAGTGAGCTTGTTTCCCTCTACCGTTTCATAGATAGTGGGGACTTCGATGCAGAACATCATTCGCTCGTAGTAAATCGTTTTGTCCGATTCCAAGAGCTGATTAGCGGGCTTGTGTATCGCTTCGGGGATTCTCCCTTTAATGATGTGCGATACTCGGATTTCGGGCGTTTCGATTTTCTCTCCGTTGTAGAATGTGCTGACTGCTTCCGCTACCGTTTCGATAAACGCAGGGTGTGAGATTGTCAGCTCATTGTCCTTGCTGAACACAGGAACAATGCACTCGTTTTTGAGGTGCGACAGTTCGACAGCCTTTGTGTTTGCTTCGATAAACGGAAGTGTCTTTTTCTCTCTTTGCGGAAGCTCTGTAATAACTTCCGCGTCTGTTGCGTACTCGTTGAGCCAACTGAATCTTTTAGGCTCAACCGCAGGTAAAATCATTAGATTTTCCATAAACGTGCGATTATTAGAGGTTAATAAAACTGTTTTGTCTTTTTATTCAAGAAAGGTGGGGGGACTATCATGTGAAGTGGAATCTTATGCGCAGAATTAAGTCAAATTTTTAATCATGGTATTTATGATTGGGGAGAGGGGGCATTTTATAGAGTTACCGGCGTATATATGCGTGTGCCTTTAAGTATGGATTAAAATTGCAGAGGGCTATTCTCCTTATAATTGAAGTCTGGATTTTTCAGAAATGAAAAAACTCCATAACCGAAGCTATGGAGTAGTGGTAGATTTTTCAGAATTTTCAGATTCTATGGTGGAGTTGCAAAAATTGTACCGTCAAACTTGAAACGGATAAGTTTATAAGAGGGTGGCTTTTTCGATTGGGAGTTGTAAGCCTCATAATAATCCTCTATTGTTGACTGTATTACTTTATGCTTTATGCCAAATTGAGTGTATATTCTTTTAAGGCGCGACTTTATATCTTCTTTTGAGATATAAACGCCAAGTGAAAATTCTTGATGTATTGCATTTAGAATGTCAGGCATAAAACGCCGTCGTTCTGCTTCTTTTTCATCATATTCAGCTGCTGCTTTGTCAAGTGCGGTTTTTAGATAATTGCAATCCTCACACCCTTTATAGCCAATTTTTCTATAAATCGGCAGAATATAGGCGGTTTCATCAATCCGTTTCAGCGCATCAATATATGCTTTTGCAGATTCTGTGTTTATGCGTCTGTTTTCCAAGTCCAACCGTATGTGTTCAAGAGCAATTACTATCTCTTTCCGTTTTGCTATGTCTGTCTTAGACTGACTGATACGCAAAATATCATCATTGCCAACAGTATAAAGATTCTCAATCAGATTGACATTAAAATGTTCGGATGCTTCATAAGCTCCATATAGAGTTTCAGCGGAATTATAATATGATTTTACCCTTTCTTCATTATATAGATTGTCCACGGCAAACGGATTTATTTCTCCACTCTCATCTATAAGTGCATTGTACCGTAGGCTTTTTAGGTCTTTCGCTATGGCTTCTTTTCTAATAACATCTTCTGTTTGCTCTAATTGAGTTGTGAGATTCATGTAATTGTCGGCAAACTGTGATAGCTCTATTGCTAATTCCGCATTGCTCTTGATACGCATATTCGGATTTATTGTAGAAATGTGCGTCAGAGAATTATAAGTATTACCATTAGCACCGTTCCCACGAAAACGACCTTGTATCTGTATCGCTTCCGTAAGAGGGTCAATCATCGTATAGGTTGCCACTCTTAAATCCGTGAGCATTATTATATCGGGCAATATTGGAAATATCGTTATGTCAAGACCAGAGTAAAAACGGCAAGTGAAGAAGTTGTATTTTGCCAAAGGATAATTGATTTCGGAAAAGACATTGGAAATGCCACGCTCACGGAGTTTCTTAACGCTCTTCTCAGAACAGAAAACCTTGTAGTCTGATATGTTGTATTGCTCAATAATGGCGTTGATGCAGTCTGTTTTATTCATAAAGATACAGACACATGGACTATCGGACAATTCTTCAAGTTTGGATTTTAATGTTGTATTAAAATTGTTTGTGACTATCAGCGTCAAATCTTTTTTATAATCGAATATGGGGGTCAGTTTTAATCTTATAAAGCCTTGTTCGGATAACTTAGGGTGCGTAGGCGTGAGTGGAGTGGCTGACACCATAGCTTTGTTTTTGAATCTGAAAAAATCATATATTGGTTGGCTTATAGTGTTTCTATAATCATGGTCTTGTGTGATTTTCTCGCACTCATCAAATAAGCAGAACCAATCTTCGCCGTATATGTCTATACCGAGTGATTCAGCTTCATTTCTGATTTTATAAAAGCTCTCCGGCGTTGTCAGAATCTTTTTATATGGAATATCCTCACGTGTGAGATACTTGCGTAAAGGCATGGGGCGTACCTCTGAATATATACCCTCCAACGGCATTTCTTCGTTGTCAAGTTTGCATTGAATCACTGGCACATTTGGCTCTATTATAATGGAATTCCTTTTTGCGTGAATCTCGCAGTATGTAGCGCCAACGCCCGTAAGCGTTTTGTCAAGAATGACATTTGTAGGGATATTTTCTCCATGACCGCCACGCCTTAATGCGTCTGACAGCCATTCATTGTTATGTAATTCAAGGGTTGTCGTTTCCATATATTTCTGATTTTTTGAAAAATTCAGAACGGTAGAAAATTGGAGATTTTCCATGATTAGTATTCACTCGCCAAAATTGTACCGTTCTGAATTTGAGGCATTATTCCAAGTTGTCACATAGAGAATGTAGATTTATTTATGCGGCTTGTCGTTTGCGTAGTTCTTCTATAAAGCTGACAAGTTCAGCCACGAGGCAACTTTCTTTTTCATGGCACTCGCTCATTTTGTAAAGCGAGATTGTAGAAGCAGGGATTAACTCCAGAGCCATAAGTACGGTTTCATAGTCGTATTTGGTGATTGTAGCGTTTATGGCATTGATAGCATAACGCTTGCCCATTTCTTTTTTGCCAAATACTACTTCGACGGCATCAAGCAACGAATTAGCTTGTTCGGGAGTCCGTTTGAGGTTAGGCACTTCTTCAACTGCCATTCCTAATGCGAGTTTTGTCGTATGCGTTTGTTTCAGCCGGACACCAAAGAACGCCATTGCAGTGTTCATAGGTATCTCACGTGTTCTTGCAAGAGCGTGAATCTCCTTATATGTGGGATTCTTAGAAGCGATAGAAGCTATACCGAGAGCTTCAACATTGTTGAGTTTACGGCTGAAAAGCATCGTTGTGCCGATTGCCTTTCCATATTCTTGTACGGTGGAGAAGTTATGTATTTCCACTTCTTCCAATACTTCATCGGTTTCAAACCGATAGTATGTGTCGGCAGTGTCGCACGGAACGTACACATTGGGTGTATTAGGTGGTATTACCTCTCCGTCAGAATCGACAAGGGTTATTCCCTCGTTCCAAAATGGCTTTGGAACACAAAGGTGAAATATCACTCTGAGTTGATTTTTGCGGTCTATGGCAGACAGCAAATCTGACTTGTCTTTGGGTCGCTCCATGTTATATGGTGAACGACCGATAATAATTTCTTTTACTGTGCCGTCTATGACAGCTTTAACTTTTTTACCCATATTGTTTTGTTTTAATGGGGTGAATATTATTGTAATTCCCCAGCCTATGCGCACTTGGCTTTCGATTACGCTGCAAATTTAGATAGTCCTCAAAGGGTGCGCAGAGAGTAAATTGTAAGCCGTTGATTACTCCCCCGAATTAAAAAGAAAAATCCCACCTCTCACGAATGAAAGGCAGGATTGTATATTGCTGATTATTGTGTGGTTGCGCTAAAAGTATAGGTTGCCTAATGTTTCTATCTTCTTGTTCTTATACTGTTTGAAAAATCCTTTGAGGGTTTCATCGCTTTCTCTGAAACTTGGATTGCGTGAAAGTCCGAGATTGAAAATCAGAGTGGATATAAGGAGATTCTTGCTCAATGATAGACCGTCACATTTTTTTGAATCCCCCTTATATAGAGGATTCAGTTCAAAAAAGTACCGCATAAGAGTTGCAAAGTACCATAGCAACACTGAATCTGATTCTTCATTTTGCAAGAACATCTGTTGAGGGTCTGATTTGTCAAAGGAAGATAGACTGTCTTTAACCTCCGTTGAATCATACCCTTGCCGAATCCATTGCAGAATTGTGGCTAATGCCTTTCCGTCTGTCAGAGTGATTTTTGATTTGCCCGATTTTAGAGTGAGTTGGATTTTGTCAGAATCGGATTCTTCTACTGATTCAGCGACATGGATAAATTTCTCTATAAGGTCTTTGGAATTGTCGCCAATCTTCAATCCACCGCAACGGTCTAAGGCATAATCGAAACAGAAAATCACTAATAACCAAAATGCGTCAGCGTCAAGTTTAAGCCCACAGATAACAGTTTGAAGGTCTTTATCGGAAATGTATTGCTCGTAGGTGTATCGTGTGGCAATCTCGTTTTTATTGTAGCGGATTTCAAAGGTTTCTATTGCTAATTGTGGGTCAGCGTTAATCATGCTTGGAAACCTAATACTACCGTCAGTCAGCCGGTGTGGTTCTCCTTTTCCTCGGATTATAGAATGGATGTATTTGAAAAGTTGCTCGCTGTCGCAGTCTATTGGCTTATCCATATCGCTGTGATTTTGGACTGTAAAGTTACGAAAAATCCGCCTATCTGTGAATAAGCGGATTCTGTAATTATAGGGGGAAATGTATCAGAGCAAGTGTTTCATAGCATTGTCTATCTGCTCATTATCGAAGCTGTCAAGATATATCTGTGTTACTCGTTCAGAGCTGTGACCCATGATTTCACGGATTACGGCTGTTGATACCCCAGCTCGTTTCAACACGGTTGCCTGACTATGCCGTGCGACATAAGTAGTGAGAGTTAGGGGTAAGCCTAAATCCTCGCCTATCTCTTTAAGCCGTTTGTTCACTTTGGCTATGACCTTATGAATACGGTTGGACTTCTGTATCTCCGTTTCGTGGAAGTCTGATAGGATTGGAAAGAGATACGGACTGTCTTTACGATGATACTTCTTTATAAGCTCAATTGCTTGTGGTTGCAGTGGGATTTTGATTAGCTTGCTTGTCTTGTGTCGCTTATAGACTAACTTCCCCTCTATGATGTTTGCAGGGGTGAGGTTGGCAATATCTATGAAGTTGATTCCGCCACAATAGTATGTAAAAGCGAATATGTCAATAGGGAATCGCATATAGCGGTTGGTGGACTTGTAGGCAAGAATACGGTCTATGTCCTCTTTGGATAGGGAGCGTTTTGCCGTTTCCTCATGCAGTCGTGCCACCTTATATTTCTTGAAAGGATAGTTTTCAGAATCGGCTATATTTTCCTCCATTGCCAAATTATAAATGGCTCGTAGCGTTCTAAATCTTATGCCGATTGTGTTTTCTGCCAATCCATGCTTCCGTAGCCATGTTTCATATCTCCGTAGGAAACACACATCTATGTCTGAAAAACAGATGTCAAGATGCTTGTTGAACGAAACAAGCGAGTTATAAACTTGTTTCACGGACAGCATATAGCCACGCCTACCCTCGTCAGTGAGCCGTTGGATTTGTTCACAGAATAGGTCATGCACGGTTTTTGGTTTAACTCGCTTGGCTCTATCGTCTATTAAAGTACTTGCAGTAAACTCTTTACGTTCAGATTTCAGTTTAACTATCTCTGCTGACAGCTCGCTTGCCTTATCTGCTATCAGCTTGCTAAGATACTCATAATTAGGGCAATTAGGTTTCAGCGTATTTCTCTCAAAGTTCCAATACTTAGGATTGACGGACACGCCTAAACTCTTATACTTCTTTTTGCCGTCTTTGCACACGCGAATCATTAGAGGGTGTTCGCCATTTGCGAGAGTTTTTGACTTGTAACACACAATGTTAGCTGTTACGTTCATGCGGTTTGCTTGGTTTAACTCTCGGTTTAACCGTCAACTTCCGTGGGGCTGCCGCAGGCGTGCAAGGGAATAAAAAAAGAGAGCTACATTTCTGTAACTCTCTGATTTTCAGTGGTGCCAACGGGAATCGAACCAGTGACACAAGGATTTTCAGTCCTTTGCTCTACCAACTGAGCTATGGCACCATCTTTCGCGGCAGGCTCTCTCGCTTGATTGCCTTGGTTGCCGTTTTGTTTTGCGTTGCAAAGGTAGGACTTTTGTTTGGTTTGTGCAAGTGTTTTGCGATATTTTTTAGATCTGTTTTGCAGTTTTATTTCGCTTTTTGCTTTTGTTGTGGCTTTTACTTCTGATTATTAGTGTGTTGTCGGTTTAGTGGAATGAGCCGTATTTTTTATAAAAAGCAGCGAGGGCACCATGATGCGGTGCCCTCGCTTAGTTGCTGATATGTATACAATAGCTGTTTATTGCTCTTCAATGAAGCACTGGTAGGGGTAGACTGAGAGGTCGAGGAGGATCAGGTATGTGCCTGCTCCGGGCGAATCCAGATTGTTACCACCTACGGTGAGATTGTCCTCTGTGCCACCGAGGTTGATATCCCATCCGTGGTTCATGCAGAATTTAAATATGTCGGAGTCCGATAGGGTGACTTCGCCTTCCCATGTCAGGTTGTCGTCCGATGGGGTCATTTCGATCGGTGCAGCGGCATTCCAGTCATTGTTCGATCCTACGATACCGATCGAGGTGATCAGTGTCTTGGTGTAGGACATGTTGCCGAGGTTCACGTTAAGATAGTATAGACCCTCTGTACCGTCGACCGTGAAATTGGTGTTTGATCCATTCTGGAGTTGGTAGTTGGTCTCTCCAGCGCCGTAGTTACCCTTGTCGTTGTTCCATTCTGCTGCTCCGGTGAACTTAAAGCTGCCTTTCAGATTTGCGAACCCGGTGTAGTTGATATAGTTTGTGGTGCTGAGTTTTGTTGACCAGCTCCATCCGTTTCCATCACCGGGGACGTAGACGAATGGGATTGCGTTGCTGATCGACCATGTCTGATCAAGAACGTTGATGTTCAGCATGAATTCTCCGGGCTTGTCCACAACGATCCATTCGCAGTCGGCTTCAGTGGTGGCGTAGGCCAGCGTGCCCTCTTCTTCGCCGGATCCGATAAATGTCAGCGAATGGTTCTGTTCCCAGGTCTGGCCGGCCTGTTTGGTCGATGCCGGGATTACCTTGAATTTCCATCCGCCATCGGTCAGCTGATCCGATGAAATGTCGACTTTGAGCTGGAACACCGGGTTGTCGTACTGGTTACCCTGGTGAGAGAGCTGTACGGCATCGGCTATCGAGTTGCCGTTGATCGTGCCATAGATATAGTAGGTCGATTCAACGATATGTTCGTAGGACAGGGGTGTGATTACGATGCTCTGTTGTGTGCCTACGGAGCCCAGCAGCACGGTTGTGGTGCCGTCAAGGGCATAGGCTACATAATTTACGTAGAGTGTGGACTGTACGGTGGGATCGCGTGTGACCATGGCTTTCACTGCCTCGTCGAGATCAGTTGCCGAAACCTGTGCCACTTTGATTGCGGTTCCGTCAGGTGCCGGGATGACATTGAGATCGATCTGGCGTGCGGCAGACATATCCTGTGATGTCGAAACGTTCATCACGATCTTCAGTTCCTGATTTTCAGGAAAATTCTCAAGCTTTGTGATATCCAGCAGGTCAACGTATCCGTCTGTGGCGGTTTCAAGGTTGACACTGCCGCCGTTGGCTACCACATCAATTGCTGTTATTCCGTCAGCAGGGATAATCGGCTGCTGTGGTGTTGTAGAAGGTGTGCCCTTCTCAAGATCCACATCGTCGCAGGCCGAGAAAGCCAGCGCGAGGACGGCTGTAAGTGCTATATTCAGAAATTTTTTCATTGTTCAGTTCATTTGAATGGGGGTTAATTGACTTTCTTGAACTCTACGGTCTTGGCTTTGAGGTTGACGGTCATGGTCACTTCGCCTCCGGTCCATCCGGGGATCTGCCAAGAGCCTTTGCCGCTCACTCCTGCACCTGAATAGATGCCGTTTGCGTTCATTTCAATATCCACTGTGGCGTCCTCTGCCTGAGATCCGAACGAATCGTCGTCCCAACCGGTCAGAGCCGTGTAGAAACGGAGTTGGAACTGACCTGCTGCAATATCGAATGTGCCGCTGTAGATCTGTGATCCGATCTTATCGTCGGCCTCAAACAATTTCCAATCCTCATAGTGATCTGCATTGGCTGCTGTCGGGCCGACCCATCCTTCGGGTGCGCCGACGAGATATATGAATCCGGGCAGACGGAGAGTCTTATAGCCCACCATGTGGGTGAATGTGATTACGTTTGATGTGATGGCATACAGGTCGTAGATATCTTCGCCTGCGCCTGCGAAAAATGAACGGACACGCATGTAGACCTTGCCTTCGTAATTCTTGTAGCTGTCCTCGTCGAGCTGCTCAAGCTTGTTGTAGCCGCGGCAGGCGTTGATTGCGTCGGCAATGTCGCGCGACGATACCTCGATCGTGGTTTTGTTGGAAGTTGACGGCAGTTCAACATAGTTCTGCGGTGTGGCTTCCGTGCCGGTGTATTTCCATTCAGCCGGTACACCATCAAATTCCGGATCCAATGAAACCTCTATTGCGTAAGTCGGGATCGTGCCCACTCCGTAGTCGGGTTGCGAGAGCGTGATTGTCACAGACTCTGTCTGATCAAGAATATAAGTGAAGTTGGCTGTGGGTGGAGTGTTGAGAAAATTTTTATTTGTCGGCACCTGAGCCTTGGGCTCCTCATTGTTGTCCTTCTCGCAGGAGGTGAACACCGAGCCAATGCAGGCCAGAGCCGCTATGATTGTGAATATCTTTTTCATGATTTTTGTTGACTTTTTGTCTCAAAAGTGATTAATATCCGGGGTTCTGACCCAGTGTTGCTGTGTAGTTGGTCGGGATAGCGTAGACCTCGCGGTATGAGTCGATTGACTGACCTTGCTGCACGCCGCCTTTCCAGCTCCAGATGTAGTTGCTGCCAGAGAACTGGCCGAAGCGGATAAGGTCGCTGCGGCGGTGTCCTTCCCAGTAGAGCTCGCGCATACGTTCCTGTAGCAGATTGTAGTCGTTAAGCTCGATGGCCGGCTGATTGGAGCGTTCGCGGACGCGGTCGAAATAGCTCTGGCCGTTGCATTCAACGCCTCTCAGCTGACATTCTGCAAGCATCAGGAAGGTGTCAGCGAGACGGAACAATGGGAAGTCGGCCGAGTTGAACGTGTTATAGAGCACGCCTTGTGTGTTGTCGTAGTCATCTTCCGAAGTGTAGACATATTTGACACACATGTATCCGCTGCCGGTCAGACCCCAGTCACCGATATCGTTGAGGTCGTTGGTAAATGTGCCCTCGTAGATCAGATAGCGTGGGTCGTCGGCGCCGAATGCGTCAGCAAGCTCGGGACGTACTCGGGGTCCACCCCATCCGGCAGCTGTGGAGCCGAACTTGTGGAACAGATCCTCCGGGATTGATGCGTTCCATGCGCCGATTCCGAGATAGGTAGTGCCGCCGTAGGTCTGCAGATTCGAGTTATCCTGAGGCACAGCCCAGAGAATCTCTCCGTTGCCGACGTATTTGTCATTGGAGCCGCAGAACAGATATTTGTATGTCGGTGCGAGCGTGTTGATAGTCTTTGTGATTTCCTGACATGCCTTGGCACATTCAGCCCACATCGGAGTTCCTGTGTAGACGCCGGCGTTCAGATAGAGCTTAGCCAGAAGCATGTAGGCTGCCTCGCGCGACAGACGGCCATATGTTTGCTGGGCTGCCGGTTTCACGTTAGGAATGGCATCGATAAGATCGGCGATTACCAACGGGAACATCTCCTGACGGGTCATGGTCACGGGAGTCTCCCCTACGGTATTGGCCTCTGTGATCCACGGGCCGCGGCCGAAAAGGTCCATCATATGGTAATAGCTGAGGGCGCGTAGTACGCGGATCTCCGCCTTCATCTCAGTGATCTCGGCGCCCGACAGAGGATTCTCCACCGATGTCGCCTGATCGATTGTGCGCAGGAACTGGTTGCACACGTTGATCTGATATGTGAAGCGCGACATACATTCGTAGAGCCAGTGGTTATCGGCCGACCATGTCGAATAGTCGAGCTCGTCAAGACCGGCATCATTCCAGTTCTTGCCGATAAAAGCCTCGTCGGAGCAGAGTTCCTGAAGGTTCCAGAGCTGACGGGTGTAAACACCTGCTCCACCGTCGTCAACCGAGATGTCGCTCTGGTCATTGACACCGGCAATCGCGAGTCCGGAATAGACCTGTGCGAACGACTGATAGTACTGTGCGCCGGTTGTCAGGGCGGTGACGTTGCTGGGATTTTTAGGTGTGACGTCGAGATCGCCGACACACGAGGTGGCACCGCCCAGCAGTGCCATGCAGCCAGCGGCTGCGTATGTTAGTTTCTTGAAATTCATAGTTGTGGATTCCTTGATTTAGATTAGAACGAAGCTACGACACCGAACGAGATGGTCACTGGACGGGGATAGAGATCCTTGTCTACGCCAGAGAAGATTTCCGGATCGAGGCCATTGTATTTGGTGATCACGAAGGGATTCTGCACCGCACCGTAGAGACGCAGGCGAAGCTGATCTTTCAGCAGCGACGGCCAGGTGTAGCCCAGGGTGATGTTGTCGCAGCGCACGAACGATGCATTGCGTACGAAATAGTCGCTCATAGCGCCGTTGACGCCAAGATCGTTGAACAGGAAGCGGTTGGCCATGAGGTTGCTCAGAGGAGTCGATGCTGTAGAGCTGATCGATACGTTGGCTGCCTCGGTGTTGTTGTAAACATAGTTGCCGAGGTTGGCGCGCAGTGCGAACGAGAAGTCCCAGTTCTTATAGTTGAACGAGTTGTTCCATGTCATGGTCACTTTCGGATCCTTGCTGTGGTAGTAATAGCGGTCGGCAGCCGTGATCTGGCCGTCGCCGTTGCGGTCAACATACTGGCCTTCGATCGGATTTCCGTTCACGTCATACACCTGCTGGTACACATAGAAGCTGTAGGCCGGTTTGCCTACGGTGTGGGCCATTACCTGACCACCGGTACCTGCGCTGATGCCCTCGCCGGCCATCATGAAATAGTCGGGGTTGTCGCCATAGGTCAGTTTGGTGATCTTGTTTTTGTTCCAGGAAACGTTGAAATCAGTTGTCCACGTGAATTCCTTGGTCACAACCGGACGTGCCGAGATATTGAATTCAACACCGATATTCTCCATGTCACCGATATTGGTGTTCAGGGCGTTGGTCAGGTTCGAGCCGGCCGGGAGTGTTGCCCATGTCAGAAGATCCTTGGTGTTGCGCTTATAGAAATCGATGCTACCGCTGATGCGGTTGTTCATGAAGCCGAAGTCGATACCGGCATTCCAGGTGTGGGTTTCCTCCCACTTGATGTCGGGATTGTAGCCGTTAGGCTTGATCGGGTTCACCCATCCTGTTCCGTTGGGGTTGGGATAAGCCCACTGGTTGGTGCCGGGATTACCGTTGTTACCCACCGTGTAGATAGGCATGTAAGGGAAATAGTCGTCGTTGAGGTCCTGCTGGCCTGTGATGCCGTAGCCGGCGCGCAGCTTAAGTTCGTTAAGCCAGCCGCGGGTGCCTTCCATGAAACTTTCGTCAACGAGTTTCCATGCGAGAGCTACAGAGGGGAACGTACCCCAGCGGTTGTCCTTGCTGAAGCGCGATGTGCCGTCCTGACGTACGGTTGCGGTCAGCAGGTAGCGGTCCATGAACGTGTAGTTCAGACGTCCGAAGAACGATACGAGGACAAGATCGTTGCGATAGCGGCTTGTCGGATAGGCCTGGAACGGGTTTTCCTCAAGAGTTCTGGTGAACTCCGATCCCTGCCAGCGGAAACGCTGATAAGAGTAGCCGGCTGTAGCGTCGAAGCCCGAGCGGATCGACTGAACATCCTTGCGATAGTTGAAGTAGAAATCAAGCAGAGTGTTCACCTTCACCTGATGTTGGCGGTTATAGCGGCCTATGCCGTCCTGGACATTCTTGATCTCGCCGTCGACCATACGGTCAGAACCGTTTTTCCAAGCCATCGGAGAGTAGGAATCAGTGATATTGCGGACATTTGAACGCGACACTTCGTAACCGAGGTTCAGGTTTGCGTGCAGATCGCGCAGGAACGGCATTGCAAGATCGAGCTGGAGGTTACCGATGCTCTGGAGCACGAATGAACGTGAGCTGTAGTCCTGAAGCATTGCTATAGGGTTGAGGGCCTCGTTGCGGTTGATCGCGCTGCCCTGGGAATCCGGGCCGGCGAGGTTAGCGCCTACGTATGTCGTCCAGTTGTTGAACACGTTGCCTGCCGGATTCTTGACCGGAAGAGTCGGGTTGAAGCCGATGGCGTTGCCAAGGGCTGCGGCATCATAGTAATTATTGCTGATCCATGCGCCGCGAACGTTAGCGTTGACGCTCAGAAGGTCGTCGAAGAATTTCGGCGACAGGTTGATGCCGACGGTCGCACGGTCCATACCGGTTGTCTTGATGATACCGTTGTTGCCTGTCCAGCTTGCCGACACGCGGTAGGGGAGCGATTTGAACGTGCCGCCCACCGACAGGTTGTAGTCCGATGAGATAGCCGTTTCAAGAACGCCCTTCTGCCAGTTGGTGTTGGCGGTTCCGAGTGCGTTATATTGCGTTGATCCTACGCCATAATAGTTGGTGATGAATTCGCGGTACTGGTCCGCATCCATCATCTCTATATAGTTGCGTGGGGTGTTGATGTACATGTTGGCCGAGAAGGTCACCTTCGGTTTGCCGGCGGTGCCTTTCTTGGTAGTGATGATGATTACGCCGTTCGATGCGCGGCTACCGAAGATCGCGGTGGCCGATGCATCCTTCAGGATGGTCATTGACTCGATATTTTCCGGATTGACCAGCGAAAGGGGGTTAGCCGAGCCGGTTGCTGTCTTGGTGTCCATAGGAACGCCGTCGATCACGATAAGAGGCTCATTGGATGCCGACAGTGATGCGCCGCCACGGATAATGATGTTGGCGCCACCTTCCGGCGATCCGCCGTTGGTTGTGACCACTACGCCCGGGCTGCGGCCCACGAGCAGTTCCTGTGCCGATGTGGCGAGGCCTGCGGCAACTTCACTCGGTTTCACCATCGAGACGGCTCCCGTGGCGTCGGCTTTCTTGATTGATCCGTAGCCGATGGCCACTACTTCGCCGAGCATTACGGAGTTCTCGGTCATGGTGACGTTGATCTCTGTACGGCCGTTGACAGCCTCGCTGACCTCGTTGTAGCCTATGTAGGTGAACACGAGTGTCGCGTTACTGTTAACTGTCAGCGTGTACCGGCCGTCAATATCGGTAGCCACGCCCGTTTGCGATCCTTGGGCTATGACACTGGCCCCGATCAGAGGCTCGCCTTCAGAGTCGGTTACCGTACCGCTGACCGTAACCTTTTGCGCCAGAGCCGGCAATGCGCAGAAAAGCATGGCCACGAAAGCCACAAGCGCCTTCCGACTCATTTGAAAACAAATGTTCTTCATGCAAATTGTTTGTTAAATTACTTTTTGGTTAAATATGATATAATTCTCTAAAATGTCTGTTGTTCAGGTTGTTCCGTCGGCTTTCATGGCTGTGCCGTAAGCTGTTGGCGCGTATTCCGAAGCGCCAGATCCAATGGCATTTAATTAAAGTGGACAATAGTCCGATAAAATTTCACGCATTTTCAGTAGCAAATTAAGATAAAAATTTTTATAAATTAATAACTTTACCCAATTACCCCCCCCATTTTTAAATTTAATTAACAAAACATCAACTCTTGCCACCATTTCACCTCCATTCGCCCTGTCGGTGTCGCGCATCTCCGGGCAAAAAAAAGCGGTGCACTCATCATTGAGCGCACCGCCGGCTGTATTGTTATGGTTCCGGTTATTCCTCCGGACTCATTTCAAGCTGAATTATATTGGCATCATCAACCAGATACTCCTTGGCAAACTTAGCCAGATCCTCGGCTGTGATGGATTCGAGAATGTTCAGATAGTCCGAGTGCATGTCGCGTCCGAACTTGTCATACATGTGCATCACCGTGATCCAGTAGGCATTCTCGTCGGCGTTGTCGGCATAGTTCTTGGCCATGTATTGCTTCACCTTCGATATTTCCTCGTCGGAGATATTTTTCGGATTGGTCAGCGACTCTATGGTCTCGGCCACGATTGTGAAAGTGGAGTCGGCGTTTTCCGGAGCAACGCGGATATAGACAGGCATGATCACGTTGGCATTCTCCGCATCGCTCTTGCCGTTCATTCCGGCACCCACGCCGATATGGCTCTTGACGCCATAGGTCCAGCCGCGGCGTTCGCGGATGTCGTCGCGCAGCTTGGCCTGCGCTATCTGGCCGAGCATATGGCCGGTCACCACATTTTTCAGGTTATAATTGGCCGGGGTGTGGTAGAACGTGTAGACAATCGACTGGGGATTGGCCATAGGCTGTGTGAAGCGCATCTTGACTTTCCCGGGCATATAGCGGTAGTCGATATCCTTGGCTGTTTCCTTGCGTCCGGCTGAGGGAAGCGACGCAATATAGCGTTCCACCAGCGGACGGATCGAATCCATTGTGAAATTGCCGGTGATGAAGAACGAGAAGTCGCCCATGTCATCGAAACGGTCATGATAGATAGCCATGATGCGGTCATAGTCCACGCGGTCACATCCCTCCACGGTAATTTTCGCTCCAAGGGGATGGTGATTGTAGACAATCGAGTGGATCGAATCGCCCATGGCCGATGTCGGATTGGAGCTCTGGCTGGCGAGACGGGTGCGTGTGTTGTCCATCAGTGTGGCGAATGCGCGCTCATCCTTGCGTGCGCCGGTTGAGCGGAGATAGACCATCTGCATGGCTTCGGTCAGCGAAGCAGGGTTGGTGGCTGCTCCTACGGTCTCCTCCATATTGTCTATGGTAACGGCGGAGCGTACGTTCTTACCCACGAGCAGACGGCGCAGATCCTCCGTAGAGTAGGGGCCGTATCCGCTGACGGCAAGCACATCGTTGGCCATCTTGTAGTCCGGACCCAGTGTCGGATCATAGTTCTGCGAGAAACCGCCGGGGCTGTAGCCCTGGATCAGGATGCTGTTGGGGTTGCTGCTCTCGGGGCGCAGGAACACGCGGATGCCGTTCGACAGCGTCCACACTGTAGCTCCGAACTGCGGAAGGCTCTCTTCTTTGACTATGCTGCCGGCCACAGGCTCCTCTGTCAGGATGGGGCCTTTGACTGCTTTGTCCTCCCATTGTGCCAGTTCGCTGCCTTTAACCTTGGCGTATGCCTCTTTCAGCGTCTCAGGGGTCACGCGTAGGGTATCGGCCTGAGGGACGTAGGAGATGATCACTACATTGTCGTCCTCCGGCGTGACCACTTCTTTGATATAGGCGTTCAGATCGTCGAGCTTTATTCCGCCGATCACACCCTTCATCATCTTGTATTTTTGTTCCGCCGAGGGTATCGCGCCGCCGTCTATGTAGTGGCGCACGTAGCGTCGGGCATAGTCGGTGTTGGTGGTCGACGTGCGGCCGGTGAATGCATTGTCGGCTTCGGTGCGCAGGTCTATTTTGGCGCGCTGGAGCTCTTCGGGCAGGAAGCCGTGGGCGGCTGCGCGTTTAAGTTCTGTGGCTATCGCGGTAACAGCGTCGGCGGCACGGCCGTTTTTAATCGGGGCGCGTACAACAAGCGCGTGCTGTGTGCGCGACAGGAGATATTTCACATCGCCGATGGCTATGTTGGTCACCGGTGAGTTCTCAGCCTGCTCAACTTCGGTCAGACGCTCTGCAAGTATCGACGACACGAGCGATTCTATCGAAGCTCTTCGCAGTTCCTCGATGGTATTGCTCAGCGAGTCAGCCAGATCGTCATGTTTGATATATATCTGCAATGTGGTGGCCGATTGTTCCGGGTCGGTCTGCACTGTGGCGGTGATGCCTTTGGTGGCAGGAACGGCGATCGGGAACGATTTGACGGCGTTGGGCTTGACGGGATAGTCGGCCCACAGTCTCTTGATCTCTGCCTCGATATGGTCGGGATCAACATCGCCGGTCACTATGATACACTGGTTCTGCGGATGGTACCATTTCGCATAGTAGTCGCTCAGCTCTTTCGGCTTGAAGCTGTCAACTACGCTCATCAGGCCGATCGGCATTCGTTGTCCGTAGATTGAGCCGGGATACACATGCGGAAGCGCCTTCTCGAGCAGACGGGTCATTGCCTGGCCGTTGCGCTGACGCCATTCGCCGCGGATCACACCGCGCTCGTCGTCAATCTCCTTGGGATCGAGGGTCAGGTCGCCGCTCCAGTCGCGCAGGATAAGCAGACATGAGTCAAGGCTCGAATGACGGGTGGTGGGCACCTCACAGATGTTGTAGACTGTCTCGTCGGTCGAGGTATAGGCATTCAGGTTCGCGCCGAACTTCACGCCGATCGATTCCAGATAGCTGATCAGCGAATTGCCCGGAAAATGTTTTGTGCCGTTGAAGCACATATGTTCAAGGAAGTGTGCCAGACCGCGCTGGTTTTCCTCCTCGTTGACCGATCCTACGTTCATCGCAATGAAGAAGTCGGCGCGGTTGGCCGGTTTCTCATTGTGGCGGATGTAGTAGGTCAGGCCGTTGTCGAGCGTGCCGATTCTCACATCGGGATCCGTCGGCAGATGGTTGAGTTTCGCGCCGGCTGTCAGCGACAGGCCGATGGCCGCGAGGCTCAGAAGTGGTTTCAATAGTTTCATATCTGTTAGGGATGATTGTTTAAAATATGAATGATAGTGCGATGTCTACATTGTCCGTCCGAATTCCCCGGGCATAGCTTCCGTGGTTGTAGCGGCCGCTCAGTTGCAGAGCATACTTGTTGTTGATCGCACGCGAGGCATGTACGCCGGCACCTATCGTCGTGTGGCTTTTTGAAAGAATGTCATATTTGTCGACCTCCATATCGCGTAGCTGCGGCAGCGTCGAGGAATCATATTCCATATTCATGTTGCAGTCAGCCGGAGCGGCATAGTGCGCCGAGAGGCTGACTCCCATGCGCCATAGTCGGCCGAGTCCGCGGTCGGCTCTCAGGCTGATGCCGGGGGTGATATGACTCAGGGTGATATGGCGTTTCGGGTCGGCATACGACTCACGGCTACGTTCATAAACGGCTTCCGGTTTGACCGACAGCTCTGTCGCGTTGTCCGGACGCCATTGCCACAGGCCGCTGACGCTCAATGCGGTCAGCGTGTGGGTGTACATATCCATTGATCCGATCTGCGGATAGATATTGCCTGCCGGATCGCCGAAGATGTTCTCCGTGCCGGTGCGTTTGGTGATCGTCGCTCCGGCATTCACCGCCCAGTCGTGCTGTTCGCCCGGAGCGAGCCAGCCGCCTTGCAGTCGAAGGCTGTTTTCGCTGACCGAAGCCAGTGGCAGCTTGTTAAGGCCGGTCAGGATATGGTCAAATGCAAAATTGCGGTAACTCACCGACAGTACACCACCGCGCTGGCTCGACGGATATAGGTCGAGGCTCGCGCCCCAGCGTTGTCCATTGTAATAGTGGCTGGCGCTGTTGGAGGTGAATCGTTGGTAGTGTGTCCCGAGGCCGGTCAGATGCCAGAATGCTCCTGTGGTCATCTCGTTGACGAACTCAAGGCTGCATGTCTGTTTGTATTTGCGGAAGTTGACACTAACTCCGGCATGATAGTCGCTTGAACCTATTCTCATCGCGCCGCCTACGCTTATATCGAGCTTGCCGGTGACGTTGCGTGGGCGCGGATCCACATTGCGGTAATAGAGTCCGGCCGTGTAGCCCAGACTGACGCCCCAGCTCCAGCGGTCGTTATGGTCAGCATAGCCTCCGGAGAAACTGTAGATCTCCCCTTTGAGATCGCCGCCCACGGAGTCGGCCGTGAAATAGGGATAGATCAGATCGGCGTCGGAACTCTCGTTCCACACCACCGACCGTTCATGTCCGTTATGATAGGCTGCCGATCCCCAGAGGGTCGAACTTTTGTGCTTGATATAGCTGTCGGCCTCTATGCCCCAGTAGTCGAGTCCGTCGCCACGCTGGCGGTCTATGGCCTCGCTCTGACGCTCGTTGCGGTAGACGCCCGACAGCGAGCTGTAGCTCTCCGCGAGCATCCACTGCTTGATCGCCGGATTCTCGTAGGCCTGCGGTGTCATGCGCCATAGCTGGCTTTCGTATGCGGCTATTCGGGTGTTGACAGATGCGACAGAGTCGGCGGTAGCCCCGTGAGCTGCCGTCGACACTGCCGTTGTTATCAATAAAGTTATCGCTAATTTCATTGCATGGGTGTTACGCCGTCGTAGGTTTTGGTGGTGCAGAGTGTGCCGTCGGCGTTGATGGCTGTACCCTGAAGTTCAATTTCCGATGCGGTTACAAAGGCGTTGAAGTCTTCGGTCGAATTATTGGTGTCTTTCAGCACAGGATTGCCGGCCTCGTTGACGTACAGCATCTTGCGGCGCACGCTGTGGAAGAAACGGGTCTTGTCGGAGCTGCTTGTCGCTACCCATGTCCAGCCGCAGTCGAGTGCCGGAGATGTCACGTTCCATGCATAGTTGTCGCGGAGGGCGATGTTGACAACGTCGATCACCTCATTGTTGGGGATATAATAACCGGTCTTGTTCATTGTTAGCACGGCACCGGTGGCTGGGATTGTGAGTTCGTATGTTGCTTTGTAAACGTTGTCGGTTGTGAATGTCTCGGGATTGCTTACACGGGCTATGCCGATCGCGCGCTGTCCCTGGTCAAGAATGGTGATTGAGTTGGAATAGGAATAGATCTTGTCCATATTGGGAACATCAGGGTTGTCGGTGTCCTGCTGGCTTGCCACATTCGACACATCATACCATTCAACGTCGGCGTGAGTCAGGTCGAACGACAGATCGTTGGTCAGTTTGTTGTTGTTGGCGCGGTCGGCGATCAGGAAATATTCGCCGGGCTGTACCGGGAACTGGGTGCCGTTGCCGGGAACGGTGAACAGAGTGCGGATCACAACTGCTTCGTCCATGATGTCAGGATCGTAGGTATATTTCTGTGCTGTGGAGAAGTCACTCTCGAAGAATGAGATTCCGTCGGCGTAGAGCACGTGGTCGGTATTGTTGTAGAGCTTGATATATGTGTCGCGGATTTGAGCGCCGGCCGAAGTGGTTGTGCCGGTGTTGAAAACCTCGGCAATGATCAGGTCATCCGATTCGATGGTGTTGTAGGCTGTCAGCTCAATATTGTTTTCGCCGCTGCGGATCTCTACGTTCTGTTTCATAGCGCGCATGGTCGATTCTGCGCCGTTGCTCAGGCGCACCTGGGCGGTGTAGGTGATGTTATACAGTCCGGGCACCAGCTCTATGTCTGATTTGTTGGTGAATGTCTTCACCTGATTGGTCGATACATTGACAAAGGTATATTCCTCGCTCAGGATCTCTGCGTCAGTGATCTCTTCGGGGAGGGTGATGTTCAGACTCACGGGATAGTAAACGATGGGTGCGTCATCGTCCGAGCAGGAGGTCAGGCCTGCTGTCATGCCGCCAAGAAGTGCGGCTGCAAGAATGAATTTTGTAATTTTCATGAGGTTAAAGTTTTTATGTTATGTTTTATTCAATTTTAATTTATTTCTGTAGGGTCGCAACCTGTTGCGGCCGCTTTTCAAAATCGGTTAATTTATCTGTCTGTCATATTGTTATCGTCGCCTCCATTCCGAAATATGCTTCCGATGTTCGGCGGATGGTCAACCCATTCGATTTGTAATCCGGCAGATAATCTATTATTCGGTTCACGTAGGCCGACAATCTCAGATAGCGCCCTATCTGCTTGGTGGCCTTGAAGTTGAGATACATTGCTGTCGGAACTTTCATCTGAGTGAACAGCTGTGGTGCGAAATCGCGGATCAGATGCTGTTTCAGGGCATCGGCGGCATCGGCGGCGGTGTAGGGATGGATCTCGCCGTCGTCGGCCGATATATAGCCCACGGGGATGCCGTTTTCTGGTAGCTTGCGGCTCTTGACCCACCAAACGCATTGCAACGTAGTGGTGAAGATCAGTCCCCATCGGGGTATCTGGGTGTCAAACATGAAGTTTGTGTTGAATTGGTCGTTGACGCGGCCGTCGGTCGTGTCGTAGAGACCTACGAATTTATCGCTGATCGCGGTGTTGTTGATAACGGTGCTGATCGGGTAATACAGCATCTGTGAGTTCGAATAGGTGGAGCGAAACCATGCGCCGGTCACGGTCAATGCCGTTGCAAGTGGTTTCCAGCGTGCCGTCGAGAGCTGTAGTTCGATGCCCTGCTTGTTGATCCTGGTGCCGTTGGTCACTTTGTTATATCCGTCCAGAATCTTCATGTCGGTGTAGGGCAGTCCATCGGTTGTGGGTGGCGCGGTCAGTTCGCCCGGTTTGATGCCGCTCTGGTCATATTTGCGGAATTCATAGCTCTCGTAGATCCTTGAGTAGCGGTAGCCGTCGTTCATCCGTTCGCGGAAGTAGGTCACGGAGAGCCGGTTCTTGCCCCAGTCCACGCCGAGGCGAAGTTCCCATTTCTTGTTTCTCGCCGCTTTCAGATCATAGTTCGTAGGATCGGTGATATACGTTCTGAGGTTGACGGCCGACAGATTGTACGGGTCGTTGATGTCATAGTAGCCGAGCTGGACGAAATCGGAGTAGTGGACCTGTGGGAATAGATAGTCCAGTGTCGGCATTTTGGTGGTAAGACCGAAGCCGCCGGCTATGGAGAACTGCATCGGCAGTCCTGCGGCCTCAAACGATGGGAATGTCCATTGGGCGTTTATTCTCGGGTCTATGTAGGGGCGCCCTGAAAGATAGTAGCGGCTGTCGAGCGAGGGGAGTGCCATCAGGCGTGCGCCTATCTGGGCCTCTAACTTGTGACTTCCGAACAGCGATGTGATTCCCTCCTCTAAAAAGGCCGATACGGTGTGCAGGGCTGGCACGTCGCGATAGGCGCGTGGACGTGTTGTCCAGCCTCCGCTCAAAGGTCTGTCGAGGTCATAGATCTGACCGCGGCCATAGTTCTTGGTGAAGGTCCATTCAAAGCCTCCCTTGTAGTTGTGGAGCCAGCGTCCTGTCGAGGCCGATCCGGCGGCGCGGAGTTTGGTGTATATGTCAACTGGTTTGCCGTCAATCTGGAAATCCGACAGATAGGTGCCGAGAAGGTATTTCCCGTCATGCACTCCATCTTCCCATGTTGTGGGGGCAAGCGGTGTGCCGTTGGCGGTCACTTGTTTGCGTCGTGTTAGCTGATCGCTGACGTAGGCCACCGATGTATTGAGCCCGGCGGATTCAAGCCACGATATTTTCGGGAACGTGAATGTCAGGTCTGAGGTCAGCGACGCGCGGTTGTATTTGCTCTTGTATTCGTCGATCTTGCGTTGGTTGAGGTCGGGGTCAACTTTGGCATTGTCGAACGAGCCGGTATAGTCTGCGCTCAGATTCCAGACGGTGCCTACCGCCGGCCTGTCCCAGCGAAGACGCATTCGGATTGACGCATTGGCGCGTTTGTAGTTCTCGAGATTGTTGCGCGGATCGCTCTTGGAATCGAGGAAGCCGGCATCTATGTTCATAACGTGGTCGCTGTTGCCGAGGTTGAAACCTTTGCCGGCGGAGAAGAGCTTGCTGTATTCGTCGGCTTTGAATCTTGCGGTCCATGGTGTTGCACGGCGGATGCGTTTGATGTTGACAACGCCGGAGGTCAGGTTGCCGTATTCTGCCGACGGGATACCGCGCATCACCTCCACGCTCTCTATGTTGTCGGTGGAGATCGAACGCATGTCTACACCTCGGTTCACCGTCGATCGGACGTAGGATGCATCGCCGCTGCTTGCTCCCGGTACTTCTGTCAGGTTGCCGTCGGTGTTGATGGGGGTGCCGTCGACCACAAACGGGGTGCCGAGTGATGAGATTGCATAGTCCGGGTCGGTGCTCAAGGCTCCGCTGGCGCCTATGTTGCCGGTTTCTCGAAGTGAGATGGTGTTGCTGCGGCCCATATCCGGGGTCTTGGATATATTGCCCGGAAGCAGTTCGAGCAGGTCGGTGAAGCTCGTAGGCTGGAGATGCGACATGGCGGCGCGGTCTATTCGTGATCCGCTGGTAAGTCCGGTGTTCTCGCGTGCCGTGACAACCACCTCACCTAAATTGCGGTTGTCAGGTTGCAATGCTGTGGTGAATGTCTTGTCGGCGGTGCCGCTTAGCGGAGTCTCAAAAGTTGTATAGCCTATGTATGAGATGCTTAAGGTTTGTTTCCCGGATGGAACGCGGAGACTCCAGTGTCCATCTGTGTCTGTGTGCGTGATGAGGTTGCCGGGTGCTATCTTGATTGTTGCGAATGGAAGAGGTTCGCCGGTTTGCTGGTCTGTGACGGTTCCGTTGAGAACGCGGTCGGCTGCCTGTGCACTGATTCCAAGTACGATG
Organism: uncultured Muribaculaceae bacterium; assembly: GCA_910579185.1. GTDB lineage: Bacteria > Bacteroidota > Bacteroidia > Bacteroidales > Muribaculaceae > Paramuribaculum. The sequence goes on from CAJTTG010000005.1 coordinate 22,572, forward strand.
GTTATGAAAAATATGATAAATTTTCTCATTCGGAGATGGGATGATTGCTGTAGTTCTGCTTTTCGCAGTGCAAAATTACTGCTTCCTATCCCCTCGGTCAATACCCAAAAGTAGGTATTTTTTACCCCTGATTTCTATTCCGGATACCCATAATTATAGAGATGTTACCCCTTGTTTGGCATCCGTATGGCACGAGCCTTCGGATAAATGGACCGAAGGCTCGTGTTATATAGGTGTTTAGCCGGTATGGCTCAGATCATTTGATGTACACTTTGTCTTTTCCTACAATGTAGATGCCGGGGGTGAGATTCTCCGGATTGCGCTGACGGCCGTTGAGGTCATAGACTCGTTTCTCGGAATCATCCTGAGTTGTATCCGGAGTTATGGATTCGATTCCGCCAAGCGGTGTGTCATGGCTTCCGTCGAAAACATAGACCGATGATCCGGGAATGCTGACCGATATGGGGGTGTCAAGGTTCAATGCCTTGTTGTCGGTTGATAGCCCGGAAAGATCTGCCTGATCTTCAAATGCTTTCTCAAGATAGAGCGCACGGGTCTCATAATCGGGAATCTCAAGGACATCGCGCAGGGTGAATGTGAAGGTCTTGGCACTGGTCGACGGGTTGCGGAGTGTCAGCACGGCATCATTGCCGTTCCATGCGGCCCAGCCATAGACGTTGGCGCTTGATCCATCCCATGGATTGCCACCCACCCAATGGATATCGGGGAGAACTTCTGCGTTCTTTTCCTGCCATTTGATGCAATTGGCGATATCTTTCCAGAGTGCCCCGTTGTTGATGCTGTTGAGCAGTTTGGAGTCGCAGTAGAGTTCTACCATACCGGAGCCGCATGCAAACGCGCACCGGATCTCGCGGACTATGCCGGCGTAATCCATGTTTTTGGAAACATCGCCGTATTCTGTCAGGATAACGCCATGGGTCATCAGGGTATTGATCGGGCACAGGGGCGAATTCTGTATGAAGTTCTGGTAAACCAGACGGTCTCGGTAGGTGATCCATTTCTCTCGGTCTGTGCCTTGGTTACCGATCTCGCCGTAGTCCTGTTCCTGACGCCATACGGCATCTGTGTAATGGAACCAGAATGGGGAGGCCCAGGTGCCCACGGTGGTGTTGAAGAACATGTCGGGGCGGATCTCACGGACAGCACTCAGTATGTCAATTATTCCCTCTGCGTTTTCCTCGCCGGTGTATCCTGAGTCGGGGCCGGTGGAACTGAATTGGGCGCTGATACCGTCGAGCTTGAAGAAGCAGAAGTTGTATTTGTCAACCATGTCGCTGCATGCGTTGAGGAACACGTTATAGTAGGCCGGATTGCTGAGTTGCATACCACCTTTGTCCGACCAGTAGGCACGGCGTAGATCGCCTGATGTGCCGTAGCCACCTACCGGACCGAGCCATGCGCCTGTGCCGGCGCCTATCTGGTTTGCAACCTCGTAGGGCTCTTTGAAGCCGTTAGGGAAGCCTTTGTTGAAGGACCATGTGCCATACTCATCCCAGCCGTCATCCCAGACAAATGCTTTGATACCTACTCCATGCTTGTCAAAGAGGTTGGTCTTCCATTCGTTGACCACTCCAACGCAGTCCTCGGCGGTCATGTGTCCTTCGTAGGTCGCGGAGTTGTTGCGGTCAATATTTAGCTCATACCATGAGTTGTAGTGGGGGAAGGGACGCCATGCCACGGCTCGTTCTCTCTCGCTGTATGCTAAGAATGATCGGCGTGCCTGATCGGGGGCGATGAGTCCTACAACACTGCTTACTTTCCAGCTTTTGCCGGCCTCAAGTGTCGTGTGACGGCTCCAGAGGCCTTGGATTATTCGGGTTTCGTCCTCTCCGTCACCGCCGGTTGTGTTCTGCTCGAAACCGCTGGCCTGGCTGACGCTGGGATTCCAGGTGATGGTGCCGCTCGATGTGACGGTCTCGGTTCTGACTTCAATGAAGTAGCGGACGTAGTATGTGCCGGCTTCAGGAATGTCGATATTGTAGACGTTGTCGTTAGATACTCCGCCGGTGAATCCGATGTGGTAGTCCGAGGCAACTACATTCTCATCTTTGTCAAGAAGATCCACGCCGAGGATGTTCAGGCCGTGTGAACCGCTTCCGTAACGGAAGGTGACGGTGTGGTTGCCGCCGGTGGTTGCCTTGATGAAGCCGCGTTTGCCTCTGACATAGCTGGAGCTGAAGCCAAGGTTGGTGATGCCGGTAGGTAAAGTTGTGCCGGTTGGTGCCCATGTCCAGTACGATGGGTTGGCAACGATCCCTTCATAGTAATCGTTTGTTGTGTCCGGACTCCACGCTGAGTATGTGAATCCTTCGTCTGCGGTCATTCCGCTTGTGGTGCTGCCGCTGCTGCTGGTCGAGATCACGCTGGGGCTCCACGTGATGGTGCCGCTGGAGGTGATGCCTTCTGTCTTGGTGTCCATGAAGTAGCGGACGAGGTAGGTGCCGGCTGCTGGAACATTGAGGGTGTAGACATTGTTGCTTGCTGCGCCTCCTGTATAGCCGGTGTGATAGTCCGAGGCGACTACATTGCCATCGCTATCAAGCAGGTCTACGCCAAGGATATTCAGCCTGTGGGTACCGCTGGTATAGCGGAAAGTAACGGTGTGGGTGCCGCTCTGGCTGAATTTGCCGAAGCCGCGTTTGCCGTGGACATCGGATGCCGTGAAGCCGAGTGATTTTATTCCTGCCGGTAGTTCTGATCCCGGTTGCCAGGTGAAATATAGGGGGTTGCTGACGGTCGTGGCGTAATCGTCGTTGGTGTCGCGGCTCCAGCTGTTGAGCATGAATCCTTCGTCGGCGGTTACGGCTCCTGTCGTGCCATTGTCTGCGGTCTCTATGCTGTTGATGCCGGTAGGCGTTTCAAGTCCGGCGAAGATGCTCTCTGAGGCAAGAACGGCTCCTCGGGTGTTGCCGATAACCTCAGGTGCGTCCGCTGCGTTGATCTCATAAATCATCGGGATTACGTTGTGCATCTCGACATCATTCACCGCTGTCAGCGTCAGCTCTGTGCGAAGGTAATGGGAGCCGTCGCGGAGTATGGCTCGCCATTCAAAACGCAGGTCGCCATATTCAAGTGTTGCACGGATGCTGTGACCCGGGAGTCTCTCAGAGGCTACGGTGGCGGTGGGATCGGCGGTCAGCAACTCGTGCCCCCAGGAGGTTACGGTCATTGATGAGGCTGGAACTTTGTTTCCTTCATTGCCGAGAGCTACTGTAAATAATTCAGTGCCGGCTTTTAAACCCATTTCGGGGCATCCGCCGAAAAGTAGTTTGCCATCCTCGTTCAGGAATGTGGCGGTCAGAAGCTCATTCGATAATGTCAGTTCTGTAGTCCCATCCCCGGTGTAGTTGGCCTCTCCGGCTTGTACTATCTGTGGAAAGATGACCGATTGGGCGTTCGCGGTCTGTGTTGTCACATTTGCCGACAGTGCAAGCAGCAGGGCGGACAAAAATGTGTTGACGCGAATTGTTGTTTTCCTCATGGTGATAATGTTTGTCGTTTAAGATTAATTGGAGTGTTGTTCTCTGGTATTTGTTTATGTGAATTCCGTGAAGGCCAATGGTAGAAGCGAGGCTACGGATGGCAGTATGTAGATCTCGTCGCCTCCGCAGAGCATCACTCTGACGCCGTGTCCGGCAAGGGTCTCGTATTCAAGCAGTGCCTGACGGCATGCGCCGCATGGGGCGATGGGGGCGGTCACGAATTTTCCGTCGGTGTCGCGTGCCGCTATTGCTATGCTCTCGAATTTAGCCTCGGGATAACGGGCATGGGCATAGAAGCATGCCGAGCGTTCGGCGCATGTCCCCGATGGATAGGCCACATTCTCCTGATTGGCTCCGGTGACAATTTCTCCGTTGTCGAGCTGTATTGCGGCTCCGACGCGGAAGTGGCTGTAGGGTGCGTAGGAGCGTTCGGTGGCTTCGCGTGCAAGTTCTACAAGTCGGCGGTCTGATTCGCTCAGCTCGTCAAACTGAGCCACCTCTATCTGGATCTTTATCTCTTTTTGTTTCATGGTCTTATCTGTACGCTTATTCTATTACGCCTATGGTCTTGAGCCTTTCACCTCCCTCGGGATCATTGACTATCGAGCGGAAGTAACGCTCGTCATAGCCCCCGAACACCGGTGATTCTGGCATGCCGGTCTCTGTGCGTGCGAACTTGCCGTCGCGCTCTTTCTTGATGTTGCCGTCGAGATATTTGACCAATAGGTATTCTCCGAGCTGACGGTAACGGTCGGTATATTTCTTTGACCAGTCGGCCGAATGGTCGTTGAGGAATTTCGTGGCTACCTGGGGATCAAGCGTGGCTACTTCTGTGTAAAGGGTTGTCACCTCTGATTCTATCGTGTCCTCCATCGCTTTCTGGATGCTGCGGATGTCGGGGATCATCTGTGAATAGCGGTTGTAGGCTTGGTTTGCCACAAAGTTCGTGACCCAGAAGGCTGCATCCCATTTCAGCGTCAGAAGATCGCCGTTGCCCACTGCGAATTCATGAGGTGCTCTGCTCAGACAGCTGTACATCGGGATGTAGACGCAGGTGTTGGCATCGTCAACGCCGAACCACAGTACGCCGCGCATCTGTTCCGGTGCGTCTTTCTTCAGTTGGGCCACAAGCGAGAATCCGGTCTGCTGGGTGGCGATGGCGCGTTCGTGTGTATATTCAACGGAATCAACCTCGTAGGTCAGCGGTCGCCAGCGGTAGGGGACTTTGAACGGACCGGCTCCTGCATCTTTGGTCATATCCAGCGGTGTGTCCTCGAAATGGTCGCGCATCATCCACTTCATGTTGTTGGCCGTCAGCTTCTCTTTCGGTTCTACCCACAGTGGCAGTGGGTCTCCTTTGCCGTAAAGCACCCAGTCGAGATAGGGGGTCATATCCTCGGCGGCATATTTGTTGTAGAAGGACCACACTCGGCCGTCACATCCTCTGAGTGCGCCGCCGTCGGTGATGGCGTATGCTCGTGAAAAACTGAAATCTTCATCCTTGCCGTTGAAGTAGCCCTGCTGACGGGCGAATTTGATCACGTCGGGCGAATAGAGGGTCTCGCCGCTTTTGTCTTTCAACGGGAATTTGTGGATGCGGCTGTGGTTGGCGTGGCCGGAAATGCATCCGTCGGGAATGCGGCGTGCAACCCACACGGCTCCTTTGTCGCTCTTGCCCTTGCCGATCAGCTCCATGATCCACACTTCATTAGGGTCGGCTATCGTGAACGATTCGCCTTCGCTGGCATAACCGTATTCTTTGACGAGATCGGTCATCGTTTTCAAGGCCTCACGGGCTGTCTTGGCTCGTTCAAGGGTGATGTAGATCAGCGAGCCGTAATCGATAAGGCCGGAGCCTGCAAGTTCGTGGCGGCCGCCCCAGGTGCTTTCGGTGATTGCGAGGCCATGCTCGTTCATGTTGCCGATGGTGGTGTAGGTGTGTGCCACTTCCGGGATCTCGCCCAAGAGCTTGCCTGTGTCCCATTCAACAACTTTGCGTGTCTCCCCTTTCTTGTGGTCGGCTGCTGGCTTATGGTAGAGCTCACCGTAGAGGGTGTGGCTGTCGGCGGCGTAGGTCACAAGCGACGAGCCGTCGGTGGTTGCGCCGGGGGTGGCGATGAGGCCGGTGCAGGCCAATGCTTCTGCGGCTCCGGCAAGAAATGCTATTGATAGGATGTGGCTTAGTTTCATTGTCGTTTGGTGTTCTGATGGTTTGTTCTCGGCAAAATTACAACATTTTTTTGCTCTTTTGTGCTTTTCTGCGCTTTTGTGCTCGCTCTTTCTCTTGCTTTAACAATATTTTGTCCTATTTTTGCGATATGAAGACTAAGTTTTTGACTCTTACACTGTTTTTCTCTTTCGTTTCCTCGCTCTGGGCTTCTTCCCCGGTCGAGGGGTTGATGGAGCGTATAGATTCCGGCCTGTCCCGGAAGATTGAAATCGTGATTGTGCCTGATTCAATGGATTTTTTTGAATTGGATCAGGTCGGGATAAAGCCGGTGATTCGTGGAAACAATGATGTCAGTCTGGCTGTCGGGCTGAATTGGTATCTTCGCTATTTCACTGGAAATCATCTCTCTTGGGGCAATATGAAGGCTGTCCTGCCCGACACGTTACCGAGCGTGGATCTTCCTGTCCGTATGTCGACGGCCATGCCAATGCGCTACTATCTCAACTATTGCACTCATTCCTACTCCATGCCGTTCTGGGATTGGGAGAGATGGCAGCAGGAGATAGACTGGATGGCTCTCCACGGGATCAACATGCCTCTTGCCGTGACCGGCACCGATGTGCTGTGGCGCAATGTCCTGCGCCGTCTGGGCTATCCGGAAGAGAGGATCGGTGACTTCATCGCCGGCCCGGCTTTCCAGGCTTGGTGGCTGATGAATAATCTGGAGGGATGGGGCGGACCGAACACTGATGAATACTACTCCCGGCAGGAGGATCTTCAGAAAAAGATCGTCGGACGGATGAGGGAGTGGGGGATGACTCCGGTATTTGCAGGCTATTCCGGCATGGTGCCTCACGATGCCGGTGAGACTCTCGGGCTCGACGTGGCAGATCCCGGCAAATGGTTGGGATTCACACGCCCGGCTTTCCTACAGTCTTCCAACGACGATTTTGCACGTGTGGCCGAGGTCTATTACGATGAACTCGAAAAACTTTATGGCCGCACCGGATTCTACAGTATGGATCCTTTCCATGAGGGCGGCGACACGGATGGTGTCGATCTGTCTCAGGCCGGCAAGGCCATACTTGCGGCGATGAAGAGGGCGAACGCGGATGCCGTCTGGGTGATTCAGGGCTGGCAGGCCAATCCGCGCCCTGAGATGCTGCGCGCTTTGCCGCTCGGCGATGTCGTTGTGCTCGATCTGCATGCGGAGGCCGATCCGGCATGGTCGGCGCGCCCGGATGGATTCTCCGGCCATGGGTGGCTCTACTGCATGCTCCATAATTTCGGCGGTAATATCGGGCTGTATGGACGTATCCCGACCATCTGCCGCGAATATCCCCGGGCTGTCGGACAATCGCGCTCGTTACGTGGCATTGGCCTCACAATGGAGGGGATAGAGACCAATCCCGTGCTCTACGAATTGATGTGTGAGATGCCGTGGCGTGATGCTCCGGTTGACCCTGACCAATGGCTGCATGCCTATGCTGCGGCACGATATGGTAAGTCTCTGCCCGAGGTCGATACCGCATGGTCTATTCTCGGACGCACGGTCTATGCCTGTCCTCCCGGCAATCATCAGCAGGGAACGGCTGAGTCGCTGTTCTGTGCCCGTCCGTCCGATCATCCCTCGCAGGCATCGGCATGGGCTCAGTATCAGCCATATTACGATCATGCCGAGGTGGCGCGTGCTGCCCGGTTGCTCATCGATGCGGCTCCGCAGTTCGCCGAAAACCGCAACTATCTCTATGATATGGTCGATGTGACACGGCAGGCAATAGCCGACAAGGGTAGGGAAGTGGCTGCACGGTTCGGAAAGGCGGCCGATGAGGACGACCGCGAGGCGTATGCGCTGGAGGCCGCCCGTTTTATCAGGCTGATCATTTTGCAGGACAGGCTTCTTGCCACCATGCCCGATTTCAGGCTCGGTTCATGGATCGAGGCTGCAAGAAATTGTTCCGACAATCCGGTGGAGAAAGATCGTTACGAATGGAATGCGAGGGTGCAGATAACCACATGGGGCAATCGCGAGGCTTCTGATGGCGGACGGCTTCATGATTATTCCAACCGCGAATGGCACGGTTTGCTTTCCGGCTTCTATCTTCCGCGCTGGCTTGAATGGTTCAACGCAAGGCTTGCATCGTGGGATTCTCCCGGACTTCCGCAGGTCGATTTCTATGCAATGGAGGAACAATGGACGCGCCGGCACGATCAATATTCCTCTGTGCCCGAGGGCGATCCGGTTGAAACGGCATCCAGTGTTCTCGACGAGGCTCTGTCTCTCTGAACGGGATTCATCTCAGAAAAAAGTAGCAGTGCGCCAATTAGATTGGACGCACTGCCATTTGAAAAACACACGGAGTTCGTTCTGAACTATTTTTCTTTGAGTTTGCTCACTCTCTCATTTCATTTCAGCCGCAATCCGGGCTGCTATCGACGCCATGTCGTCGCCCGGAAGGGATAGCTTGTTGCGGAAATTCATGTCCGCTTCCGTCTGGATCGGAACCAGATGGATGTGAGCGTGGGGCACCTCCATGCCGAGAACAGCCTCGGCGACACGGGCACACGGCATCGCGGCCTTGAGTGCCTTGGCAACACGCTTGGCAAAAAGTTCGAGAGCCAGATAATCTTCATCGCTCATGTCAAACAGATAGTCAATCTCTTGCTTGGGGATCACCAGTGTGTGACCCGGAGCCATCGGATTGATATCGAGGAATGCCATATGGCGTTCATCCTCGGCCACCTTGTAGCACGGGATCTCGCCGGCAACTATTTTGCTGAATATCGAGGCCATGGCGCGGATTTTAGAAGCTGATTTCTACGATTTCAAATTTCATCAGACCGGCAGGTACCTTGATCTCAACGGTCTCGCCGAGCTTATGTCCGAGCAGACCCTGTGCGATCGGGGTGCTGGAGCCTATCTTCTTCTCCTTCAGATTGGCTTCGCTGTCGGCAACTATGGTATATTCCATTGTCATGCCGTTGGCGATATTCTTGATCTTAACGCGGTTAAGAATCTGAACCTCCTCGTTGTTGAGCTTGCTTTCATCGATGATGCGACAAGATGCCACAAGATCTTTCAGCTGTGATATCTTCATTTCCAGCATGCCTTGGGCTTCCTTGGCTGCATCGTATTCTGAGTTTTCCGATAAGTCACCCTTGTCACGGGCTTCTGCGATAGCTCGCGAGATTTCAGGGCGTTTCACTGATTCCAGATAGGCTATCTCTTCCATTTTTTTCTTATAGCCCTCTTTGGTCATGTACGTGATTGGCATAGTTTTATGGTTTTTTGTTGTGTTTATTTGAAAATTAAAAAATTTTGGAATCTCTATCCCCTTGGGGCGAGACTCCAGATCGGTCCGGACATTTTGTCCGCGCTATTTATTACAGGGGCAAAGGTAAGACAATTGTTTGAATCATCCAACATTTTCCCAAAATATCTTTCACATGTAGAGGCCAACAGCAAATGTGTAGAGTCCAATAGCAAATGCTTTATCCTACGCATCAAAACGCTGCTGCGGCATACTCACGGGCAAGCGTGTGGATTCCGTCGAGTATTACTTGTTCACGTGCCTGCGATGGCTTTTTGAATCCGTTTATATAATTTCGTAGCAACGTGGCATCAATACCTACCATTTTGGCAAATTCGGAAATCTTTATCTCCTTATGTGTTAAGAAAAAACGTTGTAGCGGAGTCGGTTCGGCATCTTCATAGAAGAAACTTTCAAAACTGACATCCTCGTCAACGTTACGCCAATGGAATCCATCAAATCCCACTTCGTAATTATTGCGCTGTTCGGTTGTCGCGTTTTTCAACCCCGGATACCATAACAGGGACTGCTTCCATTCCTTACCCGATTCGTCCACTCCGATAATATCAGTATCGGTAAAACGTATGTTATTTATTTTCATAGCTTAATCCTCCTTATTTCCAAAACGGTTATTCCATTCTTCAATGATTATTTCGATATTCAACTGAGCGAATCGCTTTAGACGTTTCAGGTCGTTAGCTTTGATGTTGTGCAGCTCACGTTGAATCAATTCTCCATCCACTATGTCGAAAATAACTTTACCTCCGTTCCCCTCCACATGGACGTGTATCGGTTCGTGTTCGCGGCTGAAGAAGAAAAATATAAATCCTGCGTATCTAAAAAGTTCGGGCATAATCTTTTGTTGTCGTATATGCAAATATAGGTATTATTTTTAATACCACAAATTTTTAATACAAAAAAATCCACCAAAAATTTTAGCGGTGAAATTGCAACGTGCCGGGGTTGGCCTTCAAAAACTCTCTCCTTCCTTCAGGCGTTCTATAGATATGAATCCGTTTATTGCCCGACATTCCCAGCGGATATATTCCGTGCTCAATTGGCTGATGCTTCTGCTCTCGGCCGGTTTGATCACATATCTCTCTGTCGATGCGCTCAGGGGAGTGGAATTTCTCACCGATAGCGGCTACATGCATTTCCAGCTGCTGGTCTGCATGGTATTCATTGCCGATTTCTTCATTGAGCTCTACATGTCGCATCGACGTTGGCATTATGTTGGGCGACGAATAGCATTTCTGCTGCTTTCCATCCCCTATCTCAACATCCTGAACTATCTTGGCATAACTCTGTCGCCCGATGCGCTCTATTTCGCGCGCTTCCTCCCTCTCGGCAGGGGAGCGTTGGCTATGGCCATCGTTGTGGGCTACATCTCGAAAAACCGGCTCACCAACATCTTCGCATCCTATTCCGTGATCCTCATTGCCATTGTCTATTTCGGTAGCCTGATCTTTTATGAGAGAGAAATGGGGGTCAATCCCGATCTTAAAAACTACATGCAGGCCCTTTGGTGGGCATGTTCCGATGCCACGACTACAGGATGCACCATCTTTCCGGTGACCCCGGCCGGAAAAATAGTCAGTGCCGTACTGGCAGTGATGGGCATGGTTATGTTTCCGCTCTTCACCGTCGTCATAACCTCCGCCGTCCGCCAGCGCATCTCCTCCACCCCTTCTCAACCTTGATCCCCCCTCACTATATACTCTCCCACTCTCTCACTCTCCCACTCTATACTCTAAACTCTAAACTCTAAACTCTAAACTCTAAACTCTAAACTCTAAACTCTCTAACTCTCTCTATTTACTTCTCCCAGTTCTTGGCCAGGCCTCCCTCGCCGGTTTCCTTGTAGATCGACGGCAAGTCGTGTCCGGTCTGCTTCATGGCCTCCACTACGCGGTCAAACGACACTCGGTGAGCCCCGTCGGTGAATGCCGAGTAGAGATTCGCGTCCAGAGCACGTGCCGCTGCATAAGCATTGCGTTCAATGCAGGGAATCTGCACCAGGCCGCACACCGGGTCGCACGTCATCCCAAGATGATGTTCAAGTCCCATTTCCGCAGCATACTCAATTTGTGCCGGACTACCTCCGAACAGCTGGTTGGCGGCCGCCGCGGCCATGGCGCACGCTACGCCGACCTCTCCCTGACATCCGACCTCTGCTCCCGATATCGATGCATTCTGTTTCACGATGTTGCCTATCAGGCCGGCTGTGGCAAGCGCACGATAGATGCGCGAGTCAGAGAAATCGCGGCTCTTCTGCAAATGATAAAGCACTGCCGGCAACACGCCACACGAACCGCATGTCGGTGCCGTCACAATTTCTCCACCCGATGCATTTTCCTCACTCACCGCAAGCGCATAGGCAAACACGAGGCCACGCGATTGCAGATTGCTCTTGTAGCCCGATGCTCTAACGTGATATGTCGCGGCACGGCGCGGCAGACACAATGGCCCCGGCAAGACACCCTCGCGGTCTATGCCTCGCTCTACGGCTCGCTGCATCACGTCCCATACTTTTGCAAGATAATCCCATATCTCAGGCCCTTCGCATTCCTCTACATATTCCCAGAATGTACGTCCCGTGCGTTGGCACCAGTCCAGAATCTCTGTCAGGGAATTCATGCCATAAACCTCAGGCGTGTCACCCTCCCGGTCGCCCTCTTCCGCTATCTGACCGCCACCTATGCTGTAGACGGTCCAGCTGTCGGTCTCTTTCCCTGAGGCATCGAACGCGCGAAACCGCATGCCGTTGGGGTGGAACGGCAGGAACACCTGTGGCTGCCAGTCGATAGTTACCGGTGCAACCGGCGACAGTGTTTCCTCAATCGCCACATCGGTGAGGTGGCCTCGTCCAGTAGCTGCAAGGCTGCCGTAGAGGGTCACCTCAAACGAGGCTGCACTCTGGTTGCGTTCTGCAAATATTGTTGCGGCATGACGCGGTCCCATCGTGTGGCTGCTCGATGGGCCGGTGCCTATGCGGTATAGTTCCTTTATCGATTTCATTCCGTCTATGAATCAGTTTTGTTATTGTTTTCCTGAATATAAAACGACCTGCCGGGATTTCTTGTTTCGCCGGCAGGTCGTTCTAAATTTTCTTATTGCTGAGATCAGTCGCGGCGGAACACCTTATACAGGCGGTTTTCTGCCTTTTCCTTACCCAACAGCAGTCGGTAGAAGTTTTCGGGGTTGCCGAACACTGCACCGCCGCGCTGGTTATTGAATGCGGCTGCGTCTGTTGTCATATCGATCTTGCGGACAGGGCCGGAGATTGTGGTCACCTGATAAACAACCACGCCGTTGTCACCCTTGACCGGACCTACGAGAACACCCTGGGGTGTTGTCATGATGCGGCCGAGAAGTTCTGAACCGAAGTTGTTGTAGGGCATTGTGAGGTTCACGATGGTGTTCTGAACCTGCGATCCCATGGCCTGTGCGTAGCCTTCAACGTTTGAAGCCTTGCCCTGGAATTTCTTCACGAGTGTCTCTGCTTCTTTTTCGTTGCGTGCCTGACGGGTCAGGTTTTCTTTCACTCGGGGATCCTCGATGGTGCGGTAGTCGGTGAAGATTCCGTTGACTGCCGCTACAAGGAAAGAGCCGGTGCGTTCATCGCCAAATATCGGTGAAACCTCGCCGTTTTCAGCTCCCATAGCCCAGACGGCTGCTTTGTACGAATCGGGGAGGAACATCGGACCCTGCTGGGTCTGGCCTACCATCACGAACGGTGCAGAGGCTGAGATATCGAAATATCCGCAGTTGTAGTTGGCTGCTGCCGCATTCTCATAGAATTTGGCTGCGGTATTGTTGGTCGTGATATATTTCTCAAGACGTTCGCGCAGATCGTTGACAGTGGCGGCCGATGGTTCGAGAGTGTAGGAGATCAGGGCTATGTCAACATTGTTCTGGGGTGCCTTGCGGTTGGTGACGGTGTAGAGCACGTCAACCTGAGAGTTGCCGAGGGTGTCGGCAAGGAACGGCTGGCCGATCTCTGCTGCCAGGATGGCCTGACGGGCTCCAACAACAAGCTGGTTGAGCTCGTCGCTGAGAGTCGGATTGGTCAGTGAGGTGGAGATGCTGTCGAGAGCTACTCTCACTCCTGCTATTTCCTGAAGCTCTTTTGCCGATTTGCCGGCGGCGATTGCTGCACGTACTGAGTCGGCGGTGGTTGCTTCTGCTGTTTCGTATGCCACGAGGTTGATGGTCACTGAGTCAACTTCCGATGCGCGGCTGAAGAGCTTGGCGATCTGGAACTGGGTGGGGCCATCCTCGATGAGGGCTGCGCTGCCAACGTTGGCTGAATCGGCAAATGCCTTCAGCTTGGAGCTGCCGCCGCGTTTAACAGCATCGGCGATAGCTGCGTTGGTGAGCGTCATGCGCTGATACTGGAAGCCTTTCTGACCGCGGAGTGCGTCGAGATCGGGAGTGGTGTTGAGCGAGTCAACGAGTGCGTTGACGCGGCTGCGTGCTGCGGTCTCGTCCTCTACCGACGGTGCGATGGGCACACTGATCATGCTGACCAGACGGGTTTCCTCGTCGAGTGCGTAGTTGGCTTTGTCGGCTTCCCAGATTTTCTGGATGTCGGCATCCTCAACCTTGATTGAAGGATCGTTGGTATATGCAACGGTGGCGTAATTGATGGTGACGCCGGTGTTCTGGTCGTTGTAGAGCTGAGCCACATCGAGCTTGTTGGCGGTCATTGTGCCGTTGATCATGCTCATGAACTTGTTGGCGAGCAACTGTTCGCTGAGTGCGTTCTCAAACTGGAGCCACATCTGCTTGTAGGCCTGGGCCTCGGTTTCCTGAATGCCATATTTGCCGGGTTCGTTGGTCAGGCTGCGGAGCTGGGCTGCGGTCATCTGAGGATTGCCGGTGAATTGCATGGCCATGTAGTTGGCGAGCATCGGGGTCTTGCCGTTGACTGCATCGTTGAGCTCTTCGTCGGTCACGGTCAGGCCGAGTTTTTCGAATTCTTTGTCGCGGAGACGTTCGATAAGCATCTGACGAAGCACCATCTGATCCTGATAGGCACGCTCCTCGTCTGTGGTGGCGTTGGAGTTGCGTGTCAGATCTTCCTGACGTTTCTGGAATTCCGCGCCCTCTATCTTTTCGCCGTCAACAGATGCCACGCTGTTGTCGTCGCCGAAAATGGTGCGGCTTGAGTTTAAGAAGTCACCGATGATGAATGCCAGAAGGGCCACACCGATAACGATGAGCAAAAGCACTGATTTGCTTCTGATTTTCTCTAAGGTTGCCATTAGTTTTTAATATCTGTTTTTGTTTTTATCTGATTTTCATGCGCTTTATCGCCATGCAGATGGTGCTGCACGGCAATATAGCGCACAAAGATAAGATTTTTATTGATGCAATCAAAATTTTTGTTTGCATCATGTCGCGTTTTAAGACTTACTTATATGCGTTCTTCGGCTTGTCTTACAATCCGAATGCGCTTTTGAACGTGTCGACAAGATCAAGTTTCTCCCAAGTGAAGAGTTCCACCTCTACGGTTTTGTCCCCTTCGTATTTGGAGTGGAATTTCTTGGTGACGATCTGCGGAATACGCCCCATGTGGCCGAACGATGCGGTCTCTGCATAGATCGGGTTGCGCAGTTTCAGGCGGCGTTCGATAGCGGCCGGACGCATATCCACCAGCTCAGCCACTTTCTTTGAGATCTCGGCATCGGTCAGGCCGTTGACGGCGGTGCCCGATGTGTTGACGTAGAGGCTGACAGGCTGTGCCACACCGATCGCATAGGCCACCTGGACAAGCGCCTGGCGTGCCACCCCGGCGGCCACAAGGTTCTTGGCTATATGACGGGCGGCGTAGGCTGCCGATCGGTCCACTTTCGAGGGATCTTTGCCTGAGAATGCGCCACCGCCGTGTGCGCCGCGGCCTCCGTATGTGTCAACGATGATTTTGCGGCCGGTAAGACCGGTGTCGCCGTGGGGACCGCCGATCACGAATTTGCCGGTAGGGTTGACGTGGAGTGTCACGTCCTGGTCGATCAGCGAGGCTATCTTCTCCGGAAGTTTTGCTTTTACGCGTGGCAGGAGTATGCTTTCAACATCGGCCTTGATACGTGCCAGCATAGCCTCATCGGCCTGTTCCTGTGTCAGCGCTTCCGAGGCGGTGATGAATTCGTCGTGCTGGGTTGAGATCACGATCGTGTCTACTCTGACCGGTTCACCCTCGGGGGTATATTCCACCGTCACCTGACTCTTGGAGTCGGGGCGAAGGTAGGTCATCTCACTGCCTTCGCGACGGATTGCCGACAGCTCGCGCAGAAGCAGATGGCTGAGGTCAAGCGGCAGAGGCATATAGTTGGAGGTCTCGTCGCAGGCATATCCGAACATCATGCCCTGGTCGCCTGCGCCCTGATCCTCCGCATTGGCGCGCTCCACGCCGCGGTTGATGTCGGCGCTCTGTTCATGAAGGGCCGACAGCACGCCACAGGATTCGGCCTCGAATTTCAGTTCGCTGCGGTTGTAGCCTATATTTTTGATCACTTGACGGGTCACCTCCTGAAGATCAACGTATGCGTTGCTCTTCACCTCCCCGGCTACGGTCACATGGCCGGTGGTCACAAGAGTCTCGCAGGCAACCTTGGAGTTGGGATCGTGGGCGAGAAATTCGTCGAGGATGGCGTCGCTGATCTGGTCGGCAACTTTATCGGGGTGTCCTTCCGACACCGATTCCGATGTAAAGAGATAGTTTTTCTGATCTGTCATAGTCTGTTTCAGTTTCTTGTTTGCCAATGGCGCGGACATAAAAAATGGCCTTGCCTTTCCGACAATGCCAAAACCAAAAACTCATTTTGCGGAGTAGCTCCGCGCGTGACAGTGTGCGGTTTTAGCATTTTTTTGAAAGTGGTTGCAAGCAGCCAAATTTGTCCACTTTTTATTTTGTGCTGCAAAGTTACACAAAATTCCCCACCTCTCCAAATTTTTGTTCTCGATCATTATTCAATCTGCTGTTCATCATTGATAGGCCGAAAGGTTTTGTGCGATGGAAAAACGAAAGGCCGGCATCCGTGGAGGACGGAGCCGGCCTTTGCCGTTCGGGGAAAGCTGGAGCTCATGTTGGGGCTAAGCTCCGGCTGAAGTACAAAGGTATGAACGGTTTATCTGCTTTTACCAATCATTCTTGCGATCAGAGGCGCACGTCGACGTCAACCATCGGCGGCTCGCAGTAGATCACTCCACTGTTGCGGCGACCGCGGTTACATGTGGCGTCGTTGTGGTTTGCAGTCTGGTCAAGTACATACCAGGTGCCGTCGCGCTGCTCATAGTCTGTGCCGTTGAGCTTCCAGTAGCCTGCGAGACCGTCGGCTGCCGGATCGACAAGGAGCATGTTTTCCTTGAGCTGGTTGGCGCTGCGTGCCACAGTCCACAGACGGACTTCGCTCATATAGCCGATCCATTTACGGCTCGAGTCGTAGTCGTAGGCATAACCGATACCGAATTCAGAGCTGATGTCGAATGTCTTGCCGGCACCTGCATCTTTGTTGGCGATCACTTCGCCGTTGAGATAGAGGTTGGCCTGGCCGCTGGCGGCATCGTATGTGAATGCAACGTGATACCATTTTCCGGTTTCCCATACGTTGGCGTCGGGCATCTGGAGGGCGAGATCGCCGGCCATCTGAAGCTCGTTGCTCGGGTGGTTGAGGTCACCGGTACGCATGATAAGGGTTCCTTCGCGGCCGATGATGGTGCCGAGCATCTTCCATGATGTCGCATACACGAGAGCTTCGTAGGTAACCGAACCGGTGGTCTTGAAGGTGGTCGGGAGACGGATGTCGAGCCATGCCGTTCCGAACTGCATTGCCTTGAGGATGCGCACGGGTTTCTTGATCACGACGTAAGCCACGTTGTTGTCCGGGATCATGTCAACGTCGTTGGTCGAGATCACGAGGGGCAGGATATAGGTCGATCCTTCCTGAACCTGATTCATGTTGATCAGCTCTATCTGGCAGGCATCGGCGTAGATGTCGCCGGGAGCCACGGTCGCTGTCGTGTTGAGGAAATGATAATTTTCCTCGGGGAACAGTTCGGCCGATGTGCCGTAACGGGCATTGTATTTGTCAACGAGATCCTGACCGCCGGCTTGGTAGTTGATGCTGACGGTGTTGTTGACCGGAGTCGACACTCGGGAGGTCACGTCGCAGAGATATGTGTCATCCTCTGCGCTGACGTTGATTATGTTGTTTTCGAAATAGAGCTTGGGTGTGAGCAGGTCCGACTGCGAGTCGTTGCAGGCCGGAAGCACTGCTGCGATCATTGCCAGAGCTCCGATATAAAGACTTTTACGTATCATTCTTCTTCGGTGTTATTAAGTGATTCAAGATATTCCTGGTAGACCTGCTGGTTGATCTGGATGGCCTGACGGGTGTACTTGTAGTCGGGGGTATTGTCGTAGTCGTTGTCCAGACGGAAGGAGCCTACGCCACCTTTCGGGCCGTCGGCGTGCATGTAGCGTGCCTGGTTCAGGAGCTGGCCGCCGGAGTTCCAGGAGGATTCGAAGTTCTCGGTGAAGATGTGCTTACGGGTGTCGTAGTATTCGCCACACCAGTTCTTGAGCACGCTGACGCGGCTGTTGAGCGATGATGTCGATCCGTTGCCATAGGCCTGGGTGATGAAATAGTCCAGATATGGAGCCGATTCCTTGCTGGCATTCCAGATCTCGCCGTCGATCAGGAAGTAGTAGTACTTGCCGTTGGGACGCTCTGTTGCCAGAGGACCGAAGTATTTACCCATCTCCTTGATGAGCTCATGCAGGTAGGCACCGCCGGCTCCTTTGAGGGTTCCGTCGCCGTCACCGCCACCGGAGGGCTCCCAGTCGATGTCAAGGCCGTCGTAGTCGTATTTCACGATGGTGTCCACGAGAGCCTTGGCGTAGGTGCGGATAGCCTGGAGGTGATCATCAGATCCTTTCACGCCACTGGTGTAGCCCCAGTAAGCTGCCTGTGCCTGAGCTTTGAGAGTCGCAAGCTGCGATGAGCTGACGTCGGGATTCTCATCCTCAACTTTCTGACCCACCCATGAGGGGGTGATACCTGTGCCGATGTTGTGGAGAATGTAGCACACGAAGAGTTTGCCACCTTTCTTCTTCTGGAAGATCTCTTTGTCCTTGATCTTGGCAGGGGTGAGGTCGAACGGACCGCTCCACATTGAGATGAAGTCGATGCTGTCGGGCAGTGATGCCAGATAGCCTTTGCGGATCGCACCCTCGGGCGACCAGTTGGAGAACCAGCCGAACGATACCGGACGGCCATAGTTGCGCGAGGTCTCTTTCCAGGCACGCAGATCGGCATAGTATGCTTCGCTCTGCTCGTTGTCCATGGTGTTGTAGCCGCCGATGTGTTCGATCTGCATGGGCTCTACATCGGTGCAGCTTGCGAGCGCAGCCATGGCCAGTGCCGGAATGCCATATAATAATTTGCTAATTGCTTTCATGTTGTCTTTTTCAAATGTTTGTTGAGATATGAAAAATCAGTTATGGTTATTTGCAGTCCCACCATAGTTTGGTTGATGGCAGGTCGGTGCCTGTGCTCAGTTTGCCAACGGCGTCAGTGTAGACATCGCGTGTGCTTTCGGCTATGCTGAAGCTGTTGGGATAGACCATACGGCGGATTCCGCCTTCTGTGGTCACGCCCTGCGATGTGCCGCGGTTTGTGATCGTGGGCACGAGCTTGGGATAGCCGGTGCGGCGCCATTCTGTCCATGCTTCCTGACCGTTGGGATAGAGTGCGATCCATTTCTGAATCATGATCTTCTCAAGTTTCTGCTCGGTCGACCCGGTGAATTCCGGGGTGGCTGTTGATGATACATTGCCGGTGCGGCCATACATATCGGGATGCTTCACAGGTGTTTTGCCGGATGCCATGTAGGCTGCTACAGAACTGCTGATGCCATTCTCTTCAAACGACATGGCTATACCCTGTTCGTAGAGCGATGCGGCGTCGCCGAACACTCCGCCCCAAACCAAGGCTGCCTCTGCGCGGAGGAAGTAAGCTTCCGATGCACGCATCCAGTAGGTCGGTGTTCCGCTCTGGATGTTAGGCTGGGATGTGCCGTAGGTGTAGTAGTCTGATTTCGCGTATATGTTGCCGAGGGGTATACCGAGGTAGTAGCCCATTGAGGTTTGTGTCACATAGGTGTGATCTTCGGTTTCAAGGAAGTAGGCCGGCAGACGGGGATCTTCGTAGCCCACGAGATAGCAGTAGATCGATGCACCCATACGGCATTCGCTGTACTGGTCGGCAACAACGGTGAAGTTGT
Source organism: uncultured Muribaculaceae bacterium (assembly GCA_910579185.1). Lineage (GTDB taxonomy): Bacteria > Bacteroidota > Bacteroidia > Bacteroidales > Muribaculaceae > Paramuribaculum. Next base: position 41,843 of record CAJTTG010000005.1, read on the forward strand.
TCATGAACTGGATGCCTGCACCCTGGCTCAGCTGGGCGGCATCGTCCTTGACGGTCATGAGGCCGAACTCTTGATTGACGGCTTTGGTTGCGTATTCCTTGGCCAGATTGGCATCGGCGAAGCGTACACGCATTGCCAGACGCAGCATCAGGGTGTTGGCATATTTCACCCATTTCTTGGCGTCGCCGGCATAGACGGCGTCGAAGTCGGGCATCACGGTAAGACCGTTGCGTGCGTCGTCCGACAGTGTCTCGATGGCTTCGTCGAGATCGGCAAGCATTGCGCGGTAGACTTCCTCTTCCGAGTCAAACGGAATGGAGAGTGCGGCATCGCCGGCATGGGTGTAGGGCATCGGGCCGAATGTCTCGAGGGTCTTGTGCCAGCCTGAGATCTTCAGGATCTGGGCAAGCGCGTAGACATTGGGTGTGCCGTTCTTTTCTGCGGCCTCGCGGAGTTTTTTCCAGGGGGCGAGCAGCTTCGTGTAGGATGCGTTATAGGTCGACGCAACCCAGCTGTCAACAAGGAAGTAGCAGGTGTTGTTGTTGCCGCCGTTCCAGTTGTTGTTCTGGCCGAAGTAGCCCGACCATACGTCAGCCGACAGGTTGTAGGCGGTCTGGTAGAGGTTGGCTACGTCAGTTCCGTCGGCCTGGGTGCCCACCGGAATTACATTTTGCTGCATGGCCGTGATCTGTCCGCCCACGCCTACGCCGTCCCACGCACCCTGTGCGTCGGTCATCTCGTAGGGATTGGTGTTGATGGCTTCGTAGTCACAGGCTGTGAACATCGTTGCCACGCAAGCTCCTATGAAGATTTTATTTGATAGTTTCATAATGCACTGATGGTGTGTGGTTAGAGTTTGAATTTAACACCGAAGCCGAAGCTGCGGGTGCTGGGTTGCATGAAGTAGTCGTTGCCCTGACCATAGGTTGAGGTCGACGGGGTCAGCTCGGGATCGAACGGAGCCTTGCAGTAGATCATCCAGGGATTCTCGGCGATGAAGCTGAGTGTCAGGTCGTGGATGATGTTGCCGAACCAGCGTGCCGGGAATGTGTAGCCGAATGTCAGGTTCTGGAGGCGTACGTTGGTAGCCGAGTATGTGTAGTAGCCTGAGGTTTCCCAGTTGCCGGTGCCTATCATCTGGTAGTAGGTCTTGGCGTCAACGCGTCCCTGTCCGGGAAGGAGTGCGCCACCCAGATCACGTGCTTCTGCCGAGGCTTCTGAAACACCGAAACGGTCAAGAATGGCCTCTGTCGATGAGGTTACCACGCCACCGATACGTGCGTTGATTAGGAAGCTGAGTGCGAATCCTTTGTAGCTCAGATAGTTGTTCCAGCCGAGGTTGCAGCTCGGTGAGGTATGGCCCAGGAATACCGGTTCGCCGTCTTCCATGCCGTAAGAGCCGTCGGCCTTGATCTCAACATAGCCTTGTGAGTCCTTCTTGAAGAAGCGTTTAGCGTAGATGTCGCTGATTGATCCGCCTTTCTTGAGGATAACGCGGCCGTTGTCCTTCAGCACTTCGGGGATGTCGATAGGCTCGGCCTGGATGTCGCTCTGGTAGCCTTCAACCATCTTGCGGATGCGGTTGATGTTGCGTGAGTAGGTGACGGTTGTTGAGAATGACAGACCGCAGGCATAGGTGTCGGAATATCCGAGTGATGCCTCGATACCGCGGTTCTCTACGTCGCCGGCCTGGAGATAGATCTTCTTGTAGCCGGTGTATTCAGCAAGGTCGCCGAGGAAGGTCTGGTTGTAGGTGTTGGAGTGGTAGTAGGTCACATCCGCGTTGATCTTGTTGAACAGACGGAATGTCAGACCGAATTCATAGGATTTTGTGCGTTCGGCACGGAAATCCGAGAAGGGATAGATATCGGTGGGTTTGATCAGACCGCCGACGATCGGGGTGGTCACGGTGCCGGGGGTCAGACCGGAGAGTGATACCGGTGCGCCGACCTCGGTGTAAGATCCGCGGACCTTGAGGTAGGTGATCTCTTTCGGCAGCTGAACCATCTGTGAGATGATGGCCGACAGACCTACAGAGGGATAGAAGAATGATTCTTCCTTGGTGTTGACAAGGCGTGAGTTCCAGTCGTTACGTCCGGTCAGGGTCAGATAGAGCATGCTGCGCCATCCGAGTTCGACGTTGGCGAAGATGGCGTTGTTGCGCACGCGGCTGTCACCGCCGGTTTCTGTAACTTCGCGTTTGGCCGGGTCGATGTTGGTGATGCTGAAGATGTTGGCTACACCGAGCAATGCGCCTTTCTCGCCGCGGAGTTCGTTGCGGTAGTCGGAGAAGGAGTAACCAACGTTGGCTGCCACGCTGAAATCGCCGAAATGACGGTTGAAGTTGGCGATCACGTCGGCATACTGCTGGTGGTCTTCGTAGATGCTGTATTCATACATACCCTTGGGGCCTCCGGCGTGGAGTTCATCGGATGAAGCATAGAGCTTGCGTTCGAATTTGACGTTGGAGTCGTCGAGACGGTAGCGTGCCGAAACGTCGAGCCAGTCGGTGATCTTGTAGGTCAGGCCGGCGTTGAACATGTAGCGGCGTTTCTTGTTGGTCTGCGGATTGCGGTAGGCCACCCAGTAGGGGTTCTGCGATGCGTACACGCCATCTTTGACCGGCCAGTACTGGACGGGGATGTTGCGCGATGCGTCGAAGCGTTCGAATGTCTTGATATCCTCAAAGTTCTCGCCACGGGGGAAGAGATAGGCGGCAACGATGGGGTTGTAGTAGAGACCCTGCGAAACCATGTTCTTGTCGCGCTGGTTGATGTAGGATGCACCCAGATCAAGTTGCAGCTTGTCGTTGAGGAACTGGCTTGTGTTGCGGATCGTCAGGTTCAGACGGTCGTAGGAGTTGTTGGGGACGATACCCTCGGCATTGGTCGACGCGATAGATGCGAATGTCTGGTTGGTCTTGGTGCCGGTGGTGATGGTCAGTGAGTTGGTGAAGTTTGTTCCGGTGTTGAAGAAGTCTTCCTTGGGATCGTAGCTCGATGGAGTGGACAGACGGTCGCCCCAGCTTTCGTATGATCCAACGGTGTTACCGTATCTGTTCTGGAATTTCGGGGTCATGTAGGCCTTTGAGAACAGGGAGGTTGACGAAACGGTTGCTGAGAATTTGCCTTCAACGCCTTTCTTGGTTGTCACGAGGATCACACCGTTGGCTGCGCTTGAGCCATAGAGGGCTGCGGCCGAGGGGCCGGAAAGCACGGAGATCGATTCGATGTCCTCGGGATTGAGGTCGGCGATGGCTTCCGATCCGGCGCGGCCTTCGCCAACGACACCTGAGTCGGTGTTGCCCTGATTGGAGTTGAACATCGGGATACCGTCGATCACATAAAGGGCGTTGTTGTCGCCTTCGATTGATTTGGCACCACGAAGGATCACACGTGCGGCACCGCCGACGCCTGATGCGCTCTTGTTGATGTTGAGGCCGGCCACGCGTCCGTTGAGTGAGTTGACGAAGTTGGGATCCTTGACTTCGGTCAAGGCGTCGCCGTCGAGTTTCTGTACGTTGTAGCTCAGGGCTTTCTCGGCGCGTTTGATACCGAGAGCGGTCACTACAACCTCGTCGAGATTGGTGGCTTCTTCTTCCATCACGATGTTGACGGGAGCCTCGCCGCTGACTTTGTGTTCAACAGCGCGGTAGCCGATGTAAGTAAACTTCAGCACGTCGCCGTCGGAGGCTTTGAGGCTGAATTCGCCGTCGATATTGGTCTGCGCGCCAAAGGATGTGCCCTTGACGATCACGGAGACGCCAACCAACGGATCACCACTTGTGTCTGTTACCGTTCCCTTGAGTGTGAATGGGTTTGCACCTGCCACAGTCATGAAAGGGAAGAGTAGTAGCAAGCATAACAAGCTAGTTACCTTTAATTTCATAATGTTTTTGATTGGTTTGTAAATAATTTAAGGATAAGTGAAGAATGATAACATTTTGATTGATGGCTTCTTATAAGCCATAGGGACTATTGCCCTGTTTTCCAGCTTTGGTTATGGTGTGTGTCCCTTCTTTGTGAATTCATGGAGATTGGTTTGGCCGCTTGCAGGGGACACGGTTCTTTAACATGTTATAAATCGTTTACAAAATTATACATAAAGACTGTGCAATTACCCCCCCCCTAATGTTAAAATTTGTAAAGCATAAATATGTTATAAAACATACTTTTGCGTTTACCGCTAAAAATGTGGGGTTTATCGGATGGATCGGGATGAAAATACGGCGGCGTGTCGGATTGCTATCAGACACGCCGCCGGCGTTATGGGGGAGGGTTGTTGGATCAGTCGTTCCAGGTACAGCTCTGGTACTGGAAGGTGGCCTGAGCGACAACTTTGTATTCTACGGTTGCCGGGAGGGTTGCCGAGCCGGTGTAGTAGAAGAAGTTGATGGTATAGGTGGGCTCAATGCCTTTGGGGGTGGGAGCCGCATCGGGATGGAGGATTGCGAGAGCTGCCGGAAGCACTTCTTTTTCGAAGCGTTCTTTCTCGAGAGCCACAACCTCGTCGTCGGTCATGCTGGCGTATCCGGCATATTGTGTCTTCGCTGCCGATGGACGCAGGTCGACGTTGCCCTGATATGCCGAGGTGCCGCAGTAGTATTCGTTGTTGCCGTAGCTGGAAACGTAGGCCGATCCGTCGGGCACGTTCTGGGCTACCCAGTCAACGCAGGTCTGGTAGTAGAGCGTTGAGATCTCTATTCCGCGTCCTGCAGGGAGGGTGATGACAACGTCGGGGCTGTATTCCCACTTGTTGTTTTTCTTCACGAACTGGGCTGTCATGACGGTCGAGCCGTTGAATCCGCCGGTCCATTCGGTGCCGTTGAATCGGCATTCGGCGCAACGGGTCACGTTGGCTGAACCGTTATAGTAGTTGTAGACAACATAGCGCACGTCGTCGGCCTGGGCGTAGGGATAGGTCTGCTTGAGATAGGTGGGCAGGTACTGCTTGGGTGCATCGCCGGAGAGGTTGTCGTAGGTCTGACCCATGGCCTGGTAGTCGGAGTGATTGAGGACGGTCATGTTGCTTACGGCTGCCCATTTGGTGCCGTCGAACATATACATGGCGTTTTCCTGTGTGGAAGCCACGCTGACAGCTGCGCGTGATGCGGCTGCTCTGGCTGCGGCTACTGAGCTGTTGACGGTCACTTTGGTGACGCAGAGTGAGCAGTAGCGGTTGCCGGCAACGGCATACCAGTAGCCCTCAACCGTTACGTTTGCGCCGTCGGTCATCAGTGCTTTCTGTTCGGCGGTGCAGTAGCTGGGGCTTCCCTTGGCTGTCGATGCGCCGTCGATATTGAGGTTGATGTTTGAACCGCTGAGCACTACGGTGCCGGTCATGGAGACGTATGTGCAGGGATCGATGGCGGTGCCTGCTACCAGTGCGTCGAGTTCGGCGCCGGTGAAGGTCTTGGCTGCCGGATAGGTCACTTCCTGTTTGCCCTTGATTTCGATAGTTGCGGCGTTGCCGAACTGGATGCTCTTGTTGCGCGATGCGATGGTTCCACTGATCGAGAGCTGTGTGCCGATCACGATGGATCCGTCATTGTAGTTGCTGCCGCGGTAGCAGTAGATCGAGCCGCCCTTGTCGGTCAGCACGAAGCCCTGCATGTCGATGGCTGTCACGTAGCCGTTGACATCGAGATCCTGACCTGCGGCCGCTGTGCCGAGCAGGTCTGTGAGCTCGAATGCCGGTGTCTCGGCCGATCCGCCGAACACGGGATCGGTGGCTGCGTTGTTGTAGGTCACTATGACATAATCGCCTTCAGCTGCGTCGGGATAAGCGGCCGCAAGGATCTTGGGGATGTTGCGTGCGGCTGTGCAGGAGGGGGCGAATGCTTCAGTATAGTTCTCGTCGCTGTCCCATGCGGAGATGTAGTCGTCGGTGCTTACGGTGTATTTCTGTGCGTTGACTGCACCGGTCACCTCGGCAGGCTGGCCGGCCATGGTTTCGTAGGTCACTTTGACTGCCGAACCGTTGCTCAGTGCGAAGTAGGGAAAGCGTTCGTCGGCGAGGAAGAAGGGTATGTAGTCCTCAGCGCTGATCTCATCAGAGAAGTAGCCCAGGGAGCCTACAGCCTTGAGAGCGTCGGCGGCGTTGTTGGCCTCGGCTTCGGCTTTGGCTGTGGATAGACCGGCGATTGTTGCGTAATCGACTTGGGTCATTGTGTATTCGACAGTCTGCGTTGCCGCGTTCTTGTCGGGCACCTCGAAGCCGTCGAGCTTGTCGTTCCAGGAGTTGTCGTCGCAGGCGGTCAGAGCCATGGCGCATCCCGACAGGATCACAAGACGGTTGATATATTTTTTCATATCTGAATTGTCGTTGATGTTGGTTGATTAGAAGTTGACTTTGAGTTTCAGGCTATAGGTGCGGCCGAAGCTGTAGAACACGCGGTTGGCGTTGTTCCATGCGCCTACTGCACCGAGGTCGGTCTGTGCCTGGGTCACGTAGTTGTAGTTGCAGAGGTTGTTGACGTTGCCGTAGATGGTTGCGTCGAGTCCACCGAGTTTGAAGCGGTAGCTTGCATTGAGGTCGAGCTGGTTGCCCCATGGAATTCTCCAGGGTGTGCCGGGCTTGAGTACTTTGCCGTTCTGCAGGTTGGATGATGTCAGTGAGATGTCGGAGTAGTTGCGGAAGTAGCCTGTCCAGTCTGCGCCGATGCGGAAGCCTTTGAATGGACGGAAGGTAACGCCGATGGCTGTTGTGGTCTGTGCCGATCCGCTGACTTTCACGCCTTTCTGTTCGAGGGTGGCGTGGAGGTGATCCTCAGCCATGATGCCTGATGCGATCGTACCGTTGAGGTTCGACAGCGGTGCGCCGTTCTGGTTGTAGAAATAGCCGGTGGCGTTTGAGTCCCACTGCCAGTCGCCCAGAGAGAGCATGGCGTCGAATTCAACCCATTTCACGGGTTTGTACTTAGCTGAGATCTCGATACCCATGTGGCGAGCGTCGACACCCGACATTGCGAAGTAATAGTAGTTCGATCCGTCCTGTGCGATTGCCGGGTCGATCTGTTCGCCCTTGCTCATGGTCTTGTCCATCCATTTGGTGTAGTAGGCGTTGACGTCGATGGCCAGTTTGGGAGAGTGGAAACCGTAGCCGATCTCGATTGATCCAACTTTCTCGTTGAGAGCGTCGGGGTTGGTGATGTTTGAACGCTGTGAGCTCAGGAACACGCCGTAGCTGAAGAAGGGGGCGCGGCTGATGTATCCGGCGTTGAAGAACACGTTGTTGTGGCGGTCGATGTTGTAGTTTGCACCACCTTTGATTGTTCCGCCGATGAAGTTCTTTGTCTCCGAACGTGCGTGCTCGGCATCGTAGTAGTAGAAGTCCTTACGCCAGTAGGAGTTGTTGTTGAGCGCACCTGCGAGGACAAGGTTGAGCTTCTTGTCGAGCATTGTGTATTCGGCCTGTCCGTAGATGCCTTCCTGTGCGGTGAAGCCGTCGTAGTTGCGGTTAACAACGTCGCCTACGTGGAGCTTCTCGTAAACCCATGCGAGGTCGGTGTTGTTGTGAACGGCGTTGTTGTAGGGCTGCACGTTCTGGCGGTTGTAGTTGTCAATGTAGTATTCGCCGCCGAAAAGATCGGAGATCTCGGTCTTGTGGTGGCCTACATAATAGCGGAGGTCAAGACCGCCTGTGAGGGCGAGTTTGTTTCCGTTCTTGAAGTCGATAGCTTTCTTGTAGCTGGAGATCAAGCCGTAGGTCTCGTGGTTGTTGAGCTGTTTGGCAATGACCATGTTTGAGCCGGTGGTTGAATTTGCGTTCATCTCTTCAATGGCGGCATAATCGTAGTAGCCTTCCGGTGTGCGGAACTGCATGTTTAGGTTGCCGTTGTTGGCACCGTACCATGAGGATGAGTAGCTTGTCTTTGATCCGTCGGGGTTGACCACAGTGCGGCCGAGGCCTGAGCGGCCACCGCCGGATGTGACTGACAGGTAGAACGATGTGGAGAGTGACGATGAGTTGTCGATCTGCCAGATGTGGTTGAGGGCTATCTGGGGTTTGTGGTAGAAGTTATGGTTGGAGTTGTAGGACTGGCCGTTCTTGCGGAAACCGTAAGTTGGGTTGTAGCGGTAGGGGCTTTCTCCCTGCATGTAGTCGCGAACGTTCTGCCATCCTTCGATTGTCAGACCGTTGTTGTAGTTGCGCTGGTCGTGCCACTGGGGTGCGCCGAATCCGGTCAGGCCGATCTGATGGCGGTCGTTGATGCGTTTGGTCACGTTGAGGAACCAGGAGTAGGCCTCGTAGCCTGTGCCCTGGATGTAGCCGTCGGCCCATTTGCGTGCGCCGAGAACTGTAATAGCCCAGCCGTTTTTCATGAGGCCGGTGGAGAGCTTGAATCCTATCTGGTTCATGCCGTCGTTGCCCATGCCGTACCAGATGGAACCGCCTTTTTCAACGTCGATGGTGCGTGTGGTGATGCTGATCGTACCACCGATAGAGGGGGTTGACACGATTGTTGCTCCAAGGCCGCGCTGGGTCTGGATAGAGGACGCTACGTCGGAAAGGTTGGCCCAGTTGCTCATGTAGACGCCACCCCATTCCATGTCGTTGACGGGGATACCGTTGATAAGCATAGCGATATTTTCGCTCTGGAAGCCACGCATACGTGTTTTGGCGTCGCCCCAGCCACCACCTTCCGAACGGGTGTAGACACCGGGAGTGGTCTTGAGCACTTCAAGAAGCTCGGAGTTGCCGAGCTTAAATTCAAGCTGTTCGGCGTTGATTGTCGACATTGCCACGGGAGTTTCACGGGTTTTACCGATAGACTGCGTCACGACAACGTCGTTGAGCATTTTGGAATCAGGTTCCATGGTGATCGTGCCTACGTTGGCGGCGGCAGCTACCTGAACCGTCTTGTAGCCCACGAATGAGATTGTCAGTGTCTTGCATGAAGCAGGAACGCTTAACTTGAATTTACCGTCGACATCGGTGTTGACACCGAGCTTGGTGCCGTCGGCGCGTACGCTCGCACCGATCATCGGCTCGTTGAGCTCGTCAACAACGAGTCCGGTACAATTGATGTTGGGTGCGGCCACAGCGGCGATGCACGCAAGCCAAATTGCACTGGCTAAGAGAAGGAGTCTCTTCATAATGAAATGTTGGATTGGTAAAATGGTGATAATTATTGATTTATATCTTTATTGACGGGTTGTGCTCGCTAATGTTGCTGGCAGACTATTATCACGTAACATTTTGCCATGATTTTGTGGCTTTTAGTGCTATTTGTCCTTTGTTTTGGTTGTTTCACTTACAAAGTGGATGTTTTGCGCGCTATTTGCCTGTGAAATTATGTATTTCACCATGCAAAATAAGATAAAAATTTTTAAATTTTAATAACATCCGGGTATTACCCCCCCCAATTTTAATAATTGTTAACATCGCAGGGCGTCAATGCGCTCTGTGATCACTCGTGGCGCAGGGTGATGAGTGGAGTGGCATCGAAGCGTGGGAGCACCATCAGCTGCATAGGGCATTTTCTTGCCTCAAGACTGCCGGAGCAGTCGCCGATGGCGGTGATTCCGCTCTGGAGCAGGGCTTCCCGGATTGCGGTCAGTGCCAGATCGGGTGTGTTGTTGTCCTGGCTCAGATGGCACAGGAAGATGTGGGTGAGACGTGGCGATGCGATCTCGGCAAGAAAACGGGCGGTGGCTGCATTGTCCATGTGACCGTTGTCGGCGGCGATGCGTGCTTTCAGATGCATGGGGTAGGGGCCGGTGGCAAGCATATCGCTGTCGTAGTTGCTCTCTATGACTATGTAGCGTGCCTGACGCATGTAGTAGTCAACTCTCGGCGATATATGTCCGAGGTCGGTTGCCACGGCCATGGTGTTGTCGCCGTGACGGATGAAGAATCCGGAGTTGTCTGTGCCGTCGTGGCTCACGTCGAAGGCTGTGATCTCGAATTCGCCGATCTGAAAGGCAAATTCCTTGTAGATGGGGCGATGGTAGTCCTTGAGCCGACGGGAGATGCTGTGGCGGCGCATGATTCCGCTGAGGGTCTTGGGGGTACAGTAGACTCCGATCGACGGGCGTTTGCGCACGAGGGAGTAGACATAGCGCACGTGGTCGCTGTGGTCGTGGGTCAGGCACACGCCTTTTATGTGGTCGAGGCTCAGGCCGTTGGCTTTGAGGCCGTCGCGGACTTTGTCGATATCCACTCCGGCGTCGATGAGAAAGCCGCCGTTGCGGTCGCCTATGTAGGAGCAGTTGCCTGAGCTGCCGCTGCCGAAGCTCATGAACAGGATGGAATCTGTGGCATTGAGCCGTGCCGTGTCTATGGCAATGCGGTCGATCTCTGCCGACGGGCGATTCTGTTGTCCGGGAGCTTTGATGTTGATGGTGAAGTCCAGACCGGCCAGCCCGGGGTCGTTGAGGTCGGGAATAGGCGTAGCTTCAGGTGTGGGGATGGGTGTTGATGGCGCGATGTCACCGTCGAGGTCGAAAAGTCCTGGCCCCGGCATGTTGATTTTCGGTGAGAATTTCAGTTTGCGTGCCATCAGCTGTAGAGGAGAAAAATGGTTGGAATTTTATCGTAGTTGTAGTTTGCCTTGGCCCAAGCCGAGAGTGGACGCGTCAGTATCGATTCTTTCGGGCCGGTCACGTCGGATGCCACGCACAGCAGCATGTGGCCCGGAAGCCGCTGGCAAAGCTCGGCAATGAGCTTGTTGTTGCGGTAGGGGGTCTCGATGAATATCTGTGTCTGGCGTTCGCGCTCTATCCGTCGCTGCATCTCTTTCAATGCGCGGCCACGGGAATCGGTGTCGTGGGGCAGATAGCCTGCGAATGCCCATGTCTGGCCGTTGAATCCCGAGGCCATGAGCGATAGCAGGATGCTCGACGGCCCTATGAGCGGACGCACGCGGTAGCCGCGTCTCTGGGCTTCGGCAACGGCGAGTGCGCCGGGATCGGCCACGGCCGGACAGCCGGCTTCCGAGATCACGGCCATGTCCATTCCCCGTTTCATCGGTTCAAGCATGGCGGCCACTTCGCGAGGGTCGGTGTGCTCGTTGAGCTCGGCGAATGTCAGGGTGTCTATGTCGATAGACCGGTCGCAGCGTTTCAGGAATCGGCGCGCCGAACGGATGTTTTCCACGATGAAGTGTTTCACCTGCCGGGCTATATCGATGTTGACCGACGGCATCACGACCTCCGGGGCCACGTCGCTCAGCGGCACCGGAAGCAGGTACAGGGTCGGGACATTGTCCGTATCTATGCTGTTGGATTGTCGGTCGGTCATATTATCCACAAAATTACGCATTATTTTCCATACCCCCAAAATAAATCTCGCGCCCGGCGATGACCGATGGGGTGGAACGAGGCGAATTAAATGTTAAAAACGATGTCGCCTATGTGGAGAAATATTAATTTTGTAGGCTGTTTTGAGAAATCAATCATTGAAAAGATAATAAAACTATGAATCTTTGGGAAAAGTTTTCATTAGCGGCCACGATGGCTGCGGTAGCTATCGGCTCGGCCGATGCTGAGATCCCCTCGGGTTATTACGACTCCTGCGAGGGAAAGACCGGACAAGCTCTGCTTCAGGCATTGTATTCCACGATCTCGAGTCATACCAATGTGGGGTACGATGGTCTGTGGACGCTATATCAGACCTCGGACGTGTATCCCGACGGAAGCATCTGGGATATCTACACAACGAAGCATTGGACGTATAAGACGGAACAGTGTGGCAACGTCTCAAGTTCTATCGGCGGTTGCTATAACCGCGAGCACTCTTTGCCCAAAAGCTGGTGGGGAGGCGGAAAAGCGGAGCAATATTCCGATGCGTTCCATCTCTATCCGACTGACGGCCAGGTGAACAGCCAGCGCAGCAACTGGCCGTATGGCGAGTGTGCCAACGGAACTACGAAACCCAACAATGGAAATGTCAAGGCTCTCGGACGGCTGGGCGCATCGACATTCAGCGGATATTCCGGAACCGTGTTTGAACCCGACGATGAATATAAAGGGGATCTGGCGCGTTCGTACTTCTATATGGTTACATGCTATAACGACCGGGTCGCATCATGGACACAAGGAAATGGCAAGGAGATGTTTGCCGGCAACAGCTACCCGGCATTCAAGACCTGGGCCTCCAATCTGTTGCTGAAATGGACACGGCAGGATGAGGTTAGCCAGAAGGAGCTTGACCGTCAGGAGGCTATCTATGCCAAACAAAAAAACCGTAACCCGTTCATCGACCATCCCGAACTTGTGGAATATATCTGGGGCGACAAGGTAGGCGAGGCATGGCATGCATCGACATCCGGCTCTCAGCCCTCTATCCTGCAACCGCAGCAGGGCGTGGTTATTGATCTCGGTGTCGGGGCTATCAATAAGCCGCTGACCAAGGAGGTGACGGTCAAGACCCGTGGAATAGAGGGAAGCGTCACTCTTTCCGCCTATCCGCGCACATTCACGGTGACACCCTCGGTTATCTCCGCCGAGCAGGCCAATCAGGGCACAACGGTGACCGTCAGCCTGACAAGCGCGTCGGCAGGTACGGTTGTCGGCACTCTGTCTGTTTCGGCCGACGATATGGAGTGTGAGGTCGACATGACATCGCAGATCTACGATGGTATTCCCCTGTATGACGCATCCGGCATCTCGAGCGAAGGTTTCATGGTGCGCTGGGTCAATGTTGACGATGCGGCCACCTATACCCTCGACGTCAAGCAGGGATCGCAGTCCGTAGCAGGATATCCCAAGGCTGTCAATGCCTCGGACGAAAGCTATGAGGTGACTGGGCTTGATCCGCAGACCACCTATACGTTCCAGTTGACATCGGCCACAATCTCATCCGTTGTCAAGACCGTCACCACTGCCGAACTGATGCCTGTGATCGATATCCTATTCGACGGTACGCTCCATTTCGACGCCGTGCCGGGTACTCCGTCGGAAGTGGCTGAGCTTCTGATGGATATTGAAAATGTGTCGGAAGATATTGTGATCTCCGTGAAATCGCCGTTTGAGGTGAGCGTCGATAAGTCGACGTGGGCCACTTCTGTCACTCTCGATCCGGAGCAGGACCGTTTCTATCTGCGTGTCAACAGTGCTGCCGAAGGCTCATTCTCCACAGCCATTGTGGCTGCTGCCGGCTCATACATGAACGACGATGCCGAGGCCACAGCGACCGTCACCGATCCTTCGGCCATCGTTTTCATCGAAACATTTAATGTCACTGCCGATTACGCGGATGACTACGCTCCCTATAATAATTCGACAATTCAAGGAACAGCTGCCCAGTGGAGTTTCAAAGGTGCCGGATTGGCTAAGGAGGGTGCAAAGGATGGATCCCAAACCACTTATGGCGTGCGTGTCCGTCTTGGCAAAGGTGGCATGGTGTCGATGGCAGAGGATAAGCCCAGTGGTATCGGAACAGTTGTCTTTGAGGCTGCTAAGTGGAATAATACCGGCGATGGAACAGCCCATATCGAGGTAGAATACTCTTCCGATGGCGGCGCGACGTGGGACGCTGTAGGAAGCGCTGATGTGAGTGCCACAGGCTTCACTTCATTCAGTGTGGATGTGAATAGGACCGGCAACGGACGTATACGTTTCCGTCAGACTTCGGGCGACCGTTGGATTCTCGACAATATCTCGATTTCGAACTACACGGAACTCGGAAGCCTCAATGAACTGGAATATCATCAGTGGGATGCCTACAGCCGCGATGGCCGTCTGATCATAGAGATAGGCGACAATGAAACGGAGGTTTCCGTTTATGGCGTTGACGGCATGACATGGCTTTCTGGTGAGGTGCTGACCCCCGGCGAGCACACTTTCGACCTCCCGAAGGGACTCTTTATTGTGGTTTCCGGCGATTTTGCACGTCGCGTTCTTGTCAAGTAATTTGGTGAAACGCTGATATATTAGTAAATTTGCAGAAAATTAATCATCATGAATATATCATACAATTGGCTTAAAGATTATATCAAAACGCCGCTCTCTCCCGATGAGCTGGCGGCTGCCCTGACCTCGATCGGCCTGGAGACAGGCTCCGTTGAGGAGGTGGAATCGATCCGTGGCGGCCTCCGCGGTCTTGTGATCGGCAAAGTGCTCACCTGCGTGGAGCATCCCGACAGCGATCACCTTCATATCACAACCGTTGACCTTGGCGACGGCCAGGCCACCCAGATTGTCTGCGGTGCGCCCAACGTTGCAGCCGGACAGACAGTTGTCGTGGCAACTGTGGGTACGGTGTTGTATGATGGCGACAAGGAATTCAAGATCAAGAAATCGAAGATACGCGGCGTGGAGTCATTCGGTATGATATGCGCTGAAGATGAGATCGGAGTCGGCACGAGCCACGACGGTATCATCGTTCTCTCCGACGATGTGAAACCCGGGACTCCGGCTGCCGAATACTACGGACTGACCTCCGACTATGTGCTGGAAGTCGACTTGACCCCCAACCGTATCGATGCTGCTTCGCATTTCGGTGTGGCTCGCGATCTGGCGGCATGGGCGGCTCAGCATGCCGAGGCTCTGCCTCTGGAGCGTCCGTCGGTCGATGGCTTCAATCCCGACCGTCAGGATGGTGCCGTGGCCGTGCAGGTGGACAACTATGAGGCTTGTCCGCGCTACTCCGGTGTGACCATCCGTGGCGTCAAGGTGGCAGAAAGCCCGAAATGGCTTCAGGATCGTCTGAACGTGATCGGTCTCCGTCCGATCAACGCCGTTGTCGATGTGACCAACTATATCCTCCACGCCATCGGTCAGCCGCTCCATTGCTTCGACCTTGCCAAGATAGCAGGAGAGAAGATCGTGGTGCGCAACTGTGCTGAAGGCACTCCTTTCGTGACTCTCGACGGCGTTGAACACACCCTCTCGTCGGCCGATCTGATGATCTGCTCCGCCGAAAAGCCCATGTGTATAGCCGGAGTGTTCGGTGGACTCGATTCCGGTGTGACAGAACAGACCACTGACATATTCCTCGAATCAGCTTATTTCAACCCTACGTCTGTGCGTAAGACAGCACGCCGTCAGGGCTTGCAGACCGATGCGTCGTTCCGCTACGAACGCGGCACCGATCCCAATATCACCATGTATGCCCTCAAGCTCGCAGCTCTGATGATCAAAGAGCTTTGTGGCGGTGAGATCTGCGGCCAGCCTGTCGACATCTACCCCAATCCCGTGGCTCCGTTCGATGTCACCCTCTCCTACGATTATGCCCGTGGGCTTATCGGCAAGGAGATCCCCAACGAGACCATCGACGCTATCCTTCGCTCCCTGGAGATAGAGATAGCTTCCACGGATGGCCGCGAGGCACAGTTGCGTGTTCCGACATATCGTGTTGACGTGCAGCGTCCCTGCGACGTTGTGGAAGATGTGCTCCGCATATATGGCTACAACAATGTGGAGATGGGAACCACCGTCCATTCGTCGCTCTCGTTCAAGTCCGAGGCCGACGTTGACAACAATCTCCGCAACCTGATCAGCGAGCAGCTGACGGCTTGTGGATTCAACGAAATCATGAACAATTCGCTTTCGGCTGAACGCTACTATGCCGATTGCGTCTCATATCCTGCCGAACGCTGCGTGCGTCTGCTCAACCCTCTGAGCAACGATCTCAGCGTTATGCGTCAGACCCTTCTTTTCGGCGGTCTGGAATCGATTGCCTATAATGTCAATCGCCGCTCGCCCGATCTGATGATGTACGAGTTCGGCCATGTCTACACCTTCAATCCGCAGGCCGAATCCACCGCTGAGCGCCCTCTTGCCCCCTATGGCGAGGAATCTAACCTTGGCATCTGGCTGACAGGAAACGTGCGTGGTGCAGGATGGCTCCGACCGGCTGAACAGTCGACAGTCTACGATCTGCGTGCCGTGGTCGAGAACATATTCGCCCGTCTCGGCATCAACGCCCGTGAGCTCAAACTCTCGCAGGGCGACTCGTCGGTGTTCGCTACATCGCTTGTTGTCGCTTCTCGTTCCGGGAAGACTCTCGGTCAGCTCGGCATCGTGGCCAAGCCGTTGCTCAAGGCATTCGATCTGAAGCAGGACGTGTTCTTTGCCGAACTCAACTGGGCCGAACTCGTCAAGCTGTCGGCACGCCACAAGGTGACCTACGCTCCGCTGCCTAAGACCATGGCCGTGAAACGCGACCTCGCCCTGTTGGTCGACAACGCGGTGACCCTCCGCCAGATCGAGACCGTGGTGCGTGAGAGCGAGCGCAAGATCCTGCGCGACGTGACCCTCTTTGATGTCTACGAAGGCGACAAACTCCCCGAGGGTAAGAAATCCTACGCTATCAACATCACCCTTCAGGACGACGAACGCACACTCAACGACAAACAGATCGACGCCGTGATGAACAAGATTATCAATAATCTCCGTCAGAAAACGGGTGCCGAACTCCGCTGATCTTTTAAACACGAATCAATCATAATAAAAAATAAATCTTACTCATGGGAAGAGCATTTGAATATCGTAAAGCCCGTAAGCTCAAACGCTGGGGCAACATGTCGCGCACATTCACGCGCATCGGTAAGGAAATCACCATAGCCGCTAAGGCCGGCGGTCCCGATCCCGACTGTAATCCTCGTCTGCGCGCCTTGATGCAGAACGCCAAGGCTGCCAACATGCCCAAGGACACCGTTGAACGCGCCATCAAGAAGGCTACCGACAAGGATGCCAGCGACTACAAGGAAATATCCTACGAAGGCTACGGACCTTTCGGTATCGCCATCTTCGTGGAGGCTGCTACCGACAACAACACCCGTACCGTTGCCAACGTCCGTTCTTATTTCAACAAACACAATGGTTCGCTCGGAACTCAGGGTTCTCTCTCGTTCCTTTTCGACCACAAGTGTGTGTTCAAGATCAAACCCACCGAAGGTCTCGACATCGAGGAACTTGAGCTTGAGCTTATCGACTGTGGCGTTGATGAAGTAGAGCCCGACGAAGAGGAAATCGTACTTTATGGTGCTTTCGAGGACTACTCCAACATCCAGAAATATCTTGAGGACAACGGTTACGAGATCATTTCTTCCGAGTTCGAACGCATACCCAACGATCTCAAGGAAGTGACCGACGAACAGCGTGCAGCCATCGAGAAACTCCTCGACAAACTCGAAGAGGACGAAGACGTGCAGAACGTGTTCCACAACATGAAAGAAGCTGAAGAGGAATAATCCTCACTCTGCAAAACAATACTGACCGGCGGCGTGCAGAACCATCTCTGCACGCCGCCCTCATTTTTTCTGCAACATTTATACCGGTGAATATGTCTGGTGTTGTATTGGTTGGTTGCAGCAATGTCGGGGTGGCGGATCTCCGAGCCGCCCAACCGGCTCATCCCCAAAATGGCAATCTCCTGCCAGGTGTCATATTCGTCTCATATTTACCCTATCTGTAGGGACTATTTCGCGTCCGGGTGAGCGCATGAATTAAAAGATCAGCGGCAAGCCGATCCGATACCGGGAGCTTGCCGCTGTTAAGTTATTTGATTGGTGTCGATAAGGACGTATTATTTCTTGGCTGCGTCAGCTTTGGCGCGTTCGAGATAGTTCTCGATGTTGGTGTTGATGCTCACGCCATATTCGGGATATTTCGTTGTGATCTGCTCATAGAGCTCAGCTTCGGCGGAGTAGTTCTTGAGATGACGCTGAACGGTTGCCTCTTTCATCATGGCGTAGGGTGCTACCATGGGGTTTTCGTCGCTCAGGTCGGCAGCTTTGCTGAAGCATTCGATGGCTTCGGGGAACTTGTCGAGGTTCACGTAGCAGTCGCCTTTGAGACATTCGCTGAGGGCAGCAATGATAGCGTCCTTCTTGTCATAGTCGTTAAGATAGGTGAGAGCCTTGTTGTAGTCGCCTTTCTTGAATTCGTAGATGGCCGACATGAGTTTGGCATTGTTGCCGCCGTCGTGGCTGCGTGTGGCTGCTTCCTCAAATGCCTTGGTCACGGCATCAAGCTGCTGTGCGGTGGCTGCTGAATCGAGCATGGGAGCCGACATCTCATAGTTGGCGGCCATATTGCTTGCGAGGCCGTACTGGGTGTCGGCAGCGTTGCGCGACGGACGCAGGTAAGCGTAGATGAACAGCAGGGTTGCGATAACTACTACAGCTACTGCGATGCACGCCCACATGATAAGTTTCTTGTTGTTCTGCACTCTCTGCTCTGCTTTGGTCAGGGAGTCGTTGATATCATCGATTGCAGTGCGTGATTCGGGTTGTTCTTTCTGTGACATGATATTGTTTTGTTTTTTCTTTTTCGTTTTAAATTGTCTGTGCCTGTGGCGAGGCTATTTTATGTGACATGCAAAATTAATAGATATTCCCCGATAATAAAAATTTTTGGCGGAAATATTGCTTGCTCGCCGCGATATGGTTATTTTTGTGGCTGTAAAGAACTGATTAAACCCAACAGAAATCCATGTCGGAAGAAGAAAAGAAACAGAATGTGGTGGTGACCATAGGCCGGCAGTTCGGCAGCGGTGGGCGCGAGCTTGGCCGTAAGCTGGCCGATCGGCTCGGTGCCCGGTATTATGACAAAGAGTTGCTCCGCGAGGCTGCGCGCCGTGCCGGAATGAGCGAAGAGTTTTTCGAACGCCGCGACGAGCGTTTCCCGTCGTTCATAAACGGGGTGTTCTCCTTTGCATTCGGCTATAATTCGGTCAATTGCTACAGTGGGTCTACTTCGATCAGCGACGACAGCATCTATCGGGCGCAGAGCGATTTCATCCATTCGCTGGCCGACGGCGAGGATTGTGTGATTGTTGGTCGCACGGCCGACTATGTGCTGCGCGATCATCCGAGAGTGGTCAACGTATTCGTGCATGCTCCGGAGGATGTCTGCGTGGAGCGTATCATGCGCCGTGGCGAGCCCGACATGCCCACTCCCGAAAAGGCAAAAGCAAAAGCGCGCCGCATCAACAAGCTACGCGCCAATTACTATAATTTCTATACCGACAAGACCTGGGGAGCAGCGTCGAGCTATGATCTGACGTTCGACACGTCGAAACTCCCTATGGACGATATCGTGGAGATGATCGTGGAGTATATCAGCCGTCGTTTTCCGCGTCAGTGATCAGGAGTTTTCCTGCTGGATTTCCTTTTGGGAGTCGGTGGTTTTGGCCGTGTGGGCTGTCAGCTTCTTGTTGTAGGAGCGGATGGCCAGACGCTGGATAGTGGCATTGATGGCCGAGACCACGAGCAGGATACCGGTGATCAGCGTGACGGTGGAGTTGATTGTCTTGACTGGGGTCACGAGGATCAGCAGTCCGGCAATGATGAACAGCGATGGCACGATGTAGAACTGCCACGGAAGCGATGCCGGGCGCATGGCGTAGACCACGCCCACTATCTGATAGATGCCATAGAGGATTAGTATAGCTGCGAACACGTAGCAGAGCAATCCGACGAAAAAGCCGGGAGCTATTAGCATCCACAGACCAAGCAGGATGGTGCAGACGGAAACGATCAGCAGCGACGTGGTGGCCGAACCATGGTTTGTAGTGATTCCGCTGCGTTTGCGGCCGTCGGTCTCGATCTCTGTTTCGGTCACGGTCACCGTCCGGTTGCCTTGATGATTGCCGGCCGATTCGATCAGCACATACAGTCCGGGCAGTACGAGGCAGAGTCCCAGGGCGCGTACGAGCCATGAGAAAAGATCCGCTTCCTTATAGCATACGATGAAAAAAATGCCGACAATACCGGTGATGATGATTGTCAGCCAGTTGTTGAATCTGTTGTTCATGACGGTTATGAGTTTGTGTTTCTGAGGTTATAACGCTTGAACACCGCAAATGGATGCGGCCACGGCGAATCCTGCGCAATAAAACAGCATCAGCATGGAGGTGGCGGCCAGCAGAGGTGTGAGGGCATGGCCTTTTCTATGGGGCATCACACTCCATATTCCGCAGTGGGCAGCGAGATAGACCACGGGAATTGCCATGCCCAAGGGCTCCATTTTGACCCATAGAGGAAGCATAAGCCCCACGGCTATAAGCCCGTTGAGCATATAGAGCAGACGCACGGCACGCCGGCCGAGGATCACGGCGAGTGTCCGTTTGTTGACCTTGGCGTCGTCGTCGGCATCGCGATAGTTATTGATGATCAATACGTTGGCTCCCATGAGCCCCACGGCTATTCCGCTAAGCCATACCGCGGTAGGCCACGCGAGCGTTTGCACGTAATAGGTCAGTGTCACAGGCACTATGCCGAAGAATGCTATGACGGCCACTTCGCCCAACCCGTGGCGCGACAGCGGATACGGGCCGGTGCTGTAGGCCATGGCCCCGAGGGCTATGACAATGCCTATGGGCAGCAGGATCCATCCGCCGAAAGCTATCAGCAAGCAGCCTATGGCGCATGCGGTGCCAAGAGTCAGATATGTGGCGGTCAGCATCGCACGGGGGGATATGTCTCCTTCTGTCACTCCCCGTCGCGGTCCCTCACGCCCGGGAGCGTCGAGGCCGTCGCGGTAGTCATAATATTCATTGGCAAAGTTGGAGGCTATCTGTGCTGCGACGGCAAACAGCAGGCAGAGTAGCGAGGGTATGATGCGGAAGCCCCCCGACATGAGGGCGAGTCCGCAGGCCATCACTACTCCTGCCACCGACACCGGCAGTGTGCGCAGACGCATGGCTTCGATCCAGAAGGATAGTTTTTTCCGGTTCATTTCTGTGGGGTGTTCGATATGTTGAAACATGTGCGTATGGCTTCGGTTATCATCTCAGCCTCGCGGCTGTTGCCACGGAGGATGGCGAGGATCTTGGCTATATATTCCTCTTTGCTCTTCAGGCCGCAGAGACCGGCCACGTTGCTTCCCGGCAGCATCGATTTCTGATTGTAGACGCGCAGTATGCCGGCATAGTCGCCCTCTTTCTTATAGCCGTTGAACTGATGCAGGAAATCCTTGTAGAGTCCGCGTGGGTTCATGTCTATGAACAGTTGCTGGATATGCTCCTCAAGCATCCCGACGGATGTGAACCGGCCGTCGATGCGGTATTCAACGGTGCGTTTCACGCGGTGGCGTGTGTGGAGAAGCGCCTGGGCCTGCATGTCGTGGGAAAACTGCTGGATCACGGAGCGTTTCACTCGTCCGAACACTCGGTCGGGATCTTTATGGCAGTAGGAGGCAACGGCGCGAACCACATCCTCAAGCATCAGTATGTTTTCAACTTCGGCCACCTCCGGCACCATGATTCGCTTCCCTCTCAGATACTCAACCTCTTTCTGGTCGCGGCGGTCGCGGTCAACGATCCCGAAGGAGTCCATCTGGTGGAATGAGTTGAGCGAGTTGAATGTGCGCGTGGCTTCGATCACTTTGTTGCAGCTTCCGAGTGGCTTGACGGTGAAATCTTTGAATATGAGCGAATATAGCTTGGCATCAATAGAGTGGCGGCCATCCCCCTCGATGAACAGCACCGGTTTGCGTGCGCCAAGGATCGCGGCATAGATCTCGTCGGAAATAGCCGTGTCGGGGGGCAGGATGGCATAGTCCCATGTCGCGGCCGAGGGGTCGTAGCTGCGTACCCACACGGTGGCGGCATCAGAGCGTGTGGCGGCGAAGTCGAGATCGTGGGTCGTGTAGACGAATGTGCAGTCGGGACGCAGCAGCTCTATGCGGTTCCAAACCGATTGCATGATTGTGGGGTGGAGAAACATCTCCGGGCTATCCACCAGAACAACGGAATGCTTCGGCGCGTATGTGATGGCGCCCAGATAGTAGATCACGGCTCTTTCTCCGGCCGAGAGCTTTCCGGCGGCATACATATCGTCGGCCTCGTCGATCCGACGGGAGAAGAGCATGCGGCCGCTCTCTATGAGTATCTTGTTGTCGGGGAATATCTCTTGCCACAGATTGATGATCTCGTCGAGCTTCGTCGGGGCGAGTGTCTGGGTCGGATCGTTGGCATGGCGCAGCTTGTAGTCTATCAGGTTGAGCATCTCGTCGCGCATCAGCAGAGTCATGAGCCGTTCGAGTTGGGTCGAATCGGGATCGGACGACATGCCGTTTGCCGAGGCTTCATCATATAGCTTGTCGATAATGGAGGCCGACGATGCTGTGTGACGGCGATCGTAGAGCGCATGCAGAACCGACAGCGGAAAGGCTCTGCGCCCTAAATCCGATGCCATGCGTGCAGTGAAACGGCTTTTGCCTGAGCCGTTGGCTCCGACGATAACTATGCGTCGTGCCGCAGGATCTATCTGCTGGCTTGTCCCGTTGGATAGGGGTGGGAGTGTGATAGGTTTGGATTTCATGGTGCCGGTTCTGTTAAAAATCTATGGTTCCTGCGCCTTCTCGCACTATTTCGGGCTGTCGGCTGTCGGCAGTCAGGCGCACAATAGTAGAGGGGATGGCATTGCCGTTGCCTCCGTCTATCATCATGTCTATGTCCATATTCTCGAAGCGCAGGGCTATCTCTTCGGGCATTATGATCTCATCCTCGCTCAGTCCGTCGGTAGGTATCGAGGTGGAGAGAAGTGGAGATCCAAGCTCGTCGGCTAAGTGACGCGCTATGGCATTGTCGGGAATACGTATCCCGACCTCGCGGCGTCCTTTGAACACTTTTGGCAGCGTAGTGGCCGCCGGCAGGATAAACGTATAGGGACCCGGAGTGTGGCTGCGCAGCAGATTGAAGGCGGCATTGTCGATCCGGGCATATTCGCTGGCTTGTGAGATGCTGCCGCATACTATCGACAGCGTGTTTTTCTGGGGGTTAAGCCCTTTCAGGCGGCACACTCTGTCGATAGCCGGCGCGGAGAGCGCGTTGCAGGCAATGGCATAGAGAGTGTCGGTTGGATAGATTATTATTCCGCCGTCGCGGAGCGTATCGACGGCCTGCTGGATGAAGCGGTCGTTGATAGAGGAGGGGTAAATGCGCAGAATCTGCATGGTCAGGAGAATATTTGTTGTTCAGCAAAATTAATCAAAAACATCTTTAAAACAAATTATCCGCCACTCTTTATGGGGTGGGTCGGCTGCAACCTTTTATCCCCTCGGATGTTATAATATCAGAAAGGAGATTGTTATTATGAAAGCCTTGAAACATATAGCATTACTGACTGTAGGCGTCGCTGCCTTGTCATTGGCCTCGTGCGATGCAGTCTGGACTGATTCCGCCGATGGTTATGTACCCGGATATTATGGTGTCGGAATATTAAGTGACTGGTATCCTTCGCTTCCCGGTGCGCCGCTGATATCACCCGTCTATTGGGGCAATCAACTCTATCCCGGCAGCATTCTGCCACCTCCTGTGCGTCCGCCTTACAGGCCTGTCGGGCCGATTATCGGTGGTAATGCTCCGACAAGACCCGGTGGCAATGTGCGTCCAGGGGTCACACCTCCGGCCAATCCGGCTCCTACGCCTTCCGTCCCAGCCACACCTCTCAAACCTGCGCAGCCTATAGTGCCTCCATCGGGTAGCATTCCTCCCTCGCAGGTCACCGGTGGACAGCCCGGCGTTGCCATGCCACCGGCCGGCTCAGGCATGCGTCCAACCACCTCCGGCCGCCACTGATTCATTCCCTGTTGTGGCACTTGGCCATTGATGGAATAATACCGACGGCGTTCCGTGGATTCCACAGAACGCCGTCGGCGTATGGCTATGTTTGAGAAAATTCGTTTAGAAACGAGGACGTCCGCCGGGGCCGCCGGGACCACCAGGACCGCCCGGACCACGCCATTCATTGCGGTTGGTAGGCTCTTTGCCTTTACCGAATGTATTGAATTTGTAGCTCACGGTCACCATGAAATAGCGCGTCAGGCTATTGTAGGAGGTATCGTCGATGTAGTTGGCTGTAACCGATCGTGATATATTGCTGCGTTGTTGCAACAGGTCATATCCTTTGAGGGTGAACGTCAGCGATCTGTCGCGCAGGGTCTGATAAGAGATCGAGGCGTTCCACATCCATTCATTCTTGTCATATCCCTGTGAATAGCCGCTGGTGGCGGTATAGGTCAGATCGGAGTTCAGGATAATGCCGATCGGGGTGTAGTAGTAGGCCGAGAATGTTCCTCCGTAGTTGTGGATGGTCATGTTGCCGGCCGACTGGAGGGAGTTCATCGTATATTGGATAGAGTAGCGTGGGCGCAGCTCGAATTCAAGATTCTCGGGGCGGAACGAGATTGCCGGCATCACGTTGACATTGAGTGATCCGCTTCGGTTGCGCATGCCGTTGTTGAAACCTACACGCTGGTTATACATCATGAATGCATGGGCGGAAACTTGCCATGCCTTGTTGCGCAGGGGCTGGGAGAACATACCCATGACGCGGCCACTCCAGACGCCGTTGACATTCTCGTAGGTGGTGGTCTGCGCACCTGTCGATTGGTCGAACGTTGTGCGCGACACGATGGAATTCTGTGTCATGTCGAAGTCGCTCATCACCATGATTGATCGCTGGCTGGCCGAATTGAAGTCCTGGAAGCGCAGACGCAGATAGTGGGTGAACGATGGATCCAGATTGGGATTACCGACAATCACGCGCATCGGGTCGGAATAATCGGCCACAGGTTGCAGCTGGGTCATCGACGGCTGCGACGACATGCCGCGGTAGTTGATGTTGAGCGAACGCTGTTTGCCTATCTTAAGACGATAGCGCAGGAACGGGGCGAAGTTCCACACCCAGCGTGTCGCGATCGCCTTCTCCGGATGAGTCAGGTTGTCGCTGCTGGAGCTTGTCGGAACAAGTGAGACACCTACGTCGATGTTATGGGTGCTCGACACATGGCGGTATCCGACGCGGATATCCTGATTGAAGTAATCATTGCGGAAGCGGTTGCTCAGCGAATCGTTGAGTATCTCACGGGTGAAATCAATCTCAGGGAGCATACCCTCAGCAACAGGAGGTAGCAAAGGATGGTCATAGACCATCTTGTCGGTATTGTTCCAGCGGTATTGCACGCGGTAGGCGAACGTTAGGAAGTTGCCTTTCTTCACATCGCCCAATGGTTCTGTCCATGTGACGCGTGCCTGTGCCTGATCGCTCCATGTACGGTTGCTGTTGATCTGGTCGTAAAGGTCGATTGAGTCCCCGTAATTGAAAAAGCGGTTGAGAGAGTAGGCATTCTCTGTCTCGCGGACGTTGGAGTGGTTGTAACGCAGTTGGACGGAGTACGATCGCCCCGGTTTGTTGCGGAAGTTATGGCTGTAGATAGCCTCTGCTCCGAATTCTATCGAATGGCCGCGTGAATAGGATTCGTTGAGTGTGCGGCTCACCAGCGAACGCCCGGGATCGCCAGCCATGATAAGGGTAGAGTCGACCGATTCGGATATGTTCTGGTTGTATGAGAATTTAGGGCGGAACTCAAACACGTTGAACGAGTCCGGTTTCCACTGGATGCGGAAATCCGCGCGCAGGTTGTTGCCACGGTCACGGGTGTATTTCCTTGTGCTGTTGAACGAGGTTGAGTCGGGGAATAGGTACTGACGTTCCTGGCTCTGACGGGTGTCGCGGTCGGAACGGCTCCACATGATGTCGCCGCCAACGCGGAATATCTCGCCACGTCCTACGTTGAAGTTCAGACCAAGTGCCTGCGAGGTGTTGATGCCGTTGTCGCCTCCGAAACGGCGGAAACGTGAGCCGTTGCTGTCGGTGAAGCCAAGTTCGTTGATATTGTTGAAGTTACCCAAGAGGGTTATCTGGTTGTCGTTCCAGAATTTGTTGACGTTGAACGAGCCCATGTAGCGGTGATCGGTACCGTAGCCGGCCTCGGCTGTACCGAAATATCCGTTTTTCATGCCCGGTTTGACCGTAAGATTGATCACGGTCTCATCCTCGCCGTCGTCAACGCCGGTCAGACGGGCAAGATCGCTCTTGCGGTTCACCACCTGTAGCTTCTCAACCATATCGACCGGCAGGTTCTTTGATGCAACCTTGGGGTCGTCGGAGAAGAATTCCTTGCCGTCGATCAGGATCTTTGTGACGGTCTGGCCGTTGGCGGTGATCGAGCCGTCAGTACCCACTTCCACGCCCGGTAGACGTTTCAGAAGGTCTTCCACTACGGCATTGGGCTGTGTGCGGTAGGAATCGGCGTTGTACTCTATGGTGTCCTCGGCAACTTTGATCTGCGTTTTCACGCCGGTCACCTGTACCCCTTTCAGCATGATGCTTGATTCTTTGAGCGTCACTGTCGGCACATTCAGTGTCGCCGTCTTCCCGACGGTGATATTGGTGAACGAGGATACATAGCCCAGATACGATGCCTCAAGGATATATTTCCCTGCTTTCACATCGGTAAATGTGTAAGCACCCGAATTATTGGTCTTGCCTCCTTTGACGTAGGCGGAATCGGCCGGTGTGAGCAGACGTACCGTGGCTTGAGGCAGTCCATACCCTTCCGTGTCGTTGACCGTGCCTTTAACCACGGCTCCATGCGCTAAAAGCGTCGACACTGCCAAAAGCGCCGACGCCAGTACTATGCGTAATGGTGTTGTCATCTTTTTTATGCTTTTAAACGAACTTTACGTTAAAACAGACTTCCGGATATTCAAAAGGTTTAATCCGGCTCGAAAAAAATTTCGTTTGAATGAAAATAAAACTCAACGGCATGCTGTTATCGGCATGCCGTTGAGACGTTATTGGATTGAAGCTATGTTCGGGATTATTCCAGATCGCGTGGGATTGCAACGAGCTTCTGGTCACATTTGACAATGAAGTCGAGGATCTTGTCGCGTTCTTCCGACTGGTCGATATCCACCTCGATGCGCTTCATGGCGTTGAACACCGATGTGTTGCTCTGGTAGATATGGCGGTAGGCCTTGGCTATATCGTCAACCTGTTCCTCGGTGAAGCCGTTCTTGCGCAGGACTACGGCGTTGACTCCGAAATACGATGCCGGGTTGTGGGCCATGATCACGTATGGGGGCACATTGCCGTTGATGCGGCAGCCGCCCTTGACGAGTACCCAGTCGCCGACCACGGAACGCTCGTGGAGCATCACGTTCGATGACAGGATCACGCATTCGCCTACCTTGGTGTCGCCGGCGATTGTCACGCCATTTCCGAGAACGCAGCGTCCGGCAATCCGTGAATCGTGACCGATGTGGGTTTCAGCCATGATGAATGAATCGCTGCCGATGCAGGTGCCTTTCTCGGTCATGAAGCCTCGGTTGATGATGCAGTTCTCGCGGATCACGTTGTTGTCGCCGATGGAGCAGAACGAGGGCTGACCTTTCCAGCGGAAGTCCTGGGGATCGGCTCCGATCACCGAGTTTTGATATACTTTGTTGTTTTTGCCAAGTGTGGTGCCGCGGATTATGCTGACATAAGGCATGATCTCGCAGCCGTCGCCGATCTCTACATCGCAGTCAATGTAGGCAAAAGGATGGATCGTGACATTCTCTCCGATCCGGGCTTTGGGGTCGACGTGGGCCAATGGGCTGATTGTGGTTGCCATAACGGTTAGTTTTTACGTTGGTTGAGATATAAGGTGGATTATCGTCCTCCGCCGAGCGACTGGTAGAGGTTGATCAGTGCCTGGGCTTCGTTCAGACGGGCTGAGATGCCGGAGATCTGGGCGGAGAGAAGTCCCTGCTGGGCAGTCAGTACGTCGAGATATGTGGTGTTGTATGAACCGAGGCGCAGAAGTTCCTGGGTGTAGTCAACGGCAAGCGCGAGCTTTTCTGCCTGAAGGGCAAGATGCTGCTGCTTTTCAACACTCTTTTCATAGAGGGTCATGGCATCGCTGACTTCCGCGCTGGCGCTCATAAGGGTCTGCTCGAACGTGTTCATGGCTTGCTGCTGCTGGGCTTTGGCTGCCTCAAGACGGGCTATGTTCTGTCCGCGTGAGAACAACGGGATGGTCAGCGATCCGGCAAGATTGATGAAGAAGTTGCCGGGATTGGTAACCATTGAGCCGAGCAGGTTGGTGAAGCCGCCGTTGGCAGTGATGTTCAGGCCGGGATAGAAGGCTGCACGGGCTGAGTTGGTGGCGTAGTAGGCCACGGCCATGTTGCGTTCTGCTGCTGCCACGTCGGGGCGCAGGGCGAGTTCGTACATCGGAACGGACGAACGGATGATCGCCGGCATGGTAAGCACGGCATCAGCCGGGATTTCCCATTTTTGCGGCATCACGCCGATCAGCAGTGAGAGGGTGTTGTTGAGCTCGTCGAGGCTCACCTCAAGATCGGTGATAGAGGCGAGGATGCCGTAATACTGGGCTTCGCTCTGAACTACGGCCACTTCATTGACCGTACCGCCTTCCTTGAGGTCTTTCATTGTCTGCACGCTTTCCTTCCAGATAGCGGCTGTCGAACGGCTGACGGCCAGCTGGGATTCGATAGCGGCGATGGCATAGTAGGTGTTGGCCACACCACCGATGATCTGTGAGCGCACCGCACGGGCATAGTCCTCCGACTGCTCGTAGGCTGCCTGAGCTCCACGTTTGGAGTTGAGCAGCTTGCCGAACACGTCGATCTCCCAGCTTACCGACAGCGGAATCTGATAGCTCCAGTTCATCGGACCCGACGACGGGGAGGTGAAGAATTTGGAGCCTGCGCCGTTGGGCGCGAGTGCAACGGAGGGAAGATAGCTCAGACGTGCGCCCTTGAGCTGTGCATGCGCAATGTCAATGTTGAGCTTGGCATTGCGGTAGTTGATATTGTTGGCCAATGCCTGATCGATCAATCCTGCGAGGATGGGATCAGTGAACACGCTTTGCCACTGGAGATTGCCGAATGCGAGCGAGTCGATCTCGGCTTCCTGTGCTTCTTTGTACTGAGCCAGCAGTGCCGTATCGGACGGGGTCTCGTACTTTTTGTAGAGGTTGCAGCTGCCGAGCGTCGACAGTAATAATACTGTCGCCGCCGGTAGCAATATGATTTTATTCAACTTCATTTCTTATTTTTGACTTGATTGGATTAGTGCGAATACTGTTCAATCTCGCTTTGGATCTCGTGGTTGTCAGAGTCTTTCCATGTCATCGGGGTGATCTTTTCCTGGAGTTTCTGGAACACCACGAACAGAGCCGGAACGATGAAGATCTGGAATAACATACCTATCAACATACCACCCACGGAACCTGTGCCGAGTGCCTTGTTACCGTTGGCGCCTACGCCGTGGGCAAACATCATTGGCAACAGACCGATGATAAGTGCCAGCGAGGTCATGAGGATCGGTCGCAGACGGGCCACGGCACCGTCGACTGCAGCTTTGGCGATCGACATGCCTTGACGGCGGCGGTCAAGTGCGAACTCTACGATAAGGATCGCGTTCTTGGCAAGAAGACCGATAAGCATGATCAGGGCGATCTGCAGGTAGATGTTGTTGGAGATATCGCGGAGATCGGCGAAGATGAATGTGCCCATCAGACCGAACGGTATCGAAAGGATAACGGCGAATGGAAGCATGTAGCTTTCATACTGTGCGGAGAGCAGCAGGTAGACGAACAGCAGACAGAGTCCGAAGATCATTGCGGTGTTGTTGCCTGTCTGAGTGCCTTCCTCACGAGTCATACCGGCGTATTCGTAGCCGTAGCCTTGCGGAAGCATCTCAGCAGCCACTTCCTCGATTGCCTTGAGGGCGTCGCCGGATGAGTAGCCTTCTGCCGGAGAGCCGTTCACGGAGATCGACTGGAACATGTTGAAGCGGTTCAGAAGGTCAGGTCCATAGACGCGCTGCAGCGATACGAAGTTGGAGATCGGAGCCATTTCCGATCCGTTGCGCACCTTTATCGAAGCGAGTGTCTCGGGTGACACACGGGCTTCAGGCGATGCTTGCATCATGACACGGTAGATCTTACCGAAACGGTTGAAGTTCGACACGTACATACCGCCGTAGTAGCCCTGAAGGGTGGAGAGGATGGTCTGCGGTGAGATGCCGGCCTGTTTTGCCTTGGCAGCATCCACATCTACCAGATACTGGGGGAATGTGGGGTTGAACGTGGTGTAGGCCATCTGGATCTCAGGACGCTGGTTGAGAGCGCCGAGGAAGCCCTGGACAATGGCGAAGAAATCATTGATGTCGCCACCGGTCTTATCCTGCATCTTGATCTCGAAGCCGTTGGTCATTGAGTAACCGGAGATCATAGGCGGAGCGAAGATCACAACGCGGCCGTCCTTGATCAGCTGGCCGGTAGCACCGTAAAGTCGGCCTATGATGGCATCGGAGCTTTGCGATTCGTCACGTTCGGCCCAGTCGGTGAGCTTGACAATGAATGTACCGTATGTCGCACCCTGACCGGCAAGGAAGCTGTAGCCAAGGATCTTGTTGCTGTAGGCAACGCCGGGAGTAGCGCGGATTATTCCGTCAACTTTCTCCATCACCTCTTCGGTGCGCTCCTGTGAAGTGCCCGGAGGCATGTCGACCATCACGAACACAACACCGGTGTCCTCATTGGGGACGAGTGCGGTAGGTGTGATCTTCATCAACCAGACGAGTGCCACTATAGCGATTGCTACAAACGCAAATGAGGTGATCTTATGGTTAACAAAGAATCTGGTTCCTTTCTTGTAGGCGGTAAGTACGGCATTGTAGCCTTTCTCAAAGCCGGCGTGGAAGCGTTTGCTGAACACACCGATCAGAGCCATGACGGCGCAGAAGCATGAGAGGATGAGGTGCCATGTGTTTCCGTCGGTGTACCATCCGAGTACCATGAAGGTTACAGCGGCGCATACGAACAGGAACGTGATCATCGGGTGCAGCCCGAGAGCGAAACGGCGTTTGTATTGGTTCTTGACAGTTGCGGCAGCTTCGGAATAAGCTTCGCCGAGGCGTTCTTTCAAGGGGATCTTCTCGCCGTCCTCAGTCTTGTGGGGTTTGAGGAACACGGCGCAGAGTGCCGGCGACAGGGTCAAGGCGTTGATGGCTGAGAAGCCGATGGCGATGGCCATGGTCAGACCGAACTGCTGGTAGAATACACCCGATGTACCCGGCATGAACGATACGGGGATGAACACGAGCATCATGACCAGTGTGATCGAGATGATGGCGCCGCCGATCTCGCTCATGGCGTCGATTGAAGCCTTGCGCGCGCTCTTGTAGCCCACGTCGAGTTTGGCGTGGACCGCCTCGACCACCACAATGGCATCGTCGACCACAATGGCGATCGCAAGCACGAGAGCCGAAAGGGTGATGAGGTTGATCGAGAATCCGATGATATTCAGTACGAAGAATGTGCCGACAAGTGCCACAGGAATGGCGATAGCCGGGATAATGGTTGAACGGAAGTCCTGCAGGAAGATGTAGACCACGATGAACACGAGGATGAACGCCTCGATGAGGGTCTGGATCACATGATGGATCGACGCATAGAGGAAGTCATTGTTGTTCATAGGGATAGCGAAGTGGAGTCCGTCGGGGAGGTCTTTCTCCATTTTCTCCACTTCTGCAAGACAGTCGTTGATGATCTGGGTTGCGTTCGAACCTGCGGTCTGGAACACGATACCCATGGTCGAGGGGTTGCCGTTGATTGAGTTGGCGAAGCCATACTGGACTTTGCCAAGCTCTATTTCAGCTATGTCTTTGAGATACAGCACTTCGCCGTTGTCGTTGGCGCGCACAACGATGTCGCCGAACTGATCAGGAGTGGTCAGACGGCCTTTATACTTCATCGTGTACTGGAACGACTGGTTACCCTGTTCGCCAAACGCACCCGGAGCGGCCTCGATGTTCTGTTCGGCCAGGGCGGCGGTCACGTCGGAGGGCATCAGGTTGTA
Organism: uncultured Muribaculaceae bacterium; assembly: GCA_910579185.1. GTDB lineage: Bacteria > Bacteroidota > Bacteroidia > Bacteroidales > Muribaculaceae > Paramuribaculum. Next base: position 73,457 of record CAJTTG010000005.1, read on the forward strand.
CTGTGCCATCACGTCGGGCTTGAGCCATATACGCATTGAGTAGTCGGCACCGAAGCTGAGCACGTCGCCCACACCGCTCACACGCTGGATCACCGGGATTACGTTGATCTTCATGTAGTTGTCGATGAATTCGGGCGAATAAGCCTCGGGCTTGTCCGTGTAGAGGGCGATGCCGAGAAGCATAGAGGTCTGACGTTTCTGTGTCAGCACGCCGACCTGGGTAACTTCGGCAGGAAGTAGGTTCTGGGCTTTTGCTACACGGTTCTGCACGTCGACGGCAGCCATGTCGGGGTCGAAGCCCTGTTCGAAGTAAACGTTGATCGTTGCCGAACCGGTGTTGGTTGCGGTCGATTCCATGTAGGTCATACCCTCGGCACCGTTGATCGATTCCTCAAGAGGTGCGATCACTGAGTTGAGCACGGCCTGTGCGTTGGCACCGGTGTAGGTTGTCGACACCTGGATTGTAGGTGGCGCGATATCGGGATACTGGGTGATCGGCAGCGATACGAGTCCGATCAGACCCAGCAGGACGATAAAGATTGATATAACCGTCGAAAGTACCGGGCGGTTAATAAATGTATCTAATTTCATTTTCTAATGTTGACAGTTTGGATATGTTGTCGGTTAAAAATGGGTGCTGCCGCAGCATTATTTCTGCTGCTGTGCCTGCTGAGCCTGTGCGGCCTGCTGTTCTGCGAGCTTGGCCGCGTCGACGGGCTGGATAGTGACGCCTTCGCGCACGTTCTGTGTGCCCACGCCTTCAACCACGATCTTTTCGCCGGGTTCAAGTCCGGAGAGAACCACATAGTCCTTGCCGTTGTCCTGAGGCAGTACGGTGATGGCGCGTGAGGTGAGGGTGTTGTCTTTTCCAACTACGAACACGAATTTCTTGTCCTGGATTTCGAAAGTGGCTTTCTGAGGGATGATGATTGCATTCTCTGTTGAAACGGGGATGATGATTGAGCCTGTGCTGCCGCTGCGGAGCATACCGCTGGGGTTGTCGAACAGTGCGCGTACGCTTGCCGCTCCGGTAGAGCTGTTGATCACACCTGCAACGGTAGCCACATCGCCCTGGATGGGATAGATTGTGCCGTTGGCGAGCTTGAGGCTGACTGCCGGCATCGAATCGATTGCGGCATTGAGCGAACGTGTGCCGTTTTCGGTCATTTCAAGAAGGTCTTTCTCGTTGAGTGAGAAGTAAGCATATACCTTGGAGTTGTCGGAGATGGTGGTCAGCGGCTCAACCGAAGAAGGGGATGCGAGTGATCCCTCGCGGTTGGGGATTGAACCTACAACGCCGTCAGACGGTGCTGTAACCACAGTGTAGGATAGGTTTTTACGGGCCTGTGTCAATGCTGCCTGAGCCTGGGCCAAAGCTGCGCGCGCTGTGGCGAGCTGGTTCTGGGCGAGCTGGTTGTCGTAGGCACTGATGATATTCTTTTCAAAGAGCTGACGCTTTGTCTCGGCGGTCATCTGTGCTGTGTTTACGGCTGTCTGTGCTGAGTTCACTGCTGCCTGAGCGTTGTCGACGGCTGCTTGGAACTGCACTTGGTCGATAGTGAACAGAACCTGTCCTTTCTTGACAGCCTGTCCTTCGTCAACGTGTACTTTTGTGATGAATCCGGTCACTTGCGGACGGATGGCGATGTCGGTTTTTCCTTCGATCTTTGCAGGATATTCTTTGCTGTTTTCTGCATTGGTGACAGTCACATCCATTGTGGCTATCTGCGGTGCCTGCTGTTGCTGCTGTGCTTGGTCGCCGCCTCCGCAACCGGTGGCAGCAAGTCCAAGTGTGAGGCACAGTCCTATAGAGGCTATGCCTTTCAACGTCTTAACATTCATACTTGTTACTTTAAACATTTCTTATTTTACCTTATTATTGATTTCTGAATTAGTGCTTGATAAATGTCTTAAAAACAGGCATAATCGCCTGTCTATGGGTTTTCAAGGTGCAAAATTACTCAACATTGAGGGTTGAAAATATGATAATTGTCATAAAATGAGCCTTTGTTAACATTATTTCACGCAATTGATGTTTTGCCGCCGGTCGATTGTGGTGGAAATAGAGGCGGCGTGCAGAGTCATGGTTCTGCACGCCGCAATAAGATGGCTGATGGAGTTATCCTATGTTATTTCTGGATAGCTTCGTAGATGTTGGCACGTCCGGAAATCACGATGCGTGTGGTTTCGGGAGCGATGGGAGTTTCGGAGTAAGCCGACGCGATCTGTGTGCGTGAGATCTCACGGCCTTTTGCGTCGGTCTGGATCAGCGTCATGGGCTGGTTGGGCTGGCTTGCAAGCAGTGTCAGCGTGGTTGCGCCCTTGCGGCGGTCGAAGGCCATATCGCCGTTGATGGTGTAGGCCGATGTGGGATCGGAATCGAGGGCACGCAAAGCGGCCTGTGGATCGGCGGCTGTCACGTTGAGGCCAATGCGCTGGGCCGATGCCGGATTGACGGCAAATGTGCGCACCGATGCCCAGTTGGATTTTTTAGAGTCCAGACGGTTGAGACGGATGTAACGGGCGTTGACCGGTTCGCCTTTCCAGCTTACGATGTAGGTCTGCGCAAGCGGTTCGGTCAGTGCTGTCCAGGTGCGTCCGTCGGCAGAGTATTCAAGAGCTACATTGTCGAAGTAGTCAACGTCGTCGATAGAGTTGCGACCCTGATGGACGGTGATTTCATCAACGGGTATTGTTTCCAGAAGATCCACGCCGATCCAGTCGCCGGCACCCTGTGATGATGCCGAAGTGTAGTAGGTTGTGGTGTCGCCGTCGAGCATCAGTTTCGACAATGTGGTGCGGAGGTTGGGATATGATCCGATACCTTTCATGGTCAGAGGCTTGCGGCCGGTCATGTTCTCAAAGAATGCGAGAATCATGTCGTCCATGGCTCTTTCATAGAATGGGTGCAGCTTCATGGTGCCGATCTTGTGGGCATCGTAATCAGCTTTTTCCTCTGAGGTCATGATGTTGTTGACGTATGCGTTCCAGAACTCGGCGTTGTCACCTTTCTCGAAGGTCTTGATCAGGTCGAGGGTGCGGAGACCACGGTTGCCGAGGGCTGTGAATTGGGTGAGCCACGGGCTGATTTCGGCTATCAGAGCCGGATTGGCGTTCCGGCGCATTGCGTCCTCAACTTTGACTATGCGGCTGAATTCGTCGCGCAGTGCGTTGAATTGCTCCGGAGTGTACTTGTTGTAGGGGAAGATGGTTGTTTCCCACGATTCGTCGCGGCGATAGCCGGTCTCTGTGTCTGCGGAGTGGATCGCAAATGTGCGGTATGCGTCGGCAGCGGCCGGGACACGGTCGGTTATGCCACGCTCCCAGTTGTCGATAGGGTTGTAGGCAGAGGGATTCCATGCGTAGTCAGCAACGCCGTAGAGTGCGAGTTTCGATGCTTCGCCATGTTCCATGGGGTTGCTCTCGATACCTATCACCTGGTCGGAGGTGAGCGATGTGTCGAGTCCGTAGACAGGGCCTTGCAGAAGGATGTGCTTGCAGTAGTCGGTCACGGGGTAGTTCCACCAGTAGAGTGCCGGACGTTTGATTCTTGAGTCGATGAACTCAAGGGTCTCGGGAGTCAGGTCGCTGCAGACCACGGCTCCTGTCCAGAACACTTCCACATCGGGGTTGAGCTCACGTCCGTAGACTGCCAGCGGTCCGTCGGGACCCGGTTTTGCCCATAACTGTGAATAGTCGGTGGGGCATACCATGAGATTCGTGACATCGCCTTTAGCTTTTACGAAATCGCGTGTCAGATCATTGAGCAGCTGAGCCTGTTTCTGTGGATTGGTGCCCTCGCCCTCGATATCGTCGAAGAAGATAGCGAAAGAGCGTACTCCCAGATCATACATCATGTTGAATTTGTTGACAAGGCTGTCGTAGTCAGCTTTGTCCCAACGGATATCCTTTCCGGGGTGGATAGCCCAGATGAAATTGACGCGTGCTTTCTTCGCGGCGTCTACGAGCTGGCGTATGTTTGCGGCCTGATCGGCAGGGTAGGGCTGGCGCCAGTAGGGTGAGCTGTGGTAAGGATCGTCCTTGGGGCCATAGAGATAGTCGTTCATCTTGTTGCGGCCGTAGAAGTCGATCAGCGACATGCGCACATCGTGGCTCCAGGGAGTCCCGTAGAAGCCTTCCACCACGCCGCGGTATTTCATGGCAGGATAGTCGTTGATAACCATCATCGGGAGTCCTCCCTCGTTTTTGGCCATGTCGCTCTGGAGAATCTGGCGGAGAGTCTGGAGACCATAGAAAGCTCCGCGCTCATTGTAGCCGGTGATCTTGATCTCTTTGGGGCCGATGTTGAGTATGTATGCGCCGTCTACGGGCTTCACGCCGGCTTTACGGGCTTCTTTTTCGCCGAAATCAATAGTCAGTTTCAGCCCTTTGGGTGCTTGGGTGAGGAAGCCGAGATCGTTGGCGAACACGCCTTTCTTGTCCTTGACGGCGAAACCGCCCGATGTGTTCAGCACGCCGGTATAGGGGCGTTCGATGCTCTGTGGGGTGGGGTTGATCACAAGACCATGGTGGTCGATCTTATGGCCTGGCACGGAGTTGTATTCCTGCACTTCGCCGCGCTGGGATGTCAGGTCGAAGTTGTCGTCCTGAGCATTGACCGTCAGGGCTCCGATGGCGAGGAGCGTGGCCGAGGTCATCAGTTTGGTTATTTTCATGTTTAATAGATTGGATTTCCTTGCAAAGATATGCTTTTTTCTTGAAAAGAATATGATTTGGCTGATCTTTCACCGATTTCAGCAGGCTGATGTTTATTTTTTTTGTCCGGATGTTCGGATGCGTGTGTAAATTCACTATTTTTGTAGGAGAAATAAACCAACACAGATTTACCATCTTATGAAATTCCTGCAGACCATCGCTGTCGCCGCCTCAGTTGTGGCGTGTTCCGTCTCCGCTTTGGCCGGAGACTTCAGTCCAATCAAAACCACCGTTCCCGAGCGTCCGGCCGGTGTGACCGATATGGTGGCATTCGCCGCCGAACCTATCGACACGGTGCGTGTGGGTATCATCGGGCTTGGCATGCGTGGTTACAGTGCCGTTGAACGCTATCTCCACGTTCCCGGCTCGCGTATTGTAGCCGTTTGTGATATCGAGATGCCGATGGTCGACAGAGCTAAGAAATTGCTCGACAAGGCCGGCGTTGAGGCTGCTGCGTATGGCGGCAGCGAGGATGCGTGGAAGGAGCTCTGCGAGCGTCCGGATATTGATCTGGTCTACATAGTGACGGACTGGAAACATCATGCACCGATGGCTCTCTATGCCATGGAGCATGGCAAACATGTGGCTATCGAGGTGCCGGCGGCAATGTCGCTCGATGAGATATGGGATTTGATCGACACTTCGGAACGCACCCGTCGCCATTGCATGATGCTTGAGAATTGTGTCTATGATTTCTTCGAGATGAATACTCTCAATATGGCGCAGCAAGGTTTGTTTGGCGAGGTGTTGCATGTGGAGGGAAGCTATATCCACAATCTTGATGAGTTCTGGCCTTACTACTGGAACAACTGGCGCATGGATTATAACCGCGAACACCGTGGCGACGTCTATCCGACCCACGGAACCGGTCCGGCTTGCCAGTTGCTCGACATGCACCGCGGCGACCGCATGACAACGCTTGTTGCAATGGATACCAAGCCTGTCAATGGTCCGGCATATATTGAGCGTACCACAGGCAAGGCTCCTGAATCGTTTGCCAACGGCGACCACACTATGACCATGATCCGTACTGCCAATGGCAAGACGCTGCATATACAGCATGATGTGGTCACTCCGCGTCCCTACTCACGCATGTATCAGCTTACCGGCACCAAGGGCTTTGCCAACAAATATCCTTTAGAGGGATATGCTTTCGAGCCGGAACAGATTGCAGCCGATTCAGTGCCCGATCATGAGAATCTGACAGCTCACGGCTTCATCTCAGATGCCCAGCGCGAGGCTCTGACACAGAAATACATCCACCCGATTATCCGCGAGGTTGGCGAGGTGGCCAAGACTGTCGGCGGTCATGGCGGCATGGACTATATCATGGACTATCGTCTGATCTACTGCCTGAATAACGGGCTGCCACTCGACATGGATGTCTATGACCTTGCTGAATGGTGCTGCCTGATCCCGTTGAGTGCCATTTCGATAGAGAATGGTTCGGCTCCGGTTGAGGTTCCCGATTTCACACGTGGAGCCTGGAACAAGGTCAAAGGTTACCGCCACGCGTTCAAAAATTGACAGATGAGCGGACGGACAGGAGTATCGGTGCCGGATGTCGATGTGGTGATGATCGCCTACAACAAGGCGCGCTACATTGATGAGGCTATAGCCGGGGTAATGGCTCAGAAGGGTGATTTCCGGCTTCGCCTGATCGTGATGGACGATTGCTCTACCGATGCGACACCGGAGATTATTGACCGATGGCGGCGGCGTTTTCCTGACAAGATACTGAATGTACGCAATCCGCGCAATCTGGGCTTGCAGGGCAATTATGTGGCCGGCTTCAGACTGGTTACGGCCCGGTATATGGCCATCTGCGATGCCGACGACTACTGGTGTTCATCGCGTAAACTGTCCCGTCAGATAGCCTATATGGAGAGCCATCCGGAATGTGCGCTGACGTTCCACCGCGTGATCAACTATTATGAGTCGACAGGAGAGAAGAGTCTCAGCCATCGTCAGCGGCCATCCGACGGTGATATCGGTCAGTTGAGCCGGTGTAATTTCATCACCAATCTGTCGGTTGTCTACCGTCGTGAGCTTGTGGACTTGACTGCGCTCCCCGATTGGATTCTGACGGACCGTTCACCGGACTATGTGATGCACATGCTGTATGCTGCCCGTGGAATGATACATTTCTTTAATCGTCCGATGGGGGTGTATCGCAAGGCCGAGGGCAGTTCATGGAGCCTGACGGAACGTTTTGAACAGCTGAAGATGGCATTTGTGGCGCGGCGTAATCTGCTTGAGCACTTCGGCGACGGCCATCCGGCTGCGGAGGGGTTGCGCGATTCGGCACGTTCGTTGCTTGAGGCAATGAGAGGATGTGGCGGATCGGCCGAACGTCAGGCCTACGTGGATCGGGAGGCCTCTGACCTTGGAATTGTTTTGGCTGAATATGTGGCTGCAGACACTGGAAGCCGATCAGGCATGCGACGTCCGATATTGTCGCGTATCCGGGGTCTGGTGTCACGGTTCCTGCCGCGTCCTCGTCCACCACGGTTGGCGTGAGTTATCAGTTGTTGATCTTGAGGCTCATGCCGTTGAGCTTGCGGTAGAGATCAAGCGCATAGACATCGGTCATGCCCGATACGTGGTCAATGACAGCCTGAATCTTTCCGTAGAGCGTAGGTGCGTTTATTTCATACTGCTGCGGCACTTTCGACAGAAGCAGCTGCGAATAGTTGTAATGGGGATTCCGTACGGCATCCACGAGTTTTTCAAGCAGGAATGTGATGATGCTTGTACCTGCAAGGTCAATGTCGACAACGTCGCCTGCGCGGTAGATCTTCTCCCACGACAGGTTGTTGCAGCGTGCATATCCCTCGCGCTCAAGCTCAGGAATGTGGTCGAGCAGAGATCCTTTGAAACGTCCTTCAAGAATGGCATCCTCGTTGTCGACAAACGCTTGTGCGCACACCTTGACGAGCGCACCGATCACCACCGACCGCAGGTAGACAATCTTCTCATTTGGATCTTCCACGTGGCTCATGACTTGGTGCATGTGGGCCTGTCGGTCGGCCGGGAAGAAGCCGAGCAGCAGATCTATCACCTGCTGGGTGGGTATAAGTCCGAGCTTGTGGGCATCCTCGATGTCCATCACTTCGTAGCAGATATCGTCGGCGGCCTCTACAAGGTAGACCAACGGATGGCGTGCATACCGCACTTCGCCGTTCGGCCCCGGCATGGGGAGCATCCCCAGCTCGTCGGCCACCTTTATGAAATCGGCTTTCTCCGACTCAAAGAATCCGAATTTGTTTTTTCCGCCCGAGAGCGAGGCTTCGTAGGGGTATTTGACTATGGATGCGAGCATGGAGTAGGTCATGGCGAACCCACCGGGGCGACGTCCGTTGAAACGGTGGGTCAGCAAGCGGAATGCGTTCGCGTTGCCTTCAAATCGGGTCAGGTCGAGCCATTGGGCCTCTGTAAGCTCGGATTTAAGACCGGCTCCGGCACCTTCGCTGAAGAATGTGGCTATGGCTTTTTCTCCGGAGTGGCCGAATGGCGGATTGCCGAGGTCGTGGGCCAGACAAGCCGCTGAAACAATCTCGCCGATGGCATCGAATTTATGTAGCCAGTCGGCACCGTCGTAGCGGTGACGAAGCTGGAGGGCAACCTCTGTGGCGAGTGACCGACCGACACATGCGACTTCAAGGCTGTGGGTCAGGCGGTTGTGGACAAAGATACTGCCCGGAAGAGGGAATACCTGAGTCTTGTTCTGGAGCCGCCGGAAAGGGGAAGAGAATACAAGACGGTCATAATCACGCAGAAAATCGCTGCGCACACCGCGCTTGTCATCATGATATTCCTCCAGTCCGAACCGCTTGTCGCAGATCAGACGGTTCCAGTCCATGCGTTGTGTCTTGTTATTGTCCATAGCCATAGCTCGATAAGAATGTTGCATGCAAATATAAGGAATATTAACCGGATTTTGGCTATCTTTGCAGCGATATGGCAGACAGCAGACTTAAAAACCGCACCGCCAAGGGGTTGCTCTGGGGCGGAATAGGCAATGGCGCGTTGCAGTTGCTCAATCTTGTGTTCGGCATCTTTCTGGCACGGCTTCTCTCTCCGTCGGACTATGGAACGGTGGGTGCGCTGGCTATTTTTTCGGCTATCGCAGGGCTTCTGTGTGAGAGTGGTTTCACTCTGGCCATTGTCAACAAGCGCGAAATCTCGGATCGGGACTATAATGCCGTTTTTTGGTTTAATGTGGTGGTGGCTTTTGTGAGCTACGCCATTCTGTTTTTTTCCGCTCCGCTGATAGCCTCGTTTTTCCATACTCCGGCCATGGTTCCGCTATCGCGGTTTCTGTTTCTGAGTTTTCTGCTCGGAGGATTGGCTACTGCTCCTGCTTCCTACCTGTTCCGCAACCTGATGGTGAAGGAACGGAGTCAGATTCAGATTCTGGCTATCGTGATTTCAGGTACGGTCGGTGTTGTCTGTGCCTTTCAGGGCATGGGCTACTGGGGTCTGGCAGTGCAGACCGTGCTGTATTCCGGGTTGAATTCGCTGATGATGTGGTTTATATGCCCTTGGCGTCCGACGTTGTCGTTTGATCCGGGATCTCTGCGTTCAATGCTTCCGTTCAGTACACGTCAGCTGATAACATCTCTTTTCACGGTCGTCAACAATAATGTGTTTTCTGTTCTTCTCGGCCGTTTCTACGGAATGAGTCAGACGGGATTCTACACTCAGGGTAACAAATGGACTACGATGGGCTACAGCACGTTGACCGGTATGATCAACAGTGTCGGGCAGCCCGTGTTCCGCGAGACGGCCGACGATACCGAGCGTCTGCGCCGTGTGTTCCGCAAGTTGCTTCGATTCACGGCGTTTATCTCTTTTCCGGCTATGTTCGGGCTGGGAATTGTGTCTAATGAACTTATTTCTATTGCGGTCACCGACAAGTGGCTTGCGAGCGTTCCGGTGATGCAGATTCTCTGTGTATGGGGTGCGTTCATGCCGTTTGGCGTTCTGTATGGCAACCTGTTCAATTCGCTCGGTCGGCCACATATCTATATGTGGAACACGATTTCTCTCGGCGTTCTTCAGCTCGTGTGTGTTGTTGTCAGTTGCCGCTTCGGGCTCAATGTGATGCTTGAGGTCTATACGGCTGTCAATATCCTGTGGCTGCTCGTATGGCAGTATTTTGCCCACAAGCACATAGGCCTGCGGCTTATAGACGTGATTAAGGATGTTGCTCCCTATTGTCTGTTGGCCGGTTCTGTGATGATTCTCACTCAGATTGCCACTGCTTCTATCGCTTCTGAAGCCCTGTTGTCGCTGGTTGTGAAGATAGCGGTTGCCGCGTCGGCATATTGTCTGCTACTGTGGCGTTTCAATTCAGCTGTATTCAAAGAGAGCGTGAATTATCTTTTGCACCGTAAGGGTTAAGACCGGCAAGATAGCTGTTCCGGCTGATTTTGCTATGATATAAAAACTCCGGCAGTCTTGATTGACTGCCGGAGTTGATTATTTCAAGGGTATGTTGTTACCCTATGGATTCCGTTTTTACTTGGGAAGGTTGCCAACTTCCGGATCCACGCCCCACTGCTGCTGGGCGAGGCGGCGGTAGTTGTTGTAACGCCACTTGGCATTGTCCTTGGCAGCTGCGAAGAGCTCGGCTGCTTCATTGGGATACTGCTTAACGACAGATGCGTAGCGCACTTCGCCCTTGAGGAAGTCCTCAAACTTGTCCCAGTCGGGTTCCTTGCTGTCGAGGGTGAAGGGGTTCTTGCCTTCATCTTCAAGAGCAGGGTTGTAGCGCCACAGGTGCCAGTAGCCGCATGCAACGGCGTTGGCCTCTTCCTGCTGTGCTTTGCCCATACCTGCACGGATGCCGTGGTTGATACAGGGAGCGTAGGCGATGATGATCGACGGTCCGTCGTAGGCTTCTGCTTCGCGGATTGCCTTGAGGGTCTGAGCCTGGTCAGCGCCCATGGCGATCTGTGCGCAGTAAACGTAGCCGTAGGTCGAAGCGATCAGACCAAGGTCTTTCTTGCGGATACGTTTGCCGGAAGCGGCGAACTTGGCGATTGCACCGAGCGGAGTTGCTTTCGATGCCTGACCGCCGGTGTTGGAGTAAACCTCAGTGTCGACAACGAGAACGTTTACGTTCTTGCCGGATGCGAGTACGTGGTCGAGACCACCGAAGCCGATATCGTAGGCAGCACCGTCGCCGGCGATGATCCACTGTGAACGCTTAACGATGAAGCCTTTCAGTGTGAGGATCTGTTTGCAGATGTCGCAGTTGCAAGCCTCGCAGAGCGGAATGATCTTGTCGGCTACTTCGCCTGTGATAGCAGCGTCGTTCTGATTGTCGAGCCATTGCTGTGCGAGGGCTTTGATCTCTTCGCTGCAGCAGTCGCAAGTGGTTGCGGCTGTCATGGTGTCGACCAGACGTGCGCGGAGTTTTTCGTTGGCGATGGTCATACCCAGACCGAATTCAGCGAAGTCCTCGAACAGAGAGTTGCCCCATGCCGGACCATGTCCTTTGGCGTTGGTGGTGTAGGGAGTCGAGGGTACAGAACCGGAGTAGATAGATGAACAGCCGGTTGCGTTGGCCACCATTTCATGGTCGCCGAAGAGCTGGCTGATGAGTTTCACGTAGGGAGTCTCGCCGCAACCGGAGCATGCGCCGGAGAATTCAAACAGAGGCTGTGCGAACTGGCTGTTCTTCACGTTGGCCTTGATGTCGACGAGATCCTGCTTTGAAGCAACGTTGGCTACGCAGTAGTCCCATTCTTTCTGAACGTCGAGCTGAGTTTCCAGCGGCTTCATTGCCAGAGCTTTCACGCCCTTCTTGCCGGGACATACATCAACGCAGTTGCCACAGCCGAGACAGTCGAGAACGTCGACAGCCTGAACAAAGCGCATTCCTGCGAATGTCTTGCCGATAGCCGGGAGAGTCTTGTCCTCTGCCATGGGTGCGCATTCCATCTCTTTAGCATCGAGAACGAACGGACGGATAGCAGCGTGGGGGCAGACGTAAGCACACTTGTTACACTGGATACAGTTTTCTTCAAGCCATTCGGGAACGAATGCTGCAACACCACGTTTTTCGTAAGCGGCAGTGCCCTGTTCCCATGTGCCATCTTCGCGACCAACGAAGTCGGATACTTTCAGGTCGTCGCCGGCCTGGGCGTTGATAGGACGGACTACATTGTTGATGAATGCCGGATCGTTGTTCTCTACGGCTGCATCCTCGGGGAGGTTGCTCCATGCTTTGTCGACGGGGAGCTGCTTGTATTCGCCACCGCGGTCAACAGCTGCGTAGTTCTTGTCAACCACATCCTGACCCTTCTTGCCGTAGCTCTTGACGATGAATTTCTTCATCTGCTCAACGGCGAGATCAACGGGGATCACTTCGGTGATGCGGAAGAATGCGCTCTGGAGAATGGTGTTGGTGCGGTTTCCGAGGCCGATTTCCTGAGCGATCTTGGTAGCATTGATATAGTAGACGGTGATGTTATGGTCTGCGAAGTATTTCTTCACCTTGTTTGGCAGGTTCTTGGCCAGTTCCTCGCCTTCCCAGATGGTGTTGAGAAGGAATGTTCCGCCGTCGCGAAGGCCACGGGTCACGTCGTACATGTGGAGGTAAGCCTGAACGTGGCAAGCAACGAAGTTAGGAGTGGTCACCAGATAGGTTGAGCGGATAGGATCGTCGCCGAAACGCAGGTGAGAGCAGGTGAAACCGCCCGACTTCTTGGAGTCGTAAGCGAAGTAGGCCTGGCAGTATTTCTGTGTGTTCTCGCCGATGATCTTCACAGAGTTCTTGTTGGCACCTACAGTACCGTCGGCACCGAGGCCATAGAATTTAGCTTCGTATGTGCCTTCGCCGGAAAGTGCGATTTCCTCAACAGGGGGGAGTGACTTGAAGGTCACGTCGTCGATGATGCCGACGGTGAAGGCTGTCTTGGGTTCGGGCAGTGAGAGGTTGTCGAACACGGAGATGATCTGTGCCGGAGTGGTGTCCTTCGAAGCAAGACCGTAGCGGCCTGATACGATTTCGGGAGCGCCTTCCTTGCCATAGAAGCATTCAGCAACGTCGAGATAGAGAGGCTCGCCGTTTGCGCCGGGTTCTTTGGTGCGGTCGAGCACGGCGATGCGTTTTGCAGTTGCCGGAACGGCCTTGAGGAAATGTTTTGCAGAGAAGGGACGGTAGAGGTGAACGGAAACCATGCCGACTTTCTCGCCTTTGGCCATGAGATGGTCGATAGCTTCCTGAGCGGCCTGGGTTACAGAACCCATGGCGATGATCACGCGCTCAGCTTCGGGATGTCCGTAGTAGTTGAAGAGGTGGTATTCGCGACCTGTGATGGCCGAGATCTTGCCCATGTAGTCTTCAACGATTTCGGGAACAGCATCATAGTATTTGTTGCAAGATTCGCGGTGCTGGAAGAATACGTCGCCGTTTTCTGCCATACCACGTGCCACGGGAGCCAATGGGCTGAGGGCGCGGTTGCGGAATTCAGCGAGGGCTTCCTGGTCAACCAGGGGAGCGAGGTCTTCCTGATCAACAACTTCGATCTTCTGGATCTCGTGAGAGGTACGGAAGCCGTCGAAGAAGTTTACGAAGGGAACGCGGCTCTTGATGGTCGAGAGGTGGGCTACACCGGCGAGATCCATCACTTCCTGAACGGAACCTTCAGCAAGCATTGCGAAGCCGGTCTGGCGTACAGACATAACGTCCTGATGGTCGCCGAAGATGCTCAATGCGTGAGAGGCGATTGTACGGGCAGATACGTGGAACACACAGGGGAGCAGCTCGCCTGCGATCTTGTACATATTGGGGATCATCAGCAGCAGACCCTGCGATGCGGTGTAGGTCGTTGTCAGAGCACCGGCCTGGAGTGAACCGTGAACGGCACCGGCAGCACCGCCCTCCGATTGCATTTCCTGCACGAGAACAGTCTCGCCGAAGATGTTTTTACGTCCTGCAGCAGCCCATTCGTCAACGTATTCAGCCATCGTCGACGAGGGTGTGATAGGATAGATTGCGGCAACTTCCGAGAACATATACGAGATATGCGCTGCGGCCTGATTACCATCGCAAGTCAAGAATTTCTTTTCTTTACTCATTTTGTTTGTAATCTATTTGTGGAAATTAAGTTACTAATTCACAGACTCGTATTCTGCGTTTGAATGTCAAGCGCATTATACACCGCGAAGTTACAAAAAACTCGCCAAACCAGCAAAACCTCACTATGTTAATTTATTGTGTTAATTTAATGGAGGTCTATATGTTGCGGTGTGTGGAGTGTTCTCTTGGGGTGGATATGGGTGTTAAATATTGTCAAAGCTTTTTGTGATCCATGGCGGAAGATACGAATAAAGCTAACTTTGTGAAAAACTGACAGTCATGATCAACAGAAATAGTATGTCGCGGACTCTGTCCGTAATCGTTCTCTCCGTTTGCGGTTTGCTGTGCGGAGGTTCTGTTTCCGCGTCTCAGAATGATGAGGCCGGGGATGTCGCGGTGATGATAGTCATCGGGCAGTCAAATGCTGATGGGTCGGCTATGTTCGACCCTGAGCTTGATTCAGAAATGAAAGCCTGGTATGAATCGCCGGCTAATCCGCGCAAGATGAAGATATGGTATCGTAGTTCTAAAGTGGAGAATCAGGCTTCCAATGCTTTAGGCGAGGCCGCACGTTGGGTTGTGGACGGCGATACGGCGGATGTTGATCCGGGGTGGCTTGATCTGTGGTATCGCAATGAGAACACTCTCGGGCGAACGGCCATGAATATGATCCATGGCTACGGAACATGGAGTATCGGTGGCGGAACCGATTGCGCCCAGGGCCGACGGGGCATGGAGGGCGCGTTCGGCAAAGCTTTTGCCGAGGCAATGCCCGAAACGGAACTGTATGTGCTCAAGCTCGGTGTGTCGGGGTCATTCATTTCCTCGTGGGCTAATCCTGCCGATGATCATAACTGGAATTATTTCTGTGACAATATCTTCAGGCCAGCTATGGCCGATCTTATCGCGCAAGGCAAGCGTCCGAAACTTGCCGGAGTGTGGTGGATGCAGGGATGTGCGGATTCGGGCTGTGACCGGGAGTATTATCTGGAGTCCCTCAAGCGGCTTGTAGGGCGAGTGCATGATGTCCTTTGTTTTCCTGAGGGCAAGATATACGTTGGCCACGTTGTGGCACCAGGAGAGTCGTCTGTCGCTCCGGATGGATCTACGTCGTTCAGCCGGAATGTGCGTGATGCGCAGGATGAGGTGGCTGCTGAGGATCCGTCGATTGAGATTGTGGAAACAGGAGATTTTGACTTGCAATACGAGGATGCTTTCGGCGGATATATTCATTTCAGTCATTCCGGGGTGAATGCCATTGGGCGCGAGCTTGCACGGCGTGTGCTGTCGGTCGGCCCGGACGGTTGGGCTCCTTATGTGTGTCCGGTTAAATAGATTATGGAACTGATTGTAGAAAAGGAATTTATAGAGCATGTTCCCGACTATAGGGGACTGCTGTTCGAGGCCGATGTTGTCAATTCCCCTGTGGGCGAAGAACAGATGGCCGAGATGGATATTATGGCACGTCGGATAGCCGCCGATTATGAAGTGGCTGATATTAACAAAATCCCGGCCATTGCGGCTACCCGTGCCGCTTACAAGGCTTGTGGCAAGGATCCCAACCGTTACCGACCCTCGCAGGAGCAGCTGATGAGGCGAATTGTCCGTGGACTCGGACTTTATAACGTAAGCGCGGTTGTTGATGCCGGAAACCAACTGTCGTTGTTGACAGGATGTTCTGTGGGGTGCTTTGACCGCGAGCTTGTGGAGGGTGATATTCTGAGGATCGGAATCGGTCGGGAGGGAGAACCCTACGAGGGGATAGGGCGCGGTGTGCTTAACATTGCCGGCTTGCCTGTCGTTCGTGACGCTTCAGGCGGTATAGGCACTCCGACATCGGATAATGAGCGCACCAAGATATCCGGGTCGACCCGTCGGCTGGTGGCCACGGTTCATCTTTTTGATCCTGCTGTTGATTCTGCTGCTGTTGTGGATGCTTTTGCCGATCTGTTCACACGTCATTGTTCGGCGACGGACATACGTTATTCCAAGGCTGTTATCGGCGACTGATGCCGATTGCCGTCAGCGTAGTCGGACTTCGTTGAAATGGAGATCGCGGCCATCAACAATCAGGATCCTGTCGGTCAGGAGCGTCCCTGTGTGTGATAGATATTTGATGGCTTCCAGAGCCTGAATGCTACCGATGATGCCGGGCAACGGGCCGAGTATGCCGCCGATGCTGCATGGCGTATAGCCTGCTCCGGCGCTTTCAGGGAAAAAATCGCAGTAACGTGCCGACCCCGGTACGTGGGTCATGATCTGTCCGTTCATTCCAAGGACTCCGGCAATGGTGTAGGGGAGTCCGAGTTCATGGCAGGCATCGTCGATCATGTATTTAGTGTCGGGATTGTCTGACGCATCGACAATGAAATCATGTCCTTTGAACAGTTCACGGGCTTTTGCCGGGGTTACGAATTCACGGATCGCATCTATTTTTATGCTGCTGTTCAGACGGGTGAGTCTGTCGGCAAGGGTCGTCGCTTTGTAAGCTCCGGCTTCCTGTTCCGTGTAGAGTATCTGTCTCTGTAGATTGGTGATATCGATTGTGTCGAAATCAACAAGTGTCAGGTGTCCTATGCCGGCTCCGGCGAGGTAGGCGGCAACGACGGATCCGAGTGCGCCGCAACCAAGCACCAGTACTGAAGATTCGAGCAGCCGCCGCTGTCCTTCCTCTCCGAATCCCTCTACGGAAATGTTGCGTGAATATCTCTGTCGGTCCATATTCTGTTTATTGTAGCATTGCGGCTACGCGTCGCAATGATTCGACGAAACGGTCGCACTCCTGACGGGTGTTGTAGAGGGCCATGGCGCAACGGACTGTCCCCTCGATTCCGAGTGCGTGCATAAGTGGCTGCGCACAGTGGTGGCCGGTGCGCACGGCTATGCCGAGTTTGTCGAGCAGCAGTCCGGTGTCGTAGTGGTGGGCGTTGCCGATCAGGAATGATATGATGGCGCTTTTCCCGGGCGCAGTACCGAAAATCCGCATCCCAGGGATGGTGAGCATCTGTTGCTGAGTGTAGTTCAGGAGATCTTCCTCATGGGCTGCGATACGTTCCACTCCGATCTCCTCCATGTAGGATATTGCCGTGTGGAACGCGGCTATTCCCACATAGTCGGGGGTGCCGGCTTCGAATTTGAACGGCAGGTCGGCGTATGTGGTGTGTTCGAATGTGACGTGGCTTATCATCTCTCCGCCACCTTGATATGGGGGCATTTTTTCAAGCAGAGAGCGACGGCCATAGAGCACTCCGATTCCGGTTGGTCCATACATTTTGTGGGATGAGAACACGTAGAAATCGGCGTTGAGCGCAGAGATATCTACGCGGCAGTGGGCTATTGCCTGTGCGCCGTCGATAAGAGCCACAGCCCCGGCTTCGTGAGCCAAGCGTATGATCTCGGCTACAGGGTTGACTGTGCCGAGGACGTTGGACACGTGTGTGATGGCCACGACTTTTGTCTTTTCGTTCAGCAGAGAGCGGTAGGCGTCCATGTCGAGAGAGCCGTCGGCGAGCATAGGCACGACTCTGATCACGATTCCGCGGCGGTCGCGCAGCAGTTGCCATGGCACGATGTTGGCATGATGTTCCATCACCGACAGGATTATTTCGTCGCCTTCCGAAAGAAGCTGTCCGTAGCTTGACGCCACAAGGTTGATGGCTTCCGTCGTGCCTCGCGTGAAAATGATCTCTTCGGTCGATGACGCACCGATGAACCGGGCGGTGGCGCGCCGGGTTTCCTCCATCATCGCTGTGGCTTCCTGCGACAATGTGTGGACTCCGCGATGGACGTTGGCTTTGTGGTTCTCATACATATCCGTAATGGCATTGACAACCTGACGCGGAGTCTGTGTCGATGCGGCGTTGTCGAGATAAATGAGAGGCCGGCCGGCCACGGTGCGTGACAGTATGGGATAGTCCTCGCGGTATTTTTCAACGTCGAATTCCATTATTGGCATGATTTTTGTGGTTCATCCTCTGTGGGACGACAAGCTGAGGTGCAAGCACCGCATCCAAATTGCGATCCATTGAAGCGTTTCTCCACAAGGTGGCGTAGACGGTCGCGCAGTTCCTCCATGTCGACGGCCTCAATAACGTCGGACATGAATGCCTGCATCAGCATCTTGCGTGCTTCCGGCTCGGGGATACCGCGTGTCTGCATGTAGAACAGCGCTTCGGCATCGAGTTGCCCGGTTGTCGCTCCGTGGGAACATTTCACGTCGTCGTTGTAGATCTCAAGCTGAGGCTTTGCGTGCATTCGTGCTGACGGGGATGCCAGCAGGTTTCGGTCGGTCTGGGCGGCATCGGTGAATTTGGCTTGTTCCGTGACGAGGATGCGTCCGCTGAATGATCCGGTCGCTTCGCCGTCGAGCACGTATTTGAACAGCTGATTGCTCGTGCAGCGTGGCGAAAGATGGCGTAGGATCACGTTGTTGTCAACATGCTGCTTGCCGGAACCGATCACCATTCCTGCCAGACGGCATTCGGCATGCTTTCCTGCCAGGTCGAGCGAGAAGTCGTTGCGCGTTGTGCCGCATGTCAGTGTTATAGTCCCGGCTGATAACCGCGAGTTTTCTGCTTGGCGGCAATATATGTTGCTGTGGCGTGTTGTTTTTGCTGACGATTCCTCGATTGTGTAGTAGTCGAGTGAAGCGTCTTTTGCTAAGACGATCTCCACCACTTCGGATGAAAGATAATCGGTTGTGGCGTCCTGGGTGTGGTCGCAGACAAGTAGCTTTGCCGATGCTCCCTCTTCAAGCACCACAAGCACTCGGCGCGGAGCCATGAGCGATGTCGGCGCACTGAATATGTTGACCAGCTGCAGGGGCTTTTCGATATGCACTCCGCGGCCTACGTGGATCAGCACGCCGTCCTGGGTCAGAAGTGTGTTGAGGGCTACGGCAGGGGCGGTGAGTGGCGCCAAAGATCCGTAATGGTTGGCCACGGCCGGGTCTCCGTCGATTGCGGCCTGACGCAATGATTTGAATGTAGCGCCTTCAGGCAGACCTGAGAGCAGTGATTTCGTAGGGCGGAAGGAGTCGTTGACAACGATGCCGAGCAGGGTCGACATGTTGGGGACATCGCATCGGAACGAAGCGGCGATATCGGCCGGCAGCTCCATGCGGCTGATGTTTAGTCCGTAATCGGCGGCAAACATGTCGTTTACAGAGGTGCGTTCGTAGTCCTCGTCGCCGCGTTCCGGCAGTGTGGCTCCGGTCAGAGCTTCAATGGCTTTTTGCCGTAGAGCGTTGAGCGCCGGCGCCGAACCTGCGTCTATGGTCGCGGCATTAAGCCGATATAGTTCAAGATATTGTGAGAGGCTGTTCATTGTGGTCGTTGGTAGATGGATTATTGTGCGTCAACTTCTTCCTTGATCCAATCGTAGCCGCGCTCCTCGAGCTCGAGAGCCAGCTCCGGACCTCCGGTGCGGACAATGCGTCCCTTGTAGAGCACGTGGACAAAATCGGGTTTGATATAGTCCAGCAGACGCTGATAGTGGGTGATGACGATGGTGGCGTTGCGGTCGGTCTTGAGTTTGTTGACGCCGCCAGCCACAATGCGCAGGGCATCGATGTCGAGTCCGCTGTCCGTCTCGTCGAGAATGGAAAGTTGCGGTTCAAGAACGGCCATCTGGAATATCTCGTTGCGTTTTTTCTCGCCGCCGGAGAAGCCTTCGTTGACCGAACGTGACGCCAGTTTGTTGTCGAGTTCCACGATAGCTCGTTTCTGACGCATGAGTTTCAGGAACTCAGTGGCGGAAAGGGGTTCCTCGTTCAGATACTTGCGTTTGGCGTTAAGGGCAGCGCGCATGAAGTTGACCATTGAAACGCCGGGGATCTCCACCGGGTATTGGAACGAGAGGAACAGACCCTCGTGTGATCGGTCCTCGGGTGAGAGCGACAGCAGGTCGGTGCCGTGGAGTGTGGCCGAACCTTCTGTAACGGTGAACGCAGGATTGCCGGCAAGCACTTCGCTGAGCGTCGATTTCCCGGAACCGTTAGGTCCCATGATCGCATGGACTTCGCCGCGGCCAATCTGCAGGTTTATGCCTTTCAGTATTTCTTTCCCTCCAACGGAAGCGTGGAGATTGTTGACATCTAACAGTATATCTTTCATTGTTTCTTTTGTTATCGGTTGATGATTGTGCGTGACGTGTCGTCAGCCTACGGAGCCTTCCAGAGTAAGTGCGAGCAGACGTTGTGCCTCTACTGCGAATTCCATAGGCAGTTTGTTCATTACTTCCTTTGCATAGCCGTTGACAATAAGGCCTACGGCTTCTTCGGTGGGAATGCCACGCTGGTTGCAGTAGAATATCTGATCCTCGGAGATCTTTGATGTGGTGGCCTCATGCTCGAGTACGGCGGTAGAGTTGCGCACATCGATGTATGGGAATGTGTGTGCTCCGCAGGTGGAGCTGAGCAGGAGGCTGTCGCACTGTGTGTAGTTGCGGCATCCGTCGGCATCGGGAGCCACTTTGACCAGTCCGCGGTAGGAGTTCTGGCTATGTCCGGCCGATATACCCTTGCTGACAATGGTGGAGCGGCTGTTGCGTCCGAGATGGATCATTTTTGTGCCGGTGTCGGCCTGCTGATAGTTGCGAGTGACGGCTACGGAATAGAATTCGCCTACAGATCCTTCTCCGGCAAGCACACATGATGGGTATTTCCATGTTATGGCCGATCCGGTCTCCACCTGAGTCCATGAGAGCTTGGAGTAGTCGCCACGGCAGAGTCCGCGTTTTGTCACGAAGTTATAGACACCGCCACGTCCTTCTGCATCGCCGGCATACCAGTTCTGGACCGTGGAGTATTTGACCTCGGCACGATCTTCGACGATGATTTCGACGATTGCGGCGTGGAGCTGATTTTCATCACGCATCGGAGCCGTGCAACCTTCGAGGTAGCTGACATAGGCATCGTCGTCGGCTACGATCAGCGTGCGTTCGAACTGCCCTGTGCCGGATGCGTTGATGCGGAAGTAGGTGGAGAGTTCCATGGGGCAGCGGACGCCTTTGGGTATATAGACAAATGAGCCGTCGGAGAACACCGCCGAATTGAGTGCTGCATAGAAGTTATCGCGGTAGGACACCACTTTGCCGAGATATTTCCTGACTAGATCGGGGTAGTCCTTGACTGCTTCTGATATCGAGCAGAAGATAACGCCGAGCTCAGCGAGTTTCTCGCGGTGGGTAGTCTTGACGCTGACCGAGTCCATCACGGCGTCGACAGCCATGCCTGAAAGCTGTTTCTGTTCTTCAAGAGGAATGCCGAGCTTGTTGAATGTGTCGATCAGTTCCGGATCAACTTCGTCGAGGCTCTTAGGGCCTTCTTTTGTTTTCGGAGCGGCGTAGTAGCTTATCGCCTGAAAGTCTATTTCCGGTATGTCGAGATGAGCCCATTTGGGTGGGGTTAATGTCAGCCAGTGGCGGAATGCTTTCAAGCGGAATTCAAGAAGCCATTCCGGTTCGCCTTTGCGGCTTGATATGAGGCGCACCACATCCTCGTTCAGTCCGCGAGGAATGATTTCGGTCTCGATATCGGTTGTGAAGCCATATTTGTAGTCACCCTGTGTCACGTCGCGTATCACACCGGCATCCTTTCCGGCCGGACAGCTCTGCGTTCCGGGTGTTGTTTTGTTGGAGTCACTCATTATATATAGAAGCGTGTTTTTTTAGTTGAATGAATATTTGTTATGATAAACAATTACCGGAGTTAAAAGTTATCGCGGACTATGCCCATCAGTGCCGGAGCTATGCCGGTGGTTATCTGCGTTATCGGGCCACCATCGTTGATTGTCTTGCTGTCCGGGTTCTTGAAAAGCCACAGGTTCAGCAGGATACTGACGGCAACAAGCACTTTCAAAGCCATTAAAACTGCACCTATAAGGCTGTTTATGCCGCCAAGACAGATGGCTTTGACTAAATCGTGCAGCAGATTTGTCAGCATTCCGGCACCCCACCATACTATTACAAACAGCACGATGTTGCCGATCAATGCAGCGCCAAGGTATTCCTCACGGGCAAGCATGTCTGAGGAGTTGACTCCCATTAATGAGGCAGTCCATCCTGCTACGGTGTCACCAAACAGATGGCATGCGAGTATGGCGGCAAACAATGCCACAAGCGATCCGAGTTGTCTGACCGCCCCTTTCCGATATCCGGCGTAAAGCCCAATTCCGAGTGCGACACATATCAGGAGATCAATCATTACACAATAATTTTATACAGGTTTGTTTTACGTGGCAAAATTACAAAAAAAATAATGATTCACATGAATGGACTCTTTGCTTTTGGCGTTAATGAATTGTGACGGACAATCTCCAAGAATCTATCGGCGTTTGAATAATTAAGTTAAAATATTGTTAAATGACCTGCTGATGTGTAATTTTATTCAAAAAATAATCTTACATTTGCATGTGTGTTTTTCATAGTATTAGATTAAGATAAAGGTTTAAAGGGAAAGAGATGTTGTGAAACATCTCTTTTTTGTTTTTTATTATCAATGGTTTATACTGACTTGTACGCGAGCGGTGAAAGTTTCAGAAAATAAAGTCGGAAAGCTTGGATAGATAATCTTGAAAATTTTGTACTTTTGCAAGTTGTTAAAAACTAAATTATTCAAAGCGTGGAATCCAAGTATATTTTCGTGACGGGTGGCGTAGTCTCGTCGTTGGGAAAAGGAATCATTTCCGCATCTCTTGCTTGTCTTTTGAAGGCTCGTGGCTACAGAGTGACAATCCAGAAGTTTGATCCCTACATTAATATCGATCCGGGTACGCTCAATCCTTATGAACATGGCGAATGCTACGTGACTGTCGACGGGCATGAGGCCGATCTGGATCTCGGACACTATGAACGCTTCACGAATGTGCCGACCACGCGTGCCAATAATGTCACAACCGGACGTATCTACCAAAGTGTCATAGACAAGGAACGTCGTGGCGACTATCTCGGCAAGACAGTGCAGATCATTCCGCATATCACCGACGAGATCAAACGAAATGTCAAGATTCTCGGCAATACCGGCGATTATGATTTTATCATAACAGAGATTGGCGGTACGGTAGGCGACATTGAATCGCTGCCATTCCTTGAAGCTGTACGTCAGTTGCGATGGGAGCTTGGAACCGATAGCCTTTGCGTGCATCTGACCTATGTTCCATATCTCAAGGCTGCGAAAGAACTGAAAACGAAGCCGACACAGCATTCTGTGAAACAGTTGCAGCAATTGGGCATCCAACCCGATGTGCTGGTTCTTCGCACGGAACTTGATATTCCTGTGGCAATGCGTCGCAAGATAGCACAGTTCTGTAACGTGGCTCCCGAGGCTGTTATCCAGAGTATCGACCGCCCGTCGATCTATGAAGTCCCGGTGGCTATGCATGAGCAGCATCTTGATGAGATAGTTTTGCGCAAAATGGCTGTTCAGCCGCAGGGAGAGCCGCACATGGCTCCGTGGTTCGATTTCCTCGACAAAATGAAATCGGCTGAAAAAGAAGTGACGATAGGACTTGTTGGTAAGTATGTGGAGTTGCAGGATGCCTATAAATCGATCAACGAGGCTCTGTTTCATGCCGCGACCTACAATGACCGCAAGTTACGTCTGGTTTATATCCACAGTGAGAAGCTTTTCGACAGTAATGCCGATGAGTTGCTTGGCGGAATGGACGGAGTGGTCATTGCACCGGGATTTGGACAACGTGGTATAGAGGGCAAGTTTGTGGCGCTCAGATGGTGTCGCGAGCATGATGTGCCTACGTTTGGAATCTGCCTCGGAATGCAATGTATGGTCATAGAGTTCGCCCGTGATGTGCTCGGCCTTGGCGATGCCAACTCAACGGAGATGAATCCCTCGACACCCCACAACGTCATCGACCTGATGGAGGAACAGAAAAGTATCCATAATATGGGAGGGACAATGCGTCTTGGTGCCTACGACTGCACTCTGCAGCCCGATAGCACTGCCGCCAAGGCTTATGGCAAGACTCTGGTCAGCGAACGCCACCGCCATCGCTTTGAATTCAATAATGACTATCGTCAGGCGTTTGAGAATGCCGGAATGAAATGCGTGGGCGAAAATCCTGCAACACATCTTGTCGAGGTTGTGGAGATCCCGGGAAAGAGATGGTTTGTGGGTACCCAGTATCATCCGGAATACAGTAGTACCGTGCTGTCGCCTAATCCTTTGTTCATGTCGTTTGTCCGTGCGGCTGTGGCCTATGCCGACGAACGCAATTAAAAAGAAAATAAATAATTAAAAACAGATATTGAAAATCCCCGTATGAATAAAAACACATTACTCGGACTTTTGCTCATGGGTGCCGTGATCATGGTGTTCATGTACCTCAACAAACCTACTCCCGAACAGATCGAGGCCGCGCGTCGTGCTCAGCAGGAGCAGATGGCAGCTGAAAACAAGACTGATCAGGGCCAACCGATCACGATCGATTCCGTGACAGCAGCCCAGCGTCAGCAGTATGCCGCCACGATCCGTCAGGAGGGTGTTCTTGACACACTGACCGGTCTTTACACACTGACTTCAGGCAATGTTCGCCTTACGGTATCTGCCGATTCTTCGGCACGTATTGGCGGCGAGATCAAGGTGGGCTCAACTGTCGTGCCGGCATCTGATGTTTTCAATGCATCTTATGGTAATATTGACAAAAGTGTGGCCGCACAGGCTGTTAATGAGCTGCGTCAGGCCGTGGACGATGTGACCCGTTTCAAGGGATTCAACAACTTCCGCACCGGCAGTGACAGCGCAACCGTCTCCCTCCGCAATGATGTCCTGGCTCTTACGATCAGCTCTCGTGGCGGTGTGATCCGCAAGGCTGAGCTGCTTGATAAGAAATACAATAAATACGATGGCGGCCAGGTGTGTCCCGTAGCTCCCGGCGACGATATGTATGGCTTTGTCCTTCAGGGCGACAATGTTCAGTACGATACCCGCGATCTGTACTTCGATGCCATTCAGGAAAGTGATTCAACAGTCCTGATGAGTGTTACTCCAGGCGATGGCGTGATGCTCGGTATCCGTTATACCCTTCCCAAGGGGGATGCCTATACAGTCCGGATGGAACTCGTGCAGAAAGATATGACCAATATCATTCCGGTTTCAGTGTCGGGCATGGACTTTGTATGGAAGCAACGTATGGCCCGAAATGAAGTCGGGCGTGTGTTCGAATCCGACAACAGTGCCATATATTATATGACCGCCGGCGGCGATGTGGATAATCTTAACGAGCATTCCGATGCCACCGAAGATATCAAGGATCCGCTGCAATGGGTGGCGTTCAAGAACCAGTTCTTCACGTCGCTGCTTGTTGCCGACGAGGGCTTTAACAGTGCTCGTATGTCATCGACCATACTCAAGGACAATGAGCATTTCCTCAAGGATATGTCGTTTGACTCCCGTATGAACTATTCTTCCGCGCTTGAGATGCCGGCATCGTTCACTTTCTTCATCGGTCCCAACTCGTATCCGTTGCTGTCTGATTTGTCCGACAACATTCTCCCGGAGAAGGATCTCAAGCTGACCAAGCTGCTGCCTCTCGGCTGGCCTCTCTTCCGTTGGATCAACACGTGGATCGTGATCCCCGTGTTTGACTTCCTTGGCAAATATATCGCAAACTATGGTATCATAATCCTGCTGCTCACTATCTTCATCAAGCTTATTCTCTTCCCGTTCACATATAAGAGCTACATGTCACAGGCCAAGATGCGTGTGCTTGCTCCGGAAATCAAGGAGATCAACGATAAATATCCCGGAAAAGAGAATGCGATGCGTCGCCAGCAGGAGACTATGGCTTTGTACTCACGTGCCGGAGCCAACCCGATGTCAGGCTGTCTGCCTATGCTGCTTCAGCTTCCGATCCTTATTGCCATGTTCCGCTTTTTCCCGTCGGCTATTGAGCTTCGTGGCGAATCGTTCCTTTGGGCCGCCGACCTTTCGGCTCCGGATTTCGTGATCCATCTTCCTTTTGCCATTCCGTTCCTCGGATCTAACCTCAGCTTGTTCTGTCTGTTGATGACCGCTGTCAATATCATCTACACCAGGATCAATCTGCAGAACCAGCCCGGCGGCAATCAGATGCCGGGTATGAAATGGATGATGTATCTGATGCCGGTGATGTTCCTCGTGTTCTTCAATAACTATGCATCCGGCTTGAGCTACTACTATCTGCTCTCACTCCTGATCACCATTGTGCAGACCTACGTGTTCCGTCGCATCGTCGATGAGAACAAGGTGCGTGCTGCAATGCGTGCCAATGCATCCAAGCCCAAAAAGAAAAGCGGTTTCATGGCACGTCTGGAAGAGGCACAGCGCAAACAGCAGGCAATGCTTCGCGAACAGGAACGTCAGCGTGGTGGCCGTAAAGGTGGAAACAACAAAAGATAATATTACTTCTTAACTCATATAAAGATGATCAGCAACAAAGTACAAGACGCTATCAACGCGCAGATCAATGCCGAATTCTGGTCGGCTTATCTCTATCTCTCAATGGCCATGCACTTCGAGGCAGAAGGCCGCTCAGGTGTTGCCAACTGGTTCAAGATCCAGTTTCAGGAAGAACAGGCGCATGCCCAGATCTTCATCAACTATCTCAACCAGCGCGGTGGCCGCGTTACGCTGAAAGCTATTGATGCCGTTCCCACTACCTGGGAATCGCCCCTCGACGCTTTCAAGGCTACTCTCGAACACGAACAGAAAGTGACAGCCCTGATCAACAATCTCTATGCAACTGCAGAGCAGGAGCACGACTATGCTACACGCGACCGTCTGAACTGGTTCGTGACAGAGCAGGTTGAAGAAGAGGACAACTGCCGTCAGCTCATCGATAAATACTCTTTGATCGGCAATGACGGAATGGGTCAGTACATGCTCGATCAGGAACTCGGCGCACGCACATATACAGAGCCGTCGCCTCTCGCAGCAGAATAACCGGTACAAACACGTATAACCCGATACGAATAAATCCGGGGCGAAGATCTTTGCGATCCTCGCCCCGGATTTTAATTCTGTTCAAATTGATTGAATTGCGTAGGCTCTTTCCAGTTTCGCACGATCAGGACGGGATTAAAAGCGACGACGCATCATCAATCACGATGACGCGCCGCCTGATTATGGGGAAATTGGATGTTTATCAGATTCCGGTGTAGTTGTGGGGAGAGAGGGCTTTAAGCTCTGCTTTCACTTCGGGTGAGACTTCCAGCGTGTCGATAAACTCGGCGATGCTCTGTTCGGTTACGGTGGAGTTCACTCGGGTGAGCTGCTTGAGAGTCTCGTAGGGGTGAGGATAGCCTTCGCGACGCAGGATGGTCTGGATACCTTCTGCCACTACATTCCACATGCGATCCAGATCGTTGCTCAGAGCCTGTTCGTTGAGGATCAGTTTGTCAAGACCCTTGAGGGTGCTTGCAAGAGCGATCATCATGTGACCCATCGGAACGCCGACGTTGCGGAGTACGGTGGAGTCGGTCAGGTCGCGTTGCAGACGCGACACGGGAAGTTTTTGAGCCAGATGAGCCAATATGGCATTGGCGATGCCAAGGTTGCCTTCCGAGTTCTCGAAGTCGATCGGGTTGACTTTATGGGGCATGGCCGATGAACCGACTTCTCCGGCTTTGATGCGCTGTTTGAAGTAGTCCATCGAGATGTATTGCCAGATGTCACGATCAAGGTCGATCATTATGGTGTTGATGCGGCGCATTGCGTCGAAAATGGCTGCGAGATTGTCGTAGTTGGAGATCTGTGTAGTCAGGCTCTCACGTTCTATGCCGAGACGATCTTTGAGGAATCGGCCGGCGAAATCGGCCCAGTCGATCGACGGGAATGCAACGTGGTGAGCGTTGAAATTGCCTGTCGCTCCACCGAATTTGCCACTTACTGTTGCGCCTCGCAGAATCTCTGCCTGTGTGTGGAGACGGTAGGCGAACACGCCTATCTCTTTGCCCAGACGGGTTGGGGAGGCCGGCTGTCCGTGGGTACGTGCAAGCATCGCAACGTCGGCCCATTCCGAAGCCATTGCGTCGAGCCGAGCCATCAGTTTGTCAAGTTCCGGCAGATATACTTCGTTGAGAGCCTCGCGGATCGACATCGGCACGGACGTGTTGTTGATGTCCTGTGAGGTCAGTCCGAAGTGGATGAATTCCTTGAATGCTTCAAGTCCCATGGCATCGAATTGCTCCTTGAGGAAGTATTCAACGGCTTTTACATCGTGGTTGGTGACCGATTCGATCTCCTTGATGCGCTCGGCATCTGCAAGCGAAAAGTCGCGGTAGATAGCGCGGAGGGCTTCGAATTTGGAGGGATCAACACCCTTGAGCTGTGGCAGGGGTATTTCGCACAGGGCGATGAAATATTCCACCTCGACTCTTACGCGATAGCGGATAAGTGCAAATTCAGAAAAATAAAGATCGAGTTTCTCGCACTTTCCGCGGTAGCGGCCGTCGATAGGAGAAATGGCTGTGAGGGTTGACAGTTGCATGTTGATGAGTTAAGATATTTTCCGGCTGCAAAGTTACAGATTTTCCATCATCCCGGCAAATCCGGCTCTCGGTCTGTTAGAAAAACAGATCGAAAAGGCCTCCGCTCTCCTGTAGTTCCGCGCCCTCTTTCCCTTTTCCTTTGCATCTTCGGCATACTCCGGGATTGGTCGCACATTTGCGGCATGTCGACGGATCGAGATATGCGTCGCCATAGCAGCTGTTGCACACTCCTGTACCGTCGCAAGCTGTACATGTGTGTACTACATCGCCGTCAACGCCGCCTCCGAACAACGACGAGAGCATGTTCATAGGCACATTGTTGCCATCGAACTGCATTTTGTCGGCAGTGATGTCGAATGTGTTGGTGTCAAGCACTTTCTCAGATTTCCAGTCAACGAGGGTGACCTGGATCTGTAGATTCTTGGGTTCGGTGATCTTGCTGTTTCTGCGGAGATCCATTCCGAGCCATGAGTATGGTATGGCTATCGAAAGATTCCCTGAGAATTGAGCGGCGGTTGGGGTAAAGGCATATATGGCGGTGCATTGACCAATATTATCTTCCATATAGCTACCTTCGATGATAGGTTCGACCATACATACCAGCCGGCGCCCCCGGTAGCCGGTTGTGCTGATCCCGATCTGTCCTTCTATGCTCATGCCGCCATTATCGAGCAGCAATCCGGCTTCGCCCAGACGGAACATCGGGTTGTCGAGGGTCACGTTGTTGAAGTTGATATCGCCGATCTTTCCTGAACCGTTACCGGCTGACCGTGAAGTCTGTGCATTGGCGTTTGATGTCAATATCATTGTGGTTGCCATTGCGAGAACCAATGCAAATATGGATATATGTTTGTAGAGTTTCATAACGATTTTATTTTTTTAGGTGGATTAAAATTCATTGCGTTCGAATTTGATCACAAACTCATTTTTTTTGTTGACGTAGCCTTTGCCGCTTTTGTTTACGCGACTGAGTCCGTCGATGAACGGATTCTCCATGTGTATGGTCTTTACGTCAAGGGTCACCGGATCGAGACAGGCAACTCCGTGTGGGCCAGATCCGCCGGAACAGATAATGTAGAGCATCCCGTCTGAAACGGTAACCGGTGGCGTTTTTGAATACAGCTCTATGGACATAGCTCTGCTGTCTACCCAACTTTTGGGTTGGAAATTTGTGTCGACAATATAGAAATCGCCCTTGAGGTCGCCATCATAGTCGGTCGCGATCTCTGCCAGTGCGTATCCGTTCATGAATGGAGAGATGTAGATATAACCACCCTCCTGTTCATATCCACCTCGTCCCACCGGACCCTTTATCTTTTTGCCTGTCTTGTCGATTATATAGGCATCTCCGTTGACAGTCTCTACCTTTGCCAGTCCGCTGTCAAAGTCCGAAGGCATTTTTGTGAATGTAGGTGGGATGATCTGTTTACCGGTCTTGTCTATGAATCCCCATTTTACTGACCGGCTTGTTGAGTCAATGATCAGCACCGCTGCTACTCCGTCGTGGAAATCCTTGACAGCAGCAAATTGTGGTGTGATCACGGTGTGCCCGGAACTGTCGCGGAAGCCCCATAGCCAGCCGTCGAGTTTTTTGTCGTATGTAGCGTAAGCGGTCAGACCTTCGCTCGATTTGCGCATCAGAGCCTCAAGTGTTGATTCTGCTATCAGGGTGGATTGTATGGAGGTCTTGAGATTGTCGAACACAAAATTTCCTTTCGTGTCGATGTAGCGCAGCTCGCTTGGCTGTAGCAGGCCATTCCCCGGAATTATCACTATGCCGATGCCATCCACCATGTTGGAGCAATAGCGTGTGTTGAATTCCTTTATGATGTTACCTTGATAGTCGCGTAGGATGACGGATTGTTTGGGCGACCGTAGTCCCGGACGTTCCAACACCACCCCATTGTCGTATCTGGGCATCAATGTCTCGTCACTTTCTATGGCGTTGGAGTCTCCTACTTTCTGTCCATCCTTGTTTATATAGAAAGCATTGCCATTGGCATATACGTAGGCCAGTCCATCATGGAAATCGCTGAAATAGGGATCTTCATCTTCAAGTACCAGATGTACGGTTTTAGACGTTGTGGTTGGTGATGCGCAATAGTTGTGGCGCAGATTGGCGTATGAAGAGTGGAATGTTCCCATGTGCAGGCCGGCAGCATAGTTCGGACGCACGTATTCATCTTCGTCGGGTACGGCGTTGAATGAATAGTTCTCATTTGTTTGAGTCGTACGTTTGTAGGATGTTCCCGATGTTACGTTGTCGCTCTGACGGTCGCCTACGGTTCGTCCCGGTTGCCCGTTTGTGGCCGGTGTTGATGTTTGGCCGGAACCATTGATAATATCCTGACCTTTCGATTTCAGGTCTTTCTGTACCTCTTTTTTTATTGCGGCACCTGCGTTTTTGACAATTTTTTTCAATAAACCCTGTGCTTCGGCGTCAATTGGCGTTGCTGCGGCTGCGAGAGCGAGGAATACCACACCTGCAGCGTTTGCTATTAATCTACCTTTAACCATGCTGTTCAAGTTTTTAATAATGTTTGTGGGAATGGCAAAATTAATGCTTTTTCAGAATGATTTACAAGTGATATTGGTTTAAATATTAGATAATTAGGGATTGCACTAAGTGTAATGTTATGGTATGCCCTAAATCTGATTTTTGCAATAGTATGTTTTGAAAAAAATATGTGGAAACTTGTGTGTGCCGGATCCGGACGGATCGTGGATGATGATTTTCGGCTTCATTAAAATCATTTTGAAACTTTATTTCGATTATTTGTTATATTACCGAATAAAAGTTTTATCTTTGCGATATATTTACACAGGCACTATCGCCGAGAGAAAATCTTTTGATTCACACTTGATTTCAACCATTTAATAATATTATTAAAAAGCTGCCGAGAGGCGCACTAATTAATTTTATCTCACCCACAACCACTTTTTACAGCACTAAACGATTATGGACTCGAACGAAAAGAAAGGCAAGCGACCGCGCATCGGACAACCGCGCATCGCACAGCAGGACAACGAGACAAGGGATTTCAACAACGCTGCCGACTCGCAGGCCGAGGGAGGAGCTCCGCAGTATCGCGAACGTTCCTATCAGCCGCGCAACAATCAGTATGGTGGCAATCGCTACAACAATTACAATAACCATTATAATCAGGATCGCAACGATTATCGTCCGCGCCGCAACTATAACAACCCTGAGCAGGGAGCGCCGGCCGATGGTGTGAACACTGAAGAAAATGACGGCCAGCAGCGCTACAGCGGTGGCTACCGTCAGAACACCCAGCAGGGCTATCGTCGCTACGACAACAATCAGCGTCAGGGCGGCTACGGCAACCAGCGTCAGGGTGGTTACAACAATCAGAACCGTCAGGGCGGCTACGGCAATCAGAACCGTCAGGGTGGTTACAACAACCAGAACCGTCAGGGCGGCTACGGCAATCAGAACCGTCAGGGTGGCTACAGCAATCAGAACCGTCAGGGCGGCTATGGCAATCAGAACCGTCAGGGTGGCTATAACAACCAGAACCGTCAGGGAGGCTACGGCAACCAGAATCGTCATGGCGGCTATAACAATCAGAATCGCCAGCGCGTGCAGCACAACGAATTTGGCATGCCACGCGGTGGAAAAAGCTTTGTTCCACGTCCCAAACGCATCGAATACGAACAGGAGATTCCGGATCCGAACGAACAGATCCGTCTCAACAAATTCATGGCCAATGCCGGAATATGTTCACGTCGCGAAGCCGATGAATATATCCAGCAGGGACTTGTGAAGGTCAACGGCAATGTGGTGACTGAACTTGGCACCAAGATTACCCACAGCGATACCGTTGAATACGACGAAAAGATCGTTGCTCTGGAGCGTAAATGCTATATCCTGCTCAACAAACCGAAGGATTGCGTGACAACGAGCGATGACCCCAACGGACGTCTCACGGTTATGGATCTGGTGAAGAACGCATGCGAGGAGCGCATTTATCCTGTCGGACGCCTCGACCGCAACACTACCGGCGTGCTCCTGTTGACAAACGATGGTGATCTCGCATCAAAACTGACCCATCCGAAATACGTGAAGAAAAAGATCTACCACGTATGGACTGACAAGGATATCGCCGAGGACGACATGCAGCGCATCGCCGACGGCATTGAGCTTGAAGATGGCCCCATCCACGCCGACGCTATCAGCTATGCGACTGACACCGACCGCAACCAGGCCGGCATCGAGATACACTCAGGCCGCAACCGCATCGTGCGTCGTATCTTCGAAAGCCTCGGCTACCACGTGACAAAACTCGACCGTGTCTACTTCGCCGGTCTAACTAAGAAGAATCTTCCGCGCGGACGTTGGCGCTATCTCACTCAGGAAGAAGTCAACTTCCTGAAAATGGGATCATTCGAGTGATCAACGACGGTATGTTAAACATGTAATCTTGCAACACACTCAGATAGATAATGAAAAGAACAAAAATTATTGACATATTTTCGCCGGAACTCATCGGGACGGAAGTCAGCGTGATGGGTTGGGTGCGCACTCGTCGTGGCAACAAGCATGTGCAGTTCCTTGCCATCAACGATGGGTCTACTATCAAGAACCTGCAGGTGGTCATCGACATGGCCAAATTCACCGACGATGATCTCCGTGGCGTGACCACCGGATCGAGCGTACATGTTACCGGTCGCCTTGTGGAATCCATGGGCAAAGGACAGACATGCGAGGTTCAGGCTGAGACTCTCAAATTGTTCGGCACTGCCGATCCTGAGACCTACCCCTTGCAGAAAAAAGGCCACACGCTCGAGTTCCTCCGCGAAAAGGCTCATCTGCGTCCGCGTACCAACACTTTCGGCGCGATACTCCGTGTGCGTTCAACGCTCGCTTTCGCCATCCACAAGTTCTTCAATGAACGCGGATTCTTCTATCTCAATACTCCGTTGATCACAGCCTCCGACTGTGAAGGTGCCGGAGCTATGTTCCAGGTAACTACGCTCGACCTCAACAATCTGCCTAAAACAGAGGATGGTAAGGTCGATTTTTCCGCCGACTTCTTTGGAAAACCGACGGCTCTGACTGTCAGCGGACAGCTTGAAGGCGAACTCGGAGCAACCGCTCTCGGTGCGATCTACACCTTTGGTCCTACATTCCGTGCCGAAAACTCCAACACTCCGCGCCACCTCTCTGAGTTCTGGATGATCGAGCCGGAAATGGCCTTCTACGACATTGTCGACAACATGGATCTTGCAGAAGATTTCATTAAATACTGCATCAA
This sequence comes from uncultured Muribaculaceae bacterium, assembly GCA_910579185.1. Classification (GTDB taxonomy): domain Bacteria; phylum Bacteroidota; class Bacteroidia; order Bacteroidales; family Muribaculaceae; genus Paramuribaculum. Next base: position 107,027 of record CAJTTG010000005.1, read on the forward strand.
CTATGCCCTCGACAATTGCCGCGACGATATCGATTTCCTCGCCCAGATGTACGATAAAGATCTCGTTGACCGCCTTAAATTTGTGGTTGAGAACTCTTTCGTGCGCTTGAGCTACACCGAAGGTGTCAAGATTCTTGAGGAATCAGGCCGCAAGTTCGACTTCCCCGTATTCTGGGGTGCCGATCTGCAGAGCGAGCACGAACGCTACCTTGTTGAGGAACACTTCAAACGCCCTGTGATCCTGACCGACTATCCCAAGGAGATCAAGGCTTTCTACATGAAACTCAACGACGATGGCCGCACCGTCCGCGCCATGGATGTCCTCTTCCCGAAAATCGGTGAGATCATCGGCGGATCAGAGCGTGAGGCCGACTATGACAAACTGCTTGGCCGCATCGAGGAACTGAATATTCCGATGAAGGATATGTGGTGGTATCTCGACACCCGTCGCTACGGTTCTGTGCCCCACGCCGGATTCGGCCTCGGTTTCGAACGTCTTGTGCTTTTCGTGACCGGCATGACCAACATCCGCGACGTGATTCCATTCCCACGTACGCCCAACAACGCTGAATTCTAAGCTATAACAATCATTATAAAATCAAGGCCTTGAGCGGAAGTATCCGGATCAAGGCCTTGATTTTATTGTTTTTTCTCTACTGCACACCCCTTGGGGCATCCCGGCGACGGGCGTATTCCGGCTCGCTCCGACCGGTAAAAAATGTCGCAGCGGTCCGCGATCCATTGCGTGAGAGTTGTCGGCATGGCAGCCACCAGCGCGAAAATCAGACGCCAATGGAGTGCTATGTGTCTGAGCCCCATTATGCGGCTGTTCACCTCCGGAAAAGTGTTCTTCCATCGTGCAACATCCTTGTCGCGTCCACGGAGCATCTTCACCTTCGCGCAAAACTTCAGATGGTTGAGAAATTCCTTGTTTTCATCCTGCAATCCTCTGCGGTTCATCCATTGCTCCACGAGCAGTGCCGTCACGAGATGATCCTCCAGAATCCTCCCACGGCCGCTTCTCGACAATGACTGCACGTTTGGCTCCACCACATAATTGTAGACCGCCTTATCTGCAAAACCAACAGCCGGCTTCAGTGCCATGACTCTGGCAACAACTCCCAGATCCTCCCAGCAATCGATGCCGTCGTATGGTGTTATTCCATGCTCGTCGAGCAGTTTGCGTCGCAGAAGCTTGTTCCACAAAGCGAAGTTCAGAGTGTCGATTTTCATGTCGTTGAGCGATTCCGGGAGTCGTTTGAACCCGGTTTCGCGTTGGCTGCGGCCATTGTCAACCTTGAATGGGGCTATAACAACATCGAGGCGTTTCCCATCCGAGGCGGCAAGCATCTGTTCAAGGGCATCCGGCTCAAGATAGTCGTCCGCATCGCATCGCATCACGTATTCACCCGTGGCGTGCGCATACCCGAGCGTAGTGGCATGGGCCGAACCTCGTCTCGTAGCCACCTGCACCAGCCTGTGCCTCCCGTCGAAATCCTGATTGAGAGCCCAAAAAGAGCGTATCACGTCTACCGACCGGTCTGTACTCCCGTCATCGACAAACACATACTCAACCGTAGGTAAAGTCTGTGCCGCCAGCGAACGTAGCGTGCGTTCGATGGTGGCCTCCGCATTGTGAAACACAATGATCAGACTTATGTCGGGTCTTTCTGTTTGGCTCATATTTGTTATAACGCTTTTAGGTGCGTATCAGATCTTCTCAAGAGCGGAAACAATGAGTTCCGACAATGTGGGATGGATATGGATGGTCTCGCGCAGAGCGTCTGCCGTCATGCCACACTGCATGGCCACAGACACCTCCTGCACCAGATCGGCGGCATGCGCTCCGCAAATGTGGCAGCCGAGGATCTTGCCCGATTCTTTCTCAGTCATGATCTTCACCATTCCGTCCGGCTCATCCATTGCGAGTGCCTTGCCGTTCGAACGGTAGATGGCTGTCCCTACGTTGCAATCAATTCCGCGGTCTGTACATTGGGCTTCCGTCAACCCGACCATTCCGCATTCCGGATGGGTGAACACCGCTGCCGGCATGACATCCGACATCTTGCCTACAATACCAAGTGCCACGCGCCCCTGTGCTGTAGCGGCATGTGCGAGCATGCATCGGCCGTTGCAGTCGCCAATGGCATATACCCCCGGAATGTTGGTTGCCATCTTGTCATCCACCTTGATGAAGCCTCTTTCAAGCTCTATGCCCTGTGCTGCCAATCCTTCCGGGATCACCGCCTTGCGGCCAACAGCCATCAGTGCCATTGCTGCCTGCACGCTGCGTTCTTTTCCTTTCTCTGTGTAGTCCACGGTCAGACCCTCGCGGATTCCCTTCACTTCGGCTCCGGTCACCATTGTGATGCCCCGGCGTTTGAGTGCCATCCGCAGTCGTTTCGCAACCTCCGCATCGAGTCCGGGCAGAATCTCGCGGCAGTATTCCAGAACGGTAACTTTCACCCCGAATGCCGAATAGATCGAGGCAAATTCCATGCCTATAACGCCACCGCCGATAATAACTATGCTTTCCGGCAGTGTTGTCGCAGCCAGAGCGAAATCGCTGTTGATGGCGAGCTCTGCACCCGGAATGTTGAGTGCCGATGGTCTCGATCCTGTCGCTATGATTATCTTCGGTGCTGAGTACTCTTCTCCGAGGACTTCCACCACGCGCGGAGCTGCAAACCGGGCTTCGCCTCTGACCACGGTGACATCGGCCAACACTGTGGCCACACCTTCTCGCAACGATGCCACAACCTCATCTTTCCGGGCTGCCGCTGTTGCATAGTCAGGTCTGACATTTTCTATCTCTATGCCGAGTTTTCCGCATGAAGAAGCCATCATGGCTGCTTCCGCCGACCGGCACAATGCTTTTGTTGGGATACATCCCCGGTTAAGACATGTGCCTCCGAGATGGTCGCGCTCGATCAGCAGCGTGCGCACGCCGCCACGGGCTGCCGTGGCGGCTGTGGCGTAGCCTCCGGGGCCGCTGCCTATAACTATCAGATCAAATTCTGTCATAGATCAAAGAATGTTACCTTGGGTGTCAGTGCAGCCTGTGTGTCGTCTGGACGGCTCACGGGCGTGTCGTGCGGTGCGGTCTTGACAAGCTCTGGATCTTCGATAGCCTCGCGTGCTATCGTGCGCATCACGTCTATGAATTCGTCCAGCGTTTCGCGGCTTTCAGTCTCTGTAGGCTCTATCATCAGCGACTCGTGGAAGAGCAGCGGAAAATAGATTGTCGGGGCGTGGTAGCCGTAATCGAGCAGTCGCTTGGCAATGTCGAGGGTTGTGACCCCGGTCGATTTGTCGGCAAGTCCGTCGAACACGAACTCATGTTTGCACACCTTGTCGATAGGCAGCTTATAGAGGTCGCGCAGCGATTCCTTGATGTAGTTTGCGTTGAGAGTCGCCAGTTGTCCGGCTTTCATCAGTCCCTCGCGTCCGAGCGAAAGGATATAGCTCAATGCGCGGAGCTGAACGGCAAAATTGCCGAGCGTGGCCGATATGTTGCCGAGCGATCCGTCGGAGGTTGTCAGCGAGAATGTGCCGTCGGCATTCTTCACCACGCGTGGGTTGGGCAGGAATTGTTCCAGACCGGCGCGCACGCCTACCGGACCCGATCCCGGGCCTCCGCCTCCGTGCGGTGTGGAGAATGTCTTGTGGAGATTTATGTGCATTACGTCGAAACCCATATCGCCCGGACGTGCCATGCCGAGCATCGGGTTCAGGTTGGCGCCGTCGTAGTAGAGCAATGCGCCGGCGGCATGGACGGCTTCCGCTATTTCCGGAATATGGGTCTCGAAAATACCGAGCGTGTTGGGATTGGTGAGCATCACCGCTGCCACACTGTCGTCGAGAAGTGCGCGTAGATCGTCAACGTCGACCGTACCGTCGGGGCGGCTCTTGACCTCTACCACTTTCAGTCCGGCCACTGCTGCCGAGGCCGGGTTGGTACCATGGGCCGAATCCGGTACGATGACCTTCGTGCGGCCATGATCACCGCGGCTGCGGTGGTAGGCGCGGATCACCATCAGGCCTGTCAGTTCGCCGTGGGCGCCGGCAAACGGGTTGAGCGTGAATTCGCTCATGCCACCGATCTCGCTGAGAAGCTGCTGGAGAGTATGGTAGGCTTCGAGTGCTCCTTGCACGGTCGATTCCGGCTGATTGGGGTGCAACGCTGCCATCTGGGGCAATGCCGCCATCTCTTCATTGATTTTGGGATTATACTTCATCGTACACGATCCAAGCGGATAGAAACCGCTGTCAACGCCGAAGTTGTTGGCGCTCATGTTGGTGTAGTGGCGCACGATGGTTGGTTCGTCGACCTCCGGCAGGCGTGGGGCGTCAGCGCGTAGAAGTCCTTCAGGCAGTGGTTCGGACTCGGGGCATCCGGTGTCGGCTATATGGTAGCCGCGACGTCCGGGATGCGAAAGTTCGAATATTGTTTTACCGTAGTATTTTCTGTTCATGACATCTTTCCTTTCACTGATTTCACTATTTCAACCAGACGGTCAATTTCTTTGCGTGTGTTAATCTCTGTTACCGCGATCAGTATCTCTCCCTCGCTGGTCTTGACACCCGGCAGGATACCTTCGGCCACGCATCGGGCTATCAGGTCGTCCACATCGATATCCGTGCTCATCAGGAATTCGTTGAGGAACGGACGCTCTGGATATTTGAGCTTCATCTGTCCGGTTTTTTCAAGCTCCGAGGCGAGATAATGCGCTCCGTGGTAGCCTTTCTCTGCCACTTCGCGGAGACCTTCGGCTCCCATCGTCGAGAGATAGACGGCGGCGTAGAGCGCCATAAGTCCTTGGTTGGAGCAGATGTTGCTTGTAGCCTTGTCGCGGCGGATATGCTGTTCGCGTGCCTGAAGGGTCAGCACGAACACCCTGCGTCCTTTGGCATCGGTTGTCGCGCCTACTATACGGCCTGGTAGCTTGCGGATCAGCGACTTGGTAGTGCAGATATAGCCTAAGTAGGGGCCGCCGTAGTTCAGCGGCATCCCGAGCGACTGTGCGTCGCCAACGGCAATGTCGGCGCCCCATTCGCCCGGGGTGCGGAGAACACCGAGATCCGAGGCCACGCAGTTCATTATCAGCAGTGCCTTCGCCTGATGGCATTTGTCGGCAACGCCGCTGTAATCTTCAACTATGCCGTAGCGGTTAGGGGAGGCCACGATCACTCCGGCCACATCCCCGGCGGCAAGTTTCGACTCCATGTCGCTCAGATCGGTGATGCCATCGGTCTCGGCGATGCGGTCAACGGTGATTCCGTGATACGACGCATAGGTGTCCACTACAGCCCCAACGGCTGGAGCCACGGTGGCCGACAGCAGGACGCGGTTGCGCTTGCGTGCATGGCTGACGGCCATCATCATGGCCTCGGCCGTAGCTGTCGCTCCGTCATACATCGATGCGTTGCTCACCTCCATTCCGGTCAGCGTGGCCATCATCGTTTGATATTCGAAAATGTATTGCAGTGTTCCCTGCGAGATCTCTGGCTGATAGGGCGTGTAGGCCGTCAGGAATTCCGAGCGGCGGATCACGGCGTCTATGATCGATGGCGCGTAATGGTTATAGAACCCATTGCCGGCGAAGCAGACAAGTGGCTGGTTCTTGTCACACAGCCCCTTGAAATACTCACGTACCTGCTGCTCGCTCATCTGCTCCGGAACTTCATAGTCGCGGCGCATGACCAGTTGCTCGGGCACATCGGAATATAGATCCCTGATGTCGCCTGCGCCACATCGGGCAAGCATAGCCTCGATGTCGGCTTGCGTATGTGGAAAATAGCGGTGCATATCAGAATCTGTTTAAAAATAAGTCGTCTTTGTTTTGAGAAAGATTTCGGGGTGTTTTTTCAAGTTGAAGAGGAAGCGATACGGGCATCGTGACCCATTAAACTTGGAAAAATGGCCGGAAAGATCCTCGAAACAAGAAGATATGACTTGAATAAGAATCTTGTGGATATAATTTTAAACAGTTTCTTAGCCTATGAATGCTTTGTATGCCTCTTCGTCCATCAGATTTTCAAGCTGGCTCGGATCGGTCATCTCTACCTTGATGATCCAGTTGCCCATGGCATCTTCGTTGAGCAGACGGGGATTGTCGATCAGGTGCTCGTTGATCTCCACAACCGCACCGCTGACCGGAGCGATCAGATCCGAGGCCGCTTTCACGCTCTCTACCGCTCCGAAATCCTCACCGGCTTCTACGTCGTCACCCGTTTCCGGCATGTCGACATACACAATGTTGCCAAGTTCTTTCTGAGCGTAGTCGGAAATACCTACATAGCCTATGTTTCCCTCTACTCTTACGTATTCGTGTGTCTCTGAATAATAAATCTTGTTCATGATGATCTTATATTTTTTTGTTTGATTTCTGTGCTGTGGATGTTCCGTGTCCGACATCCGGGTCATAATTTATTTCTTGTAGCTCTTCTTATAGAATTTCTTGGAAGTCACAACCGCCGGGAATCTTTTCCTGCGGATCTGGACCTGAAGTTCCGTTCCGGTCTTGGCAAACGGTGCTTCAACCATCGCCATCGCTATGCTCTTGTCGACCGACAGGCCGCGGTAGCCCGTCGTGATGGAGCCTACAACGTTGCCTTCAATGTCCAGAACCTCATAGCCGTGGCGCGGAATTGCCCTGTCGAGCACTTCAAGGCCCACTATCTTTCTTGTCGGGCCTTCCTCTTTCTGTCGGGCCACGGTCTCTCGTCCTATGAAATCGCCCTTATCGAGCTTGACAAACATCGACAAGCCGGCTTCTACAGGGGTGATGTCGTCAGCAAGCTCGTCGCCGTAGAGCGGAAGCCCTACTTCAAAGCGGAGCGTGTCGCGGCAGCCAAGGCCACAAGGCTTGCAGCGTTCGCTCTCCATAAGCGCGTCCCACATGCTGCTGATCACATCAGGTTCTGCGTAGATCTCGAAGCCATCCTCTCCCGTGTAACCTGTACGGCTCACAAGTATGTGGGCTCCGTCAAGCAGTTCCTCTTTGAATGTGTAGAATGTCAGTTCCGACGCATTGATGCCTAAAACCTCTTTCAACACCGTTTCCGATTGCGGACCCTGCACGGCAAGCTCTGCCAAAGAGTCGCTGAGATCATCGATCTCCACATCGTAGCCCTCGGCATTCTTGCGGATCCATGCAACATCCTTTTCTATGTTCGATGCGTTGATAACCAGGAAGAATGAATCCTCTGCGCGACGATACACGAGCAGATCGTCAACCGTCCCACCATTTTCGTTGAGCATCATTCCGTAGAGCACCTGTCCGTCATGGGCTTTTGCTACATCGTTGGTGAAGATATGGTTCACATAGCGCAGGGCGTCCGGTCCCGAGATATTGACCTCGCCCATGTGCGAGACGTCGAATACACCGCAGTCATTCCTGACGGCGGCATGTTCCTCCGCTATCCCTTCATACTGGATCGGCATATCAAATCCTGCAAATGGGCTGATAAGAGCCCCGGCTGCGACATGTCGGTCATAAAGACATGTCCGTTTGTTTTGTTCCATGTTATTAGAATCTGTATTAGAGTTTGTTCAGTTCGATAATAATTCTGTTAGTTGATTGTTGTTCATCCCGTATATCACTGTCCCGGCATCGAATCCTTCAAGGGCTTCTGCTATGCTCTGCCGATCGTGCCTGACACCTTTGAGACGCCCGGTCAGTTCCGTATCCAGATCCCCCACAAGGAAAAAATCGCCTGCAAGGTCCAGATCCTGGATCAAACCATTCTCATCGGTGGTCACATCAACCTGAAACTCCCCGACGCCATCTATCCGCCTCATCCATCGGGTAGGCTTGCGGCGACGGGCGCGGAACACCCATTCGTCGTCGTAATACGGTCGCTCCATCTCCTCTATTGCGGCCACGTCGGCCTCCGTCAGATGCAGAGTCCCGTTGCAGAGGCTCTCTCTTGCGTGCTGCTTGAATTTCTCAAGCCCTATTGTCAGGTGCTCCTTCAGGGTAGTGATACGGCTGCGCACCGAAGCGACGCCCTTCGATGCCATCTTGACGGTCGGCGGCGTGATAGCTTCGGCCATCGCTGTATGGTCTGTGTCGAAAAGCATGGTGCCGTGGACAATGCTGTGACCCGGGATATGATAGAACGCGTTACCCGACACCTTCCGGTCGCCGATCAGTATATCGTTGCGCGACGTGTCCGAAGCGTCAAGACCCAGTTCTCGCAGCATACCCGTGACCATACGCGTATAGCGGCCGAACGTCGTGCAAACCTCCTGATCGTTAGCCGTGATATAGCTCATCATGATATTGTCGCGGTTGGCGAACACGCAGCCACCACCGCTCTTGCGGCGGCACATGGCTATGCCGTTTCTTCGGCAATAATCGATATTCACCTCATTGTCTATGATCTGGTTGCGCCCGAAGATAACCGTCGGATCAACCTGCCACATAAAAAACAGATCCGTTTCTCCGGCCACATTTCGGGCAAGATACTCCTCCATCGCAAGATAGAATGGCAAGCGACGGACCTCTGTATCGGGCAATTCCACATAGATCATGTGCAAATGTAAAAAACTTTGTCCGCATTTCAAAAGATTTCCACCCTCGCAAACAAAACTTTCACAACTTTTCCCCCTCCCCCTCTTTTACTCTCTTAACTCTCCCAGCGTTCAGGTCGGGGTCACGGCTCTCCGAGCCGTCGATCCGCTCCCCCCTCTAAACTCTCCCACTCTCTCACTCTCTTACTCTCTTCACTCTCCCAGTGTTCAAGTCGGGGTCACGGCTCTCCGAGCCGTCGATCCGCCCCCTCTCTAAACTCTAAACTCTCCAACTCTCTCACTCTAAACTCTATATTTCACTTCCTCCATGGATCATCCTCTCTTTCCGGCAACATTGATCGCCAGTCAAGTCCGTTTGTGTCTATGTCGTATGCGAATTCAGCATCTTCAAGTAGCGTGTAATAATCCGGATGATAGTAGCTGTGGCAATTTCGATTGCTGGAATGATAATAGAGTAAAATAATCTCGTCAGGTTCAGACTCATTGTCATAAACCACCGGGATTCTGTGGTGTCTCAGTTTGCCGGGAAGAGCTCCTATGATGCTGGCCATCGTTGTCCCTTGGCCATTGGTGCCTGCTTGGAGTTTGATATCCTTCTGCCCTTCCCACGCAGGGAATCCCTGAACCCCCATATCCGTCAATTCCTCTTCCCACGAGAATATATCGACTGTATTGTTTTGACTGTTAACCTTAAATCCCTGACACGCGATTATGCCCTTGGTTTCCATCTGCGAGAAATCATACATTGTGATCTCTGTATTTGTGGGTATGTGCACAAGCCTGACTTTCAGGTCACTGGTTTCGGTAATACACTCTTTTATGTACACCATGAAACTCTTTTGGCGTTCCCTCTGAAGAGATGAACCATAAATGGATTCATATTCTTGGCAATATCCCGATGCGTGGCTGCTAAAATAATTTGATAAAGGATATCGTTCGGATCTTGTCATTTTGTACACGTGGACTATTTTTTTCTGTGATCCATCCACATTGTTATACACTTCAACTTCTCCCCAAGATAAGGTGTTGGAGTCGTAGCCATCTCCCCAGTACTGCTCCATCAGTTGTTGGATATCCGGTTGTATTTGGTCGCTGTTTGCCGGTGGCTCCGGGGTTATAGGTGCGTCATTTAATTTATCATCATCTGAGCAACTATAGAGAATTACTGTCAATGCCGTCAACAATGCGACAGATGCTATGCGTTTCGCGTATATGCTTATAATTAGAGTCATGTTATGAGCTTTTTAGGTGGATAATTTTTTTCAATGCCACGGATCTGTTTCTCTGACCGGTAATTTCCAGCTTTTCCAGTCCACGTCTATCTGATCCTCATATACGAACTCCGCGCCTTTCAGGAGTTCATAATATTGGGGGTGAAAATAGCGGTCGAGATATAGCAGAATGATTTCGTCAGGCTGAGGCTCGTCGTCATATATGACCGGTACACGATGGTGTTTCAATCTTCCCGGCATAGGGCCTGCTGCTTTCATTATTAAAGTTCCGTAGTCATTATAAAAAGCCATGCGTACAACCTCTGTATTTACGTTTTCCACCGGTTCAATTATGCCATCACTATACGTCAGGATCTCCCTCTCAGGTTCTTTCCATGTAAAGGTCTCCACACTGTTGTCAACGCTGTTAACCTTGAATCCGTTGCAAGTCATAGTGCCACCCTCGGTCATTTGTGTGAAGTCGTACATTATGACCTCTTTGCCCGATGGCTCATGTGTGAGTACTACCTTTTCATCCTCTTGATATATTGTGAAATCATTCAGACGGCTCACTCCATGATTCCCATAATTGGATTCCATCCATTTGCAATAGTTCGAAGTGTTTGTCCACGATACCCAAGGAGTGATTTCGTATATATGGCATATTTTCTGCTGTGATCCATCAGGTTGGTTGAAGATCTCAATCTCTCCCCATTTGGTGAAATTATTAAAATAGTAGATGTGATGTTGCTGTGCAATATCATCATCCTCTTCGCAGCTGCTTAATCCTATTATCGTAAATAGCAAAAATGGAATGAAGATCAGTTGTTTCATGGAGATTGTGGATTAAGGTTAGCAATATTCACAAATATAATTGTTTATAAACATAAGATCAAATAGTTACCCCCCCCCATTTTAGGTATTTTAACTTTTCTGTGCTTTACAATCTACAAACTTGTATGTTTCTATTCACATCACCCCCTCTCTAAACTCTAAACTCTATTACTCTCTTACTCTCTTACTCTCCCTGCGTTCAAGTCGGGGTCACGGCTCTCCGAGCCGTCGATCCGCTCCCCTCTAAACTCTATTACTCTCCAACTCTCCAACTCTCCAACTCTCCAACTCTCCAACTCTCCAACTCTCCAACTCTCCA
>CAJTTG010000005.1:118027-164132 GCA_910579185.1 uncultured Muribaculaceae bacterium
CAACTCTCTTAACTCTCATCCTGCTAATTCAAAACAAAAAAGGCCGCAAATCTGCGGCCTTTTTTATGCATATTGGTGATTCTTACCAGATCACTACTCGTTCTGATTCCGGACGGAACATCGGCTGGCCTTCTGTGATATTGAATGCCTTGAAGAACGGCTCGATGTTGCGCAGAGTTACGTTGACACGGTTCTCACCGAGTGAGTGAACGTCGCCGGTGGTCAGCGAACGGATCTCTTCGTCGCGGATGTTCTGACCCCAGAGGTTAGCGTAGTTGAGATAGAACACCTGGATCGGGTTCAGACCATCGATGGTCACGGTCTCAACGTCCACACCCTTCTTCTTCTGAGAGTCGAGGAACGCTGTCATTGCAACGCGCAGACCGCCCTGGTCGGCGATATTCTCACCCATGGTGTAGGCGCCGTTGGCGTGAAGGCCCGGAAGCACTTCCACTGCGTCGAACTGTGCGCCCAGACCCTGTGTCTTCGCTGTGAAGGCTTCAAGATCCTCAGGCTGCCACCAGTTCACCATGTTGCCGTCTGCGTCGAAGTTGCGGCCCTGATCGTCGAACCCGTGGGTCATCTCATGACCGATCACAACGCCGATACCGCCATAGTTCTCTGCATCCGATGCTTCCGGATCGAAGAACGGTGCCTGAAGGATTGCTGCCGGGAACACGATCTCGTTAGCCAGAGGATTATAGTAAGCGTTGACGGTCTGAGGTGTCATGCCCCATTCGGTGCGGTCAACGGGTTTGCCCCATTTCTTCAGGTACTCTTTCTGATGCCACATGCTGACGTTGTGCATGTTCTCATAGTAAGAGAGATTGGGGTCGATCTCCATTGTGCTGTAGTCTTTCCATTTGTCGGGATAACCGATCTTCACGGTGAATGCGTTGAGCTTCTTGATAGCATTGAGCTTGGTGTCATCGCTCATCCAGTCAAGATTGATGATATGTTTGCCGAGTGCCGTGCGGAGGTTCTCAACAAGACCGATCATATAGTCTTTCGACGACTGGGGGAAGTATTTCTCAACATAGAGCTGACCAACGGCCTCGCCCATGGCTCCTTCTGTTGCGCCGAGCGCACGCTTCCAGCGTGGACGCTGCTGCTGAACGCCGCTCATCACCTTGCTGAACTCAAACGCTGCATCGGTGAAGTTGTCGCTCAGACGGCCTGCGGCCTGCGAAACGTATTTCCACAGATAATAGTCCTTGATCTCGCGGTCGGTCAGCGATGCCATCAGGTCGTTGGCCTGTTTCACGGTTTTGATCTCGGTGACGATCACTTGTTCGGGAGAGGGGATCTCCATTGTTTCGATGAAGAAGCGATCCCAGTTGATGTTGGGATACATCTCCTTGAGCTGGGCAAACGAACGGGGATTGTACATTGCAGGAATGTTGCGGCTCTCTTCGCGTGTCCAGGTCGAGTCGGCGATTGCTGTCTCGATCTTCATGACGTTCTTCATGATGCGGTTGGCATCTTTCTTCTTGTAGCCGGCGTTCATCATCTGTTTGACGATCAGCTTCTGATAAGCTTCGCGCACTTCTTTGTTGCGCTTGTCGTTCTGTAGATAGTAGTCGCGGTCACCGAGGCCGAGGCCGCCACCGCTCACGTACATGGCATACTGGGTTGAGTTGGCCAGGTCTTCCTGGATGCCGGCTCCGAAGAACGGGCTGGAATAGTTGGCGTGCATCCACAGGAACAGATCTTCCATTCCTTCGTGGGGGGTGTTCTCGATCTTCTTCAGGTCAGCCTGGATCGGGGCGGCTCCCTCGCGGTTACGGCGTACGGAATCCATCGCCTGATTATAGATGGTCGATACTTTGAACGCTACTGTTCCGGGCTGGGGATTGGTCTGGGCAAGTCCGAGAACGAGGTTCTTGACGCGCATTTCTGAGGTGTCGCTCAGTACGTTGAACTTGCCATAACGGGCATGTTCAGCGGTCAGGGGATTGGCATCCTGCCAGCGTTTGTTGACGTGGCGGTAGAAATCGGTGCCCGGAGCGATCGAGGGTTCGAGCTGCGAGGCATCGAGGCTGTGCAGATGTTCCTGAGCAGCTGCGCCGATAGTGGCCGATAAGCTCAGTGCCATTGCTAATGAGAGTGATTTTAAATTCATAAAACTGTGGTTATTATGTTTTTTGTTGTTTTTTAGTGATTAGGCTTGATTGCGGTGTAGATGCAGCAGGTGCCGAATGTCAGCGATCGGTATGCCGCCTCTTTGAAGCCTGCCTGTTCCATCAGTTCTGTCATTGCGTTTCGCTGGGGAACCGCGGCTATGCTCTCCGGAAGATAGGCGTAGGCTCTTACATCTTTCGACACCATTCGTCCTACGGTCGGGATGATCCACCGCGTGTAGAGTTTGTACATCGGCTTGACAATGGGGTTGCTCGGAGTCGACAGCTCTATCACGGTCAGGACTCCGCCGGGTCGAAGCACGCGCAGCATCTCGCGGTAGCCGCGCAGCAGGTTTTCGAAGTTCCGGACACCGTATGCCACGGTGATTGCGTCGAACGTGTCGTCGCCCCAGGGCATCTGGAGGCAGTCGCCACACTGCATGCTGATCCGGTGGCTTAGCCCGGCCTCTGCTATCTTTTTACGGCCTATCTCTATCATGCCCTCCGAAAGATCGATCCCTGTCACTTCCGAGCCTTCTATGCGCCGTGCCAGCAGCATGGCCAGATCGCCTGTGCCTGTCGCCACATCGAGAATCCGACGGGGCGATCTCTTTGCCACCATATCCACGGCTTTGCGGCGCCAAATCCGGTCTATCCCGAATGTCATGGCGCGGTTCATGAAGTCATAGGCCGGAGCGATGTTGTCAAACATCGTCTTGACCTGCTCCGTCTTGCTGCGCGGATCCGAACTGTAGGGATTGATGCTTTCGCAGTTCATTGTGTGAGTATGTTTACTTATCGGTTGAGATTCTGCAGGCAGTCGAGGACATTGACGGCGATGCGGTCGGTCAGGTTCGATTCGTCGGCCTTGACAAACGGCTGTCCGGTCACATGCTCATACAGCTCGATATAGCGGTCCGATACACTTTGGATAAATTCGTCGGTCATTTCGGGCATCTGCTGGCCCTCGCGTCCCATGAAGCCGCGGTCAATGAGCCACTGGCGCACGAATTCTTTCGACAGCTGGCGCTGCGGTTCCCCTTTCTCAAAGCGTTCCTGATAGCCGTCGGCATAGAAGTAGCGCGAGGAATCGGGGGTGTGGATCTCGTCGATCAGATAGACTTTGCCGTCATGCTTGCCGAACTCATATTTCGTGTCTACAAGGATCAGGCCCTTTTCTGCTGCCATCTTGGAGCCGCGCTCGAACAGACGGCGTGTGTAGTCCTCCATGATAGCGTAATCTTCGGCCGATACTATTCCCTGGGCTATGATCTCTTCACGGGAGATATTCTCATCGTGACCGGCATCTGCCTTGGTGGTCGGGGTGATGTTTGGTTCGGGGAAACGTTCGTTCTCACGCATGCCGTCGGGGAGCTTGACTCCGCACAGTTCGCGGCAACCGGCCTGATATTCGCGCCATGCGCTGCCCGTCAGATAGCCGCGGATAATCATCTCCACACGGAATCCCTCGCAGCGGAGTCCCACTGTCACCATCGGATCCGGCGTCGCGAGCTTCCAGTTTGGAACTATGTCGGCCGTTGAATCGAGGAAGTAGGTGGCTATTTCGTTAAGCACCTGTCCTTTGTAGGGTATGCCTTTGGGTAAGATAACATCGAATGCCGAGATTCTGTCTGTGGCGATCATCACGAGGGTGTCGTCGCCGATTGAATAGACGTCGCGGACTTTGCCGTGATACACTGAACGTTGTCCGGGAAAATTGAAATCTGTGTTGACAAGAGCTTTAGCCATAGTGTGATTGTTTATGGAGATTGGTGTTAGAGTATGCATGATGTTAAAGATAACATGCTCTTAAATTTATGCGAAGTTAGTTATTATTTCGTTTTGAGGCAAATTTACTTGCATCTGTGCCCAGTTTGATGCCGAGTTTTGTCATTTTTGCCTGCTCCCGGGGCGAAAGTGTACTGATCTTGCGTGTCCCTCCTACGCGCACTGTGCCGCTTTTGCGGAAGCCCGATGGCCTGAATATCCTACGCAGATCGCCAGTCGTGTCCGTGAACATTGTCAGTACATTGCCCGGCCAGGGTGCCGTCGAGGTTACTACGAGAGAATACGGCTTCCCTTTGTGGAGCGGACGGGGAATCATCTCTCTTTCCGAAGATGTGTCGACCATGGCATACACCATTCTGTCAAACAACATTTTCATCTCTCCCGGAATGCCGCCCCAGTAGCTTGGCGTTCCGATCATCACGCCGTCGCTCTCTCTCAGAAGGCCGGCTATCCGGCTGGCATCATCATCCGGCAGGACGCAGCGGCCGGCCTTGCGGCATTTCATGCAACCTGTGCAGGGGCGGAAGCTGAGGTTTGCAACATTGATCCGCTCCACCGTGCAGCCCCTCTCCCGTGCAGCTTGTTCTGCCGCTTCAAGCAGCCGGGCTGTCAGTCCGGTCAGCCTCGGAGATCCCAGTATCGACAGGATTCTCGTCTTCTGTCCATCTTGCCTCAGGTTCGGAATTTGTTTTGATGTTGCCATGTTCTGTTGTTGATTATCAGTGGATTGTGTGGATTGTGGTGCGTCTTGCCCGGTGCTATCCGCGGCGGCTTTTTGTTCGCCATCGGATTCGACGTTGCAAAATTAGGCATTAAATTCCTCCTTTGCGTGCTTTTCTGCGCTTTTGCCAATTTTTTTTGTACCTTTGCGTTGATACCGCTCCGGAGTCGTTGGAGTACGCATCGGGCGGTAGAACATACGAAAGAGCGTTTTTTGCTTTATCCGATTCCCGAAATCGCCAAATTTCATCAATGTATGCTGGATAATGCAGTCTGAAAAACGCTCCATGCTGGCTGTCTATCTACTACCTCGCCGTAGGTCGTTATATGCAGGCTTGCGTGGGGTGGACTGTTATCGCATACAAGGTGTTTGGCGATGCCTGGGAATGATAATCAGAACATTATCCCACGCTTTTTGCATCCTGTAATCAACCATTTTTTCGCGTAACGGGGATAAATCGCGGCAAACATCTAAAACCTTTCAATTATGCTGAGGAAATTTCTGTTTCTTGCTGTGACAGCCTCGCTGCTCTCCTGCCTGAACGCGTATGCTTGGGGAGCTAAGAAAATCATCATCAAGACAATTCCCGAAACTGCCACTATCTCTGTCGACGGACAGGAGGTGGGTGAGGGATCCTACACCGTCAAGTTCGACGGGGGTAATGAGTTCTATGTCATCAAGGTCACTGCGCCGGGATATATGGAGAAAAGCTACCGGCTGCTCAAGTCAAACCCAAAGAATACAGTGGTCTACACCCTGCGTGAGGACGAGGCCTACAAAGCTTCGTCAGGTGGCGACAGCGAGGATGGCTCAGGCATGGATATCGCTAACCAATGGATGGACATAACTTGCCGCCGCGGACTGTCGGAGGATGTTATCTGGAAGCGACTTATGAGTGTCTGCACAAGTTATTTCAACAATATCGAGGTGCGCGACAAATCTGCCGGATGGATAAAGACGGCATGGCGTGTTACCCGATTCACAAATCAGACTGTCCGTTCGCGTCTTGAAATCCGCATGTCCTTTACCGACGACGATGTGATCAGCTACCGGGCTCGCATCGTCTCTGAAATTAAGGACAATGAATGCACCACGGGGCAGAACTGTTTCAAGACATTCCCACGTTTGCTCAAAGTGCTTGAGCCTCTGATTGATGAACTCCAGACAACCGTTGGCGGTGGAGAATAATAACCGGATAATCCTTGAAAATTATGAGAAAGATAATATCGCTTGTGTTGATGCTCCCGGCGTTGGTGGCCGGTGCGCAGTCGTTTTCTGAAACCCTCGACCAGAAGGTAGTCGATTATGAGGCAGGAAAAATGAATGCCGACGACTTCACCGGGCTTGTGCTGACATCAGATCCTGAATTTGAGTGGATGCAGTTTGACGAGAAAACCGGAAAAGCAATGTTGACAAAGAAAGGGCTTGAACTCGAATCCAAGAAGGACGGTAGCCTCATATTCTCCTGTTGTGACTTGCCAGTCAATGTTGTCGACGACGATTTCTCGGTTATCTTCAGCATGAATCCCGATGGATTCAGCGACGACAAACCGTTCGGCATTGTCTATGACTATGAGAACGACCGCAACTTCAAGGCTTTGCTGATTTTCAAGAAAGGATTCCAGCTTGTAGAAATGGCAAAAGGCGAAATGTCTGTGAGCCGCAAAGGTGTCTACAAGGCCAAAAACAAGAAGTCAATGCTCATCGGCATAACAAAAGAAAACGGCAAACTGGTATTCAGCATCAACAGCCTTCCGCTCGCCACTCTGAAGAAAGTCGACCTCACGAACTCATCGTTCGGCTTCATTGTCGGCAACAAAGCCAAGCTCACATGCAACTACCTCGCCTACGCCATCGCCCCACGCGATGACTCCGACGCCCCAACCACCGACTAATCCTCCCGAACGCAAACGCCCGGAAGCTGATCTTCTCAGATCTTCCGGGCGTTTTGCTTTACTCTGATCATGCCTATGGTGCTATTCCGTCGGAATGCTATGCTTTGAGGCAATTGATCGGCACGACGTATATACCGTCTTGTCGTTGATATGCCGGACCTGTGGCTGTGAAGAAACGGTTAAGTTGTTGACTTTTTGCTCCAACCTATTTCTGTGTTGATTTCAGAATATGTCGGAGTGTGAGCCGGAGCGAAGCATAAGCAGTGTCAATTCCATATCGTTTTGATCCCATACCATCAGCCAATCGCTGTTAGGTCCATCAATGTGGCACTCCCATTTGCCGGCATACTTGCCGACAAGTTTGTGGGGACGATATTCGGGAGGGAGTGATCCTGTTTCGGCAAGAATCTGGATTGCTTTCTTTAATTTTTCAATGGGCATTCCACGTTTTTTCAAACGTTTGTAATCCTTCTTGAAACTTCCGGCGTAGTCTATGGAGTATGACATTGGTTAATTTTCAAGCTGATTAAACAGGTCGTCCACACTTGTGGCATGATATACTCTGCCGGCAACAACATCTTCAAGAGCTTCGTCAAGACCGGTCTTGCGCTTACAATCAGTCTTTTTGAGGGTCACGCCGTCAAATTTTGCAAGGAGTTTCTTTATGAGTGAAACATCCTTTGGGTCTTCGATAGTCAATGTAAACTGAGTCATGACAGAAAATTTTGTAGTTATAACAAATGAAGGCGGTGAATTGCTTCATCGCCTTCGCAGGTTGTTTTTTGTGATCCGGACGGGATTCGAACCCATGACCGTCTGCTTAGAAGGCAGATGCTCTATCCAGCTGAGCTACCGGACCAACCTTTATTGGTTGAGTTAACCGTTTGCAAAGTTACGCTTTTTCAATGAAATGGCCAAATCACTGTTGCAATGAGTTGAGCACAGTGCGTATTTTTTCGAGTGTCGTGATGCGAGTCGGGACAAGCGGCAGACGTAATTCGTTCTCGCATAGCCCCATGGCGTTGAGAACACATTTCACTCCGGCCGGGTTGCCATCCACGAAAAGCAACCCGAAAAGGTCGTTGAAACGATGGTGGATGGTACGGGCGGCGGCATATTCACCTTCCAACGCCAGTCTGACCATGCGTGAAAACTCACGGGGAAAAGCGTTGCCGATCACGGAGATCACACCCACTGCGCCGAGCGTGATCAATGGGAATGTGACAGCGTCATCGCCTGATATCACCATGAAATCCTCCGATTTGTGCTTGATGATCTCATCCACCTGAACCATATTGCCCGATGCCTCTTTGATGCCGACAATGTTGGGGAATTCGGCGGCCAACCGGAGTGTGGTCTCGGCGGTCATGTTCACGCCGGTTCTGCCGGGAACGTTATATAGCACAACAGGCAGCGGCGATGCCTTGGCTACGGCGGCATAGTGTTGGTAGATGCCTTCCTGGGATGGCTTGTTGTAGTAGGGGACTACGGAAAGGATTGCAGAGAAAGATGAGAGATTGGTGGTCTGCAACTCGCGCACAACGGCGGCGGTGTTATTTCCTCCGCAACCCAATACCAACGGCACGCGCCCGGCTACATGCTTGACTACGAATTCGCGCACTGCGGTGCGTTCCTCGGGTTCAAGTGTCGGGTTCTCGCTGGTGGTGCCAAGCACAACGAGATAGTCCACTCCGCCGTCTATCTGATAGTCAAGCAGGTGGGCGAATGCTTCGAAATCTATTGTTTTATCGGCTTTGAAGGGGGTGACAAGTGCCACTCCCATGCCTTTGAGGTTGATCTTTGGCATAATCGGGATATTCGTTTTGCAAATTTAGCCATTATCAATTTTCCAAGCAAAAAAAATGTGATAAAACCATCAGGCCTCCGTTTTTGTTTATCTTGGTGAAAGACGAACAATAACTCAACAGATATTTTTATTATGAACGAATTTAATGAATTGATAAGCGGAACGAAACCTACATTGGTCGACTTCTTTGCCACTTGGTGTGGTCCGTGCAAGATGCAGGGCCCGATTCTGGAGCAGGTGAAAAACGAACTTGGCGATGCTGTTAATGTCGTGAAGATCGACGTTGACCGTAATCCCGAGCTATCGGCCAAGTACAGAATCCAGTCCGTTCCCACTCTGATGGTGTTCTATGCCGGCGAGCCGGCTTGGCGTGGAAACGGTCTGCATCAGAAAGATCAGCTTGTGGCTAAACTCCGCGAATTTCTAAATCCTAAATCCGATGACTGATCAGAAGAATAAACATCTCTGACCCTTTTTACCTTTGTTTTTATAAGTGATCCGCCCCGGCAGCATCTGGCTGTCGGGGCGGATCTTGTCTTTTTTTATCTGTCGATTCGTTGTCGTGTTAGCTCATGAATGCAAGGATTATGCCCTGAGCCGACACCACGCGAAGGAACATGGTCAGAGGATAGACGGTGGAGTAGGCCACGGCCGGAGCATCGTTGCCGGTTGCCGAGTTGGCGTAGGCAAGGGCTGGCGGATCGGTGTAGCCACCGGAGAACATACCCATGATGGTCAGGAAATTGATCTTGTAGATACCGCGTGCTATGCAGCCAACTATAACCAGTGGCAGGAAGGTGATGATGAAGCCCCAGATAACCCACCACATACCGGTTTCGTTGAACACGGTGTCGGCGAAGCCTGCGCCGGACGAGATGCCTACGGATGCGAGGAATAGACAGATGCCGAGTTCGCGCATCAGCAGGGATGCCGACGATGAGGTGTAGGTCACGAGCTTGAATTTGTAGCCGAAACGGCTCAGCAGGATAGCCACCACGAGAGGTCCGCCGGCCAAGCCGAGCTTCATGCCGAAACCAAGGTTGAGTGAGCCAACTATGATACCGAACATGATGCCGATGAAGATGGTGATCATGTTGGGCTCGTTGAGACGCTTCATGGAGTTGCCGAGGCGGTTGGCAAGACGGTCAATGTCGTTGAGGTCGCCTACAACGGTGATGCGGTCGCCCATCTGGAGGCGAAGGTCAGGCGATGCAAGCAGGTCGACACCGGCGCGGTTCACACGGGTCGCATTCAGCTGGTAGGCAGCATGGAGGCGGAGGGAGCCGAGAGCCACACCGTTGTATTGGCTCTTGGTGATGAGGATACGGCGGCTGACCACGCGGCTCGGAGTAACCTCTTCCCAGTTGACTTCCACTTCCGGACCTACAACCGATTCAAATCTCGGGGTGTCAGTGTCGGAGATGACCACAAACAGCTTGTCGCCTACGCGTACCTGTGTGGCCGATGTAGGTATGATGATGTTGCCGGTCTGATCCATCAGACGGGATATGACGAAATCACACTGGATAATGTCGTGGAGCTCACGCAGCGATTTGCCGTTGATCAGATGGTTTGTAACCTCGATCGAAACGAAATTCGGTTTTGTGTGTAGGCGTTCGTTCTCTTCTTCGATAGCCTTGATCTCGTTCTCGATCTTGATGCCGAAGATGGCTTTGATCAGGAACATGGCTCCGATAATGCCGCAAACGCCGAGAGGATATGCTGCTGCATAGCCCATCGACATGGTGTTGATGGCATCGGGGTTGCCGGCGGCCTGCTGTGCCGCTGCGAGACCGGGGGTGTTGGTGACGGCTCCGGACATGATGCCTACGAGAGCCTCGATCGACGTGTTGCCATCGTTGATGTAAAAGATGGTGAGCACGATGATCACATTGAGTGCGATCCCCAGAACGGCAAGGCCGTTAAGCCTCATGCCACCCTTTTTGAATGAAGAGAAGAAACCCGGACCAACCTGTATACCTATGGCGAAGATAAACAGGATCAGACCGAACTCTCTGACGAATTTAAGGACATTGCTGTCGACCGTGTAGCCGAAATGTCCCATCAGAATTCCCACGAACAAGACGAAGGTGACACCGAGTGACACGCTGCCGATCTTGAGCTTGCCCAGGAACACGCCGGCGGCGATTACGAAAGAGTAAAGCACCAATGTGCTTGCCAATTCCGTGTGGCCAGGCGCGATGAGATTCGTTAGCCAAGTAAAATCCATTGTGTGAAATTGTAACTGGTTGGAAAATAAGTAAATGACCTTGTTAGGTCGTTTTTCGGGTGCAAAGTTACGCTTTTTTTGTCAGAAATGGACATTTGCCCTATGAATATTTTTTAACATTATAAGAAACTTTAGACTCGTTTTCCTTTTAAATTTCGCCGTTGCACGCTACCTTTGCAATCGCAAATGTTGAGCAAGGCATTAAAAATAGTAATGCTTGTGGCTATGGTGCTCTTGATCGGTGCCTGTAGCTCGGTTCGCCATGTCCCCCGGGGTTCGTTCCTGCTGGATGAGGTGGAGATCGTGGTGCCCGATTCATCGCAGGTCGATAAGGCGGAGTTGGTCAACTACCTCCGTCAGACACCCAACCACAAGGTGCTTGGCTTTGCTAAATTGCAGTTAGGGGTCTACAATATGTCGGGGCGTGACTCCACACGCTGGTACAACCGTTGGCTTCGCCGTCTCGGTCAGCCACCGGTGATCTATGATGAATCGCTGACAGATGCCTCTTCCCGTCAGCTCCGTCAGGCTCTGATCAACAAGGGCTTCATGGACGCATCGGTCTCGACTGATGCCGTTGCCGACAGTGCCGCGCGGAAAATGCGAGTGACCTATACCCTTGCTCCGGGTCAGCCTCATGTGATCCGTTCCATAGCCTACGATATCCCGGACTCGGCCGTGGCATCCGTGATAATGTCCGATTCGCTCAATTTCACGTTGAACGTCGGCGACAACCTCGACCGCACGGCTCTCGATGAAGAACGTGCCCGTTTGACCTCACGGCTGCGCGACCGGGGCTACTATGCTTTCTCAAAGGAGTATATCACGTTCATTGCCGACACGGCGGAAAATTCGCTGGATGTCGACATGACCATGGTTGTGATGCCTCCGCGCCATTCTGTTGCCGTGCAGCCCGAAACCCAATCCGCTGATACTGATTCGCTGGAATTGCACCGGCGGTTCACTATCAACAGGGTCATATTTGTGGCCGGTTCCACATCGTCGATCCAGATGGAGGATCCACGCCATCTTGTCGGCGCGGACACCGTGAACTATAAGGGCATCACCGTGGTATATCCCGGCGATGACCATTATATAGTGCCATCCATTCTGGAGGAAAAATGCTTCATACGTCCTGGCCGACCTTATAGCGCACGAGCCATCGACCGCACGTATGAATCACTTTCCCAGTTGGGGATAATAAAGAGTATCAATATAGAGATGCTGCCTGTGGGATATATCGATGGCACAGAGCATATTGATGCGTATGTCTACCTGACCAGAAACAAGAAGCAGGGCGTTACTCTTGAGGTGGAGGGAACAAACTCCGAGGGCGATTTCGGATTCGGTGTCGGAGTGGCTTACCAACATCGCAACCTGGCTCACCGTTCCAATCTGCTGACCGCCAAATTCCGTGTCAATTATGAAAGCCTGTCGGGCAATCTATCGAATCTTATCAACGACCGCTATACGGAATATGCCGGTGAGGTCGGCATAACATTCCCTAAATTCATGATGCCGTTCCTGAGCAGCGGATTCAAGCGTCGGAGCAAGGCCTCGACAGAGCTGGCTCTCTCGGCCAATTATCAGGAACGTCCGGAATACACCCGTGTCATTGCCGGTGCCGCATGGAAATACAAGTGGAACACCCCCGACAACCGCATCCGCCGCACATGGGATCTGGTGGATGTCAACTATGTCTATCTTCCGGAAAGCACCATTGATTTTATCAATCAGATCGCACCGACCAACCCTCTGTTGCGTTATAGCTATGAAGACCACTTCATAATGCGTACCGGATACACATACAACCGAACCAACCGACAGCCGGCAGCTGCCAACCTGCGCCGCTACACTCTGCAGCCGTGGGTCTACTCTTTGCGTGCTTCGGCTGAGACCGCCGGCAACCTGCTCTATGCCATCTCGTCGCTCTCGGGGCAGAAACGCGACGACGGGGTGTATAAGCTTTTCGGAATCCAATACTCGCAGTATGCCAAGGCTGAGATCGACTATTCCGTGACCCGGAATTTCACCACACGCCATGCTCTTGCTTTCCATGCCGGTGCCGGTATCGGCGTGCCTTACGGAAACTCCCGTGTCCTGCCATTCGAGAAGCGTTTCTATGCCGGTGGCGCGAACGGAGTGAGAGGCTGGGGGGTGCGTACACTGGGCCCCGGTTCTTTCGACTCACGAAATTCTGTGACCGACTTCATCAACCAGTGCGGCGACATCAGGCTCGACCTTTCGGTTGAATACCGCGCCAAATTGTTCTGGGTGTTTGAAGGTGCGGCGTTTATTGATGCCGGAAATATATGGACTATCCATAACTATGAAAACCAGCCGGGCGGCATGTTCCATTTCAATACGTTCTGGAAGCAGATAGCTTTGGCCTATGGAGTGGGACTCCGCATGGACTTCTCATATTTCCTCCTGCGTTTCGATCTGGGCTTCAAAGCCCACAATCCGGCGCAAGGACAGGAAGAGTGGCCTATTATCCATCCGCGGTGGAAACGCGACACGTCGTTCCATTTCGCCGTGGGTTATCCGTTCTAATCTCTCAACACTCTCTTACACCTACTGCTATGCTTGTTATATTTGATCTTGACGGCACTTTGCTGAACACTATCGCCGATCTGGCTGAGGCCTCCAACTATGCTCTTGAAAAATGCGGCTATCCCGTACACTCGCCGGCTGCCTATCCCTTCTATGTCGGTAACGGTGTGCGCCGTCTGCTTGAGAGAGTGCTCCCGGAGGAGGAACGGACACCGGAGAATATCGACAGGATGCACGCGTATTTCGTGGAATATTATGGCGCGAATCTGACCTGTCACACACGGCCATATCCCGGAATCGTTGAGCTTCTCCATGCCCTCCGGGATAATGGCATAGAGATCGCCGTGGCCTCGAACAAATATCAGGCTGCGGTCAGTGAGCTGATCGGCCACTATTTCCCCGATCTGGAATGGGCGGCTGTTGCCGGACAGCGCGAGGGCGTTCCGGTGAAACCTGACCCTTCGATTGTGTTCGGAATTCTCTCGGAATGTCCGACCCCTAAATCCGAGGTCCTCTATGTGGGCGATTCCGGTGTCGACATGGTGACGGCCCGTCGCGCATCAGTGACGTCGATCGGGGTGACATGGGGATTCCGAGGAGAAAAAGAACTGCGGGAGAACTATGCCGACCATATCGTCGACTCGCCCTCCCGCATTCTTCATCTTGCATTGGAAGCCAAAGCCGGAAAAGAACTCAGCTAAGTTCCTGTCCCGACCGGCTGTCTGTCTTATCAGTTACATCCGCAGCTGTCACCGCATCCGCAACCGTTGTCGCCGCAACCGCCTTCATTGCAGTCGCCGCCGCCACAGCTGCCGCAACCGCAACCCGACTGTGGGTGCAGTTCCTCAGGTGTGGCCTCGCGTACGGTGATGATCTTGCCGTTGAAGCGCACATCCTTTCCTGCGAGCGGATGATTGAAATCCATTTTGACGTCGGTATCGGTCACTTCGTCAACAACGCCATTGATGCGATAGCCGTCGGCGGTCATCATCGGAAGCACTGCACCGGGTTTTACAACGTCGGTGTCGAATTTGCCGTCAACCTCGAAAATGTCACGGGGAAGTGTTGCCACCTGCTCCGGATCGTGGGGGCCGAATGCCTGATCTGCTTTCACTATAATATCGAAAGTGTCGCCTGCGGCAAGTCCGTCGATAGCTTTTTCAAGCGGTTCGATCATGCCACGGGTCACGCCGAACACGATGCGTTCGGGGTCATTATCGTCGGTCTGGTGTACGAGTGTCTGCTCGTCGCCATTCACTTCATAGAGGTCGTAGCCGAGCTCAACATATTTTCCGGGTTCAATTTTTTCCATAATCTCAAATTTGGTTATTGTTTGTTTAAATTTTGTTTGCTGTAAGTTATAACAAATCCCGTGCCAGAAAGTCAGATTTCAGCTGTTACGGTGTCATAAAGATTTTCCGTGGCCTCGGTCAGTATGTCGAGGACGGTCTCAAATCCCTGTGCGCCATCGTAGTACGGGTCGGGTACATGGTCATGGCGCGAATAAGATCCGAAGAAAGCAGCCATTGGCAGCAGTTTGTCCTCATCTTCCGGAGTAGGGGCGAGGCGGTGGAGATTGCGCATGTTGGATTCGTCCATGCCTATTATCAGGTCGAAATTGTCGAAATCGCTCTCGCGTACTTGCCGGCAGATATGGGTCAGGTTCAGTCCGCGTTGACGGGCGTGGGCGCGCATGCGCGGATCCGGCAGATCGCCAACGTGGTATCCCCCGGTTCCGGCGGAGTCTATCTCCCAGCGATTCTCCGCATGATGTGAGGCCACAACCTCATGCATCAATCCGTCGGCGGCCGGACTTCTGCATATATTGCCGAGGCATATGAAAAGGACGCGGACCCGACCGGGATCTGCTATCTGAGAGAGGGCGCGGCGTATGGCCGGCTCGTAGGGATTGTTGAATGTCAGTACGTTCATTTCAGGGATTGAAGATCGTTTATAATTGTTTGCGCTGCTGTCGCGGCTGCATTTTCATCGCCAAGCCGCGAGCGCATGGTGGCATATCCATCCAGCTGCCTGTCGCGTCCGGATTTACCCGGAAGGATTTCTGTCAGCTCAGCGTCAACGCTGTCGGGGGTGCAGAGGTGGACAAGCATCTCGGGGATCACAGGGGCATCGGCAATGAGGTTGGGGAGAGACACATAGCGCACTTTCAGCAGGTGTTTCATTATGTTGTAGCTTAGCTTGACGCCATTGGCGCGGTAGCAGACAACCTGCGGTGTTCCGGCAAGGGCGCATTCCAGAGTTGCTGTTCCGGATGTGACCAGTGCTGCCGTGGCATTACGCATAAGTTCCGAAGTGACACCGGTCAGTACGGGCAGACCGGTCAGTGAGCTATAAAGTTCCGGATCAATTCCCGGGGCACCGGCCACAACTGCCTGTAGCTCCGGATGCCGCATGGCCACGGCATCCATCACCGGAAGATTGCATCTTATCTCTCCGCGCCGGCTTCCCGGAACCAGTGCCAGCAGTGGGCGCGCCGGGTCAAGGCCGTGTGTCCGCATGAATTCCTCGCTGGGTGCCATGGCGGAGAGCCGGCTGTCGATCTCCTCTTTCGACGGATTGCCGACATACATGGCATCTACATTCTTGCCGGCAAAATATTCGCGTTCAAAAGGCAGGATGCTGAGAACTTTGCGTACATATCGTCTGAGTTGCTTGACGCGCCATTCTTTCCAAGCCCAGACTTTCGGGGCTATGAAATAGTAGACCGGTAGGCCGAGCCGTGAGGCCTCTTTTGCAAGCTTGAGATTGAAACTCGGATAGTCCACGAGGATCAGGGCATCGCAGCCTGAGCTGCGCAATGCCTTCTTGGCTTCCGACAGATTGCCGAAAATTGTGCGTAGATTCCGTAACACCTCGCTGAATCCCATGAACGCCATGCGGCGGTAGTGGATCAACGGATTATGGCCTGCGGCCGCGGACATGAGGTCGCCACCCAGAAATGTGAACCGGGCCTCGGGATCTTTGGCTTTCAGGGCCTCTATGAGTGCGGAGGCGTGGAGATCGCCCGACGCTTCTCCGGCGGATATGAAATAATGCATACGCCAAAGTTACGAATTTTTGGTCGGAGTTGGCAACATTGAGTGGCCGTAATAGGGCTTATGTCGATAAAAATTCTTACTTTTGCCTTGAAAACCTTAATAGAAATCAGTCAATCATTATAAATGGGCGAACTATGGGACTTGTTAAGGAGATTTGTCCCTCCTTATAAAAAATATCTTATATTGAACATCGTGTTCAATATCCTTTCAGCAATCCTTACCCTCTTTTCTTTTGCTATGATCATGCCTATTCTGGAGATGCTTTTCCAGATCAAGGAAGGGGTGTATGAATACATGACTCTGGCGGACGGAAATATCCGCGATGTGCTGATCAACAATTTCTATTATTACACGCAGGAGGCTATCCGGATGTGGGGACAGAGCATCACTCTCGCTGTGCTTGGCTTGGTGCTCGTGGTTGCCACGGCTCTGAAGACCGGTAGCGCGTATCTTGCTTCATATTTCATCATTCCGTTGCGCTCCGGAATTGTGCGCGATATCCGCAATCATGTGTATGAGAAGATAGTGCATCTGCCGATCGGCTTTTTCACGGCTGAGCGCAAGGGCGACGTGATGGCACGTATGAGCGGCGACGTGGCTGAGATCGAGAACTCCATCATGTCATCGCTCGACATGGCGTTCAAGAATCCGGTGATGATCATCACCTGTCTGGCAATGATGATAGCCATGAGTTGGCAGTTGACCGTGTTTGTCCTGCTGTTACTTCCGATAGCCGGCATGGCTATGGGACGCGTCGGACGTCGACTGAAGCGCACATCGCTTGAGTTGCAGCAGCAGTGGGGCGGTTTGATGAGTAATATCGAGGAAACACTCGGCGGACTGCGTATTATCAAGGCGTTCAATGCCGAAAACAAGGTGATAGGCCGCTTCCGCCGTGGCACCCAGTCATTCTTCGATCTCTCCAACAGCGTGGCGCGCAGACAGTCGCTTGCCCATCCTATGAGTGAGTTCCTCGGCACGATAACCATAGCGATCGTACTCTGGTTCGGGGGAACGCTGATCATTTCCGGCTCGTCGACGATAACCGCACCGGAGTTCATCTACTATCTGGTGATCTTCTATAGTATCATCAATCCGGCCAAGGAGTTGTCGAAAGCAATGTACACTATCCAGAAAGGTCTTGCCTCTATGGAACGTGTCGATAAGATCCTGAGCGCTGTCAACCCTATCGCTGATCCGCAGAAACCTGAGACGATTTCGAAGCTGCAAGGTGACGTGGAGTATCACAATGTCACATTCGGATATAATGAACACACCCCCGTTGTGCGCAATGTGAATATCCGTATCCGTCCCGGAGAGACCGTGGCACTCGTGGGGCAGAGCGGCAGTGGAAAATCCACCCTTGCCGATCTCTTGCCGCGCTTTTATGACGTCAATGGCGGATCGATCACTGTTGATGGCATAGACGTCCGCGATCTGCGCGTCCACGATCTGCGCTCACTTATGGGCAATGTAAATCAGGAGGCGATTCTTTTCAACGATACATTCTATAACAATATAACGTTCGGTGTGGCTGATGCCACTCAGGAACAGGTGGAACAGGCGGCAAAAATCGCCAACGCCCACGATTTCATCATGGCAAGCGAGAACGGCTATCAGACAAATATCGGTGACCGCGGATGCCGCCTGTCAGGCGGTCAGAGGCAGCGTATCTCAATTGCGCGTGCAATATTGAAGAATCCTCCGATCCTGATTCTCGATGAGGCTACATCGGCTCTCGACAGCGAAAGCGAGATGCTCGTGCAGCAAGCTCTCGAACGACTGATGCACAATCGCACCACGCTTGTCATCGCCCACCGTCTGTCCACCATCAAGAATGCCACTATGATATGTGTGCTTCATGAAGGGCAGATCGTTGAGCAGGGTACTCACGATGAGCTGATGGCTCTTGACGGTTATTACACCCGTCTCGTCGCCATGCAGTCAATGGCCGGCGCGCCTGCCAGCTGATATATTTGCCTATAGAAATTGAACTTTTATCATTATTTTGCCCGGCCTTCACGGTCGGGCTTTCTTTTGCTCTGGTATGCAAATAATGTGGATTAATATGGTAAAAATAAGTTAAAATTTTGGCGATATTGTAGTAATGAGATATATTTGTACCGAAATATTAACTAAAGCGTCTAAAATAATAGACACTTGTGATTGGGATACACTTATTTATATTTATAACATCCCTGTATACACTTTACAACATGTTAATTGCGGGCCTTGTCGTGAGACACGACCCACAAGCCTTTTTTATATACTCGTATTTATCGGTTTCATCGCTGTCGGTTCTGCCGCATGTATGCGGCGGATTGTAGCTTTACGATAAAAAAAGTGCCGGATCTATAGTCCGGCACTTTGCGATATATATTGGATTGTGATTGTGCTGCTTAGTCTACAAGTCCATGTTTTTTGAACACCTTGTGGATCTTTTCAAGAGCTGTGGTAACCTGGTCTTTAGTGTGTGTGGCCATGAGGCTGAAGCGGATAAGGGTGTCCTGAGGCGCTACGGCCGGAGAAACCACGGGATTTACGAAGATTCCCTCTTCAAGAAGATCGCGTGTGATGGTGAATGTCTTGAGGTTGTCGCGGATAAAGAGCGGAATGATCGGGGTTGAGGTATTGCCGATCTCGCAGCCCATGTTGCGGAAGCCTTCGAGAGCGTAGTTGGTTACATCCCACAATGCCTGCTGACGTTCCGGTTCCTGTTCCATGATATCAATTGCCTTGAGTGCGGCGGCTGTTGAAGCCGGTGTGATGCTGGCGGTGAAGATGTAGGAACGGGAGTGGTGGCGTAGGAAGTTGGTGATCTCCTTGTCGGTGGCGATGAAACCGCCGAGAGAGGCGAATGATTTTGAGAATGTACCCATGATCAGGTCAACATCGTCGGCAACACCATAGTGATGGCAGACGCCGCGTCCACCTTCGCCAAACACACCGATGCCGTGGGCTTCGTCAACCATCACGGATGCGTTGTATTTCTTGGCCAGCTCTACGATCTTCTTGACGTCAGCTACGTCGCCTTCCATTGAGAACACACCGTCGGTTACGATGAGTTTCACGCGGTCGGGATCGCATTTCTGGAGCTGCTTCTCAAGCGAGGCCATATCATTGTGCTTGTACTTGAGCGACTGGGAGAACGAAAGACGGCGGCCTTCGATGATCGAGGCGTGGTCCTGCTCATCCCAGAGAATGTAGTCCTCGCGGCCTGTGAGCGTTGATACAACTCCGAGGTTCACTTCAAAACCTGTGGAGTAGATCATCACATCTTCTTTGCCGATATATTCTGCTATTCTGGCTTCAAGCTTCTTGTGGAGGTCGAGTGTTCCGTTGAGGAATGGCGATCCTGCACAGCCGGTTCCGTACTTACGGGTGGCTTCGATCGCTGCTTCCTTGATACGCGGATCGTTGACCAGTCCGGTGTAGCAGTTGCTGCCGAACATCAATACCTTTTTACCGTTGATAATCACCTCCGGATCCTGTTCGCTTGAAATGGCGCGGAAATAAGGATACACACCGGCGGCTTTCACCTCCTGAGGCACTGTGTACTTTGCTAATTTTTCTTGTAATAACTTCATAGTTAAAGAACTGGATACTATTTTAACTATCTGTCAGTTTCAGCGTTGATTCGCTATGGTCTAAACAGGCTGCAAATTTAATAAATTTTAGCGATATTTGTTTCTATTCAGATACATTTTTTTGCCTTTTCGTAACGATTTATGATTTTTTCAGAGTGAATCGTTTTCGATCGGTATATGTTACGGGGCGGAAAAAAGCAGACTCCGGCATTTTGCGATGTCGGAGTCTGTCGGTCGTGATCGACTGTGTTTTTATCTGTCCCTGCGGACATTATGGGTAGTTGTTTTATGGAATAATTTGTACTTAATAGTAATTGTTTTATGATAGGTTGTCGCAAACCTACGACGAAATTTGTAAATAAACAAATTTTTTACGAAAAATTTTGGATTTTCCATCAAAATTTCCCTTGGGATTATCGGATCGGCTCAAAAAAAGAGCGCGACCGGATAGCGGTCGCGCTCTTCTGTGATAAGATGGCAGTTTGCCAATCTTTATTCCATTAGTTTGCGGTAGCGGCGGCGAGGTGGCTCTTTGCCGCCGTTCTTGGCTTTCTTGTATTCTTCGTAGTCGGAGTATGATCCTTCATAGAACACGACGTTGCCGTCGCCCTCAAACGAGAGTATGTGGGTGCAGATGCGGTCGAGGAACCAGCGGTCGTGGCTCACAACGACGGCACATCCTGCAAATTCCTCAAGACCTTCCTCCAGGGCGCGCAGGGTGTTGACGTCTATATCGTTGGTCGGTTCGTCGAGAAGCAGTACGTTGCCCTCCTCTTTCAGAGCCATGGCCAGATGAAGGCGGTTTCGTTCGCCGCCGGAGAGCACTCCGATCTTCTTTTCCTGATCAGCTCCTGAGAAGTTGAACTTCGACAGATAGGCACGGGCGTTGACATCGCGTCCTCCCATGCGGAATGATTCCACGCCTTGGGATATGACCTCGTAGACGCTCTTCTCCGGAAGCAGATCGTGGTGGGTCTGGTCAACATAGGCTATCTTTACAGTCTCGCCTACGTCAAATGTTCCGGCATCGGGCTGCATCTGCTTCATGATGAGACGGAACAGGGTTGTCTTTCCGGCTCCGTTGGGGCCGATGACACCTACAATGCCGTTGGGGGGAAGCATGAAGTTGAGGTTTTCGAACAGTTTCTTTGTTCCGAAAGATTTTGTCAGACCTGTGGCCTCGATTACTTTCTGTCCCAGACGCGGACCGTTGGGGATGAAGATTTCCAGACGTTCCTCGCGTTGCTTCTGGTCTTCGTTAAGCAGTCGGTCGTAGCTCGACAGACGGGCTTTGCCCTTTGCCTGACGGGCTTTCGGTGCCATGCGCACCCATTCAAGCTCGCGTTCAAGTGTCTTGCGGCGTTTGCTGGCCTGCTTCTCTTCCTGAGCCATGCGTTTGGTCTTCTGGTCGAGCCACGATGAGTAGTTGCCTTTCCATGGAATTCCTTCGCCACGGTCGAGTTCGAGGATCCATCCTGCCACGTGGTCGAGGAAGTAGCGGTCGTGGGTGATGGCTATGACTGTGCCGGGATATTGCTGGAGATGCTGTTCGAGCCAGTCTATGGATTCTGCGTCGAGGTGGTTGGTGGGCTCGTCGAGAAGAAGCACGTCGGGCTGCTGGAGCAGCAGTCGGCACAATGCCACACGGCGGCGTTCGCCTCCCGAAAGTGTCGATATGAGTTGGTCGTCGGGCGGACACTGCAAAGCATCCATGGCGCGTTCGAGCTTGGAGTCTATGTTCCATGCATCGGCAGCATCAAGGGCATCCTGCAATTCTGCCTGACGGGCTATCAGCGCATCCATCTTGTCGGGATCGTCGAGCACGTCGGGATCGCCGAAAGATTCGTTGACGCGGTCGAATTCTGCCAAGAGATCCATGATCGGCTGCACTCCCTCGCGGACCACATCGATCACCGTCTTGTCGGGATCAAGCTGTGGATCCTGCTCAAGGTAGCCCACGGAATAGCCGGGGGAGAAAACCACTTCGCCCTGATAGCTCTTGTCGAGTCCGGCGATGATTTTCAGCAGGGATGATTTACCTGAGCCGTTCAGACCGATGATGCCGATCTTGGCACCGTAGAAGAAGGACAGGTAGATGTTTTTCAGCACTTGTTTCTGGGGAGGGTAGGTCTTGCTGACGCCTACCATCGAGAAAATTATTTTTTTATCGTCGGCCATAGGTCGGTGTGGGTTGGGTTATCGTGTTTTGGGTGCGTAGCGGACGGGGTAGTCGCAGCGGATGCGTGCGTGGGCTATGTCGGCCAGTTTGCCTTTGATGAGCTGTTTGCGGATCGGTGAGATATGGTCGATATAGAGTTTTCCTTCCAGATGATCGCATTCATGTTGCACTATGCGTGCCAGGAATCCTTTGATCTCTTCTTCGTGGGGCTGGAAGTTCTCGTCGACCCAGCGCAGACGGATATGCTCGGTGCGTTTCACCTTTTCCGACAGTCCAGGCAGGCTGAGGCATCCCTCGGAGCGAGTCTCCGTGTCGTCGCCGAGAATCTCGATCTCCGGATTGATCAGAGTCAGTTTGCGTCCGGCGCATTCCGGAAATGAATCGCTGACAGGATCGGCGTCTATCACCACGATTCTGTCGTTGCGTCCTATCTGGGGAGCGGCGAGTCCAACGCCTTCGCTGGTGTACATTGTCTCATACATGTCGGCGATCAGCTTCGGCAGATCTTTATAGTCGGCAGTTATGGGTGTTGATATTTTTCTGAGTACGGGATGCCCGTAGAGATAAATCGGGAGGTTCATAGGTCGTTGTAGGTTTTGCTTTGCAGGTAGTCGTTGAGGATGATTGTGGCGGCTATTTCATCGACGATGGCTTTGTCGCGGCGTTGCATCTTTTTCATGCCGCACTCTATCATGCTGCGGTGGGCTATGACGGAGGTGAAACGCTCGTCGAAAAATGTTACGGGGATTTCGGGCAATACTTTCTTCAGGCGGTTGATGCCGGGGGTGATGTAGTTCATCGATTCCGACAATTCGCCCTGCACGGTCCGGGGGAGTCCGACTATGATACCGTCGAGCTGCTCTTTCCCGGCATAGTTCTTGACAAAGTCGATCAGTTGTGCCGTGGCCACGGTGGTCAGGCCGCTGGCTATGATGCGCATGGGATCGGTAACGGCTATGCCGCACCGTTTCCTTCCATAGTCAATGGCCATCAGTCGTCCCATCCGTCTTGCGTGTGTGTCAGAGATTGTCGTCGAATGTCATTTCGTCGAAAGCCTCGGGGTCGAATTCATCCGCGTTGTATTCGTCGGAGCCGTAGAAATCAGCGTCCATATCGGTGGCAGAGGCGGCCTTGATGTCTATCTTGGCTTCGAATTCGTCCATGTCGACGGTCTGTGGAGGAGCTTGTCCCATGGACAAGGAGCAGATAGGATCCTGAAGTGTCTTTCCGGGTTCGCTGCGCTTCATCTCGATGAAGAATGCGCGGTCGGTCAGATAGTCGAACACGAACATCATGCGCTGTCCTTCATCCTCAATGAAATCGCTGATTATGCACTCGTCCATCAGGTAGACATCTTCCGATGAGTCTGACCCCATGTCCTCGAGGGTTATTTCTTTATCTTTTTCCCATCCGTCCTCGCAGAGGTAGAAGGAGTTCATCTGATTTTTATCATAGCCAACAGAGTCACAGATTGCGTTGCGCAATGTCAGGAATGTGGCATCGGCGTCTATATCTATCTCGCGACGGAAATTGTCGACTTCGTCGGAAACTAAACGGAATTTGTAAACCATATAATCTGTTTGAATTTTGATGCGAAGATAGCAATTTGACTCCGAATCAGAAAATATTGCATGTTATATTTCTGATTTTTTTGTCGGATGGCGACTGTGAGCCCCGGATAGGGCCTGATGCACCGACGGAGCATGCTTCACAGCTTGCTCCGTCGGTGCCAATCAAAAATGAGTATCCATTATGTGGCGGTTATAAATCCCTAATAGATTACTGAATGATCGTTGTTCTGTTTGTCTGTTTATTCGTAATTTTATCCGATACAAAATTACATATATCCGCAAGCCTCCACCATACCCATAATTAGGTATTTTTTATGCTTCGCGGACTTGACTCTCTACCTAAAAACAATTATTCAGGCTTTCTATTCTGCCGGGACTATCATGAATTGGCGGTTGTGGAAGCGGAAATCCACCACTCCCATGGCATAGAGATCAATTATTATGCTTTCGGCTGTACGGCGCGATACGGTGGCCTCGTGCATGATAAGGTTCACATCGACTGGCTCGGTGGCTCGTCGGATCACATCCAGTACGGATCTCTCTGTCGTGCCGAGTGTCAGAGCTATCGGGCGGTCGCTACGGAGCTGGCGCCATGCGCGTACCATGAGTGGGGTTGCGAGTATGTTCTCGTCGGCCACACGCCGGTAGGATTTCCAGCGTCCATCGGTGTCGAGTGCCTGCACCGGCTTGTCGGGGCTGGCATCTATTTCCGCACGGATCACTATTGCTCCATCCTCGGCGGAGAAAGCCGTGAATCTGAGCTCCTGCGACGGGCGGCAGTACATCTGTGCCGCCTGTTCTATCACGTAGATGTCCTCTTCGTTGCGGACTCCGGCTATCGCTCCGTTGTCCTTGACCCCGATCAGCAATCGTCCTCCTTTATGATTGGCGAAGGCCGACAGGCTCTTGGCTATCTTTTTTGCGTCGGAGATGGCGAACTTGAAATCCTGGCATTCGTGCTCGCCTTCAGCTATGATCCGGGCGAGATAGAATTTTCCGCGTATCGCTTTGATGTCTTTCATCGCTGGGATAAGCTCTGCTTGTTGCTCGTGATCAGCCGGGATAGTTGAGGTTGGCTTCCGTCGGACATGTAAGCACTTCGTCGAGGTAGCGGCGCGCCTCTTTGCGAGCGTCGGGCAGATCCATGTAGGAATAGTTGCCGCAGTCACGTGGAGTGGCGCCGGGGATCTCGCCGTTGTAGTCGGCAATGAATTCGAATGTCTCGCGGATCAGGGGAAGTATCTGGGCTGAGGTGAAAGCTCCGTTGACGATCAGGTAGTTTCCGGTGCGGCATCCCATGGGACCCCAGTAGACGATCCGCTCTTTCCATTGCGGATGGTTGCGCAGGAATGTGGCTGCAAGATGCTCGATGGTGTGGAGTGTGGCTCCCGACAGCGGCGCCTGACGGTTGGGCTCGGTCATGCGGATGTCGAATGTGGTCAATATATCGCCTGACTCTGTCTGGTCTGTGCGCGAAACATATATGCCGCGCAGAAGGGTCAGGTGGTCAACGGTGAAACTTGCGATCTTTTCCATGATTATGATGGTGATGGCGTCTCTTTTGGGGTGGGTCAGTCTGTGAGTTCCTGAATTATCTGGCGAAGCATGTCGAATGTGTGTTGCGGTGCTTCTTCCCAGAAGTTCTGGTATTGGGCGATGTTGTCGTCGGCTCCGGGGGTGTCGGAGATCACGCGCATGCAGGCAAACGGGATCTGACGGAGATAGCACACCTGGGCTATGGCTGCCGATTCCATGTCGACGGCATCTACGTCGGGGTAGAGGCTACGGATGCGGCTGACCACTTCAGGATCGCTTACAAAAATATCGCCGGAGCACACAAGCCCATGTTTCACGGTGTCGCCTTCATGCAGACACGGCAGACTGTTGACCATGTCGGTGGTGTGGAAGAAGCGCGGACATCCTGCGGCATCGCCCCATTCTGTGCCCGGGCCGCACCATACGTCATGGTAGGCTACGCGTGTGCCTACCACAATGTCGAGTATGCCGGCATTGCCGCCGGTTCCTCCGGCTACGCCGGTGTTGATGATCAGTTCAGGCTTGAAAAGGTCGATAAGCGTCATGGTTCCCATTGCGGCATTGACTTTGCCGATGCCGCATTTCATGGCCACGATCTCGGCTTGGCCGATTGTGCCGGTGTGGAACGTGAAGCCGTTGATTTCTGTTTCTGTGGGATTTTCCAAGAGATGGAGCAGCAAGGCAAGCTCTTTGTCCATTGCTACGATTACGCCTATTTTCATTGTCGGTCTTTTTGGAGTTGGATTGCAAATTTACGAATTTTAGTGGTGATCCACATGCTTTTTGCTATATTTGTAGCATGAAAACTTTAATCTTACGTTTCGCCGCGTTGGCTGCGGCTTTGTTTATGCTCTGGATTCCGGCTGTGGCTTTGGAGATCCGGAGTGTACCTACCGGCAATCTCCCACAGGAGGCTTTGGTGACGGTTGCGGTACCTGAGTGTTATGACACGGATTCGGAATCAGTGCGTTTCCCAGTTGTTTATCTGCTGAATGGCCATGGCGGTGACCACACGTCGTGGTCAAAGATTGTGGATCTTGATTCGCTGGCTACGGAACATGGATTTGTGATTGTCTGTCCTGCCGGGCTCAACAGTTGGTATTTTGATGCGCCGGCCGATTCTGCCATGAGGATGGAGAGTTACATAGTTGAGGATCTCGTGCCTTGGGTGGATGCCAATTACCGTACCATCCCGGAACCGTCGCAACGCGCTGTCTCCGGTCTGAGTATGGGTGGACATGGCGCCCTTTGGCTTGCGTTCCGTCATCCGGATCTGTTTGGAAATGCCGGATCGACAAGCGGAGGGGTCGACTTCCGTCCGTGGCCTTCGAAGTGGAATATCGCTGATCGCCTCGGGGCTTATTGCGACAACAGCGCCGTCTGGGATGCGCATACAGTCTATGGGCTGATCGATCTTCCTTCAGTGCGACAGGTAGGAATAATCCTCGATTGCGGAGAGCAGGATTTCTTTTTCGAAGTCAATACGAAACTCCACAATGCACTCCTTGCGCGAGGCATAGATCACGTCTACCGCACATCGCCCGGTGTGCATAACGGTGAATATTGGAGCCGTTCCATTCTTCCCCACCTTGAATTCTTCGCCCGTAATTTTCGGGCGGTACGCGATTGACAGCTTGAAAGTTGATACAACAAAGCCGGTGGATTCTGTTGACTATCCACCGGCTTTGATATTTCTTGATGTCGTTTAGAAGTTATAGCCGAGGGTTATGTCGAAGAGATTGCCGTGCATTTCATATTTTTCTTTGACCGAGATGCCGGATTCGTTGGTGTATTTATGATCACGGGCAATGTCACACATGCCGACTGCTCCTGAAACGGCAACATAGTAGTGGTCGGAAAGTGTTGCACCTACACCGAAACGCCATTTGATGTCGGCGCGGTTGAAGTCGCCATCGTTGCCGAAAAGGGGCGCGTCAATTGAGAATTTGTCAACTGAGTAATGCGTTTTTCCTTTGAATGAAATGTTGACTTCAGGGCCGGTGAAGAAGGTTACGCGGATGTCGGGTGTGAAATCGAAGTTGTAGCCTACATGCAGCGGAATGCGGATACCCCACTGACGGGTGGACGCTCCTTTTATTCTGGCATCAGTGTCAAGGGCATCGCCGGCAACGCTTTTGTCGATTGAGTAGGTGTTGTAGTAGATTCCTACGCCGGGCTGGAAGTACAGGTTTTTCCATACGGGCATGTTGTAGATCCCTTCAACGCTAAAACCTGATCCATTGCCAAACATATCGTATTTGATGGGAGTGCCGGCTACTGATACATCTCCGGGGCTTGCCAGTTCGTAGCTGAGGCGCACGCCGAAATATGAGTGGTTGTCGGGGTTGTCGAAAATATCCTGAGCATTAGTAGCTGTAGCTGATAATGCCATGGTCACGAGGGCGATAATTGATTTTTTCATAGTTGAACGTCTTTGTGGTTTATGTTTGATGCAAAATTACTATTTCATGCGGTCTGGCAATGATACAGGATTGTTAAAAATTGCAAAAGCCGTCCGTTGCTGATTTCGGGCGGCTTTTGTCTGTCTGTTTCTTTGTGGCCGTTTGTATGTTAATTCAGTTGGCCACCGGAGCTATTCCTCCTGTTGGGTTCTTTGCTTGGCTTTTCGTTTTGTTTTTGTGGCCGACGAGTCGATATCTTTTTCCTCTTTGATGTCGATTTCGTTATGGTTCTTGTCGAGAACCTTGTATTCAAGATAGGCCAGGGCCTGATCCGGCAGTATGCGGAACTTTCGGCCGAGTTCCATTCTCCATTTCCGGTAAGGGGAGAGCAGGCCTTTTTTCAGATATGCGTCGACAAATGGATGGACGTACATGATGAAGTCCTGAACTTTCAGGTCGTCGATCAGATAGTGGAGCTTTTCCTTCAGTGTGTCGGTGAACAGCAGCGATGGCTGGACCTGTCCTTTTCCGAAGCAGGAAGGGCATGTCTCGGTTGTCACTATGTCGAGAGCCGGACGTACGCGCTGACGGGTGATCTGCATAAGACCAAACTTGCTAAGAGGGAGTATGTTGTGGCGTGCGCGGTCGCCTTGCATTATCTCTTTCATGTGCTCGTAGAGCTTCTGGCGATGTTCGGCCTTGGCCATATCGATGAAGTCGATCACTATGATGCCGCCCATGTCGCGAAGACGGAGCTGACGGGCAATCTCGTCGGCAGCGCGGAGGTTGACCTCAAGTGCGTTGCTCTCCTGATCGTTGGCGGCCTTGGAGCGGTTGCCGGAGTTGACATCGATCACGTGGAGTGCTTCCGTGTGTTCGATGATGATGTAGGCTCCGCTGCGGAACGACACTGTCTTGCCAAACGACGATTTGATCTGTTTGGTGATATTGAAATGATCGAAAATCGGTTCGTCTTTTTTGTAGAGCTGAACGATTTCCTTGCGCTCCGGGGCTATGAGTCCCACATATTCAGAGATCTGTTTGTAGGTCTCTTCGTCGTTGACCTGTACGCTTTCGAATTCGGGATTGAAGATGTCGCGCAACACACCGACTATGCGGCTTTCTTCTTGGAATACAAGTGCCGGGGCTGTTGACGTGCGTGCTTTCTCGATGGTCTCTTCCCAGTATCTGACGAGTGTTTTCATCTCGTGGATAAGTTCGGCCACGCGCTTGCCTTCGGCCGATGTGCGGATAATGACTCCGAAGTTCTTCGGGCGGATGCTTTCCATCAGTTGGCGCAGACGCATTTTTTCTTCGGATGTCTTGATTTTCTGGGATATGGAGACTTTGTCGCCGAACGGGATCAGTACCATGTAGCGTCCGGTAAGCGTTATCTCGGTGGTCAGACGGGGACCTTTGGATGAGATGGGCTCCTTGACTATCTGAACGAGCAGTTCTTGTCCGGGAGTGAGCACATCGGCTATCGTGCCGTGTTTGTCAATGTCCGGCTTGAGATCCATTTTCGATATGGACTGCACGGTGCGCTCCTTGCGGTCGAGGGCTTTGGTGAGGAATGAGGAGTAGGATGAAAACTGAGAGCCAAGATCTAAGTAGTGGAGGAAAGCGTCTTTTTCGTAACCCACGTTGACAAAGGCGGCATTCAGTCCCGGCATCAGTTTCTTCACTTTTGCCAGATAGATGTCGCCCACAGCGTAGGTGATGTCGCGTGCCTCTTTCTGAAGTGAAACCAGACGGCCCTCTTCCGTGAGGGCTATCGACACTTCTTTGGGCTGCACGTCGACGATTAGATCGCTTCGCATTGGCTTAGTCTTTTTAAATTGGGTTGATAGATTAAAAACACAGAGAACAAACTCGCGACGGACACAATGCTCCCGCTATCGTGGGTGTGCCGGCGTCAGGTTTGTTCTGTGTATAGCGTGTCAAAAAATAGTTGTCGCGGGATTGTCGCAATCCCGGAAGTTAATCAACGCCGTTGATTATTTCTTCTTGTGACGGTTCTTTCTGAGACGTTTTTTGCGCTTGTGAGTAGCCATTTTGTGGCCTTTTCTTTTCTTTCCGCTAGGCATGTTACTCTGTTATTAAAAGGTTGTTGGTAAATTTATTTAACTTCTTCCATGAACACTTTGGCCGGCTTGAATGCAGGGATCTTGTGCTCGGGGATGATGATAGTGGTGTTCTTGGAAATATTACGGGCTGTTTTTTCTGAGCGAGTCTTCACGATGAAGCTGCCGAAGCCGCGGAGATATACGTTTTCACCATGTGCCAGAGAATCTTTCACTACTTCCATGAACTTTTCTACTGTTGCGAGCACATTGGCTTTTTCAATGCCGGTTGACTTGGCAATTTCGTTTACGATATCAGCTTTAGTCATTTTATTGAGCTTTTAATATATAAGTTATTAAATACGTTGAATTCCAAATTGTTAGACGCTTTTAGCCCCGTAGGGTCGGCTTTAGCAAGTGCAAATATCGTACTTTTTTTTCAATTAGCAGCAATTCCTGACCAACTTTTTGAAATAATCTTCACTTTAGCACGCTTTTACACTCTGCCAGGTCGGAGATTTCGATTGCTCCCGCCGGACATGATATTCCATGGAATGCCCGGTCGGGATGGTACCATACGGCGTGCCATCCGGCACCGAGAGCGCCGCGTATGTCGGTGTCGGGATTGTCGCCTATCATGAGATGGTGGGTGGGATCGGTGTCGCCGCTGCGTTCCATGGCATATTCAAAGATGCGGCGGTCCGGCTTGTTTACGCCTATGTCATCGCTGAGCACCACCAGATCAATCCAAGGCTCGAGTCCGGCGGTGCGGATCTTTCTGAACTGCACCTCTTTGAATCCGTTGGACAGACAGCCTATACGCAATCCTCTGTCCCGGATTGTGCGCAATAGATCGATAGCGCCGGGCATCAATGCCTTTTCCCGGGCAAGATAGTCGAGATAGAGCGTATCGTAGCGGCGAGCCACCTTTTCGGCTTCATCATCCGGCATTCCGGCTTCAGTCAGCGGAAGCATGAACCGTTGAAGCCGCAGATAATCCCGGCTGATATCGCCAACATTGTATTTTGCCCAGAGAGCCATGTTGTGGATCTCATAACGCTCTGCCCATATTTCCGGCGATTGAAAATATTGTTGTAGAATAGGCTCGTCGTGCCACATCTTGACGAGCGATGTATGTGCGTTTGTGGTGAAGTCAAT
Organism: uncultured Muribaculaceae bacterium; assembly: GCA_910579185.1. Classification (GTDB taxonomy): domain Bacteria; phylum Bacteroidota; class Bacteroidia; order Bacteroidales; family Muribaculaceae; genus Paramuribaculum. The sequence continues at coordinate 148,697 of CAJTTG010000005.1, forward strand.
CAGAGTGTCGTCAAGATCCACCCAAATGGTCGTCAGTCCATGAAACATTTCTTTCATTTCGAGTCAAATTGAAGTGAGAAAGCATCCGAACCCTCTATTTTCCGCAGACGTTTCACTACGCGGAGCGTGACCGGAAGAATTATGATCTCGTATGCTGTTTTCAGTAAGGTCTGTGTCAGGATCAGACTCAGCACCACCCTCCATGGCAGCACACCGCCGAAGGCTATCGGGAAAAATATGCAGGAATCCACGCCCTCGCCCCAGACAGTGGAGACAATGGCGCGTGCAGAGAAACCGCGCGTGCCCTCATGTCCGGCCTTCATCCGTGCCATCACATAGGCGTTGACCATCGATCCGCACAAAAAAGCGGTGAAACTGGCTGCGAATATTCTCGGAACGGCTCCGAAAATCATCTCCATTGCCTCCTGGCCTTGCCATTGGGCGTCGCCCGGAAGCCAGATCCCGATCTGAAGAAGCAGGCTGACCAGCATATTCATTGCAAATCCAAGCCAGATAATGAAACGCGCTTTGCGGAAGCCGTAGATCTCCACGATGCAGTCACTGATTATGTACGAGATCGGAAACACGACCACGCCGGCAGTCAGTTGCAGCGGACCCAGCGCGAAGGTCTTTATTTCCATGAGGTTGGAGGTTATCAGGCAAGTGCAGAAAAGCACAGCCAGAAGCAGAAAAGTCGGAGAGAAAGATGTTCGTTGTTGGTTTTCAGTGTAATTCATAAATCTTGTTTTTAACGAGGTAGCAAGCACTCGGGTTGTGATACTTAAGAAGTTAATAGCGACTCGTATAACGTCGCCGTCTGTCGCGCTATCCGATCCCAGTCATATTGCCTCAGATCATATTTCCTAATTCTTCTGGGTTCGGATAGTCTTAGATCCATTATTCTTGATAGAGAGTCTATATCTCCGGTTTTGTAGAAATCATCTTTTTCAAGGCAGGATAATCTGTTGGCCGGTATGTCGCTGGCAATAACATCTAATCCATAGCTCATGGCTTCAAGCAGCGAGAATGGCAACCCTTCGTGATAAGAAGGTATGACAAAAAGTGAAGCATTGGTCATCAGCTGGTTGAGCTTTTCACCCTTGATGAAGCCTGTCAAGACCACTCCATTTTTGCGAGCCTCTTGTTTCAGCCACTCCGAATAGCTGTCGGGATGGTCGGCATCGCCGGCTATGGCAAGTTTGAAGCCATCGACCTGTAGTTTGGAGTAAGCTTCTATCAGATCATGAAATCCTTTTTCCTTTACGAAGCGACCGATAGCAACGATATATTTCCCGGAAGTCAGACCGATTGATTCTATGTAGTCTGTGGCAGTTGATTTTGCAGGAATAGTAACGCCGTTGAATATCAAGTCTGTGTCTGTCCGGCCGTAATTATCCTTTAGAATGTTGGAAATGACATTGGAGATGACAATTACCCGGTTGCTGAACCGAGTGCCGAATCTCTCACCGGTTTTTAGCACCCATTTGGCGAGCCGACCCCATTTCTGGCGGTCATAATCCGGCCCATGATTTGTCATCACCACCTTCATGCCGAGCAATCGTGCAAATGGAATCATTATCGCAGGCCCGATTGCATGAACATGAAGGATATCGGCTTTCAGCCTTTTCGCCTTGATGATGGCAAGGAAAGTGTGGATAATAGCCTCTATGCTTTTTTTTCGGGGGGCATAGACATCAATCAGGTCAACACCTTTATAGCTGTTGATCGGAGTTGTCGTGTCAATGTAGGGGGTGCGTCGTATCACAGTCACACGGTGGCCAAGAGCTGCAATGCGAGGATATAATTCCTGACAGTGCGTTTCCACTCCGCCTTGAATTTCTGGAATTCCACGTGTACCGGTTACGACAATATGCATTTAAACTTGATATTAAATTGTTAATGGATAATGCCCTGCTGCGGATCTTGTCCGACATCACACCATTTCTTGTCAAGGCATGCCGGTTTTCCCAACATTGAACGCATTTTATTTTTCAGAGCCCATTTCATGGGATGCTTGATGTATTTGTGCATAACCGGAGAGGCTGTGCCGACCATCCAGCAATTTTTGGGGCATTTGCGAACCTGCGCTCTGACTTTTTCTGCTTGTTCACTGTTCCAGATTGTCTCGAAGTCGGCATCATGGATATTGCCCATGGACTCTTTCCAATATTTTTCCTCCATGCCATTGCACGGAAATACCTCACCCCACGGATCAATGAAAAAATTGGTTGTGCCGGCTTCGCATGGAAGCATGCGCCGCTTTCCTTCGATATAATTGATCAGTCCCATATTGAAGTAGGCGCGGAACCACGATTTTGGATGGTTTTCCTTGAGCTGCCATTCAATAAGTTGCTCGAAATCCTTGCAGACAGTGTCGCGATTAGTGATTACGTTGTCGTCCTTATGGAAATAATATGAATTGTGGAAGGCTGCAGTGGCGAACTCCATCCCGAGTTTGCGGCTGAGCTGATACAGCTCCAGCATATCGTGGGAATTATTGTTCGAGACGGTGCATCCGAAGCCTATATCCTTCAATCCCATCTCGCGCAATTTCATCAGCGTGCGGTAGCCCTTCTCAAAGCCGCCATCCCGACCGCGCAGTTCGTCGTTTTTGGCCTGCAAACCCTCGATTGATATACGTATGCCGATGTTGGGGAAACGCTTCGCCAGCTCGATCACCCGATCGTCGAACCATCCGGAGGTAGATATTACGATACGCGGCGAATGTTTGTAACATTCCTCAACAATCTCTGCCAGATCCTCGCGGATGAATGGTTCTCCGCCTGTGAGGTTTATGAATTTCAGTTTTGGGAGAGATTTTAAATCAGACGCCTGTATTTCCTCCCGTTTATCGGTAGGGTTTTTCCATATATTGCACATCTTGCAACGCATCGGGCAGCGATACGTCAGGATGATAGAAGCGTCGGTAGGAATGAGTTTTGTCATATTAAGTGCATGCTTTACCGCTATAATAAACGGATTTGGCAAACAGTTTATTATTTTTTGAATTATTGATTATCGGTTTTATAGGCGTATTTGTCGAAGTTTTCGATGATTTTTTTTATTTTACCTACATAATTATGCTCATCGCAATTATTTGTTATGAATTTATGCAGATTATTGCCGACTACGCGTTTTTGTCTTTAATGTTATTTAAAATTTATGAATGTTGTGGTTAATATTGCTGCACTTCCGTCGTTTGAGAATTTATGCCTATGCGAAATACATGCATTGTGGAATTCATCGTAGCGGATTATCATTTGTTCCAGATCCTGCCAATCCCAATTGTCTTTGGCAATTCCAAGTCCATATTTAGATATGAACACGGAATTGTTGGGGACATTATTTGTTAGAACGGGAGTGCCGTTGACGATTGACTCCGGAATTGTCACCATGTTGTTGTCCTGTTGCGTATCAATCAGAAGTGCTTTGGCTTTTCTCCCGATAGCGGCGATTGTGCTATGTTCAAGAAAACCTTCAAACTTTACGTTTTGGGATATCCCCAGCTCTTCTGCTTGTGTTTTCAAGGAAAGTTCCTCAGGTCCCTCACCGACGATCTTAAGTGTATATGATGAGAGTTTTGTCTCTTTAAGAAATGTTGAGAATTTCTGTAAGATCCTGTCTATCCTCTTCCTTTTTACAAGCATGGAGATAACAACAAAATATTCTTCAGAGTTTTCAGACGGATAAAAAAGGTCACTGTTAGACCCATGTCCGACTATGGTGTCGGACACATTTGGCAGATAGTGTCTGATGAATTCTTTCGCTTTTTCTGATTGGGTTATGATGGGTGCGTTCTTGATGAAATATGGTGCTATGACATTGTACCACAATTTTGCCGGCAGCCCACCAAGCATGTGTTGCATAAAAGCCATTTCCTGCCATATCAGCATTTTCGACCTGAATTGTCGGGCTGCAATGATTGTTGGAATCGAAAAAACATCAACCGATAGAATCATATCGAAGTTTTGCCCATTATTCTTCAGGTATCGTCCAAGCCCTTTGGGCCATGGTAGAAGATGAGGCTTGAATATACTTCGTGCCCGTGATTTGAAGTATATTATCTCAAAATTCAAATCATCCTCCGGCTGGAGTGGCTTGAATTCTTCTGCAGCAGCCAAAGTGACGGAGTGCCCATTTTTAACAAACCCTCTCGCCATGGCGTAGATCATGGTGTCATCGTTCGATTTACGGCGTATTATTTTGCCGTTTACCGAAGTTGATAATATGAAATTGAGCAAAAGAACCTTCATGTTATGATTGTAATAACTTATTGGCAGATGATGCTGTAGATCTTATTGGCCGTTTGCCCTTTAAGGATGGCTTTGAGCTTGCTGCGGTTGATTTTCCCACATGGAAGTGTGAGCAGCAACACTGCGTCCTTTGAATCGATGGCGTTGATAAGATCGGATACATTGTTGGGCCCTGCTACGTTAACGATCACATAATCGTTAACATTCAAAGCTTCTTTTATCTGCTGTTTGGCTATGGGTGTCAGAATTTCATCATTTGTTGAGAATCCTTCAAGCACTTCAACATTCCGGCCTATAGCAGTCAGGGAATCGGCAAATTTTCTCAACATTGGTTCTGTGCCGGAAAGTGCATTAAAATATATTACACGGGTGTTGTTGTCTGCTATGATCAGGTTCCTTATGTTGCTTAAGACCTCAGGATTACCCATATATTTCACAGAATGAGCATCTATGCCGATTGATGCGAGATCCATAGGATCTTTCACTTTGTGGGTGATCAACATTATGAATAGAGCCCAGCATATACAGCAAAAAATGGAGAATATGAAGAAAGCAATAGGCCAGAGCAATTTCTTAAATATGCTGCCTTTCTTCGCTACGTATGCTTCTTGGAATATGAAGCCGATGTTATTCGATGAGTAGAGCTGGAGTACCGAGCTTTCGCGCTGACTTATAAGGAATTGATATAATTGATTCTGATATTCCTTGTCTCTCAGCAGATTCATGAATTCGAGCTGATAGTTCGGGTATTTGTCAAGACGGTTTTGTGCAGTGGCTGCAAGACCTTGTGTGTGGCCAAGATCGGATTTTGCCTTGGCGATCATCTTGGTGGAGTTCTCGATAATAAGATTGCGTAGCTCTTCGATTTTTTCGTTGAGCAGTATGAGTGCTTCATTGTCTTCTGTCGCTGATCGGCGAAGCTCGCGACGAGCTTGTATAGCTCCGTTGAATGCTCCGATATTCGGATCTCCGAGTGATTCCATCTGCGGTATCAGCACATCATCGTCAAGTCGGTTGCGCAATATGTTGAGCACGGTTTCATAGTAGGCGATATTGTAGTTGGCTGTCTGGATTGCCGATTTGCTGTTGACAGCTTCTCCCACCAATAATTCGAGTTCTGAGTCGACACCAATCAACTCATTTTTACGCTGATATTCCGAAACCTCTTTTTCTGCATTCTGAAGCACTTTGAATGTTTCGGCAATTCTTTCGTCATAATATTTTATTGACGTCATAGCCGCTTCATGCAGACGGTCGAGGCGCTTGGCATTGTATTCTGTCATAATGCCGTTGACCGTTGCTTTGCCCAACTCCGCATTGGCGCATGGGTAGTCAATATTGATGATGTCCGACAGCTTATTTGCTACCTCAATGGTTGATTCTTCATAAAGTGCGGTGGCTGCGGCTTCGTTTCCGGTTACAGCTACATTGATGGTGCGGTAGGGAGAGCTCTTGAACATGTCGGTTGCCATGATCTGGAATGAGCCATAGGGTGTTTTGAGCATGGACGGAAGTGTTACTCCGTTGAGCTCGCCGATAATCTTTTTGAAGAATCCTTTCGTGGCTTTGATATCCACCTTGCCATTATCCCGAATCTCGATCTTTATGTTGAAGCCCGTGGATAGTGTGTCGAATAACTCTGCCGGAGCCTCAACTCTCACCGGAGTATTGCGGTATAGTTGTGCTTTTTCCCCTTCTTTGTCTTTCCCAACATAGGTGCGGTTCAGACCGAGTGTGCGAACGGTGCTGATCATCACATCGTGGCTTTGCATTATCAGCACCTCGTTGTCGACGGTTGAAGCTGAGAATCCACCTACAGAGAAGGTTTTCATCATCTGTGCTATGCCACCGCCGCGACTGCTCTGATCGTAATCGATTTCGCCAATAAGCATCTGGCCTTGTATGTCATCTTTTGAAAGCTTTCTAAATCCCATCCAAGCTCCGGCCGCAGTGAACAGCACGATCACGCAAATAATAGCCCATTTCCATTGTCGTACTGCACGCCAAAACCGACGTAGATCAACTTTATTTTCGTCTTGTTGCATATTTTGTGTTTTTATATTTTTCTAATTGCTAAATTCTGGATGTTTTGAACTGTTGCGTTCTTCTTAAAAAGCTGTTTACCGTAGGCGCATGACATACCGAGTATGCACATAATGATGGTTCCGCTGCAATGGGTAAGTGTTGTTGCGGCGATACTTTCTATAAGCAGAAAAGTAATTATCATTGCGCCGGTTATGAATTGAGTCCTATATAGTGTTGGATTGGTTCTTATCATTATACGTAAAAAATTATATGCATAAAACCAGAACCAAATAAACAGGATCAGACCGATAACACCATATTGTGCCAGCGATGGATAGAAAGCATCGCAAATGAAACTTTCTTCGCTGCGCCAGGAAATCCCGTGCACATTGTCGATGTTATATTCAAAATAAACTTGAGAATAGTTCATGCTTGAGGCTGCTGTGCCAAAAGAGGCAGAACCTGTACCGAACGGGAAGTGGTCAAAAAGGATTTGCCCGGCAGTTACATACATAACAGGGCGTGCAAATGATTCAACTACAGTCGGATCAAAGGAACCACCATTGTTACCGGTAAGAAAATAGTATTGAATCTTCGACCACGATGCACCTAATATAGCAAGGCCTATGACTAAAAGTATTAAGGCATGCTTGATCGAAAAATAACGGAACGTGCCTGGCTTATATAGAGTAAGGAGAAATATTGATACTATGAATTCCCCAAAGTATTTTGCTTTAAGACTATATAAACCAACACATAGCATAATGATCGCTATGACTTTATTCCTGATTGGTATTGTTCCGGAATGTTTGTCGCTACTGCAATAGATATAAAAGGTTGCGCTGATAAATGCCACCTGAGCTGCAAATGTTGGATTTACAAATACTGGCGTAATCGTACGGTAGCCACCTAATAATATGAGGAATGTTATGGAGCAGTTGATGATGCTGATATAGCGGAGATGTCGTTTGTCTGCCTCAGTGAATTCTGGGCCAATCGCGAGAAATACAGCGAATGGAATGTATGGTTTAAGTCCGATTATCCAATCGGTCCAAATGTATCGTGGTGTATTGTAGTTAAGGAAATAGATTGAGTAAATTGCGTAAAATGTGAATATGCCCATGAAAATCCATAACAACTTGTATTTCTTCCAAGCTCCGTTTGCGATGCAGTCTACAAACGCAATGGCAAGCATTGAAAAAGATATAAGTTCATCGATAAATGTAATCATAGTATAGCTTGGAATCAACAAAATGATACCAAACATTAGTAAATAGATACATATTCGATCGAGCCTGAGCATGTTGGTTGATTCTTGCGGTCAGGATCAGGTTATTTAACTGTCAGGGCGATTACTAACGATATTACGCTCGCAGCTACACCAACAATGGTTGAGATTACCGATAGCTTGTATGCGTTGTTCTGATTGTATTTCGAATTGTCTTGTTTGATAGAGTTTGGCTCTACGACTATGACATCGTTGTTTTTTAGCCAGAAATAGGGCGATTGAGTGATGTTTGAGTTTGTGAGGTCAAGATGCCCGTATTCGATTTGTCCATCAGCCGTACGGCGCATTACCAATACATTATCACGCTTTCCATATTCTGTCAGATCGCCGCATTCGCCCAATGCATTGAGGATGCTGTAGCGGTCGGCTGATGAATATATGGTCCGTGGGCTGCCAACTTCTCCGAGAACGGTTATTTTATACCCATTGCAACTGACGGAGACAATGGGATCCTTCACGTACTCGGAAATCCTTTTCTCCAGATAGGCTTTCAGCTCGTATGTGGTCATTCCTGCAACATGGATTGTCCCGAGAACAGGAAAGTCAATGTCGCCCTTGTTATCTACCTCGTAAGTCTTGAGCTGTGGGGTAGTGGATAATTCTTTGGTTCCGGCCGGGGCAACATTGGTGTATGGCAGGTTGAACATCGCTGATGCTTGTGGAACAGACGATGTCACGGTTATTGTCAGATCGTTCTCAGGCTCGATTTGATATGTTGGCTCTGTTGTGGATAATGTGCCGGAACTTATGTTTTTTAGGTCGTTGAAGTAGGTCAGGTCATGCTTTGCCTTGCAGGAAGAGAATGATATGATGAGGCACAGTGTTGCACTGTAGAAGAGGTGTTTCATTGTCGGTTTATTATAGGTTTGTTAAACAACCTTTACGTAGGTTTACTTAATAAAAACGATCCGGATCGTAATATATTGTGTGGAGAGGTTATATATGGTAATTTATATTGACTCGATTTGGTCGATGGATTGGGGATTTGTATAGATGTGTTCTTGCTGTCAGTGGTTTAATAGGGTTTATTAGTTTCTTCGCAACAGACGTTTTATCTGATCTCGTAGTGATAAGATGCTTTATGGATGTATGTTGCTTTTTGCCAATCGTAGGATGGCTTGTTTGAATTGTGACGGCATAAAAATGACATACACAATAAGAAACGCGGAGATACTTACTATATCGGATATGGCAGAGTCTGTGGTCTGATAGATGATGCAGAAAATAATCAATAGCGGCACCGTTAGTAAGCCAATGCGATGAAATGAAATTTTCATGAATTTTCGGGTGTCGATGGCCCGGTAGATCAGCATTGCGATCCATGTGAGTATATTGGAGAATATGATACCATATATGCTCCACCATTGGACAAAGAAAAAATTGCATGTCAGGTTTATGAGTATGGCTATGCAAAGGCTGGGAAGAATGCGCTTTGTCTGCTTCGAACATTGATATCCTATTTCAAAGAAAGACGCGAGTGCGCTGATCATTACGTAGATGCTGCCTGCAAATAGGTATTGGTCGCTGGTCTGAAATTCCGGCCCGATAATCCAGGGGTAAATCAGTCTGAGGGCGAAGGGGAAGCATATCGTCAGACCGGTTAAAAGGTATAGGTAATTGTTGAATATGTTTGAGAAAAACTCATCTCTATCAGGCGAGTTATATTGTTCGATGGCGTTCTGTTGCCATGTCTGGTAAAAAATAAAGCAGAGTATATATAGGATGCCTGTGAAACGGCCTACAAAGCCGTATAGACCGGTAGCGTCAAGACCCGAAAAGTATTGAAGGAAATATAGGTTGTTGCCCGTGACAAACCACCAGCACAATGCAGAGGGGATAAGAGGTAGACAATATCGATAGATCTCGTGGTTCAATGTCTTGTTGACGGCTTTGAACGAGAAATATTTGCGTGTTATCCCCAGGCTGCAATCCATGATTGCTACGGTCAGAAACCGGGAAATGATATTGGAGATGAAAATTCCGGGAATTCCAAGATCAAGCACGGCTATTAAAAAGAAACTGATCAATGCGATTAAAATCGCATTGATTATTCCGGCGCTCATGAAGCGTTTTGTGTGGCCAAGTCCGCGTACAACTTGAAGCATCACATCATAAAAGGTTTGAGCAAGGCCAAGTCCGATGCTCAACCAGATGTATCTTATATCGAAGATACATGCAACGATCACACCAATCGCTATGGCGATAAGAGAATTGCGGATCAGAACTTTGTATACGAATGTTATAACATCCTTTCGTCGCGTCTCGTCTTTGTTGTCGATGAGAAATCTGAAGCTCCCGTCGGTGAGCTGCATTCCGATGATCGGTATGAGACAGAATATGGTGTTTAGACAGACATCGTAATATCCGAAAGCGGATGGATCTGGGATAAAAAAAGTGTATAGCGGAATAAGCAGGAATGTGACTAACTTTGATCCGATATTACCGATTGTGTAAATGCCAAGATCCTTGACAAATTTTTTACCTTTTGTGGTTTTTTCTGTCATCTCTTGGATCTGTATTCGTTTATTAGACGATCGTATGTTTCTGTGAACAATGATATTCGGTTGTCCCACATAAACCGTTTGCTGCATGCCAGCACACCCGTTGAAAGTTCGTTGATTCGCGCCGGGTGTTCGATGAGCGATTCTATTTCCGTAGATATCCGGGTGGTCACTTTGTTATAACCTGAGATCGGAATTTTGATGCCGCACTTGTCGCAGACAACGCCGGCCATACCACAATGGTCAAGTGTCATCGTCGGGACGGCCTTGGCCATCGCTTCAAAGAGGACGGTTGTTGTTGCTTCGCCCAAGGATGTGATCACGTGCAGGTGACTGTTGAGCAAAAGTTGTTGGACGTGGTCTCGGTCAATTTTCCCATGAAATGTGGTCTGTCCGCTCATGGAGTTGATCCTGTCATTCATCTTGTCGGACAAGATCCCGGGACCTACGATGTGAAGATGGTAATTTGCCGATTTGACTTTTGCTAATGAGTCGAGTAGGATAATCAATGCCTTGTCTTGATCGTTTACCCGGCCTATCCATATTATATTCAGGGGTTGGTTTCCGTCGTAGGATATAGGTTGCATGCGTTCCATGGTCGGAATGCCGTTCTCTGGCAGGTAGATTGCGTCGCGGTGGTAATGCTTTTTTAGCATCCTGACTCCTGTGGGTGTGGCTGCAAAAACGGTGTCGGTATTTCTTAAGGCTTTCTTTAGTCGGGGCATTAATACAAACAGTGCATTATGGGCTATCCGTCGTGCGAATGCATTGTATTTGCCTTTCAGGGAATATGCTTTGTATAATGGGAGCGGTCGGTTTTCGACACAGGCTATCGGCCCCCATACGTATGGGATTTCTTTTATTTTCCAGCAATAGCCTGGCTCTTTGAAGCCTATGGGGTTGAGGTAATGTATCAGGTCGATTTTACCTTGTGTGGCCTGTTCGCGAATCGCTTGATACACCTGTTTGTGCCATTTCTTGTAGTTTGAAATATATTGCAGCAGCCCGGCAGCTCCGGTACGGGTCGTGGATTTCGGAGCGATATTCACCCAATCCACATTTTTCAGTGGCTGTTGTGATAAATACTTTTCTACCTCGTCTTTATGATTGCCATAATACACGGTGATATGTACTTTCTCACTCATCCTTGTGACAAAATTCCAGCTTACCGAGGACTCTGATCCACGGTATGGGGAGATGTCGTATGTTATCAGGGCGATTCTTTTCATGATCCTTTTTTTAACGTCTGTTTACGTTGTTTTATTGTGCTGACGCTGTAGAAATACTCAGGGGAATTTTGTACCTTTGTACTTGAATTATGATCCGACCTGAACTATACTCGCTCGATATTGCGCCGCTGGCGTGGGTGATGCTTGCGGCAATGCTCCTGTGCCTGATGCTGATAGCCATTCTCTGGTGGCCGAGGCTTCGGCGTGTGCGCCGTCAGGTGGCTTTCGACGATGAGGCGCAGCTCCCGGCCGACGGCTATCCCCCCGTCTCCGTCATAGTCTACTCTCAGGCCGACGGACACAACCTCCGCACGCTCTTGCCGCAGATCCTCAATCAGGACTATCCGGCGCCGATGGAAGTGATCGTGGTCAACGACGAAAGTGCCGACAATACGGAGACTATCGTAGGCGAGCTCGAGCTGCAATACCCCAATCTTTACATGACCTTTGCCCCCGAGCGGTCGCGCAGCCTCTCGCGTCGCAAACTCTCCATAACCCTCGGCATCAAGGCCGCGCGCTACGATGCCCTGCTGCTCACCTGTGGCAACTGCCGCGTCGATTCCCCCCTCTGGATGCGCTCCATGATGCGCTCCATGATCGGCGGTGCCAAAGAAGTGGTCATAGGCTATGCCGAGCCGTGGGGCGACGATGCCCCCGACACCGACCGTCGTGGCCGTCGCCGTGCCTTCGACGATCTCTGGCAGTCCGTCCGCATGCTCTCGTCGGCTTTGCGCCATCGGCCTTTCATGGCCACTGGCTACAATATGGCTTACACACGCCGCCTGTTTTTCGAGCATAAAGGATTCTCGCGGACGCTCAATCTCAACTATGGCGACGACGACATCTTCATATCCGAGATCGCCACGCGCACCAACACCGCCGTCGAGCTGTCCCACGCCTCGCGTGTCCGCGCCCTCGAACACTCTCCGGCCGACCTCCACGACGCCTACCGCATACGCCGCGACTTCACGGCCCGATATCTCCGCCGTGCCCCCTTCCGCGTCCTCGCGTTCACGTCGATCCTCTGGTGGCTCTGGCCCCTCTGCGCCGCTGCCGCCATCTGGTTCGCCCTCCCGTCGCTCGTCGTCGCAGCTGCGGTCTTTGTGCTCACGCTCACATTCTGCCTGATCCATGCCTCGCAGTGGCGTCGCACCGCCCGTGCCCTCTCCCTCCGCCCCCTCTTCCTCACCGTGCCCTGGCTTGCATGGCTCCGCCCCTTCCGCACCCTCCGCCATCGCCTCCGTGGCCGCCGCCTCCGCCGCTCCAACCTCACCCAGGTCATCTGATCCCCCCGATCAACCTCATCAACCCTCCCAACCTCCCAACCTCCCAACCCCTCAACCTGATCAACCTCATCAACCTCATCAACCTGATCAACCTCATCAACCCCTCAACCTCCCCAATGCCCTCCGATGCCGACATCCTCCGCTCCGTCCGATCAGCCATCTCGCGTGGCGAGGAAGTCATCATGGCCGTGCGAGGGCGCAGCATGATACCCTACCTCCGTCCCGGCCACGACGAAGTCCTCCTGTCGCCCATCGCCGACATCGCCGCCCTCCGTCCCGGCGACATCCTCCTTGCCGCCGTCAGCCCCACCGTCGTCAATCACCTCTCCGCACCCAACGCCCAATCGGGGTCGCGCATCTCCGAGGCGCGTACCGCCCCCACCGACAACTACCATCAAAACTCTCCCACTCTCCAACTCTCCCACTCTATCTCTCCGTTGGGGTCGCGCATCTCCGAGGCGCGTACCGAAAATACCGCCCCCCGGCTCATCCTCCACCGCCTCATAGGCCGCACCCCCGACGGACAGCTCATCCTCATGGGCGACGGCAACCTCCACCAACGCGAAACCTGTTCTCCCTCTGACATCATAGCGCGAGTCTCAGCCATCATCGACACCGCCGACCAGAGCCGCCGCGCCCCCTCACGCGCCACCCTTTGGCGCCACCTCCTTCCCCTCCGCCCCATCCTCATCCGTCTCCTCTCCCCCTAAATCCATCTCAACCCCATCAACCCCTCAACCCCTCTTGACTCTCCCCACTCTCCAACTCTAAAATCTATCCCACCCCACCCATGCCCCTCCGATCCTACATCCGCCTGCTCATCAGCCTCACCCGTGGCCACCGTCTCCAGCTTGCCCTGCGCATCCTCTGCGGACTCCTGCGCGTCGGTGTCCTCCTGCTCTTCGTCTACCTGAGCAAGCAGATGGTCGACATCGCCGTCACCCCTGGATCCTCCATGCCCATAGCCCCCTTGGCCGTGGCCATGATCGCATGCGTTGCGCTCCAGATCGCTCTTGGGGTAGGGGTGTCGCGTATCACCGTCGCCGTGACCTCGCGCTGCGCCAACACCCTCCGTTTGCGCCTCTTCTCATGTTCCATGAACGCCCCCTACGCCCGGAGCCGCCACACCTCCGACATCATGGAGCGCATGAAAAAAGATGTCGACACCCTCTCCGACCTTGCCGCCTCCGCAGCCCCCACGGCCCTTGTCACCGCCGTGCAGCTCCTTGCAGCCTTCCTCTTCATGGCCATGCTCGATTGGCGGTTGGCCGTCGTCATGGTCGCCATCATGCCCCTCGCCCTCCTGTTGGGAAAATCCCTCATGCGTCGACTCCACCGCCTCTCCCTCCACATCCGCCGCCTCGAATCCACCACCCACACCTTCGCCCAGGAACACCTCCGCCTCCGCCTCGTCGACCGGGCCTTCTCCGCTACTCCGGCCACCGTCAGCCACTTCGACCGCCTCCAATACCGGCTTCTCCGCCTCATCCTGCGGCGCAACAACTGTTCGCTCTTCTCGCGCACCATGATCCAGATAGGCTTCTCCGCCGGCTATCTGACCGCCTTCCTTTGGGGAGTCCACGGCCTGAGCCAAGGCATCATCACCTTCGGCGTCATGACAGCCTTCCTCCAGCTCGTCAGCCAGATCCAGCGTCCGGCCGTCGAGCTCTCCCGACAGATCCCCGGCTTCATCTACGGCCTCGCCTCCGCCGACCGCCTCTCCGACATCCTCACCCCCTCCCTTGACGAAACCTGTAGGGACTGCGCCATGGCGCGTCCAGCTCCCTCCGCCCCGTCCGACTACCAGTCCGCCTCGTCTGACTCGTCCGACCTGTCCGACATTGTTGGAATGCAAGCCTTAGGCTTGCGCCCCGACTCGTCCGAAAACTCCGCTCCCTCAACCCCTCAACTCTCCCACTCTCTAACTCTAAACACTCCCCCTCATCCCCTCGGCCTCCGTCTCTCCGCCCTGACCTACCAATACCCCGATGCCTCCGCTCCCGTCATCCGCTCCCTCACCGCCGACATCCACCCCGGCACCATCACCGCCATCACCGGCCTCACCGGCGCCGGCAAAACAACCCTCTTCCGCCTCCTCCTCGGCTTCCTCGCCCCCACCTCCGGCACCATCACCCTCTACTCCGCCCCCCTCAACCCCTCAACCCCTCAACCTCATCACCCCACTCTCCCACTCTCTAACTCTATTCTCTCCCACACTATCCCTCCGTCGGGGTCGCGCATCTCCGAGGCGCGTACCGAAAACTCTCTTCTAAACCCTCAAAACCCTCTAACTCTCCCACTCTCCCACTCTATTAACTCCCCCTCAACCCTCTTCTCCTACGTCCCCCAAGGCAATACCCTCTTCTCCGGCACCATCCGCACCAACCTCCGCCTCGCCCATCCCACCGCCACCGACGCCGACATGCGCCACGCCCTCACCCTTGCTTGTGCCGAATTCGTCCTCGACCTGCCGCAAGGCCTCGACACGAGGGTAGGGGAGTCCGCCACACGCCTCTCCGAAGGACAAGCCCAGCGCATCGCCATCGCCCGTGCCCTCCTGCGCCCCTCCGCACCCATCCTCCTGCTCGACGAGCCCACATCCGCCCTCGACCCTGCCACCGAGCAGCGACTCCTCGCCAACCTCCAGACCCTCACCCCCTCCCACACCATCATCCTCATCACACACCGCCCCACCGCCCTTCCCCCCACCATCCACCGCCTCCCCCTCTAACCCCCTCAACCTCATCAACCTCATCCACCCCTCCCACCCCCTCATCCCCTGTAGGGACTGCGGCATGCCGCTATTCTTTACCCACAGAAGTCAAAACAGAATCAGGATTGTTATAAGATAGGA
>CAJTTG010000006.1:0-35178 GCA_910579185.1 uncultured Muribaculaceae bacterium
GTATAGAGTTGGAGAGTTAGAGAGTTTAGAGTGGAGAGAGAGCAGGGATGGTGGAGCCGGACGCGGCATGCCGCAGTCCCTACAGGATGGTCGGTTTATTGTCTTGGTTGTAAGTTATTTTTGGGGAATGTGTTCGGTAGACGGCTCGGAGAGCCGTTACCCCGGCAGGGCAGAAGAGTTGGAGAGTGTGGAGTTAGAGAGTTTAGAGTATAGAGAGCAGGGATGTGTGGATCCGGACGCGGCAAGATTATAGAGTGTTCAGAGTAGTTTAGATGGGCAGGTCGGGGTCACCGCACTCCGTGTGGTTGGCCGCAATCATCAGCGACGGGATTTTTCGGTAGACGGCTCGGAGAGCCGTTACCCCGACAGGCCGATGGAGTGGGAGAGTTTAGAGTTAGAGAGTTTAGAGTGGAGAGAGAGCAGGGATTGGTGGTAATGCCGCCTGTTTTATCGACGTTATATGCTATTTGTGTGAGTTTTGACTGCATGGCAAGGGCTGTGCGGTCAGCAGGCACATGATTCATGTACTCTTTCTGTGCTTGTTGCGCGGTAGTCAAGAGGTCGGTCAAAAACTCACGCTGAGCGTCTTTAAGATTTGGGTCTTTAAGTTTCTGTGTGATTGAGTTGATTATCGCAGTGAAGTCAAGCGAACTTATCAATTCGGGCTTCGCGGCATTGACATTTTGAATAAAGGTGCCGAATCCGCTTTGCCATTCCAATCCAGCTTTTTCAAACTCTTCTTTACGCGAATGTAGAAATTACTTGGGAAGATATTTCGATGCAGCCCGCACCAGTTTGGCGATGGGGGCTTGCTAATGATTTCTCAAATAGTGGTCGGCTGCATCAACGCATTTTGCAAGGGCATAGCAGAAGACGACACCAACACAACCCGACAAAATGGCTATAAACGCTATGAGGCTACCATATTCACTGTCACAAATCATTGCAATTATGAATGATGCCACGACATTGACTATACCGATAATCCGCAGGATAACTGCCAATGTGCATGATTCATATCCGAAATATGTTGGCGCGTTTTGCTGAACGGCAGTATCGTTTTCAGGATTGAAAGACATAGTTTTTGCGAGGGTCGCATGGTTTTTTGAGCGGTTGCGAATGACGCTAACAAGTATAAGGCCAACAGCGACCAAAAGGATGATGAGAATAAATAATCTGTTCATAGAAGCTGATGATTTGAATTGCAAAGTTAGCGACTTTAATCCAAAGTGGTGTGGTGTAACCGTATGTTTAACAGCATAAGATAGAGATAAATGGCGGACAAGTTAATATTTCCGATAGGATTTGATTTGGAGAGTGGGCTTAAACAAGCGCAAACTGACATCAACCGAACTGTAAGAAGATTGGAAGATGCAATAAAAAGCCAAAGTGTGAAACTGCCCGTCGGTTTTGATGCTGCAATGGCGAAGAAATTGCGTGAGGAAGCTAAGGATATTGAGCGTGTACTCGCCAACATAAATCACTATGGCAATGGTCAACTGAAAGGATTGTCTATTGGTTTTATCGACACCTCAAAGGAGTTGGAAGCTCTAAAACGGCTGAACGCTAAAATACAAGAATTGGCAAGGCAACGTCAATCTCTCGTTGATGGTGGCGCAACTGAGCAAGAATTGAAACGCATAGATTCTGCTCTGAGGTCAACCTCACAACAGATAAGAGAATTGAACCATGCTTATAGCAGAGACAATTCTTTCAATATTGCACCACAGCAGAGCTGATGGAGGGGGAGAGTATGGAGTTAGAGAGTTTAGAGTGGAGAGCGCAGGGATTGGTGTAGCCGCACGCGGCATGCCGCAGTCCCTACAGGCTGATTGGGTTATTGTCTTGGTTGTCAGTTGTTTTTTGTAATGTGTTCGGTAGACGGCTCGGAGAGCCGTTACCCCGGCATGGCGGATGGAGCTGGAGAGTATAGAGTTCCTCGGCAGGGCAGATGGAATTGTTATGGGGTCAGCGGCGGTTGGGGAGGCCTTGGTAGTAGTTGATGAAGGCTTGGTTGACGAGGCGTGTGCCGCCGGGTGTCGGATAGTTGCCTGAGAAGTACCAGTCGCCCGGATGGTTGGGTATTGCCTGATGCATTCCTTCGATGGTCTGGAATATGAGTTGGACTTCGGCTTTTATTCCGTCGGGTGTTAGCATCAGTGCCATGCGGTCGGATATTTCCTGATCCGTGAAGGGTTCGTAGATATCTTTGACGCAGTTTCTCAATTTCGTGGGGTCGGTCAGTTCGCGTTGCTTTAGGCATTTGTCGTAGACTTGATCGAGTAGTGGTTGCATGCCGCGTTCTTTGATTAAGGATATGGCTGCGCGGAATGCGGCAAATTCGCTGAGTCGTGACATGTCGATACCATAGTAGTCCGGGTATCTGACTTGCGGAGCAGATGAAACTACGACGATTTTGCGTGGGTTAAGACGGTCGAGAATCTTGAGGATGCTTTGTCGGAGTGTTGTCCCCCGGACTATACTGTCGTCGATAATGACGAGGTTTTCGCCTGGTTGGACGCTTCCGTAGGTTACGTCGTAGACGTGGGCGGCGAGGTCGTTTCTGATATCGCCTTCGGAGATGAATGTTCGTAGTTTGATGTCCTTGATGGCTACTTTTTCAACGCGGACTTTTCGGCGCATGATGTCGTAGAGGGTCTGCCCGTTGAGCAGTCCTTGATGCTGAAGTTTTTCGATCTGTATCAGTTTTTCTCTGTCGAGATGTTGTTCGAGTCCCTGCATCATTCCGTAGAAGGCTACTTCGGCGGTGTTGGGTATGAATGAGAATACGGTGCTGTCTATGTCGTTGTCTACGCTTTCCAGGACAGCCGGGACAAGGTTTTTGCCAAGCTGTTTGCGTTCGTTGTAGATTTCGGCATCGCTGCCACGGGAGAAGTAGATCCGTTCGAATGAGCATCGGCTGTTACCCTCCTGAGGCAGTATATCGCTTACGCTGACGTCGCCGTTTTTCGTCGCTATGATAGCGGCTCCTGGGCTGAGTTCGTGGACGGCACTGGCCGGAACGTTCCAGACCGTCTGGATGACGGGACGTTCTGAAGCTACGACAACCACTTCATCGTCGATATAATAGAAGGCCGGGCGTATGCCACGGGGATCACGTATAACGGCCATGTCGCCGGATCCGGTTGCAAGACACATTGCATAACCTCCATCCCAATAGGGTGCGGTTGCTTTGAGTACGTTGCGCAGGTCGATGTTATCCTCAATGGTCCGGGCAAGTTCAGGATCCTGAATGAAGTCACGGTGCTGCCTGTATATGCGGTGGTTCTCCTTGTCGAGGGCATATCCGAGCTGCTCAAGCACCATTATGGTGTCGCTATAGAGACGTGGATGCTGTCCGGTGGCGGCTATTCGGTTGAATATTTCGTCGACGTTTGTCAGGTTGAAGTTACCGCAAAGCAGCAGATTTCGGGAACGCCAGTTGTTGCGACGCAGGAACGGGTGGACATAGTTTATCCCGGAGCGTCCTGTAGTGCTGTAGCGCAGGTGACCCATCATGATCTCGCCAATGTAGGGTGCTTCGGCTACGGCTTGTTGTGTGGACATTTCCGACAGCCCTATTTCGTCGAGTTTCGGGAATATGTTGGCGAAAATATCCTGGATAGCCTGTGTCCCCATAGCCCTTTCTCGCCACACGTATTCGCGGCCGGGCTGTGCGTTCATATTCACGATGCCTACTCCGGCGGCTTCCTGTCCGCGGTTGTGCTGTTTCTCCATCATCAGATAGAGTTTGTCGAGGCCATAGCGGAGTGTTCCGTACTTTTGGTTGTAGTAATCAAGAGGCTTGCGCAGGCGGATCATCGCTATTCCGCATTCGTGTTTGAGCTGTTCCATCGGAAAAATGACGTTAAATAACGTGTGCAAAGATAGCGATTGTGTGGAATTGAATCAACTTTATCTTACAATCTTATTTTGAATTTTTAACATAATGACAAGCCTATTTGCTGATGGAGGGTAGCAAAGTATATTGTAAGAATTTGTAAATTCGCTACATAAAAGATCAATCAAATTTATAATCATGAAAACTAAGATCAAAGAACAATTCAAAGCGCGCTTCGGCACGGAGGGTATCCTTTTTGTGGCTCCGGGTCGTTTCAATCTTATCGGTGAACATACAGACTATAACGGGGGCTTTGTGTTCCCGGGAGCGATCGATAAGTTCATCATGGCTGAGATCAAGCCTAACGGAACCGACAAGGTGCGCGTCTATTCCATAGATATTGATGAATATTGCGAATTCGGCCTGAATGAAGAAGATGCCCCGGCTCAGCAGTGGGCGCGATATATCTTCGGTGTATGCCGTGAGATCATCAAGCGTGGCGGAACGGTGAAGGGATTCGATGCTGTGTTTGCCGGGAATGTGCCTCTGGGTGCCGGTCTGTCGTCGAGCGCGGCACTGGAGAGCTGTTTTGCTAATGCCCTTAACGAGCTGTACAACGAGAACCGTTTCCCGAAGATGGAGCTTGCGAAGATCGGACAGAGCACAGAGCATAACTATTGCGGTGTGAATTGCGGAATCATGGATCAGTTCGCATCGGTGCATGGCAAGAAGGACAATCTGATGCGTCTTGACTGCCGTTCGGGTGAGTTCGAATATTTCCCCTTCAAGCTGGATGGCTATCGTCTGGTACTGGTTGACTCTCGTGTAAAGCATGAGCTGGTAGATTCGCCTTACAACAAGCGCCGTGAATCGTGTGAGCGTGTTGCCGCTACACTTGGTGTGGAAACACTCCGCGATGCCGACATGGCTATGCTCGATGCCGTCAAGGATAAGATCAGCGCAGAGGATTATAACCGTGCGAAGTATGTTATCGAAGAGAAGCAGAGAGTTCTTGATGTGTGCGACGCTCTGGTCAAGGGAGACTATGAGACCGTTGGCCGTTGCATGTATGGCACGCATGAGGGTATGTCGAAGCTCTACGAGGTTAGCTGCGAGGAACTGGACTATCTCAATGACGTTGCCAAGGAGTGTGGCGTTACCGGATCGCGTATCATGGGCGGTGGTTTCGGCGGCTGCACCGTGAATCTTGTCAAGGAGGATCTCTACGACAATTTCATTGCCACCGTTACAGATAAGTTCAACGAACGCTATGGTCATAAGCCGATGATCTATCCTGTGATAGTAAGCGATGGCGCACGTCGTTACGAAGATCAGTAACGTGTGCTGACCAGCCACTTATAAAGAATCCGGATCCGGTGGAATGACTGCATTTCATCGGATCTGATTTATATGATTTGTCTGAGTAGTTGAAATGAAGATAGGAGATATGGATCTGATAAAATCATCCGGCTTGCTGTTGCGGTCTGTTACCGGACTTGTGGCCATGAGTGCTATTACTCCGGCTTTGAATGCCGCCCCACAGGCAAAACAACAGGGCGACGGACGCCCGAATATATTGTTTATTCTCAGCGACGACCACACGTCGCAAGCATGGGGGATATATGGTGGAGTCCTCGCCGACTATGCCAAGAATCCCAATATCCGTCGTCTGGCATCGGAGGGGACTGTGCTTGACAATTGTTTCTGCACGAATTCGCTGTCGGCTCCGAGCCGTGCGAGCATCCTGACGGGTATGTACAGCCATCGCAATCAGCTTTATACGCTGGCGGATACCTTTGATACGGGATTGCCTACGCTGGCCACGGTGTTGCAGCAGAGCGGCTACGCTACGGCTCTTATGGGTAAGTGGCATCTGAAGACGAAGCCACAGGGTTTCGACAAGTATTCTGTGTTTTATGATCAGGGTGAGTACCGCGACCCGACGTTCATTGAAAGCAGCGATCCATGGCCGGGTGCCCGAAACTATGGAGAGCGAGTGCAGGGCTTTTCCACGGATCTGGTCACAGACAAGGCTATAGCATGGATCCGTGAGCAGGACGGGTCGAAACCGTTTCTGATGTGCTGTCATTTCAAGGCGACGCATGAGCCGTATGACTATCCGCTCCGCAATGCCCACCTGTATGATGGAGTTAAATTTCCGGAACCGCATAATCTCCTTGATTCCGGGATGACTACCAACGGACGTTCTTTTGAGGGGCAGACCCTTGAGGAGATCTCACGCCGCTGGATGGAGGCTTCAAAGGATCCCGACAAATGGTGGTGCCGCTATCCGGGCTTGCCGTTCTCAACCGAGGGGATGAGTCACGATGAAGCCCGTCGCGCGGCATACCAGAAGCTCGTCGCCGACTATTTGCGCTGCGGAGCCACGATCGACGATAACATAGGCCGTCTGCTTGATGTGCTTGACGAAATGGGTATCGCCGACAATACAATCGTGATATATGTTTCGGATCAGGGCTATTTCCTTGGGGAGCATGGATTCTTTGACAAACGTATGTTCTATGAGGAAGCGGCACGTATGCCGTTTGTGATCCGTTATCCCGGCAAGGTTGGTCGCGGTGTCCGCAATAGGGATCTGATCCTGAATATTGATTTCGCCCAGACGCTCGCCGAATATGCCGGTGTTGAGATGCCGGGAGCGCAGGGACGTAGTTTCGTTGCAAATCTACGCGGCGAGACCCCATCGGACTGGCGGCAGTCTTTCTACTATCGTTATTGGACAACACATGATGTCAGGCCGTCGCACATGGGTATCCGTACTGACCGGTATAAGTTGATATTCTATTACGGAGCCCGGCTTGGAATGACGGATTCGGATGAAGTGACTGACTATAAGCCGTCGTGGGATCTCTATGACCTGAAGGAGGATCCGGGAGAGGACCGCAATGTTTATGGCGACAAACGTTATGCTCCAATAGTGAAGGCTCTCAAGAAAGAGATGCTCCGGCTTCGTGACGAGGTGGGTGACACAGATTCCACTTCGACGGAAATGCAACGTATATTGTCGGAATATTATTGGTGATCCTTTTTGACGGGTAGCGGAACTGATGCGTAGTAAAAAACTATGCTATTGGTCGCTAAATATTGGTCAAATGCCAAAACACTGGATGAGAAGTCGGTGACGGATTTGCATATTCATAAAATATGCCTTATATTTGTTGCATAAACATGAACTGAAACAATTTGTATGAATAAACGCCAGTCTCGACTTGCCCTGATCGTAAAGATTCTGCTTAATAATGCGATAGGCAGTCAGGAGGAACTGATGGCCTTGTTGGAAGCCAATAACTGTATCGTGACGCAGGCCACCCTCTCGCGAGATCTCAAAACACTCAGGACGTCGAAAGTTGCGACGGAACTCGGAGGCTACCGCTATGTGATAGCCGCCAATGGCACTGCAGCCGACGAAGTGGCCACTCAGGCTATGGATTCGGTGCGTCAGGCAGCGATCACGTCGATCTCATTTTCGGGCCATCAGGCTATTGTCAAAACGCGCAACGGTTATGCCGGTGGCGTGGCCTACGATATCGACGAGTTGCCATCGCCGATCATTCTCGGTACGGTTGCCGGAGCGGATACCGTGTTCGTTGCTGTTGATGAGAAGGCCACAAAGGAGGAAGTGTACAAGGTGTTGTCGCAGATTTTCCCGGCCAATATCATGGAGGAAAACCGCCATTATTTCGATCTTGCATAATCTTGTCAAAAAAAAGTTTATAACCGAAACAATTAACAGATATGATACGCGCAGCGATCACCGGTGGAGCGACATCCGTTGCCGGTGAAATAATGAAACTTCTGATCAACCACCCCGATGTTGAACTCCAGTGGGTTCTGGAACCGGCTTTTGAGGGCGCATTGCTCTCGCAGATCCACAAGGGTCTGCGCGGAGAGACATATATGCGTTTTTCGGCTCGTCCGGATATGTCGACTGCCGATGTCGTTTTTCTCTGTTTTGAGGATCCGGGAGAATCCAAAGCGTTTATAGCTAAAAATCCTCCCATGGAGAAGGCTAAGATCATAGATCTGAGTGGCGATTATCTCGACCAGAGCACTTTCAACGATGGCGATGACTGGATTTTCGGTTTACCAGAGCTTAGTCGCAAACCTCTCGTGAGAGGTGGACTGCATGCCTCGGTGCCCCGTGCCTTGACATCGGCTGTACTTCTGTCGCTTCTGCCCATGGCCAAGAGCGGCCTGCTGACGGAGGGAGATATCCATGTCACGGCTGTTGTGGCTGATCCGGATGCCGAGCCGGGAGAGACCCTCGCGCTGATCGATCTTGAAGAGGCCGATGACATAGTGCGTGCGTTACGGTCGTTGCAGCCTACGTTTGATATTCCGATGACGTTTATGGTGATGTGCGGTGGCTGGAAACGCGGAATTTCCGTGTCGATCCATTTCAAGAGCTCCATTGCCGAGGATAAGGCTGAGTCGATCTATAATGAGTTTTATGAGGACCATGGCTTTACGTTCATATCTTCCGATCTTCCGAATCTGACGGAGGTTGTGGGTACGAACAAATGTATCATCAATCTTCAGAAGGTAGGCGACCGCCTTGTTATCAATGCTGTTCTTGATGATATGGTGAAGGGAGCTGCGGCGATGGCTGTCCATGACATGAATCTGCTGTTCGGCTTGCAGGAACGTGTGGGGCTTATGCTGAAATCCCACTGATCAGCGTTTTCGCGAAGACAAAATACGCTCGCCAAGATATTTGGCGAGCTCTTTTTTTATTGTGTTGAGCTCTGTGGCGCGTATCATGAGCTGTCGGACGGTTTCCATGTCGCCGGCAGCATAGATTTGTTTGATCTGATTGTTTATATCCTGAAGATCGCATTCAATGAGTGCGCTCTTGAGATTGTACACGCTGATCGGTACGAGTTCCATCAGGCGATCCTGTTCAGTTTGTATCTTGGAGTACTTGGTGTGGATCTTGCTCAGGTGATGGCGGTCGGTGACAAGTTCTGTTGCAATGCGCCGTACGTTGTCGTCGATACTTGAGAGAAGACGGCTGCTGATATAGGTGGCACGCATGGCTGCAATTTCCTCATTTTTATGAGCGTTGATGCGCTCAACGAGGTCTTTCTCGCGGCGTTCGATCATGGTCATGTCGTCGGTCGTACGGGCTATTTCCTCTATCCCCTCTGCAACCTGCCGGGCCACCCGTTCTTCAATCATTTCGGCCTGCTTTCTGATATCTTCGTTGGCCGGTCCATAGGCTATTTCGAGTGCTTGTTCAAATGTGGTGCGCATGGATTCGTTGGCGAGTGTTATCTCGTCGGCTCTCAGCTCATGATCTATGTATTCGATCACGGACATGGGTATGAGGTTATCGTCGGAGTCGTGGTATTCACACATGATAGCCATTCCATACTTGACTACGTAGCGCACGAGATCTTGTTCGTAAGGTTCAAGGTAGCGTGCGCGAGGGTCTGCGCCAGCCTGGCGGATAGATGGTGAAGAGGTTGCCGGACGGTCGGGTGATTGCGTGTCGCTGGGAACGGAATCGTCCGGTTCCGATGGAAGACCGGCAGCCTCGCGGTTGCGCCGGCGCAGGGCTTCGGCCGCTTCGCGCTCAGCCCGGTCGGCCAATTCTTTGGCCACTTGGAGCGTAAGCACTTTCTCGCTGATTCCCATCGAACGGGAGCATTCGCCTATGTAGACGGTACGTGTTATCTGATCCGGGATCATGGAGATTGACCGGACAATATTCTGAATGGCTTTTGAACGTGCCACGGGGTCGTTCTGTAGGCCGTCGAGCAGAATGGCGGTCTTGAACGAAATGAAGTCCTGTTCGTGGGTGGCAAGATATTCTTCTACTTCCGACGATGAATGGGACTGAGCGAATGAGTCGGGGTCGTCGCCGTCGGGGAGTAGCATCACCTTGATGTTGAGACCCTCGGCCAGCAGCAGGTCGATGCCGCGGAGCGAAGCTTTGATGCCTGCCGGATCGCTATCGTAGATCACGGTGACATTCTCGGTGAATCGATGGATGAGGCGTATCTGTCCTTCAGTCAGAGAGGTGCCCGATGATGCCACAACGTTCTCCACTCCGCTCTGGTGCATGGAAATGACATCCATATAGCCCTCCACGAGAATACATTTGTCTTTCTTTACTATGGCCTGTTTTGCCTGATAGAGCCCATAGAGTTCGTTGCTTTTCTTGTAGATGGCGGATTCGGGGGAGTTGACGTATTTGGCCACATCCTTGTCCTTGCGCAGTGTGCGTCCGCCGAATGCAATGACTTTGCCCGAGACAGTGAATACGGGGTAGATCACACGTCCGCGGAACCGGTCCTGAATGTTGCCCCGTTCAGTCTTGTAGCAGAGTCCTGTTTCGAGCAGGAATTTCTCGTTGAATCCTTTTTTGAGAGCGGCCTGATAGAGATCGTCGCGCTTGTCGAGCGAGTAGCCCAGATGAAAACGCTTGATCATGGCGTCGTTGATGCCTCGCTCACGGAAATAGGCCATGCCTATGTCGCGTCCATCTGCCGTATCCGCCATGATATTCTCGAAATGTGTCATGGCGAAGTCGTTGACCGCAAGCATGCTTTCTCGGGCTGTGGCTTCCTCGCGCTCCTGCTCGCTCATTTCATGCTCCTGGATCTCTATGTTGTATTTCTTGGCCAGATAGCGCAGGGCTTCATTGAAGGAAAGCTGCTCCAGTTCCATGATGAAGTTGACCGGACTGCCCCCCTTTCCGCAGCTGAAACACTTGCAGATCCCTTTGCTCTTGGAGACGGAGAAAGATGGGGTGCGCTCGTTGTGGAACGGACATAGCCCTATGTAGTTGGCTCCACGCTTTTTGAGATGCACGAAGTCCGACACCACGTCGACAATGTCGGCGGTGTCGAGGATTTTCTGGACTGTCTCACGGTCGATTCTTTTCATAGCGCAGTGCAAAGATAGCATCTTTTTTGTTGGGAAACGGATATTTTGGTGTATATTCGTGGAACGAAATTATAATTATCAAGATATGCATATACTGCTTGCCCCTGCCAAGACTATGATCCGCGATGTGACCCAGGATAAGGCCGTGGCCACAACTCTTCCTGTATTCCAAAGCCGTGCCGATGAGCTTGCGCGCCAGATGGCCGACTATTCTCCGACCGAGCTTGCGAAGATGCTGAAGGTCAGTCCGGCCATAGCATCGGAAGCCTTCGCCGATTACCGCAATTTTCCTATCGCTGATACGCGTAGACCTGCGGCGGAGATATATAATGGCATAGTATTCAAGCATCTCGACTTTGCCTCGCTCGATCCCGACAGCAAGCTGTGGGCCAATTCGCGTATCTCGATATGCTCGTTTCTCTACGGCCTGCTACGTCCTCTGGATCTGATCAATTCCTACCGTATGGAGGGATTTCTCCGGTTGCCTGTGACCGATCCGGCGACAGTGGCTGAATCATGGCGTGCGCTCCTGACCGACCGTCTCATAGAAGCAGCCTCGGCCGACGGCGGTCTGCTTCTCAATCTGGCAAGTAACGAAATGAAAGGGATGTTCGACTGGAAACGTGTTGAATCGAGTCTGCGTGTGGTGACACCCACCTTCCGGGTCGGCGTTTTAGGACGGTTGAAATCGATCACGGTCTATGCAAAGACGTGCCGTGGAGCTATGGCGCGCTATGTCATCGACAAGCGCATCAAAAATGTCGGCGATCTTGGCGACTTTACGGTATTCGGTTTCAGACTGATGGAAACCGATGGCGATACACTTCATTTTGTCAACCAATTATAAAAGCGACGGCTGGATTGGAAATGCTTATTTAGTGGTTATACTAAATATAATGTAGTGAATACCCTAAAATGCTGATTTTTAGTTAATTAAAGTTG
The DNA here is from genome assembly GCA_910579185.1 of uncultured Muribaculaceae bacterium. GTDB lineage: Bacteria > Bacteroidota > Bacteroidia > Bacteroidales > Muribaculaceae > Paramuribaculum. The sequence goes on from CAJTTG010000006.1 coordinate 11,696, forward strand.
TAAAAACGATTTTTGCATGTTATTTTTGCATTGTGTGTGGCATTGAATAGCCATGCATGGATGAAAAAAACATGAAACCAATCGTTAATTACACAATTGCCGCGACCAGGGAGCGGCATAGCGCGGATCAGAATGTGATCCGACGTCTACGTTTTACACTTGCAATGATGGCAGCAGGCGCAGCCGCCTTGTCGTTGGTGGGCTGTAGCGATGAGTCGTTTATGTCTCAGGCTCCACAGTACCCCGAATCCGGAATGGTGATGGCGTTCGGAGCCAAGATCAATCAGGAGAGCCAGAGCAGGGCCGATGAAAGCGGATTTGCCGATGGCGACCGTATGGGCATCTTTGTCGTCGACTATGAAGAGGGAGCTCCCGGGCAGCTGCTCGTGATGGGAAACCGCGCCAATAACACCCGGCTGACATTCAATGCCGAGAGCAATACATGGCAGTCCAATGCCGATATCTATTGGCGCGATGATCAGACCCCGGTCGATGTCTATGGCTATTATCCCTACGATAATGGCCTCGGGGATGTCGACACATATTCATTCGAAGTCAGCTCGACGCAGGATGTCGCCGGTACGGATGGCGATATGGGTCATTACGAGGCGAGCGACTTTCTCTGGGCCAAGGCCTCCCACGCCATGCCCGGGGAGCGGATCAACCTCAGCTACAGCCATCGTATGGCCGGAGTCCGTGTGATTTTGCAGGAGGGCGATGGATTCGCTTCCGGAGAGTGGGACAAACTGAAAAAACAGGTGTCGGTCGACAATACATGCCGTATGGCGCATATCGATCTCTCCACAGGGTATGTGACCGCCACAGGCGATTTCGACCGCAACGTCACGATGGCGGAAACCGATGCCGGCTATCGAGCTGTTGTCGTGCCTCAGAGTGTCGATAACGGGAAATCCATAATCGGTATCACCATTGACGGGATCGCCTCCAACTTTGTCCGCGAAGGTGGCATGACATATACTTCGGGAAAGCTGCACACGTTCACCATCAAGGTAGACAAGACATCCATGTCGGGCGACTATGAACTGACGCTCGTCGACGAATCGATCTCCACATGGATTGCCGACAATCTCTCCCACGACTTCGAGGCCAACTCATATATCGTTGTCCATGTGGAGAAAGCCGGCACTCTCAAATCGGTCATAACCGAGATGGGGATCGACAAAGCCACATTGAAAAATCTGAAGATAACAGGTCAGCTGACCGACGAGGACTTCTACTTCATGCGCGACGAGATGCCCGTGCTTTCCGCAGTCAATCTCAGCGAGGTGAAACTCGTGCAGTGCGCAAGCGACAATATTAATAATAATCCGGTAAATCCTAAAGACAATTGTCTTCCTTGGAGAGCATTTTCTGCTAAACAGACATTGCGTCGATTGATTTTACCTGAGACAGTTGAAATTTTGGGTCCGAGCTGTTTGAATGGCCTGCAACTGACATCGACACTTGTAATCCCGAATTCAGTGTTACGGATTGAAGATTCTGCTTTGTATGGTATAGGTGATGGTGGTGCAATAGAAATGCCTGATAATGTAAAGTTTATCGGAAATTCCGCATTTTCCGGGTGTAAAGCTCTTATTAATTTGAATTTGCCTAATTCATTGGACTCGATTGGAGAATGGGCTTTTAGTGAGGCATCAAATGTGACAGGTAATTTCGCTCTTCCTCCGAATCTGAAATTTATAGGCACTTTTGCATTTAGTGGATGCGGACATGATCTTACAGGAGAGATTGTAATTCCCGATAATATAACTGAGATTCCGGATGGAGCTTTCGAAGCTATGGGATTCAGCAACGGGACAATTCTGAAATTTCATGATGGCGTGAAACGTATAAATCAATACGCATTCAGCGAGTTGAGATTTAATACAGAGGTTAATATACCTGATGGTGTTTCGTATATCGGTACGAGTGCGTTTTGGAAATGTAAATTTGCCGGAGGTGTGAACATTCCTAAGAATATAGCCTATCTTGGAACTGCGGCATTCGGTTATTCGAACTATAGTGGAAAACTCAGCTATCCGGAAGCTTTTGAATACGCAGTTGGAAGTGGGAATGTACCTTATCCTGGCGGTATGGGATTTGGCGGTGCATTTGTCGGCTCGGAGATTGATTCGCTTGTGTTGTCAAATAATGTATTGCAGATAAATGGAGGAGCCTTTGAGCAATGTCGGGAGTTGAGGTATGTCTCAATTGGTAAAAATGTAGGCTCCATTGCATATAGAGCGTTTTTAAATTGTTCGCAGTTGTCGCATATCGTTTGTTTGGCTCCGGAACCTCCTTCAGTGGAAAGCAGTGATGTATTCGCAGGTGTACCGATAGATCGTGTGATTCTCGAAGTTCCTGAAGCATCAATAGGTGCATATAAAAATTCAACCGTTTGGGGGCAGTTTAGAAATATAACCGCCAATCGAGAACTGACATTTAGTATACATGACATCAAGTGTCTTAATGGAGGTGTTGAGCAATCAGGAATTATTCAAGCTGAGAGTGATTGGACGGTCACAGAATTGCCGTCATGGGTTCATCTAAGCACAACATCAGGAACGGGTAAGGATGAGATAGTAGTCACTGTTGATCCTTTGACGAAAGGACGGGGAACTCGTTCAGGACGCATCGTGTTCACTCTTACAGGTAAATCATACACTTTCACCACAGATATAGTGCAGTATGACTATGCATACGGGGAGGATGAACTGATCGCGCTTAAAACCGCATCAGGTCCGGGTAGACCTGTTGAAATCTTTATTGTCGGGGATGGATTTGGTGCTGAATCAATTGTCAACGGAACATACATGAAGGTCATGAGGGAGCAGATTGAATATCTGATGGCTATAGAGCCTTATAAATCGTATGCTGATTATTTCACAGTCCGTACTGCGATCGCTTGCTCTCCCGATGATGGAACCGGAGATGCGTTCAATGTGCGCAGATCCCGTCTTGGGACAAATGGAGTCAATACTGATGTCCCGACTCTGAGCAGCTATGTGGGAAAACTTTTTCCAGGCGGATTGTCAGATGTGTTGATCATTGTGGTATCCAATTATCAATCTTTCTCAGGGGAGGCTGTCGATGCCGAGGGTGGAAACAATATTGTCACCATATCGCTGACGGATGGAGCTTATCCTTATGATCAGCGTGGTCTTGTACAGCATTATGCCGGAGGACAGGGCTTTGGCGGACTTGGTGTCGAATCGATTACGCACTTCGAGTTTATGCTTGGTTGCGAGTGCCCGTTATGCAATTCTCTGGTGGAGTTTTACAAACATAAGGCTATTGGTAAATTTGAGAATCTGACGATGTCGGCTAAGATGTCGGAGGCACCATGGGCTCCATTCATATTCCATGAAAAATACAGCTCTATTGTAGATATGTACGAGGGTGGTTATAATCATGCCCGTGGTGTCTGGCGATCTGAGACCAATTCTGTCATGAATACATATATTCCGTACTATAACACAATAAGCCGATATGCGATCTATAAAGAGATAATGCGCAGAGCCGGTCTGAGTGCATCGCTCGACGATTTCATTGCAAACGATAAAATTGAACTACCTTAATAAAAAACAATCTTATGACAATCAGAGAATTACTGAAACTCAATAAGAACTTTCCATTCTCATTGTTTACGGCTATTGTGTTGACTGCCTGTGGCGGTGGATCAGACAATGATGGCGGTGGAGACAGTCCTGTCAATCCACAACCTCCCACCCCTGAGAAAAAGGAGATAATGATGATGTCGCGTTCGGCATCTTCCGATTTTACTTTCGGTAGCGGAGACGCTATCGGTGTCTATGTGGTAAACTATTCAGGTTCCACTCCAGGAACGCTTGCATCGACGGGCAACCATGTGAACAATATGAAGTTCACCTACAATGGATCTGCATGGAGCGGAACGACCAAAATCTATTGGAAGGATGAGACTACAAAGGCCGATTTCTATGGCTATTGGCCATATGTGAGCAACATCAGCAATGTTGCATCTGTCAGCTTCTCCGTGAAAACCGACCAGAGCAGCGAGGCAAACTTCCGTGCGAGCGAATTTCTGCGAGGCAAGACTTCGGGTGTGGCTCCTACCACATCTATTGTCAATCTGTCGCTGAGCCATGTTATGAGTCAGATCAATATCAAGCTACAGGCCGGTGACGGATTCACGACTGAAGAACTCTCGGCTGCCGATATCTCTGTCAGCATCAATGGTCTCAAACCGGCATCCTCCATCAATCTGTCGACCGGTGCTGTGACCGCAACCGGTGCGGAATCATCTCTGAAAGCCTATAAGGAAAGCAATCTGAGCTATAAGGCTATCGTTGTTCCGCAGACTGTGACTGAAACCGATATCGTCACCGTGAAAATCGGATCCGACAGCTATAACCTGAACAAGTCAATGACATTTGAATCCGGTAAGACCCACACGGCTACTGTGACACTTAACAAAACATCCGGAGGTATTACAGTGACAGTCGGAAACTGGACTGTCGATGATACTGATTTCGGTGGCTCAATTGATCAGGAATTAGATAAGTAAAGAAAATGAAGAATATGAATATAAATAGATTCAGAGTGTTGGCCGTTGTTTTAGGCGGTGTTTTCGTGGCGGCCTGTTCATCGGACGGCGAGGATCCCATTATGGGTGGCAAGGAACAAAACGTTGTAAAATCAAGCATTGCCATATCCCGAGCCACCGCTGATGGCGGTTTTCAGTTCAGTGGAGGTGATGCCATAGGTCTTTACATGGTCAATTACGCAGGCTCCACAGCCGGCAGTATCGGCAATGCATCCGACTTGCAGATTGCTAACCGTCAGCTTGTCTATGGACAGCAGTCGACAACGTCCGGCGACTACCACACGGAGTTTTATTGGAAAGACTCGCAGACCAATGCCGATTTCATAGCCTATTATCCATATATGGCATCGGTTACCAATCCGTCGGCCTATAAGTTCACACTGAATGCAACTTCCGTGCATGCCAACGATTTCCTGTGGGGTATGACATCGAATGTGAAACCCACGGCATCGGCGATCAGCTTGCAGATGAAACATCTTTTCAGTCTGATCGACATAAAAATTGTCTATGGAGAGGGCTTTGAGAATAGCGACGAGTCCACTGTGGCAAGTGTCAGCCTCAAGGAATTCCCGGAATCCGCTGTGATCAACCTCGGAACAGGAGCGTTGACCCCCGACATGGCAGCATTGAAAACGCTTCCGGCTTTCAAGCAATCCGACAGTGCCTGGCAGGCGGTGGTCATTCCCCATAGCCGATCCACCATGACCGGCGGACAACTCATAGTGGTCGAGACGGCAAAGGATTCGTTCGTACTGAAAAACGATCCGGACATGACATTCGAGTCCGGTAAAAAGTACACAGCCACACTTACTTTGGACAAGACAGCCGGCGGTATCAATATCGGTATCGGCAGCTGGGATGTGGTGGATGAGGATTTCGGTGGCACGGTTAACTGATTACAGCTATGAAAAAGGAATTATTATATTTTCTTCCGTTCCTGCTGGCCGTCGGGTGTGCCGATGAGCGGTATGGGACACCGGCCCGTCCGGATGGTTCCACCGGAGAGATTACACTCTCGGCAGAGATCCGCCAGACGAATATCTCAAGGGTCGATGACTCAGGATTTGCCGATGGCGATAAGTTCGGTGTGTTCATGGTGGAGTATGCCTCCGCATCGAATCCCGGAGAGCTATTGCCTGCCGGTAATCTCGCCGATAACCTGAAATATACATTGAACGACGGATCCTGGACACCGGCTTATCCGGTCTATTGGAATGACAAGGATGTGGATGTCTACGGCTATTATCCATATGATCCGGAGTTGGCATCGGTTGAGGCATATCCGTTCACAGTTGAATATAATCAGGCATCAGAGCCGGCCGGCGGTAGGTTGGGAGGCTATGAGGCAAGCGATTTCCTGTATGCCAGATATGAAAAAGCCAACCGCCGCAACGGAACAATCCCTCTTCAGTTCAACCATATGATGGCCGGAGTGCAGGTCACCTTGATTGAAGGGGCTGATTTTGAAGACGGGCAGTGGGCTGATCTGGAAAAATCGGTTCTTGTGGAGAACACTCGCCGGGAATCGGAAATCAATCTGTCGACAGGAGCAATCACGTTGTCCGATCCGCAGGAAACACCGCGAGGCATCATAATGGCCGGATATAAGGATGATTACCGTGCGGTTGTTGTTCCGCAGACAGTCTCTGCCGGGCAGACGCTTCTGTCTATCACGGTCGACGGCACCTCCTATCAATTCTCCCGTCAGAGCGATATGGTTTTCGAGCCATCGAAAATGCATAAGTTCTCCATCAAGGTGGATCGCAGGGTCGCTACGGGTGATTATGCGTTCACTCTTATAAGCGAGGCTGTTACCGCGTGGGAGAGTGATCTCATCTCCCACAATGGCAAAGTCAAGGGATACGCAGTTGTGGAGATGCTCGGCCCGGGTCAGATGGAGGCCTCTCTCAAGGCGGCTGGCATTGATCCGGAGACAGTGGTCAATCTCAAGTTAAAAGGCTTGATGAACAGGAATGATTTCATATATCTTCGAGATAATGTTACAGCATTGGAGGCTCTCAATATCAAGGAGGCTACTACTGAAGAAGTAGTAATCAAAAGTGGGTATTCCCGAAAAAATTCAATACCCTATCTGGCATTTGCCAATAAAAGGACTTTGAAAACTATTGTACTTCCTGACAAATTGGAGGCTATCGGAGAATCGGCATTCGCTGGAGCACCATTGACGGGGGCATTGATATTACCGGAAGGATTGGAGTGGATAGGTGAACGAGCGTTCCAGAACATTTATGATGGCACTGAGTATTCTGACTTTCCCGGTGGTAAACCACAGTCTCATAATAATCTAACCGGATCACTTGTGCTTCCGGCGACGTTGAAATATATCGGAAAAGAGTGTTTTATCGGATGTGATTTCACGGGGCAGCTCATATTCCCTGAGGGGCTGGAGGAAATAGGAGAGTCAGCTTTCAACGCATGTAAGAATCTCTCAGGAGAATTGCATCTTCCGTCCTCACTTAAGATTATCGGAAATAAGGCGTTTTCAGGAATGGATGGAATCTCCGGAATGGTAAATATTCCTGAAGGAATAACGGAGATCAGCAGTTGTCTGAGCGGAATAGACGTGTCGATGGTCGGGATTCCGAATAGTGCAGTATCCATAGGTGATAATGCCTTTATGGGAACAAAACTTCGTGGCGATATTGTCCTGCCATCCGGTATCGGTTATATAGGTAGGAATGCATTTAGTGGTACTCTGATAAGACATATCTCTTTGCCATCCGATATCACTATAATATGTAGTGAGACTTTTGCAGACTGTGGCAATTTGCAGGATACGGTGGTAGTTCCGTCGGATGTCGAAGTTATAGAGTCGGGGGCATTCCGTAATTGCGCGATGGTAGATGCAGTTGAATTGCCGGAGAAATTATTGGCAATAAAAAGTATGGCATTTGCTAATTGTTATTCGTTAAGCTATATGAGATGCCAATCCAAAACGCCCCCTCAGATTGAGAATGAATCTGTGTTTACCGGTGTTGCCAAGGATAATTTCACACTGGTGGTTCCTGAGGGATGTGTGGATGCCTATCGCAATGCTCCGGTTTGGAGAGAGTTCAAGCGAATATCAGTGTATAAGGATTTCATAGCGCGTCCGTCGAAATACAACACACTCAATAAGGGCGGTCAGCGTAGCGTGATCCTGAATGCACCGGGAGCATGGGAGATGACCTATTGTCCGGCTTGGGCACATGTCGATAAGACTTCGGGCAGTCAGAAAACAGAACTGAAACTCACGGTGGATGCCATGGCGAGAGGTGAATCCTTCCGGTCGGACAGCATAATATTCCGGCTTACGGATGAAACGGAGAGCTATACCACACATATAAATCTGTCGCAATACGATTACGAGTATGAAGAGGATCAATACGTTCAGTTGCAGTCGGCTACACGCGGCAATGGGGTTGATGTTTTCATTGTCGGCGACGGGTATGATGCCTCGGATATTTCATCAGGAATCTTTCTGCGTGATATGAAGCAGCACATGGAGTATTTCTTCGGGATCGAGCCATATACAACTTATCGCGATTATTTCAATGTCTACACTTCGATTGCTCGTTCAGAAGAAAGTGGTGTAGGAACGGTTGACCGTCTACGTGATACAAAATTCGGAGTTGAAATGGGTGATTGTAAGACACGAATGAAAGGTGATGGTATGATTGTCCTTGATTATTGTGATGCAACAGTCAGTCCGATAGCAAGCAAGCCGGATCCGACAGTTGTTGTTATATGTGTTGTAAATTATGATGGCTATGATGGTGTGACCCAAATGCTCGGAGAAAGTAATGTGGCGTTTGTCACCAACAGTGTTCAGCCGTATCCTTTTGATGCAAGAGGTATCACTCAGCATGAAGCCGGTGGCCATGCTTTCGGTTTGTTCCTTGACGAGTATATATATCATTATGAATTTATCCAGAATTGTAAATGCACTGATGGTTGTGGCCACGTAGCGGAATTGCTCGCCAAAAAGGCTCGTGGGTTTGGCCGTAACATATCGATTGATGGAAAATATAAGGAAGTGGAGTGGAGCCATTTGATATTTGATCCTCGCTACAGCGACATTGTCGACCTCTACGAGGGTTCATATTTCCATTCGCGTGGAGTGTTTCGTTCGGAGTATAATTCATGTATGAACAACAATATTCCTTATTTCAGTACCTGGTGCCGTCAGCTGATCGTGGAACGCATAATGCGTCTGGCCGGTGAGTCATTCGATTTTGAGAAATTTGTTGCCAATGATAAGCGCACCATGGGTCGGGATTTCACGTCGAGTCGTGCAGCAAAAGCAGTGTCAACACCATCCATGTGGCATAATGCTCCTGTTTTTGTAGATGGATATCGCTTCGGCGCAAAACGCAAAAGAAAGTAAGCTATGGAAAAGATGAAATATAATATATTGGGTCTTGTTGCGGTTTTGACCGGATTTTCTCTGACAGGTTGCAGCGATGAAATGCCGGATGGGATATCAACCGCGCCCCGTGGAGATCAGGATCTGGAAATGACACTCGGGGCAGCCTATCCAACGCTGTCGCGTGCGAGCGACGCCGGTTTTGAAGATGGAGACCGGATGGGTGTGTACGTTGTGGATTATGATGGAGAGGAAGCTCCCGGTATTGATTCCGAGGGTATAAGGGCATCAAATGTCCGCTTCACATTCAATGGATCCAATAACAGTTGGAGTGCGGTGACACCAATTTATTGGAAAGACGGGAAAACTCCTGTCGACATCGTGGCCTATTATCCTTATGTTTCCAATATTGACAATCCTTGCCGCTTGAGCTATTCCGTGTCTTCACGACAGGATGTGGCCGGTTCCGGCGACGAGATGGGCGGATATGAGTCGAGCGACCTTCTGATAGCAAGATCGGTGAAAGCAATGCCGACAACGGAGCGCGTGGAACTGACATTCCGTCATGTCATGGCTGGTCTGAGGATAACGTTACAGGAGGGATCCGGCTTTGCGGATGGAGAATGGACAGAGATGGCCAAGACCGTGGTGGTTAATAATGTCAGGCCAGATGCGGAAGTGGATCTGACGACGGGAAACATTGAGAGTGTTTCCGGCGATCCAACCAACATAGTGGCTTACGAATATGCCGACGATTACCGGGCAGTGGTTGTTCCGCAGACTGTGGCAGCCGGCGCTGATGTGGTGACAATTACGGTTGACGGCGTTACATACCGGCTCGTAAAAGACGCATCGGTAACATACACCGCAGGAAAACTGCACATATTCACTATAAAGGTTGACAAGCGCAATTCTACCGGCGACTATGAGTTCACGCTCGTTGATGAGGCTATAACGGCATGGCTCGATGATGTTGAATTCCGCGATGGTCTTATGCGCCAGTATCTGACGGTTGATATTGATGAGTGTGGCACCCTTGAGGAGTGTGTCAGGAAGTTGTCCTCGGAACCATCGTTGATTAAAAATTTGAAGATTCGGGGGAGAATTGATCAACGTGATTTCGCTTATATCCGTGGTAGTATGTCAATTATAGGTAGTTTAAATCTCAAAGAAGCGACATGTTATTACAATAAAGAGGCTTGTGTAATACCTCCTGGAGCTATGATGAATATGCAGACACTGACGCATGTCGTTTTTCCGGATAATATAAAGGAGATACGTGGGTCGGCATTCGAAAATACCGGATTGATTGGTTCCCTGATTCTTCCTGAAGGATTGACTAATTGCGGTTCATATGAAGTAAATTGGAATGGCAGTATGACGAGTGGTGCTTTTAGTCGCTGTAGCTCTTTATCTGGATCTCTCACGTTACCCAGCACATTGCAATACATAGGCCCTTATTGCTTTAAATCTACTACATTGTCGGGAGTGCTATATTTACCTGAGTCCTTACGTGAAATTGGTCTGGAGGCATTCTACAATTGTAATTTCACCGGAGAGCTTGTTTTACCTGAGAATATTGAGACTATTGGAGTCAGTGCCTTTGAAAGAGCCGGTTTCACCGGCAGGCTTGAAATTCCGAAAGGCTTGAAATCAATAGAACGTGGAGTATTCAGCAATTGTGGCTTCACAATGCTGGTATTGAATGAGGGTCTGATGGATATCAAGGAAGATGCGTTTGGAGATAATACTAACTTTAGAGGGGAGCTAATACTGCCGTCTACTGTCAGATATCTTGGCGCTAAGGCCTTTGAAAACACTCAGATATCTTCTGTTGCGTTTGGTGAGAATATTGCATATATCGGGGAGGAGTGTTTCTCAGGATGCACCAGACTGGCTGGAGAAATTGTCATTCCTCAGAAAGTAGATCGTATAAATTGGTATACTTTTGCCGGATGTACTATGATTGAAAGTGTGGTTATGCATAAGGATGTAACTATGGTGAGCTATGGGGCATTTTTAGATTGTTATAACCTTAATAAGGTTGTGTGTGATAATCCTGAACCACCAACCATGACTTATGAGGGAACTTATTGGGCTTTTACCGGAGTGCCTATGGACAATTTCTCGCTGGAGGTTCCGGCCGGATCGGAGGATGTCTACGGACGGGCAAAGGGCTGGAGCGAATTCAGGAGGATCACAGCTTACAGTGGCTTTGTGTGTCGTCCGTCAACGGCATGTGCGCTCAACACAGCCCATAGAAAGGAACTCGTGATAAATGCCGATGGGGCTTGGACATTAGAGCATAAGCCGGACTGGTGTTCGCTATCGGCTACATCGGGCAATCAGAAAACATCGGTGACTCTTACAATCAATGAATTGTCGAGGGGAGCCGGCAACAGAGCTGATAGTTTGGTGTTCCGCCTCGAAGGCACGGATTTCACAACGGTCTGCCGGATCTCGCAATATGATTATCAGTATGGCGAGGATGAGACTGTCAAACTGCAGTCGGCTACCCGGGGCAATGGCGTTGATATAGTGTTTGTCGGTGATGGCTTCGACGCCAAGTCGATAGCTTCGGGGGCTTATCTGGCACAGGTGAGCCGTCAGATGGAGTATTTCTTCGGTCTTGAACCTTACATCACCTATCGCGACTATTTCAATGTCTATGCCATAATGTCGCTTTCACAGGAAACAGGCGTCAATACCATCAACACTTATCGCGACACACGCTTCCTGACATGGTATGGTGGAGGTGGAATGGAAGAGTCCGTGCCGGAACTTAGAGTCAATGATTCGGAAGAAGTGTTTGAGTATGTCATGGCGAACTCTCCGGTCAGTGCTAATGGACTTCGGAATGGATTGGTTATCATGTCGATGAACTCGGATGAATATGGCGGCGCAACATATCTGTTCGAGGATGGACGGGCTATCAGTATCTGTTCGCCGAGTCAGGAGAGCTATCCCAATGATTCGCGCGGAATAGTGCAGCACGAAGCCGGAGGGCATGGATTTGGCAAACTTGGCGATGAGCTGGTACGAGATTCCCGATTCGCTTCATCTAAAATTATAAAGGAGATTAACAGAGCTCAAAGTTATGGATTGTTCTGCAACCTGTCGACAAGCGGAAAGATGACAGATGTGGCATGGAGTCATTTCATCTTCGATCCGCGCTACAGCAATGTGGTGGATATTTTCGAGGGGGGCTATGGCTATGCTCGTGGTGTTTACCGTTCGGAGATCAACTCCTGCATGAACTATGGCATACCGTACTATAACGCTATAAGCCGTCAGGCCATAGTGGAACGTATTCTCAATAATTCCGGTGAGGGATTCACGATGGATAAATTCTATGCCAACGATTCGTCCGAGTGGGGATCGACCGGCGGAAGCCGCGCTGCGGTGTCGGGCACGCCTTACGGCAATGGCACGCATCGTCCGGTGACAATAGTAAAAGATAAAATCAAACGAAAAATCAAATAAGCTATGAAACTATATCAATCACTTTCTTTGGTTGCTGCAACGTTGGTTGCAGTGACTTCATGCGGCGACAACAATGAGCCTCAGCCGGTGGATAACGGCAAGGAAATCGTGTTTTCCGTAGTGCATCCGTCGCAGAAATCACGTGTGACAGACACGAATTTTGAATCGCAGGATAAGATCGGGGTCTATATGACCGCCTCCGATGCTTCGTTGCAGATGAGCGGCAATGAGCTGAACAATGAATTGCTGACCTACAACGGATCGGCTTGGACTCCGGCGCGTCGCCTTTACTGGGACGAGGGTGAGCATAATGTGTATGCCTACTATCCTTATAAGGAGTCTATTGACGATACGCAGGACTACACGTTCGATCTGGAACTTGACCAGTCGGTTGACGGGGGCTATCAGAAAAGCGATTTTCTCTGGGCTTCGGCCAAGAATGTCTCGGCATCGGCGAGCGCGGTCACGCTGAAATTCTCGCATATTCTCAGCAAGGCGATTGTCAAGCTTGAGAAAGGGGAGGATTTCGAGGGAGAGCTGCCGTCGGACTGTGAGGTGTATATCCACAACACTGTTCCTTCTGCGTCGATAGATCTGTCGACGGGCGGCACATCCAAGTCGATCTATGGCTTGACTGCCACGGTCAAGGCCCGGAAGATCAGCAACAGCGAGTTTTGCGCTATCGTTGTGCCGCAGAACATTGAGTCACGCAGGCCGTTGGTTGAAGTTGTCAGCCACGGAGTGTCGTATCTGATGGAGGGTAAGATGTCGTTCAAGCAGGGATATGCCCACACGCTCGTTGTCACTCTGTCGAAGAATCCTGACCAGACGAAGATAGAGATCGGCGGCACGGTTGGCGGATGGGATTGATCCCTGTCCGACGTGCGTATAAAATAAGCAGCCCCCGGAAGCAGAACGCATCCGGGGGCTGTCGGTTTATTGGAGTTGGGGATTAGAGATTTGCGTCAAGGAATGCCTTGAACTGGGCTTCGTCCATGTAGCCTACGTTGCTGACGGGTTCTTTGCCTGCTGATGCAGGGTAGATGATGATCACGGCAGGAATGGAGGATACGTTGTACTGAGCGGCCAGATCGGTGCATTTGTCAACATCGGCGGAAGCGAATGTCGCTTTTGAGGCGTATTCTTCGGCCAGTTTGTGGAAAACGGGAGCAAATTTCTGGCAGGGACCGCACCATGTGGCGTTGAAGTCGATGATCACGGGAACATCCTGGGGGACGATCTGATCGTCGGCTTCCAGCTCGATGACCTCGGCAGGGTCGGTAGCTGCTGTCGTGGCTTCGGTGACTGTTGTGTCGGCACCTGTGGCAGCGGCAGAGTCGGCGTTACCGGCATCGGCCTTTGATCCGTTGCAGCTGATCATGGCAGAGGCCAGTGCGGCTGCGAAGATGAAGCGGATTGCTTTCATGACAGGCACGGATTAGCAGCTGAGTGCGCTGTTGGTTTTGTGGACTGCGGCGGCACTTGCACGGAAGAGTTCCATCTCTTCGTCGGTGAGCTCGAATTTGACGATCTTTTCGATGCCGTTCTTGCCGAGGATACAGGGAACGCCGATGCAGAGATCTTTTTCGCCGTATTCGCCGTCGAGAAGTGCAGAGCAGGAGATCAGTTTCTTTGAGTCGCTGAGGACGGCAGATACAACCTGAGCGGCAGCTGCGCCGGGAGCCATCCATGCCGATGTGCCGAGAAGCTTGGTGAGGGTAGCACCGCCAACCATGGTGTCGGCAGCAACGGTCTTGAGCTGTTCAGCGGAGATGTAGTTCGAAGCAGGAACACCGCGGTAGGCAGCGTAGCGCACGAGGGGAATCATAGTGGTGTCGCCGTGTCCACCGATTACGATGCCTTCAACTTCTGTGGCGTTGGCACCGAGTGCGAGGCTGAGGAAATATTTGAAGCGTGCGCTGTCGAGTGCTCCGCCCATACCGATGATGCGGTTTTTGGGAAGACCTGAGATCTTGTGGATCAGGTAGGTCATGGTGTCCATCGGGTTTGAAACGCAGAGGATGATTGCGTTGGGCGAGTATTTGAGGACGCTTTCGGTTACCGATTTCACGATGCCAGCGTTAACGCCGATGAGCTCTTCGCGAGTCATGCCGGGCTTACGAGGAATGCCTGATGTGATGACAACCATGTCGCTGCCGGCGGTCTTTTCATAGTCGTTGGTGACGCCGGTCAGACGAGAGTTGAGACCAAGGATGTTGGCGGTCTGCATGATGTCCATTGCTTTGCCTTCAGCGAGACCTTCCTTGATGTCGATCAGAACAACTTCGTCGGCAATTGACTGTGTTACCAGTACATTCGCACATGTTGCGCCTACGTTGCCGGCGCCCACTACTGTAACTTTTGACATAATTAATTCTTTATATATGTGTTGTTAATGATTTGTTGCTTGGCGCAAAATTAATGAATTTTTTCCGTAATCCCCTAACGCGGATGTCTTATTTTTGTTAACTTTGACCACAAATATGTAACTAAAATGAAACGGATTTTTTTTAATATGTTTCTGGCTGTGGCAGCAGTGGCTTCTGTGATGTCGTGCAGCCGTGCAAAGGGCAGTGACCCGAGTCGGGAGGGGGATACGCTGACGGCTGAATCCCAGCTGCTTTCGTTGGTTGATTATGGCGATTATCTGATTGCGGATGTCAGGAATCCATGGGTCGACAGTCTGCCGCTGCTCGAGCGGTATGTGCTTGTAGGGAGAGATTTCACGGGCGATCTGCCGGAAGGGACTGTGGTGAGGGTGCCGTTGGAGTCGTCGGTGGTCTACAGTTCGGTTCATGGCGGAGCTGTCAATGAGCTTGGTGCGATTGCCTCGATCAAGGGGGTTGCCGACGGGCAGTACTTTATGAATGCCGATATCGCCGGGCGCATACGTGATGGGCGGATTGCCGATGTGGGTAATTCGATGTCGCCATCTGTGGAGATGATCGTCGAACTGGATCCTGACGCTATCCTGCTGTCTCCGTTCCAGAATAAGGAGTCGGGGGCTGTGACCAAACTTGGTGTGCCGGTGATGCAGCTGGTGGATTATATGGAGGCCACTCCGCTTGGACGGGCTGAATGGATCAAGCTTCTTGGGGCGTTGTATGGCCAACGTGAGAGGGCTGATTCCATCTATGCAGCTGTTTTGGGCGATTATCGCCGGTTGAGCGACTCGGTTGCTTCTGTGGCCGGTGAGGGACCGGTCGTGTTGACAGAGCAGCCGATGTCGTCGGGTGAATGGAATGTTCCGGCCGGGGGCAGCTATATGGCGAGGATGCTCTCGGATGCCGGGGGACGGTATCCGTGGAGCATGACCGAGGGTGCCGGATCGTTGAAGCTCGATGCCGCCGCTGTGTTGGATAAAGCGGAGATGGCTGATTTCTGGCTGATCAGGAGTTTCGGTCCTATGACGTTGGCCGGATTGAAAGAGAGCAATCCTCTGAATGGTCATTTCAAGGCTGTAGGAGATGGAGGGGTCTATGTCTGCGACACTTCTGTGTCCCCCCTGTTCGATGAGTTTCCTTTCCATCCGGAACGATTGCTGCGCGACTATGCAATCATTTTCCATCCGGCTCTGTTCCCGGGTGAGCGTCTTAGATATTTCAATCAGTTGAAGTGACAAGCCGGTTGGCGGAATATATATAACAGTAAGGAGCGTATCAGCATGAGGCCGATACGCTCCTTTCAGTTGGTCTGAATGATTTATCAGAAGTTGTAGTAGAATCCGAGCTTGATGTCGTTACCGTCGAGCTTGAGGCCACCTTCGTTGTAGTAGCCGATAGTTTCGGCAGTGTGGTTGGCACCTTTGTAGCCGAGGAAACCGATGTGGGCCACGAGGCTGAATTTCTGGGTGAGGTTGATGGCGATGCCGGGAGCTACGCCGATCTGCCATGTGCATGCAGTCTTGGAATCTTCGTCTTCGTAAGAAGCCCATCCGAGGCCGAGACCTACGGTGCCGTCAACGAAAAGATTGACGAGGTTGTTTGAGCTTTTGAAGTAAGTGTAGCGAGCGTAGGGGTTGAACTGGAAAGTGTTGCCGGAAATGCCCTGACCGCAGAAGTGGGTATAATCATATCCGATAGTAGTGCCGACAGCCCAGTTTGATGAGAGGTTATAACCGATTTCGGGGAGGATTGTCAGATGATTGGTGTTGTCGTCGCCGCTGTGCCAGTAGCCGAGTGAACCACCTACGTAGAGACCTTCGGCTGATGCGCCGAGAGATGCAATCGCGAGGATTGCCATTGCTAAGAACTTTTTCATTTTGGTTTTGATTAAGTGAATAGAATTTGTCAACGGCAAAAATAAAGAATTTTTTATAAAAGAGTTAATTTCTGTGTCTTTTTATTGGGGCGATGCGCCAAATAGACCAATTATTAGTCGGATATGGCTATTGTTGACGGCGACGGCCGCATGTCGGGTGGGAGAGGACATGCGGCCGTAGGCGGAAGGGTATGCGTGTGTGAGTGGATTGTCAGCGGATGAACAGGAGTTCGCGGTATTTGGGTAGAGGCCACATTTCGTTGTCGACCATCAGCTCGAGCTTGTCGATATGGTAGCGGATGATGTCCATGGAGGGAACTACTGAGTCGTGGTAGGCGACGGCTTTTTCGCGTTCGCTCTCAATGCGGTTGGCTTCGCGTCGGGCGTCGACCATCTTCTCCACTTCGGATTTGATTATCCGGGTGTGTTCGGAGATGTCCTCTATTGTGGTCAGTTCGGCCGATGCCATCTGCCGGGCTTTCTCGTTACCGAAAATGGACTGGATCTTGGCTACGTTGTCGAGCAGGATTGACTGATAGCGGATTGCGACGGGGAGGATGTGGTTGAGGGCGAGGTCGCCGAGCACGCGTGCTTCGATCTGCACTTTCTTGGTGTACATCTCCCATTTCACTTCGTTTCTTGCCGCGAGTTCGACTTCGGTCATCACTCCGGTTGAGCGGAACATTTCGATGGAGCTCGGGCGCAGGTAGGCATCGAAAATGGCAGGTACGGAGGTCTCGCAGTCGAGTCCCCGGCGAGCGGCTTCGGCTTTCCATTGGTCGGAATATCCGTTTCCGTCGAAGTGGATGGGGCGTGAGAGCACGATGAGTGCGCGTATTTCCTCCAGGAGAGCGTGGCGGAGTTCTTCGCCGGCAGCCAGACGGGAATCGACGGCTGATTTGAATTCCATGAGCTGCTGTGCGACACAAGCGTTGAGGGCTATCATTGCCGATGCACAGTTGGCCGATGAACCTACGGCGCGGAATTCGAATCGGTTGCCGGTGAATGCGAATGGGGATGTGCGGTTTCGGTCGGTGTTGTCGAGCATGATCTCGGGTATTTGCGACACGTTGAGTCGAAGCCCTTCTTTAGTCGAAAGGTCGGACAGCTCTTCGTTGGATGAGGATTCGATCCGTTGCAGGATATCGGCAAGCTGTGATCCGGTGAAGATCGATATGATAGCCGGGGGAGCTTCGTTGGCTCCGAGGCGATGGGCGTTGGTAGCTGAGGCTATGGATGCTTTTAGAAGGCCATTATGGCGGTAGACGGCGGCCATCACGTTGACCACGAATGTGATGAATTGCAGGTTGTCCTTGGCCGTTTTGCCGGGGGCGAACAGCAGGACGCCCTGGTCGGTTCCGAGGCTCCAGTTGTTGTGTTTGCCGGATCCGTTTATGCCTGCAAATGGCTTTTCGTGGAGCAGCACGCGGAAATGATGCCTGCGAGCCACTTCGGCAATGAGCGACATCAGCAGCAGGTTGTGGTCGTTGGCCAGGTTTGTTTCCTCGAATATGGGTGCGAGCTCAAACTGGTTGGGAGCCACTTCGTTGTGGCGAGTCTTCGCCGGGATGCCGAGTTTGTGGCATTCGATTTCAAGGTCGAGCATGAAGGCTTCGACGCGAGAAGGTATGGCGCCGAAATAATGGTCTTCGAGCTGCTGGTTTTTGGCTGATTCGTGTCCCATGAGAGTGCGTCCGGTCATCATGAGGTCGGGGCGAGCGGAGTAGAGGGCTTCGTCGACGAGGAAGTATTCCTGTTCCCATCCGAGGTATGAGCGGACGTGTTCCACTTTGGGGTCGAAGTATTTTGCAACGGCAGTGGCGGCTTTGTCAACGCTGTTGAGCGCTCTGAGCAGAGGGGTCTTGTAGTCGAGCGATTCGCCGGTGTAGGATATGAAGATTGTCGGTATGCAGAGGGTGTTGTCCATCAGGAAAGCCGGGGATGAAATGTCCCATGCGGAGTAGCCACGGGCTTCGAATGTGTTTCGGATTCCGCCGTTTGGGAAGCTTGAGGCGTCGGGTTCCTGCTGGACGAGCAGTTTTCCGTTGAATTTCTCCACTACGCCACCTTTGCCATTGTGTTCGATGAAGCCGTCGTGTTTCTCGGCTGTTGTCTCGGTCAGTGGCTGGAACCAGTGTGTGTAGTGGCGTGCGCCGTTGTCGATAGCCCAGCGTTTCATTCCTTCGGCCACGCTGTCGGCCACGTCGCGAGGTAGCGGTTCTTTGTTGTCGATTGCGTAGATGAGGGCTTCGAATGTGTCAGCCGGCAGGTATTCAAACATTTTCTGGCGGTTGAACACCTGTTTCCCATAATAGATCTCAGGGCGTTCGGTTGGTATTTCCACAGGGTCGGCCTTGCGGTTGAAGGCCTCGTCGACTACTTTGAATCTAAGCGATGACATTTTGCTGATGGTGTTATTATTGAGTGATGATGGTTGGTTTGTCGGTAGGTTATCGGGTTCTGAGGGCGGCGATCCGCTCTATGGCCCGGGTTGTTGCTTCGTGGGTTGAGAATGCGGTCAGTCTGACGTAGCCCTCACCCGACGGGCCGAATCCGGCTCCCGGAGTGACCACGATGTTGCATTTCTCCAGCATGAAGCGGAAGAAGTCCCAGGACGACATAGCGTCGGGGGTCTTGACCCAGATGTAGGGGGCGTTGACACCGCCGTAGACTTCAAATCCGGCTTCTGTCAGGCCATTGCGGAGCATGAGGGCATTGGCCATGTAATAGTCCACGGTCTGACGTACCTGACGGCGTCCTTCCGGGGTGTATAACTCTGCGGCGGCACGCTGAACCACGTAGCTGGCTCCGTTGAATTTGGTGGTCTGGCGACGGAGCCAGAGGCGGTGGAGCTCCACTTCCTCGCCGTTTGCGCCGAAGCCTTTCAGGTCGTGTGGCACAACGGTGTAGCCCAATCGCAGTCCGGTGAATCCGGCCGTTTTAGAGAAGCTGCGGAATTCGATGGCACATTGCCGTGCTCCGGGGATCTCATATATGCTGTGGGGCACGTCAGCGTCGGTTATGTATGCTTCGTAGGCCGAGTCGAAGAGTATCAGGGCGTTGTTGGCCAGGGCGTAGTCGACCCACACTTTGAGCTGCTGCCGGTTGAGGGTGGTGCCGGTGGGATTGTTGGGGTAGCAGAGATAGATCACGTCGGGGACTTCGTGGGGGAGTTCGGGGACGAATCCGTTCTCTTTCGTGCATGGGAGATAGATGATGCGGTTCCAGAGGCCGTTTTCGGATAGCGTGCCGGCGCGTCCGGCCATTGCGTTGGTGTCTACGTAGACCGGGTAGACGGGATCGGTCACGGCCACACGGCAGTCGGGTGATAGGATGTCGCCTATGTTTCCGAGGTCGCTTTTTGCTCCGTCGCCTATGAATATCTCGTCGGGCGTCACGGATGTTATGCCCCGGCTGGCATAGTCGTGGGTTGCAATGGCATTCCGCAGCCATTGGTAGCCTTGTTCGGGGCCGTAGCCGTGGAATGTGGAAGCCTGTGCCTGTTCGTCGGCTCCGGCATGGAGTCCGCTGATGGCCGCCGGACATATGGGGCGTGTCACGTCGCCTATCCCCATGCGTATGATCTTGGCGTTGGGATGGGTGTGGCAGTAGTCCGACACTTGCCTTGCTATTTCGGAGAAGAGGTAGGATGAGGGGATCCGCAGGAAGTTGTCGTTGACTTTTATCATTGTTGGGTGAATGTATGAGGGTGGTTTTTTTAACTTCTGGATTTTCGTAGGTAGCGTCCTTCAAAGGATGTCTCGGCAGGTCCGGTCATGAGGATTGTCCCCGATGGGTCGCGCCGGATTTTCAGGTCGCCACCCGGGAGGGTGACGGTTATTTCTTTGTCGGGATCCACTCGATGGGTGGCAATGGCGGCGGCCACACAGGCGCAGGCTCCGGTTCCGCATGCCATTGTCTCGCCCGAACCGCGTTCCCAGACTCGCATTGTCAGGTGGGTGGGGGAGTCGACCGACACGAATTCTATATTTGCGCGTTCAGGCCAGATGGGGTGGGATTCGAGCTCGGGGCCTATCTGATCGAGTGGGACGTCGGCTGGGGAATTGACGAATACCACGCCGTGGGGATTTCCCATCGAGACGGCAGTCAGCCGCAGGAGGCCAATTGATGTCTCCAGGGGAGAGTCGATCATTGTTTCTTCGGTGTGAAGTGCCGGGATGGCTGTGCATCGGAATTCCGGAGATCCCATGTCGACGGTAGCCGATGATACTCGTCCGTCGGCTCCCGTGTGGAGGCTGATTGTCTTGATTCCGCCGAGGGTTTCGAGCGAGATTGTCGTTTTGTCGGTCAGGCAGTAGTCGTGGACGTATTTGCCTACGCAGCGTGCTCCGTTGCCACACATGCGTGCTTCCGATCCGTCGGCATTGAAAATGCGCATCCGGAAGTCGGCAATCATGGAGGGGCATATAATAATGATGCCGTCGGATCCGATGCCGGTGTGTGGGCGGCTCATCTCGACGGCAAGCTGTTCGATTTGACGGGGAGTCGATGCGAGGCAATTGATGTAGATGTAATCATTGCCCAGACCATGCATCTTTGTAAAGAGTATCTCCTCCATAGCGTGCGGATCAGTTTTTTTGACGTTGCAAAAATAGTGAATAAAAATGAAAAACCGGACTTTTTGAGCCCGATTTTTCATTATGAGGTGCAAATTGTCAGTTTTAGCGGTAGAGTATAGCCGAAGTGAGCGGTTTCAGGGCACCTGTCAGGATGCCGTTTCTGACCTTGAATTCTCCGGCGCCGACGGCATCGGTGTATGTTCCGTCGGGGAGAGCCGTGGGGAGTTTCACTTTGGCCGGCTTGTTGGAGAAGTTGACCAGAGCGGCACCGGCATCTCCGCGCCCCACAATGGCTACAGCTCCGTCGGGTGAGGTTTCGATTGTCTCTTTCTGTCCGGCCATTGCGTGGCGGAATGCGTTGACGGCCACCACTTCGGGGTGGAAGAATTCGTCGTTTCCGCGCGGCCCTACGAGGTTGTTTCCCCAGTAGTTGTCGCGCGTGCTACCGGCCGGACGGCTGAAGAACAGTGGCGTACCGGCCGAACGTGCCGTCAGGAACACCCATCCCATTCGGATCTGATCGTCGGTCAGGTGGGCCGATTCGTGGTGGTTGCAATATGTGTCGTGGGATTCCACCCATGTCACGAGGCTGTCGGGACGGGCCTTGTGGTGCCACGATGCTATGTCCTGCCCCTTGGCAGAGCCTTTTTCCAGCACCTGCCGTATGACACCGCCATAGTTGGAGGCCGTGACATCGAGGAATTCAGTGTATTCGCGTTCCTTGACGTTGAGATCCTGTAGGACCTCGCCGTACATATACAAGCTGTCGGGCATCAGCAGCGATAGCCCCTTGGCGGCTTCGCGTCCTGTGGCCACGGGCCAGAAGTTGTTTCTCTCGGCTTTGGCATCGGTGGGATCAGAGGGGAGTCCGATATGTTTTGCCGTGTCGTAGCGGAATCCACGGGCGCCGAGGTTGATCAGGTCGTTGACATATTGCAGATAGTAGTATTGGAAGTCGGGGTTTTCGGTGTTGACATCCGGCAGACCGCCCATCTCGCCGGTGGTGCATTCGTAGCGGTCGTTCCATTGGGTTATTGGTGTGAACCCGTTGGCATGGAAAAGGTTGTCGTGGCCGCCTACGGCACGGTCGAGATCGGGGAGCACGGCAGTGTGGTCGACGGCAGTGTGGTTGGGCAGCACGTCGACAAGCACGCGTATGCCATATTTCATGGCGCTGTCGCACATGGCCTTGAATTCGTCGCGAGTGCCCAACAGATAGTTGCCCACTTTCCAGTCGGTGGGCTGATAATAGAAGTACCATTTTCCAGTCACCGAATCGCCGGGCTGGCTGTAGAGAGCTTTGCCTCCACCTTCGCCAACGAAGCAAGTGTTGGCCGGAGAAGTCTGCACGAAGTCATATCCAGCGTCGGCGATGAGGTGCATGTTGTCGGCTATGGTGTTGAAATCCCACGACCATGCGTGGAGAATGACATTGGTGTTTGTTCCGCCTGAGAGGCCATGTCTTGGTGCGGCATGGATGGCGGAAGCGCAAGCCATGATGGCTGCTGCTAATATTGTTCGCTTCATGTTGTTGAAATGTGTTGTAAGTATGATTCAGTAAAGTTACGGATAAAAAGCCGGAATTGCAAATTGAAAGCTGCATTGTTTGTTTTAGCTAAATTTAACAAATTTGCAAAATGATACGGTCATGGCATGTTTTGGTTTCATTTATTTCGCGAAATTTGAACTCTTGGCCGGCTTGTTACGATCTGAAAGCGGAATTGCTTTCAAAACATGATGAAGCAGCGTAATGGGGTGATATATATGTTGGTAGGGCGGTTTCAGATTTTTATGTACCTTTGTTGTCAGTAGCGGTTATTGCAGCAGCTACGATTGCTTTTTCATATGTGTTAATTAGACATTAAATAAAAATCCACTGACGTTAAGTACTATGTGTAAATGAAAGAAGGGTCGCTCGTGAGAGTGTCCCTTCTTTCATTTTGCCCCGTGGCCGTTCAATGCCGGAATCATCACCAACGCCATGTCGGGATTGGTCGGGGTCACCGCACTCCGTGCGGTTTGACCGAAATCATCATCGACAGGGGCGGAATTATCCCCTCGCCTGTAGGGACTGCGGCATGCCGCGTCCGGATAATACCCGGATAATGCCCAGATAATCAATATGTTTACACGGATGGACGAATCCGGACGCGCCATGGCGCAGTCCCTACAAGCAAGAGTGGATATGCCTTAGTCACTTTAGTCATGT
>CAJTTG010000006.1:35324-161180 GCA_910579185.1 uncultured Muribaculaceae bacterium
CAGGGAGCCATATAACCAACAGCTCCGGCGTTACTGACAGCCACCTCCGTATATATATTATATATATAGGAGAGAGTTGGAAGAGGGAGAGAGTGTTCAATAATTTAGCATAGCTAAATATTTCCCTATTCTGTTTTTTTGCAATGCTGACAAAAACAAGTAGCGTTGGTCAGCCATAGTATTATCAAGTGGCGTAGGCTGAACTGAGTGTTATCAAGTAGCGTAGGCAAAACTGGAGTGAAACACGGACAACGCTGAAAACCTCGGCTACGAACAATCACTGCCACCGCCATATATCCCTGCTACGCCATAATTGCAAATCACCCATGCCTGTCGGGATTGGTCGGGGTCACCGCACTCCGTGCGGTAGGCCGGAAGCATCAGCAACGGGAGCCGTAATCATTTCCCCCGTTGCCTGTAGGGACTGCGGCATGCCGCGTTCCGGATAATGTCAGAATAACACCCGGATAATCAACTTATTTGCACGGCTGGACGGGGTCGGACGCGCCATGGCGCAGTCCCTACAGGAGAGTCCCCCGACAGGGCTGATGAATGTGGCGAGTGAAGCCGGACACAATCGGTTGATGCGAATTATCGATGAAATGATGAACTTGTATGTACCGTTAACAGGAATTGCCGTATAACTAATTATTTTGTATATTTGTGAAAAGAAGTCTACAGTATGGGCTTGATTTTATTCATAGGAGTTGTTATCCTGATGCTATCGCTGATACCGACATCCGGATGCAAGGTGGAACGCAAGTCGTACACTCGTAGTTCGCGCTCCAAAGTCCTGCCGTGGCTTGATAAGAAACGCAGGAAAAAACATTCCAGATAAGGCTGGACGCGCCACAGGGGAGCCCCCGACAGGGCTGATGGATGGGGCGAGTGAAGCCGGATGCAAATCACCAATGCGGCAGTCCCGACAGGGTGGTTGTGCTTTAGTCATTTTATTCGCGTTATTCACTTTAGTCATGTTAGTCATGGTGACTAAAGTGACTAAGGTGACTAAGGTGACTGAGGGATGTGGATGGGGGTGGGGTCAGTCGGTGAGCTGGCATATGATCAGCAGGAGCATCACGCCGGCTACCAGGGCGTAGGTGGCTTGTTTCTGGAATCCGTGGGCGTGGGTTTCGGGTATCATCTCGTCGGAGAGGACGTAGAGCATGGCACCGCCGGCGAGGCCGAGCAGGAAGGGGAGCAGGGCTGTGGATATGCCGCCGATGCAATAGCCTGTGTAGGCTCCGGCAATCTCGATGGCGGCGATGGCGAGTGCCACCATCATGGTGCGCAGACGGCTTACGCCGATCAGGAGCAGCGGAGTGACCACAACAAGGCCTTCTGGGATGTTTTGCAGGGCTATGGAGATGGTGACGGCCCATGCGTTGTCAATGTCGTGGCCGTCGAATGTGATGCCTGTTGCCATGCCTTCGGGAAATTTGTGGATGGCGATGGCGGTGACAAAGAGCAGTACGCTGCCTGTGGTGCGGTTGCCGGCAGGGTGGCTTTCCATCTCTCCGAGTCCGGTCAGCGAATGGAGGTGGGGTGTCAGAATGTCGATGTAGCTGATCAGGACCACCCCGGCAGCGACTCCGGCGGCCACTTGCCACCATCCGCTGTTGCCGGCGGTCTCGAGTCCTTCGAGGATGAGGCATACGATGGCGGCTCCGAGCATCATTCCGGCGCAGAAGCCGAGGAAGATATCGTTGAGCTTATGGGGGATCCGGCGGAAGAAGAATCCGACCAGCGATCCCAGTAGTGAGGCGGCACCCAGTGCGAGCGCGCTAATTGTTATATCGGACATCATAGTGTTGGCAAAGTTAATGATTCGACATCGTTAAAACGGAAGTCAGGCCATAAATGTTGCGTGAAATCTTGCGACGGCATGTTTCGCTGTGTTGAAAAAAAATGCTACATTTGCCGGCGATGAAGCAATGGCGCGAGCGGAGAGTTGCAATGGCGATGGCGGTGATGGCTGCCGTCGCTCTGCTGTGTGCTGCCGGATGTCTGCTGACGGGGTCGGTAGATATCCCGGCTGCCGACGTGTGGGGTGCCATGACCGGCGGCGACGTTGCCAAGGGTACATGGCGTGTCATCGTGACGGAGACCCGTGTGCCTATGATGCTGACGGCGGCTGTGGCCGGAGCGTCGCTTGCCGTGGCCGGACTGTTGCTGCAGACCTGCTTCAACAATCCTCTGGCCGGTCCGTCGATACTGGGCATCTCGTCCGGGGCATCGCTGGGTGTGGCTATCGTTGTGCTCGCATTCGGCGGCATGGTGGCCGAGCAGTGGGGGCAGTACCTCAATGTGGTGATCGGAGCCATAGCCGGAGCTGCCGTCGTGCTGGGACTTCTCATGCTGATGGCGAGGGTGGTCCGATCGGCGGCCATGCTGCTTATCGTCGGGATCCTTGTGGGCTATTTCGCCTCGTCGGGGATCTCCCTGCTCAACTACTATTCCACGCAGGAGAGCGTCTATTCGTTCACTATATGGGGGCTCGGCTCCTTTGCCGGAGGCTCATCGGGGCGAGTGCTGGCGTTTGTGTGTTTCGGACTGCCGGTGGTGGCAGTCGCGATGCTGTTCGTCAAGCCCCTTAACGCCATGCTGCTTGGCGAGCGTTATGCCGCCAGCCTCGGCATCGACATGCGCCGCACGCGTCTGCTGCTGCTCATAGTCTCTGGATTGCTCACCGCCGCCGTGACGGCCTTCTGCGGCCCGATCGGTTTTCTGGGGCTTATCGTGCCCCATATATCCCGGATGATGCTCCGCACCTCCAACCATGCCGTGCTGCTTCCTGCCACGGCTCTCTGCGGCGCGGCCACGGCGTTGCTATGTGCCTATATCTCCGTGGCGGCAGGTCGCGGTGGGGTAGTGCCTATCAATGCCATAACCCCGGTGATCGGAGTGCCAGTGATAATCTACGTTATTCTCAACCGCAAAAAGCTTCACTATTTTGACTGACGACATTCAGGATACGGCTCTCGCCCCGGCACTCTCGGCCAGGGGGCTCGTCATAGGCTACCGCGATGGACGGCGACCGGCCGTGGAAGTGGCCACCGGGATCGACGTCTATCTGCCGCAGGGATCGGTGACCTGTCTGCTGGGTCCCAACGGAGCCGGAAAGTCCACGCTACTGCGCACTATCTCCGGTCAGCAGCGCCCCCTGGCCGGCGAGATCCTCGTGGGTGGCAGCCCTTTGGAGGCAATGAGCCTTGGCGAGGTGGCACGCCGGATGAGCGTGGTCTACACGGATCGCACCAATGCCGGAGCCTTGACCGTGAGAGAGGCCGTGGGGCTTGGCCGCCAACCCTACACCGGGTTCTTCGGGCGGTTGTCCGACGGCGACCGGCAGATCGTGGACGAGAGCATCCGAGCCGTCGGCGTGGAGGCGCTGGCCCGTCGCCACATGGCAACGCTCAGCGACGGCGAACGTCAGAAAGTGATGATAGCCCGTGCCCTCGCGCAGCGCACACCGGTGATGATCCTCGACGAGCCGACCTCGTTTCTCGACGTGGCGAGCCGTCTGGAGATCATGGAACTGCTCCGGATGCTGGCACGCGATTTCAATACGGCAGTTCTGCTGAGCACCCACGATGTGGCCTCGGCGCTGACCGTGGCCTCGCGCCTGTGGCTCATGCCCGGCAACCGGAGGCTGATAGCCGGAACCACAGATACGCTCCTGGCCGACGGCAGCCTTCCCTCGCTGTTTGCCGGACGCAATGTGAGATTCGATGCCGTGGCCATGGACTTCCGGCTCGGTCAGTGACGGGGATTCGGAGTGTTATGTTTTGTTAATTAATCATTGTTTCGTATCTTTGCCGGGCAATGGAACCGAAAAAAGCACTGTTGATCATCAATCCAATATCCGGGACAGGCCGCAAACAGGGGCTTGACCGGCGTGTCGCCGACCATCTCGCCCATGCCGGGATCTCGGTCGACACGGCTCTGACCCGTGGAGCCGGCGATGCCACGATGCTTGCCGGCAATGCCGCCCTGCACGGATACGACATTGTAATTGCCGCCGGAGGCGACGGAACCGTCAACGAAACGGCCATGGCCCTCTGCAACACGGGAGTGACACTCGGCATAATCCCCTGCGGATCAGGCAACGGGCTTGCAAGACACCTGAACATTCCGGTCGACATACGGTCGTCGCTCGACGTGATAGCCGCCGGACGCAGCGAGATATGCGACAACGGCGAGGCCAACGGACGCAAATTCTTCTGCACATTCGGCATGGGCTTCGATGCCACCGTAGGTCACAAGTTCGCTCAGTCGAAGCAACGCGGACTGATGACCTATCTGAGCACGACGTTTTCGGAATACCGCAACTACGTGCCTGAGGAATATGAGATCACAGCCAACGGCCAGGTGCTGACCGAAAGGGCTTTCGTGGTCGCCGTCTGCAACGCCTCGCAATATGGCAACAACGCCTATATAGCCCCCCATGCCTCGATCAACGACGGACTGCTCGACGTGACCATAATCCATTACGGCAATAAGCTGACAACCGCGCTCGTGGGCATAGACCTGATGGCCGGCACCATAGAGAAAAACATGCTCATCAATACTTTCCGCGCCGACTCGCTGCGCATACGCCGCCGTCAGGCCGGTGCCGTTCACCTCGACGGAGAGCCAATGATGCTCCCCGACACCATCGACATCCGTTGCAACAAGCATTCCCTGTCCGTGTTCACCCCCGGACCTGACGCGGAGATACGCCCCCTGCTGACACCGATGATGGCAATGGTCAACGGGATCGGAACAACTCTGCGCTCCCTTATCCGCAAATAACCCCTGCCGCGCATCTGCAACAAGGCTATTTTTTGAAATGCCGCCATTATTTGCTACCTTTGCCTAACTTTTTAGTAACGAACCAGATCATACATTAAATATTATGGCATTACAATGCGGTATTGTCGGACTGCCCAATGTAGGCAAGTCGACCCTTTTCAACTGTCTGTCAAACGCTAAGGCGCAGTCGGCCAACTTCCCCTTCTGCACCATAGAGCCTAATGTGGGAGTCATCACCGTCCCCGACGACCGCCTGACACGCCTTGTCGAGATGTGCAATCCGCGAAGCGTCGTTCCGGCCACGGTGGAGATCGTCGACATCGCCGGACTGGTCAAAGGCGCTAGCAAAGGCGAAGGCCTCGGCAACAAGTTTCTGGCCAATATCCGCGAGACAGATGCCATTATCCACGTGTTGCGTTGCTTCGACGACGATAATATAACCCATGTCGACGGCACGGTGGATCCCGTCCGCGACAAGGAGATCATCGACTATGAGCTGCTGATCAAGGATCTCGAGACCGTCGAGAGCCGCATTGCAAAGACGCAGAAACAAGCCCAGACAGGCGGCGACAAGGTGGCCAAGATGCAATATGAAGTGCTCGTGAAATACCAGGAAGCCCTGCAGCGCGGTCTGCCGGCGCGATCGGTAGAGATCGAGACCCCCGACGAACAGAAATTCGCACGCGAGCTGTTCCTGCTTACAAACAAACCGGTGCTCTACGTCTGCAACGTCGACGATGCCTCGGCAGCCACCGGAAATGCCTACGTGGAAGCCGTCCGTGAGGCCGTCAAGGGGGAGAACGCGCAGATACTCATAGTGGCCGCACAGACCGAGGCCGAGATCGCCGAGCTTGAAACCTTCGAGGACCGCAAGGAATTTCTCGAATCAATAGGGCTGGAGGAATCGGGCGTGTCGCGACTGATACGTTCCGCCTACGCTCTGCTCGATCTCCAGACATTCTTCACTGCCGGAGAGGACGAGGTCAGGGCATGGACATTCATGCGAGGCAGCAAAGCTCCGAAATGTGCCGGAATCATCCACACCGACTTCGAGAAAGGATTCATCCGCGCCGAGGTGATCAAATACGACGACTATGTCACCCTCGGAAGCGAGGCCGCCGTCCGTGCAGCCGGAAAAATGAACATCGAGGGCAAAGAATACGTGGCGCAGGACGGCGACATAATGCACTTCCTCTTCAACGTCTGATCCTTCTCGGGGTCACAGCACTCCGTGCTGTAGAACCGTCATCTTATGAGCCGATACCCGGTAGGCGTCTCGGAGATCCGCCACCCCGATCTAAGGAGCATCCTCTTAGCACCTATGGTTACTCTTGGTGAACTATCGGAGAACCGGCAAATGACAAGGACGGTGTGCCGCTTTTGTGCCGACACACCGCCCTGCCGTTTCAACTATTTATTTATGAGAGCCTTATAGACTAATAATCACTATCCGTCAATAAGGACGAGGGATGTTGTTATATGATCGAAGTCTTATTCTTGCTTCGATAGTAGAACAAATGGGGGCTGGCATAGTCGCATGCCTGTCAGCTAAAAGAGATTAAAAAGTGTGAACCGTGGGCATTCAGAGCCGCGTCAGCAGGCCGTCGGGGGTCAGCCGGAGTATCCCTTCATCGAGCATCGGACGAACAGTGCTGACCACCGTCTCTATGCTCACGCAGGCCTGTGCGGCTATGTGGCCTACGCTGACGGGGGTTGTCCGCGAGGTGAGATAGAGGATGCTCTCGCGCAGGTTCTTGCTTTTTTCCGGCGATGGCTTGCGGCGGCCACGGCACACGTCGCATGTTCCGCAGTCCAAAGGATCCTTCTCGCCGAAGTATTCAAGCATCGTGGCCACCCGACATCGGCTGTCGTCGAACATGAAGCGTCGCATCGCATCGATCCTGCGCTCCATTCTCAGGCGCATATCCTCGTAGACGGTACGGGGAATCGTGATGTGGCGCGGAAGTTCACGCGAAGTAGTGAAGAAGATATAGGGAGTTGTTTTGCGCGGCACGTAATGGATGGCATGCTGCCGCTGGATCGCCAGCAGCGCATCGTAGACCTGTTGCCCCGACAGGTGGAGCTGCGAGGCTATCAGTTCCTCCGAGATGTAGATATAGTCGGCGAATAGCCCCGTGTAGGTGCGCAGAATGAGCTGGAACACGGCATCGGCTGTAGCATCGAGACGCAGGTCATAGAGCTCGCGTTTGTTCATTGTCACCATCACTCGGGAACGCGTGGTCACTTCCTCCACATACTCTATGTATCCTGCACGGGTCAGCAGCGTCAGCGAGCTGCGCACAATAGGCTGACGCAACTGGAAACGGTCGCAGAACAGGGCGAAATTGAACTCATAGAGCTGATTGTAGCCCGAGCCTACGGCCACGCCGAGGAAATTGCATGCAAGCTCATAGACGTGGCGTATGGTGTCTTTATCAGGGAAAGAATCGTTGAGCCGACGGGTGAGGGTCGACTTGTCGGGACCCGGTGAAGTGATCATCACGGCATATGATGGCAATCCGTCGCGTCCGGCACGCCCGGCCTCCTGATAATATTCCTCAAGCGACGACGGAGGATCGATGTGGACCACGGTGCGCACATCGGGCTTGTCGATACCCATGCCGAAAGCATTGGTGGCCACCATCACTCGCACCGTGCCGTCTTTCCAGCGGTTCTGGCGGTCGTTCTTCTCCTCAGCCGACAGACCGGCATGGTAGTGTTCGGCTGAAATGCCGCATTGGCGCAGATAGTCGGCAGTCTCCTTGGTGCGCCGGCGTGAGCGAACGTAGACAATGGCGCAACCGCTCGTGGCACGCAGCACTCGCAACAGCATCTGGGATTTGCTGTCGGTGTGGCGCACTATGTAGCTTATGTTGGGTCGGGAGAAGCTTTTGGCAAAGAGGTTGCGGCTGCGGAAGGCCAGACGGTCCATGATGTCGGCCGTGACCTCCGGAGTGGCCGAGGCGGTGAGGGCAAGAACAGGAGCGTCGGGGAAGTGACGGCGAAGGTCGGCGATACGCAGATAGGAGGGGCGGAAGTCATAGCCCCATTGCGATATGCAGTGAGCCTCGTCGACCACTATCAGGCTGATCTCCATCTGATGAAGCTGCTCGATAAACGCCTTGCCCTGCAGTTTCTCCGGCGACAGATAGAGGATCTTCAGCTTCCCAAGCCGGCAGCGGTCGAGCGCCAGCCGCTGTTCGGCGCGCGAGAGACCCGAATGGACGGCAGCGGCCGGGATGTCGCGTGTGCGGAGATTGTCAACCTGATCTTTCATCAGCGAGATCAGGGGCGTGACCACGAGCGTAACCCCCGGAAGCATCAGCGCCGGAACCTGAAACGTGATCGATTTTCCACCACCCGTAGGCAACAGGCCGAGAGTGTCGTTGCCGTCAAGCACCGACCCGATGATCTCGGGCTGTAGCTCGCGGAACGAGTCGTAGCCCCAGTATTGCCTGAGTATGTCCTCCGGGGTGGCCACCGGGCTTTATTTCTTGGGATGGATGCTCTTGACCAGTAGCTGGATCGAGGATGTCGCGCTCTGGTGCTTGTTGTCCTCAATGGTGAAGCAGATGTCGAACGGCTTGCGTGCATGGACGTAGGGGAAGTGTTCGGCCATGTTGAATGCTATGCCGTTGAACACCTTGCCCGACGTATCGTCGACAAGCTCGAATTTGATATGCTCCAGATTTTTACCAACGAGCTTACTCGTGCCGAAGTCCATCACATTGCGCGTGCAGAACACAGGCTTGTTGTTGCCCGGACCGAATGGATTGAACCTCCGCAGCGTGGAGATGAACGCCGGTGTGATCTCGGAAAATGTTATGAACGCATCGATGTCGAGCAGCGGTTGCAGCTGTTCGGGCTGGATGTGTTCCTTGACATATTCCTCGAAGCGGCGCGTGAACTCAGGGATGTTTTCCTCTTTCAGCGACAGCCCTACGGCATAGGGATGGCCGCCGAAGTTCTCAAGCAGGTCGCGTGAGGCATCGATAGCCTTGTAGATGTCGAAGCCCTGTACGGAGCGCGACGACCCTGTGGCCAGTCCGTTGGCAAGCGTAAGCACAACCGACGGCTTATAGTACAGCTCCGTCAGTCGCGATGCCACGATCCCTATGATTCCTTTGTGCCAGTCCTTATTGTAGATCACTATGGATTTCTTGCTGGAAACCATCTCGCCGCGCGACTCAAGGATGTCGTTGGCCTCATCGGTGATCCGCTTGTCGAGTTCCTTGCGGTCCTTGTTGTATTGGTCGATTGCCTTGCCAAGCTCATAGGCCTCGTTGACGTCGCGTGACACCAGCAGCTCAACAGCCTCCCGTCCGCTCTGCATGCGTCCCGAAGCGTTGATGCGCGGACCGATCTTGAAGATCACGTCCGAGATGGTGATCTCCTTGCCCGTCAGACCGCAGATGCGGATTATGGCGCGCAGACCCATGTTGGGGTTGGCATTGATGCGCCGTAGCCCGTGATAGGCCATGATGCGGTTCTCGTCGATCATCGGCACTATGTCGGCGGCGATGCTGACCGCCACCAGATCCAGCAGTCCCTCGAGCTCCGTTGTCGAGATCCCGTTGCTGATGGCGAACCCCTGCATGAACTTGAAGCCTACGCCGCAGCCCGACAGGTGGGGACACGGATAGGTGGAGCCTTCAAGCTTGGGGTTGAGGATAGCCACGGCATCCGGCAGCGCATCATCGGGCACGTGGTGGTCGCAGATGATGAAGTCTATGCCGAGGCTTTTGGCGTAGGCTATCTCGTCGATCGCCTTGATGCCGCAGTCGAGGATTATGATGAGTTTGATGCCATTTTGCGCCGCGATGTCGATGCTTCGGCGTGATATGCCGTAGCCCTCGTCGTAGCGCGTTGGGATGTAGTACTCGATGTTGGAGTAGAACTGCTGGAGATATTTGTACACCAGCGCGACAGCGGTCGTGCCGTCCACGTCGTAGTCGCCGTAGACCATGATCCGCTCTTTCTTACCCATAGCTTTGTTGAGCCGTCCCACCGCCTTGTCCATGTCGGGCATGAGGAAAGGATCGTGCAAGTCTTTGAGGGAGGGGTGGAAGAATTTCTCTGCTTCTTCCACGGATGTGATGCCGCGCTGTGCAAGCAATTCGCTGACAGGCGGCACATTATCAAATTTCTTAGCTAACTCTGACTCTGACTTTTGCTCTTCGGAAGTAAGGGGTAGATAATTCCATTTACTTGTCATTTATGTTATTTTTTTATTTTTCGCGATCACGGACAAGATGTTGGCTGTGAGCCGGTTCCTGTCGGGGAGGGGCAACGCTTATCCCGCCTGGAGGAGGAGAGTGGCGGCCGGAAGCCCCGGGTCGTGCATCTGCAGTGAATGACAAGCAACACGTTGCTGCCGCTGAACTATGGTCTGCGCACGATGATGCAAAGTTAGCAAAAAAAAGGCAGAAGTCATAGATCGCGGCCTTGGAATATGGGACGGCGAGATGTTAAAAAATTATATAGGATCAGTTGTCCGACGGATTGAGATGGACGTCGAGCTGAGGGAACGGGAAGTGGATGCCGTGACCCGGAAGTTCGCGGTAGAAACGTTCGTTGAAGTCGAAATAAACAGCCCAGTAATCCGTGGCCAGAACCCATGCGCGGACTGAGAGATCGACGGAGCTTTCTCCCATGTTGGAGAGAAACACCTGGGGTGCGCGGTCGGCGTTGAGCTTGACCACGGCCACCGGAGACGCTGCCTCAGGATCAACCTCGTCGAGACGGCGGATATGCTTGTGGCTGCGGTGGAACAGACGGTAGATGAATCCGCGCCGACGGGGTGTCTCGTCAGCTTCGTCGTCTGTGTCCGCCGACTTGGTTTCCGCACGCTGCTCTATGTCGGAGGCAAGGGTGGTCTTCACTATGCGGTCATCGCTCGATAGCATTCCGATTATAGCCTTGCGTGCCGTGTCGAAATCATCCCCGTAGGCCATCGATATGGTCCAGTCTATGCGGCGGTAGGCTTCTCGCGACCAGTTGTTGATCGACGATGTGGAGAGGCCGCCGTTGGGTATGATGATCGATTTGTTGTCGTAGGTGCAGATGATGGTGGAGAAAATCTGGATCTCGGTGACCGTGCCGGCATAACCTTGTGCCTCGATGTAGTCGCCAACCTTGTAGGGCTTCAGCAGCAGGATCAGCACGCCACCGGCAAAATTCTGCAATGTACCGCTCAGCGCCATACCGATGGCCACGCCGGCAGAGGCGAAGATCGCGATGAATGAGCTGGTGTTGATACCCAGAATGCCGATCACGGTGACCACGAGGATGAAGTAGAGCACCATCCTGACGAGGCTGAGCACGAACGTGGAGAGCGATTTGTCCATCTTGCGGCGGATCATGATCGTCGACAGCACCACGTAGATGCGGCGGATCACGAATTTACCTATGTAGAACACCAGGATCGCTATGGCCAGATGGAAGGCGAAATCCACCATCGAGTGGGCCAGCTTGCTGATCAGATCCTCGAGCGACAGGGCCTTGAACGCCTCGGCATCCGAAGCGAGCTTGCTGGCAGCCTGTTCTGTTGCCTCTGAACCGGTTGTGTCGAAAAATGGTATCTGGTTGAAAATCATATCTTGTGGATCAATTGAATACGGTTGATACTACGTCGGCCCACCATGCAGTCTCGCGGTAGCCGTAGGGATCGCCGGTGACCTCCAGCTCATCTTTTGAGCGGAGTATGTGGGAGCCGAGACCCTGGAATTTGGAGGAGTCGAGCATGTAGACGCGTGAGGTCTTGAGATGGAGGCTGACAACCTTGTTGAATGCCTCGCGCCAGCGGCTGTAGAGATCTGTGTCACTGCCGCATAGGGCTTTGATATAGTGGTCGAATTCGTAGACCCCATCGTCGATTACGTTTCTGCGGAAATAGTAGACCGGCGAATAGCTTTCGGGAAGTTCGGCATTGACCGACAGCACATCACGGGTAGCATCCGCCAGATCGTCGATAGTCGCAAGGTTAAGCAGGCTGATAGCGCAGCCAAATCCTTCGCCGGAATTATATTGGGAGAGATAGTAGCGGTAAGTGTTGTCCACAGCCCTGTCGTATTGCCCCAAGAGCAGCGGACGAATGTTGACATCGTAGGGCATACCCTCCACTCCAAGCTCTGTCGGAGAGGCAATCATCACGTCGGTTGACTTGCGCAGCTGATAGGCTATCTCCACGGTGGCCATGTGGCAGCAGTCGAAGTAGATGAAGTCGAAGCGGCGTCCGGCAAGTGCCTGTGCCAGAGAAGTTATCTTCATCTTCTTGCCGGAGTTGCCGTCATAGCCGAACGAATAGGGCGTTATCGCTGATCCGGTGGCGGTGGATGGTTCATCAAGCGTTCCGGAGTCGCTGATCCACCCCGTGCCGTGGCTCCATAGCACCAGACCGTAGCTTTGCGCAGGTGCGAGGCGTTCAACATCGGACAGGACGGTCTGCATCCTTGAAATTGTGACCGACGACTCCGAGGTGGGGTAAGTGGCCAGCACCGATTCTTTGCCATCAGCGTCAAATTCCATCAGCCGGGGATTGTTGTCGCGTCCGCTGAAATAGACAATCCATCGGCAATCGTCGGGGAAATCAGATGCGGACACTCCGCTTTTCATCTCCTTCAGGTCGTCGAGGCTGTAGCCGTAGAGATTGTTATCGGCAACCATGTAGACCAGGACGGTCTTCAAGGCTTTCTCGGTCCCCACCGGTGGTGTCCCGACAGCCGGCTCATCCGACGAGCATGCCGTCAGACAAAAAAATAGTGTTAAAAATACTATGTGTTTCAGGTTCATGATGCAAAATTACTGATTTGACACAAGATTAATGCCATGCCAATTAATAAAAAATCAAAATTGGATGAATGGATTGGATATTTTAATTATCTTTGTGGCATAATCAAACTTACATAAATCAATATCAGATGAATAACTCCAAACCTTATGTTATAGGCATCGATATGGGTGGCACAAACACCGTGTTCGGTATCGTCGACGCCCGTGGTATCGTGCTTGCAAGCAACTCGATAAAGACTCGTAAACATTCAAACATCAACGATTATATCGACGAACTGTATGAAGAATGTACGCGTCTGATGAAGTCGATCAATGCCGAGGACAAGATATTCGGCATCGGTGTAGGAGCGCCCAATGCCAACTATTTCACCGGAATGATTGAAGATGGTGTCAACCTCCCTTGGCCCACTCCGATACCATTCGCGCAGATGCTGAGCGACAAGTTCGGCATCCCCGTTGCCATTACAAACGACGCTAACGCAGCTGCAATCGGTGAAATGACCTATGGTGCAGCACGTGGACTGAAAGATTTCATCATGATCACCCTCGGAACAGGTGTGGGATCGGGTATCGTAATCAACGGTCAGCTCGTGTATGGTCATGATGGTTTCGCCGGAGAACTTGGTCACGTAATCGTCAAACGCAACAACGGACGTCTCTGCGGTTGCGGTCGCACCGGCTGTCTTGAGACCTACTGCTCCGCTACTGGCGTGGCACGCACCGCTCGCGAATATCTGGAGATCACCGACGCACCGTCGCTGTTGCGCGACATAGCCATTGAGGATATCACATCGAAAGATGTCTACGATGCGGCTATGGCCGGCGATGAACTCGCAAAGAGTGTCTTTGAATACACCGGAACAATCCTTGGTGAGGCTCTTGCCGATTTCACCGTGTTCTCAGCTCCCGAAGCATTCGTCCTCTTCGGCGGTCTTGCCAAATCCGGCGAACTGCTGCTCAAGCCCATGCGTGAAGCTATGGAAAAGAACATGCTCAGCATCTGGAAAGGCAAAGTCAACATCCTCCTCTCTGAACTCAAGGAAGCCGATGCCGCTGTGCTTGGTGCAAGTGCCCTCGGTTGGGAAGCAAAACCCCTCGCCTGATCAGATCATAGAAATTAATAGCACCGGTGCATTCCAGATTGCGGTTTGCACCGGTTATTTTTGTAATTTTGCGAAAAATATAGCGATAAAGAGATATGACGGAATCTTCTAACCACTCAGCGATTCGGAATATTGTGGTATTTGCATCCGGAAACGGTAGCAATGCGGAAAACATAGCCGGATATTTCAATAATGGCCCCGGAGCAGGATGCGGATTGACAGTGACAGCCATTGTCACTAACCGCAGTGATGCCGGAGTCGTTGCAAAAGCAAAGTCCATGGGGATCCCGGTGAGGGTTGTTGACCGCTCTATGCTTGCTGACAGCTCCCTGATCTCCGGTATCCTGGACGACCTGCATGCCGATATAATCATTCTGGCAGGATTCCTGCTCTTGATTCCCGGGTTTATCATACAGAGATATGCCGGCCGGATCCTCAACATACATCCATCGCTACTGCCGCGGCATGGCGGACCCGGTATGTATGGCCGTCATGTCCATGATGCGGTTATTGCCTCAGGCGACAACGAGACCGGCATTACCATCCACCGCGTAACTGAGGAATATGACCGTGGCGAGATCCTCTTTCAGGCACGGATTCCCGTGGAACCCACCGACACCGCCGCCGACATCGAAGCCAAAGTCCGCCGCCTCGAAATGCTCCACTATCCCTCCGTCATCCGCCACATCTTCACCAACCCCTCACCTGATTCCTGCGAATGACATTTTGGGATGGGGAGGTTGGGATAATCGGTAGGTTTTGATTAATTTTGCGCGTAAAATAAAAAAACACGAACATAACATAAGATATGGAAAGAAAAGTCAGGGTGCGTTTCGCACCATCGCCCACCGGACCTCTGCATATTGGAGGCGTCCGCACAGCCCTCTATAATTATCTCTTTGCACGTCAGCATGGCGGAGACATGATCCTGCGTATCGAGGATACCGACTCGCAGCGTTTTGTGCCGGGTGCCGAGGATTATATCAACGAGGCTCTCGCTTGGCTCGGTATCGGGATCGATGAAGGTGTGCGCGAAGGTGGCAACTATGGCCCCTACAAGCAGAGTGAACGTCGTGACATCTATCGCGACCATGTCAGGATGCTTCTCGATGCAGGAAAAGCCTACATTGCTTTCGACACTCCTGCCGAGCTTGAGGCTGCCCGTGCCGCAACGCCCAATTTCCAATACGATGCGTCGACACGAATGTCGATGCGTAACTCTCTTTCGATGCCGGCCGATGAGGTGAAGGCCTTGATTGACGGCGGAGAGAAATATGTTGTGCGTTTCAAGATCGAACCCGGACGCGATGTGGAGGTCAACGACTTGCTCCGCGGAAAGGTGACCATCAACTCTTCGATTCTCGATGACAAGGTGCTTTACAAGAGTGCCGACGATCTGCCCACATACCATCTGGCAAATATCGTGGACGACCATCTGATGGAGGTTACCCACGTGATCCGTGGCGAGGAATGGCTCCCTTCGGCTCCGCTCCACGTTCTTCTTTACGAAGCTTTCGGATGGGCCGACACTATGCCTTCGTTCGTACATCTCCCACTGCTTCTGAAGCCCGACGGAAAGGGTAAACTCAGCAAGCGCGATGGCGACCGCCTCGGCTTCCCGGTGTTCCCCCTCGAATGGCACGATCCCAAGAGCGGAGAGATCTCATCCGGCTATCGCGAGCGCGGATATCTGCCGCAGGCCGTTGTCAATTTCCTTGCTCTGCTGGGCTGGAATCCGGGCGATGACACGGAAATCATGTCGATGGATGAACTGATCGAGAAATTCTCATTCGACCATTGCTCTCGTTCCGGAGCCAAATTCGATTTCGAGAAAGGGAAATGGTTCAATCATAAATATCTTCAGGAAATGTCGGATGAAGAGTTGGCGCAGATGTACAAGCCTGTATTGAAAGAGCATGGCGTTGATCCGTCGGCTTGGACTGACGAATATATAACCCGTGTGGTCGGACTTGTAAAAGGACGCATCAATTTCGTCGGCGATCTGTGGGATCAGAGCAAGTTCTTCTTTGTAGAACCTGAGGAATATGAAGAGAAATCAGTGCGCAAACGCTGGAATGCAGAGATGCCGGCTATCATGGGCGAACTGATCGAGGTGCTCAAAGGTCTTGAGGATTTTTCAAGCAAAGCAGCTGAACCGGTTGTGCTCGGATGGATTGCCGACAAGGGCTATCATCTTGGAAACGTGATGAATGCTTTCCGTCTGACAGTGGTAGGCGAGTGCAAGGGACCCCACATGTTCGATATCACCGAGCTTCTCGGCTGCGACGAGACTGTCCGTCGAATCCAACTTGGCATCGACCGTCTTGGATAACGCATCCGGATAAATAAGAAACAAACGGATCCGCTCCTGTCAGGGGGCGGATTTTTTGTGGCTTTTGCGGATCCATGAGGGCAACATGAAGACTCCGGCTGCAAGATAGATATAGTAGGAGATAAGACGCCAGATGATTGCAATGACCAATGCGATCGACAGATTGCCTATGAGGTCTCCGTAATAGTTTGTGAAGAGCCATTCGCTGATTCCGCTGCCGCCGGGTGTCGGGCTGATGGTCAGAAGTGTCCAGACAATGAACTGACGTGCGAAAACTATGGCCTGAGGTGCGGCGGCTGCGAATCCCCAGAACAATGCGTTGACAACAAGATAGCGGCATATCCATGTGACTATTGTGGCTCCCATGGCCTTTAGCCACCATAGAAGCGGTCTGGTGCGGATATCGGAACCGGTCTCTATCATGCTTTGGCCTGTCTCGTCGGCCTGCTGTTTCCATCTTCGCAACAATCGCCATGAGAATATTCCGGAGATTATAGCGGCTATTCTGTGAGGCATGACCAGTGCGCCAAGATATAGGATGAGAGTGACGAGACAGATACCTCCATATACTATCCAGAAAGCTGTGCGCACACCTATAGTGAACCCTTTGCCGGCAGCGAATCCGAAGATCTCACCTCCCGGAATGAGTAGGAATATGATCGGACAGGCTATGACAACAAACAGCTCGTCGAGCATCAGGGTCAGCATGGTCAGCGATGCCCCTCTTCCGAGAGGTATGCCCTCCCGGTGGAGAAAAATCATGCTGAGGGCTGATCCTCCGGCTGTTGTTGGGGTAATGGCGGATGTGAATTCACACTGCATGGTTATGCGGAATGTCTGTCGCCATGAAAGCTTATGGTCGGTGAGCACGCGCCACCGCCACATCATGCCCCATTCGCGTCCGGCTACAAAGACAAGAGCGGCGATTGTAGCCGTGTTCCATGGAATGCTCAGAAGTTGACTGACCGAGAACTCACGCCCTAACAGCCATATCACCACGGCAATTCCGATGGCTACAGGTAACATGGTCTTGAGTATCAGACCGCGTGGAGATCCGGAGTCCTTGTTCGGGTGTGGCATCAGTCAAGAAGATCGGGATCGGCTTCTACTGTGGTCGGTTCAACAGTCTTTTCCGGCTCTGGCGCTGGCTCGGATGCTTTCAACTCTTTGGTTTCCTCCTTCTTTACCGCCGTGTCCGCTTTCTTTTCCTCTTTGGGCTTGCTTGATTTGGCTGCCGGTTTGGCCTTTCCGATATTTATTGATGGAATCGTATAGCCTTCCTCACGGTTCACTTTCTGGTCGCGTTCAGATGGGTTGACTATGATCGGAGTACCGACTTCAACGTATTTGATCAACTCCATGATGTTATCATTGTGGATGCGGATACACCCATGGCTTGCACGGCTTCCGAGAGCCCATGGCGCACAGGTGCCGTGGATCCCGATCTGTCGGGTCACATCGGTTTTCAGACGGATAAAGCGAGGTCCGAACTGTCCTTTCTGTGGGTGAGTCTTTCCGTCGTCGTCGGTGTAAAGCCAGTCGGTGGAGTCATAGATGCCTTCTGCCGAGAAGAACCCTTCCGGAGTGCGGTTGTCGCGGCGTTTGTGTTTTGTCCCGTAGCGTTTTGAGCAGGCCATCTTGTAGGCTTGTTGTTC
Organism: uncultured Muribaculaceae bacterium; assembly: GCA_910579185.1. GTDB lineage: Bacteria > Bacteroidota > Bacteroidia > Bacteroidales > Muribaculaceae > Paramuribaculum. The sequence continues at coordinate 53,000 of CAJTTG010000006.1, forward strand.
GCGGCCATATTTATCGTAGAGCACGACATACATCGACGGCTTGTCGACAACAATGAAATAGTCATGTGGATTCTCAAGCAATTTTATAGCGTAGTCGAGATTATCGTCGGCGATCTTGGGGAGGATACCCTTGGAGTAGGCATCGGCATGCGGAGAGGACGCCATGAAATTCTTCACATCATCCACACTCGTCAGTTTCAGATTCAACGCCGGCTTATCTTCCTGTCGCTCTATGGGAGTGGATGCAGTGTCGGCAGGGTTGATAAGGTCGGATGTGTCGCGAGGCATTGCCGAAGCGTCGGAATCCGGCCCGTTGGCTACGGAAGCGGCGTCGATTGTAACCGATCCATCGGAGCTGTTGTTGCCGCAGGCTGTTATTATGAGTCCCATCAACAGGATGGCGAGTGTGCTTGATTTCATGGGGTATGGCGGATTTTATTATAAATCAGGTTGGACAGATCAAATAGATCACAAAGTTAATGAATATTAATATCGATTGCAATTCCCGGGGGGAAAAACTGACACCCGTGATAGATCTGTGAAATCCGATATCAGTGCCTGTCGATCAATCAAGGGTTTGAGTGCCACCGCCATTGACCATGAGCGTTTGTCCGCTGACCCATCCGGAGACCGGGGCCGCGAAATATAGTACCGCCCCTGCTATATCGGAGGTCTCACCAAGGCGGTTGATTGGAGTGTGGGAAAGCATGCGTGCTTCTATCTCCGCGTTAAGCACAGAGGCAAGTGCCTTTGTCCGCGTTGCACCGGGAGCCACACAATTGACGCGGATCCCCATTGGTCCGTAATCGTGGGCAAGGTTGGATGACAAATGGTTCAGGGCAGCTTTGGATGACGCGTATATGGCCATTCCGGGATCATTGTTTATGCTGCTCATCGACGATATATTGATGATGCTGCCGTAGCCGGACTGTTGCATGTGGGGAGCTGCAAGTTTGCATAGCTGCCATGGTGCGAACAAGTTGATGGCATAGACACGTTCAACGTATGCCCTGTCGATATTAAACGGATTCTCTCGTCCGCCCCCTCCGATTCCGGCATTGTTTACAAGGATATTGACGGTGGAGAAGGTCTGTATAGTGAAATCGATAAGTGCGGTCAGATCGCTGTCCGACAGAACATCGCAGACTGTGGCGGCAGCCGTTCCTCCATCAGATATGATCTCGTTGGCTACGGTTTCTGCTTTTTCTATCTTGTGGTCGCTGACAACAACCTTCGCTCCGGCAGCTGCTAAAAGTTTGCAACAGGCTTTTCCTATCCCGTCGCCGCCACCTGTCACAACGGCTACTTTGCCTGAAAGGTCGAACAATGATTTAGTCTCTGTATTCATGGGTCAAGTGAGTGTTTGGATTTACATTATAACACTCTTCCCGTGTATAAGGTCGGCCGACAGGATTATTTTCCTGACTCAATATGCCGCCTTGCCGCTTTTGCAACAAGAATTGTCACCACGCAGCAGACCATGGTCACTATGAAGAACGGGCCGTAGCCGATCATTGTCTGTAGCCATCCGGAAATCATGCCGGGGAGCATCATCCCAAGTGACATGATGCCTGTGGCAATGGCATAGAAAGAGGTGGCTTTGGCTCCTTTTGCAAAGTGGATCAGATAGAGGATGTAGGCTGTTGTCCCGAATCCGTAGCCGAACTGCTCGATGAACACACATACGCATACTTCGATCAGTCCTGAGGCGTGGGCATAACTGAGCCAGAGGAAGGTGGCGCAGGTCAGCGACATGCCCCAGGCCATAGGCATCATCCAGCGGCGAAGCCCGTTGCGTGACACCACCATGCCGCCTATTATCCCACCAAGCATCAGCCCGACAACGCCCACCGTCCCATAGGCTATGCCTACTTCCCCAGTGTCGAGACCGAGCCCTCCGGCTTCTGCCGGGTCGAGCAGGAACGGATTGATCATGCTCGTCAGCATGGCTTCGGGCAATTTGTAGAACAGCATGAACAGTACTGCTGTGACAATCCCGGGTTTTGTGAAAAATTCGCGGAATGTGGCTATGAATTCGCGGCACACTTCTGTCGGTGTTTTCCGTTGATGGAGCTTGTCGGAGGCTGGATGTGGCAGGATCAGTGAATGATAGGCCGCAAGGATGGTGAGTGCGATGGCTACGATGTAGAATGTGGCTGCCCATGCCTCGGGAATGTCGCCCATCGTTGTTTCAAGATAGCCGGCAAGCATCACGAGCGGTCCGCGTCCGGCAATCATTGCGAGGCGATAGGTCGCGGTGCGTATGCCAACGAAAAAGGATTGCCGTTCCTGAGAGAGTGCCAGCATATAGAAACCGTCGGCGGCAATATCGTGGGTGGCTGACAGGAAGGCGACAGCCATGAATGAGGCGGTGGAGAACTGAAACCACAGTTGTCCCGGCATGGAGAATCCGACAGCTGCGAATCCGATGGCCATGAGAAACTGCATTGCCGTTACCCAGCGGCGACGTGTGCTGAATATGTCGACGAACGGACTCCATAGCGGTTTGATTACCCACGGGAGCGTCAGCAGGGAGGCATAGAATGTGACATCGGCATTGGATAGCCCCATCCTTTTGTACATGATTGCAGCCACTGCGGCCACTATGATGTTTGGCAGTCCCTCGGTGAAATACAGGGATGGAACCCAGCACCATGGATTTGTTGATACGCGCTTCATCGGTATAGCTCTGTCAGTTCTGATCTGGTGAAATAGTGGGCGAGGATCTCGCGGTAGGAATATCCCCGGGAGGCCATGACGGCTGCGCCTATCTGGCATAGCCCGACACCATGTCCCCATCCGGCACCGCGGATAACCCAGCGGCGAGGCACCCCGGCTTCATTCCGGTCAGATCCCTCGGCGATGAAGGCCGAACTGTAGAGATGCGATTCTGATAGTGTGCGTCGTATCTCCAGTTCTTTACCGATGATTCGTGCTGCTTTTGTTCCTGCGAGCATAAGCCGGTCTATACGTCCCGATGGTCCGCGATGGAGCGGTCGGATATCTCGGATCTGCCCGAAATCTGTGCCGGTGCGACGCTTTACTATGGCTGCCAGTTCGTCGGCGGTATATTCCACTGTCCAGCGGTAGAGATGAGGTGTAGATCGGTCATAATCGTTCAATACTGTTTCCAGAACCTCTGCCGGAGGATTGGCGCAGAAGGCATCAGGCATTGTGCTGATCCATCTTGTGGCCGCTTCCTCGGATGATATGTCGGCACTTATGGCTTCCGGAGTGTCGGTGACAGATTGCAGATAAGGATAATCCACCGGTTGCCAGCAGGTGGAGAATTGTTCGGTGATTCCTCCGCAGCATTTTGAAAACCGGGTGTCGCACAATTGGCCGTCGAAAGTCAGTACCAATCCCCGGGTAGCCTCTACAGCGCGAATGGCAGCCTCGGAAGTGACACGTGTGCAGCCTTGATAACGTTGGCAGTGATCGTCGGCGCAGACATCAAACAGCGAGTGGGCTGAATGGTCGGTCCAGCGTATGATCTCGTCGTCCGTGACACTGCATGGGTACTCCTGCGAGCCGGTCTGGCGGTTGATCTGGGCGAGCACCCAGCTTCTGGAGATAACAGCATGGGCTTTGAGAAACTCTTCCGGTGCGGAGGCATTCATTTCCGATGATACGACGCTGCAAAGATAGCTTTCAACGTCGATCTCGTTTACGGCCAGAATCCGTCCGTTGTCCGGAATAAGTGATAGTGCTCCACGGAAGGTCTGGTTTTCGTGACGTTGCCAGTGGAAGTCAATCCCGATTGTCACGTCGCGGATGGTGAATGTGGCATCGGTGTCTGACGGGATAAGGCGCAATGGCGCATCAAGGTTAGTGAAACGAACGGTTCCGCTTATGGAATTTCCGGAATTATCGGTGTAGGGGACGGAGAACGATATGGTCAGTTCCTCGGCCTCGACAATTCCTATCTTCAGTGTTGGAGTCATCAGTTTTCTTATTTCTTCGGCCGGCATACCGGTCTCGGTGATTATATCTTCTGCTTCCTGAGATGTGATTGCCTCAAAGTCGGAACGGCGAGGCACGACGATCATACCGGCCATGTCGATTGATGCCGGGCTGATCATTCTTGTCCGTAGATCATTATCGCGTCCGAAACATGTCGGGCGATGGCGACGTCGCGGAATGATGATGATATGGTGGCGGTTTCCGGTGAATCGGGTCAATATGTTCACTTTCGGTTCGCCTGTGTCCGTGTCGGTCGGAAGACAGGAGAGCACGTGGCGTGTATGTTTTTCCGCATCCTCGGCTGTTGAAGTCACAATTGAGATGCATGGGGGGAGGATGTCGTGGATCTCAACCGGTTTGGATTGACGATCCGGTAGCTTTTCCCATATAGGCAGGCATGCGGATGGCACGGCTTGGAAATGAGCATGATCAGGAGCGGATGCACCACATGCCGGTCCGTTGTAGAACACGGTAAAGCCATCCATCCGGCATGCCATGGAGAGCATGTCGGATATGCGGTTCCGGATCCGCTGGGGAGCATGGTCGATAGCAGCAATGGTCAGGTGGTCGGGAAAGATTGGAAATGGATTGACCAGAATCTCGTATTTCCCGGCGAAAGTCAGGGCTTGCTGTTGCCCCGGGCGGTTGGTGCGGCAGAGGAAACATGGCCGTGAAGCGATGGCTGTGGCGGTGGTGTCGGCACCGGTGGAGACGGCACGAGCCGGATTATGTTGCAAAGATATGCAGCCATCTGAGGTTGCAATACGTCGGGTCACAACCTGAGCCAACTTTCGGAAGTTATCAGCAGCAAGCGGCCATGTGGCAAGCTGTGAGTCGATAAAATCCCTCAGATTCAGAGTCCCTTCTTGCGTGCGGCTATTTCCCATGAGCGGAGAGAGTCTTTGTAGCTGTTGAAGCGGTTGATTTTTTCCGCGGAAGGCGATGCGTCGCTGTTGCCATTCCAGCGGCGGCAGAGATAGAGTACGTCGAATATGCGGCCAATGGAGTAGGATCGGCTGATGCGCAGAGCCATGGCATAGTCCTCGCCATAGCTTACATCGGGGAACGGGAAGCGTCGGGCAATGGCTGTGGCGAATGCCCGTGGCGCACCGATACCGTTGACACGCAGGAGATTGTTGTGGCCGTTTTCCGGAGTCCATTCGCGGTGGTCGATTGTTCCGGGGGGAATCGGATTTAGGTTGAAATCGGTCAGGCTATAGGCACCGACAACCATAGCGCATTTCTCGCGACGGAAACAATCGACGATTGTTGTCAGGGTTGAAGATGAACTGTAGATGTCGTCGCTGTCGAGCTGAATGGCGAACCGTCCGCAGCGTGGGTCGGCTATGGCGCGGTTCCAGCATCCGCCAATGCCGAGGGATGTCTCTTCCGGGATTATGTGGATGAGCCGCGGATCGTCGGCAAGCCGTCGGATAACGTCTGTTGTCCCGTCGGTGGAATGATTGTCGACTACGATCACATTGAACAGAAAATCGGCCTGCTGATCGAGAGCGCTGAAAATCGCGTCACCTATTGTGTCTACACGGTTTTTAACCGGAATTACAACGGAGGCCTCTACCGGGAAATCCTGTCCGAAATCGGCTGTTGCAGTCTGTTGCGGAAGCCATGCTCCGATGCGTTTGAGATAGGCGGTGAACGCTTTTTCCATCTCCGTCTGGACTCCGGCGTTGCGTGGATCGACGTACGCGAAGTGAACCTGCTCGGAATCACTGTTGCCGGTTTCAGCCGGGAGAACCGAATAGATCACTTCCGGCAGATGGAGTATCGGCCCTTTTTCCGACAAACGGAGGCGGACATCATACCATGCGGCATGCTGATAGCCATGCGGCATCTCGGCGACGGCTTGCTTCAACATTTCTGTGTTGACGAGAACAGCAGTGCCGAAATTGAAATCATCGCGCACTGAACCGGGGCGGTAGTCAATACATTGTGTGATGACCGATGAACCGTCGGGGTTTATTGTCCGGAAGTCGGAGTAAATGACAGATGCACCTGAGTCGGCCATTATCGAGGCCATTCGGTCAAGGCCTGAAGCCGTGATGTCGATCTTGGATCCTGCATCAAGCGAGAGCAGCAGGAATGGAGTCTCCGCGCACTCGGCAATACTGCGCATGGCCTCTGATGAGGCGAGTCCGGCGATGATGGGTGGGGTGTTCAATTGATTGGATTTATTGGGTGTAGCCATCGGTGGGCACCGGACGGCGAAATTCTTCTTTGAACGATATTAGCGTTTCTGTTCGTCCTGCATTCAGGCTCTGGAGCCTGTCGTGGATAATTTGCAGGAGATGGCGGTTGTTGTGGGCATAGAGTTTTGCCAATAGATCGTATTTGCCTGTGGTGTAGTGGACTTCCACCACTTCAGGAATGTTTCTGAGTTCTTCGGACACTTCGCTGGCTTTGGTCGGGTCAGAGAGCATGAAGCCGATGTAAGCACATGTTTCATAGCCTATTGCCGAAGGATTGATGAGGGATTCAAAGCCTTGTATCACACCCTGGGCGGAAAGTTTCTGAATACGCTGATGGACGGCAGCACCTGAAACGCCGCATTCACGCGCTATCTCAAGGAATGGTTTACGTGCATTCTGTGACAAAAGGCTGAGTATCTTGCAGTCGAGCGAGTCAAATTGATTATTAGGCATTTTCTTCTTATGTCGATGGAATAGATTAGTAGTGCAAAGTTACAAAAATGTTGCGGTAGGCGATGTAAAAAAGCGCAGAAAAGCAAACTATTGAGCTAAATTAGTGCTATCTTTGCCGCGATGAAACATTTGATATTGACAGTGGTTTTCTTTGTCGTGGCCTTCCTGGCGGAGGCTGCGCCTGTTGCGTCGGATACAGTTGCCGCGCCCCAGTCGGTAGGTCTTGTGCTCAGCGGTGGCGGTGCGAAGGGCATAGCGCATATCGGTGTGATCAAAGCTCTTGAAGAAAACGACATACCGATCGACTATATCACCGGAACATCGATGGGTGCTATTGTGGGCAGCCTGTATGCTTGTGGTTTCACAACTGAGGAGATGATGGAACTGATCGGATCAAGCGGTTTTGCCCACTGGTCGACCGGAACTATCGATAAGAAACTGACTTATTATTTCTTGCAGGATGAACCGCTTCCCACGTTGCTGACACTCAATCTCGGCGACAACGATGCCAACCGCTGGAAATCTGTCCTGCCATCGAGTGTTATCAATCCGCTGCCTATGAATTTCGCTTTCATGGAGCTTTTTGCTCCATATACCGCTCAGTGTGGCGGAGATTTCAACCGGCTGTTCGTTCCGTTCAGATCGGTCTCGTCGGATATGACAAACAAGCGGATGGTTGTCAGCTCACATGGTTCGCTCGGCGATGCCGTCAGATCCTCGATGAGTTTCCCTCTCGTGTTTCACCCGATCCGCCGTGACGGAGCATTGCTTTATGACGGTGGTATTTACGATAACTTTCCTGTTGACGTGATGCGAGACAATTTCGCGCCACAGATCATGATCGGCGTTGACGTTTCGACAGCGGATGCTCCGGATGAAAACCAGAATCTTGTGTCTCAGCTTGAGACCATGATCATGCAGCACAGTGATTACAGTCTGCCTGAGGATCAGGGAGTGAAGATCCGCGTCCATCTGGAGGAATTCGGCCTTCTCGACTTCGATAAAGCCAAGAGTATCTACAAGATAGGTTATGACAAGGCAATGTCGATGATGGACTCGATCAAGGGGAGGATACATTCACGGATCCCGGCAGAGGCCAGAACGTTGAGACGCGATGTGTTCAAATCGCAGACTCCTTATCTGCGTTTTGACACGGTCAGCGTTGATGGCGGCACAGCATCACAGAATGCATACGTCAGATCGCTGTTCACCCATAATGAGGCCGACACTTTCGGGCTTCAGCGTGCGAAAGATGCGTTCTATCGGGCCATCACCCCCGGAAAGTTCAAGAATCTTGAACCAACGGCCAGCTATAATGATTCGACGGGCTTGTTTGCGCTCCATCTGCAATCGACGCTCAAGGATAATCTGTCGGTAGGTGTAGGGGGCTATTTGTCCACCTCGACAAATTCGATGCTTTTTCTTACCGCCGGATATAAGACTCTGAGCTATAATTCTCTTGATCTTCGGATGAACGGCTGGATAGGACAGAGTTATCTGGCTGCTGAGGGGAATGCCCATATCCGCTTGCTTCGCTCCCGACCATCGAGCCTACAGTTGAAAGTAGTGGCATCGCGACAGAAATATTTCGGCAAGGACAAGCTGTTTTTCCAGATGAGCGAACCTACATTCGCTGTGGCTAATGAATATTTCGGCCGCTTGTCGTACGGCGTCGCTCTCGGCCGACGTGGAAAAGGGGAGCTGAGTGTGGGATACGGACATCTTTCCGACAAGTGTTATTCGATGACAACAGCCGGCAGTGAAGGATACAACCTGTTGTGGCAGAATCTCGCGCAGGTCAGAGCCGACTATGAGTACAATACGCTGAATTCGGAGTCGGTGCCTACAGCGGGTGCCAATTACCGGCTGACAGCAATGGGTGTGACCGGCCACGCATACATAGAGGATCCGGGATTTAACAGCGGCGACCGCATCCGCCGATCACGCACCTGGGGGCAGGTGGAGTTTACGGCTCGTAATTTCTTCGACCTGTCGTCGCGGTTCGCATTAGGCACAGAGGTCAATCTACTTGCATCAACCAGAAAGCTGCTACCTACGTATGCTGCGTCAATACTGGATGCCCCCTCGTATAATCCGGCGGCATCGTATACGAATGTGTTTACGCCTTCGTTCCGTGGCAATGGCTATGCCGTCGGCGGCATTGTTCCGATCTGGAAAATGTCAGGCATCATGCAGCTGCGAGGACGTGCTGATGTGTTTGTTCCGATGCGTCCGATATTCGCGCAGGCCGACGGTACGGCGCGATATGGTGACTGGTTCTCCCGGGTGTCGTTCTTCGGACAGATAGAAGCCATTGTCACATTGCCGTTTGCCAATGTCTCGGCTTATACCCACTATGCCGGAGTCCCATCAGGGCGATGGAACTTCGGCTTGACGTTCGGGCTGTTCCTCCAGGCTCCCAAGTTCCTGCGGTAAGTATTTCGAGAGGTGCTTTATAACTGACAGAAAATTAAAGAATAGTCAGGCTTACACGTCGGCCAGGACCTTCAAATATACGAAATAGGGCGTGTAAGACCAGCGCGGATACGTTCTTCTTTAAGTGTTTCAGCGAGACAGAAAGAACGCGTTTCTTCGTCGAATTTGTCCCTTTGAATTGACCCTTTTGGACCATACTCAACATCGAGTAACTGATCCAAAGTGTCACATGACTCTAATAATTTATAATTATTTGTTTCCATCTTTCTTATCGTTGAAATATTCAATCATCAGTCGTTCAGCTCTTTCAATTTCTTTCTGAGGTGTTTTCTGCGTTTTCTTTTGGAATGCGTTAAATAAAACTACAAGACATCCTTTATCAAAGCAGCAGAAAATGCGAAAAATATTACCTCCGGATTCTATCCTAATTTCAAAAAGACCTTTGACATTGAACTATTAATTGGTAGTCAGGAGAGGGGGAGTCCGGCGAGAAAGACTGTGCGGATGATGGGGGTGGCGTAGGCGTAGGGGATGAAAGCGAGCGATGGGATCGGGTCAGTGATGAAGAAATTAGCCACTTTGCCGGGAGTTATGGATCCGTAGCGTCCGGCAGAATCCATAGCTGCAGCTCCGTTGATGGTCACGGCGTTGAGCGATTCCTCAGGGGTTAGCTTCAGCTTTATACATCCGAGCGACATTACCATACGCATATTCCCGGAAGGGGATGATCCCGGGTTATAATCGGACGCAAGAGCCACAGCGGCACCATTGTCGATCAGTTGACGGGCTTTGCCGTATGGCATGCCGAGGAAAAAGGATGCACCCGGAAGGACTGTGGCGATGGTTTCTGATCCGGCCAAGAGGCTGATCTCGTCAGCTTCTATCCGTTCAAGATGGTCAACTGATATAGCCGAGTGTTTTACCCCGACTTGCACGCCTCCGGAGACGGCAAGTTCGTTGGCATGGATTTTCGGTCTCATTCCGAAGCGAGCCGCTTCCAGCAGTATCCGATCGGTTTCCTGCGGCGAGAAGAAGCCTTCGTCGCAGAACACGTCGACAAAATCGGCCACACCTTCCGCCGCTATTGCCGGAAGCATCTCGCGGCAAAGCATGTCGACATAATCTGCCTGACGGCCTTTGAAGGCACGGCCTACGGCATGCGCTCCAAGAAATGTGGCTCGTATATGCATTGGGGTTGCCTCTGCGATACGGGCTATCACACGGAGCATCTTGAGTTCAGATTCGGTTGTGAGGCCGTAGCCTGTCTTGATTTCCAGACAGCCTGTGGCCATCTTCTCCACTTCCCGGATTCTGATCATCGATTGGCGGAAAAGCTCATCTTCCGATGTGGCCTGGAGCCGGTCGGCAGAGTTGAGGATGCCACCGCCACGACGAGCGATCTCCTCGTAGGATAGTCCGCGGATCTTGTCCTCAAACTCCTGCTCGCGAGATCCGGCGTAGACAATATGGGAGTGGGAATCGCAGAAAGATGGAAGCACAGCACCCCCAGCCGCGTCGATAATCTTTTCCGAGCCGTCGGTGGCAGGGAACCGGTCCATTGTTCCCCATTCGGCAAACTGATCTCCGTCAATGCGGAGCCAAGCGTTTTCAAGGATGCCGACGTGTTTCATGGCATCGCCACGCAGAGCCGATGTGGCTTGCGCGGCGATGCCGATAAGTTGTCCTATGTTTGATATGATCATGGGTTTTCGCGTAAGAATTCAACAGATCGCTGGATCAGAGGCGACATTACGGTGTCGTTGACGATGAAAGGCACATAGGCGCGGTAGGCTTCGTGCCAGGCTTCAAGTTCGGGTGATGTTGTAGCCGGACGGCGGAGGTCGAGAGCCTGCATTGCATTGAATAGCTCGATGGCAAGAACCCTTTCGGTGTTGTCGGCTACACGGCAGAGCTTGGTGGCAGAGTTACCGCCCATTGAAACATGATCCTCCTGTCCTTGCGACGAGGGAATGGAGTCGCAACTTGTGGGCCAGCAAAGTGATTTCGACTGATTCACGATCGATGCGGCGGCATACTGCGGAATCATGAATCCGCTGTTGAGTCCCGGTTTTGCAACAAGGAATGATGGTAGGCCTCTCGATCCGGAGATCAGTTTATAGATGCGGCGTTCGGATATATTCGAAAGTTCGGCAAGCGCGAGTGTCAGGAAATCCATTGGCAGTGCTATGGGTTCGCCATGGAAGTTTCCGGCGGACACTATGATGTCCTCTTCCGGGAAGATAGTGGGGTTGTCGGTGGGGCTGTTGATTTCGGTCTCGATCACCTGTCCCACGTAGGCGAGGGTGTCCTTGAACGCGCCATGCACCTGAGGCATGCAGCGGAAAGAGTAGGGATCCTGCACATGGACTTTATGGCCGCGGATCATTTCGCTGCCCTTGAGGTGAGCGCGGACGGCACGGGCGGTCTCCAGCTGTCCCGGATGGGGGCGAACGGCGTTGACTTCGTCGCCGAACGGCTCTATGCGACCATCGAACACGTCGAGCGAAAGCGCTCCGATCTTGTCGGCCAGACGGCTGAGACGACGTGCACGTAGAATGGCGAACACAGCATGGGCCGACATGAATTGGGTGCCATTCAAAAGCGCGAGGCCTTCCTTGGCTGCAAAGCGTACGGGTTGCCATCCCATTTCGTCCATGATTTCCGATGCCGGACGGCGGATCCCTTTATGGTAAACTTCACCGAGTCCGAGCAACGGGAGACACATGTTTGCCAATGGAGCAAGGTCGCCGGATGCGCCGAGCGATCCTTGAGAATAGACCACAGGTATTATATCGGCGTTGAACAGATCGACGAGCCGTTGGACGGTAGAAAGCTGGACTCCGGAATTTCCAAATGCAAGCGATTCGATTTTCAGCAGAAGCATAAGCCGGACAATCTGCGGATCAACGGTCTCGCCGCAACCACAAGAGTGTGATTTGACAAGGTTTTCCTGAAGGGTGGCCAGATCGTCGGGGCCGATGGAGATGTTGCAGAGCGAACCGAAGCCTGTGGTGATTCCATAGATCGGTTCTGTGCAGGTCTCGATCTTGTTGTCGAGATATTCGCGGCAACGTGTGATCAGGTTGATGGATTCCTCGCTCAGGGCGAGAGTCATTTTCTTCTCAAGAATTTCCCCGACACGGTCGATCGTGAGCCGCGCCGGGCTGATATGGTGTACCATAAATTAGGAATGATTATGTTGGTATTCAGAATAAAGAGTCAATTAGAGAGTCGTCGGCGAGGGAGGGCATGGTGACGCAAAGACCGGGAGTGCGCTTCATCTCGCGGCGAATGGCCGACATGGCTCCGGGATTGCGTGCCCAGCTCCGGCGTGCAATGCCGTTGTTGACATCCCACAGGAGCATTTCGTCGATATTACGTGCGGAGTCGGCCGATCCGTCGATAACCATGCCGAAACCTCCGTTGATCACTTCGCCCCAGCCTACTCCGCCTCCGTTGTGGATGGAAACCCATGTTGCCCCTCGGAAGCTGTCGCCGATCACGTTGTGGACGGCCATATCGGCTGTGAACTGCGATCCGTCGTAGATGTTCGAAGTCTCGCGGTAGGGTGAGTCGGTGCCGGAAACGTCGTGGTGGTCGCGTCCGAGTACAATGGGCGCGGAGATCTCGCCACGGGCTATGGCATCGTTGAATGCACGGGCAATACGTGTGCGCCCTTCACAGTCGGCATACAGGATGCGTGCCTGAGAGCCGACAACAAGATTGTTGGCTCCGGCTTCTTTGATCCAGTGAATGTTGTCGAGCAGCTGTCCGTGGATCTCTTCCGGCGCTTCACGCAGAATTTCTTCCAGAACCTGAGCTGCGATCTCATCGGTGCGTTTCAGGTCGGCCGGATCGCCGGATGTGCAGACCCAGCGGAATGGGCCGAAGCCATAGTCGAAGAATCCGGGTCCCATGATGTCCTGTACGTAGGAGGGGTAGCGGAAGCGTCCGTCCGGGAGTGTTATGTCGGCACCGGCACGAGATGATTCGAGCAGGAATGCGTTGCCGTAGTCAAAGAAATACATGCCGTTTTCGGCAAGACGGTTGATGGCATTGACCTGGCGACGGAGCGATTCCTGAACAAGTGACCGGAATTTTTCCGGATCGTCGGCCATAAGGCGTTTTGCTGTCTCGAAATCGATGCCTGCCGGGTAGTAACCTCCGGCCCAAGGATTATGTAGCGAGGTCTGGTCGGATCCGAGATCCACTTTGATACCGTCGGCGGCCAGACGCTCCCAGAGATCGACCACGTTGCCCTGATAGGCAAGCGATACGGCCTCTTTGGCCTCGCGCGCTTCGGCAATACGTCTGATCAGCGGATCGAGTTCGGTGAACACTTCGTCGACCCAGCCCTGCTCCTTGCGCTTTGCCACGGCCTGGGGATTGATTTCGGCTGTCACGCTGACCACTCCGGCAATGTTGCCGGCTTTAGGCTGTGCGCCTGACATTCCGCCAAGACCTGCTGTCACGAACAGCATTCCGCCAAGGGATGTCTGTCCTGCCGGCAGACGTTTGCGTCCGGCGTTGAGTACGGTTATTGTTGTGCCATGGACAATGCCTTGCGGTCCGATATACATGTAGGATCCGGCAGTCATCTGTCCGTATTGCGACACTCCGAGTGCATTGAAGCGTTCCCAGTCGTCGGGTTTGGAGTAGTTGGGTATCACCATTCCGTTGGTCACAATGACTCTTGGTGCGCCGGGGTGGGAGGGGAAGAGCCCGAGTGGATGGCCGGAATACATGACGAGTGTCTGCGAATCGGTCATTTCGGATAGGTATTTCATTGTCAACAGATACTGCGCCCAGTTCTGGAACACGGCTCCATTTCCGCCGTAGGTGATGAGTTCGTGGGGGTGCTGAGCCACACGCGGATCAAGATTGTTCTGGATCATCATCATGATCGCCGCAGCCTTACGTGAACGTGCCGGATAGCTGTCGATCGGACGTGCATACATAGGGTAGGTTGGGCGGAAGCGGTACATGTAGATGCGTCCGTAGTCCTGAAGCTCGCGGAGAAATTCTGGCGCGAGTTCGGCGTGCAGATGCTGGGGAAAATAGCGCAGAGCGTTTTTCAATGCCAGCTTTTTCTGCTCGGGGGTCAGTATGTCCTTGCGTCGCGGTGCATGGTTTACGGTTGTGTCATATCCGGGATGCTCCGGGAGTGTGTCGGGAATGCCGGCGATGATGGCGGCTGATATATCGGACGTGGTCATAAATGTCGTCTATTGGAGATTAGATTTTTGAGTTTACGATTTCAAGCACTTTCTGTTCGAGCGTGTCGGCGCGCTGTGTCAGTTCGGCTGCCCGGGCCACAAGGGATTCCGCTGTCGCGCGGTCGGTAAGACCGGCTGCATTGATACGGACATTGAGAGCGGCGCCATGGACTGCGGCACGGGCTGCAAGCGCACCTACGCCTGCATCGCTGACTGAAGCCGGATTGCCTGTTGAGGCCATGGCTTCAACAAGGGGGAAAACGTCGATAGCCGCTTCCATTGTCCGCAGTGGTACTTGTGTAGCATATAGTGTGGCAGCTTCCATGGCCTCGGCACGTGCGGCACGTTCCTCTTCGGTGGATTTTGGCATCTGTATCGCTGCCATGACACGGTTGAATGCCTCGGTGTCCTCATCGACGAGGTCGAGAAGGTGTGTCAGCAGCAGCTGACCGCCGTCGGCATAGTTGGAGAATTCTTCCCAGCGGTCGTCCCATCCGGCTTTGTGGGCGGAGAGGTTGGCTACCATAGTGCCGAGGGCAGCCGCGAGAGCTCCCATATAGGCTGAGATGGAACCGCCGCCGGGAGCCGGACTTTCCGATGCGGTTTCAAGTGCGAATCCGGTACATGTGAGGTCGGTCAATTTCTTTGCCGATGAGTCCTCGATCATCATTTCGATGATTTTTTCTTCGGGACGGAACGGGGCAAGTTCATCGAGCCCCATGGATTTGACAGCCATGCGTATGATCTCGCTTTCGGCTATGCCTGACGAGCGTTGCTGTTTATGGAGGAAGTAGCGTCCGGCATCGATCAGAGTGCGTTTCGGTACGAGACCGACGATCTCTGTTCCTGTCACGCGGATTCCACGCGCAGCGGCGGCACGGCACACTTCATCAAATGCTACATGCAGAGGAGTGGCGGCGATGTCTGTTATGTTCATGGAGACCTGGGCTATGCCATATTCGTCGATGAACCATCCGATGGCCTTTGTGCCTTTCAGTGTTCCCGGGAGCATGATGACATTTCCGTCGGCGTCTTTCATCGGTTTTCCGTTGGGCTTGCCACCCTCGCGTTTGGGGCGTCCTTTCTCGCGGACATCGAATGCTATTGCGTTGGCACGTCGTGTGGAAGTGGTGTTGAGGTTGAAGTTGACCGCGATGAGGAAGTCGCGTGCGCCTACGGCTGTCGCTCCTGTCCGGGCTACGGCTTCGGAGAAGGGCTGCCGGCCGAAGTCGGGGGCGTCGTTGTCGGAGTTTACGCGCTCCGGAAGGGCTTCGTATTCACCGCGGCGGCAAACGGCAAGGTTCTTGCGTTCGGGGGTGAAAGCGGATGCTTCGTAGGCGTAGACAGGGATGGAAAGCTCGGATGCGATTCGCTTCCCGAGCTGACGGGCAAGTTCAGCGCATTGTTCAAGCGTTATGTCGCGGACGGGGATCAACGGAAGTACGTCGGTGGCTCCCATGCGTGGGTGTGCGCCATGGTGGCGCGACATGTCGATTAGCTCGGCGGCTTTCTTCACTCCGCGGAAGGCGGCTTCCATCACGGCTTCCGGTTCACCGACGAATGTGACGACGGTGCGGTTGGTGGCTTCGCCCGGATCGACATCGAGCAGACGGATACCTTCTACTGATTCAATGGCGTCGGTGATTGCTTTTATAACATTCCTGTCGCGCCCTTCGCTGAAGTTTGGGACGCATTCTATTAGTGGTCTTTGCATGGAAATCGGGTATTATGTTTTTATATGGCAAAGCTACAGAAAAAAAGCGTGACGGACAAAAAAAATCCGTAGTTACGTGCGCTGGCGGTCAGAGCATGGATAAGATACCGGTGGCGGTGGCTTGCGAGGGTTGAAGCATGGTTGTGTCGTCAAGCCGGCGGAGCCATGTGAGCTGTTTCTTTGCGTAGACGCGTGTGTTTTTCTGGATGCGTGCAACGGCGGTGGGGAGATCCATTGTTCCGTCGAAATAGGCGAACATCTCTTTGTAGCCCACGGTGTTGAGGGAATTGAGATGGCGCAGGTAATAGACTGACCGTGCCTCTTGTTCAAGTCCGTCGGCTATCATTCTGTCGACGCGGCGGTTGATGCGGTCGAAGAGTTCATTGCGAGGATAGTCGATTGCAGCTTTGATGATCCGGAATGGACGCTGCTTGACGGTTCCGGTGCGGAGCGATGAATAGGGTACGCCGGCCTGCAGGGAGATCTCTACGGCGTGGACAAGGCGTTTGTGGTTGTTGAGGTCGACTTGCTGATAGTAGTCGGGGTCGAGTCTCAAAAGTTCCTGACGGATGCGCTCTATGCCATGTTGGCTGTAGAGTGAGGCGGCATATTCCCGGATTTCGGGGGTGATGGTGGGGAGCAGGTCGATGCCGCGTGTCACGGCGTCGACATACATCATCGAGCCTCCGCACATGACGGCGTAATCGCTTTTAGTCCAGAGCCGGGGCAGGAGCTGCATGACGTCTTCTTCAAACTGGGCCGCGCTGTAGTATTGGTCGAGATCGAGCGTGGCGACGAAGTGGTGGCGGACGGCGGCAAGCTGGTCGGGTGTGGGGGCTGCTGTGCCTATCGGCAGACTGCGGTAGAGCTGACGGGAGTCGGCAGATATGATCTCGCAACCGAGGCGCGTGGCGACATCGATTGCGAGATCTGTTTTTCCGGAGCCCGTGGGGCCCGTTATGACAATGAGTGTGGGCATCAGCGCTCGGCTACGAGTCGGGCTATTTCTACAATTACGTCGGTAGCTTTTTCCATGGATGGGATGGGTACGAATTCATAGCGGCCATGGAAGTTGAGACCTCCGGCGAAGATGTTGGGGCAGGGGAGTCCCATGAATGATAGCTGTGCGCCGTCGGTGCCGCCGCGGATGGGAACGACTTTGGGGGTCACATCGGCGTTTTTCATAGCCTGGATGGCAATGTCGATGATGTGGCTGAGGGGTTCGATCTTCTCGCGCATGTTGTAGTACTGATCCTTGATCTCCAGCGATGCGACACCGGGGAATTCTTTGTTGATCTTGCGTGTGAGGTGCTCGAATTCTTTCTTGCGGCGTTCGAAGCGGTCGCGGTCGTGGTCGCGGATAATGTATGTCAGGACGGTTTTCTCAACCGTGCCTTCGATGGAGATGAGGTGGTAGAATCCTTCGTAGCCTTCGGTGTGTTCGGGTGTCTCCCAGCGCGGAAGCATGATGGCGAACTGGTTGGCTATGCGGATTGAGTTGATCATCTTGTGTTTTGCATATCCGGGGTGGACGTTGCGTCCGGTGAATGTCACCTTAGCTACGGCGGCGTTGAAGTTTTCGTACTCGAGTTCGCCGATCTCTCCGCCATCCATGGTGTAGGCCCAGTCGGCACCGAAGCGTTTCACGTCAAATTTATGGGCTCCCTGACCGATTTCTTCGTCGGGATTGAATGCGATGCGGATGGGGCCGTGCTTGATCTCGGGATGCTCCTTGAGATAGGCTATGGCCGTGATTATTTCAGCGATGCCGGCTTTGTCGTCGGCTCCGAGGAGGGTGTTGCCGTCGGTAACGATGAGTGACTGGCCTATGTAGTTGTTGAGCTCGGGGAATTCGGATGGGGATAGGACTATGCCTTTCTCGGCGTTGAGGGTTATGTCGCCACCGGCGTAGTTTTCAACGATTCGCGGCGATACGTGGCGTCCGGTAAGATCTGGCGATGTGTCGAGATGGGCTATGAATCCAACGGTTGGAATTCCGGCCTTATCCGTGTTGGCCGGGAGTGTGGCCATGAGATAGCCGTTGTCGTCGAGAGATATGTCGTCGAGACCAAGTTCGCGGAGCTCGTTTTCGAGGTGTTGCGCGAAGATCATCTGTCCGGGTGTCGATGGGGTCATGTTGGTCAGTTCGTCGCTCTGAGTGTCGAACTTGACATATTGGAGGAAACGGTCAACTACATTCATTTTTCAATCGGTATAAGGTGTTATAATGCTGCAAAATTACGTAAAAAGAACGGATGGGGAATGTTTTTGCGGATTAATTTTGATATTTTTGCACTCATGATTGCGCTTTTTGTCCTTTCTCAGGTTGAGATTTATGTTCTGCTGGCTGTTGCAGCGGCGGCGGTGGTGGCGGTGTGTGTCAAGCCGGCGTCGCGTGGAGAGGCTATCGAGCATCTGCTCGGAGGCAGGCTGTGTTCGCTGTCGGAAAATGGGTCGGCGGATGAACCGGCGGTGGATTTTGATTGCGATGAGTCGGGCAACGTGTTGCTGCTCCGACGTGGATTGACCGGGCTTACGGACGCGGATGCTGTCAGCCTGGCCATAACGGTGATAGGCTTTGACGTGCGGATAGAGGAGCGTGTGGCTAAGGGCCGGGGAATGGGTAATCCGGTTGATGCGGCCGTGTTTACGCTCGATTTTTTAGGCCATGAGCGCTATCATGTCATTTATCGGAGTGAGGTGTATTCGCTGGCGGCGTCGCTGACTCTTCACAACCGTCCGGGACTGCATGCCGCACGGGAGCTGAAGGTTGATTCCTGACCGGGATCATGGGAGGCAGAAGATGAGCTGTTGGCGGTAGGCGTTCCACGGAACGTAGATCAAGTCTGATCCGGGGATTGGCTTGACGGGGCGTTCGTTGAGATCGACGCGGACGTAGTAGGTTCCGGTGTCGGATCGGAAGAGGATCATTTGCAGATTTGCGGCCATGGGTACTATGTCGAAGTCGCGCCAGTGGAGTGCCACGGTGTCGAAATGGCGTGTCAGGTAGCTGCATCCGGGAATTTTCATCAGTGAGAGCAGAGGCATCAGCGTCTCGGCATGGCCGAAGCGTAGGTTGACCGTCGGTTTGCCCTGTGGATCGCGTATGAATGCGTCGGTGGTCTCGATCAGGTCGGTGAGCAGCGGTGAGGCAATGTCGGCAGGAACGGTCGACAGCGTGGTTGCCGTCCGGTCGATATATTGCCGGAGGTTGAAGATGGACCATAGTGTGTTGAATTCCTGAAGAGAGAAATAGTCGCTTGCCTGAGAGGTGAGCCCGATGGCTTCCATGCCGGCGAGAACGGAATATTCGGCCATGGCGATCTCGGCGGAATCGGCTGACAGGGGATAGCTTTTGCCTAATACGCGACGCAGGGGCGACATTGGGATGCGTGAGTCGGTGAATTGCTTGATCTCTGTTTCGGCTTGCTCGGATTTGACGAAGGTCTTATAGTCGGGGTTGTCGGAGAAAAATCGCATCAGAGTGGAGAAGCGTCGGCCGGAGGCGTCGGTCAGCTCGATTTTTTTGTCGAGCTGCGCGAGCTGATGGGTGAATTCGTACATGCTCATCACGCATCGTGGGACATAGGAGCTGATGGCATTGACGCTCTTGCCGGCGAAAAGTTCCGGGAAGGAGGCATACATGCGTGCGGCGATGCCTCGCTGTTCGGCGGCACCGAGTGAATCGAGTTGTCCCCATCGTGAGGCAGTGGCGTTTTCGATTGTAACTACTGTTTCGGTCAGTCTTTTTCCGAGTGGAGTTATCGTGCCGCGACGGGTCGCATCTTCAAGGGCTTTGCGCAGACGGGAGATATGGGATGGACTGGCGGCAAACCGCGCTCCATGGCGTCCCACATGGTTGATCATCACGGGGGTGAGCGAGTCGGGGACTTCTATTGCGCGAGTCGGAACCGGGTAAGGCTTGGCGCTGCCCTGACAATCGGAAAAAGAGTATGCCGTGGCAGTTGGATCGGCGGCAAAAGCAGAAACGGCCACAAGCCATGCGAAAAGATGTGAAAGGATGCGGTGCATGCTGATTTTTGTTTTAAATTTGCAGGACTTAAACAGATGATAAAGTTATGGAATATCAGGATATTCAAGCCCTTTTAGATGAAAACAAGCCCGGCGAGGCTTTGGTTTTGCTTGACAACGTATTGGCTGTGGAACCGGATGATCCGCAGGCGTTGTTCCTGAGGGGAAAAGCATATTGGCGGCTGGGTAACCGCTCTCGGGCGACATCGGATTATGCCGCGGCAGCCGCGTTGGATCCTGATAGTCCGGCCGTGCAGGCATTGGAGCAGGCACGGGCTATCGAGGCATTCTTTAACCCCGATCTGCTCAACCCGTAGGTTGTCTGTCCGTTGGGGACGTGATCAGGCGGCGAACATGATCGTGTGGCGGCGTTGCCAGCCCTGAGTGCTGTTGCGCAGCTCAATGGTGGCCAGTCCGCGGATTTCATTGCCGATCGCACGGAGAATATCGGCGAGAGAGGTAATGCCGCTGAGGCGGAGGCTCGACATCACACGTCCGCGCTGGCTCACGGTTGCGAAAATTTCGTCGGAGGAAAGAATTGTTGCCATAACTTATTTGTATTAATCGTTTGATTTCTACTGCAAAGTTACAGCACGCATGTGCCACTATCGCGCCCATATCATATAATATAAGTTATAATACGCGATTTCGCCCCTGCATCCCAATCTCATAAAACATTACTTTGCACTCTTTTCTCAAAAATATACTTTGACCTATGGCGACGAAGAAGCCAAACGCAAGTTCAAGGAACAGCAAAAACAGCGTTCGCGAGTGAGATTGAAGCATTGGTCGGCATAGCCGGTATGCGTTAGCGTAGATATTAATGTTCACCGCAACCTCAAAGCCCAGCCGCGCAAAGGCCCCAAAATGCACCACTAATCCCAAGCCGTCGAGAGTCCCATCTCTCGGCGGCTTTTTTTGCGCTAAATATCGCCAATGATGATATGTTACGCAGCATATCATCATTGTAGTCTGCAAAATTTTTAGTAATTTTACACCGCGAATGTAATACATTCTGAAAACGACCTCCATACATAAAGAAGAATAATGCTCATTGTAGTGAGTATATTCATATTTGAAAATTCCCTTATGGTTCGTTACAGGCTTTGGTCGGCCTTCAGATGCCAGAAGGGAATTTTCGTTTTTTTGTGATGGCAAAAGAGAAAGAAACGGATTTCATAATAAAAAAACTTCTTGACGCGGCTGGTATTGAGTGTCAAGCTGAGGGGTGTGCCATACATGAAATTCAGGTAGCACTCCAATCAGCATCTAAACGAGGGACTGGAAAGGTTGGCTTTCCAGAATTTGTTGGTCAGTCTGGAGACTTTATCATAGTTATCGAGGACAAGGCATCTGCAACAAATCAAGTTAAATACATCAACGAATCTGATAAGGAGACTCTGTTGATGGACTTAAAAAGCGTTACAGATTACGCTGAAAATGGAGCGTTACATTATGCTCTTCATATAATTGAGCATACTAATTTCAAGAAAGTATTTGCGTTTGGTTGCTCTGGTACGGATAGTAAACGAATGACCATTCGTCCAATATTTGTTAGTCCTACCCATTATAGGCTTTTACCAAAAGTTAAGGACTTTGCTTCTTTCTCATCGGAAAATATTAGCCGTTATTATGAAGAGGTTGTATGTGGAAAAGAACCAATTGAAAAGGTTGAACTAAGAGAAATATTAGGGCGGGCACAAAAACTTCATGAAGACTTAAGAAACTATGGACAGCTTGGAGATGATGAAAAGCCACTTGTAGTTTCCGCTATTTTACTTGCGCTACAAGAAGAAAAATACAATAATTTTTCAACAGAAAATCTTACTGGTGACAAGGTAGAAACAGATGGAAAGAAAATATTCGCGGCTTTATGTACGCATATGACGCGAGTTGAAGTGCTGCCTGAAACAAAGAAGGAGATGGTAATCAATAAATTCAGATTTATAGTAGATAAACCAAATCTTTCTGAAATTGATGCGCGATTAGGGAAGTCGCCTTTAAGATATTATGCCGAATATCTTCATTCTCAGATACTGACTGCAATATGTAACAATTCTCCAGAAGATGTGTTAGGACGTTTTTATGGAGAATTTATCAAGTATAGTGGCGGCGATGGTCAAACGTTAGGGATTGTGCTGACTCCAAAGCATATAACCGAATTATTCGTAAAATTGGCAGAAATCAAGCCATCTGATAAAGTCCTTGATCCATGCTGCGGAACTGGTGGTTTCTTAATTGCTGCAATGCATGAGATGCTTTCTTCTGTATCAAATGAAGAAGAAAAAGCATATATAAAACGAAACAATCTGCATGGCATAGAGCTGAACGATAAAATGTTTGCAATTGCCACCACAAATATGGTAGTGCGTGGTGACGGCCAAAGTAAGTTAATCTGCAAAGACTTCTTGAAACGTGATGCAGAACTTCTACGACAGAATAATTATACCGTAGGGTTAATGAATCCTCCTTACTCTCAGGGAAAAAATAAAACAAATGCACATCTTACGGAATTAAAGTTTATTTGTCATCTCCTCGACTCGTTAGCCGATGGGGGAAGATGTGTCGTAATCGTTCCTCAAAGCACAATGGTTGGGAAGACAAAAGAAGATAAGGCGGATAAACAGTACATTTTAGCTAATCATACTTTAGAAGGTGTAATTACGCTAAACACCAGTACATTTTACAATGTAGGTACGAATCCTGTTATTGCTGTGTTCACAGCTCATCAGCCTCATCCGGCAAACAAACTAAGTAAATTTGTTGACTTTAAGAATGATGGCTATGAAGTCTTTGCGCACATCGGACTGATGCCTACCCCTAAAGCAGAAGAGTTACGAAAACATCTTCTTGATTGTTGGTTTCAAGGTAAATCTGCACCAAATTCTTTCATAGTCCGCAGTACTGTTGAGGCTGACGACGAATGGTTGCATTCATTTTACTATTTCAACGATGAAATTCCTTCTGAAGAAGACTTTGAAAAGACAATGGCCGATTATCTGACATTTGAATTCAATATGCTTACTCATGGACGTGGATACTTATTTGAAGAACTTAGGAGGGAGGAATCTTTATGATGGACTATAAAAGACATGAATGGCAACCATTTTTCATTGAAGATGTTGCTGAAATAGTATCTGGTAAAGATATATACGAACGTGAGCGAAAAGAAGGCTTCATTCCTTATGTTACGGCGACAGCTAACAATAATGGAATTGGTTATTTTGTCGGAAATAGTAATGAAACATTAGAGCGAAATTGTTTATCTGTTAATAGAAATGGCTCTGTAGGCTATTGTTTCTATCATCCATACGCAGCCCTATACGGAAACGATACAAGAAAGTTGCGCCCTAAGATTAATAATAAGTATGTAGCATTATTTCTTTCGTGGTGCATTACTATGCAACGGGAGAAGTATGGATATGGGTACAAAATGGGTACGGGTCGTCTTAAACGACAGCGAATATTATTACCCGTAAATAGTAATTCTGAACCTGACTGGGAATTCATGGAAACTTTTATGCGGGAAAAAGAACAAAAACTATTAAAACCAATCATTGACAAACTATGTATTCGTCTGATACACAACGAAATATCGGGGGGGGGTAATTCGATACATCCGAATTGGAAACCATTCCCTTTATCCGAAATATTCACAATACTACCGGGTAAGCGCTTGACAAAAAGTGACATGACGGATGGCTCACGTCCATTTATTGGCGCTTCTGACTCCAATAACGGGGTTACTGCATGGGTAAGTAATACCAACGAGAGTCTTGATTCCAATGTGCTCGGCGTAAATTATAATGGGAGCGTGTGTGAAACATTCTTCCATCCGTATGAGTGTATATTCTCTGATGATGTGAAGAGATTACATCTTAAGAGTGGTGTTGATTCTAAATATGTAATGCTATTTCTTAAGACAATCATCTTGCAACAAAAGTGCAAGTATGAATATGGATACAAATTTAACGAGCAAAGAATGTTACGGCAAACAATCCTTTTGCCCGTTGACTCTTCTGGCAATCCTGATTGGCATTTCATGGAAATGTTTATGCGTAAACTTGAAACGCAAATGCTTGAAACAACAATTGAGATTTTCAAGAATCGCATAAATGTTAATAAATGTAAATTAGGGGGGGGGTAAAATGGAAGCCGATTTCTCTTAAATCTTTATTTCACTTCACAAAAGGAAACCAAAACCACATGTCCTCGCTTTGTGATGGGTATATACCTCTTGTGTCAGCTCGTAAAGTAGAAAATGGATATAAGGGATTCATCACGCCAAACAATAAGGAACTATTTGAGGGAAATATCATAACGCTAAATTTGGATGGTGACGGGGGTGCTGGTATAGCTTACTATCAACCGTCCAAGATGGCGCTTGATAGCCATGTTGGTGCCCTTTCTCCCCGAAGGAAAATGACACGCCATCAAATGCTTTTCATTTCCCGGTGTATAACTAACCAAGGTGATATGTTTGGGCACGGCTATTCTATTAACGGCAATCGAATCAAATCCATGAAAATAATGCTCCCCGTTGATGATGGAGATGAAATAAACTGGGAATTGATGGACGAATATATGCAAGGCGTAGAGTGTACCCAAATCATGAGTTACCTTGAATACGCTAAATCACAACTGACAAGAAATGACTCTTGAAAAGAAACAAGGTCATGGTTTGGTTTAAGTCGGGAAGGATATACCCGAGTTAAACCAAACTTAGATATAGACCACTGAAAAGAAAAATTGCCAATGAGAAAAGGGCTGGCAAGTGGAATAACGTTGCTGTTGCCTTGTTGTGATGGCTTGTGCTGCCTATGGATAGGGAGGTCGAGGAGGTGGAGTCCAGGAGTGAGAGGTAATGCTACTGCTACGTGTGTATTAAAGAAAGTTGATAAATTCAAGTTAGGTTTATTCAGTTGGGTTTGCGGTGGTTCAGCTGGGTCGAATCGCTGACTTTTTTACTATGAGCCGCGTTCCGGGCTAAACTGCATGGTGTGAATGATACGAAATTCTTCATATTCCGCCTCTGCAATCTCTATGCCTAAACACAGCTTTTTTACTATGCGCCCTTTTTTATTATGCGCCAAAGATTTTGGTAGACAAATGGTAGACAAAAATAAAAGAGAAATCCCGCAACTCTTGATTTTAAATGAGTTACGGGATTAATCTGTGCCCAGAACAGGCACAAACCCGAGTTTTCAAAGGAAAACAAGAGAAATTAACAACCCAATAAATCAGCATGTTAGTGTTTTGTTATTTTCTCTTGACTACAAAAATAAGCCCTTTTTTTGCTAAAAGTTTATACCCTGTTTATACCCGAGTGAAAAATAATTGCTATCTTTGCAAGCAAAGGAAACAAAGAGCAAAAGAAAATGGCACTCAAAAAGAATTACCGAGCCGACAATACTTATATAATCAGCACCGACAGCACCGACAATCCAAAGTTGGGGGCAAAGGTGTTGAGCGATGGCCGCGAGAGCCTGTTTTTGGATTTCTATTTGGGCTATGATATGGCGGTGAGCAGTAAGACAGGCCGCGAGTATAAGCGTGTGAACAACAAACGCGAGTATTTGAGCCTCTATCTATGGCAAGCCCCGAGAACCCCGATAGAGCGACAGCAGAACAAAGAAACATTGGAACTCGCTAAAAAGATACGGTTTGAGCGAGGGCAACAGCTTTTGAATGATGTTGAGGGCTACCGACTGAAAAAGGATAAAGATATAAATTTCCTTGATTGGATGTGGGCTTATTATGAGGCATACACAAAGGGCGATAAACGCCACATTAAACGCGCTCACGATTGCTTTATTGATTTCCTCAACGCCACACCCGAGTATAGCAAATTTTCCAAGAGAGTAAAGCCCGAGCAGATTAGCAAAGATATGATTGTGGCTTTTACAGAGTATCTGCAACACCGCTTTGTAGGCGAGGGCGCACACACCCTCTATGCACGTTTTAAAAAAATCATTAAAGCGGCTGTTGAAAAAGATGTGATGAGGAAAAACCCCTGTAATGGCGTTGTGATTAAGATTGATAACGGCTCACTCAAAAAAGACGTGTTGAGTATGGATGAGATTAAGTGCCTAATAAGTACCCACTATCACGGTGAGAGCGTCAATATTAGACGCGCTTTTATCTTTTGCCTCTATTGTGGGTTGAGGTGGTGTGATGTTAAAGACCTCACATTTGCAAACGTGGACTATGCCAACCGCCTGTTGAAATTTGAACAAGCCAAGACCAAAGGACACAGCAGCGCGAGCAGCGTTGTAATACCACTCAATGATGGGTTGTTGAAATTGATAGGCGAGGGCAACCGCGATGAGGTTATATTTCCTTTGCCCTCACACAATATGTGCTTGAAAGCGTTGAGGCATTGGACAGCCCGAGCAGGGATTGAAAAACATATAACGTGGCATTGTGCCCGACACTCTTTTGCTGTAAACATACTCAACAACGGTGCAAATATAAAGACCGTTGCAAGCCTGTTGGGGCACAGCGGCCTAAAACACACCGAGAAATACACCCGAGCCGTTGACAGCCTAAAAGCCGAGGCAATAAACAGCCTCCCCGAGTTAGAATTATAAGTACCTCAACCCGAACACATATAAAGCGAACAAATGACACGCGAGGAAATATATGTAAAACTCAATCGTATTGAGATGTTGGCCGATGATTTGAAATTGTGCTATGAAAACGACAGCCAACCCGATTTTATGCCCGATGATGTAAAATTGGGTGAGTATGCCGAGGAAATTTTGGCATACATAAGAGCCAACAACGATGAAAAAGTAATGATTGATTGTTGTAAAATCAATCGTGCAATACTATATAGGTTTATGGGCACTCGCCGCGACCCTATGGGGATGGCTTTATTGTTGATTAGGCGTTGTTTATGGAAAATCCACAATTATGCACTCTCAACGATATGGGGTGTGTCAAATGAGGATATAGAGAATTGCACTTACTATGTGAATAGCGTTGAGGGTGTATGCAGAAACAGCAATACAGGCGAGTTATTGCCACGCCCCACCGACAACGCCCCCGAGGATGGGGCAACGCTTACAAATGCACCAACAATGGGTTTACCAAGTGAATTTGACACGCCCGAGGCAAAAAAGATTTTTGATGAGTTGGTGAAACTGAATTACTGCAAGCGTGATGGCGCGGTGTATCAATGGACAGGCACAAACGCCCTGTTTGGTTATATGGTTTGGAAAGTGAGCGATAAATTGGAGATACGACACGACAACGACCGCTTACCGTGGGATATATTTCAACGCGCTTTCACTCTGACCGACCGACAAATAAGAACCG
The DNA here is from genome assembly GCA_910579185.1 of uncultured Muribaculaceae bacterium. GTDB lineage: Bacteria > Bacteroidota > Bacteroidia > Bacteroidales > Muribaculaceae > Paramuribaculum. The sequence goes on from CAJTTG010000006.1 coordinate 80,341, forward strand.
CTAAAAACGCCACCTCTAAGGTGAAAAATAAACAGCAAAACGAGCCAACGGGCTATGATGAAATAGACCGCCTTTGTAAGTAGTTAAAACACAATCCCACAAGCCCCAATATCACGGTGATGTAACTATGATATTGGGGCGTTTTGTTTCTTTTACCCTCTACCTTTGCCAATGTTTTCAGCGCGAGAACAAAGTTAACACAGGCAAAGGGCGGCAGACGTGCCCACACCCCGAGCCTCTTTATAAATCTTAAACTCACCGACAATGAGCAAAGAACAATTACAAGAGGTTGCCGACCTTATAGCGGCCAACACCCTGTTTTGCACCAAAGAGGTATTAACGAGCGATGAGGCGGCACGTTATATGGGCATATCTAAAAGCTACCTGTACAAACTCACGATGAGGGGCGAGATACCCCACTATAAGCCGATGGGCAAAATGTGTTACTTCAACCGTACCGAGTTAGAGGCGTGGTTACAGCAAAACCGATGTGTCACCGCCACCGAGATTGCCGACCGTGCAAACCGCTATGCAATGAAAGGGGGTGCAATATGAAACTTACCGACTACTACAAGATGGTGAAATTGCCCACTTGTAAATCAAAGTTGAGGTTTGATTGTGTGACCTCAACAGGCGGTTATGAACCCTTTGAGGAACGAGCAGCCCGAGGCCGTGACAAGCGATTTAAGTTTTACTATGGCGGCACTCCCGACACGTTTACAGCCAACGCCCAAAGGAAAGCCGACAGGGTGATAACCGACACTACAAGCATAAGCAGCGTTTTTACTCCCGACCTTGACAACCCTTTGTTGGGCTATGGCGATACCGTGGGCACAGGTGACGCGCTGTTATTCCTATTCAGCGAGGATTACCGACAAATAGAAATATTTGTTGCCCGAGGGTTGAAAAATCACGCCAAAGGGCTGTTTGCACTCTTTGTTGATGGCGAGTTGGCCGATGAAATGGAGTGTTTAAGACAACAGGCCAAGCCGACCAACGCCCCGACCGTGTGAAGCCCTCACGCGCGTATAGTAAGACAAGAATTATTACCAATTCAGTAATGAGCCGATGTATGACACGGTAGAAATGAAAGTAACGCGAGCCGAGGTTGAGGGGGTGGATTTCATTAACGAGATTGCACCTTACCTCAACCCCGAGGGTGTGGCGTTTCACGATTTCAGCGGCACATCTGTTGTTACAGGGCATATTGACAATTTGAGCGTATCAATAAGCCCTTACCAAGTGAGAGTAAAAGGCGGCTCACTCTGCAAATGGATGTTGGGCGATAATTACCAAGCAATGGGGCGAGCCGACACCCAACGAGCTATTGAGCAGTTGAGCGATACCCTACATTTGCCGATGGAAAGAGCGATAATAACACGCCTTGATGTCGGTTTGTCTATCCCTGTAAAACAACCGTGTGTAAATTATTTCAATCATTTGGGTGTGTTGAACTATGCCCAACGACTGCAACAACCCAATAGCCTGTATTACCACCGACACAGCCAAGCCGAGCGATTGTGTTTCTATGACAAGAACCGCGAGCAGCGCGACAACCGCGAGGCAATACCCGACCTCTACCGAGGTGTGAACGTGTTGAGGTATGAGCAACGGTATATGGCGCGGTTGCCCTCCCTGTTGGGCGTGGCACAGGTTACAGGCGCGATGTTGTATGATGAGGACTTTTATATATCCCTGTTGAACCGATGGCGCGAGGCGTACCGAGCAATAAGGAAAGTAAACGATATAACACTAAATTTCCAAGCGATGAAAACAAAACGAGATTTGCAAACTATGGGTGTGTTGGCGATGGTTGAGCGCGTGGGCGGTGAGGTTGAAATGATTGCTCACATTAACGAGGCTCAAAAGCGAGGCGATTTGACCGCCAAGCAAGCGTTTGACCTAAGACAAGCCGTTAAAAGTGCCTGTAAGGTGAAAGATGGACTAACAGCCCCCACCGAGGCAATAAGTGAACTCGATAAAAAGATTGCCGAGGCGGTGAGGTACTACCGCTAATTGTTGCACTCTAAAAGCTGTTGCCCTCACGCGTACACGCACACGCGCGTATAGTAACACGTCACAAATTCCTGTTTTGGTAATAATCCACCTCAACAGCACCAACAACAACGATTAAATTTACATTACAATGGCAAGCGACAAAAAACAGCAAAAACCGACACTTTCACCCCTCACAGGGTTAACGCCTCAACAGGAACAGGCGGCAATGATGTTGGCGAGCGGTGAAAACCTTACAGCCGTGGCACGTCAACTCAACCTCAACCGCTCAACCCTGTATGAATGGCAAGCTAACACAGCGTTTCAATGTTTCTACAACCAACAATGCCAAGACCACCAACAAGCGGTGAAAAACGCCCTGTTTGGCTTACACAGCCGAGCGGTTGACACCCTCACCGACTTACTCACCAACGGCAACGAGAACACGCGGCTAAAAGCCTCTATGTGGTTGTTGGAACGTGTGGCAGGTGTGGCGATAGGTGAAACGAGAATTAAAGAGGCTTTGAAAAAGCAATGCACCCACGGCGCGAGCGGCTGGGATGATTTGAACGTGTTGAATGAGCGCGAGTATAAAGCCGAGTTAAAACGTTATGGGTTGAGAGATGATGAGGTGTAAAATTGCCGACCTCTCACGGCTCAAAATTAAGCCACTGACACAGGCGGCAACACTCACCGCCAAGCCGTGGGGTAAAATAAGACCACTCACCCGAGCCGAGATAAAGCCGTGGGGCGAGGTTGCCCCGATGGTTTACAGGGTTGAGGGTGTAAACAGGTGAGAGTGTAAACGCCCCGAGTGTATCACTATAATACACAACCCAAAGTAATAAAAGTAACTTTTTCAGCATAAAAAGAGCAAAAGCAATGCAAATGCACTGCAAGAGTAATGCAAATGCATCCCGACAAAGAGAGGCAAGCCCGAGCGGTTGAGCCTCTTTTTCTTTGAAAAGTCGCTTTTTTCACACCCAATAAAAAGCCCCGAGGCAAAAATGACAGGAAAAATTATTAACTTTGCTATCCCTAAACATTGTAGCGACCGCCAAAAGCGGTTGTAAGTACCTTATTTGCCCTTTGTACGGTGGTGGAAGTGGAAACACCCACACGGTTACTACAATGACCGAGGACACCTAAACAAAGGGCTTTTTTATTCCTCAACATTGTAGTAATGAACCCCAACACCGACCCGAGCCACCGCCCCAACCGATGGGCGCGGCTTAAAAAGCAGCTCACCCGAGCGCGAGCAGACCGCGACACAGCAACCCACCTCAAAGAATTTGCCTACCTCTACATTAGTAAGCGTGGTTTGTGGGATGATTTCACCGAGTGGATGGCCGAGCACAGCGACACAAACCCCTGTGACCCTATTTTTGAGTTTGTAGGCTCACAGGAGCGGCAATTAAACGGCCTCACCCAACAACTCAACCTCACCCAATCAAAAGCCGAGATGTACCAAAAGAGCGAGCAATTTTATTATGGGTTGTTGGGCAAAAAAGATGAGCAGATTAACCGCCTTATCACGATGGTTGCCAACCTCACCGACACCACGGTAAAACAACGTGAGGAAATAGTGAGGCTCAAAAAACAACGGTATTACAACGAGTGCCCCGATGAGGGCAACGCCACCGACCGCCCCGAGTAAGCCCGACACCTCTACCGCTCAATTACCGATTTGGTAATGATGGCCGACACCTCAACCCGACAGGCCGAGCCGACCACACCGACAGGAGCGGCAACAGCCCTCAAAAATGAGGGGTAGTGTTGTTTGTTTATACCCTGTTTATACCCGAGAAACAATAAACCCCTTAACTTCAATGAGTTAAGGGGTTTATTTCGTGCCCAGAACAGGACTCGAACCTGCACGCCTCGCAGCACTCGCACCTGAAACGAGCGCGTCTACCATTCCGCCACCTGGGCTTTTGCGATGCAAAGTTAGGGGAAATGTTTGATTTGTGCAAGTCCTGTGGGTGGTTTTTTGTGTTTTGTGAGCGTTTTTTATTCCGGGATTTCTTGTGGATTGTAATCGGGAATATGGTAATAGGTTGTGGATGAGGATGATTGTGTCAGAGGATAGTGGTTTGGTCAGAATGCGTTTTTTTCGCCGTGGATGGCGTTGTAGACGGTTCGGAATATTATTTTGAGGTCGAGCATTGTTGACCAGTTCTCGATGTACCATACGTCGCATTCCACTCGACGTTCCATCTGCCATAGTTCTTCGGTCTGTCCGCGGTAGCCGTTGATCTGAGCCCATCCTGTGATGCCGGGTTTGATATAGTGGCGCACCATGTATTTGTCGATCAGCGCGGAGTATTGTTCGGTGTGTTTGAGCATGTGGGGTCGGGGACCGACGACCGACATGTTGCCGAGCAGCACGTTGATGAATTGAGGAAGTTCGTCGATTGATGTGCGGCGCAGGAAGTTGCCGAGTCGCGTTTTCCGGGGATCGTTCTTGGTCGCTTGCTGAGTGTCGGCGTTGGCGTTTGGGCGCATTGTCCGGAATTTGTAGCAGTTGAATTCACGTCCGCGGTATCCGGTTCGTTTCTGTTTGAAGAATATGGGTCCGGGCGACGATAGCTTTATGGCTATCCCGACGGGTATGAATATCAGCGGAGAGAATACAAGGAAGATCGTCGATACGGCTATGTCGAATGCGCGTTTGGCTATCCGGTTTGTGAGTCGTGTCAATGGCTGGTGGCGCACTGACATGACCGGTATTGTGCCGAGGGCATACATGTCGTAGTTTCGGCTGACATAGCGCGAGACTTGGGGGACATAGTAATACTGCGCCACATGGGTCTCTGCGATGCGGAGAGTCTGTGTAATGGCTTCTACGTTATCGCCTGGGAGCGCGCAGAATATCTCGTCGATGTTTTGCTCGGCGACGTAGGCTTCAAGAGAGTCCAGAGATCCACGGATCAGGTCGGCAGGGGTTTCAGGATGGATCTCGTCGGCGAAGAAACCCATGATGTGGTAGCCGAAACCGACATCGGAAGATATGGTCTCGAACAGATGGTTGGCTGTCGTGTTGGATCCGACGATGACTATTTTGCTAAAGTTGCGGCCTCGGCGGCGGAATGCTTTGATTATGATGCGCGACAGAGTCCACCATGCCGGGAAAAGTATCAGCATGATCCCGTAGAACTCAAGAAAGGCCCGGAACGGGATGTGTTCTATCTGTAGGAAATAGAGTCCGAACACAAACAGTGTGGCATGCATGAGTACGGCTTTGAGCGAGTTGGTTATGACATGCTCTATGCCGATGGTTCGTGCTGTCTGAGCGTGGGCAAGCAGATAGGTTGCCGGGATGTATGCCAGATTGGCCAGCAGCCACACGGTGCGTGTGCGCTCGACGACGAATTCGGGCGTGATCCATGCTGTGATACAGAACGCTATGTTGATTATTATAAAATCAATTATCGTCAAAAGCAGATGGATGTAGCGCCCGTATCGTCCTCGTTGGTTGATACCTGTCATCAGAGTTTTGAGTCAATGAGTTTTATCTTGTTCTCAAGATCGGCGATGTCGGTTTTTATGCGCTGGATTTTATGCTGCAGGTCGGCGAGCATGGAGTTGCCGGATTTTGTCTTGGCGTTGAAGAATCCGAGGTTGTTCTCGTAGGTCTGCAGTTCGGCGCGGCGGTTTTCGTAGGTTCGCATCAGGCGTTCGCGTTCGCGCGACAATTTCTGCCGGTCGGCCGACATATCGTTGATCGACGCTTCGAAAGATGCCTGTCGGGCGCGGTTTTCGTGGATGTCGTATTTGTCGAATAGCTGGCGCACGGTCTCGCGGTAGTTTTCGGCAAGACGCTCTTTCTCGCGGAAGGGAACGTGGCCTGTTTGCTGCCATTTGGCTCTGAGTTCATGGATGCGTGCTATCGCTTTTTCGCGAGGCTCTGACGCTTCCGGTGCGTTGAGTGCGGTCAGTTCGGCAAGGATTTCACGTTTTATGGCGAGATTTGCCTGCTCGGTTTTACGTGTGGCCGATGTGGCCGCTTTTTTCTGATTGAAGAAATGGTCGCATGCTTCAATGAAGCGGCGCCATACGGCATCGGATTGTTTCTTGGGAACGGCACCGATCGTTTTCCATTGTTGTTGCAACGCCACGATGCGCTCGGTTGTCGCTTTCCAATCGGTGCTGTCTTTCAACGCCTCGGCTTGCTCACATAGCTCGGTCTTGGCCGCAAGGTTGCGTGAAAGCTCATCTTTCTGATTTTGGAAGAATTCGGCTTTGGCGGCGAAGAAGCGGTCGCATGTGGCGCGGAAACGGCTGAACAGCGCATTGTTGGTCTTGCGCGATGCGAATCCGAGATTTTTCCAGCTTTCCTGAGCGTCTATGATTTCCTGGGTTGCCTTGTTCCATGCTCCATAGGTTTTCAATTGCTCCGGATCTATGGCCTCTATTTTCTCACACAAGGCGGTCTTGGCGTTTTCGTTCTCCTGTTCGCGACGTTTGCGCTCTTCGAAGAATTCCTGATAGCGTTTGTTGATTGTGGCGGATCTGTCCTTGAACGTGTTCCATATTTCTTCGCGGAACTCTTTTGCCACAGGGCCGGTCTCGCGCCATTTGTCATGCAATTCCTGCAGGCGGCGGAATGCGGTCACCACGTCCTCTTCGTCCTGCAGCTTGGTGGCCTCGTCGATCAGTAGCTGTTTCTCGGCCAGATTCTTTTTGAAGTCATAGTCGCGGAGCTCCTTGTTGACTTTCCATTGGTCATAGAAAAGCTCTACTGCGTCCTGATATGCCTTCCATGTGTCGGTCGTGTTCTGCTGTGGCACTTCGCCTATTTCCTTGAATTCAGCCTGAAGCTCTTTCACACGTTGATAATGCCGGTTGACATTGTCGGTGTCGGCACTCATGGTGTTGATCTCGTTGATAATGGATTGTTTCTGCTCAAGGTTTCTGAGCTGTTGGGCTTCGATACGGGCGCGCATGGCTGCTTTCTTCTCCTTGATGGCGAGCAGAGCATTCTTGAATTCGGTGTCTGAGTCTGTGTCGGCGGTCTCTGCGGCGTTTTCCGCGTCGGCTTCGCCTGCGGATTTAGCCAGAGAACGCACGTGATAGAACTGCTGCTTGATGCGTCCGACCTCGTCAATGTTTATTTCTTCGTCCGGAAGATCAGCAATTTCTTTTAGCCGTGCAATCAGTTCGTCTTCTGTCGGAATGTGGCGTTCTGTTGTCAGGCTGCTGCCGGAATCTGTTGTCTCGGTTGTATTGTCGGGGGTGTTGTTAGCGGTGGCTAATGTAGCGTCCGCATCATGGTCAAGCATTTCCATTTGTGTAGAAATTTAGGGTTGTTCGGTGGTCCCGGACAGGGGGCTGGCCGGGAAATTGATTTATTAACGGATTCAAAAATAGGTATAAAATTCCGAAAAGCAATAAAACAAATGCGGAAACTTTAATTTTAACATTTCTGTAATCGGTTTGCGACAAAATAAAGTCGGCTGTCTCCCGACAGCCGATTATTCTTTAACCTTAAATCTAATACCATGAAAAAAACACAGTGCAAATAGTAATTATACCTGTAAAACGCGGTATATTTGTGTTTGTTCCGGAGTGTTGTTGTTTTTAATATGTTTTAACTCGTGGAAATCCCATTACATTTTGTAATTTCGCATGTGGAAAGGTTTGGGAATCTCCTGAATTGCCCTTTCGCATAAAATGAAGAAAAAAAGGAAACAGATATGAGAATAAAGATTCTTGTGATTGACGATGAGGAAGCTCTGTGCGAGATCCTTAAATTTAATCTGGAGAAAGAAGGCTATGAGGTTGATTGCGCCTATAGCGCGGAAGAGGCTCTTGAAATGGATCTGTCGGCCTATTCGCTGTTCATTGTCGATATAATGATGGATCGGTTGAGCGGATTCGACTTCGCCAAGCGCGTTCGGAATATGTCGGAGGTTGAGAATACTCCGATCATTTTCTGTTCGGCACTCAATGGGGAGGACGATACTGTAATGGGCCTAAATATCGGTGCCGACGACTATATCACCAAGCCGTTCGTGATCTCAGTGGTCCTGTCGAGAGTCCGTGCGGTTCTCCGCCGCTCTCAGGCATCGCGCCAGTGGGAATACAATGTTTCCAAGAGTGTCTATGAGCCGGATATCACTTTCCACACGCTCCGCATAGACCGTAATGACAAGCTCGGCTACCTTGATGGAGAGGATATGGGGCTTACACGCACGGAATTTGACATCCTGCTTTTCTTCCTCACCCACCGCAACCGCATTTATTCACGTGAAGAGATAATCCGTCAGGTATGGGACAATGATGTCGTTGTGACCAACCGAACGATTGACACCAATATAGCTCGACTCCGCAAAAAGATCGGCCCTTACGGAAATAATATTGTGACACGTCTGGGATTCGGCTATGGTTTTAAAGAGACGATTTAGTTTTTGGTGGCGGCTGTTCGTTCCGATCGTGGCCTTATCATGGCTTCTGGTCGGCTTTCTGATGGCCTATGCCTATAAAAGCGAGAAAGACTTCAAGGAAGATATCGTGGACCGTCAGCTGAGGGTCTTCAGTTCGCGTGTGATCATGGCTTATAACTCAGGCCTTGACATGCAGAATTTCCTTGATATGCTCAATCTGTTTTTTGAGGATTCACGTTACAGTGGAGTCAGGATCAGCGTGTATAAAAGCAGTGATCTTGGCAAGGGGCTTGGCCCGACCTACAGCATGGGCGCTCCGATTACCGAGGAATACGTGGCCGAGAATTTCGAAGAGAATCCGTCGTCGGTTGGCGATGGTACCATGAAGGATTTCTCCGGCAAAATGTTTTTTTTCAAGACCACCAAGAGCAACGATGGCGATGTGCTGGTTTATACGGCAATGCCTAATACCAAAGGTCTGACGGATGGGCTTGCCGCTACGGATGCCGCATTCTGGATAATATTGTTCGGTCTTCTTGCACTTTCGGCGTTGTTCGCATTCATGATAACCACCAGTATCACCCGGAACATACGAGTGCTCCGCGATTTTGCTTCGGCGGCGGCCTCAAAGAAAAAGGAGGTTGATCTTGACCTGCTACATTTCCCCCATAACGAACTTGGCGATATATCCAGAGAGATAGCGCAACTTTATATTGACCGAACCGAAGCGTTGGAGAAAAGCCAGAGGGAACATGAGGTGGCGATCCATGCCATACAGGAACGCTCGCGGCTCAAGCGTCAGATGACAAACAATATCAACCATGAGCTGAAGACCCCGGTCGGAGTGATCAAAGGTTATCTCGACACGGTGCTGTCGTCGGACGATATGGATGAAAAGACCAAGACATACTTCCTGCGGCGTGCTCAGGACAACGTTGACCGTCTTTGTAATCTTCTGAACGATGTGTCAACGATGACACGTCTGGAGGAGGGAAGTGGCAATATTCCTATCACCGATGTTGATTTTCATGAGCTTGTGTTCTCGATCGACAATGATTTCGCAACATCGGGCATGACCGGAGATATGAAATTCCAGTATGATGTGCCGCTTGATTGCCACGTGAAAGGGAATACGAATCTTCTGACAAGCGCGATATCGAATCTCATCAAGAATGCCGTGCTCCACTCTCATGGAACTAAAATGGGTATCAGGATCGTGGCGCAGAGCGACAAGTATTATACGTTCGCGTTCTGGGACGATGGTCAAGGTGTTGATCCTTCGGCTATTCCGCATCTGTTTGAACGCTTTTTCAGGGTTGATACCGGCCGCTCGCGTAAAACGGGAGGCACGGGACTCGGGCTCCCGATCGTGAAGAGTATCATTGAATCACTTGGCGGCAGTATGTCGGTTCATAACCGTGCTGTCGGTGGGCTGGAGTTCATGTTCACGCTTCGGAAATCGCTGTAATTGCTAAAATTAGTTAAAAATAGACCGCGCTTCTCGTTTGTATTAACATTGTAACATAAATGAGATTGTATTGTGTTTTTGACGTATTACCTTTGCAATTGTAAAAAGAAATCTACCTCGTTTAGGTAATAAGCCGTAAATACAATAATACAAATCTATACCAATACAACTTTTGCAAAGTAGTAATTAAGAGACATTTTTTGAAACAATAGTTCCGGGCTGTCGATGAGACAGCCCGGAATATTTTTTGATAGGTCAATGAAGTGAAGGGATATGTTATGAATGACGGCACAAGCGTATTTCGGGGTCAGTATATATATTTCCGGTTGTTGAGGAGGGTGGATTAACGGGTCAATAGATATTTCGGCCTAATTGTAAAAGAAAGGGTCAGTGGATTTTGGACGGGTATAGTGTGGCATCTTATGGCAATAAGTTGTAAATTTGCAGAAAAAATAAGAAAATATATGGTATCTCGAAAGGATGAAGCGGCGGAACGTAAACGCTGCGGACAATATAACTGCGCTCAGTCAGTGGCCTGTACCTATGCCGACATCGCAGGAGTGGATGATAATGTGATAGGAGCAGCGACATCTGCTTTCGGCACAGGGATGGGTACTATGACCGGGACATGCGGAGCGTTGGTTGGCGCAGGCGTTGTGCTTGGCATGGTGATCAATGATCGTGTGGCGGCGCGTGCGGCTATGAAGCGCGTCATGGTCGGCTTTGAACAGAAAAATGGAGCCACAGTGTGCCGCGAACTGAAAGGTATTGGCAGCGGAAAGCCGTTGCGCAGTTGCGATGGATGTGTTGCAGATGCGGCGGAGCTGCTTGAAAAAGAACTTGAGATTCTCTGATATAAAACGACAATATACAATACCAGAACATGATGCCAACAGATAAATCTGGAGTGATGAGCGGCCTGACGGCTCAGGAAGTCGAACAAAGTCGCCTTGAACATGGAGAGAATATCCTGACTCCCCCTGCCAGGGAATCGGTGTGGCGTCAGTTTCTGTCAAAATTCCGTGATCCGCTGATTGTGATCCTTCTTGTGGCCGGATTCGTGTCGATACTCATATCAATATATGAGTATGTGGCGATGGGAGCTGCCGGAGAAGTTTTCATAGAGCCAGTCGGGATATTCATGGCCATACTTCTGGCCACCGGTCTTGGCTTCTATTTCGAGCACGCGGCCGAAAAGGAGTTTGAGGTTCTGAACAAGATGTCGGACGATCAGCCCGTGCAGGTTGTGCGTGATGGTAATACCACATCGGTTCCGCGGCGTGAAGTCGTGGTTGACGACGTGGTGATGCTCAACACCGGGGATGAAGTGCCGGCGGATGGCGTTCTGTTGCGTTCGGTGCGCCTTGCTGTCGATGAGTCGACCTTGACAGGCGAGCCGATATGCCAGAAGTCGGCAGATCCCGAGCTACGGGATCCCGACGCGACATTTCCGACCGATGAAGTGCTCAGAGGTACGAAAGTGGTCGAGGGGCATGGCATTATGAAAGTAAGGGCTGTGGGCGATGCTACAGAATGCGGGCGTGTTTATGAAGCATCGCGAATCGACAATAGCGTCAAGACACCGCTTGATGAGCAGCTTGACCGTCTCGGCCGCTTCATAGCCATTGCAAGCTACGTTATCGGCGCACTTGTTATAGCCGGGCGTGTGACAATGTATCTCACGGCCAATGACGGCGTTCAGGATTGGATGTCATTCGGACTGTATATTCTCCAAAGCCTCATGCTTGCTGTCACCCTCGTGGTGGTGTCAGTGCCGGAGGGGTTGCCGATGGCGGTTACGCTCAGTCTGGCCTACAGTATGCGCAGGATGCTGCGAACATCGAATCTTGTCAGGAAAATGCATGCCTGCGAAACGATGGGGGCGGTAACCGTGATCTGTACTGATAAGACCGGAACGCTCACGGCCAACCGCATGGTGGTGGATGCCGTTGATTTCCTTGATTCAACATCGGAAGCCGATGCTATGATGGCCATGGCGGTTAATTCTACGGCTGAGCTTGATATGTCGGATCCCGGCAATGCAATCCCGGTGGGTAATCCGACGGAGGGTGCATTGCTGCTGTGGATCAATAGTAAAGGGGGTGATTATAAAGAAATACGTTCGGCGTGGGAGCGTCAGGCGGAGCTGCCTTTCACAACTGAGCGCAAGTATATGGCGACAGTGGTCAGTGACGGTCGTTCGCGTCGTCTGATGGTGAAAGGTGCGCCTGAGATTGTATTTGCAATGTGTGTTCCCCAGGACGGGCTTGATGCCGGCGAATTCGAGAGGCTGGTCAAGGGGTATCAGAGCCGGGGGATGCGCACGCTCGGTTTTGCATCCTGCGAACTTGCTCCCGGAAAGAATCCGATACAGGAGGATGGCATAGAGACGGATGGTTTGAAGATGAATTTTGTAGTCGCAATCAGCGATCCAGTCAGAGAGGATGTGCCCGATGCAGTCAAGGAATGTCTCGATGCCGGAATAAAAGTGAAGGTTGTTACCGGAGATACCCCGGCTACAGCATGCGAGATAGCTCGTCAGATCGGACTGTGGTCCGAGGGTGACAACGAGTCGGAAACCGTCATTACCGGTCCCGAGGTCGCGGCTATGACTGATGAAGAACTGCGTCGCCGTGCTCCGAAACTGAAGATAATAGCACGAGCCCGACCGATGGATAAGAAAAGACTGGTGGAGGCATTGCAGGCCGATGGCGAGATTGTCGCTGTGACCGGTGACGGCACAAACGATGCTCCGGCGTTGAAGGCCGCTCATGTGGGGCTTTCGATGGGCGATGGCACAACCGTGGCCAAAGAGGCGAGCGACATCACGATCCTCAACAATTCGTTTTCAGGGATCGGGAATGCCGTGATGTGGGGTCGTTCGCTCTACCGCAATATCCAGCGGTTCATTCTGTTTCAGCTAACGGTCAACCTCGCTGCGTGTCTGACAGTGCTTGTCGGCTCTTTCATGGGGACGCAGGCACCGCTGACGGTCACCCAGATGCTTTGGGTCAACCTCGTTATGGATACGTTTGCCGCAATGGCACTGGCTTCTTTGCCGCCGTCGCGGTCGGTGATGAGTGAAAAGCCCAGGGATCGACGGGATTTCATAATCACGGCATCAATGGGACGGTTCATCACAATTGTCGGCGGACTTTTCGGCATCGCAATGCTCGGATTGCTGTTTGTTCTTGAGCACGCGAGCATCGGACGGTTGACCGATCTGCTGCATCCTGTGATCTTGACCTACAAGAATCTGACACCATACGAGCTTGGATTGTTTTTCTCAATATTCGTGATGCTTCAGGCCTGGAATCTATTCAATGCCCGAGCATTTGCCACCCGGCAATCGGCGTTTCATCTGCGTCATTGCGGAGAATTCCTGCTGATACTTGCCGTTGTGTTCATAGGACAGATTCTGATAGTAAGTATCGGCGGACGTTTTTTCAATGTTGTGCCTATCTCGGTAGTTGACTGGGTGATCATCATTGCCGGGACATCGATGGTGCTGTGGGTAGGGGAGGCTATCCGGGCTTTCGAGCGGTTGAGACGCGACTGAAAATGCTGTCTGAAAAGATGTGAAACGGCGAGTTAAAATGGCTGAAAATTTGTAATTGAGGCCTGGGATTCGGCAATGCTATGCTTTTGTGGAATAGAGTATTGTGAATGTTAAGGCTTACTTCGCGTTAAATCCGGGGTGGATTTGATCCGGAAATTAGCAAGAATTGGGTTAAATTGCCTTTAGTCGTGCAGGGGGTCTTGACAACGCCTTAAAAATGTTGTATCTTTGTATTCGCAAAACAGATCCATCGCGGAAAAAATCGGCGAGATGCCGCAAGCCCGGGATGATTTATCACAACCTTTATAACTTTAACCTACTATGAAAAAAATCAAAATAGCAGCTGTCGCTGCGCTCATGTCCTCCATATTTACTGTATCGGCATCGGAAAACGTGAACCGTCCGCTGTTTCCCGAATTTGAATTGCCTGAAATTGTCGAGCCTGCCCAGGATCAAGTTCTTTATGTGGCAATGCCGGAAGAGCCGGAAGTGGACAAGGCTTCAGTTATCGCAGAAAACCTGACGGAATTCGCCGCAACCTTTCTCGGCCGCCGATATGTCTGGGGTGCAACCGGCCCCAAGAACTTTGATTGCTCCGGTTTCACAAGCTACGTTTTCCGCAATCAGGGTATCGAGCTTCCCAGAACATCAAGAATGCAGTACACCCAGGGCGAGAAAGTGGACCGTTCCGATCTCAAAGCCGGCGACCTTATGTTTTTCAGCAGCCCCCGCAGCGGAAAAGGTACTGTCGGGCACGTGGGGATTGTGGTCTCCGTCGATGAAGAGACAAATGCCGTAACTTTTATCCACGCCTCGACTAAAAAAGGAATTACATATCAGAAGTTTCCCGATGGTGGATATTACAGCAGAAACTACATCGGAGCAAAACGAGTCATAGAGAACGGATGAAATGATGATGTTAAAATATTCTAAAAAAGAAAAAGGAAAACGCTATCATGTTTCCTTTTTTTGTATATTTAAACCACTGATTAATATTTTTAAGTATATTTATACAAGGGAACCAATCAAAACTAATAATACCAACATGAATCACCGTTATTTAAAAATCGGATATTTAAGCGCTGCAGTGTGTTTCACCCTCACTGCATGTGCATCCACCCACGATGATGATGAATTTTCGGTAGTTCCGCAGGATCCGACCGAAGTACCCACAACCACGCAGTACGGCATGGAGCGTCAGAGCGTGCTCGACTATTTCTCGAACGCACTGAAAGGTACGACCGGCGAATACGGGGAGTCCGTGGCTCTTCCGAAAGAGGATATCGAAGCTGCCAAAAAGTATGTCTGGGACATCTGGGCAACTTCAGTGCGCCGTGCATCCGGCGAACGTCTCCCGACCTTGTCATCGCACTACAAACTTGACGACTGGGGTGACGTGACTACCCCTGACGCGAACTGGAAAGTTCCTGAAGGCACAATGTCGATTTTCTACGGATCGAAAGGTGAAAGCCCGGCCGCCGGCTATCCATTGTTCCTTTATCTTCACGGATCAGGCGACGATGCCAATAACGAGTGGACCACCAACCTGTCGTGGGCGCAGTATTACAACGACGGCCCGTCGGCATATTTTGTACCTAAGAGCCCACAGGGTGGTACCGGTGTACGCTGGTTCCAGCCTTCAAAACAGGAGAAATGGGAGCAGATGCTCCGTCAGGCACTCTCTTCCGGCAAGATAGATCCCAACAAGGTCTACTTCATGGGAATTTCAGAAGGTGCATACGGCAGCCAGCGTCTTGCATCGTTCTATGCCGACTATCTTGCAGGAGCCGGTCCGATCGCCGGTGGCGAATTCCTCAAGAACTGTCCTCCCGAAAACCTTGCCAACATCGCCTTCACATTGCAGACCGGTGCGCTTGATGAATCATACGGCCGCGCCCTTCTGACAGGAAAAGTGAACAGCGAGCTTAACGATCTTGAGGCAGCGCACCCAGGATATTATGTGCATAACGTAGAGCTTCAGGCCGGAAAAGGTCACTCCTGCGATTACACCAAGACAACCCCGTGGCTTGTCAACTACACCAGAAATGCCACTCCGAAATATGTGTATTGGGAGAATTTCGGCATGGGTGACATCAACGGCGAACCGCGTCGCTACCGTGAGACCTTCTACAACCTCCAGATCGTGGAACCGTCGGATGACCGTTCCGATGACATGCGCCGCACCGCATATGAAATGACTATCAACGGAAACACGATAGATTTGACCGTCAACAACGTCACACTGACAGAAACAGAGCCGGCATCACTATCCACCGGAACCGTGAATATCGGCGTTGCGAAAGCCAAGACCCCTGCGACATACGGCAAGATCCGAGTATGGCTTGACAATGCATTGGTTGATCTATCGCAGCCGGTAGTTGTGAAAGTTAACGGCGTTGAGAAATTCAACGGACTTGTTGAACCGAGCACCGGCGATCTTGTAGAGAGCTGTAGCCTGTTCTACGATCCTCAGCGTGTGTTCCCGGCATCAGTTGAAGTTTCGGTGAACTAAGAACCTTGAATCTCAACCGGGAAACAAAAGACAGAAAAGAACTTAGTTAACCAAAAGAGCCGAAAACCAGTCCGGCCGGATAAAACGGGACGGGCGGCACGGCAATCAGCGGATTAAACCGCAACAAACCAGTCAATCAACTATTTATTACTAATACGGCAGACTTTGCGCCCCCAGTGGGCGCAAAGATCGAGCCAACCATTATCACCAACCAAATGAGGAAGCTAACATTACTATTTGCGCTATTGACGCTATTTGCCGGCTATGCCGCAGCGCAAGTGACGCAGGTCAGCGGCCAGGTTTTCGACAAGGCGGACGGACTGCCGGTCATCGGCGCGACAGTGTCGGTCGAGGGAACAAAAATTGTCGGGATCACGGACGTAGACGGCCGATTCAGTCTCAAGGGGCTGACGCCGGCACATCAGACAATCAGTGTGTCGTTCATCGGCTATGAAAAGGTTTCGACCCCGGCCAAGAGCGAGATGAAAATCTATCTTGAAACCAAAGCCCAGATGATGGATGAAGTCATCGTTGTGGCTTTCGGTAAACAGAAACGCGAGGCATTCACCGGATCGGCAGCCGTGGTCACAGCGGCCGAGATCACCCAGCAGCAGGTTACCAACCCTATCGAGGCACTCAACGGAAAAGTAGCCGGTCTGCAGATGACCGACAATAACTCACTGGCCACCGGCACAGAACCGACAATCCGTATCCGCGGTTTCAGTTCTCGCTCAACGCCAACAACCAGCCTCTAATCGTTGTTGACGGTCTTCCTTACTCAGGCTATCTGAATGACCTGAATCCGGCCGACATCGAAAGCATGACCGTGTTGAAGGATGCTGCTTCAAACGCACTTTACGGTGCGCGTGGTGCAAACGGTGTGATCATGATTACCACTAAGGGCGCACAGCGTGGCGAAACCCGAGTGAATTTCGACGCAAAGTGGGGTGTCAACACCAATGGCCGCGTGGAATATGATCTTATTGATAATCCGGGCGAATACTACGAAGCCTACTATATGGCATTACGCAACAACTACATGTATCGTCAGGAGAATCCGATGGCCTTCGATCAGGCACATATCACAGCCAACAAGACTTTGGGTCTGCCCTACACGCAGCAGGGTCTCGGATATATGGTCTATGACGTACCGCAGGGAGAATACCTGATCGGAACCAACGGCCGTCTGAATCCACATGCAGTTCTCGGCAACCGAGTTCTCAACGGCAATGACATCTATACCCTCTACCCCGACAACTGGCTGAAACAGGGTACACGCAACGGATTCCGTCAGGAATACAACATCAACGTGACCGGCGGTAATGAGAAGTATTCACTTATGGCAGCATTAGGCTACCTGAACAACGAGGGTCTGACCCCGTCGAGCGAGATCACCCGTATCAATGCAAGGTTGAAAGCCAACTATCAGGCATTCTCATTCCTGCGACTTGGCGGAAGTGCCGGTTACACGAATACCAATTCCGATAACCTCGGTGATGTTTTCGGCACACCTTATACCATGGCCCCGATCTATCCATTGTATGTCCGCGATGCCAACGGCAAAATCATGCAGGACAAGAATGGTAACCGCTATGATTACGGAAATAAAGATATGGGAGTTACCCGTCCGGTGGACACCAACGGTAACGTCAACCAGTCTGACATTCTCGATATCAACAGCTGCAGCTCGAATGCTTTCAATATCCAGGGATATGCGACATTCGATTTCCTTAATGATTTCCACTTCACAGTGAACGGTTCGGTCTATATCACCGAAGCACGCACAAAACGCACCTATAACCCCGATTACGGATATTCAGTTACAGACGGCGGCAGCACATCCATCGCACATGGCCGTACAACCGATACCAACTACCAGCAGCTTCTGAACTGGAACCGTCAGTTCGGCGCACATAACGTGGATGTTCTGTTGGGTCATGAGTACAGCCGCCAGCAGTATGCCAACCTGAGCGGTTCGGGCAGCATGTTCGCAGACTACAACAACTCAGAACTCAGCGGTGTGATTATCTATGGCTCACCGACATCAAGCCGTTCACTCTACAATGTTGAAGGCTGGTTCGGCCGTGCGCAGTATGACTACGACAGCCGTTACTTCTTCTCGGGTAGCTTCCGTCGCGACGGATCTTCGAGATTCCATCCGGATCACCGCTGGGGTAACTTCTGGAGCCTCGGTGGAGCCTGGATTCTCACCAAAGAGGAATGGTTCCCGAAGAGCAAGAATGTCAACATGCTTAAGTACAAGATCTCTTACGGCGAGCAGGGAAATGACGGAATCGGCGATTTCCTCTACACCGACCTGTACTGGATCACAAACAACAATAACGATGTTGCCCTGTCGTTCGGCTCAAAAGGTAAGTCGGACATCACCTGGGAAACCGTAGGCAACTTCAACACAGGCTTTGAATTTGAATTGTTCAACAGCCGCCTGCGCGGTGAGGTTGATTACTACTATCGCCAAACCCGTGACATGTTGATGTGGCTGTCGGCACCGACCGAAATCGGCTATGACGGATATTATGACAATATCGGCGACATGAGCAATACCGGTATCGAGGTTAACTTGAGCGGTGATGTGATCGCCACCAAGGATTTCCGCTGGACCATCGGCATGAACATGACATGGCAGAAAAACCGCATTGACTATATCCCGAGCGAGAAAGCCGGTCTGACAATGGAAGGCCACCGCGGCTATACCTCCGGCGCTTATTTCTATGGCGAGGGTCTGCCTATGTACACCTTCTACACAAAACGTTTTGCCGGCGTGAATGAAAACGGCGAGAGCATGTTCTACCGCAACGGCAGCGACGGCCAGCTTGAGACAACCACTACTTATTCTGATGGTGACTACTACCTGTGTGGCAACGCGATGCCTACAATCTTCGGTGGTTTCGATACATCGTTGAGCGGTTATGGCTTCGATCTCTCCTTGCAGTTCAACTATTCAGTGGGCGGCAAGAAATGGGATACCGGCTATCAGGCATTGATGAGCGCACCTACCGATATCACAATCGGCGGCGGAATCCACCGTGACGTGTTCAAGAGCTGGACACCTGAGAATCCAAATTCGAGCATTCCGATGTTCTATTATTCCGATGTTTACGGAGCAGCTGCGAGCGACCGCTTCCTGACCGATGCCAGCTATCTTGCACTTCGTAACGCCACTCTGGGCTACACGTTCCCCGAGTCGATCACGAAACGTCTGAAAATGACAAAACTGAGAATCTATGCCACATGTGAGAACGTTGCCTACTGGACCAAGCGCAAAGGTTTTGATCCGCGTCAGAGCCTGACCGACGGCTCCTATGGCGGCTGGCCTCCGATGCGTACGATCTCGGGTGGTATTCAAGTTCAGTTCTAAAGAGTGAACAGTAAACAATCCAGTTTTAAACACACTCAAAAACTAATCCGACAAAAAAGATGAAAAAGATATTTAGAAAACCGCTATTGTTTACGGCTATCACGATGTTATCGGCGACGGTCAGCAGCTGTCTTGAAGAGGCATTCCCCGAGGACGGCTCCCTGACACAGGATCAGGTTGAACAGGCGGACAAAGCCGCGCTCGCAGGCGCAATGACGAGCTATTTCACAGCCGGTGGTGATAATCCGTGGGATATCGGTTATATGATGTTCATGATGTGGCGAGACGCCATGACAACCGACTTCCCCATCAATGACAACACCTGGGACTACTTCAACTATTATCCGTCGCAGTTGTCGATGGGCAATACCTACAATTCAGGATTGTGGTGGGACCGCGGATACTCACATATCAGCCGCGCCAACACAACAATCAAGATCTCAAGCCCGGATCCAGACAGCGAGGATGCTTACTACCGCGGCTATGCCTACGCTTTGCGTGCAATGCTGTACTTCGACATGGCACGTACATTCGAGTACAAGCACACCGACATCGAGGCTCTTGACCGTTCAGCTGACCAGCGTGGAATCTGGGGACTCACCGTTCCAATCATCACAGAAGAGACCACAGAGGCAGACAGCCGTCACAATCCCCGTGCTCCGTTCTATCAGATGTACCGCTTCATCAACAGCGATCTTCTGCAAGCACAGACATATCTGAAAAATTTCCACAGTGTGGCATCAAAAGATACCCCGAGCCTTGGAGTGGCATACGGTCTTGCCGCCCGATTCTGGCTTGAACTCGGCAGCCGCTTCAGCCGTTATCCCGAGGATCTGGCCGCACAGGTTGAGCATGAGACCGACGAGGCGCTGTCGAATTATCCGGCACTCGGCATCACCACAGCGACAGAATGTTTCCGCAATGCAGCGGATTATGCTCGTAAGGCTATCAACGAGGGCTACACCCCGACCACACGCACACAATGGTATGACAAATCTTCCGGCTTCAACACACCGATCGACTCATGGATGTGGGCAATCATCATCTCTCCGGAGAACTGGATGGCCAAGAGCTGCACATGGAAGAGCTGGGTTTCATATCACTGTCCGGAAGCAACCTATGGCATGAGCGATGCAACAGAATATGCGGCCTACCGTCTGATCGATGCCCGTCTGTACTCAGAAATGGATGAGAACGACTGGCGCCGTGACACCTGGATTGATCCTGAATTTGCAGCGATGGATGATTCCGACGAGAAGAAAGCAGAATTCACCTCGCGCTACTCACAGGTGACCACCTACAACTATGAGGACTTCATCAAGTTCAACGCATACTGCGGATTCAAATTCCGTCCTGCCGGCGGCAATGGCACGACCCCGTCCGTTGGCAATGCAGTCAGTGTTCCATTGATGCGTGTTGAGGAGATGTATCTTATCGAGGCAGAGGCTCTGGCTTATTGCGAGGGCGCAGCATCGGCCAAGGCAGCTCTTGAGGCATTCATGAACTCCTACCGAATGACCGAAGGCACGACTTTCTCGACCAAGGCATCGGCACTTGAGGATGTCGTGAACGAGATCTGGATCCAGAAACGAATCGAACTATGGGGCGAAGGCCTTCTGTGGTTTGACTACAAGCGTCGGGAACTGGCTGTTGAGAAAGGCTATATAGGCACCAACCACCCGGCACTGTACCGCTACAACACATATCCAGAAGCGGTGGCACCATGGATGAACATCTATATCGTTGACCGCGTCCGCGACCTTAACCAGATGGTTATCCTGAATCCGGATCCGACCGGAGCCATCAAGACCCTCTGGACCGAATAAAACATTTTCAGAACAGCAAAAAAAGAAAACAATGCAAATAAGAAACTATATAACCAGCGTTGCGCTCCTCGGAATGTCGGCCGTTTTGATGACAGGCTGCTCGGATGACGACAAATGGCAGCCGGGTCCGGACACGGATCCGAACAACATGAGCGTCTATTTTGAAGAGCTGAGTACGTACAATCTCGTTGTGGAACCTGATGACAGCCGTCTGATCCCAGTTACCGTCGGCAGATCGAAGGTCGGAGAGGCCGCAACTGTAGATCTTGATGTCGTTGAATGTCCGGAGGGTGTTGTGATACCTCAGACGATCGCATTCGGAGCCAATGACCAGACCACGACGTTCTATATTGATCTTGAGAATATGCCGTCGAAATCCTTCGGCAATATCTCCATCAATCTTCCGGAAGAACTGACCTCACCTTACGGCGCCGGCACAACCAACCTGTCGTTCAAGGTGACAATCTCCGGCGCATGGATTCCGGTTTCAACAGATGTGAAGCTGACATGCAGTCCGTATGCCGATATGACCACCAGCCTATATTATCTTGACGGAACGAACAACTTCAAGTTGCCAGATTTCTTCGGTTCAGGTCTTGATTTCGTGTTCACAATGGATACTCCAGGCAATGGCTGGACATATATACAGCCGATCAAGAACTACTATGACGCAACGCTTGCTTATCCAGACTTAGGCTGGGGCGCATATCCGTATGATGCCGGCTGGTTCCTTTTCGATGATGCAAATGATGAATGGCCATGGTGGTGTCCTGACGGAGTGACATATCCGGAAATCGACATGCTCGAGTTTGAAAAAGCGTATGCTTACATGACCTTGAAGGGAGACGATGGCAAGGGTTGGATCTATCTGAGTGCATACGCATATATGAGTGACGGCAGTGGCAAGTATATTGATCTGAATTACTCTTTCACCCCGGAATTCACACCCTACGAAAATTAAATCAGTCCATAAAAAAACAGAATAATATGAAACTATATAAATATATCGGCTTGCTTGGTGTAGCCTTTCTCATGGGTACGGCTGTCGGCTGTAGCGATGACAAGGATGTAGTGCCTCTGGATAAGTCGGAGATGGCAGTGGAAAATGCTGCATACAACACCCTGACGTTTGAATGGGGTAGAGTGGATGGAGCCCGTCAGTATTCATACGAATTCCGTCGTTCGGATTCGGAGGATATAATAGAGGTTGGTCTGACGAAGGATAACAAGGCAACGTTCACGGGTCTTGATCCGGATACGGAGTACACCCTCACCGTTCTGGCTTATGCCGCAATCAACAGCGACAACACAACATCAGAACCAATAGTGCTGACTGCACGAACATCGCCTCTTGAACCTATCGAAGCTCCTGTGTTAAGATGGTCACGCGAAGTGAACACCGTGATCATTTCCTGGGATGCCGTTGAGGGTGCAAGAACTTACGAATACTCTTTTGTTGATGCCGACGGAAACGAGATCGGCACAGGCACGACATTCAACACTTCTGTTTCGTTTGCCAACATGCAGGATGGAAAATATACGTTCAACATTGTAGCTCAGACCATAGCCGGAGGCCGCACGGACAGCGATGAGTCAAGCATGACGTTTGAATTCAAACGTGAACGAGAGGAGCTATGGCGTATCGAGGGCAATTATACCAGTGCATTGCTTGACAAGACATGGAAGGCAACGTTGGTTTCATACGATGATAATTCGTACACGATCCTTAACTGGTATGGTGTTGAGGGGTACGATCTGGAGTTCACAATAGATCAGAGTGATGCCAACAACATGTTCCACGCAGGCTGCGAGGGTGTAGAATACAATTATAATTCATCAACCGGAACGTATTCGATCCCGACCGGATTGTCGTCACCATCAACCATAGGTCTGAAAGCATCGGGCAACCAGAGCGCGATGACCGGTAACTCGGGTCGAGGCAATGTCACACTTTCAGTAACGGATGGTAGTACATCTGGTACTGACCGTCTGGAATGGGGTATCACAATCAACGATTTCGTGGGTACTTGGACTTTGAATTTTGCAGGATATGATTATTTTGCATACGGAGCCGAATCGGATTACGATGAGTTTTATACCGCTGACGTTGAGGTAACACTCGGTAGTGCGGCAAATACACTTATGGTTCCCATGCCTAATTATTATGGTTACAAAGGTGGTACAGGAACAATGGTTGTAGACCTTGACGAAATGACATTTACAATGTCTCCAGTTGAGATCGGGGCATTTGTTATCTCGGGTTACGGATTAGAAGATTCCAATGTGACGATGACAGGTACAATTTCGATGAAAAAGATTGTGTTTAATCCAATACAATTGTGGTGGGGTGAATACTATTACATTTCAGAAGATTCTTACTTGAACTATACGAGAGAATAAGACGAGAATATAAATGATAATTGCAGTCGGCGGATCGGTAACGGTTCGCCGATTGTTTTTTGGGGCGAGTGATTAGAGTTAGAGAGTTGGAGAGTTTAGAGTGCAGGGCGAGTTTTTCGGTAGACGGCTCGGAGAGCCGTTACCCCGATAGGGCGAGCATCGACGGGAGGGATGAAGCGCGATTTATCGCGATGAAACTCGATAAGAACGATTGGATGAGTGTGGGCGGACTGAGCGGAGGTATTCCGGTAGACGGCTCGGAGAGCCGTTACCCCGATAGGGCGAGCAGCGACGGGAGAGTTGGAGAGATGAAGCGCGATTTATCAGGATGAAACTCGATATGAACGATTGGATGAGTGGGGGCGGACTGAGCGGAGGATTCCGGTAGACGGCTCGGAGAGCCGTTACCCCGGCAAGGGGATAGAGTTTGAGAGTATAGAGTTAGAGAGTAGGAGAGAGATTTGAGGGTGGGGCGGAGGTGGTTTTGGTCCGCGCCTCGGAGATGCGCGACCCCGACAGGAAGGATGGGGTTGGAGAGTTTAGAGTGCAGGGCGAGTTTTTTCGGTAGACGGCTCGGAGAGCCGTTACCCCGGCAAGGTGAGCAGCGCGAACTTTGGGGCTGTTGGTTGGCTGAAAGGGTGTTTTGGTTGAAGTTTTGTTGGTGATTGGTGGGATTTTAGGTATATTTGGCTTCGAAGTTGCGGATCGGAGGCGGTTTTGGTCCGCGCCTCGGAGATGCGCGACCCCGACAGAGAGGATAGAGTCGGAGAGAGTTGGAGAGTTAGAGAGAGAATAGAGTTAATATTATAGAGTAGATGAGAGAGATGATTGATATTAAGGATGGTCGGATGTCGCGGAGTCTGGAGAGCAAGATCTACGCCGGGATATGGTGCGTGGTTGGTGTGGTGTATGTTGTCGGGATAATGCGTGCGCGGAGCTATTCCGGATTGCCGATGCTTGACTTTCGGGTTGTAGGGCATATGGCCTGTACTCTTATTCCGTTTCTGTTTCTCTTTCTGGTCAACAATGCGCTACTGATACCGCGTCTGCTTGCCACGAACCGCTATGGGCGGTATCTGTCGCTGACGCTTGGTCTGGTTCTGATAGTGTGGCTTCTTCAGGGGGGATATTTTTTCTATGAGATCACTCGGCATGAGCTACCGCAACATATAAAGATGCATCCGGGACCACGTCCGCTGCTGCCATGGCCTTTGTTCATGGAGCTGATATGCGATGCTCTGATAGTCGGTGTGAATCTGGCTATCGCGTTGCTGTTTCAACGTTTCCATGACCGGCTGGAGCATGAGCGTCTGCTGAAATCAAATGCTGAGAGCCAGCTGTCGTATCTGAAGGCGCAGATCAATCCACATTTCTACATGAATATGCTGAATAATATCCACGGGATGATAGAGATTGATCCGGAGAAGGCTCAGGAGATGGTCATCGAGATGTCGCGGCTGATGAGATATACGTTGTACGACAGTTCGAAGCCGCGTATAGCCTTGCGTCAGGAGATAGAATTCCTGAGGGATTACATGGGGCTGATGCGTCAGCGCTATCCTCGGGATAAGGTCAGGATCTCGGAGGAATTTCCCGATGATGATTCGATATCGGGTGTGATGATTCCGCCGCTGCTGTTTCTGGTGTTCATAGAAAACTCGTTCAAGCATGGGGTGAGCTATTCGACGGATTCGTTTATCACGGTGAAACTCGAAATTGCCGAGGGTCGGCTTACGTTCCGGTGTCTCAACAGTGTCCATGGGACGGAAGGCGTAAAGACCGGCTCAAAGGGCATAGGCCTGCAGAATGTCGGCCAGCGGCTTGACCTGATCTATGGGAATGCATATAGCCTTGAAGTCCATGATACGGAGCGGACATATCTTGTTACTTTAACGATACCGACAGATGAAACTAAGAACATTGATAATTGATGATGAGCCGATAGCTCTTGAGAAGTTGAAAAGCTATGTTGACAAAGTTGCGTTCCTCGAACTTGCCGGGGCGTGCAGCAATGGTCTTGACGCAATGAGGGTGATGTCGGAAAGGGAGATCGATGTGGTGTTCACGGATATCAATATGCCGGATCTGAACGGGGTTGATTTTGTGGAGTCGCTCCCGCATCCGCCGATGGTTGTGTTCACGACGGCATACTCTGAATATGCCGTGGATAGCTACCGTCTGTCGGCAGTTGACTATCTGCTCAAGCCATACGGGTTCAAGGAGTTCCAGCGAGCGGCTAACCGCGTACTGGCCAAGGCGGAAGGTGAGGCAAAGAGTGATGTGGCGCTGAGCGTTCCGGTCTCATCCGATGGGTCGATTTTTGTAAAGGTCGACTATCGATTTGTGCGTGTGGCATTGGGCGACATCCGCTATATAAAGGGCTACGGGGAGTATCTGCAGATCTATCTGAGGGATGCCGGGATGCCCCTGACGACGCTGAGCTCGTTCAATGCTGTCAAATCAAATCTGTCGGACAACTTTCTCCAGGTTCACAGGAGCTATATCGTTAATATGAATCAGGTTGAACAGATCAGCAGAGGTCGCGTGATAATGGATTCGGATACCTATATCCCGGTGGGCGACAGCTATAAAGGAGATCTCCAGGCCTATCTGTCGCGCCATGCCATAGGCTACAGGAAAGATAGCTGAGGGGCGTTTGTGGGTGAAAACGTGCCGTTTATTGAAAATATTCGTTGAGTTGGAACAAATCCGCTAATATTGCGGTTTGAAAACAAACGACTAAGAGACAAATCAATGAGACGGCAACGAATGATTATCAGCGCGATGCTGGCAGCCACGTCGGTGGTTGGCTGGTCGCAGCAAGCGTGGACCTATGCGGATTGCGTGGATTATGCCAGAGCGCACAATATCTCGCTTCAGAAGATGCGCCTAAATGAAACGACGGCGGAAATAGATCTGGAGGAATCGAAGGCGCAGTGGCAACCGACACTTGATTTCGCCACAAGCCACGGATATACCAACTCGCCGTGGGGTGAGGACCGGAAGAATTTCTACAATGGCCAGGTGGGTGTTAATGCCGGGTGGACGGTCTGGAACGGCGGAGTCAGAGAGAATACCATAAAGCGAGACGAATTGCAGACGCAGATCTCCCGGCTTAATACCGACGATGCCTTCCGCACACTGGAGACGGATCTACTGCAGGTGTATTTCAATATTCTTTATGCCCGGGAGTCGATCGGAATATACCGGGAGGCTGTTGAACTGAGCAAGGCACAGGCGGAGCGCAGCAAGGCGTTGATGGAAGCCGGACGAGTGTCGCGTGTGGATTATTCGCAGCTACAGTCGCAGTATATGCAGGACAGCTATGCGCTTGTCAATGCGCAGGGCACTTACGAAGAGCGGCTGATGGAGCTGAAACGCTTGCTTGAACTCGGGCTCGACAGCGGACTGACCATCGCTGAGGTTGAATGGACGGCAGAGCAGGTGCTCGCGTCGCTGCCACCGATGGATGAGAGTTACCGCCTTGCCGTGATGACCGATCTTCAGCTCAAGAGCCTTGATCTTGCGAAACAGAGCAGCGAGGTTGACGTAGATATAGCCAAAGCCGGCAAGAAACCGCGCATAGCCCTTTCGGCAGGGGTGTCGACGGGCTATTCGGCTCCCGGGGGAGACGGGTTCGGCACCCAGCTGAAACGTGGACTCAACGAGTCGATCGGACTGACCCTATCGATCCCGATCTTCGATCAGAAAAAAACGAAGTCGGCCGTCGCACGGGCACGGGTTCAGCAACTAAACAGCCAGCTCGATATGGATCAACGCTATACGGATCTGGCACAGATAGTGGAAAAATGGTACATAGACACGCGTTCGGCTCAGTCGCGTTTCACGGCGGCACAGGAACAGCTGTCGGCGGCAGAGCTGACCAACGAGCTGACCAACGAGCAATTTGCCCTCGGTCTAGTCAATCCGGTCGACCTGATGATGGCCCACAATGACCTGATCGAAGCACAGCACACCCTGTTGCAGTCGAAATATATGGCGATGCTTGGAAAGAAAATGATTGATTATTACCGTACGGCAACGGTTACAATGAACTGAAAAAGAGATACAGATATGAAGATAGCAAAGATCATGACGGCAACGGCAATAGTGCTTTCGTTGGCCGGATGCAAGAAATCGGGAAAAGTGGAACTCGAGACGGTCAGTCCGCAGACCGGCGACCTGACAGAGACAGTTACGGCTACCGGAACGGTTGAGGCCGTCACGTCGGTTGATGTCGGTACGCAGGTGACGGGTATCATTGACAAACTCTATGCCGACTATAATTCTATAGTGAAAAAAGGCGAGCTGATAGCCGAGATAGAGAAAACGGTTCTGGAAAGCGATCTGCGATCTGCGGAGGCAAGCGTGGAGTCGGCCAAATGGACATATAACTACACGAAGACAAATTTCGAGCGCGACAAAGCCTTGCACGCCAAGCAGCTGATAAGCGACTATGAGTACCAGACGTCGCAGAAGGACTATGAGGTTGCCAAGGCGGCTTACGATAAAGCGACCGCCGACAGAGTCCGCGCGGCCAAGAACCTTAACTATGCGGAGATCTATTCGCCGATCGACGGTATCGTGATCTCTCGAGAGGTGGAAGTGGGGCAGACAGTGGTTTCGAGCATGAATGTGGCCAATCTATACACAATAGCCGATCTGGACAACATGCAGGTTGTTGGCAATGTGGATGAGGCCGACATAGGTCAGGTGAAAGTGGGTCAGCGAGTGACATTTTCCGTTGACGCCTATCCCGACGATATCTTCGAAGGATCGGTGACGCAGGTGCGTCTGAGCCCAACGACGGAGAGCAACGTTGTGACATACGAAGTGATTGTAGCAGCAGCCAATCCGGAGCATAAGCTTATTCCCGGTCTGACGGCCAACCTGACTATCTACGTGATGGAGGAAACGGGAGTGATGACACTGCCGTCGAGCGCATTCACATTCCAGCCGGAGGATTATCCCGATGCCAAGAATCTGCCTAAGGCCGGCGAGGCGATTGACAAGCAGACGCTTGCGCAGGATGAACGTACGGTGTGGGTGGTAGAAGATGGCAAACTCGTGAATAAGAAAGTGAAGATCGGAGCCGCCAACGGCATCAAGATCCAGATACTTGGAGGGCTGAGCGAGAATGCGCAGGTGGCTACGGGCTACAGCGAGAACGCCACAACGCAGGATAAGAGCAAGGAACAGTCGTCGCCGTTTGCGCCGCATCCTCCCAAAAGAAAATAATAAAAACGGAGATGGAAGAGATCATAATAGAAGGCAAGGAGATTATCCGCGTTGAGAATCTGCGGCGCGAGTTTATTGTGGGCGGCGAGAAGGTCAAGGCCCTGCGCGGAGTCTCGTTCACTATTCTCGAAGGTGAGTTCGTGACTATCATGGGCACGTCGGGGTCGGGCAAGTCGACCCTGCTGAACCTGCTCGGGTGTCTTGACACGCCGACATCCGGCGAGTATAGGCTCGACGGGATCTCGGTGCAGTCGATGAGCAAGAACCAGCGCGCCGTCACACGCAACCGCAAGATTGGATTCGTGTTCCAAAACTATAATCTTTTGCCAAAGACTACGGCGATAGAGAATGTGGAACTGCCGTTACTGTATAACTCCGGGGTGTCGGCCAAAGAACGCCGCGAACGAGCCATAAAGGCTCTTGAGGCTGTAGGGCTTCACGACCGCCTCTACCATAAGAGCAATCAGATGTCGGGTGGCCAACAGCAGCGAGTGGCGATAGCGCGTGCGCTCGTCAACGATCCTGTCATCATACTTGCGGACGAGGCCACCGGCAATCTCGACACGCGCACTTCGTTCAGCATCCTGATGCTTTTTCAGGAACTTTATGCCCGAGGCCGCACCATAATATTCGTGACACACAATCCGGAACTGTCGGAATACTCGTCGCGGAACATAGTGCTGCGCGATGGCAAAGTTGTCAGCGATACGATCAATCCCAATCCGCGCTCAGCCCGAGAGGCATTTGAGGCGTTACCCAAAGAAACAGACTGACGATGAATATAGGCAATCTACTGAAAATAGCCATAAAGGCATTGAACAACAATAAGCTGCGCTGTTTCCTGACGATGCTTGGCATCATAATCGGCGTGGCGTCGGTGATCACGATGCTTGCCATCGGGCAGGGCTCGAAGGACAGCATCAAGGCGCAGATCTCGGAAATGGGGTCGAACATGATCATGATCCATCCCGGAAACATGCAGCGAGGCGGTGTGCGCCAGAGTTCCGACGACAACCAGACGCTGACCGTTGCGGACTATGAGTCGCTAAAAACCATTCCCCAGCTTGCGTCGGTATCTCCATCGGTCAATACCGGGGGACAGCTTGTGAACGGCAACAACAACTATCCCTCGACGATCTATGGCGTGACACCGGAATATCTTGATATCCGCAAACTGAAGGTGAAGGATGGGGCGGTTTTTGATGAGCACGATATAAAATCGGCGGCCAAGGTGTGTATCCTCGGAAAAACGGTGGTTGACAATCTGTTTCCCAATGGCGAGGATCCCGTTGGGCGCGTGGTTCGTTTCGGGTCGATTCCATTGACCGTAATCGGCGTTCTTGAACCGAAAGGCACCAATTCGATGGGTCAGGATCAGGATGATGTGGTGATCGCACCGTATACCACCGTCATGAAGCGCATGCTCGCCATTGACTATCTGCAGGGGCTTTTCGCCAGTGCCGTGGATGAGGACCGGACAGAGGAAGCGATCGACGTGATTACGGAGACACTGCGACTGAACCATAAGCTGCGGGATGGGGCTGACGATGATTTCAGTATCCGCTCGCAGCAGGAGCTGAGTGAGATGATGAACTCAACGAGCGACATGATGACCGTGTTGCTGGCTTGTATCGCCGGAATATCGCTCCTTGTCGGTGGCATCGGAATCATGAACATCATGTTTGTGTCGGTCACTGAGCGCACGCGCGAGATAGGTCTGCGCATGGCGATAGGAGCGCGCGGTATCGACATTCTGATGCAGTTTTTGATAGAGGCGGTGATCATAAGTGTTACCGGTGGAGTGATCGGAATATTGCTGGGATTTCTGGCATCGTGGCTTGTGACGGTGTTTGCCAACTGGCCTGTCTCGGTGCAGATGTATTCCGTTGGGCTGTCGTTTGCGGTCTGTACGGTCACCGGGGTTTTCTTCGGCTGGTATCCTGCGCGGAAAGCATCCAATCTCGATCCTATCGAGGCTATACGCTACGAATAAGCTGCGGCTCAGATATTGAAAAGCGGATGCCCCATAGTAGTTTCGGGGCATCCGCTTTAATGCTTTCGTGTTATGTCGGTGGATTATTTGCCGAATGATGCTGCGTAGGCCGGATCGTAGATCATGTTCAGCAGGTGGGCGAGCCGATGCCCTGCGTAGAGCAGCTGTGTTTCTATCACGGGAGTCCATGTGGCAACCTCGTCGTAGCTATGGTTTGTCCCGTCGGGAGTCTGTCGGTAGATATTCGCTGCAATGGCGGCGGATTGTTTCGCCCAGTCGTCAACGGATCCGTCGACAATTGCCTGAGCTTCCTCGGGGCTGACGCGGTCGATCTGGTCGCGCCATTCCGAATAGCTCCATTTGTGTCCTGCCTCCACGATGTTGGAGTCCCAGACGCTGTGGAGATTTGCATCGCGCCCGAAGAAGCGGACTTTGTTGCGGTTTCCGCCGAGGTCTGTGGCATGTCCCATGTGGAGGGGCTGATGCATGTCGCCTACTATGTGGACTATGATTTTCATGGCGAGCTGTCGGTCGGCAAACGGAGCCTTGGGATCGGAAAGGGTCTCGATCTGAGCTTTGATGGCCGTTGTCACATCGCCGGCAGGATTGGCCGGGGCTTCCTCGTAGCGCACACCCTCGTCAATATTCTTATAATGCCAAGTCTTTGTGTAGGCATATTGTGGGGTGTGGCTTGCGTTGTCGAGCCAGTTGGCCCAGTAGACCATCGACTGTCCTTCGAGGATTGAATCGACAGCGGCTTTTGTTGCCGGTGTCAGATGTTTTTCGGCGATTGCAGCGGTCACATCGTGTCCTTTCTGTCCCCATGCCAAGGCCGAGATGGCAGTCAGGCATAAAAGCGGCGCTATTATAAATCTTTTCATGATGAGATTGTGAAATTTTGAGATGAATATGTGCAAATTTAGTCAAAAAAGCGTTTATAATGGAATTAAAACCGTAAATTTGTAGTCAAAGGAGGACTCCGGTATGCAGAAAGTAAGACCCAAGAAAGCATTAGGACAACATTTTTTGACCGATCTGTCGGTGGCACAACGTATTGCGTCGACGCTTGACGAGTATAAAGGTCTGCCGGTGATAGAGGTCGGACCCGGAATGGGTGTGCTGACCCAGTTTTTGTTAGAGGAAGGCCATGATGTGACCGTAGCGGAGATCGACAGCGAGAGCGTGGGCTATCTGACGGCGGCATATCCGGAGATGGCTGCCGGAGGACGTATCCTTGAGTGCGATTTTCTGCGGACTGATCTAAACGAAGTGGTTCCCGGCAATGGGCCGTTCTGCGTTATCGGCAATTATCCCTACAATATATCCTCGCAGATTTTTTTCCATGTCCTGGACTATAAGGATCGCATCGTGTGCTGCTCGGGAATGCTCCAGCGCGAGGTCGCGGAGCGTCTGGCTGCCAAGCCTGGCACCAAAGCCAGGGGAATACTGAGCGTGCTGCTTCAGGCATGGTACGATATAGAATATCTTTTCACGGTCAGCGAAAATGTGTTCAATCCGCCGCCTAAGGTCAAGAGCGGTGTGATAAAGATGGTGCGTAACTCGGTTACGGATCTCGGTTGCGACGAACGTCTGTTCAAGACCGTTGTCAAGACTTCGTTCGGACAGCGTCGCAAGACGATCCGCAATTCCGTGAAAGGGTTGCTGCCTGCCGGAACCACTATTCCGGAAAACCGTCTGATGGGTATGCGCCCGGAACAGCTGAGTGTTGAGGAATTTGTTGAACTCACTAATCTTATCGGTTCGCTGAGATGAAAGAGTATACACCGGAATATCTGGAGCATATCCGCTCTATCATAGAGGCCCGCGATGAGGCTGCGGCTCATAAGGAGCTGTCGGAACTTCACCCGGCCGACATTGCTGAACTGTATCAGGAACTCGATCTTGAAGAGGCTGAATTCCTGTACAAGCTGCTGGATGATGATGTGGCAGCCGACGTGCTCATGGAACTTGATGAGGACGACCGTCGTAAACTGCTGTCAACGATGCCGGCCGAGGAGATCGCAAAGCAATTCATAGACCACCTCGACACCGACGATGCCGTGGACATTATCCAGGAACTCGACGAGGAGGACCGTGACGAGATCCTGTCGCATATCGACGACGTTGAGCAGGCCGGCGACATTATCGATCTTCTGAAATATGACGAGGACACGGCCGGCGGTCTGATGGGTACGGAGATGATCGTTGTCAACGAGAACTGGAGCATGCCTGAATGTATAAAGCAGATGCGTATGCAGGCCGAGGATCTCGATGAGATCTATTATGTCTACGTGGTTGACAATGACAGCAAATTGCGCGGTGTGCTACCCTTGAAAAAGATGATCACTGATCCGTCTGTGTCGAAGATCAAGCATGTGATGGAGGTTGATCCTGTTTCGGTCAAGGCTGATACTCCGATCGACGATGTTGCGTTGGACTTCGAGAAATATGACCTTGTGGCGATGCCGGTTGTGGACTCGATCGGCCGGCTGCTTGGCCGTATCACGGTTGACGACGTGATGGATCAGGTGCGCGAATCATCGGAACGAGACTATCAGTTGGCTTCCGGTCTTTCAAGTGACGTTGAGACCGACGACACGCTCTTCACGCAGACCAAAGCGCGTTTGCCGTGGCTTCTGATCGGTATGGCCGGAGGTATAGGCAACTCCATAATATTAAGAAATTTCGAGGCCGGTTTCGCCATGGATCCGGCACTCGCGCTGTTCATACCGCTAATCGGCGGTACGGGCGGTAATGTCGGCACCCAGTCGTCGGCTATCGTTGTGCAGGGTCTGGCCAATGGCTCGATGGATATGCGCAATTCGGCCAAACAGCTCTTCAAGGAGCTTGGCGTAGGCCTTATCAACGGCTGTATAATCTCGCTGCTTGTGCTGGCCTACAACTACTTCTTCGGTGGCGTTTCGCTGGCTACTATGCTGTCGGTATCGCTGTCGTTGATGTCGGTGGTGATCTTCGCGTCGGTTTTCGGTACGTTTGTGCCGTTGACGCTCGAACGTTTCAAGATTGACCCGGCGCTTGCAACCGGCCCGTTCATATCGATCACCAACGATATCATAGGCATGGTCATATATATGGGTATATCGACTATGCTACTGCGGACATTCATGTGATAAAGAAAAACAAAATAACTAAATCTTAAAACCTTGAAAATCATGTTTCGCGACGAAGATCTACAATTACTCGAGCAAAAAGGCATCACTCCGGAACAGGCGCAGGCGCAATTGGCGCGTTTTGCAACCGGATTCCCTTATCTGAAAATTCTTGATGTGGCACGTACCGGCCACGGAATCACAGCCCTCAGTGAGGAAGAACAGCAGGCAGCTGTTGACCGCTGGAAGAAATATCTGGCGGATGGCGGCGAGGTGTGCAAGTTTGTTCCGGCATCGGGAGCAGCCTCACGTATGTTCAAAGCTTTGTTTGAATTTGTCGATGGCGACACGGATACTCCTAAAGCCGGATCGGATGTGGAGAAACTTCTCGCCGATATAGACAAAATGGCATTTATCGCGGATCTTAACGAGGCCACGAAACGCATCCATGGACTTGATGTGGCAGCATTGAAAGCGGCCGGCCGTAATAAGGATATCATCGCGGCTATAATCCTGCCGGAAGGACTGAACTATGGTAATCTGCCCAAGGGATTGCTGAAATTCCACAGCTATCCGCAGGGAAGCCGTACGCCGGTTGAGGAACAGCTCGTGGAGGGCGCGCAGACCGCTGCCAACTCGGAAGGAGTTGTCAACTTGCATTTCACCGTATCGGCCAATCATCGCAAGCTCTTTGAAGAGAAATTGCAGGAGGTTGTTCCGGCCATCGGCAAGGAGCGTGGCGTTAAGTTCAATGTGTCGCTTTCGGAGCAGAAACCGTCGACAGACACTATAGCAGCCAACCCGGACAATACTCCGTTCATGGAGGACGGACATCTGCTGTTCCGTCCGGGCGGACATGGTGCGCTGATACAGAACCTCAATGATATGGATAGCGCCGTTGTGTTTATCAAGAATATCGACAATGTTGTGCCGGATTCACGCCGTGAAGCGACGATCAAATACAAGCAGGTGCTTGCCGGATATCTGATGGAACTGCATGACACAGTTGAGAAATATCTCGACGATCTCGCGACCGGAAACTACACCCGTGGTTATCTTCAGGAGATGGTTGATTTCCTGCATAGCCGTCTTGGCATCACCGATCGTTCGATCGATGGAAAGAATGATGTTGATCTGGCGGTTTATATTCATGAGAAACTCAACAGACCGCTGCGTGTCTGCGGTATGGTGCGTAATGAGGGTGAGCCCGGCGGCGGCCCGTTTATCGCATATAACCCCGACGGATCGGCATCGCCTCAGATTCTTGAGGGTAATCAGATCGATCCGGCCAACGAGGACTATGCCCGGATGCTTCAGGGTGCGACCCATTTCAATCCGGTGGATCTGGTATGTTATATCAAGGATCGCCACGGCCGTAAATTCGATCTGCCGAAATATGTTGATCCTGCAACAGGATTTATCTCAAGCAAGTCGAGCCATGGAAAGGAACTCCGTGCCATGGAGCTTCCCGGCCTCTGGAATGGAGCGATGAGCGACTGGAACACGGCATTTGTTGAAGTTCCTATCGATACATTCAATCCCGTCAAGACTGTAAATGATCTTCTGCGTCCGGCTCATCAGGGCTGAAACCGCTTGAACTGATAAAAGTAATGAGGATGTGTGGGAATGAAAATTCCTGCACGTCTTTTTTTTACAACCAAGTGGCTCCGGTTGATGTTATAGAAACAAAAGAAGCCGTATCATGAGCAGAAAAGATGAAATCAGACATTTGTGGCGAGAAGCGTTCCGAGGTGACAGCGAGGAATACCGATCGATGTATTTTGACCGCATTTATAGCGATGGCGATGCCATGACGCTTGAGGATCAGGATGGTCGTGTTGTCAGTGCATTGATGATGCAGCCATACGGATTGTGGTTTCATCGGACTGAGGTGCCGATCTATTATATTGCCGGTGCGGCAACGCGGCGCAACAGCCGGGGACATGGTCTGATGTCCTCGCTTATGGAGCAGGCATTGAGAAAGGCGTTTGCCGACGGCAAGATGATGTGTGCGTTGATTCCGGCTCACGACTGGCTTTATTTTTTCTTCGACCGTTTTGGGTTCTCTACTGTTTTCCTCTCTGACACCCAGCGGTTCACCTCTATGCATGCCTTCGCAGGATATGGCGACCGGGATTATACGCTTGTCGATGATCCATATTCGGAATCGGTCTATGCCGCCTTCAGTAATTATGAGCGTCAACGTCCGGGCGGAGTCCTGCACAGCCGTCGCGATTTTCTGAATATCCTTGATGAACTGCCGTTTCGTCAGGATGGTACGTTTGTCGCGGTAGGGCGTGATGATTGTCCCGTGGCGGCGATGGCGTGGGCAGTGGGAGCCGGTGAGATCGTTCAGGTTAATGAACTGTTGGGTGTGGATGATGATGCCCGGTTGGCGGCTATGAGAGCTTTACGGCAACGTTTTCCAAATCGGCCATTCAGATATCTGGCTCCTGTAGAGGCTCCCGGACACAGGCATCTGTATTCGAGGGGAATGGCAAGGATCATCAATGTGGAGCAGTGTCTGGCGGCCGTCGCAAAAGAAAACCCGGAATGGCGGTGCGACATACGTGTTCATGATCCGCTCATTGACGCCAATTGCGGATCATGGCGTGTTGCCGACGGGGTGTGTTCGTCCGACGCATCGCTCCGGCGGTTTGATCTGGATGTTACGATAGATGTATTCAGCCGCATAGTGTTCTCGTCGCCAGAGATAGGCGGCATACTCGGTTTCCCCAGTCAGCGCACCCACATCAGCCTCATGCCTCACTGATAATAATTGTTGGATGTAGCGCGTGACCTTTTGCCGGAAATTCTTATATTTGCGGATATGAAAGGGACTCTGAGGCACGCGTATTGTATCATAGCGCATGATAATCCGCGGCGGCTGGCATTGCTTGTGTCGCTGCTTGACGATGGGCGCAACGATATTTTCGTCTTGATTGACGGACGCAGCTCTATGGATTCTTTTAAGGAGGCTGTGGTTGAATGCCGGCACAGTCGTGTGCTTTTCATGGATAATCCGCCGAAAATCTATTGGGGTGATTACTCTATGGTCAAAGCTATACTGATGATGCTGCAATGGGTCCGGGAGTACGGGGATTATGGTCGTTATCATCTGTTGTCTGGAGCGGATCTGCCGATAAAAACTCAGGATTTCATCCATCGTTTCTGCGACGAATTGCATCCTGGGGAACAGTTGCTCCAGATCTCCGACGATCCGTCTGACAGAGAGGATCTTGAACGAAAAATGTCGGTGCGTAACCTGTTCTCGCATTATGCGCGTCGGGAAGGTCATGGCATTATCGGACGATATGCCGGACATTGGCTGTGGCGGTTGTCACGCGATGTCCAGTTGAAGTTTAAATTGCGGAAAAGAGTCCCTGACGGAATTTTTAAGAGTGAAGTGTGGTGGAGCTTGACTAAAGATGCTGTGTGCTGTCTGCTTGATAGTGAACAGTGGATCCGCCGGACATTCTCGCATGCCGTTTGTGCGGATGAGCTTTTTGTTGCGAGTGCGTTGATGAAAGAGAAGGGGAGATTCCGGTTCTATGATGGCGGTGGTGGCCGGCTGATAGATTGGGAGAGGGGAGAACCATACGTATGGCAGGAGTCTGATTTTGATGAATTGGCTCAAAGCGAATGCCTGTTCGCGAGAAAATTTCCGGCGGACATTTCTGCTGATTTCATAACGCGAGTAATCGGATCTCATAAAAAGGCCGACGGCATGCCTTGATTGGCACGCCATCGACGAGGGAGAAGAAAATGAATCGTTTATATGTCTCTTGACTGCTTACAGTCTTTTAGCTGTTGGCCTGAGCGGTAGTGTTCTGGCGACGCTCTCCGCTTTTGCGGTTTTTGCGGTCCTTTTTTGCGTGGTTGCGTTTGCCTTGATCCTTTTTTGCCTTGCCATTACGGTCGCCACGGATCTTATCGCCTTTCTGGGCTTTCCCGGGTGCGGAGACGTAGTAGTTTTCAAGGAACTGCACATACTGGTCAGGTGTCAGAACGGCTTTCACCTGCTTGAGATAGTTATCGCGGATATTGCGTGCAATCTGACGCTTCTCGGCGCGTGCGGCTTTTGAAGTGTCGGCCTGTGCCTTATTGTCTTTGTCGTTCTGGCGCGCAGCCTGCATCACCTGTTTGGGTGTGGGAATCGCTGCGAGTTTTTCCTGCTGTTGCTGTGTGAGCTGAAGGCCGGCGAAAGGATTGGGTGCCTGACGCTGCTTGTTTGCTGAATCGTTTTTGCGGTTCTTGCAGTCCTTCTTGCAGTTTTTCTTGTCCTTGCAGTCTTTGCGTTCCTTGTTGCCTTTTTTCTGGCACTCGGTCTTGGTGCAGGTCTTGTTATCGGTATTTCCGTTGGCATTCTGGGCGGATGCCGAAATGCCGAGGGTTAAGATTGAAGCCAATGCTATGGTGATAAATTTTGCTTTCATAGGTGTATGTGTTATTTTTTGAGGATTTGAGTAAATTCGTTTTTTAGAGCTCTGGTGATATGACGTTTTCCGAGCGGATAAGTTTAAAAGGCAGGATGAAACTTGACATTTTTTAGGATGTAGGAGGTTAAATGTGAAAAAATAAGATATGCTGTTGCGATCTGTCTGAAATAATCTTAACTTTGAAGAAATTATAATGTAGACCATGAAGAAAATAATGTTGATGCTGGCATTGGCTTTGTCTCCATGCCTTGTGAATGCCGCAGATGTGGATATACTTCCGCGTCCGGCATCTGTTGAAATTCAAAAAGGAGTATTCAGAATTCCGGCAGGAGGTCTGACCTTTGCGATTAAAAATAATGCCTGTCCCGAATTGCAGGAACTGTTGCAGGGCTATGGTTGGAAACCGGAGCAATGGAAGAAAGCTAATGTCAGGATAACAATAGGTGACGATGCGGCTGCCGAGAACTATGTGCTGACCGTAGGATCAAAAAATGTGACTGTTGAAGCACCGGGACGTGGTGGAGCTTTATATGGCGCTCAGACTCTGCGGCAGATGCTCGAGGCCGGTTCTGCTTCGGGGGAGATAGCGCAGTGCCGGATCAGTGACAGCCCCCGTTTCCCTTACCGCGGACTGCATTTTGACGTGAGCCGTAATTTCCGCTCTTTGGATTTTCTGAAAAAGCAGGTCGATGCCATGGCTGAGTTGAAACTCAACCGCATGCATCTTCATCTTACCGATGGAGCCGGATGGCGCATGGAGATAGACAGCTATCCGCGCCTGACATCTTACGCGGCGTGGCGTCCACAGGCCCGTTGGACCGATTGGGCTAAAGAGGGTGCGTCATATTGCGATGGCCCCGGCGCAGGTGCTTATGGTGGATACTATACAAAAGAACAGATGCGGGAGCTGATTGATTATGCTGCGAAAAGAAACATAACAGTTATTCCTGAGATAGAGATGCCGGGACATAGCCACGAGGTTGTGGCTGCATATCCTGAACTCGGTTGCGAGATAGATGGCCCGGTTGAGGACTTCTGTCCCGGAAAGGAGGCTACTTATGAATTCTTGACTCGTGTGCTCGATGAGGTGATCGAGGTGTTTCCATCGGAATATATCCATATCGGTGGTGATGAGGCTGGAAAAGCCGCGTGGCATAAATGTCCGGATTGCCGCCGGAGAATGGATGCTGAGGGTCTGAATAACGTGGAGGAACTACAGAGCTATCTTATAAAAAGAATCGAAAAGCATATCAATGCAAAGGGTCGACGGATGATCGGTTGGGATGAGATCCTTGAAGGGGGAGTGGCACCAAATGCCACGGTAATGTCGTGGCGTGGCACAGAAGGTGGCCGCAAGGCTATGGCCGAGGGTCACGACGTCATCATGACGCCGGGCGAATTCTGCTACCTCGACTATTCTCAGGACGCTCCATTCCGTGAGCCGATCTCGATAGGCGGATACACACCGCTTGAAAAGGTCTATTCCTACGAGCCTGTCGAGGCTGATATGAGCGACGACGAGGCCAGACATCTGCTGGGTGTGCAGGGTAATCTCTGGAGCGAATATGTCTATGATGATTCACACGCCGAGCACATGTACTATCCGCGTGCTTTTGCCATTGCTGAGATAGGGTGGAGTCCACGCGGAAAGGATTATGCCGATTTCCGCAGACGCGCGCTGACAATGAACCGCCATCTGGCCGACAAGGGATATGCCGTGTTTGACCTTGCCAATGAATATGGCGAACGTCGTGAAAAGGCCGACACTTTGACACATCTTGCCGTAGGATGTCCGGTGAGCTACACTGTGATGTACAACTCAAAATACCCGGCAGCCGGCAACACTACGCTTACCGATGGATTGCAGGGCGGCTGGACTTACGGGGACCGCCGTTGGCAGGGATGGTCGGAGGATATGGATCTGACCATAGATCTCGGAGCTGTAAAACCGATCCATTATATAGGAGCTTCGTTCATGCATTCCGAAGGGGCTTGGGTCCATCTGCCGGAGCAGGTGACTTATTCTGTCAGCGAAAACGGAACAGATTTCACGGAAGTTGCGACGATATATAATGATGTGGATCCGACGTTTTCAAAAATAATGATGAAAAATTATGGTGCGCCGGTCAATGTGGATGCCAGATATGTGCGTGTGCAGGCGCGGCAGAACCCTCGTCCCGGGGCATGGATCTTTACGGATGAGATCGTGGTGAATTGATTGCCATTGCTCAAAAATTACGGATCGGGAATTTTTTTTGAAAAATTTCCCGATTTTTTTTGGCGAAAATGAAAAAGTGTGTACATTTGCAGTGTTGTACATGACTACAACACCATCAAACCAAAGAATAAATCATTTACACATAGTACTTATTTAACGAACTAAGAAGAAAATGAAAAGAACTGCATTTTTCGCAATGATGATTCTGGCAGCAGTGTGTGGCAATGCCCAGCTGCTGTGGAAGGTGAGCGGCAAGGACGTGAAATCGCCCTCGTATATATTCGGTACCCACCACATGGCTCCTGTTGCAGTGTTGGACTCTGTTGCCGGTGTTGCAGAGGCGGTTGCATCGGTGGATGAACTTTATGGAGAGTTGAGCCTTGCAGAAATGACATCGCCTGAGACTCAGGGTGTTCTTATGGGTATGATGACGGCTCCGGCCGACAGTACGCTTGACAAGGTGTTCACTTCGGCGGAACTTGCTGAGATTGATTCTGTTTTCAATGCGTTGACAGGAATGCCTGTGAGTATCACGCAGCAGCTTAACGGTTTTAAGCCGGCAATGCTGTCGACATCAATGCTTGCCATCCTTGCAACAAAATGTATTCCGGGATATAACCCCATGCAGCAGCTCGACATGACGCTGCTCAGCCGCGGCGCGTCGGCCGGAAAACCGGTAAAGGGTTTGGAAACTGTGGAATTTCAGGGACAAGTGCTTTATAACAGCCCGATTGCAGAACAGGCCAAGGACCTTCTCAAAAGCATCCGCACAGAGGGAGGCCCGGAGAAATCGTTGCTCGATCTGAATGCAGCCTATCGTAGCGGAGATCTTGCAGCTCTGTATGCGCTGATGACCGATCCCGAGAGTGGCATGGATGATGCGACAGCAGAAAAACTTCTCAATAGCCGGAATGCCGCATGGGTGGATTTTCTTATCGGAATGATTCCCACGACATCGGTGCTGATCGTAGTTGGAGCCGGACATCTCCCTGGAGCGAAGGGCGTTATCGCCGGACTGCGCAATGCAGGATTTGAAGTAGAACCTGTTGTAGAATAATAAAGACCCATAAAATGATAACCTTAGATAATCTCTCATACAGATATGGCAAGAATCTTGTGGCATTGGACGGCATAAGTGCAACCATCCCCACCGGTATTCATCTGCTGCTCGGCGAGAACGGATCGGGCAAAACCACTCTTCTGCATGTGATAGCCGGATTGCGTCTGGCCGTTCCCTCGGACAGCTGTCTGATCGATGGTGTTCCGACGGCAAGCCGTTCGCTGCCTGTATCGGCGGAAACATTTATCTACACCGATAGTATGACCTTCCCCTACAAGACAATTGCAGAGATGGAACGCTATCATGCTCCGTTCTATCCGACGTTCAGTGCCGAACAGCTTCACCGGAATCTGGAGGCATTCGGAATGACCGGCCGTGAGCCTATCGACCGTTTCTCGCTCGGTAACCGGAAAAAAGCCCAGCTGGCGTATATCCTTGCCCTGCGGCCAAAAGTTCTGCTGCTCGACGAACCGGCTAACGGTCTTGACATATCGGCTCGCGATACGTTTATCAGGATGCTTGCGGAGAACGTGTCGGAAGAACAGACGGTGATCGTGTCGACACATGTGGTGTTCGATTTCCAGAATATAGTTGACGGTGTGATAGTGCTCAGTCATGGACGCCTGGTACTCTCGATGCCCGTGTGGGAGATAACGGACCGCATAGCTTTTGTCAGCGATTCAATGCCACCGGCCAACGCGCTGTTCATGCAGCAGTATCTCGGCCGATTCAATGCCATTGTGCCAAACGACGGTACGGTGCAGTCGGATATCGACTATGTAGTGTTCTACAATGCCCTGCAGAGCGCCAACCGTGATTCCGTGCTCAATTCGTTGCTAAACTAAACACCATCAAAACAACTCAGAGAACAATGGAAACTACAATACAATCTTCAGCCTCCTTTTCTTTTCGCCGAGTAGGCATGGTGGCCGACTTTTATTATCCAATCTTTAAGAAACAGCTTTGGTTTTATCCGCTTGTGTCGGTTCTTGCCGGGTTCATAACGTTCTTCCTGTCATATTTCGGATCATATTTCGGATTGGGCATGAATGGTTTTATTGCCGGATTGATCTCCATGGCAATGTTGTTTATGTGCTATTGGGCGCCATGTATCCTTAGCAATGACGGTCGGGAGATCGAGGTCGCGCTCCCTGCGCTCTGGACAGAAAAAGCTGTGTTCATGCTCGGATATTTCCTGATATTCATACCCGTGATCCTCTTTGTTCCGATGATAATTGTTAAACTTGTCCTGACGGCTGTACTTCTGCCTGAGACTCCATTGATTGAGCTGGACAGCATCGGTCGCTCCATATCTATCGTGGGGTTCAACATCGGAGTTAATTCCGTAGAGGGACTTGTGGGGCTGACAACGGCTTTATGCGTGATGCTTTGCTCTCGTAAGCGCAGCTTCCTGAGAGCTGCTGTGCTGAGCATAGTGGCAAATATCGCCGTAGGTTTCGTATCCTGTTTTATAATAGTGAGCTGGATATTCTCAGCAGGTTTTGTTCAGGTTAAGGAGATGGCCGAGTCGGATCATTTTGATGATTTAATCAAGGTTCTCCCAATTGACGATATGTTGTTCTGGACTCTGTTGCTCTGCGGTATCTATTCATTGGTCATGATTATTCTATCGGTGCGTTCGATTAGAAAAATACAGCTATAAGGAGGGTAGGGATGGAATTTAAGGATAACACACCTATATACCGCCAGATCATAGACTACTGCTTCGGCTGCGTGCTGTCCGGGGCATGGAGACCGGATGAAAAGATTCCATCTGTGAGGGAAATGGCTGTCAGCATGGCTGTCAATACCCACACGGTGCTCAAGGCATTCGAGTATCTACAGCTCCACGATATCATTTATCCGAAACGGGGTATGGGATTCTATCTATCGGCCAATGCACCGGTGCAGGTCAACAGTACCCGACGCCAGGAATTTTTCGAGGA
Source organism: uncultured Muribaculaceae bacterium (assembly GCA_910579185.1). Lineage (GTDB taxonomy): Bacteria > Bacteroidota > Bacteroidia > Bacteroidales > Muribaculaceae > Paramuribaculum. Next base: position 123,870 of record CAJTTG010000006.1, read on the forward strand.
AAAGCTGCGCGATGTGTTCAAAGAAATGCGGATGCTTGGTATCGGCATGGATGATGTGGAAGCAAGCTGGGCCGAATGGCAGGCTGAGAACGCTGAATAAATAAATTAGACAAAAATATAGATGAATCGGTCGGCGGTGCGAACAAAATCGTGCCGCCGGCTGTTTTAATGCTATATTTCTTAATTTTCTTTTTGCAATGATCACAATCGTCTACTGCCACCCGTCGGACGGGAGCTTCAATCATCAGATCCTTCAGTCAATCACCGATCGTCTTTCCGGAGAAGGACGCGAATACTATGTTATAAATCTATATGGCGAGGGTTTCAATCCTGTGCTGGACAGCCGTGGGCTTCATTCTTATGTTGATGGCGGCAGTGTTGACGACGAGATGGTTGAACGCTATCAGAAAGCTTTGCGTCAGAGCGAGCAGCTGGTCTGCATATTCCCGATATGGTGGGGCATGATGCCTGCTATGTTCAAAGGATTCATTGACCGTGTGTTTACCAAAGGAATAGTCTATGACACAACTCCTGAGGGAGAGCTTTTACCATGTCTTTCCATTGACAGGACTACGATAGTGACCACATCGGAGGAATCATCAGATATAATCGCTCCGTTTTTCGACGGATATCTGACACCGCAGGTGTTCAATCCGGTCGGAATCAATGGTGTAAGTTGGTTCAACTGCGATCATACTACCGATGGCAGTGCCGCTCATCGTCAGGAATTTATAGATACGGTGACAGCTCAGATTGTCCGTTGATCGACCTACATAAACGAATTGTTGACGCGTCATGAGTGCATGGCGCGTTAATTTTTATGCAAATTCTTTCAAAAAGTATTGTAGATACAGATAAAATCTGTAATTTTGCAAGCGTAAGTTTAAAAATCAAAACATATAGTTACAATTTTAAGTTAGGTTTTAAGCATTATGAAAGCAGAAGAAGTGTTAGCCGACCTCCGTCGCCGTTTCCCGAATGAACCGGAATATCTTCAGGCCGTTGAAGAAGTGATAACCTCGATCGAGGATGTCTACAACCAGCATCCGGAGTTTGAACGATACAATCTGATCGAACGCCTCTGCATACCGGATCGAATCTTCTCGTTCCGCGTATCATGGGTTGACGACAGCGGAAAGGTGCGCAACAACATGGGCTACCGCATTCAGCATTCCAACGCTATCGGCCCTTACAAGGGTGGTATCCGTTTCCACTCATCGGTCAATCAGTCGATCCTCAAATTTCTCGCGTTCGAGCAGACATTCAAGAATTCGCTGACCACACTTGCCATGGGCGGAGCCAAAGGCGGATCCGATTTCTCACCCAGAGGCAAAAGCGATATGGAGGTTATGCGTTTCTGCCAGGCTTTCATAACTGAGCTTTGGCGTCAGATAGGCCCTGACACTGATGTGCCTGCCGGAGATATCGGCGTTGGTGGCCGCGAGGTGGGTTACATGTATGGCTGGTACAAGAAGATGGCGCAGGAATTTACCGGAACGTTCACCGGCAAGGGCCGTGAGTTCGGTGGTTCGCTTATCCGTCCGGAGGCTACCGGTTATGGGAATGTGTACTTCCTGCTGTCTATGCTTGCCACACGCGGCATTGACATCAAGGGTAAACGCGTTGCGATTTCCGGATCGGGCAATGTTGCCACATATACAGCGGAAAAACTTCTTCAGCTCGGAGCAAAGGTTGTCTCGATGAGTGACAGCGACGGAACGATATATGTTCCGGAAGGACTGTCGCAGGAGCAGCTCGACTATATATTCAAACTTAAAAATATCTATCGTGGCCGAATCCGCGAATTTGCAGAGGAATATGGCTGCGAGTATTATCCCGGTGAACGTCCGTGGATGCGTGTGAAGTGCGACATCGCCATGCCGTCGGCCACTCAGAATGAGATTGACGGCGATGATGCCCGTGCATTGCTTGCGCAAGGATGTATCGCCGTGAGCGAGGGTGCCAACATGCCCTCCACACCGGAAGCCATCAAGGAGTTCCTCGCCGCGCGTATTCTCTATGCTCCCGGCAAGGCTGCCAATGCCGGCGGCGTTTCGGTGTCGGGTCTTGAGATGGCACAGAACTCGCAGAAGCTGTCATGGACGGCAGAGGAAGTGGATGCCCGTCTGAAGGGGATAATGTCAGAAATCCACCATCAGTGTGAACTGTATGGTAAAGAGGAGGATGGATATATCAACTATGTGAAGGGTGCCAATGTCGCCGGATTCATGAAGGTTGCGCGAGCTATGATGGCTCAGGGTATCGTTTGATAAGATTGTCAAATACACAGCGAGGTATAAAAGATAACAGACATTAGAGTCTTTGTCGGGTCAGACATATCTCAATGTACTATTATTGCACTTGCGGTGCATCGTTCCCGATGGGATGATGCACCGCACTTGTTCGGTCGGCAGTCGGTTGCCGAGGAATACATTGCAAAACATAAACGGCGTCAACCCGGATGGGCGACGCCGTTTATTGTGTTTCTGAAACTATATTGGAGTATAATAATTCTTGAGTGGAACCGGATTATTTTACAACATCATTGAGTTCGGCACCGGCTTTGAATTTCACAGCTTTACGTGCAGGAATCTCGATAACTTCTTTTGTGCGCGGATTGATACCTTTGCGTGCGGTCTTTTCAGAAACAGCAAATGTACCGAAGCCGATAAGGGCAACTTTATCGCCTTTTGCAAGTTGTTCGCTAACTGTGTTGATTGTTGCGTCGAGAGCGGCTTTAGCCTGTACTTTAGTCAGGCCGGCTTTTTCGGCGATAGCGTTGATAAGCTCTGTCTTGTTCATAAGATTAAATAATTTTAAATATGGTATTATTGTCGCAAATATAATCGTAAAAACTTAAATTTCACAATAAAAGTAAAAAAAAATGACAAAAAACTGAAAAAACGAATCATCAAATAGGCAGAAAAGCAAGAAATGGGGCTGAATTTTTGTAATTTTGTAATCACAAGTAAATAATCTGATATAAATGAGCCAATTTCAAAATATGATGAGGAATATGCCTCCGGTGACGAAAAATTTGATAATCATCTGTTTTATCGTCTTTCTTGCCGGGGCGTTCATCCCGTCGATCGGACAGAACCTTATGAAGTACTGTTCGCTTCATTTCATTGAGGCACCTGATTTCAATCCGGTGCAGGTTGTCACATACATGTTCATGCATGGTGGATTCACTCATATTTTCTTCAATATGTTCACGCTGTTTATGTTTGGTGTGACGCTGGAGTATGTGATGGGATCCAAGCGTTTTCTGCTGTTCTACATGATTTGTGGCGTAGGAGCCGCTCTGGTTCAGGAGGCAGTGTGGGCGATGACTCTCCCGGATCTTGTTGTCAAGGAACTGGCACATCTCAACCAGACTACAACTGCTGAAATAAACGCATGGCTTGCCCAAAAACCGGGGATTCTCTCTCAGAATCTGAATTTATTCACTACGGTCGGTGCCTCCGGTGCTATATATGGCGTGTTGATGGCGTTCGGTCTGTTGTTCCCGAACCGTCCACTATATTTCATGTTCCTTCCGGTGCCGATCAAGGCCAAATGGATGATCCTGATATGGATTGCCATGGAGCTTTTGCTTGGAATGAGTGCGGCTACCGATGGTGTGGCTCATTTCGCTCATCTCGGAGGCATGATATTCGGATTCATGTTGCTGACATATTGGAAAAAGAAAGGTGTGATCCACGGTGATAGCTATTAAAAACATAAGAAACAGATGGTTCGGCTTGCCGGTTGCGCTGAAGCTTGTGGCTGTCAATGCGGCGGTGTTCGTTGTGTTGCGTCTGGTGGCTATCGTGATCCGGTTTTCGGTAGATGCCGATGCTGCCGATGCGGCGGTTGATACCGTTGTCGGTACCCTGCTGCTTCCGCGCACATTCACGGACTGGTTGCATGCCCCATGGACGGCTGTCACGTATATGTTCGTGCAGTATGATCCGATGCATCTGATGATGAATATGATATGGCTTTATCTGTTCGGTACGGTAGCGGTTCGCATATTGTCGGGACGGAATATCTACGGGCTGTATTTTCTCGGCGGAATATCTGGCGCTGTTTTCTATATCGTTGCCAATGCCATGGCCGGAGGAGTAGGAACACTTGGACTGACCGGTGCCTCGGCTTCGATCCTCGCCATAATGGGAGCGTCGATGGTGCTTGCTCCCGGGATGAAACTCCATCTCGTGATTTTCGGGGAGGCCACTCTTCGGATTGTTGGGCTGATAGCCATATTGCTTGTGGTTATCGCAACAGGTGAGGGAAACTATGGAACTCATGCGGCCCATGCCGGCGGACTTCTTGCCGGAATGGGTTATGCGTATGTCCTGCGAGGAAAGACAGAACGGAAACGTGGTGCGCAGGCTGCTCCAGCGCACCGTGAGATGGATACGGAAACCGCAACACCATGCACTGATTCACTGGATCAGCTGCTTGACAAGATACGTCGTTCGGGCTTTAACTCGCTAACGGCAGTGGAACGTGCGAGATTGATAAAAATCAGTTCCAACCTTCAAAACCGCCAGTCATGAACATCAAAGCGAAACACTGGTTGGGAAATATCGCGAGATTGGTCATCGCGATTGCGAATATTGTCATTGCCGCCGGTTTTGTGGCATCGGCGTGGGGCGGAACAGTCAACCCTAATGAGTCTGTGGTCTGGTCAATCCTGTCGTTGACATTTCCGGCATTCCTGATTCTTATGTTGGTGGCTCTGATTGTGAACCTGATCTGTTTCCGCAAACTCGCGATGTTCAATATCGTGGTGATGCTGGCATGTATCAGCCCGATTCTGACATATTGCCCGATGAATTTTTTCAGGCCATCGGAAAAATCGATCGCGGCATCGGGAGAAAAGACTTTGAAGCTGTTGACATTCAATATCCTTGATCTGTTTGTGTACGGAGATCATAAGCCGGAAACAGAAGGCAACCCGACAATGGAGTATATTCTGAAATCCGGTGCTGATGTGGTGGTTATGCAGGAGGCTACAGATGTTCTGACGCCGGGATTCCAGGGAGTCAGCGACGGGCAACATGAAGAGTTGCTTGATCTGTATCCATACCGGGATGTGACATTCCGCGGAATGGCCATCCTGTCGAAATATCCTTTTGAAAAAGTGGATGTCGATTCACGGGATCCATCTCAACTTGATCTTTGCCGCTATGATCTGAATGTAGGCGATGGCGAGGTGGTGCATGTTTTCAATGTCCACATGCAGTCGATCGGTCTGACAGCCGAGGATAAAGAGGTCTATGTCCAGATCACCGAGGGAGAGGCCGCCGATGAGGCAGATGAGATACGCCACAGCCTCCTGTCAAAACTGGCATCGGCCTTCCGGTCGCGAGCCGATCAGGCCGAGGATATCCGGCAGGCATTGGATGAGGTAGACGGCGATGTGATCCTTGCCGGAGATTTCAATGATATCCCCGGAAGTTACGCCTACCGTACCGTTGCCGGGAGCGACATGACCGATGCTTACCGGGAAGCCGGACTTGGGCCGGCGATCACCTATCATGCCGACCGGTTCTATTTCCGCATAGACCAGATTTTCTACCGTGGCGGACTGGATGCGTTGCGCGTATGGCGCGGTGATTGCTCAACGAGCGACCATTATCCGCTGTTGGCGATATTCAAGATAGAAGATAAGAAAACAAACAATTAAAAATATATGAATAAACCAATTCTAACAATGATGGCCGCGCTTGCAATGACCGCGGCATCGCAAACAGACCAGATCATGGCCGCTGAACGCACTAATCCGTTTCTGAAGCCTTACGAAACGCCTTACAACATTCCTCCATTCGAGCAGATCCGCTATGAGGACTATCTTCCGGCAATGGAGCAGGGTATTAAAGAATACAAGGCCGACATCAAGGCAATAGTTGAGAATCCGGCAACCCCAGACTTCGACAATACCATTCTTGCTATGGAAAAGGCCGGGAAGTTGCTTAACCGCGTGATGATCGTATTCTCGGGTCTTGACGAGACAGAGTCGTCGGATGAGATGGTGGCAATCTCAGAAAAAGCCTATCCGATGTATTCTCAGGTCAATGACGAGGTGATGATGGATGAAGCCTTGTTCAAGCGTGTGAAATATGTCTATGACAATCGCGAGAAGATGAATCTCAAGCCTACTGAAAAGCGTGCGGTTGAAGAATCGTACAAAAGTTTCACACGCAACGGCGCATTGTTGTCGCAGGCCGATAAGGAGAAGCTGAAGGCTCTGAATACGAAGATGACAGATCTCTATCTGAAATTCAACAAGAATCTTCTGAATGCTACCAATGCCTACGAACTGTGGGTGGATGACGCATCAAAACTTTCAGGTCTTCCGGCATCGTCGGTAGCAGTGGCCGCCGATGAGGCCAAAGCTCGCGGACAAGAGGGCAAATGGGTGTTCACCCTGCATGCTCCGAGCCGTCTGCCCCTGTTGCAATATGCGGATAACCGCGAACTTCGCCGCCAGATGTATGAGGCTTATACCACACTTGCAACCAACGGCGAAAACAACAATTATCCCGTGATCAACGAGATCCTTAAAACCCGTACGCAGAAAGCCGCATTGCTCGGATATCCTGATTTCGCTTCTTATATGACGGCCAATGTGATGGCCAAGACACCTGCCAATGCTGAAGGCCTTTTGAAACAGATCTGGGCTCCGGCTGTTGAACGCGTCAAGGAAGAGGTGGCAGAAATGCAGGCACTTGCCGACAAGGAGGGTGCCAAGATCAAGATCGAGCCATGGGATTATTACTACTATGCAGAGAAAGTGCGCCGCGACAAATATGCTCTTGATGAGGATGAAGTACGCGCTTATTTCCCGTTGGAGAGCGTTAGAGAGGGTATTTTCAATATGGCCGGCCGTCTGTATGGCGTGACCTTCACTGAGATGCCCGATGCCCCGAAATACAATCCTGAGGTTAAAGTTTACGATGTCAAGGATGCCGATGGTAATCACATCGCGGTTTTCATGACAGACTATTTTCCGCGTGCATCAAAACGCCAGGGAGCTTGGATGAGCGAATTCCAGAGTGCATTCACCGATCCTGACGGAACATCGCAGCGTCCGATCGTCTACAATGTCGGTAATTTCTCCAAACCAACCGGCGATACACCTTCGTTACTGACTCTGGATGAGGTAGAGACAATGTTCCATGAATTCGGTCATGGCCTCCACGGAATGCTGACACAGGCTCATCTGCGCAGTCAGGCCGGAACTAATGTAGACCGCGATTTTGTTGAGCTTCCCTCGCAGATCCACGAACACTGGGCATTGGAACCGGAATTGCTCAAGACCTACGCCCGTCACTACAAGACCGGTGAAGTGATCCCCGATTCGCTCATTGAGAAACTTGCAGCAGCATCGACCCATAACCAGGGCTTCATGACAACAGAGCTTGTCGGTGCCGCTCTTCTCGACCTCCAGTACGGTCAGGTCAATGTGACGGAAGATGTAGATATCGAGGCGTTTGAACGCAAAGTGGCCAGCGATCTCGGAATGCCGGCTGAAGTCCAGTTCCGTTACCGCAGTCCCTACTTCCGTCATATCTTCGGCAGCGATGGATATGCTTCGGGTTACTATACCTATCTATGGGCCGAGGTTCTCGATTGTGATGGTTTCGAGCTGTTCAAAGAGCGCGGAATCTTCGATCCGGAAACAGCAAAGGCATTCAAGACCAATGTGCTTGAGGCCGGAGGCTCATCAGATCCGATGGAGCTTTATGTGAAATTCCGTGGCCACGAGCCACAGGTTGACGCACTGCTCCGTCACCGCGGACTGGCTCCTGTCAAGCCTGAAACCCCGAAAATGACAACTCCCGGCGGAAAATAAGCTATTTCCAAACTGTTGAATCATAGGACGGCACACCTCATTATGGGTGTGCCGTCGATTTTTTAAAGTGTCAACATGCAAAATAAAGGGGTCGGCGATTTTTATTTGACGTAACGGAGTGTTATCTTTGCAGAACAAACCAACCAATCTGAAAAAGCGTGGATCAGAATAGTTTTCGTGCCGATGTGGCTGCTGCAATCAAATGTATGCGAGAAGGTGGGGTGATACTCTATCCCACAGATACCGTGTGGGGCATAGGTTGTGACGCGACGCGCAGTGATGCCGTCAGACGAGTCTTCGAGATCAAGCGCCGTGCGGAGGCCAAGGCTTTGATAACGCTTGTTGATTCGGTAGGAATGCTGTGCCGCTTTGTTGATGATCCTCCGGAGGTGGCACTTGAACTTGCCGAACTGTCGACAACGCCATGTACGATAGTCTATGATCATCCACGGGGTCTGGCTCCGGAACTTTTGGCTCCGGATGGAAGCGCCGGGCTGCGATTGACTACAGAGAGCTACAGCCGGGCATTGTGTGCCGGATTACGAAGACCTGTGGTGTCGACATCGGCTAATGTCAGCGGTGATCCTACACCGGCGTTCTATGCAGAGATCCCCCGGGCAATAATCGAAGCCGTTGACTATGTGGCGGAGTACAGGCGCGACGACCACACTCCGAGAGTATCGTCGTCGGTTATCAAGATCTCAGACGACTGCACTATAAAAATTCTTCGCCGATGACAGCAGAAGCGCGCCTACGACTGACATACGTGCTTGCCGACTATTTGTCGACCAATCTGGCATTGCTGCTTTTCAACGTGTTCCGATACTATGATCTTCCCATAGCTCACGGATCGTTTGGTTCGCTATGGATGTTCATCACGTCCCCTGTGCTTATCGTGGGACAGTTGCTGTTTCCGTTGGTCATGATGGGTATCTACTATCTGTCCGGTATCTATGATTCAGTCTACAGGCGCTCACGCGCCATGGAGCTTTCGAAGACATTCAATACGGCTCTGACGGGAACATTGCTCCTGTTTTTCGTGGCGTTGATCAATGATCTGACTCTGGAACGTTCACGCGACTATACATTGTTTTTTGCACTGCTCGCGATCCTTTTTTTCGTTGTCTATATTCCACGTCTTATCATCACGTGGCGTGTCACAAACCGCATGATAAAGGGGGATATAAAGTTTCCTGCACTGATAGTGGGCTACAGTTCCATTCCGCAGCTGTTTCCGAGGCAGGTTGAGAAGATATCTCCATTTACCGGAGTCACTCCCGTGGCTCTCATCGATTCAGAGAACCGTTCGCGCTTCTGCACATCGGGGACTGATCTCCCGATCTGTGATATAGATGATATCAGCAGAGTTTATGAAGAGTATGGTGTCAAATGCGTGATCATCATACCTCATCCACAAGGGTGGGGGAAAACACTCGATGTGGTTCATCAGCTGTTCCGGCTTGATGTGCCATTGTTCGTGGCGGCAGAGGAACTTCCGTCGTATATGTTCAACGCTCGTCTGCTCTCGTTGGTTGATGAGCCGCTGATTGATATAACACAGACCCGAATGTCGCCCCAGACACTTCACGTGAAGCGGCTGGCGGATATAGTTGTATCGTCGGTCATGCTTGTGCTTTCGGCCATTCCCATGGCATTGATCGGTCTGGCTATAAAGTTGGATTCCAAAGGACCGATGTTTTATAAACAGCGGCGAGTGGGGCGTCATCGCCGTCAGTTCAATATCATCAAACTCAGAACCATGTGTCAGAATGCTGAGGCTGATGGCAAGCCGGAACTGTCGTATCCTGGCGATATCCGTGTGACGCGAGTTGGGCGTATCCTGAGAAAATATCGCCTTGATGAGCTTCCGCAGTTCTTCAACGTTCTGCGTGGCGACATGTCGATAGTTGGTCCACGTCCGGAACGCCCGGAATTTATGGAAGAGATGCACCGGAGAAATCCGGCGGCGACACTGATCCACCGAGTGCGCCCCGGCATTACGTCGCTCGGCATGGTGCGTTACGGCTACGCCTCGAATATGGATGAAATAATGCGCAGATTGCAATACGATCTGCTCTATCTTGAAAATATATCAATCCTGACCGATCTGAAGATTATACTTCATACGGCCAATACCGTGTTGTCGGGCAAGGGAGTATAAAGTGAGGATATATAAAGATTTAATATGACAAAAAACAGCATACAGGAATCGTTCCATCGCCTGCTTCTGTGGCGAGAACGCCACATACCGGAAAAGACGTTTGTCGTGATCCTGGCCTTAGTGGTCGGGACTCTCGGCGGTTTTGCGGCGTTGCTTCTGAAATGGTTGATCTCGGTGATAGCCCGGTTTGTCACCTCGGGAGTGGTGATGACAGGCGGTAATGCCATGTATTTCATCCTGCCGGCGGTAGGTGTGCTGATCACACTGCTGTTTGTGCGCTATGTTGTGCGCGACAATATATCCCATGGTGTGACGCGAGTCCTTTATGCGATCTCTCAGAATAAGAGCCGCATGAAACGCCACAATATATTCTCATCGCTCTGTGCCAGCTCCGTCACGATAGGCTTCGGTGGATCAGTCGGCGCGGAGGGCCCAATCGTGTTTACCGGGGCTGCCATAGGCTCTACGGTCGGGTCGCTTTTCCGGATGTCGCCGCGAGTGCTGATGATCATGGTCGGTTGCGGCGCGGCGGCCGGTATCGCCGGTATTTTCAAAGCTCCGATAGCCGGTACGCTGTTCACGCTTGAGGTGCTTATGATCGATCTCACCACTGTTTCCGTGATGCCGTTGCTGTTGGCTTCAATAGCCGGAGCCGTTGTCTCGTATGCGTTCACCGGTTATGAGGCGGAATTTTTCTTTGTTCAGAGCGAACAGTTCATGACCACGAGAATACCCTACGTGGTGTTGCTCGGAGTGTTCTGCGGACTGGTATCGCTATATTTCACCAGAGTGATGAACATGATGGAGAATATGTTCGGCCGGATAAAAAGCCCATGGAAACGATATGGCATAGGTGTGGTGATCATGTCATGTCTGATCTTCCTGTTCCCACCGTTGTATGGCGAAGGCTACAGCTCCATAATCTCCCTGCTTCAAGGAAACACGTCGGCGATAGTGGACGGCTCCGTTTTCTATCCCGACCGAAACTCCGTGTTGTTCATAATAGCATTCGTGGCGGCGCTGACCGTGACAAAAGCGTTTGCCACATCGGCCACCAACGGAGCAGGCGGAGTGGGCGGAACGTTCGCCCCGTCGCTGTTCGTGGGATGTATGGCCGGGTTCCTGTTCGCCTATTCTTTGAATCATATTTTCGGGCTTGATCTTTCGGTCAAGAATTTCGCGCTGATGGGTATGGCCGGCGTGATGGCCGGTGTGATGCATGCGCCGCTGATGGGTATGTTCCTTACAGCGGAGCTTACGGGTGGCTATGAACTGTTTCTGCCACTTCTGATAGTGTCGGCCTTGTCATATATCACGATAAAATCGTTTGAGCCCTACAGCATTTATGCCATGCGTCTGGCGCAACGTGGCGAGCTTCTGACCCACCATAAGGACAAGGCGGTGCTGACGCTGCTGAAGATCGATAATGTCATCGAGACGGATTTTCATTGCGTGACCCCGGAAATGGACTTGCGCGAGATGGTCAAGGTTATCTCGCAGTCGAGCCGCAATCTGTTCCCTGTTGTCAACGGAGATGGAAAACTTATGGGAGTGGTGTTGCTGGATGACATACGCAACATCATGTTCCGCCCCGATCTTTACCGGCGCATGCACGTGGCCCAATTCATGTCGACACCACCTGCATTGATCGATATACATGCGTCGATGGAACAGGTGATGAAGAAATTCGATGATACGGGAGCATGGAACCTGCCGGTTGTTGACGGCGGCAAATATGTCGGATTCGTGTCCAAGTCGAAAATATTCAACTCCTACCGCCGCGTTCTGCGTCACTATTCGGAAGATTAGCCACCGGAATGTTGGGATTAGAGAAAAATTTACGTAATTTTGTGTGTCTAATAACAAACGCTTTCAAAAAATATAAATAATGAAGAAGCACAACTTTTATGCCGGCCCTTCGATACTGAGCCAGTACACAATCAAGAACACCGCAGATGCAATCCTCAATTTCGCAGACACAGGACTGTCGGTACTTGAAGTCTCCCACCGCAGCAAAGAGTTTCAGGCAGTTATGGACGAGGCCACCGCTCTGGTCAAAGAATTGCTTGAGATACCGGAAGGTTACTCCGTTCTGTTCCTTGGCGGAGGCGCGAGCATGCAGTTCTGCATGGTGCCCTACAATCTTCTGAACCGTAAGGCCGCATATCTTGAGACCGGAACCTGGGCCACCAACGCAATCAAAGAAGCCCGTCTGTTCGGCGAGGTTGACGTTGTAGCTTCTTCCAAGGATGCCAACTTCACATTCATCCCCAAAGGTTACACCGTGCCGGAGGATGTTGACTATTTCCATTTCACATCAAACAATACCATCTACGGCACAGAGATGCGCTATGATCCGGATTGCGGCAATGTGCGTCTTGTAGCCGACATGTCGAGCGATATATTCTCTCGTCCGGTCGATGTCTCCAAATATGACATAATCTATGCCGGAGCGCAGAAGAATCTTGCTCCTGCCGGCGTTACCATCGTGATTGTGCGCGATGAGGCTCTCGGCCATGTTGAACGTCAGATCCCCACGATGCTCGATTACCGCACACACGTGAAGAAAGGCTCCATGTTCAACACTCCCCCGGTGCTCCCGATTTTCTCAGCACTCCAGACCTTGCGCTACTACAAGGAGCTTGGCGGTATCCGCGAGATTGAAAAGATGGATGTGGCCAAAGCCGGACGTCTGTATGACGCGATCGACAGCAGCCGCATGTTCGAAGGTACAGTGACAGATCCGGCCGACCGCTCTATCATGAACGTTTGCTTCGTGATGACTCCCGAATATAAGGAGCTGGAGAAGGATTTCGTTGACTTCTGCTCAACCAAGGGAATAGTAGGTATCAAGGGCCACCGTTCAGTGGGCGGTTTCCGCGCATCGCTCTATAATGCCCTGCCTATGGAGAGTGTTGAGGTGCTTGTGGCTGCAATGAAGGAATTTGAATCGAAACATTGATCACTGCCATGAAGATACTTGTAGCAACAGAAAAACCGTTTGCAGCCGCAGCTGTCGACGGAATAAGAGAAATAGTGGAGGGCGCCGGTTATGAACTTGCCCTTCTTGAAAAATATGGCAGCAAGCAGGAGCTTCTTGATGCAGTAGCCACGGCCGACGGTCTGATCATCCGCAGTGACATTGTGGATGCCGAGGTGCTTGATGCGGCGAAGAATCTGAAAGTCGTTGTCCGTGCAGGTGCCGGTTACGACAATGTGGATCTCGCATCGGCAACCGCCCATGGCGTATGCGTAGAGAATACCCCCGGTCAGAATTCCAATGCCGTTGCGGAACTCGTGTTCGGTATGACCGTGATGGCTGTCCGCAATATGTACGACGGTACATCCGGCACGGAACTTAAAGACAAGACAATCGGTATCCATGCGTTCGGTCAGGTTGGCCGCAATGTGGCCCGTATCGCCAAGGGTTTCGGAATGGAAGTGTCGGCTCTCGATCCCTATTGCCCCGATTCCGTTATTGAGGAGGCCGGAGTCAAGCCGGTTCACTCGGTTGAGGAGCTATACAGCAATAATAAATTCGTGTCGCTTCATATCCCTGCAACAGCTGAGACCAAGGGCTCTGTAGGGTATGATCTGATCACCCGTCTGCCCAATGGTGGCGTGCTGATCAATACGGCACGTAAGGAGGTTATCGACGAGGCCGGACTTGCAAAGGCGCTTGAGGATCGCAAGGATCTGAAGTATGTGGCCGACGTGAAGCCAGGAAATGCTGATGAACTGTCGGAGAAATTTGCCGGACGAGTGTTCTTCACGCCCAAGAAAATGGGTGCGCAGACCGCCGAGGCGAATATCAACGCCGGTCTTGCCGCCGCGCGTCAGGCGGTGGCTTATCTGCGTGATGGCGTGGACCGATTCAGAGTCAACAAATGAATATCGCAAGAGATATAAAATATGTATTTGAAATGCCCATGCGAGTCCGCGATTATGAAGTGGATTCGCAGGGCATTGTCAATAATGCCGTGTATCTTCATTATCTGGAGCATACGCGCCATGAGTTCTGCCGGGCAGCCGGAACGTCGTTCCGCAGCATGCAGGAGGCCGGGATTGATCCCGTGCTGAGAGGCGTGAGCATAGAATATCTCCGTCCGCTCGGACTTGGCGAAGATATGGTCAGCAAACTGGCAATGCGACGCGATGGTGCGCGGTTTGTGTTTATCCAGGATATTTATTCATTACCGGATCTGGAGCCTGTAGTCAGGGCGGAGGTTACGGTGGTGTGTCTTGAGAAAGGCCGTCTCAGCCGTGGCGAAGTGTTGGCGGAAGCTTTCGCCAAATATCTGTAAATACTGAAAACCATCGGCTTTATGGATGATGCTCTGGCATACAGGATCGCTTTTTCCTCGCTTCGCGGAATGAACCGCGTGATGGCGGAGCAGTTGCTCGCACGTTGTGGCGACGAGCAGCGATTCTTTGAGCTTGATGAGCGTCAACTCGGGGCGATGATGGGGTTCGGGAACAGACTGTTTGATGCGGACTATCGCCGCACGATGCTTGACCGAGGCCGCAGAGAGGCTGATTTTATAGCAGCACACAATATAACGCCTCTATATTTTACCGACGACCGTTATCCAGCGAGACTTGCCGATGCCGATGATGCTCCACTGATGCTTTTCTCCATCGGTCCGGCCGATATGAACCGGGGGAAGATAGTGGCGATTGTCGGCACGCGTCATGCCACGCCATACGGTATCGATTTTGTGAACAGGCTTGTGGGCGATCTCGCTGCAAACATGGCGGAGCCCCTGATGATAGTCAGCGGACTGGCGTTCGGAATAGATGCCGCGGCGCATCAGGCGTCGCTAAAAGCCGGAGTGCCGACCGTCGGGGTGTTGGCTCATGGGCTGAACACGATATATCCGGCGCAGCATCGTCAGCTCGCCGCCGATATGGTACGTGGTTCCGGAGGTCTGGTGACAGAGTATTCAAGTTCTGATCCTGTACATAAGGGAAACTTCGTGGCGCGAAACCGCATAGTGGCCGGGATGAGCGACTGCGTTGTCGTCGCAGAGTCGGCAGCCAAGGGCGGTGCTTTGATCACGGCCAATCTGGCGGCGGATTATAACCGCGATGTGTTCGCGCTTCCGGGGCGCACATCGGATCGCTACAGCGCAGGATGCAATGATCTTATCAGGCGGAATGTGGCGGCACTGGTGCAGGATGCCGGAGATATAATGCATGCTATGAACTGGCCAGCGAAAGAGTCGGGGCAGGCTGTGCAGCAAACACTGTTTCAGGAGCTGAGCGCTGAGGAACAGGCCGTGATTGACTATCTCACGGAGTGTGGGGAGGGTCAGTTGAACCAGATAGCCATTGCCATGAATACCAATGTGGGCAGGATGATGTCCCTGCTGATAGATATGGAATTCAAGGGGCTGATCCTGACCTATCCGGGTGGAAAATACCGGCTTGCGTAAGCACAAAACGCAGCTATTGATTGTTTTAGAATATAATTACCTAAAATCAAGTATATATGGAAAAAAAGATAATCGCACCTTCCGAGCTTATCATCAATTCAGATGGCTCCGTGTTTCATCTGCATCTGCTTCCCGAGCAGTTGACCGACCGCATTATCCTTGTCGGAGACCCCGGTCGCGTTGATATGGTGGCTTCGTTTTTCGATACGAAGACCTTTGAGGTTTCTTCTCGTGAGTTCCACACTATAGGCGGTACATACCAAGGTAAACCTATCATGTGTCTTAGCCATGGTATCGGGCCTGATAATATCGATATCGTGATCAATGAGCTTGACGCGCTCGCAAATGTGGATTTTCAGACCAGAGAGGTCAAGCCGGAGCACCGTACACTGACAATGGTGCGTATAGGCACTTCTGGAGCTTTGCAGCCAGAACTGAAATTAGGCACGCCGGTGATTGCTGAGAAGGCTATTGGGTTTGATGGAGTGCTGAATTACTATGCAGGCCGCAATTCAGTTGCGGATCTTGATTTCGAGCATGACTTCTGTGAGTCGGTGGGTTGGAATCCGCTGTGGGCAAAGCCATACGTTGTGAATGCCGACGAGGAACTTGTGGATCTGATCGGACGGGATGACATGGTGCGCGGAAACACGATCTCGGCGGTGGGTTTCTATGGGCCTCAGGGACGAGAACTGCGTCTGCCGCTCTCGAATCCGGATCTTAACCGCAGGATTGAAGAGTTCCGTCATAATGGCCGGAAGGTGACCAATTATGAGATGGAGTCGGCACCGCTGCAGGGTTTGTCGCGTCTGATGGGACACAAGGCTATGACCGTTTGTTCGATCATCGCCAACCGCATGCGTCATGATGCCACCCCGAATTATAAGACTGCTATCCATGATCTGATCGGCACAGTGCTTGACCGTATCTGATGGATGATCTGAAAATATTTGCCGCGCCGCTGCAGGGCTATACAGAAGCTCCGTGGCGGCGTGCGCATTCAATGGTGTTTGGCGGCGTGGACCGCTATTTCACTCCTTTTGTTAGGGTGGAGAAGGGCGCAGTCAGGCAGCGTGATCTGCGTGATGCCGTGTCGCCTCTCGATGATGGTGCAGATGTTGTGGCGCAAGCGATTTTTTCGGATGTTGATGAACTTCGTATTATCGTTGACGAGCTGTCGGGACGCGGTGTGCGCCGGATCGACCTGAATATGGGGTGCCCGTTTCCGCTGCAGTGTCGCAAGGGCAGGGGTGCGGCTCTTGTGGAGCGGCCTGAGATTGTGGCTTCAGTTGCGGATTATCTGCGGAGCGTGGAGAATGTGGAGTTCAGCATTAAGATGCGCCTCGGATATGACCGGGCGGATGCCTGGCGTGATGTGCTTCCGATCCTCAATGGCGTTCGGCTGGCTCATCTGACCGTTCATCCGCGGACGGCCCGGCAGGAGTATTCAGGCGAATTGCATTACGGAGAGTTTGGCAGACTGTTGAGGGGATCGGCCAATCCGGTAGTGTATAATGGCGATCTATGCTCGATTGAGGATGTGATGATGGTCAGGGACAGGTATCCGGACTTGGCAGGAGTTATGCTTGGCCGGGGATTGCTCTCACGATCTTCGCTGGGGCTGGAATTGCGGAGTGGAAAAGTAGTGCCGGATGATATGGTTGTTGACGGTCTGCTGCGTGTCCATGATGAGATTTTCAGGTATTACAAGTCGACTCTTTGCGGCGACAGCCAGATTCTGATGAAGATGAAGCCATTCTGGGATTATCCGCAGACCCTGATTGGCCGCAAGGGATGGAAGCCGATCCATAAGGCGACGGGACTTGACCGATATCTGGCTGCTGTGGATTCCCTCAGGCGATGAATGGGCACCGGGGAGTGGCCTTGTAGAAAAATATTTCCCGAAGTGCTTGAAAAATAGTTGAAAAGGTTTGGTTTCGCGACGAAAAATCACTACCTTTGCAGTCCGATTATATCCAAAATAAATCGATGATGCGAGCCGGAGCGATGCCTTTGGCCGGGCAATCCTGCGGTGCGTATCAAAATTAATTAACTATTTATCAATTAATTAAAAGTGGATACTTTAAGTTACAAAACATTAACCCCCAACGCTCAGAGCGTGGAAAAAGAGTGGCTTCTTATCGACGCCACCGACCAGCATCTCGGTCGTCTTTGCTCTAAAGTTGCCAAAATCCTGCGTGGCAAGAACAAGCCCAGCTATTCACCCAACGTGGAATGTGGCGACAATGTGATCATCATCAATGCAGACAAGGTTGTCCTGACCGGCAAAAAGATGACAGATCGCGAATATCTCTCATACACAGGTTATCCCGGTGGCCAGCGCTACGCTAACCCTGAGATCCTGATGAAGAAATCGTTCAACAAGCACATCAAGCCCGGTATGCACCCTCTCTACATCAAGGTTATGAAAGGCATGCTCCCCAAGAACCGTCTTGGCCGTCGCTTGATCGAGAATATGCACGTGTACAATGGTCCCAACCATCCCCACGAAGCTCAGAATCCGAAAGTAATTGACATCAACAAAATCAAATAAGAGCAGGAAGTATGGAAACAGTTAATGCAGTTGGCCGCCGTAAGGCCGCCGTGGCACGCGTGATTGTAAAAGAAGGCAACGGTGCCATCACAATCAACAAACGCCCCTTGGAAGTTTACTTCCCCTCTTCAATTCTCCAGTATATCGTAAAGCAGCCGCTGAGCACCCTCGAAGTTGCTGAGAAATACGACATCCACGTAAATCTCGACGGTGGCGGCTACAAAGGACAGGCAGAAGCATTGCGTCTGGCTATCGCACGTGCCCTTGTCAAGATCAATCCTGAAGACAAACCGGCACTCCGTGCAGAAGGCTTCATGACCCGTGACCCGCGTGCTGTAGAACGTAAGAAACCCGGTCAGCCGAAAGCCCGTAAGCGCTTCCAGTTCTCAAAACGTTAATATCGCGCGGCATGCTGATGCCGCATGAATATAAGTGTTTAGTATCTAAACTTTGCGGATGGACACGTTCCCTACTTCAAAGTTGTAAAAATCAAGAAGAACGTAAACAATCTTTTTATCAATGTCAACACCTACATTTGACCAATTATTAGAAGCAGGTTGCCATTTCGGTCACCTTAAAAGAAAATGGAATCCTGCCATGGCTCCTTACATTTTCATGGAGCGCAACGGTATCCACATCATAGACCTCTACAAGACAGCTGCCAAGCTGGACGAGGCCGCAGCCGCACTGAAGAGCATTGCCAAATCAGGCAAAAAAGTGCTTTTCGTAGCAACTAAAAAACAGGCCAAACAAGTTATCGCCGACAAAGCACAGAGCGTCAACATGCCTTATGTTATCGAACGCTGGCCCGGCGGTATGCTTACCAACTTCCCGACCATCCGCAAGGCAGTCAAGAAAATGACCGCTATTGACAAGATGGCCACCGACGGCACTTTCGACAACCTGTCGAAGCGCGAAAAACTTCAGATCACCCGTCAGCGTGCAAAACTCGAGAAGACCCTCGGCTCAATCGCCGACCTCAACCGTCTTCCTTCTGCACTCTTCGTGGTTGACGTGCTGAAAGAACGCATCGCAGTTGCAGAAGCTAACCGTCTCGGTATCCCCGTATTCGCTATGGTAGATACCAACTCTGATCCTACAAACGTAGATTTCGTTATCCCTGCAAATGATGACGCTTCCAAGTCGATCGATCTGATCCTCGACACAGTATGTGGCGCAATCGCAGAGGGTCTCGAAGAACGTAAAGTGGAGAAAGTTGATCAGCAGGCAGCTGAAGGCGAACAGGCTCCCCGTCGCGAACGTCGTCGCGTAAGCCGTTCGGCAAAGGCAGAAAATGCTGAAGCCCCTGCAACAGAAGCAGCTGCTGAAACAGCCGCACCTGCCGCAGAATAATTAAAACAATTTACGAATCTCTCATAAACTATAATAAGATTATGGCAGTTACAATGGCAGAAATCACCAAGCTGCGCCACTTGACAAGCGCAGGTTTGATGGACTGCAAAAAAGCCCTCGCCGAAACTAACGGCGATATCGAAGCAGCCGTTGAGATCCTCCGCAAGAAGGGTCAGGCAGTTGCAGCAAAGCGTGAAGACCGCGAGGCTTCTGAAGGCTGTGTTCTCGCAAAGAATGAAGGCGACTTCGCTGCAGTTGTTGCCCTCAAGTGCGAGACTGACTTCGTTGCCAAGAACGCCGGTTTCGTTGAGCTTACCAACAAGATACTCGACGCCGCTATGGCTAACCGTCCTGCATCGGCTGACGAACTCAAGGCTGTTGTTCTCGATGGCCAGACTATCGCCGACCTCATCGTAGAGGAAAGCGGTAAGACCGGTGAGAAGATGGAACTCGGTGCTTACGAGTTTATCAAAGCTCCTTCAACCACTTCCTACAACCACCTCGGCAACAAGCTCGCCACTATCGTAGGTTTCAACCTCGAAGGTGTTGATTATCAGGTTGGCCGTGACGTAGCAATGCAGGTTGCTTCAATGAACCCTGTTGCTGTTGACCGTGACGCTGTTCCTCAGTCAGTAAAGGATTCTGAATACAATGTTGCAGTTGACAAGACCAAGGAAGAGCAGGTTAAGAAGGCTGTTGAGGCAGCTCTCAAGAAAGCCGGCATCAACCCAAATCTCGTTGACAGCGAAGCTCACATTGAAAGCAATATTGCAAAAGGCTGGCTGACTGAAGAAGAAGCCGACAAAGCCCGTAAGATTGCAAAAGAAACCGCTGAAGCTAAGGCTGCAAATCTTCCCGAGCAGATGATCCAGAACATCGCTCAGGGTCGTCTCAACAAGTTCTTCAAGGAATCTTGCCTCGTTGAGCAGGAGTTTGTGAAGGACGCTACAATGACCATCGGCCAGTATCTCGACAAGGCTCAGAAAGGTCTCGTTGCTGTTGAGTTCAAGCGTGTAAACCTCAATCAGGACTAATCAATAGAGTGATTGATAATTGATCTTTCCGCCGGAACATTCTGATGTGTTCCGGCGGAATCTTTAATAAGCAGTAATGAACTGATTTAAACTTATTTCAAAATGTTAACGCAGAACTGACTAAATCCCTTATTGTTAACCCTTCGGCCTGTTTCCGGCCGATTCCATCCCTTTTCTCGGTCACGATGGAGCCCCATCGCTTCATTAAAAAGATCGGAATCATCTCGAAAACAACCTCGAAATGTTAATTTGCAATAAGTTTAATCAGTTCAATAAGAAAAACTCTATAAGTTATGATTAAGAAGTTAATTGTCTGGGTCATAGTTTTGGCAGCAATTGCCGTCGGCGCATGGTACGTCTATGATAACTATATCAAGGAGCAACCTGTGGAACCGGGTTCGGCTCCTGTTATGGATCTGACTGAAGAAGTTGAGGCGGATAGCATTGACGGAAATGAGACCGAAGCAGCTATGAATCTTGAGAATCTCCCGTCGGTAGGAGATGATACGGAATAAAACGATATTCTGATATATAATATAAAAAATGCGGCGTGTCATGTTATGATTATGACACGCCGCATTTTTGTATTATTGGGGGATGGTGTGGATTATTTCACAGTGCCGAGTTCTGTGATTGCTCCGGTCACGGGATTGAATATGGCGTAGGCCGGTGCTTTTTTGTCGGTGAATAAGTTCGGGTCGAGGCCGAAAACTACGCCGTATTGAGCCACGTCGATTGTTGATGAGGTTATACGGTTGCCGTTGAAGTTGATTGTGATTTCGGCTGTTCCGGGGATGCGGTAGGCAAGACCACCTTTGGGGAAGCGTTTGGTTTCTCCTTTCTCGTTCTCAGGGAGTCGGCCACGCTCGGTTATGTTCAGTGTCAGACGTATCGGAGCGCCTGTGAGGTCGTCGGCATCTACAATTCCGGAAAGAGATGACAATCGTGCCACGATCGTTTCCCACTGTGTGCCCTGTATGTCGGCAGGTGGTGTCACGGTGAATGTCTCAACTTGTGTGGATGTCTGGATGGTTCCAACGAACATAGCAGTCAGAGCTGCCTCCTGAGCGGCCAGATTGTCGAGTGCAAGCTGCATGGCCTGACCGTCGGCCGGCATATTGTCGGCGGTTCCGGAGATTATCTCGCTGCGGCTTTGGCGCAGTTCGAATATTCTTGCGGCAGCAAGTTCGGCGCGTTTTGCCGATGATGTGCTCTGTTGCATTTCGGCTGTCATGGCCTGAGCGGCTGCTGCGGTTTCAAGGATGGTTGGCTTGGCCAGTTGGGCAACCGGCAGATTGGCCTCTGAACCAGCCGGTAGCTCGTCAGTGTTGATTGCCAAAGGGAAATCAGCGTCATTGATCATTATGAATGGGGCTGATCCGGATTTGAATTGCACCAGATAGCGTTCGTCCTGATCGGCAATCCCACGGGAGGATGTGTTGATGCTTTTCAGTGTGTAGACAGTGGATGGCTCAACAATCGGGTTCATGCCGAGGTACTTTTTCGCATAACGGAAAAATTCTCCCGGGGTGCTGACGGTCTTTTCAGCTTCTATAGTTACATCGACAACCGTTGTCGGCAGGGTGTAGATCAGTCCGTATTCATTGATCTTTGTAGCTGTCAGTTTCTGTGTGGTCTGCGCCGTAGCCGTGATTGCCACGGCTGCGAGAGAGAGGGCTATAATTGATTTTCTCATAGTCGGGAGTGTAGTTTGTGGTGTTATTCGATGGCGGTGGGTTGCATAATCTCCATTATAGCGCGTCCTGTGGCCTGGGCAATGTCGTTGGCCGTAACGCCGTAGTCGCCATGAATGTTGGCCGCGATTTCACCGGCACGTCCGTGGACATAGGCGGCGATCAGCGCACTGACTTCGGGTTTATAGCCCTGGGCTATGAATGCTGTCAGGATGCCGGTCAAGACGTCGCCGGCTCCCGGAGTTGCCATGGCCGGAGATCCCGATGAGTTGAAATAGATCTTTCCGTCGGGGCGGACAAGTGCGGTGTAGTGGCCTTTGAGAAGTATAAGGATATTATAGTATTTCGAGACCTCGAGGGCTTTTTTGATACGGGCCTCATGAGTGGTGTGCTCGCCGAAGAGCCTGTCGAATTCACCATCGTGGGGTGTGATCACTGAAAGGAGCGGCAGATGGTTCAGCATGTCGGGGCGCCGGGCTATGCAGTTGAGCGCATCGGCATCGATCACAAGCGGAGTCTTGGATGTTTTGATGAATGATTCAACCGCGCTGATCGTAGTGTCGGATGTGCCGATACCCGGGCCTATGCCATAGGCCTTGAATGATCGTCCGGGCTGGATGGCAGATAGCATGAGATTGTTGTCGTCGGCTTCGAACATTGCTTCCGGAACAGCGGTCTGGGCGATCTGGAATGCACATTGTGGCGCAAACAGGGTCACCTTGCCGGCACCGGCTCTGAGCGCTCCGCGACAAGCGAGAACAGCTGCGCCACACATTCCGAAGCGTCCGGCAATGAGCAATGCGGAACCGAAGTCGTCCTTGCTGCAGAAAGCTTGGCGCGGATGCAGAAGATTTTTTATTTCCGAAGCCTCGACGAGATGGAACATGGACTTGGTCTTTTCAGCGGCTTCGCGGTTCAGGCCGATGTCGAGCAATTTCCAACGTCCTACAAGCTTTGCGCGTTCCGGAAGGAAAAAGGCTATGCGTGGGAACTGGACAGCAAGGGTCAGATCGGCGTGGATAATATCGCGTGCCGGAGATTGCTGATCCCAGTCGGCAAACATACCGCTCGGAATGTCGAGAGAGACCACTTTTGCTCCAGATTCATTGATGTAGCGCACCAGAGCCATGAAACCACCTGATAGCGGCTCGCGCAGACCGGAGCCGAACAGTCCGTCAATCACGAGATCGTTAGGGCCGAGCTCCGGAGTGTTGAACGTGTTGATGATTTCGTTGAAATCGGCGTCCGGGAAGTCGCTTCTGAGGGCATTACGGAACTGTACGCATTCATTTTTGATGCTGTTACCTCCAATATTGAAAAGAAAGATAGTGGGGTTGAATCCACGTTCGATAAGACGCATGGCCGTGGCCAATGCGTCGGCGCCGTTATTGCCTGGTCCGGCAAAAATCACGGTGCGTTTAGTCGGTCGCCAGTGAGTGGCTATCTCTGCTGCCGCAGCATTGGCCACGCGATCCACGAGGGTGCGTGCTGTGATGCCGTCGGCAGCTATGGTCTGTCGCTCAATAGCGCGTATGTCGTCGGTAGTGAAGAGTTTCATGAATGCAAAAATACACAAAATTCTTTTTTCACTAATAGAGATTTTTAGTAATTTTGCGCCAAATAAACTTAAAACGACCCGATGAGACAGGTTACATACAAGGGCATGACTTTTGTCCCTTATTTGGAAAACGATAAGATTCAGGCCCGTATCAAGGAGATAGGGCGGCAGATAACAGAAGATTGCAAGGGTAAACGCCCATTGTTCCTGTGTGTTTTGAATGGCGCATTCCCATTTGCCTCCGATCTTTTCCGCAGCGTAGAGCTGGCCGACGCAGAGATTTCATTTATCAGGTTGAAAAGCTATGAGGGCACTTCGAGCACCGGAGTAGTAAAAGAGGTGCTTGGTTTGTCGGAAGATCTGGCCGGCCGCACAGTGATTGTTGTTGAAGATATCGTTGATACCGGCAAGACAATCCATAAGCTTGTTGAGCGTCTGCGTCAGGAAAATCCTGCCGATGTCAAGATAGCCACGTTGCTGTATAAGCCGGAGTCTCTTCAGGTTGATGTCAACCCCGATTATGTGGGCTTCGAGATTCCTTCGGATTTCATTATCGGTTTTGGCCTCGATATCGATGGTCTCGCCCGTAATCTGCCAGATATCTGGGTTCTGAGCGAGAAACATGACCAGTGATCGGACTGGCAATATTTTTGACTAAAATCTGTCGCCGTGTTGGCGACGCATGTATAAAATAAAGAAATTTGCATAACCATGTACAACTTAGTGGTATTCGGCGCTCCCGGTAGCGGAAAGGGAACTCAGAGCGCCCGACTTATTGACGAATACGGTCTTTATCACATCTCAACGGGAGAATTGCTGCGCGATCATATAGCTCGCGACACAGAGCTTGGACGCATAGCCGACAGCTATATCTCCAAGGGGCAGTTGATTCCCGACGATCTGATGATCGACATCCTTGAACACACCCTCAATGAGAATCCGGAGACAGCCAATGGTGTTATTTTCGACGGATTTCCCCGTACGATCGAACAGGCCAAGGCTTTGAAATCGATGCTTGCAAAGCGCGGATCTAAGGTGCATGCGGTGGTAGGTCTTGAGGTTCCTGATGAAGAGCTGATGGATCGCCTGGTGAAACGCGGTGCCGAAAGCGGCCGTTCCGACGATAATCCCGAGACTATCAACAACCGTCTGAAAGTGTACAACGCACAGACAGCTCCCTTGCGCGATTATTATGTTGGCGAAGGCAAGTATCATGCCATCAAAGGTTCCGGAGCGATCGACGACATCTTCAATTCGATCAAAGAAGCCCTCCGCGACACTCGCGAATAATTCCGGGCTACAGAATAATGAAATTAAGACGGCGGCAGAGATGTCGCCGTTTTTGCATTCTAAAGATTGCCATTTCTCTTGAATTTAGTATATTTGCGATTGTTAGTTAAATCAATTTATAGGGATATATGGATTTTTTGTTGCGTACGGTTGCTGCTATCTTGATGATGGCTTTTTATGCCGATATGTTTCGACGGCCTCTCGAGAGGGGACTGAAGTGTGTAAAGTCGAAGAACAATAAGAAGGGGATCGGTTATTTTGTGCTTTCGCTGGTGATGATGTGCGTTGTGTGCTATTTTATATTTGTCCAGAAAATACCAATCTATCCGCAAGATGAGCCAATAGTTGTACCCAAGGAGGGATTGAACGCTTTTGGTGTTATTGTGCGCAATACATTCTACGTATGTTTTATAGCGTATATTATGAATCCGGTTGTGAGAGGGTTCAGATATGCGGTCGCGAGCCGGGAGGTGGCGCAGATAGCATATAGAACAGTAATGCTTGCCGGAGCTTGCGGAATGCTCTCGCTGATGATTTATCGAGGGTGGCTCGTGCGGTTTGCAGTTTCGTGGGGCTGATTTGTGAAAATAAATAGCTATCTTTGCAGGCGGATCGCTGATGATCCGAAAACCGGCAGATAAATGTTAGGAATCAAGAAATTATATTCGTTCGTGCTCAAGAGCTTCCTGCCCTTGTTTGTCATGACGTTCTTCATATGTCTATTTATAGTGCTGATGCAGTTTCTTTGGCGCTATATCGACGATCTTGTAGGCAAGGGTCTGGGTGTGGATGTGCTTGGCGAGCTGTTTTTTTATGCCGCACTGACCATGATACCTATGGCGTTGCCGCTTGCCATTTTGCTTGCAAGCCTCATGACGTTTGGTAATCTCGGCGAGCATTTTGAGCTTACAGCCATGAAGGCGTCGGGAGTGTCGCTGATCAAGGCCATGCGTCCGTTGATTGTGCTGATGGTGCTTATAGCTATCGGTGCGTTCTTCTTTCAGAACAATGTGCTTCCGGTGGCGCAGACAAAGATGTGGACGTTGCTCTATTCCGTGCGGCAGAAATCGCCTGAACTTGAGATCCCGGAAGGAGTGTTTTATGACCAGATCCCTGGCTATAATCTGTTTGTGGAGAGTAAGAACCGCGATACCGGCACGCTGTATGACATAATGATCTACGACATATCCAAGGGTTCCGATAATGCGAGCATCATTCTTGCCGATTCGGGCCGGATGGCTATGATGGAGGATCAGAGCCATCTGTTCCTGCGCTTATGGCAGGGAGAGTCGTTCGAAAATCTGAAGGATGCAAACCGGTCCATGCGCAATGTGCCTTATCGGCGCGAGTCGTTTTCAAGAAAGGATATTCTGGTGCCGTTCGATGCCAAATTCAACCGAATGGATGAGGAAGGAATGCGCAGCCAGTATGTGGGTAAAAACATAGCGGAGCTTCGTGTGGCGATTGATTCGATGACAACGCGAGTTGACAGCATAGGCGAAAGCTATGGCAAGCTCGTGGCCGAGTCGCGTTATTTCGGATTGCCGTATAGCCAGACTGTGCGCCACGATACGGTGCAGGTTGAGGAGCCGATCCCTGATGTGGCGCTGACAAAGCCGATGAATGTCGATTCGTTGTTCCGCGGCACGGGTGCCGGAATGCAGGTCAACTATCTCCGCGCCGCTCTCAATAAGGCCAATGCCCAGCGTCAGGAACATGAGTTCCGTGGGCTTGTGATCAAGGATGAACGGAAACTGATCCGCCGTCACGATATTGAATTGCAGAAGAAATTCACTCTTTCGTTCGCTTGCGTGATATTCTTCTTTATCGGCGCACCTCTCGGTGCCATTATCCGCAAGGGTGGCCTCGGTATGCCGCTGGTTATCTCGGTTCTGCTGTTTATTTTCTACTATATCATAGACAATACGGGCTATAAGATGGCCCGTGACGGGAAGATAGCCGTGACCGCAGGTATGTGGCTCAGTTCGGCCGTGCTGCTGCCGATGGGTATATTCTTCACCTATAAGGCCGTGCATGATTCAGCTCTGTTCAACCGCGACGCTTACCTGAACTTCTTCCGTAGGCTGATAGGCAGCAACCAGGCACGTCATCTGGAGATGAAGGAGGTGACAATGACCGATGTCGAAGTGGCGAAGGCTATCGACGATCTTGCTCAATTGCGCATGGCTGCCAATCGGATGCTCGACGACAATCCCGTGCGTCCGCGCTATGACCGATATTGGCTGTCGGGATATAACCGCAATGAACTTCGGAGCCTACGCGAGCGTTTGGAAATAACAGTGGAATACCTATCCAACAGCAAGGACAAACTGGTTATCAATAAGCTCATGGATTTCCCGATTCTGAGGAGTCTGTGGCTTTATCACCCGACTAATTACAAGCCGGCCGCGTGGGCTGCAATAATACTATTCCCGATCGGACTGCCTGTCTATTTTATCGGACTGCGCCAGCTCCGGATCCTGCGTGACGAAATAAAGAAAATCATCAGCGTCGCCGATCAGCTGACGCCGTTAATTGAAAATCCAACATACGATGAGTAACTATAAAGAAATTCGCCTCGACACTATCGAGGAGGCTATAGAAGAATTCCGTGCCGGACGTTTCGTTATTGTGGTTGATGATGAAGACCGCGAGAACGAGGGCGACCTGATCATGGCCGCAGAGAAGGTTACGCCGGAACATGTCAATTTCATGATCACCAATGCTCGCGGCGAGCTTTGCGCTCCGCTGACAATATCGCGTTGTAAGCAGCTCGGGCTTCCCCATCAGGTTGAGGACAACACCTCGATGCTCGGAACTCCGTTCACCATTACCGTCGATCTGCTTGCCGGGTGTACTACCGGAGTCTCGGCTCATGACCGCGCGATGACACTGCGTGCGCTTGCCGATCCCAAGTCGGTGGCTTCCGATTTCGGCCGTCCCGGACATGTCCATCCGCTTTATGCTCAGGATGAGGGTGTGCTCCGTCGTCCCGGACATACGGAAGCCGGAGTCGATCTGGCACGTCTTGCCGGGCTGCAACCTGCCGCCACATTGATTGAGATCCTGAATGAGGATGGTACGATGGCACGTCTGCCACAGCTTCGTAAAAAAGCCGACGAATGGGGCTTGAAACTTGTTTCAATACGCGATCTGATCGCCTACCGCATGCGCACGGAATCGACCGTGGAGCAGGGTGTGGAGGTTGATATGCCGACCTCATACGGACATTTCCGCCTGATCCCGTTCCGCGAAAAAGAGAGCGGTCTTGAGCATATAGCCCTGATCAAAGGTGATATCTCCGATGGAGAACCGGTGTTGATGCGAGTTCATTCGTCATGTGCCACCGGCGATATTTTCGGATCTCAGCGTTGCGACTGCGGCGAGCAGCTTCATAAGGCCATGGCCATGGTTGAGAAAGAGGGTCGCGGATTGATTCTCTATCTGAACCAGGAGGGTCGTGGAATAGGGCTGATGGATAAGATCCGCGCCTATAAGTTGCAGGAAGAGGGGGTTGATACGGTGGATGCCAACCTGCGCCTCGGACATAAGGCCGACGAACGCGACTATGGAGTAGGGGCACAGATACTGCACCATCTTGGTGTCCGTAAAATGCGACTGATGACCAATAACCCTATCAAACGGATCGGGCTTGAGGGATATGGACTCGAGGTTGTGGAAAACGTGCCAATCGAGATTGCTCCCAACAAGTATAATCTGACCTACCTCCACACTAAGAAAGAACGCATGGGTCACACACTCGATAATGTCGACTGATCCCAGTTTAGAGATAATACGACAACGCGCCGGCATCTGTTATTAGAATGCCGGCGCGTTCGGATTAAGCATAGGATTTATTATTGCACATGAGATGGAGCGAGAAGAAATAATTGTTTGTCGGTATGAGTCTCCTTGTGGGGAACTGTTGCTTGGATCTTTTGGCGACAGTCTGTGTCTGTGTGAATGGCTGGTGGACAGGCATAGGGATCGTGTCTGTGGCAGATTGAAGCGGATTTTGAGTGCGGATTTACGCGAGGGGATGTCGCCGGTTCTTGAGAGGGCTGTGGAACAGCTTGATGAATATTTTGCCGGATTGCGGAGCGAATTTGATGTTCCGTTGCTTTTTGTCGGGACGGATTTTCAGAAAATGGTGTGGCGTGAGTTGCTACGGATCCCGTATGGAGATTTGATTTCTTATGGGGAGGTGGCTACAAGGATCGGACGGCCAAAATCTGTGAGAGCGGTGGCAAATGCCAATGGCGCAAATGCCATATCTGTTTTCGTACCGTGCCATAGGGTAATCGGCACAGACGGATCACTCACAGGCTATGCTGGCGGCATGGCTGTCAAGGAGTTTCTTCTGAAACTTGAAAAACGATCATAATAGGTGGGTAGCCATAAAAATTGCGCCGCAATCCAATTGAGGATACGGCGCAATTTTAGGATCTGCTATTTCCCGATAACGGGTTATAGAAGTTTGCGGTATAGGGTCTGGATGTCGGAGAGTGTGACATCGCGTGGGTTGCCGGGCGTACATACGTCGGCAAGAGCCTGATCGGCAAGTTTCGGAATGTCGGATTCGCAGATGCCAAGTTCTGAAAGGTGTTGCGGTATGCCGACTTTGATGGCCAGATCTCTGACTGCGTTGACGGCTGCCTGCGATGCTTCTTCGCGAGTCATACCAGATATGTCGACTCCCATGGCACGTGCTATTTCCGGGTATTTGTCGAGGCAGTATGGCATATTGAATTCCATGATGGTTGGCAAAAGCAGAGCATTTGCCACGCCATGGGCAATGTCAAAGAGCGATCCCATCGGGTGAGCCATTCCGTGGACCAGTCCGAGCCCAACATTGGAAAATGCCATTCCTGCGATGTATTGGGCAAGCGCCATGCCACTGCGTGCTTCCGCATTGTGAGGCTCTTCGACAGCTACGGGCAGGTGACGGCTGATCATGCGGATGGCCTCAATTTCAAACATATCCGACATTTCCCACGCTCCTTTGGTTATGTATCCCTCAATAGCATGGGTCAGAGCGTCCATGCCGGTGGCTGCTGTCAGGTTTCGGGGAAGGCTGTACATTAATTCCGCGTCAATAATGGCAACGGCAGGTATGTCGTTGGGATCCACACATACCATCTTTTTCTGTTTTTCCTCGTCGATGATCACGTAGTTGATTGTGGTCTCGGCAGCGGTGCCGGCTGTTGTCGGAAGTGCTATGATTGGTATACTTTTGTTTTTTGTCGGGGCGCAGCCTTCAAGCGAGACAATATCCGAAAACTCAGGATTGGTCACTACGATGCCAATGCCTTTGGCCGTGTCGATGGCAGAGCCACCACCGATGGCTATGATATAGTCGGCTCCCGACTGGCGGAATGTGTCGACTCCATGCTGCACGTTGGCAACCGTAGGATTTGGTTTTACGTCTGAGAATATTTCATAGGGGAGGGCTGCTTCATCGAGTATGTCGGTCACCATTTTTGCGACTCCAAACTTTATAAGTCCGGGATCAGTGACTACGAGTGCCTTTGATTTGCCCATGCGTCGGACAACCTCCGGCAGTTCGCGGCGAGAGCCGGGTCCGAAATAGGATACTTCATTCAGGATAAATCTGTGGATCATGGCAGTTAGATTTTAAATGTGTGTGTGAATGTGTTGTTTTAAAAAAACAGACATAGCCCTCATCGGAATCTTTTGATCCGCGGCTTTGGACTATGTCAGTGAAATTCTATATGTGCGGATCAGAGCGCGAGCAATTTCTCGATGCGTTCGCGGAGCTGATCTTTGGTGGCGCCTGTCATGCGAAGGTCGCGGACCTGTTCGCCATTCTTGAAAAACAGAATTGTGGGGATCGACATGATGCGGTATTGTCCGCTGAGTTCGGTTTCCTCGTCGACGTTGTATTTTCCAATCACTGCCTGATCGGCAAATTCTTCTGCGAGTTCGTCGATCACTGGGGCAAGGCGCATGCAGGGGCCGCACCATGTTGCCCAGAAGTCGATCACTACAGGCTTGCCTGAAGCGATGACTTCGTTGACATTGCTGTCGGTGAATTTATAAGCCATTTTCTTATGATATTTAGTTTGTGTTTCTTTTGATATGCAAATATACGGAAATTTTTGTCATATTAAGCTCGGTCGATGCTGAATTCGACTTCGAGATTTTCGAGTTTCTCAACAAGTTCCTTGTTGACAGGGATGCGCATTGAGGTGTCGAGAGTTACGCTGCGGCCTGTCTCCGGATCGGCTACACGGAATCGGAGTGATCCGAGATCTTCAGTTGACGATGTGGCATGTTCGGCTAAAACTCCATGCAGTGCTTCTGTCAGCTTGTCGGCGGTGATGTTGATGGTGATGCCCCCGACGATCTGTCCTTTCAATTCCTGTAGGAGACGTATTGAGTTGACTCTGAAACGCAGGTCGGAGTTCTGGAAGCGTCGGCCAAATGATCCGCGGATATATATAGGTGTGCCGGGCACTCCGTAGTTGTGATAGTCAATATAATCCTGTCCGAAAAGCATGAATTCGGCAGATCCGGTGTAGTCCTGTATTTTAAGAATACCGAAGTTGCCGCCGTTTTTGGCCGGACGTGATGTGAAGTCGATAACCATGCCGCCCAACACAACTTCTTTGCCCTCTTCCGGCTCCAGTTCGGCGTAGTCCTTAAGGGATAGAGTGCCGAAGTGCAGTTCCATGAAGAAAGGATCGAGAGGGTTGGCTGAATGGTATGTCCCGACGATCTCCCGTTCTTTCTCCAGTCTGACAGCATCGACCCAGCGCAGTCCGGGAATGATCTGAGGACGTCCGGCCGTGGCCATGGCGTTTTCATCGTCGCCGAAAAGCGACATACTCTTGTCCTGTTTATCGGCCTGGAACAACTGTCCGTACCGGATTATGGCTTCGGAGAATGTCTCGCCTTTGTTGTTGGCTTCGAAGAAATCCTCGCGCTGTATGTGGTCGCTGAAACAGTCGAATGCCCCGGCCATTGCAAGTGTGTCGATGATGCGCCGGTTCAGTACTGAGGGGTTGACGCGCTCGGCGAAATCGTAGATCGATTCAAACGGGCCTCCGGCTTTGCGTGCCGCAAGGATTTCGGCAGCGACGTTTTCCCCGATTCCTTTGAGGGCAGCGATGCCGAAGCGGATGTCGCCGTGGGAGTTGACACCGAATTCAGCAAATGATTCGTTGACATCAGGGCCTTTGACCGGTATGTGCATTTTTTTGCATTCGTCAATGAAGCCTGAGAGTTTCTCCGTGTCGTTGCGGTTGCGCGATAGCACGGCGGCCATGTATTCGGCCGGATAGTTGGCTTTGAGATATGCAGTCTGGAATGCAACCCATGAGTAGCATGTCGCGTGACTTTTGTTGAATGCGTAGGATGCGAATTTTTCCCAGTCGGCCCATATTTTTTCAAGCGTCTTGGGGTCGTGCCCGTTTTTCTGACCGCCGTCAAGGAAGAGAGCTTTCAGCTCGTTCATTTTTTCGATCAGCTTCTTTCCCATCGCTTTGCGCAGGGTGTCGCTCTGACCTCGGGTGAAGTTGGCGAGCAGTCGCGACAGAAGCATGACCTGTTCCTGATAGACAGTTACGCCGTAGGTGTCCTTGAGGTATTTCTCCATTACGGGGATATCGTAGACAATCGGTTCGCGACCATGTTTACGGGCAATGAAATCGGGTATATAGTCCATAGGCCCCGGACGATAGAGGGCGTTCATGGCTATGAGGTCTTCAAATGTGGATGGCTGTAGCTCGCGGAGGTATTTCTGCATGCCTGCCGACTCGAACTGGAATGTGCCTGTGGTGCGTCCTTCGCAATAGAGTTGGTAGGTCTTGGGGTCGTCGATAGGAATTTTCTCCATGTCGATATCGATGCCCCGGGTGCGCTTGATATTTGCCACGGCCTCTTTTATGATCGAAAGGGTCTTGAGGCCGAGGAAGTCCATCTTTATAAGTCCGGTCTCTTCAATCACGCGACCTTCATATTGGGTCACGATGATTTTTTCTTTCGATTCCGATGCTTTATCGACAGCGGTGCTTACGGGCACCCAATCGGTGATATCGTCACGGCAGATGATCACACCGCATGCATGCACGCCAGTGTTGCGGACTGTCCCCTCAAGGGCTTTCGCGAATTTCAACGTTTCTACGATCAGCTCGTTTTGGGATGTCAGTTCGGGTTTGAATTCCGGCACATAGTTATAGCAGTTGTCGAGTGTAGGTTTCAGTTCTTTTCCGTCGACACTGGGCATTCTCTTGGGGATGAGTTTGGCAAGTCGGTCGCTCTCGCTCAGCGGCAGCTGCTCGATACGTGCCACATCCTTGATTGCCGATTTTGCGGCCATCGTTCCGTATGTGATGATATGAGCCACTTTCTCTTCGCCGTATTTCTGTGTGACGTAGCGGAGCACATCAGCTCGGCCATCGTCGTCGAAGTCAATATCGATATCGGGGAGGGAGATACGGTCTGGGTTGAGGAATCGTTCGAACAGCAGGTCGTATTTCACCGGGTCGATCTGGGTGATGCCCAGACAGTAGGCCACGCAGCTACCGGCGGCGGATCCACGTCCCGGGCCTACGCTGACTCCGAGCTGTTCGCGTGCGGCGTTGATGAAGTCCTGCACGATAAGGAAGTAGCCGGGGAAACCCATCGTCTTCATTATATGGAGTTCGAACTTTATGCGCTCGCTCAATTCTTCCGAGAGGGGATCGCCATAGCGTTTTTTTGCGCCTTCGTAGGCGAGTTTTGCAAGGTAGTCGGCCTCGAATTTGATGCGGTAGAGTTTGTCGTAACCGCCGAGTTTCTTGATCTTTGCTTCTGCATCTTCCTGACTGAGAACCACGTTGCCGTTTTCGTCGCAAGTGAATTCGTCGAATAGATCCTTTTCTGTCAGACGACTGCGGTATTCTTCCTCTGTTCCGAATTCTGCCGGGATTTCGAAGTTGGGCATAATGGGGCCATGGTCAATGGTGTAGTGCTCCACTTTTGCCACTATCTCGTTGGTTGTCTCCAGTGCTTCGGGGATGTCGGCAAATAGGTCGTTCATCTCCTGCTGGGTTTTCAGCCATTCCTGCTTGGTGTAGCGCATTCGGTTGGGATCGGTCAGGTTGCTGTTTGTGCTGACGCAGATCAATCGATCGTGGGCTTCTGCATCTTCTTCGTTGACGAAGTGGCTGTCGTTGGTACATATGAGCTTGATATCGTATTTCCGAGCAAGCTCTATCAGTTTTGGATTGACTTTTTTCTGTTCTTCATAGACCGACTGGTTGCCGCCCGGCTTGTTGGTGCGGTGGCGTTGCAACTCGATATAGTAATCGTCGCCGAAAGTGTCTTTCCACCATTTCACCTGCTTGTCGGCTTCGTCGTCCATGCCGCGCATTATGAGCTGTGGAATTTCCCCACCCAGACATGCTGAAGCTATTATCAGTCCTTCTTTATGGGCTGCCAGTTCTTGCTTGTCGGTTCGGGGGTGCATGTAGAAGCCTTCGGTCCAGGCTTTTGAAACAAGTTTTATCAGATTCTTGTAGCCGGTTTTATTTTTTGCCAGAACAATGAGATGGCGTCCGGTGTCTCGTTTGTCTGTCTGTTGTGTGAGTGTGGTGTTGGCCACATACATCTCGCAGCCTATGATGAGGCGGAAGTCGCCGTTTTTCAGACGGTCGATCCAGTTTTGTATTTTTGCAGCTTTGGCTTCGTCGCCGGCTTTCTTGGCTTTTTCAAGTTTCTTTTTGTAGCCTTTGAGTGCGCCGCCGTTGACATAGTTGTAGATCTCTTTGACGCCGAACATGTTGCCATGATCGGTGATAGCCAGTCCGGGCATGCCGTCGGCTAAGGCTTTGTCGACCAGAGCCGGCACCGAAGCCTGTCCGTCGAGTAGAGAGTATTGGGTATGTACGTGGAGATGGGTAAATGGTATCATGTTATGTAAGTTTCCATCCCAAAGTTACAAATAAATCCTCAGGTTCATGCCTGGGAGTTGAAAACTTTTGATAAATTCCGGCGGCGTGCAGGAATTGAACTGCACGCCGCCGTGTTGAAAAAGCTGTTTTGGTAGAGGTTAATTTTTCTTTGGGATCTTGAAATTGATTGGAAGCACGAACTCACAGTTTACAGGCTGTCCGTTGGTTGTGGCTGGCTCGAAGGTGTCGAGTAGTTTTACAACACGGATGGCCTCTTTGTTCAAAACTTCCGGGGTATCGCTGATCACGATCGGGTCGTAGATGTGACCATCTTTACCCACGATGAACTTCACCGCTACTTTTCCCTCAATTCCGGCTTTCATCGCTTCCTCTGGATATTTCACGTTGTACATCAGGAAGTTCATCAATCCCTCAAGTCCTCCCGGATATGCCGGCAGGACATCCGGTGCATTATCCGGCAGGATTTCTGCTGTTGTTGAAGTTGATTGTGCGGATGTTTCGATTGTTGGCGAAAAATCCTTAACTTTGTTGCCGGTAGCCATGATCGTGTCGTAGGCTGTGAGGTGGTTTACTGCCTGACCGAGGCTGTCGGTGGTCAGTGCCATCGCAGCAGCTATCGCCACTGCGGTTGCCGAAACGGCTCTGAGCCGTGACGGACGATTCGATTTTTTTGATAACATCATAGTTATACGTTTTTTAAGTGAACTGTGATTAAGGCTGTTGGCGATGGCCGCGAACCGTGCGCCGACAGCCTTTTTTATTATGAACATTTGGTAGGTATGGGCTGGAATGCCGCTTCCGATCGTATCGGCGTCGGCTTGGTACTCATGTATGTCTTGCAGTTCGTGGAGTGTCATCCATGCAAGGGGATTGTACCATTGTAGAGCTATAAGTGATTGGGCCACAAGAATGTCGAGCCAGTGCCGGCGGTCAATGTGGGCCTTCTCGTGGGTTATGATCATGTTTGCATTGGGATCGGAGGCATCTGTCTCGTTGAGAAATATCCACGTTGCCCAGGAAAATGGAGAAAGATTGTTCCGGTTGTGGATGAACACCGTCGAGCCATCTGCGGATGTCGCTTTTCTCGACAAGGCGCGGAGCAGCACAATCCGGCCTATGGATAATAGGAGGTGCAGAAGGATAATCCCTGCGACTATCGTATAGGTATATATCAGTGGTTGTAGCCACCCTGCTTCGGTTGCGGCTTGTGTTTCAGCCACAATGGTCGCCAGTGGTTTTCCGATCTCAATTCCGCCTTCCTGAACCAGCCCGGAGGATGGATTATAGAGGGGTACAACAAATGCCGGTAACAGCAGACTTGCTACTATGGTTGTCATCGCAGCTATGCGCATTTGAGATGGACTCAAGCTTGTTGCGTGTCGCACTATTTGCCAGAATCCGAAAATTGCGGTCAGCAATAGCGATGATATGATTGAATAGGAGAGTATGGTAGCCATTTTATTGAAGATTATGCGTTTGGGCTTAAGTTTGATGTTCAGGATTGTTATTGATTGTCTTTGTTTACCATATCGATCAGATCGCGGAGCTCTTGGTCTGTTATCTTCTCATCCTTGACCAGTGCGCTGACAACGTTCGACAGTGAGTTGTTGAAGTAGCGCATCATGATGTTGCGCAAACTCTTCTTTCCGTAATCGGTTTCTGAAAGCAGAGGCTTGTAACGGTAGGTTGTGCCTAATTTCTCATGAGTCAGGTAGCCTTTGTCCTCCAGAATTCTCACAAATGTTGACACGGTGTTTACGTGTGGCTTGGGCTCGGGCAGGATCTCAACTATTTCTTTTACGAAAAGAGGCCCTTTTTCCCAGAATATTTTCATGATTGCTTCTTCTTTTTCTGTCAGAGCTTTCATTTTTTTCTACTTTTATGGATGAATTTTACATCTGCAAATATAAACTAAAAATATTAGTTAAGAAACTAATTTCGTTAGTTAGTCCTTGTTTTTGCATATTTTAACTTTAATTTGGCTTGAAATACCCCCTGACATCCGAGTTTTTTCTTCTCAGGTTGCTTTTTCTTCAGTTATATCTCGGTTTTTGATTCAATATAATAATGTGTATCATTTGGCGAGGTGTAACAGTGCTAATAAGAGTGATTGTTAATAGAAGTTAAAAATATGTTTTATAACATGTTTTTAAAATGCTGATTTATAGGGGAAATGGAGTAAAAACGGGAAAAATGCGAAGAAAAGTCAAGAAAAATAAGTTGCGAAAAACTTGCGGGGGAAGAAAAAAGGCCTTAACTTTGCACCGCTTTTGGGAAACAAACCAACTGCAAAACGAGAGAACATTGAAAGAGTTACAATAGACAAGAAGTAGTACAAGAGTCATTACAAATGACCTCAAGTCAATTCTTAAACAGATAGATCAGGCAGATTCCGGCCGGGACTAAAACTTCAGGTCTTGTCGAAAGAACAAAACAAACAACAGGTTTTGTTCTGATTTTTTGAAGAAG
>CAJTTG010000007.1 GCA_910579185.1 uncultured Muribaculaceae bacterium
TTTGAGTTCCTTGACCGTTGCTGAATACTTCTGTGGGTAAAGAATAGCGGCATGCCGCAGTCCCTACAGGAGAGCCGTTACCTCGATCAGAGTTGGGGAGTGGAGGGGTTGAGGGTTGCCGAAATTATCCCCCACGGGTGTGTTTGTTTTTACGGAGGATAGAGTTGGAGAGGTGGTAGGGTTATTTCTGGAAGTGTTGGTAGTCTTTGCGTGTGCGCCATGATCCGCCCCAACGGAATCCACGGGCGCGGAAAAGGCGGTAGGCCGGATCGGAGAGGGTGATCTTGAAGGGGATGTCGCGGCGCGAGCGGTCGGCGTAGGGTGCGCCTTCGATAGGGGTTATGACTTTTCGTCCGTCGATGGTTCGTACGTAGGGATTGTAGAGGGGATTGATGTCGACAGCCATTCCGAGGGCGTGGCGCGAGAGTCGTTTTGATCCGTCGATCAGCCGGAAGTTGAAGCAGGATGTATTGTTTGCAGCCATTGAGGCTTGGTCGTCGGCACCGAAGTTGTCGATCAGCTGCATGCGTTCAATAGGGTAGCGTTGTCGGTAGAGTTCGCGGAATATTTGGATCAGGTCGTCGGCGATAGCTTTGTTGCATACCATCTCGCCTATGCGGATGTTGCCGTGGCCGTCGTAGTGGGGCAGGAAGAGGTAGCGCAGATCGGACCATGGGACAGTGCAATTGGAGGGGTAGGACAGTCCACGCATGCGTTGCTTGGTGCATTCCGCAATTTCTTCGGAGCGGAACAGGGGGAGAAGCGATTCGGGGTCGGATAGCGAGTCGACGCACCATACGTAGGCGGAGAGGGGATCGCTTTGTGAGATGTGGGGCGTGTCGGCGGTATGTGCAGTGGCTGCAATCGAGGTGATGATGCATGCTGACAGGGCTGTTGCTTTCATTTGCTTAGAGGGAATTTGACGGGGCAAAGTTAATATAAAGCGTTGTCACGGGCAATGACCTGGAAGTAAAAAAGTGGGGAGGTTGATTTGTGGGAATGGGGATTAATTGCTAATTTTACGTTTGTAATAACGTCCTGAAAGGGCATAAAACCGATAGAGAGCAAGATGGCAAAGAAGATAGTGGAGACTCCGCTGATGAAGCAGTATTTCGAAATGAAGCAGAAGCACCCCGACGCGGTGTTGCTGTTTCGTGTCGGTGACTTCTACGAGACTTTTTCCGATGATGCCATCACGGCTTCCGAGATCCTGGGTATCACGCTGACGCGGCGTGCCAACGGGTCGGCGCAGTCGGTTGAGCTGGCCGGTTTTCCCCATCATGCCCTCGACACGTATCTTCCGAAGCTGATCAGAGCCGGAAAGCGCGTTGCTATCTGCGAGCAGCTTGAAGATCCGAAGCTGACCAAGAAGCTGGTGAAGCGCGGCATCACGGAGCTGGTGACACCGGGTGTCAGCCTCGGGGATAATATCCTTGACAACCGTCGCAACAATTTCCTTGCGGCTGTGGCTATGAGTCCCCGTCAATGGGGAGTGGCGTTTCTGGATATCTCGACGGGCGAGTTCATGACGGCTGAGGGGAGTCCGGATCACGTTGGAAAGCTATTGGCCAAGTTCGCACCAAAAGAGGTGCTCGTGGAGCGCGGCAAGAAGAAGGATTTCGCGGAAAAGGTTGATGCGAATTATCTGATATTTGAACTCGACGACTGGGTGTTCACGGAGCCTACAGCCAGAGAGCGTCTGATGAAGCAGTTCCAGACGGGATCACTGAAGGGTTTCGGCGTGGAGAGCATGCCGCTGGCCATCATAGCCTCCGGAGCGGTGCTCTATTATCTCGATATCACCAATCATACGAATGTGAGTCATATCGCGGCTCTGTCGCGTATTGATGAGGAACATTATGTGAGGCTGGACAACTTCACGATCCGCAATCTTGAGCTGACGGATTCGATGGCTCCCGACGGCAAGAGTCTGCTGGATGTCATAGACCGAACGTTGACCCCGATGGGTGCGCGAATGCTGCGCCGGTGGGTTCTTTTCCCATTGAAGGATGTGGCTCAGATCAACAGCCGCCTTAACGTGGTCACGGAGTTCATGCGTCAGCCCGATCTGCGCGAGGAGCTGAGCACGGCGCTTGGTCATATCGGGGATCTTGAGCGACTGATAGGCAAGGTTGCCGTGGGGCGAGTGAGCCCGAGAGAGCTGAATCAGCTATGTCAGGCTCTGACCACTCTCGAACCGATGAAACGGGCATGCATGGAGAGCGACGATGCGACACTACGCGCTATCGGCGATCAGCTGAATCCGTGTGCCGGCATCCGCGACCGTATAGCCCGTGAGATTGTTGACGATCCTCCGGCAGCCCTGAACCGCGGCGAGGTGTTCCGCCAGGGTGTGGATGATGAGCTTGACGAACTGCGCCAGATCGCATTTAACGGCAAGGACTATCTGATGCGCATCCAGCAGCGAGAAAGCGCGGCTACGGGCATCACAAGCCTGAAAATAGGATATAACAACGTGTTCGGCTACTATATAGAGGTGACCAATACCCACCGCGACAAAGTTCCGGCGGAGTGGGTGCGCAAGCAGACGCTGGTCAATGCCGAACGCTACATCACATCGGAACTGAAGGAATATGAAGAGAAGATTCTCGGGGCGCAGGAGCGGATATCCGTCATCGAGACCCGATTGTATGGCGAGCTCGTGGCGGCTGTGGCTCAGTATATCCAGGCTATCCAGCTGGATGCTGTGCTGACGGCACGGCTGGACTGTCTGCTGTCGCTGACACGCGTCGCGATCGAGAACCGGTACTGCCGCCCGACGGTTGATGATTCCCTCGATATAGAGATCGTGGAGGGGCGTCATCCGGTCATTGAGCGCGAGCTCCCTCCGGGAGAGCCATACATAGCGAACACCGTGCGTCTGTCCAACACGTCGACCCAGATCATGATGATCACAGGTCCTAACATGTCGGGTAAGTCGGCATTGCTTCGCCAGACGGCTCTGACGGTGCTTATGGCACAGATAGGCAGCTTTGTGGCCGCTGATTCGGCAAGAATTGGCATCGTTGACAAGATTTTTACCCGAGTGGGCGCAAGCGACAATATATCGCACGGCGAATCGACCTTTATGGTTGAGATGACCGAGGCAGCTTCAATCCTCAACAATCTGAGCGCACGGAGCCTTGTGCTTTTCGATGAGCTCGGCCGCGGCACCTCGACCTACGACGGCATATCCATAGCGTGGGCCATCGTTGAACATATCCATAATCATCCCACAGCCGGAGCCAAGACTCTGTTTGCCACACACTATCATGAGCTGAACGAGATGGAGAGCAGTTTTGAGCGCGTGGAGAACTACAATGTGTCGGTCAAGGAGATCGACGGCAAGGTGGTGTTCCTGCGCAAACTGACCCGTGGAGGCAGCGAGCATAGCTTCGGTATCCATGTGGCCAAGCTGGCCGGAATGCCGTCGTCGATAGTGAAACGCGCTGACGAGGTGCTGAAACAGCTTGAGCAGACCTATCGTGGCGGCGAAGAGGATGTGCGTCGTCAGGCTGTCAGTTCGGCTTCGGGTAGTGGCAGCCGGAGCGGCGATGGCATGCAGCTGTCGTTCTTCCAGCTCGACGACCCGGTATTGTCGCAGATCCGCGATGAGATTCTGTCGACCGACATAAACAATCTCACACCGATGGCCGCCCTCAACAAACTCAACGAAATCAAGACAATCCTGACCGGCAAGGCGTGATAATTGTCATGGCATTGGCTGACCAACGCTACTTGTTTTTGTCAGGCATTACAAAGTTACGTTAGTCACCTTAG
Source organism: uncultured Muribaculaceae bacterium (assembly GCA_910579185.1). Classification (GTDB taxonomy): domain Bacteria; phylum Bacteroidota; class Bacteroidia; order Bacteroidales; family Muribaculaceae; genus Paramuribaculum. The sequence continues at coordinate 3,781 of CAJTTG010000007.1, forward strand.
TCAGTCTAGTCACGGTGACTAACATGACTAATGGTTACGTTTATCCATGCAAACAAATTGATTATCCGGGTGTTATGCGGACATTATCCGGACGCGGCATGCCGCAGTCCCTACAGGCGAGGGGGATAATTACTGCTCTCGTCGCTGATGATTCCGCATCAACCGATTGTGTCCAACTTCATTCGCCACATTTGTCAGCCCTGTCGGGGTAGCGGCTCTCCGAGCCGTATACCGAACCGTCAGCATTGGCGATGGTTTCGGCCAACCGCACGGAGTGCGGTGACCCCGAGCAGCCCCGACAGGCATGGGTGATTTGCAAATATGGCGTAGCAGGGATATATGGCGTGGGTGATTGTTCGTAGCCGTGGGGGGTAGCGTTGTCCATGTTTCACTCCAGTTTTGCCTACGCTACTTGATAATACCACAGTTCAGCCTACGCCACTTGATAATACTATGGCTGACCAACGCTACTTGTTTCTGTCAGCATTGCAAAAAATCATAATAGGGAAATATTTAGCTATGCTAAATTATTGAACACTCTCTCCCTCTTCCAACTCTCTCCTATATATTATATATCCGGAGGTGGCTGTCAGTAACGCCGGAGCTGTTGGTTATATGGCTCCCTGTATGTCTGTGATACAAAGTTACGACACAAAACTGCCCTTTGTGTGCTTTTCTGCGTTTTCGATTCAAAAAAATATTCAACCTAGTCACTCTAGTCACTCTAGTCACTCTAGTCAGTCTAGTCGCTCTAGTCACGGTGACTAAAGTGACTAAGATGACTAAGATGACTAAGATGACTAACGTGACTAAGGCATATCCACTCTTGCTTGTAGGGACTGCGCCATGGCGCGTCCGGTTCCGTCCATCCGTGTAAACATATTGATTATCCGGGTATTTTCCGGGTGTTTTCCGGACGCGGCATGCCGCAGTCCCTACAGGTGAGGGGGGATAATTACGTCCCCAGTTGGCGATGATGATTCCGGACAACCGCACGGAGTGCGGTGACCCCGAGCAGCCCCGACATGGCGTTGGTGATTTGTGTCCGGATTCATTCGCCACATTCATCAGCCCTGTCGGGGGCTCTCCTGTAGGGACTGCGCCATGGCGCGTCCGGCTCCGTATAGCTGTGCGAATGGATTGATTATCCGGGTGTTATCCGGGTATTATCCGGACGCGGCATGCCGCAGTCCCTACAGGCGAGAGGGGTAATTACTACCCCATTGGCGATGATACCGGCCTATCGAACCATTCCATTGACGATGATTTCGGCCAACCGCACGGAGTGCGGTGACCCCGAGTAGTCCCTACAGGCGAGGGGGGATTATGGTCTGTTGCGGCAGGGGGTTGGCGGTCGCTGATCAGGCATGGAGCAGATCGCGGCAGATGTCGATGGCTGCGGTGATGTCGGCAGGGGCAACCTCACAGTCTATCACCGGCGATCCGGCGGCTTGCAGGAGGGTGAAGTTTATGGAGTCGGCTGTGATGTTTTTCTTGTCATGGCGCATCAGTTGCAGGAGACGGTCGTAGTCGGAGCAAAGGGCTGATGGCGATGGGTAGTGTGTGTCGACGTATGATGCCACGGCGTGCAGGATCTGTGTGTCGAGACCTTTGAGCATGCGCGAGAGCACGAGGTCGACGACGAGCCCCCATGCCACGGCATGGCCATGGGGTACGGGGGAGTCCTTTTCCATTGCCAGCGATTCGAATGCATGGGCTGCGGTGTGACCGAGGTTCAGGGCTTTCCGGATTCCGTGTTCGTGGGGGTCTTCGGCCACTATGCGCTGTTTGACCTTTATGCTGCGTTCGAGCAGCTGTTGCAGTCGGTCGTAGTCGGGGTTTGAGAGGTCGAAGTCGAGAGCCTCGGCCAAGGCGTCAGCTCCTTCCAGCAGGGCGTGTTTGAGGAGTTCGGCGTAGCCGGAGAGCAGTTCGGCAGCAGGGAGCGTTGCGAAAAATCTGGCGTTGACAATCACGGCCAACGGGTTGGCGAACACTCCGATCTCGTTCTTGAGTCCGGCGAAGTTGACGGCTGTTTTGCCGCCTAAAGCCGCGTCGACAGCTCCGAGCAGGGTTGTGGGTATGTTGACGCATCGCACTCCGCGTTTGAACGTGGCGGCAGCAAATCCTCCCATATCGGTCACCATTCCGCCGCCTATGTTGACCACCATGGAATGACGTGTGGCGCCTTCAGCTGACAGCCGGCTCCAGATCGAGGCCAGGGCATCAATGTTTTTGTTCTCGTCACCGGCGTCGACAGTTATCAGCCGTGCGGAGTCGAGAGCTTGACAATTATCCATCAGCGGACGAGCTATCAGCGGTGAGGTATTGCTGTCGGCGATGATGAATATGCCTTTTGGTTTCTCTTTCTCAATGATGCCGGCAAGAGAGGATGCCACGCAATCGGTGAATATCAGTGAGGTGTCGGACATGTCGGGGGGTGAATGTTTTTGGTCAGTTATAGTTGTTCATTGTCGTTATCATGCCATAGATCAGCATTGGTAGGCTATCGGCGAAGTAGGGCATGGATGGGAACACGATGTCGGCACCGGCTTCTTCAAGAGCTTCTGCCGGGATTGGCCCTGTGGTTACGCCTATTGTGAATGCTCCGGCACGACTGCCCGATTCCACTCCAAGAGGCGCGTTCTCGACCACTATGCATTCGTTTGGCTGCGCTCCGGCCATGCGCATGGCAGCGAGATAGGGTTCGGGATCCGGCTTGCCGTGGGTCACATCGCGCGAGGTGATCATCAAGTCGGGGGAGAAAGCCCCGGGGAAGTCGCGCTCAAGGCGGTCGATCAGAGTGCGCTGCCCCGATCCGGTGACGAGGACACGGCGTATTCCGGCCTGCTGCATGAACTCCAGGAACTCGCGGGCACCGGGCATGGGCTTGACTGGCGGCATTTCCGCGAAAAGCTCGGTCTTTCGCCGGTACAGCAGCTTGCATTCGTCGGGTGTGGCATCGCGGTTGAAAGCGCGGTTGAAGAGGATGTTGATGGTGGATGCACCGGTGCGTCCCTCAAACATGAAGAAGTCGTCGATCGGCACCTCTACCCCCACCTCGCGCATCATCTGTTGCCACGCACGGGCATGGGATGGCATGGAATCATAGAGCGTGCCGTCCATGTCGATCAGAGCTACACGTGGGGTTAGTGTTATCTGGGACTGGCGCAGGAGGTATCGTTGAATGGCGGAATTATACATTGTTCAGCGTTTCTTTTTTGATGAAGGGATTGTGGCGTTGCTGTCGGGTTTCGCCGGATTGCCGACAGGCTTTGACGATCCGTCGGCCGGGGCGTTTTCGGGGTCAATGTAGCCTTCGGGCGCCTCAATCAGCCCCTCGCGGATGAATGCGGCGGAGTCGGCGGCCGACAGGGTGTCGAGGTCGTCGTCGCCGGCAGCCGATGAGTGGGCTGCACGTTGCATCTTCAGTCCCGTGGTCCCGGCCTTACGCACACCGCGGCGGAAAGTGCGTCGGATCTCCGACAGCAGGTTGACGCGGATAGAATCGGTCAGCAACCGCTGTGAGGCCACTGATTTCTCGTTCAGACGGGCTTTGCCGAGGCGAATCTTCATGTCGTCGGGGGTGCCCTTTATGTTGATTCCGAACTTGAATGGCAGCGGCGATTTCAAAACGGCCACGTGGTAGTCGAGGTTGAGGTTCATGTCGTTGTTTCCTACAATGCCGAGGCGGTAGCGGTCCATGTCGAACACCACCGGATAGAGATCGAGCCAGCCGTTGTGGATCATTACTTCAACGTCCATGTGGTCGATCATGTTTCGTTGTTTGTTTTTGAAGAGCATCCATTTGGCCACGGTGCGGAACGTTTCGGAGTCGAGCAGCACAAGGCTGTCGCCCGAGAGCTGCAGAGCCATGTCGAGTGTTTCGAAGCGGATGTTCATCAGCGAGTCCAGATCGGTTGTCAGCGCAAGTTTTGCATCCACTATGCCCTCCACGGAGTTGAGCATAGGCATAATGGAATCGATCTCCGGCATCATGCCGAGAACCTTGTGGAGATTGAGCTTGGCTATGTTCATGCCGGCGGCGAAAGAGATGTCGTGGCGTGTGGGTGCGGAGTAGAGGGCTGTCAGCTGCATGGAGCCCATGTCGGTGAATGCCTGCAGCCGGTCGAGCGACAAGGCCCCGTCGTAGATGTTGACATCGCCGTCGAAGTTGTCGAGCCACATGTCACCGTAGTGGATATGACGGGCTTTCATGCGCAGTTCGGCATTGATGTTTGACGGGATCACCACGGCAGCCACTTCGGTGTCATCGGCGGTTTCCGGCAGGTCGATGTTGTCGTTGTCGTCATCGTCGGTTGCCATGCCTTCGGGAGTCAGGCCTTCGGAATAGGCTGCGCCACGGATCAGGGTGGCGGTCAGATCATTGATGTCAATGGTGTCGGACTCCACATCAAAGCGAATGTCGATGGGCGAACCAACGCGTGATGTCAGCGCTCGGGATATGTTGTGGATCGAGCCATTGATTGTGAAGTCGCTTTTGCCGGTCTCCAGACGGGTGTCGCGCAGGATCACGGAGTCGGTGGAGAACGACATGTCGAGATGTGTCAGCGAGGTGCGTGCCGGATACAGCGGTGTGTAGCATCGTGCGCGGTCGGCCGACAGCGTTCCCGACAGTTGCCACAGGCGCAGCCATGATGCCAGTGAGTTGTCAACGCCGAAGTCAATGTTCTCTCGCTCGTCCATGCCGGCATTGTGCGAACGGGTTCTCCGGAGCGATTTCCGAGCCAGAGTAGTCAGCGAATCGGTCGACAGTTCCGGATGTATGGCGGCCAGGGAGTCGATCCGAGCCTGCAATCGCGGCGAGACTTGATGGCGTGTGCGCGGATTCAGTCGCAGAGTGGCCCGGGCATTGCTCACGCTGGCACGCATCAGCGAATCGCGCAGCGACATTCGCCGGGCCTGTACCAGAAGATCGAGTTGCGGACTGCGTGCATCGCTGTTGTAGCGGCGGAGCGATCCTCCGACCACGGCCTCGCGCAGGCGGATTCGCGTGTTGGCGCTGTCGGCATTGAGGGTGATCAGTCCGGCACGTATTGAACCTCCGATGGGGTTGATCTGAGTGGTGTCGGACGACGAGCCGACGTTCTTGGATCCTACGTTGGCCGAAAGGCCGCGTCCGGCCAACTGCAGACCGGGCATACGGAACGATATTGTGTCGATGTTGAGCGATGCCGTCAGCATAGAGTCCACCAGATTGTCGCCATACTGACGACGGGAATTGGTGCCGAGATTGAAAGTGGCCGAGTGGATATAGGTGTCGGCGGTGCCGTCGTTCATGGCTGCACTGAAATCGGTCAGGCTCAGCTCGCCGTCGATCTTCACGCGGTGGAACTGCTTGGGGGTCAGCTGGCTCATGCGCAGACGGAAATCGGCGTCACCGCGCAGCAAACCGTGGATCGTGGCCGGAAGCTTCTGAAGCAGTTGCGCCGGCAAGCGGTCGAACGACAGTCCGCCGCTGAAATTGCCCTCCACATAAGGGTCGGAGATTGGCTGGCTTATCCTTGCGCTCACTTTGAATCCCATGGCTTTTCCTATCACCTTGAGTTGCTCTATGTCGATGGTTGAGCGGTCGGGATCATCGGGGTCGATCATCGCCGAGGCCGACATGTCGATATCCGTCAGGTGCATCTGGCCGAAGTTGAGCCGCGATGCCTTGGCCTCGATATCTGTCTGCACGCGAGGCAGTCCCGACGAGGATGCCGGACGATAGGGCTCGAGCATCCGCAACGCGAGGTCGATGGTCAGGTCGGTGTCGATTTTGCTCAGAGGCCCGGTCATTTTCTCCGGCAGCAAGTCTAACAGCCGCGCCACTTCGACTTGTGGCAGACGTATGTCGAAGTGGTCCACGAGCAAGTCGTCCGACATGTTGATCTTCGCATTGAATTCGGCGCGGAAGCCAAGCAAGGCCAGCGTGAAACCGGATAGCTCGATCTGGCGCGGATCATTGATGTCGAGAGTCAGTTTGCCGTTGATGCTGAACGGCACTTTGGGTATGTTCAGGCTGGAGATCCTGGCTCCGGTGTTGCCGGACAGGGCTATGTCGTAGAGCGGCGATGTCTCGTTGGAAAGCTCCGTGCGGTCCAATGTCAGGGTGAAGTCGATGGAGTCGGCCGGGGCGCGGTAGCGCACGGGCATCGATCCATTAAGCGCAAACCGGTTGAAGGATATCTTCATTGCCGAGGGCTCGGACGATTCCTCCGATGGGGGCACGATGTTGAAATTGTTGATCGAGTCGTTGGCCACCACCAGATTCACACGCGGATTGGTCAGCTCGATATCGTAGAGCTCAACGTCGCCTGTCAGTATTTTCATGACGTGGATCCCACCCGAGAAGCGTTCGAGGCTCAGAAGGGAGTCGGCATCGGCCGGTAGCTTGTCGCGCTCCATTTCCGGGAGGCCGTCAAGACTGCGGCTCACGATGTCAAGGCTGTCGACAGCAATGTCGAAACGTGGGAATGTGGACCAGAAAGTAAGCTCCACACGGGAGGCTCTGACCTCGGCGTTGAGATATTCGCTGGCATATCGGTTGACAAGCGGTGTCAGGCGTTCCGGCGTGAGATACCACAAGCCTATTGTGACAACTGCGGCCAGCAGTACCATGACAATGATCACGCTCAGGCAGATCCATCGGATCAGTCTGCGCCACAGCGGCTTTTTAGGCCGGGTAGGGGTGGACGGGGTCTGCTTGTCGGTTGGGTCTGTAAGGTTCGGATCGGTCATGGCTATTTGTTTTGGTCACGGACAGTGATGTGGAAACACGGTTGCTTGATCTCATACTTGATCCAGCATTTGCCCTCGTCGCGCATAGCCAGCAGAACCTCGGCAAGAACGCCTTTGAGGTCGGCCATGGCACGGGGTTTGCGGTCGCTGAAACATGCAAACCGCGAATAGGAGATGTCGAACGTCGTGGCAAGCTGATGGACGGACGAATCGACCGCATTGCGGTTGCGACGTTTCAACCGCGCCACAGATTCAGGCGTGCGCAGTACGCTCGTCACCTTTATGCGGTAATCGCCGCCCCCACGGGCCGCTATCGAGTCGTTGAAGCGACGTCCTATCTCGTGGAGCATCGCGGCTGCCTGTGGGATCAGGTAGGGACGTGAATAAGTCAGCGGCTCAACGTAGAAGTCCTTGCAGGAGGCAATCTTCTCAAGCGGTACGTTCAGATTCCAGTGGGAACGGGTGTCGGTGAGCGGTGACAGACCGATGCGCTCGGCCTCCTTCCAATGGATGTAGTTGCTGTCGTTGAAAACTTTGGCGTAGTTACCCATGCGCTTGAACGGCATCGGTATCGTGGGTTCGGGCAGTTCGGCCAGCGGATTGTCATAGAGGCTGACGCTGTCCGTGTCGAGGTCGAAATCCCCGATGTCCATCGGCTCTGCATTGTCGCCGTGGCTTGCTCCACCGGAGCAGGAGATGGCCGACAGAAGGGCTATGGATAGGGTTATTGGCAGCAGCTGTTTCATTTTGGTGATGGAAGGTGTCTCTGCGGTGGATTGTCGCTAATAAGATGTAAAATTACAAATTCCCGATGGTTTCTGCAACTCTTTTTTGAACAGCCACCCTCTATGGGCCGAAATGCTTGTATTTTTGCGTCGGAAATGGTAACTTTGCGCCATAATAAACGCGATATTTGATTTTATGAGTATGCAAGAGTTTGAAATGGTAGCCAAGACCTTTCAGGGACTGGAAGATGTGTTGGCCGAAGAGCTTCGCTCGATAGGAGCGAAAAATGTGGAGCCGGGACGCCGCATGGTGTCATTCCAGGGAGATCTGGCGATTCTTTACCGCGCCAATATGTGTTGCCGCACAGCTTTGCGTATTCTGAAACCTATCTATAAGTTCACCGCTGCCGATCCCGATGAGCTCTATTCCCTGATCAAGGAATATGACTGGAGCTCAGTTCTGTCGCTTGACAAGACATTCGCCATCGACACCGTGTCCAATTCCGAGGAATTCACCCACTCACGCTATGTGACCTACAGGGTCAAAGATGGTATCGTTGACTATTTCCGCGACAAATTCGGTCCCGAAAGCCGTCCGCGTGTGCGCCTGCAGGATGCCGATGTGATGATCAACGTGCACATAGCCGGTGAACGCGTCACCGTTTCGCTCGATTCTTCCGGCGAATCCCTCCACAAACGTGGCTATCGTGTGGCCCAGACAGAAGCACCGATCAATGAGGTGCTCGCCGCCGGTATAATCCTGAAGAGCGGATGGAGAGGCGACTGTCCCCTGGTCGATCCCATGTGTGGCAGCGGCACATTCCTGATTGAGGCCGCTTTGATCGCTGCCGGAATCAATCCCGGCATCTATCGCCGCCGTTTCGCATTCGAGGCATGGCCCGACTTCGACGCTGATCTGTTCGATTCCATATACAATGACGACTCAGCCGAACGTACCGTCCAGCATCCTATAATCGGAGCCGACATATCGCCGAAAGCTATCGCCATAGCTACCGAAAACGCCAAGAGCGCCGGTGTGGCAAAATACATAGATCTGCAGGTGAAGCCGCTGTCGCAGTGGACTGACGCTCCTGCCGACGGTGTGATGATCACTAACCCTCCCTATGGCGAGCGTATCAGTGCCGACGATATGGATGGCCTGTATGCCATGATCGGAGCCAAGCTCAAGCACGTGTTCCGTGGCTATCATGCATGGATCATTGGCTATCGTGAGGAATATTTCCGCAAGATAGGGCTCAGCCCTTCTGTGAAACTGCCGCTATACAACGGTGCGCTGGAATGCGAGCTGCGCGAATACATAATCTTCGACGGCGATTACAAGTCGTTCCGTGCGCAGGGTGGATCGATCCGGACGGAACATAAGGATAAGGACGACCGCAAGAAACCGCGCCGTATGGCCGACTCCGAATGGCGTGCCGAAGCCCGTCGCGAGGGTTTTGGTGGCAAGAAAGCCGCCTCGCCGCGCAACCGCACCATCTTCTCAGACCGCCGCAAGCCTTTCGCTCCCGACGCTCCCAAGTCCGAAGCTGACAACAGCGAGAATCCCCTTGCACGCCGTCGCAACGAGCATGCCCTGAAGATGCTTGTGGGGAAAAAACCGGCTTTGCCGCGCAAGGACGATCCTATGATACGTCCGCGTCGCGGTTGGAAACGCCCGGGTGCTGCCCAAGAGGATCAGGAATGAAATAATGATCAACGGTAAATTTCGGAGATCAATCTCTGATAATACTTCTCCGGGGAGAACTCAATGAGGGCTCCCCGTTGTATTTCCGCGCGGTCGTAATCCGTGGCCCACGCTTTGTTGATCGCTTTGGCCAGATCTGCGGCGTCGCCGCTGCGGAATGTCATTCCACGGCTTTGATTGATCAATTCCGGAATGCCGCCGATGGAAGCGCCCACTACGGGGGTGCCGGCGCAGAATGATTCGATCACCCCGAGCGGATTGTTTTCATAACATTCTGATGGCATCACGGAAAAACGTGCGCCATATAGCAGCGTTTTGACATCCTCGGAGGATAGCATGCCGAGAAATTCGATATTGCTGCAAGCACCGAACTTGCGGCGCAGCTCATCGCCCAGAGGACCGTCGCCGGCCACCTTGAACTTGTATGGCAGCTCCGAAGCGGCCTTCAGAAGAGTGGCGATGCCCTTTTCTTCCGACAGGCGCCCCACGTAGCAATAGTAGTCGCGCTCTTGTGGCGTCGTGTTGTCGATCTTGCGATAGCGTTCGGCCATCTCCGGTGCTATGAAGTTGCACAGGGTCTTCAGCCTATTCTTGTTGAAGCCGCCGGAAGCCATCTTCTCGGCCATGAAGCCGCTTGGGCAGACAAATGCGTCGGTCACGCTCTCCAGCTTGCGTCGGTTCCAGTGTCGGGCCTCGATAAATGCTATTACGCTTGCCGCCATTGAGCCTTTCATGCATTTTGTCCGCACTACAGGCCATTTCGAATGGAAGCACAATTCGCATGGTTGTCCCTCGCGCAGACATGAATAGGCCGGACAGAGAAGCTTGTAGTCATGGAGTGTCCAGACCACTTTTGCTCCGGCCTGACGAGCCATGCGCCCCACAACCGGAGAGATATAGGAATGGATGTTGTTGAGATGTACGATGTCGGGTTTGAAATCTTTCAGTATTCTGTCGAAACACGTTTTCACGTCGCCCGTTCCGAGAGTGCGTTTCAGAGCCGCCAGCTTTTGTCCGGCACCTCCGCTGAAGCTGATTTCGGATGGCCAGTAGGCGGACCATTCGCTGCCGTTGTTCTCAGGATAGTCCATGGCGAAGACAGCCACCTCGTGTCCCTGTTGCCGGAGCATCTGCTCAAGATTCAACGCATATATGCAGTCACCGCCGCGACGGTAGTAAAATTTCGTAACTATCAGTACTCTTTCTTTCATGGTGGCAAATTTAAAACAATTTCTTTTTGTTAGCAAAAATTTGTTAAGATTGCTTTTCTTTCGTATTTTTGCATCGCAATTGGTGACCGGATTCCCGGTCTGAAAAGGGAACGCAGTGTGAATCTGCGGCAATACCCGTTGCTGTAAGTCCATTATTATCCGCGCCTATAGGCGGTGGATGGAGCTTGCTGAAAAGCCACTGGTGCCATAATGCGCCGGGAAGGCGGCAATCCTCCGGACGAGCCAGAAGACCTGCCTTTTGCCTTTGTGATTGCCGCCTGCGGGTGTACGGGTGAAAATCAAAACCGGATTTTCATCCCATGCTGCCGGACTCCGCAGATGTGATGCCTGTCCGGCTTTGGATTTTCGTTGTTGTGCCGTTGCGCCCCGGGAGGTTGCAGCGGACTTTTATTTTTTAACCTTTTAATAACAACGAAATGAAACGAACATTCAGAATCCTTGCCGGAGTACTCGTGGCTGCATCGCTGGCCACCGGAACAACCGGATGTTACAATGACGACGATCTATGGAACAAGGTCGACGATCTTGATTCGCGCGTGACAGCACTCGAAGAAGCCGTCACAGTGGCCAATACCAATATCTCGGCGCTACAGCAAATAGTGGATGCATTGCAGAGTAATGTATATGTGACCGACGTGACAACAAACGCCGATGGATACAAGATCACATTCTCAAACGGAACGGAAGCTGTAATCCGCAACGGCGTTGATGGCGTCAATGCTCCGGCTGTGTCCGTGAAGCAACACTCGGACGGGAACTGGTATTGGACTCTCGACGATGAGTTCCTGACCGTAGGCGGACAGATGGTTAAGGCTAACGCTGAGGATGGACGCGATGCCATTGCTCCCGAGGTGCGCATCAACGACGCTACTCATCAGTGGGAGATCTCGACCGACGGCGGCTCGACCTGGACTTCGACCGGTGTCGTGGCTCAGGGCGTGGACGGCGATTCTATCTTCTCGGGCATCGACAATTCCCACGACGACTATGTTGAGTTCACTCTCGCCAACGGCAGCGTGATACAGGTGCCTAAGAACCAGCAGATCTCTATATTGATCAATGGGCCGGAAGGTCGCTTCAACTATGGTGATACAAAGACCTACCAGCTGACCCTCAATGGTATCGACAAACTCACATTCACAAAGCCCGACGGATGGCGAGTGGCTGTCAATGGCTCTGAGATGACAGTGACCGCCCCCGTTGCCGCCAACACTTATGCCGAGACCTCAGGAACCATTACCCTCATAGGCCTGAAAGGAAACCTCTCCACGATGACGGAGCTGAAGGTCGAAGCTATGAACCTTGTGACCCTGACCTTTGAAGGTGCCGAATGGGACGCTCTCTCGATCCATAATTATGCTCCCGGAACCACCTCTACAACATCGCTGATGAACAGCGGATACATGTGGGTGGACCAGACCACGCAGCTCACAACCGAAGGCCCCGATGGCTTTATGGGAGGATGGGGATATCCTTGGTTCGTAAGCTCCTACAATGCCAACTCCCTCGATCAGGATTCCTATGGATACTTCACCTACGACCTCTATGTCTACAACCCCAATATCACAGGCGAGAGCACAACAGGCGGCGGAAACAATGGCTCCGACAACTTCCTGACCACTTTCGGCTATCTCGACCTTGTATATCCCTACGGGGACGGACGGCCAATTTTCAAGTTCGCCGACGGTAAAGCTCGTACGGTCGAAAGCCTGTATGTGACCTCCACATGCTATTTCTACTCCGTTGCCGTTTCCGGAAATCCCCTCAGCCCGGCTCTGTCGGAAGACGTGACCTACTATGCCACCGGCTTCGATGCCAAAGGAAACGAAGTTGGCACCGTGACCATGACATTCGCAACCACCGAATATGTCCCCGACCGCTGGATCAAATGGGACAACCTCTCTGAACTCGGCCCGATCGTCGAACTGCGTCTTAACCAGGCCGGAGGTGCCGACAATGGCTACGGATACTCATTGCCGGCCTACTATGCCGTCGACGACATCACCATATCGTGGTGATAAACTCACAGCTTTTTTCTCCGAAATAATTGTGGAATAGAAAATTATAGCTATCTTTGCAGCGCATTTGCCCTCACGCGCCCGTGCGTGGGTGGGAAATGCGCTTTAATTAACCTTATTTATTAACTTATTTAAATGACTGAAGAAGTAAAAAACTCGCCCATCGAAGATTTCGATTGGGAAGCCTATGAGAACGGAGATGCTCAGGGCGAAAAGACTCGCGAAGAGCTCACAAAGACCTACGACGAGTCTCTCAACACCGTTAAGGACAAAGAAGTAATCGAAGGTACCATCATCGCCCTCAACAAACGTGAGGCTGTGGTTAACATCGGCTACAAATCAGACGGTATCATCCCCATGAATGAATTCCGCTACAACCCCGACCTCAAGGTTGGCGACACTGTAGAAGTTTTCATCGAAAACCAGGAAGATAAGAAAGGTCAGCTTATCCTCTCACACCGCAAGGCCCGTGCTGCCCGCTCTTGGGACCGCATCAACGAGGCTTTGGAAAAAGACGAAATCATCAAGGGCTTCATCAAATGCCGTACAAAAGGCGGCATGATTGTCGACGTGTTCGGTATCGAGGCTTTCCTCCCCGGCTCACAGATCGACGTACGCCCCATCCGCGACTACGATGTTTACGTTGGCAAGACCATGGAATTCAAGGTTGTAAAGATCAACCAGGAATTCAAGAATGTCGTTGTGTCGCATAAAGCTCTTATCGAGGCTGAACTCGAGCAGCAGAAACGCGAAATCATCGCTAAGCTCGAAAAAGGTCAGGTTCTCGAAGGCACCGTTAAGAACATCACATCCTATGGCGTGTTCATCGACCTCGGTGGTGTTGATGGTCTTATCCACATCACCGACCTCTCTTGGGGCCGCGTAAGCCATCCGCAGGAAATCCTCCAGCTCGACCAGAAGCTCAACGTCGTTATCCTCGACTTCGACGACGAAAAGAAACGTATCGCACTCGGTCTCAAGCAGCTCATGCCCCATCCTTGGGACGCTCTCGATCCCGAACTCAAAGTTGGCGACAAAGTTAACGGCCGCGTAGTCGTTATGGCCGACTATGGTGCGTTTATCGAAATCGCCCCCGGCGTTGAAGGTCTTATCCACGTTAGCGAAATGTCTTGGAGCCAGCACCTCCGCTCTGCTCAGGACTTCATGAAAGTTGGCGACGAAGTTGAAGCCGTTATCCTCACCCTCGACCGCGAGGACCGCAAGATGAGCCTCGGCATCAAGCAGCTCAAGAACGATCCTTGGGAAAACATCGAAACCAAATACCCCGTTGGTTCCAAGCACACAGCTAAAGTGCGCAACTTCACCAACTTCGGTGTATTCGTTGAAATCGAAGAGGGCGTTGACGGACTCATCCACATCTCCGATCTCTCTTGGACCAAGAAGATCAAACACCCCAGCGAATTCACTCAGATCGGTGCCGACATCGATGTTCAGGTTCTCGAAATCGACAAGGACAACCGTCGTCTCTCTCTCGGCCACAAACAGCTCGAAGAGAACCCCTGGGACGTATTTGAAACCATCTTCACCGTTGGTTCCGTTCACGAAGGAACAATCATCGAAATGGTTGAAAAAGGTGCCGTTATCGCTCTTCCCTACGGCGTTGAAGGCTTCGCTACTCCCAAACACCTCGTTAAAGAAGACGGTTCGCAGGCTAAGGTTGACGAAAAACTCAACTTCAAGGTGATCGAATTCAACAAGGACAGCAAGCGCATCATCCTCTCACACAGCCGCATCTTCGAAGACGAAGCTAAGGCAGAACGCAACGAACAGCGCAAAGCTAAACGCGCCGCTTCCGCTGCTAAGCGTGCTGAAGAGACCCCCATGCTCAACCAGCCCATCGAGAAAACCACTCTCGGTGACCTCGAAGCTCTCGCTGCTCTCAAGGAAAAACTTTCCGAAAACAAGTAATCAGTCCATAAAGACCGATTCCAATACATCGGCGGCGTGCCCCAAAGGCACGCCGCCTTTTTTCGTCCCCCTGGCCTATAGGCTATCAACCTGTTGCAACCGAAAAACTACTGACCATCAACCAATTGATCCGCCATCCCTGTAGGGACTGCGGCATGCCGCGTCCGGCTCCAAACAATTATGTGTCAACACGTTTGCGTGTATTACAGAGATGTTGAAGTTGGGGATGTGCAGTGGAGCTGTCGGGGTGGCGGATCTCCGAGACGCCTGACCGGAACCATATCATGCTGCGTCCGGCTCCAAACAATAATGGGTCAACATGTTTGCGCGTATTACAGAGATGTTGAAGTTGGGGATGTGCAGTGGAGGTGTCGGGGTGGCGGATCTCCGAGACGCCTGACCGGAACCATATCATGTCGCGTTCGGCTTCAAACAATTATGGATAAACATGTTTGCGCGGATGTAGCCGATTCCAATAAACTATCACCCCAGGCTATTAATCTTTGAAATTATTATAATGGTATGATTGATCGCTGCTGATAGTCAGGTCGACCAATAAAAATGCAGAATACTTGTCATCGGCTTTGAATACCCTGACGCTGTAATATTTCTTGTTTGTACGGTCGATACCCTCCATCATGTATATGTCGCCTTTCAGTTTCTTTCCGGATTTCATTCTGATTCCCTCGGATGAAAGATCGGCCACAATGGTTTTCGCAAACGCTATGGCCTCTTGTTGTGTCCAATGAGGCTGCGCAAGGATCTTGTCTTTCTCCCACGATCTAATCTTCGGTACTTTGCCCGTTATATTGCGTTCAAAGCTATAGGAGTAATTTTCTACCAGCCCTTTTCCCCATTCGTGGCCGTAAGATGCTGCCTCGGCTACAGCACTGAAAAATGGTTCACCGCGATAGGTCATGTTGTAGCCCGTTGCGTTGGTCTCGCCATAGTTGCGGTTGCCGTAGAGGGTTACTCGGTAGTCCTGGTTGGAGGAGTTAGCCCAGTTGGCTCTTGTTTCGGCATATTCCTTGACCTCGGCATACTTGGAATCCCAGAGGTTATTCCGTTCCGGCATCACTCCAAGAGGCTTTGTTATCAGATCGTGGATGGTCAGTTCCTTAGCTTCTATATTGATTTTCGGAGTGACTTTCTTTACTTCCGGTGTCGGTTGCGAGAGTTGTTGCTGTTGTTTGGAGTTGTTGGTGTTCCGTAGCATTTGTTTGTGGAGTATAAAATGCTCTGAATTCGGGAACTCACTTAGTCCAGACTTAAACAGGTTAGCGAAGTCGGTTGGAGTGGGATATGGCCTCGGAAGAGGAAAGCCATTGATTGTTATGGATCGGATCGGCGATTTAGCCAATACAGTCATTATTTGCGCTTCTCTGGATCTGAGATCCTTATATTTCTGGTCAATACTTCCTTGCTTAAGAACCCAGTAAGACATGGGAAAGATGTAGGAATGGCCTTCTGGAGGTTGGGCAAGGAATGTGATGGTACAATCCTCGCATTCTATCCTGATTTCTTCCATGTGGTTGGCTCCGGAAGGGATTGGATCTTTAGAAATAGCAATTATGGCACACTCCACCCCATTTCTGAGAAAGAAGAGATTGAGAACCCATTGAGTGTGCTCGGAGCCTAATGTCTCTTTAAAAGTGACACTTGTGCTTCCATTATCAAGTCGTGTTTTATCAATCTCAAGATTTTGGGCGTTGACCGGAATCCACGAGAATATTATACCGGTTAATATAAGCGGCAGAAGGAGAGAGCGCATGATGCAAGGGTGGATTATTTGATTATGCTTTCGAGCGGAATACGGGTGAACCAGATGCGGTAGCCCTGATGATGGCGGTCATTGACATCGTGCACGCCCTCTTCTGTCAGAACGCCGATCGAGCCGTCGGCCATCTGCGTCAAGGCAGAGTAGGCTCCGGGACCTGCTGACACGCGATAGCCGTCGCTCCATGTGCGGCCATTGTCGGCGCTGGCATAGATGGTTATATTGTCGCGCCATGGGCCTGCAGGCAGTGATTGCAGCAGGTAATCGTGGCCGTTGTGACGCACGGATATGATGTCACCGTTGCACGCAACGTCATGGAGCGTCGTATAGTCGGGTTGCTCTTCCCATGTGGTGCCGTTGTCTTTGGAAATGGAGAATTTTCGGGCACCCGAATAGCGGTTGCGGATGCTCATCAGTACGGTACCGTCGGCGAGCTGCACCATTTTTGACTCGTCGCCGTTGAGTGTGGCAGGATTCTTGGAAGCTTTCCATGTGCGGCCGCTGTCATCGCTGTAGATAGCGTAGACCGGGAAGTGTTCCACTCCTTTCTGACGGGTCACCAGAGCGAACAGTATACGTCCGTTTTTCAGTTGCAGCGCACGACCCGATGATGCGAATGCCGCCTCGCATTTGACCGGTTGCTTCCCATTGGGATCATCGGTCAGGATCTGCGGATTGATGTTGATCGGAGCCTCCCATGTCAGGCCATTGTCAGTTGAGCGCGACACGCTGATCTGCCCCGGCTTGTTGCCCCAGAGGCCTTGTCCGTTCAGGGAGATCACGATAAGATCACCGCTACGGCTGTCGCGCACCAGAGCCGGATCGCCGTATCCGCCGAGGCTGTCATGTTCGGCCACGGTGATGTAGGGACCCCATGTGCGGCCGTTGTCGGTCGAACGGCGGCACACCACGTCGATGTCGCCGGGAAGGTCGTTGAGCGAGTTGATGCGTTTGTCGGCCACCGACACCAGCGTTCCGTCTGGCAGGGTTATTATGGCCGGAATGCGGTAGAACTGCGAGTCGAAATCGCCTTTGTTGTAGACGAGCGAGCGGTAGGTATGTCCTACTGGATCATCATAGCCCGTATTCTGGGCGGTTGTAGCGGTGGCGCAGAACATCAATGTGGTTGCGATAGCCAGTGTGCGGATTTTTTTCATGGTTTTGGGGTGTTGCATCGTTATTCTGAATGCAAATATACTTCATCGTTGGCCGTTTTGCAAATTTTTTATGGGGATATGAGTCGTTTAAATAATTTTAAAACTTTAGAATCGGTCTAAATTAGGCCGTTAGTGCAAAGATTGCTACCTTTGCACTGAATATGAGAATACGGAATATAATCATGGCTGTTTCCGCGGCTTTTGGCGCGGTTTCCGGAACGTCGGCGCAGGAATATGCCGACTCTTTGGGGCAGGAGCTTCAAGAGGTTGTCGTCCGTGCGCCGCGTGGTGTCCGCAAGATGGCCGGCGCGGTGAATGGCGACATCATTTCGGCATCTGAGCTGAAGCGTGCCGCCTGTTGCAATCTTGGAGAGAGTTTCACAACCAATCCGTCGGTCGACGTGAACTATAGCGACGCGGCCACCGGAGCTCGGCAGATACGGCTGCTCGGTCTCTCCGGATCCTATGTGCAGATGCTGACTGAGAATGTCCCCAACTTCCGTGCCGCTGCTGCGCCCTATGGCCTTGGCTATGTGCCCGGCCCATGGATGCAGTCTATTCAGGTGTCGAAAGGGGCGTCGTCGGTCAAGAATGGATATGAGTCTGTGACCGGACAGATCAATATCGAGATGAAGAAACCGCAGCTCGATCCGTCGTTTTCGGCCAATGTCTACTACGACATGATGAATAAGCTGGAGGTTAATGCCGACGGCAATCTGCACCTCGGCAAGAACTGGAGTGCCGGACTGCTCACGCATTTCGAGAACGGCTTCTCATCCCACGATGGCAATGACGATGGGTTCATGGACATGCCCCGTGTGCGGCAGGTAGCCCTGATGCCCCGTGTGGCCTATCTCGGCACCAACTATGTGTTTCAGGCCGCCGTCAAGTATCTCGATGAACGCCGTCTTGGCGGACAGGACGACCACCATGCCATGGCCATGGACGGGATGCCGCTCTACAAGATACGCATTGATACGCGTCGTTGGGAGGCCATGACAAAAAATGCATATATGTTCGACCGCGACAACGACGGCAACGTGGCTCTGATCCTTTCGGCATCGGCTCACGATCAGGATGCCGCTTATGGCCTGCGTCTTTACGATGTGGAGCAGCGCGAGGTCTACTCTTCGCTGATGTTCGAACGTAAGTGGAATGGACTCCATGCGCTCAGTGCTGGTCTGTCGATGAACTATGACTATCTCAATCAGCACTATCGTCTGATCCCCGACGAACAGATGCTCCCGTCTTATTCCCTCGACCGGGAGATGGTGGCCGGTGCTTACGGGCAATACACGCTAAATCTCGACGACAAGCTGATCGCCATGGCTGGTCTGCGCTATGACTGGAGCGACCGTTACGGAAGCATGGTCACGCCACGCATGCACCTGCGCTACAATCCGCTGACCGATCTTTCATTCCACGCCTCGGCCGGACGCGGCTACAGATCGCCACACGCTCTGGCGGAGTATTCCTATATGCTTGCGTCATCGCGTCGACTTGTCGTCAGCCAATCTTTGCGCCGAGAGGCCGCATGGAACTTTGGTGCCGGGGGCAACTGGACGATATATCCTGCCGGAAAGAAACTTGGCGTGGCTGTGGAATACTACTATACTACGTTCTCCAATCAGCTGATGCTCAATCTCGACAGAGATCCGCATGCCGCATACATCTATTCTTCCGACGGACGATCCTACTCCCATGCGTTCCAGACCGAACTTACTTTTGAGCCGATCAGCGAATTGACCCTGACTGCCGCATGGCGTCTGACTGATGTCAAGGCCGACTATGGCGATGGGCTGATGCTTCAGAAACCGCTCACCTCGCGTAATAAAGGCCTCTTCACAGTGGGGTGGGCACCGCGGATGGGGCTCTGGCAATTCGATGTGTCTTGTGCCGTCAATGGCGGCGGACGAATGCCGACACCCTATGAACGCCCCTCGGGCGCAATGTCATGGCGTGACACCTATGGCTCATATGTTGGACTGAATGCGCAGATCACGCGCAATTTCCGCCATTGGTCAATCTACCTTGGTGGCGAGAATCTGACTAATTTCCGTCAGCCCGACGCTATTGTCGGGGCAGCAGATCCATGGGGCGCGGATTTTGATGCCACCATGGTCTATGGTCCGTTACAGGGAGCCATGGTCTACATCGGATTCCGATATAATTTCACGAAATATCTTTAATAACAAATAGACATGAAAAAAACAATCAACTTCCTGGCCCTCGTCATGCTGATGATCGCTGTGGCCATCCCTGTCGGAGCCAAGAGCCCCAAGGCAACAGAAACCGCTGTGTTCACCGTAGTGCCTCAGATGACATGCCAGAACTGCGAGAACAAGATCAAATCCAATCTTCGCTTCGAAAATGGAGTCAGCAATATTGCCACGAGTCTTGCCGACCAGACTGTGACTGTGACCTTCGATCCTGCAAAGACTAATTCCGAACAGCTGATAGCTGCATTCCAGAAGATAGGCTACACGGCTACTTGTGGCAAAGCTGCCGCTGCTCCTGCCGGAAAATGTGGCGACTGCAAAGGCCATGATGGCGCATGCACAAAGCCCATCGATCAGCAGTGTGCCGATTGCAAGGCTAAGACACAGGCCGCAAATCAGCAGCCTGCTTCATGCCCCAAAGCAGCCGCAGGCACCTGTTCAAAGGCTTCTCAGGGCAATTGCTCAAAATCTCAGCAGGGCTGCTCAAAAGGAGCAGCCGGCACTTGTCCCAAAGCGGCCAAGGCATCCTGCGCACAGGATTCAACAGCCAAGACAGCCCATTGTGGCGCATGCAAACACTGATTCCTCTCGTCCACTTCTAATCCACTGATACAACAGCGGTGGGTCGCACAATCCGCGATCCACCGCTGCTATCTTCTAAATCAGTTCAATAAGTCAAGATAATCATGTTATGTTGATTTTTTTGATTTCTCGATTAACTCCAGTAATTTGTTATAACGCTTTAGTACCTGCCGTTTAGGAAAATCACTATACATTCCCCGGCGACGCTTTGTCAGATGCAATTTGATATATCGCCTCGCCCGGATATAATCGCCCATTTCCATAAAACAGACACCTTTCATATATCTCGCATCATTAAAAGTTGCAAAAGTCCCTATACCCTCGCCATGAATACCGTATGCGGTCCTTTTAGCGTTTTTCCTCAGTATTCTATCAAACATATCCAGAGCCTCCGCATGACGCTCACATCCATGCAGAGCCATCCCTCTGGCATATAGCACTATCACATCATGCTTTTCTATATCGTAAGCAGCATCGGCATATTTCAGTGCTTCTGAAAAATTCCGCAGTTGATAGTATGCTCCCGAAATCTCATAGAAGTAATAATATTCCATTTTATACCTCTGGCAAACCGGCATCAACAAATCAACCAGACCACTCCAGTCATCATCGTTTTTCATCCGGTCTATCTTTGGTTGCAGGGAATGTGCCAACTCCGGATCTATATAAAAATCGTCATTCATATTTCTCGTCTCTTTTGGTTAGAGTTCTATTTTGGTTACACGCTGGCTGGAGGAATTCGTTCCATATCATCCTACTATATGCACTTGTAGAATCCGACAAAGCATCACGCATTATGGCTGTGCGGATTCCAGATCCTCAAATTCACGGCGATAGAATTTCCAGTCATTTTCCTCACAGGAATAGGCATAGAATGTCCTGATCCGGAAAAGAGGACGGGATGTGACATCTGAATCCGGAGCGGCACATATGGATCTCACCTCCACAGTGTTGCACAGAGTATCCCGTGTGAGATCCTGAGAAGGGTAGATGGCCTTGAAATCCGACCTGTTGAAATACATTTTCACCATTTCGACGGCCGGTTTTATATACTCCTTATAGAAAATCGGCACCCGATATCCCGGGAACCATACAGCACGGTAGTCATCCGGTGGTGTCGGGGTCTGCCATCCCGATATACAGAGGACAAAACTATGGATGCTGTCGATATCCATGGTGAGTCGGTCTCTCTCATTGTAATTTTCTATCACGTACATGATGTCCCCGCACATCGTCTCCGACAGGACATTTGGCTTGGCCGCCATTGCTTTTGGCGACAATATCAGACCGGCAATAAACACTATGCCGCATGCGATCAATCGTAATCCTCTGCTCTTTCCCATGATTTTGTCTGGCAATTATAGATGTATTCGTATATATTAGTGCCTGTACTGGAGACACAGAAAATATTTGCGACACTGTCATTATCGACATATTCCTCTCCATATCGGGTATAATAATACCAGGGGTAGATAGTCAATGTGTCTCTTGACAGTTCAGTCCGTATGCGGATACCTAAGCAACTGTTATAGGCCCACGAAATTATTTCTTTAGGAAATAACTCGAAGAAAAATATATTGCCGAACACTATATTTGAGTCCGCCTTGAAATTATTGGGGATGTTCTCAGAGTACACAAGCATCGTGTCTGATATTATATCATGGAATGCTTCATTTTTTTCCACATATCTCTCATACTCAATCTGCAAAGCGTCGTTTATGCATTCCGACAGGTCTTTGAAAGCGTAGATCTGCCCGATGCCCATTGCCGTTAACAATGCTACAATAAAAATCCTCATATCTATTTCTCGTTTTTCTTTACCATATCTTCACCATTATCCACTTCAGACGATACACGTTTGCATATATATCCGACAACATATTCAATTGGGGCATATATCTCAATATCGCCATTATCTATTAATTCTGACATAGAGCGAGTAATGCAATTCCACAACTCTGAATTCTCGAAATCTTTGTACGGATGTTTCATTACAGACTTTGAAATTACTTTATTCGTTTAATGACATCCAACCGCCTGATATCCTGTCGATCATCGTAGATACCCAGCGGAGGAAATGAATAACTGATCTCATGAATTGTTCCGTTCATTAAATACCGCAGGGCGTTATGCTTCTTTTCTGTATTGCGATACAAAAAACTGTTGGATGAATAATATATGGAACTGTCCGGTTTTCCATTGTCTTTGAGTGGGTAGTACGCCGGTAATCGAATGAGCAGACTGTCTAATTTTTCACCAACAGAATACTCAAACCGCTCTGCTTTCCCAAAATCATAATTCACGTCATACACTTGCAGCGCATCGCCAAGGATTTTCCCATTATGATCGTTCTCCCGTAGCCTCCTGCTCACATTTCCATCCGGTTCCATCCGTTGGATGTACTCATAGACCGTCCGGTTTTTTATGAACCGGTCAACAACGAGGCTATCGCCACGTTCATCGCTCCACCATTTGCAATGCCAGTAATCACCGTGCTTCCTGATCACATACGGATGTTCCACATCGTCAGACCGCCGGACAACTATCAGATTGTCCGTCTGCCGGACATAGACAAAAGGAGTGTCGGCAACCGGCATCTCTCCTTTGAGTGTCGGCATGTCAAACCGTTGGAATGTCTTGTATCGCAGACCCTCTCTTGGAGTTTTGCCAGCAGTGATCCCGGGTTCTTCTCCGCTGACTTTCAGATTCACTTCTGCCGGGATGTCCGGCGCAACCGGAACCCACCAGCGTCTTTCACGTATTTTCCCACAGCCATACATGCCCGTCAAGGCAATGATCCCGACTATGGCTGTTGTTATTATTTTACCTGTTGTTCTCATTGATTCTGACTCTTTTTGCTTTGCCAATACGGCAGCTGTCATCATATATGCTGAATCCATACATTCTCTGATCCAACTTAATCGTAGTGGATTCTTTGATGATTAATTCCGGATCGACCCACAATTTTTTCCAGTCGGTTGTTTTCGCCATTTCATTTTTTATATGGAAGCGGAAACTGTTGCAGCTGGCATACGTGATCACATCATACGGATCCAGCACATATATGTCGGCAGATGTTGAATCCGGCACAAAAATCTCTATATCCTGCGAGTCAATCCTCGGCCAATTGATTATCAGGGTATCGGTGAGTGCATCCTCGCTTCGGCCTATGCGTATCATATTGTAGTCCAACTCCGGATCAAGGCGGTCAATGGTCAGATACAGATTGCATCTATCCACCCTATAAAGCTTCTCATCGGGTGAAAGGAAACAGGAATGCGTCACCGCCAGCAGTACGCCGCAAATCAACAATTTCAATACTCTGCTCATTTCTTAATGGTATTATTTAAAACCGGGCTGAAATTACTGTAGTCGGTAAATCTGATGACCTCTGCACTCGGAGTATTCCACAAAGCACCCATTTGCAATTGCGCATGGCATCGACAACATAACTGCGAATAATGTCAATAGATATTTCATGGCGTTATTTGTCGTCTATAGCGTGTCTGTGGTTTTTCCCGATGTCATTGACCAGATCATTTATCGCATCAGGTGTATGATATCGCGTCGAACCACGGTCAATCCCTCCAGCTGTGATCCATAGTAATTCAATGTTGTTTTCGTCATCGTATATAAGTATCTGCCCGATTATATCAGGACTATCACTGAAATAGAGAACATTACCTTTGATTATCTTTAAACGTAAGGCCGGTGAATCCGTATCATATTTGAGTTGTTCACGGATCTCCATCCCATTCAGAATATTCATGAAAGAGTCGATCTCCGCTTTATCTGTAATCCAGCGATAAGGTCTTTTGAAAAGATCCCTCCATGCCTCATCAAAGCTAACCCTTGTTTCTCCAATTGGTTGCAGGATACCCGGATCCGAGGCCTTGATCAGAATCCTGCAAACCTGAGCATTTGCCGACATCGACAACAAGACTATGAATATCAATATTAGTTTATTCAACTTTATCATGACAATAATGTGCATTAAATCTTCTTGTGATTATTTTTTTGAGGACTATATGGGGTTCTACACAATCTGCATGATCACCTGTCGAATCCTATTTAAAGTTTGGAATAAATCATTTGAACTATAAGCCTCCATTAGCTCAATGCTGACGAATTGTTTCAATCTTTCCATGCTCATTTATATATCTGTAAAAATAAGCAGTCTCTGTAATAAAAACCATCTGATAGTAGCGATCATTAAAAAGACCAATAGCGGATCTCGGGACTGTATATGAATTTTTTGAATTTTTTTCTGAAATCCTATAGACAGTATCTAAAGTTTCGATGTTCTCAGTCCTAATTCTATCTGATTTCAAATCAGTATTCCAACCAACACCAAATTCATCCTTAAGAAATCGTTCAATTTTTCCAATATCCATATTTTCATAAAAACGTGTCTTTGGAACATTCCTGAAGTAATATGTTTTGTTTCTATCCTTGGTTCTAACACTGAATATTTGCGATACAGAGTCAGTATTCAAGGAGCGAATAAATTCATAGACGGTGTCATTGTGGACATATCTATCAACTATCTTAGGCGATATACCGGTCATTGATTGTTGCTGAGCCTCGGTCATATTTATATTATACGTCCGTCTATTATACCAGTATTTCCCTTGCCGATAAAATATAAATGGGTGATCCATATCATTGCTTAATCTGACGATAACGCTATCCGGACTCTCTTTTACAAACACATTTGTAGAATCTACTATTGTCTCATTTCCTGACATTGAATAGACATCAAATGATCCAAATTTTTTATATTGCAAAGTGTCGTATGGCTGGTGATAGTTGTCATCAATTGTGAATTGTTTTATGGAATCGATTGTGACCTCAGATGGGGCATCTGTTTTTCCACCATTGTTTGAGCACGAGATGAATAAAAGCACTGATAAAATAAGTACATTTTTGAAACGTGACATGGTATTGATCTATTTACTTTTATCACAAATATAATCCATGGCGGATGCTGTTTGCAAATTTTAGCTAATGATTAACTTTTATTAAATGAAAATGCGCCGGCTCTCGATGAGGGCTGGCGCAGTAGATGAAATATGGGATTACGGGGTTAGTTTTTTCTGCGTTTTCGGCGGTCGTTGTGTACCTTTATGCCGAACACGATTGCGCTGGAAACGGTTGTGATGGTGTTTGTGATCACAAGCGGCCAGTTGCTTAATAAAAGTCCTTGGATTACGAAAAATATGCTTCCGGCTCCCAACAGGAGGAAGGTGGGGAGGGCTATGCCGTCGGTGTCGCGTGTGCGGATGGTGTAGATGGCCTGTGGCAGATAGCCGCACACCATGCAGATTGCGGCCGTGTAGCCTACGATTTCGGTTATGAGTGCTGTTGTCATGACGATAATCTGGTTGTGGGTTAAATAAAAAAGCCGGAGCTGTTGAGCGCTCCGGCCTGATGGTTTTGTGCTGTAGGTGGGGCGTTTATTTCTCGCGCATATAGACGTTGATCGGAGTTCCACTGAAGTCCCAGTTCTCGCGTATCTTGTTCTCGAGATAGCGACGGTAGGGCTCCTTGACCCACTGGGGTAGATTGCAGAAGAAGATAAACGTGGGGATTGGCGCTCCCTTCAGCATTGTTATATATTTGATCTTGATGTATTTGCCTTTGTTGGCTGGTGGGGGATAGGCATCAATGGCCTCGCGCATCACGGTGTTGAGCTGCGATGTCGGGACGGTGCGGCAGCGGTTGTGGTAGACCTCCACGGCTGTTTCCAGCACTTTGTAGATGCGCTGCTTGGTCAGGGCCGATCCGAAGATGATGGGGAAGTCGGTGAATGGTGCGAAACGTTCGCGTATGGTGTTCTCGAAGTGTTTGATGGCCACTTCCGATTTGTCCTTCACGAGATCCCATTTGTTGACGCAGACCACGAGCCCTTTCTTGTTGCGCTGGATCAGCGAGAAGATGCTCACATCCTGTGCCTCGATTCCACGGGTTGCGTCGATCATCAGGATACACACGTCGGATGCCTCAATGGCGCGGATCGAACGGATCACGGAATAGTATTCGATGTCCTCGTTGACCTTCGTTTTCTTGCGGATGCCGGCGGTGTCGACAAGATAGAAGTCGAAGCCGAACTTATTGTAACGTGTATAGATCGAGTCACGTGTAGTTCCGGCTATATCGGTCACAATGTTGCGGTCCTCTCCGATGAATGAGTTGATGATTGAGGATTTTCCTGCGTTAGGGCGGCCTACAATGGCGAATCTCGGAATATTGTCGAGATGCTGGTCGGCATCATCTTCTGTCGGTTCCGGGAGCTCGCGGACAACCTCGTCGAGCAGATCGCCGGTACCGAAGCCGTTGATCGCCGAGATAGGGTAGGGATCGCCGAGACCGAGAGCATAGAATTCGGGCACGTTGTAGAGCCAGTCGTTGGAATCTACTTTATTGGCTACCAGGATCACCGGTTTTTTTGATTTGCGGAGGATTTCGGCAACATGATCGTCGAGGTCGGTGACGCCGTTCATCGCGTCGACAACGAACAGGATCTCGTCGGCCTGTTCTATGGCGAGATGCACCTGCTTGTTGATCTCTCCTTCAAAGATGTCGTCGGAGTTGACTACCCAGCCACCGGTGTCGACAATGGAAAATTCGCGGCCGTTCCAATCCACGTGGCCATACTGGCGGTCGCGCGTGGTGCCGGCGGTTTCGTCGACGATTGCCGTACGCGATTCTGTCAGGCGGTTGAAAAGGGTGGATTTGCCCACGTTCGGGCGGCCTACAATGGCGATTAACTGTCCCATATTAAAGTGCTAAAATACTTGAATCTGATGCAAATTTAGCGAAAATTATTCAATATATCCGAATGCGCGCAGTTTATTGTCGCGGTTGCGCCAGTTCGGTTCTACCTTGACGAAGAGCTCGAGAAACACTTTCTTGCCGAAAAATGTCTCAATGTCGCGGCGTGCTTCGGTGCCTACTTTTTTCAGTTTCGCACCCTGTCGGCCAATGATGATGCCCTTCTGGGAGTCGCGCTCCACGTAGATCACTGCCATGATGTGTATGGCACCCTCTTTTTCGTCGAATTTCTCAACGATAACCTCAGTCGAATAGGGGACCTCCTTGTCGTAGTTCAGGAGGATTTTCTCGCGGATAATCTCTGTGACAAAAAATCTTGCCGGTTTGTCGGTCAGCGCGTCCTTTCCGAAATAGGGGGCATGCTGCGGCAGAAGCTCCACGATGCGGTTCATGAGGTTCTCGACATTGAAATGTTCCTTAGCCGATGTGGGGAAGATTTCGGCGTTGGGGAGCAGCTGACGCCAGCGGTCAACAATCGCGTTCAGTTCGTCCTGCGACTTGACAAGGTCTATTTTGTTGATAACCAGCAGCACGGGGATTGTTTCCTTGGCCACTTTGGCAAGATAGTCGGCGTTCTTGGTGGGGTCTTCAACAACGTCGGTCACATACAGAAGCACGTCGGCATCGGTCAATGCACCTTCTGAGAATCCAAGCATGCTTTCCTGAAGCTTGTATTTCGGGTCAAGTACTCCGGGGGTATCGGAGAACACGATCTGGTACTCGTCGGTGTTGACGATGCCCATTATGCGGTGGCGTGTGGTCTGTGCTTTGGATGTTATGATGCTTATGCGTTCGCCTACGAGGTCGTTGGTCAGTGTGGATTTTCCTACGTTGGGGTTGCCTACGATATTGACAAATCCCGCTTTATGGTTTTCAGTCATAGCTGTTTGAATTTTGGTTACAAGAATAAAACACTAATAGCACCATAAAAGATGCTATTAGTGTTTATTTTTTTATTTTCTTGACAGAACGGATGAGTGATCAAAGATCCCAGATCACATACATCGCACCCCATGTGAAGCCGGCTCCAAATGCTGTCAGCACCAGACGGTCGCCCTTCTTGAGGCGGTGTTTGTTCTCGTCGATACACAATGGAATCGACGCTGCTGATGTGTTGCCGCGGTATTCGATGTTGACGAGCACCTTCTCGGGGTCGATGCCGGCACGTGATGCGACGGCCTCGATGATGCGCAGGTTGGCCTGATGGGGAATCAGCCAGTCCACGGACTCCATGGTCAGGTTGTTGCGCTCGCAGATCTCAAGGGTGGCGTTGAGCATGTCTGTAACGGCGTGTTTGTAGACGAATCGGCCGTCCTGGAACAGGAAGTTGTCGCCGCGGTCCACGGTCTCGTGGGTTGTGGGCATAACGGAACCACCGGCATTCATGATCAGGTGGTCGCGGCCAACGCCGTCAACGTGGAACACACCATCGATGATACCTACGGGTTCTTCGGTGGGGGTGATGAGCATTGCAGCGGCACCGTCGCCGAACAGCGGACAGGTGGCGCGATCCTCATAGTTGACCATTGATGACATTTTCTCGGCAGCCACTACCACAACTTTCTTGCGGAGTCCGGATTTCACGTATGCCGCAGCATCTTCCAAGGCCACGATGCAGCCTGCGCAGGCAGCCTGAATATCATAGGCGTAAGCCGATTTGAGGCCGCAGCCATGGGCTATGACGGATCCCGTGGATGGGAAACGATAGTCGGGATTTGAGGTGGCGCAGATCAGCAGGTCAACTTCTTCAGGTTTGGTGCCGGTCGATTCAAGCAGTCGGTTGACAGCCTGAATGCCCATGTAGGAAGAGCCGGCTCCCTCTTTTTTGAGGATGCGGCGTTCCTTGATTCCGACGCGAGTTGTGATCCATTCGTCGTTAGTGTCCACCATTTTCGACAGCATTTCGTTGTCGAGGAT
Source organism: uncultured Muribaculaceae bacterium (assembly GCA_910579185.1). GTDB lineage: Bacteria > Bacteroidota > Bacteroidia > Bacteroidales > Muribaculaceae > Paramuribaculum. The sequence continues at coordinate 32,617 of CAJTTG010000007.1, forward strand.
GTCGTCGGGAACAAAAGATGCGACACCCGATATTCTTGCATTCAGCATGGTCTTTGGAGATGTGTAAGGGTGGTGAGATGTTTGCGTGACAAATATCCTCCGGAATATCCGCTCTTTGTGGGTTGGATATTCGGAGAATACGGTGTTATGTCAATTAAAAGTAATGGCCACGTCGGCTTTTACCAGTCGGTGCGTGAGATCTCTGATTGTGTGCAGTTGTACTGCCGGATCAGATAACCTCTGCTTTTTCGATGGCGATTTTGCCGCGGTAGTGTCCACATTCGCCGCACACTGTGTGGTAGATGTGCCAAGCGCCGCAGTTAGGGCAGATAGCCAGCGTGGGAGCCACAGCCTTATCGTGAGTTCTACGCTTTGCTGTGCGGGTCTTCGATTGTTTGCGTTTAGGATGTGCCATTGTTTTTTAGGTTATTGTTTTTATTGTTATTGTCAAATAATGTCTTTAAGTATCGGGCCGATTGTCAGTTGTCCGACGGATCGGCAGGGGCTATGTTCTTGAGTGCGTCCCATCGCGGATCTGTGGCCTGAGGCTGATCGCCGCTGTCCATGGTCTCCATCTCATCGATGAGGCTGTCTTCCAGTTCGGCATCTTCATCGTCGGGACGGTGCGCACGATGTTTTTTCAGCATGGCGCTCATCTGCCGGTTGCATTTGCCAAGCGGATGAACATGCTTGATGGGAATTGTCAGCGCCACTGTGTCGTGGATCATGTAGGCGACGTTGATGTCGGCATCGCTCTGCGGAATGATCAGAAGGTCGTCGGAGTCATCGTTGTAGTCCTCGCCATATTTCACGGCGATCGAATACGTTGTGTCAACCGGCATGATCAGATCGTCGAGGCAGCGGTCGCATATTAGGGTCATGGTGCCGGTGATGGCGAAGTTCATCTGATATAGATCGCCTTTGTGATCTACGGTCAGACGTACGTCCAGATCGGCATCGTGGATGTCGGGGTTCTCCATGTCTTTGAAGAACTGCTTGCCAAGATGGAACTCAAATTCCTGAGCCCCTTGGGGCATGCTTGCCAACTGAATCTTATATGCTGTAAACTTTCCCACTTGCTGGTCAATGTTGAAAAAACTGTGCAAAGTTATATAATATCTTCGATTTGTCCAAGCAAATCAGCATTTTTTGATTTTTCTTGAACTCGCAAAGTCGTAAAGCCGGCTGTCAAAATTTATATCCGAGCGTGGCGGCGATGATCTGCTCCTTGAAATGGCATCGTTCGCCGGCCTGTGCGATTCCTCTTACCGGAAGGTTGTATTGCGACATGTTGAGTAATCCCTGAGAGAATCCAACGCCGATCAGATAGTGTGAGGCTATGGTTGCGGTCAGTCCCACGTTCCAGAAAACGTCGGCGCGTTTGAGATATTCACCATCGAGAGTGTAAGGACTATTGTCGTAGTTTTTCTTTCCATCGTGATGAGCTCCGGCAGAAAAACCGATGGATAATTGCGGCCCTGTGGTGACAGCGAGGCTGAATTTATCCGAAAAGTCGAAATGGTAGCCTACCAGACAGTTGATGCGTCCACCGAAGATCCACATGTGTGACACTGTAGCATGGTGCGTGTCCTTGACTCCTCCCTCCACGGAATAACGGTTTTCAAAGATAGTCAGCCCCGTCTCCAGATAAAGATTGTGCCACAAAGGAATATCTAAAGCCACAGTTCCACTCACACCCGGAAGACCGCTGAGGCTGATTCCGCTGTCATGGAAATTCTGGCTGACGGGATCGGAATACTCGTATGAGCTACGCACGGAAAAGCTGAGTGTGTTATCTGGATTGTTGAAAATGGAGGACTGGGCATGCGATGTCGTGGATGATAAAACGATCGCCAATAGGACAAAAAAGCGGATTGGATGTCTCATGATCGGGATTGAATTTAAAAGGGCTTATTTCAGGATGGTATAGATTGGTGTCTGTAGTTGTTGTAATTGCAAATATACGGATTCTTTTGTGAAATGTGGCATATAAGAGCTTTTTTCGGGACTGTGGTTGAACTATTGGTCGGAATCGGTTGTTTCATAAGCAAGAGAAGGCATTTTGCTGACGTTATTAAAAAGTCACGAAGATTCAGATTTGAGATAACCTTCTCAGCCCGATTCCCCCACCCGGATTCGGGCTTCTCTTTTTTTATGGCATGTGATATTATGGGATATGCTGTTATGCGTTGTTCGGATTATTGTTTGTAATTTTGTGGCCGGTTAATAACGTTTCAATCATGAAAGCAAACGAAATCCGGCAGCGGTTGAAGCCTTGGATGCTTCCGGCGGCCATGCTAAGCGGACTGCTGTTTCATAGTTATATCTCATATGTGGCGTTTCTGACACCCTATCTGATCTTTGTCATGCTCCTGATCACGTTCTGCAAGATAAATCCGCGTGAATTCGGGGTCTCTCCGGTGATATGGCGGTTGCTTGCGGTTCAGGTCTTGGGCGGAGTGGTGGCCTATGTGGTGATTCGCCCGTTCAGCGTCGATGTGGCGCAAGGGTTGTTTATCTGTGTGTTCTGCCCCACGGCTACTGCAGCTCCCGTAGTGACCGGTATGCTCGGAGGCAGTGTGATAAAGCTGATTGCCTATTCGCTGGTGAGCAATGTGACGGTGGCCGTCACGGCTCCATGTCTTCTTGCATGGATTGGGTCGGGCGACATTGATATCATGGCAACCGCTGCGTCGATCATGCAGCAGGTGGCTCCATTGATTCTGTTGCCGCTTGTTGTGGCTCTCGTGATGCGTAAGGTGACCCCCCGGTTGCATCAGGCCATAGGCTCACACCAGTCGCTGTCGTTCTACATCTGGGCTGTGTCGCTCTTTGTGGTTGTCGGTAAGTCGGTCAGCTTCATATTGGCGGAGCCGGCTTCTAAAATTCCGGAGATAATAATTCTGGCTTTCGGCGCCGGAGTGGTGTGTGGACTGCAATTTTATGTCGGGCGTCGCATAGGAGCGCGTTTCGGCGACCGTATCAGCGGTGCGCAGGGGCTTGGCCAGAAAAACACGGTGCTTGCCATCTGGCTTGCCTTGACATTTCTCAATCCCATCTCGTCAGTAGCTCCGGCGGCATATATAGCATGGCAGAACACCATCAATTCCTTGCAGCTCTATTACAGACAGAAAAAAGAGCTGAAAGCAAAACATAATTGTGTGTCAAACGTTAAATTAACAAAACACAATTTATAAAACTTGCGATATGAACTCGATGTATGAGATATTGATGGCGTTGCCGCTGTTTCATGGCGTCAGCTATGCCAAGCTCTCGGAGGTTGTCGGTAACACGAAACTCCATTTTCTTAAATATCTCGACGGAGAGAAAATAGTCGAGGCCGGAGATCCCTGTACCCATCTCAAATTCCTTATTTCAGGCAGTGCGAGGCTCTCGATTGTCAATTCCGACGGACGATTCCGTGTGTCACAGACAATAGATGCTCCCGATGTGATAGCTCCCGATTTTCTTTTCGGACGTGCAACGTCCTATCCTTGTTCGGCTGTTGCCACAGGCCCCACCGGCCTCTTGCAGATATCCAAGATGGACTATGTGCGATTGCTGGGATCTGATCAGATCTTTTTGTTCAATTTTCTGAATCTGCTCTCTGTCAATGCGCAGAAAACGGTGGATGGGGTTCTGGCTCTGACCACCGGTTCTCTTGAAGAGCGGATTGCGTTTTGGATTGTGGCCTTGACGCAAAGGGGCGGAAAGGATATCACGCTGACATGCCGCCAGCGCGATCTGTATGCGTTCTTCGGTGTGCAGCGTTCATCGTTCATAGCCACGCTGGAGAGCATGAAAGAACGTGGCTTGATCGACTATTCGGCCACGGAGATTGCTGTCAACTCACGTGCCGACATGCTTGACCTGCTCGCGAGAAATTCCGAGGGTTGATCACTCTACGTTGCTTTCCGTGCGGTTCACACCGACAAGGCGGTTGTTGATATATTCGTTGAACTCTTTCTTGTAGCTCTCGCTGACCGGGATCTGGACGTTGCCGAATATGATGCGGTTGCGTTCAATGACGCGCATCTTGGTGGTGTTGACTATGAATGATCTGTGAACTCTCATGAACATATCCTGCGGCAGCTCCTGTTCGAGTGTGCGCATGTTCATCAGTGTCATAATGTTCTTTGATCCGTCGTTGAAACAGATCTTCACATAGTCCTTGAGCCCTTCAAGATACAGGATATCGTCGAGCCGGATCTGTACAAGTCGGTATTCGCTCTTGACAATGATATAGTCCTTGGATGTGTCGGCGCTGGATGGAGCCGCCGGGCGGATTGAGTTTAAAGCCTTGGTGGCAGCAGCCAGAAATTCTTCGTAGGCTATCGGTTTGAGAAGATAGTCGAGCGCGTTGACCTTGAAGCCGTCGACGGCGTATTTGTCGTAGGCTGTCGTGAACACTATCCGGCAATTGGATGGGATCAGACGTGCGAATTCAAGACCGTTGAGCTGAGGCATGTTGATGTCGAGAAACACCAGGTCTACGCTTCCGGTCAGAATTGTCTTTATCGCATCCTGAGCTGATGAATAAGTTCCTGCCAGAGAGAGAAACGGAGTGTCGTTGACATATTTGGAGATCAACTGTGCGGCCAGTGGCTCGTCGTCAATGACGCATGTGCGTAGGGTTTTCATTTGTCAGTGCTATTTTGATGAGTTTTTTAAATCTATTGTGAGGTCGGCGAGAAATTCCGATCCGGTGTCGGTGGTGTGGAACTCGTGGTGGTTGGGGTATCTTAGCTCCAGACGCCGGCGCAGATTGTCGATGCCGATACCCGAAGAACGGGCTTTTAGCGACTCGACGGCTTCCCGGCTGTATGTGTTGGAGATATGGCATTCCACGGTGCTGTCCACGAGACGGATGTCTATATTGATCTCGCGAGTGCTTTCGCTGGCTGTGATTCCGTATTTGAAAGCATTCTCAATAATGTTTATGAATATCAGGGGAGCTATCGGAGCTTCCGGGTTGGCAGAGCAGTCAAGGTGGGCCTTCACGAGACCTTTCGTCGGCATTCGCATCTCCATCAGTTCTATGTAGCCTTTTATAAAGTCGAATTCCTGCCCGATGGTAACCGGTTGGCGGCTGAACGACAGGGTGTAGCGCAACATTTTGCTCAGCCGGTGGACGGCGGTCTTGGCCATTCCGGGATCAATGTCGACCAATGCATAGATTGAGTTGAGCGTATTGAACAGGAAATGGGGGTTGAGCTGTGATCGGAGCTGTTTGAGCTCGATCTCTTTGTGGAGGGTGGCGAGTTCGCGGCGGTCGCGTTCTGTCTTGTAGCGGTTGAAATTCAGCTTTATCGCCACGGCCAGGGAGATGGTCATGAATAAGGCGATGAAATCTTTTGCGAAACTGTCGGGAGGCATTGCAACGCGATGGACTTCACCATATTGCGGCTCGGGCTTGCTTCCCGGTTCCGTCAGGATTATTCCTATAGGTTCACATTCGTTTTCCGGGCGGAAATGGCGGTGGCGTGCGCCGGGACCTAATGTGTGCCATGCGATGATGAGCAATCCACAGCCAACGAGGATCACAACGGCATTGCACAGGATGAATCTCATTGCCCGGTAGCTCTTGATGAGCAGCGAGTCTACAAGCCAGTAGAAATTGATATAGAAAGCGGCCGCGAATACTATCGCTTTCGCGTAGGTTGATGGCGGAAGCGGATACCCCGGTCTTATTGTCAGGGATACGATGACCTCCGGCAACAGGAACAGTAGCGACACGGAGGCGAGATGGATCAGGAAGGTTGTCCATCTGAACTTTCGCCGGCGTTTGTCGTCGTTTGTGGCGGATATGTCGTCTTTTTTTCTCTTTTCGGATGTCATCTCTCCGCAAAACTACGTAAAAATGCGTTTATTGCAAAACCATGCTCCGCTATTGGGCGGTAATTGTCGCCGATCCGCTAAGTTTTAGATACATATGTATTTTATCTCGACGAATATTCTATATATGTTAAGTTCTGTTAATTTTATTCTTTTTGCCGTGATTATCGCATTTAACATTGAAATTTGTCGGAATACGAAAAAAAATCACTACCTTTGCCACAAATTACACAAGTTGCAATCCTTAGACTGATAAAATTTTACGCAAATCTTCTAATTCAACGGACTAAGGCCGGCAACAGTAATTAAGAAGGCTGTCGTGATGACATCCGGCGCAATTGAGTGTAATTATGTAAGTATGATATAATCTCTACACTTTAATTGCTGTAAGACAACAACTTTAGAATCACAGATCATGCCTTATGGCTTTAGTCCGAAGTTCCCTGATGAAGGGAGCGTCGGATTTTTTTATGATTTTGTTTTGTCGGATATCGCGGTATGGTTACCACCGAAATGGATTTTATTCATCTCGGCTGGTCGCAATATGGTTGCCGATGTAAGGTTGGCTTTAGCTATCTTTTTCATGACATGGCAATTTTTTGAAAATACGTACGGTCTGGTTGAGCAGTAGGACGCCGGTGATGTAGGTGGCAAGCAGCACGGCGAAATCGGGCTTGACCGGAAGGAAATCGGCGAACCATCCGCCCCATAGATAACAGAAGAACGACAGCCAGAGCGTGGTCTGCACGCCGACGCATAGTGTACACCAATGGTGGGCCCGGAACCGTTGATACCAGATGCTCCAGACCGTGTAGGGCAGACAGCACACGTTGCATACGGCCAGGGAGGGCCATAGATGTGGGAAGATCAGCAACGTGGCCAAAGATATGCCGAAATATCCGAAGCCCACTTCGCTCCACGAGAACACACCGAACAGTTTCGATGCTTTCAAGGACATGATCGAATCGCATCCACCTTTTTCAAGTAATCCGCACATGCGTTCTGAAGCCCCGGTGCGAATACCGAGGGATTTCTGTAACAAGAGTAGTGAGAGGTAGAGTCCGGTCAGATCGAGAACCGTAAGTAAGATGGCCGGTGGGCTGTCGTATATGCGGCGTGTTATGAAGAAATAGAGCATTACGGCTATTGCAGCTGCCAGGAGGAAGTATTTGGAATAGCGGCTTGCGAGTTCGCTTATACGATGGTTTCTGTAATCCGGTTCGCACGACCTTTCGGACGGGTAGGCCAGCAGTGCTATGCCGTTCCAGTTATCGATGAATCCGGAGAGCGGCGTCGAAGTGGCAGTCCCGTGCAAATCGTATGACACGGTGCCATTGTCCTGGGTTATGGCTGTGACAATGACAAAAATTCCGCTGTTGGTCTGAGCTAAGAATGGTGTGGGGATTTTTGTCAGTTCGCTCTTGTCGGCAACTTTGATGCCGGTATTCTCTATGCCGTAATCTTTCAGCAGGTGCGACAACCCGTAGAGCGACTGGAAGGTCATTCCGCGGAATTGTGCGTCGGAATACTCCTGGGTGTGTGCCACGCCGAGAGCCGAGAGAAAACGTGTGAAGATAGTCGCTGCCATATCGTTGCCCGGTTTGCCGCAGGTTATTGGTATGACTGGACTTTGGCAAGCAGGGCGTTGCCGTCGATTTCGCCGCTGTGGCGCCAAGCTTCACGGCCGTCTTTATAGACTATGAATGTAGGGATGGATTCAATGTTCTCCTGCTTCGACAGTTCCTTGTTGTTGTCAACATCGAGCTGAATCACCGGCACGTCGCCGTCGAGCAGTTCCTTTACTTGGTCAACTATCGGCATCATTCCCTGGCAATGGGGGCACCACGAGGCGTAGAATTCGATTAAGACTACAGGTGCTTGGCTTATGGCTGTTTCGTAGGTCATGGTTTTGTTGTGTTTGTTTCCAACAAGAACAATTGTCATGGGCCGGTGGTTTGAAAAAATATCAAAGGTATCGGAATTTTGCGTTAACTTTGTGTAACTTTGCCACGGATTTCAAACACTATTGTTTTTATTTATTATGTTGACTGAAAAACGTTCAAGCATGCTCCACGGCATACTGTTGATTGCCTTGTTTTCATGCGCTGCTTTTTATATCGGCGATGCGCAATTCTTCAAAGATCTGTCGTTCAGCCCGATGATCATAGGTATCATTCTCGGTATGCTTTATGCCAATTCATTGCGCAATCATCTGCCGGAGACGTGGGTGCCCGGAATACAGTTCTGCTCCAAGAAGCTCCTTCGTCTCGGCATTATTCTCTACGGTTTCCGACTGACATTCCAGGACATAGCCAATGTCGGGACGGCCGGCATACTGATCGATGTCATAGTGGTGGCTGTAACAATTCTGGGGGGCATCTACCTCGGACGCTTGCTGAAAATGGACAAGGAGATAGCGTTGCTGACTTCCGTCGGCAGCGGTATATGCGGAGCTGCCGCGGTGCTTGGTGCTGAATCGACCATACAGACCAAACCCTACAAGACAGCTGTGGCAGTGGCTACGGTGGTTATTTTCGGCACGATATCCATGTTTCTCTACCCGGTTCTCTATAGGGCCGGTGTCCTGAATCTGACGCCTGATGAAATGGGCATCTTCGCAGGTTCGACGCTCCATGAAGTGGCTCATGCCGTGGGAGCCGGAAATGCCATGGGCGACGACATTGCCAAGGTGACTATCATCGTTAAGATGATCCGTGTGATGCTTCTGATCCCGGTGCTCTTCATTCTCGCCTACTGGGTGGCAGTGCGCGCGCGTCGTGCCGTTGCCGGCGCAACGGCATCGGCCAAGGGCAAGATTGCTATTCCATGGTTTGCCGTAGGGTTCCTTGCCATAATAGCGTTCAATTCATTCAATCTGCTCCCAGCCGAAGCGGTTGATATCATCAACTACATTGATACATTCCTGCTGACAATGGCCATGGTGGCCCTCGGAGCCGAGACTTCTATCGACAAGTTCAAACGTGCCGGCGCAAAGCCCTTCATTCTGGCAGCCCTGATCTATGTCTGGCTTCTGTTCGGCGGATGGGCTCTTGCCAAATATCTGGCTCCAGTGCTACTTTGATCCCTTTTTTCGTCTGACGGATGGAAACATCTTGCGCATACGCAGCAGGACGGTTTCCACCGGATCGCTGACCACAACAAGCGTCGTGGCCACGATGATCAGCACGCCGCCATAGATCTCGTTGGCGGTGATATCCTGATTCAGTATCACGATACTCAGCACCACGGCTGTCACCGGCTCCAATGCTCCGAAAATAGCTGTCGGGGTCGATCCTATGAGCTGGATGGCGCGAGTGGTGAGCAGCAGGGAGATCACGGTTGGGATAAGAGCCAGTGCCACCAGATTGATCCATGATCCGGCAGTTGGAGGCATCGTAAGACCTCCGGGCAGCAGCATGATCCCGAATAACGCGCTGCCGCTGAGAAGCGTGTAGAAAAGCAATGTCAGCGTAGGTATCTTCCTGATTTGCTTCGACACGTTGATCATCACAAGATAAATCGCGTAGGTCAGCGATGAGGCCATGACCAGCACGAATCCCATGGCGCTGACGCTCTCGCCGTCGTTCTTGTGCATAAGCAATCCAAGCCCGAGCCCCATCACTATCAGGCACAGACCCGTGGTGGTTTTGAAGCGTTCATGGAAGAAAAAAGTCATCAGCACGGCCACCATCACGGGGTAGACAAACAGCAGTGTCGAGGCCACCCCGGAATTCATGTAATTGTACGCCTCAAATAGCGCGAGCGACGAGGCCGCCATCAGCACTCCAAGGATCGCCACCGGCCATCGCTGCTCCGGTGGCAGTCGGAAGCTGCGGCCGCGCCATGCTATCATGGCTGCCAGGATCGGTAGCCCCATCAGGTAGCGGAAAAGGAGCACACTCAGAGCATTCATACCCTCGCCGTACAGTGGTACGGCGAATGCCGGATTGGTTCCGTAGGCTCCGGCCGCCAGTGCGGCAAACAAATATCCCTTGAATTTCATTGATGCTGATTTCATGGCCGCAAAGGTAGCTAAAAAAAGAGATTTTCCGTAACTTTGCCGGACGTAACACTCTATAGCTATAAAGCAACCCGTTGCCAATGGAAAATAATGAGATGATATTATATCAGCCCGACGAGACCCTGAAGCTGGATGTAAGGGTCGAGAATGAAGAAGTGTGGCTCAACCGCAATCAGATTGCCCTATTGTTCGACCGCGATGTCAAGACTATCGGCAAGCATATCAATAATGCTCTGAAGGAAGAATTGGACGGAATTCCAGTTGTCGCAAATTTTGCGACAACTGCCGCAGACGGTAAAACATATCAAGTAGAGCATTATAATCTGGAGATGATAACCTCCGTAGGTTATCGTGTCAAATCGCGGCGAGGTATTCAATTCCGTCAATGGGCCAATAAGATCCTGAAACAATACATCCTGCGTGGCTACAGCATCAACCAGCGGCTACTGGCTATGGAGGACAGAATCGATCGCCGCCTCGCCGACCATGACCGTCGTCTTGATGACCTGACCGACAAGGTGGATTTTTTTGTCCGCACATCCCTGCCTCCGGTCGAAGGTGTTTTCTTCAATGGACAGATATTCGATGCCCATAAATTTGTCAGCGGCATCATAAAGAGTGCCGTGAATAGAATCGTGTTGATCGACAACTACATTGACGAATCTGTCCTCACCTTGATCGACAAACGCGGCGATGGAGTGGACGCAACGATTATAACGCAGCCCCTCTCCCGGCAACTGCGCCTTGACATCGAACGCCATAACCGGCAATACCCCCCGATTGCGGTCAGGGAAGCCACCAAAATACATGATCGCTTTCTCATTGCCGACACCGCCGTCTATCATATCGGAGCTTCCGTCAAAGACCTCGGACGCAAACTCTTCGCCTTCTCAAAAATGTCGATACCCCCTGAGCTGATACTCGACAATATAACCCCGAAATGAGACGGCTTTAGTGGAAATATCGCGAAATTTCACTACTTTTGCCCCCATGAAACAGACACTGACCAACGACCTCCTGACCGTGGAGATATCATCCCACGGAGCCGAGCTGCAAAGCATCCTCAACAACCGTACCCGTCACCAATATCTATGGCAGGGCGACCCTCGCTTCTGGAGCCGCCGTTCCCCCGTTCTGTTCCCTATCGTCGGAGCCGTCTGGCAGGGCGAATTCCGCATCGACGGCCAGCTATTCAAGATGTCTCAGCACGGTTTCGCACGTGACATGGAATTCACACCTGTTGCCGACACCCCCGACGACGAAGCCTGGTTCGCACTCGAATCCTCCGCCGACACCCTCCCACGCTATCCCCGTCGCTTCCGGCTGGAGATCGGCTATCGCTTGCAGGGCGAACGCCTGACCGTCCTTTGGCACGTGACCAACCTCGACGAGCGGCCGATGGATTTCCAGATCGGCGCACATCCGGCCTTCAACTACCCGGCCTTCAACCCCACAGACCCATTGCACGGCTACTTCATGTTTGACTCACGTCGTCTCTCACGGCAGACCATCACCGACGGCGGTTGTGTTGGCCCTGACGAATCGCCCGTCATGCTCGACGACGACCGCATGCTCCCTCTGACCGCCACTACCTTCGCCTCCGATGCCATCATCCTCGCCGGCTCGCAAGTGCGCCGCGTATCCCTGCTCACCCCCGACCATCGACCCTACCTCTCCATGCTCTTCGATGCCCCGGTCGTAGGGCTCTGGTCGCCGAACCCCGAAGCCCCCTTCGTCTGCATCGAACCCTGGTGGGGACGCGCCGACAATGTAGGTTTCAACGGCGAATTCTCCGATCGGCCCTACGTCAACACCCTGCACCCCGGCCAATCCTTCTCCGCCTCCTACATGATCATCTTCGAAGATCTCTGATCCCTCGCGATCAAACCTCCGCTCCCCCTCTATATGTGATTATTCCCCCCCACTCGCCTGTAGGGACTGCGCCATGGCGCGTCCGGCTCCGCCCACCTATGGAATGGGAGTGATTACTTGCGTGTTATCTCCATGGCTTATTCATCGTAAAAACAATCGTCCGCCCATTTTTTGACATTGTTATATACGTATGCTTCTAAATTGTCGAACATATCAGTCGTACGAATAATATGTTCATGAAATCGTGATTGCCACTTGAAATCAATACCATTTATCCGGCATTCCTTCGTGACTGCGGCCTTTATTCCGGCCACAACCATACTCAATCGGGCGTGATAATGCGAGAATATAACCTCATTCTCATTTCGCCTCGCCACCTGATCCCCAATGTCTAATATTGCGTGAAAATGGTTTGGCATCACAACGAAACACACCATTCTTGCATCAGAGTAATGATCACCGACGTGCTGGAGACACTTCTCTAAAATCCTCCCGGCTTCAGACAAGATCATTTCCTCCGAAGCGATATGTCCCAATGTTTTTTGTTTTTCATGCGTACAAACCGTGACAAAATATGTGCCGCAGTTATAATCATGCCATGATGCACGGAACGCATGTCGTTTTCGTCTCATTGAAGCCATTCCCCAAAATTATCATATTCAGATCAATCCACCAAATGTAATCAATCTATTTGTCCACTATCATGGAATATTTGCCCCCTTTCCGGACTTCACAATGGCACGTCGGTTCCGCTCGCTCCTGCAAACGGACTGGTTGCCTGTGTGTTATCTGGATTGTTCGCCCCATTCCTGTATGAATTACGCCACGGCGCGTCCGGTTCTGCCTATTATGAAATGTGCTGATTACCTGAATGTTATCCGGACGCGGCATGCCGCCGTCCCTACATGCGTCAACATATTATGCTCCATTGAAATTTTGGCGCGTCCGGCTCTGCCTATTATGAAATGTGCTGATTGCCTGAATGTTATCCGGCTCTGCACATCCATGGAAACGAACTGATTGCCTGAATGTTACCTTGGCTTCACTCACCTGTAGGGACTGCGCCATGGCGCGTCCGACTCCACTCGCTCCTGCAAATATGTTGATTACCTGTGCGTTCCCCGGACGCGGCATGCCGCAGTCCCTACATGTATCAACATATTAATCTCCATTGAAATTTTGGCGCGTCCGGCATCGCGCACCCATGTAAACGAACTGATTGTCTGAATGTTACCTGGCTTCACTCGCCTGTATGTACTGCACCACGGCGCCTCCGGCTCCGCCCATCTATGAAATGCACTGATTGCCTGAATGTTACCTGGCTTCACTCGCTCCTACAAATATGTTGATTACCTGTGCGTTACCCGGACGCGGCATGCCGCCGTCCCTACATGTATCAACATATTAATCTCCATTGAAATTTTGGCGCGTCCGGCATCGCGCACCCATGTAAACGAACTGATTGTCTGAATGTTACCTGGCTTCACTCGCCTGTAGGGACTGCGCCATGGCGCGTCCGGCATCGCAATCTATGTAAACGGACTGATTACCTGAGTGTTACCCGTATTTACTCACCTGTAGGGACTGCGCCATGGCGCGTCCGACTCCACTCGCTCCTGCAAATATGTTGATTACCTGCGCGTTATCGCGGACGCGGCATGCCGCAGTCCCTACATGTGTCAACATATTATGCTCCATTGAAAATTTGGCGCGTCCGGCATCGTCCACCCATATAAACAGGCCGATTACCTGTGCGTTATCCGAACGCGGCACATGTATCAAATATTATTTCATCAATGCGAACAAACGGAAGGGGGTGGGGCCGAAAGGCCTCACCCCCTTGGGTTGGAGCATTAATTAGCTTAAATTAACCAATCAAATTCGCTGTGCTCCATCAGAGTTCTTATTTCATCTTGACGATCCAGCCGCGGCTTATGACTTCATTTTCTAAGTCCACGTTCCACCAGATAACAATCTTAGATGTTGCATCATCCTTGATTATCTTGGCTGTACCATCAAGCTCATATTTGGGATTATAGTTGCCTGAATTATACTTAAATTCATATTTAGCCGCAACTTCTTGGTCTACAGCGGTACCTTGTGGATAGATCACATAATGGCCTCCGTAGTCGTAGTAGCCATTTCCGTAGCCTTCCCACAATCCGAAAGTATGAGTGCCGTCACCATTGTCGGCATCTTTCCATGTGTGGTACTGTTCACCATAGTAACGCAAGTCATAATTAATATTCTGAGTGAATTGATTACTCATAATATAGTAATCATTTTTGGTCTTTGCCTTGATATCCTCAATTTCGGATGCTGTAAATGCGTCGAAAGTAGGAGTGACGGTTACATTGATGGATGCGGTAAGATTTGAACAGTCAGTAACGGTAACAATCGCTACATATTCATCTCTACCTGAAGTTGCAGTCATTGTGATAACGCCGGTCTCAGAGTTAATCGATGCTCTTACCTTCTCATTGTCAGTCTCCACGGTGTAGCCACCATTGCCAAGAACGACAGCGCATTCGCTTGAAGAGCTGCTGATGCCCAACGGAGTCACAAATGAATAATTTTCATGACTGAGAGTCATCGCCTCAGTAGTGTACACTGATACCGGGTAACGTTTATAGTTACCTGCTGCATCTGATACAACCACGTAAGTATTTCCGTTCTTCAAACCCTCTACGTATACAATGCCGTCTTCGCCTAAAGTTGCTTTTGCAATGCTTTCGTCGAGAGAGAATGCATTGTACTGGCCACCACCGGTAGCGATTGGGAGAGCAGCTTTGTTCTCTTCTCCGATTTTCACGCGCAGAGCGTCAGAATCAAAGGTAAGTTCCGGAACTTCTACTACGGGCACCACTTCATCGTCGTCATCGCAGGATGTGAACGCGAAGCCGCATGAGGTAGCAAGCACCAGACTTAGAAAATAATATTTTAATTTCATGATTGTTTAAACTGTTTTAAGATTAGAGCCAGTCTTTTTCATATTCTTTGCCGTCATAAACGAGTTCGTCGTCGTAGAGCAATCTTGCGGAACTCTGCATGGCGCTTTGGCGCATCTGGTTGCCGAAGTGAACGTGCAGACCATAGCCCTGAGAGCGCATTGTCGAAAGGTTTCCGGATGTGCGACCTTGAGAGAACTCCCACGAATAGATACCCATGTTGAATCTCGGGACACCGGGGAAGCCGCTTTCATTGATATAGCTGCCACCATAGTTGGTCCAGATAAAGTCCATGAATTCGCCGGGTTCTGCGCCATCTACAGAAGGAAGACTTGAGAAGTCGTAGGTGTAGATGATGTTGTCGCGTTCAGGCTGAAGTTTCTTTACTTCGTAGAACAGACGGGCTGCTGCTGCGTTCGACGGAGTTACAAAACCCTGGGGAGCCGGAGAAATCGGGCTACCGTATTCTGAGTTGTAGAACACACCGTCGAGTTTGTAAACGTCGCAGAGGGCTTTGATTTCCTGTGCGTAGTAGCGAGCGGTCTCGTCAGCGAGGTTGTTGACGTTGGCGCGGTCATGGTTGCCGAGGATCGACAGATAAACCTTCATGCCACGATCCTGCAGCGGCTGCAGATAGTGGTCACGGTTTGCAAGGATCGCGCTGACGTTCTCGTTCAAGCTCACGTACACGCGGCCGGTCTCCTCATTGTAGTTGATGTTCGCAGCGAAAAGCATGATGGCGTCATAGTAAGTCTTGCCGCTGTTCTTCAAAGAGTATGAAGAACATTCGAGGGGGTTCATGTCGTTGACCTCCATACACATCATTGTGCGGACGGCGGGAACTTCATTTCCATTGGCATCGAGAACATATTTTGTTGCGTCGGGCATGCCGGTCAGATCCTTCACGAAGATCAGACGGGTCGCGCTGTTCTTGGTCAGCTGTGCGCCGCCGTTTACGGTTGCGCGCAGAGGAACAACGTAGCCTTTGTCGCTGTCGAGCGAACCGTCGGAGGTGATGGTCACTGTCATCGGCTCCGATACGCTTGCTCCGGCCTGCAGACGGGTTACGCCTCCGTTGGCCAGTGAGATCATCGATTCGGGCACTGCCTCGTAGCTTGTGCCGTTAACGGCATTGTACTGGTCAACGGCTGTTGCGTCGTAGGTGAATGCCACGTCGCAGTCGTGATCGAGTTTTGAAAGGGTGTTGACATAGAGAGGCACATTTTCAGTTCCGTGCAGATCCACACTGGTGTAGATACGCTTGCCATCCTTGTCGGTAACGTAGACAACCTGATCAGGAACTCCGATATTGGAGATGTCAGCCTGACCGAGCATCACGTCGTCCTCACAGGCAGTCAGCGAAGCCGCTGCAACTGCCGTGAGAAGACCGTATGTAAGAAATTTATTGATTTTCATTTCTGTATTATGATTGATTTAATGTTCAGAATATGTTGTTAAGGCAATGCCACGGGAAGCCATGTCAGGGTTGCGTTGGCGGTCATGTCGTAACCATTTGCATAGTCGTGGATTCTGTTGCCGTCGCCTTCATCCATCTTCCAATAAGCTACAAGACCGTCGCTTTCGGGATCAACCTTGTAGAAATGGTTCTTGGAGTTGATCTCTTCTTTGGACAGGATGCGGTTCCATACACGCACTTCTGCCATGTCGCCCTGGAAGTCACGGTTATTGCTGTAGGATTTGCCGATGAATGTCTGAGACGAGTTCCAGCTCACTGAGCCTCTGTTTGTAGAAGAGATGTCGCCACCTTTCTGAACACCGTCTATATAGAACTGGCAAACGCCTGTTGATGCATCATAGGTGAATGTCAGGAACTGCCATTTCTCTTTCTCGATGGTCCACTGTGAGCTGGTCACATTGGATGAGTTGGCGAACTGCAACTGCAATGGAGGAACACCGGCGTCGCCGAAGCGGAGCAGACGGCTGCCCTCAATGCCGATCCAGGTAGAGATTCCTGAGTCATTGCCGTCGCCGAAGTCTGATCCCGGACGAACCAATGCTTCTACAGTGATCTGACTCATGTTGGCAAGATTCGTTGCTTGACTTGGATTGGCGAGGCTGAGGAAGTTTTCTGTCAGGTTAGTTACCCAGTTAACCAGAGATGCGCCGCGTACAACGAAGAATTTGGTCTTCTTGCTTGCAAGTACAGGGATCGATGAGCTGGCAACGGTCACGGGCAGACAGTAGATATAATCCTCGTCGATTTCGCCGAGGTTCTTGATCTCTACGGCAACGGTGCTTGATTTGATACCGTCGGCGTTGATGATCGCTACAGGATCGGGAATTGAGTAGTACTCTTCCGGAAGCATGATCGCGTTCATGTGATACACTTCGTTGTACATGTCAACCAGCGAGGGATCCACGGCATAGGTGATTGTCACCTCCTGTGCGGCCGGCTGGGGGATCTGTGCCTGTAGAGTGTAAGTGGCGGCATCCGCGCTTCCGTCAAGAAGCAGTGTTGTCACGCTCGACGCGCCATCCACAGATATTTTGTTGTCAAATGTCTCCATATCCTCGTTGCAGGATCCCATGAAGGCTCCGGCGGCGAGTATGGCGCAAATCGACAGATATTTTGATGTTTTCATTGTTCTGTTATTGCTTGATGATTACAAATTGCTGGGGTTTAGGATCTGGATTGCCTCGCGGACAACTTTGTAGGTTGTCGGAAGTGTGAAGTAATCGTAAGCCACATTAGTGAAACCGGCTGCTTTTACATTCTCTCCGCTTGCCCAGTTGGCGAGCGAGGTGATGCAGAGTGAGCCGTCGGCCATGTAGCCTACTTTCTCGTCGGCCGGATCTGTGTATGAGGTGATAATACCGAAACGGTCGGTGGGAACGCCTTCAACAGATGCCATGGCCTTTGCCATGCCGAAGCCATAGACAGAGTTGGCGCTCTGTGACTCTGACAGGAAGATCACGTGGCAGTCATTGACAAGATCCTTGTTGGCAACGTTCTGAGGCTTGCCAAAGAAGTCGATCTGCATTTCAGGATTGCGTGCGTGCCAGTCGGCCATGATGCCGATGAACACATTCTCCTGATTTTTGTATTCTGTCAGCTCTGTGCCTGTCAGGTGAGTGGTGTTCTTACCTGTGTAGGCAATCATGATACCGTCGAAATTGTTCTTCTTGACAAATGTAAGTGTTGTCGACGTGGTGTCGGTCAGGAAGTCAAGGAAGTCAACGTCATACGGCTCCTCCTCTGTGGCGAGGGCCACATGGTTTAGGTAAGCGAGTTTCATTGCGTCGAAGTCGATCACGTAGGAGAACTTCATTCCTCTGTTCTCGCGTGCAGCGTTCATATCGGCGACGGTAGCCGGAGCTATGTCGGCAGGATTGTTGAATACAACGAAGTCGATCGAGTCGGGCAGTGCGTCGATACGCTCCGCACGGGTGTTGGTCGTCTGGTCGCTGGTCGGGTTGTTGAACCACGCGTAAACTAACTTGTGGTCGGTCTGGCGGTACTGACGCAGGCCGGCAAGATATTTTGCATACGCGGCCGGGTCAACCTCGCCGGGTGTGTTGTAGACAAGGTCAACGCTTTCCGGTTCGGTCCAGTCGTCACAGGATGTCATTGTGCCGGCAGCAACGCAGGATGCGAGAAGCGCAAGTCCGAATTTATATATTTTATTCATGATTGTTTGTTATATGTTTACGTGTTAGAATCAAAGACCGGGTTTGCAATCCCACCATACACGGGTTGCCAGATTGTCCGGACCTTTCAGGTAGTCAGCCACAGCTTTCTGCACGTTGGCCAGGTTGTCGGTATATTCTGCCGATGGATAGGGCATACGGCGAGGTCCGCGGTTGATGTCAACAACGTTTGAGCCGTTGTAGGCAACCGGGATAAGGAACGGATAACCGGTGCGGCGGTAATCAGCCCATGCTTCGTTGCCGAGCTTCCAGTTGGCGAGCCATTTCTGGGTGATGATCTTCTGCTGTTTTGCCTCTTTGTCGAGGGTTTCGTCCCACTTGATGGTAACGGCAGGAATTGTTCCGTTCCAGGGGTTGAGACCGGTCGGATCATAGAACTGTGCCGGAACAGAGGTTGCGTCGGCAATGTATGCTGCGTAAGCGTCACCAACACCATAGTCCTCCAATGAGAGCTGGATGCCCTTGTTGTAGAAGGTCTCGGCATCGCCGCCCATATCCCATCCGAACACTGCTGCGCCTTCTGCGCGGAGGAAGCATACTTCCGATGCGTTCATCCAAAGGGCAGGTGTGTTACCGGCAATGTTGATGTCGGAGAAGCGTACGCTCCATGAGGTGTTGAATGTCTGCCATCCGCGGCGTATGCCGATATACTGGCAGGAGATACCCTCCGGTGAAGTCATCCAGCTGCCGTCTGCGTTCTTGAACTGCTCGGGAGTATCGTAGCTGGCGTTGGGCAGACCTGATTCAGTAAGATACTTTTCGGTACGGGGATCTTTGTAACCGTTGAGGTAGCATGCGATCTCAGCCGAAGGACGTGAGTCGTGGGCGTTGTACATGATAGCCGTACGCATCGAGTTGGTCGATGTTGCGTAGTTCTTCCATGTGGCGTTCTGCTCGTTGGTCTCGATGATGCCGCCGTTGGCAGGATTGATGGCCTCTTCTGCTTTCTGTTTGGCCAATGTCGGGTTAGCGTAGGAGATACGCAGGGCCAGACGCAGCTGCAGTGAGTTGGCGAAACGGATCCAGTTGCTGAGCACACCGCTGTAAACCTTGTCTACAAGTGGGCTGAGTGCTTCATCGGGATTGTCGAGAAGGATCTGACGGGCTTCGGCGAGTTCGTCGAAGAATTTGTTGTAGATCTCTTCCTGAGAATCGTAGGGAGTTTTCACTGCACCCTCGAAACCGATCGCGCTGTAGGGGATAGGTCCGTAGCAGTCGGTTACACGGTGCATTGCGGCTACCTTTATGATCTGGGCAACTGCCATCGGGACGATATCGCCGTTGGTTTCGCAGTAGCCTTCCACCATTGATATGTTGGTGAAGAGTGTCGAGATGATCTTCGAGTCGCTCATGAACACTGAGGTCCAGTTGTCGGGCGCGTTGTTGCGCACGTACGATGTTGTGAAGTTGGCGCCATCAGAGAAATATCCGCCGAGTGTGCCGCCGAGCAGACAGTCAACGAACTGGGTGCAGTTGACATCCGAAGGTGCTACGGTGCTGCATATATTGGTCATCGATGAAACCAGAGCGAAACCATCTGCAGTAAGGTCGCCGGGTTGCGCTTGGTTGGAGTTGATGTCCAGATAGTCGCCCGTGCAGGCTGTGGCAGCTAACAGAAGAGCGCCGCCGGCCATTAGTTTGTTTATCTTGATTTCCATTTTGGGCATTGATTAGAAGTTGAAGTTAAGATTGAAACCGAAGTTACGCAGTGACGGCATCATGAAGTTGTCGATACCCTGGAAATAGTTTCCGGCAGATGCGACTGCTTCGGGATCGTAGGGAGCCTTGTTGTAGATCATCCACAGGTTGCGGCCAACGAGCGATACTTTGATATCACATACATTGTGGAGCCACTTTCTGGGGATCAGGTAGCTGAGGGTAGCTTCCTGCAGACGTACGTTGGTTGCCGAGTAGGTATAGTACTGCGGAATTGTCTCGCCGCCGGAGATCAGGCCGTACCACTGTTCGGGGTTCACGCGGTCGCCGTTGTTGAGCTCAACATAGCCGAGATCACGGGCTGCGCCTGTAGCCTCTGATACACCGTACTGGTCAAGGACAGCCTGGGTGCGTGAGTAAACGATACCACCGAAGCGTGCCGAGATCATGAAGCTTGCAGAGAGGTTTTTCCAGCGGAATGTGTTGTTCCATGCAAGGTTGCCCTTGGGAAGAACGCTACCGAGTTTGATGGGGTTGTCGGCCACTGATACAGACGAAACGTTGCCGTTGGCATCGATGTAGATGTTGCCGTTGGAGTCGCGCTGCAGGTCGAGCATTGAATAGAGGTCACCCATTGTGCCACCTTCGCGGAGGATGAAGCGAGTTGCACCAACCTGAGTGTCGCTCATCACGAGCTGGTCGATGGAGAGCTTTTCACCGGTGATCGGGTTGTAGGCGTTGCGGCCAAGTTCGATGATCTTATTCTTGTTGAATGAATAGGTCATGTTGGATGTCCAGGTGAAGTCACCCCATGTGTGGTCATAGCCGAGGGCGAATTCCATACCCCAGTTGCGGATGTTACCGGTCTGGATGTAGATCTTGTCGTATTTACCAACGGGGATGTTGGGGTTGAATGTCTGGTTGTAGGTGTCAGCCTGATACCAGGTTGCGTCGAAGGTGAAATCCTTGAGGAAGCGGAAGTTCATACCTACTTCCCATGATTTTGTACGTTCGGGCTGCAGGTTGTCAACAGGATACTGGGTCAGGACTGACCATGTGCCGTTCTTCCACTCATAACGCGGATTTGCGATGTAGCGCTGGAATGCGGTACCTACGGATGCCCATGATGCACGGATCTTCCAGAACGAGAGATATTCCTGAGGAATGTCGATGCCTGCGTCTGCGAACATTTGGGTCATCAGGATTGACACGCCGACAGAGGGGTAGAAGAATGAAGAAGACTTCGAGTTAGGACCTGCGAGGGCTGAAGGCCAGTCGTTACGGCCGGTCAGTGTCAGATAGTAGGTCTGCTTGTAGCCGAGGTCGGCGGATGCGTAGATTGACTGGGTCTGCTCGTGCCACATGTCCCAAGTCTTGGTAGCGTTGCGCGAGATGTTGTTGATCGAGAAGAAGTTGGTCAGCAATGCATCCTGGCCGGGATAGTTCTCTGATCCGTCAGGGATACCGCCGCGGTTGTCGATGGCGTCGTAGCGCATGTCGGAGATTGATCCACCGAAGTTGGCCTGGAGGTTCCAGTCTTCGCCGAGATCTTTGTTGAAGCTTGCGAGGAAGTCAGCATATATCTGCTTTTCTTTGTAGTTGGTCTCGCCGTAGTAGCCACGCTCTGAGTTGTCGCAGAGGTTACCGATTGTTCCGGCGTAGCGTTTGTCGGTTGACTTTGTGTTGGAGTTGTCGATGCGTACGCGGCCGCTCAAGGTCAGGTAGGGGAGTACCTTATATGAGAGCTGTGCGCCCAACATATAGCGATCCTTGGAGTTCTCACGGACGTTGCGGTAGTTGACCCAGTAGGGGTTCTGTGCGGTCAAGCCGTAGTCTCCGTATGCCCAGTTCTGGGTAGAAATCTTGCGGGCCGGATCCCATTTCTCATACATGCGCACATCTTCCCAGTCGTTGCCACGGGGGAACAGGTAAGCGCCCACGATCGGGTTCATGTAAGAGCCCTGGTTGATCATGTTGCGGTCGCTTTGGTAGATGTAGCTTGCGTTGAGGTCAAGGGTCATCTTGTCGTCGAGGAACTTGGATGTGTTGCGGAATGTGAAGTTGTAGCGGTCGTAACGGTCGTTGGGCACGATGCCTTTCGAGTTGACGGCGGCTGCGGAAGCGTAGGTCTGGTTCTTTTCAGTACCGGTTGAGAATGTAACCGAGTTGGTGGCAACGAAACCGGTCTGGAAATAGTCGTCGGCAACGTCGTAACCATAGTTGTTGTATTTGGTCAGACGTGAGCCCCAGCTGTAGGATGAAGTCGGGTCGATAGCGCCGTTCTGACCTGCACCGTAGTTGTTCTGGAAACGGGGAAGGATCCATGCACGGTTCCATTCGAGGTTTGATCCCACGGTGATTTTGGTCTTGCCTGCCTGGCCTTTCTTGGTGGTGATGACGATAGCACCGTTGGCTGCGTCTGAACCATAAAGTGCGGCTGCGGCTGCACCGGTCAGCACTGACATTGATTCGATGTCGTCGGGGTTGAGGTCGGCGATAGGCTCGGTGGCACCGGCGGATCCGAATGCGCCTGCATCACCGGTTGAGCGTGCCGAACGCATCGGCATGCCGTCAACCACGTAGAGGGCGTTGGACGACTGCATGATTGATTTTGTACCACGCATCACTACTTTCGAGATACCACCGGTACCCGATGACGATGCGTTGATGTTCACACCGGCAACCTTACCGGCAAGTGAGTTGACGAAGTTGGCGTCCTTGTTGGTTGTCAGGACATCGCCTTTTACCTGCTGTACGTTGTACGACAGTGACTTCTGCTCGCGCTTGATGCCGAGTGCGGTCACCACAACTTCATCGAGAGTTTTGGAATCCTCCACCATGACTACGTCGAGGGTCGATCCCGTAACTTTGATTTCCTGGGGTTGATAGCCGATGTATGAGAAACTCAGCACATCACCCTCGGCAGCATTAATGGAGAATTCACCATCAATGTTAGTCTGAGTACCGAACTGCGTGCCTTTCACTATGACTGACACGCCGATCAGAGGCTCGCCGCTGTTATCGGTCACCGTGCCCTTCACCTTCAGATTGGCTGCGAAAGCCATCATCGGGAGAAGCATGAGAGCGAATAACAGACTTGTTACCTTTGCCTTCATAAAAATTTAATTTGGTTAATGATAATGATTTATAATGGTTAACAAAAAATTTGTTTCAGTTAAGGGCATGGACTCCCCCGGACAGCCTATGGCTCTCCGGAGTAGAAAGATTGGTGTTTCCGATCCGTTTTTCTATGATTGGTGCGTTTCTCAGGCGTGTCGCGCAAGCCCGACTGTGTTTAAATCCATGGCATTAACGGCTGTTAAGGCAATCTCTATTGCGGACACGTTTATGCGTTGCAAATGTACTAAAAAAGCGAAAAATTACCCCCCCCAATTTGTTAAACAAGGTTAAAATACCCGTTCACCATGCGTTTTTAACGAATAAATCTCCCGATTTATAACAAAACACCCCTCTGCATAACCCCTGCATATCTATAAATCCCCCCTCTCTCTACTCTCAATTCGGGGTAACGGCTCTCCGAGCCGTCTACCACTTACCCTCTCTCCAACTCTAAACTCTCCAACTCTGCACTCTAAACTCTACACTCTCCACTCTCAACCCGGGGTAACGGCTCTCCGAGCCGTCTACCGCTTGCCACCCCTCTACACTCTATACTCTATACTCTCAACTCGGGGTAACGGCTCTCCGAGCCGTCTACCGCTTGCCACCCCTCTACACTCTATACTCTAAACTCTATACTCTATACTCTCCAACTCTCCCACTCTCCAACTCTCCCACTCTACACTCTATACTCTATAATAAAAAATCGGCGCGACATCAAATGCCACGCCGACCATATACACTATTATATATTAGAAATTACCCTCAATCTCTGCCTGTTCAGCCTCCGTATTCTTGATATTGGGAGCTTCAAGGCCATAATGATGCTTCTTGTCGAGCAACTTGAGCCAGAGGCCGAAGAACAATGCCAGCACGCCGAGTCCGGCAAGCATGATCAAAGGCCACGTATAATTATAGTCCAGTGGATCTGTCACACCGGGATTGGTTGCTGTCAGCACCTTGCCTATCAGGATCGGGAAAAGCGCGAGACCTATGTTCTGAACCCAGAAGATCAGGGAGTAGGCCGATCCAAGGAAACGCTTGTCCATGATCTTCGGCACTGAGGGCCACAGGGCGGCCGGGACGAGCGAGAACGAAATGCCAAGGACTATGATTGCGGTGAACGCTACCCATGTGTAGGGGAACGAGGGAAGAACCAATGCGAATGTCAGGTGGCAGCAGATCATCAGGATCGCACCGAAGATAAGCATTGTGGCTCCTTTTCCTTTATGGTCGAGGAATGCTCCGAGGAACGGGGTCAGCAGTGCCGCGCCGATCGGGAACCAGCGGAACACGTCGGCGGCAGCGGCTGCCGAGATGCCGAGGTTGCACTGGAGCATGTTGGCGGCATATTTCTGGAAGGGGAAGATGGCTGAGTAGTACAGCACGCAGAGCATCGCCACAATCCAGAAGAGCTTGCTGGAGAAGATGTTTTTCACGTCGGAGAGACGGAATTCCTCTTCCGGGTCGGAAGCAGTGCCGGCGCCGGTCTCGCGGTCGAGTTTCGCGTCAAACACGTCAAACACCATGAAGCAGATAAGTCCGATGAGCAGCAGGGCGGTGCAGAATGCCACGGGGACATATACCTCGTCAGGCATACCAAGCCATGTGTGGACTTTCGGCGAAATGGAGAAGATGGCGAAAACGCCAACTCGCGCTATGGCCATCTCAAGACCCATTGCCAGTGCCATTTCCTTTCCTTCAAACCATTTGGCTATCGCTTTGCTCACGGTGATGCCGGCCATCTCGCAGCCGCATCCGAAAATCATGAAGCCCAGCGACGCGAGCTTGGCAGTGGCCGGAAGCGAAACCCACCAGGAGTTGAGCCAGTTTTCAAGACCTGTGCCGGTGAACCATGGGCTTACGGCATAGAGTTTGATGCATGCGCCGATCACCATAACCGATGCGCTCAGGGTGCCGGTGAATCTCACACCCATCTTGTCGAGGATGATACCTGCCACGATCAGGAAACCGAACACGTTGAGAATATATTCGCTGGAACCGAAAGTGCCGTATGTGTCGGCATCCCAGTGGAGCTGATCCTGGATAAGGGTCTGGATCGGAGAGATCACGTCGACAAACATGTAGGCGAAGAACATCATGGAGGCTATGAGGATCAATGCCGTCCAGCGGGCCCATGCTTTGTCGTTGAGTGCAACTTGGAGTTGTTTGGTCATAACTTTTTGGTTTGAAATATGGTAATTGATTGAATTTTTGTGAGCGATGCTGCAAAATTACATAGTTTTCTGTAGATTTGCGTGCTTTTCTGCGCTTTTGTATCCTCTTTTTTCGCAAATTTTGTCATTACGGCGGAAATAGTTACTTTTGCTTTATGAATTACAGAATCTATCCTCCACAAGATATTTTGCAGGCCACGGTCGATCTGCCGCTTTCTAAAAGCGTCAGCAACAGGGCGATAATGATTGGCGCTCTGGCCTCGCCTCAGGTTGTGCCGCAGCCGTTGGCCGACTGTTCCGACACTCGGGTGATGCTCGCGGCTGTCAATTCTTCCGACGAGACGGTCGATGTAGCCGATGCAGGTACGGCCATGCGGTTTCTCACGGCTTGGTTCGCTTGCCGCCCCGGACGCACAGTGCGTCTGGTCGGCACGGAACGCATGTGCAACAGGCCGATTGGCCCGTTGGTAGAGGCATTGAGGCAGTGTGGCGCACAGATCGATTATCTTGGTAATGAAGGCTTTCCGCCGTTGCTGATCCACGGACAGCAGCTGACGGGCGGCGATATCCGCATTGATGCCACCATCAGTTCGCAGTTCATTTCCGCGCTGCTGATGATCGCACCGCTCATGGCTGATGGAGTGCGGCTTACGCTTGATGGCGACGCTGCCTCGCTGCCATATATCGACCTGACTCTCTCGATGATGAACCGGGCCGGCGCCTCGGCTGAACGGACAGTCGATCTGATCGAGGTAGCCCCCGGCGGATACCGTGATGCAGAAGCGCTTAAAGCCGAAAAAGACTGGAGTGCGGCCGCGTTCTGGTACGAGATTGAGGCTCTTACCTGTGGATTCCTGACGTTGACCGGACTCGATCTCGGTTCGCGGCAGCCCGACCGGCGTGCCGTTGATATTTTCGCTGATCTGGGTGTGGCTACATCGGAAGGGGAGGACTCCCTCGAGGATGTCGATCTCGCAGGATCGCCCGATTCCTCGCCGCGGCTCACGGTCGACCTCGCCGCAACCCCCGATCTCGCGCCGGCTGTGATCGTCACCTGCGCCATGAATGGTGTTCCGTTCAATATCTCAGGCCTCCACTCCTTGAAAATCAAAGAGTGCGACCGCATGGCGGCTCTCGCCGATGAGTTGTTGAAAATCGGTGTCGTCACGGAAATTGTCGGCGATCACACGATGATATGGGACGGTCGCCGACGCCCCGTGCTCGAGATCCCTCAGTTTGAAACATACGGCGACCACCGCATGGCTATGGCGCTGGCTCCCGTTTGCGCCTATATTCCCGGAATCGTGATCAAGGATGCCGGGGTGGTAGGAAAGTCTTATCCATCTTTCTGGGACGACCTGCGTTCGGCCGGATTTACCGTTGTCGATGCTGATGCCCCGGAACAATCACAGGAAAACCTGGAATGATCCTCGCACTCTACATATTGATCGCCCTTGTGGCTGTCGGATCGCTGCTCTATATCCTGCATCGCCGCGATCTGCGCCGTAATCCCCCGGCTGAGGCTGAAGCCGCCACGACGGTGGAGGACGACAGCCAATGTTGCGGAATGCACATCACTTGCGAGAAGGATTCACTGCTGACCTCGGTCAGCAAGGAGATCGAATACTACGATGATGAAGAACTCGACCGCTTCCGCGGTCGGCGTTCAACGGACTATGCCGACGATGAGATAGAAGAGTTCCGCAACGTGCTGCTGACTCTGCTTCCCGGCGATATCGCAGGGTGGGGGCGCAGCATCCAGCTCCGGGGCATTGAGCTTCCCGACGATGTTCGCGACGAACTGTTGCTCATAGTCGCCGAGGCCCGTAAATCCTCAGTTCACAACAATCCCGTCTGATCCTGTTGGCCATGTGGGAAATATTCCAATATCCGTTTTTCCGTAACGCCATCGCCGGTGTCCTGATCATCAGTGTGGCCGCGGCCATCATCGGCACGTATATCGTCACACGGCGGTTGGTCTCCATCAGCGGTGGGGTGACCCACGCCTGTTTCGGTGGTCTCGGATTGGGCTATTATCTCGGCATAAATCCCGTTGCCGCTGCTGCCGTGGTGGCTGTGGCGGCATCACTCGGCGTGGAATGGATGTCCTCGCGCCATCGGATGCGCGAGGATTCCGCGATTGCCGTTGTATGGGCGTTGGGAATGGCCATGGGCGTGTTTTTCGTGTTCATGACCCCCGGCTATGTCCCTGAACTCAACTCGTTTCTGTTCGGCAATGTGCTGACCATCGCCTCCGCCGATCTTTGGGCTTTCGGAATATTCACCCTTGTGCTGATCGCCTTTGTCGCCCTGTTCTACCGTCAGGTTGTGGCGTGTGCCTTCGACCGTGATTTCGCTCTGGTCATGCACATGCCCGTGCGGTTTATCACGCTCTCCATGACGGTTCTTGTCGCCGTCTGCATTGTGCTGACAATCCGGCTTGTCGGAGTCATGCTCCTGATGTCGATGCTGGCAATGCCCCAGATTATTTCTGAGGTGTTCTGCCGCCGGTTCCGCTCCATGATGTTTTGCTCTATCGCTGTATCTGCTGTATGCTGTCTGTTGGGGCTTATGATGAGCGCATGGGTCGATGTGCCTTGTTCGGCATTGATAGTGATGATAATGGTTGCTGTCTACATCCTTGCACGCATCGTCGCCCGGTTCCGTCATGGGAGCAATGGGGTTGTGGCTATGGTAGCGGTTCTGGTCTGCCTACTGTCGCTCGGTTCTTGCAGCATGAAAAAAAACACTGCCGCCACGCGTCAGTACACGGCCTTCATCACTCGCTACAACATTTATTTCAACGGCGACGAGCATTATCGCGAGACGTTGCAGAAAATGGAAAACGAATATGCCGACGATTATAGCCGGACGTTATATCTCCACCCGGCCGAGGCCTATTCTGATGAAAAAGCGCCGCAGCCGTCGGGCGATTTCAAACGCTCGATTGAAAAGGCCCAAAAGGCGATCCAGCTGCGTTCGATAAAGAAACGCCCGGCACGAAAACCGGGCAAAAGTTCTGATCCTGAATACAAGAAATGGCTCAAACGCGAGGAATACAACCCTTTTCTCCACAATGCATGGATGATGATGGGGCGCAGCCAGTACATGAATGGTGATTTCCTCGGGGCATCCGCAACGTTCTATTATGTCGCCAAACATTTTTCATGGTTGCCGCAGACGGTGACGGAAGCCAAACTGTGGCAGGCCCGATGCTATTGCGCCATCGACTGGCTTTTCGATGCCGAGGCCATCCTATCGAAAATAAAGGATAAGGAGATTGCCGACAATTCGACCCTTCAGCGTCTCTACTATTTCGCATACGCCGATTTCTATGTGAAGTCGCATGAGTATGCCAAAGCCGCTCCTATGTTGGAGAAGGCAATCAAATATGCGAAAGGGGCACAGAAAATCCGGCTCACTTTTCTTTTGGGACAGGTTCTTGAACTGGATGGACAGAAAGAGGCTGCCTATCAG
The DNA here is from genome assembly GCA_910579185.1 of uncultured Muribaculaceae bacterium. Classification (GTDB taxonomy): domain Bacteria; phylum Bacteroidota; class Bacteroidia; order Bacteroidales; family Muribaculaceae; genus Paramuribaculum. Next base: position 61,392 of record CAJTTG010000007.1, read on the forward strand.
GCGTTCAGGAAGGTAGGTTCCATGTCCGGAGCCAACTATCGCACGAAGTTCAATGCGCGGATAAAACAGAGTGAAGTGTTTCAAGGTCAGGATATTTCCAAGGAGGTCAAGGCTCTGGAGTCTATGACGCGCTATGGCAGCAACCGCGAATATCTTGATCAGATCTATTACGCTATTGGCAATCTCTACCTCTCGCGTTCCGATACGGCGAAAGCCATATCAAGCTATGAAAAGGCAGTGGCCTCGTCGACGCGAAATGGGATTGACAAGGCTCTGGCGCAGATCACTTTAGGCGGATTGTACTACGATCGCCACGACTATGATAAGGCACAGCCCTGCTATTCCGAGGCTATTCCGCAGTTACCGGAGTCATATCCCGATTACAAAGCCTTGCAGCGCCGAAGCGATGTGCTCGACGAGCTTGCGGTGTATTCCCAGAATGTCACGCTTCAGGACTCATTGCTCAGACTTGCCGACATGACGCCTGAGCAACAGCGTGAGGTGGTCGACAAGATAATCTCCGACCTCAAAAAGCGTGAGCAGGAGGAAGCGGAAAATGCTGCGCGTGAGGCTTATCTCGCTGAGCAGGCAGCAGCCGGATCCGGTTTGCAGCAGGGGACGACAGCCGCGCCGACAACATTCGCGCTCAACACCGATAAGTCGTGGTATTTCTATAACGAGGCCACCCGTAATGCCGGCCGCACTGAGTTCCAGAAACGTTGGGGCAGCCGACGTCTGGAGGATGACTGGCGTCGTCGCAACAAAAATGTCTATGTGCCTTTCTCTGATACGGATAGCTACGAAGCAGAGGGTGATGATGCTGTGCCGGATACGGATGGCGACGATGCCACGGCCGAGGAATCGTCGGCTGAGCGTGAGGCTGCTGAGCATGCCGCCGATCCGCATTTCCCGGAATACTATCTGCGTCAGATCCCGTCGACTCCGGCCGAGCGTCAGACAGCCAATGATGTCATCCAGGAGGGACTCTACAATATGGGTGTCATACTGAAAGATAAGCTCGATGATGTCCCGGCTGCCGAATATGAGTTCAGCCAATTGCTGCAGCGTTATCCCGATAATGTGTATCGCCTTGATACGTACTACAATATGTATCTCATGTATGCCCGTACCGGCAATGAGGCTATGGCCGCGCATTTCCGCAATCTTATCCTCAGTGAATTCCCGGACACACGTCAGGGTGAGGCATTGGCGGATCCTCGCTATATGGACAAGCTGATGCGGATGACGGAGATGGAAAACAAGCTCTACGATCAGGCCTATGCCGCATATCTCGCCAACGATAATAACCGGGTTCATCAGATCTACAGGCAGATGCGTGAGGACTATCCCATGAGCCGTGTGATGCCGAAGTTCATGTTCCTGGAGGCTCTGAGCTATGTGACGGAGAATAATCCTGCGAAGTTTGCCGAGACGCTGGAGGCTCTTGTAGGCCGTTATCCCGATACTGATGTCTCGCCGCTTGCTTCCTCCTATCTCTCTCAGCTGGCGCAGGGCAGGCCGTTGCACTCTTCGGGTTCCAATATGCGTGGCCTTGTGTGGTCAACCCGTCTGGGCGCGGATTCGACGGCTTATTCAACGGGTGAGCTAACGGAATTTGATTTCGATTCTGACGGACCGCAGGATATGGTGCTGATATATGCCGCCGATCGGGTCAATGGCAATCAGCTTCTGTTCGATGTGGCGCGTCATAATTTCTCGTCATTCATGGTCAGTGATTTCGATCTTGAGCAGATGCGGTTCGGAAATCTTGGCATGATTGTGGTTTCGGGATTCCGAAATGAGGCTGAAGCCGCTGAGTATCGTTCCACTCTTGAGAAAGGTAGCTTCGACCGGATGCCCCCCGGGGTAGTGCCGCTGATCATATCGCAACACAATTTCGACATCCTTCTGTCGGAAGGACGTACATTGGAGGAATATTTCGAGGCTGCCGGCGACAACCGGATCGAACGCATCCACGACATGATTGTGCAGCCCGAGGAGGAACCCCTTGAAGTGCCGCAGACGGCTCCGCCAGTCAAGACTCCGGTAAACCCTGTAGCTCCTGCTCAGCCATCGGTAGCTCCTGAAACTCCTGTCGTTCCGGATGAGGAAGAACCTGAGAAAGATGATTCGCAGAATCCTGTGATTTCAGAGCCGGTCCCCGAACCCGGTTTACCGGCCGCTCCTGAGACTCCCTCTGCCCCCGAAACTCCGGTGGACGATCCGGAAGAGGATCCATACGATATTCCTATACCGATGCTGCCCAAAGGCCGTCCGCCGGTTGCTCCCAAAGTCGGATGATCCTGCTCTACTCTCCTTTTTATGAATCTGTTGAAAAATTATTATCATGAACCGAATGACATTACTCTGGGCCGATGATGAAATAGATCTGTTGAAACCACATATCATGTTTTTGCGTGGCAAAGGCTATGATGTGGAGACGGTCAATTCCGGGGCTGATGCGCTTGATCTTGCGGCACGTCGCCATTTCGATCTTATCATTCTCGACGAGAATATGCCCGGATTGACCGGACTGGAGACCCTGTCACGGATAAAGATGATTCTGCCCAATGTCCCGGTGATTATGATAACCAAAAGCGAGGAGGAGAATATCATGGATCAGGCGGTGGGCAGTAAAATTGCCGATTATCTGATCAAGCCTGTCAATCCGAGCCAGATATTGCTTTCGATCAAGAAAAACCTTCATTCGGCTCAGCTTGTCTCTGAAAAATCATCTACGGAATATCGTCAGGACTTCGGAAAGATCACGTCGCTGATCAATGATTCATACACTCTCTCGGACTGGATGGAGACCTACCGCACGCTCGTCCACTGGGAGCTGGAGCTGACAGCAGCCGGGACTACTGACATGGACGAGATGCTTTCGCTTCAGAAAAACGAGGCCAATGGTGCCTTCTCCAAATTCGTCCGCAAAAATTATGCGTCGTGGATGGATCCCGATGATCCGCAACGTCCGTTGATGAGTCCCGATATTTTCCGGCGCAAGGTCTTCCCATTGCTTGATGCCGGCGAAAAGGTGTTCTTCATCCTGATAGACAATTTCCGCTTTGACCAATGGCGTGCTATTCGGCCGCTCCTGGGCGAATATTTCACATTCGACGACGATCTCTACTGCTCGATACTTCCCACGGCCACGCAATATGCGCGAAACGCCATTTTTTCCGGACTTATGCCGCTCGACATCGAACGGATGTTTCCCGAACTGTGGGTCGACGAGGACAGCGAGGAGGGCAAGAATCTCAATGAATCACCATTAATCGCCACGCAGTTTGACCGCTTCCGCCGCCGTTGCCGTTTCTCCTACAATAAGATTAACGATACCGCCGGTGGCGAACGTCTGTTGCGCGATTTCGCATCGCTGGAACAGAACGACCTGAATGTGGTGGTGTTCAATTTCATCGATATGCTGTCGCATGCCAGAACGGAGAGCCGTATGATCCGCGAATTGGCATCAAGCAATGCCGCCTACCGCTCGCTGACGGAGTCCTGGTTCCGCCATTCTACGGCTCTTGAGCTGTTCCGGCGTGTGGCTGCCAAGGGCTACAAGATAGTGCTGACCACTGACCATGGTTCCATACGTGTCGATAATCCGGTGAAAGTGGTGGGCGAGAAGAACACCAACACTAATCTGCGTTATAAGCTCGGCCGCAATCTCAACTACAATCCTCGTCAGGTCTACGAGATAACGAAACCTAAGCAATTCGGTCTTCCGGCTCCTAATGTGTCGACTGCATATATCTTCGCTTCCGGCCGCGACTTTTTCGCCTACCCGAATAATTATAACTATTACGTTCAATACTATACAGATACATTTCAGCACGGAGGCATTTCAATGGAAGAGATGCTCGTGCCTATCATAACATTAACAGCTAAATAAATATTAAAAATGGCTACACATAAAATTGAGATTCCCTCGGTGGAGGCTTTGCCTCAAGCTGCACAGAAGTTCCTGGAAATAATGGACTCCAACACCATCTTTGCTTTCAATGGACAGATGGGAGCCGGAAAGACAACGTTTATCATGGCATTGCTCCGTGCGTTGGGTGTGGAGGACGATCTTGCCGGATCGCCGTCGTTTGCGCTGATCAACGAATACCGCTCTGACACGACTGCCGAACTGGTCTACCATTTCGACCTCTATCGTCTTGAATCGTTGGAGGAAGCTCTTGAGATCGGTGTTGAGGACTATTTCGACTCCGGTGCCGTTTGCCTGATCGAGTGGCCCGACCGCATCGCCGACATTTTGCCGCTCGACACCGTCACCGTCGATCTGACCGTCAATCCGGATCAGACCCGAACCATGACCATTGTCACTCCCGAGTGATGGAGCTTGGCATTGCGGCAATCATCATGGCCTCTTTGTTCGGATTGTGTGGAATAATGTCAATCCTGGCATCACTGCTTAACTGGGATTGGTTTTTCCGTTCAGCCAATGTGCGCATGCTGACATTCGGCATGCGCCGGCCATGGCAGCGCGTGCTGTATGGGCTATGTGGGGTTGCTATGATTTTCATGGCAATCCGGTTGTTTCTCGACGCATCTGCGGTCTGAATCACCCCCTTAGGTGGTGAGAAATGGCATGAAATACCGAAAAAGTAAAAATAATCTGCAAAAAAATATGTAAAACAATTTGCAGAATCAAAAAATAGCCGTAACTTTGCATCGCAAAAACGAAATGCACCTGACTCCGTAGCTCAGTTGGTAGAGCAAATGACTCTTAATCATTGGGTCGAGAGTTCGAGCCTCTCCGGGGTCACTACAAAAGCCGAAGCGAAAGCTCCGGCTTTTGTATTTCCGCCCAGCAAGTCTGTAAATATCTACTGCCCCCTTAAATCTATATAAATCTGATGTTCCTCAATAAAATTATGTACCTTTGCATCTATTACGCCACATAATTTATGACGATTGATTTAGACTACATACTGCAACTCGCCCAAAATCATGAGGGCGTTGACATTGAATTTAAGGAAACCACCGGGCAACTTGACCGAGGGATGGAAACTTTATGCGGTATGCTCAATGGCGACGGCGGTATTGTGGTCTTTGGTGTCAAAAATTCGGGCAAGATTGTCGGGCAGGAGATTGGAGACAAGACAACACGCATGATTGGCGAGGCTCTACGCCGCTTCGAGCCATCGGTTGAAATTCAGCCTCGCTACATCAAACTGCCTGATACGGATAAATATCTGATTGTATTTGAGTCAATCGGAAATAATCCATCTGCGCCTTTCGCGTATGACGGCAGGCCGTATCAGAGGTTTGACAGTGTGACATCCATTATGCCGTTGGAGAAATTGATCCGTCTGCATGAGAAACGCAAAGGTCTAAAATATTGGTGGGAGAAGGAGGTTAATCCAAATCTCAAGATCTCGATGATTGACGAGGGGTTGTTGCTGAAGATGATTTCAGCCGCTGTCAATGAGAACAGGCTCACAGGCTTGGCTCTGCGTGATGATACCACTACGGCGTTGCGCCGTCTTAACCTAATGACTGAGGATGGACTGCGCAACGCGGCTGCCATACTTTTTGGAAAGGATATGCGTGTGGAATATCCGCAATGCTCGCTACGTATGGCTCGATTTAAGGGTGTCAAGAAAGTGGACTTCCTCGACAACCGCTGGGTTGAGGGCAATATCTTCGAACTTATGGATGCGGCGATGTCTTTCTTCTTCAAGCATCTTTCGCTGACTGGTACGACGCATCACCGTATCCGCCGCAAGGAGGAACTTGAAGTGCCGTCAAACGCTTTGAGAGAGGCTTGCCTCAATGCCTTCACCCACAGGGCTTGGCAATTTGACAACCTTCAAGTGAATATCGCCATATATGATAACCGAGTGGAAATTGAAAATCCGGGGCGTTTCCCGGCGGACATCAATCCAAACGCGCTTGAAAGGAGCGAGGAGGAAAATAAGAAAAACACCTCCCAGCCTCAAAATGAGATTATCGCCAATGTTCTTTACCTCACCGGTACCACCGAGCATTGGGGACGCGGACTTGCGCTCATGTATGACGAGTGCGACCGCACGGGTGTGGAACGCCCCCGTTATTTCAACACTGAAAACTTCGTCCGCATCGTATTCAGGCGCCCCGATATGTCGAAATGGACTCATGACGGCTTTGTCAAAGACACAGTAGCCACCGAAAATGACACAGTAGCCACCGAAAATGACACAGTAGCCACCGAAAATGACACAGCAGCCACCGAAAATGACACAGCAGACTCCGAAAATGACACAGCAGACTCCGAAAATGACACAGCAGACTCCGAAAATGACACAGTAGCTGTTGAAAATGGCACAGTAAAAAGAAATAATGGCACACTGCCTTCTGAAAATGGCACAGTAGAAGTCAAGCCAAGAATTTTAAGATTCATCAAATTATTTGGTGAAAACTGGCTATCTGCTATTCAAATTCAATGCCTTTTGGGACTTAAATCTAAAAGTGCGGTCATTAGGACGTATATTAAGCCTTCGTTGGAGAAGAGATTGATAATGTTAGAGCAACCTAATAGCCCTAATGCCCCAAACCAAAGGTATGGTTTGACCGACAAAGGGAAATCTCTTTATTATCGCAAAGAAGACGATAAAGATTAAAATGGCATAGTATTCCAAAAATGGCACAGTAGGATATAAGTAGGGCATATATAGAAGTAAGTAGAATACAAGTAGGAGTAAGTTGTAAATATCTACTGACCCCCGAATAGCAGCCAGCTCCCGACATCGCGCCGGGAGCTGGCTGCATTTTTGTATGATTAGCTGTTTTTTTGTTAATATTTTTCAACGGTTATCTTTGGTTTCGCGGTATTCCTGTATGCCGTCCACAACGTCAACATTGACTTTCTTGCCACCGGAGAAATTCCAAGCTACGGATATGCCTATGTATTGAACGGGGGTGGTGTATTTGTACGATACTTTGTTTGCACCGACCTGTCGGTCAAGTTTGCGACGGTTGCCAACGGCTGTAAAGTCCAGTGCAACTTGTAGATTATCACCGAGGAATGTTTTGTAAATTTGTCCGCTTACATTGTAAACCGCGTGGTATGTGCGGTCGAGAGTGCGGAAGGTAGGCTCAAAGTTGGCGTTCAACATACCGCCCCAGCCATTGGAGAAAGTAAAGTTGTTGTTGAAATAGAAGTATTCCTTAAAACGGGTCTTGTTATATAGAACGCCGTCGATAGTAGTATTTTCAGGTGTGATCTCAACTCGTCCTGACAGCTTGAAACGCCACCATTTCACAGGCGCTTCCACCCATTCCGCTCCGATACCCCAAACACCCTGCCCGGATATGTTTACGGGTTTGGTATAGAATACATCAGCGTTTGAAGCGTCTTGGAAAGTCTGCCAATATATGCGGTTGTGTGAGTGTGCGTACAAAGCCGTAAAGTTGAGTTTGTTGCGGAATAAGGATAAACCGGCCATTACCATATCAGCAGATTGCGCTTTTAGATTGGGATTGCCGACGGAATAGTTGTAGGCATCAGCCCAATTTATCACGGAGGATATGGCGGTATATGGAATATCGCTGAGGGTACGTTTATAGTTCAGCATAACAGCGTGGTTCATTCTCGCACCGAAAGGCATCATTACCTGTACGGTCGGATTTATAGACCATTGTGTGTTGTGGTTTGTGACGTGCTGTTCGCGGTCGGTATAGCCGATACGATTAAGCTGCCAGTTTAATCCGGCACTATAACGCAGTTTCCATACCATACCCTGTTCAGCGGCATATACGATAGGCGTAAAGCCTGTTGTCTTTGTCGGTATATCGCTTAATTCAAAACGGTTACTTTCCACAACAGCCGAGGGAGTAAATTCCGAAGTTATCCATTGGGCGGAAGCACCGAATTTCCAAGCGAGCTTTCTGCTACGGGGATAAAGGAAGTCGGCCTTTACTTTCCAAAGGTTTAGATTGCTTTCGTCTGCCTGACTGCCGATAAGCTCGTTATCTATAAGATAATCGGCGTTATCATCGCTCTGGCGGTTATAATAATCGGCAGTGAGTTCCATAGAAGCGCCACGATTATTCAGCGGCAAAGAGAATTTGATTGTGCCCTCTTGCGCAAGCATATTGGAGCGTTTATCGAAAGAAGATAAAGTTTCGTTTACGATTGAAGAAGAAGTAGGACGCGGACGGGTTGTAGCAATAAGATAGCTACCTCCGAGCTGTGCGCCGGACTTGAACTGCTGCGTAAGGCTTAACCGGTTGCGCAGATTAAAACCGTGCGACTTTGAGGTTTCTTCAATCACGGTGTTCAAGTCAGGACCAATTAACCATTGTTCCGAATTTTCCTCCAACTTATCGGCACCTATATATAGGTTGTCGTATATACTGAGGTTTTTATAGCGGTAGTTGAAAAGTCCGCTCACACCTTCATTGCCAAAACCGCATGAGCGGTACCAGTCGGCATTGAGGGTAACATTTCCGTAGTAGCCACCTTCGGGTGGGCGACGCAGTGTTATCATAATTGTGCCACCGCTTAAAGCTGCGTTCTGATCGCTTCCGGCAAGATATTTTACCTGCACTTTGTCAATCATTTCTCCGGGAATGTTGTTGAGTTCCGAAATGTCGGAGAGTTTCACTCCGTCCACATAAATCTCGCTTACGGCAAGACCGTTGATTTTGAAGTTGCCGTTTTCGCGCGAGATATTCGGCAGAAAACCGAGCACATCGGTAGTCGGCTTGCCTTTGGCAATATTCGTTCCGCGCAGACTGGTGGTGTAACCCTCGGCATTGTTCGTGGTACGAGAGGCAACGACTGTTACCTCATTGAGCTGACGCTCGGTTTGTGCAGCCAATGTCATGGTGACAAGTGCTGTAATGATTACTGATAATAACTTTTTCATATCGTTGAGAATTTTGAATTTTCACACTGCAAAGTTATGATGAAAATGCCGCCTCAACCTACTTAAACGGCAACAAAATTCTCTTAATCAGCCACTGCAACTATCTGATTATTAATGCATATTCTGCTTAAAAGTCTTAAATTATCTCAATACTATCTTAAGCCATTTCTGACATATCGAATTTCGATGTAAGATAGACCAATATGTCCTCTTTTGCACCCACTCCGAGTTTCTTTCTTATGGCTGTCTTACTAACATAAATTGAGTTTGAAGTCTGTTCCACAAGCACTCCTATTTCTTTTGTTGAGAAGCCGGCTTGAATGAGACAAAGTATATTTATCTCACGTTCCGAAAAAAGGTCAGGATATTCTGAAATCAAATTTTTATGGAAATTGTCATACAATTCATCTATGATTGGATAGAAATCGTCCCATTTTATGAGACTGTCCCCATTGGAATCGGGACTGCCGACACTGCTGATTTTCCTCAGTGCCTCTTGATTCTGTGATGTGGGAGATTCAGCAAAAGTCTTGATTATACCAAGGTGCTGTAGCAGGTGTTTTTTCAAAAGACCCTGCTTGTCGTCTGACGCAATATTCTGTGCAGATTTTACAAGTTGTTCAAGTGTCTCAATCTTTTCCTCAGCATCAATTAAACGTTGACGTCGTTTATGTGACGCATAAGTAACCAATGATATCGTTATGACGGCAAAAAGGATGATAATCGAAAGGATTAGCCAAAGACGTTGATGGCTTATTGTCAATTCATACTTTTGGCGACTTAAATCATATGCTGATTCAAGAGCGTCGTCTCTTTCCTGTTTCTTTATTTCAAGGTTGTTACTTACTTTCCTTAGATTGTGGGCCACATTGCTTAGTTGGCTGGATGACAAAGCTCCAGTCTTTTCAAAATTAAGAACGATTTTGAGGAAATCAAGATACGCTCCGGCAACCACGTCGTAGTCAGAATTATCAATGTCAAGGTTTGCTATGCGATCTACGTATCTTTCAGCTTCGTCAAGATTACCGGCATTGAGCTGTAAATTGACCATAGGTATATAAAGCTCTAATAAATGCTTATTCGGAACTTGACCAAACCTCTTGATCACATCTTCCATGATGTTGACAGCCTCATGAGCGGTTGCTCTGCTTTCTCCTAATGAGGCAGCGTAATTCATTCGTAGGAAAAGCCAATCAGTACTTCCTATTTCAGGTGCGGATGGTAGCGCAAACAATGAATCACAAAGCGCAATCGCTTCTTTTGACCTACCCATTGAGTTCAACGGAGTAATTTTCTTCATTTCAAACTCAAATCTTTCACTCTCGCTGTCTGTTATATCCAGATATCTGTCTATGAGATATAATGAACGGTCAAAATCCTTATCCTTAAATGAAAAATCAAGCAAAATCTTGTTGATATTTCTTCGTCCGACTATAGATGTTGTCGGAAGATTGTACACGGAATCCATCATGTCGTAAGCCGACGGAATTTTCTCAATCGACCGCAGATGATATGCCTGTGCGATAATAGCTTGAGATGCTGACAACGTGTCGCCGGAAGTATTATAGTAAGAAATGGCATCGTACAGAAGGGTGTCAGTAATAAGCGACCTCCCCATGTATATATTTGCAAGAGCGTGTGTCAATATATAATCTGACTTATCTCTGTTATTGTCAAGTTTTTCATATTCAATATCTTTCAGTAGTATATATGCGCTGTCAGGTCGCTCCTCCACGACATTTATTGCGACATTAAGCTTTTCATGGTCTGTCTGATTGCACGATGAAAAGAAAATCAGGGACATGAAGAAAACAAGGATATAATGGACGGATGCATAAGAAATCAGTCTTAAGCAAAGCCTTATCTTATGATCGGGTATGAAAAATTCGTCGGGCGTTTTCATATTCAAAATGCGGATAATGCAAGTTATTTCAGCTCTGTTTCTATGTCCTCGATGGTTGGCAGGGTGCTTTTGAATTCATCGGGGATGAATTTTGTCAGTTGAAATTCTGCGACACCGATTGGCTGAGAGGATGATTCAAGTGCATATTGGGCAAGCACATTGTCTTTGTCTTTGCATATAAGCAGCCCGATGGTGGGATTATCCTGTTCGGTCTTTACAAGATGATTGACAGCGGTCATATATGTGCCGAGCTGTCCGATGTCGCCGGAGTCGAATGTCCCGGTTTTTACCTCAATCACACAATAAGCGTGTAGGCGGATATTGTAAAACAGCAGGTCTATGAATTTTTCGGTATGACCAATTTTCAACCTATATTCCTGACCAACGTATGCAAAGCCCGAACCTAATTCCAGAAGAAAGCGAGAGATGTTATCCATCAAAGCCTTTTTCAGTTCGCGCTCCTTGTACGGCTCTGTCATTTCGGTAAAGTCGAAGATATATGGATCTCGTGTAATCTCTTGTGCGAGGTCGCTGTTTGGAGCCGGCAGCAGGCGTGAGAAACTTGACTGAGCTTTGCCCTGACGAAGATGAAGACCACTGTCAATGAATGTTTTCAAGACATTTCTTGACCAACCATCTTCTACGGTTTTCTTCAAATAGAATATTGCCGCATCAAGATTACCATCCTCAAAATATGTGTCGATAATGGTACGATGATGTCCCCATGGAACTAAGAAGATGAAATCGCCCACAAGTTGTGGGCACATCTCGCCTTCAGAATTGCCCACAACTTGTGGGCAATTTGTATTGGTCTGTCTGTAAAACAGATACATTTTCTTCATGTATTGAAGATTTTGCCGGGAGAAACCATCGGATTCGGGCAAAGCATCTTTCAAATCCTGACTGAGATTCTTATAAAATCCGGAGCCGTATTTGTTTTCAGCGTCACGAGCAACAATGTCACGCCCAACCGACCAATAGAAGCGTAGCAACTCTTGGTTAACGCGTGTGGCAGCCTTTATTTGGGCGCATCTGTATCGGTCTTTCAACTCCTGTATCCACCGGGAATAGTCGGCATCCGTTTTTACAAGTTTGCTCATGATTTGTCAGAGTGAAGCGGTTGGTCGTGTTTTGCTATTACAAAGTTACTCATTTTTAATTGATTTTCACCATCGAAAAGTGCATCCGGGTAAAGTTTGTTCCGAGAACCGGCAATAGTGTGGCAATGGTAAAATGAGTCTTGATAGCTTTGGTGGAGATGAGCTTTAGGTGTTTTCGGGATCGGGTTGAGGGGACTATGCCGAGGGTAAGGCACTTGTTCTAAAATATCCACTTGTTCTCAAAATATCATTGAGATGGTCACGGCGATAGCTCCAACCACTAAGCATAGGATGTATGTGCATAGGCTTTGTTTTTCATCGTCGCTGACATATCGCGACACAAGTTTCCTTATTCTCGGAAATACGATATAAGAAACTGCTGAATAGAACATGAATACCCATATTGGGGTGGAATCCGGATTCCTGGTCATGGATAGAGGGAGTGTGTTTGTTGACGGTTTATTTGAATGTTTCCAAGGCTTTTTTCAGAACGTTGTCCTCGCCAAATAATATGCTCTCTGATTCCTCTACAAAGATGTCGGGCTGAATACCGACACCGATAAATTCAGTTCCATCGGCGAGCCGTTCGTGGCGAGTGCAGATTCTGCCATAATATCCCCAGCCGAGGTCTATCATGATGGGATTACCGGTGCTTCCGCCGGTAGGTGTACCTATTATCAGGCCTCTGTTGGCATTTCGGAATAACGCCGCGAAATTTTCCGCTGCGGAAAAGGTGCAGCTGTTTACGAGCAGGACAATCGGCTTGTCGTATTTCGACACTTCATTTGATAGCTGATAATAAGGAACGATTGTGTCGGATGGTTCGGAGACCGTATGCCATTTCTTGCCCCATGAAGCATAGGCGGCATCGTAGCGTGGAGTGTCCCACGCGCCTTGCGGAATGGAGTCGGTGGCAAAAAGCATCATTACTATATCGCCGATCTGGCTGTTGCCGCCAGTGTTGTCGCGTAGATCTATGATCAGGCCGTTGTTGGACGCAATCTTTTTGTCGAACATATCGGCAAATTTCTCCATATTGAAATTGTTTGTCTGGAAAGACGGGATGCGGAGCAGGCCGATGTTCCCGGGGAGAGAATCGTATGAGATTTCCATATCGGGATTCACTATGCCCCAGGGTGATTGACGCTGATCAATGATTTCAAAAGGCTTTCCACCTTTATTCTGAAATGTGATAGTGATAGGCTCGCCACGCATTCCTTTGGTAAGGTTTATGCTGCTGAATGGATACAACTTTGACCATTGTGCGGTAGAGGACGGGATATAGGGCACCACGAATTCATTGCCGTACTCGATCACCGGCATACCATTGATGGCGATTATCTCTGTGCCTTTCTTTACGCCTTTTCCGGAGTATTCATCGGAATATACTCCGGTCACGAATACTTTGTCGCCGAATCGCTTTTGGGAGATCGGCGCGTAGGTGACATCTGCGCTGTAATTGATGCTCGTGTGTCCATCGTTGAGGCGATTGGCGAGAAGTTGCAGCTTCTGGCTGAATTCCTCATCAGTAGCCGTGTTGACCAACCCGGGCAACTCTGCCCGGCAGATGCTGTCGTAGTCTTGCGCGAACTGGCCATATCCGGCAAAATTATATTTGACTTCGGATGCGAAACGTGTGGCGATAGCAGCTTTCTCGTATGGCTGCAAATCATTTTTAGCAGAAGCGCATAGGCTTATGGCTGATGCCAATATAACTAATAACGTTGATTTCATATTATATCAGTTTTTTAGGGGGGGATATCTATATGGTCCAGATCGTGAAAATGATACCGAGGATGATGGATAGGATGTGGAGAACCCACAAAGCCCAGTTTCTTTTGTGGCGGATATCGTCAATGATACCCACTGCTCCGTTAACAAGCAGGAGGATGGCAACAGTCAGGCAGAGCCACCAGTCAAACTCGATCATTTGTAATCTATTTTCCATAATAAGTATTTTTCAAATTGCGCTACATGCTTTCTGATAGGAACTACTATGGTACAAATTTAGTTGATGTCTGTCATGAAACAAACTACAGTTACCTTACATTTCAAATCTTAACACATTGATTGCCAGGGGATGCAAAATATAATATCTTACATCGTCAAACTAAGCCACGAAACTATGAAAAATAAGACAGGTAGAGTTCTTTGCGTGGGCTGTCGCTCTTGGATATGGCACTTTTGAGCCGGGATTTATAGACGTAGATATTACGTAGGTCTGTGCCTTGAAAAATGCTTATGGATTGTAACGAGAGACCGCAAAACAAGAAGAGGGCGAGTTTTCTTTGGGAGGCTGAAAGTTTAGGAAAATCTTCATCAAAATGCGCCATTAGATTATCGTTGGTTGTATTGACAATCTCCGCCATTTTGGTGAGTGATGATGCTGACACGAAATCTTCTATTGCCAATTTGGCTTCGGCAAATATGCGTTTTTGCTCTTGTCCTGTCTCCCTGCATTCAAAATATGCTGAGGCAAGATGGTCAATAGTATTAAACGGCGACTTGAATAATGCAGAAACTTTCCCGGCAACGGCATTATGCTGACGTTCTTTCTCAAAAAGATTGCTTTCGAGATTTTGCAGACGCAACAAATTGTTTTCATTCTCCACTCTCAATAGCCGGCTTCGCTTTCTGTAAAAGAGAACGCCACTAATCATCAACAGCAATAAAATTGTGAAAATCGATGTTATGACGTTTGTGCGCTGCTTGCCGGACTGTATCTCTCTCCATGCCGATTGCGCAGTAGAATCGTATTTTTTATTCAGCGCAAGGCTTGTTTCCGCGATCTTACGTTCACCATAATCTATATTCGCAGCCTTACTGCGCAGACTGTCGATAGCCAGCAATTCCGCATTTCTGCCAAGCCGTTCAACGATTGCGTATTGCACATTACGGCATAAATACTCATCGCTATTGTTGTGGGGGAGCGAAATAGCTTTGTTTATGAATATCTCGGCGCTGTCGGGCCGGTTGTTGTGGAGATAGGCATTCGCCCAGTGTGCGAGGGTGTTGGAAGAAGTATTGCCATCAGGATAGATGCTATGCCAGATTTCAATAGCCTCATCGTTTCTGCCGTTTTCGTCAAACGCCCGGGCCAGTTGGTCAAGGAAGTAGGTCTTATAGCTGTCTGTGGAATAGGAAAATACATCGGCTTTCATGGAGAGCAGCGAATCGAGCATCGTGGCATAGTCTCTCTTTACGGCCAATGACCCGATTATCGCCATCCGCGCATCAATGCTTTGTTTCCGATATGACAATTCGTTGAACAGCTCCAGTGATTTATTTGCGTAGTATTCACTGACAGTGCCATTGAAACCGTTGGCATAAGCATTTGACAGATAGAAGTAAATGAACGCAAGATCGGATTTATCTCCAAGTTGCGACGCAAGAAATTCAGCGTCTTTCAATAATTCCAGCCGTGCGATCGGGTTACTTTCGGCTTTGGCGATTTCTGACCTGATTATTAGTGATTTGACCTCATCTGAGGTGCATTTCCCGTTGAACGATGTTATTGCCCGGTTCAAATCGGTCGGTGGCAGGTCGGCAGGTATAAGCCAGACTGTAGAGACAAAGGCTTGCATCAGAGCCTTTCGCGCCTTTTGATCTTCAGACATGGATAGAGTGTCCATATCGGCCAAAGAGCCAATGGCTGCCTCCGGCTCTGTGATCATCGTCTCCTCAATGCGGTCCAAAGCCGTGTCGGTCTTGGAGCAGGAGCATAAAATGATCAGGAATATCAGCCCGATGTAGAGTCCTGTTCGGTGTGTCCACACCTGTATCCACCGGGAGCGGTCGGTATCTGTTTCTGTAAGTTTGCTCATAATCCGTCATGGCGAAGCCGGTTGGTTGTGCTTTGCTACGGCAAAGATATTCATTTTTATTTAAGTGGCCGTTTAAAATTGCAGAACGGCCACTTAAATAAAAAATCCGGGCATGTCGGTAGAGGGATTACCGCTATTGTCTGTGTCAGAGGCGGTCTATTTCGTCGGATGCAGTGCCTTTTCCTTTGTATTTTGATTTGGCGACGTTGAAGCGGTAGCCGATGGAGAGCTCTACGGATCTTTTGCAGATGCTTTTCTCCATGTGCATGCGGTGGGAGGCACTGTAGATGGTGTATGCTGAGGTTCTTGCAGTGTTGAAGATGTCGTTGAGTGACAGTTTGAGATCCCAATGGCTGTTGAATGTTCTGGATGCGGCGATGTCGACTTGCCATGACTGATTCATGGTGACGTTCTCGCTATCGCCTTTGCTTCTCCAGCTGAGATTTGCCGCGATCATATAGTTGCCCGGGAGTTTGATGATGTTGTTGAATCGGATGATTCCCATGGGGTTGTTCATCCTCTTTGTCGCTCCGCGATACTCGATGTCGTAGAATTGTGATGTTATCCCTCCCATGAATACAGGGTAATAGTATTTGCCAATGAAGCCCGGGGCGATCGAAACCATCAGTTCGAGATTATTGATTCCTTTGGGTGAGTTGATTTTACGGAGTAACGTTACGTCGGGATTGCTTTCATACTGTTCGGCGATGCTGATCACGCGGTCCTTCAGATGCTTGTAGCCGGCCATCACCATGAGCCATTTGTATTTGAAGTTGAGCGACAGGATGTCGGTATAGGAGCTTTTGAGCGACGGATTTCCGGTCTCATAAAGATATTCGTTGACATATAACACGGAGCTGCTTAACTGGGCATACAGTGGCCTGGCATATTTACGTGAGTATCCGATCTGGAGCATTGACTTGCTGAAGGGGATGACGAGTGTGGCCGATGGCAGAAGTTCGTTGTAGCTTCTGCTCTGGTCGGCCAGGCGGATCCCGTTTCCGTAGTATCTGTTGCCGATATGTTCGTAGCGAAGGCCGAACTGAAGCATTATTCTGCCGAATTGTTGGGATGTTTCGGCATAAACTCCAAGATTGTCCTCGTGAATTTCGGTGCTGTTGTTGTCGATCAGCCCCTGTGGGTTTGAGAAGTTGTCGTCTCGGTGTGTGTTGCTGTAAGATGCCCCGATATTCAGGGCTCCCTTACATACGGGACGTGACAGATTGAGTTCGCCGGCCAGTATTCGTCCTGTGTTTTCGTCGTGGAATGCATACCGGTTCCGGGTGCCGCCTGACAATTCCGTCACATCCTGGGAATCCTCCGCATTGCGCCAGAGATAGTCGAATGACAAATCAGCGGACCAGCTGCCCCATTTTCCTGAGTAATATCCATCGACGAGATGCTGATAATAGTTGTCTTTCCGGGTTGTGGCGAGGACGCTGCTGCGGCTGTCCGATTCATCAGCGTAGAAGGTGGATCCGGACTGATTGCTGCCACGGGTTGGTTTTCCCATTCCCTGATAGAATGCGCCGAAAGAGTGACCGGATGATGTGGAGTAGTTGAAGCCTATCTGTCCGTCGTAGATCTGTTGACGGCTTCTGGATTTCATTTCCAGTACGGATGAGGTGTGGTTCCGGCCCCATGTGTCCTGAATGTTGGCGGTTGTGCCTGTGGTCTTTGAATAATCGTAGTGGAGAGTGCCGAAAATATCCAATCCGCCAACTCGGTAGTTCATGTTGACCTGTTCATTGGCGTAGAAATCATCTCGGTATCCTCCGACAGTCCTGGTGTCGAGCGAGAATCCGTCGCCGGGATTTTTGACTGTCGTGATCCGGATCACGGCGTTTGTTCCGGAATCATAGCGTGCGCCGGGATTGGTTATGACCTTGACGTTTTTTATCTGATAGGATTTCAGCTGGTCAAGTTCAAGGGGATTCCGCATCGGCCGGCCGTTGATATAGAAAACGGGAGTGCCTTTGCCGAACACTTCTATCGAACCATTGTTGTTGATGACTCCAGGAATATATCCGAGCGCATCTTTCGCTGTGCCGATATTCTGGAGCTCGGTTCCTTGTATGGTTGTGAGCATTCCGTCGCCATCGATCCGTGTCACCTCTCTTGTCGCCGTTACAACGATTTCGTTGAGTTCCTTTGTACGGATTGAGTCGTTTGGTTCCTGTGAGTGAGCCGAAATGGCTATTGCAGCGGCCATTAATGACAATAATGTTGTTGGTTTCATATTCAATATAGGGATGTTAAGGGTGTCGGCAGGATGTACATCCTGTCGTGAAATGAGTAATGTCGAAGATTTGTGTTAGAGTCCGCCGATCACAATCCAGCCGTTGCCGGGAGTCCGGTAGAGTGCAAGATTGTATCGCTTGATCTGACCGTTGCTGAGTTTAAGAATGTAGGGGATGAATGTCTCATTCTCGTCATTGCCTGATCTGAAGGCTTTGCCGATGTCGATGAGCTCAGCTCCGGCGTAGACTGCCTTGTAAGGTTGTAGCAATGATGGGTCGATGGCTTTTCCAAGAATATCGGTGTTCCAGTTGCTGAAAGCATTGAGAATCAGTGAAGCTGCTTCTGTGGCGTTTATTCCGGATAGACCTCTGGATTCCGCCGGGATATCCACATTGATAAATTCTATATCCGAAGGCAGTCGGGTAATGTCGGTGTCGGTTGATCCGTACGTTATGTTCCTTAGCCGTATCATTTCCACTTCGCATCCGTCGACCACTACGCTTACGGTTGCAGAGATCAGTTTATTTGTCTTTGCATCAATCATGTATCTCCTGTAGCATTCTGACTCCGCAATCGAGGTGTTGAGCATGTAGGGGTTGGAAAAATCGCCTTTGGGCAGACTATGGATTGTCAGGTATATATTATCGTTGTCCTTTTTGATGTCGTAGTCCGCAGTGGGATCGTTGATGCATTGGTATAGTTCGGTTTCAATCGTGGCCGTAGGGTTGAGGAAGACAGACAGGTAGCCCAGTACGTTCCAATCCGGGTTACGTGAGAACCATCCTGATTTGATGGCATCGATCCACATGTAGGTCGCGTGGCCGTTGTGCATGGCCTGACGGCTGCTTTTGTCGACTCTCCAGCAGATTGCGGAGTCGATGCGTGCAACGCTTATCTTGTGGTTTACGAAATCGCATCCGGGGTTTATGTAGCTGAAATTATCATTAGGCAATGTGCGCACTTCCACTTCCATATCGAAGAAATCTACTCCGGTCAGGGTGTTCAACGTTGCGTTCAATATTTCTTTCGGAGAAATGGCGGATGCTCCTGAGGGGATCAGTACAAGGAGCAATACGGCTGCCGCGATGCCGGCGCTGATGCCTCCCAATATCCAGTTGCGGCGAAGGGTGGTGGCGCGTCTTTTTCTATCCACAGAGGTTTTCACGCGGTTCCTGAGTTGCGCCGATGCCTTTATGTCACGGCGAGGCTTAAGTAGATCCTGAATGTCCTTATAATCTTCCATGACTGTTACTTTTAGAGAAATATTGTTTTCTGATTTTTTCTATTCCTGATTTGAATCTGGATTTGGCGGTTGAAGCCGGGATCGAGAGAATGTGGCTGATTTCAACAAAGGATAGCCCGTCTATTATATTCATCCTGACAATTTCTGCCTCCTTGTCCGGTATTTTGCTGAGAATATTGTTGAGCCTCTCGGCTTCTTCTGAATCCAGTGTATCTTCTTCTGTAGGATCCGTGAGTTCCATGTTCTCAAGGGGAACAGATCTCTTGCTTCTGCATCTCAGGGCATCCTGGCAGAGATTGTAGACGATCCGGAACAGATAGAGCCGGAGTCCGGCCGGACGTATCTCTTTCGAATCCAGTTCAAGGAATCTGAGTATGGCGTCGTGGACTATGTCCTCCGCCTCGGCTCTGTCGTCGAGCCGGAAGAATGCGAAACGGACAAGGTAGTCGAGATTGTCCTCGATAACCTTGTCCATTATTTTATGTCGCAGCTTGTTCAGCATTTTAAGTCCCTTTTGATGTCTTTCTGTAGATAAGATGAAAGGTAACTAAAATCGACGAAACAAGATTGTTAAAAAACGTAAACAGTGCGATCCGCTGTGGCTGCCTGTCAGAACTGGAATGTCTCAAGATGCATCTGGGCAAGGCTGCGCATGGCGGTTACCTCGGTCTGGAATACCTCGGATGCACTGTGGGCATCAAGGGCTGTCTGGTCGCGCCATGTCTCGCAGATCATCAGCACTTCCGGACGAGTGGCACTCTCGAAAATATCGTAGGCCACGCATCCATCCTGTAGCAGCGACGCTTCCGTCAGGCGTTTTGCCGCGGCGAGCACTTCCGCACTGTTATCGGCGGAAACTTTGATAAAGCAGTTGAGTCTCAACATAGTGGTTGTTGTTTTTTAGGTTGTCATTGTCAATATGATGCAAATTTACAATCGTGCGTCAAGGGTGTAACTTTAACTATATTTTAACATTCGAAGCGCAGTCTATACCTGATGTCGGCTTATTTGAGGTGGGCGATTACTCTGTAAAGTGGGGTACGGACACCGTTGGCAAGCGTTGGCTTTTCCCTTTTGGTCTGCACTTTGTAGAGTGTTTCAAGGTCGGTTATCTTGCCTTTCTTGCCATGTCCGAATTTCTCAAACACCACATTCATCGTGGCTCTCATTTCTGCGGAGGAATACAGTCTATCTCCGACCGGAAAACGAGCCTGCATCTCCGCTATCAGGCGTTCTTGATTGCGACGGAGTTTGATTTCCTCTCTGATGCTTTTCTCTTTGTAGCCAAGAGCCTTAATCCTCATCTCGCCCAATTCCTCAAAATACAATGATAATTCAGGATATTTTTGCGCCAACGTTTGTGCCGCGAGGTCAAACTTCGCACGATTAGACTTGTAGTCGCAGTAGCGTTTCATGCGTTCTGCAAACGGCTCATCCTGCATCACGTGTGCCAACTGTTCCTCATACTCCAGATACCGTTGATTGCCTGATATGTCAAAATTGTTTTCCTGCAACTGATTACGCACCACGATACCGTTTTCATAGTTATACTTCTGCAAATCAAACGCATATCTTTCTCCAAGATACGCTATTTGATTGAAGATGAATCTGTCTGTAGCTTCATCGTACATAGTGAACGATTCATCGAATTTCAGCATCTTCTGCAACCGCGTAGTGTCTCTGATTCGTTTTTGACGCAACGTGCCACTTGAAGCGTTGTTGCTCTCTATCTCTGCTTCTGTCAACTGCTTTTTCTCTGCCAATTCACGTTCAAATTCCTCTTTCGATTTCTCGCAAGCCCCTACATTATAAATAAACAGCAGATACCTGCGAAACGGATTCTCTGCCAATCTCTGCCGTCCGGCTATCTGCACAAGGTCAGTGGCTATGTCTATTGTAGTGTTGACCATCTTGTTGTCGCTTATAACAAATGTGGTGGCGTTGGTGGAATAGAAGTCGCATCCTGCAAATGCCGTGGACGTGCAGAACGTGAACATTTTGTGTGGCTCTCCCTTTAATGGAATACGTCCTCGTTCAAAACCGCCGTCCAACTTCGCTATCTTCGTGTCGTTGTCGCTGGAATTTCCAACGATTATATTCACTTCATCAGGGTTTAGTTTGGTGTAGTCTATCAGCTTCACTATATTGTCCACGCTGTTAAGGAATATTACGCACTCCTTTGACAACAGCACTTTTCCATTATCCTTAATCCGTGGGAAAGCACCTCTCTTAAAGGAGTTGATTATCTCTATGGCTGAATCTATCGGTCGTTTTGACCGTAACCTTATCACCTTGACTTTCTCCACGTCTTGCCAATGCATTTCATAATACGGAATATCCTTGAACTCGTCTATCTGTTCAAGATACGTGTCAATGATAGGCGTCGCCGAGAGGTAGGTAACATAGTCAAATGATTGCAACTGCGCCAACAGCCGCATCTCCACCTCTGACTTAAACGTGCCGTCTGACAGCAGATATTGAAACTCGTCTGCCACAACTCGCCACTCGGACGGCTCTGCGATGCACCTTGCGACTTTCGGAAGTGAATCATACGACACCAATATTTTGGGGCAGTCGGCAGTGGCGATATATTCTCTTATGGCATCTTCACGGAAGCGGTCAATAACAAGGAGCGTGTCAGGATATTGTTCGTGCTTGTTTATCAGCAGATTGTTTCTCGGACTGCATATTATTGTCTTGTGTCTATCTTCAAGAGCAAGTGTTGTCGCTCCACAATTCGGAATCCCCTTATTAAGAATGCCGTTGGGAAGCTCAAAATCTTCAATTTGGCTCAGATACTCAATGCCTTTCGGCACTTCGATTGGTGTTTTGTTCATGTCTTTACATCGTTTGAATTTTTTAGAAGTCACATCTTGTTTGTCTGTGTCCACGTTTTAACGTGAAAAATCTGATTATTTAAGGAACTCAGGAAGAAATTTTGGACATTCTCGACCAAAATAAAACCGAAACGGCGAAATTCCGGCTTTATTCCGATGTCAAACATGAGTTGGATATATGATAAGCAATGCGGATTCAAAGAGGTGTAGGAGATTTGATTCCGAATCACTGATATGCAAATTTAGTCAACTTTCCGCTGGCTTCCAAATAAATATCGCACATCCATAGGAAACGCTACTTCGCATAGCGTTGAAGTCTGATTTTTCTATTCCGGGACATACATAAGAAACGGCACTACTCCACAAATGACAAAAACGCCATTTGCAACTCCAATAAATAATCCAATTCTAATCGAGATATATAGCGGTCTGCAATACGACCGTGAATACGGCAAAAATCCAAATATAAAATACGTCAGGTCAAAACGCGCCAATTTATGACTGCCTATAAATGCTGAAATAGCGACAGCAAAAGGTGTACACTGCAAAATCTCCCACAGCCGATAGAAATACACCTCCTGAAAAATTCGGACAGTCGCTTAAATGCGTGTTGACCTCTATTTAACCTCCCCCTCTCCATGCCGGAAAGAAAAAAGAAAGGCAGACCTGAAAACGTGGTGGAAAAGAAATTAACCTATCCAATTATATATCCGGCGATAATGCTCTGATAGTAATAGTTGCTATCCTCGTAATCAATAACACTTACCACAATGACTACAAACGCAATCGCATTAGCTACCGCCACCACAACCGCATCTGAACTCAACAACATCTCGGAGGATGTTCAGTTTGAGGACATCAACCCAACCGTCCCCTCTGTAACGTTCCTTGAAGCCAATACATCGGCTGTCAGCATTGAGGAACTGACCGTGAACTGTGTTGTTCCCACATGGGCGAATCAGGAGTTGACAATCTCTCATCAGGACTTCATTAACACTGTGCATGATGCCGCCTGCAACGTGTTCAGCGGTGAACTCATCAACCGTCCTGAAATTCGTGTGTCGCACATCGTCCGTGGGCGCATACCCTCCGCACTTGGCAAACGTGCATCAGAACTGCTTGAATCCGAAAAGACGCAGTTCTATCAGCGTCTTGCTTTCGCTTTCACCATTCCCTCTATCCACGAAACGATAGACGGTCAACGCTTGGAACTCTGCATTGGCGGTGTTCGCAACTACAACGACCTGAATCTCTATCGTGCCAATCGTGGCGCAGAGAAATTCTCTGTCTTTATCGGTTGGCGAATGAACGTCTGCTCCAATCAGGTACTGACAGGTCAGGGCGCAAAGATTCAGCTTGAGGTGATGTCGCTTCATGACCTCTACAAGCAAGTGCTTGACTTGTTCTATACGTTCCGTCCGACACAAGACATCCACCTATTGCAGACGCTATCGCAAACTCGCCTGACAGAAACGCAGTTTGCACAGATTGTCGGACGCATGAGGCTCTATCAGGCTCTGCCCAACCGCTATCAGCGCAACGTGCCTAAACTCCTGATAACCGACAGTCAGATAAACAATGTCTGCCGTGACTTCTACGCAGATCCGAACTTCGGTGTCAAGGACAACACAATCTCCATGTTCGACTTCCACAACCTCCTGACGGAAGCAAATAAGAGCAGTTACATTGACTCTTATCTGCAAAGAGCCGTCAACGCTACCGAAGTGTCGGTCGGCATCTGCAACGCTCTGCATGGAGATGATAAATACGCTTGGTTCTTGGGCTAAGTGCTTATTGATTCCCTGAATAATCGGACATTCCCCAATCAGAGTGGAGTGTCCGATTTTCTTTCCCAAGACCCTTAATAATCAATTATAAACAGTCAAAATTTCGGACATGAAAACAGATTGCATCGTTTCAGAAATCCAACTCAAATACAAACCGCAACCCCTCACAGAAACCCTCTGTTCCTCAAAAGAGATTCATCAACTTCTTATAAAGCGAATCTTCGATGAAGAAACCATAGGCTATAAGGAAACTTTCAAGGTTCTGTTGCTGAATCAGGCAAACAAACTCATTGGCTACACCACCATTTCAGAGGGCGGTCTGACTTATACAATCGTAGATGTCAGGGTGGTAATGCAGACAGCATTAGTCAGCAACGCCACTGCAATAATCCTCGCCCACAATCATCCGTCAGGCAACACACGCCCAAGCGGACAAGACGACAGCCTGACACGCAAAATCAAATCAGCATGTGAACTTATGGATATTCGCTTGCTTGACCATGTCATCGTTACGCCCTACGACAGCTACTATTCCTATAATGACGAGGGCAGACTATAAAAACGTGTTGTAGAGCATACACAGCACAATTTGTCAGACCATTATCATAGAAAATCCAACGCTTTTTAGTAATTTTGCACTTGATTTCCGAAAGGAGGTCAGACATATTATACAAGAGCGTTTTTGAAACTCATCGTTAACTATCGAATTCTCGCAAAATTCTAAGGGACAACGAGGGTGGCAACAACGCTCACGCTTCGGCTATATACTATCCGCAAAGTCGGATTCTATATATCCTCCAAGCGTGGGCGACTGTTGCTTATCCGTCCCATAGGCAATGCGAGAAGCCTGATAGTTGGATAAGCAAGAAACAGTCCTCACGCTTTTGTCGTTTTAACACAGCCGTTTCAATGGAGGATGAGAAACACGTATGCTATAATGAGCCGATTATTAGCGAGTTTATTCATGCTTTTATTTCCGTTTATTTATATGGAGGGTAGCGTCTTGGTCTATGATTCTCCTGCCGAAAAGACTTACGCTGACACTTCATGCTTTAGAATCGTAAAAGACGAACATGGAGGCAATCTATACGAAGTTGCCTATATAACCAACTATACCGCGGTGCAATCCAACGGTGCTAAGAAGATAGTCTATATTCAGCAATACAATAGTTCGTGGACGCAATCGAGGATTCGCCATATACAGTACTACGATGAATCTGGCAAACTGATAACATATAGCGATGCTTATAGCAACTGGAATTGGATTAAAGACGGTACAGTCGGTGCCACTATGCGGGATAAAGTAAAAGTCTATTTCTAAAACATCAATACATTCAAAGAAATGAAAATCAAACCGATTGCATTCTTGCTCATGGCAATAATGCTTCCCTTCGCATCATGTAGCGATGACAATGATGCACCTGAATACAAGTACGTTTATTGGGATTCTCTACGTGGAATCAAAGTGACAACCACAGCAACCACAGCTATTGTAGAAACCATTTCTCAGGCTGACGGCATAGTTTGGTCAGTCAACCAAGCAACAATGGACGATGTGGAAAACTTGGGGCTGATGCGTCTTTGGACGAACCCACCAATTGATGGCTCATATGTCTATGATGACGTACAATACCAACAAGGATTTTATATCGAGAATCTCCAGCCAGCTACAACCTACTATTATCGCATTGTTCGTCAGGCAACTTCCTCCGTAGGAAATGATGTCACTGAATACAAGATAATGTACGGTGATGTCTATTCTTTCACGACAAAAGAATCCAACAACCAGTAGTCAAATTAGCTTCGGCTATCTTATAATCAATCAATTAACAACAATTCAAAATGACAAAGAAACTGAAATTTCTTGCGTTTGCACTCATCGCAGTGCTGACATGTGTCGGCTTCGCTTCATGTGGCGATGACGATGACGAACCCAAATTGCCGAATGACCTTATCGGTTCTGTGTGGAAAGGCGTTAACGACAACACCAACTATCCTACCGAGGTCAAGGTTGAGAGTGCCACAACGTGCGTTATCACGGTCTATGAACCCAACAGCACTACAATTTACGACCAAGCGCGTTGCCAATACCTTTATAGCGAGACTACGGGAGCGTTCTCTGTCGAATATGACGATTGGAACGTGAAAGGCTATATCAAGGGAGACAAAATGACCCTTACCGACAACCGTTACGGCAACTTTACTTTGATGCGAGTAAAGTAGCATTAGGCATCAACCACTCATCAGCACGGCACTTCGGCACTCTCCGTTGTGCCGTGTTTGCATTTAGATTATAGGGCATATTCCCATGAAAATCGCTACCTTTGCACCATGAAACTTAATAAGAGCAAAGGCAATATGTACGAGTTCGTAACTCATACTTGGAATCCGATTAAGGGTCGGTGCTACCACGATTGTGCATATTGCTACATGAAAACCATTGTGCCTAATCCACAGCCTATTCATTTGGACGAATCGGAATTAAACGGCATATTCAGTGAAAATCAGTTCATATTCATTGGAAGCAGTACAGATGTTTTCGCTTCTGACGTTCCGTCTGAATGGATAACTGCAATCCTTGATTTTTGCGTTGAAGCCACTTCGCATCAAAATGGCATTAAAACTCGCTTCCTCCTACAAACTAAGAATCCGGCAAGGATATTGGGCTTCACAGACCATCCACTGTTCAAGAGTGGTCAAGCCGTAGCTTGTACAACAATAGAAACAAATCGGCATTACTCTGAGACAATGAACAACGCACCAACCCCAAAGGAAAGAGCCGAAGCCATGTCTATGATTGCTGAACGAGGAATTAAGACCTATGTCACGATTGAGCCTATAATGGACTTCGATTTAGACGAACTTGTGTCGCTTGTAAAAATGTGCACCCCTGAACAAGTGAATATAGGTGCCAATTCCGTCCGTAGCATAAAAATTCCAGAGCCAACAAAAGGGAATATACTGATTGACCTAATCCAACATCTTCTATGCTTTACGCAGGTCAAAGTGAAAAAGAATTTGGACGGAGACAAACTGACCCGAATGCTTATCAGGAGGTTGAAGCGGAATTATTCTTACGATAAACGCGATTAACTTTATCTCCAATCATTCAAAGTAAGGCTTATTGGCTATGCCGTCAATCCGATACTCCTCTTGGTCAATCAGCATATCCATAACCTCTTTAGACGAGTGGGGGCTGTCCTTTATCGTTGGTAACTCAAACTTGTTGCCCGATGAATAATGATGAATCGGCACTAATATTGTCCGATTCTGCTCATCAAATTGAAACGAGGACGGCAGTTCAACAATCTCAGCCGCTTTTGCCTTGATATGGATGCAGACAATCTTTCTTGTGCCGTTCTTGAAATCAACAACAAACGTACCTCGCTTCTGCGTTTCCGAATAATACACAACACGGTCAAGGTACTTTTTGAATAATCGTGCCTTATCTTCAACCGAAAGGCTGTCAAGCGTTTCAATGGCAACATCATTAGTTAATTCCGCTTTGGAGACCTCCTTTTGATGCCGTTCCGATTTCAGCCGTTCAATCTCATCTTCTGCGCCGGAGATAAACTTCTCTTTGTTCTCATATTGCTGTTGCTGATGAAGAAGCAGGGTCGGATTAGTCAGTACCCTTATGCTCTCTAAAATGGAGTTCTGATCCGATTTGGCAATCGTAATCTCGGCATTGAGCGACTGAATTTTACTTGTCAGGTTGTCTATTTCTCTGACAATCTTGGTAATTTTCTCACTGCTCATTTCCGTAAATTCATCTTTGGCAATGGCGGTCTTGACGGCCACCCATACCGTTTTTAACGCTATGTCTGCATTGACCCCACCGTTGGCGCAGATGGTTTCATCGTACTTGTTCTTTTTGACGGCACAGCGATAATACCGCAATCCCGTACCCGTCTGCCTGACTATATACATGTTCTTTCCACACGGACATTTCAAAATATACCGTAGGGCGTTGTAGTTCACGCCATTGTTCGGCACATCCACAATCCTATTCTGATTGAGAATCGCTTGTACCTTATCCCAAACATCTTCTGATACCAACGCATCCCCTTTGCGCTCTATCGGCTCACGCCGCCCTGACGGCTCCGTCTTGTTCTTGCCGTCACGGTTGGGGAGAATCCGCCACAGTCCTTTGTAGCAGGGATTATGCAGAATACGGTAGATATTTTCTGAAAAGAAATCGTTGCCCTTGACAGTCTTTATTCCGCGTGAAATCATCTCTTGCTTAATTTCCTTTGCGGTCAAACCGTCAATACACATCTTAAATATCTCCTGAACAATCGGAGCGTTCTCATCACGCACCAATATGGACTTTGGCGTTTTCCCTTTTATAAAGTTCGGATTGGGTACTGCCGAATACCCGAAAGGCACAACACTACCTTTGCACATCAACTCCTCCGATTGCAGAAAACAGCGCACTTTGCCACTTCTCATGCGGTCAGTAATTTTCTTCCGCTCAGCTTTCGCATATTCTGCGGCTATGGCAATACGCAATATATCCACAAGCTCCAACACCTTACCACCCTCGTAATGCTCTTTGGTGTCGATGAATAACACGTCCAAACCGTTCTTTAACAGACTATTCACATCAGTCATTACAGACAAAATCTCATCCTCACGTGAAAGACGGCTCAACTCGCTTACAACGACAATATCTGCATCTTCACTCGTCAGCATAAGCAACTCAATATAGCTCGGTCTGTTCTTTGTAGCACCACTTATGCCCTCGTCTTTGAGAACTTTAAGCAGTTCAAAGCCATTATCCCTGCAATACTCGGTAATCTGCATCTCCTGACGTGCTGCATCCTGCGCTGTCGTTGAAACACGGATATAACCTATGGCTCGTTTCTTTTTATCCATAATCCTTGTGGCGGTCGACAACAGATAGCGGAATTGCCACTCTCGCAACCGCACTGCAAAGATACAAAGAAATAGTTACACCCACAACGCACAATTGTACTATTTTGTTGCCGATAAGTTATATATTTGCCGGAAAATAGAAAAAATATAGGGGCGATGTCACCTTTTGTCGGGATGCTGTGTCTTACTTGTGAGACGTCTCAAAAACGATAAAATTAAACAAACCCCATAAAACTTAGAAATCATGTCAGGAGTATTAGTTCCCATTTTCATTTGTGTTGTGCTTCCTATCGCTGTTGTGCTGATAACGGCTCTCACCAAAATCAATGCCGACAACAGACGCACTCAGGTGATCATCAAAGCCATCGAGGCAAACAATGATATCGATGCCGACAAACTGGCCGACTCGCTCAAAAAGCCGCAACGCACCCCTCTGGAATTGCTCAACCTCCGTCTGCTTCGCGGATGCATCTTCTCCTTTATTGGATTGGCTCTCGCAATAGTAGGTATTGTCAATCTTGCCAATGGCGCGCTGTCCAGCTCGGATCAGGTGACCGTGCCGCTGATGTTCGGAGGCGCATCGCTCGCCATAGGGCTGAGCTACGTGGTGGTCTATTTCGTGACACGCAAACAGATCAACCGTTAAGCCCGATGACACGCGAGCAGTTCATGACCCATGTGGAGGGATCGCAGAGAGCGTTCAGGCGCTTTCTTGTGGCCCTCTGCTGCGGTGATTCCGCTCTCGCCGACGATATAGCGCAGGAATCCTACGTAAAGGCCTATCTCTCGATCGACAGTCTAAAGGATCCCGGACGTTTCAATGCGTGGCTCTACCGCATCGGCTACACCACGTTTGTCAACAGCCGCCGGTCGGTGCATCCCACTTTAGGATATGATGAGGCTCCCGAAGCCCCGGCACATGAAACCGCCGATGCCTCATTCCGCTATCAGGAACTCTATGCCGCCCTGGACCGTCTGCCCGACAAGGAGCGCACATCGATCCTGCTGTTCTATCTCGAAGACTACGCCATCAAGGAGATCGCCGCCATTGTCGGCGCATCGGAGAGCGCGGTTAAGCAACATCTTACGCGTGGCCGGAATCATCTTCGCGGCCTCCTGACAAAAGAAAATATATGACTATGGACAACGATAACCTCAAAGAACTGTTCGGGAATTTCAACCCCGACCTATCGTCCGGCAGCGACTTCATTGCCCGGCTGCAACAGCGCATGGACACAATCGAGATGGTGAGGCAATACAATGCCGAGCTGCGACGGCGCAACCGCATTGCCGTAATGATCGCTGCGCTGGCAGGCTTCATCATGGGTGTGGTACTCACGCTTCTGATGCCACTCATTGGCGATTGAATAGCCACATTCCGGCTCTCAGTCCCCGGACACGCATTCAATATCGACCTCCATTACATTGCCTGGGTGCTTCTGGCTGCCGTCTCCATGTTCACGGCCCTCAACACCTACGAAATAGCCCTTGCGCGCCTCGCCCCCAAAGATCCCGTCCGGCTGTAAAGCAACCGCGTTCTGAATCAACAAAACTGATAAGGATTGCAAAATTCCAACTGGTTAATGCTCCAGAGTAGAACGTTCAACGTATTCAGAGTCGGGCCAGGGGCAGGGGAGGCCGGTGGCGTTGATGGTGGGGCGCTGGGCGTCGACGGAGCGGAGATAGTCGCCGAGGCGTCGCGACAGGTCGGCCACGATGTCGGGATGAAGCGATGAGATGTCGTGACGCTCTCCTATGTCGTCGGCAATGTTGAAGAGCTGATGGGATCCGTCGTCGTAGCGGTAGATCAGTTTGTAGTCGCCCAGACGGATGGCGCATGTTGGGCCTATGCCGAGTTCGCGTTTCTCATCCTCGGAAATCATGTTGGTCCAGTTGTTGGGCGTGTTCCAGTAGAGGGCGCGTCCGTCGGATGGGTCGGCCGATCCGTTGATCATCGGAACGAAACTTATGCCGTCGACCGGCTGTATGGTCTGATAGCTGTCGATCTGCGCCATTTCGAGGATGGAGGGGAAGAAATCCTCGATGATGAGGTAGTCGTCGCATTGCGAGCCGGGCTTTGCCACCCCGTTCCAGTAGACGATCATCGGTTCGCGCACACCCCCTTCATAGGCCGAGCCTTTGCCGCTGCGCAGGGGATAGTTATGGCGGTCGCCGGCGGCCGATGGCATTTCTCCGCGAGAATAGAAGTCGAGGCCTCCGTTGTCGCTCATGAAGATGATGATGGTGTTGTCGATCTGTCCCGACTGTTCGAGATAGTCCATTATGTCGCCGAGGCTGCGGTCCATCCCTTCGATCAGTGCAGCATATTGTTGCTCAGTGTCGTCGAGAGAGGTATAGTTGTCGATGTAGCGGCTGTCGGGGCAGAACGGGACATGGACGGCGTAGTGGGCCATGTAGAGGTAGAACGGTTTGCCGGATGGACGGAGGGAATCTACGGCGTGGATAGCCTCGCGTGTCAGGGCATCGGTCAGGAAAACGTCCTGATCCCAGTATTTTTCAAGATCGGGAGTGGCATACTGGCTTCCCGGAGTGCCGTCGGAGTTGAACCCGTAGCGGTTCTGTCCGAGGTAGCCGCCCCATGCAGGGCCGCCGGCGGCAGTCCCGGCAATGTTGACATCGAAACCCATCTTCAGAGGATCGGCCGAGGGGGTGCCGAATGATCCGAAGTGGGCTTTACCAACATGGATCGTCGAGTAGCCGTTCTGCCGCAGAAGCTCCGGCAAGGGAGTGCAGTAGGCTGCATTGTTGATTGAGTCAACAGGTTGTATGCCATTATAGTTCCAGTCCGGTATCCGGATGTCGGTCATAGGATCGTCGGTCATCACGTCGCGGTTCATCGACCAGTTGGTCACGCGGTGGCGTGCCTGATTCATCCCCGTCATGAGGCTGCAACGGGACGGGGAGGAGATGGCGCATGCATAGGCCGAGGTGAACTTCACCCCCATTTGGGCCAGGCGTTCCATATTGGGAGTGCGGTAGCGGTCGTTGAGCGGAGTGCGCTCGCCGTAGAATGGAACGGAGGTGTCCTGCCATCCCATGTCGTCGACCATGAAAAGCACTATGTTGGGCCGGCTGTCGGCATTGGAGGCATTAAGCCCCATGGCGGCCATCGCTGCGGCCGCGGCGGTGATACATTTTCGTTTCATACTCCTGCAAAGATAGCAAGATTGTTGACAATCAACAATTAATCGCACTGAAAAGTAGGCTAATGAGCTGATACGTCTGCCTTTTGTCTGTCTTTTCATTTGGTGGAGTCTATTTAAACCGGATTCCTGTGAAAGTAGGCGTGGAAAAATACGGCAGTGGGTAAAATATGGGAAAATTGCGAAAAAAAGTGTAACTTTGCGCCGTGGTTCACAAGGAGCCTTCCTGCAATGACACAAAGAAAAAGCATTAACTGCATATCCAATCAGACAGTACACAACTACGCGTATAAAGAGAGCTGGAAAAGCACTCAATGATTTTGCAGGATAGTGTCGCGGCGGTATCTGCCGGGCATTCCAATCCAATCTTCAGCATATAATTAATCCAATCCCACACATTTTTTTCTTATGATCAATCACCGATTGCTCACAGGGCTGCTGGTGGCAGCTTTGTCGAGCGGCGGAGTGCGTGCTATGGCTCAGGATCAACGGGTGATCACTCTTGAAGAGATCTTCCAGACCGCTGAGGCGAACAGCCGTCAACTCCGACCATCGTTTACCGCCGAAGAGGAGGCACGGCAAGAAATCAACGTTGCCCGGACGCAGCGTCTGCCAGATATCAACGCCACCCTCTCGCTCAGCTACATTGGCGACGGTTTTACTACCAAACGCAATTTTTCGGACTATCAGAAAGCTCCGATCCCACATTTCGGCAACGGGGTGGGTGTCAACATCTCGCAGCCCGTCTATGCCGGCGGAGCCATCACAAGCTCCATCGAACTCGCCGAACTGAAATCCACGGCGGCACGCTATGCCACCGATTTCCAGCGCGACAATATCCGCTTCCAGCTGACGGGATTCTATCTCGATCTCTACAAGTATTCCAATCTGCGCAAGGTGGTTGAAAACAACATAGCCCAGGCGCGGAAAGTGCTTGATGAGATGCACGTCCGCTATGAGCAGGGCACGGCTTTGCGCAACGATATAACCCGTTACGAACTTCTCGTTTCCAATCTTGAACTTCAGCTGATCAAGATTGACAACACACTGAATATATTGAACCACAACCTCGTTGAGACCGCCGGATTGGCCGATAACACTGTGGTTGTGCCCGATTCCACAATCCTGAGCCGTTCGCTCGGACAGGCCGGAGAGGGATGGTGGCAGCAGGAAGCAGCCGCAAATTCCCCCTCGTTGCAGCTTGCGCGTTCGGGGGTTGAGATCAGCCGCAAGGCCGAGCGTCTGGTGCGTTCGGAGCGTCTGCCGAAGATCGGGCTTCAGGCCGGATGGACTTTCGACGGCCCTATTCTTGTCGAAGTGCCACCGATCAACCGTAACCTCAGCTACTGGTGGGTCGGTGTAGGGGTAAGCTATAATCTCGCTTCGCTCTACAAAACCAATAAGTCAGTGGCCAAGAGCCGTGTGGCCACGCAGCACTCCTTGCAGCAGCTCGATGCCGCGCAGGAGCAGGTGGAGCTGGCTGTCCGTGCCGATTACATCCGCTATCTTGAGGCTTATGAAGAGCTGAAGACGCAACAGAAAAGCGTGGAACTGGCCGAGCGCAATTATCAGACTACCTCGACACGCTACAGTGCCGACATGGCTCTGATCACCGATATGCTCGATGCCGCCAATGCCAAGCTCGATGCCGAGCAGCAGCTCGTCAATGCCAGAATCAATATCATTTACTATTATTACAAACTGCAATTCATCTCCGGAACAATATGAAACACCGTACTAAAAAAATCATCTCCTATATCCTGTCGCTTGCCGTAATCATAGTCGCCGCACTCTGGATCGGCAGCAAGTTCACCCATCTGGGTGATGTGGAATTCACCGACAATGCCCAGGTGCAGCAGCAGATCGTACCGGTCAACAGCCGTGTGCAGGGCTATATCAAAGAGATCCGTTTCAAGGAATATCAGCCCGTCCACAAAGGCGATACGCTCGTGATTATTGACGATGCCGACATGCGTCTGCGTGTGGCTCAGGCACGGGCCGACTATCAGAATGCCCAGGCCGGCCGCGGCGTGACCGACCGCAGCGTAGGTGTCGCTTCGGCCAATGTGGCCGTCAGCGAGGCCTCGATCGCCGAGGCAAAAGTCCTGATGGAGCACGCCGCGACAGATCTTGCACGTTACGAAAAACTCCTGGAAAAGGATGCCGTGACACGTCAGCAGTATGATGCCGCAAAAACCGACTATGCAGCCAAGAAAGCCCGTTTCGAGATGCTTTCGCGCCAGCGTTCGGCAACATCGTCGGTGGTTTCGGAAGCACGTGAACGCATCGCGCAGAACGAAGCCGGAATCGAGCTTGCCAAGGCTCTGCTTGAAACCGCAGAACTCAATCTCAGCTACACCGTGATCACCGCCCCCTGCGACGGATATGTCACTCGCAAGGAGATTCAGGAGGGGCAGCTTGTGCAGCCCGGCCAGACAATGGTGGATATTGTCGATTCTTCTGAGATATGGGTTGCAGCCAACTATAAAGAGACACAGCTACATCATATTGCCGTGGGTGCCGAGGTCGACATCAAGGTCGATGCCATTCCCGGTGTTGTGTTCCATGGCAAGGTTGAATCGCTGTCAAAGGCTACTGGCGCGCAGCTCTCGCTCCTGCCTCAGGACAATTCGGCCGGTAATTTTGTCAAAGTGCGTCAGCGTGTGCCGGTCAGAATAGAATTTACGGCCGACAACAAGCCCGAGGACATGCAGCTGTTGCGTGCCGGAATGAATGTGGAATGTGAGGTGAAATACTGATATGGGAGACTGGCACGGCCCCCAGGGGCCATTTGACATCCCCGATGTCCCGAACTTCATTCCGCGGCGGCTGAAGCCCTGGCTGTTCATTTTCTTCGTGCTGATAGTCCAGTTTTCCGGCGGTGTCTACCTTGCCGCCGCCTCCGACATGGTTGGCACTACGGGATTGATGCAGCAGGATATATTGATGGCCGGATATGCCTCGCTTGTGGGCATGGCGATTAATTTCGCCGTCATGTTCAGGCTGAAATTCCGCTTCACCAACCGGGCCGGATTGCTCATCTGTGGCGCGGCTCTGATCGCTGCCAACGTGATATGCGCCCACACCCAGTCGGTCGGTGTGTTGGTAGTGACCTGCTTCTTTGCCGGATGGTTCAGGATGTGGGCCACATTCGTGTGCAACTCCACCATCCAGCTCTGGTTGACTCCGACACGCGACATGGCGGTATTCTTCTGCTATGTCTATCTTGTGGTCGACGGGGCCATACAGCTCAGCGGACTTTCCACGGTCTACACGGCATTTTTCTCGCAGTGGGAATACATGCATTGGATAATGATAGGCCTGCTTGCGCTTATGATGCTCCTGACAATGATCCTGGTGCGCCCCGTGCGCGGTCCTATCCAGATTCCGTTGCTCGGCATCGACTGGATCGGCTCGGGATTATGGGCCATCTTCATGCTCTGCTTCACGTTCATCTGTGTCTACGGCAACTACTACGACTGGTGGGAGGCCGAGGAGATCATTGCCGCAACGGTGCTTGGACTGCTGTGTGTCGCCATCAATCTGTGGCGTGCCACGTTCCTCCACCATCCTTATATTTCGTTCACGGCTCTGACTAACCGGAACGTGATCCGCGCTACGGTGATCTATCTCGTATTCTTCACGCTGCTGGCTACGGAGCATGTGTTTGAACACAGCTATGCCGCCACGGTTCTCGGCTTCGATGAGACCAATCTCATTGACCTCAACCTCTATGTCCTTGTGGGGATTCTGGCCGGTTGCGCTTTCACTTATGTCACGTTTGCGCTGCGTCACTGGCGCTACCGTACCATGACCGCAATCGGCTTTGCCCTGGCCGCAATCTATCTGGCCTATTTCTATTTCCTGATTGACTATGGAGTGGAGAAGGAGATGCTGTTCATGCCGCTATTTTTCCGTGGTGCCGCATCGGTGATAATATCCATCGTTTTCCTGACATCGATTCTTCAGGGTGGAATGCATTTCTTTGTTTTTCCTCAGGCTTTGACTATCAATGGATTCACAGGCGCAGTGATGGGCGCGACCCTCGGGCCGGCCTTGATCGGTGAATTTCTGAGCCACACCATGGCCAAGAACGCCTCCCTGATCGGCTCGGTATTCACGGATCTGAATCCGGCTGCTGTCCATGCACCCCTCGGACAGATCTACGGCATGGTGCAGGTTCAGGCACTGGTGGTTTCGATGAAAGAGATCTACGGATGGTTGCTGATCGCTGCGATAGTGTCGCTGACCATAATCCTCGTCGGATATGGCCCGGTGCGTCCGAGTGTCATTTTCCCGAAATGGCGCACAATCCGCAAGCTTCTGCGCAGGAGCGTGAAAGCTCAGATTGCCGGGCAGGAGTGATATTCGTCGATAAAAACCGATTGTCTACCCGTAGGCACTAAACTTTTTCTTTGTTTCAGCTCTTTATAGTAAAAAACACTAAACAGGAATGAAATTCAGAAACATCAGGACCAAAGCCATGTTGACAATGGCAATGGCTTGCGTGCTGCCGGCAATGGCGGCATGCTCCGGCAGCACGGCCAAAAGTGAGGCGGCAGATAGTGTGAGACAGGAACGTAAAGGCCCAGGCGGCCCTCAGCTTGGTAAACCCGGCGGTGGTCCGGCGATCGACAAGTCGTCCGACTCCACGCTCCAAGCCATGATCAAGACGCTTGTACCGCAGTTCAAGCAACTTGAGTTCAGGGATCCGGAGACCGGAACTATAATGAAATACAATCTGTTCGCGCCAAAGAACGCTCAGGCATCAAAGAAATATCCGCTGGTGCTGTTCATTGCCGATGCCAGCACGCCCGGAACTGATGTGACGCGTCCGTTGACGCAAGGCTACGGCGGCCTGATCTGGGCAACGGATGAATGGCAGGCCAAGCATCCTTGCTATGTGCTTGTGCCTCAGTTCGCCGGTGTCGCCGTCAACGATGCCTACAGCCATACCGATGAGGTTGATATCGCCATCCGTCTGCTCAAGGATGTAGTTGCTGAAAACAATGTCGACACATCGCGGCTCTACACAACAGGACAGTCAATGGGCGGAATGATCTCGATGTACTACAATGTGGCCTATCCCGATCTGTTCGCGGCCTCGATCTTTGTTGACAGCCACTGGGATACGGCGACATTCAAGGATCTCGCCCGTCATAAGTTTGTCTATTTCATTGCCGGAAACGAAGGAAAGGCATTCAGCGATCTCGCACCGCTTGAAAAAGCAGCAGAGGAGGATGGCGTGCAATACACATTCGCCGAATGGAGTGCCAAGCTTCCCGAGGCAGAGCAGAGTGAGCTTGCCGCCGTCATGCTTGAAAAGGGTGCGCCGGTCAATATTTTCCAGTTCGAGCCGAAATCAGTGCTTCCGGAGAGCGGAAAAGGGAGTGAGCACATGTACTCGTTTGACTACGCCTACAAGATCACATCAGTGCGCGAGTGGCTTTTCCGTCAGTCACGATAAGATAAGGTTTTAAATCATCTATAAATGATCATCGGCATACCGGTTTTTGTCCGGTATGCCGATGATCTTCTTGTTTACCATTATGTTACTCAGTGAGCCTTGTTTGGTTCTTTTTTGCGTCTGAGATGCCGGATCCAGATGTAATATCCGGTCAGTGGCAGCGATGCGCCGAGCAGAGCCCCGAGGAACCACAGTATGCGTGTGGTCATGCCTCCAAGCCCTCCTGTGTGGATAGCGTAGATCCAGCCACGGAGTTTGTCGGCCTCCTTGCTGTCGGCGTAGCGTGAGGTTGACGTGATCTCACCTGAACGGCGGTTGAATTCGTAGCGGTCGGAAGCACGTCCGTTTCCGGTTGTTCCGAGTGTCACGGATGCGCTTTCCTGCGATATGGTGATCTGGGGAGCATCGGGATTCTGAGCGTTCAGCTGATCATAGACCTGCTGCCAGCGTGCGAATTCGGAATGACGATGTCCTCTGCCATGCTCGCCGCGATCATGACGGTCGCCATGTTCATGGTTCCAATGGCCATGTTCGCCACGCTCTCCGTGCTCTCCGCGTTCTCCACGTTCTCCGCGTCCGCCTCTTTTGCCGCGTCCTTCTCTATCCTCGCCCTTGTCACCGTGGGCTTTGCCTTCGGTTGACTGACCGTTCTGCTGTCCGAAAGATCTGGGTGTGTGTTCCACGCCACACACGGCATAGAATGCCGAGCGATACCAGTCGAACGACCATGTCAGACCTGTCAACGACATTGCGAGGACAAAGATCAAAGCGTACATGCCGCCGGCCACATGAAGTCCTTTCCAGAACCCTTTCCATCCATTGCTGAAGGGAATGGAGAGGCTGCGTTTGAAGTTTTTGCGTGCACGTGGCCACCAGATGATGACACCTGTGATCAGTGCTATGACAAATATCAGGGTCGAGATACCAACGAGCAGTTTGCCAACTTTCAGTCCCTCGCCGTGGGGATTCGCGCTGTCGAGCAACCATCGGTGGAGCTTGAACATGGTCGAGAAAAATCCGAGGCGTTCATATTTGCCGGTGATCTCTCCCGAATACTGATCGATGAACATCGAGGCTCTGCGCGGTTTTGATAGATTGACCTGATATGTGCGGCTCTTGTCTTTGAACACGGTCACGCCGGTGATCGACACGCTGTCGGGCAGAGTCGATTTCACTGATTCCATCAGATCTTCCATCGGCAGCGGCTGTTCTTTGACTTCCGCCACATAGTAGACGTGGCTGTTGACCGACCGGGTGATTTCCGGCTCGAATATGAGCATGGCGCCGGAGAAGCAGATCAGTGTGATGATGATTCCGAACGGGACTGACAGCCAGAGATGTATTTTTCTGAAAAATTTCATGAGCTAAGAGGATTGGATCAATAAGCGATGGGTGACAGCAGACCCATTCCCTGAATGGATGTTACTTCAACAGTCAGACCTTTGGTTGCGGTCGCAGTCTTCGGGTCGATGCGATAGATCACAGGATAGCCCTCGGTGAAGCTGACGGGAATATAGACATATCCGTTCTGTGCATAGATTGTCTTGCCTATTTCCGACACGTTGCTTGGAAGAGAAACCTTTTTGTAAGTTCCGTTGTAGGCATCGAAAATAGCGAGTGTGAGTGCTGTGTAGGATGTTGATCCGCCACCGCCGCCGGCTCTGCCACCGCTTGTGGAGGCGGTTAGTTTCTGATCGTACATCTGCATCAGGAAATAGCCATTGCTGATATACCAGTTGCGCATGAATGAGTATCCGCCTGAAAGTGCTTCAATATCATAGTAGTAGGAGTCGTCGAATGCTTCAGTGCCCGATTTGATACGCATCACACCGGCTGCAACCGTGGTGCGCTGGAGCGAATTAGTGGCTGTTTTGCCATAGCTGGGGGAGAACACATAGACATCACCCTTTTCATCTGCCCAGATCGACTGATAGTACTGCGAGCGGAAGCGTCCGGCCGGAGAACTGATCTGGTCGGTGGATACGATGGTCGGGTTCAGAAGGTCTTTGTTGTTGTAGATGGCCACATGGCAGGCATCGGGATATTGTGTGCCGGAAAGCTCACCCTTTTTGTACGAGCCGCCGCCGGTGCCACCGTCTTCAGTAGCAACAAGATTGCGATATTCTTCGCTGCGGAGCCATTTGCCATTGCCATCGGCATAGCCG
>CAJTTG010000008.1 GCA_910579185.1 uncultured Muribaculaceae bacterium
TCCTGATTCTGTTTTGACTTCTGTGGGTAAAGAATAGGCGGCATGCCGCGTCCGGCTCCATCCATCCGCGCGAACAATTGATTATACGCGCATTACCCCGATACAACACAAACCCCTCAACCCCTCAACCTAATCAACCTAATCAACCCCCTCAACCTCTCCACTCTAACAACAATCAAAGCGGCCAATCCGTGAGGATCAGCCGCCTTGCGTAATATATAGGATTGTTATAGCTCGGGATTATTTGCCGGCTTTGGCGCGTGCCTTGTTACGACGCGAATCCGTCAGGTAAGCAACCGGAGCTGCCACGAAGATCGAAGCGAACGTACCGATGATCACACCGCAGATCATTGCGAAAGTGAACGAACGGATAGCGTCACCGCCGAGAACGAAGATACACAGCAACACGAGCAGTGTAGAAGCCGAAGTCATCACCGTACGACCAAGTGTCGAGTTGATCGACTGATTGATCGTAGTGCCGAAGTCCTGCTTCGGATACAGACCGACATTCTCACGCACACGGTCAAACACAACCACCGTATCGTTGATCTGATAACCGATCACGGTCAGGATCGCGGCGATAAACGTCTGGTCAACCTCCATTGCAAACGGCAGCACACCGAAGAAGATCGAATAGAAACCGATGATAGCGAATGCTGTGAACGCCACCGCTGCGAGAGCGCCAACCGAGAACGCGATGTTGCGGAAACGGATCAGGATGTAGATGAACATTGCCAGAAGCGACAGAGCAACGGCGATATAAGCATCCGTGCGCATATCGTTTGCCACCGTCGGGCCCACTTTCTGCGAGCTGATGATACCCTGAGTCTCATCCGATGCCTGGAACTGACCGATAGTCATCTTCGAACCATCGATATCGTTAGTGTTCTGAAGGGCGGTATAGAGGCGTGCCGTGATGATCGAGTCAACGTTCTGGGTCTCATCATCGATCAGATAGTTGGTCGAGATGCGCACCTTGGTCGGGTTGTCGATCGTGATAACGGTCGGCTTGTTGCCCTCGAATGCGTCAGCAAGCTTGTCCTGCATCTCGGCGGTGTTGACTGCGTGGTCAAACTGAACAACATAGTTGCGGCCACCCGAGAAGTCGATGCCGGGGTTCAGGCCACGGAAGCCGAGGAAGCCCACAAACACGAGGATTGCAGCGATGATGATACCGAAGGTCACCTTGCGCATGCCCAGGAAGTTGATATGGGCGCTGGTGAACATCTTGCGTGAGATCGGAGTAGTGAAGGTAAGGTTGCTGAACAGCTTGGTCTTGCCGAAGGCGATGAACACCAGACGGGTCAGATATACCGCTGTGAAGAACGAGCAGACGATACCGATGATAAGCGTCGTTGCGAAACCTTTGATCGGGCCTGTACCGAACATCAGAAGGATGATACCGGTGATAACCGAAGTCAGGTTAGAGTCAAAGATCGCTGAGAATGCGTTGGAATAACCGTCGGCAATCGCTGTGCGCAGATTCTTGCCGGCGCGGAGTTCCTCTTTCGTACGTTCGAAGATAAGCACGTTGGCGTCAACGGCCATACCCAGAGCAAGCACGATACCGGCGATACCCGACAGTGTCAGCACAGCCTGGAACGAAGCAAGAATACCGAACGTGAAGAAGATATTGAAGATAAGACCCACGTTTGCGATCAGACCGGGGATAATGCCGTAGAACGCACACATGAAGATCATCAGAAGAACCAGAGCGTAGATAAACGACAGAAGACCATCGTGGATTGCCTGCTGACCCAGCGACGGGCCGATCTTTGTGGAGCTGATGATATGGATCGAGCTGGCCATCTTACCGCTCTTGAGCACGTTGGCCAAGTCCTTACCCTCATCAGGAGTGAAGTTACCGGTGA
Source organism: uncultured Muribaculaceae bacterium (assembly GCA_910579185.1). GTDB lineage: Bacteria > Bacteroidota > Bacteroidia > Bacteroidales > Muribaculaceae > Paramuribaculum. The sequence goes on from CAJTTG010000008.1 coordinate 1,872, forward strand.
TCTGTGAGTTGCCGCCGGTGATCTGATTCTGGACGGTCGGTGCCGAGTAAACACGGTCGTCAAGCACAATTGCAACACGCTTGCCCTTGTTCTGACCCGTGATGCTCGACCAGCGGCCGGCTGCATTGTTGGTCATCGACATCGAAACGTATGTACCGCCGGCCTGCTTGTCAAAGTCCATCTTGGCATCCTTGACAACGTCGCCGCTCAACACCGGTTCGCCGGCATCGGTCTTCATCGAGTACAGTTCATACATATCACCCTCGGGAGTCGGAGTGCCCTTTGCGCTCCATGCGAATTTCAGATCATAGAGCTTGCGGTCGGCCTGTGCGGCTGCCAGGAGAGAGTCAATTGCATGCATCTCCTGCTTTGTGGCCACACCAACAACCATACCGGCATTGTTGCGACCGGCGAAGTGTCCGTAAAGACCCTTGGCATCACCGCTCTGGCGGATAGCGCGGTCCACGGCGTCAAGCTCCGGAAGATATTCGTTGACAGGACGCTCAACATAGAATTCCAGATTTGCCGATGCCTTCAGAAGTTCTTCCATACGTTCATGATCTGTAACGCCCGGAAGCTCCAGCAGGATCTGGCCATCCTTCTCAAGTTCCTGAATATTGGGAGCGACAACACCGAATGCGTCGATACGCTGACGGAGCACATTGGCCGAGCTCGAGACGCGGTCCTTGATCTCCTGCTTCAATGTTGATTCTATCTCAGCCTTGCTTGCACCCTGCTTGATCTGATCGCGATACATAAGCGCCAGATCCAGTTTCGGGCTGACAGTCTCGCTCTGCTGCACGAAAGCTGCGATATAGTCATTGCTGTTGGTTGCTTTAACAACTGAGTCTGTCTGGGCAAGCACCTTGTCAAGGGTTGCGTTGGCACGATCGCCGGCCATTGTCTTCAGAATGTCCGGAACCGACAGCTCAAGGGTCACGTTCATACCGCCTTTGAGGTCAAGACCCAGACCGATGCTGAGTTTCTGAACCTGCTTGTAAGTGTAGCCGAGCCACACCGGCTTGTTGGCGACGGAATCAAAATACGTCTTGTAGGCTTTGCGGTAAGTCTCGCTGCTCTGCGTCTTGTCGTTAGACTTGGCCATCGCATACTCAACTGCCTTATCCTCATGATGGTTATTAACCAGCGTGAAGGACAGATAGAAGAGGCAGATCAGCACCAAGAAGATGGCAAGCACACCTGCAACGATACTTCCTAATTTTCCTTTTTGCATTGTGAGTTAATAGATGATATAGGGTTATTAAATTGTAATTTTCACGGTTTCAGCTTGCAAATATACAATTTTCTTTTGACAAACATCTCCATCAACCCAAAAAAGTTACCTCACACCCCTCTACAACCCCTTCATCCCCCCATTCAACATCTCTCGCACCTCTCGGAATGGCATATCTCCGAAACCCCAACCGCCACCTGCAAATCCTTAGCTACCTGTAGAGCACTGCGGCAACAACCACCCACCTGCAAATCCATCGCCACCTGTAGGGACTGCGGCATGCCGCGTCCGGCCTCATCCAACTGCTCACCAACACCTTACCCCTGCCGCATCACACGGGCTTGTCGGGGTGGCGGATCTCCGAAACGCCAACCACCACCTTCAAATCCTTAGCTGCCTGTAGGGACTGCAGCATGAATCGCAAAATATGTTTAAGCCTGAGCTACAATGGTTTTAGAGGGGTCTGCGTTCTGCACGGCAAAGTAACATGCATACTGACCCATCTTTACACCATCAACCTGTCTTTCAGCACCTTTGCCTATTGGTATCATTTCGTTGTACACCACAAAATGTTCCGTCCAATCCAAACCGCTGTTTGTGCATGCTTTTGCAGCTTTATTTCCCACTTTTCTCTGTTATTAACATCATCACCACATCACAAACGATCCACTATCTCCCGGCACCGTTCCTCCGTCATCGCCCCGGGCGTTATGGAAATATGACCGCCGGTGACCTCCGACTGCACAAACGGTGCCATAACCACCTTCCCATCAATCGCCACAGCTATCTGACGGCCTATATTCTCGCGCGTCAGCTTGGCGAAGTCATCCGTTGCGGCATCCGTCAGCGTGACCTCTATGGCAAACCCATCCCCGGATTCAACACGGGTCAGCGCGGCATGCGTGATCAACCGCCCCTCCATAGCCGCCGTCCCGTCACTCACCTTCAACGCATAAAGCGGCATCAGTGTCGCCGTCCCTAATGTCTCCGGCTCGGCAGCCCACAGCAACCTGACATCCCGATCCAATACTCCGGCTATATTCGGCTCTGCCATCAACCGGTTGAGAGCCGCCGTATCGCCCACATTTGCATAACCCAGAACAGCCGATGTGACGCTCCCTTGCGCCACAAGCTGTTCCAGCCTAAGCAATTGATCCTTGGTCATCACGGAACCCACTCGGGCAACCAGCGACGGAGTATCCTCGACAGTCTCATATATCGCTAAAGCCCTTCCGGTGCAATCACGTTCATAGACAGAACCTTCCTGCGTCCGGTCGGCCACGCGGTTGCCACTGCATGCGACCGCCATGGCTGCCACACACAAAAAGGACATGACAGATCTCATCGCGCCATCTGTTGGCGGATAAACTCCTGCATCTCGGCCTCATGAGCCTCAACGCTCTCCAGCAACTTGATCTGCGCACGTGTCCTCACCAGATTATGCTCCGGATAAGCCGTCTTGTAATAGGTATCGCCGTTGAGATAATCGGCGAAGAAGCGAACCGCCTGCATATAAGGGAAAAGCTCAGCGGCGTATGGCAGATTCTCGATCTCCTCTTTGGTCAGGAATCCTGAAGCCGAACGCAGATACCCTTCGGTGAACGCACGGAAGATCTCCATATTGAACTCCACACGGCTCAGATCCGGATCATCCTCCGCTCCCGTATTGGCTCCCGTACGCAGGAAATCGCCATAATCACTGAACACATACGAGGGCATCACGGTATCCAGGTCGATGACACACAACACCCGTCCATCCTTGTCAAACATCATATTGTTGACCTTCGTATCGCAGTGGCAGATACGCTTAGGCAACCGTCCCTCGCGGTGAAGTTGCTCGGCCAGACACATCCTGTCGGCTCTACGCAGCAGATCATCAGCGATATCCTTCACCGACGACAGCCGTCCGGCAGCGTCCACATCTATAGCCTCACGAAGTTGCTGAAGCCTGAACTCCATATTGTGAAAATCCGGAATCGTCTCGGTCAGCTCATCGGGGATATCCACCAGCATAGCCTGGAAATGGCCGAAAGCCTCGCCGGCATAGCGCGAATACTCCGGCGTCACAGCCTCAAACGTCTCCGCGTCCGGGATAAAAAGCATCATGCGCCAATAGCTCTCGCCATCAAAGAAATAAGTCTGCTCGCCATTGCTGCGGAGACCTATGAATGTCAACACCTTGCGGTCAATATCGTCAGCGCCCTCAGCCTCAAGCTTGCGGCGTATATGGGAGGTCACAGCCTTGATATTCCGCTGAAGCCCCTCAACGTCGGTGAATATATGATGATTGATCCGCTGGAGCACATAGTCCGGAGCATCTGCCGGCTCTGTCCTCACTATATACGTGTCATTTATAAGGCCATTGCCAAGTGGTTTGATCTCCTTAACATCTCCCTCGGTGGCAAACTGAGCCACTATCGTCTGCAATTTTTCCATGATACTCTCGATTAAATTCTATTATCGGCAAATGTACAAATTTTTCTCCATCCGCCCAACCCCTTTTATTTTAGATCATGTCCCATCAGCCCTGTCGGGACTGCGGCATGCCGCGTCCGGCTTCACTCGCCCCGGTCCATCCGCCCCGTCGGGGTCGCGCATCTCCGAGGCGCGTACCGAAATACCGCCCCTTCAACCCTTCAACCCCTCAACCTCTCAACCTCTAATCCTCTCTCCCCTCATACGCCCCTATCGCCGCAGGATACGTATGAACACCCCCGTAGAAATCAGTCCTCGGAAGCTCCACATCCGAAGCCACCGACATCCCCAGGGCAGGAGACTCCGGCTGCAGCCTATAATCAAATATATAGGCCGACCGGTCCGTATAGAACAGCGGATCAACGCCCCACATCGTGTCTATGAAATTCTCATCATCAGTCCCGTTGCTTCTCATCAGGCAATTCCTGAAATAGATCTGCGTTCCGGCAAGATCCTTCATATTGCACTCCGACATAGATCCATAGACTATCGAATTGTCAATCAATGCCTCCACATACGGACGCATCCCGGCATCCGGATCATCCTCATCGCAATTGCCGGCATCGGTATGGACAAACTCCAGAGCCCCCCCCCTGATAGCCGCAAACAGATAATAATTGCTCAGAGTGCAGTTCGCCAGACGCAGATTGCCCCCATTAGTCTTCACGAGCGACCCTGCCGCCTCGGCAAACTCGCATCCCGTGGCACGTATGTCGCAATCCTTAGTCTCAAGAACGTGCGTCAGGCTGTTGCGCAGACGGCAATTCGTCAGCCCGACATCCGTCGAATCAGCTCTCACACCGCTCACGGTATTTGCTATCACAGTATATTCCAGCTCATTGCCACTGGATTTAGAGCTAAACCGGACACCCTCCCATTGACCCGACATAAGATCAAAAGAAATGTCGCCCAACACATTGTCTATTCTCGAACCGCGCATATTGACAGGCTCGCCGGCTCGACCCTTGCTTATCAGCCTGCCGTCAACCTCCATCATCGCCTTATCGTGAAAAAACAGCGTCGTTCCGGCAGTCAGAGTCAGCGTAGCGCCCTCAGCCACATGCAACCGCCCGTAGATGATCCTCGCACGGTCGGCGCCCCACGTCTCATCGCCCGTCACCTCATAATCCTCCATCCTGTCCGCGTCAATCGTCGTAGCCTTCAGCACGACCGACTTGGTCACCCCATTGGTCGTGAATCGCAATGCCGACTCCCGGTCAACCGGCGCATACGTCCCTCCTGCCGGAATATTCGCCGACACAAGCACATATATCGAATCATTAGGACGGATCTCTATTCCCGAGAACCGACGCCCCGACTGACCGTCAACATTCAGCATAAACGGCGAATCGCTATCCTCAAGACTGATATCCGAAATCGAGATCACCTTATCATGGCGGTTATACACCATCAGCTTCATTGTCGAAGTCACCTCCTCCGTAAACCGGTAGCCGAAATTCAGCGTATCAGTGCTGAACTCCGGCTGATCAGCCGGAGATGTAGTAACATCATCCTCTATGCAACCCGACGGCAGCACAGCCATAACCATAGCCAACGCCACCATCACAAATATCCGTATCGTCAAACCTTTAAAAACCATTCCTTAATTATATGAGAGAGTATAAAATTTTATATGAGAGAGTAAAAGCGAGACACATCTCGCCTATATCTAACGCAAAAACCCCTCCCATATTGCCCTACCCTCCCCCTCTCTCTCCTCTCATATCGGGGTAACGGCTCTCCGAGCCGTCTACCGCCCCTACCTTTCTATCCGTTTTATTAATCAAATAATTATACCTCAATCGTCTGAAAAAGCCGAGGCATCCTGCGTCCGGCTCTACCCATCCCCACTCTCCAACTCTCCAACTCTATCCTCTATCACCCTCTCCTTCTCCTGAACCCCAATCCGCGCAACATCTCAACCCTATCATTCGGTGTCGGCAACGTCGAGATCACATAAAGCCCTATCGCACGAGTCATCAGCAGATCATCATGAAAACCCTTATGCGCCGCATAAGCCCCCGAGGATGTCAGCTCGTATGTCGCCAGCTCATCACACGCCATCGCGTCGCGCTCCCTGTACGAATGATTCCTCACACAACCAATCAGATTCGTCACCACAGCCGTTTTCGTCGAACGATTGGTGTGAAAACCAACGCGGCTCGCCATCGATGCATCGCCACTGTTGTCACGCGCCCTCCTTACGTATAGATTCCTGTAGCTATGGTTGAGATCCTCAAGAATATACTGCGAGGCTCCCTCTCGCGACGACTCCAGAGAATTACTCTCAATAACCAGCAGCGCCTTCCCATAGATCTGCCCCATGCTTGCCGCATAAATCCCCAGTAGATCATGATCGCAATGGCCGCGCCACTGTGCCGCCACGGTCGGGATGCGGCTTCCGTCGGCCGGACAACGGTCTATCACCACTATCACAGAATAATCGCTGTGGCGCGTACGGCCGCCAACATCCACCACCGCCACATAGCGGTTGCTGTAGCGCAGCGCGTTATCGTCGGGAAGCGTCCATATCTTCAGCTCTCCATCCGGACTCGGTGTCTCAAGCAACGGGCGGCATTCCAACGGCAGCGATATCCTGTTCAGATCCAGCGGCCGGCGGCAATCTTTTCTGAGCCTTTCTATCTGCTCCGACGCGAAGACGGCATTCCCCGTATTGGCGAAAGCCTCAACCGGATTACTCGGATACTCGGCCATCATGGCCTTGTCCGTCACAAACTCGCGGCGCTTGTCGTGATACCATTGTATCATCTCCAGAGTCAGACCCTTGTCCCACAGTTCTCGTTCATATGCCGTCCAACTTCTGACAAGCGACTCCGGATCAGGACACGGCGTGCGGTACATCTCGATCTCATACCAGGGCACGAACACCTGGCGGTACACGTTGCTACCCTCTTCCGCAGCCTTCCACATGGTATGGAAATAATTGGCAACCCCGTTGGCCGTGCTTTCAAGAACAACCATCGACAGCTCCACCGACGGAATGCCGCCGCACACACTTCTGATAAAGTCGGCTGGAGTCATCCTCTCCGTGTCTTTCCAGAATGCCACCTCGCTCAGATGGGCCATCGAGAAATCAAGACCGCGCACGGCATCCTGTCCGAAACTGGAGGCTATCGTCACTTTGCAGCCGCGTCCGGAGATCTCGCGTGTGTTGGCCGATTTCTGCCAGGGTGTGAATTTCGGCGGTTCATCGCCGAGCCAGAACGCATCCGGATATTCAGCAAGCATGTCGGAGTACATTCCGCGGATTCCGGCTGCCGTATCCTTCACATGAGCACAGATCAGGGAGTTCCAGTTGCGGCGTTGCGTGCTCTGGATCCACGCGAAATACATCTGCACCAACGTCGAGCCGCCCCACTGACGCGCTTTCAGCATTATGAATCGCAACGGACGACCGGCAAGACGTTCCGACTCGAATTCCCTCACCACCCGTCGCTGGGGCGCGTTCAACCGGAATGCTATGCGCTGTCCGGTCTGTTTGTGGCGTATCTTCACACACTGTATAGCCCAGTATTCAAAGTCATGGCGCATACGCAGGCGTTTGTACTCTATTGCCGATTTCAGCCGTTTGTATTCAGGGTCTCCGAGCAGCGTCCGGGGCAATGAAACCGGCTGTGGTTCCCATTTGATCTCCACCGTCTCGCGCGACGGATCTTCAGGATCGCCCGTAAGCGGATCGTAGGGAAATTCCGCTGTCAGAGCGGCGTTACGACGCGCGTTCTCGGCTTTGATAGCCTCTATGTCAATGGTATGTGATGTTGTGTCTGTCATGGTATTTATGTTTTTAAGGGGATGTTTATTTTCGACTTATGTTGATGAACTGCTTTTCCGGGTATGTTTATGGGTTTAAGCACATTCTAATATTATCTTATCCAATCGGAAATCCGTGCTTGCCTCTCCCTCTATATCTATCTCCGCCCACTCCCGGATCGGAGCTGCTGTCCTCACTCGTATCGGGGCATCGATCGCGCCGTCTATGTCGAGTCTCAGAAGGCGGTTTTCGGCGTCTCCGCCACTAATACGTCGGCCTCGCAATATTATCGTTCCTTTGAACCTCCGTGCCGACATCCGCAGTTCCAATGCCGTTATCCGGCACATTTTTCCGGCGAGCGGAATATCGCTTCTCCATCGGATGAAACTTGTCCCTCTCCGCGAATCGGTCTCAGTGTCCGTCTCCATCCTGTAAAGAGCATCGCTGTCGGCTATCCATAGTCGGTTGTCGGCTGTGTGGATATGCTCTATATCCACCGGAGTGCCGACATCGCTGAATCTGCCCGTTTTTGCGTCGGCGATGCTGAGATTCCCCTGTTGGTCAAGCAGCCACAGTCGTTGTGTGGCTGTCTCCCAAGCCGTTTCCCGGTAGGCTTTTGGCATTATTTCTGACTCAGTGCGTGAGGCTTGAAGTCTGATCATCTCCCCTCTGTGGAGCGCAACGATCTTGGAGTCGGTACGTGTTGCGCTGCATCCGCTCTCTATGCCGCGTGGGTCTATCATAGTGGCCGCTGTCAATCGCTGCCGGGGGCTGAGGCTTACGGCATGGATCGCCGCTGCCGACAGCGCATAGAGGTGACACCTGGAGAAATCCCATGAGGATTGTGATCGGATAGCGGTCAGCAGCTTGCGGATCGGCGAGTGGCAGCACTCGATCGCCGACAGTGGCTGAAGTGGCGACTGGCTGCTCGCGGCCACTATCATGCCCGGATTGCGCTTGCCCGTCTGAACTCCGGTCGTGACGCTGGGCATTGCTCCCGTCCATGGTTGGAATTTCTCGCCGCAAAGGTCGGGAAATATCTTTCCGGCATGCCGCCCATCAGGCATCGTTGTCAGCGTCAACCGGCTGTAAGTCATGCTGCCATCTGATCTGTGGCGGAGATAGATCTCCAATGCCGCTACCCCGGTGTCTGGAATCAGAACGGCAGCCGCCCAGGCTTCCGGGCTCCGGTCGAGGCTGAACGAGGATGCCGCCATGCTGCCATCCCGGCGGATGGTGCGCAATACCCCGTCGCACGATCCTTCTGTCCATTGGGAGCAGAGCTGCCCGACATTGATCCCCGACTGGATGATCGGTGTGATGTCGCCCCATGCCACCGTCTCGCCGCTCACAGTCACGGTCGCCGCCGTGAAACTGTTGGGTGGACTTATCTGAGCCAGCACACTCTCCTCCGCTGTGGGTGTGCGGTACACAGGCTGCGTCTCTGCCAAAACGCGTTGTGTTTGCTTGATCTCTGCGGCGGTATCGGTCGTCGTGGTGCGTACAATCGCTGTCGTTCCGGCTGCTATAGGCTGCTCTATTGTTGCGGCGGTGTGTTCAAGCGATCCAATCGAGGCTATCATCTGAGCCATCTGCCCGGTGAAGATTGCCTCCCGGGAACAGAAATGATCTGTCGCGCCGGGCACTGCCGTGGTCAGCAAGGGTTTATCAGTCGCCTGGCGTGTCAGTCTCCACGGGGCTGTGCCATTGCCGTCAATGATATGAAGTTGCGGTGTGCAGGTCACCTCTATTGCCGCCACTCCGCTATCCGACAGCTCTTTGACCGTTTCCTGATCGATGGTCAGGCGGATGCGGTAGGCCGTGGCCGCCAGGCGTATCGATGGAACATTCAGATCGCTGCCGTTTTTGCTGCATTCCGCGCTGATCTCGCTGCAACACTGCCATCCGGCCGGGGCTATCACTGTCGGACTGGAGCTGTAGATGCGTTCGCCGCGATCCGACACCAGATGCCATCGGACGGCTACAGGTTGAAGCCACATTCCGCCGTCGGCAGCCGTTGCCGCGAGCATCATGTAGGCATCGGCCAAATGGCCGCTGAGGGTCTTGACATCGCTCTGACGCAGTTGTGGCGACACTCGGGAGAAGTCAACATTGCTCATCGTCATGGCCGGGAGGGTCGCGCTCAGCTCTCCCATCGCCACACCTTCGATCGTGATCTTAGGCGCTATCCCGGAAATGTGGCTTGCAGTAGTGAGCGTCCCGTCATCCTCCTGCTCGGTCAATGTCAGCGGCCCATCGTCGGTCATAACGAGGAATCCTGTGGCGGTGGCTATAGCGCATCGGGCGGTCACCGGTTCCAGAACGGACTGGAATTCATCGGGTTCTGTCGAGGTGTTGCTCCAGAGTCCGGTCTTGCCGCCGGGTAGTCTGCGGCTCCAGAGCGTCATGGAACTGCCGTCGGTGCGGTAACGGGTTGCAAGCGGACAGAACTCTCCGGCGGCCACGGCCACTATGCCCGGAGCTACCCCGAGACCCTCCCGGCCGGCGATCACGCGGCTTACGAGGTTGCGGCATTCTGTTACTGAGCCATCTATGGCCATTCCCTGTGGTTTGATAGTGATGGTGGTGTGTTTCATGGTCTTGGTTTCGTGTAAAGGTTTGTCTGTTCCTGTTTCTGCTGCAAAGTTACGGTCACTTTTGCCCGTTTGCGTGCTTTTCTGCGCTTTTGACACTCCCGGGAGTGTTTTTGATGTGCGATTGATCTGTAATGCACGCTCCTTATCACGGATTTTTTGTATATTTGCGCTTTAATTCATGAACTTTTTTGACTGCAATGGAAAAGAATTTCAAACGCACTCTCATAACGACGGCTCTCCCTTATGCTAACGGACCCGTCCATATCGGCCACCTCGCAGGTGTTTACGTCCCTGCCGACATCTATGCACGCTATCTCCGTGCTCAGGGTCGCGACGTCATCATGATCGGCGGAAGCGACGAACATGGTGTGCCTATCACCATCAAAGCCCGTGAGGAAGGCGTTACTCCTCAGGACATTGTGGATCGCTACCACAACATCATCAAGGACTCGATGGCCGAACTCGGCATTTCGTTCGACATATACTCCAGAACCACTTCCGACATCCACCGACAGACGGCGAGCGAGTTTTTCCGCCACCTGTACGACAACGGACAGTTCGAGCAGCAGACATCCATGCAGCCCTACGACGAGCAGGCCGGAGAATTCCTCGCCGACCGGTATGTGATGGGCACTTGCCCCCACTGTGGCAGCGACCGCGCTTACGGTGACCAGTGCGAGGCGTGCGGTTCGTCGCTCAACGCAACCGACCTCATAAATCCTCACTCCCGACTGACTTCAGCTCCCGTGACAATGCGCTCCACAAGCCACTGGTACCTTCCCCTCAACAAGTGGGAGAACAACCTCCGCTCTTGGATCCTCGATGGCCATAAGGAATGGAAAACCAACGTTTACGGGCAGTGCAAATCTTGGCTCGACCTCGGATTGCAGCCGCGTGCCGTCAGCCGCGACCTCAAATGGGGTGTACCCGTACCCGTCGAGGGTGCCGAGGGCAAAGTACTGTACGTATGGTTCGATGCCCCGATCGGATATATCTCAAACACAAAGGAACTGCTCCCCGATTCTTGGGAAAAATACTGGAAAGATCCGGAAACACGCATCATCAACTTCATCGGAAAGGACAACATCGTGTTCCACTGCATCGTTTTCCCGGCAATGCTCATGGCTTATGGCGACAACTATCAGCTCCCCGACAATGTCCCGGCCAACGAATTTCTTAACCTTGAGGGGGATAAGATCTCTACCTCGCGTAACTGGGCTGTCTGGCTTCACGAATACCTCCGCGACTTCCCCGGCAAACAGGATGTGTTGCGTTATGTCCTGACTGCCAACGCGCCGGAATCTAAGGACAACGATTTCACATGGGCTGATTTTCAGGCTCGTAACAACAATGAACTTGTAGCCATATTCGGCAATTTCGTCAACCGCGCGATGGTGCTGACCCACAAATATTTCGCCGGTCAGGTTCCTGCCGCCGGACAGCTTCTCCCGATCGACACGGCTGTCTTTGAGGATCTTGCACGCATCAAGACCTCGCTCGAATCCAATCTTGAGACCTTCCACTTCCGCGAGGCGCTCAAGGACGCGATGGAGATCGCCCGTCTCGGAAACAAATATCTTCAGGAGACAGAGCCGTGGAAACTCGCCAAGACCGATATGGAGCGTGTGGCCACAATCCTCAACACCGCGCTACAGATCTGCGCCAACCTCGCAGTGGCTTTCGAGCCGTTCCTCCCGTTCTCTGCCGGCAAGCTCGCCGCTATGATCGGTCTGACTAATCCGACATGGGCCGACCTCGGACGCACCGACTTGATCGCACCGGGAACTCAGCTCGCCACACCCGAACTACTGTTCGAGAAGATCGACGACGAGGCCATACAGGCTCAGCTCGACCGGCTCGCTCGAATCAAGGAAGAAAACCGCATAAAGAACTTCAAGGCCGCTCCACAGGCACCCGATGTCGATTTCGACACATTCATGAAAGCCGACCTGCGCGTTGGAACCGTCATCGAATGCGAGAAAGTGCCCAAAGCCGACAAACTGCTGAAATTCCTCATCGACGACGGTCTTGAACGCCGCACAATCGTATCCGGAATAGCCAAACACTACAAACCCGAGGATCTGATCGGAAAGCAGATTTGCTTCATTGCCAATCTTCCCGTCCGCAAGCTCAAGGGCATACCCTCGCAGGGTATGATCCTCTCGGCTGAGAACGCCGACGGTTCCCTCGTTGTCATCGGCCCGACAGCCCCTGTCGTTCCCGGTGCACAAGTTAAGTAACACTGACAAAGAATCGGATTATGTCTTCAAAACAGCCACGGATATTGCTCATTTACACCGGCGGTACGATCGGGATGATTGAAAATCCCGTGACTAAAGCCCTTGAGCCTTTTGATTTTTCGCATCTCATCGACAACGTGCCGAAAATCAAGATGCTCAACTATGTCATCGACAATATTTCCTTCGAACCGCCTATCGATTCGAGCGATATGTCGCCGGCTCATTGGATCGACATAACTCGTGCCATAGTCTCGAACTACGATGCCTATGATGGTTTCGTCGTGCTCCACGGCACTGACACCATGGCCTACACCGCATCCGCCCTCTCGTTCATGATGGAAAACATGTGCAAGCCGGTGATCATCACCGGCTCGCAGCTTCCCATCGGCGAAGTGCGCACCGACGGCGAGGAAAACCTGATCACGGCGGTGCAGATAGCAGCCGCACAGACTGCCGACGGACAGCCGATGGTGCAGGAGGTGGCAATCCTATTTGAAAACTACCTCTGGCGTGGAAACCGCGCCACAAAACGCAGTGCCGACAATTTCAACGCGTTCAAGAGCCACAACTATCCCGAGCTGGCCAAGATAGGCCTCGGCATCAATTTCCACGAGGAAGCCATGCTGCGCCACACACATGGAGCCATACCGGTCAAGGCGTGCTATTCGCTCGACACATCGGTAATGGTCATCGACCTTTTCCCCGGTATCAGTGCGCGGACACTGCGCCATCAGCTCGCCACCCCCGGCATAAAGGGTGTGGTTCTGAAAACGTATGGTGCCGGAAACGCCCCCACTGCCGAATGGTTCATCGACGCAATACGTGATGCCGTGGCTCGTGGGATCGTGGTTCTCAACGTGACCCAATGCGTCAACGGATCCGTGATGCGCCGCTATGCCGCCGGTGACGCGCTGGTAGCCGCCGGCGTGATTTCCGGATTCGATATGACCACCGAGGCCGCTCTGACAAAGATGATGTTCCTTTTCGGAAGCGGTCTGCCTGTCGATCAAGTCAAGAAACAGCTACAGGTATCCTTGCGCGGAGAGCTCACTCCAACCCCGGCTTCCGGACGCTATATCGTGGTCTGATTTCTTTAATTCCAATCTCTACTCACTCTCACACACTCCCTGAGATAATGCAACTGAATCTCAACGAAATATCCCCTGAAGTGCAGCAAGCCAAGATGCGGTTCGGCATCGTAGGAAACGCTCCGGCTCTGATAGCTGCCGTGCAGAGAGCCATCCAGGTGGCTCCGATCGATCTCTCTGTCCTCGTCACCGGCGAGAGCGGATCGGGAAAGGAATTTTTTCCGCAGATCATCCACGCATTCAGTCCGCGCAAACACAACCGCTACATTGCCGTCAACTGTGGCGCGATACCCGAGGGAACTATCGACTCCGAGCTTTTCGGCCACGAGAAAGGATCGTTCACCGGTGCCGTCTCAGCCCGTAAAGGATATTTTGAGGAAGCCGACGGCGGAACCATTTTCCTTGACGAGGTTGCCGAACTGCCGCTCACCACTCAGGCCCGGCTCCTGCGTGTGCTTGAGAGCGGAGAATTTCTGAAAGTTGGATCATCAACAGTTCAGAAAACCAATATCCGCATCGTCGCTGCTACAAACGTCGACATGCTCCGCGCCGTGGAAGAAGGCCGTTTCCGCGAGGATCTCTACTATCGCCTGTCGACCGTGCAGATCCACGTGCCGCCCTTGCGCGACCGTGGCAACGACATTCTGCTGCTCGCACGCAAGTTCGCACGTGATTTCTCCGAGCGTTACTCCATGCCGCCGATCTCCTTTACCGACGATGCCCGTTCCGATCTGCTCCACTACCGCTGGCCGGGCAATGTGCGCCAGCTGAAAAACGTCATTGAACAGCTTGCCCTCTTCAATTCCGGCGAGGAAATAACATCCGCCATTGTCCGGTCATGTCTGCCGGACCACGCCATGGTCTACACCCCTGCCGTGGCCTCCGCCGCGCCCCACGCCCATTCCTACGAGCAGGAACGCGAGATCCTCTTCAACATGATATTCCGTCTGCAACGCGAGATCGACGATCTCCGCGCCGATGCAGCCTCCATGCGCCCGGTAGCCACAGGAAGCCGCGATGCAGCGTCCGAGGCCGTTCAGGCCGTGATGCCGCGTTCGCTCGTCTGCATGTCCGATGTACCGAAAGAAATACGCATCTCCCCGGCCGATGTGTCCGTCGAGACCGACATGCATCCGACCGCACAGACCCTTGAGGACACTGAGCGAGAGACAATCCGCCGCTCCCTTGAGAAAAACGACGGCCGACGCAAAGCCACAGCTCGCGAGCTCAACATCTCCGAGCGAACCCTCTACCGCAAAATCAAAGAATACGGCCTCGAATAACGCCCGATCCCACATCACCCACAGGCGACGAGGACTTTTAAACCATCTCAATAGTTGAATTTGTCTGATCTCCAACCGCTAATGGTTGGAGATCTTTTTTATGCCCGAGCTTAATATTTTGCACCTAAATCGCAGTTTTTTCAGACCGATAAGAAGAAAGACAGCCGGACCAAATGGCCCGGCTGCTATAGTTGGATCAATAGATCAGTTAGTTGGGAGATGGATCAGACGATGGAGTTCTTCTTGGTCCATTCGATGATTTCGGGGATATAACCGAATGCGAGGCCGGTCACGGTGTCGGCACAGCCATAGTAAACGGCTATGCGGCCTGTCTCAGGATCGTGGAGCGCAGCGCAGGGGAAACATACGTTGGGCACATCGCCGGTCAGCTCATAGATCTCACGCGGAGAGATCAGATATGGACCCGAACGAGCGATCACTTTCCAGGGCTGTTCGCGATCGAGAAGAGCGGAGCCGAATGCATAGACATAACCGTTGCAAGAACGGAGCACGCCATGATAGATCAGCAGCCATCCTTCCGAGGTTTCGATTGGAATAGGACCTGCACCGATCTTCATGCACTGCCATGCGCTCAGCTCGAATGGAGCCGGCGACATCACGTGGCGATGGCGTCCCCAGAATTCCATATCGGGCGATTCGCTATAGAAAATATCGCCGAACGGAGTGTGGCCGGTGTCACTCGGACGCGACAGCATGGCGAAGTTACCGTTGATCTTACGGGGGAACATAACGCCGTTGCGGTTGTAGGGCAGGAATGCGTTCTCAAGCTGATGGAATGTCTCGAAATCCTCTGTCCATGCAGCGCCGATTGTGGGGCCATGATAGCCATTGCACCAGGTCACATAGAACTTGCCTTCGATCTCGGCGACGCGAGGATCATAGCCATAGACCCATTCGCCCACTTCCGGATCAGCACCTTCCAGACGGATATCCTCTTCGTTGATATCCCATTTCAGGCCATCAACAGAGAAACCCACATGGATGCGCATGCGGCGGTTGGTATCATCGCAGCGGAAAACGCCGGCAAAGTTATATTTTCCTTTCTTGAAAGGAACTACAGCCGAATTGAAAATACTGTTGGAGGTGGAGAGTGCGTCACGCGGAATCACAGGATTCGCACTGTAGCGCCACAGGACATCCTTGCATCCCTCGGGACGGTCTTCCCAGGGCATATTGGGCAGCGGCTGCCCTTTGATTTCGATTTTGCTCATTGTTCTTGGGTTAAGTATATGTTTGATTATGATAATAATTCTGTGTTTTCTTCCGCCTTGACAGTAGCCTCGGCAGCCTCAGCCTCATCTTCCGACGGGGTGTCGTTGTCGGAATGGGTGAACGGCACGAACCAGGCCAGCAGGAACGACGGAACTGACATTACCAGTGCTATGATGAAGAAGGTCTCATATCCGACCTTAGCACATATCCAGCCGCTGATCATGCCCGGAAGCATTACGCCCAGATTCATGATCGCCGATGCGAATGCATAGTGGGCCATCGAGTGTTTGCCCGGTGCCACCTGCTGCATCATGAACATTGTCAGACCTACGAATCCAAATCCGTAGCAGAGATATTCGGCCACAAGTCCCGATCCGATCACCCACAGGTTTTCGGGCTGGAATGCCGAGAAAAGGAAATAGATCACGAATGGGATATTGAATATGCACACCAGCGAGAACAGCACGCGTTTCAAGCCGAAATGCGCTATATAGTAGCCACCGAGAATCGAGCCTACGATGAATGCAATCGTGCCGAAAGTACCATAGATCATACCGATCTGCTCATTGCTCATCGCAAGACCGCCATCGGCAGCCGATGCCTTGAGGAACAAAGGTACCATCTTCAGGGCGAATCCCTCGGTCAGACGGTAGCACACGATGAAAAGAATATAGACCCAGATGAATTTTTTCTTGAAGAATGCACTCAGCACATTCGACATCTCCACCATTGCCTGATTGAAATTCTTGGCATTGGCGGTGGCTTTCGGAGTTGCCGGAAGCATGAAGAAGTGGTAGATTGCAAGCCCTATCATCAGAGCCGCTATGATACCCATTATCACCATCCATGCATAGAATGGGGCGCGTTCGGGGTTCGACTCCTTGAAATAGGTCATCAACACGCCGGCCAGTGCAACAAGACCGCCATTGGCAAGCACCTTGGCCAGATTGTAGAATGCTCCCTGCCAGCCGATGTATGTAGACTGGGTCTTTTTGTCAAGAACCGAAAGATATACGCCGTCAGTGGCTATGTCGTGGGTGGCGCCGGAGAAGGCTATGATACCCATGATGGCTATTGAAGCGGCGAAAAAACACGGAAGCGGCAGCAGGAATACGATCAGTGCGAAACAGAATCCCGAAATGGCCTGCGTTGCTATCACGAAATTGCGTTTTGTCCAATAAATCTCAAGCAGCGGACTCCAGATGAATTTCAATGTGTAGGGAAGAGTCAGCAGAGATGTCCACAGGGCTATCTGCTCCTTGTCAATCCCGAGGTCGTCAAACATAATGACAGCCACGAGATTAAGCACGATAAACGGCAGACCCATGGCGAAATAGACCGACGGAACCCAAGCCAAGGGGTTGCGTTTCTTGGTCTGCTTCATGGCGGCAATGTCCTGATGCATAGGATAGAAATTAAGGTTGTGTATGATTGTTTTAGTACCCCGGAGCAGAATCGAACTGCTATCTAAAGTTTAGGAAACTTCTATTCTATCCGTTGAACTACCGGGGCTTTACCGACCGCACGGGCACCTGAATGTCCCCTTGGTCTAATCAAATGCAAATATATACATTTTTCCCTATTCTGGCAAATCACTTTTGCAACCATTCAACCACAGTTTGCCTTCGATTACTCATTGGATGGTCGATATGCCTACTACAGGTCAAGTTCAGCAGCAATCTCTTTTATAACAGACAAAATTATATTGTCATAGTCCGACTTATCGTAAGCATACAGCAGATAAAGACATCCATTCCTTTCCACACAATCAAATGTGATCACCCTGCAACCTCCGGACTTACCTTTTCCTTTAGCAGCTATTGCCATACGCACCTTACGAAATCCATCACCAAGATCTGTACCCAGATGCGGATTAAGGGAAAGAGCATCAACAAGTTTTTTGTAATCGGAATTAAAGCTACGGTATTTTTTTGCCATAGGCTTTGCGCTTTTGATGAAAGCCTGCGTTGCTATTATCTCCATCAGAATTCAATATCTTTAGCCAAAGGCAGATCAACAGATCCATGCAGATGAGACTTAACCTCGGCACAAGCCGCACGGATACTATCCTCGACAATGGCATCGGCATCAGATATTGGCGTTATCTTGAAGTTTCCCAGACGGGATGTCAAAACAATAGATTGGCCATTCATCGCCGCACTCAACACCTTCGATTGATTCTCACGGAATTCTCTGGCAGAAACTACAATCATGATCTTTTGAATTTGAATTTAATTATTACCCTACAAAGATAACAAAAAAGGATCAAAAGATACCATTTTGGTTACCAAAAAAAATAAATATGTCCAGCCCAACACTATAAGGAGTCGTGGTGGCGGATCTCCGAGACGCCCCCGGGAAAACTATATAAATTCCGGTTATGATCTTACGCCGGGATATGGCATTGCGGTGGTCAGTCAGCTTTGTGATCAGGCGCCGGGGAGATGCGGATCAGTTCGAGACGGGTCGATGTGCGGCGCATGATTTCAAATTCGTGATTATCGATCAACAGCTTTTCGCCCTGCGCCGGAATCTCTCCGGTCTCATAAAGGATATATCCGGCAAGCGTCTGATAGGCGTCATCTTCGGGAATATCGATATGGTAGGTCTCGCGGAGCACTTCAATCTCAACGCGCCCACTGCATTCGTAGACACCATCGCCCGTGCAGCGCACCATCTCGCTCGTGGTGTCGTGTTCATCGCGGATATCGCCGAAAATCTCTTCCACAAGATCTTCAAGCGTGACGAGGCCGGCTGTGCCACCAAATTCATCGACAACGATAGCCATTGACCGCTTTTCCGACAGCAGACGACGCATAAGCTTGTTGGCCAGCAGCGATTCCGGAGCGAAAACCACCGGCTTGATATGCTCGCGCCAGTCCGATTCGGGATCAAACAATTCGCTTACGTGGATATAACCCAGAACATTGTCAATATCGTCGGCATAGACAACGATCTTGCTGCGCCCCGACTCGGTGAACAGACGCACCAGATCGTCCCTTGTGGCCGTATCCTTATTGACAGCCACAATCTCATTGCGAGGCAACATACAGTCGCGCAGATGGGTTGTGGAGAAATCAAGGGCGTTGTGGAATATCTTCACCTCGTTTTCCACCGGAGCTTTGTCGGGATTCACCTCATCGATGCTTTTCTCAAGATACTGGTTGAGATCGCCGATAGTAAGCACCCCAATGCGGTTGGTCTCGTTTTTGATACCGAACAGACGCATCAGCGATTTCGACAGCCACGTGGTGAACACCGACACCGGAAGCAGTATGGTGTAGAACACGGCGATAGGCAACGCGAAGATCTTCAGTGAAGTATAGGGATTGATGCGGAACACGGTTTTCGGGAAAAACTCACCCGTAAGCAGAATTATGCCCGTGGAGATAAGCGTAGATATCAGCAGGATAAGAGCCTGATTGAGTCCGGTATGCTCCAGCCAGCACGTCTCAAGCAGATATGCCGCCCCCATGCCGTAGACCACGAGCATTATGTTATTGCCCACAAGGATAGTTGAGATGAACAGATCCTCGTCGCGATAGAAAAGCCCGATGATGCGGCCTATCAGTCCGCCGCGCTTCACGTCAAGTTCCATCTGAACTCGGTCGGAAGTGATATAGGCTATCTCCGTTCCGGAAAATAGTCCGGAGAATACGAGCGACACTGCTGCTATTATGATCCAGGCTGTGGTATCCATGAATGTATCTATGGTTTAGTTTGACAGAGCCTTCCGCGGCTTGTCATTTTGAATCTTGATATTTTTTAATGCCGCACCCTTTGGAAGCGGTTCCGGATCGGCATGGCGTTTCACGTGGGAGTCGTCGGCCTTGCCCGACACAATCATGTGGGGCGCATGCGGATCCACAGGCATCGTTCCGGGCACCGGTTTGACCACCGTGTCGGGTCGCGCGGCGGCAGCCCTGCGGGTAGAGTCGGTCTTGAACTGCTCTGCCGGGAATATGCCGGAAACACGCAACACGTGGTAGTTGGTCATAGTCTCATTGCTCTCGAAGCCATAACCCTCGATCACTTTCTTGTCGCGTTCTATGTGGATAAACGAGTCGCTGTAGACCTTCTGGCGACGCTGATCCCAGTAGAGTTCCTCAGTAAGAAATTTCTCCCCGATGGTGTTGCGGATATTCACATAACCCTTCAGCCTCCAGAGCTGCTTGTTTTTGTAGAAAATGGCGGTATCGCAGTCTATTGTAGCCTCCGGTCGCATTTTCATGTCGAATGTCTGCACATGCAGGCCGTCGGGGAAACGCCACGTAGGCTCCTTGGCTTCGTCGAACATGTACCAGAGAGGCGTGGTGATCTTGTAGCGCGTTATGCCGGAATCGGAAATCAGGGTGTTGACATCGATAGTCGTCATGGTCGGGGTAGTCTCCGGATCGGTGGATCCCGAGATCACCTCCTTATCCTCTTCCTTACAGCCCACAAAGGCCGATGCAGCGGCAATAGCCATCACGACGGCCATGGGAAGGATCCGCATGGCCGAGCCACCGGCTGCCGCCGACTGTCGGTTGGATTTACGTGAGCAAAACAACATCGTAACCGGCTCTGATCTGTGTTTTTTACTTGATCTTGTTCTGGAAGAACCAGAGTTCGTTGAAGTTGATTCCGAGACGGATATTGAAGTAGTTCTCTTTCAACAGGGGATTCGGATGCGCCTGACGGTGGCGGTATTCAAAACCGAGATTGATCTGGGTCTTGGATGCGAGTGCCGGGAATCCGAAACCGAACGATACGCCATATTCACGCACGTTATTGTCGCCCACCATCATATAGTCGCGATTGTAGAATCCACCGGCGCGATAGGATATGCGTTTGAAATAGTTTCCGCGCACAGCCGGAGTAAATTCCGCGCCAAGCCCAATCTGCCAGCGGTCTGAGAAACGTGTTGATTCGAAATGCGGCAGATCGAGGGTCTTAACCTTCGACCAAGGCTGATAAGTGAAGTCGGCTTCAATGAACAGACGCTTCTGCCAGCGGTAACTGATACCTGCGCCCCATGTGTCGGGCAATGAGGCATGACGCTTCAAAGAGGCCTCGCCAACGGTGTCGGGAGCCTGATCGGCATCAACATCGTATTTTGTCACCCAGGCCTTGCCAAGCAGCGATTTGCCGGGTGTGTAGGTCACACCGAGGGTCACACGGTTGTCGGCGTTAAGGTCGAGATTGTATTGTGCGCCGAGTTGCAGACGCCAGTCGCGGATCTGCATCACCTGCTCGAAAAGCGATGTCGATGTTGACGTTGATCCGTCGGCGGTTACATACACATCGTTGACCGTTGTGCCAAACAGATATGAGAAATTGAAACCGAGGCTGAAACCTTTGAATATACGTCCGGCAAAACCGAGATATAGCTGGTTGATGCCTCCTGATCCCTGACGGGAATTGACACCATTGGCAATTTCAGATCCGAACGAATAGCCCACCGAGGAGAAGGGAACGAGACCGAGGCTGGCACCCATGCGCTGACCGATCGGCACTTGCATGGTGATGTAGTCCAGACCGCCACCTTTCTGAGTGGATGAAGCCGCCGGGGAGTCGCCAACGGCACCCTCCTTCATGTTGATGAAAGAAAGGTCGACACCCATATCGAACAGGAATGTCAGAGAGTCGGCCGCGGCATACGATGCCGGGTTCATCACGTTGATCTGTCGTCCGGAGTTCATGGCATAGCCGACGCCGCCCATCTGGCGTTGCGAGGCAGATGCGTTATCATTGAGCAGACCATAACCGAATTTTGAATACGGCGAATTGGTCTGAGCCTGAGATACGGCAGTTATGCAGAGCAGTGCAGCTGCAAAAAGAGATAATCGATTAGTTATTTTCATTGTAGATCAATATTCTGTTGAGGCCTTTGCTGACGAGATGCGGATCAACCGTTATGTCGAAATCGCAAAGGCGGCTTAATTCCTGTGCCCATCCGCCGGTCATCACCACTTTGGTACCTTCCGGCAGTCGGTTTTTATAGTACGATATGCTACCCACAATGCCGTAGATAGCCCCGAGAGTCATGGCCGACGTCGTGTCGTGGCCAAGGAAATCGTCGGTTGGCAGTTCGCGTGGCACCTCCACCCGTGGCAGACGGGCCGTGAACCGATGGAGAGCCTCAAGCCGCATGTTCATACCCGGGGCTATGTTGCCCCCTTTGAACCGTCCGTCGGCAGTCACGGCATCGTAAGTCACAGCCGTACCGGCGTCGACAACAAGCAGTGGCGTGTCGGGGAAAAGCTGCTGCGCCCCGACTGCCGCGGCAATTCTGTCGGCTCCGAGCGAGCCGGGCGTTCCATAGTCAATGGCTATCGGCAGGGGCATGTCGCTTTTAAGGCGGATCACCTTGCGGATAGAGTTGGAGAGCACAGCCATCACGTCAGTACCGCGGGATGCGACCGAGCAGTAGATCGCTGCGTCGATTCCCGGCTTTGACGCCATTAGCTGCATAAGGCTTTCCGGCGAGAGATGCTGCACTATGCGCATCTCCACAAGCTCATCGCCTTCCCAGAGGGCGAGCTTGGCAGCCGAATTTCCTTGATCGATGGTTAGATATAGTGCCATTATGGCGCAAAGTTAGCAATATTCTATTAAACGCGCTCTAAATTTTTATTAAACGCGCTCAATAGACTGAAAAATAATCATTTTTGCGACTTCTCTCTGGCGCGGAGTTCCTTATTGAGTGTGTGGGCGCTCATGAGCGATGAATAGACCTGAAGCACACCTCCGGCAAGGGTGAAAGCAAGCCAGTCGAGACGCTCGGGAGTGTACCACATAAAAAATGCCCCTGCACAGAAAATAACGCAGCTCCACAGCTCGATACGTGCCAGACGGCGCACACGCAGCACCGATCCCTTATAGCTCGGGGCAAGGACTCTTCCGATCAGCGCAATGACT
Source organism: uncultured Muribaculaceae bacterium (assembly GCA_910579185.1). Lineage (GTDB taxonomy): Bacteria > Bacteroidota > Bacteroidia > Bacteroidales > Muribaculaceae > Paramuribaculum. The sequence continues at coordinate 24,694 of CAJTTG010000008.1, forward strand.
GCTCCGGCTGAATATAGCCAGCGGAAAAGTGATCCTTCGATTCTGAGCAACGGAAGCACGGTTCCTGCCACAATGAGCAGCAGCCCGGCGTTCATCAGCCATAGCCATGGCGACGACGGAATGGTGAAATCCTCTTTGGTATAGTTCTTTGTCATTATTGTTCCTTATGATGGATTATTTGATTATGAAAATATCTTCGTGGGGACGCTGCATGTGATAGCGTTCGCGTGCCACCTGTTCAAGGGCATAGGGATCGCTCGACAGCTGGGTGTTGAGCTGCCGGTAGTATTCAAGGGAATCCTGCTCGATCTTGACCGCTTCCTGAAGTGCGGCAGCCTCCTGTTCGTAGTGGTAGGTGGCCTGTATGGAGTTTTCGGTAAAGAAAAGGATATAGACCAACACCGCCACCACAGCTACAAGATTCAGATTCATCAGATAGCGTCGGCTCCATTGGGCGAATGTGGGTTTCATTGGCTGGTTCATGGCTGCGGATCGGTTTCAGGAACTACGAATATCGAGAAGTTGACGCTGCCGTAAACGCGGTGACTGTGGAATCCGGGCAGGGAGCTGTAGTCACGCGTCCGGGAATGTTCAAGGATGAACAGACCGCCGGGACGCAGCACTCCGCTGTTGAGCACCGCCGGAGCGACCTCATCGAAACGGGGCATGTCGTAGGGAGGATCGGCGAATACGAAATCGAAGCTGCCCGGGCGTGCGGTGGAGAGGCATTTGAACACGTCGCCACGGATCAGCCGCAGATTGTCGATGCCGAGCGTGGCCGCTGTCTTTTCGATGAACCGGTACTGCGTGGAGGCTTTCTCCACGGCTGTCACCGAGGCGGCCTCCCGTGACAGCAGCTCAAGGGTGATGGCACCCGTTCCTGCAAAGAGGTCGAGAGCGTCGATGCCTTCGATGTCGATCATATTCTCGATGACATTGAAGATGTTCTCACGAGCGAAATCCGTTGTCGGACGGGCTGTGATATTGGTCGGCACGTCGAAACGCCGGCGGCCGTATTTTCCTCGTATTATTCGCATAGCGGTCGGATTGTTAATGCCAGTGGTGCCAGCAGGGTTGATTTTGTCGCCCGATAGCGCAGAGTGGGAAACGGGATCGGGGCTACGGACGGCAGATAGCGGCTCAGTATCTCCTGAAGTTCCGACGGGGCATCGGCAGTCGACGTACGGACATAAACAGGAGTAGCGGTCAGATCGAGACCAAGCTGCTGCATGGATGCCAGAATATAGTAGGCCGCGTCGATCTCCTTTTCGAAGCGGAAAGAATTGGCCATCAGCAATTGTTTGCCACGGAGAGCGATGAGTGTCAACGTGTTGCCACACACCGGGGCATATACAGCCGTCGATACCGGGGCATCGGGTCGTCCGGCGAAATAACGGCAAAGGGCGGCTGTCGAGCTGTCGAACGTGGCGTTGTAGAACGTTCTTGACAGAAAAGCCCGGATATCAGCGTCCTGCACAATAGCTATCCGTGCATTGTCGGTTCCGGTGGGATAAAGCTCAATGTCGTCGGCAGAGAGTTCGCCTGGAGCATCGCTCACGGTCATATCATCGTAGATCATAGCCGCCGCAGCCGCATCGGCTTCTTCCGGGACCGTAATAGCCGGCACATTGTCGATGATGCAGTCCACCTTCTTGAAATCACTAAGCAGCAAAGGGTTGTCGTAGATTATATCCTCTATGCACCGGAGCTGGTTACCGGTGGCGGCGTCGAAGGGGAATGTGCGCCACACCATTTCCTCCCTTGCAAGCGGCGGATAAAGCCCCACGTCGATATGATCCGACGCTATGTTGAGCGCCAGTTTCCATAGCTCCGGCTGGGGTATGGCATCTTTGTCGAGAATGGTTGAGTTCATGCTGTTATTGTCGATTTCCACCGCAAAGATAACGAAAATATGACGGAATTTTGTATATTTGTCTTTCCAAACACACTCCGACGATGAACAGATTTGAAATAAATATCCTTGGATGCGGTTCGGCGACACCATCGCCGCGCCATAATCCATCGGCACAGATTGTGAACTTCCGCGACAATCTGTTTATGATCGATTGCGGCGAAGGCGCGCAGAAGATGATCCGGCGCATGGGGCTTAACTTCCAGCGGATCAACCATATTTTCATATCCCACATGCATGGCGACCACTGCCTCGGGCTGCCCGGGCTGCTGTCAACGCTCTCGCTCCACGAGCGCACGGGGCGCGTCACCATACATCTGCCGGAGGAGGGTGTCGACATCATGAAACGTATCATGGCTTTTTTCTGCCGCGAGTCGACTTTCGAGATCGTGTTCGAGCCGGTCGGAGGTGACGGAGGTAGAGTATTTGAATCTGACTCACTGACCATTGACGCTTTTCCACTTTATCACAGAGTGCCCTGCTACGGATATATTTTCCGTGAAAAGCCGGGGCTGAGGCACCTCAAGGGGGACATGGCGCGGTTTCATGAGGTACCGGTATCAAAAATAGCCGCAATAAAGGCCGGCGAAGACTTCATCAAGCCCACCGGCGAGGTGATTCCCAACGCGATGCTGACCACGGACCCGGATCCGGCAAGGAGCTATGCCTATTGCTCGGACACGGTGATGGACAAGCGTGTGGCCGAGGCGGTGCGTGGTGTGGAACTGCTATATCATGAGGCCACCTACGATTCCTCCCTTGGCGACAAAGCCAGAGAGCGTGGCCACTCTACGGCTGCCGATGCTGCCGAAATAGCACGCATGGCCGGAGCCAAGGCTCTGCTGATAGGCCATTACTCCAAAAGATATTCATCCGTGGAACTTCTTTTGAGAGAAGCACGCGAGGTTTTTGAAAACACGTCGGCCGCCGACGAAGGAATGAAAATTGTACTATGAGCGTAGATACCGTTGATGCAGCACGCGACGAGATGTTCATGCGCATGGCTCTCGACGAAGCCCGTCGGGCCGCTGAGCGCGGAGAAGTGCCGGTTGGTGCCGTGATCGTAGCCGGAGGCCGGGTCATAGGCCGTGGACACAATCTGACCGAGTCGCTTGCCGATGTGACGGCTCATGCCGAGATGCAGGCGATCACGGCTGCCGCGCAGACCGTAGGCGGAAAATATCTGCCGGACTGCACGCTCTATGTCACCGTAGAGCCGTGTCTGATGTGTGGCGGAGCCATAGGATGGAGCCAGATAGGCCGCATTGTCTATGGCGCTGCCGACGAAAAACGTGGCTGCTCGGTTTATACTGACCGCGCCTATCATCCTCGTGCCACGGTCACTCCGGGAGTGCTTGCCGACGAATGCTCAGCCCTGATGAAAGATTTTTTTGCCGCCAAGCGCAAGACGAAAGGAAAATAATGACTACATTTGAAATCCGATAGAAACCGACACATCCTTCCCGGAACAATGAACAAGACATTGAAGATATTGCGCGTCATAGTCTCCCTGGTGGTATTCATGCTGCTTGGAGCAGGACTGTCATGCTTTGTGTGGTTCATTCCGGAAGTGGATAATTTTTTGGGCGACATCCAGCTCGGATCGGCCATTGCCGGGATGTCGCTGGGAGTGTTTGCATTCTGGATGCTGGTCACTCTGGTATTTGGCCGGATCTATTGTTCCACGATCTGCCCGATGGGCACACTGATGGATGTCTCGGCCCGATGCGCACGGCTGACACACCGCGGCCGTCAGAGAGTCTACCGTCATGAGGCGCCGTCGCCTATGGTCAGATACGGCTTTCTTGCCGTGGCCTTGCTATCCATTCTCGCCGGTTTCGTGCTGATTCCCTCGGTGCTGGATCCCTATGCCGCTTTCTGCCGCATCTGCGCAGGATTCTTCAACCCCATGCTGAAATTCTTTATCCGCGAGCTCGGGGAGGCTGGGGTCTACAACCACTACACCGCACTTGCCATCACCACATCTGTGGCGGCCTCTATCATAGCCACATTCCTATTTGCAGTCATAGTCACCGTGGCCATGATCACCGGACGCTCCATCTGCAACACGGTATGTCCCGTCGGGACTATACTCGGTACGGTTAGCCGTTTCTCAATTTTCCAGTTCGATATTGACACGGATCTCTGCACCAATTGCCGCCGGTGTGAATACGTGTGCAAAGGCCACTGCATCAACTTGCAGGATCATGTCGTGGACGGATCGCGGTGTGTGGTCTGCTTCGACTGCGTAAATGCCTGCCGCGATAAAGCCATACGCTACACCACCGACAGAAAACGGCTATCCGCTCCGTTGATGCAGAAAGTGAAAGGGCGTGTGAGCCAGCCACAGACTTCGCTGGAATCTACAGAAGCACCGGTGGCAAACCATTCCATAGAAAAAACCAACCCACAGAAATGAAACAATATCTCGATCTGCTCCGCCACATCAAGGAGCACGGCACTGACAAGAGCGACCGCACCGGAACAGGCACACGCAGCGTTTTCGGCTATCAGATGCGCTTCGATCTGGCCGACGGATTCCCACTGCTGACCACCAAGAAACTCCATCTTAAATCAATAATCCACGAACTGCTGTGGTTCCTGAAAGGCGACACGAACGTGAAATACCTGCAGGACAACGGCGTGAGGATCTGGAACGAATGGGCCGACGAGAACGGCGACCTCGGCCATGTCTACGGTTATCAGTGGCGTTCGTGGCCGGCCTACGATGGCAGTTCGATTGACCAGATCAGGAACGCCGTTGAGACAATCAAGAATAATCCCGACTCCCGGCGCATCATTGTCAGCGCATGGAACGTGGCCGACATCGACCACATGAATCTCCCTCCATGCCACGCGCTGTTTCAGTTCTATGTGGCCGATGGCCGTCTGAGCCTGCAACTCTATCAGCGTTCGGCCGACTGCTTCCTCGGCGTGCCGTTCAACATCGCGTCCTATGCCCTGTTGCTGATGATGATGGCTCAGGTGACCGGTCTGAAACCCGGCGAATTTGTCCACACTCTCGGCGACGCGCATATCTACACCAACCATTTCGAGCAGGTAGACCTTCAGCTCGGGCGAGAACCGCGAAAACTGCCACGGATGGTGATCAACCCTGATGTGAAGGATATCTTCGACTTCAAATACGAGGATTTCAGACTTGAGGACTACGATCCTCTGCCCCACATAGCCGGAAAAGTGTCGGTATGAGCAGCGAGGTGAGCATAATAGCCATCGTGGCACGCAACGGTGCCATTGGCCGTGGCGGCGACCAGCCGTTCCACATCCGCGAGGATTTCCAGCGGTTCAAGGCTCTGACAATGGGTCGGCCTATCGTGATGGGACGCCGCACATTCGAAGCTCTTCCCAAAGGCGCGTTGCCCGGCCGTAGAAATATTATTGTTACCCGTAACGCCTCTTGGACAGCCGAAGGAGTTGAGACCGCCCAAACTCTGGAAGATGCCATAGCCCTTGGGGCCTCCGCATCCGACGAGGTTATGATAATCGGTGGAGGCGAGATCTACCGGCAGGCATTGCCGCTGGCCACGCAGCTCTACCTGACGGAAGTAGACGCCGACGTCGCGGATGCCGACACATTCTTCCCATCCTTCGACAGGGATACCTGGCAGATCATCGAGGAATCCACCCGGCAGACCGATCCACGTTCCGGCGCCACCTACCGCTTTGTAACCTACCGACGCTGACACCCAGCACTGACAGATAGGTTGACGGCGCACCGGCTCCTTGGGATGATGGAGCAGGCACGCCGCCGTTGAGAGATATGAGACGTTAAGGGGATGTTTATTCGTCTTCTTCGTCGAGAGCACGATAGTGCTGATAGGGATGGTCGCAAGCCGGACATACTTTCGGTGGCTCTGTGCCGACATATTCGTAGCCGCACACCAGACACTGCCATGTGACGGGTTTCTCGCGTTTCCAGACCGTACCCTCCTTGACCTGCTTGAGATAGCGTTCGAAGCGGCGACGGTGGTGATCCTCGATCTCGGCGATAGCACGGAAATGCTCGGCAATTTCGGTGAATCCCTCTTCATCGGCCACTTTCGCGGCATTGGTATAGAGTTCGACACCTTCCACGAGTTCTTCATGTGCGGCAGTCTCAAGGTTGGAGGCCGTATCGCCAATAACTCCGGCATCAACATCGACAGGCACATTCAGATTGCCACCCTCAAGGAATTTGAAGAACACTTTTCCGTGGCGCATCTCATTGGCCGCTGTCTCAGTAAAGATACGTTCGATAGGGAAATACCCCTCCTTGTTTGCCTGAGAGGCATAGAATGTGTAACGAGTATAGGCCGCCGACTCAGCCATGTAGGCGATCACGAGATTTCTTTCAGTCTTGGTGCCTTTGATACTTTTCTTAGTCATAGCGATATATGTTTTTAATAGTTCAAGATTTCATTGCTGTTCCCTATTGTAACAACACAACCACCCGTCTGGTTTTCACATTAGAAATATAATGCCTATCTTTGCGGAAATTTTAACAATCGAACATTCACAAGTCTATGAGAAATAAACGATTGGCAACCCTGCTGCCAACCTTGATCATGGGACTGCTGACCGTGATGGCCCAGCAGCTCAGCGATGCCAACATTACCGGCCACGTGGTGGAGACGGGAACCGGAGAACACCTGCCGGGAATCACCATCCACATCTCAGGTACATCTCTCGGAGCCACAACCGACGCTTCGGGTCATTACGCAATCCGCGACATTGCCCCGGGAACCTACTCCGTGGAAGCCCGTTGCATAGGCTACATATCATCAACAAAGAAACTGACCGTCAAAGCCAATCAGACCATAGAACTCAACTTCGAGATCACGCCCGACGCTCTTCAGCTCGACCAAGTAGTGGTCACCGGCAACCGCTCCGAAGTGCGACGCAGAATGAGTTCGTCGCTGGTAGCCGTGGTCGGCGCCCCCACTTTCGACCTGGTCAGTGCCAACTCCCTGGCCGACGGACTCGCCTTTCAACCCGGTGTCCGTGTGGAGAACGACTGCCAGAACTGCGGCTTCACCCAAGTCCGCATCAATGGTCTCGACGGCCATTATTCACAGATCTTGCTGAACTCCCGTCCCGTGTTCTCGGCTCTTACCGGAGTCTATGGACTTGAGCAGATCCCGGCCAATATGATAGAGCGCGTCGAGGTGATGCGCGGAGGTGGCTCCGCCCTGTTCGGATCATCGGCAATAGGCGGAACGGTCAACATCATCACCAAAGACCCCTTGAGCAACTGCGCTGAAGCATCCCACACCCTCACGTCAATAGGCATCACCGGCGCATTGGACAACAATACCACGGTCAGCGCATCGGTAGTCGGCGAAAACGACCGTATCGGTCTGTTCGTATTCGGACAGAACCGCCTGCGCGACGGCTACGACCATGATGGCGACGGATTCACGGAGATAGCCCAGCTCAAAACGCAGACCCTCGGATTCCGCTCGTTTCTCCGAACCTCCGAGCGGTCGAAACTGACTCTTGAATACCATGGCACCCACGAATACCGCCGTGGCGGCGACAATCTCGATGATCAGCCCCACAACGCCATGGTGGCCGAGCAGACCGACCACAACATTCATGCCGTCGACCTTCAGGCACAGTTCTGGACACCGGAACGCATCAACCGCTACACCGTCTTCGCCTCAATGCAGAACACACGGCGCAACAGCTACTATGGCAGCGAAATGGATCCCGACGCCTACGGCCGTACCCACGATCTGGTGGCCGTGGCCGGAGGACAATACATCCATTCGTTCAACCGCCTCTGGTTCATGCCGTCCGAACTCACTGCCGGGTTGGAATACAACTATAATTACCTCAACGACGTGACAATAGGCTACAACCACGACGTCACACAGCGCATCAATATCTTCAGCGGTTACCTGCAAAACGAATGGCGCGACGAACGATGGGGATTCCTGATAGGCGCACGAATCGACAAACATTCGCTGATCAACCACGCCATTGTCTCGCCTCGCGCAAACATACGCTTCAACCCAACGGAAAACATCAACCTGCGCCTGACCTACTCTACTGGCTTCCGTTCCCCACAGGCCTACGACGAGGACTTCCACGTGGCCGTTGTAGGCGGTGAGCGAGTGGTCACCATCCTCGCCCCCGGACTCAAGGAGGAAAAGAGCCGCAGCGTCAGTGCTTCTGTCGATTTCTACCATAATTTCGGCTCCGTCCAGACCAATTTCACGCTCGAAGGATTCTACACCGACCTGCGCGACGTGTTCGTGCTCCGGCAGCTCGACGAACAGGACGATGCCGGCAATGACGTTCTGGAACGCACCAACGGCGACGGTGCAAGAGTCTGGGGAACAAGTCTGGAAGCACGCGTGGCTTTCCCCTTCAACCTCCAGATCCAGGCCGGCGTTACCCTACAGAAAAGCCGGTACAAGAGTCCTGAATACTGGAGCGACAACCCCGACGTAGCTCCGGTCAAACGCATGTTCCGCACCCCGGACACCTACGGATTCTTCACCCTCAGCTACAACCCACTGCGGCAATTGCAGATAGCCTTGTCAGGCACATACACAGGATCCATGCTCGTACAGCATCTCGAAGGCTCGGGAACACCCGTGGACCGGGCTGTGGAGACGCGCCGCTTCTTCGATGCCAACCTCAAGATAGCCTACGACTTCCGCATCTTCAACCACGCATCGCTCCAGCTCAACGCCGGACTCCAGAACATATTCAACGCCTATCAACGCGATTTCGACCAAGGCTACCTCCGCGATTCAGGCTACATCTACGGCCCCATGATGCCGCGAAGCATTTTCGCAGGAGTCAAAATCCACATCTGACGCTTTGCCAAACGGAAATAATGGCGTAACTTTGCGGAAAATAACACCAAACCAAACACTCATTCAGACCATTTCCATCATGAATATCCTTCTGCTCGGATCAGGCGGCCGCGAATCGGCACTCGCTTGGAAAATGCGCCAGAGTCCGCTTCTGGACAAGTTGTTCATCGCTCCCGGCAACGGCGGAACAGGAGCCTACGGAACCAACGTGGCATCCCTTTCTCCGCTCGACTTCGAAGCCATTGACCGCTTCGTGGCCGACAATGATATCGACATGATCGTGGTAGGCAACGAGGACCCTCTGGTGGCCGGAATCCGTGATAACTTCGCCAAATGCCGCCCCGATCTGCTCATCGTAGGCCCCTGCCAGACAGGTGCCATGCTTGAGGGCAGCAAGGACTTCGCAAAGCAATTCATGATGCGCCACGGCATACCCACCGCCGCCTACCGCTCTTTCACCGCCGACACCCTCGACGAAGGTCTTGAATTCCTCGCCTCGCTGAAAGCCCCCTACGTACTGAAGGCCGACGGCCTCGCAGCCGGAAAAGGCGTACTTATAATCGACAACCTTGAGGAAGCCCGCCAGGCTCTGCGCGAGATGCTCGGCGGAATGTTCGGCAAATCATCAGCTACCGTCGTGATTGAAGAATTCCTCAGCGGAATTGAATGCTCCGTATTCGTCCTCACGGACGGCCACGGCGGCTACCGCGTGCTCCCCGTCGCCAAGGACTACAAACGTATCGGAGAGGGCGACACCGGCCTCAACACCGGAGGAATGGGCGCAATAAGTCCCGTGCCGTTTGCCGACGACACATTCATGGAAAAAGTTACCAAACGCATCATTCTCCCCACCGTTCAGGGACTGATAGCCGACGGCATCGACTACCGCGGATTCATCTTCCTGGGACTGATCAACGTTGGTGGCGAACCTATGGTGATTGAATACAACGTGCGCATGGGTGATCCTGAGACAGAAGCCGTGATGCTCCGCGTCGACGCCGATCTCGTTGATCTCATGAAAGCCGCCGCACAAGGTGATCTTGCAGACAAAGAGCTGCGCCACAACCCACAGACCGCTGCCACAGTCATGATGGTCAGCGGCGGCTATCCCGGAGACTACAAGAAAGGACTTCCGATCTCCGGAACAGAAAACGTTACCGAGAGTACCCTGTTCCATGCCGGCACAAAACTCGACGCCGAGGGACAGCTTGTGACATCCGGCGGACGCGTGATCGCCGTCAGCTCACTCGCCGACGACATTGCCTCTGCCGTAGCCAAAAGCTTCGCCTCTGTTGAAAAAATATCATTCCCCGAAGCATACTACCGCCGCGACATTGGCCGCGACCTGATGAAATAAAACATTGCCTTGAAACCCATCGAGGACAAAATCACAAGATTTCTGCGCGGACGTCTCTACGCCACCCTGCTATTCCTGGCAGGCATCGCCATCATAGCTTCAGGCGTGGCTATGACAACTGCCACAATCCCCACAGCAGGCCTGGCCGGACACTTCCCTCCGGTCAGCCTGCCGTCACCCACGCTCGATGCAGCCGCCGCCATCGCCGCGATGCTCGCCACAATGCTGTTGATGTTACTGATCAACCGGTTCTTCAACATTCTGCGGACATCATCGAAACTGTTTATCGGGCTTTATGCCCTGATGGCTGCGGCAACTCCTGGAGCCATGGGTGAAGCTCTCAACGGCCCCATTCTCGCACTGGCCGCCATGGTAGCCCTGGTTATCATGTACACCACCTATCAACGGTCGCTGCCCACACGGCGTATATTTCTTGTATTCACGCTGATGAGTGCCGGCGCATGCATGCAGTGGAGCTATGCCGCATTCCTCCCCATGTTCCTCATGGGTTGCGGACAGATGCGATGTCTCACTTTCCGCTCCATCCTCGCCGCAGGTGTCGGAATGCTTACCCCACCATGGATCCTGTGGGGATTCTCCCTGATAGGCCCCGGCGATATGGTGATGCCCGACATCGCATGGCCAACTGCAACCGTGTTCCGTCAGTTCACCTCGGCCCAGTTGCTTGCCACCATAGCCACCGTAGCCATTGCAATCCTCGCAACGCTCTACAACACCATACGTATGTTTGGACTGAATGCCCAGACACGAGCGTTCAACGGCATATTCGCCACCCTGACGCTGTGGACAGCCCTGCTGACAATAATTGACTTCGGGCATGCAGCCACCTACATGCCTTTGCTGACGGCACTGACCGCCATGCAGGCTACCCTGTTTTTCCGCATCTGCATCGAACGACGAGGCTACATTGGTGTTATAGTCCTGACACTTATATTCATTTCCGTATTCTTCATGATATGAAATTATGACTCCTCGCATAATAATTGAAAGCAACATCCCATTTGCAAAAGGACTTCTTGACCATGCCGCCACGGTCAGCTATCTGCCGCCACAGGAGATAACCCCCGAAAGCATGCGCCACACCGATGCCCTGATCACCCGGACACGCACCCGATGCGACTCGGCGCTGCTCGATGGATCGCAATGCAGCATCATAGCCTCCGCCACAATAGGACTTGACCACGTAGACCTCGGCTACTGCCGCGCAAACGGCATCGAGGTAGCCAATGCACCCGGGTGCAACGCCCCGGCCGTGGCTCAATACGTGATGGCATCCATAATCGCCGCTTACGGGGCCGACAGCCTCGCCGGCCTGACAATAGGCATTGTAGGCGTAGGGCATGTGGGTCAGATCGTTGAGCGCTGGGCCCGTCAGCTGGGGATGTCGGTTCTGCTCTGCGACCCTCCGAGAGCTGAAAAAGAAGGATCGGACATATTCTGCCCACTCGACCGGATAGCCCGGGAGGCCGACATCATAACATTCCACACCCCTCTTACCAAGGAGGCACCACACCCGACATATCATCTCGCCGACGAATCTTTCTTCCGGACACTCGCACGCAAACCGATGGTGATCAACGCGGCCCGTGGACCGATCGTCGACACTCCGGCTCTGATCAACGCCATGGACAATGGACTGGTAAGTCACGCCGTGATCGATTGCTGGGAAGGCGAACCAAACATCAGCATGCCACTGCTGAAAAAAGCGTTCGTGGCCACTCCACACATAGCCGGCTACTCCCGTCAGGGCAAGATACGCGCAACTGAGATGGCGATAGCAGCCGTGGGCCGCAAATTCAACATCGAGCCACGACCCATGACCGAAACCGCACCCGACGGTGCCGCATCCCATGTCACCGCCCACGAGATAGCAGCATCCTACGATCCGCTGGCCGACACCGCCGCCCTGCGCCATGATCCCTCTCAGTTCGAGGCTCTGCGCAACAACTACAATCTGCGCGACGAAACGGGATGCGCAACCAATTAGAAAATCTCTCAATCTGAACATATATGAACCAGAACGTCACTCCATCAATATTCTCCGTCGGCATCGACGATCCCAACGTACAGCTGTTTGAACAGCAATACAAGCTAACCCGAGGTATGAGCTATAACTCATACGCCATCATTGACAGGCAGATAGCCGTCGTGGACTCCGTGGAAGCAGGTCATGCCGACCAATGGCTGCGTCAGATCAGCAAAGCTACAGACGGTCGCGCCGTCGACTACCTCATAGTGCAGCACATGGAGCCCGACCATTCGGCATGCATAATGGAAGCTGTCGACCGGTGGCCCGGACTGAAAATAGTGACAACGGCAAAATCGGCAGCAATGCTCGCCCAGTTCTTCCCCCAAGCCGATCTCTCCGACCGCATACAGACCGTGAAAGAGGGCGACACCCTGCAACTTGGCGACCACACACTCCGTTTCATCATGGCTCCTATGGTCCACTGGCCCGAAGTGATGGTGACATACGACGAAACCGACAAGGTACTGTTCTCAGCCGATGCTTTCGGCAAGTTCGGAGCAGTGCAGCATCCCGACGACTGGGTGTCTGAGGCCCGACGTTACTACATAAACATCGTAGGCAAATACGGCGCACAGGTGCAGGCTCTCCTGCGCAAGCTTCAGGAACCGGCCATTCGCACCATCGCTCCGCTGCATGGCCCGGTACTGCGCGAAAACCTCGCTTTCTATGTTGACCTCTATCACCGCTGGAGCCGCTACGAACCTGAATGCAAAGGTATCCTCGTGGCCTATTCTTCAATCTATGGCGGCACGGCAGAGGCCGCCAACAGACTCGCGGAGATGCTGCGCCGGCGCAACTGCGGAGAGATAGTGACGATGGATTTGTCGCTGACCGATCAGGCTGAAGCTGTGGCTCAGGCATTCCGCCTCAGCGCAATGGTAGTGGCTGCTCCGACCTACGACGCCGCGCTATATCCCCCCATGCACGATTTCCTGCATCATCTGCGCCTGAAAAACTACCGCAACCGCCGCGTTGGAATGATTGAAAACGGATCGTGGGCTCCTATAGCTGCGAAACTGATGCGTGAGATGCTCCAGCCCCTGCAGGGAATCGAGATCGTGGAACCGGTAGTGACCGTGCGCTCGCGTCTTAACGCCGCCAACATAGATCAGCTCGAAGCACTTGCCGACGCTATGGCCTCTGATCCGGACACCAACGTGTGACTTTTCATGGCTCCGTTTGTTATAACAGAACACCTTTCATAACTCTATAAATTCAATTTATTATGGAATTTCTTACTAACGAGAAATTGGTCATAGTCGGCGCAGCCGGCATGATCGGATCCAACATGGCCCAGACAGCCATGATGATGCACCTCACTCCCAACATCTGCCTCTACGACCCATACGCACCGGCTCTTGAAGGAGTGGCAGAGGAACTCTACCACTGCGCTTTCGAAGGCGTTAACCTCACCTACACTTCCGACATCAAGGAAGCCCTCACCGGAGCTAAATATATCGTATCCTCAGGCGGTGCCGCCCGTAAGGCCGGCATGACCCGCGAGGATCTGCTCAAGGGCAACGCACAGATCGCTGAGCAATTCGGCAAGGATGTACGCACCTACTGCCCCGACTGCAAACATATCGTGGTGATCTTCAACCCGGCCGACATCACCGGTCTGATCACACTGCTTTACTCAGGCCTCAAACCCTCACAGGTCACAACCCTCGCAGCCCTCGACTCCACACGTCTGCAGAACGAACTCGTAAAGCAGCTCCATCTGCCGGCTTCTGAGATCGTTAACTGCCGCACATACGGCGGTCACGGCGAACAGATGGCGGTCTATGCCTCCACCACAACTGTCGACGGCAAGCCTCTGACTGAAATCATCGGCACCGAAGCTCTCCCGGAAAAAGAATGGGAAGAACTGAAAGTACGCGTGATCCAGGGCGGAAAACACATCATCGACCTGCGCGGACGTTCTTCGTTCCAGAGCCCGGCCTATCTCTCAATAGAGATGATCGCCGCCGCAATGGGTGGTAAGCCTTTCACCTGGCCTGCCGGTTGCTACGTAAACGACGACCGCTTCCACCACATCATGATGGCTATGGAAACAACCATCACAGCCGATGGCGTAAGCTACCGCGAACCCAAGGGCACTCCTGCCGAGCAAGCCGAACTTGAGGAAAGCTACAAACACCTCTGCACCCTCCGCGACGAGGTGATCGAGATGGGCGTTCTTCCTCCCGTCGACAAATGGCACGACCTCAACCCCAACATCGACTGATCCACCTTCTTATAAGGATTCTGCAATATATCGCAAAGGCGCGGCTGATTCTTGCCGCGCCTTCGCTGCATTTTGACGCTATTTTATGGATTTTATTGACATTTATTGCTATTTTTGCAGCAGAAACCTAACACTACGACACGAATGGCACTGATAATTCCATCCAAATACCATCAGAAACTACTCCCCGAAACAACTGAAGTGGCTATCAAAATGATCAAACAGACATTTCAGGACACTCTCGCCGATGCCCTCAACCTGCGCCGCGTGACAGCACCACTGTTCGTGCTCTCCGGAACCGGACTCAACGACGATCTGAACGGCACTGAACGGGCCGTCAGTTTCCCGGTCAAGGATCTCGGCGACCAACGTGCGGAAGTAGTCCACTCGCTGGCAAAATGGAAACGTGTCAAACTCGGCTCCTACGATATAGCCCCGGGATATGGACTATATACCGACATGAACGCAATCCGTGCCGATGAGGAGCTGGACAACCTCCATTCTCTCTACGTGGACCAATGGGACTGGGAACAGACTATCCTGCCACAATGGCGCACACTCGATTATCTGCGCCTCACCGTAGAGAAAATCTACAGCGCACTGCGCCACACCGAACGGGCTGTCTATGCACATTTTCCGCATATCACGCCACGCCTGCCCGAGAAAATCACATTCCTGCACTCCCAGCAATTGCTCGACCGATATCCCGGACTATCCCCCCACCAACGCGAGAACGAAGCAGCACGAGAATTCGGAGCCATATTCCTGATCGGGATCGGGTCACCGCTCTCTGACGGACAGCCTCACGACCACCGGGCTCCTGACTACGACGACTGGACCACTCCCAATGCCGATGGGTTTACGGGACTCAACGGCGACCTCATCGTGTGGGACAACGTGCTCAACCGCTCCATCGAGCTATCCTCTATGGGTATACGCGTCGACCCTCCGGCACTAAGCCGCCAGCTACAGATGGCAGGATGTCCCGAACGGGCTGCCCTGCAATTCCACAGCATGCTACTTGATGGCCGGCTCCCTTGCTCAATAGGTGGAGGTATCGGACAGAGCCGTCTCTGCATGTTCCTGCTACAGAAAGCCCATATAGGAGAAGTGCAGGCATCAATATGGCCTGATGAGCAACGCACTCTATGCGCGGCTGCCGGCATCACCCTGCTCTGACTCCCGACGGCCAATCCCTCCACACATGCGTGACTATTCCAGACCTTGCAGCAAGATCTTGCGGATTGCAGAATGAAGAAGGGGATTTGAAGCGAGTACCGAATGATTTCTATTTCTGCGGATTGACTCAACAACAGCCCCGGCCTCTTCGGCAATGAGCTGTCCGGCTGCCACATCCCAACGATTGAGATTCAGCTCCCAATAAGCGTCGAAAAATCCGGCCGCCGTGTAGCATAGATCTATCGCCGCAGATCCCATCCTGCGGATTCCTCGCACGCATAAAGCCATCCGGCAGATTTCCGCGAGATTATTGTCGGGATTGTCATTGCGGTCGTATGGCATTCCCGTAGCCACAACAGCTTTCGATATTTCCGCTTTCCCGGAACAATGGATTGGCGCCCCATTGAGCCATGCGCCCTCGCCTCTGACGGCACAGAAACACTCGCCGAGATAAGGGGCATAGACAACTCCGAGAACCGCCTCCCTATTCCGCTCCAGCGCGATCGACACACAGAACGCCGGAAGCCCGGAGGCGAAATTTGTAGTGCCATCGAGAGGATCTATAACCCATCGCCACTCACGGTCGTCATGATCACAACCCGACTCCTCCGAGATAATCCCATGCTGAGGGAAATGGCTCCGGATATAACCGAGGATAAAAGCCTCCGACTCCTTGTCGGCTATCGTGACAACATCGCTGTCATTAAGTTTCGTCGACTGCTGAAGATTACGGCTGCGGAAATAGCGCATCTGAATCTCACCGGCACCCTGAGCCATCGTAAAAGCCGCATCAAGCAGCCCCTTCCATTCACTCCCAACCGTCGGGATATATTCTGTCAAATCCATATTCTCAATAATTTAGCCAATGATCAACCGGTAGCAAAGCTACCTCGCCCACAAATTTACTGATTATTGTTGAAACTCCCGTCGTATATCGTTGTCTGATCACAGCATCTACAGAGGATCTTTCCTATAGGTAATCTTCGCGTTGAGGTGTGAACACATCCACAACCTCGCCGCCTTCAATCACCTCGAATGAATGAGGTGTATTGCCAGGGATGGCGTATGTGTCGCCGGATCGCATTATCACGTCTATCTTTTCTTCTCCGTCAACGATCAGATGGTATTTGCCGGAGATCACATAGCCACATTGTTCGTGGGGATGAGAATGAAGAGTGGCAAAGTTACCCTCCACATAGTTCATTTTTGTGACCATTGACTTCTCCCCGACAGCAAGGGAGTCAAGATTCACACCCTTGAATGTTTTCTTGAGCGCATCTTCGCGCCGTACAAATATTTTAGTATTCACAACAATCTGCTATTATAGTGTCAGTTCCATCTGTATATCACCACGGGCATAAGCCGGATGATATTCAGGCAATTCCTTAAATCCCAATCTACGATAAAGAGCTATCGCCGGTTTAAGCCGGGTATTGCTCTCAAGAAACAGTTTCTCGCCACCCAGTTCCCGTGCCTTATTTATTACAGCATCACAAAGCCGGCGCCCAATACCTTTTCTTTTGATTGAATCGCTGACAGCAAGCTTTGCCAGCTCGAAGTCGTAGACCGATCCCTCCGGCATAGGACACAAGGCACATACACCCACAGGGAAACCATTGTATAAGGCCACGAATATATGTCCGCCTTTTTCAAGGATATGTTTTTCAGGATTTTCCAGAACTTCAATATCATGAGACTCCAGCTCCCAGTAAAGTTCTATCCATTTGCGGTTGAGTTCGTAGAACGCTTTTTTGTATTGAGGCAGGTACTCTACAATCTCCACCTCAGAATGCTCACGCCGCTCCTTTATCTCCTTGACCCGTTCAAGTATGGATTTACGTCCGAGAGCTTTCTCCCAATCAGCTATGGCAGCCCAAAGATCATTCTCGCACTCCGATGAAATCTGCTCCACAGCACGCTCCACATCGCGAAGCTGCGTGATCAGCTCCTGCGAGAGGCTTTTTCCATATTCTGTCAGCGTTATAAATGTGCATCTGCGATCCGCTTTGTCATCAACGCCCGATACAAGGCCAGCCTTCATCATTTCCTTTACTATTGTGCTCACCGACGGATGGGACTGCCCTATTTCCCTTGCAATGACAGTGACACTTTTGGGTTGCTCATCTATCAGCGAGTAAAAAACCGGAAACCATTTGGGTTTTATGTCAACGCCATAAAGTCCATATATGCTTGCAGCATCCCGTGTCAGCGTCTCAGTCAATACCCTCAACCTACTGCCGATTGCCATTTTACCTGTGCGTTCAAAGAAGTCCATATCAAAATAAGAATCTAATTACGTAATTAATTACGCAAATTTACAAGTAATTTGGAAACTACACAAGTACCGGAAAGAAATCAATCGTTAACAATTCAGCCCGGCGAAATAATTTTTCTTTCGCCGGGCTGAATTGTTTTATCGTATGATCATTTCTGATTTTGGTTTTGAATGCTCCATGAATTTTACTGGCCGTTGCCAGAACCAATCCGGATCAGTAGTGATATAATGTGCGTTCTTATAATTACTTCCCTGTGGCACAAGAGCCCCGATATAGCCTTGCATGTGGTTTGATTTTCCTTCCGGCTCTGATTGGTTCAGCAGATTAGCGGAGATGATATACAGATTCTTCGCCATGTAATTATCTAAATAGTCTTCTTTCGTCTCAGCACTCTGATTGTTCCAGTTTGCATCTGAATTAAGGCTCAACGGAAGATCATGTTGCAGACGGTATCTGACTTCTCCGGGATGAAGCAGGAGACCGTTTTCATCAGTAACATAAGCTGCGAAAGTAGGGTCTACCCAAATCCATTTATCAAGGGATTCACTCCAGGCAATACAGATAACGTGACAGTCACCATCGCTATCCCATCGCTTCGATTCGCAGGTTAAGTAACGGGAGGGGATTCCCTCGGCAAGAAGTGCTTCCGTAAGGGATATAGCCAATGCACGGCAATTGTAGCCGCAACTGTCACGGAGGGCAGAATAATATATGTTTTTTAAATTGCGTGGCCCATCAGGAAATCCGTTACTTCCGTCATGCCGGATGTTATTATGTACCCAATAGAGCAGATTCTTTATCCTGCTGACATCATCTCCGCATCCGGCTATGCTGTCAAGATTGAAATGGAGGCGCGTTTCAGTAAGCAATGAGTCTGTTGGCAATACGTAGGTGAACTGAGGCTTTTTAATAGTGTCAACGGCATATGCAGGTGATTCTTTCAGGACTTCAAGCATTGTCTTGACGTCATCTCCATGGTTCCAGGCAAAGGCCATTGCCGACCTCAGTGAGTCGGAGATCGCTACACATCCGAGCGAATCAAGAACAGGAAGCAGAATCTTCGCATCATCATAGGCACTTCTTCTCATCCATTTATTGTCACCGCGTGCAGTCAAAACCTGCGATTGCCATCCGGCCAAATCTTTCAACTGCTCCATAAGAAGAGGATCGTTCTTTATCCGACTGAGATCGGATGGAGGAGTCAGACTATCGTTATAGGCCTTTATTATAGCACCATTTATCGTATAGTTTCTGAACTTTGGCGTCTTTTCATCCGGAAACGAGCCGAGATAAAAATCGGCGACCAAGCCATTGAACAGTACACTGTCAAGCTGAGGGCAGTCGTATTTGAAACTCGGGCCTCCTGAGCTTGAAACAGGACCATTGAATACAACCTTACGCAATTTCGGGCAATGTCCGACAAACCAACAATCGAAATGACCGACAAGACCGTTAACAACTATTTCTTCAAGATTCTGCATTCCACCGAAAGTTCCACCCGGAATATAGTCAACACTATTGAGGGTTACTTTACGCAAGTTGGGGAAATCATAATCACCAAGCTTTACAAATGTCCCCATATCAGGAAACGTTATTTCCTCCGCATACTTATCAAAATAAAGCGTATCCGGAAAAACAGCATAACCGTCCCTGATCGGATTGTCGAAATAGCCGGGATTTTTTATGGCTATTGTCTCAGCTGACGCCGATATCCCGACGAAGATGGAGATAATGAGCAAAAGTTTGTTCTTCATTGTTGTATTTGTTTCCTTGTTGGTCAATAGATTCTTTATTGCAATCCCGGTCTCGGCTGTGGAACAAATTCAATCCACTCCAGAATATCATCATCTGCGGCAGCAGGTTCATAGATATATTCTTCCCCACAACCATTCAGAACGATACGTCTTGGGGCACATGACACCAAAGACCAGTAAATGCCCTCATTGGAGAAAACACATGTGTTAGGGTTGAACTTAGAAGCATCAATATCAGGCAAATTTCTCAAGAGCTTGTAGTTGTCAGGAGCGGAATAATGGGTGTATTCACCAGTATTCATGTTCTTCATCATACGGATATTCTGAAGAAAAACCGATCCTTTATTGGTGTGGCGGAGTGAAGCCGCACGAATATACGACATCCCCGGGCTGATCATATACATGAAGGAATTATTATTAGTGTCAATCATCACATGGCAAAAATCCCCGTCAAGCATAATCACTCTTGTCCCTAACTGCCACTGTTGAAGACAATCGGCGACATTGAAAGAGGATGCCTCGAACAGTCTGTATGGCTCAACGACATTGATATTCTCGATCAGATACATCGGCTCCCCATTTACCCTGATGGAATTTCCGTCAACGTCCACATTCAAAGGTTCGACCTCACAGATAAGGATTGTATCCGGTGTGAACACCGTGGTGCGGTTGACATTCCGGCTTGGGATTATCAATGTGGCAGATTTCTGGTCAAGGCTGTCATTACGTGTGAAATATATCAGAACCGAGTCGGTCTGCACAAACTCCGAAGATGCGTTAGCCCACACTCCCTTTGCGCCGGGGTTAAGATTAGGCGCGGCCAATGAAGCCATCACAGCCGACAGCCCCAACAATAGCATTGCAATAGACTTTTTCATGTGATAATCTTATTTTTTCAAAATAATCCGAGGTTCCACAATCCGGTTCATGCAGCCCCAAAAACAAAATAATGACTGAAAATCCTATGATTAACAGTCACTATCAGTACCCAGACCCGGGATCGAACCGGGATGGATTGCTCCACTGGTGTTTGAGACCAGCGCGTCTACCGATTCCGCCATCTGGGCTTTTGGTAGGCGCAAAGGTAAGGATTCTTTTCTGTTTCCGCAACAGTTCATCAGCTTTTTTAGCCATCTAAGTGCGTTTTTTGGCCAAATAATTGGATATAACACGGATTTTTCATTAAGTTTGTAGTTGTAACGCCGGAACTTTTCCACAGGCGTTTGTTATACTATCCGAATTTATCCTCATAGACCGCATCATACCATGCCAAAAGCCAAAAACACCTCCTCAGCCAAAACTTCGACCGCCAGGAAAACGGCCGCAAAAGCGAAAACAACGACACGGCGACGCGCCCCAAGACTCAACATACTCCGCAACGACCCATGGCTGGAGCCATACGCCGAAGCCATTATCGGACGCCACGAGGATGCTGTGCGCAAGGAGCGCGAACTCACCGGACGACGCTCTCTCGACGATTTCGCCAACGCCCACAACTATTTCGGACTTCACCGATGCGCCGACGGATCATGGGTGTTCCGCGAATGGGCGCCCAATGCCTCTGCCATCACCTTGATCGGCGATTTCTCAGGCTGGCAAAGGCAGGCGCGTTATCAGATGAGCCGTATTTCCGACGACGGCACCTGGGAAATCACCCTCCCCGGCGACGCACTACACCACGGCGACCACTACAAACTGCTCGTGGAATGGCCCGGCGGCGAAGGCGAGCGCATTCCGGCCTATGCGACACGCGTGGTCCAGGACGAGCGCACAGCCATGTTCTCAGCACAGGTGTGGGATCCGCAACCCTATGAATGGAAAGTTGACGACTTCCACCCCGACACACGGCCACTGCTGATCTATGAGTGCCATATAGGCATGGCACAGGAACGCGAAGGCGTCGGAACGTACGTTGAATTCCGCGACAAGATACTGCCGCGCATCGCCGCCGACGGCTACAACGCCATACAGATCATGGCCATACAGGAACATCCCTACTACGGATCTTTCGGCTACCACGTGTCGAGTTTCTTCGCTGCCTCAAGCCGCTTCGGAACTCCGGAGGAACTCAAATCGCTGATCGACCGCGCCCACGAGCTCGGGATCGCTGTCATAATGGATATTGTCCACAGCCATGCCGTCAAAAACGAAGTGGAAGGGCTCGGCCGGTTCGACGGAAGCTATAACCAATACTTCCACGGCGACGGCCGCCGCGAACATCCGGCCTGGGACTCCCTGTGCTTCGACTACGGCAAAAATCAAGTGATCCACTTCCTGCTCTCCAACTGCAAATACTGGCTCGAGGAATACCGGTTCGACGGATTCCGCTTCGATGGCGTCACCTCCATGCTCTACTACAACCACGGACTCGGACAGGACTTCGGCGGCTATGGCGATTATTATAACGGCAATCAGGATGTTGATGCAATCACATATCTCACGCTCGCCAACCTGCTGATCCACCGCATAAATCCGCAAGCCATAACGATTGCCGAGGAGATGAGCGGCATGCCCGGACTCGCCATTCCATTCAAAGACGGAGGCATTGGCTTCGACTACCGCATGGCAATGGGAATCCCCGACTACTGGATCAAGACATTGAAAGAAAAGAAAGACGAGGACTGGCACCCGACATCCATATTCTGGGAACTGACCAACCGTCGCGCCGATGAAAAGACCATATCCTACGTCGAAAGCCACGACCAGGCTCTTGTCGGCGACAAAACCGTCATATTCCGGCTTATCGATGAAAAGATGTACTGGCACATGATGGTCGATGACAATGACATGACCGTGGCCCGCGGAATAGCACTCCACAAGATGATACGCCTCGTGACGGCCGCCACCATCAACGGCGGATACCTCAACTTCATGGGCAATGAATTCGGCCACCCGGAATGGATCGACTTCCCACGCGAAGGCAACGGCTGGAGCTACAAATATGCCCGTCGTCAGTGGGATCTTGTCGACCGCAAGGATCTGAAATATCAGTTCCTCAACAACTTCGACAACGCCATGATCTCGCTCATCTCAGATGTCTACAACTTCCAGGCGCTACCGGTAGTCAAGCTATGGGAGAAAGACTCCGACCAGGTGCTTGCTTTCCGTCGCGGTGACCTGATTTTCGTGTTCAATTTCAACCCCTCGGAATCTTTTGCCGACTATGGCATCCTGACACCTCCCGGCGAATACGAAGTTGTCCTCTCGAGCGACGATCCGGAATTTGGAGGCTACGGCAACATCGACCTCGGCGTGCACCATTTCACCCAGCCCGATCCATTGTACACCCCCCATGGCGTGGCATGGCTCAAACTATATCTGCCGGCACGTTCGGCTCAGGTACTCCGTCTGCGACGTGGAAGAAAGAGATAGACGCGAAGCTGAAAACGCCCCGAAATTAGCTCCCGAAACATCGCCGGACTGCATTTCTGATGTCATTTCGGCATGTTTTTTCCACAGATTGATGAATATTCGATTTTTTGCATTATCTTTGCAAATTAGAACAACCATAAGCCCAAAAACACCGTGAAGATACATCGCGAAGGAACAAACATTCTGGTGATACTGCTGGCAATGCTGGCAGTCATCAATGTGCCTGCATGGATGTTCATCCGGCCTATGGCTATTCCGATTGCTTTCACAGCAATCTCCACCATCCTGTTCCTCTTGGTGCTCAACTTCTTCCGCTCACCAAGACGCCATTTCCCCGGCAACCGCGACAGAGTGGTCGTATCGTCGGTCGACGGAACGGTAGTTGCACTTGAACGCACATTTGAAAGCGAATATCTGCAACGCGAGGTTATCCAGCTCTCTGTGTTCATGACCGTGTTCAACGTCCACGCCAACTGGTATCCCGTCGACGGAACGGTAGAGCTTGTGCGCCATCATGCAGGACGTTTTCTCTCGGCCTACCTCCCGAAATCGAGCACTGAGAACGAACGCTCCACCGTGGTGATCCGCACCGATTGCGGACGCGAGATCCTCGTGCGACAGATCGCAGGAGCGGTCGCTCGGCGAATAGTCACCTATGCCGAGCCGGGCGAACGTGCCTCCATCGAGGACCACATGGGCTTCATCAAATTCGGTTCGCGAGTCGACATCTATCTGCCGCTCGACACAGAAATCTACGTCAAGATAGGCGACAAGACCGTTGGTGGCGTGACTGAGATCGCCCGTCTCGCACCCCTCAAAACTCCCTGAGCCACACCTGGCTCCATCAATCCCAGATTGCAAAAATGTTTAGAACGATCAAAAACAGCATACCCAACACCATCACATGCCTCAACCTGATCTCCGGCGCAATAGCATGCGTGATGGCATTCCACTACAATGAGACAATCGCCGGCCTTTCCGGCTATGAATGGGCATTCATCTGCATCGGCGCGGCAGCCATCTTTGATTTCTGCGACGGAGCCTCAGCCCGTCTGCTTCACGCTTACTCCGACCTCGGCAAGGAACTTGACTCGCTGGCCGACCTCGTAAGTTTCGGACTCGCGCCGGCCTTGCTGATGTTCAACACAATCGCTATCGCCAACAACGATCCGCTCTCCCCATGGGCTTTCATGTCGCTCTTTATTCCGGCAATGGGAGCTTTGCGACTTGCCAAATTCAACATTGACACCCGTCAGACGACATCATTCATAGGACTGCCGATTCCGGCCAACGCCATATTCTGGATCGGACTCACAAGCTGGCTCAACGTTGCCAACTTCTACCCCGGCAACTGGCTCATGGCCATAGCGATAATCGCCGTATCCCTGATGATGGTTTGCAATCTCGGCATGTTCTCCCTGAAATTCAAAAACTTCAGCATCAAGGAAAATGCCCTGCGGTTCATTATCATCATCGCAGCCATCGTCCTGACAATATGCCTCCCCGGACTTTCAGGACTGATGTGGACAATCCTCCTTTACGTGCTTCTGTCCGCCTTCGCTCCGCGGAAATAAGCTCCGGACACACCGGAATTTTTTCTTATCCTCAATCTTAATTCACACGCCACAACTATGGGAACTTTCCTCTTAGCTCTATTCATAATCTTCATTGTCATACCCCTGTGCCGCGTCGCGTGGACCGTCTACAAGCTCCGCCGCGACACACGGAAAGCCTTCAACCGGTTCCAGAGCGGCATGAACAATCAGGCTCGTGAACGCCAACGCGAAAACCGCCCTGCCGGATGGCAGACGCCACACAAAGAAAAGAAAATTGACAGATCGCAGGGAGAATACATTGAATACGAAGAACTCAGCGTAACCGAATCCACCACCACAACCACCACCGCCGACGGCGAAACAACGGCCACAATCGAAGAAACCGAGACCGACCGCCGCATCGTCGACGTTGAATGGGAAGACATTCGCTGACCCTCCTAAACTCTCCAACTCTCTAACCCTCCATCATGTCATACATCCCTGAACTATACGACTTTTTCACACAACTGAGCCAGAACAACGACCGTCAATGGTTTGCCGCCAACCGTGACCGCTACCAACGGCTTCGCGAACTTTGGCTTGCCGACATTGACCGGCTAATATCAGCCATGGCCGAATGGGATCCGCAACTCGCATCCCTGACCGCACGATCCTGCGCCTACCGATTCAACCGCGACACCCGTTTCTCGCTCGACAAATCGCCCTACAAGACCTTCTTCTCCGCCGCCATCAGCCCGTGGGGAAAGAAATCCATGCATGCAGGCTACTACATTGAGATCGGAATACCAACATCCTACGATCAGGGACTCTACGGCGGAATGTGGTGTCTCGACTCCCCGGCATTGAAGAAATTGCGCCACGCCATTGTCGACAACATTGAGGAATGGGAAGAGATAATATCCGCGCCCGACATGCAGCGCGACTTTCCCGGATGGTGTTCCAACACCCTGAAAACCATCCCCAAAGGATGGGATCGCAACCATCCACAGGCTGAATACCTGCGCATGACAAACTACGGCAAATTCCACCCCTGCACGCGCGATTTCTACCTCAATCCCGACTGGCCGCAGCGTGCCGCCGACCTCTTCCATGCCCTCCGCCCGTTCATCGACTTCCTCAACTATTCGCTCGACGAATAGCCGGTTTCAACACGCATTCCATCACCCCGACCCATTGCCATAAAAATAATCTTTCGCATTACGCGATTTTTCACTAAATTTGTAACTTCAAAAGGAATACAAATTAAAAATCGAAATATGGCAACCAACCTACTCGAACTTAGCGAACAAGAAATAGTGCGCCGCGGATCCCTCGACGAGATGCGCCGCCGCGGAATCGACCCCTATCCCGCTGCTGAATACCCTGTAACCGCCCACACCGCAGAGATCAAAGAATCTTTTGCCGACGACGCGCCACGGCGTGAAGTAGCTATCGCAGGACGTATCATGAGCCGTCGCATCATGGGTAAAGCATCATTCCTCGAAATCCAGGATGCCGACGGACGAATCCAAGTCTACATCAGCCGCGACGACCTCTGCCCGGGCGAGGACAAGGATCAGTACAACGTAGTGTTCAAAAAGCTTCTCGATATCGGCGACTTCGTTGGCATCAAAGGCTACGTGTTCCGCACACAGATGGGCGAGATCTCAGTTCACGCTCAGGAACTCACTGTGCTTGGTAAATCGCTCCGTCCGTTGCCAATCGTAAAGGTCAAGGATGGTGTGACCTACGACGCGTTCGACGACCCCGAACTCCGCTACCGCCGCCGCTATGTTGACCTCGTTGTCAACGACGGCGTTAAAGAAATATTCATCAAGCGCACCAAGGTCTACAATTCGATGCGCCAGTTCTTCAACTCCCATGGCTACATGGAAGTGGAGACACCCATCCTCCAGTCAATCCCCGGCGGAGCATCAGCCCGTCCGTTCATCACCCACCACAATGCCCTCGACATCCCTCTCTACCTCCGCATCGCCGATGAGCTCTACCTCAAGCGTCTGATCGTAGGCGGATTCGACGGCGTATATGAATTCTCCAAGAACTTCCGCAACGAAGGCATGGACCGCACCCACAATCCCGAGTTCACATGCATGGAGATCTATGTGGCCTACAAGGACTACAACTGGATGATGGACTTCACCGAGCGCATGCTTGAGAAGATCTGCCTCGATGTAAACGGCACAACCGAAGTGAAAGTAGGCGACAACATCATATCATTCAAGGCTCCGTTCAAGCGCGTGACCATGATCGACTCCATCAAGGAATTCACCGGCATCGATATCACCGGCATGGACGAAGATCAGCTGCGCGACGTCTGCCGTCAGCTCGAAATCGATGTCGACCCCTCGCTTGGAAAAGGCAAACTCATCGACGAGATCTTCGGCGAAAAATGCGAAGGCCGCTACATTCAGCCTACATTCATCATCGACTACCCCATCGAAATGTCGCCTCTGACAAAACGCCACCGCGACAATCCCGAGCTCACAGAACGCTTCGAGTTGATGGTCAATGGAAAAGAGCTTGCCAACGCATACTCAGAGCTTAACGACCCGATCGACCAGTACGAGCGTTTCGTTGAGCAGATGCGACTTGGCGAGAAAGGCGACGACGAAGCAATGATCATCGACAAGGACTTCATCCGCGCCCTTGAATACGGCATGCCCCCCACATCGGGAATGGGCATTGGCATGGACCGTCTCGTGATGCTCATGACCGGACAGACAACCATCCAGGAAGTGCTGTTCTTCCCCCAGATGCGCCCTGAAAAAGTGCAGAAGCGCGACGGGGCCGAAGTGTTTGCCACTGTCGGCGTGCCCGAAGAATGGGTAGCTCCGCTCCACAAACTCGGAGTACTGACCATCCGTCAGCTTGCAACGACAGCTTCTGCCGGGAAACTACAGCAGGATCTATGCGGACTCAACAAGAAATTCAAACTTGAGCTAACCAACCCGGCCGTTGACGCCGTCAAGGCATGGATCGAGGCTGCTGCCGCAGCAACAGCATCGGAAGAATGATCCATGAGATGAACCATTCTTTGTCAGAAAACGTTTAATCCCTACGATCAAGTCCTATGAATTGTCCCGGAAAAGTAGCGGTTATGGGTGGCGGAAGCTGGGCTACAGCTCTCGCAAAACTCCTGTTGAACAACTGCGAATCCATCCTGTGGTACATGCGACGCGACGACCGCATAGAAGACTTCAAACGTCATCGCCACAACCCGGCCTACCTCTCTGACGTTGAGTTCGACATCGAAAGAATCGAATTCTCAAGCGACATCAACGAGGTGTGCAGCAATGCCGACACACTGCTTCTCGTCATGCCCTCTCCCTATTTCAAAGGCCATATCGAGAAACTGACAGCCGACATAAGCCAGAAATATGTCGTTTCAGCCGTCAAGGGAATCGTCCCCGACGACAACCTGATAATATCCGACTACATGCAGCAGCGCTTCGGTGTCGATCCCGAACGGATGATGGTGGTCTCCGGACCTTGCCATGCCGAAGAAGTGGCTCTCGGCAGAAAAAGCTATCTGACTGTGGCCGGCAACAACATATTCCACGCCGAGCAATTTGCAAAAGTGCTCGCCGGCAAAGCCCTCAAGACCATCACATCCAGCGATGTGACCGGAATTGAATACGCCGCAGTGCTCAAGAACGTCTATTCCATCTGCGCCGGAATTGTCCACGGCCTGAAATCAGGCGACAATTTCCAGGCTATGCTCGTCAGCAACGCCATCCGAGAGATGGAACGCTTCATCGACACCGTGAACCCACGGCCACGACAGATCTGCGACTCCGTCTATCTCGGCGACCTGCTCGTGACATCCTACTCACGCTTCAGCCGAAACCACAACTTCGGCTCCATGATCGGCCGCGGCTATTCCGTCACCGCCGCACGCATGGAAATGGAGCAGACGGCCGAAGGCTACTACGGCACCAAGTGCATCTACGAGATAAACCACAAGTTAGGTGTCACCATGCCTATACTCAGCGGCGTCTACGACATCCTCTACCGTAACATAAAGCCGTCAAAAGCCATACAGGCGATGTCGGAGACTTTCATCTGATTAAAAACAATCCTCATACCATCATCTCTCATGAACACAATTAAATTAGACATCTCACAGGCCATTCAGGCCATCCCCGGAAAATCCGTCGACAACCTCCTTCCCGAGGCTGCATCCGCTCTTGCGAAAGTTGACAACGCCACCGGAGCCGGTAACGACTTCCTCGGATGGGTCGACCTCCCCACACGTCTTTCCGAAGATCTCATCAACGATATAAACGCAACCGCCAGTCAGCTCCGCGAAGAATGCGAAGTTGTTGTCTCAATAGGCATCGGCGGATCCTACCTCGGAGCGAAAGCCGTTATAGAAGCCCTCAGCGACAGCTTTGCCGCATATCGCACCGACGGACGCGACCCGAAAGTAGTATTTGCCGGACAGAACATCGGCGAGGACTACATGTTTGAGCTCATGCGCTGGCTCGACGACAAAAAATTCGGCATAATCGTCATCTCCAAATCCGGAACCACAACAGAACCGGCCATCGCATTCCGTCTGCTCAAAGAAATGCTTGAACGCAAAGTCGGCAAAGAAGCTGCCGCCCGGCGCATCGTGGCCATCACCGACGCAAAACGCGGTGCTCTCCGTCAGCTCGCAACCGAAGAAGGCTACAAGACTTTCGTGATCGACGACAACGTTGGCGGACGATTCTCCGTGCTGACACCCGTCGGACTACTCCCCATCGCCGTTGCAGGCTACGACATCCGCGCCCTCATCGACGGCGCTCGCCAGATGCAACAGGCAACGACAGCCGCATCCTACGACCAGAACCCGGCTCTGCTCTACGCCGCCACTCGCAATGCCCTCTATCGCGATGGCAAAAAGATAGAGATCCTTGTCAACTATAACCCCAAGCTCCACTACTTCGGAGAATGGTGGAAACAGCTCTACGGCGAAAGCGAGGGTAAAGACAAAAAAGGCATCTTCCCGGCTGCCGTCGACAACTCTACCGACCTCCACTCCATGGGACAATGGATCCAGGATGGCGAACGCACGATATTTGAGACCGTTGTTTCCGTTGAAGCGCCGGAGCACGAGACGCTGATCCCGACCGACAACGACAATCTCGACGGCCTCAATTACATTGCCGGAAAACGCATCGATCAGGTCAACAAAATGGCCGAACTCGGCACTCGCATTGCCCACGTAGACGGCGGAGTACCCAACCTCCGCATCACCATTCCGGCGCTCCGCGAGCAATACCTCGGC
The DNA here is from genome assembly GCA_910579185.1 of uncultured Muribaculaceae bacterium. Classification (GTDB taxonomy): domain Bacteria; phylum Bacteroidota; class Bacteroidia; order Bacteroidales; family Muribaculaceae; genus Paramuribaculum. Next base: position 54,476 of record CAJTTG010000008.1, read on the forward strand.
CAGCTCATCTACTTCTTTGAGAAAGCATGTGGCATCTCCGGCTACATCCTTGATGTCAACCCATTCAACCAGCCCGGTGTCGAAGACTACAAACGCAACATGTTTGCGCTCCTTGAAAAGCCCGGCTACGAAGAAGCCACAGCAGCCATCAAGACCCGCCTCTGATCCCCGACCAACACCAATTCCATATACAACAAAGCTCGGCTCCACAGCCGAGCTTTTCTCATGCCTATCCCCCTACACTCTACACTCTACACTCTATATACTCTATACCACTCTCCCAAGCATCTCCCCGGCCGTCAGGCCGCTGATAGGGTGACGCCACTCCGGCAGCAGCTCCATCATTGGCCGGAGCACGAAATCGCGCTGAGCCATGCGCGGATGCGGCAATGTCAGTTCCGCGGTATCCACAACCGCCTCCCCCAGTGCGATCAGGTCGATATCAACACGCCGGTCGGCATACGAGCCGTCGGCCTTCCGGTGCGACGAATCATCCACCGACCGCTGCGCTGCCTGAAGACGATACAGCAGCTCCAACGGCGCGAGATCTCCCACCTCAACATTGACACCTATATTAAGAAACATATTCGGACTGTCGAAACCCCACGGCTCCGACTCCACCACCGCCGAGACCTCAGCCTCGACTCCGAGCTCGCGCTCAACGGCAGCGACCGCCTCCCCGAGCAGGGCAAGGCGGTCGCCGATATTTGAGCCTATATTGATATGGGCTATTGCCATCAGAGCGTCTTCTTGACTTCCACTTCCTCGAAAGCCTCGATGATATCGCCCTCGCGGACATCGTTGTAGCCGTTGATGTTCAGACCGCAATCGTAGCCCGAAACAACCTCTTTCACATCGTCCTTGAAGCGCTTCAGCGAGCCGAGATCGCCCGTGTAGCGCACTATACCTTCGCGGATAAGACGGATCTTCGCCGAACGCTTGATGCGGCCTTCTCGAACAAGACAGCCGGCAACTGTGCCCACTTTCGATATCTTGTAGGTCTGGAGCACCTCTGCCGTACCGATAACCTCTTCCTTGAGTTCCGGTGCAAGCATGCCTTCCATAGCATCCTTAACCTCCTCGATAGCCTGATAGATCACAGAGTAAAGACGGATCTGGACTCCTTCACGCTCTGCCTCGCGGCGCGCCGCAATCGACGGACGAACCTGGAAACCGATAATGATGGCATCCGAAGCGGCGGCAAGAGTGACATCGCTCTCCGAGATCTCGCCCACAGCCTTGTGGAGCACGTTGATCTGGATCTCCTCTGTCGACAGCTTGATAAGCGAATCCGAAAGAGCCTCGATCGAACCGTCCACGTCGCCTTTGACGATTATGTTCAGCTCCTGGAAGTTACCGATCGCACGGCGGCGGCCGATATCCTCAAGGGTAAGAATCTTCTTGGTGCGCAAACCCAGCTCGCGCTGAAGCTGTTCGCGTTTATTGGCAATCTCCTTGGCTTCCTGTTCCGATTCCATCACGTTGAACGTATCGCCGGCCGTAGGAGCACCGTTAAGGCCAAGGATCAGTGCCGGAGTGGCCGGACCTGCCTCCTTGATGCGCTGGTTACGTTCGTTGAACATAGCCTTAACCTTGCCATAATGTGTTCCGGCCAGGATAAAGTCGCCAACACGCAACGTTCCGTTCTGGACAAGCACCGTAGCCACATAACCGCGGCCCTTGTCGAGCGACGATTCTATGATCGAACCCGTAGCCATGCGGTGGGGATTGGCCTTCAGTTCAAGCATTTCAGCTTCAAGAAGCACCTTTTCCATCAGTTCCTCGACTCCCAGACCCTTCTTGGCTGAGATATCCTGCGACTGATACTTGCCGCCCCATTCCTCCACGAGGTAGTTCATGCCGGCAAGTTCCTCCTTGATCTTGTCGGGGTTGGCGGCAGGTTTATCGATCTTGTTGATGGCAAACACGATAGGCACACCGGCAGCCGAAGCATGGTTGATAGCCTCGACGGTCTGCGGCATCACGTTATCGTCGGCAGCCACAATGATGATACATAAGTCGGTCACCTTCGCGCCACGGGCACGCATGGCCGTAAACGCCTCGTGACCCGGAGTGTCAAGGAACGTGATATGGCGGCCATCCTTCAGCTTCACGTTATATGCGCCGATATGCTGTGTGATACCGCCGGCCTCGCCTGCAATCACGTTGGCATTTCGGATATAGTCAAGCAGAGAAGTCTTACCATGATCCACATGACCCATCACGGTCACGATAGGCGGACGTTCCATCAGCTGATCCTCCGTATCTTCCTCCTGCTGGATTGCCTCTACAACCTCAGCCGAAACATATTCCGTCTTGAATCCGAATTCCTCGGCAACGATATTGATAGTCTCGGCATCCAGACGCTGGTTGATCGAAACCATCACACCGATGCTCATGCACGTCCCGATAACCTGATTGATCGGAACATTCATCATCGATGCCAGGTCATTGGCCGTCACGAATTCCGTCAGCTTAAGCACCTTGCTTTCCGCTGCCTCCATTTCGTGTGCCTCACGCTCGCGTTCGCGGCCGGCCTCGCGTTTCTCCTTGCGCCACTTCGCGCCTTTCTTCAGGCCCTTGTCCTTGGAAGTCAGACGTGCAAGCGTTTCCTTAACCTGCTTCTGAACATCCTCCTCGCTGACCTCGGTGTGCACCTGCTGACGGCGTCCGCGGTCTTTGCCCTGATTGTTCTGGCCGCCACGCTGCTGACGGTCGCCACCGCCGCCCTGACGGTTGTTATTGTTCTGACCGCCGCCCTGCTGATTGCCGTTCTGGTCAATATCAACACGGCCGGTGCTGCGTATGCGTTTGCGCTTCTTGCGGTCGGCATCGCCGCCGGCGTTTGCGCCGTTGCCCTGCTGGCCACCATTGTTCTGGCGATCCTTGGCAATACGCTCGTTGCGCTTCTCTTCTTTGGTTTTCTTCTTCGGACGTGTCGACTGGTTGATCGTCGAAAGGTCGATCTTGCCGACAACGTTGATATTCAGTCCTCCCTGCTTCACGCTGGTAGGGATTGTGGTCGGGATGAAATTGCTGTCAACCTCCGGCTTTGACTCTGCTTTCGCCTCAGTCTTTTCCTCAGCCTTGGGTGCCTCGGCTTTAGGAGCTTCAGCCTTAGGTGCAGCCTGAGCCACTTCCGCTTTAGGTTCCGGTGCCTTCACAGGCTCCGCCTTGGGAGCCTCTTTCACCGGCTCGGCGACAGGTGCTTTCGGAGCCTCCGGCTTAGCAGCTTCAGGTGTAGCCTTTGGGGCTGCCGGCTCTTCTTTCGGAGCTGCCACAGCAGCCTCAGCCACCGGTTCCGCCTTGGGTTCGGGTTTAACTTCTGCTTTCGGTTCTGCGCCCACGGGCTCCACTCGTCCCGGCTTGTCCAGATCGATCTTGCCGATCACTTTCGGTCCTACGTTCTGACGGGGTTCCGTCTGAGGCTCAGCCACAGCTGCCGGAGTTTCCACCGGAGTCTCCACCGGCGTTTCGGCTTTCTCGGCCGGCTTGCGAACGGAGGCCACCTGACCCGACATCGTCTTCAGATCCCGGTCGGGGGCGTATTCCTTCACCAGCAGGTCGTAGGCTTGCTCGTCGATCTTGGAATTGGGATTATTGTCGATCGAGATGCCTTTTTTCTGCAAAAATTCCACAACGGTCGTCATCGACACATTGAAGTCTTTCGCAGCTTTACTAATTTTCGTTTTCGCCATATATTAGGTTGATATTTTTTCTATTGATGAACTGATTTAAACTTATTGCAAATTAACATTTCGAGGCTGATTTCGAGATGATTCCAATCTTTTTGAGGAAGCGATGGGCTCCATCGTGACTGAGAAAAGAGATGGAATCAGCCGGAAACGGTCCGGAAGGTTAGCAATAAGGAATCAGGTCGGTTCTGTATTAACATTTTGAAATAAGCTTGAATCAGTTCGATAATTATTGGTTTTCCGGTCGGGCTAACCTACTTGAGTGCCCCTCTTTGGCTTCCGGAAGATATGGACAAGCCGCTGCCGATCAATCCTCCTCGAACTCGGCCTTCAGAACGGCGATCACATTGTCAACCGTATCTTCCTCAAGGTCGGCCTTGTCGATAAGTGTCTGGCGCGGAGTGTTGAGAACATTCTTGGCCGTGATGCAGCCCATCTCCTTCAGCGCGTCGATAACCCAGGCATCAATCTCATCCTTGAATTCATCCAGATAGATATCCTCCTCTGTTGCCTCCTCTGTGTCGCGGTAAACGTCAATCACATAGCCGGTCAGCATCGAGGCAAGCTTGATGTTCAGGCCGCCCTTGCCGATCGCCAGCGAAACCTCTTCAGGACGAAGGAACACCTCAGCCTTCTTCTCTTCCTCATCCAGACGGATCGATGAGATCTTGGCCGGTGAAAGAGCGCGCTGGATAAACAGCGACGGATTCGATGTATAATTGATCACGTCGATATTCTCATTGCGAAGCTCGCGGACAATACCATGGATACGTGAACCCTTCACGCCGACGCATGCTCCTACCGGATCAATACGGTCGTCATAGCTCTCGACGGCGATCTTCGCACGCTCTCCCGGGATACGGGCCACGGCGCGGATATTGATCAGGCCGTCATGGATCTCAGGAACCTCGAGTTCAAACAGACGGCGGAGGAAATTCTCATTCGTACGGCTCACGGTGATCTTCGGATTGTTGTTCTTATTGTCAACATTGGCCACAACCGCACGGATGGTCTCTCCCTTACGGAAAAAGTCGCCGGGGATCGACTCGCTCTTCGGCAGAAGAAGCTCATTCTTGTCATCATCAAGCAGAAGAGTCTCACGCGACCATGTCTGATAGACCTCGCCTGTCACCAGTTCTCCCTCAAGTTCCTTGAACTTATTGTAGATAGCCTCTTTTTGCAAATCAAGGATCTTCGACTGCAGCGTCTGGCGAAGGTTCAGGATCGCACGGCGTCCGAAGTCTGCGAAGAAAATCTCCTTGGTGTGTTCCTCCCCGATCTCTACGTCGGGATCCTGATCGGCACGGGCATCGCTGAGGCAGATCTGCATGTTGGGATCGGTAACCTCGCCGTCGGCCACTACCATGAGATTCTGGAAAATCTGCACGTCGCCCTTGTCCGGGTTCATGATCACGTCCAGATTCTCATCCGTGCCAAACATCTTGGCAAGCACATTGCGGAACGACTCTTCAAGCACACTGATCATAGTGGCCTTGTCGATATTTTTCAGTTCTTTGAATTCGGCAAAACGCTCCACCATATTGGGAGCTTCTTCTTTTTTAGCCATAATTGCGGAGTGATGGGTTTATTTGAATTTTATTAAATATTTCACACTTTTCGTATCGGCAACTGCCATCGTTTCCTCTGTGTCAACGATCTCCGGACGCTTCTTGCCCGGCTCTTTCACCTTCTTGGGGATAACCAGAGTGAACTCCGACCCGTCGGCCGAAACCGATTTCAGAGTTCCCGTCAGCTTGCGGCCATCCTTGGTCAGAACCTCAAGCTCATTACCGATATTTTTCTCATACTGACGGCGGACCTTAAGCGGAGAGGTCAGACCGGCCGACCCTACCTCAAGCTCGTAGTCCTCCACTTCGCGGTCTACCTGCGACTCGATCTCACGGGTCAGACGGGCGCATGTGTCTATATCCACACCCGTCATTGAATCGATCTCCACGGTCACACTATTATCCGGTGTAACCTTGACCTCGACCAGAAAATTATCCGTGCCCTCAAGGGCTTTTTCGACGATACCGCCGATCAGTTCTTTATCTATCATCTGTTGATTCTTTGTTCAATACAAATAAAATGGAGGAAGCATCTGCCCCCTCCGTGACTACGAATTGATGCAAAGGTAGTCATTTTATTCCGTCCGCGCAACCAACCGCCCCCCAATTACGCCCGGCCCACACCCTCCACATCCCAATTTTAACCTTATTTAACTTTAATCCCTACCATTCCCCTGCCGTCCATCCCCCACTGCCATAGAACGCATTAGCCATGCTCCACGCATTAAAAATCCCGTTATTCACCAATTTGACCCGATCAGTAACGCTCCAATCCGCACAAAAATCGTACATTCGCACCTACACAATACCGACATAGAAAATCATTGAAAAAATCAACTCACAAACAGAACGTTTTCAAAAAAAAACACTAACTTTGTCGCTGTACCCCAACTCCGGAAACGACGTAGGGTACCCAGCGGAGCCGGAGAGACGGTCACGCTACAAGACATAATAGGAAAGCGTTTTAGCGAGTCACTACTACGAATCTGGACAATTCGAAGACATGACAACTTGCTTGAAGACGCTCTTCTCAGCCGTTTATGTACACCCCCACGATGGGGTTCCAGCATATACCGACTGAGAGTGAGTTGATTTTTTCGAGTAATTCTCATGTCGGCAGTCCAGAGCCAGTAGTAGGGATTACTAAAGATGGCTCACTCTTTTTTATTTATGCCTTTTTTGGAGATCCCAATCACTTTTTCACATACGCAACGCCATCGGGCCATCGGCGAAAACAAGGACTAACCTCAAACCGATCAGCAATGGGAATACTCAATCCTTCAGGTGGCATGATGAATGTGATTCGTTGTGACATGCAGCAATACCTCGTATGGAAATGGAGGCCTTACAACAGCAAGAAAGACGAGGCCGATCCTAATCAGCGCAGCAACGCTATCCGAATGGGAAGCAGCCTGCGTGTCAAAGACGGGGAAATGGCCATATTCGTTTACTCGAAAAAGGACGGAACCTCGAATCAGGAGGTCATATTCGGACCCTACGACGACATAATAAAAACATCCAATTTCCCTATCCTGTCAAATCTGATAGGATTAGCCTATGGAGGTGGTAGCCCTTTTCAGGCCGAATGCTATTTCATAAACTTAGCGAACAACATCCAGATAAAATTCGGTATTCCATATTTTGATGTTTTCGACCCTCGCTTTCCCGATTTAGGCGTGCCTGTATCCGCACGTGGATCTTTCACTTTCAAGATCGACGACTATAAGGCTTTCATTGCCAACAACCGACTGATCAATTTTGAGCTCGACACCCTGAAGACTCAGCTTCGGAGTGTATCCATTCGCAAAGTTAAAAGCAAGATCATATCATTCCCCTCTTCAAAAAACATACCCCTCGTCCAGATCGAAGCCCATATCGACGACATCAACGAACAGATCAAAAAGGAGCTGGAAACAGAGTTCTTTGAGATCTATGGATTGAAGACACGGGCTTTTGACATCGAAGCCATTGAGATCAACAAGCAATCCCAGAACTATATCGACCTCAAGAATCTGACATTCGATATCGTCCGTGACACCACAAGGCGTCAGGTGGAGCTGAATCTCCGGAATCTGGAGGACACTCAGCGTATCAACACCACAAATATGGAAGAGACCCTGCGCATACAGCGACAGGAGATGCAGCGTGCTCAGAGGCTCCAGTCGGAAAGTGCGAATCTCGCAGCCCACCAGATCGATCGCCAGGCTCAGGTCATGACAGCTATGGCCGACGGAATGGCCGCAGGAGCTATGAACAATGCTTCAATAGGCGGTCCGGTTGGAAATTCAGGAGGATTCAATCCCGTCAATCTGATGACAGGAATGGCTGTTGGATCCGCTCTGGGTGGTCAGATGAGCAACATGATAAATCAAGTTGGTTCGCAATGGGGACAGCAGCAGACTCCGCCACCGAATCCGGCGCAGACTCAGGCCGCGACTCCGCCGCCGCTCCCATCCAAGCAATACTATGTATATGTGAACAACACACAGAACGGTCCCTTGACACGTCAGCAAATCAGCCAGTTGGCGCAGCAAGGATTCATATCCCCGTCAACTCCCGTTTGGCATGAAGGCCTGACTGAATGGATTCCGGCACAGAATTCGGACCTTGCCGACATTTTCACCCAACCCACTCCGCCGCCGCCAAGCTGCCCTCCGGCTCCTCCTGTAAACCCTCAAATCATTTAATTTAATATGAACGATAACTCATTCCAACCCATTGATCGACTGATCGAATTTGGTTTAAGCATGGCTGTCGCGCAACAGATAACATCCTCTTTCAACCAGATAATCAACAATGCCCAGACCCCGAGAGTGCCGTTCCCGAATGAATCCGCCCGGCAGATCGAGTGGTACTATGCTGTTGATGGCAATATTGCCGGCCCGGCAAACGAAGCTGAGATTAAAAATCTTCTGCTCCATAAGCGGATCAACAACACTACCATGATGTGGAAACAAGGAATGCAATCCTGGAAACAGGCTGTTGAAATTCCTGAGATACTGAATTATATAATGCAACTTCCTCCTGCCCTATGAAACTGAATTTTATTTCAATGTTATCCGCGATTATTATCGCCGCTCTGATCTCATATCTTTTCTACACTATCGGAGCAAGCTATGGCGACAAGTCGCGTCTGATCGCCCTTTGCATAAGCAGCTTCATTTGCTTTGCCACAACCCTTGGAATCGGAATCGGCATTAGTTTCCCCGACAATAAATCGGCACTCAACATTCGGACTCTGGCTTTATTGGCCTTTTTCCTGCTGTTGGCCATCCACATTCCAATGGCGATTTTCCTTTACAATCCGGCGTTCCTTATCGTTCCGGCAGCAATCGTATTGCTGATATTCATCATGTCTACTAACACAATTTTTAAATCCTACGAATAAAAACTATGTCTACTAAATGTCCTAAATGCGGTGGCGACGCCGAAAAAATCAGTGCAAACAGATTTGAATGCCCCTACTGCGGAGAAAACTTCACCATGCAGGATCAGATGAACAACGCCGGCATGGGATATGGTAATTATCAGGCTGCTTCCTATAACAACAATCCCCCTATGCCTCCTTATGCTCAGCCGGCAGCTGCAATTCCCAACGCTCCTCAGTATCAGCAGCAACCCGCACAAGTCTCTCAGGAGGATTGCAGCGGTTGGCTTAAAGCTCTTTCATTCTTAATCCCCCTCGTCGGCCTGATCCTCTATTTCGTTAAGAAAAACGAGCAACCCGTTGGCGCCAAAAGTTGCCTGAACTGGGCTATCGCTGGATTTGTGGTTCAAATTGTCTTTGGCCTTATTTAAATCCTAAAAATAACAAAGGGCTGAACTATCTTTCTCGGTAGGTTCAAGGTCGGTTCCGAATCGGCCTGAACCTATCCGGAAAGTTGTCCATCCTTTCCCTCTCGTTTCTTATTCTGGTTTTATTCCAAACAAACACTTAAAAACCATACAATTATGATGAAGTGTTCAAACTGCGGAGCGGATATAATGGACGATAGCAAATTTTGCATCTCCTGCGGACACATGGTTGCCCCCCAACCGACAACAAATCCGGCACAACCCGTGCAGCAGCAACAGCCATATCAACAGCAGGGCTTTCAGCAGCCTGCACAGCAGCAGCAACCCTATCAGCAACCTTACCAGCAGCAGGGTTTTCAGCAACCTGCGCAACAGCAACAGCCATATCAGCAACCTTATCAGCAGCAGGGCTTTCAGCAACCTGCGCAACAGCAACAACCCTATCAGCAACCTTACCAGCAGCAGGGTTTTCAGCAACCTGCGCAACAGCAACAACCTTATCAGCAAACATACCAGCAGCAGGGCTTTCAGCAGCCTGCGCAACAGCAACCCTATCAGCAACCTTACCAACAACAGGGCTTTCAGCAACCTGCGCAACAGCAACAAACCTATCAGCAACCATACCAGCAACAGGGCTTTCAACAGCCTGTGCAGCAACAACCTTATCAGCAGCAAGGCCAATACCCATTGAACAATGCCGCCGAACCTGCATTTGTTTTCCCGAAGTATCCGGCCGGGACTCCGGTTCTCACAATCGTTTGGGAAGGCATGCAAACATCTGTGGATATAGCTACCGGCTACCTAAGTAAAAAAATTGCTAAAAAAACCAGCTATTTCAATCTGGAGGTCAATGGCAATAAAGTAGCTCCCGAAAATGCTCTTTCATACGTTGATGGATTCTCTATCGACGTTCCGATTACATCGCCCGACACAACTGTCGATTTCTGGATCTCGAAAAAATTGCTCAGTGCTGCCCCATCATCAAAACCCAAAAGTTTCAATAGCATTTTTTCTTCAAGAAATGTATTCAATCTGAGGCTTGATCCTCGCTGTTCCTATACATTGAAGATCATTGACCCCTCGGCTCTGACAGGCAATAACCTGTGCGGATACCAGCTTTTCGATGCCAATGGGACATACATTGAATCTGTCGGAGATGGAATATCCACATGGAAACAGCTTCTGGCACTGTTCATTCCTATAGCCGGTCTCTACTTCATATTTGCTGATCCGGAATCAAAATCTGACCGTATCGCAAAAAATATGTACATCTTAGCAACGATTGTTGGATTTGTCATCTGGATTTCAGTATTGCTGAATATATTCTTAGACTGACAACCTCAATAATAATCTTAAAAAACTTACTTTAAATCAGCTCTTATGTTCTGCCCTAAGTGTGGTACAAACAACCCGGACAATGCCGTTTTCTGCAAGAATTGCGGCACTCCATTCGACAGATACAGACAGCCCATCGCGCCACCTGTGCCGCAGCAACCCGATCACCATATCGCTCCTCCACCGCAGCCCGTGGCTGAGCCCGACGAATCCCCTGCAGTCCCCGACGTTGATCCTCCCGTTGATAGTGACGCTCCCGGCTATGATCCGGATCCCATAGATCATAAACAGAAGCCCAAAAGCCATAAAGGCATCATCATTGCGATTATAGCATTTTTGGTGCTGCTTGCGATTGGTGCCGCCGGATGGTATTTCGATGCACGGCGTCTGCTGAATTTCTTCTCTTCGGAGCGTAATGAGAGCATATATGCCACCATCGAGGAGCATGACGATCATCACGAGACTGCGGATCCTGCTTATGCCTCTCTGGATATCGACAGCCCCGATGTCGTTGAGATCGAGACAGACACTCCCGATCAGGCATATCCTGAAACGTCGGATGATGGATGGTTCCTGAACACTATCCGGCTAAACTCGCCGGCAGCACGCAATGGCAACATATTCATCTATTATCTGAAAGGCGATTTCACCTACAAGTCCGCCAACTACCCTGTCGGGTTCGCTTGCCTTGTTCAGGACGGAGAGATTCAAAAAATCTACTATAAAAACATGAAGTACACCACCCTGATACCTATGAGTTTCTCATACACCCCCGATGGTGACTTCCAGTTGAAAAGCCTGGACAACAGCACCCCTCTAACAGTGACATTCCACGACCATCACAACTATTTCTTAGCCGGAGAAGCCTCATCCGGAAATATGGTAATGGGCGTATCATTAGGTGTCACAAGCGAGACCTTCGACATTCCCGAATACAAAGCATCATAATCTTCAATCCATATCATCATGAAAAAATTCTATCAACTTTTGCTGATAACCTGCACGGCTGCCTTCCTGTCCTTAGGTTCTTTCAACAGCATCTACGCGGCGTCCACCACCCAGAGACCCACCGCAAAATCCCAAAGCAGCAGTTCTGCGGCTCGTGGCGACCTCAAAGCGCTCAATATTACTGGCCCGGCTAAAGAAGTCCAATACGCTATCATTGACAACGATTGCACGCACACCTTCACATTTGATTTACAAGGCTTATGCCGGGGCCGCAAAACAGAAGGAGGCAAAATCATTCTGTCTGACGACGGTATGTACGATTTTTTCTCCATAAAACTGGCCAATGGAAAAACCGCTGAGATAAACCACGCTATTCCTCGCGGAGCCTATTTTACCAATTGGGATATGAGAGCCACTAAATACGATAGCCAAGGACGCCCGACAGAGTTCTACCTCGATGATTTCTCTTTTAAAGTAACGGCCAGATATCTTGGAAATGACCAGCATGGCAACTGGACAAAAATGAAAATCGTTTCTCAGGATTCAGATTGGCCACTTGATATCACCATCACTCGAAAAATCACATACTACACCTCCAAATAAACCGATAGATCATGAAAAAAATAGCATTACTGCCTGCCATTATAGCTTTTATGTTTTCAAGCTGCTCCGACAGAGTCAAAGCAACCGATAGCGACTCCGACGATGCCGATGCCGACTCTCTGACTGTAAACCGTGACTCCCTGGAAGATCAGAATCCTGAAGAATCGCAATCCAAAGCCATCTTCGACACTCTTGCGTTCGAACAGATGGTCAACACCGAGATTTTGCCGATAATTCCTGACCACGGAATTGGCAACTTGCAGAAATTCAGAAAATTCACAACTCCAGAACTGGCATCTCTGCTCGAAGAAGCCTACGACCTTCCCACCATGTCTCCCGAAGAAATAGGTGCTGAGGAATTTTTATATTATTTCGTGACCGGCAACGATGGCGCTGAAGGCTCCGGAAATGCCAGATCCACACTCAAGTCGCTGACATCCATTCCCGAATACCGAGCGGTAGTTTCATCCAATTATTATGGACAAGACCACACCTTAATGTTAGTCAAAGTCGGTAATATCTGGAAACTCGACGACTTTGATGGTCAAAAGAGCAAGGTACGGGATTACGTCAAGAAAGCACGTGAATTTTTCAAGTCAGGCCAATACAGAAACGTAGAATATCCATCCGAGACATATTTTGAAGAAGTCGCCCGATACCTGAAAAAATACAACCCCTAACCCTGATTACTGCCGCAATCCCCCTTGTAGGGTCGCAACCTGTTGCGACCGCATCATCCCCCACAAAAAGTCCAATTTTTTACTGCCAACGGCTCTGCCCAATCCACCATCGGCAAAGCCGTTGGCATCTTTATCATTTACACTAACAACCTGAATTTTCAGACAGAATCAATATTTCATCTAAATAACTCGGAGTGAGAACCAAGGCGGATGAGGTCTATTTGATCTGTATCAGGGTCAAACCATATAAGCAAAAAATCGCCCTCAATATGGCATTCCATATATCCAGCATAATTACCCGTCAGCATATGAGGCTTATTTTTTGCAGGAATTGGAATCTCATTTCTGAGTTTATCTACAATCTCCTGCAGTGCTTTGAGCTTGCGAGGATTGTTAAGAATACGCTTTACGTCCTTCTTGTATTGAGTAGACGGTTTCAGTCGCTTCATAATCCCATTGATTTAACCATCGCCTCAACTGAAGATGTGTCTATTTCAGGAACATCCCGGAGATTACCGCTACGCGCTTCTTCCATTGCCGCAAGGGTTTCGGCATTTGGCTCATTGTAGGCGACGTCCAACAACAGTGTTTCCACAAAATTATTGAGACTACGATTCTGGCGTTTTGCCATAAGTTTCAGTCTATCAATCAAATCAACTGATAAGCGGAAACTCTGATTTCTTTTTGTCAATGCTGCATCCATGATTCTAATCTTTTATACCGCAAATATACTGCAAATGTATTACAAAAACAACATATTCGCCTGCAAAGTTTCACCTAAATCAGCTCCCTCAGCCGACACAACAGCTCCTTCAGTTCCGGATTGTCCAAAGCATCATTGATAGCCCGGGCGGCTTCCGTGTAATCCGATTTACGCTGACTGTTCTCAACAACGCTCTTCGCCTCGATCAGCGTCATCGCTATCGCCCCGAGAGTGGTGAACAGAGGAAAAACAGGAACACTCCATCCGGCAGTCGATCTCAGCAGCATAGCCGAGATCACAAGCATTCCGTCAACAACACTCAGAGCCATCAGCGTCACATAATAGCGGCTCAGTTTCTCTACCGTGCGGCGATAGCCCTTCGATGTCCGGGGCTGACCGCTGCGCTTTGCCTTCAGAAGCGCACTTCTCAGATCGATCAGAGACGCCGCCGTGACCGAAACATAATCCATCACCACAAGCACCAGCAGCCACAGCAACGAGACAGCCGCATCACCGGAAAATAAAGTCGAAATTTGTGTCATCATAGTCATAACGTTTGTGTTTGCAATTCAAAAATCCATGCTGCAAAGTTACAACCGCCACGACACGATTGCGTGCTTTTCTGCGCTTTCGATCGCAAAAAAGTCACACAAGATAAAGAAACAAACTGAAAATCAGCGAGAGAACTCAGCCAGACGACTCAGATACTTACCGATAATATCAAACTCGATATTCACCCTCGTATCCGGCTCGATTGTGTGGAAATTAGTATGCTCGTAAGTATAGGGAATGATTGCCACACGGAAACTGTCTCGCTCTGAATCACAGACAGTCAGACTCACACCGTTCACCGTCACAGATCCCTTCTCAACAGTCACATATCCCTTTGCGGCCATTGACGGATCAACGGCATAACGGAACTTATAGTAGCGCGATCCGTCCACCTCCTCCACACTCTCGCAAACGGCAGTGCAGTCAACATGCCCCTGAACGATATGCCCGTCCAACCGACCATTCATGACCATCGAACGCTCCAGATTGACCACCGAGCCCTCCTTCAGATCCCCGAGATTGCTCCGGTCCAGCGTCTCCTGGATCGCCGTGACGGTATAACTCCCGTCCTCATCAAGCGACACAACAGTCAGGCAGACACCGTTATGCGCGACCGACTGATCGATCTTCAGCTCATCGGCAAACGAACACTTGACACGGATATGGCGGTTGCCGCCATCATCTGTTACCGCAACCACCCGGGCTGCTTCCTCTACTATTCCTGAAAACATTTTTCTGATCTGTTTCTGATTTTATTGCAAAGTTATGCCTTGTGCCGACACTTTCAATTCCCATTAATTATTTTTAACCCACCCCCATCGACAAACTCCGTTTTTTACAAAGAAAATACTATCTTTGCACTCAGAAAAACATATCGGCAGACACCTGTCGCTACAATCAAAAATCCCATCTCAATAAACACCTATATGACACAGATTTCCGAACGAAACAGATCGCTGGCCGTTTCTCAGACACTCGCTATGTCTCAGCGAAGTGCCGAACTACGGGCAAAAGGCGTCGACGTCATCAACCTCTCGGTAGGCGAACCCGACTTCAACACCCCCGACCACATCAAGCAGGCCGCGAAACAGGCTATCGACGATAACTTCTCATTCTACTCCCCCGTAGCCGGATTTCTGAGCCTGCGTAAAGCCATCGCCGCAAATCTGGCACAGGTCAACGGCGTTGAATACGCACCGGAGCAGATCGTCGTCGGCAACGGCGCAAAACAAGCCCTCTGCAACGTCATCCTATCCATCATAAACCCCGGCGACGAGGTCGTTATCCCCACCCCGGCCTGGGTTAGCTACGTTGAGATGGTAAAACTTGCCGAGGGTGTACCCGTGACCGTTCCTGCCGACATCCGACAGAACTTCAAGATCACTGACGAACAGCTCCGTAGCGTCATCACCCCACGCACCAGAATGGTGCTTCTCTGCTCTCCATCCAACCCCACAGGCGCAGTCTACACCCACGACGAACTCCGCTCTCTGGTCAACGTTCTCAAGGACTGCCCCAACGTGACCGTCGTTTCCGATGAAATCTACCAGCACATCAACTACACCGGTTCATTCACCTCAATGGCCTCATTCAAAGAACTCGAAGGGCGCGTCGTGGTAATCAACGGCGTTTCAAAAGCCTATGCAATGACCGGATGGCGCATCGGATTCATGGCCGGTCCCGTCGAGATTGCAAAAGCTGTCACAAAACTTCAGGGACAGTACACATCCGGTGCTTCATCCATAGCTCAGAAAGCTGCCGAAGCTGCATATACCGGATCGCAGGAATGCGTTGCCGAAATGTGTGCCGCCTTCCGTCGCCGCCGCGATCTCGTTGTGGCTCTCGCTCGCGAGATACCCGGCCTGAAAGTCAACGTCCCCGACGGTGCTTTCTATCTGTTCCCGGAAGTCTCGGCCTACATCGGACGACGTTTCGGCGACCGCGTCATCAAAGACTCCGGCGACCTCGCCCTATACCTTCTCGACGAAGCCCATGTGGCCACTGTCGACGGCGCGGCATTCTCCCTCCCCGGCTACATTCGCCTCAGCTACGCCACATCCGACGATAATCTCCGCGAGGCTTTCCGCCGCATATCCGCTGCCCTCGCCCGTCTCGTCTGAGCATCCTCGATCCAAATCCCCAACCGCATAAAACGGAGGGAAGAGTCCGCCACCATACGGATTCTTCCCTCTGTTCTATTTCCACCCCAAACTACCAATCAACCGGCCTCAACTCCCGGGATATTCAATTTTCAGCGAATATCCGTCGAGCGCAATGCCTTTACTACGCCGTATGGCCAGTTTCTGGCCATCATCTTCAAATCCGATAGTTTCTCCATCTCTCAACGTCACGTTATATCCAAGCACATAATCCACCAGGACAAGCACAAACTCGAATATGTCATTGCAATCAGCCTTGGCATAGACCTCGATCTCGTCATATCCGAATTTTTTCAAACCATAAGTATAGATCCCGTCAAGCCCATCATGAGCATATCGGTCAAAGCATACCCAATCCAGTATAGGCAACAACCCCGATCTCATATTCTCAGCAACACTGATATATGTTTCCGGTTTTGACACCAAGCCGTCACTATACGCCGCAAGAACGTGTTTTTGCTTCAAAGCACTTGCCACTACCTTCGTACATAGTTTCGCCTGTTCAATCATCTCAGTTCCTTCAACAGAGTCATCGGACACAACCGCAATCAGTAGATGAGCCACATGTTTCCGTACCTCTTTCTCCGCTTCCGGCCATGGCCGGCAATAACGGGCATAATATTCCGCTTCCCCATCCGGAACCGGACTTGAGATCATTGACACAGAAATCATATCCGAACCATAAGAAGCCACCATGACATTGTCTTTGAATTTCACGTCGGTCAGACGGATATCCCAATTCTCACCCAAATCAGCAAGCAGCCGTTCAGGATCCCACTCTGCGCGACTCAACAAAACTATTGATACAAAACTATTCCTCATATCTTCTTAAAACCGGCCTTGATCCGATTCCCATAACGCAAAACTAATATTTTTTTTCAAACCGGCCTCTGCCTGTCGCTTCATTTTTGAGAGAAACAGCCCTTGGGACATACTTTGGTGCATTTGCCACAGCCGATACAGGCCTCAGGATCAACCGGAACGGCATGCCTGTGCCACAGAAACTTCACCTTGCCTATAACTTGCTTCGGACAAGATTCAACACATCTCCAACAGGCAATGCAATCATGAGGATTAAACCGGATAAAACCGGTTGACAAACGATCTCTTTTCATAACTTGTTTATTTATAGTTTGATATTCAATTCTATTTCACGCCTTTGAGCAGACCTCCATCAGTATCGGAATTATCCAGCCCGGGGTCACGTGATCCCTTCTGACGGCCAAAACCAAGATTGACGCTCAACTGCACCACAAAATACGTCGGTCGCCTACTATAGGCTCTCGACACAGAACTCAGCAACGGAGACTCGTCGCGCGTCTCCATCCAGTATTTCTTCACGAACGGATCCAACACCCCAGCCTTCAAGGAGAACACGTCCGACCGATAACCGGCCATCACCATCGACATATTGCGTTCTCGCATCAAACGCGTCCCGTACAGATAGTTGGCATATCCGGTGAGAGTATTATAGCTCAACTGCCAGTTTTTCCAATTGATTTCCGCGTCAATCTGAAGATTGCGGATTGTATGGGAGCATCGGAAATCATTGCCGTGGGAGCGATAATGATCAATGGTAGGTGTCAGCGATACCACGACATAATCTTTCCATGGACGCACACTGATCCTGGCCTCAGCGCCGATATGCGAGAACGATCTCTGATTGAAATATGTGCGGACAAAAGCCTCATCCATCCACACCACACTCTCCATTATCGGTTTGAACTCATGCGTTATCGGAACCGACAGGTCTATGCTCAACCATCGCCATTGCCATCCGGCGCTGAATTCCTGGTCAAGGATCCGGAATGCTTTCAGGTCAGGATTGCCCTTGCGCAGATAGCCCGGATCAATCGGCTGCGCTATATCGCTCAGCTCGGAAAGCGACGGCATCTTGCCCTGCAACGCCACCTTATAGCGGAATGCGAGTTCTTCGACCGGACTCCAGGATGCGGCAAGGCTTGGGGTGAAAATCCATCTCGACAGACTCCCGTTGGCCTGAGAGCTGTAGAAACGTGCCGCGCCGGCCGATGCCATCAGATTCACGCGGCCGAGAGTCACGGAATACTGCCCGTAGACCGTGGTCTGAGCCTGCCGTAGCGTAACCGCCGAGACCACATCCCCGGCGTATCGGTTGTCGGCAATCGACTGGAAATGACGGATTCCTCCACTGATCCTATGGCGGTTGAACTGCTGGTTATAGGCCAACTCCGAGATAATGGAATATTTCCGACCCTTGTTGTGCGACGAGATGCTCTCCAAAAGATTTCCGTCGGTATCGGTCTGCCGGTAGATATGGTCATTTTTCGATCGGATGTATGTTCCGACCACATTTGCGATAAGAGTCGCGCCACTTCCGAAACGATACTGGCCATACAAGTCAAGAGACGGCGACACCGACCGCTCACCTAAATGCTCATAAATCTCGCTCACGCTATTGTCTGTTGAGATGGTTCGCAGCGTTGTCCGGTCTGCCTCCTCGCTGTGGGGAATAGCGTCATAAAGAAACCCCACCTTAGCGTTGAACATATACCTGTTATCATCGGCAAGACTGTAACTGAGGGAATTATTGAAATCTGAGATCTCCATTTCCGACGGTAGCCCGATCTCTTTGATCGTCATAGTCTGTGCCGGTAAATGCCGTATCTCCGAATAGTCGCGCGTCCAGTTATCGCGCACCAGACGCATCAGCTGCCCCGAATACACCCATTGCGACTTCCCGTGGGAATAGCTCAACGACAGGTGATCCAGATCAGCCTCGCCACCCTTTCTGAACGCATTGAGAAAATCAGCCGACACCGACCCTCCCGTATCATGCCGGCGTGTCACGACATTCAGAACAACATCCGCATCCGGATAGCGTGGCCCCGGATTATCAATATGTTCGATCCTGACAATATCTCCGGGAGCAATAGCTGCAAGTTCAGCCGACGAACCCATCACACCATTGATCGTGATGACTACCGTTCCGTTGCCCGACAAGCCTATCTCTCCCGTCAGAGGATTAACGGTGATTCGCGGAAGATGCAGACGTCCTATCAGATCGCGCCCGTTGACAGAGGACTCAACCGCTGAATGTGGAGGAATAACGACCTGTCGGTCGGCTCGCGTCATACGCGAAACGCCCTTTACTTCAACCTCTTGAAGCTGAACCGCATTGACTATAGAATCGAGTTGCGCCTCTGAAAATTGGGCATAGGAATGGCCGGCGATGCACATCAGCGCACCGGCTGTGAAAAATTTTTTCATTTTTTTAATAAGATTAGATCATTATCTCGTCGTATAGGCTGCGCAGTTTCTTCCGCAGATATTTCACGGCATAATGTTTGCGCGACAGGACGGTAGCTTGCGGTACGCCAACCACACTGGCTATTTCTTTTACTGACAATCCGTTAAGCTCCGCAAGCTCCCAGACCATACGTTGCTCCTGCGGCAATTCGCCAAGAGCCGATTCAAGTTGCTGCCAGAACATCTGGCGCAACATCCGGGACTCCTGTTCATACCCTATGTCGCAAAAGAGATCGAGAATAAAATTATGGTCATCAATAGAGTCCATCGGACTGCGCCGACGCAGGTTCGACAGCAGATTTCTGGCCGCACGGTAGAGCCAAGCAGGAAGATTGGCCACGATGTCAATATCATCGCCAACAGTGCGGAAAAGGTTATACAGAATCTCCTGCAACGCATCCTCGGCATCCTGTTCGTTTCCCAGACGCTGACGCAGAAAAGCCTTCAGGCCATCAGAATATTGCGTCACCCCCTGTTCAAAATCCTTATGTCTCCGTTTGGCAGGCATCAGTCTTTTTTGTCTATGGAAAATCCGCGCGATGAAAGAAATTCCCGACGCTGCTCGTCGGACATCTTGTGCCACTTCTCAAACATAGCGCGACGGCTATCATGGTGGTGATGTCCGAAAGCATGGATCAGCATTGCCAGAGTCAGAATCAGCCCACCGGAGAGAGTCAGCCCGAGCGTGAGCAATCCAAGAGCCTGCCAGAAAGAGACAGCCGCCACACTGCACACATCCGTCACTACGGAATTCCACAGAACCATTACAATACCGGATCCGGCAGCAGCTAATACCGCCAGCAGCAACAGAGCGCCGAATCCACGCGAGAATCTTGAGTGATGCATATTCATTTCAATTTCGGAATAAAAGAATGTTCGATCAGTTAATTCGTTCTGCAAATATAGACACACATCTCCCCAAAATATTTTACCCTCCGCCGAAAAATTCCGTCAGCAAACAAATTTTGAACCCTTCATCCCGTTACTTATAGCTGCCGTATCTGTTATAATCTTACCACCTTGATCGGCTTCGCAGAGGGGATACCGACATAAATGGATCCGGCCACCGTGGACAACTGATCGTCACTATGGCAGTAAGCATATTAGTAGAAAATGCAGCCCGTACCTCAGTGGAAGCACAAATCGCTCTCCATGCAAGGTGTCGCAGGGGGACAAAAACAACAGACTCCCGGATTTCTCCGAGAGTCCGCGTTTTAGGATTCTTTCTGCGAAAGCGGCAAGCCGATGAGAAGCCTTACGGTCGAGACCTTAGGCTCGATTCTTCGCTGAGCGAAGCGCGAAAGCGATGACACGAAAGCCCGACGGCACTGCCACAACGCACCTATATTGCAGATTTGAAATATCGAACGCTATAAAAATATGGCTCATAGTATGCTTTCTCGCTCTCAAATCCAGCCGATGAACCAACAATCATATTAACTTGTGTTCCATAGGGTAAACCTAATTGCATAGGCTTAAGGATAGCAATGCCCCATTGTGTAGAAGAAGAATTATTGCTACCAAGAACAAAAGATGTCACACTTGGTATCAAACCATCAGAATTACCCTCGCCGTTATTAAATTGGCCGTTTATGTAGTCAATCAAGCGGTATCGGGTGAAACGGAAATATACGTTATCTCCTTTCTTCGGAGAGCCATCAGTTCCAAACTTCACCACTTGCATATAGGCATTATCCGCGATTTTGTAAAAAGGAGCATCAGCACCGACTTCAAAATCGTAATTGACAGGCAAAGTGTTGATAATAGTTTTACCGGCAAGAGCGGAAACAATAAAATATTGTTCGCGTTCTTCAAGCTCCTCTCTGGTAACGGGCGATTGAACAATGGTAATTATTCCCTCAGTCATTGCTTCGCCTTTGAAAACATAAAAACGAACATAGCCAGTACGAGCATTTTCATCGCCAAGAACTTTATCAATCGAAAGATGGATTTGCGATGCAGTAGTCGAAACGTTAATCCAATTGGGCGTTCCCTCAGCAAGCAAAAAGTAGTCGTAAACGCCTTTGATATCAAGTGTATATTCACATTCCCAACCGATAGCTTTAAGGGTGCCTCCATTATTGTTCGGCGTGAACTCAACCTCCAAACCATTTGAGTATTGATGGTCGCAAGTTACAGAGAAATCAACAATAAGTTTCGGGGCATCGTCATCGTTGCCACATGCTGTAATAGCAAGAGCTGCAAAGATAGGTAGAATGTATTTAAGTAGTTTCATATTTGACGAAAAGCGTTATGCGATTGAAGCCGGACGGTCAAGACCTTAGGCTTGATTTACGAAAGTGCGGCGGCCATAGCCTATGCCGGAGCAGTAAGCGAGAGCTTCGACCTCAGTGGCAAATTTTTTCGGTTCGGGGATATAAAGGGTATCGTCAGAGTCGAGATATTACTTGAAGCCATCGAGGTCTTCATTCTGAATAAAGTTGATGGCGAGAGGGTCAGAGATAACGTAAACTTGTACTGCCATAGCAGTCTGATTTTGAAGCGTTTTATTATACGCAAAGATACTAAAAATCGCTTAGATACACAAGTTTGCGCGCAACTAACTTAAACAAAATCAAGCTGAACCGCCCTGCCTATATAGGCTTATATCAAATAGATAGATGCTTCAATAACGCTTGTGTGCCGGATTTGTGCCTGATGCGGAATGTCCGGCTTCGGAGCCTTCCCGACCGCCTCCGCGGTGACATTCCAATCCAATAGCAAATTTAATCATATTTCCCTGACAATCAAGCCAGAGGGTTCATTTTCGCGTTTAATAATATCATCAAATCCTTAACGCACAGCGAATGCCGGTTCAAGAATCTGCAATCCAAGTGCCGATTCAATCTTGAAGATTGTTTCGATACTTAAATTCTCCGAACCTTTGAGCACTCTTGATACGTATTGCTGCGAACAACCCATGCGCTCGGCAACGGCCTTTTGGGTTATACCCAATTCCTCCATCTTGTCAAGCATCATCATGGCTATTTTTTGAGAATAACGTAGCCACTCTTTATTTGCCTGACGATCCATTGCCTTTTCCCTCCAACGGAATGGAGTTGAAGACTTGTGAGCAGATAATTTGTCTTGTAGTTCTTTCATAGCCGATGTCATTAAAGTTCTGCAATATATTCTATGAAACTCTCATCATCAATGATCTTCTCATCTAAAAGAAAATTCCTGACTTTTTCAATTTTGGCAAGTTCTGCGGCTGTATGTTCTCGTTCCTGCATCGTAGCAGTAAGTTTTATCGCAAAGATACAAAATCTTCATACTGTATACAACTTATAAGTTGTATTTGTTTGTCACAATAAAATTTTTGTGTAGAAAGCGGAGAGGCGTTTGTCAAAGGTATGTCTGAAATGGTTTTTTCTTGGTCTGGCATCAGTCCTTAATCCGATATGATAAGACATAAAAACTGCAGAACTATTTGATTGTCTATGGTTTTACCGTTTTTAGTCCGATTTAGGTCGGATTCGGTTGCGGAAAGACAAGGATTCTTTCTACGCTTCGCTACGAAAGCGCTGCGCGGTAACGACCCCTGAGGTTCTCATCCCGTACATACGCACGAAAGCCGCTGAGGTTCAGCGGCTTTCGTTGCGGAAAGACAGGGATTCGAACCCTGGGTACCCGTAAGGGTACAACGGTTTTCGAGACCGTCCCGATCGACCACTCCGGCATCTTTCCGTGGAGGGTTTTGCGATTGCAAAATTAGCAAAGATTTTTGGCTCGACAATGTTTTATCCTCTTTTTTTTATAATTTCGTGACCGAAACCATTTAAAACCCATAAACCAATCTAAACTTTAACCTCTGATCATGAAAAAGTTATTCCTTATGCTCCTTCCGTTGCTCGCAATTGCATGCTCCGGAAATGAAGGTAAAGAACAAACAACCGGCAATCAGGAACTGAAGGTGATGAGCTTCAACATCCGTTACGACAACCCCGGTGACAGTCTCAACAATTGGAAGTTCCGCGCCGACCGTGTGGCCGATGCCATTCTCTTCTACAACGCTGATGTGGTTGGCACACAGGAAGTTCTCAGCAACCAGCTTGCCGATCTCAAAGAACGCATCTCCGACAGATACGGAATGGTCGGTGTAGGCCGTGAGGACGGAAAAGAACAGGGTGAATATGCCGCCCTATGGTACAAGAAAGATCGTTTTGAGCTTTGCGATTCGGGCAACTTCTGGCTCAGCCAGACTCCGGAAGTGGCCGGCTCGATGGGTTGGGACGGAGCCTGCGTACGCATCGCATCCTGGGCCGTGCTCCGCGACAAGGAATCCGCAAAAGAACTCCTTGCCCTCAACACTCACCTCGACCATGTAGGGCAGGTGGCTCGTCGCGAAGGGATCACCCTGATACTCGACCGCGTCCGTGAGCTGCGTGGCGACCGTCCGGTAGTTGTAACCGGCGACTTCAATTCCACACCCGAAAGCGATGTGGTGGCTCATATAACCGGCGACAGCATCCCGGGACACCTGACCAACACACGCACCGCCTCGCCGCTCGTCTATGGCCCGTCGTGGAGCTACCACGAATTCGGCAAGCTTCCTCTGGAAGAACGCGTGCTGATCGACTATATCTTCGTAGGCGGACCGCTGACCGTCGACAGCTACGGCGTTCTGGCCGAGACCAACGACGGACGCTGGCTCTCCGACCACTGCCCCGTGCTTGCCACCATGACGTGGGACACCGCAGCAAAATAATCCGCAGTGCGGAAACATAAATATCGGGCTGGTCAGAATCGTCTGACCAGCCCGATATTTGTTATCTGTTATTCATCCGTGTCTTACCACACGAATTTATACTCATCCGTGTCGCCGTACTTATTAACACCATAGAATTTCGTCGGCAGACCGGCTGAGTTGAGTGTCCAGGTAAAAGTGTAGACATCGTCCTCATCCTCAATCGCGCCAAGAGGAAGGTGACTTGTGCCCTTGCCGAGCAGACCGGCATAGTAGGCCGGAGCCATCTCATCCATATCGATGCGGAAAGTATCGTCATAGAGCATTATTCCGCCCTTGTTGTCGATCGGTGTGGAGTGGGTAGCATCGGTATAGGAGATTGTACACAGCATCTCGTCGCCATCGCCATCGTGCATCTCAACCTTGGTGATATCACCGCCGGCGTATGTGATCGTGGTTACCTCATTGTTGCCCTCAGTGCGCTTCATTGTCGCCATCTGTCCATTGGCATTGTAGGTGAACCACCATTCATTGGCCTTGTCAAACCACACATCTTCTCCGTTTACCCAGTCGCTACTATGCTCCACCTCATAGGCATATTCGATAAATCCCTGAGCATTGCGCTTGATATAGAACGTGGCACCTTTGTCCGAATCGCCCCAGCTAACCTTCATCGTCATATCGTAGTCGGTCGGGATCTCAACAGCTTTGCTTGTGGCTCCGACATAGTCGAAAACAACAGTCATATCATCTTCTGTGATCTTAACCACCTGGCCGGCGGCATTGGTGGAGATCTTCATGTCGCCGACCTCTTTAGGAACACCATTTGAGAAAACAATGTTGTTGTCTGATCCACCATCGGTGGGTTCATCGTCGTCACTGCAAGACGCAAATGACAAGCCGGCCATGGCACACACTGCCACCGGGATAAATTTAAAAAATTTGTTCATTTGAGTTATTTGATTGGTATTGGTAATATTTATGCAAATATATTCTGCCCCACAAAAATAAGCCATTTTTCCAACAAACAGAAATAAACTCACGCCCCACAAATGTTAATGTGAGGGGGGGGTAAAATATTAATTAACAATTGGTTACATTATTACATCTTTATCACAGCATACGTCAATGCCCGGTCACGGCAATACGTTTTGCCTGCGACTGCATCTCATGGTCACCGATCTTCAGCGTAGCACGGTAGATATAGATTCCGCGGCCAACACGACGGCCTCCCATATCGTTGAGATCCCACTGGATCGGAGTGCTCAGGAACATATCGCTACGTCCCGTAACCGTCGACGTCCAGACACGCCGTCCGGAGATACTGTATATATCGAGGCTCACCGTAGCCATGGCATCCGGACGGTTATGGCTCAGATAGAAATTCGCATGATCAGTTGCCGGATTGACATCCGTGAAGATATCAAACAACTGCGGCGCGGCACCCGGCTCCACAAAGAACGAGAGTGTATGCGTGGCGGAATTGCCCGACGTGTCCCACACACGGAATGCAAGAGTGTGGTTGCCGGCCTCAAGGTCTGATATCGGATACGCGATTGTTCCCGACGGCGATCCGTCCGATGCCGGCGTGTAATACAGCGACACATCGCCGAACGAACGGCGGTCGTCGAGTTTCAGGGTCATCTGATGGCCTATTCCGGCGGTCGACAGATTGATAGCCACATCGTCCGACACTCCGGCTATGAACATAGGCTGCTCATTGACAATCGAACCGTTGGTGAACGATGAGTGGTTCAGATAAGCATAATCGATTGTGGGAGCCTTGTCGTCGGGCTCGGCATCATCATCGTAGCCGTACACATAGAAATCACGGTTCACACCCATGGCGTCCTCTCCATCGTCATTCCAGGCATACATATTCAGCATCGCCGGACGGAAATTGTCGGCCACCTCCGATGGCATCGCCATATCTATGCTCCAACGGCCATTGACTACGGTCGACCGGCCTACATAGAGCTTCGCCCCTTTTTCCTCAAAAGTCACAGCCTTGCCACCCGTGTCGCCATCATCCTGTCCGAGCGACGTGGTGCTCTGCTCGGCATCGAAAAGCTCCAGCGAGATATATCCGTTGAATCCGGTCATCGGGGTTCCGTCATAGTCATAAAGTGAACCCGACATACGCACACGCTGACGCGCCATGAGAGTGACCTGAGCCGACGGCACCACCTCCTCATCGCCGATGCTGTCCAGCGACACGGTGGCCGACGGGATATTCAGTCTCAGCGCCGGGTCGCAGAGCAGACCATAGGCATTTTTGGTCATGGAGTTAACAACCGATACATCTTCTATCATGCCGTTCTTGGCATCCTTGATCATATCCCCTATCCGCTTGTAGCGGCCATCGGAATCGCGACGCAGCAGATGCTTGCCGAGCATACCAATAAACACATTGTTATCTGATATATAAGCCTTTCTCGTGGCCGATATGCCACCGACTATTCCGGCCGAACGGTTGAACGCAAGCTTTTCAAGACCGCTCTGCGCAACACCATCCCAACGGCCGAAATCGCATGTCGACGCAAACAGGAACGGCCAGCGTTCATTGTACGTACCCTCTATATCGGAGCGAGTGTGCAGTCCCTCCCCACCAAGAGTCTCGATAGCTCCATGTCCATGATACAGCCAGAACACAGCGCCTTCATCCAGCACCCGATAGAAACGTTCCCGTGCCTTGACGCTGACCCCCTTCTGAATAGGATACGCGTCAACAAACACCTTCGTGAAGGAGAAAGCCGAACCGGCATCCGATGCCATCAGGTTGTTATACATCGTCTCACAGGATTCCATGAAACATCCGGCATTGGCATTATCCGCCTCTATGATAACAGAGTTTTTCCACGATGATTTATGCTTGTCGGCCACATATTCATAGATCTTATCCACATAATCCTTGGCCTGAGTCAGACTGCGGCAAGGAATGCGCCCCACAGCCATCGACAGACGGCCACCCGGAATGCTGCCGCCGGAATTATCCTCAAGCATCACAGTATAATCATCAGTCATATATGAGCTTCCCTGCGACAACGATTCCACAGACTGCCATGAGGGCATATAAGGCACATTATAGGATTTCATCTCCTGCGTCAGACAGCGGTTGTCGTAGCTCGGACGGCCGAAAAACAACACATAGCGAGGCGCATGATCCTGCGCCACTCCGCGGTCATAGAGCATCTTCAGCATGCGGCGGAATCCTTCCGGATCGCGCGAGCCCGACGAGAATTCATTGAACACGAGATCCTGATCCACCACAAGCACATTCATATTGTCGGGCGCAGCGCGGTGCAGATTAGCCAGACGTTCGGCCTCGCCGGCCCAGTCGCGGATGGTGAAAATCACCATATCGGGCAGATCGGTAAGGCCGTGGAGGTTCTGATTGGCCACCGTAGAAACCATCTTGGGCTGCGGCAGCGACGCAGTCTCGTTCCACGCCACATAATTGCGTGTTCCGGTATAGGGATTGCTCCAGACAATACCTGAGCCGGATACCGTTGTCTCCATAGCCAGAGGATTCAGGGGATCCGTCACGTCCCACACATGCGTCGTAGCATCGGCATCGGCCAACGCCACCGACGTTTTAGAGGCACGGAAATTCAGCACTCCCTTGTTCAGACGTATCTCCCTGGTATAGTTGAGTGTGATCGCATCGAGATATGCATCCGACAGCGTACCGCTCGGATTGACATCAACCTTTATCTCCACTGAATTGGACGAAGGGGTGAAGCTATAGTTGCCGGTAGTCTTGGTGCCGTAATTCTGATCCGCCGCCGTACTTCCGGCGGTAGTGGTACCCAGACGCGTCCCGTCAGCACTATAGGACACACCGACAGATCCTGTCGAATTGACAATCACAACCCCCTGCATCCATGCCGACGTTCCGGAAACAAGCCCCGGAAGATCGAACTTGAAAGAGCGGCTGCGTGTGTAGCGCATATCCTCGCCATAGAAAGACTCACCGGAGTGGCTCAACGACACATTGTCAACCTCGTGGAACGTAGCATCCGTGAAGGTGGTGACCGGATCACCCGACAGCGACGCTCCGGACTCCGATGCTATCCCAGCCGGGGTCTCCGTTCCTTGCGTCAGGAAGTAGAACCCGTTGGTTGTGTATGGGTTGAGCTTCTGAGTGTAGCGCGTGCGTGCCAGAGTCCACTCAACCGGTCCTTCGCCGTAGAAATAGATACCGGCCGACGTACGCACCGCCTTCACCTCCGGAAGATCGTCCCGGTAGTTGGACACTGTCAGCGACGCCGGCTGCCTGTTGCCGCCATAGCCATGCACCCGGACAAGCGACGGATCTGTGAATCCCCATGAACGGAGCGTTGATGCAGGAATAAAATGCATGCCGGTTTCGGATACCGACACCTTCACCCAGCGGCCATCGGCAAGCACCGACCGCGAGGCATACGTTTCAACCGGCAGTCCCTTGACGGCAAAAGCCACGGGAAGAGCCACCAGCAGAAGCAGAATTCTATATTTAAGCGATGATTTGATTCTTTTTATCACCATGCGGAATGTTTAGAGAGTGTTTATCTGATTTATAACGGAAAACACCGCCAATTATTGCACACGCGACACCGCAGTCACAAATGCCATTTTTTTGATCGGCGTTCCAAATTAATTTAATACCTTTGTCTTCATAAGCCAATACCAGAATATTCCGCAATGAAAAAAATAATCCTGACAGCATTTATCATCCTTTTCGCTTCAGCTTTCGCATCTGCATCAGAGGCCAAAGCGGAAAGAAACCGGCATATATCCGACAGTCTTCAGCAGATTCTTGCCCGGACCACAACAGCACGCGACAGTGTGCCTATCCTTTACGACCTTCTCGATCTTTCCAGATACTCCGACAGAGCAGTCGCCGGCGAACGTCTTCTCGCCACGGCCCGACGCGGAGCCTCGCGCTCTGTCCAGTTCGACATAATGCGCCGTCTGGCGGCAATCTATGCCAACGGCGGATCTAAAGTCGACAGGATCATTCCGCTGATCAATGAGGTGGCAGCCATGCCGCAAAGCCCCGAACAGCGCACAACCCTGACTTTCCTCAGAGTGGAACGCGTCGCGGCAAGAGTGAACTCGCTGCCGGAATCCGACAGGCAGGTCTATATTCAGGAGATGCTCCGCAACCGTGGTGTGGAGACCGCCGACCCCTACGACCGCATTGAAATGCTTTTCATGCTCTGCAAATACCTGCAAAACAACATCCTCAGCGAACAGCTATCCCGATACCTCGACGAACTTGGCGCGCTTCTCCACGAGCAACCCTACCAGAGCAAACCGCTTGAAAACCTCTACTACACTCAGGCGTCTTTGATCTACACCGTTTCCGGGCAACACGAAAAAGCCATCGAGGCTTGCCGCAAGCTGCTCGAGATTGTCAACGATCTTGAAAGCGAGGCCATTGAGAAAGGATACCGCTACCGCAACTACGACACGATGCGCTACATCATCCTGCGACGCATGCTCAACAACTACCAGTCACTGACCGACGAGGAAATCGAGCAGACCTACGATGCCATCAAGCAACTGACCGAACAGGATCCGGATGTCTACAACGCCTTCAACTCCGTTCAACGACCCACTATCTATTACCTGATGGCAAAAAAGCGCTATCCGGAGGCACTGGCAATCATCAAGAAACAGGTCAACAACCCCGACAACAGGATATATCTCAACCATCTCTACCAATACATGATAGAAGCGGCCGAGGCGGTCGGCGACAAAGACGCGCTGCTCATTGCCCTGAAGGAATCAAACAGGCTGATGCAAAATTCCCTTGACCTAAGGGCGTCCGACCGCTCAAGGGAACTCGATATAATAGACGACCTGACAATAACCCGTAACCACAACATCGGGCTTCAGAAGCAGCAGCAACAACAGGAGCGGCTATTCCACCAACGCACAATCACGCTTGTCAGCACCGGTGCCGGACTTCTGCTTGTGGCAATCATTATCCTGCTGATCCTGCTGGCCCGGGCAAGAAAACTTTCCGCCAAGATTAAGGATACCAACGAGACGCTGACCACCGAACGCGACAACCTCCGCCAGATGCAGAAAGAAATCCTTGAGGCCCGAGACCACGCACGCAAGGCCGACCAGCACAAAACGGAATTTGTCAACAACATGAGCCACGAGATCCGGACACCGCTCAACGCCATCGTAGAATGTGCCCACCTGATCGTGGACAACGTCGACGAATCCAAGCAGCAATACCTCAAACGCTATGCCAAGACCATCGACGTCAGCGCCGACATGCTCAATGCCATCGTGACCGACGTGCTGGAGATCGCCACTTCCGACAATTCCGAAGTCTTAATACAGAAAAAGCCGGCTTCCGTCAACGCCATCGGAAACTTCGTGGTAGAGTCAATGCGCAAACATTGCAAGGATGGTGTCGAGATGACCTACGTCAACGCCAACGACCCCGACACCAGCATCACCACCGACGCACGGCGCGTGGAGCAAGTTCTCATCAATCTGCTGAGCAACGCCGCCAAATTCACCGACGAAGGCCACATACACCTCTCCTACTGGCTCGACCCGGAATCAACCCTGACATTCGCCGTAGAAGACACCGGATGCGGAATCCCGGCCGGAAAAGAGGAGATAATCTTCAACCGCTTCGAGAAACTGAGCTCTCTTGTCCCCGGCACAGGTCTCGGTCTCAACATATGCCGCACCATGGCAAAACGGCTCGGCGGCTCTGTACGCGTCGACACCTCATACTCGGGGCCCGGTGCAAGATTCCTGTTCACCATTCCGCTGTAAACAAATCCCCCACACATTTGCTTTTCTGACGGAAAACAGCTAAATTTGAAAAAACTTCCGAAAAATCGATCATGGAAAAATATCTCGTTTCGGCACTGAAATATCGCCCTGACACTTTCGCTTCCGTTGTGGGACAGAAAGCCCTCACCACGACGCTGAAAAATGCCGTGGCGACACAACGCCTCGCCCACTCCTACCTCTTCTGCGGATCCCGTGGAGTAGGCAAGACCTCTTGTGCCAGAATTTTCGCCAAGACTATCAACTGCGAGCACCCCACCCCCGACGGCGAGGCCTGCAACCAATGTCCGTCGTGCCAGGCCTTCAACGCCGGCACATCCATGAACATCATAGAACTTGACGCCGCCTCAAACAATGGCGTCGACGATATGCGCTCGCTGATAGAGCAGGTGCAGGTGCCGCCATCGTCCGGCCGCTACAGGGTGTTCATCGTCGATGAGGTCCACATGCTCTCATCGGCCGCATTCAACGCATTCCTGAAAACCCTTGAAGAACCGCCGTCCTACGTG
Source organism: uncultured Muribaculaceae bacterium (assembly GCA_910579185.1). Classification (GTDB taxonomy): domain Bacteria; phylum Bacteroidota; class Bacteroidia; order Bacteroidales; family Muribaculaceae; genus Paramuribaculum. Next base: position 85,805 of record CAJTTG010000008.1, read on the forward strand.
GTTTTCATCCTCGCCACAACGGAAAAGCACAAGATCATACCCACCATCCTCTCGCGATGCCAGATCTACGATTTCCACCGCATCACGATACAGGACATGATCGACCACCTGTCGTTTGTAGCCCAGCGAGAAGGCATAAAAGCCGAACCGGCCGCGCTCGGAGTTATAGCATCCAAGGCCGACGGTGCCATGCGCGACGCCCTCTCCATATTCGACCAGGTAGCGGCTTCCTCCGGCGGAAACATCACCTATCAGGCAACGATCGACAATCTCAACGTCCTCGACCATAACTACTACCACCGCTTGCTCGACTCCATTCTGGCCGGCGATATCCTCTCCGCATGGACCATCTACAAAGAGATCCGCGACAATGGTTTCGACTCACAGTTTTTCATCAACGGACTGGCCGGCTACATGCGTGATCTGATGGTGGCACGTGACCCGGCCACACTGCCGCTAATAGAAGCCGGCGACGAAGTCAAGGCACAACTGGCACAGAGAGCCGCGAAATGTCCGCCCGATTTCCTCTACCGCGCCATGTGTCTCTGCAACGACGCCGATCTGAACTACCGGGCAGCGTCAAACAAACAGTTCCTCATAGAGCTGACACTCGCAAAAATATGCCAACAATTCAGCCCCTCCCACAGCACTGACGGCAACGGAGAGGGGCAGCTCAGACCGATAGCCGTCACGCAAGCCGCAGCCCCGACGCAAGCCCCGGCTTCCGCTCCGAAGAAACCGGCATCAATGCCACAGCAGCCTGTGCCGCAGGCCGCACCGGCCTCACATACACAGGCTCCTGCCACTTCGCCGGCACCGAGACCTGTGGCCACGCCGCCACAGCCCACCGCACCCGGCCGTCCGATGGCGGCACCAATCGGTGTGCCCCACATTTCCATCCGCCACGGCATCCGCAAAGAATCGCAGCAGGCAGCCGTACGCCAGTCGCTCAACAGAAAGGAATGGTTCTCGCCTGAAGCCCTGACAACAGCGTGGGAGACATATATACAGACCCACCCCACAGCTCACATCCTGATCAACACGATGCGCGCATCCATGCCACGGCTCACCGATCCCACAACGTTCGTCATAGCCGTCCAGAACCAGAAACAGCTGGAACTGATGGAAGCCAACCGCCCGGCTCTGCTCGACTATCTCCGCGACAAGCTCTCCAACGACTCCATATCATTCTCCGTGACCATCAGCCAGGGCGAGATGCCGCGCCACACCCTCAATGATGGCGAGCTTCTCAAAAAAATGGTGGACGAATACCCCTCGCTGAAAAACCTCATCGACGACTTCAAGCTCCGGCTTTCCTGATCAATCACCAACAAAAAATCATCATGAAAAAATCTCTTCATATAGCATCACGGCTCACAGCCATAATAGTTGCATTCGCTGCCTTTGCCGCATGCTCGGGCAACATGTCTCCGGAATCCATAGAGGAAACCCTCCGGCAAGCCGAAAGTGCAATAGCCAAAGGCGACATGACAGTGGCGAGCAGCGTGGCGGCCAACATCGCCGACTCGACCTCCGTCGGCAACATGTCGGTAAGTCAGATCGGGCGACTCTCGATGGTCTACATGCAACTGGCCGACAGCATCGACCAGTCGGCCAACACGGAGACAGCGACCGATCTCTACGACCGCGCATTCCGCGTAAACGCCGACAGCGCACGTCAATTCTACAACTCCATCGAACCCGAACACATGCAGTTCGTGGAGACCATGACCGGAAACTCAATCGCCCGACGCAATCCCATCGACATCAATTCCCTGCCGGCCGATTCCGACTTTAACGACGATTTTTTCCAAGATTTCCAAGAACAATGAACTGGCAAGACCAACTCAAAGCGTTCCGCGACGCCAACCCCGATCTGCCCGAAGGCACTGACCCGACGCCCGATCCCACACCCGACGACACCCCCTCCATGCAGCCCCGGCTCGACATCTCCATCGAACGCAAAGGACGTGCCGGGAAAACCGCCACACTGATATCCGGATGGATCTTGTCCGACGACAAACTGCGCGACATCGCTTCGCAGATCAAACAAGCCCTCGGAGCCGGAGGATCGGCACGGGGAGGCGACATTCTGATTCAGGGTGACCGGCGTGCCGACGTGGCACACCAGCTAACCGCCATGGGTTATAAATCACGCATAATCTGACCCCCATCCATGCTGCTCATCTACAAAGCATCGGCCGGTTCGGGCAAGACTTTCACCCTTGCCTACGAATACATCAAGCTCCTGCTCGGAGTTAAAGATCCGGCCACAGGCCAATACAGGCTGAACCGCAAGCTGCGCGACCGCCACCGCGGAATCCTCGCCGTGACGTTCACAAACAAGGCCACCGACGAGATGAAGCAGCGCATTATCCACGAGCTGGCCGTTCTCGGCGAGATCGAACCGGGATGGAAAAAACCGAGCCCCTATATCAAGGATCTCTGCGCCGAGCTCCACTGCTCCCCCGATGAACTGAAACCGGCAGCCGCGAAAGCACTCCGCTGTCTGCTGTTCGATTTCAACTTCTTCAACGTATCGACAATCGACTCCTTCTTTCAGATCATCCTGCGCACTTTCGCACGCGAGGCCGATATTGCCGGCAACTACGACGTGGATCTCGACAACGAACGCGCCATTGGCCACGGCGTCCGGGAGCTATTCGACTCGCTCGTCATTGACAGCGACTCGCCCCAGACACGCCGCATGCTCCACTGGATCACACAATACCTTCTCGGAGAACTCGCTTCCGGACGCCAGATATCCCTCTTCAACCGATCGTCCAACGTCCACGGCCAGTTCCTCCATTTCATCAAGAGCATAAGCAACGATGTCTTCGCCACCCACTTCGCGGAAATGATGGACTATCTTTCCGACCCCGACCGGCTGCAGCGGTTCGCACAGGACATATCGCGCGTCGAGCAGTCGATTCTTCAGACCACACGCTCACTCTGCTCCGCCGCGATAGCCGCAATTGAGGACAGAGGCTACACGTCGGGATCGCTGAAAATCTACCACCACCTATTCAACCAGCTGACCCGGTGCGCCCGGACCGGAGAAGAAACCGGAACATCTGCCACTGCCATGAAAGTGGTGGCCGACCCATCGGTGGCCTATGGCAAGAAACTCAACGAACACCTTGCCTCTCATCCCGATCCGCAGCTGGAACATGCCGTGGCCGACGCTTGCAGAGCCATCGCCGACGGACAGGCTCGGCTTCAACTGCTCCGCACAACAAGATCCAACCTCTTTGTCCTCGGACTGCTCGAACGCGTCTACTATCACATAGACCGCTACCGCGCCGACAACAACACCATATTTCTCGCCGACACCAACTCAATGCTCCGCGACATAATAGGCGACGACGAAGCGCCATTCGTCTACGAGCGAGTGGGCGTATGGGTGCGCCATTTCCTCATCGACGAGTTTCAGGACACATCTCGTCTGCAATGGGAAAACCTACGGCCTCTGCTGAAAGAGGGACAGGCCACCGACGACGATTCCCTCATCATCGGCGACGAGAAGCAATGCATCTACCGATTCCGATTCTCCGACCCTACTCTTCTCCAGCATCAGGTGCAGACGGAATTTGCCGCCGAATCCGCGCCTCACCCCAACAACAGCGACGTCAGCAACAACTGGCGCAGTTCCGTGGAAGTAGTCGAATTCAACAACGCCCTGTTCAAGGCAATGGCCGAGATTACCGGTTTCAACGAGATCTACCGCAACGTATGCCAGAAAGTGCCCGACGGCAACCGGAACCATCGCGGCTACATAAAAATAGCAGCCATCGATACCCCCGTCGATGCCGACTTCCAGACCGAATCGCTGAACATTTTGACCGCCGACATCTGCCGGCAGATCCGCGACGGCTACAAAGCCTCCGACATCTGCATTCTGACACGCTTCAACACCGAAGCCGCGGCCGTGATCTCACATCTGATGCAGATAGCCGACTCCACACCGGAACTCAACGGCATCCGGATAATCTCCGACGATGCCATGTCGGTAGCTGCCGCGCCGGCCGTAAGGCTCGTGCTGAGCATCATGCGCTTCATGGCCATACCGGAGACCGACGAGGACGATTCCACGAAATCACGTGGCGACCACCGGCGCGAGATTGCAGCCATGATCAACCGCTTCCAGCATCTCATGAGCACCGGTGCCGACCTCGATTCATGCCTCCAAGGAGCGCTTACCGAAAGTAAAGCCCTCGCCGACAACGATCTCGGCATGATAGCCGGATCAATGGCATGCTTCAATGTCCCCTCTCTGGTAGAACGGATCATAGCCCGATACATATCACCCGACGTTGCCGAAGCTCAGAACATGTACCTGTCGGCGTTCGTCGACGTGGTGACCGACTTCTGCAGCCGAGGATCGGCCGACCTCCAGAGCTTCCTGTCATGGTGGGACGACACCGGCTACCGCTCTCGCATTTCCGCACCTTTCGACGAAGGAGCCATACGCGTGATGACCGTCCACAAATCAAAAGGCCTGGAATTTAAATGCGTCCACATCCCGTTCGTCAACTGGAAAATGGTCGACTTCCGCGACCGCGAATGGTTTCTCACAGAGGGCGTCCTCGATCAGGTCGACCCCGATCTTGTGCCGCCCATGCTACCCTTCCGCCCGGCAGCCTACATGGACGGAACCCAATTCGCAGGGCAATACCGCCGGCGTCTTGATGAGCAGCGGCTCGACGAACTCAACGTGGCCTATGTGGCCTTCACACGTGCTATCGACGAACTTTGCCTTGCCTACCGCGCAACACCTTCGAAACCCGACACATATATGGTCAACGACCTCCTGGCCGAAGCCCTCACCCGGATACCCGGCCTCACACAGCTCCCCGACCCGGAACCCGTTCCCGATCCCGACTCCGGACGGCCTCAGGTCACAATACGCACCATTGGATCGCCGACCAAAGCCACGGAAGAGAAGAAAAAACCGCGGACTGCACTCCAGCCCGACGGATCGCAACCCATGATACCCTATGCCACAGCTCCCAGAAACGACCTTTGGGACAAACTCGACATAGACCGGTATCTCGACTACGGACTCGCTCGCGACCGTGGAATACTCCTTCACGACGTTCTCGCCCATGTGCGCCACACCGACGACCTAAGCCGCGCCATTCGGCTCTGCACCTACCGCGGACGGCTCCCACGCGAAATGGCTCAGGAGGTCGAGGCTCACCTCTCCCGGCAACTCCTACGTCCCGACATTGCGCAATGGTTCGAAGGTTACTCTCGCGTTTTATGCGAACGTCCTATCGTGCTACCCGACGGAGATGTGCGCCGCCCCGACAGAGTTGTATGGACAGCCGATGGTCACATTGACATCATAGACTACAAATTCGGCGAACAACGTCCCAAGGCCTACTCACGTCAGGTCAGAGCCTACATGGATGCACTCGCCGCCATGGGCTACGAAAACCTCCGCGGATTCATCTGGTACGTCGACTCCGGCAAAACCGTCCCCGTCTGACCAACATCCATCCACCGGCTACCAATACCGATGCAGATATATCCGCATCAAAAACGTTGAGACAACCAACCGAGCTTTGTTTAGTTGTCTTTGTCTGATTCCTTCAGGTTTTTAGATGAGTTTTTGTATTTGCGTAGAAAAGCAATCATCAGAACACAAGATATGAACAGATATACACTGAATGTCTTTATCAACAGCACTACAACCCCATTCGTTCGCACATATTCTTCCGTCCAGAAGGCGACATAACCCAATCCCTGTTTAAAATACTCGGAGACAAACATCCTGTCTCTGAACAAGGTCTGTGTATCCACATATAGATAAAACAGCAGACAAAATATCAGTACAGACAGGAGAAACCATATCTTTACGATTATTCTGTAATAATTCTTCTTCATGACCGGTCACGTTGTTTAAACTGTATCATCGGGTTATATTTTTCAGTATATCCCTGAAAAAATCTGATTGCTGAAATTGGAAATAGCCACGCTCTATTGCCTCCGTTGTAAACCATATTATTTCCGGAAAAGATTGCCCCCTATAGAATATCAGCATCTGACCTATCACGGGGGCTGATTCATTCTGCCACATCAGATCTCCATCTTTTCCGATATGACACCGCACAACCGTTGACAAGGTATTATAGTCAAGAGTCCGCTTGTAAGTCAACTCAGATAGATTTGTGATGATCTGACGTATCGATCCCTCATCCATGAACACCTTGCGGCCACAGGCATAGTTCCCGATCAGATCAATGAAAGCCTGTCTACTGAAATTCGTAGTGCACTCATCCTGCTTTTTAGCGTACATCACTATCTTCTCCACCGATGAACAGTCTATCGGCTCGCTGTTCCAGGACTTTACCGTGTCGGAAATTTGAGAAAGTGTACATTTGTTTCTCTCGGCCAATGCCATTAATGTCTTGTCCAGACCATAAGAAGGAACCGTGGTGTTTGCCTCACTCTCCACCCGTCCCATGCTGAACCATATCAATTGTGGCAGAGTGCCGTTTTTATAATAAACCATCGCATATCCTGTCGGATTATGCCAATAGGATGGGAAATTATGCAATCTGGAGGCATCGGGGGTACGGAAGAAATCAACGCCATTGCTGTAGGGATTATATGTTGCCGGTAAAATATCCAAAGAATTGACCGCAAGGGTGAAACTGTCGATATCCGCCGACGAATGCAATATGGCGCGTATGCCCGAAAAGTCGTCCGAGTGAAAACTCTGATAAGAATAACTCTCCCTTGAAATATCGCCGGTGCTCAAGCCCGATTTTATCAGAACTATCCCCCGGATATCAGTAGGCGTTACCGTGGGATGCTGCTGGGCATTAACCACAACGATTCCAATTAAAAAAGCTGCAAGTATTATTGATAACCGCTTCATTACGCAAACATTTGAGGTCACTTTATGCATTTAATATTTATAGATTCGCATAATCTGTGAATCTTGGTGGATTTCCCCAGGTTTTAGAAAAAGTCTGGAAAAATCGTCGCTCCTTTTTATTTAAGAATGTATCAGTAGCCGAGCACTTCCCGGCAAACAGGTCTACGTTGATTTTTTTGATTTCTCGATTAAATCCAATGTTTTGTTATATCGTCGTAGTACGTCTTTTTTTGTGAATACGCTGGGCCGTCCACGTCTGCGTCTTGTAAGATGCAATTTGATATACCGCCTCGCCCGGATATAATCGCCCATTTCCATAAAACAGATACCTTTCATATATCTTGCATCATTAAAGATGGCAAGAGTCCACATCCCCTCGCCATGAATCCCACATGCGGTCCTTTTAGCGTTTTTCCTCAGTATTCTATCAAACATATCCAGAGCCTCCGCATGATGCTCACATCCATGCAGAGCCATTCCTCTTGCAAACAGCACGAGCACATCATGCTTTTCTATATCGTAAGCAGCGTCAGCATATTTCAGCGATTCTGAAAACTCCTTTAATTGATAATATGCTCTCGAAATCTCTTCGAAGAAATAATATTCCATCTTATACCTCTGGCAAACAGGCGTCAACAAGTCAACCAGATCATTCCAGGCACCCTCATTTTTCATCCGGTCTATCTTTGGTTGCAGGGAATTTGCCAACTCCGGATCTATATAAAAATCGTCATTCATATTTCTCGTCTCTTTTGGTTAGAGTTCTATTTTGGTTACACACTGGCCGTTGGAAATCGTTTCTTTTTAACTCAGCTAATTTAAGGAGATTGGTGGTATTTCTGATTTTTGATAGCAAATGACAGACATTATGAACCAAACATCTGAAATAGTATTGAAATCCATATAATCAATGCTGAGAGAAGTCTCTCCCATAGGATAAATGTCATGTTTATTCCCATATATGAAAAATCCATAGATATTCATATATGAGATATTGATATGTGTCCCATCCTTCAACATGAATTGCATATGCTGACCTTTCTCTTGCAAATGTTTATCGAAATCCTGACAGAATTTTTCACCGGCAAGAAAAACATCCCGATTCGCTCCAAAAAACTGTGAATAGATGCTTGATTCAAAAGTTATGGAACTTAATGAGATATAATCGGTACATTCAAAGATCCGTTCCAAGAACTCTTTATCCCCGACAAGACTCTCGTCATGAAGTTCTAACACAGAGTCTATAGGGACTCCAACAGCCACAGTTTTCGGATATTCATTGGGATGATGAATTTCGACTCTTAAAAAAGTCATACTTTTCCCGATAGCTGTCATGCCATTGATTCCGGCATACCCATGCTGTGCTATGGTTAGGAATACAACTGATATTATCAACTTTAATATCTTCATAATAGGTCATTTAGACGAATCTCCAAATTTAAATATAGCTCATAAACATCTCTTATTTCAGGTCTATTCAAAATAATCTGTCTCATCTCTGTCTGTTTTATAGCTTAAATTTATTCAGGTGGCTTTTTTTGATTTCTCGATTAAATCCAATGTTTTGTTATATTCCTTTAGCACCTGCCGCTTAGAAAAATCACTATACACTCCCGGCCGACGCTTTGTCAGATGCAATTTGATATACCGCCTCGCCCGGATAAAATCGCCCATTTCCCTTAGACAGATTCCTTTCAGAAACCGAGCGTCATTAAAAACCCCCATGGTCCATCTCATTCCCTCCCCCGGGAAACCATACGCTACCCTGCTTATGCTTTTTTTCAGAATATTATCAAAAATGACAACGGCTTCCTCATATCTGTCAAGACAAGTCAGACTATCGCCATAATTATAAATCATCAGAACATCATCGCTCTGAAGCTGATATGCTTTTTGAGCCGCAGTGAGCGCTTTTTGATATTCCTTTATCATTATGTAAGCTCCTGAAAGTTCTGTCAGAATAAAAGGATCATTTTCATGTAAAAGACATTCCTTTTCCAAAAATGCCACTAATTCCGACCATTTTTTCGTTGCCTTTAATTCTGACAGCCTTTCTTGAAAGTTATCGCTGTCTGTAGTCTTCACTTGCTCCATACCGCTATCGTTTTATTTCCACGCTTAAAATCAGTTCCCCTTTTATTTCCGGTGAAAAAAGAGGCTCCCATATGTTATTTCGGATATTTTGATTCATAAAATATTGTTAGTCTTGTTTATGTGATCTTCAGTTGTTGCTCCAATACTTTGCCAAAGCACACAACCATTGTCTGTGATAGCAATATTGCTGCAGCGATCATTCGATATTTTTCACGGATTAAGCACACGTCAGACTACTTCTGATTAGAGTATTATTCGAGAATAGAAATTTATAGATTGGATTTTGCATTCGGTCTATACTTATTGTTCCAGACCGGTACCAGAACACGATAGTAGGCATCCTCGTCTGGGAATGCGACCGGCTTATCATAAGGCCCGTCTATCACCATCTGATAGGTTATGGTATTAAATGCCTTTCCCGTCATCAGCAACATAATATATAAATCCGGCTTAATCTTATAATTGAACTGAATGAGACCCTTGCTTTTTTTGGGATTGACATATTTCACGTTATTCGGTAGTATTCCAGCGTATCCATTATCAGGAATATATTCTTCAATTTCTTCAATCTCTTTAAGATTCATAAAAAACAGATCCCAACCATTAAATATATCCTCTTCTACTAAAAATAAGCCAGGTAATTTATATAAATCTTTTTCTTTAATATTATCCACATCTATGGAATCGGTCACTAAAAACCTATGATAGTAGTTGTTCTGAATCAAGATCGGATTCCCAATGCGCAGCGTATCGATAACGTACCAATTTAACGTTCCGTCTTGATTCTCATAGACATCCCGATATTTTGGCGTTCTCAATACTGGGTCAGCAAATATACTCTCATTAAAGCAGGAAAAGACTCCCACAATAAAAGCTATCAATATTTTCTGTCTCATTACTTATTCTTCTTTACAATTTATGCCTCCTTTTTCTGCTTTCGGTTCGGATTGACTTCAATTACATTGAGCACCTCTAAATCAGTGCCATAATTTTCTTTTGATTAACCCATATAATGCAAAGGAAGGAATTATTATTAAATATGGCAAAATGAATCCAAAAGTATTTTCAAATGGCAATAGGTGCTCACATGCATACAAGCATAGAATATATACTATAATTTCAGCAATCGTGAATTTATATTTTGTCAGAACCTGACAATTTAACTTGAGTCTATATAACAGAAAGATAATGACAGTATTCAATGGGGCTATAATAATCAATATCACCCAAAATGCGATACCGACGGCTAAGCCGGCTTGGCTGTCATGCCCGAAATCCGTTATATCACACCACAAAAAAAGAATAGTAAGTATGATAAACGATACGTAGGATCGGATTATATAGTATGGGATAAGCTCTTTCATATTGTTACCTTTTTTATGAAAATTTATCGTGTCAACAATTCACGATCTCTAATTGCTTTATCTGTACCCTGTACAGCTTCCTTCTGCTCTTCTGCAGTCCATGGCTTCGGTTCAGAACTGAACCCCCATGATATCCCTGGAATCTGTTTATCTATTTTTTCCAGTTCTTTTTTTGACACACCAGACTTAAGCAAGATTGTGGAACTGCTCGAGTTACAATTTCCTTCCGCAGGCATAGTAGGCAATATATTATATTTAATACTAGGATTTTCTCCAAAAGACTCCGCTGTTTCTATCACTTTATCATCAAATTGCTTTTGTGTCATTCCCTCGGGAGGCGCAATTGTAAAAGCTGCTTTTAAATGCTCGGTGTCAGTGCCGCTAATTACATTCTTGTCTTGATTATATTCTCGTTTTGTTAATTTCCCAATTCCTTTCCCAGAAGAATATATAAAATTATCAGTAGGGGGGCCATAACAGTAATATTCTCTCAATGAGCCATCAGAGTTTGTAACTGCAATAAATGTATGTGTAGCTTCCGAAAAAATACCAGGAGCGTTTGGTAGGTTTGTTGCATACAGCGTAACCTCATTTCCATCGCGATCAACCAGAACCAGTGGATTTGCAGCGCAGTATAGGAATGGGGAGAGGGGATGGTATTTGTCAGCGAGGTCGTCGGGTCGCCAGAAGCGGCCGAGGGTGGCGTCGTAGGGACGCGCCTCGAAGTCCAAGAGGTCGAGGCCGCTGACACGGTCAAGCTCTTTGCCCCCGAACTTCCAACGCTGCGACTCACCAAGATAGCTGCATCCCATAAGCATCCCATAAGGATAGTAGTGGCAGATCTGCCACACTGCCCCGTTCTCCCCAAGATCCATCCTGTTGTTGCCCAAGTGGTCGCGGTGGTAGAAGTGGTAGGCCGGCTGATCGAGCCGCTCTCCTGCATTGTTGGTGAACGACAGGTAACCGCCGTCGAAGTTGATGCGCGACAGAAGAGAGTCCTCGTAGACGATGTCGCCGCAATAATCGGTGCGCGTCATGGACAGCTCCGGTTCCTGTGGCTCAGCTCCCGGCACCGACGGCCGTTCGGTGGCCACGCGGTGGACGGTGCGCCGTTTCACTCCGGCGGCATCGTAGAGATAGGCCGTCGACGATCCTCCCTCGAACTCTATCAGCCGCGGACGGTTGTTGGTGTCATAGCCCACCGCCGTCACCCGTCGGTTGAGATCTATGGTGGTGTTGCCGTTGCCGTCGTAGGCGTATTCCTGCGTCTCGTCGGCCCCATCGACGAAATGGTACGCCCCCTGGTAGAACGGGCCGGCACCGCAGCCGTCGGTGACGCGACGCAGCATGTTACCCTCGTATTCAAGCGTCAGATCGTCGATCAGCCCGTATTTCTTCAGGCTGCCGTTGTCATACAGCCCCGACCGCTGCAATGCCGTCACATTGCCGTTGAGATCATAGCTGTATGTCACGTCGTAGCGTCCCGTACCACCCTCGCCGTCCGTGTAGCGCGCCTCCGTCAGCCGCGACAGGGCGTCGTAGCTGTACGTGTAGCTGCGCTCGGTCTCGTTGGGGCCGTAGGCCCACCATGTCATCCGGCTCACATTGCCGCCGTAGGTGAACCCGAGCTTCTGCCGGTAGTTGTAGGCAGTGATGGCCACCGGACGCGAACGCACGTCATATTCATACGTCCTTTCGGCGGCATCGCCGAGCGATTCCGTCAGCAGCCGCCCCACGGCATCGTAGGTGTTGGTCCTGACGGTCACCTCCCTTGATTCCGCCCCGTCGCCGTAGCGGTGGCTCAGTGTCAGTTCGCGCCCGAACCGGTCGTAGGTGCGACGCTCCGTGCGGACAACCGCGCTGTCCGCCCCCATGGCCGGCGTGCGGTGTTCGGAGCGCACCCTCAGCGGCCGTCCCGTGAAATCATACTCCGTCCAGCTCCGGTCGGTGCCACCCAAGTGGTTCGTCGCCACGCTCTGCACGGCTCTGTCGCGGCTGTCGTAATAGACCGCCGAGCAGACCGCTGGTGACAGCAACAGCAATATTGCTGTAATAGCCCTGCTACTATGTGGTACTTTATACTTCAATCCTATTTAAATCCGTTGTTCGCCGAAAATTGTAAGACCTCTTTTAGGTAGTTTATCGATATACCTACTGTTATCATATTTAATCCCAATAGAATCCCTGATGTTTAATATATGACTCACATTAATAAATGAATCAGGATAATTCTTTTCTCCACGCTTAAAACCAGATTTGCTTATTGCCTCATTTAGATATTCTAAAATTTCAGCTGTATCAGACATAGTATATCCATCCTTATAGTAAATATAGAACCTTTTTTCCTTATCAAGTACACTTACTCGTATACTACTTTCATTGAAACAACTGACAAATTGCGCTACTTGGAATACTGTATCATCTTTTATATATCGATCATATCTCCGTGGATTTGGACTGTTTATGCACAAGCAAGGCTCAGTCCCGGCATATTCCATTTCGTATTCCTGGCGGATGTGCCAGTAATCTCCCATTCTATTGAATATGTAGGTCTGAGGGAGACTGTCAGACAAACGGACGGTTATCCGATCCTTCTCTCGCTTCACGAACACGTATGGTGTATCTGTAACCTCGCCCTTACCCGTCAGCGTGTAATAGTCGAAATACTGGAACCGCTCATACTGGGTCGAATCCCTCAGAAATGATTCCTCCGAAAGTTCACCATCATTTGATGTGCAGCCCATGATCCAAAACATCATTGTCGCACAGACATAGATTGTCAGTACTTTTAATAATTGTCTCATAATACATTTCAATTAAGTTTCTTCCGGGCAATATCGGCTTCACGCTCCAATGCCTCAATAATCTCCTGGATAAGATGCTCATAATTCTCATAATTTGGCTCTCTATTCCTTTTCAGAGACTGAATGTGATTGCAGAAGATTGATTTAATCTTTTCATAATTAATAGGATCAATCAGTCTAGATAAAAACATATATTCAAATACCCATACAATTCCGCGTCCGTTTGGATCCGGTGGGGTCTGCAATATAGGCTTGACTTTCTTCTCATAATATTGAGTTATGGAATGATATTCTGTCATTACGGTCTTAACCAGCATTGATATGCAATGATGCAATCTTCTATACTCCGTTTCAAAGTTTGACTTGTCAAGACTGAAATAATAGTTACGATCCAGCCCTAGTTGCTCCGGACACACGTTAAGGTTAGTAAGTTGCTGATATTCCCGTTTCTCCATTTGGACAAAGGGTTCAAACCATTTCATTGCAAGATTAAATTTGCGTAGAGCAATAGTACAAATGCACAAAAAATCAGTTGTTACTTCCAGACTGCCGACAGAAACCATTTTCCATGATTCTTCAAAGTATTTCAATACTGTTATTTCGTACCATCCATCATTGGTTTTTAGCTTGAATACCTCCGTCGATTTCAAAAATTTATACTGTTGCAATTCCGGCTCTTTACTGAGCCGTTCAACAACTTCGTTATAAAGATCTAAATATTTGCTCATAAAAATCATCTATTATATTTATATATTTTATCATATTTGGTTACAACTATGGTATTGTCAGCAGGAAGACTTAGTTGCTTCCGCCCTTTTCCGTAAACTTTAAATTTACCGCCGTTTTTTTCAACTTGAATCTTTGCTCTCCTCTGTCCTTTGGACATTCGAGTTGATTTATTTAGTTTTGCCTCTTTGATTGAATAGGTTTTCCCATCACTATTTTTTGTGAGAGCATCTGTATCTGTTCTATTACCTTTTACATTACCCAACCCATTTTCCGGAACCAAACGAATATTAGTATAGACTTCTTGTCCAGATTCCTTTAATTCTTTGACAACCTGTTTCTCAAACGCTTTTCCTTCGGCTATTTTATCACCGTTTTTCATTGTTTTAGAAACACCTTTGGCCGCATCAGAGGCTGCATCAGCTGCTTTTGTTGCCATTCGCGCCGCTTTTGTAGCGCCTGCCGGGACTCCAGGAATAAGCAACGCTGCAAAATCAGCACCAGCGTCTATAAGATTATCCGTAGCAGCATCACTATCCCCCATAATATAGTTTACACCTGCCACGGCTAAATCATAAATGACATTTCCAGCATCCCAAGGACTCTCAAGAATCTCTCCGGTAGGATCTAATACTCCGAGCGGATTGGCGGCGCAGTATAATAATGGACTGAAGTCTTTATAGTCCTCGGCCATGGGGTCGGGTCGCCAGAAGCGGCCGAGGGTGGCGTCGTAGGGACGCGCCTCGAAGTCCAGGAGGTCGAGGCCGCTGACGCGGTCAAGCTCTTTGCCGCCGAATTTCCATCGCTGCGACTCACCAAGATAGCTGCATCCCATAAGCATTCCGT
>CAJTTG010000009.1:0-5173 GCA_910579185.1 uncultured Muribaculaceae bacterium
TCAGTGCCGCCCAGATGGTTCGTCGCCACGCTCTGCACGGCTCTGTCGCGGCTGTCGTAATACACCGCCGAGCTGACCATGGTCAGGCTGTCGGATCCTGCCTCCACAGGCAACGCCGTGACCGTACCAGTGGCCTGGCCGCGCACATTGCCGTGACGCTGCCCGAACCCCTCGCGCGCCTCATAGCCCAGTACCGTAGCGTCCGCCACACCGTTCTGTCCCATGAACGAATAGTCGTCATAGTACGTCACCGCCAGCACCTCCGCCCTCCGCAGCTCGGTATTGGCTATCAGATAACCGGCCAGTGCAGTCCCTGCGCCTCCGTCCTGATCCGTGCGCACGGCTCTCCAGTTGACAGGCAGCTCCGGCGGCTCTACCAAGACCGGCATCGCACGGCCTCCGTCACATATACCGCTGACGCACTGCCGCCCATAGACATCGGCCACATCGAAATGCCACAGATTCCGTGCCCTGAGATTGCCGTCCTGCCACATCACAACACGTCCGGAGATGTCATACTGGTATATGACCGGCTCACATCCGGGGATCTTCTTCGTAAGCATGTGACCCCATTGATCGTATGTGTATATGTATGCGTACTTATCGAGTAAATCCGACTGCCCCGTTGTCATTGACACCGCCCCACTGATCCTTGCCGACAGCTCCGGAGGAAGCACGGCGGTCAGATTGCCGTAACTGTCATAGACACTGTAGGTATCGGCATAACCGCCGTCTATGATCCGGCGCGACAGCACCGTGCGGCCATAGCTGTCGGTGAACGTCAGAGCCGTGTTACCGTCCTCGTCGGTGGTTTTCTGCACCATGAGTTCTCCGGGATGATAGTATATGCTTCCGGATGAAGATACGGCGCAGCTTATGGTGACGGCTCCACCTTGCTTGTCGGGAGTGTCGGTGACGGAGAAGCATATGCAGCTTCTCTCCCCGTCCGCGCTGTTGACCTCATATCCGATATCTGTCGCGGCATCCGCCCCGAACCAACGCTCACCGGGTCCGAACTGACGTAACAGCCTTGCAAGCGGCGATCGCTCATAGACCGGCTGGGTGAACGGACGCACGTCGTTGGAATATGCCATTGAATAGTCTATGCCGGTGGGATCTGCGTAACTTCCACTTCCTGCCGTTGTCTGCGCCACTCCGGGAAGATATGACAGGGAATCGCGTCCGCAGCCATCATATGTCTGCCTTGTCACAATTGAGCCGCCATCGGGCGATGCATCCACCTGTATGGTCTCAACCGGCCGGCCAAGACCATCCACATGGCTGATTTCCGCCACATAGTCTCCACCGGATGTGATCATCGTGCGTTTCGACACATAGTTTTTGCCGACTGTTCCTCTGTCATACAGTGATATGTCTCCATATTCATACGGATCCTTGGGTAGCGGTGGAATACGCCCGTAGATCTTGAACCGCACATTCGGGGAATCATGCTCCATTAGAGCCGTTATCATGTATCTGCCGCTTTTACACTTGCCATAGGTGGTGGAATCCGGTTGCAGCAGCCCTATATGTGTGCTGTCGCTGTCCACGGATAAGGGCGTGTCATTCACGAACGTGAGATCAAGCGTCCGCCCGAGCGTGAGCTCATAAAAAGCCACAGGAAGTCCATCCGGCCGGCCATGTGCGAAATGAGGGCCGAAATGGTCATCGACCTCCCGGCTGAAATCACCATTGGCATTTCCCAACGGGAACGGATGCCCTTCCGTGCCGGGTATATAGCTCTGGGGAATATCCGGATAACGTGGAGCATCGGGACCGAATCCTATCACCGTAGTAGTTATAGGGCCGTTGACAGCATTGCCATGGTAATATCTGTAGCCCGACACCCGTATCTCATAGACTCCGGCAGGAAGATCGAAAGCGACGTAGCAGTCCTGTGATATCTCGCTGTTTATACCCGTCCAGTGTTCCGAGTGGCTGAAATATTCAAAATAATCATCCTTATCTTTGGCTCTGAACACGGTGGCATACCCGGGTCCATAGATCTGCACCCTCGTGCACAGCAGCTCGGAACCGATCGTGTGCACCACCATGCTCATCTTCCTCGGGAGATACACGTTGTAGTATATGTCGCGGCCGTATTGGTTACCAGCCTCGGCTGTGTAGCCCCAGTCCATGGCATTGGCCGTGTGAACTGATTTGAAGTATAACGAATCCGACGGCAGCTGTATGGCAGTGTCGGGATAACGTCCGGCATCATCCTGTGCGGACATGGTTGCGACGTGGAGCATCAGCATGATCCACAGACATAAGTTTCGTTGGATGGAATGTCCTGATTTCATATTGTCCGTACTATTTACGCTCCGATGTGGCGGTTGAATAATCGTATTCCTCTATTGTGTTTCCTTTGCAGTCGATAATCCTGATAAGCCGTCCGGACGGATCATATTCGTAGGTGGTTTTCTTTCCGGCCGGATCCGTGATGCCTGTGATTCCGAGCAACGGCAGATATGTATAGCCGGTGACCATCGCTTCCGGTAGTTCCGACCTGATACGGTCGGTCAAAGCCACAGCTTCTTCCTGATTCATAGGATCCGCTATCTCCATAGCCCTCAGCTTGGAATAGTATTCGTGGGATGGCAGTTTGATCTCGGCTACCGGATATTGCCCGTCGGCTCCCCACACATAGGCTATCAGCAGATTATCTGCCGTGCGGATCAACAGCGGATTGCCCCGGTTGTCCGCTTCAAGACACTCATATAGCATCTTTGACACTCCTGACGGTATTGTCTGGATCACAGAGCTTATATATGGCAGATCGCCCCTATGTCCGGTCAGTCCGTAGGTGTTATGGGCCTTGGAGATGAGTTTACCACCATGGTATGCCTCCACGTCGTGTTTTGCCGCGAGATAGTGCCTGTCCTCAAATTCCTTTGCATGTTCCCATTCGTATGAGATCCTTGTGACATCGCTGACGGTCTGACCCTGACGTTTGCTCACGGCGGAGTCGGCGCACAGCTGACCATGGTCGTTGTAGCGGAAATAACGGATGGTCTCGAACGGATGTGCCGCATCGCTGCCGAAAACACGCTCCGTGATGCTGTGCTCTTTCAATGAATATATGTAGTTCTTGAAAATACTGAATGTAAGATGCGTGTGTGTGCCGTTGGAAATGTCCGGATTGGTAAAACCAAGCGATACCTCACTGCAAGACAGCGAAAAGATGTATGATTCATAATCTTTGTGGACTCTGTAATTGATGGTTTTGTCTTTCAACAGTTTACCGTTGGCATCGTAATAAGCCTCCAACATGGGGCGCCCACGGTCGCCGGCTTTGCTTGACACCGGGACGAATTTACTGTCGGTGCTGCGATGGATAGGATCCATA
The DNA here is from genome assembly GCA_910579185.1 of uncultured Muribaculaceae bacterium. Taxonomy (GTDB): domain Bacteria; phylum Bacteroidota; class Bacteroidia; order Bacteroidales; family Muribaculaceae; genus Paramuribaculum. The sequence continues at coordinate 3,350 of CAJTTG010000009.1, forward strand.
TCCTTATAGCCCGGATCGGCACCGCTCGTGAACTTACGGATCACATACCCACCTGATCCATCGGTCTCGGCCACCTCCTGATAGCCTATGTTCAGCCCGAAGTTATTAGTCACGTTGCTCAGCGGCTGGCTACTTTGTTCTATAAAGGCGTAGCCGTCGGCATACATGGCGACATTACGGTGGACTGGCGGACATTCAAGGATACCGCTTGATTTCAAATCTTTGGATCCGGGTCTGAAATTCATGACGTAATGGTATTCCTTGATCTGCGGTTTTGTATTATCATTGGGTACATTCACAATCCGTTTTATGCGTATCCCTCCGGCAAGTTCCGTCGAGTCCGTATCCACAAGATCCCCACACATATATACATTTGACTGACGGGCATAGCTGTGAGGCTCGAACTCGAACACGCTCTTGCCACCTGTCGGATAAATAATTTCGTAAAGACTGCCGAGCGTCAGGGTCTTGGGATTGGCTGCCATTGTGCTCATGGGATCGTTGAAGTCGTTGGCCACTCCATTATAGAAACCCCAGTGATCGGTCTTCTCCGAGAGATAACCGGGAAGAAGTTCAGGGCGGTGATATCGGAATGTATAGGTTTCTTCAGCGATATCGTCTGAACCACTGAATTTCAGGTTGTTCAGCAGCAACCTTGATGACTTGCTGTCGGTATAGCTGAACCTTATATGTTTCTTCACCGGAACGATAGTTCCCGAAAGGGAGGTCTTCTCGTGGATATGGATCGCGTCGAGCTGATACCATTTGGTCTTTTCGCTGAACGTAGGCTTGTCAAAATAGATGGGACGGCAATAGGGATCATTGACATCTATCTGCAATCTTGCCGCATACTCGCTCTCGCTGTATCCGAGCTCTTTGGTCTCCGATATGTCAAGCCCTATATGGAAGGTATTACCTGTTACGGATTTGAGATAGACCGGATACATAAGAAGTCCTTGCTTTTCTTCCGGTATGGCGTATGCCACGGGATTGCCACGCGTATCCGCCAGATATGCGGAATATTCCCGGTAGCTGAAACTTGCAGTGAAATCCCTGTGCTCATAATCAAATGTTATAGTCTGTCCATTGGGGTGGACGATCTTTGTCAGATACCACGCCGTGCTCTCCCACATCGGGCTGTTCTGCTGCCGGATGTTTATCGACATGTCGAATGCGAATTCATTTCCGCACTTCCCACCAAATGTGTATCTGACACCATCCTCTCCTACCAGTGTGAACGATGACAGGACCTTGTTGCATTCAGTAGAGAACAATTTGGAATCAAGTTCGTATGGCCAGATAACAGTATAACTTTCCAGCTTTATAGGCCGGTCACAGCTCACCTCCCATTCTCCGTCGTTGTTCATCATGAAAAAGCCGCTGTAGTCCAGAAAGTGGAAACTGAACTTATCCGGCTGATGGTCGTATAGGAAAAATTTATGGGATCCGTACTGGCTCATGAGATATTCTACGCGTGATGGATTTGTGTCCATACCCTTGAGGCTGCTGTACGTATAGAAGAATCCGGCATTTAGATCCGCACCCTCCACCTCGTCAGGCATGTCATTCTTGGATCGGGTGATCGCGCCGCCGAGCATCAGGGTCCAACCCAGACCTGTCCAGCCGGGGTGCTCGTCGGGCTTGATTCCGCCGCTGTGGTACGACAGCTCCACAGGCAGCGTCAGCGCGCCGTCGCGCAGCGTCGCCAGCGGTATGCTGATGTTGGCGTCCCCGTGTAGAGCGACACCGGGATATCGCCGTAGCGCTGGAACGACCGGGCGTTGGGCGACAGTCCCTCGGTCGGGCTTTTCGGAACCAGATCGT
>CAJTTG010000009.1:5944-96735 GCA_910579185.1 uncultured Muribaculaceae bacterium
CCAGCGGTCGCAGTAGCGGCCCTCGCCATGGAACTCCCCGGCATACAGGCTGCCTGATCGGATAGGGAACAGAAGCGACACCTCACGGCGGTCGTAATGCATGTCCGACTGATTGTTCTCGAACCCATCTGTCAGCACACTGTCGCCCGACACCCGGTAATAGTACATTGTCCGGTCGACGGCACAGCCCACTACCGACGACGAATCGCCGGCCTGTTCAAGACGCAGCTTAAGGCCGTTGCCGGTGGAACACTGCGACAGATCCCACACCGCACCATCACCATTGGTGACGGTATCCGCGAACTCAATACGGGCAAACTCCGGAGTATCGCCAGGCCGCAGCCCGTTGCGCGACCGGTCAGCCGTCTGCCCCCAGACGTCCAACACTCCCGTGAGTAACAGCAAGGCAACTATGAATCGTGACATGGTATTGATCTATTTGCTTTTATCGCAAATATAATCCTTTAAATAAATTATAATACATAAAAATCATTTGGTTAACGAATATTAACAACACCGATCCTTTTCAAAGCCCATACACTATATTATTTTGTCGTATCTTTGCATATCAACCATAAAAGCGACTTTTAATCAGCATGATCATACGACTGTTTTTAGCTGTTCTGCTCATGGCTATGGCTCAAGGAGTCAGTGCCGAAGATGTGACCGTGGGAGCCGCACGCACCGACCTTTACGCTCCTTTGCTTGAAGGCAAACGGGTAGGACTGCTAAGCAACCACACCGGCATCGTAGGCTCGCGCCACACGCTCGACGTCATGCGCGAGGCCGGTATCAACGTAACGACACTCTTTTCGCCCGAGCATGGATTCAGAGGAACGGCTGATGCCGGCGAACATGTCAGCACATCCCGCGACAGCAAGACAGGCCTGCCTGTCATTTCGCTCTACGGAAACCGCAAACGCCCCGACGACGCTACCTTGCAGCAACTCGATGCCGTTGTCGTCGATCTTCAGGACGTAGGCCTCCGGTTCTATACCTACTATATCACCATGCTTTCCGTGATGGAAGCCGCAGCCGATGCAGGCGTGCCGGTCATCATTTTCGACCGCCCCAACCCCAACGGAATGACGGTCGACGGCCCTCTGCTCGACATGTCGCTCGCCTCGGGAGTAGGGCAGCTACCGATACCCGTGATCCACGGAATGACCCTCGGGGAACTCGCCTCTATGGCTGTCGGTGAGAAATGGCTCAAAAGCCGCCGTACGCCCGATCTGACGGTGATCCCATGCTCCGGCTACACCCACTCTACCAGATATACTCTCCCCGTGCCGCCATCCCCCAACCTGCCCGACATGACGGCGGTCTATCTCTATCCCTCGACATGCCTCTTTGAAGGAACCGTGATGAGTCTCGGACGCGGCACAGAGATGCCTTTTGCCGTCTACGGCCACCCCTCGATGTCGGGATCCTCATTCTCCTTCACCCCCGTCAGCCGACCCGGTGCCAAGAATCCGCCGCTGCTCGGAAAGAAATGCTTCGGTAGAGATCTACGCTCCATCCCGGCCGACTCGGTCGTAGCCCGGGGACTCGATCTCAGCTACATAATCGACGCCTACCGCAACCCCGGCATGCGCAAATCGGGTTTGAAATTCTTCACTTCATTTTTCGACAAACTGATCGGCAACACCACTGTGCGCCGGATGATCGTCGACGGAGCTTCTGCCGACCGGATACGGGCAACATGGGCCGACGATGTAAGCCGATTCAGAACCCAACGCAAACCCTATCTGATCTATCCCGAATGAGCCCTGCCATCGTAATACTCACCATAACCGTCTATTTCGCGCTGCTGCTGACAATCTCGCGGCTCGCTTCCCGACGCGCCACAAACGCCACTTTCTTCACCGGAAACCGGCGCACACCATGGCCACTGGTTGCTTTTGCCATGGCCGGAGCCGTGATATCGGGAGTTACATTCATCTCCGTACCCGGTATGGTAGTCACCAAAGGATATGCCTACCTCCAGATGGTCATGGGCTTCATTGTCGGATACGCCGTCATATCCCTCGTCCTCCTGCCGCTGTTCTATCGGCGCAACCTCGTTTCCATCTATTCCTACCTCGAAGACCGTTTCGGGCGGCGCAGCTACAAATCCGGAGCCATGATGTTTTTCATTTCCGAGATTCTCGGCGCATCGGTCAGATTCTTCGTTGTCTGCGCCGTGCTCCAGATGCTCGTATGCGATCCGCTCGGCATTCCGTTTGCCATCAATGTCCTTGTCACCATATCCCTCATCTGGCTCTATACGGCCAGGGGCGGAGTCAAGACCCTCATCTGGACCGATGTCCTCAAGAGCGCATGCCTCATCTTGTCCGTAGTGCTATGCATCTTTTTCATATCGCGTAACCTCGGGCTTTCACTCTCCGACATCCCGGCGGCAATCAAATCCCACGAATCGGCATCCATATTCCATTTCTCCGATCCAAAGAGCGGACTCTACTTCTGGAAACAGTTCGTAGCAGGCATTTTCATGGCCATCGTAATGAACGGGCTTAATCAGGACATGATGCAACGCCATCTCTCCTGCCGCGACTCCAAGGCTTCACGCAAGAACATGATCGTCAGCGGAATCGTGCAGTTCGGTGTGATAGCCCTCTTCCTGATGCTCGGCACTCTGCTCATTGTCTACTGCTCGGCACGAGGCATAGCCATACCCGAAAAGACCGACGACCTTTTCGGCCTCGTCGCTGCCCATCCCTCAATGCCGCTGATCGTTGGTGTGCTTTTCATCGCCGGACTCGTGGCTGCCGCATATTCAGCCGCCGGATCCGCGCTGACATCGCTGACCACATCTTTCACCATCGACATTCTCGACGGGCGCAAACGCCACGAAGGCGACGAGTCAGCTCTCGCCCGGCTACGCAGACGCGTCCACCTGCTCATGTCGCTGCTTATGGCTGCCGTAATAATTGCATTCTATTATCTGAGCTCCGAAGATGCCATATCCGCAGTCTACACCCTCGCATCCTACACCTACGGACCTATCCTCGGACTCTTCGCCTATGGCATATTCTCAAACGCTCCGGTCAACGACCGGGCCGTTCCGGCCATCTGCCTGCTATCTCCTGTTTTTGCCTGGATCATTCAATGGTCCATTGCCCTGACAACAGGCTATCAGACCGGTTTTGAACTCCTGTTACTGAACGCCGTAATTACTATCGCCGGACTGCGGCTGTCGGCCTTAATCCCAGAAAAATCCTATGTCAAAGAATCTATTTAACCGCTACATCTGGCTCATCGACACCATCCGACGCCACGGATCGATCACTCGCGACGAACTCAACCGGCTATGGCGACTGACGCCATTTTCCGAGGGCAATCCGCTGCCTCGACGCACATTCTACAACTACCGGAATTCAATTGAGGAAATATTCGGCATAAACATCGCATGCAACACTTCCACATTCGAATACTACATCGAAAACTCCGGCGACACACACACCGACAGCGTGACCGACTGGATGCTCAACACAGCCTCAATGAGCAACACCCTGACCGATGCGCGCGACATTGCCGACCGCGTTTTTCTTGAGGATGTCCCATCCGCACGCCAGTACCTCTCAACCGTCATCGGCGCAATGAAAGAATACAAGACCCTTTCGTTCGACTACAGCCCCTATTCGCGCACCGGAGCGCCAAAGCCGGTAAGAATTGAGCCTTACTTCCTCAAGATTTTCAGGCTGCGGTGGTATGTCACCGGACGGAACACAAAAGAAAACGTCATAAAGACCTATGCCCTGGACCGCATGTCGAAAGTCAACGTCGATGCCGAGACTTTCGAGATACCTCTCGATTTCGATGCCGAGGCATACTTCCGCGATGCTTTCGGCGTTGTGTTCTCCCACGGGGAAGCCAAGAAGGTGACTATCCGCACAGACCCACGGCAAGCGAAATATTTCCGCGCACTCCCTCTCCACCACTCCCAGAGCGAAATGATCCACGATCAATATTCCGTATTCACCTACAATCTCCGACTCACTCCCGATTTTGTTCAGGAACTGCTTAGCTACGGACCGAAAATCACCGTTATCGCGCCGGCCGAGCTTAAAGCCATGATGATATCCAATCTTTCTGAAGCACTTGACAATTACCACACTAACGAACCACTGCAATGAGAATCGACATACTGACCGTACTCCCCGAAATGTTCACATCTCCCCTCAACTGCTCCATCCTCAAACGGGCGCAGGACAAGGGGCTCGTTGAAATCCACGTCCACAATATCCGCGACTACACAACCAACAAACACCGCAAGGTCGACGACTACCCATTTGGCGGAGAAGCCGGAATGGTGATGCAGATCGAACCGATCGACCGCGCTATCGAGGATCTGACATCGCAACGCCACTACGACGAGATAATCTTCACCTCTCCCGACGGAGAGACCTTCAATCAGCCCATGGCCAACAGCCTCTCGCTACTCAACAATATCATTATCCTCTGTGGCCACTACAAAGGAATCGACTTCCGCATCCGCGAGCATCTGATCACACGTGAGATCTCCGTTGGCGATTATGTCCTCACCGGTGGCGAGCTCCCGGCTCTTGCCATAACCGATGCCATTGTCCGGCTGATCCCGGGGGCTATCGGCGACGAACAGAGCGCTCTCAGCGACTCTTTCCAGGACAACCTGCTTGCGCCACCGGTCTACAGCCGCCCGGCCGAATACAAAGGATGGCGCGTCCCCGACATTCTGCTGTCCGGACATCAGGCCAAGATCGACCAGTGGCGCTACGACCAGGCTCTCGAACGCACTCGCCGACTACGCCCCGACCTCCTCGACGACTGATCCGGGATCGAACTTCACGGCGGACAGCGGCGTTATTATTGCGACTTTAATAATTGACGCCGCATGGAACACAACCGCCACCTTTCCGATTTTCTGTCTCCCGGATCGCCGGCCACAGATATTATTCCGGCTATATCAGCCGACAACATTGTGACCACTCTGCTGCAGATCCACGATACCCCACCCGTGTTCGGCGAGGCCAATATCGGACGGGCTGCCATCAATATTGCCGCAAACCGTCTGTTGGCCGCAGGAGCGATGCCTCGCTATGTCGCGGCCTCGCTCTTCCTCGACACCGACACTCCGGTAGGCGATATCAATGTCGTGGCCGACGGATTGCAGTCTGCCGCCATTCAGGCCGAGATGGAATGGACGGCAAGGGCGGTAAGCTTTTCCGACAATGGACCAAACTACGGGCTCAACATGTCGGTCTATGCCATCGGACAAGCCATCCCCGGATTAGCCGGTTCGAAACCTTGCATGCAGACCGGCGACACCATTATCGTGACTTCGCCCGTGGGCACTTTCGGAACTGCTGTCGAATCATTCAAACAGGGAATCACTACAATTGAGAATGCCGACGGCACTGCCTTGATCGATTCAATCCGCAATTTGATAGATTGCGTGCAGCGGATCCACTATCTCGATCTCGCTGAAAATGGATTTGAGGATGCCTACAGAAAGTTGACCGATTTGGCTCCGGCGGCAATCGACCGGACAATAATCCCTGTCAATCCGGCCGTCAATGCCGAATGTCATCTTCTTGAACGGGATCCGCTCCGCATGCCGTGTGCCGATGCTATGCTGCTCGTTGTTCCGGATCACGATGCTCCCGACGCTCTCGCTGCCCTGCGTCGTTGCCGCCCAACATCGCTCGCCACCGTCATCGGACATATCCTATAGCTCGTAACCGGTACGCTCGAACATCCGGTAGTCGTCATCCACGCTGTTACCGATAGTGGTCAGCAGATCGCCTACCATCACCCCGTTCATGCCGCCGCGAAGAATTCGCTCAGTAACCTTCTCCGGCAGTCGGGCTCGGCCACCGGCAAAACGCATCACGGCTTCAGGTGCCACAAAACGCATCAATGCCACCGAGCGCACTATCTCATCGTCGCTCAACGGAGCGGTATCGCCCAGAGGTGTCCCGGGTATCGGATTGAGGATATTGACCGGAATTGAGATCGCACCGGCCTCATAACATTCCTTGACAAGACGCAGACGCTGTGCAAGATTCTCCCCCATGCCGATTATGCCACCCGAGCATACCTCCAGCCCCACCTCCTTGGCGGCGGTGATCGTACGTATCTTATCCTCATGGCTGTGGGTCGAACATAGTGTGGGGAAATAGTCCGATGAAGCCTCAAGATTGCAGTGATAACGGCGCACTCCGGCATCTTTCAATGTCTGAAGCTCCTCCTTGCTCAGCAGACCCATTGATGCGCAGAAACCGATCTGCGGACATGCCTCACGCATCCGGTGGAAAATATCGCAGAAACGCCCTATCTGCTGCGGAGTGACACGGCGTCCTGAGGTCACAAGCGAAAAGTGGCGCACACCGCGGCGTTCACATTCCAGAGCCGCATCCACAGCCTCCTGCGTGTCGACGATCTCATACTCCTTGATTCCGGTGGCGTAGAATCGGGATTGCGCACAGAACTTGCAATCTTCCGGACAATGACCCGACCGGGCATTTATGATCGAACACGTGTCCAGACGGCCTCCGCAACGGGCTTTGCGCACCTCGTCGGCGGCATCGCATAGTTCATCGGTCGAATAACGTTCATTCAGAGCCAGAGCCTCTTCCACGGTTGCGGTGCCTCCGGCCATTATGCGGTCAAATATCTCTTTCAGTTCCATTCTGATTCTTTTTTTACAGATTCATGCCGCAAAATTACGAATAAAAAATGCCGTTGTGTGCTTTTCTGCGCTTTCGATATAAAAATTTAACCCGACACCATCATTATTGGCCAATTTCGACAAATTGTGGAGTTTTTAGGAACTCCAAGTGCGGAAGTCAACTTTTTACGGACAAAAGAGGTTATATTTGCAGAACCTCATGCCAAAGCCTGCGCCATGAAGCCAGGACGGATGGTTCTATAACGTTGTCTAACTATTTATTGCCAAGCACAATGAGTCTACGCAAAGCTCTTATCCTGACGATACTCTCCGCAATCGGCACCGGCGCATTGTCGGCTGCCGGCGATGTCTCCCTCGACTCCTGCCGGAGTCTGGCATTAGCCAACAACAAGCAGCTGAGAGTCACCGCTGAATCTGTCCGCATGACCGGCTACCAGAAGAAGGAGGCGTTTGCCGCCTATCTCCCGGCCATCGACTTCAACGGCGGATACACCTACAACCAGAAGGACATCTCCATTTTCGACAAGGATCAGCTTCTGCCTACCAAGACGTTCGACCTCCAGTCGCAGTCCTACCAGTTTGATCTGGTCAAGAATCCGGCTACAGGAGAACCGATCAAGGGTCCCGACGGACAATACATCCCTCAGACAGTGGCCTTGATCCCCAAGGATGCCATGACATTCGACGTGCATAACGTTTTCTTCGGCGCCGTGACTCTGACCCAACCCGTCTATATGGGTGGCAAGATCGTGGCAATGAACCGGTTGACCCACTTTGCCGAAGAGGCGGCAAGAGCTCTCCACAACGCTGAGGCCGAAAACGTGATCTACGCTGTCGACGCGGCCTACTGGCAGGTTGTCTCCCTGAAAGCCAAGCAGAAACTCGCGAAAAGCTACGTGAATCTGCTCGACACTCTGCGCCATAATGTCGAACTGATGGTTCAGCAAGGCGTCGCCACTAAATCCGACCTGCTCACAGTGGAAGTAAAACTCAATCAGGCCAACGTCGATCTGACAAAAGTCGACAATGGTCTCGTGCTTTCCCGCATGGCTCTCGCCCAAGTCTGCGGACTGCCGATCGACACTCGCATGAGCCTTGTCGACGAGGATGTCGACCTGACTGCAGCCGAGGCCTCCCAGATCCCTGCCGACTCCTATCCGATGGCCGATGTCTACGATCGCCGGCAGGATCTCCACGCAATGCGCATGGGCATCGAAGTACTCCGTCAGAAAGAGCGCGTGGCCATGAGCGACATGCTCCCGAAAGTGGCTATCGTCGGCGCATACTCATTCAGCAACCCAAACATGTTCGATGGCTTCTCGAAACGCTTCGACGGCGCATTCTCGATCGGAGCGATGGTCTCAATCCCGATCTGGCACTGGGGCGGAAACTACAACAAGTACAAAGCCGCTCAGTCACAGACACGGATGGCAGAACTGGCCTACGATGATGCCAAGGATATGATCAACCTCCAGGTGAGCCAGTCCGCGTTCAAAGCCCAGGAGGCCGTCAAGACCTATCAGATGACCATGTCGAATCTCAGCAAAGCCGACGAAAATCTGCGTCAGGCTACTCTCGGCTTCCGCGAGGGGGTGATGACCACCGACAACGTGATGGAAGCGCAGACCGCATGGCTGAAGGCCAACTCAGAAAATATCGACGCGATGATTGATGTCCACCTCTGCGACGTATACCTCTCGAAAGTACTCGGAACTCTCCCCTATCCAACTGAATATTAAACAACAAACCAACATAACAAAAACTCTTCACACCATGGCACAAACCGACCTCAACAACAGCCCTGCGGAAGTGAAACGCGAGACACGCGTCCTGATAATAGCCCTGCTGTGTCTGATAATAGCCACCGTTGCTTTGGCAATCATAGGCTTCTTCTTCCTCAAATCGCCCGACGAGATTATCGAAGGGCAGGCCGATGCTACAAGCGTCCGCATCTCCGGAAAACTCCCCGGACGAGTGACCGACATCTACGTCAAGGAGGGCGATATGGTACGCGCCGGCGACACTCTGATCCATATCCATTCTTCGCTTGCCGAGGCTAAACTCTCGCAGGCTGAGGCGATGAAAAATGTTGCCAAGGCCGGTGAGGAAAAAGTCGATGCCGGCACTCGCGTGCAGATAATCCAGTCGGCCGAACAGCTTGTGGCCCAAGCAGCCGCTGCCCGACAGATAGCTCAGAAAACCTACGAGCGAATGGAGAATCTCTACAAGGAAAACGTGGTTTCCGAACAGAAACGCGATGAAGCCAAAGCCGCCTATGATGCAGCATTGGCCGGCGAAAACGCTGCGAAAAGCCAGCTGAGCCTTGCCAAATCCGGCGCACAGCGTGAGGATAAGGCCGCCGCTGCCTCGATGGTCAATGTTGCCCAGAGCGGTATCGCCGAAGTAGAGAGTCTGCTTGAGGATCAAATATCTTGTAGCCCCGTGCGACGGACAGATCGATCAGATCTATCCAGAGGTTGGAGAACTCGTGAGCCTTGGCGCACCCTTGATGAGTCTGCTGAAAATCAGCGACAAATGGGTCACATTCAATGTCCGCGAAGACCTCCTGACCCGGTTCAAGCTCGGCGAGAAAGTCAAGGTGATGATCCCGGCTCTCGACAAGAAAGAGACCGAGATGGAAGTCTACTATATCCGCGACATGGGCAGCTATGCCACATGGCGTGCCACCAAAGCTACCGGTCAATGGGACAGCCGAACATTTGAGGTCAAGGCTCGTCCGCTCGACACCATACCCGACCTACGCCCGGGAATGACCGTGGTCTATACCCTATGATCCGACCCCACACTACTGATCCACAAACACTCTAAAGCCCAATATCCATGACTTTCCGTCCGCTGACACGATCAATCCGCGAAGGCATCCGTCAACTGGTGTCGCGTCCGGTCTATCTGACCTGTCTTGTCGCCGTGCCGTTGATCTTCACTCTCTTCTTCATCAATCTGATGGACGAGGGCGTGGCAATGCGCGTACCCTCGGGAGTTGTGGATCTCGACCACTCCGCATTGTCGCGGAAAGTCACCCGTACACTGGCTGCATCGCAATATGTCGACATATCGGCCGATTACGAGTCTTTCCATCAGGCCAACGATGCCGTGCGCCGCGGCGAGATATTCGGATTCTTCATGATCCCGTCGGATTTCCAGAAGAACACCCTCGGTCAACGCCAGCCCACGATCACCTACTATTGCAACATGACCTATTTTGTTCCTGCATCGCTGATGTTCAAGGGATTCAAGACCGTAGCCGTCACTACGGCCGGAGGGCTTGTACAGGCCACTCTTGTCAATACAGGTTTCGTCGGCGAGGATGCATCAATGGCTCTGATCCAACCGGTCAGCATGCAGATTCAGGGAATCAACAACCCCTGGATGAACTACAACTACTACCTGACCAATTCATTCGTACCGGGGATGATAGCCCTTATGGTGGCTCTGATCACAGCCTATACCATCTGCGATGAGATCAAGCGTGGCACATCAGTCCGGCTAATGCATCAGTCCGGTGGATCTGTGCTGATCGCCGTCCTCGGCAAGCTAATACCTCAGGCCGTGATCGAGACCGTGGTCGGAGCGGCATGTCTGGCCATCATGTACGGATTCAACCATTTCCCAATGCACTGTCCGGCCTGGCACATGATCCTTGCCATGATGCTACTCGTCATAGCCTCACAGGGATTCGCGCTGACAATATGCTGCATCATCCCCAATCTGCGCTTCTCCGTCAGTTTGTGCGCCCTCACAGGCATCCTGGCATTCTCTATCGCGGCATTCTCGTTCCCCGTCAGCGACATGTATCCCGAGATAGGCATCTTCAGCTACATCCTCCCGGTACGCTACTACTTCCTGATCTACGCCGATCAGGCACTCAACGGCATACCCCTCTACTATTCGCGGTTCTACTACATTGCACTGCTCATATTCCCTCTGACAGGACTTATCGGACTGCCACGCCTGAAAAAACGCATGCTGAAACCGGTCTATGTTCCCTGACCCTCAAAACATCAACGACATGAAATCCTCATCATCAAACGGCATATCATCATGGTTCACGACGCTGTTCAAAGTATGGCGACGGGAATACTCCATGGTGTTCTCCGACATCGGCGTGATGCTATTCTTCTTTTTCCTGACGCTGATGTATCCCGTGATCTACACCCTGATCTACAATCCTGAGACCGTGACCGACATTCCCATTGTAGTTGTCGACCAGTCACGTTCCGAACATAGCCGCGAACTGACGCGCATGATCGATGCCACAAGCTCCATCGAGGTCTACGATTACGCCCCGACTCTCGACGAGGCCCGTCGCATACAGAACGAGCATAAAGCCTACGGAATTCTCGTCATACCATCCGACTTCGGCAAAAAGATAGGGCGAGGCGAACAGGCCACAGCAACATTCTATGCCGAGATGTCGCTGCTGCTGCGCTACAGGGCTTTCGTCTCATCCCTCACCGACGTGCAGCTCGCAATGGGAGCCAAGATCACCCAGGAGGACATTGCGACGATCGGACTTCCGGGACAATCCGTCAGCGGAACGCCCATCAACTCCGAAGCCGTGATGCTCGGCGACCCCACGCAGGGTTTCGCATCGTTCATCATCCCGGGCATCGTGGTTCTCATCCTCCAGCAGTCCATGCTTCTTGGTGTGACCATGCTCGCAGGTGGCAGCTCCGAACGCCGCCGTCGCAACGGAGGCATCGATCCTAAAGCCGTGCCGGCCGGCCCAATGGCCACCATCTTCGGAAAAACCTTCTGCTACGTATCGCTCTATCTGCCGATCTGCATATACGTCCTCGACATTGTCCCCACCATCTTCCATCTACCCCACATGGGACAGCTCTCGGACTACATGCTCTTCATCCTGCCGCTACTATTTGCCACATCCTTCCTCGGACTCGCCATCAGCGTTCTGGTGACCGAGCGCGAAAGCTCCATGCTCGTGATCGTGTTCACATCCGTCGTGTTCCTCTTCCTGAGCGGACTGACATGGCCCCGTTACGCCATGAACGGCTTCTGGACGCTCGTAGGCGACTGCATCCCGGCCACATGGGGCATAGAAGGATTCATCCGCATCAACTCCAACGGAAGCACCCTCGCGCAGGAAACCCATCCCTACACGATGCTCTGGCTTCTCGCCGCCATCTACCTCATCTGCGCCTACCTCGCGTGCCGCTATCTCTATCCCTCGCGCCGCCGGGCACTCCGCCCCGGGATATGACCCTCTGCCCCAATCGTGCTCACGGCTTCCATGCTCCCTATTGGCGTATGGATGGGAGAAAATGTGGGATGGCGTTTGTTTTTTAAGCTGTCAGATAGTAACTTTGCACTGCTGACCGAGCAATTTGTCGGGCGGCAGTGTTATATATTTGTATGACACAATCAACCACTTGACTCAGACCAAAATGAAAGATCTTATCATAGACAAGGAATCATCCGAACGCGCTGTCCTCGTAGGACTTATCACTCCTGTGCAGAACGAGGCGAAAGCCAATGAATATCTCGACGAACTCGCTTTTCTGGCTGATACAGCCGGTGCCACCACCGAGGGCCGCTTTCTGCAACGACTGAACAGCCCTGATTCGCGCACGTTTGTCGGCAAAGGCAAATTGCAGGAAATCAAGCAATTTGTGGAGGACAACAATATCGGCATGGCTATCTTTGACGATGATCTGACATCGAAACAGGTGGCCAACATTGAACGCGAACTGCAAGTCAAGATCCTCGACCGCACCAGCCTTATCCTCGATATTTTTGCTAAACGCGCACAGACGGCCAATGCCAAGACGCAGGTGGAGCTGGCGCAGTATCAGTATCTGTTGCCGCGACTGACCCGAATGTGGACCCACCTGGAACGTCAGCGCGGCGGTATCGGTATGCGCGGTCCCGGTGAGACCCAGATAGAGACCGACCGCCGTATAATCCTCGACAAGATCTCGCGCCTGAAGGCAGAGCTGAAGGACATAGACCGGCAGAAGTCGATGCAGCGCAAGAACCGTGGCAAACTGACGCGTGTGGCACTGGTGGGTTATACCAACGTCGGTAAGTCGACGCTGATGAATCTCCTGAGCAAGAGCGATGTGTTTGCTGAAAACAAGCTGTTTGCCACGCTCGACACAACAGTGCGCAAGGTGATCATTGACAATCTTCCGTTCCTGCTGACCGATACTGTCGGTTTCATCCGCAAGCTGCCCACCCATCTCGTAAAATCGTTCAAATCAACGCTCGACGAGGTGCGCGATGCCGATATTCTGGTTCATGTGGTCGACATCTCGCATCCCAATTTCGAGGAGCAGATCGAGGTTGTGAACCGCACGCTGTCAGAAGTCTGTGGCGGAGTGGAGAAGCCTATGATCATGGTATTCAACAAGATCGATGCGTTCACCTACAAACCAAAAGCTGAAGATGATCTGACACCTCGCACCCGTGAGAATGTCTCGCTCGATGAACTGAAAGCCACATGGATGAGCCGTCTGGGCGATGATGCCGTGTTTATCTCTGCCAAGAAAGGGATCAACATTGACGAGCTGAAACAGAAGATCTACGAGAAAGCCAAGCAGGTGCATCTGACCCGTTTCCCCTACAACGATTTCCTTTTCCAGAAATACGACGAGGCTGAGCTGACCGAGGGTGAGGATTGATCATCCGATGCGCTTGGCCAGAGCCTGCCGCACGAGCTCTACAGCCGTGGAGATCAGATAGATCAGAGAGGCGAAAACAAGGCAGAAAATGGTGTATTGCCATAGAGAGCCGTCGGCCCAGTAGTCAAGGGCTGTCGGCTTGATGGAGTTTCCCCAGATCAAAGGATTTTTGTGGATCAGATAAGCTGCGAATGCCCCTGTTGCAAGGGTATTGATAGCTCCGGATCTGATGCGCAAGGTTGTGAAAAAAAGGAAGAGCGCTACAGACGAGATGATAACCCACGGGGCATTGTAGGCGTAGACCATCCCGGGCTTCATCCAGAGGGCTATGACTGCCGTGAGCAGTGTGGATGCCACGTAGACGGATATGGAGACAACACGCATGCCACGCGGCATGCCGTCACGAAACCGCAAGGCCAGATAGCGGCCTATGAGATACATCATTATCAACTGGAACGCCGTGTAGCCCGAGGGATTGAATCCACCCTCCCATAGCCATCCGCACCACACGTTGGCAAGGATAAACAATGCGAGCCATAGCCTGAACTTGTTCAAAGGCAGACTATCCACGGCGGCATTGATCATTGGGCTGAGCAGATAGAGCAGCAGGTAGGCCGGGACATACCAGAGGTCGGTATGGGTGTAGACCATGACCGATTCCAGCAATCCTTTCCAGAATAACTGGGGCTGCTGATGCTGCACGAAAATCAGGAAAAGGTTGGCGGCAAGGTAGATCCCGACAGCGTAGAAGATGCACATCAGCGTGAAACGCAACAGACCGGAGAGCCGGGCACGGATTCCGAAATAGCCGGAGATCAGTGTGAAGCAGTTGACACCAATTATGGTAATCGATTCTGTGACTATCCGCCAGGCATCGGAGGCTGTGCAGTCGCTGATGCTGCCTGGAGTGGGCAGTCCGAGTGACGCGCCGTCGAGATGCACGAGAATCACCGCCATCATGGATATGATGCGGAGAAGTTCGATGTTGGATTGTCGTCGGGAGGCCATGAGATGCGGTTTAGATCATTAAACCACAACAGCTTACTTGTCGCGAGCTATGACAAAGTCGAATATCGCTGCGAAAGCACGCGTTGTCTCGTTGTCGGGATATTCAGCGAGAATGGCCATGGCCTGATCACGGAAACGTGCCATGGTGTCGTAGGCATATTCTATGCCTCCTGAGGCTTTGGCAAATTCGATGAGAGTATCAATATCGGCCGTGTCAAGCATCTCCTTGCGCGAGAGTTCGAGCATTGCGTCATGCTGGGGCAGCTCGGTGCGCGAGAGCGCGTAGAGCAGTGGCAGAGTGATCTTGCCTTCGCGAAGGTCGTTGCCGGTGGGTTTGCCTATAACGGGATCGTGGTAGTAGTCAAAAATATCGTCCTTGATCTGGAAGCATAGCCCGAGCAGCTCGGCATAGCGGAGCATAGGCTTCATGGCCTCTTCGTCGGTGTCGGTGGAATAGGCACCCATCTTGATGCAGGAAACGAATAGCGATGCCGTCTTACGCGAGATAATCTCGAAATAGGCTTTCTCGTCGATGGTGTGGAAGCGAGCGTTGTAGATCTGGTCAACCTCGCCGAGCGAAAGCATCTTACCGAGCTGAGCCAGGACCTCAACCACACGTATGTCGCCGGTGGATATGCCCTGCTGGAGGGCGTTGGATACGAAATAGTCGCCCACGAGGACAGCTATATGGTTGCCCCACATATTGTTGATTGTAGGGAGCGAACGGCGCAGTTTGGAATCGTCGACAACATCGTCGTGGATCAGCGAGGCGTTGTGGAGCATCTCGACAGATGCAGCCGATGCAATCACGCGGTCATTGACCTTTCCGAAAAGCTTTGCCGTCAGGATCACGAGCACCGGGCGGATCATCTTGCCCTTGGACTTCAGATAGCCTTCGATCACCTGTGCCATCAGCTTGTTAGGCGATGATAGAGATGAACTGATGCGCTCGCTGAGCTGTTGAAGCTCAGGACGGATGGACTGTTGGATATCTTCTAATGTCGACATAATTTGCTGCAAAATTACAAAAATCTTGCAGACCATCGCCATTGTAACGTAATAATTTACTAATTTTATGCTTCAAAACATGAAATAAAGAATGGACACACCCGATACAAAACGACTTTTTCTGCTTGATGCATACGCTCTTATATATCGCGCTTATTACGCTCTGATGCGTGCTCCGCGAGTGACATCAAAGGGGCTGAACACTTCGGCTATCTTTGGATTCTGCAACACACTCGACGAGATTCTGCGCAAAGAGCAGCCATCGCATATCGCCGTGTGTTTCGATCCTCCCGGCGGACACACTTTCCGCCATGAACTTTATCCCGACTATAAGGCCAACCGTGACAAGCAGCCGGAAGATATAACGCTATCGGTTCCCTACATCAAGGAGATCCTCGCGGCCTACCGCATTCCGGTGGTGGAGGTGGAGGGCTATGAGGCCGACGATGTGATCGGCACGCTCTCTGTCATGGCTGAAAAAGAGGGATACACCACCTACATGATGACTCCGGACAAGGACTACGGTCAGTTGGTGACCGACCGGGTGATCATGTACCGTCCGGCGCTCCGTGGCGAGGGTTTCGAGATCCGCGGACCGCAGCAGGTGTGCGAGCGTTACGGCATCTCGTCGCCGAGGCAGGTGATCGATCTGCTTGCCCTTGAGGGTGATGCCTCCGACAATGTTCCCGGCTGCCCCGGCGTGGGAGAAAAGACCGCCTCGAAGCTGATTGCCGAATGGGGATCCGTGGAGAATCTGCTCGACAATACCGACCGGCTCAAGGGTGCGCTGCAGAAACGCATTGTGGAGAATGCCGACAAGATACGGTTCTCAAAAGAGCTGGTCACGATAAAGACCGACGTTCCGCTTCCGTCCGACATTTCGATTGACTCGTTGCGGCGGCGCGAGGTGGATATTGATATGCTGCTGGATGTCTACCGCCGTCTGGAATTCCGCACGTTCATAAAGCGTCTTGGCGGCTCTGTGCAGGAATCCGCCCCCAAGGCTCCGGTTCCGGCCGCACAAGAGGCTCAGGGATCGCTGTTCGATTTCAACGAGGATGATGGTTCTGCCATACCCTCCGTGGCCGTGGCCTCCAAGACATTGGCATCCGTTGCCCACGACTATAGCATAGCCGCCACCCCTGCTGAGGTGGCAGCGATGGTGGAACGCGTGGCCGCCACGGAGCGCATGGGGCTTTGCGTGCTTGCCGACGGCGACGAGCCCATGACTGCCACGATGCAAGGCATCGCAATAGCCGGAAGTGAGGGTGTGGCTGTTTACGTGCCGCTGACCGACGGCGATGCCGACGAGCGCCTTGCCATGCTGTCGCCACTGTTCGGCGAGGCAGCGCCGGTGGTGGTGAGCCATGACGTGAAACGCGATATCCTGTTGCTGAAACGTCGGGGCATAGAGCTGACAAATGCTGCTTACGACACATCGGTGGCGCATTATCTTATCGAGCCGGAGATGAAGCACCTGTTGCCCACACTGGCCCTGAAATATCTGGACTACGACATGATTCCGGCGGCAGCCAAGGGTGATGTCCCGACGTTGCAGGATCAAGCCGACAGAGCATGCGAGCAGGCCGACACCGTGATGCGCCTCATGCCGATACTTGAGAAAGAGATTGCAGCCGGGGAACTTTCCGCGCTGCTGAATGATATAGAACTGCCCCTGATCCGGGTGCTCGCCGAAATGGAGTGGACGGGTGTCAGGATCGACTCCAGCGAACTCAACGCTCTGTCGGTCCGTTTCTCCGAGCGTCTGGCCAGAATGGAGGAAGAAGCTTATTCAATAGCCGGAGTCAGATTCAACATATCGTCGCCCATGCAGGTGGGTGAGGTGCTGTTCGACCGTCTGAAGATAGATCCCAAGGCAAAACGCACCAAGCGTGGCGCGTACTCTACCACGGAAGAGATTCTGGAAAAACTGCGCCCCGAGAATCCTATTGTCGATCTCATCCTGAAGATCAGAGCGTTGCGCAAGCTGCTGGCAACCTACGTCAATGCACTGCCGGCACTTGTCAATCCGCGGACAGGAAAAATCCACACGTCGTTCAACCAGACCGTGACGGCTACCGGACGTATATCCTCCACCAATCCCAATCTTCAGAATATCCCTGTCAGAACCGAGGATGGCCGCGAGATACGCCGTGCTTTCATTCCCGATCCGGGCGACATTCTGCTGGCAGCCGACTATTCGCAGATCGAACTGCGCCTGATGGCCGACATGAGTGGCGACCCCTCGATGATGGAAGCGTTCCTTTCGGGCGAGGATATCCACCGCGCCACGGCTGCCAAGATCTATCACGAAGATATAGAGACCGTGACAGCCGATCAGCGGCGCATGGCCAAGACCGCCAATTTCGGCATAATCTACGGCATCTCCGCATTCGGCCTGGCCGCGCGCCTCGGCATTCCGCGCACTGAAGCCAAGGAGCTTATCGCCGGATATTTCCGCACCTATCCCGGCGTTCAGGACTACATGGACCGCAGCATACGTGGGGCGCAGGAGAAAGGCTACGTCACGACGGTCATGGGTCGCAAACGCTTGCTGCCCGACATTCATAGCCGCAACTCCGTGGTGCGCTCCTATGCCGAGCGCAATGCCATCAACGCCCCGTTGCAAGGCTCAGCCGCCGATATCATAAAGATCGCGATGGTCGACATCTATCGGGAGATGAAGGAGCGTGGCATGAGATCGCGGATGATTCTACAGGTCCATGACGAACTTGTGTTCAATGTGTGTCCCGAAGAGCTCGACCGGATGAAGGAACTTGTGGTCAGGAACATGGTCAACGCCTATTCCGGACGGGTGCCGATGGAAGTGGGGCTTGGAACGGGTGAGAACTGGCTGGAGGCCCATTGATAAATTATGATTATAATCAGAAAGTTATGAAAAGATATATCCTGACATTGATTGCGATGGCCTTGACAGTGTTGGGCATGATGGCCGGAACATACACCCCGGAATCGGTGCCCAATGTGCAGTTGAAAGACCGCACTCAGCTTGTCAGCAACCCCGACGGACTGCTTTCGGCTGCGGCTGTCGATACGCTCAACCGGATTCTGTTGCAGGTTAGAGAACAGACCACAGCCGAACCGGTGGTGGTAGCCATCGACGATATTGACGGCGACTATGACCCGAACACATTTGCCAACGAGCTGTTCACGCTCTGGGGTATCGGAAAGAAGGACACCGAAAATGGCTTGCTGTTGCTATTAGTCGGCGATGCCCATCGTGCCGTGGTGCGCACGGGGCGCGGTCTCGGTGGCATACTGCCCGATGTCACCTGCTCGCAGATTCTCCGCCATCAGGCTCTGCCGCTCTATAAGGAGGGGGATCTGGATGGAGGTACGATAGCGGCGGTGCGCGAACTCTCACGCGCCATGACCGACCCGGTTGCTGCCGAAGAGATCCGCTCCAAATATGCCGACGCCACAGCCGACGATGATGATGCCGACTTCTTCGCTTTCATGCTCTATTGTGGACTGGTGGCCGGAATCGGTTCCCTGATATGGGTGGTGTGGATGATTTTCTCCAGCCGCGGAAAGGATGACCAGACGCGCTACAGGATGCTGAACAACGGGCGTCCGGTGCTTCTCTTCCTTGCATTCATGGGGCTTGGGATGCCACTTCCGGCCTATCTGCTCTGCGTCTGGAAGATGAAACGTCTGCGCGATCATTCGCGTTCGTGCCCCAATTGCGGCCACGCGATGCGCAAGCTCGACGAGGCAACCGACAATGAGTATCTGACTCCGGCGCAGGATATGGAGGAACAGCTGAACTCGATCGACTACGATGTGTGGCTCTGCGACCAGTGCGGCGAGCGCGACATCATTCCGTATGTCAACCGCCAGTCGGCCTACACCGAGTGCCAGCATTGCGGCGCGCGCACCTGCGTGCTCTCCGGCGACCGCATTATCCAGCAACCAACAACGCGAGCTGAAGGCCGTGGAGTGAAGATCTATTCGTGCCGCAATTGCGGAAAACAGACCCTCAAACCCTACAATATTGCCAAAGTAGCAGCCGCTCCCGTGGTGATATTTCCCGGTGGCGGAGGTGGGTTCGGCGGAGGTGGAGGCATCTCCGGCGGCGGATTCGGTGGCGGAGGCACAAGCGGTGGCGGCGCTTCCGTCGGCTGGTAAACCTCGCATTCAACCATTAAAGACAAAAAAATGACAGAGACTCTTCAATCATACCACATGCTCGGCCTTGCAATAGGCATCTGCACCTTCCTGATAATCGGCGTGTTCCATCCCATAGTGGTCAAATGCCACTACTATTTCGGAACCGGTTGCCGATGGTGGTTCGTGCTGCTCGGAGCTGTCGGCCTCATGGCTTCGATCTATGTTGCCGATGTATTCTGGTCATCATTGCTCGGCGTTTTCGCCTTCTCCTGCTTCTGGACAGTCCACGAGATTACCGAACAGGAGGAACGCGTCCGCAAAGGCTGGTTCCCGGCCAATCCCAACCGCAAGTCCAAATAACCGGGTTGTGGTCGGGGTGTCGGATCCCCAGAATGAAGCCGGAGATTATCGGCGAGGATGGGGGAAAGTGCGGCGGACGTTGCGGCGGATGGCGAGAATATTGCCGGCGGTGATCAGAGCCATGATGCAGAATCCTATCAGGATGGCAACCCAAGGAGCAGAACCTTTCACGCCGATCTCGGCAAGCTGAGCATGCCACAGATGACGCCCCACGAGCATGAAGACGATAGCACCTGCAAGCACACATCCGTTGATCACGGCCACGATGGCATAATAGTGGCGCGCGACAGAGCCGGGGGTGTAGCCCAACATCATCAGCGACCGCAATTTCTCACGGTTTTTCTGCAACAGCAGATAGATGCTCAGCAGCAGAATGAAAAATGCCAGAAGACTGATTACGACACCCACAGCGATAACCACTCCGGTCACGATAGAAAGGAAGTAGGACGCGCGGCCTGAATCAGCCTTGTCGCCTGCGCTTTCGTAGCCATGATCCTCAAGATAGGCCTGAATGGCCGGATCGCCCGGCTTGTTGACCTCTAAGATCAGACGCGAGGGCTGACTCAGCGTGCCATCGGGCGTAGGATCAGCGAAGCGTTCGTTGGCCCACGACAGGAATTCCGCCGGAACAGCAAACGTGTTGAGACGGGATGAGAAACCGACTATGCGCCCCATAAGGGACATCTGTCGGCCATTGCCACTGATGGAGACACGCACCGGGATCATGCCGATAGTGGCTTCCGACACCTGCGGATAGCCTCTGGAAGCGGCGAATCCGAAGTTATAGAGGGTCAGATAGTCCTTGCTCATGATGATTGGCAACACGGGGAGATGACCGCTGACAGAATCCGGCTCCCAGCTCCATCCGGCCGGTTTCACATCGAAAAATTCGTCGGGGATGGCTTCGAGAAACAGAGCCGTCGACATGCCGCGTCCCCAGATCTCAAGGCCGGCCGAAACGTTGAACTCCGCCGCCGTGAAGCGTCCGAGCTTGCGCACCCAGGGCTGCGACTCGATATCCGCCACCTCGGCTTGGGAGAACTCATGATCGGAACCGCCGAGCGAGATTCCCTCGACGCGTTTGGATATGATCAGATAGTCGCGCGAGATGAACGAATCCTCCGATTCCCACACCGTGGTCACATCGCGATAGAACTGAATGGCGGTCAGGACGATAGCCAGACCGAGAAGATTGGCGACAGCATATCCGGCAAGCTGGCCGACGGAAATGTTGCGCCGCAGCAATTGCCACACGATTGATCTTTTCATAGCTTGAGAGTGTGGGTTATCGGAATATTGATCTTGTTGCCTACCGATGTGGCTATAACCGAAGCGGAATTGGCCTCAGCCTCCTCGCGTATCAGATTGGCAACGATAGTGTTGTTGCGCTGGTCGAGGTGGCTCACAGGCTCGTCGATCAGGATAAAATCGAACGGCTGACACAAAGCCCTGACAATGGCCACGCGCTGCTGCTGCCCTACCGACAGCTTTGCCGCCGGGACATCGGCTTTAACAGCGATCTCCAACCGCTCGAGCGCATCGAGGATCCATTTCCGGGACTTACATCCCGTCAGGCGGTTCTTGATCTCTATGTTCTCCATCACCGTCAGTTCCGGGAAGAGCTGCATCTCCTGTGGCAGATAGGCCAGAGCGCGCTGCCGGATCTCGCACCACCGGTTGATGGAGAACTCCGATACGTCGTGGCCATCAAACAGAATACGGCCACTATAGTCGCCGCGGCTACCATATATGTAGCTGCATAGCGAGGACTTGCCGGTGCCGGATTCGGCCTCCACCATATAATAGTCGGGGCGCGCGAATTCGACATCCTGCAACCACACCTGCGACAGGCACACCGGCTGGTCGTTTTCCATGCCGGCGAACACCTGTGGCAGTGTTTTCTCAAGTGTTATCTTATCAATCATTCCAAGGGAGTGTTTACCAAGCGAAATCGTCGGCAACAGCCGTAGTATCGTCGATTCCGTAGTTTTCCTCAGCCATCTCGGCAGCATACTCCGTGTAAACATTGTTACGGACAGCTGCATAGTAGCTGGTGCAGAGTTTGACTATAGCCTCTGCAAGGCTCATGTCGCAGTTGGTGAATTCCGAAGTGCCGGTGGCAACGCCATCCACGAGCCGACCTTCCGATTTAATTCCGAAAGTGCAAGCCCCGGCAGTTATGTCGGACAGCGACGCAACATTGTAATAGGATGCCATCTGAGCGCCTTTCATCACCTGTGCAGCCTCATTGTTCGCATTGCCGGTGGTTATCTTATTCATGGACAGTAGCAGATTGTCGCCATCGGCCTTGAGGATGATCACAGGAGAACCGGGGAACCGGGCCACAACAGATCCGTCAGCCTCCAGCGTGACAGAATCGTTTTCATTCATGCCGAGAGTGACCAGATTATAGATTTGCGAAACCATCTCCTTGGCTTTACCGGGTTTCATGGCAAGGGTGATCAAAACGTTGATGTTCTGTTGGGAATCGTCACCCGTCATGAGTCTGTTGAAATCGTCAGCACCGCAAGCAATGCCCATAGTGCCGTCGATGTTCGATACCCATCCGAGAACCATCTCCGCAAGCTGTCGGTCGGAGCCGGACATATTGTTGAGCAGCGGACGGATCTTAGCAACAAGTTCATTGATAGCCTTATTGTTGAGACCGGCGGCTGTGACAATCTGATAGTCGTTGGAGACATACGTGAGGAAGCCGGGGTCGATATCCTGAAGAAGATCGCAGGTCAGCACCTCTCCGCCGGGTTTGATGAATTTCGCCATAGTGTTAAAGCTCTTGTCCTTGACATCCAAGCTGCATGTCAGCCAGTAGCCTTTCACCTTGGATATTATAGACGACAGCAGCACGGCCTGTTCAGGATCCATCCCGAAACTGGCAAACTGGTCGATAATCGTCACTACAGGCGTGCAATTGAACGAGAAGTTGACGAGGTTGTCGGCGGTGATCACCTCTTCAAGACCTTTTTCGTCGATCAGTTTCTTGTCGCCGGCTTTGTCCTTCACCTTCTCCACGGCTTTCACCGCAGCTTTGGCGCGTTTGCCACCGACAAACCACACGAGATCATTTTTCACCAGAATGGCCATCTCGGCATATTCGCTTTCGGGTTCGTAGGTGGTATAGCCATCGCTGTCGCCCTTCACAAGTTCGCCCTTTTCCACGAGAACCTCATCGAGAGCTTTCTGATCCTTCAGGGTTGCCACGACATAGGTGTCGGCTCCTGTTCCGAGCTTGATGTAGCCGAACACTGCGATCCGGCTGCAATCAATAGCCTCATAGCAATCCACGATAATAGCTTTCACATCATCGGGGATCGACTGCTCGTAGATGCTGAACTCCTCAGGCAGCTTTATATCTCCATTCTCAATCCGGCATTGGCTGACATCCATCAGCTTCTGAAGATTGACGGTAGCGGCAAAATCTACATTGCCGGGGATTGATGACACCGGATCTTCCGACGAACAGGATGTCAGTGCCGACATCATTGTGGCCACCATGGCCAGACCCAACCAGTTGAGTCGTTTAAATAGTTTCATTGCAATAAAATTGTGTGTTGTTGTTGTTTTTTTCAATATTCAAGTACCGGCAAAGTATCCACCTCGTCGGCATCATATATCACCATATCATCGGGGATCTTCTTGACCGGATGACTTGCCCTGAACGTCTGATAGCCCTGAAACAGAGCTCTCCCAAACCGATAGTAGCCGTTGATTATATCCGTCTCGCAATTGGTAAGCGTCAGCGTGCTCTCAAAATGCCCACCGGACTGCTCTCCATAAATTTCAAGGCCGTAGTCACACTTACCGTCGGTCAGATCAGCAAACGATTTCAACGTCAGGACACCACCGCCCTGAAGCCCTTTGAACTTATCCGCAGCTGGGAACCGGTTGCCCGTGGTCACCGGACGGGTCGATATGACAAGATCATTACCCACAGCCTTGAAATAGAATTTCAAAGGCATATCGGGAATCGCAAGCACCGCCTCGCCGTTTTTCACAGTCATCAATGGCTCAGCGGCGGACAGATCGCCGGAATCCGCAACATTGACCATCGAGGCTATCTCGCCGATCGTCTCCAATGCCTTTCCGGGACGCATCTGCAAGGCAATGGTCATTTTCAGATTGGCTACTACGCCGCCATAAAGCATCTCGCGCATATTGTCGGTGCCGAAGCCAATGACACATGAGCCGTCGATGTTTCCAAGCCATTTCAGAATCTTCTTAGTGCGGTCACGTCCGTTGCCGGAGAGATAAGTATCGGCAAGCCGTCCGAGAGCAGCCAAGCCGTCCTTGGTCTGCGAGCCGTCGATACCAAAGATTCCGGCGGCGAAATAATCCGCCGGGATATATCCGAACACCGACGTGTCGACATCCTTCACGTATGGGTAACCGAATTCCTTCCCATCAGCCCCGAATATAGTCAGGTCCAAATCTATCGACGTGCCGTCCACATCATAAGAAGCCACATACCAGCAACCCTTGAGCGGTGCAAAGAGAGCCTTCAGATCCTTTGTCGGATCAGGGACGCTGTCAGATTTAGCCAGCAGAATAACATCGGACATCGTATAGTCGAGCAATCTCATATAGGAATCGAAACTGAAGGCGTAGCTGATTATCTTGTCCTCGCGCAAGGCCTTGACGATCTCTTTTCTGGCCGTCAATGGTTTTTCCTTGGCCTGCTTGAGTACAGCGGTAAGATTTTTCACCGCCATCTCGGGTTTGCTGCCGGGAGCAATCCAGATATTCCCATCATGCAATACAAACGTTATTGCATTCCATGTCATCCTACTGTAGAAAGTCCGGTATCCGTCGACATCCTTTTCCTTCAGCTCCATTTCTTCCGTCAGAAGTCGGGCGAGCGTCTTCTCATCCCTGACCCGTGCCAGAAAATAGGGTTCGCTTTCCATATCCTCGGATGAAAGATCGTATCTCGTAAACACGACAACCTGCGAGAGATCGACCGACTCACGGGCAGCGAACAGGACATCCTGCACTTCCTCGGGGATCTCGCGGCAGAAAACACCGAGATCGCCCGGAACGGCGAGCCCCGACTTGTCGAGGGTTATTCCGGTGCGCTCAAGCGCACGGTCAAAGTCAATGATCATCGCCATGTTAACATCCTCTGGCACCTGATCGAGAAGATCGTCGGAGGAGCATGAGGTTGTCAGGACAAGAAACAGGGCGAGAAGTGCCGGAAACCCGGCACCGAGGCGTTGGAAAAGCTTCATTGTTGAGAGAGTTTATGTGTGAATAATGATTCTTGTGTCGCTTACACCTCAAGATCCAGATTGAACTGCTCGTGCCAGGGCAGGCCTTGCTTGTTGAGCTGTTCCATGAATGGATCGGGATCGAATTCCTCCACGTTGTGCACACCCGGTTTGTTCCATTTTCCGGTCAGGAACATCATAGCGCCGATCATAGCCGGAACGCCGGTGGTGTAGCTAACGGCCTGCATGCCGGTCTCGCGGTAGGCTTCCTCGTGGCTGCAATTGTTGTAGATGTAGTAGGTCAGGTGCTTGCCCTCTTTGTCAAGACCCTCGATGCGACAGCCGATCGATGTCTCGCCATGGTAGTTTTCTCCGAGATCCTGAGGATTGGGAAGAACAGCCTTGAGGAACTGCAGGGGAACTATCTTCACGCCGTTGTAGTCAACCTCATCGATACGCGCCATGCCGATGTTCTGGATCACACGCAGGTGGGTCAGATATTCCTGACCGAAAGTCATCCAGAAGCGCGCGCGCTTGATCGACGGATAGTTGAGAACCAGGCTCTCGAGTTCCTCATGATAGAGCAGATAGCTCTCACGCGGACCGATGTTAGGATATGTCAGCGGCTTATGGATCTCCAGAGGACCGGTCATAACCCACTTGCCATCCTGATAGTAGCGGCCGTTCTGGGTGATCTCGCGGATGTTGATCTCCGGATTGAAGTTGGTGGCGAAAGCCTTGCCGTGGTCTCCGGCGTTGCAGTCAACGATATCGAGATATTCCATATCCTTGAAATAGTGTTTGGCAGCATAGGCTGTGAACACGCCCGACACACCGGGGTCGAAACCGCAGCCGAGGATAGCTGTGAGGCCTGCTTTCTCGAACTTCTCGCGGTAGGCCCACTGCCATGAATATTCAAAATGAGCCTCATCCTTAGGCTCGTAATTGGCCGTATCAAGGTAGTTTACGCCACATTGCAGACATGCTTCCATGATCGTTAGATCCTGATAGGGAAGAGCCACGTTGATCACCAGGTCGGGGTTGTGGCGGCGGAACAGTTCGACGAGCTGTTCAACACTGTCGGCATCCACGCTGTCGGTAGTGATGCGGCCTCCGCCAATCTTGCGTGCGATAGCCTCGCATTTGCTGCGCGTACGGGAAGCGAGCACGATTTCAGTGAAAACATCGGGATTCTGAGCACATTTGTGGGCCACCACGGTACCAACACCGCCGGCTCCAATGATGATAACTTTTGACATATTCTGGTAATTATTTTTTGATTTCATAACCGGGAGAGCTAACGGCAAAGCACTTGCCCTCCAATTTAGTCAGCTAAGTTACATCATTTTCCATGATCCGCCAAGCCATCCGCCGAAAATTTCAACCTGTCCCTCCCTTTTCACATTTTTAGAGTGTTTTGGAGGGCTTTACAGCCGTTGTTTGATTAAGATTTCGTATATTTGCGCAATATTAACCGGAGGCTGCCCATGCGACAGCCGGTGATTTTACGCCTATCAAACGATGAATCTGATATATAACGCGGCTGTGGATGCGATGAACTCTTTCGTGGGGCTCTACGGGAAATGCCTGCGCAAAAAAAGCTGCCGGAAGTTCTCGCGGTTCGTCAAAGGACAACGCGGACTTATGGATCATATCAGAACGGAAATGGCCGGAATCGACCGATCGGTGCCTACGATATGGTTCCATGCGGCATCACTTGGCGAATATGGCGTTGCCCGGCCATTGATCAACGCCGTGCGCCGCAGCGGTCGCTGCAACATCATCATGACCTTCTTCTCGCCATCCGGTTATGAGCCTGTAAGCCAGAACCACCCCGATATAGACCGGGTGTTCTATCTGCCGCTCGACACACGGCGAAAGGCGCGCCGCTTCATTGAGATCGTGAAGCCCGACCGCGCCGTGATACTCATCTCGGAATATTGGCCCAACTATCTCCAACAGCTGAAGTTCAGCTCCGTGCCAACGTTTCTGGTCTCAGCCATTATCCGCGACAACTCGCAGTTTTTCCGCTGGTATGGCAAGATCTACCGCAAATCACTGTCGGCTTTCAGCCACATATTCGTACTCAACGAGGCTTCACGCTTCAATCTCAGGATGCTCGGATATACCGATGTCACCGTTGCCGGCGACGCATTGTTCGACAATGCCGCGCTGGTGGCACGGACTCCATGGAGCGACCCCGTGCTGGAGCGGTTCTCGACAGGCCGGCAGGTGTTCATTGCCGGAAGTATAAGCGACGAGAACGACCTCAAGATGGTGGCCACGCTTGTGAAACGCCACCCGGAAGTGGCGTTCATCCTCGTGCCCCACGACATCAAAGACTCAGCCATCGAGGCGATCAAGGACGCTTGTGGCCCCGACATCATACGCTATTCCCAGACAACGCCCGACGACACGTCGCTCTCCACAGCCCACTGCCTGATAGTGGACTGCATGGGCAAACTCGCATATCTCTACCGCTACGGCACATGGGCTTACGTAGGAGGCGGATTCACACCGCTGCTCCACAGCGTGATAGAAGCCACAGTCTATGGACTGCCCGTGGCTTTCGGCCCACGCATCGAGCGCAAAGTGACACCGCAGCAACTCATTGGCCTCGGCATTGGCGCAGCAGTCACCAACAGCGAGGAGCTTGACTCATGGTTCAATGCCAACCGCGATGCCGCCAGACTCGCCGAAATCAAGGAGAAATGCGCCACTTACGTCCGTCAGAATGTGGGCGCGACAGAAAACATAGTTTCAGAAATAACCGCAGGACTATGGGAGAAAAAATGAAATACGGCCTGTATATGACTCTGTTCCGGATGCTTTCGTGGCTTCCGCTATGGGCGCTCTACGGCATCAGCTCCTTCCTGAAATTCATATTCAAAAACATAATCCACTACCGGCGCAACGTGATCCGCGAGAATCTCCACAGCTGCTATCCGGAGAAAACGGAGGCGGAACTGCTGGAGATCGAGGACAAATTCTACGGCCAGCTATGCGACAACATCGTCGAGACCGTCAAACTGCTCAACATATCAGACAAGCAGATGAAACGCCGACTGAACGTCCGTGGCGCCGAACTTGTGGAGGCCGCCGCCGACCGCAACAGCCCCGTGATTCTCTACCTCGGCCACTACTGCAATTGGGAGTGGGTTCCGGCCATCACGCTCTACTATGACCGGCCGAAGGTTTCGGCACAGTTATATAAACCGCTCCACGACAAGGCATTCGACAGAGTGATGCTTCGCGTCCGTTCGCGTTTCCATTCGCTATCCATCGAAAAAGACCGCGCTTTCCGCGAGATGCTCCGGTTGCGCAACAATGTTGGATCATTCATCACCGGCTTCATAGCCGACAACCGCACCAGTTGGCGCGAGACAAAATATCACACCATGTTCCTGCGCCACGACACGATGTTCTATCCCGGCGGCGAGGAAATAGGCCGACGCATCGACGCCACATTCCTCTACCTCGACATCTCGAAACCTCGGCGCGGACACTACGATCTGGAATTCAAACCGATAATACCCGATGAAGGGGTTGAGGAATATCCCTACACGCGTAAATACTTTGAAATGCTGCAAGATACCATCGACCGCGATCCTGCCTACTGGCTATGGTCGCACCGCCGGTGGCCATCCAAGTCATGAACAAACCAGAATAATAAACTAAAACGACATAACATCATGAAAATCATCTGTGTGATTCCGGCACGCGCCGAATCAACCCGCTTTTTTGAGAAACCGCTGGCTCTGATCTGCGGCAAACCCATGATCCAGTGGGTTTGGGAACACTGCAAGGAAGTGGAAATGTTTGAAGAAGTCTACGTTGCCACCGACAGCGACAAAATACGTTCCGCAGCCGAAGCATTCGGCGCGAAAGTGGTGATGACCCGTTCCGATCACGACACCGCCACCGAACGTCTTTATGAAGTGTCAACCCGGATCGAAGCCGACCTGTATGTGATGGTCAACGGCGACGAACCCCTGCTGACCAAGGAAGCCATTGTCCAGTGCGTGCCCGATGGTCTGAAACCCGGCGATTTCTTCGTCTCGAACCTCATGACAGATTTCTCCAACCCCGTGGAGGTTGTCGATGCTACCAACCTGAAGATTGTCACAGCAGCCGACGACCGCTGCCTCTTCATATCACGCAGCCCGATCCCCTACCCCAAGGGTGCGATGGACTACGTGTTCCACAAGTTTGTCGGCGTGGGTGCCTTCACTCGCAAAGCACTTGATTTCTACCACAACACACCGCGCGGACCTATCGAGAAGATCGAGGAAAACGACTCGTTCCGCTTCCTTGAGAACCATATGCCGATCTACTACTACAACTGCCACTGCAAATCCCTTTCTGTGGACAACCGCAAGGATATAGACGGCGTTGAGGCATACCTGAAGAACCTCTGATCCGACAACCCGGTTATGAGCCGACGTAACAACCGACAGCCCCACGTGTTGATCCTGCGCTTTTCCGCGCTGGGCGACGTGGCCATGACTCTCCCTGTCATCTACAGCGTGGCACGTGCCTATCCCGAGGCGCGTTTCACGGTTGCCACACGCGAGTTTTTCGCCAAACTGTTCATCAATCCGCCAGAAAATGTGGAGGTTCTTGGCCTCGACATGAAAAACAAATACCGCGGACTGATGGGCTTGAGGCGGTTATGCCTGCGTCTGGCACAGATCAGACCGACAGCCGTGGCCGACCTCCACAACGTTGCACGCACATGGGTGATCGACACGTTTTTCCGGCTCAAGGGAGTGCGTACAGTCATGGTTGACAAGATGCGCTCATCACGCCGCCGCATGCTGCGCGACAAAGGGCAGCAGAAGTCTTTCGTTGATCGCTATGCCGAGGTATTCGCACGTCTGGGCTACCCGGCGGATCTTACTTTCCGCTCGGTATTTGCCGGAAACGGAGCTGTTCCACCGGTCGATGTGCGCCATCCGTCAGTCGGGATAGCACCTTTCGCGAGGTACTACAACAAGACTTATCCGCCGGAACGCATGCGCAAAGTGGCGGAGATACTCTGCCGGAAAGGAATCAACGTCTACCTGTTCGGAGCACGTGGCAAAGAGGCCGAGGAACTGCGTCAGTGGGCCGGCGAAATACGCGGCTGCGAATCAATGGCCGGCGAATTCACCTTGCCGGAAGAGATGGCCGCCATGTCGGCAATGGATCTGATGGTGTCGATGGACTCCGCCAACCAGCATCTCGCAGCCCTGACCGGCACAAAAGTGCTGACCATCTGGGGCAGCACGACACCGGCTTGCGGATTCACCGCATACGGAAATGCCGATTCCTCCTCTGCAATCTGTCTCGGACTCGATTGCCAGCCATGCACCGTGGCCGGATCCCCCACATGTCCCCGTGGCCATCTCGACTGCATGTGCCTGATAGATCCTCAGAGCGTAGCCTCCAGAATAGAATCAATGATCAAATCATGACCGCACTGTCGTTCCTACTTTCAGCAGCCGGATACTGGCTATTCTGCGTCGCATGGTTCTCCATTGTCCAGAAGCCGATGTTCGGCCTTTATGACCATTGCTGTGCCACCAAACCAATCTCTTTGCGCGATATCGCAGCCATATATCGCCATGGCAACGTTTCCGACTGCATCATAGCATCCTACCTGACAGCTATTCCACTCTTGATCGGAGCTATAGGATCAATGACCGCCATGACCGGAACAACAACGGCCATGACGATCTACAATGCCATCATATCGCTTGCAGCAGGACTTCTGGTCACGGCCGACACCGCGCTATACCGGTTCTGGAAATACAAGATCGACGCTTCCGTTTTTGTCTATCTGAAATCACTAAAAGGAGCCACTGCAAGCGTCTCCACCACCTACCTTGCGACCGGAATATGCGCATGGCTACTCACCTCAGCCACATTTTTCCTCGGAGCGCAGGCCACAGTGGCCGTCACAACCGGATTGCTCACATTCCCGGATGCGGCATTGCCATGGTGGGGCTATCCGGCAGTAGTGATCTCATTCTGCGTGGCTGTAGGAGTGCTGTTCATGGTGATACGCGGTCTTGGTATCAGACCCAACAATCCCAGTATATGCTATTTCAGCAGTGATCCCTTCCTCAATCACTGGGCTCTGAATCCGGCCTACAACATGATCTACTCTCTTTCGGTCAAAGACGAGTTTGAAGGTAAATTCCGGACAATGACCGACGAGGAGGCCGCATCGGTCACCAGCCACCTGTTTCCGACAAAAGGAACTCCGCAATACCGGATTCTCAACAACACCCGTCCCGATATTATGCTCGTGATCTGGGAGAGTCTGAGCGCGGAATATTCCGGATTTTTCGGCGGTTCAAGTCCTTCGACGCCCAATCTTGACGCACTGGCCAGAGAGGGTGTTGCTTTCACCGACTGCACCGCAAGTGGTTTCCGAACCGACCGCGGCCTTGTGGCCGTACTCAGCGGCTATCCGGCCCAACCCACAACGAGTGTGATCCGCTACACTCGCAAACTTCCCAACCTGCCGGGACTTGCACGCTCACTGCGCGACGCCGGATATGAGACCACCGCTATCCATGGTGGCGATCTGGCGATCATGCACAAAAACGATTACTATCTCGCAAGCGGCCACAGCCGGCTTATAGCGCAAAAAGATATGCCATCGGGGCTCGACACGTGCAAATGGGGTATCCACGACGCGCCGGTAATGGATCTTACAGCCAAAGAGATAATCCGCCACCGCGCCGAAAGCGACGCGCCATGTTTCATCACCTTGCAGACACTAAGCTCCCACGAACCATTTGAAGTACCGCTTCGACAAAAAGAGGACGACGTTTGCAATTCATTCGCCTACACAGACCACGCACTTGGCAACCTCGTGGATCAATTGAAGGCATCCGGAGTCTGGGACAATCTGCTTCTGATCGTTGTAGCCGATCATGGACTCAACCTGCCGAGACCCGTCGATAACCGCCGCACCCACGCCCATATTCCACTGGTGATGGCCGGTGGAGCGGTAAACGGTCCAAAACGTATCGATCTGCCTATAAGTCAGACCGACATTGCGGCAACGCTGCTTGGCCAGATGGATCTGCCTCACCACGATTTCCTCTTCAGCCGCGATGTCACTGCCGATACCTACACCACCCCATCCGGCATCCACGCATTCCACAATGGGATGATGCTTGCCGACAGCGACGGCTACACCGTGGTTGACACCATGCTCGACAAAGTGACCGAGGGTGACGACACCCCCCGTCGCCGCAACCAGATCGCCGCAACCCTCCAACAGCTCTACGCCGATCTGTCTCGCCGCTGACCATCCCGGAAGCATTTGAAAAGAGGGCACATTCTTCAAAAAAAATGCACCCTCTCTTTTTGTCTTAAGAAAATTTTAATGAGTTAATTGAATAGAGATTTGATGGATTTTATTGCTGAGTTCGGCAAGCGAATCGGACAATCGTTTTAATTCATTTTGAGTAAAGACCGCAGGCTTCCCATTAACCGGTGTGTGGTTAATCCTCTGATACAACCAAGTACGATCTTTATCAAAGTAACGTTTTGCAATATACGAAAGATTTAATGCCGGAGAGATTTCACCAAGCATCCCTTTGACATCAACATCCGGACGTTTGCGCTTATTTATCATCTCCACAAGATATTGACCGGCCTCACGTTTCTGTTCTTCTGTCAGATCCATTGCAAAAGCAAGATCCATCATTCTGTCGGCTTCCTGACCATTTAAATCAGCCTGTCCGACTACGGAATCAAGTATTTTTTTTAGTTCGCGAGTCATATATCGGTTTTGTTTTCGTCATAAAAAGTCTTAAGCAAGAAAAAGATCATTGAAAGGCAGGTCTCCGATTACCGGAGACCTTAGACGTTCACTTCTCCAACAATAAACTTGCGGCATACTCTTTAATCAGAGCCTCCACGATTGTCAGGAAGTCCGACTCAGTAATCCACCCCTCGGAAAGGAGTTTCTTCTCATGTCGGAGATAGAATCTCAGTTCGTTGAGAATTTCTATCCGGTCATTTAAACCTTTCAATGAACTCATTGTCTTTCTTAAGACAATGCAAAAATAATAATCTTTTGATGATTGCGCAAATTTCCCACTAAAAAAATAATCATTTGCTGATCTTACGTCAGAATTCACTTTAATTCACCTAACTTTATGAGGCCCAAATAAAATGAGACATAATGCACGAAAGCGCAGAAAAGCACGGGAGTTAGGAGAAAAATGATTAATTTTGCGGTAGATGAAAAGATTTGTCTTCATATCGCGAAACTACAAGCATCCGGGCTGTGGCGGCGGACGCGCCAGAACCGACATCGAGATGGTTATGGAGCGGATGGGCTACGAGAATATCGGACTGCGCCGCACCACCTCGGGCAACGGAATAGTGCATTCACTGCGCAACCTGTGGAGCACCCTTCATGCCATTGGCAAGATGCGAAAGGGAGATGTTGTAGTGATCCAATATCAGATGAAGATGTATGGCCGCATCTGCCGTGCCGCCCACCGCCGAGGAGCAAAGGTGATCTGCCTTATCCATGATCTTGATTCCTGGCGCGACAAGAAGCTGACGCCCGAACAGGAGATGCCGCTGCTCAACATGGCCGACGTACTGCTGACCCACAATCACGCTATGCGCCGATGGCTCACCGAACATGGCTGCACCACTCCTATGGTGGACTATGAGATAATGGATTATCTTCATGGCACTTCATCCCCGGCTCATCCGATACCCTCCGACGGCAAGTTCTCGCTCTTTTTCGTAGGCAATCTTTCATCCGGGCTCAATGACTGGATCTACCAGCTGGCCGCAGCAATGCCACAGCGCGATATCTACCTCTATGGATCGGAATTCGATGCCGAACGTGCTGCCGGACTGAGCAATATCCACAATATGGGGGAACGCCCAGACACGGAGATCATAGCCTCGCATCACGGCGATTTCGGCATTTCGTGGTATGGCCTGTCGCTCGACGAAGGTATAGGCAAGGTAGGCGAATACATGGCCATCAACAATCCGCATAAAGTTGGATTGTACCTGCGCTGCAACTCCCCCGTCGTTGTGTGGTCGAGAGCCGGTCGCGCCGAGTTCGTGCTCCGCGAGGGTGTGGGGATTGCAACAGACAGCCTTCGAGACCTCGACAAGGCTCTCGATGCCATAACCCCAACCGAATATTCCCGGCTGACCAAAAATGTGGAACGCGTGAACCACAACCTCAAATCGGGTCATTACCTGCATCGTGCCATGGCACAAGCCATCAAGATAATGAACTGATTCAAAACTTATTTCAAAATGTTAACGCAGAATCATAAAACAAGATATGAACAACCAATCAGACAACACCGCACCGCTCTTCTCCATCTTCATCCCGACATGGAACAATCTGCCCTACCTGAAGATCTGCGTTGAGAGTATAGAACGAAACTCGACATTTCCCCACGAGATTCTGATCCACGTCAACGATGGTTCGGACGGGACTTTGGAATGGGTGCGTGAACATGGCTACAAACATACCCATTCGAAGGAGAACATCGGTGTGTGCTGGGCCATGAACGGGCTGCGTCCGCTTATGACCACAGACTATGTCACCTACATCAACGACGACATGTATGTGCTCCCCGGTTGGGACAAAGCTCTCCATGACGAGATCATCCGTATGCCTGACAAGATGTGGTATCTTGGATCAACACTGATAGAGCCAAAGGCAAGAATGCGCCACTATTCAAGCCTTGATTTCGGCCTGACACCAGAGACATTCCGCGAACAGGAATTGCTCGACACCTACCAGTCGCTCATCCCCGAGGACTGGACAGGCGCACTGTTCCCCCCGACCGTCGTACACCGCGATCTATGGGATCTTGTCGGAGGCTACAGCATAGAGTTCTCCCCCGGCATGGGCTCAGACCCCGACTTCAATGCAAAGCTCTGGATGGCCGGCGTGCGCACCTTCAAGGGTGTTGGCCACAGCATGGTCTACCACTTCAAGAACGTATCAGTGAACCGCATCGTAAAAAATGACGGTCCGGTACAATTCCTGCGCAAATGGGGCATCACGATCCGTGCGTTCTACCAGCAGATCCTGCGCTTTGACCATCCATGGAATCCGGATGAAGAGCTTGACATGAAGGCGATCAAGGTTGAACGGATGCGCAGCGCCGGAAAGAAGGTGCTGAAAATGTTCGCCACCCCTGCCGCGACCCAGTTATGGGATTTCCCCGGAGAAGCCCCGACAATGCTGCCTACCCAACATGACAACAAAAATGACAACAAATAACAACGCCTCCACATCCTTTGCCGGCCGGATATTCAACGCATTCCGGAGATCGACACTCTGCTCGGTGCTGATCAATTTGGTGTGGGTCTACCTACTGTATGAAGTGTGCCGTCTGGTCTTTCTCTGGGTCAACTGGGGATCTCTGGGCGAGACAATGACATGGAGTGTTTTCCTCTCGGCTCTCAGTGGGGGCTGGCGGTTTGATTCCTCGGCAATTTTCTATACCAACAGCCTCTACATACTTCTCGCACTACTTCCACTCCACATCAAGGAGGGACGCCGCGGCTACCGCGCTGTGCTGAAATGGCTTTACGTTGGGATCAACGCCCTCTGCCTGCTGATCAATCTGGCCGACACGGTGTTTTTTGAATTCCGCGGCCACCGCACCACGTCGGCGATATTCCGCGAGTTCGGCAACGAGAGCAATCTCGGGTCGATAGTGGGTACAGAAACACTCAGCCATTGGTATTTAGTGGTTCTATTCGCGGTCATGGTCTATCTACTGATCAAGCTATACCGACAGCCGGCAGGATGTAGATATAGTGGCGGACGCGCCATGGCGCAGTCTCCACATGACGGTGAGGCCGAAACTCCACGCAAACCCTTGTGGCGATATTATGCAGTAGGAATAGTTATTCTTGCCATCATGGGTCTGGCAGCTGTCTGCGGCATGCGCGGCAACATCTTCTTCCTGTCGGCAACACGTCCGATATCGGTCAATTACGCCTTCCGTTATGTAGACCAGCCTATCCAGACCGGCCTTGTACTGAACACCCCGTTCTCCATGATCCGCACCATAGGCCAGAACGCAATGGAAACGCCCGAATACTACACCCAGGCCGAACTTGACGCAATATACACCCCTGTCCACACGCCTCAACCGGGAATAGAGAAGCGGCGCAAAAACGTCGTAATCCTGATGGTGGAGAGCTTCGCCCAGGAGTTCATCGGAGGCCTCAACAAGGATCTTGACGGCGGCACCTACAAGGGCTACACTCCCTATACCGACGCGATGCTGGATTCCTGCATGTACTTCGAGACAATGCTGTGCAACACCTATTTCAGCATCGACGCACCGCCATCGGTACTGGCGTCGATTCCACGTTTCGAACGCTCATTCGTAGTGTCGCCCCATTCACTCAACCATATCAACTCGATTGCAAGCGAACTGAAAAACGAGGGCTATACCTCGGCTTTCTTCCACGGCGCGGACAATGAATCGCTTGGCTTCCACGCCTTCACCCGTCAGGCCGGCTTCGAACGCTACTATGGACAGGACGAGTTCTATGCCGATCCACGCTTCGGTGGCAAGGCGGAATTCGACGGCACATGGGGAGTCTGGGACGAACCGTTCCTGCAATTCTTCTGCGCGACACTGACTGAGCTGCCACAGCCATTCGTGGCGGCGGTGTTCACCCTGTCGTCGCATCATCCGTTCAAGATTCCGGCCAAATATGCCGACCGATTCAAGGATGAAGGCCTGTTCGAACTCCATAAATGTATCCGCTACACAGATTATTCGATCCATCAATTCTTTGAATCGGCACGTAAGCAGCCATGGTTCGACAACACGATCTTTGTCCTGACAGCCGACCATACCAGTGCCAAACGCACCCATGCTGAATACAAGACCACGATGGGCGACTACCGCGTTCCAATCCTGATCTATGACCCGAGCGGCGAATTGCCACGTGGTCAGCAGCCGGGAATCGCCCAACAGATCGACATCATGCCGACTCTGCTCAACTATCTCGGCTACGACCGTCCATACGTTGCATTCGGCAAAGATCTGCTCAACACACCGGCAGAAGATAGCTGGGCTTTTGCAGCCAATTCCATCCCCACATACGTCAAAGGGGACTATGTAATGACATTCGACGGATCAGAACCTGTCAGCCTATTCAACTACCGGGAGGATCCACTTGAGAACAACAACCTCGTAGGCAAAGGATTGCCGCAGGAAGCCGAAATGCTCCGCGAGGTGAAAGCTATAGTCCAGTCCTACCTGACACGAATGAACAACGATCAACTGACGGCAAGATGAAGATTGGATTCGACGCAAAGAAAGCGATTGTCAACCGCACGGGAATCGGGAACTACAGCCGTCGAGTGGCCGTGGCATTGAGCGAGACCTACCCCGATGATGATTTCGTGATGTTCGGGCCAAGGAAGCAACCGGTGGAGCCGATAGCCTCCCATGAAAACCTGAGCTATGCTTATCCGCCGGCATTGGGGGGGAAGCTGACCTACGAGCTATGGCGCAACCGATTCCTGCGAGGCCGTCTGCGTCGGGATGGGATCGACGTGTACCATGGGCTGAGCAATGAGATCCCGATGGGTCTTGACCACTCAGGGACACGCACAGTGGTCACAATCCATGATCTCATCTTCCTGACGCGACCTGAGACATTCAAGCCGGGAATGAGGATGAAGCTGAAGAAAAAGACACTATATGCGTGCCGGCATGCCGACCGCATCATAGCCATCAGCCAGCGCACGGCCGACGATATTGTAAGGCTCTATGGGATTGATCCGGCGAAGATTGATATTGTCTATCAAAGTATCGACAGCGTGTATTTCAATCCGGTTGCTGATGAACGGAAGGCTGAAATTCGCGATAAGTACCGGTTGCCGGAACGCTATATCCTCTGCGTAGGGACAATAGAGCAACGCAAGAATCAGGAACTAATCATCAAGGCGTTGCCGAAGTTGCCGAAGGATATCTGCGCCGTGATAGCCGGCCGCCCCACCCCTTATCAGCAACGACTTGAAACTTTGGCTTCGGAGCTTGGAGTGGGCGACCGTGTAACGATTCTGAACGGGGTGCCGACAGCCGATCTGCCGGGGTTGTATCAGAATGCGGCCATATTCTGTTTGCCATCGATTTATGAGGGGTTCGGTCTTCCTGTAGCAGAAGCGCTTGCATCGAGGGTTCCTGTGATCGCAGCCACGGGATCGTGCCTGGAAGAGGCCGGAGGACCGGATTCGATATATATTGATCCGGAAGATGACACGGCATTGGCCGAGGCCGTTATGAAGATCACAGGTGATGAAGCACTACGCCGGAATATGATAGAGCATGGCGCGGAATTTGCCAAGCGTTTTTCAGATGCCACAATGGCCAAGGAGTTGATGGCAGTATATGGGAAATGTTGAGAATAGAGAACAGAGTATAGGGTATAGAGTTGGAGAGATTAGAGTGGGAGAGATTAGAGTTGAGGGAGTGAGATGGGTGCCGAAATCATCCCCCACGCCTGTAGGGATATAACTGTATATTTACCTTTGGGCTTGTAGTAGCGGTAGACGGCTCGGAGAGCCGTTACCCCGACATGGGATCAATGCATGTAGGGCAACCCAATCACTATTACTTAGAAATAAGCGCATAGCACGTAGGTAAAGCCGGACGCGCCATGGCGCAGTCCCTACTGGAGAGCCGTTAAGATATCAGACAATTACATATTGAGAAATCAGAGGGTACGGGAGATGCCTTCGAACTGTTCGGTCAGGGAGACAAATGTTTCGTCGAGGGGCGCGCCCTGACGGGTTGCTGGGTCGAAGCCGGCAAGGATTGTGCGTCCGATGCATTTGGTCGATCCGGTCTTTTTGCTGACCACACGCTGCTCTATTGTGAAGCTGCGATGCCCGATATGAGCCACTGATGTCCAGACTTGCAATGGTTCGGTGAAATATGATGGCTCGAAGAAGTCGCAGTTGACATTGACAACAACGGCTTTAAGATCGGCCATGGAGAAGCGTCCACCGGAAACAGCAAGGAAATAGTCTATCTTGCCGAGATCCATGAAGGAGAAATAGACATTGTTGTTGACATGGCCGAGCATGTCGATGTCGGCAAAACGTGTCTGAAGATCCACCACATGGCGGAATGGATGGGAAGCAGCAGGAACACGTGGATTATCGGAAGGAAGAAGTGTTGGATCGGAAAGCATGGGAAGAATCTGTAGAGGTTAGAGTATAGAGTATAGAGTATAGAGTTGGAGAGATTAGGGTTGAGGGGGACGGTAGACGGCTCGGAGAGCCGTTACCCCGACAGGGCGAGTGGGTGGGTTATGCTGAATATTAAATAATTAGGATTGTCAGTGGAGGATGATGTCTGTGATGGCTTGGGAGCCGACGGCGGTGTTGAGCTGTTCGATGAGTTTTTTCCGCAGGAATGAAAGCTCGTTTTTCAACGGCGCGGAGGATATGTGGACATGCAGGCACCCGTTGTCGTCGACATAGCGTTTGTAGGTGTAGCGGTTGACTCCGGGACCTACAATCTCGGGCCAGAGGTAGCAAGCCTGATGCCTTGCCATAGTATCGGACGCGCCGGCGAGTGCCATGTTCTCATCAAAGATCTCGGCAAAGGATTTGGGTTCAGTGCGCTTCATTATTCAGCCAAAGGTTTGAAAGCGCCGTCAACGACATGCCACATACGATAGTGGCCGCCAGTTCCTGACATTATGTCGTCGAGGTGTTCGCGGTTTGTATCGGTAATGAAAATCTGTCCGAATTCATCGGCTGTCACGAGCTTCATTATCCGGGCTACTCGGTCGCGGTCGAGCTTGTCGAATATATCGTCGAGCAGAAGAAGCGGACGTATGGATGTTGCGCGATGGAGGAAGTCGTATTGCGCGAGCCGCAGGGCTATGGTAAACGTCTTGCACTGCCCTTGCGATCCGGTGCGTCGCAATGGCATCTCGTCGAGGGTCATTCCAATATCATCGCGATGCGGCCCAACGGATGTGTGTCGCACAATCTCATCGTGGCGGCGTGCGTTGTCGAGAGCCGCGCCGAGAGTCGGTGCACCGCTGTCGGCAACAGAGCTATTATAGACAATGCCTACAGACTCGCCCTCTCCGGCAATAGCATGATAGTAGCGTGAGAACAGCCCCGAAAGGGTGTCAATCCAGGTTTGACGAGCGCGGCAGATATATTCAGCGGACATCTCCATTGTCAGCTCCACGGCTTCATAGAGCGTGTGATCGACCGAACCGTCGCGCAGCAGCCGGTTGCGCTGTTCAAGAGCCGAAGCATAGCGGATGAGCGCATCAAGATAGCGTCGGTCGCTCTGGGATATCACCATGTCCATCCACCGGCGGCGTTCCTCGCCGGAGCCGCGAATCAGGTCAATGTCCTGTGGGGCGGCCATCACGAGCGGAAATGTGCCTATATGATCGCTCAGGCGAGTGTACTCCTTTCCTCCACGCCGCAAACTCTTGCGCTTGCCACGAGCCATTCCGAGAGTCAGTTCCTCTGGGGTATCGCGTCGGAGATAGTTGGCTTTAGCCGTCAGGAAATCCTCACCCCGGCGCATCAGCATAGCATCAGTCATGCCGGAAAAGCTCTTGCAGAAGCTAAGATAGTGGATAGCATCAAGCAGGTTGCTCTTACCCATGCCGTTATTGCCCAGAAAACAATTTATTTTCGGGGAGAAGTCGAGCTGCGCCTCGGCTATGTTCTTAAAATTCGT
The DNA here is from genome assembly GCA_910579185.1 of uncultured Muribaculaceae bacterium. Classification (GTDB taxonomy): domain Bacteria; phylum Bacteroidota; class Bacteroidia; order Bacteroidales; family Muribaculaceae; genus Paramuribaculum. The sequence goes on from CAJTTG010000009.1 coordinate 46,755, forward strand.
AAGAGAAAGGTGGATCAGTTGCATTTCAAATGCAAATTTACAAAAAAATTTCCATATTTTTGCCTGCATCAACACCACACGCTGCCCCACGATGGCCTGAAATGTTGACACATATATTAGATCACAAGAAAGAACCAATTTCATAGTACTGAACTAACCCTGAAGCTTCTCAAATTCTTTTTTGTGTGACGGATGGGGGATAGGGTTGCGGAAACAGGAAAAAAGCGTTAACTTTGCATTCCGTTATGACATACGGATTCGACAACGACAAGTACCTTAAAATTCAGTCCGAACACATCAAAGAGCGCATAGCGCAGTTCGGGAATAAGCTCTATCTGGAGCTTGGTGGCAAACTATTTGACGATCATCACGCAAGCCGCGTGCTGCCGGGCTTCCAGCCCGATATCAAGCTGCAGATGCTCAGTCAGCTTCAAGACAGCGCGGAGATAGTTATAGTGATCAGCGCAAAGGATATCGAGAAGAACAAGGTTCGTCAGGATCTCGGCATCACCTACGACATGGACGTGTTGCGTCTGCGCGGCGAGTTCCAGAAGCGCGGTTTCATGGTCGGATCGGTGGTCATCACCCACTATAACGGCCAGATGAGCGCGGATGCTTTCCGCCGGCGTCTGGAACGTCTGGGAATCACGACTTATTACCACTACACTATCGAGGGATATCCGAACAACGTAGGACTTATAGCCTCGGACGAGGGTTTCGGCCACAATGACTACATAGAGACCACTCGACCGTTGGTGATCGTGACAGCCCCGGGGCCTGGCAGCGGCAAGATGGCCGTCTGTCTGAGCCAGCTCTATAATGAACACAAGCGCGGCATCGAGGCCGGATATGCCAAGTTCGAGACATTCCCGGTGTGGAGTCTGCCGCTGAAACACCCTGTCAACATAGCCTACGAGGCTGCCACTGCCGACCTGAACGACGTGAACATGATCGACCCGTTCCATCTGGAGGCTTACGGCAAGACGGCCATCAACTATAACCGCGACATTGAGATATTCCCGGTTCTTAACGCATTGTTTGAAGGGATCTACGGTGAAAATCCCTACAAATCGCCAACAGACATGGGTGTGAACATGGTCGGTTTCTGCATCAGCGACGACGAAGTGTGCTGCACGGCATCGAAGAATGAGATTATCCGCCGCTATTACACGGCTCTGAACCAGCTTGCGCAGGGCAACGGCTCAGACAACGAGGTCAACAAGATCGCGCTTCTGATGAAGCAGGCCAAGATAGACACGAGCTTCCGCCGGTGTGTGCAGGCAGCCAAGGATCGCGCCGAAAGCAGCGGCAAGCCCTGTTCGGCCATCGAACTTTCCGACGGGACGATAATCACCGCCGAATCCGGCGATCTGCTCGGCCCGAGCGCGGCATTGCTTCTGAACACGCTGAAACATCTTGCCGGAATAGACCACAGCATCAAACTGATCCCCCAGCAGATGATAGAGCCTATCCAGCATACGAAGATCAACTATCTGCGCAGCCATAACCCGAGACTCCACACGGACGAGGTGCTGGTGGCACTGTCGGTTCTCAGCACACGCGACGAAAACTGCCGCCGCGCCCTGGAGTGCCTGCCGGCGCTTGAGGGCTGTCAGGCTCATTCGACGGTGATGCTCGGCGAGGTAGACCACAAGATATTCAAGAAACTCCGCGTAGGTCTGACCTGCGAGCCTGTGCGCAAGAAATAAGGATTCTTTAACATCCGCCATCCCAACTTCTTTGTCCGGAATCTGTTTTTATCAGTGGATTCAGAAAATCAAAAACTATAAAAACATACGACTATGGACAAGATGAAAGAAAAAAGATCCTACTACTTCAATGTTATTGAAGCCAAGGACGGCAAGATGAGCGAAGTTATGAACTTTAATTTCGGCGGCCACCACGATTTAGCCCAGATGGTTGAGAACACCGAGGCCAAAGGTCTGTTTGAAAAAGACAAACATGCCAAGGAATTCGTGGTTGCGATGCGCCTTATGCATCATGTGATCAAGAAAAACGCCGACAATCCCCTGTTCGCAGAATTTGCCCCTCAGTTCGAGGCCTTCAAGAATCAGGTAAGAAAACAGGTTCATTGCTGCAACAAGGATAAATAATCCTGCACAAGCAGAAAAATATACCGGCCCGGTATCAGGAATGATGCCGGGTCGGCTATTTTTCATAACTTTGCCCGACAAAAACAATCCCAATGACTGACATAGCCTCACTCGTAGCCTCGGCTCTGAACCTGCCCGTAAAAGGGGTCACAGCCACAATCGATCTCCTGGACTCGGGAGCCACAGTTCCATTCATCAGCCGCTACCGCAAGGAGCGCACCGGATCGCTTGACGAAGTTGAAGTGCGCGCCATAGAGCAGCAGCTGCGCCGCACACGCGAGATGGAGGAACGGCGCGAGTTCGTGAGACAGTCGATAGCCGATGCCGGAGGAATGACCGAGCGTCTGTCACAGCGTCTGGCCGAGGCCACAACGATTACCGAGATAGAGGATATCTACGCGCCTTTCAAGCCTAAGAAGCGCACACGCGCCACCATTGCGAGGGAGAAAGGACTCGAACCACTGGCCAAACGGATCATGTCGGGGCAGATGCCACGTGCAACGGACGATGAAATATCGGGGGCTCAAGACATCATAGCGGAATGGGCATCGGAATCGACGCGTCTGCGAAACCTGACACGCCGGACGATGCAACGGACAGCTATCCTCACAGCATCTCCGACCAAAGGTAAGGAAGCGGAACTGGCGGCATCGCCACTTGCCGGATATGGCACGTTCTCGCAATCCGTCAGGCGCATAGCATCCCATCAGTATCTTGCCCTGCGCCGCGCCGAGCGCGAGGGGCTGGTGAAAGTGAAATTCAGCCTTGACGGGGATGAGACACGTCTGGTGGAACAGCTGACAGATGCATTCATGCCCCGGAACAATACCAAGGAGACAGCCGCAACCATAGGCATGGCCGTTGCCGACGCATATAAACGCCTGCTTCGCCCATCGGTGGAGACCGAGATCTCCGCTTCGCTGAAATCGGAGGCCGACCGCGTGGCTATCGGCATCTTCGCCGACAATCTGCGACAGCTGCTGCTGGCATCGCCGCTCAAAGGGGAACGGGTGCTTGCCATTGACCCAGGCTACCGCACAGGATGCAAGACGGTGGCTCTTGACGAGGCCGGGACACTGCTTGACGAAAGCGTGATCTATCCCACAGCCCCGAAAAACGACACAGCCGGAGCAGAACGTATCCTGCGGCATCTGATCAGCACCCACCGGCTTACGGCAATAGCTCTTGGCAACGGGACAGCCTCACGCGAGACCGAACGTTTTTTGAAAAGCACAGGGTTGATCCCCACGGAGAAGATATTCATAGTCAGCGAGGATGGCGCATCGGTCTACTCCGCTTCGGAACTGGCCAGAAAAGAGTTTCCCGACAAGGATGTGACTGTCCGGGGTGCTGTCTCCATCGGTCGCCGCCTGATAGATCCGCTGGCAGAACTTGTGAAGATTGACCCGAAATCAATAGGCGTGGGCCAGTACCAGCACGATGTGGATCAGGCGGCGTTGAAAGACGCTCTGGACTACACGGTAATGGCTTGTGTGAACGCCGTCGGTGTGGATGTCAACACCGCTTCCGAGAAGCTGCTATCTTACATTTCGGGCATCGGTCCGTCGCTGGCCGCCAACATTGTGGCCTACCGCCGCGAGAATGGAGCCTTTGGCGAACGCAGCGACCTGAAGCGCGTGCCACGTCTCGGCGACAAGGCTTTTGAGCTGAGCGCAGGTTTTCTCCGGATTCCCGGAGGAGATCAGGCACTCGACAACACAGGCATACATCCGGAAAGCTACGGAACAGTGGCAAAGATGGCGCATTGTATCGGGGCTTCCGTTGCCGATCTGCCCGGGAACAGCGCGCTCCTCGACCGTCTTGACGCCGAAAAGCTTGCAGAAGCCGGAATAGGTGGGCGCGAGACCATAGCCGACATAATCGCGGAACTGCGCAAGCCCGGACGCGATCCACGCACGGATTCCGCTACCGACGCTTTCCATCCGGCCATAGAAAGTTTCGAACAGCTTGCCGTAGGGCAGACCGTTCCGGGAATAGTGAGCAATATCACGGCTTTCGGGGCATTTGTCAATCTCGGCATCAAGGAGCATGGGCTGATCCATATATCACGTGTCGCACCACGCAGGATCTCGGCTGTGAGCGATGTTCTTCATCTGGGACAGCAGGTGGAGGCCAAGATCATAGAACTTGACCAGACGCGCCGCCGCATCTCACTGTCGCTGATCTGACAGCCCGGAGGGGGAGGGGCGGATTATCCTCTGTCGTAGTGGGGCATTTCGTCGGGAATCACCATCGAGATCTCGACCATGCCGGCAATGCGTCCGTCGCGACGCCAAGGGGTCTGATAGATCATCTTACGGAGACCGCCTTTTGAGATGGTGTAGGAATTGCTTTCGCCCGTGGCAAGCATGTGGCGTATCTTCCGGCATGAATCCTCGGAGTGACAATTGAAAAGATTGTAGCCTATAAGATCGCCGTGGGAGGCAAAGGTCTGGCGCGATTTCTCGTTCATATACAATATGATGCCATCGGCATCACAAACGGTAACGGCGCAGTTGATCTGTTCGGCCCACTGAAATTCTGTTTCCATATCAAGAGGTTGTGTTTGCGGTTTCGATAGTTTTGCGTGGCGGAATCGACTTGCGCGGTTTCATGCGCAGCGGATCGAAGCCATTTCCATATACGCTTCTGGCATTGGATTGGATCACGTAGGCACCTTCGTCGATCTCGCGAACAATCTCGTAGATGCGGTCGGCATCGAACTGGCGGCACCACACAATCAGCATAGTGCGGTTTTCACCGGTCCAGAAGCCGTTGCTGTCGAACGTAGTCACGCCGCGTCCGGTGCGGTGGGTGATATTGTCGGCAATCTCGTGCCACTTTGGCGACAGGATAAGGAACTGAATGGTCTGCTTGTCGGCGTTGACGAAATAGTTGGCCAGCAGAGAGTAGATGGCAATCGAAGCCCATCCGTAGACGATGGTCTCCACGCGCCCCTGTATCCTGGCGTCGAGGTCGCCATCGAACGGCAGGAAGAAAGAGCAAGTCACAATGGCCACGTCGATTATCATCATCGTGCGGCCTATACTGATGTTGGATTTCTTCTCAAATATGGCAGCCACGATGTCGGTTCCTCCGGCGGATCCTTTGTGGACGTAGTATAGCCCGATTCCACAGCCGCAGATCACCGATCCCATCAGCACGCTCATGGTGGTGTCGGTGACAATGGGTGGATGGGAGGTGAAATATCCCTCGATCAGACCTATCATCAGCGATAGCAGCGTGGCACCGAACACCGTGCGGATCACGAACTGCCGCCCAAGCACCCGATACCAGCATACGAGCATCAGAATGTTGACCGCATACATAGTGACAGCCACCGGGATCATCTTTCCGCTGGCAAAAAAGACCAGCGTACTGAAGCCGGCCATGCCGCCTACAACAATGTCGTGGGGGAGAATAAAGGCCGTGAAACCCACGGCATACAGAGCCATGCCGATCACTATTATCAGGTAATCTCTGGCATCGGCTTTCGACCAATTGAATAACATTGGCATCATCATGGTATTCCAAATTTATACACTTGCATGGCAAAATTATAAATTTGATCCCGAAAAACCGCATTTCCCGGCAAGCATTTTCGGGAGATTCCGCCAACGTGCAATGAATTCAGGTGAATTATCGTTATCTTTACACCGTGAATACAGAAGAAAACAAAACGAGGATATGAAACAGGACAATGGAGCGGCGCTGGTGGAGCGCTTCGAAGAGCAAGTGGGCGAGGATCTGATGGGATTCCTCCGGAAAAAAGGAGCGGTCGACGAGGTGACGCCGCAATGTCCCGACGTGGAGGAACGCTGGGGCATGATAGCGCGTGCCTATCTGCCCGACGGCGCCCGGGAATTCCAGAACTATCCTACGGCCTCGCTCGGCTGGATGATGTTCATCGGTATGGCGATGGCTTTCTACTGGGATCAGGACTGGGAGAACCACGCCGACCGGCAGGATATCTATGAGTCACTGCGCGATCTTCGCGGTTTCGACAATCTGGACGAGGCCATAACAGAATCAGTGCTGGGCTATGAGGGCGAGGCCGCAGCAGCCGTGATTGACCTTGTGGCCGACTGCGCAGCCAGAGCCTATTCACTGCTGCGCCATCAGCAGGTGGAACCGGGCACACAGGAGGCGTTCGGTTGCTACATCGCCGCCCTGCATCAGCTCTATCTTGCCGGCATGGCCATGCAGCTCAATGCCCTCGGCTACCACATGACTCCCCTCAACCTCAACTGACCTCCTTATCCGCACCGGAATCTTTTTCCCCGGCCAACAGTCCGGCCTGGATTTTAAACGATTCTATCAGATCAATAGGACGGTAGGAATTGAAGATCTGTATAGGATCGACCGAGCGACCATCACCAAGTCGATACGGCGCATTATTAAACCAGTCAATAAAAGCCTCAAGATCGGCCCGGTGGGACGCGTACCACGTTTCAAATTCATCGGGATAGCAAGGCATGAACAGGAAATAGTTGTAGGCATCCCAATGTCCGGCTTCAATGACCTTTTTCTGGAACTCAAGCAAATACATCGAGTTGCCATAGATATTGTCGGTTACCGAAAAATAGCTCTCAACCGCGCCCCTGCGTATATCAATCAACTGCGGAATATCGAAAACCAAGGGGATTTTCCCGGCCAACAGCTTCATAAGTGGTTTCGACATGGCTCCTTCATAGATCCCGGGGAACGCAAGATAGACCTTCCCCGACTCCTTGTCGATAGTGATCCCCCTGTCAGGCACAAGCTTCACAGACAATTTAGTGCTATCGCCCAAGTTGATCGTTATGCTACGCTTCAGACAATCAATCATCATAGCTGCCATATCCTCATGTCGAGACTCGTTCGACGGAGCCAGCAATATAGCCGATTCGGCATAGACCAGCCCCCACACCTTGCCATTATCTGAAGAAAGATATAGTCTGGCGGCACGATAATAGTTAGACGCGAAATCGGGCTGCGCCACAATGCCTTTGTTATAATATTCCAAAGCTTTCTGATAATCACTGTCCATTAAGCTTAGATTTCCCAGTTCAAGATATAGTGCCCCACTTGCAGGAAAACGCTTAAGGCCTTCAAGATAAACTTTCGCCGCTTCCTTCCTATTGCCCGACAAATCGTAAGAATTACCGATAAGCTGATAAGTGCGCTCATTGGAGAACTTATGCTTCAACAAGAACTTCCTCTTCTTTATTATTTCATCGTAGCGCCCGAGCTGATAAAGATTGTATAGACGCTCATACTGCACGATATAGTTATCCGGATATTTCTTTGCAAGACAATCGAAATCCGAAACGACAACCTCAGACAGCCCATCGTCAACCGCTTGCACAGCTTTACCAAGAAGCGCCTTATCTTCCGGACTCAAGTCATTGAAATCATCCTGTGCCATAGACTGTCCCCTTCCGAACAATCCACACAACACCAACAAAATTACAGAGATCCACTGTTTCATAATCATCAGTATTTAATGCTTAAAGTCATAATTACCGGGAGGAGCCACATATCCTTCCTGCACAAACTCTCCGGGCGAAATCTTTCCCGTCAAAGCTCCGCGATCCTTAAGTAGGCTATAGCATTCATTGGCATTATCCGGACGTTTTACCCGACCATAGGTCGAACGGTACGATTGTGTTGACTTCGAGATTTCCCAATCCACAAGCTGTCCAATGCTTATAGCATAAGCCGTATAATGCCCCTCATCAGGCACGAACATCAGATATAGAGCTTCCCGACAATATTGTGGTTCCGGGAAACGCCATATGTAAACACGCACACCCTCATCAGATATCACCGTCACCTCAATCTCATCAGTCTCAAATGGAGATCGAAAGCCAGTCGATTCAGCCACTACTGTGTTGAGAAGAAACGGATCAGCCAACCATGCTGAATCCCGAAGCTCTATCTCCGGAGCCAAAACCGACAGATATTGATGTTGCAGATAATACGGCGAAGCTATAGGTTTATCACTTTCACTTGTAGCCGACAATGTTTCCGAAAAAGGACATGCATATATTCTCAGAGGCAGCACAATGCCTCCCAACAATATTACAAAAGCAGTGATCAGTTGTTTCATGGCACAATAGTTAGTTTGATGACAAATATACGCAAAACATTTATAACTAAGTGTCTATTTAAAATTATTTTATTTCACAGTTATCGCTAACTTTGCAGGGTGAACGACGATAATTTCATAGTATCAGGGTTCGACGACAGGAACGAGACGGCATCAATGTCTGTTGATTTTGCTTTGGCCAAGCCTTTGGATAGAAGCGGATCGACGTGTGATGCATACGAGTGTACCGTACAACGCCGACGGGTGTTCGTAAAGCGGTTGAAAGCCGAGTATCGCGACAATCCGCTATATCGTGCTGCGTTCGACAAGGAGTATGACCTCGGTGTGTCGCTGAGCCATCCATCGCTGCCTCGCTATATCGGATTTGGCGGTGACTACATCGTCATGGATTTCATAGAGGGGGATACGCTTGCCGACCTGATGAAGCGTGATGATCCCCGGCTCAGAAACCGCAAGTTTGTCCGACGGCTGTTGATTGAATTGGTTGATGTTGTGGAATATCTTCACCGCCGCAACATAGTCCACTGCGACATAAAGGCCGACAATGTTATTGTCTCGCCCTACGATGACCGCCCCGTCTCGCTGATTGACCTTGACAAGGCGTATACCTCATGGCTTGATACGACTCACGGCAACACGGAGAAGTATGGCTGCGCAGGGTGTGCAGATGGAGCGATTGACTTCCGTGGCATCGGTAAGATAGCCGCGCGGCTGGGGCAGGGCAAGGTTGCTCGCGCTTGCAAAAAAGATAATGTCTCAGCTCCCGGGCTCCGACAATTGCTCAGAATCAGAAAGAGAATCAACGGTGTCTGGCTTTTTCTGATAGGAATTGCAGTTGCCGCTTGTGGGGTTGCGTTGCTTTCATATCCCAAAGAAGAGAAAACGGCTCTGAAACCGATTGGCATACCTGTTGATACCATACCGCTCCAAGATACCGCGGCCACATCCGAATTAAGGTCTACGGCTCCTGATCTGCAAACCAAACCAACTATCGATCCAAACTGGATATCCAGTCTGATTGCCCGAAAACGCCAGGAAATAAATGGATATAGAGCGACACTCTGGGCGATCCTTGATTGCGATACAATCCCCATCGGCAGTAAGCGCGACGCCATATATGATTACAACTTGGCTTACGGCTTGGCTTATACTGGAATAATCTATTCTGCAGTTACACATTATCATAATATATCTGAAATCGATGTGCAGATGGCAGTCAGAACCCATCAAGAGTGGATTGATCTGGAGAAAAGCGAAGAAGATGTTCGAAGCCGAATAAACCGTTGGAGTGATTCTATCCGATGATCTCCAATCCGGTTCTCAGAAACTGGTTTTCAGGAAGTCACGAAGATGGATGTGATGAATTCCTGGATATTCTTTCAGCGACCCTGTTATATCTTCCATTGTCACTACATATTTCGGATAATTATCTTTGATTGCTTCAAGATTTCCAAACTCCCGTTTTATTGTTTCTTTACCCGACAACTTATATGCGACTTGAATATATATGGTCTGCTCTCCTTTTTTTGCCACGAAGTCAATTTCACCGGAAGGAAGCACTCCCACGTAAACGTCAAAGCCAAGGACTAAAAGATGATTCCTGACAATATTTTCAATTACTAATTCTATGCTTCCGAACACGTTGGGTATCTCATTAACTATGCAGTTACGTAGGCCGATGTCACTGAAATAGTATTTGCTTATGAGATCGAAAATGCGTTTGCCATGGATATCATATCTAACTGTCTCATCTGCTATAAATGCGTTACAGATAGCCTTGATATATCTGGATGTAAGATCGTTGGTCACTTTGCCTCCTTGCGACTTCAGATATTTGACAATACTGTTTACCGATACCAACCGGCCAACATTGTCAGCGACAAATTGCAAAAGATTCTCAAGAAACGCGATATTGCGAATCTGTTCACGCGCAACAATATCTTTTAGAACGATCGTATTATATACCCCTTGCAGATAAGCTTTGATTTCCGGTATCTCGTCGAATTTATAATTGGCCAAACCCGGCATACCCCCAAACTGTATGAACTTAATCAATGACTCATGACTGTCATCGAGGTCATGAAACTCGAGGAATTCATCATAGTCAAGAGCTCTAACAGGAACCTCAATGTAGCGACCTGAAAACTTGGTGGCGATTTCCGCAGAAAACATATACGCATTGCTCCCGGTAACGATAATTTGACATCGGTTCTCAGCATAGAGACCGCGAAGTGCCGTTTCAAAATCTGATATATCCTGAACCTCATCAATCAAAAGATAGTTTTCTTCTCCCAAGGGTAGCTTTTCAACCGCAAAAGAATATAGATCTTCAGCTGTTTTTAGGAAACTGAAATCATTGAAATCCTTGTCTATGAATAGTATATTGGCATTCGGTCTGTGTTGCACCAGCCAATCGGATGTAGCCTTAAGCAAAAAACTCTTCCCCACACGGCGTTGACCAACTAAAATAAGCATCATGCCGCGGTTGAGCTGTCGTGTTATACGGCTAAGATATATCGGTCGCTCTATGATCTTCATAATACATACGTGTTTTGGCTCAAAGTTACAGCCTATACCATGAAAAAACAAGCATTCAGTACAAAAACTTCATTGTATACCCTAAACTTTCCACACATAACGCATTCTATCCGATGATCTCCACGCTTGTCAATCCGCCCTGCTTGGCCGCCTGATATGAGCCGAGATGCTTTTTGTCGCGCTCAACATCGCTTATTAGGAGTTCAAACCCGACGTAGAAGCCGGCGATGGTTAGAATGTCGCCTTTAAGCAGTTTGCTACCGCGCGACTCGTTGACGAGATAACGGTTTTCTTTGATATAACTTAGAGTCAACAGTCTGTTGGGGTGATAGGTAACCTGAATTTGCTCGCCCGGGAGAAGATCGGCAGAGTCAATGCTCTCAACGGCACGGAAATCAGATATTTCTGCATCCTCCCCCAAGTCCTTTGCCAACAGATTATAATCGGGATAGCCGAGATACTGAGCGATAATGTCGAGCGACGACGGGCGCGGACATGCCGGCCCGTTGACAAAGCCGAGCATGCGTTTCAAGGTTGTCGTACCTAATGTCTGCCCCGTGGCCTCCTGAATAGCCATTGCAAGGGCCTCGCACTGCTGGGGGTACTGAATGGGAGAATTGAACCGCTCCCGTATCATCTGTCTGATCTTTTCACTAACCATTTTTGTGTTTTTACGCAAAAGTAGTTTTTTTACGTTGGATTGCCATGCTATTTAGCGTTCATAGCGTTCACACAATGTCATCAAATATTCTTAAAACCATTACAACTTGGATATTCCGAACAACCCCAGAACTCTCTTCCTTGACCTTGACCCTTCTTTTGCATGCGTTTTATCATCGGCTTCCCACATTTAGGACAAGCAGGTGCGCCCATCTCTTTCGCTTGCTGGCGTTTTGCATCAATGCGTTCCGAGGTCATATTCTCCGTAAAACCACCATGTTGACGAAATAGCTTAAGTTGACTCTGCAACTGCGACTCCAGCATACGGTTAACCCTCGCACAAAGAACCAGTAATGCATTAGCAACCATCGTTGGAGAATCGCTCTCAATCCATGGAGCGAATTTAGTTTTCTGCTTGAGAATATGCTTCGCAGCATCATGAAAAAGGCTGTTGGAATACTGAGGTTTATCCAACCTCATCGTCCATATCGCCTCTCTATTGGGATCACCTATAGCCCAGACATCGGCATTGCAACGTAAAAGATAATGGAAGAAATCGCCTTGCAATTCATCAAGACTGGCACGGGCAACATCAAGCAGCCGCATCTCCGTCTCGATTGAAGTTGAATATCGGGATGTCCCCTCAGCGATATTGGCAGTGCAACAACGGGCAGCCAACACCATCTGGTCATATAGTCTCCGGCACGGATCTATCTTATAATCGACAAAACGATCGCAGAAACTCACGGTACCAAGCTGGATTATGTTGGACATAATCCAGGAGTCAAGCCAAAAATACGATTGTGAAAATTTGATTTCAACACCCATAGGATACTTTTTTCCAAATATAGTGGATTTATCCGGATTAAACGCGATAAATCCCGATAAATCCCGTTGATTCAAAGCCCGACTGAATGAACGGAGTGAACGGCGGAAAACTTGGCTGTGTCGCAGCAAAGCCCAATCTTTGCATCAGCAACGCAGAGGCTCGCTTCAAAAAAAATCCGGGGATTTGTTTCATCATCAGAAAATTAATCCTTATTTTTGCGATGCTGAGAGGATTGTCCCCTCAGCGCGACATTTTGAAAAAGCGTTTACTCGACGCTTCTATTCTGACCACTTGGAACTTCGCAACTTCCCAAAAAGTCTTTGTCAGAATTGGAGCAACGGTAGATGCCACATGGATATGTACCAGTAGATTACATATTGCGTGGGCCTCTGCGTTGTTTCATTTCCAACAAAGACAGGCAATGCGAAGGCCTCAAGTGGTGGAAATGGACAACGGACAAGGAACCACGCTTTTTTTGTGCAAAAACAATCGGCTTATTAACACAATCTACAACAACCAATTACTTATCCAAATTCAAAATTTATGTTGAAAAAACTTTTTTTAGGAATCGTGGCGGCAGCTCTGGTCACCGGCTGCGGAAGCAAATCGTCTACAGACGCGGATTACATCAGCGTCAAGGTTGACAACTCAAACATGTGGAGCCTTTTGGATGTCAACAATGGAGAGATGGTTTTCACAGACGAATTCTTCGCCCCGGCGACCAATGTTGTAAACAAGGCTTTCTTTGTTCAGAACGACGAAGGCACTTTCGACCTCTACACCACTGAAAACACAAAAAACAAGCTCAACCGCGACAGCTACACCTTTGTGACCAATTTCAGCCCCGACGGGTTTGCCATTGTGCGCGTCAAGACAGAACCCTGGCAAATCGTCGACACTAAAGGACAGGTCGTGGCCACCCTCGACAAGAAACTTGGTGTGGCAAGTGGCTTCGGCCCCGATGGCCTCGCGCTGATCGTCAACACTGAGAAAAAATTCGGTTATGTCAATACCCAGGGGCAGATCGTCATCAAACCGCGCTACGTCAACGCCGCTCCGTTCTCCGATGGGATCGCCATCGTGATCACCCGGCAAGAAGATGGCAAGAACTTCTTTGAAGCCATCGATAAAACGGGAGCAACCCTTTTCAAAGGCAACTCCGGCAAGTATAGCGACCTGACCGCTTTTGAAAACGGATACTGCTTTGCCGTTGAGGGCGACCACATTGTTCTGCTCGACAAAACAGGTAAGAAAGTGACTTCCGTCAACGAAGGCACCAGCCTCAGAAACCTGTCGGTCAAAAACGACAAATTCATCTACTACGACAAGGAATTCTACGGCGTGAAGGATATGACCGGCAAAATAGTGATCCGTGCAAAATATCCCAGCCTCAAATTCTTGAGCGATGGCAACCTGCTGGCAGTCAATTCCAACGGCCGTACCGGTGTTGTCGACACCAACGATGAGATTGTAATCCCCTTCGAGTACGACAATCTGGAATATCTCGCTCCCAACCGATATCTGACTACATCCGGCAGCGTGATTATCCTCATCAATAAAGAAGGTAAAGAGGTATGCGATCAGGCCTTCGCACAAGTTGTCAACCGCTCCGAGTCAGCCAATCTAGCAGCTCTCGTGGCCGTGCTCTCTTCTGCCAACAATCAGGTATCAACCACCGAAGTTCCCGATACCAATGCTTTTGATTTCAGCAATCTCGATTCAATGATCTCCGATCTGCTCAGCAGTGAGATCGAGACAGAAGAAACCACCGTGGAAGATACCGATGCCGATCTTTCGGATTTCAGTTCTTCAGAATCCAACGTCCTCAACCTCACAGGCACATTCGGCAAATATCCCGTAACTGTAAACCTACGCATAAAAGGTAACGATGTCACCGGCAGCTACTATTACACCAAGAGCGGATCCGGCTCCCCCATCACCCTTGAGGGATTCATGATCGACCCCGTGACCATGACAGTCAACGAAATGGTGGGCGGTCAGCCGACAGGAAGCTGGAACCTCTCCCTCCTTTATCAAGCCGACAATCAAATCTCAGCCGATGGCAAGATGATCAACGCCAAAGGCAAAGAATTCGAAATACAGCTCAGCGGAACAAGAAGTAACTGATCCCTCTCCCCCAACCACGGCCTATCGGCCGCGGATCCACTATAACAAGGGCTGCATTCTGTATGCAGCCCTTGTTATATTCCAGCCCAACCTTCGGGCAAAGCCCAGCAAAAAGGAATCAACCATTCAACCATTCAACCATCGGGCAAAGCCCGACTGAATGAACGGAGTGAACGGCGGAAAACTTGGCTGTGTCGCAACAAAGCCCAATCTTTGCATCAGCAACGCAGAGGCTCGCTTCAAAAAAATCCGGGGATTTGTTTCATCATCAGAAAATTAATCCTTATTTTTGCCATGCTGAGAGGACTGTCCCCTCAGCGCGACATTTTGAAAAAGCGTTTACTTGACGCTTCTATTCTGACGTCCCAGGAACTTCGCAACTTCCCAAAAAGTCTTTGTCAGAATTGGAGCAACAGTAGATGCCATGTTGGATATGTAACTCTATCCGCCGTGAGCCGTAGCCTTATTCATTGGGGATCGGTCCACCGCGCATACTTACATATTTTGCGTGGGCCTCTGCGTTGTTCCGTTCCCTACAAAGACAGGCAATGCGAAGGCCTCTGGACGTGGGAACGGGCAACAAGCACGGCACCACGCTTTTTTGTTTAATATCAATCTCCTTTTTGGTGTCAGTGGAGATCCAATCACAATTTATACCCATGCTTATCACACAACCAATCAGTTTTCACAAATGGATGACCAATGAAGGATATAGCGAGAACACTGTGGCCTCACGAGTCTCTGAAATCAATCGTATAAAAGGAGCCTATCCCATGCTCGACAAGATGATCCAGAACGGAACCATTTCAAAAATTGAGGATGATTTTATCTACTCTAAGGAAGATGCCAATGCAGGCAAACAGCCAAAGCACAACATCCCTATTTCCGGCAATGTTTACAATGGCACCGCTTCTTTACGAAGTGCCCTTCGCCTATACACGCGATTCTACCGTAGCGTAAATCCCTCTGCGATAAAAACACCACTCACACAACTAAAGGACTCGATTGTGAGCGTGATAGATTCCGCCAACATCACTTACAACAAAGCCCTCCAAAATTCAGTAAAGGCACGTATACAGATACCGCTGCTCAGTGTCCTCAAGCAAGCATTCCCAAATATAGAATGGGATATGGAACAGACTATACAGGGAGCCTCGACAAACGACCGTGTTGACATTCTTGGTAGTTTAGATGAAAACACAGTTATAATCATAGAGATCGACAACACCCGGGCTGATCAGGTCACTAAAAAATACGTATCGCGTGAGGCTCTCGCCGAAGATAAAAATGTGATCTATATATCCGTGTGTTATTCCAACAATAATCAGCATGCCGGGAGCTTTCGCACGGAAGTAGAGAAATACGTTGAATTTATTAAACGAGTGAACGAGACTCTGAATTACGGATCCGTATTTGAAAAAGTCTACGGACACGCCTGGATTAAAATATGCAACCTAACAAAAAACCAATCAGCATGAAACAAAAACTGCTCTTTTTATTTTCATTTCTGTTAGCCGCCGTCTGCTCTCATGCCGCAACCACAGTCACGGTGGACGGAATGGTTTATTCACTCTCCGACACCACCGCGACAGTCGCATCACAAAGCAAGAACAATGCACTGGCCGATGTCATAATACCCGATCACATTGAATACGAAGGGAAATCATATTATGTCACATCCATTACCACGAGCGCGTTCTCTGGATGCACTGCTCTGACTTCGATATCAATACCCGGCTCGGTAACTTCTATTGGCAATGCTGCATTCTCTGGATGCACTGCTTTAAATAATATTATTTTTGAAGATGGTGAAGAGCCTCTTTCTCTCGGAGTCAATAGCAGCTCCCAAGGTCTATTTTATGATTGTCCAATTAAATCTTTATATCTTGGCAGAACCATTTCATATATTACCTCTGATAGATATCACACCTCTCCATTTAACAACAAATCGGAACTATCTTCTATTACAATAGGGAACAATGTCTCTTCAATTGATAGGGATGCATTTTATGGGTGCTCCGCTTTGACTTCAATCTCAATTCCCAGCTCGGTAACTTCTATTGGCAATTATGCTTTCTCGGGATGTACTGCTTTAAATAATGTTATTTTTGAAGATGGTGAAGAGCCTCTTTCTCTCGGATTCAATAGCAGCACCCAAGGTCTATTTTATGATTGTCCCTTAGAAACGTTACATATTGGCAGATCTATTTCATACCCAACTTATGCAACTGTATACATTACTTATGGATACTCTCCATTTTATAACAAAAAAACGATTAAAAACATTACGTTCGGTAAATATTTTAAGGATATCCCAAGCTATGCTTTCTCAGGATGCTCAAACATCGAGTCTTTAATCCTCCCCGATTCATTAGCCACATTAGGAAGTAATGCTTTTTATGGCTGCTCATCATTATCATCAATAGATATTCCAAATTCTGCCACATTTACTTCTATTGGAGAATTGGCGTTTGGTGGCTGCTCTGCTTTGACTTCAATCTCAATCCCAAGCTCGGTAACTTCTATTGGCAATAAAGCTTTCTATCATTGCACTGCTCTGACTTCGATATCTATCCCCAGCTCCGTAACTTCTATTGGAGAATCTGCATTTTATGATTGCAGCTCTCTCAAAACTGTAATCATTGAAGATTCTGAAACCACACTTGATATGTATCGAAAAGTAAGCGGCTTTGGTTCATATTTTTATAACTGTCCAATTGAATACCTCTATATAGGTCGTAATATTATATAGGTCGTAATATTAACTATTTTTTTAGTAGTGGCCCAGACACTCTAGGCTTTACTACAGGCGAAATACCCTTTGGTAACTTATCATCGCTAAGATCAGTCGTTATTGGCGATTTTGTGACGGAATTAGGCGATGGTTTTTTTCAAAAATGTAGCGCCCTACAGAATGTCTACTTATCGAAAAGACTCATTGCCATTGGTTCAAGAGCATTTAAGAGTTCTACCGCAATTCGAGAAATCCGTTGTGCAGCCGAGACTCCACCGGCAACAGGAGATGATGTATTCCCTACTGAGATCTATTCCTTTACAACATTGTCTGTACCCTCATCATCACAAAGCGATTATTCAGCGGCTGCTGTGTGGAAGGAATTCATGCATGTTGATAATTTCAACCCGGGCTCACGTGAAATAAATGGTATCTATTACATTCTAAACAATTCTACAGAAACTGCAATGGTCACGTACCAAAAGCAGAATGACATGAGCAACTATCAGGGTTTGACCAATGTCGTCATTCCTGAAACGATTGAATACAATGATGTCACTTACACCATTGTAGGTGTCGGGCCGGAGGCATTCAACTATTGCTGGGGACTGAAGTCTATCTCGCTGCCTGAAACCATCGAGAGCATTGACACTCTTGCTTTCGGTTACTGCACTTCGCTCCGCTCGATAGAAATACCCAACAGCGTGAAAACCATCGGCAACGAGGCATTCACCGGATGCAGCGCGCTTAGCTCCGCCTCCATCGGCGAAGCCGTGGAGAGCATCGGCGATTACGGATTCTTCGGCTGCACGGGGCTGAGTGAGATCACGGTACCGCAATCTGTGACACATATCGGGGAATATGCATTCATGGGGGTTCACTGGCTCAATGAAGTGCATGCAGAATCGATAATCCCCTCCGACGCACACGCCACAGCATTCAGCACCACAGCCTACAAGAATGCCACGCTATACGTGCCGGCCGGAACTCTCGCCACCTATCAGGCTCACCCTACATGGAGCAAGTTCCTGAATATGGAGGTTGACAATGGCACCATGAGCATCGATGAGATAAGCCGCGACGGCGAAATTGAGGTGACGGCGCATGGAACCACCATAAGCATCAGCGGCAAGGATGACACAGATGTGGCCATGGTCTATGATCTCGACGGGCGCCTGCTGCTCTCCACGACCGACAGCGTATTCACGGTCAACACCGGCAGTGGCGTAGTCGTGGTCAGCATCAACGGCAAAGCCTACAAGATAGCTCTGCGCTGACCATCCCCTTAAGAGATTGAAAAACACACACCCACACCAGCCGGCATGCAATCCGCAGCGGATTGCATGCCGGCACTTTTATGCCTCGCCCCCAAGAATGTGGTTTCTATGAAATATTAGCATAACAGGATTAAGAATAATCTTATGCAATTATCAACAAATAAAATAGCAAATGTAAATAGATTGATTTGCAAATCCAAAATTTAATATTAACTTTGCAATTAATTGACTTTACGTATATTATGATGAATAGATGCAAATCCAATATTATGGCGATGCAAATTAACAATTACTAAGAGCGCAAATGAATATATCTCGATTACAATTGCCAGCAATATCCTTTGATATGTCAATTACTGACCTTATTATGGAACTGGAGAAACTACGTTACAAGGAATTCGTTGGTATGACCAATCCTTTTATATTCAATCAGATAAGAGGTATCTTCCAAATGTTGGAGAGTGTTGGGTCCAGTAGAATAGAGGGTAATAACACTACTATAATGGATTATGTGGAGAACACAAAAATAGATGATTCTCCTCAGCATACCCCTATGGAACAAATAAAAGAGATTCAGAATATTGAGAACGCAATGCGATATATTGAGGACAATATTCAAGATATACCGATTTCTGCAAAGTTTATAAGAGAATTGCACCAAATCACAGTTGCTGGTCTTAGCTATATGAAAGAGGGGGCAGCACATCCTGGATGTTTTAGAGAACAGAATGTTCGTATTGGGGGTTCTAAGCATATTCCAGTTGATTATACACAAGTAATTCCCCTAATGGAGGAATTAATTGAATTTGTCAATAAAAATGATGCACCTAAGTACGATTTACTTAAAATAGCAATAGCTCATCATAGATTCGTATGGATACATCCTTTTGAAAATGGGAATGGTCGAGTGGTTCGATTATTCACATATGCTCTGTTGTTAAAATTAGTTTTCAAAAGCAGAGAAAGAATAATAAATCCTACTGCTGTTTTTTGCTCTAATCGGGATGATTATTACTCATATCTTTCCAGAGCTGATAAGGGAACCGATGAAGGTATGTTAGCATGGGCCGAATATATGCTTAGAGGATTGAAGATTGAACTTGAGAAAATTGATCGGTTGTCTAATCCAAATATTTTAAGAGATAAAGTGCTCCTTCCAAGTTTGGAAGATGCTTTTTCTCGTAAATTTTTAACTCCAGAAGCTTATGCAATTCTTGTCGTAGCAGTTAAGGCTGATAAACAAATAATACAGTCAGGTGATTTAGTCAGAGCATTACCCAATAAATCAAGTTCTGACAGATCAAGACTTATACGAGGATTGATTAATGACAAGATGTTAGCGCCAGTGTCAGAAGGCGCACGGAAATACTATCCTGTCTTCTCAAACAATTATCTACTACGCAGCATTTTACGTGTACTTGACCGAGAAGGTTTTTTACCCGTAAACTCTGGTATTGACAGCGTTGAAGAAACAATTAAAGAAGATATAATTTATTGATAATCTTCATTTCATGTGGTGCTATATCTGGAAGGATAGCAAGAATGATAGTATCATTTTTATCCACAAAGATTATTTTAATACGCTAATATCCAGGAGGGTAACAAGGTTATTTCACCAAAAGATATTTGAAAATCCTTAAACCTTTTAAAATCATAGTTCTTAAAGAAATTTCGTATTATTTTTTCAAGTATAAGTATATCGCACTTTAGCTCATGTCGATCATATTTTAGTTTATCTGTGTCGAAAAAATATTGTAATATATTTGCGTCATTAGGATTAATTGAAACTCCGTATCGTTTAAGGCGTCACACATACGAAATAATTTCATTCCTGACACATACGAATCGGGGATTTCATTCGTGCGTTAGTGTCCATCTTCTAAAATATATCGGCCAGGGGGGTGACACAAAAAAACCACCCTTTTTCAAGAGTGGCTTAAGTTATAAATCGCTGACTATTAAATCAGTAACCCCGAATTTCTGCGTTAATATTCGTCCTCGTTGAAGAGGAAGTCTTCTTTGGAGGGGTAGTCGGGCCAGATGTCCTCGATGCATTCGTAGGTTTCGCCTTCGTCCTCTATCTCCTGAAGGTTTTCGATCACCTCGAGGGGCGCGCCGGAGCGCATGGCGTAGTCAATGAGTTCCTCGCGTGTTGCAGGCCAGGGAGCGTCTTCAAGTTTTGATGCTAATTCCAGTGTCCAGTACATAGTTATGATGTTTTTGTTGTTTTACAAAAGAGGGTAGCTATTTTCGTGCCGCAAAAGTAATTATTTTCTACTAACTAACAATCTTTCTGCCAAAATATTTCATCGACATCCCGTATTATATTGTTAAATCGGGCTAAAACAAAGAGGAAGTCGCTCAGGCGGTTCATGAAGCGGATCACGGCCGGATCCACCGGTGCCGTGCCATCGAGGCTGATGATCCGGCGTTCGGCGCGGCGGCACACGGTGCGCGCCACATGGGTTCGGGCAGCAGCTTCGGTTCCGCCAGGAAGCACGAACCGGTTGATGGCCGGAAGCCGCGAGTCGAGCATGTCGATCATTTTTTCAAGCCTCACGATCGTCTGATCGTCGGCTCCGGGAGGGAGTTGAAATTCGCCGTCGGGATCACATGCCAGATAGCCGCCTATGTCGAAAAGGCGATGTTGAATCCATGTAAGCATATCGGCCACCTCCGGAGTCGGAGCTTGCGAGGCCACCAGTCCGATATGTGAGTTGAGTTCGTCGACAGTACCATAGGCTTCGAGCCTTGGCGCGTCCTTGGCCACGCGTGCGCCCCCCACCAGAGAGGTGGTGCCGCTATCGCCTGTTCGGGTATATACGATGCTTTTTTTCATTGCGGTCACAGATTATGTCCAATCCGCCGGATTAGCGGACTGCAAACCTACGCAATATTTTATAAAAATGCAACAGGTCCGCGCCAGTCCCTATGGCTCAAGGCGCGAGATGTACGGCTCGAAGAAATTACGTTTGAGCACATTGGATATCTTCAGCAGCAGTTCAGTGTCGATACTGGTGCGGTTGAAGATCTTGTAGACGTTCGTGCGGTTACAGTTAAGCTTTCTTGAAAGCCAAACCACTGACCGCTCCTGATTCCGAAGCTCCTCCTCGATAATCTTCCCTATAAAAATCTGGCTCATAAATAATAAAAATGGGGCGGAAACGAACAACACCTATCTTGCAGCCTGAGGCACCGCCAAGCGCCTTTGTCCCAAAATACGGATTGCTCGTTCTCGCCCCTTATTCCTGATGGGGGTGGAAGTGCAGTGTATTCCCTGGACAGTGTGGATTTTGGCGGTTTCCAGACAAAGGGAAAAATCTTGATCCCCGTAGCTGCCGGATGCTCCCGGCTTCACGGTCTCAATTTTCTGTTTGCTATCGTATCTTTCACCGGATGATGAGGAATCTCCATTCCGCCGGATTCGTTAAATATGTAATTGTGTATGAGGTAAAGAGCTTTTAAAACTTGTTTCTAATCCCTATTACTTCATGTTGGTTACAAATATAGCACCTTATTTCTCGTTTTGCAATTTTTCTGCGGTATTTTTACACTTTTTCAGACATTTAATAGCCCACCGGGCACGAATCGTCACCATCGGCCTACACTATCAGACACCCATCAGCGACAGGATGCTCGGCGTCAGCATCGCCGTCAGCATTCCGTTGACCGTAAGGCCCAGCGAGGCCCACGCACCATAGCGGTATCCGGCCGCCGATATCGCCATCGATGTACCCACGGCATGCGCTGCCGTTCCCATCGACAAACCCTGCGCGACAGGGCTGCGGACTCCGCTTATTGCCATAACCCGGAATCCGGTCATACCACCGAAGATCCCCACGCAGACAACGACGGCTGCCGACAACGCCGGAATGCCGCCAACAGCTTGTGTGACCTCCATGGCGATCGGCGTTGTAACCGACTTGGAAGCCAGCGACAGAACCACCTCCCTCGATGCCCCGAGCCATTGCGCCACAAGCACCACCGACACAATACCGGCCACACATCCGGCCAGCTCAGCCATCAGAATGAACAAAGCCTGACGGCGGATCGAGGCCAACTGACGATAGAGCGGCACCCCGAGAGCCACTACCGCAGGCTTCAGCCAGAAAGATATCAGATCGCCACCGGCGGCATAGCTCGAATAAGACACACCACCGAGCTTCAGAACAGCGATCAGCACCACGATCGTGATCAATATCGGGTTGAAAAACACGTTTCCCCACCGACGCGACAGACGCGACGCAACGATAAACACGGCGAACGTCAGCGCAAGCAACACATAGCTGTTGCCAAGTATATTACTTTCCTCCACCATTGCGCGACAGATATTTTCTACATAACTGATGAAACCACCCGGTCACACCGAGAACTAACACCGTACTCACCGCCGCCGCAACCACTATCGGCAGCCACTGCTCGCGGATAAGCCCGAAATGCTCCATGAGCCCCACTCCGGCCGGAACAAAGAAAAAGCCGAGATTCCTGACCAGAAAATCGGCCGTGCCCTCCACCTGACGCAGCTTAACCACGCCTCCCTGAAGAGCCGCAGCAAGCAGAAGCATACCGACAACCGACGACGGCACAGGAATCCCCGTGAGCCACACCGTCAGCTCCCCCAGAGCGAGAAACGCAAAAATTATTGAAAGTTGAAAAATCACAATCATACCTGAGATCCATTTATGGGGCGCAAAGTTAACTTATTTTTTCCATGCCAAGACATAATCTTTCTAAAAAATCGCACAATAGCTGCAACTTAGCCCCGACAGACTTGTTATGACTCGTAGCCGCCACAACAGCCGGCCGCATGCTGAATGTATATTAAAAATAATTAATACGGAAAAATTTCTTTAATCTATTGCACAAGTCAGCGAAAAAGTCACTAACTTTGCAATTGATTTAAAGGGTGCGGAAGATCCGCACACCAAAAACAGATCAGAGAAACAAACACATAGAAATTTATTAACCATTTATATTTCAAGTCAAAAGAAATGAGTGCAATCGATTTAGCCCAGTATGGCATCAAGGATGTCAAAGAGGTGATCTACAACCCCTCTTACGACGAACTGTTCAAAGAAGAAACCGATCCCTCTCTGGAAGGTTTTGAAAAAGGCACCGTTACCGAACTCGGTGCTGTCAACGTGATGACCGGCGTCTACACAGGCCGCTCACCCAAAGACAAATTCATCGTGCTCGACGACAACAGCCGCGACAACGTTTGGTGGACAACCGAAGAATATCCCAACGATAACAAACCCGTGACCGAAAAAACATGGGAAGCCGTTAAGGAACTCGCCGTAAAAGAACTTTCCGGCAAGAAACTTTATGTTGTTGACCGCTTCTGCGGTGCCAACAAGGACACCCGTATGGCAGTGCGCTTCATCATGGAAGTGGCATGGCAGGCTCACTTTGTGACCAACATGTTCATCGCCCCCACAGCTGAAGAGCTCAAGGATTTCAAGCCCGACTTCATTGTCTACAACGCTTCAAAAGCAAAAGTTGAAAACTACAAGGAACTCGGCCTCAACTCCGAAACCGCTGTTGTATTCAACACCACATCTCGCGAACAGGTTATCATCAACACCTGGTACGGCGGCGAAATGAAGAAAGGTATGTTCTCAATGATGAACTACTACCTCCCCCAGAGTGGCATCGCATCCATGCACTGCTCTGCCAACACCGACAAAGAAGGCAAAAACACCGCCATCTTCTTCGGTCTGTCAGGCACAGGCAAAACCACCCTGTCAACCGACCCGAAACGTCTGCTCATCGGCGACGACGAACACGGCTGGGACGACAACGGCGTGTTCAACTTCGAAGGCGGCTGCTACGCTAAGGTTATCAACCTCGACAAAGAAAGCGAACCCGATATCTACAACGCTATCACTCGCGACGCCCTTCTCGAAAACGTTACCGTTGACGCAGAAGGCAAGATCGACTTCAAGGACAAGAGCGTGACCGAAAACACCCGTGTTTCCTACCCGATCAACCACATCAAGAGCATCGTTGAACCGATCTCCGCAGGTCCCGCTGCCAAGAACGTGATCTTCCTGTCGGCCGACGCATTCGGCGTTCTGCCCCCCGTATCGATCCTCGATCCCGAGCAGACCAAATACTACTTCCTCAGCGGCTTCACCGCAAAACTCGCCGGTACAGAACGCGGCATCACCGAACCCACCCCGACATTCTCGGCTTGCTTCGGTCAGGCATTCCTCGAACTGCACCCCACCAAATACGCTGAAGAACTCGTTAAGAAGATGCAGCAGAGCGGTGCCAAGGCTTATCTCGTGAACACCGGCTGGAACGGCACAGGCAAACGTATCTCCATCAAAGATACCCGTGGCATCATCGACGCTATCCTCGACGGCGCCATCCTCAACGCTCCCACCAAGAAGCTCCCCATCTTCGACTTCGAGATCCCGACCGAACTCCCCGGCGTAGATCCCAAGATCCTCGATCCGCGCGACACCTACGCTAACCCCTCTGAATGGGAAGTTAAAGCAAAAGATCTCGCAGCACGCTTCATCAAGAACTTCAAGAAATACGAAAACAACGAAGCCGGCAAAGCACTCGTTGCCGCCGGTCCCCAGCTCTAATCCACAGAGCCGATCGTATTTGATCCCATAAACAGCGGAAGCCGCCTCCACAACAGGACGCGGCTTCCGCCTCTTTTATCCCCCTATCCGAACAATCCCCTTTCCAGCATCGTTAACAAATAACCAACACAAGTTAAATCACTTAGCTACCCATCCGTCATGACAGCCACCGACACCATTGGGTTAGGCCTTCTAATAGCAGGCAGCCTCATAATCGCCATAACGCCATTGGCAATACGATTCATCTACAGCGACAAACGTGGCTACGACAGAACCCATCGCTTTACCTATCGCTTCTACGGAATTTTCATCGGAATCGCAACATTAGGCATTGGCATCATACTTACATCCATAGGGCACTGATAAATAACCAGCATCCATTTAGCCACAAATAAAGCCGATCGTACTCGATCCCATAAACAGCGGAAGCCGCCTCTTTTATCCCAGAACGAACCAATGCGTTTCAGTTTAACGGAATTTTTATAACTTTGCCGCAAATCAAAACAATCCGACGTATGCGACCGATATTTCTCATAGGATTCATGGGCAGCGGCAAATCGACCCTCGGACGGGCACTTGCCGAAGCCACCGGACTCGACTTCATTGACCTCGACACATACATCGAACGTCGGTTCCATGCCAATATACGTGAAATATTCGCCCGGGAAGGAGAGGCCGGCTTCCGAGAATTAGAGCGGCGCATGCTGGAGGAAGTGAGCCAGTTTCAGGATGTGATCATAGCCTGTGGCGGCGGCACCCCATGTTTCTTCGACAACATCCACACGATGAACCGCTCGGGACAGACCGTATTCCTGGAAGCATCCCACAGCCGCCTGCTTGAACGGCTCAAAGCCGGACGGCGACGCCGACCGCTGATCGCCGCCATGACCGACGACGAGCTCTCCGACTACATAACCGATGCCCTCAACCGGCGTATGCCCCACTACTTACAAGCCTCCGACACATTCTGCGCCGACTGGCTCGACTCTCGCCAGATGATCGACGAATCCGTCGCCCTCTTCATCAGCCGCTTCAACCTCCCCACCGCCCGATAAGCCCCAAAACATTCACCTCCACGGGATTGTTTATATTTTAGCTCTCAGCATAAAATTCAACACTGCAATCGCGGCTCGGCTTACGTAGCCGCGTCATTCATTGGATTTAGCGCTGATCTACATATCGATTAAAAACAAGCCGAGCCTATGGAACGTCCGAATTTAAATCTGAGCAAGCCACAGCAGATAATTGCCGGAATCTTGATCGCCATTCCCTTTGCCATATTCGGCATCGCCAACACAATTCCCAACTATCTTTTCTGGATCGGCATCGCAATGCTGGCTTCCGTAGCCGCATTCTTCATTGTCAAATCATTGCGTCAAGGGTGTAACAAATACGCCATTTTTGTAGGTGCAGTTTTCATTCTATGCGCCACAGCTCTTGCGCTATTGCAATTTCTATAACCTCAAACGCCCTGCGCCATGAACACCTCTCTATTCATTCTGATAGCCGGATGCATATTGCTATGGTTGGCCGTAGGACCATGGGGATTAGTCGACATAATAACCAAAATCAAACCCGATGGCAAGATAGCCCGATGGTGTCAGAATCCGGTGAAACGCGTGATAGTCAACGCCGTTTCCAGTGCCATACTTTTCGGACTATTGTTTCTCCTGCTTAAGCTCTGACCTTGCATACGTATGGAATTACTTTGCCACAAAGATGGATTATGGCAAATAATTGCTAAATTTGTGGTCAATCAAAAGAGCTATAGCCATGACCGACAATATCCAGACACCTACCGCGCAGGAGCAGCCCGTGGCCACTGCCACCGGACGACGGCTGTTCAGCATCGGACTGCCACGCTGCTGCGACCCGGCGGAACGCCGGTTCCCGTTGACACCCGAGGGAGCGGCAATGCTCGTGGAACAGGGATTCGATGTCAGGATAGAATCGGGGGCGGCAGCCACTATCCACTACACCGACAATCAGTATGCAGCCGCCGGAGTGCGCGTCACCGACCGCGATGAGACACTTGGCTGCGACATTGTGATGCATCTGGCACCGCTGACCCCGTCGGACATACGCAAGATGCGCCGCGGCGCAATGCTACTCACCCTGTCGGCTTTCTGCCGTCTGACCAGTCCCACCATCGAAGCACTGCTCAACCGCCATATAATCACCGTGGCCATCGACCTGATCCGCGACGACCGCGGAAACCGCCCGTTCGCCGACATTCTTTCTGAAATCGACGGCCGCGCCGCTATGGCACGCGCCTCATCGCTGCTTGCCGATTCAGTCCACGGCAAAGGAATCCTGCTGGGAGGCGTGGCCGGAATCGTCCCATGCGAGGTCACCGTCATCGGCAGCGGCATAGCAGCCTGTGCTGCCGCCCGGTCGGCATCGGGTGCCGGAGCCTTGGTCCGGATGTTCGACAACGATGTGTATCGTCTGCGCCGCGCCGAGCGCGAGCTTGACTGTCGCGTGGTCAGTTCGGCACTGCATCCACGGGTGCTCCACAACGCCCTGCGCACCGCCGACGTGGTTATCTACACCGGTGTCAGCCCCACGCCCGTGATCGACCACGATACCGTGGCCATGATGAAGCGCGGCGTGATAATCTTCGATCTCACCGACGACTGCGGAAAAGCATTCCCCAGCGTCCCTACAATAGACCTCGCACTGGCATCGCCGCTCGATATCTCCCTTACCGAGCCGTCGCGAGCCTGCTACATCAACGCCGGCAGCGCCGTAGCACGAACAGCCGCCATGGCCCTCAGCAACACCTTTGCCACCATGCTGCGATCCATCGTCGACACTGAAGGACTCAACTCCGCCCTCCAGCTGCTCCCCGGACTGCAATGCGCAGCTCTGACCTTCCTCGGCAAACCCGTCAATGCCGAGATAGCCGCCGCCGTCGGGCGCCGATGCGTCGACATAGGCATCTACCTCACTTTATCCTAAGCGATCAAACCACCAATGGCACAGAAGAAATATTACGTCGTATGGGCCGGACACGACACCGGAGTGTTCGACTCATGGGAAGAATGCAAACTACAGACCGAAAACTTTCCCGGCGCACGCTACAAAAGCTTCAACTCCAGAGCTGAAGCAATCGAAGCCTACCGCGGCCGGCCGGAAGACTACATCGGCATGTTCCGCGGCATCGCCGCCCACAAGCCCAAAGTTGTCAACTATGATGCCATCCCCGAGATAGTTCCCGGCTCCATAGCCGTGGACGCCGCATGCAGCCGCAATCCCGGCCCGGTGGAATATCAGGGTGTCGACATCGCTACCGGCGCCAGACTGTTTCATGTAGGGCCACTTGAGGGCGGCAGCAACAACATGGGAGAATTTCTGGCCATAGTCCACGCCCTGGCATGGCTTGACAAGATAGGCCGACCCGACATCACTATCTATTCCGACAGCCGCACGGCCATGGCATGGGTACGCAACCGCAAAGCCAAGACCACGATAGCACCTACGCCACAGAATGCACCGATCCGTCAACTTGTGGCCCGGGCCGAGGCATGGCTTGCCAGCCACACCCCACGCAACCGCATCATCAAATGGGACACCGACCTATGGGGCGAGATCCCGGCCGACTTCGGCAGAAAATAAATTTAGAGTTGGAGAGTTTAGAGTTAGAGAGTGAGAGAGATCTGCTAATACATTCACCTCCAAATCAAGAGTGAAGAACTCTCCGGATCTTACAAATTCATAAAAAGAGGTTTTCCTGATTGGAAAACCTCTTTGCTTTAAGTCTAATAGTCTTTGATTTCTCGCCTGATGGTTCGAGTCGTGGAGTGTAACATTTTCAAAATCTCAACACTCTGATCATGTATCGATTTATATTCAGCTATACTTAGATATCCGGTATCATGTAACAGATCCAACCAATAATTTGTCTCTGCACATTCTTTCAATGAAATATATACTTTCGATAAGAACTCTTTCTTTGATATTGCGAATGAAGCCTCTGTCAGATTTGCGCCAATGCTGGTTCCACTCCTAAGAAGTTGATCAGAAATAACGAATTCTCTCTTTTCGGTTCGCAAATACTGACACAACCGGACTATCCGTATCGCGAAAGCTCTACTCTTATCTATCGCAATACCCATATCACAATCCCATCGGCGTAACTCTATACTCTATACTCTCTAACACTTCACTCTATTTCTGTTTTTTGAGGAGGTCGCGGATTTCGGTCAGGAGCACTTCTTCGTTAGAGGGAGCCGGCGGCTCGGCAGGAGCCTCTTCCTCTTTCTTCTTGAACTTCATGACCACCTTGAGCGCAACGAAAATCGAGAACGCGATGATGAAGAAATCGACTATATTCTGGATGAACATGCCATAGTTGACGGCCACTTCCTCAACGGCAGCCACGCCCTCGGCCGTAGCCTCCTGAGCCGGAGTGATGATATACTTCATGTTGGCGAATCCATCACCACCGGTTATCACCGACACCAGCGGCATGATGATATCATTGACCAGCGAACTGACGATCTTGCCGAAAGCACCGCCCACGATCACACCGACAGCCATGTCGATAACATTGCCCTTCATGGCAAACTCCTTGAAATCTTTGATGAATGACATAAATATAAAGTTGAAAAGTTAATAAAAATCTGCCCCAATATAACAAACAACCCGGAGATTGTTTCCACAAATATACTCAAAAAAAGCTCAAGCCAAAACCGGTCGGACGGCAGAGATGAAAAAAAACATAAAAAAAATACCAATTGCACAAATATTTAGGGTGCGCACCACTTGAAAAACAAAAAATTATCACTACTTTTGTGTCGCTAAAAGCACCTTGCCGACAAGCAGGAGCCAAAGCATTAGAAATTTGACACTTATAACCCAATTTTATTTTTTAGAATTATGACAAAAATAGGTATTAACGGCTTTGGCCGCATCGGACGTTTCGTGTTCCGCGCCTCAACCAAAAGAGACGACATCGAAGTAGTAGCTATCAACGACCTTCTTCCCGTTGACTACATGGCTTACATGCTGAAATACGACACAATGCACGGTCGTTTCGAAGGCACTGTTGACTACGATATGGAGAAGAGCCTCCTGATCGTCAATGGCAAAGAAATCCGCGTTACCGCATGCCGCGACCCGAAAGAAATCAACTGGGGTGGTGTTGAAGCAGAATACGTAGTTGAGTCTACCGGTCTGTTCCTGACACAGGAAAAAGCACAGGCACACATCGAAGCAGGTGCAAAATATGTAGTAATGTCAGCTCCCTCAAAGGACGCAACTCCTATGTTCGTATGCGGTGTAAACCAGGACAAATACGTTAAGGGCACACAGTTCGTATCTAACGCATCTTGCACCACCAACTGTCTCGCACCTATCACCAAAGTGCTCAACGACAAGTTCGGCGTTGTAGAAGGCCTCATGACCACCGTACACTCAACCACCGCAACCCAGAAGACTGTAGACGGTCCTTCAATGAAAGACTGGCGTGGTGGCCGTGCCGCTTCCGGCAACATCATCCCCTCATCAACCGGTGCTGCTAAGGCTGTAGGTAAAGTTATCCCCGAACTCAACGGCAAACTGACCGGTATGTCAATGCGTGTCCCCACCCTCGACGTATCTGTAGTTGACCTCACCGTTAACCTCGCAAAACCGACCACCTACGAAGAAATCTGCGCTGCCATGAAGGAAGCTTCTGAAGGCGAACTCAAGGGTGTTCTGGGTTACACCGAAGATGCAGTTGTATCAAGCGACTTCCTCGGCTGCCCCCTCACCTCAATCTTCGACGCTAAGGCTGGTATTCAGCTGACCCCGACCTTCGTTAAGGTTATCAGCTGGTATGACAATGAAATCGGCTACTCTAACAAAGTTCTCGATCTCATCGCCCACATGAAGAAAGTCAACGGCTAATTAGGCTATTGATAATAATCGGAGGAAGCCCTCGGCCATTGGCCGGGGGTTTCTGTTTTAATTAGTTGGTATATAGAGAGTATAGAGTATAGAGTTGGAGAGTAGAGAGTAGAGAGAGAGCAGGGATGGGTGGAGCCGGGTAGAGTGGGACGCGGCAAGAGTATAGAGTGTTCAGAGTAGTTTAGATGGGGCTGGTCGGGGTCACCGCACTCCGTGCGGTTGACTGTGGTCATCAGCGACGGGATGGTTCGGTAGACGGCTCGGAGGGCTGTTGGCCCGACCGGGCGGATTGGGAGTGGGAGAGTAGAGAGTTAGAGAGTTTAGAGTATAGAGCTGGGATGGGGGAGCCGGATGTGTGAAGCCGGACGCGGCTGCCGCAGTCCCTACAGGTAATGGTGGTTTATTGGATTGGTTGTCAGATGTTTGATTGGAGGCGGTAGACGGATGAAGGGGCTGGGAGGTCTATGGTTGTTTTAGTGTCACTTGGGCATTGAGGATTGCCGGACGGGTGTTGACATAAATAGCAGCACGAGAATGGGATAAGGTTTCAAATGTTATGTCGGCATGTTTATCAAAATCAAGTTGGCGGTCGGCCATCCTTTTGTTCAGGAGACCCGGCAGTAGGGTTTTCTCCACAATGAAATCCCGAGGATTTTCAGTTGATTGCAGAAGCAGCCACGCATTATCGGAAATCCTGACGACAATATTCGTATCCCGATCCACAGGGAGATAACGCATGGAAGCAGGCCTCAACCGCATGTCCGGCTTTCCGGGATAACGGAATGAAGCATCGGCGATGAATGTTCCTTTTGAGAACCTATAATGCCGACCAATAGTCACGAACTGATCATCAGGAATATACACAATCCCATCCTGCGACTTGGCATAGCCCGAATACATGGCGTCTATGGCATCAGCAGTGCGACTTATCTCTCCGGCGCGCACCCATAAGAAACAACCGCAAATCAGCACAAGCCCCAGATTTATCCACCTGATTGACTTGCATCTGACAATGGATGGCAAAGCCAACAGTATCAGGCATAAATTACCGGAAATGAACATCCTAAATCCCGAGCAGCCTTTGAGATAGAGACACAGGAGATAGCACACTACAGCCACTGCCAACAAAAACCGGCCGAACAGTCCACGATCCCGATGCTCTCCCCTCACCAACACCGAGAACAGCCAAATCACAGGGAACAGGAAAGCAGGAAGGATCTGTTCGATATTCGACAGCCCGAATGCCGAGCCATCAACATCACCAAATTTAATCCAATTGCCGGGAGCGACGATCAGCACAATCGCTCCAATTCCGAATGAAACGGCTGATACCCACTGCAATGTCGAAAGCCTGAGTTTTTTCAGAACCGCATAAAAGATCAAGGCAGCCCCGACCGGAATGGAGAAACTTTCATTTGCATTTCCAAACAGAAAGCTGAATACACCAAACAGGAGGATAAACCCGATACCATCACGCCTCTTATCCCCAAAGAAAACCATTATCCAGCCACAGAACATGAGGGAAGTCCAGAGATAGTTGATCTGAAAAGGCGGATCAAAGTTCAACGACATGAACAACAGGAATATAAGAGCTGATACAGTCAAGGCCGTCCTGAGACCGAAGTCTTTGCCGCAGGTGATCCGCGTCACCGCCAACGGCAGCAGAAACCAGACGACAGCATTGCACGCAGCAAAAACATATTTACCTAATATTCCACAGAATAGCTGAACAATAAAATGAATGAAAAAGCGTCCGTTACAGCTGAAATAATGATTATACTGGGATTGAAAAATATCACTTACAGCCATAATCGGTTGCGACGGATCCGTTTCCTGATCAATCGGAACAACGAACTTGTAGAAAACCGCGTCACTATGCCATTGCGACATGCAACCAAGACATAAAGCGATTACAGACAACGCGACAAAAGGAATGTAGCGAATATATTTTTTGTTGAATCCGGTTTTCATAGGCATATCTCAACAGACAAATGCTCCACAAATATAGCTTATTTTTTGATTTTTTGGGGTGGGTGTACGAAAACGGACAGGAGGGTGGGATGTAAACAGTTGATTATCAAGGATGGTTGACATGGAGCAAAAAAAGATGTTATTTTGCGGCATGGACAAGAAAATCGAAAAAACGGAATTGAGACGCGAGAAGATGCGTCGTATCGCCAAATATTGCATTGGCTGTATCGCTGCTGCCGGAATCATAGCTTTCGCTTTGAGCTTTCTGGAGAAAGGCGTCAAGAGAACCGACATCACAATCGCGGAGGCTGACCGCGGCGAACTTGAGACCACGATATCGGCATCGGGACGCGTTGTCCCGGCATTTGAAGAGATCATCAACTCTCCCGTCAACACCCGTATCGTGGAGGTTTTCGCCCAACCGGGCGACAGCGTAAAGGCCGGGACAGCACTTCTGGCTCTTGATCTTGAGACCGAGCAGACCAATTACGAGAAGCTGCTTGACCAACACAACATCAGCCAGCAGCAACTGCGCCAGCAACAACTGACCGCCCAGACGCAACTCAGCGAACTGGCCATGCAGATCGAAGTAAAAGAGATGGAGGTTAACCGCCTGAAAATAGATGTTGAGAATGAGCGCAAACTTGACAGTCTCGGAAGCGGCACCGGTGAACGCGTCCGCCAGGCCGAAGCCTCATATAGCGCCGGAGTCCTTGAACTGCGGCAGATGCGCCAGCGGCTCTCCAACGAACGTCTGCGCAACGAGGCTGCCGACCGCGTGAGCAGCCTCAATGCGAGCAGCATCGGCAAAGATCTTGAGCTTATGCGCCGCACGCTCCACCGCAGCCAGATCCAGGCACCCCACGATGGCATAGTGACATATATCATCAGTGATTTAGGGACACAGGTAGGAGCCGGCGAAAAAGTCGCCGTGGTCTCCGATCTGTCGAATTTCAAGATCATCGGGGAGATAGCCGAGGGGAGCAGCGACAAGATAGGGATCGGCTCCAAGGTCACAGCCCGTATCGGCAACACTTCCCTCAGCGGCCACGTGAGCAACATCACACCCCAATCGAAAGGAGGACTGATCACGTTTGTGGTGACGCTCGACAATCCGCAGCACAGCCGTCTGCGTTCAGGACTACGCACAGAGCTATATGTAAACTACGGTTATAAAGACAACGCCGTCCGCATCCCGACCGGGGAATATTTCAAGGGTCCCGGCGAATATGACCTGTTCGTGGCCGACAACGACAACAATCTCGAACGTCGCCACGTGCGCCTCGGCGACAGCAACCGCGAATATGTAGAAGTGGTCAGCGGCCTCCGCGCCGGGGAGAAAGTAGTAACCAGCGACATGAGCAAATATCAGAATAAAACAAACTTAAAAATAAAGGACTAATGGCAATCATCGAACTAAATGGAATCAGCAAAGTGTTCCGCACCAAAGAAATAGAGACCACGGCACTTGAAAATGTCAATCTACAGGTTGAAGAAGGGGAATTCGTCAGCATCATGGGTCCGAGCGGCTGCGGCAAATCAACGCTTCTCAACATAATCGGACTGCTCGACAATCCAACCACCGGCACCGTCAGCCTGCTCGGCCATAACAGCCACGGATGGAGCGACAGCACCCTCTCTCATTTCCGCAACGATCACATAGGCTTCGTGTTCCAGAGCTTCCACCTTATCCCGTCGCTCAACGTAGCCGCAAATGTAGAGCTGCCACTGACCTACCGCAGCGGCATGTCCGGGTCAGAACGCCGCCAACGCGTTGAGGAAGTGATGGAACGCCTAGAGATGACCCATCGCCTCAAGCATCTTCCGGCGCAGCTATCTGGCGGCCAATGCCAGCGCGTGGCCATAGCGCGAGCCATAGTAGGAAAACCCTCGATAGTGCTTGCCGACGAACCGACGGGCAATCTCGACAGCAAGATGGGATCAGAAGTGATGTCGCTTCTCCACCGCCTCAACAAAGAGGATGGCATGACGATCGTTATGGTAACCCACAACGAGAGCCAGGCACGCGAGACCGACCGCATCATCCGGTTCTTCGACGGACGTATCATCTCCTAACACCTACAGCACAATGAAAAACAAACTGCAACAGATAATCTATGACATGCGCCACCAGCCGGTGATAGCATGGGTGACATTCATAGCCACGGCAATATCAATCTTCCTGATCATGGTTGTTGTCATGATGCAGCAGGTCAAGATCATCCCCTTCTCCCCGGAAAGCTGCCGCGACCGTCTGCTCGTCGGAGCCTTTCTGCATACCGCCGAGATAGGAAACGAGGGAAACAACGGCTCATCGGGACTCTCCTACCCTACAGCCAAGAAACTGTATGCCGATCTCGACGGCATCGAACACACATCGTATTTCGGATTATGGACCGACGATTCAGATGTCAAAGGGAGCGGCACCGAAGCCTTCTCAGCCAAAAGCCGCCGCGCCGATGCCGAGTTCTTCAAGATTTTCGACCATCCGCTGATCGAGGGACGTTACTACACCAAAGCAGAGGCCGATGCCCAGCTCCCGATGGTGGTGATCAGCGAGAGCACCGCCCGAAAGGCACTCGGCGACAAACCGTGGGCAGGCCGGCAGATCATGATAGACCAGCAGAACTACACGGTGACCGGCGTTGTCCGCGACAACTCATCCCTTGCCACCACCGCTTCGGGCGACATATTCTTTCCGACCGGCCCTAATGATCCGAACGCGGCGTGGGATGAATACTTCGGATCGATAGCCGTGGCATTGCTGGTGAAAGAAGGGGTTGATTTCAACCATATCCGCGATCAGGTCAAAGTACGTTACTCCATGCTCGACAGCGAGCTTGCCGCCACAAGGAACGAAAAGACCATTTACCACGAATCGCCCTTCGATCAGGAATCGATAGCCACCGGCCTGATGGGCAGCAACGTAACACCGGATCCGGAGACCGACCGAAACATCCGCATAGCCATCTACGCCATCATGCTCTTAGTGCCGGCCATCAACCTCAGCAGCATGCTCCACAGCCGCCTACGCCGCCGTAGCGAGATAGGAATCCGACGCGCATTCGGCTGCACCCGATCGCGCATCATCACCGACATCATCACCGAGAATTTCCTCATTACCCTGATCGGCGGCATAGTCGGCGTTGTCCTCGGCATAATCTTCGCATCAACCTACAGCGGCCTTTACGAGAACATGGAGAACTTCGGCCGTGGCGACACTCCGGCACTCAACGCCATCATCAACTGGACCACAATCCTGACCGCCGTCGGGATCTGCTTCCTGCTCAACCTGATCAGCGCATCAGTACCGGCATGGCAAGCGTCGCGAATGAGTCCCGTGCAAGCAATCAACAGCAAATGAACTGATCCACAAAGACAATGAAAAGACACTTACTATCACAGATATGCAACGAATGGAAAAGCAATCTGTGGCTTATCATAGAACTCACCATCATAAGCGCGATCCTCTGGTTTGTATTCACATTCCTATGCGCCGTGATCCACATCCGCATGGAGCCACGCGGCTATGATCTGTCCGACATCTACATCGGCGAGATCCGGAGTATCCGCGAAGACTCACCCCTCTACACGCCCTACGACAGTGTACATTCCTACCGCACCGATCTTGACCAGCTGTTTGCCGGCATCCGTTCGAATCCCTATGTGGAACTGGCCGGCAGCGGCTCCAACGCCACCCCTTACCATTACAACTATTACGGCGTCTCCTTCCTGATACAGGAACCTGACACGATCTACACCTATCACGGCAATCTGCGCCGGATGAGCCCGGAAGTGATGAAGATCTACCGCCTTGAAGGATGCAACGGCGAGAGCTCTGAAGAACTGGCCTCCGTTCTGGAACGCGGAGAAATCATCTTCTCGAAAGTGGAGGGCGATTATCTCAACTCCTATCCGTCGGCAGACTTTTTCAAAGGAAAAGATGTGATGCTCTCCAGCGACTCGTCCCAAATATACCGCGTTGGAGCCACCGCAAGCACGCTCCGGCGCAACGACTACGAGACGACATACGGCGGTGTGATCTATGCTCCGCTCGGCCCCACGGATTTCCCTTCCCATATCATCATCCGGATCCATCATGGCAAGGACAAAGAGTTCACGGAATCACTCACCGCCGCAGACAAGCAAGTGGGCAACGTATATGTCTCGGGCCTGACCCCTATAGACCGTCTGCGCGATGCCGCCCAGGTGGATACCGATATCACGATCCGCAATCTGAACGTGTGTGCCATGTTCCTGCTTCTTGTGATCTTCCTGAGTTTCTTAGGCACATTCTGGTTCCGAATCCAACAGCGGAGCGGAGAGATCTCCATAAGAAAAGTCAACGGCGCCACCCACATAAATATTTTCCGACGCCTCATCAGCGAGGGTCTTATCCTGCTGATCATCGCCACCATTCTCGCCACGGCTCTTGAACTGACCGTCACTCACTTCGGAATCATAGATATAGCCGAGATGATCGGAACAGACAATTTCGTGATGTATGAGTCCATGGCCATAACGTTCGTATTCATGGCATTGCTGACGGCTGCCGGAATCTGGATGCCGGCACGCAAGGCGATGAAAATCAATCCAGCCTACGCACTGAAAGACCAATGAGACACCTTTTCATACTTTCAATATTGCTCTCAGCCCTCCCTTTTTCAGGGAGCGGCCGGGAGCTGACACTATCGCTCGACGACGCGATCAGGATGGCGAGGGTCAGAAGCGTCGAGTCGGCCGTAGCCCTCGACGAGCTCCGCACCGCCTACTGGGAGTGGCGCACGTACCGCGCCGACCGTCTTCCCGAGATCAACTTCAGCGCCACCGCCCCCTCCTACACCAATCAATATACGCCATATATGAATTCAGAAGGGGGCTACAGCTTTGTGCGCAACAACTATCTCGACGCACAGGCGCAACTGACCGTCACGCAGAACATAACGCTGACGGGCGGTCAGGTCAGTCTTGTATCCTCGCTCGATTTCATGCGCCAATATGGCACCGGAGGCGGCAACCGGTTCATGACTATCCCGATAGCCCTGACCCTGAATCAGCCCGTTTTCGGAGTCAACACCCTAAAATGGAACAGCCGTATAGAGCCAGTGCGCTACTCCGAGGCCAAAGCCGCGTTCCTGAGCGCGACCGAGGAAGTGGCGCTGGCCACGGTCAACCATTATTTCTCGCTGATACTGAGCCGCGAGAACCTGGAAACCGCCCGGCAGAATCTCGAGATAGCCAGCAAGCTCCACGGTGTGGCCAAAGAGAAACGAAAGATGGGTCAGATCAGCGAGAACGACCTGTTGCAGATGGAACTAAACGAACTGGAAGCTCAATCGACCCTGACCGACTGCGAGAGCACCTTGAAAAGCAACATGTTCCAACTGCGGTCGTTTCTCGGGCTTGAAGAGGATGTCGAGATAGTTCCGGTTGTTCCGGAAAGAGTTCCGGAAGCAGAGGTCACATACGCAGAAGCCCTCGACCGCGCCCTCGCCAACAACAAATTCGCGCTGAACATGCGGCGGCGCCAGCTTGAAGCCGACTATGAAGTGGCCAAAGCCAAAGGGAATATGCGTCAGATCAACCTCTTTGCCCAGATAGGCTATACCGGTACCGACAGCCGTGCCGGAGACGCCTATTCGCGTCTGCGCGGCAATCAAGTGGTTGAGGTTGGAATCTCCATTCCGCTTCTGGACTGGGGGAAACGACGCGGAAAAGTCAAAGTGGCACAGAGCAACAGCCGCGTGGTTGAAAGCCGTCTGCGGCAGGAAGCGATGGATTTCAATCAGGAGCTGTTCGTTCTTGTGGAACGATTCTGCAACCAGCAACGCCAGCTTTCGATAGCCGGCCGCACGAACGAGATAGCACGCCAACGCTATGACACAAATGTGCAGACCTATCTCATAGGGCGCATATCCACCCTCGACCTCAACGATTCCCAACTCAAGAAAGACGAGACAATGCGTACATATATCAACGAACTGTACAAGTTCTGGAGCTACTGGTATCAGATCCGCTCGCTGACCCTCTATGACTTTGAGACACACGAAAACATCAATGCCGACATAGCGCGGATTGTGGAGGAATAACGTTATATTTGCACTATGATACTAATAGCAGACGATGACAAAGCGGTCAGACTGTCGATCAGTCTCGCGCTACAACGGGCCGGCATGGAATGCCTCACGGTATCGACCGAGAATGAGACCCTTGAGGCTGTAAGGCGCGACGATGTGGAACTGACTGTGCTTGACATGAACCTGACCCTGTCGACCACGGGTCGTCAGGGCATCGAGATGCTGCGCAAGATCCGCGTCCTGCGGCCGGAGATGCCCGTGATCCTGATAACGGCATGGGGTACGATTCCGCTTGCCGTGGAGGGGATGAACCATGGGGCGACAGACTTCCTGACAAAGCCGTGGAGCAACAAGGATCTCGTAGCCAAGATCAGAAAGGCACTGTCGGCAGCTGAACAGGAGAGCAAGAACCGCGAACGGATAGAGACTCTCGACGATACCGAACGTGAGGCGATAGCCAAGGCATTGCGCCTGAGCGACGGCAACCTGAGCATCGCCGCACAGAAACTTGGAATAACCCGTCAGGCGCTTTACCGCCGGATAGAGAAATACGGCCTATGAGATTCAAGATATATTCGATAGCGGCATTGATCTGTGGGATGGCATTGACAGCGTGCGCACTGGCAGGAGCTCCGGGGTTGTGGAGCATGGTCACTGCCGGGCTGATGTTTGTGTTCATGGGGCTGGCCTACCGGGCTGTGCGCAAGCCGATGGATGCCGTGCAGAATGGCATTTTCCTCATCCGGTCGCAGGATTTCGGAAGCCGGCTGCGCTTGACGGGACAGCATGACGCGGACAAGGTGGTGGACCATTTCAACAGGATGATGGCCACCATGAAGGCCGAGCGACTGAAGAATGAAGAGCAAAACCAATTTCTTTCGAAACTGATAGAGGTGTCGCCAATGGGAATCGCGATATGCGATTTCGACGGGAATATCATAGATACAAATCCGGCCTACCGAGAGATGGCGACACCGGCTCTTGAGGCTGCACTCTCGGGGCTGGAGGATGACAGCACAGAGACATTCCGTTTCGAGACCGCCGAGATCTACCGCTGCTCGCGTCTATGGTTCATGGATTCAGGCTTCAGACGACCGTTCCTGATCATTGAACGTCTGACCGACGAGATTTCCAAGGCGGAAAAAGAGGTGTTCAAAAAGATAGTGCGCACGATAGGCCATGAGGTGAACAATACAATGGGTAGCGTGGGGTCGGTTCTTGAGACGCTTCAAGACATTCACAGAGATGACCAATTACTGGCTGAGACTATTGAGAGCAGCCGGTACAGCTGCATGAATCTGGTTGGTTTCGTCAAGGGCTATGCTGAAATAGTCAAGCTGCCGGCCATCACGCCCACGCAAACGAATCTCGCCGAGGAGCTGCGGAAAATGCTTCCCACGCTGAGAGCCATGGCACCGGAAAATATCGCGATAACACTTGAAATCCATGATGACAGCGTCTTGCTGCCCTTGGATATGATGCTGATATCAC
The DNA here is from genome assembly GCA_910579185.1 of uncultured Muribaculaceae bacterium. Lineage (GTDB taxonomy): Bacteria > Bacteroidota > Bacteroidia > Bacteroidales > Muribaculaceae > Paramuribaculum. The sequence continues at coordinate 87,152 of CAJTTG010000009.1, forward strand.
GTGTGATAACCAATATAGTCAAAAATTCAATAGAGAGTATAGGCGATAAGCCGGAGGGGGCGATACTTCTGTATCTGGATGGACAGCATTTCTACGTGGAGGACAATGGTGCCGGAATAGCCCCGGAGGATGCATCGAGGGTGTTCACTCCATTTTTCTCAACGAAACATCCCGACCGTGGTCTCGGACTGATGCTGATCGGCGAGATTTTACTCGCTCACCGCTCTATTTTCAGTCTTTCGACGTATGCTCTGAACGGGTGTACATATTTCTCAATTATTTTCAAGAGGAAGATTGAGTAGAGAGGGGGGAGAGTATAGAGTATAGAGTATAGAGTATAGAGTATAGAGGTTGAGAGGTTGAGATGGATTTTTTTGTGCGGTGAAGGATAAATTTGTAATTTTGAGGTATAGAACTGATCTCAGAAAATCAACTCAGATAAATTTTATCCGATATGGAACAGAAAAATATCCCAGTGTTGCTGCTCACGGGTTATCTCGGCAGCGGAAAAACCACACTTCTCAACTATATATTGACCAATGACCGCGGTTTGAAAGCGGCTGTCATAGTGAACGATATCGGCGAGGTGAATATCGACGCGTCGCTGATCAAGAAGGGTGGAATCGTAGGACAGGATGCCCAATCGGATGATCTTGTGGCCCTACAGAACGGCTGCATATGCTGCACCCTGAAAATGGATCTCGTCCAGCAGATAGCGGATCTTGCCGCAACCGGGGCATTCAACTACATAGTGATCGAAGCGAGCGGTGTTTGTGAACCGGCTCCGATAGCCCAGACCATCTGCGCCATACCTCAGATGGGGCCGGAATACAACCGTGGAGCGTCACCACGTCTGGACTGCATAGCAACGGTGGTTGACGCACTGCGTCTGCGCGATGAGTTCGGCTGCGGCGATTCGCTGACCCGCAAAGATATTGACGGGGACGATATAGAGAATCTTATCATAGAGCAGATAGAGTTCTGCAACGTCATAATCCTCAACAAGATATCGGAAGTGACTGCGGAAGAGGCCGAACGCGTGCGCAAGGTGATCCGCGCGTTGCAACCCGTAGCCAAAATCATTGAATGTGACTATGGCAAGATCGATCTCTCTGAGATTATGAATACCGGCATGTTCAATTTCGAACGCGTGGCCACCTCGGCAGCCTGGATCCGCGAGATCGAAGGGCATCACGATGAAGAACATGAGGAGGAAGAGCATCACGACGGTCATGAACATCATCATCATCATCATGAACATGAGCACGAACATGAACATGAACATGAACATGAACACGAACATGAACACGAACATCACTGCCATCATCATGACCACGAACATTGCCACTGCCACGAGCATGGTGAAACGGAGGAATACGGAATCCAGACAATGGTCTACTACCGCCGTCCGGGCTTTAACCTGAACAAATTTGACTATTTCGTGACACGCCAGTGGCCTGAGAATATAATCCGCGCCAAGGGTGTGGTCTATTTCACCCACAATACCGACATGAGCTATCTTTTCGAACAGGCCGGGCGTCAGAAAAAGCTGACCGAGGCCGGACTATGGTTTGCCACGGCACCCGAAGAGGAACTCACCCAACTTATGCTGACCGAACCGGGACTGCGCAAGGACTGGGATCCGAAATATGGCGACAGAATGGTGAAACTCGTGATCATAGGCCGCAATCTCGACCGCGCAGCCATCAGCGCAGAGCTTGACAAGTGTTGACAGCGGCATAGGCAAAGTCAAGGCCACAAATGGAGTGATGCCGTGATTTAACACACTCCATGTTGGAAAATAGACCGCTTTATTGTAAATTTGCATTCGCAACATTTTTTCACACACATTCAAGAAAATGAACATAGCTGACTCCATGCGCGAGATCCTCGCCGCCGAAAGCAAGGCCATAGCCGAAATCCCCTACACGGAGGACTATGACAAAGCAGTAGAGCTTATCGTGGACCGCGTTCACCGCCACGGCGGCAAACTCGTGACATCAGGCATGGGCAAAGCAGGTCAGATAGCACTAAATATCGCCACAACATTCTCATCGACAGGCATTCCGGCTGTAAATCTCCATCCGAGCGAGGCCCAGCATGGGGACCTGGGAGTGCTTCAGCCCGGCGATGTGATGCTTCTGGTCTCCAACTCCGGCCGCACATGCGAGATTGTCAACCTGATCCATCTTGCCGAGAATCTCTATCCCGGCATACCGACAATCGTGATCACAGGTCAGGCCGACAGCCCCCTCGCCAACATGGCCACAGCGAAACTGATCACAGCCAACGCACCCGAAGTCTGTCCGCTGGGTCTGACACCGACCACCTCAACCACGATGATGACCGTCATCGGCGACATACTCGTGGTCAACGTCATGAAACAGACGGGCTTCACCAAGGCAGAATATGCCCTTCGCCATCACGGCGGCTATCTGGGCACGATGGCACGCGACTGATCCCACACCCACGAAAAAAACGACACCACCGCGGTAATGAAAGAGACATCGTTAGATCCCATATTTTTCCCGTCGGCCGCCGACATCTCGTCGCAGATGGCCATGACCCACGGCGATATCAACATGTCGGATCTTCGCCATGCCGTAGGCGCATTGCCATTCACCACGGCATATGACTTTTTCCGTGCCGCCGCCAACAAATTTGTCAGCCAAGGGCAAGTTGACCAAGCGATAGAGTACATTATAGGCTTCGACGCCATAGCCTCGCGTGTTGCCGACGAGAACCGCAAACTGCTCGACATCCATGCCGCGCTGATGCAGATACTGACATCAATCTATCTGCATGCCGACATGACCGACGAGGCACTCAAAGCGGCGGCCTCCACCCTCAATCTGCTTGCCCAGGAGCCGAAGCGAAAGGACGAGCCGTTTCTCTCCGTGCTGGCCACGCTGCTCTACGACATTGCCCTTATCCACGACTCACGCGATGAACACCGCCAGGCCGAGCGCGCCATCGAGAAATCGATGAAAATCTTCGAGCGTCTGGCGAAACTCAATCCGGGACGCTACGGCGCGCCCCACGTGCTTGCACTCAATGCCTCGACGGCCATCTACCATTCTCGCGAAAAGCAGACAAAAGCTCTTGCCGAACATCAGGCGGCCGCCAACACGTATATGCGGCAGCTCAACGAAGGGATCGAGGATGCCGGGATGCGCCTTGTTGAATCGCTCGCGGCTGAGGGCCGAACGCTTGCCAAAATGAGCAAGCAGCGCGAGGCAATCCAGTATTTCACGCGTGCGCTGAAATATCTGACCAAGATCTCCCCGGAGTTCAACCGCACGCATCTTGAACTGTCGATCGACCTTGGCGAAGCATTGCTGACGGTCAAGACCTCGCGAGAGAAGGGAATCCACCTTCTCAACACCATGCTCTACAAAGCGACCAAGATCAACGCCGACGACCTTCACCGCCGGATCGTTGACATTCTTGTCGACGCAAAAAACCCATCGCTCAGCATCTTCGGATTCTGGCACAAGATATTTCCACGATAACCAACAACTTCAACATCACCCATAAAGCCATGTCACAGTTTGTTCCCGACTTCAAAAATCAGAAAATGACCGACGCTCGCGTAGCCATCGCCGTGGCACGCTGGAACGGACACATAACCTCACGCCTGACCGAAGGCGCCCGTCAGACACTTCTCGAAGCCGGTTTTCCGGAGGATGCGATCGACGTTTATGAAGTGCCCGGAGCCGTGGAACTGACATTCGCGGCCTCGCAGCTGATAGAAACTGAGATCTACGACGCTGTCATCGTGTTCGGTTGCGTGATCAAAGGCGACACGCCACATTTCGACTATGTGTGCCAGAGCGTCACGCAGGGTATCACGCAGCTCAACGCCGACATTGACACTCCGGTGATCTTCGGCCTACTGACCGTCAACAACGAACAACAGGCCTTAGACCGCGTAGGCGGCCCGGCAGGACACAAGGGTGTTGAAGCCGCGCAGACAGCCATGGACATGATCCGCTTCCGCCGCGCTCTCGGAGTCTGACCGGCTATCCGACATTACACTCACTCTCACCTCAATCCCCCCACACCGCTTTGGAACGACTGATGCAATACGTCTGGCAGCATCGTCTGTGGCCGCATTCCCACCTGCGCACAGTCGACGGGCTTCCCGTGCAGATAATTGACCCCGGCAAGCTCAACACAGACGCAGGCCCTGATTTCTTCAACGCCAAGATTGTGATCGACGGAAGGAAATGGGCCGGAGATGTGGAGATCCACGTCCGGGCGAGCGACTGGCACAGACACGGCCACGACGACGATCCGGCCTACGACTCGGTGATACTCCATGTGGTGGACCGCGACGACACGGCCATACGCCGCTCCAACGGGGAGATCATACCACAGCTCCAGATGGCGTGCACGCCAGATTTCAGCCGACGTTACAACGATCTTGTGGGACGCGCCGACCGCGATCTGCCCTGCGCAGCCACCATAGCGTCGATGCCCGGCATATATATGGCCGACTGGCTCGAATCGCTCGCCTTCGAACGCATATACTCGAAAACCGACAGGATCGACGGCTTGCTGTCGCGCATGGGCGGCGACTGGGAATCGGCCTGCTACATCACCATTGCCCGGAGCCTCGGTTTCGGCATCAACGGCGATCCGTTCGAACGTCTGGCCATCTCCACTCCGCTGATGTTCATAGCCAAACATTGCGATTCGCTGCTGACCATCGAGGCTCTGCTCTTCGGCCAGAGCGGCCTGCTCGATGCGGCACCGGCCGACAGCTACGTAGAGTCGCTGCGCCGCGAATACGCATTCATGGCCCATAAGTTCGGCCTGAAGCCTCTGCAATCGCCGGGATGGAAGATGGCGCGCATGCGTCCGGCCAATTTTCCCCACCGCCGCATAGCCACACTCGCCGCGCTTCTACACGGCGGAACGCGCATGATGTCGCGGCTGCTGGAGATACGCAACGCAGCCGATGCCGCCGCTCTTTTCTCCCCGGAGTTGACAGGCTACTGGGCCAACAGGTATTCCTTCGGAGCAGCCGGAGGGAACACGGGCACGGCTCTTAGCCAAAGTTCCGTTGCCGGACTGATTATCAACGCCGTGGTTCCGCTACAGATAGCCTATGCCCAGACCCACGACAACACGGCACTTTCCGACCGCGCCGTAGGATTGCTCGAATCCCTGCCGGCCGAACGCAACGTGATTGTCGATGCATTCCGCCATGCAGGGATCAGGGTGGACAACGCGTTCATCTCGCAGAGCGTGATCCAGCTGCGCCGGGCTTATTGCGAGACCCGGAAATGTCTCTTCTGCCGCATAGGCCACCGAATGCTGGCCGCCCATTGTCCGCGGACTACATCCGTATGATCTTTGCCACGGCAAAACGACCGTCGGCCATCACGACGCGGAGCAGATACATTCCGGAGGGAAGATCGGCGATCCGTATCTGCTGATCGTGGCTTCTGCCTACCATCTCGCCCGAGAGCGAATAGCATTCGATCTGCGAGATATCGCCGTCGGTCTCGACGTTGACCACATCGGCCGATGGGTTGGGCCACACGGTGAGTCGCGCCACGCCGTCGGTGCCAATCTCCTCAATGCCGGCCGTAGAGGTTGAGAAATAGACCGTGTTGCCAATCTCGACATTGTCGGAGGTGCGTGGAATGAAACAGTAGGTCTCGCCGGCCGTCAGCATCGGGAGCGATTCCGCGAAATCGACGGTCTGGTTCTCGCCGGCCTTGATGCCAACGAAGGGGCCTGCGATCTCCGTGATTCCCGAACGCGCCGCTGTCATCACAAGGCCATTGACATACGTGGCGAAATATCCGCTCTGACAGCTGACACTGGTCTGCGCCTGGAAAATATCGCCCGATACCAATGCCGGACTTTCGGCTGTCAGCCCCTCGCCGGTGCCCCCCACGATCTTGGTCGAGACGGCATATTGCGTAGCCTCAGTTGGCGCGGCTTCGACCGTCACAGCTATTCCTTCGCCCAGACGGACTCCGTGGGAGTCGACAAGATAGAGCATGTAGTCGCCGGGGGTGAGCGATGAGCTGAACTCACCTACCCATTCAAAGACTTCCGATGTTCCGGGTTCAAGTTCCACAGCCACGGCCACCTGCTGGCCTTTCTCGGCGTCGTCCTGCTCAAGGACAGGTATCACCTCCTCGTAGAATTCCTTGTCGGAAACATTGGTCAGACGAGCCCTGACGCCTCCTGTCTTGCCCGGGTAGACCGGCGACATGAGTTCCAGCTCCGTGGCTTTGACAACAGGTTCTTCGGTCGGTTCGAATACCAGGGAATCCGGAGTGGCTTTCAGACGAAGACTGCGCACATAGGACATCCCGACGCATGCATCATACCATTGGCCATTTTCGGCCTGAACGGCCGGCGTGACGATATATTCTCCGCTTTCGGGAAAATCGGCCGTGGGGATCACATATTTAAGGAAACCTTGCCCGGAGATGTATTCTTTCTGCCCGGCAGCCACATAGCTGACATTGCCCAGAGAGTCGGTCAGCTTCGCGCCCATGGCGGCCTTGCACTCGGCTACGCTCTCAACGAAGATGCCGCGGCTGTCCTTGAACTGCACCTGCGCATAGGGTCGGGGATAGGACGAAGCGCTGGTGGCGAAATTGCTGACGAACTCAACGACCGGAAAGACCGAAGAGCCACTGACCGGAGGCTGGACGCCGATACAGATCTGCTGGCCGAGGTTGAATCCTCCGGCACTGCCACCCACACCCTGCTGCTCGGGATTGAGTGCCGTGAGCTGGAAATAGCCGTCGCTCATTCCATCCCAGCCCCAGTTGAAATGGAAGAATCCATCTGCACTGTAGCCGTCGGCAATGAAGGCGTGTCCCTCGCTGTCGTTCATGCCGCTGTAGAGCACCGGGCGGCCGGCGGCGATCTCTCCATAGACCAGATCTTCCCATTCGTTGAGCTCGAAGTATTCACGGCTCAGGCAACGTATGCCTTTGTCGTAGTCGAGATATTTGAGCAGCGACCGCGAGGCCGTCATATAGTTGCCGCCGCTGCTTGTCGGTTCGTAGTTCATGTTGACGGCCACGCCGCAGGCATACATCAGTGTAGCCACAGCATCGGCCTGCTCGGCAGTATAATCAACGGCAGAATACTTAGGCACCATGTCGTCCCACTTGAATTCTGTGGAATCGAAATTGAAACTCAGCTCCGTACCAAGATATGTGGCGCGGTAGGAATGGCTGCCAACGCCGCGTTCCGGCCAGCGATGATAGTTCATCACCTGCGCCATGGCCGTGGCCACACATCCGGTGGGACAGTGCTCGCCGTCCACCTCCGGGCAGAGATTATTATAGGGAGCTGTCTGATACCACTGTGTTTTCACGAGAGCCTCAATCGGCGCACGGTCGGCCGATGCGTCGCTGTCGGCCTGCACGGCTATTGTCTGACCGGAGACGGCCATGGCGATCTCCGCGCTGTATTGTCCGAGCCACCATTTCATGTTGTCGGGCATGTCGGCCACCGGAAACGCCCCCTTGTCGCTATAGCCGAGCAGAGCCGTTCCGGCGGCATCGTCGGCGGCCACCACGAGGAAGCCGGCATCTGTGCCCCGGTCAAAAACGTAGAGCGTGTTAAGCCCATCCTCAGCGGAGGTCATCACAAGTTTCGGAGCGGCATCAGCTCCGGTCGTCATCACAGAATTCTTAGCCATCGGAACCGCACGTCCCAGAGCCTCAGACGGACTCAGCTGGCGGCCGGCGGCCGGAAGAACAGATATGGCGGCGATCGCTGCCGCTACAAAACAAGTCGATATTTTACTCATAAAAAAACAGTTATAGCGTCGGAGGCATCCTTCTACCATCCAACGCTATAACGCTTCGGCATATATGTTTTGTTCCGTGTCAGCGGATCATTTTTTTCTCCGCCCTGACTGTTCCGTCGCTCATCGTTGTCCGGATCACGTAAGTTCCGGCCCTGAGATCGGTCAAATCAGCTCCTCACGGATAATTTCGGCTTTATGCGTCCTCCTCAATCGAGAACTCATCATCGTCGAAATTTATATCGTCGATGTCAACATCTACATCATCATTGACATCCTCGCTCTTTCTTTCCTCGTTTTTAGAAGCCGAGGCGTCCGACTTCGTTTTCTTTCCGCCCTTCTTTGGCTTCCCCTCATTGAGAGCCGCCATGATCAGAGCCTCAAGCTCATCAGCAAGTTCAGGATTATCATCGATAACACGTTTGGCAGCATCGCGTCCCTGAGCGATTTTCGTATCATTATAGCTGAACCATGAGCCACTTTTCTTGATAATATCGTGCTCAACGCCAAGATCGATGATCTCACTGCTGCGCGAGATGCCCTCGCCAAACATGATGTCGAACTCGCAGCGTTTGAATGGAGGCGCAACCTTGTTCTTGACAATCTTCACTTTCGTATGACGACCGAGGATATCCTCACCATCCTTTAGAGCCGAGCTCGGACGGATATCTATGCGCACAGAGGCATAAAACTTAAGCGCATTACCTCCCGTTGTTGTCTCCGACGGACCGAACATGACGCCGATCTTCTCACGAAGCTGATTGATGAATATGCAAGTGGTGTTTGTTCGCGAAATCGCACCCGTGAGTTTTCGCATTGCCTGTGACATCAATCGTGCCTGAAGGCCGACGTTGCGGTCGCCCATATCCCCCTCGATCTCATTCTTTGGCGTCAGAGCCGCTACAGAGTCCACAACGAGAATATCTACCGCCGAAGAGCGGATAAGCTGCTCAGCGATCTCTAAAGCCTGTTCTCCGTTGTCCGGCTGAGCGATCAACAGATTATTCACATCCACACCGAGCTTCTCAGCGTAAAAGCGGTCGAAAGCATGCTCCGCGTCAATAAGGGCAGCAATGCCGCCGGCCTTTTGCGCCTGCGCTATGGCATGGATAGCGAGCGTAGTCTTACCAGATGACTCCGGACCGAAAATCTCAGTGATTCTGCCACGCGGAAAACCACCGACGCCCAAAGCCCAGTTCAGACCGATCGAACCGGTAGGCACAACATCAATATCCTCGATCTTCTCATCGCCAAGCTTCATTATAGCACCCTTGCCATAATTCTTCTCGATCAGCGACATTGCTCCGGCAAGAGCTTCCAACTTTGCCGCACGAGGATCAAGATTCGACTTATCCTTTTTTACAGTTTCTTTTTTTGCCATATATAGTAGTTTATTAATTTCTTTCTGATGCAAAGTTACTCACAGATCGGGCAAAAACAACACCCACATACGCAAATAAATGCAAAAATGTTTCAAAGAATAAACTCAGGGAAAAACATCGGCCCCACACCGATCCCCAATAAACATCCTTCAAAGACACAAATATAACCAATCCAACCAACAACCACAACCAAACCCTCAAAAAAATAGTACAAATAAACCTAAACCTCCAAAAACCGGCAAACAAACAAACAAACAAACAAACAAACAAACAAACAAACAAACAACCCATCACCCCTGTACGGACTGCGGCATGCCCCGTCCGGCTCCACCCATCCCTGCTCTCTTCACTCTATACTCTCTAACTCTAAACTCTCCCACTCCATCGGCCTGTCGGGGTAACGGCTCTCC
>CAJTTG010000010.1 GCA_910579185.1 uncultured Muribaculaceae bacterium
CCTTGTCGGGGTAACGGTTCTCCGAACCGTCTACCGCCCCACTCTCCAACTCCACTGACTTTTGTAGCTGTAGGTCAAGCCGTAGGTCTTCCACGCCCTTTTCCAAATTTCTCCCGGAAAATATCTGATTTTTTGCTTTGATATTGAAAAATAGGGGAGCATCACAAATCGCGATGCTCCCTGATATCGTAGTAAATTCCTCGTCTGTTTCAGTCGGAATAATCCTCAAAAGAGAGAGAGCCTGAGTATGTGCCGCTGATGCTGTGACCGTAGCCGTCTTTGAGATTGAATGTGATTTTATAGGTGGAATTGCCATTGTTGACAACGCTCACTTCGCCGGTCTGCAAGGCGGCTTCATACCCTTCGAGTGAGTGGAAGAACCAGGTTCCGAAGAATCCGCCGAGCGATGGCTCATAGACTCCGCTGAGGGCTGTGTTCACGTCATAGTCGTCCGCTTCCATGGCATCGATCAGTGTATATGTTCCGGAGGGAATGCCGGCCGATCCGGGAGTGACGTTAAGGCCGAGCATTATTGCCGGAGCATTGCCGAAGTTCTCGTCGAGATTATAGTCGGCACCGGCAAGGGTCACGGCACAATAGTCAGATGTCTCGGTGAATGTATAGCCGAAGTATTGGATTACGCCCTGGGTGAGTGAGCCGATGGTCATGTCCGATGTGAGGTTCGACATAAAGCCCTCGTTGGTGCGGTTGATAATCTTCAGTTTGCCTGCATAGTCGAAATTGTATTCCGTGTCGTTGTCAAGGATTAGTTCGGCCTTGACAATGGTGTAGCCATCCTTTGTGCTGACGGTCACCTTGCCACCGGTCACTTCATGCTGAGCCGAGCCGTTGGCATCGTAGGTTGTCACGTAGGAATCACCGTCAATGTTGAGTGTGTGCAGGGCGTGGGTGTCGGCTGCGTGGTATTCGCCGTTGGATAGTGTGGCAAAGTCGGGATTGGATGCAAGATCGGTGTTGAAGTCGAGACACACTATAGCTCCTGTACCGGTGTAGTCCTCTTCGAAGTCGTCCCATGTCAGTCCTTCTGTCATGAAGTTGACCCAAAGGTTGCCGGTTTCATTTCCGTAGATATCACCCTTGTAATATCCTTCATTGCTGATGTTGGTTGTCGGGCTGACAGGTTCTACTGGATCTATGATGGGTGCGTTGTTATCATCGTCGTCAGAGCATGCGGTGAAAGTCAACGCAGCTGTTGCAAAAAGTGAGAGAATGAGTTTGGTTTTGTTGAAAAATGTCATAGTAGTGCTTGTTTGTGTTTCAATTTGCTGCAAAGATAAGCATAAAAAGCATCGTTTGTTTGCTTTTCTGCGCTTTTGTGCTGAAAAAAAATCAGGGGTCTGCGTATCTAAGTCGCAGACCCCTGTATGATAGTGGATTGTGGTTCGGATTATTCAACGCCTAATTTTGCTTTGACAAGCGGCGTCACATCAACAACGTCCGATCGGGTATAGACGGTCGGTGTGTTTTCGAAGATTATGATGAAGTCCCCGTCAATGCCTACACTCTGGATAGCTGCCGTCACATTGTTGCGGATCGGCTCCATCAACTCATTCTCCTGACGCTGGAGATCCTCGGTGACAGTCTTGCGGAACTGGTTGATTTTCTGGTCAAGTTCCTGGATCTCTTGCAGACGGCGTTCGCGGATCACTTGCGGTGTCCCATTGTCGAGTTGCTGAAACTCAGTGTATTTCTTGTCGAATTCCGATTTGAGTTTCTGGAATTCGGCTTGATATCTCTGGCTCGATGCCTCGATTGTTGCTTGTACCTCCTGAACCTGTGGCAACTCGGCGATCAGGGCTTCGGTGTTGATTACTCCAAATTTCTGGGCAAATGCCATTGAGGGAATCGAGAGGATCAGTGCAAGCAATAATTTCTTGACCATTTCGGGATAAGTTTAATTCGTTGGTGATTACTTCTGCAAAAGTAATGGTTTTATTTAGAATTTCCTAAGAGCTTGTCCACATTTGTATTGTTCGGCTCTCAAAAAACTCGGCGCGCCGTTTCGAAACAGCGCGCCGATATGGATTTTGGTCGGTCTATCGTTATTTGATGCCGAGTTTGCCTTTCACCTGAGAGGTCACGTCAACTACATCGCTACCGGTGTAGAGCGGACTGACGTTCTCAAAGATCATGGTGAAATTGCCTTCTGCTCCTACGCTCTTGATGGCGGTGATCACTTTCTGCTGGATCGGTGCCATCAGCTGTTCCTGCTGACGCTGGAGATCCTGTGATGCTGTCTGACGGAACTGCTGGATCTTGGTCTGGAGTTCCTGAAGTTCGGCAATGCGACGATCCTTGATGGTCTGGGGGGTTGACTCGTCCATTCCTTCAAGTTCTTTGTATTTCTTTTCAAACTCAGCTGAGAGATTAGCCTCTTCATCCTGATATTTCTTCATTGATGCTTCGAGCTGGGTCTGAGCTTCTTTCATTTCGGGGAGTTCCTGAGTAAGAGCCTGGGTGTCGATGACGCCGAATTTCTGGGCGAATGCCATCGAGGGAAGCGCAATCATGATTGCGAGAAAAATTTTCTTGATCATATTCGTTTTTGTGGTTTTATTGAATTCAGAAATGTGATTTCTAAGGTTATGCCCTATAAATCGGTTGCAAATATATAGCTTTTATTTTTAAAAACCTAACTTGCCGAGCACCTCGTTGCTGATATCTATGCGTGGCGAGGCAAAAATGATGTCGGCGGATGAGGCGCGGTCGAAGATACACATGTAGCCGCGTTCCTCACTTACCTTCTTGATGGCGTTGTAAACGTCGTCCTGAATAGGTTTCATGAGCTGCTGGCGCTTCTTGTAGAGTTCGCCTTCCGGTCCGAAATACTTGCTGCGGAGTTCGGCTGCCTCTTTCTCTTTGGCCACTATCTCCTCCTCGTTTTTCTTCTTCTGCTCGTCGGTCAGGAACGGCATCTGCGATTTATAGTTGTTGTACATGGTCTCTGCCTCGCGGCCTATGTTCTCAACCTCTTTCTGCCAGCGTTGCGACAGCTGTTCGAGCTGATTGTTGGCTACTTCATAGGCCGGTATCTTGGAGAGAACATATTCCATGTCTACCAATGCGAATTTCTGTGCGCTGGCGGCAAATGCGCATGCTATCACGGCAATCGCCAGCATGAGTGTTTTCTTGATGTTCATTTTCTTTGATTTCTGAAGGTTATTTCTTCATATAGACATTTACGGGTGGCAAAAGTTTATCCTCGCGGTGCTTAAATAATGTTATCAATGCATTAGAACTCTTGTCCGAGGATGAAGTGGAAGTGGCTGCCGCCGCGCTGTCCGAACACTTTGTCGAAGCCATACGCCCAGTCGATACCCATCATGCCGACCATCGGCAGGAAGATACGCAGACCGAAACCGGCCGACCGTTTCAAGTTGAACGGATTGAAATCGCTGACCTTGGTCCATGCGTTACCGCCCTCCACGAATGCAAGGCCGTAGATTGTGGTCGAGCTTTGGAGCATGAACGGGAAGTGGAGCTCCATGCCCAGACGGGTGTAGGCGTAACCCTCGCGGCCCCATGGCGTCAGAGCGCCGTTGTCATATCCGCGCAGACCGATGGTCTCTGTGGCATAGGTGTAGGATCCGGTCATACCGTCGCCACCAACATAGAAAGTCTCGAACGGTGATTTCAGATATTTGTTGTAGCTGCCGAGCAATCCGAAATCAGCGCGTGTCATCAACACCAGTGTCCATTGTCCGTTCGGGTCGGTGAGCGGAGTATAGGTACGGGATTTGAATTTGAGTTTCCAGTATTCGATCCACTTGTACAGCTCTTTTTTCGACTCGGTGGTGTTCTCTTCCGAGAGTCGCTGCCAGTTCTTCTTGCCGAACAGTGAGGCAGGAGGTGTCAGCTGGAGACTCAGTGAGAATTGTGATCCGCGACGGGTGTACAACGGGTTGTCGATTGAGTTACGTGCAAGGGTCAGGCCGAGCACCAGGGCGTTCGACGTACCATTGTTCATGTAGTAGAGATATTCCCAGTTCTTGAGGTAGTACCAGTTGTAGCTCAGCTCAGTCTGGAACGTGAAATAGTCGTCAGGCCAGCTCAGACGCTTTCCGAAGCCTACAGTGACGCCTACCATCTGCAACACCTTGTTCGGGTCATAGGCATTGTTGATCGAGTTCTGGTAATAGTCCGATCCGTAACCATAGCCATATCCGTAGCCATAGTTGTTGTAGAGCCATGGGTTCGACCAGTTGCTGTTGTAGTACGACGAGTTCACACCGGTCTGGCGGCTATAGTAGGCCGATACTGACAGCGAGTTCGGGCGCTTGCCTCCGAACCATGGATCAAGGAACGAAACCGAATAGCTCTGGTAGTACCGGGCGTTGGTCTGTGCTGAAATCGTGAATGTCTGTCCCTCGCCCTGGGGAATGAGACCCTTATAGGAGCTCGGATGGAACAGGTTCTTGATAGAGAAGTTGGTGAATTTCAATGCCAGTTTTCCTATCACACCGGTCTGACCCCAGCCCAGCGAGAACTCAATCTGGTCATTGGCTTTCGATTCAAGTCCGAAGATGATATCCACCGTGCCGTTCTCTTCGTTAGGTTCGGGGCGGATATCCATGTTCTCCGGGTTGAAATGACCGGTCTGGGCTATCTCTCGTGCTGAACGCATAAGGTCGTCCTTGCTGAATAGTTCGCCCGGTTTGACGCGGAGTTCACGGCGGATCACTTTCTCATACAGGCGGTCGTTACCGTTGATCACGACATTATTGATTCTTGCCTGCGGACCTTCAACCATGCGCATCTCAAGGTCGATCGAGTCGCCAACAACGTTGCGTTCGATAGGAACGAGGTTGTAGAACAGATAGCCACGGTTCATATACAGGTTGGCCACAGCGTCGTCGTCCTCTGTGACACGCTTGTTAAGCAGTTTCTGGTTGTAGACATCGCCCGATTTGATGTCGAGCACATCGTTGAGCAGCTCTGTCGGGAAGATGGTGTTGCCAACCCAGGTTATATTGTTGATGTAGTATTTCTTGCCTTCGTCGAGTGTGATGTAGACGTCGACGGTCTTTTCGTTATAGGGCACAACGCTGTCTGCCAGAATCTTGGCGTCGCGGTAGCCTTTTTCGTTATACTTGTCGATTATTCGCTTCAAGTCGTCCTGGTAGTCCGACTGGACGAATTTTTTCTGTTTGAAGATATTGAGCAGCTTGCCGTTCTCGTTGGTTTTCTTCATCACACGCTGAAGGGCGTTGTCGCTCATCACTTCATTGCCGTCGATGTAGATTTTGTGAACCTTTACTTTGGAGTTCTTGTCAATGTCGATATCTACTATCATTTCATTTTTTGCCGACAGATCTTCACGCAGGTTGATCTTGACTGTCGCGTTGCCGAATCCTTTTTCCGAGAAGTACTGGCGGATGATGGCCTCGGCGCGGTCAACGATGTTTTGTGTGATCTGATTACCTTTGTGGAGCTGTAGACGCTGCTGAAGATCGTCGCGTTCCCCTTTCTTCACTCCGAAATAGTTGATTTCCGAGATACGGGGCTGTGTGCGAAGTTTGAGTGTGATCCATGCCTGATCGCCGGCTGTTTTGTCGACAACGATCTGTACGTTGCTGAACAGAGCTTGCCGCCACAGACGTTTGGCTGCTGCTGTCAGATCCGCTCCCGGAATGTCGAGCCAGTCGCCCTCTTTCAATCCGGAATAGCCGATAATGATATAATCGTCGTAGTTGTCGGCTCCCTCAACGTTGATGCCGGCTATCTGATAGGTTCTCGGAATACCGGTGAAAATAACGTTAGGGGTGTAGACGGTGTCGGCAGGTGTTTGCGCACTGACGGCGGACGCCGACGCCAGAACGAACAACGATATGATTGACAGCAGTTTCTTACGCATAATATCTATGATCACTTTTTTGCAGTTTTTATTTGATCGGAAGTGAGGCCGAAGCGGCGCTCCCGTGATTGGTAGTCTATGATGGCCTGTTCAAGGGCTTCTTTGCGGAAGTCGGGCCAGTAAATATCTGTGAAATATAATTCCGAGTATGCTATTTGCCAGAGCAGATAATTGCTCACTCGCTGTTCCCCTCCGGTTCTGATAAGTATGTCAGGGTCGGGTATCGAAGCGGTGGTCAGGTGCGAGCTGATGGTCTCCTCGGTGATATCCTCCGGTTTGATCTTCCCCTCTGCGGCAAGCTGCGCGAGCTTTTTCATTGCCTCGGTTATCTCCCAGCGTGACGAATAGCTGATGGCGAGGTTGACCTGCAATCCGGTTCCTCCGGATGTCTCGGCCATGCTGTTTTCAAGGCTTGCTCTGGCTTCAGGGGTCAGACGGTCTATGTCGCCTATCATCCGGAGACGCACGTTGTTGCGTTTCATCCCCTCGGTTTCGTTGGCGAGAACGCTGACAATGAGGTTGAGCAGCATGTCGACCTCTTCGCGCGGACGGTTCCAGTTCTCGGTAGAGAAAGCATAGAGTGTCAGGTAGCCGATCCCCAGCTCCGAGGCTGCTTCGATTACGGCTCTGACGGATTCCACCCCGACAATATGGCCGTCGGTGCGTCTGTTGCCACGGCTGCGTGCCCAGCGCCCGTTGCCGTCCATGATGATGGCTATGTGGCGAGGCAGGCGTTGCATATCGATCCTTTCGGTCTGATGGGTCATTGTCGGATTGGTTTCTTTTATTGGTTTATTAATTGTTGGCAGGTTGATATCGCGATGGTCAGTCAATTCGATGGCATGTCGCGCATCGTGGACCGAATTCGTAGCTGATGCCGACGGTCAATGTGGAGAACCAGTCGGTGTTTTTCAGAAACGAGCTTTTTATCTGATATAAATCTGTCAGTTCCTTTGAGTCTATTTTGTCGCCGAACACTTTGGTCATGGTGAACTCGGCATTGAGGTTCAGTCGCCGTGAGAGTTTATATTTGAATCCTACTCCCATAGGTATCGAAAACGCTGCCGATGTGTTCCCAGCCGAGGATGCCATGGTTAGGCCGATGCCTACTGTCAGATAGGGAGTCCAACGGCGTAGACGTTTGTAGGTCTCTCCGATGCCATAGGCGAAAAAGTTCGCCTCGCCCTTGACTGAGAGGTCATATACGGTCGACTTGAAGCTATACTGCGCGTTGCCGGGCAACACATTCTCGAAATCAGCGGTGTTGCCGCTGATTGTGGCCATGGAGAGCTGGGCTTTTGCCGCCCATCGGCTGTCGAACAGATAGCGCACTCCTGCGTTGGCCGCGAAGCCGGGATGCTTGAAAAGATTGCTTTCGTTGGCATCGCCGAGGTAGCCGCTCATGCCCAGACCCACACCGATGTCATATCGGTAGGATTCAACATAGTCCTCCGCCGACGCATGACCGGTGGCAGCCATGAAAATGACTGCGAGCATCGTCAGCTTTGTCTTGAGGGTCTTGAGCATCGTCTCCTTTCGCGGATTTATTGAAGTGGTTTGAACGCGAGCCGGTTGATCACGCCGCGATATACTTTTGTGTTGAGCTTTCCTGAAGCGTCTGTGCCGCCAAACAGATAGATGTACGGACACTCCCAGCTTGTGATCGGAGTGCTGGCTCGTGACATTGTAGGCTGAACACGTACAGACCATACCGGGATCTCGGGATAGATCGGGGTTGACCATCCGGAGCTGATTGCCGGTTGTCCGGTTGTGTACGTGGTGTCAAATACCAATGCCTGAGCGTATGCGCCCGGTTGGAACGATTGTGGCAGTTGCAACAGATCGGGTGCCGTTGCCCAGTGGACACCTCTGTCGTAGGAGATGTAGACGGTTGGGTTGACACGGTTGGCCGATGAGATGCCTCCGAATGCAAGCAGCACACTCTGCTTTGTCATTTTCCAATACTTGTCGCCTTTGTATGCGTAGTAGGGGACGATCACCGGAGCTTCAAGTGCCGGCAGTGATGCCATGGAGATCTCAGCCCACTGGTTTCCGTCGTAGGCCCATGTGCCTCCAACCTTGTTGCCCTGTGCGTCTATGCCGCCTGCTATGATCATCATAGGTTGTGTCGACCATTCGGTTGTGAACACAAGTGCCGGACTGGTGCCTTCAACAGGGCAGCCGCTCTCTATGGCGCTTTCTGCTGTGGCCGGATATGTTGCATAGGTGTATGAGCCTGTGCCGCCTTTGACACCGATGGCTTGATCATCGATGCAGCCGTAGATATGGTGCATCGATGCACCGGTAGATGTCCACGAGCTACCCATGTCGGTGGACTCGTATAGATTGTCTGACGAGTCGATCACGAAAAGTTTTGTCTGTCCGGCGGTGAGTGTCGAGATATTGGCTCCGGCCGGCAGAGTGACGCTTTCTTTTGTCCAGTTGCCCGAGGGATTGTCGGCGGTTGCGCGACAGTAAGATCCGGAATTTTCGGTGAAGCATAGAGCCTTACCCTGATACTCTATGGTGCGTTGCGTTGTCACCGTCGACAGCGATGTGGGTAATGTCGTGGAGGAAAGCTCGCCCCATACCATGGAGTCGGCTTTGACCTTGTGGACGTTTACAAATATCGTGTAATCGCGTTTGTATTTTCCGTTGTATGATTCAAGATGCAGTGTCACCGAACCACGGCTGAAGTTGATCGAGTCCGACGAGTTGGTCAGATAGTTGACCACGGTGTCGGCACCGCGATCTGTAGGCATGGTGATCTCGGCTTTGCTCACGGACGATAGTCCGATATTCAGTTGCAGACGGTCCACTTTCGTCCCTTTGGGCAGGGAGTCGGCGTTGAACACCATGGCGCGGTCAAGGTCGATGGAAAAGAACACAGAGTCAAGATCGGCAAGGATGCTGTCGTTTTTGACAATGTTGAATGAATTGATCATTACGGCATTCTCCGCCGGATCTTCGATATTGTATTCATCATCGTCGGAATCTGTGTTACATGCCGCGGTGAACATGGTTGCGACCATTGTCAGCAGGGCGTATATCGGGAATTGTCTCTTCATAAAGCGTTATTTTTCAACTTGCAAAGTTAACAACATTTTCATTAACTGTTGCCCTTTGAAAGTTAAAATTAGCTACTGTGTAGCCACAGGAATGCGCTTTATTGCATCAAATTGTTAGACTGTAGCGTTTTACCATGCCGCCACGGGCGCATTTGATTTGAAGCCCGTCACTCTATCTGCCTGTTTTTAACATTGATTATGACATTCCTGTCGATTTCTGTCGACGAAGTGACTCCTTCAGGAATATGCATTGGGGTTCTGCCGCTGTTGCCGAGGAGCAGCGGCGCGATCTCTATGCGTGCCTCATCCCAAAGTCCTGAGTCGATAAATGCCTGAAGCAATGTCGCGCCTCCTTCCACCATCACCGAGCTTATTCCCCGTTGTGACAGTTCTGAGAGTATCTGCCGGATGTTGTGGCTGTCCGCCGACGTTATGATCTCGGCTTTCTCTTTGGCCGGATGATCGGGGTTTGAGGTGATGATAAGTGTGCCGGGAGTGCGGAAGATGTTCAGCTCCGGTGTCAATCTGCCTTGTCCGTCAATGACCGCTTTCCGCGGTGATCGGCCGGGATAAAGACGTGTGTAAAGCCGGGGATTGTCGTTTATCGCTGTTGACGAACCGACCATGATAGCGTCGTATTCGGAGCGGAGACGATGCACGAGCAGCGATGTCAGCGGTGTGGAGAATCGTGGTGCCGGTTCTCCGCTATGGCGTTGGCAATCGAGAAACATGTCTTTGCTGCACGCCCATTTGAGCAGCACGTATGGCCGCTGCAGCGAATGGGCTGTCATGAACTTTTTGTTGAGCTCGCGGCACTCCTGTTCGAGCACTCCGACTCGCACTTCTATCCCGGCGTCGGTCAGACGGCGTATTCCACGGCCCGAGACTTTTTCGTTTGGATCTGTAGAGCCTACAACGACGCGCCTGAAGCCGCACTCCACGAGCAGATCCGCGCATGGTGGGGTCTTGCCGTAGTGCGAACAAGGCTCCAGAGTGACATAGATCGTTGAGTCCGGTAGTAGCGAACGGTTGGCAACGGAACGGACGGCGTTGACCTCGGCATGTGGCCCTCCGAACTTCCTGTGCCACCCCTCGCCGATAATATTGCCGTCCGGATCTACGATCACCGCGCCAACCATAGGGTTAGGGGAGGTAGCGCCCCGGCCGTTCGCGGCAAGCTGGAGCGCACGGCGCATGTATTTCTCGTCTATTTCCAATTCCCGTCGGCTTTTATGAGGTTCACCAGATGTTCTACGGCTTCTTCCGACGGAATGTTTTTCTCAACGCACTCTTTTCCGCGGTAGAGGCTTATGCGTCCGGCTCCGGCCCCGACATAGCCATAGTCGGCGTCGGCCATCTCACCCGGGCCGTTCACTATACACCCCATAACACCGATCTTCAGTCCCTTGAGTTGCGCTGTGGCGGCTTTGACGGCCGCGAGCGTCGACTGGAGATCAAACAGGGTGCGTCCGCATCCCGGGCAGGAGATGTATTCCGTGTGGGATATGCGCAGGCGTGCCGATTGAAGAATGGCGAATGCCGTGCGTGCGGCACGGGCCGGTGTCAGCGCATCCCCTTCGATAAGAATTCCGTCGCCGAACCCCGACATCAGCACGGAACCGCAGTCGATGGCTGCGCGGAGGCTGGCCTCGTCGGCATCCATCGAATCATAGCGTCGGGCAATGATTACCGGAGCGTCGATCCCGGCCGAGGCAAGCCTGTGCATCGCCGCGAGAATCTCGCCCGATGGATTGAGGCTTGTCGATTCAAGCAGTATCATTTCGCCGGTTCCGATCTTTGGAATCTCATTCAGGATGTCAGCGGCATCGAGGCGTCGCAGCCGTTCGCCATCGGTGTCGGTGAACATGTCCGGACGGAATCCGTCGGCGTATTCCGCATGGCTGTCTGTGCCGGCCACGATCGGAATCATGCTGTTTCTGCGCCGGGGGCATATTGGGTCATAATCCGGCGATAGTTCTCCTTTGATTGGTGCGGCCTTTGCCTGTTGCGCTATGTAGTTCACAATCGAACGGGCTACTGGAAGCTCGCATTCCGGATCTTCGCTGAGCGACACGCGGATGGTGTCGCCGATCCCTTCATGCAGCAGTGTGCCGATGCCGACGGCCGATTTTATGCGTCCGTCCTCGCCGTCGCCGGCCTCGGTGACTCCGAGATGGAGCGGATAGTGCATATCCTCGGCATCCATGGCGCGCACGAGGCGACGCATGGTCTCCACCATCACCGTGACGTTGGAGGCCTTGATGGAGATCACAACGTTGTTGAAATCCCTCCGGCGGCACACTCTGAGAAACTCCATTGCACTCTCCACCATGCCGGCCGGAGTGTCGCCGTAGCGGCTCATTATACGGTCGGATAGCGAGCCGTGGTTCACGCCGATGCGGATAGCCGTGCCGTTTTCTCGGCATAGTTCCAGAAATGGCGTCAGGGCTTCGTCTATTTTGCGCAGTTCTCTGGCATATTCTTCGTCAGTGAATTCGATTTTTCGGAACGTGCGCCCCGGATCAACGAAATTGCCCGGATTGATGCGCACTTTCTCAACATGGAGCGCGGCCTCGTAGGCTGCACGGGGATTGAAATGTATGTCCGCCACAAGGGGAGTGTCAAGTCCCTCGCCACGCAGACGGCGGCGGATCTCGCCAAGATTGGCGGCTTCGCGCACGCCCTGGGCGGTGAACCGCAGGTATTCAGCTCCGGCGGCTATTATCCGGCGTGCCTGATCGACGCTGGCGTCGGTGTCGAGCGTCGGTGTCGAGGCCATCGACTGGATTCTGACCGGATTGTCGCCACCGAGGGCGGTTCCACCTATGTTGACTTCTTCCGATTTTCTGCGCTTGTAATCGAATACTGACATGGTTTATTTTCAGTTGGTTTTGAACTTATATTTTACCTCTTTGAGCTGTTCGTTGACTTTCACAATCTTTTCAACGAGCTTTGAACGGTAGTCGCAGTAGCGTGCGTGGAGTTCGGGATCGCTGAGCGACAGGATCTGTGTTGCGAGGACTCCGGCGTTCATGCCGCCGTTGATGCCTACGGTGGCCACGGCAATGCCCGGAGGCATCTGCACGATCGACAGCAATGCGTCGCGACCTTCAAGTGTGGAGTTGATCGGAACGCCGATCACGGGCACCGGTGTCATGGCTGCTATCACACCCGGAAGAGCTGCGGCCATGCCGGCTCCGGCAATGATCACTTTGATTCCACGGCTCTCGGCTTCACGGGCGAAACGTTCAACTTCTGCCGGTGTGCGGTGTGCCGATAATGCGTTCATCTCAAACGGCACTTCCATCGAATCGAGAAATTTAGCCGCTTTTTCCATGATGGGCAGATCGGACATGCTGCCCATGATAATGCTGACGGTTGGTTTCATAGCTTCTATATATTGTTATTATATCAGTGACCAGATGAATACGTTGATCATACCGTTGGCCACCCCGGCGTAAATCTGTGCCGGTGTGTGGCAGCGAAGTATCAGCCGCGACGTGCAGGTAAGGCCAGTTATCATGATCGTGGTTATGACAAGCCACATGGCCGGCTGTGGGGTGGTGGGGAGGATGGCGATCACGCAGGCCATCGCTATCAGACCGCCGGTGCCGGCGGCATGTGCGCTGATCTTCCACCATCGGTTGACAATCAGGGTGATGGCAAGAGCAACACTTGCCCCGACCATGAAGCCGGCAAGCCAGTGTGGCGCGCGTGCCATGAAAAGATAGCCTGCCGTCACTATGTAGAGCAGGAGGGTGGCACCATAGGGTATCGTGCGGTCAGTGCGATCGGAAAGGGTCACATCTTTCACTATCTTTGTGGTTGCAAGCCCGTAGATCAACATGAAGGGAATGACGGCTGTCAGTATGAATATTATCGAACCGGCCTCTATGCGTGTGCGGAGCGGAATGTATTGCAACACCGACCAGCTCATGGCGGCTGCTATGCCGTAGGTGGGCAACAGGAGCGGATTGAACACTCCCGATATTATTCTCGCTGTTTTCTCTATTGGATCAGTAGTCATATTGTCTATAATTCCTTGCGCAGACGGCCTACGGGCAGTCCGGCGCGTTCGCGGTATTTTGCCACAGTGCGTCGCGCTATGTCGAGACCGTCGGCGTTGAGCATCTCTGTGATGGCGGCATCGCTCAGCGGATGATTCTTGTCCTCGGCTGCTATGATGTCGCGGATACGCTGGATCACCATCTGCGCCGAAGCGTCGTCGGTGTCGCTGCGTCGTTCGTTGAACAATGATTTTATGGGATATATGCCCTGATGGGTGGCAACATATTTGCCGGTGGTGGCGCGGCTGATCACTGATAGGTCGTCGCCGGTCAGGGCACTTATGTCTTTCAACACCATCGGGCGCAGTTTCGACGGGTCGTCGGTAAGGAAAAATTCGCGTTGCCACTGCATGATGGCTCCCATCACGCGGAATAGTGTGGTTTGCCGCATCTCCAGAACTTTGATGAAGGTCGACGCTTCGTCGCGTTTCTGACGGATGAATGCGTTGGCGGCCTCTCCGGCGGCGGATGGCTTGCGTCGGTCAGGTTCTGTGGTCTGGAGAAATGATTTCTCGATCTGGAGCCGTGGAAGGCGGCCTGTCATGGAGAGCGTCAGGCGGTCGCCGTCGGACTCTACGAAAAAGTCAGGCGATATGTGGCGCGTGCGTTCATTGTCGTCGCCGCTGATCAGCGATCCGGGCTTGGGGTTGAGCGAGCGGATCACCTCCATGGCCTCTTTCAGCTGTTCGCGCGAGCTTCCTGTCAGTGATGCTATCCGGTCGAAGTGCATCAGTGAGAACAGGTCGAAATAGTCGCGGACAATCTCTGTGGCCAGTTCGACGGAGGCTGTCACTTTGCGGCGGCGCAATTGCAGCAGGAGGCTGTCGCGCAGATCGATGGCGCCGACCCCTGCCGGCTCAAGCGAACGTACGCGTTCAAGCACGGCACGCACCTCTTCGTCGGTGGTCTCCAATCCTTCCTGCAGGGCCATGTCGTCGACAAGCGCATGCACCGTGCGTTCCATATAGCCGTTCGGATCTAAGTTTCCGGCTATGAACCGGGCTATCTCAAGCTGGCGGTCGGTGATCGCAGAATCTTCCGACAGCTGACGCATCAGGTATTCATAAAGCGACTCTCCGGAAGCGGTGGCCACGGGTTCATAGACCGGATCGGCCGCGCTGCGGTTCTGGATGTCGAGTCTATAGTAGGGGATATCATCTTCCGAGCGGTAGTCGGCGAGCTGAAGCTGTTCTGCGCTTTCCGTGAATTCCCCTTCGCCGTCCTCTGTCTCATGGCGGTCGTTATGTGGCTCTTCCTCAACTTCAAGCGCCGGATTGTCGTCAAGGGCGCGTCTCACCTCGTCCTCCGCCTCCGCCTCGTTCATCTCAAGCATGCGGACAAACTGAAGCTGCATCGGCGCAAGGGTGGTCTGCTGCTTCTGGGCAACGGTGAGGTTGAGGGATTCGTTCATAGCTGTATCTGTTCGTCGGGTAAGAAGTCTCTGATGGCGCGAGTGCCTATGACGCTGTCCCATAGCATCGGTGAGATGCCGTTGCCGGGACGTTTTGCTGTCAGGTTGTCGTCGGTCAGCAGTTCTCCGCGGCTGATGGCCCTGGAGGCCACGATGCTTTTACGCGCCACAGCTCTGTTTGGCGTTTCGCTCTCTGTCGGATGTTTGTCGCTGCTTCCGAGTGCTTTTTCTGTCTCGCGGATGGCTTTGACCATGGCGCGTAGCTCAGCCGGATCGGCCGATGCCTTGTGGTCGGGGCCCGGGAGATTCTTGTCGAGGGTGAAATGTTTCTCTATCATCTCGCCGCCGAGCGCAACGGCCGCAACCGGCACTGCGATCCCTATCGTGTGGTCGCTGTAGCCTATATGGCCGCATCCGAATTCACCAAGCGAGAGCATGGCGCGGAGGTTGACATCCTCCATCGGTGTCGGGTACTGGGTGTTGCAGTGGAGCAGCGTGATGTTTTTCTTGTCAAAGCCCTCCTTTTCGATAGCGCGGATGGCCTGTCGGATCTCGTCGGTTGTCGACATGCCTGTCGAGAGGATTATCTTTTTTGCTGTCCGGGCTATCCGGCGCAGGTAGGGCAGATTGGTGATCTCTCCGGAGGGTATTTTCCAATAGTCCATTCCGAAGGATTCCAGCAGGGCGATGCTCTCCATGTCGAAAGCCGACGACAGAAAGCCTATTCCCTGACGGCGGCACTCGTCAGCGAGAATACTGAAATCATTGGCTGTCAATTCATACCGGCGGAGCATCTGGAGCTGCGACTCTTCGCCGCCGCAGTTGCGCTGCTGATACTCGGCTCTTGAGGCGGATGCACACACTAAAGACTCGGAACGGAATGTCTGGAATTTCACATAGTCGGCACCGGCCTCGGCGGCCTCGCGGATCATGCGGCATGCCGTGTCGACCGATCCGTCGTGGTTCACTCCGATCTCTGCTATTATTATTGTGTGTCGCTGCGCTTCTGTCATCGCTCTATCTTTTTTGCCGGACAGCCTATGTAGGTGCCCGGGTCGGTGATTGATTCGGTTACTGTGGCTCCCATACCGACAACGGTGCCCGAGGCTATCGTGACCCCCTGACGGATCGTAGCCCCTGCGCCGATAAATGAATCGGCCCCTACGGTCACTTCTCCGCAGAGTATTGCGCCCGGGCCTATGAATACGTTCTCCTCAAGTCGGCAACCATGTTCGATGATTGCGCCGGTGTTGACTATGCACATACGTCCTATCTCGCAGCGGTTGACTGTGGCGCGTGCCATTATGGCGCAGCCGTCGCCTATGCTTGCCCCGGGCGCAACCCATGCCGATGGCGCTATGAGCGTCCTTTGACGGTAGATCTTCATCCGGTCGGCTATCCTGCGGCGGAGAGCCAGCGAGCAGCCGGCGGTGAAGCCCACGCAGATATGTATGTCGGCATCCTCCGGTCTGATATTGAGGAGCGCATCCTCGTCGGTGCCGAGATATTGCATTCCGATCCCTTCCGATGGTTCCGGCGCGGTGTATCCGGCGATCGCTTCCCGGTTTTCGAGCATCGCCATGACAGATTGGGCGTGGCCGCCACCGCCGATCAGAACAATGGGTTTCATCGGTTGTAGATATCGGTTTTGTATTTTGCCAGATTCTCCGGCTTGGTGAACCAGTCGATACAGCGTTGCAAGCCCTCTTCAAGCGTAACCTGCGGACGCCAGTCGGTCAATGATGTGATCAGGCTGTTGTCGCCGCAAAGACGGAACACCTCGCTCTTCGACGGGCGCAGACGTTCGGGATCGGTGGTGTAGGTCACTCCGCCGCCCATCAGACGCGCTATCGTGTCGAGGGTCTCCTTCATGCTGACCTCGGTGCCGGTGGCTATGTTGATCTCGCGTCCTTCGATGCCGGGAGCTTTGGCAAGAGCCACGAAGCCGGCGGCCGTATCGGTCACGAAATTGAAATCGCGTGTCGGGGTCAGATCGCCAACCTTGATCTCCTTCTTTCCGGCGGCTATCTGGGTGATGATGGTCGGGATGATGGCTCGTGCGCTCTGGCGCGGACCATAGGTGTTGAACGGACGGGCTATCACAACCGGCAGGTTGAAGGCGTTGTAGAAACTCATTGCCATGGCATCGGCTCCGATCTTGGTCGCGGAGTAGGGCGACTGGGGCTGACGCGGATGTTTCTCGTCGATCGGAACGTAACGGGCGGTTCCGTACACTTCGCTTGTCGAGGTCACGATGATTCGTCCCACTCCGCAGTCACGGGCTGCCTGAAGCATGTTGAGTGTGCCTTTTATATTGGTATCAACGTAGCTGTCCGGTGCCACATAGCTGTAGGGGATGGCTATGAGGGCTGCAAGATGGAACACGGTGTCTACATCCTTGCAGATCTGACGGCAGAAGTTAGGATCGCGCACGTCGCCACACACAACTTCAAGGCGCTCATCATGCAAATCGTTGAGCCACCCCCAGTCATTGAAGGAGTTGTAATAGCTCAGAGCCCTGACATTGCATCCCTCGGCGAGCAGACGCTCTACCAGATGTGAGCCGATAAAACCGTCGGCACCGGTCACCAGTACATTCTTCATAACCTGTGATTTCTTTCCAGCCGTAAAATTACTAATTTTTTTCGGATTCTTTGTCCCAGTTTATTTTTATACAGCGTATAATCAAAATTTACGTTTTCCCTAAATAAAAAACACGCATTTAACAAATATTAGCAATCGGGGGGTAATTTTTCTCTTTTTTAGTAAATTTGCCAAACTCAATTACCTTGAAAAACGGAGTTATTAACACATTATCACATTTTTAATAGGGATTGATATCTACGGAATCCAGATCGGTTATACAGGGATAAAATAAAAGCGTCATCAACTTACCCGTTGCGGATTCATGAATGAAAAACAGATTTTAAACCAAAACAATTATAACATGGCAGTGAAAAAAATCTTGGCACTATTGATCGTATTCGCTCTTGCGGCTCCTTTTGCCGGGGCGAAAAAAAACGATGACGGATTGGTTCCGCAGTATCAGTTGGAAGGTGCAGGAATGACATCGCAGAATGCACAGCAGGTTCTCGTGACTATTGTCACTAAAAAGAAAGATCAGGTGACCGAGGACGATCTGCAGAAAGCAGCGGTTCATGGTGTGTTGTTCCGCAATTATGATGATGTGACCAATGCAGGCTACGGAACAGTTATGTCGCGCAAGGCTATAATGGATTCCCCGACGGCAGAAGCCGAATATATTGATTTCTTTGAGCCGTTCTTCAAAAATGGTGACTACAGCAAGTATGTGCAGCTTGTCAGCGACAGCAAACGTGTCGTGAAAAGCGGTAAGGAGTGGAAAGTCAGTGCTATTGTGCGTGTCAATGTCTCGGCTTTGAAGAAAGATCTGAAAAAGCAGGGAATGGTTAAGGATCTTGGTTCCGGTTGGTGATGATGAAGATTGTAGTATCGGCTGTCGTGGCTATGGTATGTGCTGCTTCAGCATTTGCACAGGAAAATCAGGTTAAGCGTATGCCTGAGGTCAATACCCGTTATGAACAAAAGGAATACACGGAAAACAGCACCGGGTTCTGGGCTGCCGTCGAGGCCAGTGGCGCATATTCGTGCAGGCTTTTCAATAGTAATTTCTCACTTGCCGAAGTTGATGCCGTTTTTGGCTATCGGTTTAATGAATTCTTCCGCGCCGGCATAGGCGTTGGAGGTAGATATTATATCGACAATAAAAAAGTCCGGTATTCTGCAAGTGAGTGGGCGTTCCCGTTATATGCCAATTTCCGTGGTAATTTTATTCCGACTCAGTACCGCGATGTCGTTCCGTTCTATTCCGTGGATCTTGGCGGCACAATACGTGACGGGTTCATGGTTCGTCCTTCCTTGGGTTTGAGGTTCGGAAGGGAACGTTCGGCGTTCACTCTGGGAGTCGGTTATCTGGGACAGGATCTCAGGTCGTTCAGTGTCAATGACATTGGAACGAAAGTAGCAAAACGTAAATTTGTTTCGTTCGTCACTCTGAAAGTCGGCTACGAATTCTGATAAATAAATTGTTGTCAATCGCTATCATGCCAGTCAATTGGTGGGCATGGTGCGGTTACCCTGAATAGACTGATCCATATTGGGCCAGTCAAATGGCTCTCATTTCTTGATTTTAAAACCAATAGAGTGTAATTATATGAAAATAAGCAAGTTAATCTCTGTATCCTTGTTCCTTGTCGCTTTGCTGTCAGTTAGCTGCCGGAGCAATAAGGAAGTTAGTGAGTCTCTGTCCTATTATCACTTTGAGACCACCTGTATCAACGCATCTCCATCCGGACTGCTGACCATGCGTGCATGGGGGAGTGGTCCCGACAAGTCACAGGCAATTGAAGAAGCAAAGAAAAATGCGGTGTCGGATGTGATATTCAAGGGGGTGAAAGGTGCTCCATCCGGATATCTGTCGCAGCCTATTGTGACAGAGGTGAATGCTCGGGAGAGATATGCCGAATATTTCGACCGCTTTTTTGCCAAAGGGGGCGAATATAAAAAGTTTGTCAAGGAGACTTCCGGTAGTGATGGATCTCGTACAAAGGCTAAGAGCGACGGTCGGGAAAATTTCGGCGTGACAGTCACGGTCGACCGCAGTGCTCTGGCTGCGCAATTGAAAAATGATGGAATTACTAAATGATAAAATTAAAAGATTATGAAATTACTAAAAATCGCACTTGGTGCTGCCGCTTGTGTTGTCAGCGCTTTTACGTTGAATGCCGGTGCCCCACCGACCATTATGTTTCTGCCCGACAAGGCCTGGTGTAATGCTAATGGATATGTAGACCGTAGTGAGCACAATGGAAAGACAAGAATCTCGGAGAAATATGACGAAGCGTTCCTCAACACCGATCTTAAAAATGTTGTCGTACAGCTTAATGGTCTGATGAAGGACAATGGCCTGCCGGCAAAGGATTATGGCGCTTCCTCGGAGATTGACGACGAAGAGGAAATGGAAGAAGAGGCCTACAATGAAGATACCCAGTCCGGCGGAGAAATGGAAATGACTGCCTATGAGGCGTTGATGAACAAACTGCGTCCGGATATTCTCATCAGGGTGGGATGGGATGTGAATACGGTTGGTTTCAGCCGCACAATATCATATCGCATGGAGGCTATTGATTCCTATTCAGGCAAAAGCATCGCTCAGGTGACTGGTGAGACTCCCACGATGAAAACAACAATTCCTATTGCTGCCGCGGTGAAGAATGCAGCTACCGAACACATGGGCGAATTTATTGGTCGCCTTCAGGAGCATTTTGACGATTTACAGACCAATGGACGTGAGATAACCGTTGCATGCCGTATCGGTAATAATGGTAGCGGTGTCAACTTCAACAGTGAGTATAACGGAAAGCCATTGTCGACAATAATCAGCGACTGGATGAATGATAACACTGTTAACCATGTCTATAGCACCAGAAGCTCAAGTCGCAACCGCATAAACTTCGAGCAGGTACGCATCCCGTTTAAGGATAGTGCCGGACGCGTTATGCAGGCAAAGGAATTTGTGGAGCAGCTACAGAATTATCTGCGCAACAATTGCAATCTGAAATGTGAGAACACGACAAAAGGTCTCGGTGCCGGACGTCTGTATGACATTTGTGAATAATCAATCAACAAGTTCAGTTATGTTCAATTTAAGAAAAACCGTAACATCGGTTTTTGCTATGGCTTGTGCTCTCGGATCGTGGGCACAGGGGGAGTGCAGCATCGATGTTTCAATTGCCGATATAACCAAAGGAGACGTGGTGCCGGCTGCCGTTAATTCAAAACTTGAAGGTAAGCTTACACAGGCTCTTGGCAAGGCTGGAATGATTTCTGCTCCATACGATAGCCGTTTCTTTGTGGCCGGCCGATTCGACGATGCTTTTAATGATGTGACCGGTGGACCGTCTCAGAAAAATTTTGTCAAGACAACCCTGACCATTTATATCGGTGATGCGGAAGAACAGAAGATTTTCGCTTCCGAGTCATTCGAACTTAGCGGTGTGGGTGGCAGCGAACAACAGGCCTATACAAGAGCTCTCAGTAAAATCGGTGGCGGAAATGCCAAGCTTGTGGAATTTTTGCGTACCGGACAGCAGAAGATAATCGATTATTTTGATGCTAATTTTCAAAGCTATATCAATAACGCGAAGAAAGCAATGGCCGCCCGGAATTTTGATGAGGCGTTGTATTATGTGACTGCCATTCCATCCTGTTGCGTTGGTTATGATCAGGCAAATACGCTGGCAATGCAGATCTACCGGCAGAGCATGGATTATACTGCTCAGCAACTGCTGGCGAAAGCCAGGGCAGCTTGGGCTGCGGATCCTACTGCCAATGGAGCTGCCGAGGCTCATAAATACCTCTCACAGATCGATCCCGAAGCTGCTTGTGCGAAAGATGCGCTCGCTTTGAGCAAACAGATCAGCCAGACAACTAAGCAGCAGTGGGAATTTGAAAATGTCACCAAATATGAGAATGCTGTTGAACTTGAGAAGCAGAGGATAAATGCTGCGAAAGAAGTGGCTGTGGCATGGGCTAAGAGTCGCCCGAAACAAGTGAACCGTTACGTGTTCATCACGCCTGGCTACAGATATTGATTACTACAGGGATGTTTAAAATACAATTATCCAAACATTTAATAATTAATCCAATGAACAAATTATTTATCACATGTACTGCATTGGCCGCAGTGGTATGCGCTCCGCTGGCAAATGCACGTACACAGGCAACGGACTCCCTTGTCCAAAACTACATGCGTAGCTCGCTCTACACGATTATCTTCAATTCTGATACTATGAACAAGTATTATGAGGAAGAAACCAAGAAGGGTGAAAATGCTGATGCATTGATGTCGGTGGCAAAAAGCTTTGCAAATACCGACAAAAAGAAGGCTGCAAACGATACCTCGACGGGTTCTATATTCGAAATGCCGGCTGCCGTTTTCCCAAGTATCGCTATCCCAAACCAATTCAACGACCATAATCTTGCTTGGCGTGTTGTCAATTTCGACTCTATCAAGGCCACGGTGACAGATGCGGAACTTGCCCAGTTTGCTCCGAAAAAGAAAAAGGGTGCAGGAATGGCTAAGTTTGGTAAAAGCATGGCAGGTATGTCGACTCAGGGCGATGAGAATAATGACCAGTACGACAAATATGCGCCTGCGGTGATTAATAAGTTTTTTGCATCAAACAATATTGCTCCGCGTCTGATTGCTAAATGGTACGACTATGATGGAAATGCAGAGAAGCATTGGGGACTCGGAACGATCACCGAACGCGGTAATTATAATTTCTCGGCCGAAGATCTGGCGAAGGCCGCTACAGATATGAA
This sequence comes from uncultured Muribaculaceae bacterium, assembly GCA_910579185.1. Classification (GTDB taxonomy): domain Bacteria; phylum Bacteroidota; class Bacteroidia; order Bacteroidales; family Muribaculaceae; genus Paramuribaculum. The sequence continues at coordinate 21,787 of CAJTTG010000010.1, forward strand.
TATGCAGACAAAAATAGCCAATACAACGTTCAATATGATCAATAATACGTTTGTGATGGCTGTCAATCTGCGATTCCGTTCATATCAGGCTGTTGTTGCTGAGGCTTCTGCAATGGCCAACGCTGTGGGTTCGCAGTTCGGTGGCATTGGTAAGCTTGCCGCTATGGGTGCTTCAGCGGCTGCTTCGGCTGCCGCTGGTGATGGCTATACCGTACAGGCTGTCAGCAACCTCTACCGCTTGAAGTGGAACGACGATATTAACGATACTTTCGGTGAAAAATATTTAAAAACAAATGCAACTCTTGATGATCTTATCAACGCCGGGATCTGCGAACTTGAATTTGTAGGAACTGAAAAAGCTTCAAGCAATATCCGTCAGAGCCTTTTCAGTGACAAGCCGATCAGCTCTCTCGTTGAAAGAGCAACAGCACGTGCCATCGATGAGGCTATTATCAAACTTCAGAACAATCATGAGGAATTCCGCACAGTTCTGCCTATAATTGGTGGCGATGGAGAGAAGATATATGCTGCTATCGGTACCAAAGAGGGTCTCAACGAAAAGGATGAATACGAGATCCTTGAGGCCAATGAGGATGGCAAAGGTAATATCACCTATAAATCTGTCGGAACGGTAAAGGCTGTCAAAGGTAAGATCATGAATAATGCTTATGGTGCAGAGGACGATCTTAGCGATCCGAATATTAAAGATGAGGACAAAGAAGCCATCAATCGCACATATAGTGAGTTCAAAGGTAAGAAGGGTGATTTCACCGGCTATTTCCTGCGTCTTAAGAAGAAAAAATAAATCCGGGATACTTTGTTCCGGGCGTAGCGCGGAACAAATGGATCTGATTTAAACTTAGTGCAATTAAATAAAAACAGGACATCGCTCAGTCGATGTCCTGTTTTTTATTGGTCGATTTGACAATAGGATCAATATTCTTGCCAGGGGGTGATGCTGATATGGTCTACAGGCTTGGATAGGAACGCCTTGACGTAGGCAACTGCCAGTCGGGCATTGGTCAGCAACGGAATGTTGTGGTCTATGGTCCAGCGGCGGATGCGGTAGCCGTTGGTCAGCTCGCGTTTGGTGTGGTTCTTCGGGATGTTGATAACCAGATCAACTTCATGATTGGTGATCAGGTCGAGAACTCCGGAGCCCTCTTCGTCGGGCCAGCTGACGGCTGTGGCTTCAACGTCGTTGTCGTTGAGGAAACGCGCTGTGCCTTCGGTGGCATAGATCTTGTAGCCGCCGTCGTTGAGCATCCGGCAGGCCTCCAGCATGTCCACTTTGCCACGGACATCGCCGGAGCTGACGAGCACGGCTCCCTTCGGTACGTGATGGCCTACGGAGATCATGGCGTTGAGAAGTGCCTCTTCAAAATCACGTCCCAGACAGCCTACTTCGCCGGTCGACGACATGTCTACACCCAGAACCGGGTCGGCTTTGTGCAGACGGGCGAATGAGAACTGCGATGCCTTGACGCCAACATAGTCTATGTCGAATGTCGAGGTGTCGATCGGTTCTATCTGGTCTCCGAGCATGATACGGGTGGCAGTCTCGATGAAGTTCTTCTTCAATACCTTGCTGACGAACGGGAACGAACGCGAGGCGCGCAGGTTGCATTCAATGACCTTCACATCGTTGTCCTTGGCCAGATACTGGATGTTGAACGGACCCGAGATGTTCAGCTCTTTGGCTATACGGGCGCTGATGCGTTTGATCCTACGGGCGGTGGCCATGTAGATCTTCTGTGCCGGGAACACCAATGTGGCATCGCCGGAGTGGACTCCGGCAAATTCAACATGCTCGGAGATCGCGTATTCTATGATTTTTCCGTTGCGTGCAACGGCGTCAAACTCTATCTCCTTGGCATTCTGAAGGAACTCCGATACAACTACCGGGAACTCTTTCGACACTTTCGCTGCCTGACCTAAGAAGCGGTGCATCTGGTCATAGTCGTAGCACACGTTCATCGCTGCTCCTGAGAGTACGTAGCTCGGTCGGATAAGTACCGGGAATCCTACCTCATGAACAAACTGGTCGATGTCGGCCTCGGTGGTCAGCTCTTTCCAACGGGGTTGGTCGATGCCGAGTTGATCGAGCATGGCGGAGAACTTGTGGCGGTTCTCGGCGCGGTCGATCGACACGGGCGACGTGCCCAGAACAGGGACATGACGGCGGTAAAGCTTCATCGCAAGGTTGTTGGGGATCTGGCCGCCGACACTCACGATCACGCCGCGCGGTGTCTCAAGATCGATGATGTCCATCACGCGCTCAAACGACAGCTCGTCGAAATAGAGGCGGTCACACATGTCATAGTCCGTCGACACGGTCTCGGGATTGTAGTTGATCATGATCGAACGGTAGCCGAGTTTGCGGCAGGTGTTGGCCGCGTTCACCGAACACCAGTCAAATTCAACCGACGATCCGATGCGGTAGGCTCCCGAGCCGAGAACCACGATGTTGTTGCCTGAGTTCAGATCGTAGGGTATGGCGTGTTCATCTGCGCCGTATGTGACGTAGAGATAGTTGGTCAGTTCGGGATATTCCGAAGCCACGGTATTGATGCGGCGCACTTTCGGGAGCACGTCGAGCGATTTGCGGCGGTCGCGGACGCGGAGAACATCCTGCTCCATGTTGCCGGTCGGATTCTCTACCAGACGTGCTATCTGGAAGTCGGAGAAACCGAGCCGTTTTGCTTCTGCAAGGGTCTCGCGGTCGAGTTCGTCGATATTTTTGAATTCAGCCAGCCGGGCTGCGTATTTCACAATGTTGTCGAGGCGTTCGATGAACCAACGGTCAATCTTGGTCAGTTCTACGATGCGGTCTATCGTGTAGCCATCCTCAAGTGCTTTGGCGATGGCGAAGATGCGCAGGTCGGTAGGGTTGGCGAGCGCGTCATCAAGATTGTCGAACTTGATATCATTGTTGCCAACGAAGCCGTGCATTCCCTGTCCGATCATGCGGAGGCCTTTCTGTATGATCTCTTCGAACGATTTGCCGATCGACATGATCTCGCCAACGGACTTCATCGAGGAACCGATCTCGCGGTCAACACCGGAGAATTTCGTGAGGTCCCAGCGCGGAATCTTGACTATCATGTAGTCAACGCTCGGAGCAACGTATGCTGAGTTCGGGGTGTTCATCTCGCCGATCTGGTCGAGTGTGTAGCCCAGGGCGAGCTTGGCGGCCACGAATGCCAGTGGATAGCCCGATGCTTTGGAGGCGAGTGCCGACGAACGGCTCAGACGGGCGTTGATCTCGATGATGCGGTAGTCGTTGGTCTCGGCGTTGAACGCATACTGGATATTGCATTCTCCGACTATGCCTATGTGGCGCACTACGCGACGGGCTATATCCTCGAGCATCGAGATCTGTTCTTTGCTCAACGACACGATCGGGGCGACAACTATGGATTCTCCTGTGTGGATGCCCAGTGGGTCGAAATTTTCCATCGGAACCACGGTGAAGCAATGGTCGTTGGCGTCGCGGATAACCTCAAACTCTATCTCTTTCCAACCCTTCAATGATTCTTCGACAAGGATCTGCTGTGAGTAGGTCAGCGCGCTTTCGCAGTGGCGGCGGAATTCCTCGTCGTTATTGCAGATGCCTGAGCCCAGACCGCCGAGAGCGTATGCGGAGCGGACCATGACGGGGTAACCGATGCGGTGGGCCACCTCAATGGCGTCGTCGATATTTTCAACAGCCTGTGAAACCGGTGTCTTGGCTTCGATCTCATTGAGTTTCTTGACAAAAAGGTCTCGGTCCTCGGTGATCATGATCGCTTCGACTGATGTGCCGAGCACCTTCACACCGTAACGTTCCAGAGTGCCGTTGAGATACAGCTCCGTACCGCAGTTCAGGGCTGTCTGACCGCCGAATGCCAGCAGAATGCCGTCAGGGCGTTCTTTTTTGATCACTTCCTCTACAAAATAGGGCGTTATCGGCAGGAAATAAACCTTGTCCGCAACGCCCTCTGAGGTTTGGATAGTAGCGATGTTGGGGTTGATTAACACGGTGGAGATACCTTCTTCACGCATTGCTTTTAGCGCTTGGGAACCCGAATAGTCAAACTCGCCGGCCTGACCGATTTTAAGGGCTCCGGATCCGAGCAGCAGAACCTTCTTATACATTGCAGTTTTGTGTTTGGAGTGTTTGTTTGTGCAAAGTTACGAATTATTCTCCAATATTTTGTGCTTTTCTGCGCTTTCGCTGTCCGACGGATCCACAAACAAAACGAGGGGTCGTTGTCACAACGTCTCCTCGCTTAGATAATAAACCAATCATTATCACATTTCTTGCAATGGAAAAAGTAATTTTGCTTTTCTGACATTAAAACATCTCCATATTCCGTATGGTTCAGATATATGGCAATTTTAACATATTTTAAATATGTGTGCTTGAAAATGACGGTTGAACGTGCCACACTCTTTGTATTTTTGCAAATGAACTAATTAAAATGTACCACTATGGATCAATTGCCCCAGATAATCTTATGTCAGGAATGTCACTATCAGCAACTGCGTGATATCTGGGAGCGTTCTGTGCGTGCAACTCACTCCTTCCTGTCCGAGGAAGACATTATTCAGATCGGATCTGCCTTGATACCTGACTATTTTCCGCAGGTGAAGCTTTATGGCGTTATGTTTGAGGGCGATATAGCAGGATTTATCGGTTTAGCTGCCGGCAAGGTGGAAATGCTGTTTATTGACTCCTGCCACCGGGGCAAAGGCCTCGGCTCGCGCTTGCTCCGGCATGCGCTCCGGCTTGGTGCCGTGGCCGTTGATGTGAACGAACAGAACCCACAGGCTCTGGGATTCTACATTTCTAACGGATTTCATATCGATGGCCGCGACGAATGCGATGCTGCCGGGCGACCTTTCCCCATTCTTCATCTCTCCCTTTAATCCCATCCCGTAATTAATAATAATGTTCAGACCGCCGAGAGCGTATGCGGAGCGGACCATGACGGGGCATTGCAGTCTTGTGTTTGGAGTGTTTGTTTGTGCAAGGTTACGAATTATTCTCCAATATTTTGTGCTTTTCTGCGCTTTCGCTGTCCAACGGATCCACAAACAAAACGAGGGGTCGTTGTCACAACGTCTCCTCGCTTAGATAATAAACCAATCATTATCACATTTCTTGCAATGGAAAAAGTAATTTTGCTTTTCTGACATTAAAACATCTCCATATTCCGGATGGTTCAGATATATGGCAATTTTAACATATTTTAAATATTGCTCTCGTCTCAACTTTACTTTCATCTCGTTTTTTTATACTTTTGTATGTGGTCGTTATTCATAGTAACACAGAACAGACAATGGAAATAAGGGAATATCGAAAGTCCGATCTGAGAGCCATCCTCGGATTATTTGTAGATACAGTGCGTAAAATCAATCTCCGCGACTACACACAGAGCCAGATAGAGGCTTGGGTATCCGGAGCGCTTAACGTGGATGCTTGGGATAGATCACTTTCGGAGCACTATTCATTGGTCGCATGCGATTGCGATATGATTATAGGATTCGGCGATATAGATAAGACCGGCTATCTCGACAGGCTATATGTTCATCCCGATTATCAGGGACAAGGTATTGCGTCCGTCTTGTGCGACAGATTGGAGTCCTTTGTCGGGGGTTCAGTTATAACCGTCCATGCTTCGATCACAGCCCGGCCTTTCTTTGAGAAGCGCGGCTATGAGGTTGTCAGAGAGCAAACAGTTATCCGTCAAGGTGTCCCACTTATCAACTTCCTGATGAAACGCTCGCCCGTAGTCACATCCGGTGTTAACCATGGATAAGTGACCGATATTCACCTTCAGTAGCAATATATTAAACGCAGACAGGCGCGGCCCTCATTCGGGAACCGCGCCTGTCTGTTTGGTGTTATTCGGGATTATTACATCATGCCACCCATGCCGCCCATGCCGGGGGCTGCCATGGCAGGTGCCGGATTCTCTTCTTTCTTATCGGCGATGACACATTCGGTGGTCAGGAACATGCCGGCGATAGAAGCCGCGTTCTCAAGAGCCACACGGGTCACTTTGGCCGGGTCGATAACGCCGGCGGCCAGCAGGTTCTCGTAGCGGTCGCTGCGAGCGTTGTAGCCGAAGTCGCCGGTGCCTTCTTTCACCTTCTGTACAACTACTGCGCCTTCAACGCCTGCGTTTGCAACGATCTGGCGCAATGGCTCTTCGATGGCGCGTTTCACGATGAGGATACCTGTGGTCTCGTCGTCATTGTCACCCTTGATGCCTTCGAGTTTCTCAACGCAACGGATGTAGGCCACACCGCCACCGGGAACGATACCCTCGGCGATTGCCGCACGGGTTGCAGAAAGGGCGTCGTCAACGCGGTCTTTCTTCTCCTTCATCTCTACTTCTGAGGGTGCGCCGACATGCAGAACGGCAACGCCGCCGGCAAGTTTGGCCAGACGTTCCTGAAGTTTCTCGCGGTCGTAGTCGCTTGTGGTCTGTTCGATCTGTGCCTTGATCTGAGCCACGCGTGCTGCGATGGCTTCTTTCGAACCTGCACCGTCAATGATGGTGGTGTTCTCTTTATTGACCTCGATCTTGTTGGCGCGGCCGAGCATGTCGACGGTCGCCGATTCGAGCTTCATGCCTTTTTCTTCCGACACTACAACACCGCCGGTCAGGATGGCGATATCTTCAAGCATCTCTTTGCGGCGGTCGCCGAAGCCGGGAGCCTTGACGGCGCAGATCTTCAGAGAACCACGCAGACGGTTCACAACGAGTGTTGCCAGTGCTTCCTGATCAACATCCTCGGCGACGATCAGCAGCGGACGTCCGCTCTGTGCGCTTGCTTCGAGAATCGGAAGCAGATCCTTGAGGTTGGAAATCTTTTTGTCGTAGATCAGGATGTAGGGCGATTCATACTCGCACTCCATCTTCTCTGTATTGGTCACGAAATAGGGAGAGATATAGCCGCGGTCGAACTGCATGCCTTCAACGGTGTCGACGGTGGTCTCGGTGCCCTTGGCCTCGTCGACGGTGATGACACCCTCTTTCTTTACGGTCTTCATCGCTTCGGCGATCAGTCGGCCGATAGCCTCGTCGTTGTTGGCTGAGATACGTGCCACATCCTCAATTTTCTTGAAGTCGTCGCCTACTTCCTCGGCCATCTCCTTGATGTTGGCAACCACGATGCCTACAGCCTTGTCGATACCGCGTTTGATGTCCATCGGATTGGCACCGGCGGCAACGTTTTTCAGACCAACGTTGATGATGGCCTGTGCGAGTACGGTCGCTGTAGTTGTGCCGTCACCAGCGTCATCGCCGGTCTTGGAGGCAACCTCCTTGACGAGCTGTGCGCCCATGTTCTGGAACGGATCTTCAAGCTCTACCTCGCGAGCCACGCTGACACCGTCCTTGGTGATATGGGGTGCGCCGAACTTCTTGTCGATGATCACATTGCGGCCTTTCGGACCGAGAGTCACTTTCACGGCATCGGCCAATGCGTCGACACCTTTTTTAAGCTCTTCGCGAGCCTTGATTTCAAATTTTATCTCTTTTGCCATGATGGTAATTTTTTTAGTTTTGGTTATGAATCAGTATCATTCGCAGACAACGGCGAGAACGTCGCTCTGGCGCATGATGATATATTTTTCTCCGGCGTATTCGATCTCTGTTCCGGCATATTTGCCATAGATCACGGTGTCGCCTTCCTTGAGCACCATTTCTTCATCCTTGGTGCCGTTGCCGGTGGCCATCACTTTGCCTTTCAGGGGCTTTTCTTTGGCGGAATCGGGGATGATGATGCCGCTGACGGTCACTTCTTCAGCCGGGGAGGGCAGAATCACTACTCTGTCTGCTAATGGTTTGATGTTCATGATTGATATGTTTTTTGTGTTATGAGTTTTATTGTTCTGTCGGTTTTATCTGCATAATCCGTGCCAGATGCCAATCCTGTCAGTCCGACTGACAAAATGGCAATGTCGGCAATGTCGGCATGGCTGCATGGCTGCATGCTCGCCGGTAGATATAACGCCGGAGAGAAGTGAAAGTTGCATCTGGTAGGGAATGTGGCGGTCAGCCGAGCGATTGCTCGATTATGTCGTGGGTGGTGGTGATCAGCTCGGCCATGTCATGCCCCTCATTGCCGGGGTGGATAGGCTCGTGGATCGTCAGATGGATATGCCCCCAGTGTGGCAGTTTCTTGAACCGGGGCATGACACTGAACGCGCCGTCGATAGTGATGGGGACAACGGGCAGATTGAACTCCTGGGCAAGCATGAACGCGCCGCGTTTGAACTGGCGCATCTTTCCGTCCCATGATCGCGCACCTTCCGGAAAGACCACGAGCGACAGGCCGCCCGACAGCAGTTTTTCCGCACGGTTCATCGTGTGGCGCAGCGCTCCCGGCGATGATTTGTCGACATATACCTGACGGGACACCTCGCATGTGTAGCCAACCAAGGGTATTTTTCTCAGCTGTGACTTCATCATCCATCGGAAATTATGACCCAGATAGCCGTATATGCTGAAGATATCGTAGGCTCCCTGATGGTTCGCCACGAAAACATAACTTGTGTCCTTTGAGATGTTTTCGCGGCCACTGACTGTGACTTTTACGAGTGTAAGCCAGCAGAATACCTTGCCCCAGATGTGAGCCGGCCAGTAGCCCCACCGGCGGCCGCCGCCCAGTGCGCAACCGGCGAGAGTGGTCAATGCGGCCAGGACTGTGGCCACCAGCATCAGTGGCAGCATCACCACGATCTGATATATGCGATACAATACGATCATGCTGCAAAATTAACATGACATGTCGGAAAAACCAACATCGAATGTGAAAAAATCGGAGAAAAATGATTATCTTTGCATGCAATAATTCAACAACGTTAATCTTATCATATAAGCCGTATGTCGTTTATTGCTGAAAAAGTGAAAATGGACGGGCTGACGTTCGACGACGTCCTTCTGATCCCGGCCTATTCCGAAGTGCTACCTCGGGATGTTAAATTATCCACCAAGTTTTCGCGTAGAATCACCCTCAATGTGCCTCTTGTTTCGGCCGCTATGGACACCGTGACTGAGGCAGCGATGGCTATTGCCATTGCCCGTGAAGGCGGTATCGGTGTGATCCACAAGAATATGAGCATTGAAGAGCAGGCGCGTCAGGTGCATGCCGTGAAGCGTGCTGAAAACGGCATGATCTATGATCCCGTGACCATCAAGCGCGGATCGACCGTGGCCGATGCCCTTGCAATCATGGAAGAGTATCATATCGGTGGAATTCCTGTTGTCGACGACGATCGCCGTCTTCTGGGTATCGTGACCAACCGCGACCTCCGTTTTGAACGCGATCTCAACCGTCAGATCGACGAGGTGATGACCTCGGAGGGACTGGTGACAACCAATCAGTCGACCGATCTTGAGGAAGCCGCCGATATTCTTCAGCGTCACAAAATCGAAAAACTTCCCGTTGTCGACTCCGATGGCCGTCTGATCGGTCTTGTGACATATAAGGACATCACCAAGGCTAAGGACAAACCCAATGCATGCAAGGACGAGCTTGGCCGTCTGCGCGTGGCAGCCGGTGTCGGAGTGACCGCCGACAGCATGCAGCGTGTCGACGCTCTTGTTGAAGCCGGTGTCGATGCGATCGTGATCGATACTGCCCATGGTCATAGCCGCGGCGTTGTCGGCGTGCTTGAAGCCGTGAAGGCAAAATATCCTCAGATCGATGTTGTTGTAGGCAATATCGCTACTGGCGATGCCGCCCGTTATCTCGTTGATCATGGCGCCGACGGCGTTAAGGTCGGAATCGGTCCGGGCTCGATCTGTACAACCCGTGTCATTGCCGGTGTGGGAGTGCCCCAGCTTTCGGCTGTCTATGATGTTGCAAAGGCATTGAAAGGCACAGGTGTGCCTCTGATCGCTGATGGTGGTATCCGTTATTCAGGCGATATAGTGAAAGCTCTTGCCGCAGGTGCCTACAGCGTTATGCTCGGTGGTATGCTTGCTGGCGTGGAGGAATCTCCCGGCGATACCATTATATATAATGGTAGAAAATACAAGGCATATCGTGGCATGGGTTCGCTCGAGGCTATGGAGAAAGGTTCGAAAGACCGCTATTTCCAGGCCAATGAGTCGGATGTCAAGAAGCTTGTGCCGGAAGGCATCGCTGCCCGTGTGCCCTACAAAGGAAGCCTCTATGAAGTGACATACCAGATGCTCGGTGGTCTGCGTGCCGGAATGGGTTACTGCGGTGCTGCTGATATAGAGCGTCTGCATGATGCCAAGTTCACGCGCATCACCAATGCCGGTGTCGCCGAGAGCCATCCCCATGATGTGGCCATAACAAGCGAGGCTCCCAATTATAGCTCGTCCAACCGTTGATTCCAGCCGGGTTTAGCCCGGATCAGATCACTCCGAATAAGCACGGATATGTAATAAAACGCCATGGCGTTACGTTATATATCCGTGCGCTTTTTTTGCGCACCGATTGAATCTCTCTGATTATTGATATGAAAAAAACAGCTTTGTTTGCCATTGCCGCGCTTATCGTGGCACCGGCGTCGATTTTCGCAGGACATAACAGCAATGTGGATCCCACGGTGATGACGGTGGGCGGACGCGATGTACGCCTCAGTGAGTTTGAGTATCTATACAAGAAAAATAATGCCCAGCTGTCGGCCGATATGACGTTGGATGCTTATATCGACATGTTTGTCAACTATAAGCTCAAAGTCTGCGCGGCTATGGATGCCGGGATTGACACGATGGCCTCATATCGTCGCGACATGGCCATGTATGCCGATGAACTTGCGGCTCCCTACATGATTGACCGCGAGATGACTGATTCGCTGGTGGCTGCGGCCTATAGCCATTGCCAAAGTGTCCTGTCGATTCGCCATCTGCTGCTGCCGTCAAAAACTGATTTGCGCGATGAGGTGGCGCAACGTGCGTTTGCCGACAGCCTGCGTTCGGCAGCTGTTGCCGGAGCTGATTTCGAGGCTATGATCAGAGAGTATTCGGTTGATCCCTCCGCCAAGAGGCTCAGTGGACGTATGATGCTTTCAGGAATGTTCTCTCCATACGAATTTGAGGATATGGCCAACCGTACGGCACCGGGTGAGTTCTCGCCGGTGTTCGCCACGCGTTTCGGGCTTCATCTTATCCGTGTCGACGAGTGTATCAAGAACCCCGGAGAGATCAAGACGCGTCACATACTCAAACGTTTTGCTCCCGGCGACTCCATTCAGGCTGCCAAGGCGTTGGCTGCTGTCGATTCGTTGCGTGGTGTGATTCTATCCGGTGCCGATTTCGCCTCTGTGGCGTCAGCGGAAACCGACGATCCCTCGGGGCGTCAGACCGGCGGAGATCTGCCATGGTTCGGACTCGGCCGCATGGTGTCGGAGTTTGAAGAGGCTGCATACTCTCTTTCCGATGGCGAGCTGTCGGTTCCCGTGAGAACTGATTTCGGCTATCACCTGATATTGCGCGAGGCTTCAAGGCAAGTGCTTCCGCTCGATTCCGTGCGGGAGAATCTCGAACAGGGCATCATGCGTGACGGACGTTCGGAATTGGTGGCTCGTCGCGCTGTTGACCGTTATGCGGCGCAGAGCAATTCGCGTATCAATGACAAGACTACGAAAAAGGTGCGTGGTGTGTTGGAAAAATGCAAAGGTCTCAACGACCGTTCCCGTCAGAAAATAGCCGGATTGAAAGATGCCGCGTTTGTAGTGGATGGTGTTGGGGTTGCCCCGGCGGAAATCATGCCGGCTATCGCTGCCGACTGTAATAGTGTGGATTCGGCAATGCTGCTCTATGTGTCGGCTGTCGACGCGCGTTTTGTGGCTGTCGCCGGAGAACGTATGAGAGCAACTCTGGCAGATCGTGAACCCGGTTATCGGAATCTGTACAACGAGTATTCCGACGGCATGCTGCTGTATGAGATCAGCAACAGCAAGGTGTGGGATCGCGCCAATGTCGATGTGGAGGGACTGGAAGCATATTTTCAGAATCATCGCGATGATTATAAATGGGATTGTCCACATTACAAAGGATATGTTGTCAGCGCGGAGTCCGATTCAATCGCATCAGCTGCCGCTGATTATCTGTCCGGGCTTGATGTGGATGCGTCGGCCTATGTAACGGAGCTTCGCAAACGTTTCGGCACTACCGCAAAGATCGAACGGGTTATAACGGCAAAGGGTGCAAGCCCGATTGTTGACTATATTGCTTTCGGTGGGGATATGCCCGAGGCTGGCGACCGCTGGAAAGCATTCCGCCCGTTCCGTGGAGAGGTGGCCGAGCAGCCGGCGTCGGCGATGGATGTCAAAGGAGCTGTCGGTGTTGACTATCAGCAATATCTGGAGGATCAGTGGCTTCGCGAATTGCATGAGAAATATAGCGTCAACGTTGATAGAGAGCTGATAAAATCGCGCCTCTGATGCGTTTTTGTCCACGATCGCAGTCTGTTTAGAGTATTTTTGCATTTGTGATAGTTTGCGAGTGAGCAAAAATTCGTAATTTTGGCGAGATAAACCATTTGCAAATAAAAAAATAACAAAAGTGAATTTCATCAGATACGCGGCGCTGGCGCTCTATTCTATTGTCGGACTGGCCGCCGCAGCACAGAACAATATAGCCGAAGAAGTGGCGTGGGTGGTAGGTGACCAGCCGATCTGGAAATCGGAGATCGAGGAGCAGTACAACAACATGCAATATGAGAAAGTGTCGCTCAACGGTGACCCGTACTGCCTGATCCCGGAACAGATGGCCATAGAGAAACTATATCTCCATCAGGCCGATATCGACACGGTGACAGTGCCCGACGCTTCTGTTATGGCGGAAGTGGATGCGCGTCTCAACTTCTATATCACCCAGCTAGGATCCCGTGAGAAAATGGAGCAGTATTTCCGCAAATCCATGCCGGAGATGCGTGAGCAGATGGTTGATATGGTGCGCAACTCCTATCGTGTGCGCAGCGTGCAGCAGTCGCTGACCAAGGATATCAAGGCCACGCCGTCGGAGGTGCGCAGATATTACGATTCCCTGTCGCAGGACAGCATACCCTTTGTCCCGCTGCAGGTTGAGGTTCAAATTCTTACGTTGAATCCGGTCATCCCCCGTCAGGAGATCGAGGATGTGAAAGCACGTTTGCGTGACTTCTCGGATCGTGTGACAAAGGGTGAGAGCGAGTTCTCCACGCTTGCCATCCTCTACAGTGAGGACAAAGAAAGCGGAATGCGTGGCGGCGAGATCGGCTTCCTTGGCCGTGCCCAGCTCGATCCTGAATATGCTGCGGTGGCTTTTAACCTCAACGATCCCAAAAAAGTCTCCAAAATAGTCGAGAGCCAGTATGGCTATCATATCATACAGTTGATCGAGAAGCGTGGCGACCGCATCAACACACGTCATATTCTGTTGCGTCCCAAAGTGTCCGACAAGGATCTGACCGATGCCGTTAACCGACTCGATTCTGTACGCTCGGATATCGTGGACAGCAATAAATTCACTTTTGAACAGGCTGTGGCCTATCTGTCGCAGGACAAGGACACTCACAACAACCGTGGTATCATGGTGAATCAGCAGAACGGCACTCCGCGTTTCGAGATGGCCGATCTGCCTCAGGAGGTTGCCAAGATGGTAAATGGCCTTGAAGTAGGAGAGATCTCCAAGCCTTTTGTCATGATCGATCCCAAGCTCAACCGCGAGGTGGTTGCCATGGTGAAACTTTCGAACCGCATTGACGGCCACAAGGCTAACATGGCCGAGGACTATCAGAAAATCAAGGATATGTTCGAGGAAAAACAGCGTGAGGAACTCCTGAAACGCTGGCTCGAGAACAAGATCAAGGATACATACGTGAGAATTGAGGAAGGCTGGCGAAACTGTGACTTCACCCACAACGGCTGGATCAAAGACTCATCAAAGAAATAACTCCCTCTGAAAAAAATATGTCTCGTAGAGATACTGACCATAAAGGTTCGTGGCCGCTAAAGATTTTGGCGGCCGCTTGCATTTCATTGTTTCTTGTGCCCACAATCCTGCTGGCATCGCCGCAGTCGGCCAAGACATCCAAGCCGGCGCAGAAAACAGCTGCCGGCCAGCAGCGCGTGAAGCCGCAGATCCCGACAGCCGATCACAGCCAGACCAACAAGGTGTTTCTCGAACATGCCGATCTGTTGCGTTATGAGCAGCAGTTCGGAGTAGGAGCCGAGGATCAGTATCAGGTGCTGACCGGAAATGTCAAGCTCCGCAAAGGAGGAATGTACATGTACTGCGACAGTGCATATCTATACGAAGCCACCAACTCCATAGAGGCCTTCGGAAATGTGCGCATGGAGCAGGGCGACACTCTGTTTGTCAACGCGGATTATCTCGACTACAACGGCCTGATCGAAGAGGCTGTGCTATATGCCGATGCCGGAAAGAAAGTCAGACTCCGCAACCGGGAGGTGACGCTCACAACAGATATTTTCCACTACGACATGGCCAATGAGATCGGTTATTACGATGTCGGCGGCGAGTTGACCGACAAGCAGAACAAATTGACATCGCTTGAAGGTGAGTACTATCCGCAGACCAAAGACGCGTATTTCAATTTCGATGTGCATCTGACCAGCCGCCGCGACAACGATGTGCTGTATATCAATACCGACTCTCTTGAATACAACACGGCCACCCATATAGCAGAACTGGTGAGCGAAAGCGAGATCATCAACTCCGACGGCACTATCTACACCTCATCCGGAACCTACAATACCAACAGCGGACAGGCCGATCTTTTCAAACGCTCCACCGTTCATACCCGTCGCGGAAACACTCTGACCGGTGATACCCTCTATTACGACCGTCAGAAACAGTATGGTGAAGCGTTCGGCAATATGGTTTTGACCGATTCTGCCCGTCAAAGCGCCCTGTTCGGCGACTATGGTTTCTATGACGAAGTGCGCGACAGCGCATTTGTCACGGGTAGGGCTCTCGGCAAGGAATATTCCAAGGGGGATACACTCTATCTCCATGGCGACACCATCATTGCCTATGTGGATCTCGTGGATTCGACCAAAGTCACCAACGTGTTTCATCGGGTGCGCTTCTATCGCTATGATGTCCAGGGTCTGTGCGATTCGCTCAGCATGACGGAGCGCGACTCGATCATCTACATGTATCGATCCCCGATCATCTGGAGCGGCGAGCGTCAGATATTCGGCAATCAGATCAATGCCCACATGGCTGATTCGACGATCGACTGGGCGCGTCTGCCGCTGACCGGTATGATGTCCGAGCATATTGCCGAGGATTGTTACGATCAGCTGAGCGGACTTGATGTGACGGTCTGGTTCTCTGACTCAACGGTCAGACGCATGTATGTGGAGGGCAACGTCCAGCTCATCGGCTTCCCGATGGAGAGCGATTCGACCTACAACAAATACGTCTATGTGGAAAGCAGCTACATGGATTCCTATTTCGACAACAATTCTATCGAGAGCATACATTTCTGGCCTGAGACCACATCAAAAGTCACGCCCCTTTATCTGGCCAAACGAAACAGCTATTTCCTGCCCAAGTTCAAGTGGTATGAGGATATCCGCCCACGGTCGCCGGAAGATGTATTCTCGATGCCTGAAGAGATGCTTGAGCTTTTCCGTCAGGCCGATCCTATCGTGCCGACATCTAAAGGGCCGAATGAGCCGAAACGTGAAAGCAACAAGCCGAATCCGAATGCTCCTGCTCCATCACGAGAGATGGATCTGAAACCGGAAGCCCGGATGCCGCGTGACGGTGGTGACGGTCGTCCGCCTAAACCGGAATTGACAGGTGGGCTTCAGCCTGAAGTCCCGACTATTGAGTCTTCTCCGGCGGAACCGGAATCTGAGCCTTTGGCTGAACCTGCTGAGAACGAGGCGGATAAACTTGACTGAAAAAAGTTATCAACATCTTATTGACATTATCAACAATTGCTGTTGAAACAGCAGTTTGCCGCGGCGGACTATCTGTTGTAACTTTGTGGGTCGAATAAGAGGGCTGTCATAAGTTGCCCTGTAAGTAACCCACAAACAAACTCATGAGCGATATAATCCGTCTACTTCCCGATTCCGTTGCCAATCAGATTGCTGCCGGAGAGGTGATACAGCGACCGGCTTCCGTAGTGAAGGAGCTGGTGGAGAATGCTGTTGATGCCGGTGCGCAGTCGGTGGAGGTTATCATAAAGGATGCCGGACGCACCCTGATTCAGGTTGTCGATAATGGTAAGGGGATGAGCGATACGGATGCGCGGATGGCTTTTGAACGTCATGCCACCTCCAAGATCGTTCAGGCCGATGATCTGTTTTCGCTCCATACGATGGGTTTCCGTGGCGAGGCTCTCGCTTCGATCTGTGCCGTTGCTCAGGTGGAATTGAAAACCCGTACCGCCGACAGTGAGATCGGAACCCGGCTGGTGATCAGCGGTTCCAAGGTTGAATCCCAAGAACCCGTGGCATGCGGAGTGGGTAGCAATCTGATGGTCAAGAATCTGTTTTTCAATGTCCCTGCCAGAAGGAAATTTTTGAAAAAAGATGCCGTGGAGTTCACCAATATCGCCCGTGAATTTGAACGTATGGCATTGGTCAATCCTCAGATAGATCTGAAGCTGATCCATAATGACACCTTGATCCACCAGTTGATGCGCGGTTCTCTCAAGCAGAGGATCTCCGACCTGTTCGGTAAATCGGTTGAAAAACAGATGATCCCGGTGTCTACATCCACATCTATTGTGACCGTGGAGGGATTTGTCGGCATGCCGGAGCACGCGCGCCGTCGAAATCCGTTGCAGTATCTGATGGTCAACGGACGCCACATGCGGCATCCCTATTTCCACAAGGCCGTGATGCAATGTTACGAGAAGCTCATACCGGCAGATCAGCAACCGAACTACTTCCTTAACTTCACGGTTGATCCGGCGACTATCGACGTGAATATCCATCCTACCAAGAATGAGATAAAATTCGAGAACGAATCAGCGATCTGGCAGATTCTGGCTGCTGCTGTCCGCGAATCGTTGGGACGTTTCAACGCAATGCCCGGAATTGACTTCGATGCCGCACCTGAATCGATCGATATCCCGGTGTTCAATCCCAATGCCAACGGTGCGCATGGTGTGGAGATCGATGTGGACTATAATCCGTTCGCTCAGCCAATGCCTGCCACTCCCACACCGTCAGCGCCGTCGTCGGGCAGCGGACGTGGGTCGATGCCGTCGGTGCGCCGTTCAGGCATAGCTTCCAACTGGGATGCGCTTTATGAGGGATTCATGTCGGAGAGTGATTCTCCGGCTGACGATTTTTCCCAGGCCATTCAGGTTGAGAGCCGTCCGTCGGTCATTGAATCGCTCGTGGAGCCTGTGGATGATGTTCCTGCGGAACAGGATGCGTCGGCCACCATACAGGTGCGCAACCGTTTCATCATGACTCCGTCGGTCAGTGGAATGATGGTGATAGATCAGCACCGGGCACATGTCAGGGTTCTCTTCGAACGCTACCGCACCACGCTTTCCGACGGAAAGGTAGGTGTCCAGCAGGTTTTGTTCCCTGAGGTGCTGTCGCTTTCCGCAGCGCAGCATGCCGTGTTGCAGTCGCTTGAGAATAAAGTCAGGGAGATGGGATTTGACATCTCGTTTCTCGGCGATAACTCCTGGAGCGTGGTGGCTGTCCCGTCGATGCTCGGGGAGGCTAATCCGAGCGAGATACTGATGCGGATAATCGATGATGCATCCGCCGATATATCGCCCGATGACGGAGCGCTGATCGACAGGATAGCCCTGTCGATGGCACGAAGCGCGGCCATCACTGCCGGCCGCCGGCTCACACAGCAGGAGCGCGAGCAGCTTCTTGGCGAACTCCTACGGTTGCCGCAGCCCAATTATACCCCCGACGGGCTCCCCGTGATAAAGATCATTTCCGAGGACGAACTTGAAAAACTATTTTAACAGATTGTTTGTCCGATAGCTAAAAACTCGTTATATTTGTAACCGCAATGTCAATAATAGACCATATCCAATATCTCATCAGCCGTCACGATTGTGTAGTCGTTTCCGGTCTGGGCGCATTCGTGGCGCAGTATGAGCCTGCACGCCTTTCGGCCGACGGGCGTATGCTTCTGCCGCCTCAGCGTTCGTTGGTATTCAACAGCGTGATAAGCCATGATGACGGACTTCTCGTGGGCTCTGTGGCCCGTCGTGAGGGAATAGGATATGAGGCAGCTCGAGAGATTGTAGGCCGCGATGTTGAGATGTTGCTGCGCCGGATTGATCAGGAGGGTGCTGTGACATTGCCCCGTGTAGGCCGCTTACAGCGCACCGCAGGAGCTGCCATTGCCTTTGTTCCCGATCTGGGTCAGGGCGCGATAGTGAATGCCATGTATGCGTCGCTGCCTATGCTGGCGGTTGCTTCCGTGGCCGGTTCTGTTGATCCTGAGCCTGAGATCCTTGAAATTGATCTGGCCGGTCGCCGTCGCGCCAAAATTCTCGCACGTCTGAAACCGGCGGCCAAATATGCCGCAGCTGTTGCATTGCTCATCGCCGCAGGTGCCACGTTGACCACTCCGGCACTCATTGACCGCACCAAGGTTGATCAGGCATCGCTGTCAATTCCCAAAGTCACCCCGGCAAAACCTATCGTGGTGGAAGCCCCCGTTGCCGATGAAACGGCAGTCATGACTGAGGCGGAGAAAAATATTGTTGAAAATCCGGTCGTTATGGTTTCCGATCTCGCTTCAGATTGCGATGCGGAGAATTACAAATGTTTCGTTATAGTGGCATCATGTTCCAGCCGCAATGAGGCAGAGCGTTACATCGCCTTGAAAAAGGGTAAGGACAGCTTGAAGGTTCTTAAGAGCGATGGCCGCTACAGGGTTTATGCCGCAGTCTCGAATGACTATAATGCAGCATTTGAATTCAAATCCACAGACAAGGCATTCGCTTCGGCCAATCCTCAGGCATGGGTATATACCCGTTGAATAATCCGTTTTTTTGTCATAAACACAACAGAAAATACGCAGCCTCTCTCCATGAATTTCCGGTGATTACCCATCTCCAGAGCAGCTATTGTTTCATGTCGATTCGCTGTAAGTCAATAACCCGTCAGAAAATAATACACAGCGATGAGAAAGACAGCAATCTTCTTTCTGCCGATGGCATCGGCCGCATTAACGGCAATGGCTCAAGAACCGGCAGACTCACTTAAAACGCAGGAACTCAGTGAAGTCGTGGTGCAGGCAGAGATGCAGCGCACAGCCCCGACTGTAACCACTTATATGCCGACGGGACGTCAGAAAAATGCCGCCCAGAACGCCGTTGATCTTCTTCGGCAGATGGCTATACCGCAGATCCGGATTAATCCCATTGATGATTCTGTCACGGACAACACGGGTGGGGAAGTGGCTGTCTACATCAATTTTCTTGAGGCATCGAAAGAAGAGATGGAAGGACTGCGCACGGCCGATGTCCGACGGGTGGAATTTCTTGAGTTCCCTACCGATCCCCGTTTCCGTGGTGCGCAGAGAGTGGTGAACATAATAGTGCAGGAGTATGCTTATGGTGGCTACACGAAAGTGACTGCAAATGAAAACTTTCTTACCGGATTGTCAAGCCGTGTCAATGTGTTCTCAAAGTTCACGTATCGGAAGATGACTTACGATCTCTATGCCGGAGCCAATAACTGGAACGGCCATCATAACGGCTACTCAACCGAGGGAACTTATCGCCTGAAGGACATGACCGGCGATGATTATACGGTCAGACGTTCGGAAACGTTTGGGTCGTCGCATTACGTGCAGAATCAATATCCGCTGACATTCCGGGCAACTTACAACAGCGATAAGATCCAGATACGCAACCTTGTGGCATTTACCAACTCCGGAGTGCCTGAGAATGAATATTCGGGGGCATTGCGATACTCCAATAATACATTCGATGGTTATGAATTTGTACGCAGAAACCCGGTGCGCTCCAACTCAATGGCATATTCGGGAACCTATTTCTTCGCGTTGCCGAAAGGTTTCTCTTTTGATTTCACCCCGATCTTCAATTACACGCATGGCAACGACTACACGGACTACTCTGTTTCCGGTATGGACAGGATCACCCGTCACGTGAGAGAGAACGCTTACAACTACCGCCTTAATCTCTATCTCCGCAAGAACTTCGGGCAGAAGCATTCCGTGATGATAGGCGGAAACGGCGGCGATAACATAAACCGCCTTGAATACACCGGTGAGAACGGATTCCGCGACAGGTTCCACAATGCATTCGCATGCGGAATGGCAGGATATAATTTTCAGACTCAGAAAATATCCGTCAATCTGGATGCCGGTCTCGCTTGGGAGGGGAGCGATATCAACGGACAGAAAAAGAACGACACTTATCCTTTCACGCATTTGAACGTAAGGTATTCGCCGGATCGGAAAAACAGTTTTTCGCTCTATTTCCAATATGCCACAAACAGTCCGGGTGTCAGCCAGAAATCTTCGGATATTCTTCAGGAAAACGAGCTGATGTACATATCCGGAAATCCGTTGGTGGAGAACTGCCGCCACACGACGGTCAACCTGGCCTATACATGGCTTCCTTCAAATGCCTTGGGATTGAGTGCCTACGGGCGTTTCTTCGGTATGTACGACCGGCTTCTGCTGACCTACATCCCCTACGAGGAAGGGCATGCATTGTTGCGCACCTATGTCAATAACGGCGATTATCTGAACGGCGATTTAGGTGTTGCAGTGAACTGGAAACTGCTTGGCGGTAATCTGCAACTGTATGCCAATCCAAAGCTCTCGTTCTACAAATCGACAGGAATCTACAGCAGCTCCTGCACCCCCTTCTCAGCAGCGTTGCAGGCGAGCTACTATCTTGGTAATTATTATTTCCAGGCTTACTATGAATCTGCCGGCAAGAGTATCTACACATCATCGCCACGCATCAACAAGGACCGAAACTACCATAGCGTAACCGTCGGCTGGGCTAATTCCGACTGGAATGTGCGTCTGACGGCAGCCAATTTCTTCAACAAGGGATGGGACTGCGCGACAAACATAACGGAGTCGCCATATTATTCTGAAACGCAGACGATAATCGGGACGAGCGTGCATCCCCGGCTCAACATCACGGCAACCTATACTTTCGGCTATGGCAAGAAGGTTCAGCGCGGAAATGAGGTCGGTGAACAGTCGGGCGCGTCGTCAGCGATCCTGAAATGATCTTGGATCAGAGCTTTGTATGTACTAATTTGCCGGTGGTGGCATCGGTGGAAATCCTGTAGGATGCACC
This sequence comes from uncultured Muribaculaceae bacterium, assembly GCA_910579185.1. GTDB lineage: Bacteria > Bacteroidota > Bacteroidia > Bacteroidales > Muribaculaceae > Paramuribaculum. The sequence continues at coordinate 43,063 of CAJTTG010000010.1, forward strand.
CTCTGCAGTGGGGAATGTGATCGTGTGCCCGGCATATCGCACGGTGCAGGGGAGTCCGCTGTTGGAGCGTATTGTAGCATCGGTAAGCCGTCCATCGGAATAGTTGATGTCAACTTCAAAATTGCCACGGGCACGGAGTCCGGTGACCGAGCCTTCGTGCCATGCGGTCGGAAGGGCAGGGAGCAGATGCAGTTCGCCATTGTGGCTTTGCAGTAACAGTTCGGCTATACCTGCCGTGCCGCCGAAATTACCGTCGATCTGGAATGGCGGATGCTGATCCCAGAGATTGTCGGAGGTTCCGTCGCTAAGCAGGTTGCGCAAGAGTATGTAGGCATGGTCGCCGTCGAGCAGACGCGCCCAGTGGTTGAGCTTCCATCCCATGCTCCAGCCTGTAGCCGCGTCGCCACGTTGGCGCAGAGTCTCGCGGCAAGCATCGGCAAGTTCCTTGTCGGTCAGCGGATTGATGGTCGATCCGGGATGCAGGCCGAACAGATGGTTTGTGTGGCGGTGCTGGTCGCCGTAGGTGTCAATATCGTCATACCATTCCTGAAGTTGCCCGAAGCGTCCGATCTGATAGGGGTACATATTGGCGAGCTTTCCATGCCATTCTTTGACGGATTCAGTATCGGAGTTCAGGATTTCAGCCGCTTTGATGGCTTCTGAGAGCACTTCGCGTGTGACGGCGTTGGCATACGTTGCGCCGAGGTCACATGGCCCGTGTTCAGGAGAATAGGATGGCGCGGAAGTATAGGTGCCGTTGTGGTTGATCAGAAGATCGCTGACGAAATCGGCACTCTCCTTTATGATCGGATAGCCAACTTTGCGTAGCCAGTCGTCATCGCGTGTATAGTCGTAATATTCCCAGATCTGGGTTGTGAGCCATGGCCCGGCTGTCGGGTTGTAGTTCCACGACATGTCGGTTGATTGCAGCGGAGCTGTGAATCCGAATATATTGGTTGAGACCTCTGCCGTCCATCCGCGTGCCTGATAATAGTCCTTGGCGGTCTGTCGGCCGGGGACAACAAGGGATTTCACATAGTCGATCAGTGGCGGAAAGCATTCCGCAAGATTTGTGGATATGGCCGGCCAGTAGTTCATCTGAAGGTTGATGTTGTTGTGGTAGTCAACTCGCCACGGCCCGTCGATATTGTTATGCCAGAGGCCTTGCAGGTTGGCCGGCATGGAGCCCTGGCGCGAGGATGCGATCAGGAGGTAGCGTCCGAACTGGAAGTAGAGTTCTTCCAATTCATTGTCTGTTTCGCCCTTTCTGTATCGTTCGAGACGTTGAGGGGTGGTCAGGCGATCCGCAATACCGGAGGTATCGGTGGGGTTTATTTTCAGATCGACGCGGCCGTATAGATTGCGGTAGTCGGCCAGATGCCGGTCGCGTAGCCGGTTGAATGTCAGCTGCGAGGCATGAGCGATTATTTCATTGACTATTTTCTGTGGATTCTGACCCACGTATGCTGCCGGGTCGTTGAAATCGGGGTTGAAGTTCATGGCATAGTCGGTGTCGCCGGCAAGCAGGAACTCCACGTCTGTGGCTCCGCTGACGGTTATTTTCCCGGTTTCCGGATCAGCTGTGACCGATCCCGCACCGTTGACCTTGACAGCCACGCGCAATGCCCATTCCATTCCGTTGCCTTCCAGGGCACCACTGTAGAGCAGACTGCCCGGAGCCGGGGATGTGATGGTGGAAATTTTATGTGGAGAGTCAAATTCAAACGTCAGGTCCTGAGTGGCACCGGCACAGGTGTAGCGCCATGCCATCACGCTGTCGGGATAGCTCGTGAGGTATTGTCGGAGGTATCTTGCGTTGCCAACGTTGAAACGCACTGACACCATTGCGCTGTCGAGATCGAGACTCCGGCTATAGTCCGAGATGGCTGATTCGTCAATGCCTGTGGTTACATAGGCTTCGCCCATCTCGGTGAAGCAGCCGAAACGGGAACGGTCGTAGGGGGTAGTGCCGGCATAGATGCACGATGTCAGACGATGGGCTTCCTCGGCTTTTCCCTCCTTGAGCAGATTGCGGATGCTGTCGAGCTGCTCCGGAGCGACATAATGGTTCATGGCCCAATATTCCTTTGCTCCCGTGCCGGGGCCTCCGAACCATAGTGATTTTTCATTCAATACCACCCTTTCGCGTGCCACTGATCCGAGAACCGATCCACCGAATGATCCGTTGCCGATCGGCAGGGATTGCCGCTCCCACTGCGTGTCGGGATTATCGACCGTAGTTGTGAAATCGTTTGTAAGCCAAGGTTTGGCACCGATGGTTGATGATGTCGGAGTGTCGAACCGGATGATGTTACGGGCGTAGACATCCTGTGGCGTTAAAATAGCGCAAGGCAGCATGGTCGCTGCGGTCAAGGTCATAAGAAGATCGCGTATCAGAGTCATGGTATTGATGATGTGATATTTGAGACAAATATAATCAAACTTCATGAATAATTAGTAACTTTGGGGATCAAAACAGCAATAAAGAAGAGCGATATGGAAAATTTTCATGAACTGCTGGTGCGTCGCCACAGCATACGTAAATATACCGATGAGCCGATCGCGGCCGAGGATGTCAAGTTGATTCTGGAGGCGGCATTGCTGGCTCCCACGTCAAAAAGCAGCCGCGCATGGCAGTTTGTGGCTGTCGACGATCCCGGGATGCTTGAGCGTCTGGCTCAATGCAAGCCTGCTGGAGCAATGTCGGTGGGACGCTGCAAACTGGCTATCGTTGTTGCCGGCGATCCCACTAAATCGGATCCATGGATCGAGGATGCCTCCGTGGCTGCTGCTTTCATGCAGTTGCAGGCCGAGGATCTGGGTCTGGGATCATGCTGGGTGCAGGTGCGCGGACGTTTCACAGCCGACGGCATTCCCTCGGAAGAATATGTTCAGGAACTTCTCGGCATGCCCGACACGATGCCCGTTGTCTGCATCATGACATTCGGCCACAAGGATGAACAGCGTCGTCCGGTCGATACCTCCAAGTTGCTCTGGGAACGCGTGCATATCGGTCAATGGAATCCGGCCCAGGAATGATACAGAAAGATAAGCCCATAGAGGCTGTCGTGATAGGTTCGGGTAATGTGGCATCGGTGGTGGTGCCGGCATTGGAGAAAGCCGGAGCGATTGCTGTGCGGCAGGTCTACAGTCCCACTCCGGAGCATGCGTCGGCACTTGCCGGACGGCTTGCAGGGGCAGAGGCTGTCAGCGATCCGTTGGCGGTTGATATGTCTGCGGATTTGTATCTGGTGTCGGTCAAGGATGATGCTATAGCCAAGGTCGCGGCGCAGATGAGGCGGAATGATGCTGTGTGGCTTCACACGTCGGGTGGCGTTGAGAGCAGCGTCATGGCTCCGCTGACCGACAGTTACGGCGTGTTTTATCCGTTGCAGACATTCTCGCGTGGTGTTGAGGTTGATCTCTCGGTTGTGCCGGTGTTTATCCAGGGCTCGGACGTGCGTTCGCTTGACGTGGCAAGACGATTGGGTGAGTCTATCTCGGGGAAGGTCTACGAGGCCGACGGACCGATGCGCGCCAAGCTGCATGCGGCGGCGGTGTATGCCTGCAATTTCACTAATCATCTATGGGCGATAGCCGACGATATACTGCGGCGCGAGACGGGAACGGATCTCGGAGTGCTGCGGCCTTTGCTTGAGGAAACTATGCGCAAGGCTCTGACCATGCGTCCGGCCGATGGACAGACGGGACCTGCACGGCGCGGTGACCGTGGCGTGATTGAAAAACATAAGTCGTTGCTGACACAGGATGAGGCGCAGCTTTATGAAACATTGTCGCAACATATAATGGATTATTATGAGCGGAATTAACTATGATCTGAAGAAAATACGCGGCGTGGTGTTCGACGTGGACGGCGTGCTGTCGCCATCCACAATCCCGACATCACCGGAAGGCGAGCCGCTGCGTATGGTCAATATAAAGGATGGTTATGCCATCCAGCATGCAGTCAAATGCGGACTGAAGGTAGCTATCATCACAGGTGGCGTGAGCCGTGGCGTCACGGTGCGCTACAATGGCCTCGGGGTGAAGGATGTGTTCAGCGGTGCGGCTCAGAAATTGCCGGTTTTCGAGCAATGGATGGCCGACAACGGGCTTATGGCCGAGGAGGTGGCATACGTAGGCGACGATGTCCCGGACTATGAGGTGATGCGTGTGGCCGGGCTTGCCGTGGCTCCTGCCGATGCCTGTCCGGATGTGAAGGAAATCGCGGAATACATTTCTCCGGCAATGGGCGGCTACGGCGTGGCGCGCGACCTGCTTGAGCAGATTCTCCGCGCCCAGGGAAAATGGATGCACAACGCAAAGGCTTTCGGATGGTGATGGAAACGTGTGGGTTTATTGAAAAGATGCGGAACCGCAGACTGATCCTTGCGAGCGGATCGCCTCGCCGGCGTGAGTTGCTCGCGGATTTAGGCGTTGAATTCATTGTAGATGTACCGGAAGTGGACGAGTCGCACGATGAGTCGGTAGCGGCTGAGGATGTGGCTCCGATGCTTGCCTCGCGGAAGGCTGCGGCCTACAGGCAGCAGCGTGGTATCCGTGAAGGGGAGATTGTGATCTCGGCTGACACGGTGGTGATTGTTGACGACCGCGTGCTCGGCAAACCGGCCGATGGCGCGGAGGCACGCGAAATGCTCAGATCGCTATCCGGCAGAACGCATCGGGTTGTGACCGGTGTCTGCGTGGCTTCGGCCGACTGCACGTTGAGCCGCTCGATGGCCACTGAGGTTACATTTGCGCCGCTGTCGGACGATGAGATCAGTTATTATATAGACCGTTACCGACCGTTTGACAAGGCCGGAGCGTATGGCATTCAGGAGTGGATAGGATGTATGGGAATTACCCATATCTCAGGTGATTATTATAACGTCATGGGGCTTCCGCTGCGTCTGCTCTACGAGATGCTCAGCGTAGTGTGACCCCCTCGGGGCTGACTTTGATCAGCATGGGGCGCACGCGTTCAACCGCAAATACCTTTTCCGCAGCCAGCATGGCTGCGACTCCCATGGTCATTCTGAGATTAAGTTCTATGCATGGAGCAATCTGCAAGCGTCCGTTCCCGTCGCGATGGATCATCATGTCGATCCCGAGCCATCCCTCATAAGTACTTCCGACCAAATCGCTGAGGATCTGTTCCAATGGCTTTATGATGTGTGATATGTCGATCCCAAGCTCAGTGGCCAGTTCTCTTTGGGGCAGAACGATGTTTCCTTCATAGAATCCGGCGTGGTTTGTGGCGAACAGCGAGAGACCGCGATAGCTGACCGTCGAGTTGGCGCAATGGAACAGCGCGGCGAAATCGCGCCGGCGATCCAACAGCGGTTCCACCATCACGCTGCCCTGTCGCGATATCATGCCGCCTACGTAGGCATCGAGCCGTTGATCGGCAATCTGATCGGCGCGGATCACACCCCGGCCACTCGACGACCATGGCAGCTTTATGACTCCTTTGCCTGAAAATCGGGCCAAAGCCTCGCGCACTTCCTCGGGCGAGGATGCCTCCACCGGGATCAGATGCTCACTGACGCCCAGTCCACGGTTGATGATAATGGACGAGCGGCGGTGGCTCAATATCCGGATCTTTTCAAGGGTATCATTGTCGGGCAACAGGCCATCGTCAACGCCGGCCTTCCGGAAAATACGGCGAGAGCAGAGACTCCATCCCCATGGGCTTGGTGAGGCGCAGGCTTCCGTGTGTGATACGGCTGTACCCTGCAACCGGTAACGGCGGATATATTGCTCCATTTCAGGAGAGGGAGCAATGTCGGAGAGAATTTGATCATCTTTTTCCGCCCAGAACATTGGTAGTAACGCACCGGCATGGCTTATGGCCACAGCTCCTTTCGGTGGCGTGAAGCATTCAAGTCCCGACGCCAGCGCCAGATCATTTTCCGGGTTAAAAAGATGGATCTTCATGCCGCAAAATTAACAAAAATGCAGCCTATGTCAAAACCTGAGTCAACTTTGGGGCAATAATCGGACGGGATGTGCGTTAAGATAAAAGCATGAACCGGTTTTATCGCATAGTATTAATCCTCCTTGTTTCGATTGCCGCTTTCCCCGGTACGGGAGCGTTGGCGCAGCAGCTTAATGATAAGCTGCTCAATCGTCCGTATGCCGACATGCGACGGTGGCATCTGGGCTTTTCTGTCGGGGTACATACCCAGGACCTCAATTTTACCAACAACGGTTTCGTGACCGAGGCCGGGGAGACCTGGTTTGTTGATCAGCCATCCTTTTCGCCGGGATTCTGCGTGAATGGCCTGATCGATTTCCGGCTCAATGACTATTTCAGTCTACGTCTTTCTCCGGGTCTTTATTTCGGCAACCGCGAGATCAAGATGCACGATACGACAGGCGATAACTGGCTGTCGCAGAATCTGAAATCTACCTATGTGGTTCTGCCGCTCGATCTTAAATACTCTGCGCAACGCTTCCGCAATGTCCGTCCGTATCTCACCTCCGGTATCATGCCGGCTTTTGATGTCTCGAAAAAACGGTCGGACTACCTGAAGCTCAACACGGCTGATTTCTATCTCACCGTGGGTTTCGGCTGTGACTTCTATCTCCCGTACTTCAAGCTGAATCCGGAGATAAAGTTCTGTTTCGGACTGACCGACGTGATCCAGCATAAGCGCAATGATCTGGTGGATGATCCGGACAAGATGAAGATTACACAATCCTTGAAAAAGGCCACATCGCAGATGGTGGTGCTGACATTTTATTTTGAATGAAACAACTTACATCACGACATATTATCTCCTTTTTGCTGATTCTGGCCGCATTGACGGGAGCGCAGGGATTGTCGGCGCAGACCGATGCCCAGTTCTCGCAGTACTATGAGGTCGCGTCGGCATATAATCCTGCCGCCATAGGCACGACTGACTTCATCCGTCTGCGTGCCGGAGGGCGCATGCAGTGGGTAGGTATCGACAATGCTCCCAAGAGTTTTGCCATCACCGGAGACATGCCGCTGAAACTTTTCGGCAAACGGTTCGGCGTGGGAATCGTGGCGCAGCAGGAATCGGCCGGACTCTACCGCAACATGTCGGTGTCCCTCCAGGCCGGATACAAAATCAAGCTGTTCAAGGGAGAGCTGACGGCAGCATTGCAGTTCGGGTTTGCTAATGAGCAGTTCAAGGGCTCCGAGGTGTATATTCCTGATGATGATGACTATCACGACTCCAACGATGAGGCCATACCGCAGACAGATGTTGCCGGCAATGCCTTCGATCTGGGGGTCGGAGCGTACTATACCCACAAATGGTTCTGGGCCGGAGTGTCGATGACCCATCTCAACAGCCCGACAATTACCTTCTCGGATGATAATGGATCGACGTCGACCGGTGGTACGACCACGGGCGGTTCCGGCACATCGTCGACGAATGCTAAAAATTATGAATTTCAGCTTCGCCGAACGCTCTATTTTATGGCCGGCAGCAATATTCCGATAAAAAACACGTTATTTGAAGTGATGCCATCTGTGCTGTTTAAGAGCGATTTCACGTTCACACGAGTTGAAGCCACAGCCCGGATGCGATGGAAAAAATTGCTTACATTCGGCGTGGGCTACCGTCATGACGATGCCGTCTATGCCGTTCTCGGAGCAGAGTACAAGGGATTTTTCTTAGGCTACAGCTATGATTATCCTATCAGTGCCATATCCAAGGCCAGTCATGGAAGCCATGAGCTGTTTCTCGGTTATAGTGTCAAACTCAACCTCTCGGGAAAAAACAACAACAAACACAAGAGTATACGCATAATGTAGATATGAAAAAAACGACATTCTTTTCACTGACCATACTTGCACTGGCGGCCATGGGCTGCGCCAGCGGTTCGCGCAATGCATCCGGTGGCGAAGTGACCGGAGTCAGTGCCACGTCGTGGACCGAGCCTACGCCCTACGGCATGGTGCTCGTGAGCCGCGGTTCGATCATTGCCGGTCCGCAGGAAGCGGACAGCGCGTGGAATCTGCGCGCTGATGCCCGTGGCATGTCAGTCGATGCGTTCTGGATGGATGAAACGGAGGTGACCAACTCGAAATACAAGCAGTTTGTGTTCTGGGTGAGGGATTCCATCATCCGCGAACGTCTGGCTGATCCTGCTTACGGCGGCAATGAGGAATTCAAGATCGAGGAGGACCGCGAAGGAAATCCCATCAAGCCCTACCTCAACTGGAGCAAGCCTATTCCATGGCGCAACGCCAACGAGGATGAGCAGCGTGCCATAGAGAGTGTCTACCGCACTAATCCCATTACCGGCATGCGCGAACTTGATCCCGAACAGCTCAACTACCGCTACGAGATCTATAACCACACAGAGGCGGCAAAGCGCAAACATCGCCTGAATCCGGCCCGTCGCGAGTACAACACCGACAAACCGGTTCCGACAGACATACCTCTGATCTCAAAGGATACGGCGTTCATTGATGATGACGGACAGATAATCCGTCAGACAATCACACGTGGATTGACCGGAGATTACGACTTCCTCAACACTTACATCGTCAACGTCTATCCCGACACGACGGCGTGGGTCAACGATTTCGAGAATGCCTACAACGAGCCTTATGTCAGAATGTATTTCAGCCATGGCGGTTATAACGAATACCCTGTGGTAGGTGTCAGCTGGGAACAGGCTAATGCTTACGCCAACTGGCGCACGGACTATCTGCGCCGTTCGCTCGGATCGCTCGGAGTCTATATCGAACCTTACCGACTGCCAACGGAGGCAGAATGGGAATTCGCAGCCCGTGCAGGAGAGAGCGATAACAAGTATCCCTGGGCCGGCGATCTGCCATTGACTGAGGAAAAGGGCTGTTTCTATGCCAACTTCAAACCGCAGGAGGGTAACTATGTGCAGGACGGACATCTGATCACGTCGCGTGTGGGAACATACGCACCCAATGATTTCGGTCTGTATGACATGGCCGGTAACGTCAGCGAATGGACTTCTACTGCATTTACCGAGAGCGTGTCCAAGCTCAAGAGCGACATGAATCCGGAATATCGCTATGATGCCGCCAAGGAAGATCCCTACAAGATGAAGCGCAAGATTGTGCGCGGCGGATCATGGAAGGATGTGGCGCATAATATCCGCTCAGATATCCGCATGTGGGAATATCAGAACGAGCAGCGCAGCTATATCGGATTCCGCTGTGTGCGTTCTCAGATAGGCTTTGCCCGTGGCCAGAAAATCAAGAAAAAATAACGGCTTACGGCTCTTTTAAACTACGACCAATAAAATCCAACTGACAATGGGAAAAATCAGAAGATATAAAAACAGCGTTGAGCGTTTTCTCTCCGGAGAAAAAGGTCAGCGGTTCTTCAACTTCGCATATAGTATCGGTGCCGCGATTGTGATTTGGGGTGCCCTTTTCAAGATCCTTCACCTGCCGGGTGGCAACACACTGCTCTCCATCGGTATGGGTACTGAGGTGCTGATGTTCGTCCTTACGGCATTTGACCGTCCGCCGAAAGAATATAATTGGGAAGAGGTGTTCCCGGTACTCAGTTCAAAGGATCCTGAAGATCGTCCGGATTTCGCCGGAGGTCAGCAGAGCGTTGTTATCGGCGGCGCACCTGTCAATGTTTCCGGGGGGACTTCATCGCAGGGTGTTTCCGGATCCGCATCGGCAGCACCAGCAGTCGATTCTCCGGCCATGGCTCCTTCCGGCGACGTGCCTGAGGAATACATAACCCAGATGGCCGGCATCGCAGAACAGATGCGTCAGCTGCGTACCACTACCGAGGCTCTCAACCGTGTCAGCGAGACACTTCTCGAAAGTTACCGCGCCATTACGGAGAACTCGGAAAACATTACGCAGAGCTCCACGGGATATGTGGAACAGATGCAGAACCTGAACCGCAATATCTCCGGACTGAACACAATCTATGAGATTCAGCTCAAGAGCGTTTCCTCGCAGCTCGATGCCATTGACCGTGTGAACCGCGGAATCAAGGAGATCTCCAAGATGTATGAGGATACAGCCGGAGCCAGCTCGCGCTATTGTGAGGAGAGCGAGAAGATGGCAATGTATATGGCGCAACTCAATCAGGTTTATGCCAAGATGCTCCATGCCATGACCGTCAATATGTATGCTCCCGGAATGCCCGGTGCGGCCCCTGAATCTGCGGCCCCACAGGCAGCTCCGCAGCCTACGCCTCCTGAAATTGTTTGATAACTCGTTCAAGAAGAAACTGAGGATAAAAGAAAATGGGACAAACCAATACACGCCTGTCGCCGCGCCAGAAGATGATCAATCTGATGTACATCGTTCTGACTGCCATGCTTGCATTGAATGTGTCGAGTGATGTGCTCGACGGATTCACGCAGGTTCACGACGGCCTGACCCGAACCAACGAGACCGTGTCGGAACGCAACGATGCCGTCTATGCCCAGCTGGAAGCTTTTGCCATGCAGAACCCGGAAAAGGGTGGCTCGTGGCTCGACAAGGCATCGGAAGTGCGTCTTGAGTCTCAGCGCGTTTTCCTTGTCATTGACAGCCTGAAAACCGAGATTGCGCGCAAGGCTGATGGTGAAAATGGGGATCCTGACAATGTGATCAACCGCGACGATCTGGAGTCGGCGGCTGTTGTGATGCTTAATCCGACCACACACAAGGGTGCGGCATTGCGAGGCGAGATCGACGGATTCCGGAAATATATTCAGTCCATTGTCACCGATTCTGTGAAGCGTGTCAATATCGACAAGGCTCTTTCCACCGAACCATTCAAGCGTCCCGGCGTTCTGATGGCCCAGACATGGGAGGAAGCCAAGTTCGACAATCAGCCTGTAGTGGCGGCAATCACGCTTCTGACAAAGCTCCAGAACGATGTCCGCTATGCCGAGGGTGAGGCTTTGACCACTCTGCTCAGTCAGGTTGATGCCGGCGATGTCCGCGTCAACAGCATGAGCGCTTTCGTCATTCCGCAGTCGCGGATGGTGATGCGCGGTAGCCGTTATGGCGCAGATATCGTGCTCGCAGCTGTTGATACCACGGCACGTCCGGCGGTGTTTGTCAATGGTCGCGAGATTCCGAACGGCCATTTTGAACTGACACCGATGCAATCCGGCTCGTTCGACTATTCAGGATATATCGATGTGCCCCACGGCGATGGCACGACTTCTCGGCATCCGTTCACGTCGAGCTATACCGTCATAGAACCTACGGCCACTGTGTCTGCAACGATGATGAACGTGCTTTATGCCGGTATCAATAACCCTATCAGCATTTCCGTGCCCGGTGTGCCGGCCTCGTCGGTGAGTGCTTCGATGGCCAATGGCACCCTGACGAGAGAAGGGGATCATTGGGTAGCTCATCCTGGAAAGATCGGAACTGATGCCGTGATCACCGTAACAGCAAGTATTGATGGGCGGCAGCAGACGGTCAACACAACGTCGTTCCGCGTGCGCAAACTGCCCGATCCGGTTGCATTCATCTCCCTGCCCGGATCCAATGGCTCGACGGAGCGGTATAAAGGTGGCAAACCGATAGCCAAGGCATCGCTTCTTAATGCCAAGGGGCTTGATGCGGCCATCGATGATGATATTCTCAATATAGACTTCCGGGTCAAGAGCTTCGAGATGGTTTTTATAGACTCCAACGGCGATGCCGCCGTCAGAGCTTCGGAAGGATCGCAGTTCTCGCAGCAGCAGAAGGACCGCATCCGCTCAATGACGCGCAAAGGCCGGTTCTACATCTCACGAATCAAGGCGACGGGCCCCGATGGAATAGAGCGCACGCTCAATCCTGTGGAGGTCATAGTCCAGTAGTAATCCTATCAAGAAAAATCCCATACGGACATTTTAATACAGAAAATGAAGAAAATAAAACGAATAGCACTGGCAGCTGCGGCTGCATTTGTTCTCGCGGTTCCGGCCATGGCTCAGGACTCCGGCAGTACGGCGGTGATGCGTCGCGGCGGTAAATCGTCGCGCCAGCAGCAGACAACGACGCCCGGTGTCACCACTCGTATGCAGCAGCGTTTGCAGACGGATCCTGCCTCGGACGCTGATCTGTCGTGGATGAAGGTGATCTACCGCTCGCTCGATCTGACCAAGGACGAGAATGCACCGCTATATTTCCCCGAAATGCCTGTGGATGGCAACGAGAGCCTGATCCGTATAATCCTGCGCCTGCTTGCCAACGGACAACTGACAGCATACGAATATCTTGACGGACGCGAAGTGTTCAACGAAGAGAACAAACTGAAGGTCCGCGACATGCTCGACCGTTATCATATCTATTATCAGGATGCCAAAGGGAGCACCGAGCGCAATCCTAAATTCGAGATCCATGAGAGCGATGTGCCGGCCACAGAGGTTCTCAGCTACTACATAATAGAGCGTTGGGAATTCGATACGCGCACAAACCGCATGCAGACCAGGATCGAGGCTATCTGTCCGGTGCTTCACCGCGAGGACGACTATGGGATGGAATCGATGAAATATCCTATGTTCTGGGTGAAGTATGACGATCTTAAGCCATACCTGTCAACGCAGAATATCTTTGTGTCTGATGCCAATAATCTGCCGACATGCACTTATGCCGACTATTTCACCCTCGGACTCTACAATGGGGATATCTACAAGACCCGTAATCTCCGCAATCGCTCTATGAAGCAGCTCTATCCCAATCCGGATGATCTTGCTCACGCGCAGGACAGCATACAGAAACAGCTTGACACATTTGAGGACAAGCTCTGGGTGCCCACTCTTGAACAACTCGCAGCCGAACGTGAGAAGCGCGAGGCACTTGAGGCCGGACTGGCTGCTGATCAAGATTCGACAGCTTTGGCTACGGCAGCCGAAGAGCCCAAGAAAACGCGTGTTTCCACATCCAGCCGCGGAAAAAAGACGGAAACTCGCCCGGCAAAGGTGAAACGTGGCAAGACAAAGACCAAAACACAGAAAGCACCGAAGACCACCACGGCACCGCGCCGCAGTGTGCGTGACCGCAAACGTTGATTCTCTTCAGTGATCTGAAAATATAGCCGCAGCCCGTTCAGATTCAACAAAGAACGGGCTGTGGCTGTTTCTAATAAAACAACATCTGATATGGAAGAACAGGAATTGGAGATCAGGCTGACGGGTCTACGTCAGGTAAAGGAGCAGACGAGGCTCTACCGCTGGGAACTGATGAAGTTTCAGGGCGAAAAGGTTGATGTGGCATTGTCGACTGATTTTGAACAGGATAATGCTGCTCACACGGTGTCGGTTCGTATTACGGCCCGTTACACGGCGTTGCGCGGACAGATACGCCGCCGATTGCTTGACTATACGGCGGAGGCTACGTTTGCATTAAGCCGGATAGACGGCTTGATAGATGTTGCCGATGATGAGATGCTTGTCAGTGTCGATCTCCTACGTCTGATGCTCGGCATATCAGTGGGGTCGCTACGAGGTATGATCGCCGCATTTACCGAGGGGACAGCCCTGGAGCCATATCCGTTGCCGCTATACGATCTCCATGCCCTTGTGACCAATATTGTCAAGGCCGGAAAGCCTGTCAGCGACGCTCGTTGATCTTTTTCCTAAGAAGATCCATGAACTGATAGTTCTTCAGTCCCCATCGCGGATGGATCAGCAGTCCGTCGGGAGCCTGCGACACGAAGCGTTCGACGGCTATTCCCGGGCGCAGCCGTTCGAGAATGTCGCAGCAGAGATCGGCGTATGATTCCGGAGTGAAATCCTCGATATGCCATTTCTTTTCGCCTATTTCCTTTGCGAGTCTGGTTCCGGCAATGATCTGTAGCTGGTGGCATTTGATCACGTCTACGGGCAATCTATTGATGCTGTCGATGGTCTGCATCATATCCTCGCGAGTTTCCCCGGGAAGTCCAAGGATTATGTGAAGTCCGACGGGGATTCCGGCATCGGCCGTGCGTCGGACAGCATCTGCGGTTTCCTCCCATGAATGGCATCGGTTGATCAGGTCAAGGGTCTTGTTATTAGCTGATTCAGCCCCGTATTCAATCATTACGAAATGGCCGGCGGCTCGCTCTTTCAATTGCATAAGCAGTTCGTCGGGCATGCAGTCGGGGCGTGTCCCTATAATCACTCCCTCGACCTTCTCGATGGCCATGGCCTGATCAATCATGCCTATGACATCGGAGACCGGAGCGTTGGTCGATGTGTAGCTCTGGAAATATGCAAGATAGCGCATGTCGGGATATTTCCGCGAGAAAAAACGCTTGCCTTCCTCAATCTGAGCAACTATGTCGCGGCATTTCGCAGTGTAGGCCGGGCTGAATGAGGCGTTATTGCAATATATGCAGCCACCGGTACCTTTCGATCCGTCGCGGTTGGGGCATGTCGATCCGGCGTTAACCGATATTTTCTGGATCTTGCCGGGAAGATACCGCGAAATGAAGTGGGAGAACGATTGCAGATTGTCGGTACTCATAGCCGGGTGGTGCGTTGAAGCAACAGAGAATCGAGAATCACCATTGCCGCCATTGCTTCTACGATAGGCACGGCACGGGGCACAACGCATGGATCATGGCGCCCACGGGCATGCAATTTTGTTGTCTCGCCTTTGTCGGTCACTGTGTCAATCTCACGCAGAAGTGTGGCTACCGGCTTGAATACTACGCGGAAATAGATATCCTCGCCGTTGGAGATGCCCCCTTGAATGCCTCCGGAGTTGTTTGTGAGTGTATGGATTGTTCCATCTGAGGCTTGGGTGAATGTGTCGATAGCCTCTGAGCCTCGCATTGCGGCACTTGCAAAGCCGGTTCCGTAGTCAAATCCCTTTGCGGCATTGATTGAAAGCATGGCCTGTGCCAGCCGGGCCTGGAGTTTGTCGAAAACAGGCTCGCCGAGTCCGGCAGGACATCCGCGGACAATGCATGTGACAACACCGCCTATGGTGTCGCCTTTGGCTTTGACAGCGCGGATCAATCGCTCCATTTCCTGAGCCTTCAGGGGATCGGGGCATCGGACAGGGTTGCTGTCTATGGCGTTGAAATCCAGACAGGTGTATGGGGCGTCAAGGGCAATGTCGCCAACTTGTGATGTGTAGGCATTTATAGAGATTCCGAACTGCCGCAATGCTTGTGCGGCAAGTTCTCCGCCAACAATCCGTGATGCTGTCTCTCTTGCCGAAGATCGTCCGCCTCCGCGATGGTCGCGCATACCATATTTCATCTGGTAGGTGAAATCGGCGTGCGATGGCCGGAAAGTGTGTCTCATGGCCTCATAGTCAGCTGACCGATTGTCGGCGTTGGGGATAATGAATCCGATGGGAGTGCCGGTGGTGATTCCCTCAAATATTCCGGAGAGCAGCTGTACTGAGTCGGATTCGTTACGGGCTGTGACGATATCGGATTGTCCTGGGCGACGGCGTTGCATGGCACGTGTGAGGGATTCCATGTCAATTTTTACGCCTGCCGGCATGCCGTCGATCACTCCGCCGAGTGCCGGCCCGTGGGATTCTCCAAAAGTCGTTAGCCGGTATATCTGTCCGAATGAGTTCATTGTTCTTCTGATGTGTTTTCGGCGGTGTCGACGGTTAGATCGGCCACGGTTGCCGGGATGAAATTAATGAGGTCGGCCGGGGAAATGGCGATCTGAAGACCGCGGATTCCGGCACTTATGTAGATTGTCTCGAATTCGGTGGCTGTCTGATGGATAAACACCGGAAATGGCTTTTTCAGCCCGATCGGAGAGCAGCCGCCTCGAATGTAGCCTGTCAGGGGCAAAAGCTCTTTCATCGGGATCAAGTCGGCTTTCTTGGCTCCTGCGATGCGTGCGGCTTTTTTCAGATCCACTTCGCGGTCGCCGGGGATCACACAGACGAAATAGCCTGATCGGTCGCCATGGAGCACGAGAGTCTTGAACACACAACGGATGTCCTCTCCCAATTCTGCTGCCACATGCGTTGCGGCCAGGTCGTTTTCATCGACCGTGTAGGGGATAAGGTTGTAGCTGATGCCGGCTTTGTCGAGTAGCCGGGCTGCGTTTGTCTTGTTGATGTGGGCCATGAGTGGAAAAGTTGGTTGATGCAAAGGTAGCAAACTTTTTTTGTGATAGTGTTGTTTTCTATAGCATAAGAACGAATATTAACAAACTAACCCGTTTCCCGTTTATGAAAAAGCTTCTCATTGCCCTTATCGCTCTGTTCGGTATCACCGCAGGTGCTTCGGCACAGAAAATGAATCTTTCGCTCAGCTATGGCGGTTATACACTGATGGATGCCGCTGATTATCATGATGGATGGCATGGGGTCAACAATGCATGGGGCGCACTCAACGTGAGCTTCAATGTACAGGTGGCCAGAAATTTCTGGATTGGCCCGTCGTACACCTTCTCCAGCACGACAACCAAGGGTGAGCATCACAGCAACATTGCCTATCACGCCATAATGCTGAATGGTCGTTATGATTACTACCGGAACAGCATCGTGACTCTATACGGACATCTTGGGGTGGGCGCAGAGATCTCCCACATGCAGCCCCGTGGCGGCGATGCCTACAACAAAGGTTATTTCGCATTCCAGCTGTCGCCGGTCGGAGCGGATATCGATATAACCCGTTCGTTCACGATTTTCGGTGAACTCGGTTTTGGTGCGCAGGGTCTGCTTCAGGTAGGCGGTCGCTTTAATTTCTAACCCGGAAGGATTCAGCCATGACCGACCGACTTTCCTACGAAGAGAAGAAGGAGCTTCCCGATTCTGTGTTCGGATTGCCTGAACGACGGGAATATCCTATGCCTGATGCCGCTCATGTGCGTGCCGCAGAGGCTTATTTCCGCTATTGTCCTGAGGATCTGAAGCCTCGTCTTGCACGGGCTATTCTCGCAAGAGCAAAGGAGTTCGGGGTGGATGTGGAGTCCCCCACGGTTCTATCCTATGCTGAGAAATGATCCGCTGATCTGAGTGCATGAAGTCAAGACGGCTTCATGTTCTGAAAAGAAATTCCAGATGGTTCTGAATGTGATGATCCGCATTCAGAACCATTGTTTTGTACTGAAAGTGACAGCATATAATGGAAAATTGGTAATCCGATCCTGCTTCTTATATCCAAGTAAATAGTAGCGGATTCCATGTACGTTTTGATTTTCTTCCGTGAATTTTGATATTGATTTTCCTCTGACATTGGTTGAGGCTTTGACTTCGATGGGGAAGATTGCACCCTCGCTCTGTGCAATAAAATCAATTTCTGCCGGAGTACGGTCGTTCGCCCAGTAGAACAGAGTGAGACTGGATGAGATAAGTTGTTGGGCTACATATTGTTCAGTCACCATGCCCTTGAATTCTGATAAATTGTTGAAGTCGATTAATAAAGAAGAAGCTGGTATATCTGCCATGCAACATAAAAGTCCGATATCGAGGAAAAATAATTTGAATGCGGATATGTCCTCATAATATTTTAGGGGTATAGCAATTTTATTTACGCGAGGGACTTTATATATGAGGCCGGCATCAATAAGCCATTGTATTGCCAGTTCGAAGTCGGCTGCCCTTGCCCCTTTTTTTGCAACTCCGTAAATGAATTTTTTATTCTCTTTAGCTAACTGCGATGGCATGCTTGCAAGTACTTGGCCAATTCTTACGGATTCGTTTTTTGATGTGTGTTTAGATATGTCGTTGCGATACGCATTTAGTATTGAGAGTTGGATGTCATGAACTTTTTTTAGATCTTCATTTTCAATGAAAGATTTTACAACTTCTGGCATTCCTCCAATATAATAATATTGTTGGAGGTATTTGTTTAGCTTTGTTGAGAACGTTTCCGCAAGGGCGTAATCTGGCTTTGACAATATGTCACATAATGTTTTTTGATTGACGGCATATAGAAATTCTTCAAAGTCCATTGGATATATTTTTAACATATCGACTTTTCCAACTGGAAATGATTCTTGTTGAGCCAAAGTAACTCCTAATAATGATCCAGCAGCTATGATATGGTATTCTGCGGCATTTTCACAGAAATATTTTAGGCTGTGAAGCCCTCGGGTCGTTTCTTGAATTTCATCAATTATGATAAGTGTGTTATCTTTATCAATGGACTCACCTGTTAACGCTTGGAATCCAATCAGAAGCCGGTTAATGTCATAATCTGTTGAGAACAGTTCCTTTGTCATCGGTTCCGAATCACAATTTATATATGCGACATTCCTATATTCGTTTTTGCCAAATTGTTTCATGAGCCATGTTTTCCCTACTTGTCGTGCTCCAAGTAATAGTAATGGCTTTTTTGTCTTTGAATTTTTCCAATCTAAGAGATCTTTATATGCTTTACGGTACATATTCAATGTGTTATGTGTGTTTATTTTTGCAAATATACAATTTTTCGATGGTTCATTTTGATGAAAGTCACAATTTTTCGATAGTTCATTTCTGGAAAACCTACAATTTTTCGATGGTTCAATCTGAGAAATGAACTTATATGGGCTGATTTTAGAACCGGATTCCGAGTGTTTGAGGGACGATTTTGTTTTATTTTGCCAAATGGGATTTTATGAGTATTTTTGCAGAAAATATCAACCACTTATCAATTAGATTCCAAGAAGCAATGAATGTAGCGATTGTTGGCGCAAGTGGCGCTGTTGGCCAGGAGTTTCTCCGTGTGCTTGAAGAACAGAATTTTCCGGTTGACCAGCTTACTCTTTTCGGGTCGAAGCGAAGTGCCGGCCGTACATATAAGTTCCGTGGCAAAGATTATGTTGTCAAAGAATTGACCCATGGCGATGATTTCAAGGGAATTGATATCGCTTTCACATCGGCCGGTGCGTCGGTGTCGAAAGAGTATGCCGGGACAATTACCAAGCACGGCGCGCTGATGATCGACAATTCGAGTGCATTCCGCATGGACGAGGATGTTCCTCTGGTTGTTCCTGAAGTCAATGGTGAGGATGCTTTCAACACACCGCGTGGCATTATTGCCAATCCCAACTGCACCACGATCCAGATGGTAGTGGCCCTGAAGCCTATCAATGATCTCAGCCCGATCCGCCGCGTGCATGTCGCCACGTATCAGGCTGCTTCCGGTGCCGGTGCGGCAGCTATGGATGAGCTTGTTGAACAATATGCCCAGCTTCAGCGTGGCGAGGATCCGACCATTGAGAAATTCGCATATCAGTTGGCCTATAATGTTATCCCTCAGGTCGATGTGTTCATGGATAACGGCTACACCAAGGAGGAGATGAAGATGTTCAACGAAACGAAGAAGATCATGCATGCTCCGGGTCTTGATGTCAGTGCCATGTGTGTCCGTGTTCCTGTGATGCGTGCCCACAGTGAGGCTGTATGGGTTGAGACTGAGCAGCCGTTGGAACTCGATGCCGTACGCGATGCTTTTGATAAGGCAGAGGGTCTCGTTGTTGTTGACCGCCCGGCCGACAAGGTCTATCCGATGCCTCTCGACATTGCCGGTAAGGATCCGGTGTTTGTGGGACGTCTGCGCAAGGATCTGACCAACGGAAACGGTTTGACATTCTGGATTGTCGGTGACCAGATCAAGAAGGGCGCGGCTCTTAATGCCGTGCAGATCGCGCAATACATCATAGCGCATAAGAAATAAAAATCCTCTCTTAACATGTTTGCCTTGCAGATTCCGGCGATTGCGCCACTGGTCACTCAGCCAGTGGCCATATTCCTTGTGGTTCTCGCCCTGATTCTGCTTGTGCCGATGCTTTTCACCCGGATCAAGATACCCCATGTCATCGGCCTGATTGTGGCCGGTGTGTTTGTCGGGCCTTACGGGTTCAATGTGCTTTCCCGTGACATGAGTTTCGAGGTGTTCGGTCAGGTCGGACTTCTCTATCTCATGTTTCTGGCCGGAGTGGAGATCGATATGTATCACCTGAAGAAGAACCTCCGGCGCGGCTTTGTGTTCGGCTTGTTCACGTTCGCTATCCCGATGGTGATCGGGGTGCCGGCTGCAATGGCACTGCTGGGGCTCGACATGGTGACATCGCTGATGCTTGCCTCAATGTTCGCGGCCCACACGCTGCTGGCCTATCCTATAGTATCGCGTTTCGGATTGACGAAAAATCCGGCCGTTATAATAGCGATCGCCGGTACTATTTTCACTGTTCTCGGATCGCTTATGGTGCTGGCCGAGAGTGTGGGAATGGTCCGGGAGGGGGGATTCAGCATCCTGATGACGCTGCGTCTTGTAGGCTCGCTGGTGGTCTATTGTCTGGTGATAGTCTATCTTTATCCGAGGATCACACGCTGGTTTTTCAAGCATTATAACGACGGAATACTCCAGTTTATTTATATCCTGGTGATGGTTTTCGCAGCCTCGCAGGCGGCAGTGGCCATCAATATAGAGGGGGTGTTCGGCGCTTTCTATGCCGGAATCGTGCTCAACAGGTTTATTCCGGCTCGTTCGCCGTTGATGTCGCGGCTGGAATTTGTGGGCAATGCTCTCTTTATCCCATATTTTTTGATCGGTGTCGGAATGCTGATCAATGTCCGGGTGCTGACTTCCGGCTGGGATACGCTTTATGTGGCAGCCGTGATGAGTACGGTCGCTATGGTGAGCAAATGGATCGCCGCGTATGTTACGCAGCGCACGTTCGGAATGCGCCCGATTGACCGCTCGATTCTGTATCAGCTATCGAACGCCCACACGGCAGTTGCGCTGGCTGTGGTGATGATCGGTTTCAATCTCGGGGTGTTCGATGAGTCGGTGCTTAACGGCACGGTGCTGATGATTCTTGTGACATGTACGGTCAGCTCCATCGGCACTTCCCGGGCGGCCTCGCGTCTGAAGGTTATGTCGATAGCTTCGGCTGAGATGATCACCGGAGAGGGGGAGAAGGGAAAGACCGGTGTTAGGACATTGATACCCGTTGTGAATCCTGTGACGGCAAACGAACTGGTGTCGCTGGCGCTTATGATGAGCGACGGAGACCGACTGCGCAACAAGATCTATGCGCTGCATGTCAGGAATGACAATTCGCCATCGTCGAGGGCTGTCGGGCAGAGTTCGCTTGATGTGGCCGAGCATGTGGCTTCAATCATGGATGTGAAGCTCAAAAGCATTGAGCGCTATGACCTGAACTTTGTGACAGGACTGCTGAATACGATCGAGGAGCGTGATATCAACGAGGTTGTGATAGGGTTGCACCGGCGCAGCACCGTTATAGACTCTTTCTTTGGAGAGAAGCTGACGCAGTTGCTCAAGGCGACATACCGTATGGTCGTGATCTCGCGTTTCTATATTCCTGTCAATACGGTGCGCCGGATTGTGGTGGCTGTTCCTGATAAGGCTCAGTATGAGACCGGATTCAGCCATTGGGTCAGAAATATAGGCAATCTGACGCGACAGCTCGGTTGCAGAGTGATTTTCTGCTGTTCGGCTGAGACGCGCCAGTATATAAGTGCGGTTTTGAGAGCCGGTCGTTATGAGATACGTTCGGAATACCGCACTTTTGACGGCTGGGATGATTTTATACTTCTGGCTAACAAGATCAATGATGATGATCTGCTTGTTGTTGTCAGCGCACGCCGTGCGTCAGTATCTTTCTCTTCCGATATGGACGCGCTGCCTGATTTCCTGAAAAAGTATTTCTCCCACAATAATCTGATCGTGATTTATCCGGAGCAGTTTGGCGAGGAGGCCGCCGTGGCAGGAGTGGGCGATGCCCTTGCCCCGAATGTGGAGAGCGAGCCTATGACGATCTGGTTGCGCTTGAAGAGCTATTACCGCAACCGCATGACGCGTCAGCGTTTGATGGGGCGCAGCGCGGAGGAAGACGAATTCAATCTGTGATGTGGGTCAGCCTGTCGGACGGGCTTATTTGTACGCATCGGTCAGCTCGTGGAGCGTGGCGTAGAGGCGACGCATGGGTTCTGTGATCCTGACATCGCGCCGCGCCATAACCCGTTCAGCAATTGCCATGAATTTTGAAAGAGGAACGTCGCCGAATCCGGTGCCGGCCGATCCTTCGCTGAATGATGCCACGAAATTGCGTGGAAATCCTGTGCCGTGGATGTTCACTCCGACTCCGACAACGGTTGCGGTGTTGAACATGGTGTTTATTCCGGCTTTGGAATGGTCGCCCATTATCAGTCCGCAGAATTGCAGTCCGGTGCGGAGGAAACGTCGGGTGGAATAGTCCCAGAGTTTGATCTCGGTATAATCGTTCTTGAGATTTGAGGCCACGCATCCGGCACCGAGGTTGCACCATGATCCGATCACTGCATTTCCGAGGAATCCGTCGTGAGCCTTGTTGGAGTAGGGGTGCATGACGATGTTGTTGATCTCGCCTCCGACTTTGCAGTGGGCACCGATGCTTGTTGCGCCATAGATTCGTGTGAGCATGTTGACTGAGGCGTGTTCACCGATGAAAATGGGGCCGCGAAGGCATGACCCTTCCATAACTTCCGCGTCTTTGGATATGTAGATCGGTCCGGCTGTGGTGTTGAATGTCACAGCTTCGGCGCGTGCTCCCTCTTCAAGGAATATCAGCGAGGAATCGCCTATCACGGTGCATGTGGGGCTGATTGGTTGTGACCGTCTGTCGGCGGTATTTGTCTCAAAATCTGCTTTTATGGCTTCGGCATTGTATAGGAAAAGGTCGTATGGCCGGCGGATCACAATTGGGTCGCCGGGATAGACATGCGTGGATTCAGCTTCTTCAGGGGATGAGAATCCGTGCATGGCGATCGGTGATCCGTCGGCAAGTGTCAGCATTTCGCCATGTTTCATGTTGGAGATGGTATCTGCAAGCATGGGGTCCGGAAGTATGTTGGCAGCGATCACTATGCTTTCGGCTATGTCAGATGCTGTAGGGAACAGTTCTGCCAGATAGTCGGCGGTGGAATAGGAATAGTTGGCCGGAAGCAGTTTCTGCCATTTTTCGCGTATTGATCCGAATCCGATGTGGAGTTCGGAAACGGGTCGTGTGAAAGTCAACGGAAGAAGTCCGGAGTGGATGGACGGGAAATCGTGTAGAATAATATTTTTCATGTCGAAAACGCAGAAAAGCACTAATATCTCTGCAAAATTAATAAATTTGCAGGTGAAATTAGTTCAATAGTAATTATGAATTTTATCAAAACCGATATTGAGGGTGTGTGGATCATAGAGCCGCGCCGTTTCGGCGATTCCAGAGGTTATTTCATGGAATCGTTCAAGAAGTCAGAGTTTGAGGCAAATGTAGGCTCTGTTGATTTTGTGCAGGACAATGAGTCGTTCTCGACCAAAGGCGTGCTCCGCGGACTTCATTTTCAGAAAGGGGAGTTTTCTCAGGCAAAGCTTGTCAGAGTGTCGCAAGGCACGGTGGTGGATGTGGCAGTGGATCTACGGGGTGGATCGCCTACGTATGGGCGCCATGTGGCCGTCGAGCTATCGCAGGAGAACGCGCGTCAGCTGTTTATCCCCCGGGGATTCGCGCATGGCTTTGTTGTCCTTTCCGGAACTGCCCAGTTCCAGTATAAGGTTGACAATGTTTACGCACCCCAGTCGGAGGCTACGTTGCGGTTTGATGATCCGGCACTCGGCATCGACTGGCGGCTTCCGTATTCGGAATTGTTATTGTCGGAAAAGGATCTGCGAGGAATGTCGCTCAGCGATATTGATCCATTCTGATCTTGACCGCAGATATATAAAAAGAAAGCCGACTATGACAGCCGGCTTTCTTGGTCTTAACGGTATAAGGTTTTATTCTAATTCAACCGATAGTTCCTTGCCTGATGACAGGATGGTGACGGTTCCGCTTATCGAAGCCTCGTCGCCGGTCACGTCCCAGACCTCGATAGGCTCTTCGCTCCGGTAAGTGGAGGCTGTCAGGATATACTCAAGGAAATCCGGGCCTTCCTGTCGCTGGGTCAGGTACATGTAGGATTCATCGGAATCGCCGTATTTGTCCAATGTGGATTTGTAGGCGTATTTCCCGGACATGACGCCGTTTTCAAGGCTTAGGATGGCGACGATTTCGTATTTTCCGCCAAGCTTGCCGGTGAATCTGCGGTTCTGGAATCCCTCCTCTCCCGGATCGTCCGAGAAAATAGGTTCTTCCGACACTTCTACTTCGGATACGCTTACCGTTTGGATTTCGGTGAGTTCTGACGTTTCGGTCGGCCCGTCGGATGATGAACTGAACATGTTGTCGAGAGTGTGCCGGATTCTTTCGATCTTATCACACGACGAGAGCGTGCATGCCATCAAAGCGACAATTGCCGCTGTCAGAATATTTCTCATTTTCATTTTTCGGGAGTGTGGTTATGTACATCGAGATCAAGCTGCTGTGCAGGTTTGGCGCTCCAGCTGAGGAACTTCTGGAAGGGGAGCAGCATGATTACGACGAAATCGCGGAACACGGCCAGCATCGGAGGGAAGTAGTAGGTGCCGATCAGGATGAAGATGAATGATCCGAACCCTTGGGTGAATAATCCGTAAAGAGCAATGAGTACACCGATAAAATAGGAGATGAATGTCACGCCGTCAATGAAGAAAGCGAAAAATATTCTCTTCAGCCAAGTCAGGAACGGCCAACGGGTCTGTATCTTATCGATGCTGAGAGATGAATTTTCGGAATTTTCGTTCAATCGGATCATGGCCTTTTTCCAACATCCGAACGGGATGATGAACAGAAGGTAGAATAATGAGAAGAAGAATTGCTTGATAGCATTTAGCAACTGCTGGACAAATGTTTTTTCCATGATAAAAGAATTTTTATTGTTTAATAATTGGTTGTATCTGTCAATCACAAATGTAGATAAAAAATTACCCCCCCCCAATTTATTAACCAAATTTTGCGAAATTTAACTATGTGCGGTCTTTGATCCCTCGCTGTGGCTCATTGATCGGACTGGATTTTTGCCGATGTCGGGGGCAAGGAAATAAAATGGAAAATGTTGATAAAAAGAGTCGTAAATTATTTGGTAATTAGAAAATTAGTGAGTAACTTTGCATCGCTTTTTAAGCATAAATAGGACTCTGATTGTTGCTAATCCTTTGAGGGATAATGCGATAATTGGGTCTTGATATGTGTGAGAGCAAACGAAAGAGAATAAAGAACAAACAGATTTAATAAACCGAAAAGTAAAACAAGAACTAAGATGCCTACGATTCAGCAATTAGTAAGAAAAGGACGTGTAGCTCTTGAGGATAAGAGTAAGTCGCCTGCATTGGATGCATGCCCGCAGCGTCGTGGCGTGTGTGTGCGCGTCTACACTACAACCCCCAAGAAACCTAACTCGGCAATGCGTAAAGTGGCCCGTGTGCGCCTGACCAACGGTAAGGAAGTGAACTCCTACATCCCCGGAGAAGGTCACAACCTGCAGGAACACTCTATCGTGCTCGTACGTGGCGGTCGTGTTAAGGACCTCCCTGGTGTACGCTACCACATCGTTCGCGGTACGCTCGATACCAGCGGTGTGAAAGACCGCACACAGCGTCGTTCGAAGTACGGTGCAAAACGTCCGAAAGCCGCTAAGAAATAATAATAGCGACAATCTTACGAACTCCCGTCGGTCCGGGGAGAGAAAGCAGGATCGGAAAATAAATTATTAAAACGAGTTTTTTAACTTCGCTTTTTGATTTATTGGAAGGCTAATTCGATGGTTGAGTAAATGGCGCGTTGGAGAACGGCCGTTGAAGATGAAAGAAGCAGCAACCAAGCAAACAAAAAACGACAAATCAGTAAACTGACAAATGAGAAAGGCAAAACCTAAGAAACGGATCGTGTTACCTGATCCCGTTTTCAATGATGTGAGAGTGTCAAAGTTCGTCAACCACCTCATGTATGACGGCAAGAAGAACACCGCTTACACAATTTTCTACAGCGCCCTTGAGACTGTGAAGTCCAAGTTGCCCAATGAGGAAAAAACGGCACTCGAAATCTGGAAAAAAGCCCTTGAAAATATCACACCTCAGGTAGAGGTTAAATCCCGTCGTGTCGGCGGTGCCACCTTCCAGGTGCCCACGGAAATCCGTCCCGACCGCAAGGAGTCAATATCGATGAAGAACCTTATTCTCTACGCACGCAAACGTGGTGGCAAAACGATGGCCGACAAACTGGCTGCAGAAATCGTTGACGCTTTCAATGACCAGGGCGGCGCATTCAAACGTAAGGAAGACATGCACAAGATGGCCGAAGCCAACCGCGCTTTCGCTCACTTCCGCTTCTAATCATCAGCAATTTCATTGATAACAATTGACAAGCAATTAAAATGAGCAAAGCAGACGAACAATTGAAATTTACCCGTAATATCGGTATTATGGCTCACATCGATGCCGGCAAGACAACGACATCGGAGCGTATCCTTTTCTATACGGGTCTGACTCATAAAATCGGCGAGGTGCACGATGGTGGCGCTACCATGGACTGGATGGAACAGGAACAGGAGCGCGGTATCACTATCACATCTGCCGCTACAACCGCTTTCTGGAACTACGACGGAAACAAATACAAGATCAACCTTATTGACACCCCCGGACACGTTGACTTCACTGTGGAAGTTGAACGTTCTCTCCGTGTGCTCGACGGTGCTGTCGCTACTTTCTGTGCAGTAGGTGGCGTTGAGCCTCAGTCTGAGACTGTGTGGCGTCAGGCTGACAAGTACAACGTTCCCCGTATCGGTTACGTTAACAAGATGGACCGTTCGGGCGCTAACTTCTTTGAGGTTGTACGCCAGCTGAAGGATGTTCTCGGTGCCAATCCCTGTCCTATCCAGATTCCTATCGGTGCTGAAGAGACATTCAAAGGTATCGTTGACCTTATCCGCATGAAAGCTATTTTCTGGCATGACGAATCGATGGGTGCTGACTACACCTTCGAGGAAATCCCTGCAAATCTTCAGGCTGAAGCTGAAGAATGGCGTGATAAAATGCTTGAGAAGATCGCTGAGTTCGACGATGTCCTGATGGAAAAATATTTCGACGATCCTTCCACCATCACAGAAGAAGAGATCCGTCGCGCTATCCGCAACGCTACTCTGAAGATGGAGATCGTGCCGATGACTCTTGGTTCTTCGTTCAAGAACAAGGGTGTTCAGCCGCTTCTCGACAATGTCTGCGCTTACCTGCCCAGCCCTGTCGACAATGGCGCTATCGAAGGTCACGATCCATCTGATCCTGAAAAGGTAGAGGTTCGCGAACCCTCTCCCGAGGCTCCTATGTGTGCGCTGGCGTTCAAGATCGCCACTGACCCGTATGTTGGCCGTCTGACATTCTTCCGTGTTTACTCCGGTGATGTTGTTGCCGGCTCTTATGTGCTCAACGCACGTTCGGGTAAGAAAGAACGCGTATCACGTCTGTTCCAGATGCACTCGAACAAACAGAACGCTAAAGAAGAGATCGGCTGCGGTGATATCGGTGCAGGTGTAGGCTTCAAAGATATCCGTACCGGTGATACTCTCTGCGATGAGAACCATCCTATCGTTCTTGAGGCAATGGAATTCCCCGAACCTGTGATCGGTATCGCTGTAGAGCCTAAGACTCAGAAAGACCTCGACAAGCTCGGCGTTGGTCTTCAGAAACTTGCTGAAGAAGACCCGACCTTCCGCGTACAGACCAATGAGGAAACCGGCCAGACCGTTATCTCGGGTATGGGTGAGCTTCACCTCGATATCATTATCGACCGTCTCCGTCGTGAGTTCAAGGTTGAATGTAACCAGGGTCGTCCGCAGGTAACTTACAAGGAAGCAATCACCGCTCCTGTTGAGCTCCGCGAAGTGTTCAAGAAGCAGACCGGTGGTCGTGGTAAGTTCGCTGACATCATCGTTCGCGTTGAGCCCGTTGACGAAGGTTTCGAAGGCAACCTTCAGTTCGTTGACGAGGTTAAGGGTGGTAACATTCCTAAGGAATATATCCCCTCTATCCAGAAAGGTTTCCAGACCGCAATGAAGAACGGTGTTCTCGCCGGCTACCCCGTAGAGCAGCTTAAGGTGACCGTTATCGACGGTTCTTTCCACCCGGTTGACTCCGATCAGCTCTCATTCGAGCTCTGTGCTATCCAGGCATTCAAGAAGGCTTCTGAAAAGGCAGGTCCTGTTCTTCTCGAGCCTATCATGAAGATCGAGGTTGTCACTCCGGAAGAATCGATGGGTGACGTGATCAGTGACCTTAACAAGCGTCGCGGTCAGGTTGAAGGCATGGAGACAAGCCGTAGCGGTGCCCGTGTGGTTAAGGCTAAGGCTCCTCTTGCAGAGATGTTCGGTTATGTTACCGCTCTCCGTACGATCACTTCAGGTCGTGCAACCAGCACCATGACATTCAGCCACTATGCAGAGGTTAGCTCTTCGATCGCACGCAACGTGCTGACCGAGTGCCAGGGACGAGTTGACTTATTGAAATAAAAAATAAATCCAATCAACAATATGAGCCAGAAAATCAGAATCAAATTGAAATCTTACGACCATGACTTGGTTGATAAGTCGGCTGAAAAGATTGTGAAGACGGTAAAGAGTACGGGCGCTGTTATCAGCGGCCCGATACCTCTGCCTACTCACAAGCGTATCTTCACCGTCAACCGCTCGACTTTCGTTAACAAGAAATCGCGCGAACAATTCCAGCTTGCCAGCTACAAGCGTTTGATCGACATCTTCAATTCAACAGCCAAGACTGTTGATGCGCTGATGAAGCTCGAATTGCCCAGCGGCGTTGACGTAGAGATCAAGGTCTAAGAGGATCGATAAGATTAATATAAGAAAATACAACCCAAACATTTAAAAATAAAGAGAAATGCCAGGATTATTAGGAAAGAAAATCGGAATGACATCCGTTTTCAGTGCCGACGGCAAAAACGTGCCGTGCACTGTTATCGAAGTAGGTCCTTGTGTTGTTACTCAGATCAAGACAGTTGAAAGCGACGGTTATGAGGCTATCCAGCTCGGCTTTGAGCAGAAGAAGGATAAGCACACCACCAAACCGATGGCCGGACACTTCAGCAAGGCTGGTGTAGCACCGCAACGGCACTTGGCCGAGTTCAAAGGGTTTGAGGGCGAGTACAAGCTGGGCGACACTATCACCGTCGACGGCCTTTTCGCAGAAGCAGACTTCGTTGACATTCAGGGAACATCAAAAGGTAAGGGATTCCAGGGCGTTGTTAAGCGTCACGGATTCGGTGGTGTAGGTCAGTCGACCCACGGCCAGCACAACCGTCAGCGCAAGCCCGGTTCAATCGGTGCCTGCTCTTATCCTGCCAAGGTCTTCAAAGGCATGCGTATGGCAGGCCAGATGGGCAATGAGAAGGTTACAGTACAGAACCTTCAGGTGCTTAAAGTTCTGCCCGAGCACAATCTGATGATGATCAAGGGTTCAATCCCCGGAAGTAAAGGTTCAATCGTAATAATTGAGAAATAATGGAACTCGCAATATATAACATAAAAGGAGAAGACACCGGCCGCAAAGCACAGCTTAACGACGAAGTGTTTGCAATCGATGCCAACGAGCACGCCGTATATCTCGATGTTAAGCAGTATCTGGCTAACCAGCGTCAGGGCACCCACAAGTCGAAAGAACGCAGCGAGGTTTCGGGTTCAACCCGTAAGCTTCACAAGCAGAAGGGTGGCGGCGGCAGCCGTATCGGTGATATCAACTCGCCTGTTCTCGTGGGTGGTGGCCGTGTGTTCGGTCCGCGTCCCCGTGACTACCGTTTCAAACTTAACAAGAAGGTTAAGCAGCTTGCACGCAAGTCAGCGCTGACATACAAAGTTCAGGACAATCAGATCAAAGTTGTTGAAAACATTGATTTCGCTGCTCCGAAAACTAAAGATTTTGTAAATTTTGCTAAAAATCTTGAAGCAGAGGGCAAAAAGCTCCTTCTGGTTTTAGCAGGTCAAAATAAAAACGTATATTTGTCAGCTCGTAATATTCCGGGTGTGCAAATCATTGCCGCATCGGATATTAACACATATGCGATCATGCACAGCAACGCTATCCTCCTGACGGAAGGTAGCCTTGATGTAATTAATAATCTTTAACCAAAAGGAGAAGTTTCAACAATGGATATCACAATCGAACCCATAGTAACAGAAAAGGCAACGAAGCTTACCGATAAGCTCAACCGCTACACGTTCCGTGTTTCTCCCGACGCCAACAAGTATCAGATCAAATCCTTGATCGAGAAACTTTACGACGTGAAGGTTGTTAACGTCAACACTGCTGTTGTGAGAGGCAAGAACAAATCGCGCTGGACCAAGAGCGGCCTGCTCAAGGGCAGCACATCGTCCTATAAGAAAGCCTACGTGACCGTCGGCGAAGGACAAACTATTGACTTTTATAGCAATTTATAATAGAAAATGGCAGTAAGAAAATTCAAGCCCACTACACCGGGGCAAAGACACAAGGTTATTGGCGTATTCAAAGGTACAATCACTGCTACTACGCCAGAGAAATCTCTTACAGTCGGCAAGCGCTCAACCGGAGGTCGTAACTCCGAAGGCCACCTTACAACCCGTTATATCGGCGGTGGCCACAAGCGCAAATATCGTATGATCGACTTCAAGAGAAATAAAGACGGTGTACCCGCCGTTGTGAAGAGCATCGAATACGATCCGAACCGCTCGGCTCGTATCGCGCTTCTTTACTACGTAGACGGAGCAAAAGCCTACATCATCGCGCCCAATGGCTTAGAAGTTGGCACAACAGTTGTCAGCGGACCGGATGCGGCACCTGAGGTTGGAAATGCTCTTCCTTTGAGCAAGATCCCCGTAGGTACGCTTATCCACAACATTGAGCTTCGTCCCGGCCAGGGAGCATTCATGGCTCGTTCGGCAGGCACATTCGCTCAGTTGGTATCCCGCGAAGGCAACTATGCAATTATCAAATTACCTTCAGGAGAGACCCGTAAGGTTCTCTCGGCATGCAAGGCTACGGTAGGCGTTGTCGGCAACAGCGAACACTCGCTGGAGCGCAGCGGCAAGGCTGGACGTTCACGCTGGTTAGGCCGTCGTCCTCACAACCGTGGTGTTGTCATGAACCCTGTCGATCACCCGATGGGTGGTGGTGAAGGACGTCAGTCCGGAGGTCATCCGCGTTCACGCAAGGGTCTGTACTCTAAGGGTCTCAAGACACGTGCACCGAAGAAAGCTTCTTCGAAGTACATAATTGAAAGAAGAAAAAAGTAATCTGATTAATTAAGCAAACTTATGAGTCGTTCATTAAAAAAAGGCCCGTATATCAGTGTAAAGCTTGAAAAGAAGGTCGAAGCGATGGAAGCAAGCGGCAAGAAGTCGGTTATCAAGACTTGGAGCCGTGCGTCCATGATCGCCCCCGAATTCGTCGGCCACACTTTCGCAGTGCACAATGGCAATAAATTCATTCCCGTCTATGTGACAGAAAACATGGTAGGACACAAGCTCGGAGAATTTGCTCCGACCCGTAACTTCCGTGGTCACGCAGGCAACAAGAAATGATCGGGCCCTAAAGTAATTTTTTAGAAAAGAAAAGAATTAAATACAATGGGTGTAAGAAAAAGACAATCCGCCGATAAAAGAAAAGAAGCGCTCAAGGATGTGGCTTTCGCCAAATTGACCAACATCCCCTCGTCGCCGCGCAAGATGCGTCTTGTTGCCGACATGATCCGTGGTGTTGAAGTGAACCGCGCTCTCGGTATTCTCAAATTTTCCAATAAGGAAGCTGCGGCAGTGCTTTATAAGCTGCTCAAGAGCGCAGTTGCCAACTGGGAAGCTAAAAACAATCAGCAGGTAGAAGCCGGCATGCTGCGCGTCAGCACAGTTTTCGTTAACTGCGCTCCTATGCTGAAACGTCTGCGTCCCGCTCCCCAGGGCCGCGGCTACAGAATTCGTAAACGTGCCAACCACGTGACATTGATCGTGGACACAATTGATAACGCAAAATAATAGATGCAAACATGGGACAGAAAGTTAATCCAATCAGCAATCGCTTAGGCGTAATTCGTGGCTGGGATTCAAACTGGTATGGCGGTAAGAAGTACGGCGATGCCATTCTCGAAGATTCCAAGCTGCGCAAGTATCTCAATGTGCGTCTTGCAAAATCAAGTGTTTCGCGCATCGTTATCGAACGTAACTTCAAGTTGATCACGATCACCGTATGCACCTCGCGTCCGGGTCTGATCATCGGTAAGGGTGGTTCGGAAGTAGACAAGCTCAAGGAAGAGCTGAAGAAGATCACGGACAAGGATGTCCAGATCAATATTTTTGAGGTTAAGCGTCCTGAACTCGACGCTCAGATCGTGGCCAGCACTATCGCTCGCCAGATCGAGGGCAAGATCGCTTACCGTCGTGCAGTGAAGATGGCAGTAGCCTCGACAATGCGCAGCGGAGCCGAGGGTATCAAGGTTCAGGTAAGTGGCCGTCTGAATGGTGCTGAAATGGCACGTTCGGAGATGTTCAAGGAAGGCCGTACACCGCTGCACACACTTCGTGCTGACATCGACTATGCATTGGTTGAAGCACACACAAAGGTAGGTGTGATCGGTGTTAAGGTTTGGATCTGCCGTGGCGAAGTCTATGGCAAGCGTGATCTGGCTCCTTCTTTCACAAACAACGGCAAGGAAGGCCGCATGGGTTCCGGCAACGGCCGCAACGGCGGACGCGGACTCGGTCGCAAAGCTAAAAACAATCGTTAAACCACCTCAAGTAGTAAACAACAATGTTACAACCTAAGAAAACTAAATTCCGCCGCTCGCAGAAAGGCCGTATGAAAGGCAATGCACAACGCGGCAATCAGTTGGCCTTCGGTTCGTTCGGCATTAAGACTTTGGAGTCGAAATGGATCACCGGACGTCAGATTGAGGCGGCTCGTATCGCAGTGACCCGTTACATGCAGCGTCAAGGCCAGATCTGGATCAGAATATTCCCTGACAAGCCTATCACCAAGAAGCCGGCAGAAGTCCGCATGGGTAAAGGTAAAGGTGCTCCGGAAGGATTCGTTGCTCCTGTTACTCCGGGCCGCATGCTGATAGAAGTGGAGGGCGTTAGCTTCGATATCGCAAAAGAGGCACTTCGTCTCGCAGCGCAGAAGCTTCCGGTTACCACCAAGTTTGTAGTACGTCGTGATTATGATCCTACTCAAAACGTGTAAAGCATTATGAAAAAAGAAGAAATCAAAGAAATGAGCACGCAGGATCTGAAGGATCGTCTGGAGCAGATGGTGCAGGAATATGCTCAGCTGAAGATCAATCACTCGATCTCACCTCTTGACAATCCGGCTAAAATCACTGCTGACCGTAAAATGATCGCACGCGTCAAGACAGAACTGCGTCAGCGCGAGCTTAACAATAAATAATCCCAAGAAAAGAACAAATGGAAAAGAGAAATTTGAGAAAAGAACGTATTGGGGTTGTGTCGAGCAATAAGGGTGACAAGACCATCACCGTAATGGTGAAATGGAAAGAGAAACACCCCATCTACGGCAAGTTTGTCAACAAGACAAAGAAATATCATGCCCATGATGAGAAAAACGAGTGCAGCATCGGCGACACCGTGCGATTGATGGAGACTCGTCCGCTGAGCAAAACCAAAAGATGGAGATTAGTAGAAATAATCGAAAAAGTTAAGTAAAAGATATGATACAGACTGAAAGCCGTTTAACCGTTGCTGACAACAGCGGAGCCAAAGAAGCCTTGTGCATCCATGTGCTGGGAGGAACCGGTCGCCGCTATGCAACTGTTGGCGATATCATCGTGGTTTCGGTGAAGAGCGTGATCCCCTCGTCGGACGTAAAGAAAGGTACTGTGTCGAAAGCAGTGGTTGTCCGCACGAAGAAGGAAATCCGTCGTGCAGACGGAAGCTATATCCGTTTCGATGACAATGCTTGTGTGTTATTGAACAATGCCGGTGAATTGCGCGGAACGCGTATCTTCGGACCGGTGGCCCGCGAACTCCGCGCCACCAACATGAAGATTGTTTCGCTGGCTCCAGAAGTACTTTAACCCCGTTAGAAACACATTAAGTAATGACTAAGTTAAATATAAAGAAAGGCGATAACGTCTACGTGCTCAGCGGCGAAGACCGTGGCAAGACAGGCCGAGTGCTGAAAGTTCTCGTTTCAAAGGGCCGTGCCATCGTTGAGGGCGTCAACATCGTAACCAAAGCAACGAAGCCCAATGCCCAGCATCCTCAGGGAGGTCTGGTGAAGATGGAAGCTCCCGTTCACATTTCAAACCTTAGCCTTATCGACCCGAAGTCGGGCAAGCCGACACGCGTGGCCTATCGTATCAACGAGGCCGGCAAGAAGGTGAGAATCGCTAAAAAATCAGGAGAGGAGATTAAGTAATGAGCACAACAACACTTAAGAAAGACTACAACGAGCGTATCGTTCCGGCTCTTGAGAAAGAGTTCAATTATAAGACTGTCATGCAGGTACCGCGCCTGAAAAAGATCGTGATCAATCAGGGTCTTGGCGAGGCAACTCAGGACAAGAAGATCATCGAGACAGCGATCAACGAGCTTACTGCCATCACCGGTCAGAAGGCTGTTGCCACTCTGTCGAAGAAGGATATCTCTAACTTCAAGCTTCGTAAGAAGATGCCCGTGGGTGTTATGGTTACTCTCCGTCGCGACAAGATGTATGAGTTCCTGGAACGTCTGATCCGTGTTGCTCTTCCCCGTATCCGTGACTTCAAGGGTATCGAGGGTAAGCTCGACGGCCGTGGCAACTACACACTGGGTATCACCGAGCAGATCATCTTCCCCGAAATCAACATTGACAATATCAGCAAGCTTCTCGGTATGAACATCACGTTCGTAACATCGGCTAACACTGATGAAGAGGGTTATGCATTGCTCAAGGAGTTCGGACTTCCGTTCAAGAAAAAATAAAAACTAATAGAAAGACATCTTTGACATGGCAAAAGAATCAATGAAAGCCCGTGAGGTCAAGAGAGCGAAGCTTGTTGCAAAGTATGCAGCCAAGAAGGCAGCTCTCAAGGCAGCCGGCGATTATGAAGCCCTTCAGGCACTGCCCAAGAACGCATCGAGCGTCCGTCTGCACAACCGTTGCAGCATCACCGGCCGTCCCAAAGGTTACATGCGCCAGTTCGGCCTGTCGCGTATCCAGTTCCGCGAAATGGCCTCAGCCGGCCTGATCCCCGGAGTAAAGAAGGCAAGCTGGTAATAGAAATCGATTAGAAACAGGATAAGGATCCCGACAATCGATTTATTACCGGCGATTATCCACCGGGATAATACAACGAGTATTAAATATTGTTCGGAACGACCGAATCAATTTAAACATTAATAAAAATGACAGATCCAATAGCAGATTATCTGACAAGATTGAGGAACGCCATTAAAGCCAACCATCGTGTTGTTGAAATTCCCGCCTCAAACTTGAAAAAAGAAATCACGAAGATTCTTTTTGAACAAGGCTATATTCTTAATTATAAGTTTATAGAGGGTGAGACCCCCGCGGGCATGATCAAGATTGCCCTTAAGTATGATCCGGTAGACCGCGTCAATGCCATCAAGGCACTGAAGCGGGTTTCTCGTCCGGGTCTTCGCCAGTATACTGGCTACAAAGATATGCCGAGAGTGTTAAACGGATTGGGTATCGCCATCCTTTCTACATCGCAGGGCGTGATGACCAACAAGCAGGCCAGCGAGAAGAAAATCGGAGGTGAGGTACTGTGTTATGTATATTAAAAAGAGGAGGATACGAATATGTCAAGAATAGGTAAAGCTCCCATTGAACTTCCTGCAGGCGTAAGCGTCAAGGTGGAAGGCAACGTAATCACAGTCAAAGGTCCCAAGGGAGAGCTGAAGCAGGCTTTCAATCCGGATCTCACAATCAATGTCGAAGGCAATCATCTGACGGTGAGCCGTCCGAGCGATGACCGCGAGCATCGTGCTCAGCATGGTCTTTATCGCGCTCTGATCCACAATATGGTTGTCGGTGTGTCGACGGGCTATCGCAAGGAAATGGAATTAGTCGGTGTAGGTTACCGTGCAAATGCTACCGGTCAGGTTCTGGAGCTTTCGCTTGGTTTCTCACACGCTATATATATCAAGCTCCCCCCGGAGATCAAGGTAGAGACCAAGAGCGAGCGTAACAAGAATCCTCTCATCATCCTCGAGAGCGATGACAAGCAGCTCCTTGGCCAGGTGTGCGCCAAGATCCGCTCACTCCGCAAGCCGGAACCCTACAAGGGCAAAGGTATCAAGTTTGTGGGCGAGGTTATCCGTCGCAAATCCGGTAAGTCGGCAAGTGCTAAATAACTTTAAACGATAGTAATCATGATCTCCAAGATACAAAGAAGAAATAAAATCAAAACACGCATCCGTGGCAAGATTTCGGGCACAGCCGCTCGTCCGCGCATGACCGTGTTCCGCAGCAACAAGCAGATCTATGTACAGCTGGTAGACGATATGGCCGGCAAGACACTTGCAGCCGCATCATCCAAGGGCCTTGAAGAAGGCACCAAGTCAGAAATCGCAGCTAAGGTAGGCGAGGCAATCGCCCAGAAGGCTCTTGCAGCTGGCATCACGGAAGTAGTATTTGACCGTAACGGTTATCTCTTCCACGGTAGAGTAAAATCATTGGCTGACGCCGCACGTAATGGCGGTCTTAAATTTTAAGAAATCATGGCAAAGAGAAATAACAGAGTAAAATCGACCAACGATATCGAGGTTAAGGAACGCCTCGTGGCCATTAACCGTGTTACCAAGGTGACCAAGGGTGGCCGTACGTTCACATTTGCCGCAATTGTCGTAGTAGGCAACGAAGACGGCATCGTGGGCTGGGGTCTTGGCAAAGCCAATGAAGTTACCGCTGCCATCGCCAAGGGCGTTGAGTCGGCAAAGAAGAATCTGATCCGTGTTCCTATCCACAAGGGAACTATTCCTCACGAACAGGTTGCTAAGTTCGGTGGCTCACGCGTGATCCTGAAACCGGCGTCTCACGGTACCGGTGTAAAGGCCGGCGGTGCTATGCGTGCGGTGCTTGAGAGTGTAGGTATCACAGACGTTCTTGCAAAATCCAAGGGTTCGTCGAACCCCCACAACCTTGTTAAGGCTACCATCGCAGCTCTCGATGAGATGCGTTCGCCGGCACAGGTTGCACAGAACCGTGGTATTTCGGTAGAAAAAGTGTTTAACGGTTAATAATTCCCAGAATGGCACAGATCAAAATCAAACAAATAAAGAGCCGCATCAACTGCCCTGAAGTGCAGAAGCGTACACTAAACGCACTCGGCTTGAAGAAAATGTATCACACTGTGGTCAAAGAAGACACCCCCTCTGTGATGGGTATGGTTAACAGAGTACGTCACCTCGTAGAAGTGACCAACGCCTAATAAATCAATCAAAAGAGAACAGATATGGAACTAAATAACATTCGCCCTGCAGTAGGGTCTGTTACAAGAAAAACTCGTATCGGCCGTGGTCCGGGTTCCGGCAAGGGCGGAACATCGACCCGCGGACACAAGGGCGCGAAATCGCGTTCGGGTTATAGCCGCAAGATCGGTTTTGAGGGCGGTCAGATGCCTTTGCAGCGTCGTCTTCCGAAGTTCGGCTTCAAGAATATCAACCGTGTAGCTTACAAGGCAATCAACATTTCCCAGATCGATGCTCTTGCAGCAGAGAAGGAATTGACCAAGGTTGGTATCGAGGAGCTTCGCGCAGCCGGCTTTATCTCACGTAACCAGCTCGTGAAGGTGCTTGCCAATGGCAATATCACCCGTGCTCTCAATGTAGAAGCCAACGCATTCTCCAAGGCAGCTGAAAAGGCTATCGTGGAAGCCGGTGGCACAATCGCTAAAATCTAACGGACACAATGAGATTTTTTAAAACCTTAAAAAACATTTGGACGATCGAAGAACTCCGCCAGAGGTTGGTTATTACCTTCCTCTTGGTGGTGGTTTATCGTCTGGGCTGCCAGGTAGTGCTGCCCGGCATAAGCCCGGAGGATCTGAAGGCGCTCGCCACGTTTACAAATTCCAGCGGCCTTATGCAGCTTCTGGATATGTTCTCGGGTGGTGCGTTCTCTCAGGCTTCAATCTTCGCCCTCGGTATCATGCCCTACATCACGGCATCGATCGTGATCCAGCTTCTGGGTATGGTTCTGCCTTCTTTCCAGAAGATGCAGCGCGAGGGTGAGAGCGGTCGTCAGAAACTGAACCAGTACACACGTTATCTCACGGTACTCATCCTCATTCTCCAAGGACCTGCCTATCTGGTGAACCTGCGTATGCAGGTGGCCGCGGTTACAGGCACGGCTTATATGGGATTCTGGACGATCTGCTACCTGACATTGATTCTTGCCGCCGGCTCTATGTTCATCATGTGGCTTGGCGAGCGAATCACAGACCGCGGTATCGGCAACGGTATCTCGTTCATCATCCTTGTCGGTATCATCGCCCGTCTTCCTGAGGCTATGTTCTTTGAATTTGTGAGCCGCATGCCCGGCGATGCCATGGCACAGGGCGGTCTGGTGATGTTCCTCGTTGAGATTATCCTTCTGTTTGCTGTTACTGTAGGCGCTGTGCTTCTTGTGCAGGGTACCCGTAAGGTTCCTGTGCAGTATGCCAAGCGAATTGTCGGCAACAAGCAGTATGGTGGTGTTCGCCAGTATATCCCTCTGAA
The DNA here is from genome assembly GCA_910579185.1 of uncultured Muribaculaceae bacterium. Taxonomy (GTDB): domain Bacteria; phylum Bacteroidota; class Bacteroidia; order Bacteroidales; family Muribaculaceae; genus Paramuribaculum. Next base: position 81,554 of record CAJTTG010000010.1, read on the forward strand.
GGTTAATGCAGCCGGTGTGATGCCGATCATTTTCGCTCAGGCGATCATGTTCGTACCTATCACTCTGTCGGGTTTCGGAGCCAGCGAGGATGGCTCGGGCTTTTTCGCAGCATTCGCCGATATCAACGGTTTCTGGTATAACGCTGTCTATTTCGTGATGATCGTTGCCTTCACATATTTCTATACAGCTATCACGGTCCGTCCGACCCAGATGGCAGAGGATATGAAGCGTAACAACGGTTTTATCCCCGGCGTTAAGCCCGGTAAGAAAACCGCTGAGTATCTTGACTCGATCATGTCGCGCATCACACTTCCGGGATCGATCTTCCTGGGTATCGTGGCAATCCTTCCGGCGTTCGCACGTTTCTTCGGCATCAGCTCGAATTTCGCGCAGTTCTTCGGCGGAACTTCTCTTCTGATCCTTGTGGGAGTAGTGCTTGATACACTCCAGCAGATCGAGAGCCACCTTATGATGCACCATTATGACGGTCTGATGAAGGACGGCAAGATCAAGGGCCGCACAACCGGCAACGCGTATTAATCCTAATTACAGAATGTCTTTATCCAAGATAATTTAATGATCTATCTCAAGACACCTGAAGAAATCGAAAAGATGCGCAAGGCTTGCGCACTGGCGAGTCAAACACTTGGCGAGATTGCCAAGTGGGTGACTCCCGGTGTGACAACCCATAAGCTCGACTCAGTCGCGCGTGAGTTTATCGCCGATAACGGCGGCCGTGCGGCTTGTCTGGGTTATGGCGGATTTCCCGGCGCGATCTGCTGCGAGGTCAATGAGATTGTTGTCCATGGTTTCCCGTCGAACTACGCGCTCCGGGAGGGTGACATAATCGGAACGGATCTTGTTGTTGAGCTTGACGGTTTCAACGGTGATATGTGCTATACATTTCCTGTAGGTGAGATTTCAGACGAGGTCTATAATCTCTGCCGTACAACCAAGGAGTCGCTCTATGTGGGTATCGAGGCCTGCAAGGAGGGCAACCGCATCGGAGATATCTCGAATGCCGTGCAGATTTATTGTGAGAAGCGCGGTTACAGTGTGGTCCGCGAGATGTGTGGCCATGGAATCGGGAAGAAGATGCATGAGAGCCCTGAGGTGCCTAACTACGGTCGCCGTGGAACGGGTCCTGTGATCCGCAACGGAATGTGTATAGCAATCGAACCGATGATCAATCTCGGGAGCAAGAATGTGGTCATAGAGCGTGACGGCTGGACATGCCGCACACGCGACCGCCGTCAGTCGGCACACTATGAGCATACGGTAGCCGTTGTTGACGGCAAGGCTGAGATCCTGACATCGTTCGAACCGGTTTATGAGGTGCTTCAGGATAGATTCATTTAAATAACTTAGAGAAAACAGTATGGCAAAACAATCTGCAATAGAACAGGATGGCGTTATCGTTGAAGCTCTTTCGAACGCAATGTTCAGAGTTGAGCTTGAAAACGGTCATGAGATCACGGCTCATATCTCGGGAAAAATGAGGATGCATTATATCAAGATCCTCCCCGGCGACAGGGTTCGTGTCGAGATGTCGCCCTACGATCTGTCGAAGGGTCGCATCGCATTCAGATACAAATAAAAAATAAATCAAAAAAATCAAATAAAATGAAAGTTAGAGCCTCAATAAAGAAACGCACTCCGGACAGCAAAATCGTGCGTCGCAAAGGTCGCCTTTACGTTATTAACAAGAAAAATCCGAAATTTAAGCAGCGTCAAGGATAATTTTATTAATTTTGCAAAAAAAATAGTCAAATATATATGGCAGTACGTATCGTGGGAGTTGACCTCCCCCAGAACAAAAGAGGTGAAATCGCCTTGACTTACATCTTCGGCATCGGCCGAAGCGCCGCAAAATCCATTCTCGAGAAAGCCGGCATTGATAAAGATATCAAAGTTATGGATTGGACTGATGCCCAGGCTGCTAAGGTACGTGAGGTTATCGGTTCGGATTATAAAGTGGAGGGTGATCTCCGCAGCGAAATCCAGCTTAACATCAAGCGTCTGATGGATATCGGTTGCTACCGTGGTATCCGTCACCGTATCGGTCTGCCCGTCCGTGGCCAGAGCACCAAAAACAATGCCCGTACACGCAAGGGCCGCAAGAAAACTGTTGCTAACAAGAAGAAAGCTACTAAATAATAAAATAATATGGCAAAAAAGACAGTCGCAGCTAAGAAGAGAAATGTTAAGGTTGACGCAGCTGGTCAGCTTCACGTTCACTCCTCTTTCAACAACATCATCGTGTGCTTAGCCAATTCTGAAGGTCAGGTGATCTCATGGTCAAGCGCAGGAAAAATGGGCTTCAGAGGCTCAAAGAAAAACACTCCGTATGCCGCACAGATGGCAGCTCAGGATTGTGCCAAGGTTGCATACGATCTGGGTCTCCGCAAGGTGAAGGCTTATGTCAAGGGTCCGGGCAACGGCCGTGAGTCTGCAATCCGTACAATCGACGGTGCAGGTATCCAGGTAACCGAGATCATTGATGTTACTCCGCTTCCCCACAATGGATGTCGTCCTCCGAAACGTCGTCGTGTCTGATTGATGTTTCAGCGGAAAGCGTCTTAATGAACTTCAAATAGAAAGAAATCAAAACAGAATTGACCGGATCTGACCGTGCCGAGTATGTGACGGCAATGTGAAATAGACCATATTTTTATTCACCTCTCTATGGTCGCGGCTGCACTAAACCGCTAACTGGACAGCACTCAGGATCCGAGATTGATTAACTTTTCAACAGAAAAACAAAATGGCAAGATATACAGGCCCAAAATCAAAAATCGCACGTAAGTTTGGCGAACCTATCTTCGGCGAAGACAAAGTGCTTGCAAAGAAAAATTTCCCTCCAGGCCAGCACGGACAGAACCGCAGAAGAAAAACTTCAGAATATGGCGTTCAGCTTCGCGAGAAGCAGAAAGCCAAATATACTTATGGTGTACTTGAGAAACAGTTCCACAACCTGTTCAACAAGGCATCGCGCACCAAGGGTATCACCGGTGAGGTTCTTCTTCAGCTTCTTGAAGGCCGTCTGGACAACATCGTTTACCGTCTCGGTATCGCACCGACCCGTGCAGCCGCACGTCAGTTGGTTCTTCACCGTCACATCACCGTCAACGGTCAGGTTGTGAACATCGCGTCATACGCAGTTCAGCCGGGCGACGTTGTAGGTGTTCGCGAGAAATCAAAGTCGCTTGAGGTTATTGCTGACGCATTGGCCGGTTTCAATCACTCCAAGTATCCTTGGATTGAATGGGACGAGACAATGAAGGCAGGCAAGCTTCTGCACGTTCCCTCGCGTGAGGACATTCCTGAAAATATCAAGGAACAGCTGATCGTCGAATTGTATTCTAAGTAAAAAATCTAAAGACAGATCCACATGGCTATATTAGCATTTCAAAAACCTGACAAGGTCTTGATGTTGGAGGCCGATAATAAATTCGGCAAGTTTGAGTTCAAGCCATTGGAGCCGGGCTATGGTATCACTATCGGCAACGCGCTGCGTCGCATACTGCTCTCCTCGCTTGAGGGATTTGCTATCTCATCGATCAAGATCGATGGTGTGAAGCATGAGTTTGATACAATTCCCGGGGTTAAGGAGGATGTCACAAACATCATTCTGAATCTTAAGAAGGTAGACCTCAAACAGGTGGTCGAGGATACGGACGCAGAGAAAGCCGTCGTAACCGTTTCCGGCGTTGAAGAGTTCAAGGCCGGAGATCTGGGCAAGGTGCTCAGCGGATTCGAAGTTCTCAACCCCGATCTCGTAATCTGTCATTTGGATTCAGCTGCAAGTTTTACGCTTGAATTCACAATCAACAAGGGTCGCGGCTGGGTACCGGCCGAAGAGAATGCAGTTGCCGGCGACGATGTGAATGTCATCGCTATCGACTCGATCTATACCCCGATCAAGAATGTGAAATATACAGTAGACAACTTCCGTGTCGATCAGAAGACCGACTACGATAAGCTGACTCTGGAGATCACCACCAATGGTTCTATCCTTCCAAAGGATGCGCTCAAGGAAGCAGCGAAGATTTTGATTTATCACTTCATGCTCTTCTCGGATGAGAAGATCACCCTTGAATCGTCGGAGCAGGAAGAGAACGAGGAATTCGATGAAGAAGTACTGCACATGCGTCAGCTTCTGAAGACTAAACTCGTTGACATGGATCTGTCGGTTCGTGCGCTCAACTGTCTGAAGAGCGCCGAGGTTGAGACTCTTGGTGAACTTGTGGTGTTCAACCGTAATGATCTTCTCAAGTTCCGCAATTTCGGCAAGAAGTCGCTGACAGAGCTTGATGATCTTCTGGCTAACCTGAATCTATCGTTCGGGATGGATATTTCAAAATACAAATTAGATAAAGAGTAATAAACGATGAGACATAATAAAAAATTCAACCACCTCGGTCGTAAAAAAGCCCATCGCGACGCGCTTCTGGCCAATATGACCATTTCGTTGATCATGCACAAACGCATCTTCACGACATTGGCAAAGGCAAAGGCACTGCGCATGTACGCCGAGCCCCTGATCAACAGAGCAAAGAATGACACGATGGTCAACCGTCGTCTTGTGTTCAGCTATCTTCAGAACAAAGAAGCTATCAACGAGCTTTTCCGCGAAGTTTCGCAGAAGATCGCAGAGCGTAACGGTGGCTACACCCGTATCCTGAAAACCGGAAACCGTCTTGGTGACAACGCCCAGATGTGTTTTATCGAACTCGTTGACTATAACGAGAACATGCTCGGTGGCAAAGGTGCCAAGAAGGAAGGACGCACACGTCGTTCACGTCGTTCCAACAAGGCCGCAGAGGCTCCCAAGGCAGAAGCTCCGGCAGCTGAAGCAACCGAAGCAGCAGAATAAATTCAGCCATATCCCTTCCGGGGGATTTTTGAATGATATCTTTACAAGTGGCGCGTCAAGAAGCATTGGCGCGTCGCTTTTTTTGTGACGCTCTGAGTCCGGAATTTCGATGGCTGCGGCGGATTTATGGATGGCTTCTTGGGAATCTGATTGTCTGTCGATGTGAATGGCGTGAAAAGTTGTGAAAGCTTTTTTGTTAGTGAAAAGTTTTTAGTAACTTTGCGAGTGATAGAGATATCTGAGAAATTTTAAGAATAATATATACCAACTTTTTAAGTTTTAAGGAATTATGAAAATTGAAAAAATCATCGGCCGCGAAGTGCTTGACTCGCGTGGCAACCCCACAGTGGAAGTTGATGTAATCCTTGAATCAGGTGCACGTGGCCGTGCGTCTGTTCCCTCCGGCGCATCTACCGGCGTTAACGAGGCTCTGGAGCTTCGTGACGGTGACAAGAGCCGCTATATGGGCAAGGGTGTTCAGAAAGCTGTTGCAAATGTCAATGGCCCGATCGCTGAAGCTCTTGTCGGCATGAGCGCTCTTGATCAGATCAAGATCGACGAAACTATGATCGCACTTGATGGCACTGAAACCAAGAGCAATCTCGGTGCAAATGCTATCCTCGGTGTCTCTTTGGCTGTAGCAAAGGCTGCCGCTGATTACCTTGATCTTCCTCTTTACAAATACATCGGCGGTTGCAACTCTTACGTTCTCCCGGTTCCGATGATGAACATCATCAATGGTGGCGCTCACTCTGACGCTCCTATCTGCTTCCAGGAATTCATGATCCGTCCTATCGGTGCATGCTGCTTCAAGGAAGGTATCCGTATGGGTACTGAGGTGTTCCACAACCTGAAGAAAGTTCTCCACGAACGTGGCCTTTCCACCGCAGTAGGTGACGAGGGTGGTTTCGCTCCGGCACTCGATGGAACTGAGGACGCTCTCAACGTTATCATCAAGGCTATCGAATTGGCCGGTTATGTTCCCGGAAAGGATGTTACCATCGGTCTTGACTGCGCTTCTTCTGAATTCTATGAAGATGGCAAGTATCACTACAGCCACCTCAACAACGGTACTGCTAAGGAAGCTAACGGTGCAACCTACACTTCAGAGGAGCAGGCTGAATACCTCAAGGGTCTCGTTGAAAAATATCCTATCGACTCAATCGAGGACGGTATGGCTGAAAACGACTGGGCAGGCTGGAAGGTTCTCACCGATCTTATCGGCGACCGTTGCCAGCTCGTTGGTGACGACCTTTTCGTAACCAATGTTAAGTATCTCGAACGCGGTATCGAAGAAGGCTGCGCCAACTCGATTCTCGTTAAGGTTAACCAGATCGGTTCGCTGACTGAGACTCTGCGTGCAGTAGAGCTCGCACAGCGTAACGGTTACACTGCTGTTATCTCTCACCGTTCAGGTGAAACTGAGGATGCTACAATCGCTGACATCGCAGTTGCTACCAATGCCGGCCAGATCAAGACCGGTTCTGCAAGCCGTTCAGACCGTATGGCTAAGTACAATCAGCTTCTCCGTATCCAGGAGGAACTCGGTTGCGCTGCCAAGTATGGCTATGGCAAGAAGACCAAAATGCCCCAGGCATAAGTTCAGTAGGGTATAAATACGCTACATATATTGATGGTGCGTCGGAAACGATGCACCATCTTTTTTGTTGTATAGGGTTTAGTAATAGTGGGTGTTTTTTTCTTTAAATTAGTGATTATCCTAATAAATTGTGCTGTTTTATAGTCTGAATCATTAAAATCATATAAAAAGTGACTTGCATTAACAAATATTAACTGGGGGGGGGGGGGTAAGCAACTGGTATTTATAGATTAATTTTGCAGTTCAATGGCGAGATATTGTTAAAATATCGTGTTATGTGATAGGTTTGCCGGACTATTGAGTATTGCGCCGGACTGAAAATTTGATTGAGCACACATAATATTATGCATACATACATATAAGTAATTATATATTATACTATGACACAATCACATGTTTTTGTAAAGGCAAGGATTTTGCTGTGGATGTTGTTGGCGACTATGTTTTGTCTGACGTCGTGCAATGACGATAAGTTTCTTGCCGATGATTATGAAGAGGGATTACCTGCAACGTTATCTGTCAGGCTTTTTGTGCCCCATAACGTTGAACTGATGAATTCAAGAGCTATTGATCCGGAGGCTGAGAGTCAGATCAAGGAGTTGGTTCTGATTGGATTCGAGAAAGGATCAAATCGCAAGATCGAGATCAATCTCACCGGGAAACTTGAGGCGCAGGAGCCTTCTCCTACAGCCGGCAGACTGTATAATCTCTCGGAGCCTGTGGATACAAAATCGGGTGTATACCGACTTTATGCCATCGCTAACTGGAGCAGTTCTTTCTCCGGACTAAGCTATACTGAGATTTCGCGCATGAGCGAGGCTGAGTTGCGTAGTCTAAGGTTTGCCAATGGTAGTCTTACTTCGCAATTGTCGGGAAACGGTACGCTGCCGATGAGTTGCTATATTGATAATTTTGAAATCAAGCCGGGTGAGAATACTATTGGAGAGGCATCGGCTAACGGAATAGTGCTGACGAGAGCAAATTCGCGTATAGAGTTTGAGTTTGTGAACGGAGTGTTCAAGGATAATGACGGCAACAACAGCTCGTTGCAACCTAATTTCACTGCTAAAAGTTTCACGGTTTATAATGTTCCGGTCTATGCAGCTGCGTTCCCGTCGGAAAACAGCAGTCTGATCGGTGGAACAGATGTGTTTTCGATCGATTCTGTCAGCATAGTTGATGGAAAGAGTTTTTCGTTCCTGATGCTTGAGAATAATCAGACCGGAATGCGTGCGGCTCAGGGTAAGACAGCGCCTACGACGCAGGCCGATCGTGAGGCGTGGGATCATACTGCCGGCCTTGAGATGGTCAGCCGATTGTTTACATCTGCTCCGTCAACGTCGACGTATGTTGTCGTTTCGGGCGATTATACCGGTCCGGCGGCAAAGGATAAGCCTAATGAGGTGTACAACGGGTCGGTGCGTTTTGTGATTCATCTTGGCGATTTCGATAGTAGCAAGGCCGGATGGACGTATGACAATTTCAATGTGCTGCGCAACGAGTGCCAGAAATATACTGTGACTGTCAATGGCGCCAACAGCATTATCGCTAATGTGACTGTCAATGGAACTTCGGGTGTCAATCCGGGATATGAGGGTAATATCTATGCTTCCCATCGTCTGAATCTCGATGCCCACTATTCCAAGGTCATGATCCGAATGCCGCGCCGAAATGTAGAGCTGAAAAGTGATGATGGGTCGCCATTGCTCGATCCTGATGGCAATGAGCTTCGTCCGACGATTCTTCTTGCAACGCCCCAGAACGGATTTGCACGTCAGCTTCTCGACCTTGAAGATCTGAAAACGCAGGAATCGACCCGGTCAAGAGCGGCTGCTGATGTGGATTATAAGTGGATCCAGTTCATGAAGCCTGTAAATGAGAATACTTTTCCGCAATATGACGGAGTCGGTGATGATGGAGAACCTAAGGATCGTTCGAAGCTCGGATATGTGACGGATCTTGCGGCCAATCCTGAGAATTATTGCATTCTGAGTGCTGATGGGCAGTATTATTACACTGCGGCATTCATTGACGAGAATATCTACACTCACGATGCGACGATGCGTCAGAGCCAGTGGGGTGGCTATGCGGTCAACGACCGTGTGATGATTTTCAATCCGGAAACGCGCTTGGTGTCGGACAATCTGCAGAATGTTCTCGGCCCGAGCACCGGCTTCTATATCTCGCAGCGTCCGGTGTTGTCGTCCTATGACTTGAGCATCGTGCCTCATGGCAACAACCCGTTTGGATTCGAACAGGTTGAAGAGCCGTCGGGGTGTCCGCTGGGAGGATTGTACTCAACAGCACTTTCATGGAATTCGTCGCAGACTAATCTGTCGGCAGCGACTTATAGTGAATCAAACGGTCAGGCATCCACGGCTGCATACTTCCCGAATATCACGACTTCCGGTGGCTTTTATCGGGCCAATGCGAGCGGTGACTATGAGTTCTATAATCCAAGCGGCGCATCTTACAATGTGACAGAGGCTATTGCTTCACGAAACCGTGACCTGAACGGCGACGGCCGCATTGACGGTGATGAATTGCGTTGGTATATGCCTACGATGACGCAATATCTGATCCTTTGGTTCGCAAGAAATAATATTCCGGATCAGTTCAAACTTTATGACAAGACAATGGCGGATAAATATGAGTTTTCTCAGTATTATCAGCCTATCTTTACGGCGTTTCCACGCTATATGACCAGCTCTGCGTCGCAATATCTCCGTGGTTACCTGCATGACCGCTCGGCGTTCGTACCTCATGAGTTGCTGATAGAGACTGGAAAAACATTTAATCCCTATCAGAAGGTGAGGTTTGTCCGGAATCTGGGAATAACGGCGCATCAGACCAACGGGCGTAGCGAGGTTGTCAATGATATCTCCCGTCTGTCGCAGCATGATCCGTCGACGCGGACAATCAGGATGCGCAATGCCTATGCGGCAAGAGCATATTCGTGGACGGGTGCTTATCCCATGCATAATCAGTTTGACGAGGCTAATGAGGCGCCGCTCGTCCTGGAGTATATGGACAATTGTCTGGATTTGAATCTTGCAAGCGGTTGGAACAAGGTTTCGCGCGAGGCATCACTGTCGGCGTTGAATGCAGCGGCTGTTGCAGCTTATAATGCTAAGTTCGGGACGAATCATACTGAATTGCCCGATGGCTGGCGAGTTCCCAACAACAGAGAACTGATGCTTCTTTATGTGAACGGATTGATTGAGCAGGCTCAGAATCCGGATGGAACTCTTATACGTGTCGGCCCATTCCTGTCGTGCACCTTCCTTTATGGTAGCGGATACTCAATAGACTTGACTCCGACGCAGCTGATTTATTCCGGAACATGGGTGGGCGACCTTGCTATAGGCGAGTTGTTGAACAACTCATGGACAATAAACCACACATGGCTTGTGCGTGATGCGGAATGAACGGCAAGTAATGAAATTGAAGATAGAATTTGTTTTTTGCGATAATGATGGGTCTCTTGTGTGTGCAGGAGAATCATTCTGATGTTATTTCGTTAGAATCATCGGATCCCGGGCTTGTGAAAGTCCGGGACATTTTTTTGTTGTGTCGACAATTGCGGAACAAAAGATAGAGCGGCTACGTTTTAAATGTGTCTAACTCAATCTTTTGTTTTCTATGAGACATTCTGCCATTTTTAAAATTGTGTCTGCGATTGTTTTCGGTTGCATGACGGCATCTGCGATGGCGCAGGAATTTGAGAAACCGGATCCCAACCGTTGGTATCGTCTGATGACACGCTACAATGGCAGTGACGACAGGGTTGGACGTTGTATTCAGTATTTTCCTCCCGGTTCGGAGCATCCGGATATGTTGTGGTCGGCAATGCCTGTCGACTCTACGTCGGCCGACTATGATTATCAGTTCTGGCGCTTTGTGCCGTCGCCTGAGAATCCTGACCTTTATTCCATGATCTGTAGGGCTGCTCCCGATGGATTCGTCAACATTGTGCCTACAGCAATGGATCCGTCGGGGCGATGGGTGTATGTTTCTGCTCCCGACGCCAGTGATGAAGTGGATCGGTATGGCTTTTCTTTTGTGACATCTCCGACTTTGAGCGGGGTGGATTCAGAAACCGGCTATTCTTATTGTGCGATAAGTACGGATGCGTCTACAACTTCGGGCTATCATTATATGAATGCAGGTGGGCCGAAACAGGATTATGCCATCAATATCTGGTATGAGACCTATAGCGAGGATGCCAATGAATGGTCGTTTGCGTTTGCTCCTGACAATGGCGGAACGGCATCGTTGGAGGATTTGGCCGTTGAGATAGAGACGGAAGAGCCGGTCTATTATGACTTGTGGGGTCGACGGGTCGAGCATCCGTCCCGTGGAATATATATTTGCAAGGGATGCAAGGTGCTGTTACCGTAGGCGAGGTTCCGTTTTCTATTTGATGCGGATCACTCGGATGCCGGTGGTCAGTCTGTTTTTGCGCAGGTATTCCTGAAGAGGCAGTGGGTCGGAGATCACTTTCCCGGCTTTTGACGATGCGTGGATCAGGTGGGGCACGCCGTTTATTACAGTGGCGATCCCGATATGCGATACGTCGAGACCTTTGATGGCGGTTGTTATCGCTATTATGTCGCCTTCACGGATATCGGCGGTTTTCAGGTTCTGTGGTTTGATTATCGGAAATCTGTGGGATCTATATCCGATCTCAGCGTTTTTGATTCCGGCGAAGTTGGCGGAGTCGGTTAGTGCTTTATATGCATCGCGGTGGGAGGACATGTAGTCGATTGTTTTCACCATATAGTCGGCACGAGCGATCCTGTCGGTTACCTCCTGGAGAATTCCGCGGTGTGAATTGTCGACAATCCAGTCGCTGATATAGTGTAGGCGCGAGGGGTATCCGTCGATATTTCCGCCGCGGTATCGGATCTGTTCGAGGTTGTAGTCGAAATCGTGCCATGACGATCTGCGGTTTTCTATAGTCAGGGCCATGGCCAGGCATGTTTCGACGAATGTCGTGCAGTCGAAACTGTCGACATTTACTGTCAACATTTCCGGCGTTCCCTCGAGTGTCCCGGCAGAGTAGGGGCGGCCTATGAATTTTTTTGCAGCTTCAGCCACTAATTTCTGTGGGTTTTCATTGCCGAGCTTTTCGAGCTCGATGAGCGTGTTGGTGATTATAGTGGTGTCGGCTGTTTCATTATTGAATCTGACAGGACGCTGGGCGCAGACCGATGCTGCTATCAGGGCAAATAATATAGAGATGTGGACTCTGATCATGATTTTTGTTTTTTTGCTGTGGTGTTTTATTCACATCGTAAAGTTACGAAAAATATTTATTTGGTGTATTAGTGGCAGAAAAGAATCAAAGGTTTAGGAATTGTGTTGTTAACAGAAGTTAAAAATATGTTTTATAACATGTTTTTAAAATGCTGATTTATAGGGGAA
>CAJTTG010000011.1 GCA_910579185.1 uncultured Muribaculaceae bacterium
ATTCTGTTTTGACTTCTGTGGGTAAAGAATAGCGCCATGGCGCAGTCCCTACAGGCTTAGTGGGTTATTTGATCGGGTGATGCGTGGTCGGGGTGGCGGATCTCCGAGACGCCAACCGGTCCGAGTAAATGTTTAATGATGCTTGTAGGGTCGCAACTTGTTGCGACCGAAAGTAGTATTGTTTAGTGTTTGAGAGATAGGACGGTGTGTGTCGGTAGACGGTTCGGAGAACCGTGACCCCGATTCGCGGATTTAGGGCGTTTTGCTGTTGATAGCGGTCGCAACAGGTTGGGACCCTACAAGGATGTGTGAAGCCGGACGAGCCATGGCGCAGTCCCCACAGGGCGATGGGGGGGAGGTGGATCAGATCGACGGCTCGGAGAGCCGTGACCCCGGTCGGGCATGGCATTGCGGATTTGGGTGGGATGAAATTTGCCGCTTTAAATTGATTTGACTAATTTTGCATCAGTAAAACCAAAAACCCAGTTATGGACAAGAAAATAATGAATTCGGCGGCCGATAATATCCGAGTACTGGCCGCTTCGATGGTGGAGAAAGCAAAATCAGGCCATCCCGGCGGAGCTATGGGCGGAGCCGATTTCATCAATGTGCTATATTCGCAGTTTCTTATCACCGATCCCGATGATCCTATGTGGATTTCTCGCGACCGGTTTTTTCTTGATCCCGGCCACATGTCGCCGATGCTCTACAGCGCACTGGCTCTCTGCGGCTACTATACGCTCGATGAGTTGCAGCAGTTCCGCCAGTGGGGCAGCGTGACACCCGGACACCCGGAACTTGATCCGGAACGTGGGGTTGAGAACACTTCAGGTCCTCTGGGACAGGGTCACACGATGGCAGTCGGCGCAGCGATAGCAGAACGCTTCATCGCCGCCCGTTTCGGCGAATCGTGGGCACACAAGACTTATGCTTTCATCTCCGACGGTGGCATCCAGGAGGAGATTTCGCAGGGCGCAGGACGTATTGCCGGCTATCTGGGACTGTCGAACCTGATCATGTTCTACGACAGCAACCGTGTGCAGCTCTCCACAGACGTTGACGCGGTAGACACGGAAGACTACGCAGCCAAATACCGCGCATGGCACTGGCGCGTTATCGAAGTGGACGGCACAGATCCCGTGGCTATGGCAGAGGCTCTCGAAGCAGCCAACGCCGAGACCGAACGCCCGACTCTGATCATAGGCAACACCGTGATGGGCCGTGGCTGCGTGACCGCCACAGGTGAGAATTTCGAAGGCAAATGCTCGACCCACGGACAGCCGCTGAGCAAATCAGGAGCCGACGTAGCCGCTACAATCCGTAATCTCGGCGGCGATCCGGAGAACCCATGGGTGATCCGCGAGGAGGTGGCCAAGCTCTACTCCGACCGCCGCGAACAGCTTCGCAAGATAGTGGCCGACCGCCGCGCCACCCAGAAAGCATGGGCTGAGGCTCATCCAGCCGAAGCCATACAGCTCAAGGAATTCATCGATGGCGTTGTTCCGCAGATAGACTACAGCGCTATCGCACATAAAGCGAACGTCGCAACCCGTACAGCATCGGCCGACGTTCTGGCCGTGCTCTCGGAGAAGGTCAAGAATATGATCGTGTCGAGTGCCGACCTTGCCAATTCCGACAAGACAGAGGCATTCCTCAAACATACCCACGCGCTGACCCACGGCGATTTCACGGGCGCGTTCCTCCATGCAGGAGTGAGCGAGCTTACAATGGCTTCGATAATGAACGGTATCGTGCTCCACGGCGGCATGATGGCTGCCTGTGGCACGTTCTTCGTGTTCTCTGACTATATGAAACCTGCCGTGCGCATGGCTGCGCTGATGGAGCTCCCGGTAAAATATGTGTGGAGCCACGATGCGTTCCGTGTCGGCGAGGATGGCCCGACCCACGAACCTGTGGAACAGGAGGCTCAGATCCGCCTGATGGAGCAGCTGCGCAACCTGTCGGGCAAACGTTCGATGCTCGTGCTCCGTCCGGCCGACGCTGCCGAGGCTACCATAGCATGGAAGATGGCGATGGAAAACACTGACACTCCTACGGCTCTGATCTTTACCCGTCAGGATGTCAATGACCTCCCCTCCACCTCCGGCAACCGCTACCGCGACGCAGAAGGAATGTTGCGCGGCGGCTATGTGGTGATGGACACTCCGGCAGCCGACGTCACACTCGTGGCCAACGGCTCAGAGGTGTCGTTGCTCTGCGAGGTTGCCGTGTTGCTCGAAGCAGAGGGCATCAAAGCACGCGTGGTTTCCGTTCCGTCGCTGGGTCTGTTTGAAGATCAGCCGGAGGATTACCGTCAGAGCGTGATTCCGGCCTCTACACCGGTGTTTGGCCTCACAGCAGGACTTCCATCCACATTGCTTCCGATCGTGGGCACACAGGGCCGTATTTACGGTCTGGATCATTTCGGCGCGTCGGCTCCCTACAAGGTGCTGGATGAGAAGTTCGGTTTCACCGCCGCCAATATTCTTGATCAAGTCAAGGCGTTTATCGGAAAATAAGATAGAATAGAGAGTGCAGATTTGATAGTTTGCGCTCATAAGATAAGACGAAGAGCCCGGGCAGATAATGCCCGGGCTTTTTGTTGGTACGAGAGTGAAAGGGAAAGTAGAGTTTAGAGTTGGAGAGTTTAGAGTGGGGTCAGTGGCTTTGAGGGTGGGGCGGTAGACGGCTCGGAGAGCCGTGACCCCGACCAGGGTTGGCATTGCGGATGGGGTATTTTTTGGAGTGGGTATGGGGTGTTTGCGGTCGCAACCTGTTGCGACCCTACATTGGTAGCGTGACCGATTTGAGAAAAAGGTTATCGGTGCAGGTATGGGCGAGTCATAAACAATTGCCTAAAGGTCAATCTATTACAAATGAATAAAGCCGGACGCGCCATGGCGCAGTCCCTACAGGATTAATGGAGTATTGATTTGATAATCAATGGCTTTGAGGGTGAGGCGGTAGACGGCTCGGAGAGCCGTGACCCCGAGCAGGGTTGGCATTGCGGATGGGGTATTTTTGGAGGGGGTATGGGGTGTTTGCGGTCGCAACAGGTTGCGACCCTACATTGGTAGCGTGACCGATTTGAGAAAAAGGTTATTGGTGCAGGTATGGGCGAGTGAGCCGGATTAGGCCATAGATGCAAATCACTGCCGTTGCCTGTAGGGACTGCGGCATGCCGCGTCCGGATAACATCCAGATAATCAATTTGTTTACATGGATAGTGAAGCCGGACGCGCCATGGCGCATGGTAGAGTATAGAGTTGGAGAGTTTAGAGTGGGTCTGTGGCTTTGATGATGGGCGGTAGACGGCTCGGAGAGCCGTGACCCCGACAGGGTTGGTATTGCGGATCGGGGGTGTATGGGGGTGTTTGCGGCTTTTTGCGGTCGCAACAGGTTGCGACCCTACATTGGTAGCGTGACCGAGGGGGGTGATACACGGATTCGGGGGAATGGAAAGCGGCGAGCCCGGGGTGGGTTCGCCGCTTTATGATGAGGGTTGATACCAGTTTTACGGAGGGGATCAACGGGTGACTTTGCGCGAGAAGCGGTAGCCGTCGCCACGTGCCTCGATGATATAGACGCCATGGGGCAGTCCGTCGGCACTCAGTGTGGCTGCGCCGTCGGAGCCTTGCACACGGGCGGCAGGTCGTCCCTGGAGGTCGTAGAGCGTGACGGTGATGTCGCGACCGTCGGCCACGAAAACGTCGTAGCCCTCGGCCGAGGCGGTGATGACCAGACGCTGCGCCTCGTCGGCCCAGACGGTGCCGATGGCCGCCTTGTTGGCCAGCACATATTTGACACCCTCAAGCGCATTCAGGGAGCCGGCTCCCCATCTCACTTTCTCTGCAGCCGTTCCATTGTAGACGGTTCCGGGCAGGGCGAGAGCCGGTTTCACAATGTAGGTAGAGCTACTGTTGATGACATCCATCACCTTGTCGAATGTCAGCGAAGGATCGGCCTGCAACCACAATCCGATAGTGCCGGTCACGTAGGGACACGACATGGAAGTTCCCTGCATGGCTCCCCAATAATAGGTTGAGTTGCCGGAGGTTGCTGATGCAGACATTGTGGTAGCCGCTGAGGATCCTGCATAATAGCTGCTGTAACTTGAAATGATATTGGCACCGGGCGCACTAACAAGAGGCAGAGTCTTGCCCTGATATGTAGTTCCATAGCTTGAGAATGGCGCGATCTGGCCTACATTATAGGTTGAGCCGGTGTAGCCGTAGACAGATCCGCTGAGACGGGCCCAAGTGGTTCTTGTGACGTAGGCACCTACGGAGATCACATTATCGCCGCAGCAGCCGTCGTTGATCGATTCCTTTGCATCGCCAGCAGTAAGAGCGAGCACTGTGGTGGAACCGACACCTTTCTTAAAGGCCGTATTGCTGCCATAGACGTAGAGCTTTGTTCCAGCTGCCCCGGAAACCTGCAACATGATATATTTGCTGGTGTTTCCGCTCTTCATGGTCACGGCATTGAATTCGATATAGACGTTATAACGGTTATTGCCGGGATCAACCGCTGAAGTCATTGTCGCCGAGCCATCGAAATTTGAGGTGAAATTGGAATATGATCCGGAGGAAATTGTCTGGTTAGCGGTTGTTGTCTCCATGATCAACGTTCCGGAGGCAGAGCCATTGAAGAGATACAGACCGACGGTTATGGGTTCCGAGCCATTGGTCCAGATGTCGACCACGCCATTTACAATACCGTCCATCGTTTCTCCGGTGTTGGGGTTTACGTAGGTGGGGATAGTCTTAAGGAAAGAATCATTGCCAACGCTTGAGAGAGTCTTCGTGATCGAGATCTGAGAATCGCCATCGTTTCCTGCACTCATACAAATGATTCCGCGCTTTCCAAGACGAGAAAGAGCCTGAGTGTAGTAATCCGTACCATCGTGCGGCCCTATAGTGTGGCCGAGGGAGAGGTTGACCACAGCCGGTTTGCCCACTGATTCCGCATAGTCAATGATGTTGGTCACACCCTGGATAATATTAGGGGTATAGAGCTCGCCGACAGCAAACGCCAGATCAGCTCCTGTTGCAACGCCATAATAGGGAATAGGCTGATTGTCCTTGAGAGACGCTGATGTTCCGGTGGCAGAAGAAATACTATAGTATTTGCCGTTGCCTTTATAACTTCCGCCGATGATACCGGCCACATGGGTAGCATGTCCCTGAGAAGTATTGTCGGTAGTGAAGTTTTTAATCGTAGCATCGGTATACTCGACAGAGGATCCATCGCTGGAATTCATGTGCCAGAGACGTTTGATCCTTGACGAACCGTCGTCGTTTCTGAAATTGATATGATTGGCCTCAAGACCAGTGTCCATCATGCCGCAAACCACGCCAGTGCCATCGAAAGAGACCGTGGAGCCATCATAAGAAAAGCCATTCTGCACGGACTGCACAGAACTTGCCGGTCGGGCGAAATCAAGCATAGGAGAAAGCCTGTCGCCGAACCCTACGCTGATCACCTGTGGCAAACCGGATATCTGCTCACATACCGTGATAGGACATTTTACAACAACAATGCCATCCATGCTGCTGCAAATCTCAAGATCAAGCCCCTCAAACAATTTTTCGGGATCACAGCCCTCTTTTAAAACGACAACAGCACTGACAGTAGGCTCGACGAGTGCAGGTTTCCCCTGAACAGAATTCAGCAGACCCTGCTTCAACGCGTTTTCACGCTCCACTTTGAAATCGTGCAGCATCACTCGACCGGCCGGATTTATCTTACCGGAAACCGACTGGGCATATCCGGAGAAGCAGAAAGAGGCTGCAAAAATTGAAACAAGTAGAATTTTTTTCATGCCATATTGATTAATTGGAAAGTTGGCGCGGAACATTGCTGCCGCCGCGCCAACTTAAATTTAGTCTATGTTACCGCTAAATCAGCGAGTCAATGTCAAATTGGAGAGTTCGCCGATAGTATAGCCGGAGAATCCCATTGTTGTGGTGTAGAACAGACCGCCAACAATATTTGCATCGCCCGGGATGGTGACTGTGCTGTAGGTCGAATCAAACGTACAGATAGCCTGATGGCTCATAGTAAGACCCGAAGCTGAACGATACAGGCAGACGGGGAATGCCGGAGCCTCAAGACCATAGTTGAATGCCAGGCCATCGGTCATCATCTCGCCATAACCGATCTCAACTGTACCGGTTCCGGCTTCTTCATCGTAGGTGAACTCTGTCAAGGGCAACAGATAGTCTGATTCGCCGAAGACGCCGAAGCCATAGAGAACGTGACCGTAATCATCGCTTGAAGGATCAACAGACTTCACATTGAGTTTATAAGAAACGGTATTGCCATTGCGATCGAGACCGCTGAGAGTCCATGAACCGCACATAGAGGTGTAGGGATCGTCGATGTTAACGATTGTCACCTGACAGCTGGCGTTAGCCACTGATGCACCTTCAGCCTTGATGATCGACATTTCAAATACGCGGTCATCGTTGATCTCTCCGGTCACCCAAACAGGCATCACCTCGATATAGCCTGTGGTTTCGCCGGCAGGCACGTTGACGGTGTAGGAAGTAACGTTGTAGTGTTCAACCACCTTTGCAGGCTCAGTGCCGGCAGGAAGGGCGGTGAGTTCCTTTGTCTGGACAGTAACGACAACCTTTCCGTTTGTCTCACCGGTCACGGTCACAGGAACCATGAAAGGCATTTCATTCTCGTTGGCGCTGAAAGTAGCAGGAAGGCTTACAGTAACGCCGCTTGCCGAATTGACGCCACCGAGGAACGAGGGATAGTCCTCAGCTTTGTTGTCGTCGCAGGAAGTCATCGCAAGAGCAGCGAGGGCAACGGCAAATATTTTATTCAATTTCATAATTAGTTTCTAATTTGCAAGTTCACACTAAATTAATAACGCGGATTCTGCTGACCGGCAAGCTGCGGATTAACCTGCATCTCACGAGTCGGGATCGGCCAAACGAAGCGGTAATCATCGGGCTGATATGTCAGGTTGTTACCGGCGGTTGTGATCACGTCCATGATATAGGCAAGCGGTTCAACAGCACTTCCCATGAATACATCGAAACCGGCTTCACGGGTGAATCCCTGACCCCAGCGACGGAGGTCGCTCAGACGGAAGCCTTCGCCGATAAGCTCTTTACCACGCTCGGTGCGAACCTGGTTGAGCAGAGCAGCACCAGAGTAGTTTTGCTCGGTGTAACCTTCGATACGAGCACTGCGGAGAGCATTCAGGTAGGCATTGGCCTTCGTCTCGCTTTTCTGTGCGCCGTCAGAAGCGTAAGCCTCGGCAGCAATCAGATAAAGCTCAGAAAGACGGAAGGGCTTACCCTTGTTGAGCATAGAGTTTGTAGAACCGGTGTTGAGCGCAGGATTGCCGGGGAATTTAGTGAATGCATAAGCATAGTAGTCTTCACCAGCCACTTCCAAAGGAGCATATAGTTCGAAGAAAGCATCGAAACGAACGTCGCCATCACCATAAGAGTTGAGAACGCTTGCTGTGGGGATGTAGTCGGAAGAGTTCTTCTGGTTGTTGGTATAGTAGTTGACACCAATCGACTGACCACCTACGCCTTTTTCAGCAGAAGCAACGAAAAGGAGTTCGTCGCCTGAGTCGTTGACCCACATATCAGCGTAGTCAGCAGCAGCTGTCAGGCCGTAGTTTCCAGAGTTGATCACATCCTCAGCCTTGGCAGCAGCGGTAGCGTAGTCCTGAGTAAGGAGAGCCACACGAGCGTGGAGAGCTTCGCAGAGATATGAAGAGAAGCGGTCGGCATTGGGGTTGCAATATGCTGAAGAAACATTCTCCTCATATTCCTTCATCAAGTTGTAGGCTTCGGTCAGCTCATCAGTGATGAATTTGACAGATTCGCGGATAGTGCTACGTCCAACGTAGGTAGCGCGGTCGCCAGAGGGGTGGAACTCGGTCTCGAGCTGCAGACCCTTGCCGGGAGCGTCGAGATCGGCAGTCTTATAGTTGACATATTTGTCGAGCATATACCAGTAGGCATAGGCACGAGAGAACATCGCTGTTGCCTTATAATACTTGAGGGTATATACATCGGATTCCGAGAAATTTCCGCTTTCGATGAGTTTTTCAACTCTGGGAAGGAAATAGTTGGCATCGTTGACCTGGATAAACAGGTTGTAGTAGATGTTAGCAAGGTCGGTGTCGCCAGGCTGAATCTGACCGAGAGACATCACACCTCCGCGGTTACCATTATCCGAAAGACCGATGAACTGGTCCATCTGGACATCGGGATAGAACCAATAGTAGCCACCGCCGGTCTTTGCACGGAAATGAACGTAGATACCATTGATAAAGCTCTGGCAGTCCGCCATCGTTTCGATGTAGTTGCTCTGGTCAATCACACCGTAGTTTGTGGTGTCCATGTCGCAGGATGTTGTCATCACCGCTGCCGACATCAGAAGTCCAAAATATAGTTTTTTCATTTTCATTGTTTGCATTTTGAAGAGGTTAAACAATAGGATCAGAAGCTAACCTCGATACCGAATTCGTACTGACGGGTGTTCGGGTACTGGAATTTAACCATGTTGGTCTGGGGTTCGGGATCATAACCAGAGAAGTTGGTGATGGTCCAGAGGTTGCGACCAGTGAAGTGGAGCTGAAGAGCTGAAAGACCAAGCTTGCTGACAATGTTTTTGGGGAAATCGTAAGCAACGGTGAGGTTTTTCAGACGAGTGAAAGAAGCATCCTCAAGCCAGCCGGTATCTTCGCCGAGGTGGAGTTCCTCGCCAAGAGCCGGAACGTCGGTCACCTGACCCGGTTCTCTCCAGAAATTGAGAGCGTCAACGCTCTGGTTGTAGGAAGCACCGAAACCTGTGGGGTTGCAGATGAAGTATTTGTCATTGTTGATCATATACTTGCCGCTCTGGAACACGAAGTTGGCAGTAGCCGAGATGCCTTTCCAGCGAACGGTTGCACCGAAACCGCCATTCCAGGGAGCATACTGAGACTTACCGGTCTTAACATATGCATCTGAGGGGAATGTCTTGGTTGGGTTGTCGTTCTTGTCGAGCCAAACCTGCTTACCATCGGCAGGATCAACACCTAAGTAACGTACGAGGTAGTACTGACCGATCGGGCCACCTTTTTCCATGATCAGACCGGTGTTGGCAAGCACGTATTCGGTGTTGCCGTCCCAAAGTTCAGTGATCTCATTCTTGTTGTAACCCATCTGGAAACGTGCACCAACATACCAGTCCTTATCTTTGTAGATGTCGCCGTTGAGTTCAAGTTCGAAACCTTTGTTGACCATCGAGCAGACATTGTAGAGACCGGAGGATACACCAGTGGTCAAAGAGAACGGAATTGTGTAGAGCATGTCTTCAGTTGTTCGCTTGTAGAAGTCGAGAGCAACGCTCAAGCGATCGAACACACGCATGTTCACACCAAGGTCGTGGGTGTAGATAGTCTCCCATTTCAAATTTGGGTTTTCGAAGCCGCTATAGATCGTAGAGCCTTCGCCGTCGTATGTTGAAGAAGATGCAAGCATACCCATCCAACCGAAGTTCACAGCGCCATCATTACCGGCAGAACCGTAGCTGTAGTGAACACGGAGGTCGTTCAACCAAGTTTTTTCTTTCAGGAATGATTCATTCTTCAGGTTCCACATCACACCGAAAGCGCCGAAGTTGGCCCAGCGGTGACCGGGAGCGAGGAATGAAGAACCGTCACGACGATAAGAGAAGTCCAGGAAGTAACGGTTGTCATAGTCATAGTTACCATTGATGAAGTAGGAGTTGAGAACGCTCTCAGCTTTAGTATAGCTTACATTGCTCATAGCAACCTGTGTGCCCTGATTGAGAAGGCTCATACGCACATCGGTGGTACCGCTGGTTGAAACGCCGAAGCCATTAGAACGGCTGATGATAGCTTCCTGACCTACGAGTACCGAAGCGTGATGCTTTTCAGCAACAGAGAACTGATATTCGGCGGTGTTGGTGTAGGTGAACTGATAGTAACGGGTGAAAGATTCTGAATTAGAACCGATGTTGAGGTCGCCGACATTACCGGAACCGATGAGAGAACCCATTGCAGTGCGGAAAGTCTCACGGGGGTCGATCACCTGGCTACCACGGCTATCATAGCCTTCCATAGCCTGCTGAGCCTTGATTGTAAGGCCCTTGATCGGGTTGATCTGCTCGTAGAGACGGAGGTTACCGGTCAGACGGTTTGTAGCATAGTGGTTGTAAGAATATGTATACCAGGGCAACTGGATGTTTGAGTAGGGCAGTTTCTCAACTTTAGATCCGTAAACTATATCGCCATTTTCATTGAAGCTGTAGCTGTAGGGAGAGTCATAGGGAAGCGCCATACGAGCAAGCAACATCGGGTCGGTGAGATAGAGTTGATCTGTGTCATCGTTCTCAAGATTGATCTTCGATTTGCGGAAACCGACATTTCCGATGAAACCAACGCGGAACCAGCTGTTGACTTTTCCATCAAGAGACCAGCTCAAGGTTGTACGTTTCATCTCAGAGTTCTCGATGATACCTTTCTGGTTGTAGTGTGAAAGGCTGACATAATAGCTGAGGTTGTCTGAACCACCGGTCACATTACCTTCAATGCTGTATGTGGGAGCGTTGTCATTGAACATCTGGTCTCTCCAGGATGTAGAGATGCCATAGTTGTTGATAAGGCTCTGGATATTTGCACTCAGGGGCTGGCCGATGAGTTCACGGAACTGCATGTACTGCTGTGAGTTCATCATCTCAACATTGTCAGGCACCATCTGGCTCCAACCATAGTTGGCACGGATAGTAGCCTTGGCGTTGCTGCCATATTTACCCTTCTTGGTTGTGATCACGATAACACCGTTAGCACCACGAGAACCATAGATAGAGATCGAAGCACCGTCCTTCAACACAGAAATGCTTTCGATATCTGACGGATTCAGAGAGTTGAAGAATGTTGATGAAACAGGCGCGCCATCACAGATATAAAGAGGATCCGAAGAGAACGACAACGAGCTGGGACCACGGAGCGTAACCGACTGGTCGGTTGACGAGGGGTCGCCGGAGTTGGAGTTGATTGCAAGACCGGAAACCTGACCCTGAAGAGCATCGATGAAGTTGGCAACGGGGGTGTTTTCAAACACCTGCTGACCTACAACAGCAACAGAACCAACAACTGCGCCGATCTTCTTTGCGGAACCGTAACCGGTTATCACAACCTGATCGAGCATCTTGGTATCGCTCTTGAGGTAAACTTTCATGTTGTCAGACAGCGTAGCGGTCACTTCCTTCATACCGACATAGGAGACGGTCACTTCCTTCACGGAAGCAGGGACAGTGATGGTGAATTCGCCGTCGATGTTGGTCATCACGCCGACATTGGCGCCTACGGCCTTGACTGTCGCGCCGGCCAACGGTTCGTCGTTTTCGTCAGCGCTCAGCACCGTGCCGCGATAGGTATGGTTCTGGGCTTGGGCGCTCAGAGCCAGCGTCACGATGGCTGCAAGTAATAAAAACAGCTTTTTCATACTTAAAATAAATTAGACATATAATTGATTATTGTGATTATTCTCTCTTTTTCCCTTAGTTAAAAATTATCGGATTCTCTTTCTTTTTTCTGTTCTCTCTTATCTTTTTAATTAATTGATTGTACCCGGTTTGTAATCAGTATCTCTTGCGTAGAGATACTAAGCATTGCCGGCAACAACGGCTTTAACTGCTTTGCCTGTAGGGACTTCGCCATGGCGAGTCCGCGATAGCATCCTGATGTTTAGTGAGTTGCTTGTTTGTAATCCGGACGCGCCATGGCGCAGTCCCTACATGTCGGGTGAAATTGCAATGTGTCGAAGTGTCGCTATTAGGGCGACAAATGAATCATTTTGCATTGTCGCCTTCAGGTTACGATTTTTGCGTATTTTGCGGTTTAAAGTATCGGATTGTTACAAAACCCTTGCTTAAAATTTGATTTTGTGAAAATTTTAACACTTTAAAATCAAACTTTTCACGATCGCATCTATAGTGCGGTGTTTCAAATGGTTAGAAAGTGTTTTCCGCATGTTTTTACCCACATTTTTTTGTTAAAAGCTGAAAACAAATGCTTTTAAGTGTTGGAATGTTAATAATTATTATTAATTTTGCGGAATCTACGTATCTCTACGCAAGAGATACTAAGGTTTCCAAGGTAATTAAAATGATGTTTCACCCATCCCCACATTAAAAAAATAAGAAGAGAGAAAAGAAACTGCAACACTATTCAACTAAGGGAAAAAGAGAGAATAATCACAATAATCAATTATATGTCTAATTTATTTTAAGTATGAAAAAGCTGTTTTTATTACTTGCAGCCATCGTGACGCTGGCTCTGAGCGCCCAAGCCCAGAACCAAACATACCGCGGCACGGTGCTGAGCGCTGACGACGACGAACCGTTGGCCGGCGCGACAGTCAAGGCCGTAGGCGCCACAACAGGCGTGATGACCAACATTGACGGCGAATTCACCATCACTGTCCCTGCCTCCGTGAAGGAAGTGACCGTCACCTACGTTGGCATGAAGGATGCCACCGCAACACTCTCCAACGGCATGACCGTAAAAATGGAGAGCAACTCAAAGATGCTCGACCAGGTAGTGGTGACCGGCTACGGCTCCGGCAAAAAGCTCGGCTCTGTCGTCGGCGCAGTATCCGTCGTAAGTTCACAGGTAATGGAGGATACCCCCTCTGCCAACTTCGTTGACGCTCTCCAGGGTCAGGTGGCAGGTCTGTCGATCTTCTCCAACTCCGGCGAACCTTCGTCGTTGCCTTCTTCAATCCGTATCCGCGGTTATAACTCACTATCTGGCAACACACCTTTATTTATATGTGACGGTGCCCCCGCAACATCTTCAATCTTCACAACCCTCAACCCCTCGGACATTGAGAGCGTGACCGTCCTCAAAGATGCCGCCTCTACCGCCATCTACGGTTCACGTGCCGCCAACGGCGTTATCGTGATCACCACCAAGAAGGGTAAATATGGCGAAGACGCCAAAGTATCGATCCGCGCAAATGTGGGATGGAGCCAGATGGCCAATGATAAGATCGACCTGATGAATGCAGAGGAATTCGTTCGCTTCCGCGACCTGGTCAACAGCCCCGTCAGCGACGAAGTGCGCAACCTCGTCAATAACTATGGCATCAATACCGACTGGAAAGACTATCTTATCAGCAACAATGCACTGACCTACTCACTGGAAGGCCGCATCCAGGGCGGTACAGACCGCACACGCTACTACCTGTCACTGGCTCATTATGATCAGGACGGTCTGATCGAGGCATCAGGCTTCCGCCGCGAGACAATGCGTTTCAACCTCGACTCCAAGATCAAGCCCTGGCTCACTGTAGGCCTTTCGACAAACGTCGGTTTCGAACGCTACGAATCCAACAGCGCAGCATCGTCAACCTCGGAAAATAACGGTATCTACACCAACAACCCCTTCATGCAGGTCTACAATATGCTCCCCTACGACTCGCCCTACTATTATTCTTTCAATGAGAACGGCGACATCGTGTTCGGCGACCGCGCGAAATATTACCACTATTCAGGTGTTGTTGACCCCAACTACATCAACAGCTACATCAACCGCAGCAAGCGCACTAACCTCACAGCGATGATGACACTATACGAGCAGATCAATCCCGTCAAGGGTCTGACCCTGCGCGCACAGCAGAACGTCAACGCATTTGACTACCGCAGCTCTGCCGCTCGTCCTCCCTACGAAAACGAGATGACACCCATGGGCGACGAAATCGTTCTGGACAATATCTCCAACTATTCTTCTGAAGCATTCCAGCGTTGGTATCAGTTCACATACACCAACACTGCCGAATACAAATTCAACATTGCCGACAAGCATGACTTCGCATTCTTGATCGGTCAGGAATCAATAATCACCAAGAACAACAACTTCGCAGTTCAGACCACCGGTCAGCCCAATGCTACCCAGAACCTGCTGACACAAGGTACGAGCGTAACCATGAGCGGCGTAACCCACAGCAAGTATGAATACATCATGAACTCATACTTCCTGACCGGCAGCTACAGCTTTGACGAACGTTACTTCCTCGATTTCGCTGTGCGTCGCGACGGCAGCTCCAAGTTCGCCAAAGACCACCGCTGGGGAACATTCTACTCTATCGGTGCGATGTGGAACATCAAGAAAGAACAGTTCATGCAGTCAGTCAACTGGCTTAGCGATCTTAAACTCCGCCTTAACTATGGTACGGCCGGTAACTCAAGCGGTATCGGCAACTACGACTATATCGGCACCGTAGGAACAGGTAGCGTATACGATGGCAACACCTCCTGGGGTATCTCAGGCCTTGCCAACGACAAACTTACATGGGAAACCATCAAATCGTTCGACGCAGGTATCGACTTCGGATTCCTCAACAACCGTCTCCGCGCAAGCGTCGACTTCTATGTCAAGAACACAAAGGACATGCTCATGAGTGTTCCCTACTCGTTCACAACAGGTTGGGCAAGCGCGACAGCTAACTGCGGCGGTATGCGCAACATCGGTGTCGACGTTGACTTCGGTGCCGACATCTATCAGTCGAAGGATTGGTACGTAGGCGTTGACGTTAATTTCAACTACAACAAGAACACCATCACCGAACTCTTCAACGGTCTTGATGAATTCACCATTCCCGGCACAGGTGTAACCTACCGCAAGGGCAAGAATCCGTTCGCCATCACTCAGGTGCGCTACGCAGGCGTTGATCCTCGCGACGGCCAGCAGATGTGGTACACCAAGGACGGCAACCTGACCAAGAAATATGACGACAGCGACGAAGTTGACCTCGGCAAGACATTCATCGCTCCCTGGAACGGCGGTTTCGGTGTCAACGCACGCTGGAAAGGCATCAGCCTCCGCGCCGACTTCAACTGGAGTGCCCAGAAATACATCTTCAACGCTATCAACTGGTATATCAACGACCCGACAGTTGCCGTTCAACGCAACACCAACGGCACCACCAAACTGCTCACAGTATGGACAAAACCGGGCGACATTACAGATATGCCTAACACCACCGACCTCTATGGTGCTCCTCAGGAGATCCAGGCCGACAGCCGCTTCGTTGAAAACTCTTCATTCCTGCGTCTGAAGAACCTTACCATAGCATACTCTCTGCCCAAGAACTGGATGAACGCTATCAAGATGTCCGACATCTCATTCCATTTCACAGGCCGAAACCTCTTCACAATCACAGAATTCAAGGGCGTAGACCCCGAATATGAAGGAAATGTGGTTCAGATGATGTACCCCAACACCCGTCAGTACGAATTCGGTATTGAAGTGACATTCTAATCATATAAAACAAGTCTTAGATTATGAAAAAATTACTATATTCATTATTCGCAGCCAGCGTATTGCTGACCTCCTGCGATATGGACGTGAAGGTTCCCGGAGCCGTGGAAGTTCCGGATGCCATCCAGAGCGTGAGCGGACTTGAAAAATTCCGTAACTACGCCTACAACTGCCTCCGCAGCGTATCTGCCGGTTCCTGGGTCACAGATCCCGACCTTCAGGCCGACTACTACATTGGTCTCCGTGGCAATGGTGGCCGCTCATCCCGTCAGATCCAGGGTTCTTATCTATCCTCATCAAGCGAGACAAGCGACAAGTACCAGAGCATCTACTCCCAGATGAAGAGCATCAACTTCGCTATTGCTGAAGGACAGCGTATCATCGACAACGGCCTCGTTGCCGACGAAGATCTGCTCGATGCAAACCGCTACCTCGGTGAATTGAAATTCACTCGTGCATATCAGTACTTCTATCTGTTCGACCACTACTGCCAACCCTACACCGATTCAAACGCTGACCAGAAAGGTCTCGGCTGCCAGCTCGTGACAGTCTACGACCCTATGATCGACCACACACAGTACCCCGGTCGAAGCACACTTAACGAGACCTTGCAGCTGATCAACAAGGATCTGAGCGATGCCTACACAGCCATCAAGGATTATGAGGAACAGGGTCCGGCAGAAGTGACCACAGAAATCCAGAAGCCCGGATCTGCCTACCTGAACAGCGCTACCGTTCGTGCGATGCAGGCCCGTGTAGCACTGACCACAAGAGACTACAACAATGCCTACAAATATGCAAAAGAAGTGACCGAGAATCCGGCATTCGCCCTTGCTCAGGGCAATGACTATGTTGCAATGTGGACAACCGACCAATCTTCAGAGCTCCTGTTCGTACCTTTCGCCGATGCTTCTGAATCAGCAAACGCAGCATCGTTCTTCGATGCCTACAACTACATCTCTGAATACCCGACACGTGTCAACTGCATCCCGACCATGTACTGGCTCGCTCAGTACGACGATAACGACATCCGCTTCGATGCCTTCTTCAAAGCCATGTTCATGACCGTCGACGCTCAGCCCACCGCAGCATACACCATGAACAAATATGCCGGCAACCCGACGCTCAACACCTCGTCGTCCAACGCTTACAAGAACAAAGCCAAACCCTTCCGTCTGTCGGAGCAGTATCTCATCCTTGCCGAGGCTGCCTACGAGACCAATAAGAGCTCCGATGCGATCTCCGCTCTCAACACCCTCCGTGCAGCACGCATAACAAACTATGAGGAAGAACGTCTGTCGGGTATAGCTCTTCGCGATGCAATCCGTCTCGAACGCGGCATGGAACTTATAGGCGAAGGATTCCGTCTGCGCGACCTCGCACGCTGGGGTCTCGGATTCTCCCGTTACGCCGAATATGGCGTTATGGCAAGTGGCACAGTCGACGTGGCCGAACTGTTCATCGCCAATGATGCCAACACCGTATACACCCCCGGCGACTACCGCTACACATGGCCTCTCCCCTACGATGAGCTCCAGATCTGCCCTGCACTCGCCGGACAGCAGAACCCGGGCTACGGCAATTAATCGTTATTCAACTTAATAACACAAAAGACAACATTTTATGAAACTGAATAAAATATTTGCAGCAGCACTTGCCATACTGACCATGACTGCATGCGACGACGACGATCCAGTCAACACCGCAGATGTCACCGTCAACATGCAGCAGACCCAGATGAGCATTGCCGAAGACTTCTCCACAGGTGTCTACTACTATGTTCCTGTAGTTCTCTCCGGCGAGACCAATGGTCCGGTAACCGTAACAATAGCTGTTGAAGGTACCGGTGCGAATCCGGCTGTTGAAGACCGCGACTATATGGTGACCTCCAAGACCATCGTCATCCCTGCCGGCGAGACACAGGGTTCATTTGAATTCCATCCCTCCAGCAACGACGACATCAACGATGACCGCCAGTTCATATTCACAATTGTATCCGCTACCGGTGCTAAAATCGGCAACAACACATCAACTCTCGTGACACTGCTCGACGAAGACCATCTGCTCCCCGAGGCTCTCTCGAAACTCGTAGGTACATGGCAGTCAACATCGGCAAGCGGAACTTACAACTGCACTATCTCCGCATTCCCCGAGGACGACAAGAACCACTTGAAACAGGTGAAATTGTCAGGTATTGGCGGCTTAAGCTTCGCAAATGACGTCATCCTCGACTTCTCTCTCGATGCATCGACAGGCCTTGTCAACCTTTCACTCTCAATGCCTCAGATTCTCGGCGAGAAAATCGCATACAATCCGCCGGTTGGAGAAGTCGACGTGGTTCTTCTCCCCTTCGATGGTGGTCTCTATCTCCAGGGAGTTGCTTCTGCAACCTCGAATGAGGAAGTCACTCAGTTCGTGTTCGACTGCGGTTGGGCGGCTGGTCTCTTCACCCCGGGCAACCATACCGCAGGCGGATTCACCGGATACACCGGCGGCCGCGCACAGGACTTCACTCTGACCAAAGTGCAATAAGCCTGATATTAACCCATTTGGGATTAATATACTCAATCTACTAATTCAGAAAGGTTACACCCTCATGTGTGTGTAACCTTTCTGAATTATCTACCATAAAACAAAGATCTCTCTATGAAGAAACTTTTACTATTCAGCTGCCTGTCTCTATCTCTGCTTTCAGCATCAGCTCAGAAAAAACTCACCCCTCCAACACAGCAGAGAGCCTACGAGGCCTATGAAGCGAAACTCCATCAGCCCGTTGGGCCGGAGATCAATTCCGCAGACTCTCGATCCGGGAATGCCAACACTTCTGAAAACGTGTCTGTATTCATCAATCTTGAAGATGGCTATTCCGCTGATGATCTTAGAAACATCGAGTTTCTGACCATTACAAATGAGCTTTCGTCAAGCATCATTGCAGAACTTCCGGCCGACAGGTTGGACGATCTTGAAAGCGTTGCATGCATACGCCGCGTCGAACTATGCCAGAAACTGCATACCGATATGAACTATGCGCGTCCGTCGGGAAATGTCGATGGCATCCACTCAGGGTTTTCCTATGATGGCTCGACCCTCTCGTTCGACGGCACCGGAGTTATCGTAGGCATGATGGACATAGGACTCGAGGCCAACCACATCAACTTCAAAAAAGACAATGGAGCCGGCGCGACACGCATACAGCGTCTCTGGTGGATGAACTCCAACAACGGAACATACATAGAATATACCCCCGATAATATCTCTTCATTCACAAAAGATACGGATACTGAATCCCACGCCACACATGTGGCCGGAATTATGGGAGGATCCTATAACGGAAACGGCGACTATTCCTACATGGCGTCAGCTACAGGAGCTTCTCCGGAAATGCGCACGAGTCAACCGATCCCCTATTACGGAGTGGCAACCGGTGCAGATATGGCTCTTAGCGTCGGAGATCTCTACACGAGCAATATCGTCCAAGGTGTGAAAAATATCTTTGACTACGCCGAATCCGTAGGCAAGCCGGCCGTGGTCAATCTTTCGCTCGGCCACACCGTTGGACCCCACGACGGCACAGATGCCTATTCTCAGGCTCTGGCCGAACAAGGCAAACGTGGAATAATCTGCATGAGCGCCGGAAACGATGGCAACGCCAACATCTCCATAGTAAAAAACATAACCGAAGAAACAGGCACTAATTCCTGCCTAAGAACCTTTGTCAACGGCAACTCTGCTAACGTGATCAACGGCGTTGCTGATCTATGGGGCACGGACAACACCATATTAAATCTTCAGTGGGGCGTATATTCAATTTCCGCCCAGACCTTCACCCCGGTGATCACAATCGACCGTGCATTCCAGACCGCATCCACTTCTGGCGTCAGTGCCTTCACCTCAAATTTCAACGGAACAATAACCGCCCGTTCATATATCGATTCAAACAATAACCGTTTTGAAGTATATACGGATTTCACCAACGTCTCTGCCATTACCTCCGACAAGGCTATCGCCCTCTACGTTACTGGAGCAAAAACAGGCCAGAAACTGTATCTATACTCATCAACCCAAAACATGACATTTTCCAACACTCCGACCCGTAGCTCCGGCATTGTTTCCGATTACACCAACGGAAGTCCGTCCAATTCGATTAACGACGGAGCATGTGCCGACAATGTCATAGCAGTCGGGGCATACGTCAGCCGGACAACCTGCGGTGTGCTAACGAGCGGAGCCTACTATCCAGCATCGGCAGGCTACACGGTCGGCTCCATTGCCCCCTTCTCCTCCTATGGCACAAAACCGGATGGAACGACTCTCCCTGATGTATGCGCCCCGGGGTCACGCATTGTTTCGAGCTACAGCAGCTACTACGTGACAGCAAAAGGTGCAGCCGGCAATATGGTCGGAAAGGTTGCTAACGGACGTTTCAACATCACGACATATTATTGGGGCACCATGGATGGTACATCCATGTCATGTCCCTTTGTTTCAGGCACAGTCGGTCTATGGCTGCAAGCCGACCCTTCTCTGAACTATGATCGGGTGATGGATGTAATCAACAATACATCTTCCTACAATAGTTTCACCATGGGACGCGACAAATCCCGTTGGGGTGCCGGTAAGATCGATGCGCTTGAAGGTGTCAAATATGTGCTGGCCAACAAGGCGGCCATCGGCACCGTCTGGGCCGACGAGGCGCAGCGTCTGGTCATCACCGCCTCGGCCGAGGGCTACGACGTTTTCGTGGCCGACGGTCGCGACATCACCGTCACGCTCTACGACCTCCAGGGACGACCTGCCGCCCGTGTGCAAGGCTCCGACGGCGCAGCCACACTGAGTGCCGACGGACTGCCCCATGGCGTCTATATCATAGAGGCACGTGGCGACGGCTACCGCTTCTCGCGCAAAGTTACCCGTTGATCCCCTCGCATAACCGACATCAACCCTCATCATAAAGCGGCGAACCCATCCCCGGGCTCGCCGCTTTCCCTTCCCCCGAATACGCGTATCCACGCTACCAATGTAGGGGCGCAACCTGTTGCGACCGCCCCCCCAAACACCCCCGATCCGCAATGCCAACCCTAATCGGGGTCACGGCTCTCCGAGCCGTCTACCACCCCACCCTCAAACTCACTGACCACCACCCCAACCCACTCTTGACACTCTAACTCTATACACTACCCCCCTCTCCGCCTCCACGCTCTATTCATTGAATATACCTTTTATGAATATTCTTATCACGGCACAAAACCAAAATTTATGTGCATTTGTTTGATTTTTGCCGATTTTAATAATAAATTTGCCACAATCCAAGCCTAAATACTACAATTTTTAAGCTTCTCAATAGGTAAAAAAGAAATCTGATGAATAATCATACATATAAAATTCCGCTTCGGAGCGAGCTGTCGACCGGTGGCCGGCGCATGGCCGGTGCCCGTGCCCTATGGCGCGCCACTGGCATGAAACCCGAGCAATTCGGCCGTCCGATAATTGCCGTTGTCAACTCCTTCACGCAATTCGTCCCCGGCCACACCCATCTGCATGAAGCCGGACAGATAGTGAAAGCCGAGATCGAACGTCTCGGATGCTTCGCCGCCGAATTCAACACCATAGCCATCGACGACGGCATCGCCATGGGACACGACGGAATGCTCTACTCCCTCCCCTCGCGCGAGGTGATTGCCGACTCCGTTGAATATATGGTCAACGCCCACTGCGCCGACGCCATGGTCTGCATATCCAATTGCGACAAAGTGACCCCCGGAATGCTCATTGCCGCCATGCGCCTCAACATCCCCTGCATCTTCGTCAGCGGAGGCCCCATGGAAGCCGGAAAAGTCGACGGTAAGGCCGTGGATCTTGTCGACGTGATGGTAGCCGCAGCCGACGATTCCATTGCCGACGACACGCTCACCGAAATGGAGCTCAAAGGATGCCCCACATGCGGATCATGCTCAGGTATGTTCACCGCTAATTCCATGAACTCCCTGACAGAAGCCCTCGGCCTCTCACTCCCCGGCAACGGCACCATCCTGGCAACCCACATCAACCGCAAGGAGCTGATGCGCCGCGCCGCCCGTCAGATAGTGGACAACGCAATGGCCTACTACCGCGACGGCGACACCCGTGTCCTGCCGCGCTCTATAGCATCACGTGCAGCCATGCTCAACGCCATGACTCTCGACATTGCCATGGGCGGATCATCCAACACCGTGCTCCATCTGCTTGCCGTGGCCCACGAGGCCGGAGCCGACTTCTCGCTCGACGACATCGACCGCCTCTCGCGCCACACACCCGTCATCTGCAAAGTGGCTCCCAGCTCACCCTACCATATTGAGGATGTCAACCGCGCAGGCGGCATCCTCACCATTATGAAACAACTGGCCGACAGCTCCCTGATCGACACAACAGCCATCCGCGCCGACCGCCTGACACTCGCCGAAGCCATCGACAGCTACGCCATCGGCGGATCGCGCTACACCGACTTCGCCGACGAGCTCTGGCGCAGCGCACCCGGACGCAAACCGACACAGGAGATGGGATCCCAGATGGCCTACTACAGCGAGCTTGACACCGACCGGGCCGACGGCTGCATCCGCGACACTGCCCACGCCTATTCGGCCGACGGCGGACTCGCAGTGCTCCGCGGCAACATAGCACCCGACGGATGCGTCGTCAAGACTGCCGGCGTCGACAGCTCCATCCTCCGATTCAGCGGTCCGGCACGCGTATTCGAATCCCAGGATCAAGCCGTGGAAGCCATTCTCCGCGACCGGATAAAAGCCGGCGACATCGTGGTCATAACCCACGAAGGTCCCCGTGGAGGCCCCGGAATGCAGGAAATGCTCTATCCCACGAGCTATCTCAAAAGCAAACACCTCGGCAAACAATGCGCCCTCATAACTGACGGACGCTTCTCCGGCGGAACATCCGGACTCTCCATAGGTCACATATCCCCCGAAGCCGCCGCCGGAGGCAACATAGCTCTGGTGCGCGACGGCGACATCATTGCCATCGACATTCCGGCGCGATCCATCTCCCTGGAGATAACCGATCAGGAACTCAATCGCCGGCGCGAGGAAGAACTCACCCGTGGAGCCGACGCCTTCAAGCCGCGCACACGTCAGCGCAACGTCAGCGCAGCCCTGCGAGCCTATGCCGCCACCGTAGCCTCGGCCGACAAAGGCGGAGTCCGCATAATATAAGCGAGATTGTCTAACAGAATCCTCCCCTCTCACACACCCACCCAACGATTAACGAAATGTCTGATAAAATCACCGGAGCTGAAGCTCTGATCCGCGGACTGATAGCCGAAAACGTAGATCGCGTTTTCGGCTACCCCGGAGGATACATAATTCCCGTATTCGACCGCCTTTATGACTACACCGACCGCCTGACAAACGTGCTCACTCGCCACGAGCAGGGAGCCATACATGCCGCCCAGGGTTATGCACGTGTGGCCCATCGCCCCGGAGTGGTGATCGTGACCTCAGGCCCGGCGGCCACAAATCTCATCACGGGGCTCAGCGACGCAATGATGGACTCCACGCCATTGGTGGTCATCACCGGACAGGCCCCTTCCCACATGCTCGGGACAGATGCCTTCCAGGAAACAGACGTGATGGGAATCACCCAACCCGTAACAAAATGGAGCTGCCAGATACGCCGCGCCGACGACGTTGCCCCGGCTCTGGCCCGGGCATTCCACATCGCTACGACAGGACGACCCGGCCCCGTGGTGCTCGACCTCACCAAAGACGCACAGACAGGCCTGACTTCCGACAAGCCCTACACCCCCTGCAACTTCATCCGATCCTATATACCCGTCCCCGAGATCAACCCCGAAGAGATACGCCGGGCAGCCGAGATGATCAACCGATCGCGCCGACCAATGATACTTGCCGGACAAGGCGTCACGATCTCGGAAGCTGAAGACGTGCTGACACGGCTGGCCGAAAAAGCCGATATCCCCGTGGCCGCCACCCTGCTCGGGCTATCAGTCATGCCCTCCGACCATCCCCTCTTCAAAGGAATGCTCGGAATGCACGGCAACATAGGCCCCAACGTCAACACCAACCGCGCTGACCTACTCATTGCCGTCGGCCTGCGCTTCGACGATCGCATGACCGGAACCGTGGAATGCTATGCCCCGGGGGCCGAAATAATACACATCGACATCGACCGCTCGGAATTCAATAAAAACGTCCGCACCACAGCCACCGTCCACGCCGACGCCCTCATGGCTCTGGAAGCCCTCCTGCCGCTGGTACGCAAGACCGACCATAAAGAGTGGAACGAGACATTCGACCGCCACAACCGTGCCGAGCAGCGGCTGATATGCAACGAGGCCACATCCGGTGCCGATCCTTCCGAACCGGCCAAGATGGGCGAAGTGGCGCTCAAAGTCTCACAGGTCGCCGGCCCCGGAGCCATCCTTGTGACCGATGTCGGCCAGAACCAGATGCTCTCCGCACGCTACTTCCGCTACACCGCCCCCCGTAGCATCGTGACCTCCGGCGGACTCGGCACCATGGGATTCGGACTCCCGGCAGCCATCGGTGCCAAGATGGGAGCACCGGAACGCCCCGTCTGCCTCTTCACCGGCGACGGAGGCATACAGATGACCATCCAGGAACTCGGAACGATAATGCAATATGGCACAGCTGTCAAGATCATAATCCTCAACAACAACTTCCTCGGCAACGTACGCCAATGGCAGGAGCTATTCTTCGACAGCCGCTTCTCAGCCACACCCATGGTCAACCCCGACTTCCGCATGCTCGCCACATCCTATGGCATACAGGCCGAGAACGTTGAGTCGCGCTCACAGCTCGACGCAGCCATCAGCCGCATGTTCGAAACCCCGGGACCCTACCTGCTCAACGTCAACATCCGCGAAGCCGACATGGTATTCCCCATGACCCCTCCGGGCCACTCCATCGACTACATCATGATTAATCCAAACGACGTGTACAACAACAACCTATGATATCCACACTCTACACCATAGTCGTATTCTCCGAAAACCATGTCGGGCTGCTCAACCAGCTCTCCATAATATTCACGCGCCGATGCCTCAACATTGAGAGCATCAGTGCCAGCGCATGCTCCAAACCCGGAATCCACAAAATCACGATCACCTGCCACAGCAATGCCGAGATGATGGAAAAAGTCATCAAACAGATCGAAAAACGGATCGACGTCATTCAGGCATTCTGCTACGACGACTCCGAGATCGTATATCAGGAAGTGGCCCTCTACAAAGTCCCCACACCCAAGATGCTCGCCGAAAACCACGTGGAAGCAATCATACGCCGTCATGGCGCGCGCATTCTCGACGTAACCCCCGACTACACCGTGATCGAAAAAACAGGTCACTACGACGAAACTGAAGCACTTTTTCATGAGCTCAAGCGTTATGATATCAAACAATTCATGCGTAGCGGACGTGTCGTGGTCACTCGGTCGCCATTCGAGGCGATCGACGAATTCCTCGCACGCCGCGACCAACAAAACCCTCAGTCATCATGACACAGCTCAAAGTTCTCCACACACACCATTACCATCTGACTGCCGCACAATGCAACGCCCAGAGCGAGCTCGCTCCATCGCAGCTCATTCAGCAGATAATTGAGGTGGCAACCGAACACGCCGACATCCTCGGCGTAGGCTTCAAGGACCTGCAGCGCCACGGAAACCTATGGGTTCTTTCAAGGGTCGCATTTGAAATGAAACGATTCCCACGCCTGCTCGAAGACTACTCCCTGACAACATGGATCGAAGCCTACAACCGCCACTTCTCCGAACGAAACTTCGAGATTCGCAGCGGAAGCGGCGAAATTCTCGGATACGCGCGCACAATATGGGTAGCCATCAACATGGACTCCCGGCGACCGGCCGACCTATCCTATATATCCTACATCTCAGAGACCGTAAGCGACCACCCCTGCCCGATCGACAAGCAAGGAAAAATACGCCCCATCGATCCGCCGCAGATTGTCCACGAATACACCTTCCGCGTCAGCGACATCGACCTCAACCGCCACGTCAACTCAACACGCTACGTAGAGCTGATACTCAACCAGATGAACCTCGCCGACTTCGACGACTACTTCCTCAGCCGATTTGAGATCGAATACCGACGCGAAGCCCACTACAACGACACCGTGGAAGTCGCCTCATCCCTCGTCGACAACGGCCTCCTGACAGCTATCAATCTCGACGGACAGACCATGTGCCTCGCACGCTCCGTCATGGCTCCAAGAGAAAACAAAACAGAAACAAAAAACATAAACCAACAAACATAAACACAACCAAATGGCAAAACTAAACTTCGGCGGCGTTGAGGAGACTGTTGTCACCCGTCGCGAATTTCCACTCGAAAAAGCTCGTGAAATACTAAAAGACGAAACTATAGCAGTGCTCGGCTACGGCGTCCAGGGCCCCGGTCAGAGCCTCAACCTGCGCGACAACGGATTCAACGTAATCGTCGGACAGCGTCCCGGTAAAACCTACGACAAAGCCGTTGCCGACGGATGGGTACCCGGCGAGACCCTTTTCTCAATCGAGGAAGCAGCCCGGAAGGCCACAATCATCATGTGCCTGCTCAGCGACGCCGCCGTTCTATCCGTATGGCCCACAATCAAGCCACACCTCACCGCCGGCAAAGCGCTCTACTTCTCCCACGGATTCGCAATCGCTTGGCCCGACCGCACTGGCGTGGTGCCTCCGGCCGACATCGACGTAATCATGGTAGCCCCCAAAGGATCAGGAGCATCCCTCCGAAGCATGTTCCTTGAAAACCGTGGCGTAAACTCAAGCTTTGCAATCGAGCAGGACGCCACAGGCCACGCCCTCGACCGCACCTTGGCACTCGGAATCGGAATCGGCTCCGGCTACCTTTTCGAGACAACATTCCGCCGCGAAGCGATCAGCGACCTCACGGGAGAACGCGGCTCTCTCATGGGGGCCATACAAGGACTCTTCGCCGCACAGTACGAAGTGCTGCGCGAACACGGACACACACCCTCCGAAGCATTCAACGAAACCGTCGAAGAGCTCACCCAATCACTCATGCCACTCTTCGCACAGAAAGGCATGGACTGGATGTATGCCAACTGCTCCACAACCGCACAGCGCGGAGCTCTCGACTGGATGACACCCTTCCACGACGCCATCAAACCCGTGATGGAACGTCTCTACAGCAGCGTAGAAGACGGAACAGAAGCACAGCGCTCCATCGACTCAAACTCACAGCCCGACTACCGCGAACGCCTCAACGAAGAGCTGCGTCAGATGCGCGAGAGCGAGCTATGGCAAGCCGGAGCAACCGTCCGCCAGCTCCGCCCCGAAAACGACTGATTCTCCAACCTCCCACCAAACCGACACCGCCCGGACCTCACCCCGGGCGGTGTCCCTTTTTCCCTCCCCTCAAATCCCCCACCACCCCTGTAGGGACTGCGCCATGGCGCGTCCGGCTCCACCCTCCCTTGTAGGGTCGCAACCTGTTGCGACCGCAAACACCCCCAAACACCCCAACCCACTCTAAACTCTCCTACTCTCACACTCTTTTTCTCTACCACATATCGGGGTCACCGCACTCCGTGCGGTTTGACCGAAACCATCAGCAATGGATTGGTGTGGCCAACCGGAATCATCGCCAACGAGAGCAGTAATTATCCCCCTCGCCCTGTAGGGACTGCGCCATGGCGCGTCCGGCTCCATCCACCCTTGTAGGGTCGCAACCTGTTGCGGCCGCAAACGCCCCCAAACACCCCAACCCACTCTAAACTCTCCTACTCTCACACTCTAAACTCTACCATGCGCCATATCATCCAATCCCATTCACTTGCAGTTGGGATACCTATTAAAAAAGTTATGAACCAACAATTTAAATACACAAATATTAAGTAAAAAAATTTTTATACCACCTTTTTTTCGTAATATTGCAGTTGCAGCTATCATGCTGAAATAAAAAAGGATAGATTTCGCACAATACATAGCCCCCCATCATTGTCATCTCATTCAAAAAATAAATCTAACCATTTTAATAATCTCAACCATGAAACGAAAAACAACTATTCCGGTTTTTGCTTGTATACTTCTGCTTGCATCCTGCACCAATGATAACACTCCAGAATCACCTATCAATGAACCTGTTGTCATACAGATGTCAGACGCAGAGTCGAATGCAATATTGCAGTCTACAGATTTCGGATTCGATTTGTTCCGGCGCGTATGTGCTGAAAAAGGAGATGAGAACGTGTTCATGTCACCGCTGAGTGCCTCATTAACAATGTCTATGCTTGCCAATGGCACTTCCGGAGAGTCTCAAGCACAAATTCTGTCTGCTTTGGGATATTCCAGTGACAAAGAGGGACTCGATGCACTCAATAGTATAAATGGACGGCTACTGACAACGCTGCCCATCACGGATGCGCAGACAAAACTCGCATTAGCCAACGCTGTTTGGGCCGACAATTCATACCCGTTGAAAGACACCTTCAAGCAAACTATGGCTTCGGTCTATAAGGCCACTCTTGAAAATCTCGACCTGAATAGTCAGGACGGAGTAGACCGTATCAACCGGTGGTGTTCGGATAAAACCAATGGATTGATTCCCAAAATTCTGGATGGCCAGCAGCTGTTATCGTATGTGCTTGTCAATGTGTTGTATTTCAAGGGGCTTTGGACCGATAAATTCTATGTGAGCGAAACGGAATCGGACTATTTCGTGTGTCAGGATGGTTCTAAAAGTCTTGTAAATATGATGAATATTAGAGAGAGCATGCCATATTTCGCAAACCTCGACTTCAGTATTACAGCGAAAGATTTCGGCAACGGAGCATTCCGTATGTACTTCATGCTCCCTGCCGAAGGCTCCACATTGGAATCAAGCATGTTGGCATTGACTGCCAGCAACTGGCA
This sequence comes from uncultured Muribaculaceae bacterium, assembly GCA_910579185.1. Taxonomy (GTDB): domain Bacteria; phylum Bacteroidota; class Bacteroidia; order Bacteroidales; family Muribaculaceae; genus Paramuribaculum. Next base: position 28,238 of record CAJTTG010000011.1, read on the forward strand.
ATCATGGATCGACAATATCCCGAATCGTGAGATTAATTTTGCTCTTCCTCGGTTCTCCCTTGAAGGTAATTACGTGTTGAATGACGTGTTAAAGTCTATGGGCGTACGCAATATTTTCAGTCCCGATGTTGCTGATTTATCAGGAATGTCCACTGCCGGTGCGTTTGTTGATTTTGTGAAGCAAAAAACCTATATTGATGTGAATGAGGAAGGTGTGGAAGCTGTCGCTGCGACGGGCGGTGCAATTTCGTTGGGAGTATGTCCCCAAATAAAATGCAACCGTCCCTTCATATTCCTGATTGCGGAAAAAAGCACCGGAGCAATTCTCTTTGCCGGCAAAGTCTCGTCACTTAGATCCGCAGATTGAAGCAATACGCCACCCACATTAAAGCCACCCATCAAATCCCCAATCCACGTACCATCCCCGATCACACTACCAATGTAGGGTCGCACTACCAATGTAGGGTCGCAACCTGTTGCGACCGCAAACGCCCCCAAACACCCCCAAAGCCCCCAATCTAAACTCTCCTACTCTCCCACTCTTTTTCTCTACCACATGTCGGGGTAACGGCTCTCCGAGCCGTCTACCGCCTCAAACCACATGGCCATCAACCAAATACCCCACCAACCCTGTAGGGACTGCGCCATGGCGCGCCCGGCCCCACCCACCTTGTAGGGTCCCAACCTGTTGCGACCCCAAACAACCGCAAACACCCCCAATCCACAATACCATACCCACCCAAATCAACATTAAAGCCACCGCCCTGTGGTCAACAGATCACATGGGCGGTGGCTCTTATTTCCACTCAGCAGGGAATATCACTGCTTCTTCAGCGAGATGGCGAAACCGCCGCCGCGCGCCATTTTAATCGGCAGATCCGACGTGGAGTCAATCCTGCGTTTCTCAATCTTGTAAGCCTCCGGATTCGTTGCATAGTCAGCATCCGCTGCGTCGCTGTAGACCGTCGCCTCATACGTAGCCCCCGGCTCAAGAAAATCAAACTTCAAATCATAGTCACGCGCTTCGCCGTTGGTGACTCCGCCTACAAACCAGTTGTCGCTGTTCTTGTCGCGACGCGCTACAACGATAAACTCGCCCGGTTCCGCATCCAGATACTCGCTCCATTTTCACAGACAACATTGTCGCGGATCTCAAATTCCTCATCCGCCGTCAATACGGAAACAATGGGCTCTCGCGGTAAAGTTCATCTGTGAATGCATATTCTACATCCCTTGTCAGTTCATCATAGTCCTGATGTACGAATCGACCGAATTCTAATAAAATATATTCGTCTGCCGGTTCCTCGTCCACAAATTCCATCGGCATAACAGAACGTTTTCCTGATATTCTCCCGTATGGTCTAACCATTAGTCCTCCATCTTCAGTATTATACGCCAAATAGGATCCCCAAATATTATCCCATAATCCAACTAAAACATGCTCGAAAAGATCTCTGACCACCTCTTTCCGGGTCACTACCTCTACGTTTCTATCACTCCCAATCCGAAAACATTCTGAACAGACCTCTGCCCCCTCTGTCCAATTCGAGAAATCGTAAATGGTAATCTCTCTCATCGATGGAAGATGCACAAGTTTAGGCTGGTATTGTTCAACACCATATCCATTTGGAACAATGATGAAGTCCCCAAGAAATTCGTCGTTTCTCCATACCTCGTGATACTTTACGGTTCTTGTTACATAGTCAGCACCTTCAACCTCATAATAAATATAGTGTGGAGTCAATTGATATAAATTCACTATCTTCCGTTCATTTCCCGATGGCTCTTTATAAATTGCCAGTTCCAAAATTCGTCCACCGTAATTCCACGTCGCATTGTATGAATCTCCATCATATTTGGAATCAAGAGCTGGATGAGATTCTTCCTCTTCAATGATATCATCTTTGTCAGAACAAGATTCCAACATATAGACCATAAAAAGTACGGCGAGTATAAAAGTAACGCTATTTAGCAATATATCGATTCCCTTTTTCATCTTCGTATCAGTTTTTATGTTTCAACTCCAGTTTCGCCCCCTTTTCGCAGACCACATTGTCGCGGATCTCAAATTCCTCATCAACCGTCAATAATTCAGTAACGGGTACTGTAGCGTATATCTATCATAAAACTCGTCTGTCGTATATGCATACTCAGCATCTTTAGTCAATTCATCAAAGTCCCGATGTATATAACTATGGAATGCAAGCAAAATATATTCATCTGCAGGATCTTCATCCACAAATTCTATCGGCATTATTGAGCGTTTCCCTGATATTCTTCCGTATGGTCTAACCATTAGACCTCCATCATCCGTATGAAAAGCCAAGAAAGGGCCCCAAGTGTTACCCCATATTCCAACTAATTTATACTCGAACGGATCTCTGACCACCTCTTTATGAGCCATTACCTCAACATTCCTGTCACTGTCAATACGAAAATATTCTGAACAGACCTCTGTCCCTTCCGTCCAATTCGAGAAATCGTAAATAGTAATCTCCCGCATCGATGGAAGATGCACAAGCTTTAGCTTGTATTTCTCAAGACCATATTTATTTGGAACAACAATAAAATCCCCAAGAAATTCGTCGTTCCTCCATAGTTCGTGATATTTCGCGGTGAGATATCCGAATTCCATATCGTCTTCCGTGTAATAAACATCGTGTGCGTTCAATTGATATAGATTCACTACCTTCCGTTCATTCCCGGATGGATCTTTATAAATTGCCAGTTCCAAAATTTGATTATCGTCGCCCCATTTATAGCCAGATCCATCATATTTGGATGGAAGAGTTGATGGTGGAGGCTCTTCCTCTTCGATAATGTCATCTTTGTCAGAACAAGATTCCAATAACCCTGCTAAAAGGAATAGAGTGAATACCAGTGTGATATTGCGTAATAACACCTCAATATTTTGTTTCATATCCGTATCAATTTTTATGTTTCAACTCCAGTTTCGCTCCCTTTTCACAGACCACATTGTCGCGGATCTCAAATTCCTCATCCGCTGTCAATCTCAGCGTCGCCCCACTCTTCACAACCACATTCTTCCCAAGTATAATCTTTGTCGCAGCATACGACACCGATTCCTCAATCTCGATGGAAAGGGATTGGGGCGTGTAGCGGATGACAGCGTTGCCACAGAGTCCACAGAATAGTAGCAAGAATGCGACAAGGGGAATTTGTTGTCTCATAGGCGTTTGTGATTTAAGGTGGTATTCGCAAATCTAACACAAAAAATCGCCAACTCCAAATATTTTTCAAATTTTTTTAAAAAAATTAAAGCCACCGCCCTGTGGTCAACAGATCACATGGGCGGTGGCTCTTATTTCCACTCAGCAGGGAATATCACTGCTTCTTCAGCGAGATGGCGAAACCGCCACCGCGCGCCATTTTAATCGGCAGATCCGACGTGGAGTCAATCCTGCGTTTCTCAATCTTGTAAGCCTCCGGATTCGTTGCATAGTCAGCATCCGCTGCGTCGCTGTAGACCGTCGCCTCATACGTAGCCCCCGGCTCAAGAAAATCAAATTTCAAATCATAGTCACGCGCTTCGCCGTTGGTGACTCCGCCTACAAACCAGTTGTCGCTGTTCTTGTCGCGACGCGCTACAACGATAAACTCGCCCGGTTCCGCATCCAGATACTCGCTCCTGCTCCAGTCCACGGGCACATCCTTGATAAACTGGAAAGCATCCATCTTCTCGGTATAATGTTCCGGAAGATCCGCCGCCATCTGCAGCGGCGAGTACATCGTCAGATACAATGCCAGCTGATTTGCAACCGTAGCCTTCTTATGCTCATCCGAGCCGGGGACAAACGATCCGATATCCATCCGGAAAATGCCGGGAGTGAAATCCATCGGGCCACCTTTCAGACGGGTGAAAGGAAGAATCGTCACATGGCCGGGCGACATGTTGCGGTATTCAGTACCCATCGCACTCTCGTTGCCTACAAGATTCGGGTATGTACGGGCAAGACCCGTCGGACGAACAGCCTCATGCGCATTGACCATGATCTTATGGTCGGCAGCCTTACGGATAGCCCTCAGGTAGTGGTTAACCGAATTCTGGTTATAGTGATTCTCACCCTTGGGAAGAATATTACCCACATATCCGCTCTTCACCGCATCATAGCCATAACGATTCATCAGATCATAGGCCTGATCCATCCAGCGCTCATAGTTCGGTATCGAGCCGGAAGTCTCATGGTGCATCATCAGCTTGATACCCTTTGAGTGAGCATAATCATTGAGAGCTTTGATATCGAAATCGGGATAAGGTGTCAGGAAATCGAACACGAAATCCTTCTCCTTGCCGAACCAGTCCTCCCAGCCAATGTTCCAGCCCTCGATCAGAAGCTGATCCATGCCATTGTCGGCAGCAAAATCAATATAGCGGCGCACATTTTCGTTGTTCGCACCATGGCGGCCGTTCGGCACAGCCTTTGAATAGTCAAACGTGGCAAGATCGAAATTCTCGGCATCGGTATAGGCCCACGAACTCTTGCCAGTGATCATCTCCCACCATACACCCATATATTTCGTCGGGTGGATCCACGACGTATCCTCATAAGCCGTCGGCTCATTGAGATTATAGATCAGGTTGCTCGCCAAAATATCAGTAGCCTTGTCGCTGACCATGATCGCACGCCAGGGAGTGGCGAACGGAAGCCGTATCTCAGCCTTATTGCCGTTGCGGTCAGGCGTGAGCCACGAGGTGAATACCATCGTCGAATCATCAAGATTCAGATGCATCGCCGGATAGTCAACCAATGCCGCCTCATGGAGATTGACATAAAGCCCATTGTCACCCTTGAGCATCAGCGAAGTCTGCACGCCCGTCGGCGAAAAAGACGTCTGCGAGACATTGCCCAGCTTATCATCGGAATTATAGCTGCGGATCTCGCTCAATCGCGACTTGACATACTCATATTCCTGAGTGTCATAATCCCCGGGAATCCACCACGCCGTCATATCGCCCGGCATCGCAAACTGCGTCGACTCATCAGTGACCGTCAGCTCCTTGCCGTCGCTTCCGGGGAAAACATAGCGGAAACCTATGCCATCGTCATAAGCCCGGAACTCGACATCCATCTCAAACGTATTGCCATCAACCTTCTTCATCAGCTGCACAGTCATGGCATTGTAATTATCGTCGATAACCTCATTCTCACCCCACACCGGAGACCACTGGCCACGTGTCTCAGATCGATCAACGCCCGTGATACGGAAATCATCAGTAGCATTGAATCCCTTGAACACCAAGCCCAGAGCCGATTCCTTGACCACCGGCAGCGAACCATAGTCAACGCTATAGACCGGACGGCCGCCCGAAACTACGTCGAATGTCAGCGACACCTTGCCCGAAGGCGAGCGAAGTACCTCCGGCGCTCCCCATGCAGGAGCGGATATAGCCAGCATTGCCAGCCACATAGAAACCTGTTTGATCATCATTTTAAGTGGTATTAAATTTTACGCAAAAAAAATCTTCTGCTGCAAAGATACAACATCCGACACCCCGTTTGCAAGTTTTCCCCAAACTTTTTTCACAACACGTTCCACCCAATCAGACTGATAAGTCTTATTGGCCCCTCTCAACCCCTCAACCTTTCAACCCCTCAACCCTTCAACCCTTCAACCTCTCAACCTCTCAACCTCTCCAACTCTCCAACTCTAATCTCTCCCCCCTATCCCTTTCGAGGCGAAATATTTCATCGTCGAGTCATAGCCCGACTCATACACATGCGTAATTCCCTTCAGGTCAAACACTTTGTATTTAGCAATCTCATCCGTGCGCACAACCATGTCACAGATCTCCATATCGTGGACAGCATTATTCTTGGCCATCAGCTCGTATGAACGCATAGCCACCTGAATCAGATTCTCACCCACGACACCCGAGCTGACAGGAGAGCAATTGACCCCGACCAAAAACTCGCAATCCTTGCGTATGGCCCACGCCGGAAGATTTGCCAGCACACCACCGTCCACATACCGTTCCGTGCCGATCACCTCAGGCTTGAACACGATCGGAATACAGCAGGAAGCCGCCACGCAATCAGCTATCACACCACGACGGAAAGCGACCTTGCGTCCAGTGTCGAAATTCGTCGCACACACCACCGTCGGCATCGGCAGATCCTCAATCCGCTCGTATGGTATATTCTTGTGCAGAAACTCTTTAAACTTATCAAGCTTGAAAAAACCGTCGGTAGGAACAGACCAATTGCACAGATCGCCGAATTTCAGCTCCGTAAACATATCCACCATCTCTTTCGGCGGAATACCGGCCGCATACATCACCGCAACCACAGATCCGGCGCTCACCCCACAGATAATGTCGGGCTTCAGCCCCACCTCCACCATAGCCTTGATTGCCCCGGCATGGGCAAAACCGCGCGCGCCGCCGCCACTCAGAGCCAGCCCCACCTTGTAAGGCCGTTTCTGGCGTTCACGCTTGTTGATCTCATATCCGAAAAGTCTCATCATTACTCTCTTTTACAATTAGAACGATCAATCCGACAAAAAGATGCGTCCGACCGCACAATTATTTGCAGCCCCGATCTTCCATACTGAGATTCAAACACTTACCCTCCCTCCATAGCCCATGCGGCTACTCCCCCGTCGCCGCCGTCGGCAAATAGTCGGGCTAAAATTGTGAGAATCCAATATTTAATGCTAAATTTGCATGATTTTTTAATGCAGAAAAATCCAAGAAAAAACTACGTTACATAAAATTTTATGCTGAACCCAATTAAAAAAACCATCGTGCTGCCCGACGGTCGCGAGATCACACTCGAGACAGGCAAACTGGCCAAGCAAGCCGATGGAGCGGTAGAGTTGCGCATGGGCAACACCATGATTCTCGCAACTGTTGTGTCGGCCAAGGAGGCCGGCGAAGGGGTTGACTTCATGCCCCTGCAGGTAGAGTACAAAGAAAAATTCTCCTCATTCGGACGTTTCCCCGGCGGCTTCCTCAAACGTGAAGGACGCGCATCGGACTACGAAATCCTGACCGCACGCCTCGTTGACCGCGTGCTCCGTCCGCTCTTCCCCGACAATTACCACGCTGACACTTTCGTCAACGTAACCCTCTATTCCACCGACGGTGTCGACATGCCCGACTCGCTGGCCGGACTCGCTGCATCTGCTGCAATCGCAGTCAGCGACATACCATTCAACGGACCCATCTCTGAGGTGCGTGTTGCCCGTGTCAACGGTGAATTCGTAATCAATCCCACTTTCGAACAGCTCGAAAAAGCCGACATGGAACTCATGGTCGGTGCCACCTACGACAACATCATGATGGTGGAAGGCGAAATGGACGAAGTTTCTGAAGCCGACCTGCTTGCAGCCCTCAAAGCAGCCCACGAGGCTATCAAAGTGCAGTGCAAGGCTCAGCTCGAACTCGCTGAAGCAGCCGGAACCACCGTTAAACGCGAATACTGCCACGAAGTCAACGACGAAGCTCTCCGCGCCGACGTCCACGCTAAATGCTACGACAAAGCCTACGCTATCGCCAAGACAGGAAGCGCCGACAAACACTGGCGCATGGAATCTTTCGATGCTATCTGCAACGAATACATCGAATCCCTCCCCGAAGAGGAACGCGACGAAAAGACTCCCCTCGTGAAGCGTTACTACCACGACGTTGAGAAAGAAGCCATGCGTCGTTGCGTGCTCGATGAAGGCATCCGCCTCGACGGTCGCAAGACAACCGAGATACGCCCCATCTGGGCTGAAGTTGACTACATCCCCGGACCTCACGGATCTGCCGTGTTCACCCGTGGCGAAACTCAGTCACTCTCAACCGTAACCCTCGGCACCAAGCTCGACGAAAAGATCGTTGACGAAGTGACAAACCAGGGTCGCGAACGCTTCCTTCTCCACTACAACTTCCCCCCCTTCTCAACTGGTGAAGCCAAGCCCGTTCGTGGTGTAGGCCGCCGCGAGATCGGTCATGGCAACCTCGCCCACCGCGCACTCAAGCGCATGTTCCCCGACAACTTCCCCTATGTTTGCCGTATCGTCAGCGACATCCTCGAATCAAACGGCTCGTCGTCAATGGCCACCGTTTGTGCAGGCACTCTCGCACTTCTTGATGCCGGCGTACAGATGAAGAAGCCTGTCAGCGGTATCGCTATGGGTCTGATCACCGACTCCGACAACTCCAAATATGCCATCCTGAGCGACATCCTCGGTGACGAGGACCACCTCGGCGACATGGACTTCAAAGTTACCGGTACAGTCGACGGCATCACCGCCACACAGATGGACATCAAGTGCGACGGTCTCAGCTACGAGATCCTCGAACGCGCACTCAACCAGGCTCGTGAAGGCCGTCTCCACATCCTCAACATAATCAACCAGACCATCCCGGCTCCTCGCGAGGACTACAAGCCCCACGTACCGCGCATCGTCACCATGCTCATCCCCAAAGAGCTTATCGGTGCTGTGATCGGCCCGGGCGGAAAAGTGATCCAGGGCATTCAGGAAGAGAGCGGCGCAACCGTTTCCATCGACGAGATCGAAGATGGCGGCTACATCGAAGTTGCTGCCTCAAACAAGGCTTCTATCGACAAAGCTCTCGACATGATCAACGCCATCGTGGCTCTGCCGGAAGAAGGCAAAGTCTACAAAGGAAAAGTTCGCTCAATCCTCGACTTCGGTGCATTCGTTGAATTCATGCAGGGTCGCGACGGTCTGCTCCACATCTCTGAGATCTCTTGGGACCGTCTCCCCGACATGGAAGCATCCGGCCTCAAGGAAGGCGATGAAGTGGAAGTGAAGCTGATCGAAATCGACAAGAAGACCGGAAAATACCGTCTGTCGATGCGTGCGCTCCAGCCCAAACCGGAAGGCTACGTTGAACGCGAACGCGCTCCCCGTGGCGAACGCGGACCTCGCCGTGAAGGTGGCGACCGCCGCAACAACGACCGTGGCCCACGTCGCGATCGTGGCGACCGTGGTCCCCGTCAGCCCCGTGAAAACCACAACAACGACAATCAGGAATAAATCCTGACCAAACCCATACAAGCCCGGAGGCGTATCACCAGTGATGCGCCTCCGCTTTTTTTGTGCGAACCAACCCTAACTGCCAGATGTTTACATAGCATATCAACTATAACCCCTCCAAAATCCCAAGATTATGCAACGCCCCGATCTTCCTCATAAAAAAGCCGTGGGCTATCTCGGTCTGGTAGCCCTGATCCTGACATTCACATGGCGCCACGCTCCGATCCCCGACTGGGTTGCCTACATCGGTTTCGGCATGTTCGCCGTCCTGCTGCTCTACGGCCTCTACTGGTCATTACGCCAGGGTTGCCACGCCTACAGCCTGATGATCGTAGGCATAATGATCCTTTGCGGTGCGACATGGTATCTCGTCGGTTCATGGACACCCGAAAAAGCCGGAAGCATGTTCAGCTCAAACGGCAACCCCGACATACCGATAGGCATCCTGCTTGTCCTCTCAGCCATTCTTTTCATCTCGTGTATCATTTCCATCATCTTCTGGATAAAATACCGCAAGGACCCGGAAAAACTGGCAAGATCGCGCCGCTACTTCCGCAACATATTCCTCATATTCTCGCTGCTGCTCACTATCACAGCCCTCGCGATGCTCTATCTGTAGCCGTCAAATATAAACAGCAGCGGCATGCCACAGATAAGGCATGCCGCTGCTTATTATATCCTGTCAATAATCCCGGAAAGCGAATTATTTGAACACGTACTGCATGGAGATCGATTCGTTGTTGTGGACGCGACGGATAGTGTCGGCAATCAGCTTGGCAACGGAAAGAATCGTAGCCTTCTTGCAATCCTTGTTGAAAGGAATGGAGTTGGTGAAGATCATTTCTGTCATGCCGGAATCATCTATACGCTGAGAAGCCGGATCGCTCATGATGGCGTGGGAGGCGAGCGCACGAACCGATTTAGCACCCTCGGCCATCATCAGATTGGCGGCCTTGGCAATGGTTCCTGCGGTGTCAACCATGTCATCAACAAGGATTACGTTCTTGCCCTTGACATCGCCGATCACGGTCATTGATTCAACCACATTGGCTTTTGCACGCTGCTTGTGGCACAGAACCAGAGGAACATTCAGATATTTGGCATAGGAATTGGCACGCTTTGCACCGCCAACGTCGGGAGTTGCGATAACCATATCCTCCAGTTTCAGGCTCTTGATATAGGGAATGAACACTGAGGAAGCATACAGGTGGTCAACAGGCACATCGAAGAAACCCTGGATCTGATCAGCATGGAGATCCATCGTGATCACGCGGTTAACGCCGGCTGCGCTCAGAAGGTCGGCAACAAGTTTGGCTGCGATCGACACACGCGGTTTATCCTTGCGGTCCTGACGCGCCCATCCGAAATAAGGGATCACGGCGATAACTGAATGAGCTGAAGCACGCTTGGCGGCATCAATCATCAGCAGGAGTTCCATAAGGTTGTCACTGTTGGGGATGGTGGACTGCACGAGATAAACCTCGCAGCCACGCACAGTTTCCTCAAACGACACTTCAAATTCGCCGTCGGCAAAGTGAAGCACATTCATTTTACCGAGTTCAACACCGAGGTCTTTACAGATCTCTTCGCCCATGTAGCGCGATGCGGTACCGGCGAAAATCTTGATTGGATGGACAATGGATTGCATAAAATGTTGAGATGAGTTTTGGATACCGCAAAGTTACGAAAAATAATCCAACCCTCAAGCCCTTTTGCTAATGTTATTCCACAGATTGCCCAAACGCGCCACCGGCCAATGGAATCAAAGCCGCATCAACGGGCGATCAGGGCCGTCGCCATGGCGGCTATACCCTCGCCGCGGCCTGTGAATCCGAGGCGTTCGGTAGTGGTGGCTTTTACCGACACCCGACCGGCATCTATGCCGAGATCCTGTGCCACGGTGGATATCATCTCAGGGATATAGGGCAGCAATTTCGGCTTCTGTGCAATGATCGTGACATCGACATTGCCAATGGAGAAGCCCTCCGCCGCGATCAGTTCCACCACGCGCCGCAGCAGAACCCTTGAATCCGCCCCCTTGTAGGCCGGATCGGTGTCAGGGAAATGGAATCCTATATCGCGCATCGAAGCCGCTCCGAGAAGCGCATCGCAGAGCGCATGCAGAGCCACGTCGGCATCACTGTGACCCAGCAAACCCATATCGTGGGGTACCTTAACGCCACACAACCAAAGTTCACGGTTTTCAGCAAATTTGTGGACATCAAATCCGTTGCCCACACGGAAATCAGGGATCATAGCCATAAGCGACAGGTAATTTTCCGGTTATCGGCGGCCGAACAGGTCGCGCAGACCGTCCATATCGAACGAGAGAGTGAAACGCAGTGTCTGATCAAGAGGCGATGTCTGCGAGGTGGCGATCATGTAGGCGGCGTCCAGACGCACCACATTGAGCGAGAAGCCGGCACCCATTGAGAAGTAGGAGCGGTTGCCTTTCATCTCATTCTCATAATGATAACCTGCACGGACAAAGAACTGCTGGTTGTAGTTATATTCCGCACCGAGCGACCAGTTGATCTCCTTCAGCTCCTCGCCGAATCCGCCGGGTGCGTCAGTGAACGATTTGAAAATACCGGTGATCGGCGACATATTTTCCCATTTTTCAAGAGCTTCGTTGTATTCACGCTGCTGCTCGAGATTCTCCTCGGTATTCTCAGCGGCGGTGACATAATCTTTCTCTCGCGGACGGGTCGGGACAAGAAGTTTGTTCAGATCGAGCGACAGTGCGAGCGTATGATAGTCGGCCAACGGGAAAGCGAAGGTCGTACCGAGTCGCAGGTTGGTGGGAAGGAATGCAGGATCCTCGCCATTGTTATAGGACACTTTCGTACCTATGTTCGAGATATTCCAACCCCACGACCACTGGCATTCATTACGCCCGATCAGGGGATATGTGGTGAAATATCCGGAGATGTCGGCCGAAAACGCCGATGCGCCGGTGCTCTGGTCGCCGGCGTATGAGTCGGAGAAACCGAGATCGGAATAGATGTAGCGGAACACGACGCCCATCGAGTACTTATCCGACAGCTTGCGCGAATAGCCCACGTCGAACGACATTTCGTAGGGGTTCAACGTCTGCGATGAGCCTTGCGCGTCGCCCGGCTGATGCGTTGTCACCTCGCCGAGTGAGAAATAGCGCAGCGAGGCACTGATGGCCTGATTGTCGGCCGAGCCCAGCTTCCAGTAGCCCGAAAGGTTGGCAAGGAAAATATCATTGACAAGTTTACGGAGCCACGGGGTGTAGCTCAGAGAAGCGCCGCCACGGCTATAGGCAAACGCATATTTCGACGGGTTCCAGAACTGCGAGTTGACATCGGGATCGGTAGCGGCACCCATATCGCCCATCGACGCACCTCGCGCATCCGGAGCGATGCTGAGCGAGGTGACACCGGTCTCAATCGGGTTGAAATCGTCCTTGATCCCGTTCTGGGCAGATGCCGACGGTGCAGCCACCGCCATCAGCAACAAGCCGACGGCCATATAGCTAAAAAATATCTTTACTTTCATCTTTTCGTTATGCTTTGACGGCGTGTCGAACGGACACGCCCTGAATGTATAACTGAAAAGAGGCCGATTTATTGCATAACCCGGCCGGACTCCCGATGGATTTTCAATGGATTTTCAAGGCCATACATTCCTCATCGCCCATCGCGACACGAACCATCGAACCCCGATCGACATTTATCGACGGCACAACGCGACACGGCATGATGATATCGCCCGTCTTAAGAGTGGCATACCGGCTCACGGCAGCCACCGACTCACAGGCCATCTTGTACCAGCCCGAAACCGAAACCGACATATCATTGACCGCTATATCCAGCCGTGAGTCCGGATCCGGCAGTCCTATCCATTTACCGGGAGTCAGGGCATTGTCAAACATCGCAGTTGCCGAGCATGGCAGCAATGCCCGTCGCAGATCCTCAAGTATACCGACCGGCACCAGGCGCATGGCCACGGTCAGACTGTCGAAATAACGTGGGGCGAATTTCTCCGCTATATCTTTTCCGAGCCTACAGATCTTGACTGCCATGTAGAATTCCGCTATCCACTGGGAATCGAAATCGGGCAGGAACACCGGACGCGACGGTCCTGTGATGGCCGAATCGGAAATGAGTGTCACTGCAGGAGGCAGCACAAGAGCTCCGTTCTGCTCGCGGTCAAATGCTATCGCTTTCATCAGTATGGTTCAATGCATTCAGACGATTATACATAACGGCCAGATGGGCATAGATCGAGGTGTTCTGTATCACCGTTCCCGGACTCGTGAGAATCCTGAACGGCGTGAAATTCCACAACGCCCGGATTCCGGCCTCCACAGCCAGATCCGCCGTCTGCTGCGCCGACTCCACGGGCACGGCGATCACAGCGATATCAGCTTTCAACCGGCGCTGATGCTCTGCCAGATCGGCTATATCAAAGATCGGCACACCCTGGATCTCTGTCCCGACCACATCCGGGCGCACATCGAATCCGGCCACTATATCAAGACCGAACCGATGGAGACCATTGTCGGCTATGAGAGCCGAACCGAGCGACCCTACACCGAGCATCACGGCATTATGATTGCGCCCGAACCCCAGGAAGCGTCTCAGAGCGTCCTCAAGAGCCGCCACCTCATAACCGATGCGCGTCTTTCCCTTTATGTCAAGCACCGAAAGATCCTTGGCAATCTGCGAGGCATCGACATTGAGAGCCTTTGAGATCGTCGTCGACGATACGTACTCTATGTTGTGCGATCTAAGCGTGCCGACGTATGCCAGATACCATGGCAAGCGTCGCAAGGTAGGTTCCGGTGGAAATTCCCGTGATATGATATTTTTATTCGTGGTGGCCATTGTGTTGTGTTCTCTTTTCTGTCAAGTTATTTGAGTCAAGGCATCATCTGTAGCCGGCACCCTGTGTGGCCTGTGTATCGCGGCCGTTAAGGGTGTTGAACCGGCGGTTCTTGCGCTTACCGAAAGGATCATCGGGATCCACAGCCGGGTTTCCGAACTCGTCATAATACTGTTCTTCCTCCTCATCCTCGGGCAGATCCGATTCGCCACGCTTCTTTTTCGGCTTGTTCTTCTTGATCTCAGCCGGTTTCTGCATGTCGACAGGCAGTTCGAAGATGTCCCATGACTGCTGTATATCCCAGTTTTTCTTCAGGTTTATCTTTTTGGAATAGTAGAATGTTTCCTCAGGCTGGATGGAATCGTTGAGATTGCCGGTGTCCCACTTTCCGTTTCCGTTGCGGTCAATGAACAGACGGGCGAAATAAGTCCCTGGGGTCACATGCCGGAAATCGGCCCGGCCATTCTCGGCAGTTACAGTCCTCACCGGCTTATCCTGGTTGTTGAGCAGCTGCACCACAGCCTGCTGCCCTCCGAGATTAGCGATATCGAAGGTTATGTTGGCATAATCGGACAGCGGTTTGACTGAGAATTCAAATTTATTGTTGCCTATCCACTCGCCATAGATGCCTGTCATTCCGAGAGTGTCGATGGTCAGTCTGTATTTTGCTCCCGGATCCCACTTGACATCAGCCCGATAGACCATCGGGCGCAAAGAATCAGGCATATGGAATTGGGGGGGATCGACCTGCGTCCAGAGCGTGTCGACCATCATCTCAAGATGCACGGCATCCGGCGAGAACGCCGTCAGCGGCTGCTCCGGCTCAAGAATTATCGGGGCGAAAACATCGATAACCCCCGTAGCATTTGTCTTGATCTTCAACAGATTGATTTTCGGAGCCGTCTCTGTTGAATCGGCAGCCGCCTCCTCCTTGGTCTCCTTTTTCTTCGATTTAGACGCCTTCTGCTTGCGCATGTTGAACTGCAACGTATCCGTGGTCCACGACAACTGATTCAGCGTGTCCGTGCGGAGATACGTGGCGGCAAACTTCAGTGAGTCGGAATTGACTATCATTGTGTCGGTCAGCCAGTAGGTCAGCGTATCGCGTGTGGGCGAGGCATCAAGCACCGCACACACATCGATTTTCTGACCATCTCTCGGCCCACCCACAAACCGCAGTTCGGGGAAGGTGTCGGATGGCGCTCCGAACTCAAAATAGATCTTGTTGCGTACCTGACGCTCATATTTGACCATGTACTGCGACTTATAGTTCTCGTTGAACCACGTAAGCAGCACATCATCCGGCCCGAACCGGGTCTCCATGCGGACAACGATGGAATCAGCCCCATCCGAGGCCTTGAGAGTGTCACGGACACTCTGCTGCTCTGCTGTGGGGGAGACAGTGACATCATAGAACGCCACATCCTCCGTCCTATCCCACTTATTGTCGCGGTTCACATCGTTGAGCGCGAATATGCGGTATGTTCCGGGCTTGAGATTTCTGACAGTGAACTGTCCGAGCTGATTTGTCTTGGTTATGCGGTCGAACGGCATAGTAGAGATCGCTGTATCGGATAGGTTCGAGTGGACACCCACCAGCATTCCTTGAGCCGGCTCAAGGGTCTCAGCCTCGAAAACCATTCCGGAGATGCATAGCGAGTCCAGCGTCGGGCCGGTAGAGAAGTCGAAAGCGAACCCGTCGAGTTCGTTGCTCTCGTTAAGGTCCGAAATGGCATCGGTGAAATCGATGGTATATGTCGTGTTAGGCAGAAGCGTGTCGACCATCTCGATCCTCACGTTACGCCCTACGGCCGATATCTTGGGTATGGATTTCTGTGGCGGCGAAACGACCACTTTGTTCATTGCATCTTTGATCTGCACATTCTCGTCGAATGTGATCGTGAAGCGATCCATGTTGACATTCGTGGATCCGGGCGCAGGATTACTGCGCACATAGACAGGCGGCGTCTCATCGCGAGGTCCGCCTTCCGGACGTCCCATGCTCGCACACGCCGCAATGACAAACGCCACCGCCACGGCCAGAAGCAGACGCATATATATCAGTTGTCGTTTCATTCTCATGCTTTGATAAACAATCAACGGGCGGCCACGGTTGACTCTACCTCTGCCACCGCTTTTTTCAACGAGGCCATGGCCTCAAGAAGCTGGCTGCGCGACGTAGCTATATTCAGACGCATGAAACCTTCGCCCTGCGAGCCGAACATTGTGCCGGAATTAAGAGCCAGACGGGCATGATTGATAAACAGATCCTCAAGCTCCGGCTGCGACAATCCGAGACTGCGGCAATCGAGCCAGATCAGGAATGAAGCCTGTGGCTTTATAGCCTTAATCTGCGGCAGTTCACGCTCAAGATAGTCGGCCACCGCGTCAATATTACCTTCGAGATAAGGGAGCAGTTCGTCGAGCCACGGTTCACCTTTCTCGTAAGCGGCCTGAGTGGCGATAGTGGCGGAGAAGAATGGCGATGAGAACTCATTGACCTCCATCCAGTGATAGAAGCCTTCACGCAATCCTTTGTGGGGTACTATCATCCAGGAGCTTACAAGGCCGGGGATATTGAACGTTTTCGACGGCGCGCCGAACGAAACCGACACAGCGGCCGCATCCTCGCTGACAGAGGCGAACGGCACGTGGCGGCGTCCGCGAAGCATCAGGTCGCCATGGATCTCGTCGCTGAGAACGATCACACCATAGCGTCGCGCCAACCGCGCCACCTCGCGCAGAGTATCGGCATCCCACTGCAGACCTACAGGATTGTGGGGGTTGCAGAGGATCATCATTTTCGGACGCTCATGGGCGAATATATCCTCCAGTCCTTCCAGATCCATACGATAGAAGAACTCATCATCACCTTTCACGAGCGGATTCTCCACAACCACACGCCCGTTACCCTCGGTGACGATACGGAACGGATGATAGACCGGAGGCTGGATCACAACCTTGTCGCCGGGACGGGTGAAATAGTTAAGCGCATAGGAGATGCCACGCACCACACCGGGCACGAATGCAAGCCAGCTACGGTCAACGTCGAACCCATGACGACGCTTCAACCAGCAGCAGATGGAATCCCAATAACCCTCGCCGGGGCAACTGTAGCCATAAGACGGATGGCACACACGCTGCTTCATGACATCGCAGATTTCAGGACACACGGCAAATTCCATGTCGGCTATCCACAACGGCGTCAGGTCGCTGCGTCCGAACAGCTCATCGAGGTTATCATACTTCATGGCCAGCGTTCCGCGGCGGTCAACGGTCTCGTCAAAATTATATTTTCCCATGGTGCATTCTAAAGTGCCCACCCTTTCTCAAAAGGACAGGCTGGCAATTATTTCACAAAGTTACGCCATTTTTTTGAGATCTTTCATCATTTTTTCGTAGTTTTGTGTTTCTAATAGCTTAATGCAGGGCTAAAAACCACCGAACGACAATGGATTTGGAAAGAAAACAACTCAGCACCGAAGAGGAAGACCGCATTATCGAAGCGGAATTCCAGGATGTTCTTGCAGGCTATCTCAAGAGCAACCACCGGAAAAAAGTGGAGATAATCGAACGTGCATTCCGTTTTGCGAAAAAAGCCCACGGAGGCATACGCCGCCGTTCCGGTGAGCCATATATCCTCCATCCTATAGCCGTGGCAAAGATAGCGTCACAGGAGATAGGACTCGGCTCCACGTCGATATGCGCAGCCCTGCTCCACGACGTGGTCGAGGACACGGACTACACCGTTGAGGACATCCAGCAGCAGTTCGGCCCCAAGATCGCCGAACTCGTCAGTGGCCTGACAAAGATATCCGGCGGCATTTTCGGCGACAAGGCATCGCTGCAGGCCGAGAACTTCCGCAAGCTTCTGCTGACAATGAGCGAGGATATACGCGTGGTGCTCATCAAGATGGCCGACCGCCTGCACAACATGCGCACCCTCGGCTCCATGGCTCCCAACAAGCAATACAAGATAGCCGGCGAGACACTCTACATCTACGCTCCCCTTGCCTACAGGCTCGGCCTGTTCAACATAAAGACCGAACTAGAGGATCTGAGCTTCAAGTACGAGCACCCTGCCGCCTACAAACAGATCTCCGATCAGCTCAGGGATTCCGAGAACCGCCGGCAGGCCGTCTACAGCGACTTCTCGACCCCGATCCTCGAACGCCTCAACGGCATGGGACTGCATTACGAAGCCAAGGCAAGGGTCAAATCGGCCTACTCGATATGGCGCAAGATGGAGACCAAACATATCCCGTTTGAGGAGGTCTATGACCTCTATGCCGTGCGCATAATTTTCGATTGCGATGATCAGGCCAACGAAAAAGCCGTGGCCTGGAACATATATGCCGCCATCACCGATCTCTACCGGCTGCATCCGGAACGCACACGCGACTGGATCAGCACTCCGAAAGCCAATGGCTATCAGGCACTGCATCTGACCGTGATGGGCCCCGACGGCAACTGGATAGAAGTTCAGATCCGCTCCCGACGGATGGACGAGATAGCCGAAAAAGGGTTTGCCGCCCATTGGAAATACAAAGTGGGCGAAGGGGAGGAAGAATCCGAGCTTCACGCATGGCTCGGCACCATCAAGGATATCCTCGACGACCCGAACCCCAACGCCGTTGACTTCCTCGACACCCTGAAACTCAATCTTTTTGCTGCGGAGATAGTGGTGTTCACCCCGAAAGGCGAACTGCTGACACTCCCGGCAAAGGCCAGTGTGCTCGACGTGGCATTCACACTCCACACCGAAATCGGCAGCCATTGCATTGCCGGAAAGGTCAACCATAAACTCGTGCCTCTGTCCCACCGCCTCAACAGCGGCGATCAGGTGGAGGTGCTGACCTCCCAGTCGCAGAAGCCGAAACCGGAATGGGAATCTTTCCTGACCTCGGCCAAGGCACGCACCCGTCTGCGCAAAGCCCTGCGCTCGGAGATAACCCCGACAATAGAGAACGGACGCCGGATTCTCCAGCAGTTCATGGACGATGCGGAAGTGAAGCTGACAAACGAGGTGCTGACCAAAATGATGGGCTACTATCACGTCGGATCACGCGATGACTTCTTCTATAAGCTCGGAGCCGGCGAGGTTTCGCTCGAAGGCTACGTTCTCAAGGATTCGCCCAAGGCTTCCCCGGGTCTGCTGAAGAAGATATTCCGAATAGGCAGCGGCAAGAGCAAGCCGCAGCAATCCCAGACCGGCCCCACCATTCTGACACCCGGAAAGGTCAACATGAAGGAGGTCTATGAGCTATCCTACAACGACCATGAGCAGAACTTTGTGTTCGGCGACTGCTGCCGACCGGTGCCCGGCGATGATGTGATGGGCTTTGTCAACGACGACGGCAACGTGGAGGTACACTCGCTGACCTGTCCACGGGCGCAAGTGTTGAAAGCCGGCTACGGACCGCGTATCGTCGCCACACGATGGTCCACGGTTCTCTCTACCTTCCCGGCCATGATCCTGATAGAAGGCGTTGACCGCCACGGCATACTGCATGAACTCACACAGCTGATCTCCAATCAGCTCAACATAGATATCCGCTCACTGCATATCGACACCGACAAGGAAGTGTTCCACTGCCGTCTCGGTGTCCTTGTCCGCGACACCGATGTCATCAACGAGCTATGCGCCAAGATCAAAAAGATCGCCGGCGTTCAAAGCGCGGTGCGCGAAGCTGAAAGCGGTGAAGAATCATAAATCCCACTCCGGAAATGACCCCACATTTCAACATATCGAAAGACACCCTGACGCGTGCCGCCATATTTCTCGGCGGCATAATCCTGCTTTATATCCTGATGCCACGCAACTCCGAGACGGCTTATGAATATGCCGTGGGGCGGCCATGGAACTATGACGCCGTGGTGGCATCCGTCGACATCCCGATTTTTGAAGAGCCTGTCCGGCAGAAGGAGATCGAGGACTCGATGAAACAGGAGCTGAAACCTATATTTTTCCGCGACAACAAGATCGCGTCAAAAATCGTGGAGGACTACTCCCACGCGCTCCAGACCGATCCACGCATCGGCACACATCCGCAGATCAGAAACAGGATGCTCTCCACCCTGCGCGACATCTATTCAAATGGCGTGATCGATTCCCGTGGCGGCAAACTGCCACCGGTGATCAGCATGCGTACATCCGACACCGATGTCAAAAACGCCAACTCATCCAATTTCTACACTTTCGCCACCGCTCACGCAAAAATGCAGGAGGCGATGGGAGCTGACACCACCCTACACCGCATCCTCTCCGCCCTGCCTCTCGAAATCAGGCCGAACATTCTCTATGACAGCCTGACAAACGAAAAGGCAGCCAAGGATGTTGAGACATTCGCCCATTCGGCCATCGACCGCGTGACCGCCGGCACGAAAATCGTGGACAGAAACGACATAGTGACCCCACGCATATTCACGATCCTCAAGACCTATGAGCTGAAGATGATCCAGGAAGCGGCCGAGAACACCACAGAACGCAACGTGACGGGTCTCGGCACAGCGTTGCTGCTGATAGTTCTGCTCGGACTCCAGTTCGCCTACCTGAGAATCCTGCGCCCCGACTATTTCGCCAATATCCGCATCGTTATGCTGACAACACTCACCATTGTCAGCTTCGCGCTGTTTGCATACGCTCTCAACGGATCGTTTGAGCGCGGAATCTACATGGTTCCGCTCACTATCATCCCGATCATCCTGATAGTGTTTCTCGACTCGCGCACAGCGTTTTTCACATATCTGGTCACATTGTTGCTGATCGCAGCAACCACCCATTTCATGTGGGATTTCATCCTGTTGCAGTTTGCCGCCGGATTCATAGCCCTGATCACCATCCGGGAACTCAGCAAGCGTTCGCAGCTGATACAGACCGGCGCGGCAGTGTTCGCAGCATATTCCGTGACATATATCGCCGAGGAATTCATGCAGACGGGCTCCATGACATCGCTGGAGGCCGGCATGTTCGGAGCTTTCGCCCTCAACGCCGTGCTGATCTCGTTTGCCTACATACTGATCTTCCTGATTGAGAAATGTTTCGGATTCATCTCACGAGTGACACTCGTGGAACTGTCGGATATCAATCATCCGTTGCTGCGCGAACTGTCGGAAGAATGCCCCGGGACATTCCAGCATTCGATGGCCGTCAGCAACATAGCGGCGGCCGCCGCAAGCCGCGTAGGTGCCAATGTGCAGCTTGTAAGAGCCGGTGCCCTCTACCACGACATAGGCAAGATCAGCAATCCGGCATTCTTCACTGAAAACCAGCACGGGATCAATCCCCACGACGCCCTTTCCCCGATCCAGAGCGCACGCATCGTCATAGGCCACGTGACCGAAGGGCTGAGACGCGCTGAAAAAGCGAAACTGCCCTCACGTCTGCGCGATTTCATAGCCGAACACCACGGACAGGGGAAAGCGCGGTATTTCTACACCACATACTGCAACCAGCACCCCGACGAGGATGTCGACCCCAAGCCGTTCACATATCCGGGGCCGAATCCGCAATCGCTTGAATCGTCGATCCTCATGATGGCCGACTCCGTTGAAGCAGCATCGCGCTCGCTGAAGGATCATTCGCCCGAAACCATCGAATCGCTTGTCAACAAGATAATAGACTCACAGGTGGCCGAGGGGCTGCACAACGATTCCCCGATCTCATTCCGCGACATCACCGAGATAAAGAAATCGTTCATATCGTCGCTCTCAACCATGTACCATGCACGCATATCATACCCCGAGGCTATCCGTCCCAAGCAATCCGACGGGCAACCAAACGGATGATCAAACGTTTATATAAGAAAACCTACTGACATGGGAATACTGACCATCATCTGCATAATCTTCAGTGTGGCAGCCATAGTGGCGGCAGCCGTCATGGCCTACCGTGCCATGAGATTTGCTCCGGCCGTGGCATGGTTAGCACTGGCAATACTGATGGTGGCCATTGAAGATGCACCCGGATGGCCCACGGTAGCATTCTGGGGCGTTGCAGCCATCATCGCCGTGGCGATCACCACACTTCTTCCGGCGATTGTTGCCACAAGCCGCAACGGCGTAGCATTCATGACCACCGGAGCATTTGCAGGAGCATTCGTAGGGATGCTGCTCCCCTACGCCAACGCCGGCATGATCCTTGGCGCACTGATAGGGACAGCTTTCGGGCTTATAGTTCACAGCCGCACTCCGGCCGGAGCCATTCTTGGCTTCCCGTCGAAAAAATTTTTCAAATATGCCTGCGCCAAAGGCCTGCCGACAGTGGTCACGGCATGCGCATGCGCCTTGGCCGCTCTATCCATTGTTCAACTAATCCATTGATCCAACGATGACCAGATACATTTTTCTTGCAATATCACTTCTGACACTCTCACTGACAGCTTCCGCTCAGACAAACTATGACAAGATCCGCCGCGAAAAACCGGATTTCGAGAAGATACGCACGGAGATCAACGACCGGAACTCCGTCTACTATTATCCCCGGCTAATGAAGGAGTTCCAGCAGAACGACACCATCATGAAGCTCGACAAGTACCGCTATCTCTACCTCGGATATGCCATGCAGGAGGACTATAACCCCTATCGCTCCCCCTCTGTCAGCAATGCCTCGGCAATTGACATCCAGAAAGCGCGTCTCACCAATGAGGAATGTGACGAGGTGATCCGTCTGGCCAACCTTGCCCTTGAGGACAACCCTCTCGATCTGCAACAGATGGCAGTTCTGATCGCCGCCCTCAAGCAGCGCCGCCATGAGACACTGGCCAAGATCTGGCAGTACAAGCTCAACTATATCCTTATGGCCATAGTCTCCACAGGAACCGGCCTCGACGAGGACAACGCATGGTATGTAATCGAGCCGCAACACGAATACATGCTGCTGAACTCAATGGGCTACACCATCACCAACCATCTGTTCTACGAGCCGTGCTATGAGTATCTGACCGTCAAAGATCCCTCGGGCAGCAACGCCGGCGGATATTACTTCAACATCCGCCAGATTCTTGAGGAATACTACCGCAAATTCCCTGAGGAACTATAATTTACTTCCTTGGGGTCAGTTTGCATAGGATCGCGCCGTGGGCCGGAACGGTGGCGGTGAAGGGGGTACCGCGCTGAAGATCTATGGTGCCGGTATTTTCCGACAGCAATTCCACGGCATCATAGCTTCCCTCGGCAAGTTCGAGGAAATCAAAGGCATGATCGGGAATGTTGACGGCGACATCGGCTTGACGGTCACCGAAATTGACTATGATCATTATGGTTTCGTCATCCTTATGCCGCAGATAGGCGAACTGGCGGTGGGGATCTAAGGCCGGATTGCTAAGATTGACATACATCAGGTCGAACATCACGCCCTCGGTGATAGCCGGTTCGGTTGCCGCAATGTTCAGCACCCGTTTGTAGATGCGGCGCAAGGCTCGCTCCTCGGCTGTCAGATTCCTCAGATCAGGAGTGCCGCCGGCAAGCCATCGACGCAAAGTCGGGATGCTCCAGTAGTCGAAAATCGTGGTACGCCCGTCGGCACCGCTGAAACCTTCCGCATCCGCTCCCTTTTCCCCCAGTTCCTGACCGGCATAGACCATCATGGCTCCTGTGCCGAGTGTCGATGCCACAACAAGCGACGGGATCACCAGCGAGGCATCGCCGGCATATTGTTGCGATGCAAAACGCTGCTCATCGTGGTTCTCGAGAAAATTGAGCATGTGGGGACCCATGTCTCCGAGACGCTGCCAGCAGTCGGTCAGACGTGCGGCTGAGCAATTGGAGGTCTGGATAGCCCGGAGCGTATCGTAGAGATTGACCTTATCGTAGAGATAGTCGAACCCACCCTGATGGATATACGGCCAGTAGAGGTTGACGTCGTAGATCTCAGCTATGAAGATCACGTCGGGGTATTGCGCCTTGACCTGACGGATCGCCCAATGCCAGAAGTCGATAGGCACCATGTGGGCCATGTCGCAGCGGAATCCGTCGACACCCTTGGCAGCCCAATAAAGCAGGATGTGGAGCATCTTCATCCACGTGTCGGGCACAGGCACGAAATGACATGTGCCGTCGCCATAGTCAACGCCATAGTTCAGTTTGACCGTCTCATACCAGTCACAAACACCTGGGAATGCCGTAAAGCAATCATTACCGGTGGCTTTTGCCGGAAACTCCACATATTCACCATCGCCGCTGCCAAGGTCGACCGAAGGGGAGAACCGTTGGTTCGGGATATAATAGAAATTGTTTTGCGGCGAGAAGAATTTCGTGGTGTCGTCCATAGCACCGAAATCCTCGGGAGCACCATCGGGACGCGCATCGGAATGGTAGCAACGCGCCACGTGGTTCGGCACGAAATCAATTATCACCTTCATTCCCGATTTATGGATACGCTCCACGGTGTCCTCGAATTCCTTCATACGGTTCGGCACATCGACAGCTATATCAGGATCAATATCATAGTAATCCTTTATGGCATAGGGAGATCCGGCCTGTCCTTTCACAACGTGAGGATTGTCGGGCCTGATGCCGAACGACGAATAGTCCGTTTTCTGAGCATGCTCGATGACGCCCGTCAGCCACACGTGGGTCGTGCCAAGATCCCGGATCTGGCGGAGCACTTTGGGAGTCAGATCGTTGAGCTTTCCCGATCCGTTCTGCTCAATGGTTCCGTTAGGCAGGCAATCGGGATTCAGATTGGAAAACAATCTCGGAAGAAGCTGATATATTATCGGTTTCATAACTTGATATTCTGATAAGTTTTTGCAAAGATAGCAAATTTTTCAACTCAGAACGGGAAGAAAAAGCGCAGTTTCTACACATATATCGGGAAAAGCATTGTATCTTTGCAAGAATTCAATAAAGAGTCTGATAAAAACAACGATGAAACGTCTGATTATACTCAGTGCCATGGCCGCATCAGCCGCGGCCGGGCCGCTCGGAACGACGGCCGCCATCAATGGCGCCGACGCCCGGTCATACTTCGAACGGGGTGTGGCTATGTATGCCGACAAGAACTACAACGGATGCCTCGACCAGATGCTCCAGCTGCGCCATCTCGACCCGAATGCGGCCGAGCAGCAGGACGCGCTGTATTATGTAGCCATGGCTACCCTCTACAGTGGCGACGACGAGGCACTCGACCTGATGAACGCGTTCCTGATGCGCTTCCCCGAATCGCCGCGCACACAGGAGGTGACAACCGCCATCGGCGACTATTATTTCACCCGTGGCAACTACGGCGATGCCATCCACACCTACCTCACCGTCAATCCCGACGCTCTGACTCTCGACCGCGCCGAGGATCTGCGCTACCGCCTCGCCTACTCCTACATGATGCTCGGCGAGAACGACAATGCCCTCAGACTCTTCGATCAGCTTGCCGACACCAAGACCTACGGCAATGCAGCCCGTTTCTACAAAGCATATATCGCCTACTCCCGGCAAGACTACACCAAAGCCCGTGAGCTGTTCAGCCAGGTCGATACCAACCGCGAACCGGGTCAGGCAGCCCTCTACTACATCTGCCAGCTCGACTTCCTCGACGGGAACTACACCAAAGCCCTGTCTGAAGCGCAATCACTTCTGGCACAGAACGCCGTGCCGGAATTTGCCCCCGAGCTCAACCGCATAGCCGGCGAATCGCTCTACAATCTCGGACAAACCGCCAACGCTATCCCGTATCTGAAAACCTATGTCGCCACCTCGGACAACGTTCGCCCGACGGCCTACTACATGCTCGGTGTCAGCGAATATGAGACCGGCAACTACACATCGGCAATCCCGATGCTCCAGATGGCTACCGGCGACACAGATATCACAGGCCAGAGCGCATATCTCTACCTCGGACAATCGTATGTGGCCACAGGTCAGACCGATGCCGCGATGCTCGCTTTCGAGAAAGCGTCGCGCATGTCGTTCGACGACCGAATCACTGAGGCTGCGACCTACAACTACATCGCCGCCCGACGCGATGGCGGACGCATCCCGTTCGGCAAAACCGTGGAGACGATGGAGAGCTTCCTCAAGCGGTGGCCACGCTCTGTCTATGCCGACAATGTCCGTGAAGGACTTGTGGGCGGTTACCTGACCGACAATGACTACGACAATGCCCTGCGGATAATAAACGACATTCCACGTCCGTCGGACAAAATGCTCCGTGCCAAGCAGAAAGCGCTTCTGATGCTCGGATCGCGTCTCTACCAGAACGGAGAGACAGCCAAAGCTCTTGAATATTTCAATGAAGGAGCCTCGCTGCGCTCAGGCAACAGCGACGTGACGCGCCAATGCCGTCTGTGGGCTGCCAACTGCTACTTTGATCTCGACAATTACGAGGACGCCGCCAACGGCTATCTCGCATATCTGCAATCGGCGCCGACCACAGATCCAAACCGTCTACAGGCCCGTTACAACTTAGGATATGCCCGTCTGCGCCAGAAGAATTACGCTGACGCCTTCAAAGACTTCACCGAGGTTGCGGCAAGCACTCAGGCGAGCCGTGCCACACGCGCCGATGCGCTCAACCGCGCAGCCGACTGCCTCTACTGCCAGCGCAACTTCCCTGAAGCTGCAAAATATTACGAACAGGCCTACGACACTTATCCACAGGCCGGCGATTATGCCCTGTTCCAACGCGCCGAAATGGCCGGGCTGAGCCGCGACTACAACACCCGTCTGAACCTTCTGGAACAGATGCTCGACAAATTCCCGTCGTCGGCTCTCGCACCCGACGCGTTGCTCGCGAAAGCAGAGACCTACAACGTGATGAAACGCCCGACAGAAGCCGTTGAAGCCCTGCGTCAGGTTGTGGAATCGTATCCCTCGACAGCCCAGGGTCGCCAGGCATCGCTCACGCTGGCCGTAACACTACTCAACAACGGCAACCGCGACGGTGCGATCGAAGCCTACCGCAGCGTGGTTGAGAACTACCCGACCAGCCAGGAGGCACGCGTGGCTATCGACGACCTCAAGAACATATACGCAGAGGAAGGCCGCCTGCCGGAGTACGTAATGTTTGTCAACTCCGTGCCCGACGCGCCCAAGATCGAGATCTCGCAGCTTGAATCGACAGCCTTTGAGACAGCAGAGGAACGCTACCTCTCACGTCAGGATGCATCCCGTCTTGAAGACTATATCAAGCAGTTCCCCGGCGGAGCCAACACCCCGAAAGCCTTGCTCTATCTGGCCGACGAAGCCTCGCAGAAAGGGAATCAGGAGACGGCGGTTGCCTATGCCACACGCATCGTGACCGAATATCCCGACGCATCTGAGGCAGAGGACGCCCTGCTGATCAAGGCCGACGGCGAGGCCGCTCTCGGCAAAGGGGAGCTGGCTCTCACCTCCTACAGAAAGCTCGCGGCCAAGGCCTCGACACCGGAAATGCTTCGCGATGCCCGTACAGGAATCATGCAGACCGCCATTGATCTCAACCGCTACGATGATGTCCTGGAGGCCACCGAACAGCTCCTGTCATCGTCGGCAGTCAACGCCGAGGCCGACCAGATCCGGTTCTCACGTGCTGTGGCTCTCGACCGTCTCGGCCGTCACGACGAAGCTTATGAGCTCTGGACACCGCTGGCAAAAGACCCGTCGACCCTGACCGGCTCCAAGAGTGCCGTCTACATGATCGAATCACTGGCAGCGGCAGGCAATGACAGCCGTGCCGAAAAGATGGCCAACGACTTCATTGACACCGGATCGCCCCACAACTACTGGTATGCCCGTGGCTTCATAGCCTACAGCGACATTCTCCGCCGTCAGGGCAAGACCTTCGAGGCCGACGAGTATCTCAAGGCACTGAAATCGAATTATCCCGACACCGATCCCGATATTTTCGACATGATCGACTCACGACTCAAACAATAACATCCTTTCTGCAATGATCAACACAGTCAGAAACATAGCTATAGCAACGGCACTGGCGGCAACCGCCCTGACAGCGTCGGCACAGGATCTCCACACAGAAGTGGAGGTGCGCTACAAAGAGACACCGCAACTTCGCGAGATCAACAAGATCTCCATGACTCCTACCATAACCCTACCGACTGAAAACGCCTCAAGGATCCCCTACAGCGCAGCCGACGTGCGCGTCGGTGTGCCGGGCTCGATCACGACCCTGCAACCTGCAGCATACGGCGACACCATCTACACGTCGCCCTACCGCGGATATGCGGCTTTAGGTTTCATGCCGAAATTCAACCTCGGAGCATCGGCAGGCTATAAGTTTCTCGATACCGACCATACCCGTCTGAACGCATGGATGCAATATGACGGGACAGCCTACAAAGGCACTATGATGCCGATCTCCACTCTCGACGGTGACAGAAAGACATACGTCCGCCGGCAGACAGCCACCATCGGAGCCAACCTGCATCAGGCAGTAGGTCGCGAGTCGTTTATCGACGCCGGGATTGACTATACATTCGCCCGTTACAACACCCCGGCGCTGCCTCAGATCCTCCATCAGAACATCCATCGGTTCAACGCGGCCTTGAGCTGGAATCTAAGCCATGGCGATTTCCACTATGGACTCGGAGCCGAATACGGCCGATTTGCCTACGTTGACCATCAGGGATATTACGCCATCGACGCACTTGGCCAGACATCAACCGACATCAGCCCGATGCGCGAGAACCGGTTCAAATTCAGCGGATTTTTCTATGGCAAATTCGCCGGCGCATCATCTGCCGGAATAGAGCTGTCGCTGAGCCACAACTCCTACGATATGGCCTACAACCACTCGTTTGCCCCCACAAGCGACATAGCTCTGACCCCGACCGTCAAAAACCATCCGACTACACTGTCGCTCAATCCGTTCTACCGCTTCGACATAGCCCAACTGAAACTGGATCTTGGGGCGCAGATCGACCTCACATTCAACTCCGGGAAGACATTCCACATTGCTCCGAAAGCACAAGCCACGTGGATACCATCGGATTTCGTGAAAGTCTATGTCAAAGCTACCGGCGGAACATGGCAGAACACCTTGGGATCGCTCTACGACGTGACACCTTATGCGATGCCCTACCAATCGTTCCGCAACTCGGAGATCCCGGTTGAGGGCGAGGTTGGCGTGACAGTAGGCTCATGGCATGGATTCTATGCCGAAATCGCGGCCTCATACGCTATTGCCAACGACTGGGTTATGCCGACAATGAATTCCGTAATCACAGCATCGGGCGACGACAACCATCAGCTTACCTCGTTTGCCGTTCAGGACATAAAGGGCTACAGGCTGCATGGCGCACTGGGCTACAACTACCGCAATATCGTTGACTTCAAGGCATCTTTCGAGATGGCACCGCAGAAAAAGGACCGCGGCTACTATCTCTGGCGCGACCGAGCCAAGACCGTGGTCGAAGCATCGCTCAAAGTGACCCCGATCAAGCCGCTCGACATAGAACTCGGCTGGGAATACCGTGGCAACCGCGCAGTCTATTCAAGCTGCGAGATCTCTGACGGCACCAGTCCGCTCCCTACCACCATCTCCGGCATGCGTAGCCTCGGATCGGTCAACAATCTGTCTGCCGGCGCACTCTACCGCCTCACCTCACAATGGAGCGTGTTCCTGCGCGGCGAGAACCTCATGAACCGCCATCACATGCTTATCGGTGGCATGCCGGCACAGGGCATCACCGGTCTTTTCGGCGCGACATATAAATTCTAATCCCCCCATAAAACAGCGATCATCCAGAAATGAAGCAGACATCAGATTGCGTGGTCATCATCCCGACCTACAACGAAAAAGAGAACATATCGGCCATCATTGATGCCGTGATGGGTCAGCCGCACGAAATGGATGTGCTGATCATCGACGACGGATCG
The DNA here is from genome assembly GCA_910579185.1 of uncultured Muribaculaceae bacterium. GTDB lineage: Bacteria > Bacteroidota > Bacteroidia > Bacteroidales > Muribaculaceae > Paramuribaculum. The sequence continues at coordinate 57,914 of CAJTTG010000011.1, forward strand.
CCCGACGGCACCGCTGATATCGTACGCCGGAAAATGACAGAATATACCGGCCGCGTCCACATGGTGGAGCGTCAGGGCAAACTTGGTCTCGGCACCGCCTATATAGCAGGATTCAAGTGGGCGCTCCAACGTCCCGGCTACGAATATATCTTCGAGATGGATGCCGACTTCTCACACAAGCCCGATGACCTGATGCGGCTCTACCATGCATGCTCGCAGGAGGGCGCGGACATGGCTGTAGGGTCGCGCTATCTGACGGGGGTCAACGTTGTCAACTGGCCCATGGGGCGCGTGCTGATGTCGTACTACGCATCGGCCTACGTGCGGATGGTCACACGCATGAAAATCCGCGACACAACAGCCGGGTTCGCCTGCTACCGCCGCCGGGTGCTCCAGACCATCGAACTCGACAAGATCAAGTTCAAAGGCTACGCATTCCAGATAGAGATGAAATTCACCACGCTCCAATGTGGCTTCACAGTCAAAGAGGTGCCCATTATCTTTGTCAACCGCGAGAACGGCACAAGCAAGATGTCGGGCGGCATTTTCGGCGAGGCCGTGTTTGGAGTGATACGTCTTAAATGGAACAGTTTCTTCCGCAAATATCCCCGACCACAATGAAACAGGAAATCGACCTCAGCAGATCGACACTGATCCGCGATGTTTATATAGTCAATGAAATGCAGTCGTTCCGCGGCTATGTAGTGGTGTGCGACGAAATGATAGCCCAGGTGGGCAAAGGAGATCCCGAAGCCGAGCTGACAGGATGCGCCACAATCATAGAAGGGAATGGGCGACTGCTGCTGCCCGGGGTGATAGACACCCACGTGCATTTCCGCGACCCGGGTCTGACACATAAGGCCGATATGGCTACAGAAAGCCGCGCCGCCGTTGCCGGTGGCGTGACCTCGTTCATCGACATGCCCAACACCAAACCGCCGACGGTCAGCATGGCAGCCGTGGAGGATAAAATCAGGCGTGCGGCTGAGGTTTCAGTAGCCAACTATGGATTCTTTATCGGTGCCACCGATTCCAATCTCGATGAACTTGCATCGGCCGACTATACACGCGTGGCCGGCGTAAAACTGTTCATGGGGTCGTCGACAGGCAATATGCTCGTGTCCGATCCAGCGGCTATGGAGCGTATCTTCACAAATGTTCCGGCTCTGATCGCCGTCCATGCCGAGGACGAGACGCTGTTGCAGAAACGCCGTGAGGCCATAATAGCACGTTATGGCGAGGATCTGCCGATCGACTTCCATCCGGTGTTGCGCGACCATTCCGTATGTATCGCGGCCTCACGCCGGATTGTAGAGATGGCACGCGCCCACTCCCATCGTCTGCACCTGCTGCACGTCTCCACCGCCGACGAGCTTGAACTTTTGCAGCCCGGCCCTACCGATGGCAAGCTGATCACAGCCGAGACATGTCCGCAATATCTCGCTTTCTGCGACGAACAATACCCGATGCTCGGCTCACGGATCAAGTGCAATCCTGCCATCAAACGTGCTGCCGACCGCGACGCGTTGCGTCAAGCCGTTGAGGACGGACGCATTGACACAATAGCCACCGATCATGCACCCCATCTCCCCCACGAAAAAACGGGCACGGCACTGACCGCCGCTTCCGGAATGCCGCTGATCCAATTCTCATTGACCCTGATGCTCCAGATGGCCGACGAAGGGATCTTCTCAATACCGCAGATTGTACAGAAAATGTGTCATGCTCCGGCAGACATCTATGGCATAGACCGCCGTGGCTACATACGCGAAGGGTATTACGCCGACCTGACCCTCGTGGACAACGAATGCGAGCCGTACACCATCACCGATCAATGGGCCATATCACGCTGCGGCTGGACACCGCTTGCCGGTCTGACCGTAGGCAATAAGGTTGACCTGACAATGGTCAACGGCCAGATCGTCTACCGCCACGGCGTCACCTTCTCAGTCCCAGCAGCCCACGCCCTCCGCTTCAACCGCTGACAACCACCCAGGACTGCAGTTACAGATTATGCAAAGAAAATGTATGATAATTTCACCCATAAGCATTAAGTGCCTAAAATTAATCCTGAGTCTATTGGCATTCTGTTCCTGCTACCCTACCCCGACAAGGTGGCTGAAAATATGTTTGGTAGCCGGCATTGAAATTGCCGGGATGTAGCTCGTAGGATCAAGATGCAGTCCCGATGCAACTCGGTAGGGATGGGAAAAAGTTGGGGCGAGATTTGGAAAAGGGGTGGAGGATGTGCTATATTTGCGGATAAGGGGTGACAGCCTGATACGGTTTGACTAACATTCTTAAAATGAGAAGGCTTGCTACTGTTATATTAACGCTACTTGTTGCGCATCTAAGCATATCAGCGTACATTAATCTCAGTTTTGACAGTGAAACGTGGGGAAACTGGAGGAATAGCGTGATGTTTGGACGCGCATTGGCAGATTGCTTTGGTAAGGACACACTGATAAACGATCTTAAAGAACGACGGGATTGGGCTTTTGTCGGGCAATTTGATTCACATGGTCATTTAAAACAGCTGAAATATCTGATCAGACGTGAGCGGAATAACAAGAGTGAACGCTCCAGAATGGCCGTTGATGATTCTATCCGTGTAAAACTGCAAAAATATTTAATTGACAATGATGTGCCTTTTACATTTCCGGAGGAGACAAACCCATATCTAAAGAAGACAAAAGAAAGTGTAGTGCAGAGCGCAGAGAGGTGGTTTAAAGGTGGTGGTGTTTGGGAGATGACTGTAAATTGGCCATCACCATTCTGGATGGAAATAAAGGTGGACGATCCTTTATGGAATCCTGCCAACTTTATCTCACAGAAACTTGATTCAATACATGGTTTTATGCCTGAGGAATATATTCTTACAGATAACCAGAATTTTGAAAAATTAAGTGCGGATATCGTTCCTACCGAAGAAGATTACAACACGGCCCAGTTATTATTTTCGATGTTATATGTTTTTGGCGGTAGGAATATGGGGAATTGGCTTATTGAACATAAATTCGCAATAAACATTGGTGTAAATAATGACGGGAGAGTCGAAACCATAGCTAATAAAAGTGGCAACAGTCCGTTAGACGACTCTATGTTAAGAACTCTTGCCGAGTTCATGAGACTAAGCAATGTCAGAATGCTTGCTCCAAGAGCAAATACAAAGGAAATACAGGTTGATTTCCCAGGTATTTATCAGCTTACAGATGATTTTCATGAAGGATCAAAGTTGAAAGCTGATTTCTATCGAATGGGAAACGCATTACGAAAAGCAAGAAATATTATCCGGCTGCACGAACGCCTAAGGGTTCAAACAAGCACGAGGATTCATTAAACATTACCGATCTATTTTTTATCATGACGAGACTAAAACAATTACCTTCAAACCGCTATACGATAAGAATATATGATAAGTTACCATATATTGTAATATTGATGATTCTGGCAACAGTTTCTTTATCAAGCCGAGCCTTAAATCTAAGTTTTAGTGAAAACTGGGCATTTTGGCGGAACGACTGCCAGATCATCAGAATTCTTGAAAAAGAATGGGGTACAGATTCTTTGACAAGGATAATATGGGAAAAGCCGATCATAGAGATATCGGCGGCGTTAGATTCCATGGGGCATATCCGCCAGCTTAAATCATTTCGTATAATCTCACGAGATATTGATCGCAATGCCTTGAACTTCCCTTCCTATAAACTGAACCCAGACGAATTGAAACATCTGGAACAAACTTTCATTGAAAATAAGGCTATCATTACAAAAGCTCACACTGAAGAATTTCCATGGAATATGGATTCTATTGAACCCATTGTTGATCGGTTTTATTCCCAAAATAAAGATGGGATAGACGTAAACATAAGCTGCTCTCTACTGCCATCATTCCATCTGAAATCGGACGCCATACTGATTACAGAAGAGAGCATCCAGCAAATCGTAGAGGACTTCAGCGTTTATCCTACTGATTTATACTGCCTGAATCTAAACTATCAGCAACAAGGGAACACAAATGAAGCGAGGCTATTATTGTCGATGATATACGCTTTCGGAGATTATAGAGTGAACCGATGGCTGGATGATTTTAAATTTGAGATGGTCTTGTCGATTGACGATGATGGATATGTAAATGCGATCAAGACCATTGAGGGGAACTCGCCGCTCAATGAGGTTGATCAACAGACACTTCTGGACTTTATGAGATATAATAATATCGAGTTCTCAGCTGATAAAGGATCGGAAAGCGACAACATCAGGATAAACTTTCCCGGAAGTCTGTTCGACGAAACGATTTCATCAGAAGGATTCAAAACTCGAATGAATATTCTCGAAGCAAAAGTGAGAGATATAATACAATCAACAAGACGAAACAAGTAATGGCTCGGATGTGTGACATAAATAAATGATACGCAAATACTTCTTTGTGGAGTTGGAGAGTGGGGCGGTAGACGGTTCGGAGAACCGTTACCCCGACAAGGTGGATGAAGGCCGGCTGGGCGAGTGAAGCCGGACCGCAGTCCCTACCTGTGGAGGTATGAAAGGTGGGGAGAGAATAGAGGAAAAAAGTTGGGGAGAGATTTGGAAAAGGGGTGGAGGATGTGCTATATTTGCGGATAAGGGTGGCAATACACGGAACGCGATGAGAACAAGACAACGTATATTCAAATTATCTATGATATTTCTATTCCTGCAAGGAATAGTTTACGGGGTTGCACAAAGCCCCCAAAATCCAACAGAATATATCGACAGGATTGAATTGGGATACAGGGGCATTGTTTTCGATGGGGAGCTTTCAAGAGAGCAAGCATCAAACCTGATGAGGAAAGAGTCAGTGATAATTGAAGATGTGAAAGATATAGACGATTTTATATATGCTATCGACACATTGAAGTTTACCGGAGGTGATTATGTGTCACCATTCACCGCTATATCCACCTTTTTTAATCCACTGAGACCCAATGGGGTTTACTTGGTGCCGGAACCACATGGTGATTATGATGGTTACGCAACAATATTCTATACTGATGGACGGTTACCGGAGATGATATGGTTCGGATATGGAAGCGTGGACTATGGACATAAAAGCTATAAAATGACGTATGATCTGAACGGGTATCTATTATCATTAATGCAAACCATGCCCAAACGGGAGGCCAGAGAAATAAAAGTGCCAAAGAAGTTAGACATCAGTGGTATTGACAAAATCGTAATAACTCAGATTACACAAGATAACTTTAAAGATGGGCTACCGCGAGGCGATTTCGCATTGTCAACTCAAACCATATCATCAGTTCTGACCCGTAGTGAAATCAACAATTCTGAGACGATACGCAAAATCATGAGTGCGCTACAACAATTGCAATACAAGGAGACGCTTTATTATGATACGACATCACCGGCTCTTGTCGCCCACTACAAAATTAACGGAGGGCTTGAATGGGTTTATGCTGCCGATCCCGTTGTTGGGCTGATACAAATATTCCGTAAGTCTCCCAAATTAGTGGAAATGATATGGATTACATGTGATTACATAGAACGCGGATATTTCAAGTACTATAAGGATCGTTATATACAGGATGTAATCAGTGAGTTTATCAGCTATTGAATGTATTTGATGATCCACTGATATCTCTATCACATGAAAATAAATTGAATATATGAGGATGAGCCACCAAAGAAAAGAGAACCATAAGTTCATCTGCGCAATTGCGATATTGGGGATGTTTTTGACAATGATGTCGTGTGGGAGCAAAAAAATTGTTCTGCCGATCGACTCAATTCCAAAGGAGAATCTGATACCGTTGTCAAAGCAGAAAGATCAGTCTGTTGAAATGCCGCTGTATGAGATTGTGGATTCGGCATTCTGCCAATATCTGAAAGATTTTATAAATTCAACAAAATGGTTAAATAATGATCCAGGTTTCTTTATAATGATCTATTCTCGGGATTCTACAAATGTGTTCATCGAACCATTTAAATATCCATATGTAGGTTATTATGAAGATTGTGACGGAGTTGCATTTTTAGATGGCTATCCTACAAGAATAATATTCAATGTTAAGGGAGACTATAGTTTCCATCTAAGTGAATATGTGGTGGATCGTTTATTGCGACGGACTGACAAAATGGTTATGCTTGATAAGATCTATACTACCGAGCAACTGTGGACGGCAGGAATTTTACTGGCTCAAGGAGTTGATGGGGATGTCTGGGAACTGGATATATCGGGCGACGAGATCAAACTGGTGTGGATCGGTGGCGAATGAGAAGATGTGACAGAGGCGGTCGGAGCGTGGAGCGGTAGACGGTTCGGAGAACCGTTACCCCGACAAGGCGGATGAAGGCCGGCTGGGCGAGTGAAGCCGGACGCGGCACAATCTGCGAGTCTTGAAAAACTAAAAAAATACCTGTCAGTACGAAATAATCATGTATGATATGATTGGAGACCGAATGATTATGAAAACTATTAACTTAGCACCAAGAAAGAGTAGATGAGAACTATAGTAACAATATTATTACTGAGTATCTGGGGGCTTTGTGCATTGGAAATGGTCGCCAGAGACGAAAAGGATTATATTTCAGGAGAGTTTTATCTGGTGAAAGAGATTGTCCGTAATAACGAATATTATGAAATTTACGTTGAGGATGAGAATGGTAAAAATTACAAGATAGTTTCTTATTGTCCAGAAAATGAGGATGCCCCAAGCAATCCTGCTCCAAAAATCAAGATCGGCGAAAGATCTTATCTCGCTCTAAGGGACATGCATCAGGAATTATATGGAGAAGAAATTATGCCATCATGTCTGTTAGGGGCTATCACCCTAAATGGGACAACAATAAGATTAGACCATAAAAAAGGAATCTATAGTTTGAGCGTTTGTTGGAATTTAAAGGGCCTACACTATAATCTCATTAATCCGGCAGACACTTTTAATGCTTGGGAATGGTTGCATCTTTGAAAAATAATAAAATCAGTTATGGATTGTACTAAATTTTGGGCCATCTTATTATCGGTTTTCTTCGTGAATTATTCATGTGCAAATGATAATAGAGAATCTACTGTTAAAGATAACGATGAATCATGTGCCGTTGACAGCAGTGAATATTGTGGCGAAAAGGAGTTAAACCACGTTGAAATAAATAATGAGTATGTTTTAGACCTGTTGCGTAACAGCATATTGCCGCAAGCAATCAAATGGGATAGAAAATCCTCTGAATATGATTTTTATGTCAGAATGTTGAATGATGTTATTGATGGGTATCCAAGCAATACTATTGTTATATTTGATCTGGAGAGCACCAATCAGGTTCCACTTGATCTTGAATCAAAATGTTCCTATACAATAGTTGACGACTACATACTATTCCTTGACAAAAAATTCACAGAATATTACACCCATCCTGTCGGAGACAGCAAGAGTTTTAAATATGATGGGAGAGATGAACGCGAAGAACCGGAAGCAAGCTATTGGAGTTTCTATGTTATTGGAGATGACAACAAACTTGAATTTCAGAATGATACAAGGATGCGGTATATGGAGAGTGTGGAATATATCAAACTCCGATCAAAGAAACTTGACAAGTTATATCCCAAATTTGGTTGTTATGCGAAATAAAATATCATGAGAACCAGTTACATATTCACGCTTATATTTACCTTAGCCATGATTGCCGCCGGATCTATAGCAACGGCAGGACAGAGAGGAATTTACAATGACTTCCCGATGAGCATCTATGTTGCGGATAGTCTACCCTATATGCCCAGAGGCTATGTGATATTTGATCATATAGAACATGGATTTGTTATGTCTCAGCCATGGATGGGTGGACGGAATGTAGATTATGTAGCCGGAAAGTGGTTTCGGAATGGTGATACGATCATAGCAAGACCAGACATTGAGTTCGGTCTTAACCGAGAGCATGGTTCGTTCATTGATACCATTGCATTTGAGACTCGGGATGGTGAAGCGATTTTGGACCTGGAATATAAATTTTTAACAAAAGGCGATTCGATATTTGACATCACTGACAAGTATATATCCTCTCCGTTCCATGAGTCAAAAGACCCCACTTTTTTCCCATTCCGATTGGTTCATGGTGAGACCGTGGGGCATGATTTCAGGATTATCCGGAAGTGAGGCGCAACAATCTGATCGTCCCGACTGTAACCATTAACACCTTGAACAGCCATTACATCTGAGCAGGAGCCGGACGAGTGATGGGATTTTTGGTGGAGGGGCGGAATAAAGTGGCTAAAAACAGGCAATAAAAATATTGCAAATTCATTTTTATTCAATATCTTTGCCCGTGGTAAGTATATGATATAAGATTACCGATAATAATACCATAAATATTCAGAAACCAAATCATATTTCTTTTGAAATGTTAACAGAAACAAGCGTGAAGACCCTCGAAAAGGTTGTGGTCCGCTTCTCCGGCGACTCCGGCGACGGCATGCAGCTCGTGGGCAATATCTTTACAAATGTCTCCGCAGGCCTGGGCAACGAGGTCTCCACGTTCCCTGACTATCCTGCCGAGATCCGCGCTCCGCAGGGTTCGCTTGGCGGTGTGTCGGGCTTTCAGGTGAGCGTAGGAACGAATGTCCACACTCCGGGTGACAAATGTGATGTTCTCGTGGCAATGAATGCCGCGGCACTCAAACAGAACGTCCACCACGTAAAGGAAGGCGGCGTGATCATCATTGATATCGACTCTTTCAAGGAGGCCGATCTCAAGAAAGCGCTCTATGCAACCGACGATCCGATCCGTGAGCTCGGAATCCGTGCCCAGGTGCTCGATGTGCCCATCACCACCATGACCAAGGCCGCGCTTGCCGACAGCGGACTTGACAACAAGTCGATCATCAAATGCCGCAATTTCTTTGCTCTTGGCCTTGTGTGCTGGCTGTTTGACCGCCCATTGGAAAGCGCACTCCACTTCCTCCGCAAGAAATTTGCCCGTAAGCCTGCGATCCTTGAGGCTAATACCAAGGTGATCAATGCCGGATATGACTACGGTCACAATATCCACGCTTCTGTTTCGACATATCGCATAGAAAGCCGTCCGGCCCGTCCGGGTGTCTACACCGATATCAACGGCAATACCGCCACTGCATGGGGTCTGATCATGGCCTCTGAGAAGAGCGGACGTCCGTTGTTCTTAGGCAGCTATCCCATCACCCCTGCCACCGACATTCTTCAGGAACTTGCAAAACGCAAGGACTTAGGTGTCAAGGCTGTGCAGATGGAGGATGAGATCGCAGGAGTCTGCTCCGCCATCGGAGCCTCCTTTGCCGGCGATCTGGCCGTCACCTCCACGTCAGGCCCCGGTCTGGCACTGAAGAGCGAGGGTATCGGCCTGGCGGTTATCGCCGAGCTTCCGCTGGTGGTTATCGACGTTCAGCGCGGCGGTCCCTCCACCGGTCTCCCCACCAAGACCGAGCAGACCGACCTTATGCAGGCTCTCTACGGCCGCAACGGCGAATCGCCCGTAGCAGTCGTCGCACCGGCATCGCCTGTCGACTGCTTCACCATGGCCTTTGAGGCGGCACGTATCGCCATCGAGCACATGACCCCGGTGATCCTTCTGACGGACGCCTTCATAGGCAACGGTTCGTCGGCATGGCGTATACCTGACGCTGATGAATATCCCGAGATCCGTCCGCCCTATCTGTCGGCTGAACGTATCAGCGAGGGGGGCTGGCGTCCATACGAACGCGACGACAACAATCTCGTGCGCCGCTGGGCCATTCCGGGTACCGAGGGTGCCATGCACCGTCTGGGCGGTCTGGAGAAGGACTTCAAGACAGGAGCTATCTCCACTGATCCGGTGAACCACGAAAAGATGGTGCGCACACGTCAGGCCAAGATAGAACGCATTGCCAATGATATTCCCGGCCTTGAGGTGATCTATGATTGTCCGGAAGCCGACACCCTCCTTTTGGGATGGGGTGGCACCTACGGCCATCTGCGCACTGCCGCCGCACAGCTCAACGCCCAGGGACGGAAAGTGGCATTCACCCAGTTCCGCTACATCAAGCCGCTACCTGCCAACACAGAGGAAGTGCTCTCACGCTACAAGACCATCATCGTGGCCGAGCTCAACACCGGCATGTTCGCCGACTATCTCCAGGCTCGGTTCCCATCGGCCAACATCAAACGAATCAACAAAATCCAGGGTCAGCCATTCTTGGTTGAAGAAGTGGTCAGCGCAACCCTGAAAATCATGGATAACGAATAAATCATGGACACCCAAGCAACATCAACAACATTCACCCCGGCCGACTACAAGAGCGACCAGCCCGTGCGCTGGTGTCCCGGCTGCGGCGACCATGCCATCCTCAACTCCCTGCATAAAGCCATGGCAGCCCTCGGTGTGCCACCCCATAAAACGGCCGTGATCTCCGGCATCGGATGTTCGTCACGTCTGCCCTACTACATGAACACCTACGGCTTCCACACCATCCACGGCCGCGCAGCCGCCATAGCCACAGGCTTCAAGGTGGCCAATCCGGAAATGACCGTATGGCAGATCTCCGGCGACGGCGACGGCCTCGCCATCGGCGGTAACCATTTTATCCATGCCGTGCGCCGCAACATCGACATCAACATGCTGCTTTTCAACAATAAGATCTACGGTCTGACCAAGGGTCAGTATTCACCGACCTCCGACCGCGGATTCGTCAGCAAGTCATCGCCCTACGGCACTACCGAAGATCCGTTCATCCCGGCCGAACTCGTGTTCGGTGCAAGGGGTAATTTCTTCGGCCGCACGATCGACGTTGAGCTTCAGATCTCACAGGAAGTGCTTCTTGCCACCGCACGCCACCATGGAGCATCGGTGGTTGAGATCCTACAGAACTGTGTGATCTACAACAACGGCATCCACTCTCGCATCACCGACCGCGAATACCGCGCCGACCGCACCATCCATCTGGTTCATGGCCAGAAAATGCTTTTCGGCAAGGATAACGAAAAGGGTCTTGTGCAGGACGGATTCCTGCTCAAAGCAGTCACGATCGGAGAAGATGGATATACGATGGACGATGTGCTGGTGCATGACGCCCACACCCAGAGCAACTTCCTCCACCAGCAGCTCGCAATGATGGACGGCACGGATCTGCCATTGGCAATCGGTGTGATCCGCGACGTTGAATCGCTGACCTACAATGACGAGGTTGACCGTCAGGTTGAAGAAGTACGTGCATCGCATGGCTTCGACTCCCTGCGTTCGATGATCCTCGCCGGCGAAACCTGGACCGTAGAGTAACCGGTAGCCGACAGCGGCTCAAACCGGAGATTCAAACAATACACAAAGGTGTGCTATCCAACGATGGCACACTTTTTTTTAGACACTTTTTTGGGCATAAAGGGCATTAGGTTTTGGAGAAATAGAAAAAAGTTGTAACTTTGCAGCCGGGTAAGTCCTACACGACCAGCTCCCCGAGAATTCCGCCAGGTCTTGATCGAAGCAACGGTATCGGGTCGTAGCGGTGCGATGTAGTCAGCTTACCCTTTTTTCATACCCTTACGTTTCATATAGCAAGCGTCGGCGCGGCAATAAATAAAAAAGCTTGCAACGCAATGCGTGCAAGCTATCGGAAAATTCTTTGGTGGGCGCTGAGGGATTCGAACCCCCGACCCTCTGCTTGTAAGGCAGATGCTCTGAACCAGCTGAGCTAAGCGCCCTGATCATGCGGCAGTGCCGCTGTCAGTAGCTTTCATCGATTCCGATTTCAGAATGTTTCTCCCGGAAGAGAAACTTTGGTGGGCGCTGAGGGATTCGAACCCCCGACCCTCTGCTTGTAAGGCAGATGCTCTGAACCAGCTGAGCTAAGCGCCCGATAATCGGTTCATCGCTGAAAGCGTTGCAAAGGTAGGCATTATTTTTGAAATGGCAAGCGTTTTTGCGATTTTTTTTAATAAAATCCATTTTTTCTCATTTTTCCAAACCGATAGTTTGTGTTTGATGTTGAAAATTCGTTAGTTTGCATTTTGCAATCATGAAAAACAAATCGCACAGGAAATGAAGGAGGAAAGCCCCAGCCGCCCACAGAATTTTTTCCGCCGCGTTGCCGATCTGTATGTCGACGGATTCCGCAACATGACGGTGGGCCGCACATTATGGGTTCTGATCATACTGAAGGTGGCGTTGCTGCTGCTGGTGTTCAAGCTGATCTTCTTCCCCGATCTGCTCCAGCGCGACTATGACAGCGATCAGGACAGGGCGCAGGCCGTCAGGAGTTCGCTGACCCATGAGAAATAAAAAAATCTAACCCTTATAACCGATTAAACTATTATGAACGATTTGATGAGTGTCGTGGACTGGTCGAGGGCTCAATTCGCCCTGACAGCGATGTACCACTGGCTATTCGTGCCCCTGACGCTGGGGCTTTCGGTGATCGTCGCGGTGATGGAGACCATCTACTACCGCACCCGTAGCGAGCGTTGGCTCGCCATCACCAAATTCTGGATGACGCTATTCGGCGTGAACTTCGCGATCGGCGTGGCCACCGGCATAATCCTGGAATTTGAATTCGGATCAAACTGGTCGAACTACAGCTGGTTTGTAGGCGACATTTTCGGAGCGCCGCTTGCCATTGAGGGCCTGCTGGCGTTCTTCATGGAGTCGACGTTTATCGCCGTCATGTTCTTCGGCTGGAAGAAAGTCAGCCCCCGTTTCCATCTCGCAGCCACCTGGCTCACAGGCATAGGCGCATCGCTGTCGGCTCTCTGGATCCTTGTGGCCAACGGCTGGATGCAATATCCCGTCGGGATGGAATTTGATCCGGCGCAGATGCGCAATGTGATGGACGACTTCTGGGCTGTCGCGTTCTCCCCGGTTGCAATCCACAAATTCTTCCATGCCGTGTTCAGCGGATGGGCTCTTGCCGGCGTATTCGTGATCGGCGTCAGCTGCTGGTTCCTGCTGAAAAAGCGCAATGAGGCCATGGCCATACGCTCGATCAAGGTCGGCGGCACGATAGGACTGGCCGGCATGCTGCTCACACTCTGGACCGGCGACAGCTCGGCACTCGACGTGGCTCGCGTGCAGCCTATGAAACTGGCCGCGATGGAGGGCCTCTATGAAGGTAAATGCGGACAAGAGATCGTGGCATTCGGCATCCTGAATCCGGAAAAAAAGCCCGACAATGACGCCGATCCCTATCTGTTCGACATATCCCTCCCGAAAGGTCTCTCATTTCTCGCCACCCACGACTTCAACGCCTTTGTGCCCGGCATCAACGACCTCATCAATGGTATTGAACTTACACCTGAGGGTGACACCATACGCCACGAATCGTACGCTGAGCGCATAGAGATAGGCCGGCGTGCCCATGAAGCCCTGCGCCGTTTCGATGCAGCTTCGGCAAAAGGCGACACGGCAGCCATGGCTCTGGCCGCCGCCGACCTGAAAGCCGACTACCGCTTCTTCGGCTACGGCTATCTCGACAATCCGTCACAAGCCGTGCCTCCGGTGGCCCTGACATTCTATTCATTCCACACAATGGTGATACTCGGCGGTTATCTCATGCTGTTCTTCGCCGTTGTCCTATGGGCTGTGTGGCGTCGCCGCAGCTGGCTTTCCAACAAGATAATACTTTGGGCCGGCATGCTCACCATACCGATTGTCTACGTGTGCTCACAGGCCGGATGGGTTACAGCTGAAGTGGGCCGTCAGCCCTGGATCATCCAGGACATCATGCCCGTACAGGCCGCCATCTCCGACATCCCGGTGTCAACCGTCATGCTGACGTTCTGGCTGTTTGCCGCCATGTTCACGGCATTCCTGGCCGCCGAGGTAGGCATCATGCTTCGCCAGATAGCCAAAGGATCAAAATCGGATTATGAATCACTAAAAGATTAAGACAACATGCAAACGATAGAATATCTACAGGACTATTGGTGGCTCCTGATCAGCGTATTGGGCGGTGCCCTGGTGTTCCTGCTCTTTGTTCTGGGAGGCCAGTCGATGCTGCTATGCCGCAACAACGCCACCGACCGGACCATGATGGTCAACGCCCTGGGGCGCAAATGGGAGCTGACATTCACCACGCTCGTGGTTTTTGGCGGAGCATTCTTCGCCTCCTTCCCTCTTTTCTACTCCACCAGCTTCGGCGGAGCCTACTGGCTCTGGATGCTGATCCTTTTCAGCTTTATCCTACAGGCCGTCAGCTATGAGTTCCGTTCAAAGCCGGGCAATATCTTCGGCACACGGACCTACGACACGTTCCTCTTCGTCAACGGCTGCGTTGGCTGCGTGCTTCTTGGCGTGGCCGTAGCGATGATGTTTTTCGGGGCTCATTTCGATGTCGTGAAGACCAATATCCTCGACAGCGCGTCGCCCGTGATCTCCACTTGGGCTCCGAGCCACGGATTCGAGGCCATCTTTGAATGGAAAAACCTCGTTCTCGGCTTCACAGTGCTGTTCCTGGCCCGCACCCTGGCATCGCTCTATTTCATCAACTGCATCGCCAACGATGCTGAATTCATCAAACGCCAGCGCCGGTCGGTGCTGATCAACGGCAGCATCTTCACCGTCCTGTTCCTGCTGTTCGCATTCCTGCTGCTTACGGCAAAAGGTGTGGAAGTGGCACCCGACGGAACAATGCAGTGGGTGGACTACAAATATCTCAACAACCTGATCGAGATGTGGCCAGTCGGGCTGCTGTTCCTGATCGGCGTGGTGATGGTTCTCTGGGGTATCATAACCACTGTGATCCTCACAAAATACCGCCATGGCATCTGGTTCTCGGGAATTGGCACGGTTATTGTTGTAATATGTCTGCTCTGCATCGCCGGCTACAACTCGACGGCCTACTACCCATCGCTGCAGGATGTCAATGCATCGCTGACCATCCGCAACAGTTCTTCGTCGCTGTTCACGCTCAAGGTGATGAGCTGGGTATCGGTAATCACGCCCTTCGTGATAGCCTACATTGCCTACGTATGGCACAAGATGAATGCCACACCCATCACCCCCGAGGAAATGAACTCAACCGACCATAAATATTAAGACACATGGACAAAAACAAAGAATATGAGTACAGCGGATTGCTGATCAATGGCTTCGCCATGATCGTGATCACGTTCGTGATAATCCCGGCACTGGTGCTCTTCTTCCTTCTGAACGACTCGTTCTCGGAAGGAGTCAAAGTGGTGACAACGGTTATCGGCGTTATCCTCTTCCTCACAGGATGCGTTGGCTACTTCACACAGGAGCCGAACGAAGCACGCGTGATGATCTTTTTCGGCACTTACAAAGGCACCTGCCGCAAGGTGGGTTTCTTCTGGGCCAACCCGTTCATGACACGCAGGAAACTCTCGCTGCGAATCCGCAACATGGATATCGAGCCTATAAAGGTCAACGACAAAGTGGGCAACCCGGTACTGATCGGCATGGTGCTTGTCTGGCGCATCAAGGATACCTACCGCGCCGTGTTCGACCTCGATTCCGCCTCTCTCGGGGCCACCGGCACAACCGTGAGCAACGCGGCACTGCAGAACTTCGTCCGCATCCAGAGCGACGCTGCTCTGCGCGAAGTGACCGGCCACTATGCATATGACCAGACCGGAGCCGACGCCAACGAACTGACACTGCGCGACGGCGGCGATGAGATCAACGATCTGCTTGAACAGAAGATCAACGACCGTCTCGACATGGCCGGCATGGAAGTGGTGGAAGCAAGAATCAACTATCTGGCCTACGCTCCGGAGATTGCCGCCGTGATGCTGCGCCGCCAGCAGGCAGCCGCCATAATCTCGGCACGAGAGAAGATTGTGGAGGGCGCGGTCTCGATGGTCGACATGGCTCTGCAACGTCTCGAACGCGACAACGTCGTGAAGCTCGACGAGGAACGCAAGGCAGCCATGGTGAGCAATCTTCTCGTGGTGCTCTGCGCCGACGAACCGGCACAGCCCGTGCTCAACACCGGCAACTGACCTCTACCCATTTTCACAAATGGAAATTAATAGCTAAATTTGTGATCAGAAAACCAAAAGAACCAACAAAATGAACGCAAAATACAACAGAGTGCTCCTCAAACTCAGCGGCGAATCGCTGATGGGCCACCAAGGCTATGGCATCGATGCCGAACGTCTCGGAGAATACGCACGCCAGATCGCCGAGGTAGTAGCCGCCGGCGTTGAAGTGGCCATCGTGATAGGCGGCGGCAATATATTCCGCGGACTTCAGGGTGCGGCCAAAGGCTTCGACCGCGTCAAAGGCGACCAGATGGGCATGCTTGCCACAACGATCAACTCCCTCGCTCTCAGCTCGGCTCTCGAGGAGATAGGCCAGCCGGCCAAAGTATTCACCGCCATCAACATGTTCCCTATCGGCGAACACTACAGCAACCGCCGTGCCATCGAGGCCCTTCAGAGCGGCACCGTGGCAATCATAGCTGGCGGCACCGGCAATCCCTACTTCACAACCGACACCGGCAGCGCACTGCGCGGAATCGAGGTGAGCGCCGATGTGATGCTGAAAGGCACCCGTATCGACGGAGTCTATACCGCTGATCCGGAGAAAGATCCCACAGCCACCAAGTTTGACAAGATCACCTACGGAGAAGTGCTCAACCGCGGACTGCGCGTGATGGATCTCACCGCCACAGCACTCTGCAAAGAGAACGGCCTGCCGATCATAGTGTTCGACATGGACACCCCCGGCAATCTTGCTAAAGTGATAGCCGGAGAGCCTATCGGAACGCTCGTTTACTAAACCGCAACAATAAAAAAACAAGAAACATATATCATGGACGTAAAAGACTATCTCAACCCGGCCGAAGAGAAAATGGAGCTGGCTGTGGCCTACCTCGACGAATCTCTGACCCACATCCGCGCAGGCAAAGCCAATCCCAAACTGATCGACGGCATCCGCGTGGAATACTACGGCAGCGCAGTGCCCATCAGCAATGTGGCCAACATCTCCGTGCCCGACGCACGCACAATCGCCATCACCCCCTGGGAAAAACCGATGTTCAAGGAGATCGAGAAAGCGATCATCAACTCCGAGCTCGGCATCACCCCGGAAAACAACGGCGAAGTGATCCGTCTCTCTATTCCGCCACTGACCGAAGAACGCCGCAAACAGCTCGTAAAGCAATCGAAAGCTGAGGCAGAGACAGCCAAAGTGTCGGTCCGCAATGCACGTCGCGACGCCATCGACGGCCTCAAGAAAGCCGTTAAGCAGGGTATGCCCGAGGACGTTGAAAAAGACGCAGAGGCAACCGCACAGAAGCTCCACGACAAATATCTCAAGAAGATCGACGATCTTTTCGCAGCCAAAGAAAAAGAGATCCTGACCGTCTGATCCCCGGATCCGACACAAACAAATAACCGGCGGCGTATCAGTAATCCTGATACGCCGCCGGCATTTCTGTATCGTATAAAAAGACGGATCCACAGAGCCTGAACTCCATGGATCCGAATTGTTTTATTTGCGCTGTTTCTTTGCTTTCTTGGGGGCTTTGATCTGAGGAGCATCGCCGGTCAGGGAGAATGAGTAGGGACGATCCTCTGGAGCGATACCGCGGTTGAGATTGGGTTCAGAACCCATGTCAAATTTCAGCGTCGCGCCGGATTCGAGTGCCGCTTTGGTCACATAGTTGGCACCATAGGGTTTGCCGTCGATAGTCATGGATTCTATGTAGCGGTTGGCATCGGAATTTTCGGGCGCAGAGATGTTGATTGTACGTCCGTTTTCAAGATGAACTTTCACATCTTTGAACAATGGAGCACCGAGAGCATATTCTCCGCTACCGGGACACACGGGATAGAATCCGAGGGCAGAGAACACATACCATGCCGATGTCTGACCATTGTCCTCATCGCCGCAGTAGCCATCGGGATTGGGGGTGTACATGCGGTTCATCACCTCACGCACCCAGTACTGGGCTTTCCAAGGCTGACCGGACCAGTCATACAGATAGATCATGTGCTGGATAGGCTGGTTGCCATGGGCATAATTACCCATATTCATGATCTGCATCTCGCGTATCTCGTGGATGGGGAATCCATAATAGCTGTCGTCGAACACCGGGGGAAGGGTGAACACAGAGTCCATCATGGTATTGAAATTCTTCTCGCCGCCCATGAGGTTGATGAGTCCCTGAGGATCGTGGAACACCGACCATGTGTAGTGCCATGAATTACCCTCGGTGAAAGCATCGCCCCATTTCAGAGGATTGAACGGTGACTGGAACGAACCATCCTCATTGCGTCCACGCATCAGATTGTGTTCAGGATCAAAGAGGTTGCGATAGTTCATAGCGTTGGCGGCATAGGGAGCAAGCTCTTTCTTGGATTTGCCAAGAGCCTTGCCAAGCATATAGATGCACCAGTCGTCGTAGGCATATTCGAGTGTGCGTGCCGCGCTCTCGTTGATGCCGACGTTGTAGGGGACATAGCCCAGACGATCATAATATTCATGACCGAGACGGCCGGTTGAGCTTACCGTCGGGTGAACTTTGTGAGCACCGGAAGTGACAGCTTCCCAGAGTTTCTCAATATCATAGCCACGCACTCCGTTGAGGTAGGCATCAGCAACGACCGATGCGCTGTTGTTGCCGACCATACATCCTCTGTGGCCGGGACTTGCCCACTCAGGCAGGAAGCCGCTTTCAAGATAAGCGTTTACAAGGCCATCCTGAATCTTGACGCTCTCCGAAGGATACAGAAGATTGACCAGAGGGAAGAGCGCACGGAATGTGTCCCAGAAACCGGTATCGGTGAACATATAGCCCGGAAGCACCTCGCCGTTATATGGGCTGTAGTGCATCACCTTCCCTGCCGCGTCTATTTCATAGAATGCGTGGGGGAACAGGAGCGCATGATACAGGTTGGAATAGAACGTGCGCAGGCGGTCGAGCTGGAAATCGTAGCTGTCAGGAGCCACTTCGATGCGTCCGAGCACATCGTTCCAGCGAGCGCGTCCTTCGGCCTCGATGCGGTCGTATGAGCCATCGCCAAGTTCCTTAAGGTTGAGCAACGCCTGTTCGGGGCTGATGAAAGAAGAAGCGACACGTGCATTCACTTTCTGTCCTTTCGACGTCGGGAAGCCGATGATGGCGCCGGCGTGGTTGCCGGTAGCGGTTGCGGCTGTCGTCGCAGTGATGACGCTATCGAGCACCGTTGCCGAATAGCTGAACGGGGTGTCGAACTCTATGACGAAATAGTTCTTGAAATTGTCCGGAACGCCACCGGAATTTTTGGTGGTGTAGCCAGTGATACGGCGGTTGGCGGCATCAACCGTCACGGACGATCCGTCGTTGAACGCATCGATGACCACGGTCGACAGCTCCGCCTCAGGGAATGTGAACCGGAATGCAGCCGCACGCTCCGTCGTTGTGAATTCCGTGGTCACATCATGGTCGGCGAGATACACCTTATAGGAATAGGGGGTAGCCTTCTCAGCCTTGTGCGAGAACCAGCTCGCACGCTCGCTTTCGAGGAACACGGGCTTTCCGGTCACAGGCATAAGCGAGAACTGGCCGTAATCGTTGATCCATGGAGAGGGACGATGGGTCTGCTTGAATCCGATGATCTTATCGGAGTCATAGGTATAGACCCAGCCATCGCCGTTTTTACCGGTCTGCGGAGTCCAGCCGTTCATACCCCAGGGCATAGTGACGATAGGGAGAGTGTTGCCCGTCGATAATTCATATTTCGACTGTGTGCCGGTCAATGTGTTGACATAGTCAACCGGGTCCGCCGCCATGGCCGTTCCGGCGGATGTCAGCGCAATCAGCGCAAGAGAAATAAGGTTATGATTCATCTTTATAAAGGTGGAAAAAATTGGTTTTTACAAAGTTAGTCAACTTAGCCGACACTACATGCAGGCAAATGGAAAAAAACTGCTAAATTTGCAGATATTAAAACCTCCTAAAGATTTTTATGACCAGAAACGATCTCAAGATAGTTTTTTTCGGCACACCCGATTTCGCCGTTGAATCATTGCGCGCACTCGTAGAGGGTGGTTACAACGTGGTCTCCGTAGTCACAGCCCCCGACAAACCGGCCGGACGCGGACGCTCCCTACAGATGTCGGCGGTGAAGGAATATGCCTTGCAGCAAGGTCTGCCGGTTCTTCAGCCTGTCAGACTGAAGGATGAAGAATTCGTGGAGCAGCTGCGCTCGCTCGACGCACAGCTTTTCATCGTCATAGCGTTCAGAATGCTCCCGGAAGTGGTATGGACCATGCCGGAGCTTGGCACATTCAACCTCCACGGATCCCTGCTGCCACGCTATCGCGGCGCGGCTCCGATCAACTGGGCCGTGATCAACGGTGAGACACAGACCGGCGTGACCACCTTCTTCCTCAAACATGAGATAGACACCGGCGATATAATCGACACACGCGCCATTGAGATAGGCCCCGACGAGGATGCCGGATCGGTCTACGACCGGCTGATGCACATCGGCGCAGAACTGACCTTGAAGACAGTCGAGGCGATTATCAACGGAACACTGACAACCACTCCGCAGGCAGCTGTTGACGGAATAGAGCCCTGCGGTGCGCCCAAAATATTCAAGGACACATGTCGCATAGACTGGAACCGACCGGCTCAGGAGATCCACAACCATATCCGCGGCCTATCCCCCTACCCCACAGCCTGGACCACCCTCCATGCCGACGGACAGGAGCAGGGAACACTCAAAATATTCGCCACACGCCTGACCGATGAACCGGCCTCAGAGCCGGGACGCATACGCGAAGACCACAGCTCCGGACGCATGCTGGTGGACTGCGCAGACAAGGCTCTGGAAATAACAAGCCTGCAAGCACCCGGCAAACGGCGCATGCCCACAGCCGACTTCCTGCGCGGTTGCCGTCTGACAGATATGAAATTAAGCGATTAAACAAAACCGCAAACAATGAGAACCCGACTGACAATCATACTGACAATGCTCTCAATCCTCCAATCTCTGCACGCACAGGAGATTGCGGATACTATAAGCGTTTCAGAACAAATAACCGAATGTGACATTCCGGCCGACAGTGTGCGGTTCGTCAAGACCTGTTGTCCGACATACGCAATCGTACGCGTACGGCGCAATTTCTACTTCGTAGAGGCCTCCGCATCACTGAGCAGCGGCGAATCAACCCCATTCTGGCTCGTCAACAACCGTCAGGGACTGTCATCACTCAAGAAATCCAATGGCTACCTGCGCGGAGGGATAATAAAACAGGCCGACTACGATAAGCGTTTCGACTGGGAGGCCGGCATTGATGTGGCCGTCCCCTATCGCTATACCTCTCACTTCGTTATCCAACAGCTCTATGGAGGCATACGCTATCGCTCGCTGAACCTGCGCATAGGATCAAAATTATGGACCAACGGCGTTGTTGATCCATACTTGTCGTCAGGCGATATGCTACTGTCCCAGAACACCCGTCCCATTCCACAGGTGATGCTGGAAATGCCTAAATACGAGTATGTCCCCTTCACAAAAGACTGGCTTGCCGTGCGCGGCTACTTCTCCATGGGACTTTACACCGACTGGCGTTGGGAACGCGACCGGGCAGGAGCTGAGGGCAGCTGGATCAAAAACCGCATGCTCCACACCAAAGGCCTGTTTCTACGCGGCTTCAACCCCGACCGGAGTCCGATCACAGTAGAAGGCGGTCTTGAAATGGCTGCTCAGTGGGGCGGCACATACCATGGAGTCAACCGCTACACCCACGAACCGGAAGTGGTTCATCTGCCCCACGGCATCAAGGATATGATGAACGTGATCATCTGCCGCAGCGGCGGTGATGCCTCGGATCCCGGTCAGATGGGTGAGATCACCAATGTCTATGGCAACCATGTGGGACAATGGTCTCTGGCCGTCAACTGGAACCCCAAGAATCTCGACTGGAAACTGCGAGCCTACTACGAGCACTTCTTCGATGATCACTCTATGATGTTCTTCGACCACGCATGGAAAGACATGCTTCTGGGCGTTCAGGCCGAGTTCCCAAAGAATCCGGTTGTCAGCAAATTCGTCTATGAATACCTCATCACCAAGGATCAGAGCGGATCCGTCTACTGGGATCAGACTCCCGAAATTCCATCGCAGGTGAGCGGTATGGACGATTACTATTCCCACACACTCTACACCGGCTGGCAGACCTGGGGCATGGGACAGGGCAACCCTCTGCTTATATCACCGATCTACAACACGCCCGGCCTATGGAACAGCTACGAATTCATGAATAACCGCATCAAGGGTCACCATTTCGGGTTCGAAGGATCTCCGACAACAGAACTGAACTACCGC
Source organism: uncultured Muribaculaceae bacterium (assembly GCA_910579185.1). GTDB lineage: Bacteria > Bacteroidota > Bacteroidia > Bacteroidales > Muribaculaceae > Paramuribaculum. The sequence continues at coordinate 80,185 of CAJTTG010000011.1, forward strand.
GTGCTGCTGACATTCACCCGTTCATGGGGCTCATATATTTATCCGGCTCCATCCATACGGCACAACTTCAACGGATTGCTCGAAATCAACTACCATCCCAACCGTCTTCCCGGCTGGAATGCACGCCTCGGCCTGGCCGTTGATGCCGGCAAACTGCTCGGCAAAAGTTTCGGCGCAATGTTAACAATCTCCAAATCTGGCTGGTTATGAAAAAGATATATTCCCTGACAGTGTTTTTTATTGCAGCTGCGGTTGCCTTATTTGCCACATCATGCCGCGAATTAGCCCAAAACGGCGATTTTTCCGGACAATGGCAGATACTCTCGATTGAATATCCCGACGGAACAACCATAGATCCCGAAGGTACGCGCTACTACTGCATCTATCGCGATGTAGCTCAGCTGACAGCTCCCGGCGGCACTCGCGTAACCGGCAATTTGTCCTACGACGAAGATGCCGGAACATTCTCTATCCAGTTTCCCGGCAACAGCCCATCCTATCTGAAGGATTGGGGCATAACGTTCCCCGACGACATTTCAGACGAACAGCAGGAGCTGACCGCAAGATTCACCATCAACGATCTCACATCAAAACGTCTTGTTATGACCACAGACATGGGCGTGGTTATCACTTGCCGGAAGTTCTGACAAAACATCCCATAAAGAATCAGGCCATCTCAGTTTTGAGATGGCCTGATTCTTTATCTCTAATACATACTGATTTTACATATACTTATCGTCGAAGCGCTGCTGCACATCGTTGACCATCTGGCGGATGCGCTGTTCCTCCGTTTTCGGACAGATCAGCAGGACATCTCCGGCATCGGCCACAATAAAATCCTTCATACCCGAAACTACAACGAGCTTATCGTCGGGTGCCATGAAAATATTGCCGGTGGAGTTGTAGGCCACCACATTGCACTTCTGCGTAACGTTGGATGCTATGTTCTTGGGTGAATTCTCGAACAGCGAACCCCATGTGCCGAGATCGCTCCATCCGAAATCCACGCATTCAACATAGACATTGTCGGCCTTTTCCATCACGGCAAAGTCAATGGAGATTGACGGGCACGCCGGGAATGTGCTGTCGATAAACTCCTTTTCGCCCGGAGTGCCGAACAGATCAAGCCCCTTGTCGAACTCGCTGCAAAGATCGGGGAGATAGCGGTGGAGAGCAGCCTTGATGGCTCCCACACGCCACATGAATATGCCTGCATTCCAGAAAAACTCGCCCGACTCAACGAACACCTTCGCCAGTTCGAGATCCGGTTTCTCTGTGAATGTCTTGACTTTCAGCAAGCCCGGCTCCACTTCACGGCCAATCTGGATATAACCGTAACCGGTTTCCGGACGCGTCGGCTTTATGCCGAGAGTCAGAAGCGCATCATTATTCTCAATGAACTCAAAGCCCCGGTTGACACACTGGTCAAACACCGGCTCATTCGTGATCAGATGATCGCTCGGAGTCACTATGATCGAAGCCTCCGGATCAATGGCGGCGATATGATAGGCCGCCCACGCTATGCAGGGAGCCGTGTTCCGGCGATCGGGTTCAAGAAGTATGCGTGCAGGATCAAGATCAGGCAACTGCTCGCGCACGAGATCGGAATAACGGCTGTTGGTCACCACAAGTATATTCTCGCGCGGCACCAGCGGCGTGATCCTGTCATAAGTCATCTGAAGCAGCGAACGGCCAGTGCCGAAAAAATCGATGAACTGCTTGGGCATGCCGGAACGGCTATAGGGCCAGAAGCGGCTTCCTATGCCGCCGCACATTATAACGCAATATCTATGGGATCTACTCATTTTGTTGTCTGTTGGAAAAGTGTTTCGGAGTGCTTTGATTTTGATAGGTTTTTTTAAACGATTCCCGTTCTGCGTGCTAAATTAAGCATTACTTTTCAATTTTCCTACTTTCATATCAAATATAGTTGCTAACTTTGCCGCGGAATTAAAAAAAATAGAACGTCAATATGTCAACCTACAATGAAAATGCCCGTCCGAAAGTGACCACTGCTTCACTGCGAAAAATGAAAGCGTCGGGTGAGAAAATTGCTTGTCTGACCTCCTACGATTTCACCATGGCCTCGCTTGTCGATGCCGCCGGAATCGACTTCATACTCGTCGGCGACTCCGCCGCAAACGTCATGATGGGATATGACACCACAGTGCCTATCACCCTCGACGATATGATAACCTACGCCAAAGGCGTTGCTCGCGCCGCAAAACGCGCCCTCGTGGTGGTCGACATGCCTTTCGGCTACTATCAGGGATGTCCCGACATTGCCCTTGCATCGGCCGTGCGCATCATGAAGGAGACCGGAGCCGGTGCCGTCAAGATGGAGGGCGGATCCGAGATCCGCGAGTCAATCAGCCGCATCCTGTCGGCAGGGATTCCCGTCTGCGGCCACCTCGGACTGACACCACAGTCCGTCAACAAATTCGGCGGCTACGGAGTCCGCGCAAAAGAGGATGCCGAGGCAGAGAAGCTGATCGCCGACGCACGCATGCTCGATGAGATGGGATGCTTTGCGATCGTGATCGAGAAAGTGCCGGCAAAACTCGCCGCACGCATCGCTTCCGAGGTTTCTTGCCCGATCATAGGCATCGGTGCAGGACACGACGTCGACGGACAGATTCTCGTGGTGCAGGACATGCTCGGAATGAACCGCGGTTTCGCGCCGAAATTCATGCGCCGCTACGGCGAACTCGGTGACACAATCGAACAATCCGTGGCCCACTACGTTGCCGACGTCAAGGCTGTCGACTTCCCCAACGACTCCGAACAATACTGATCGTGAGCGGATCGCTCTACATAAAAATCCTGCGTCTCGGCCTTCCCATCTTGATCGGACAATTAGGTTCCATCGTGGTGGGATTTGCCGACACGGCCATGGTTGGGCGGTACTCAACACAGGCGCTGGCCTCGGCCTCGTTTGTCAACAGCATGTTCAACACGGCCATTTTCACATCCCTTGGATTCGCCTATGGCCTGACCCCATTGATCGGATCGCTGTTCTCGCAGCAGCGCTACGGGCGCATCGGTGCGCTAATGCGATCCGCAACCGCAGCCAATCTCCTGTTTGCACTGCTGATATCAGTCATAATGATCTGCCTGTATCTCAACATCGAGCATCTCGGGCAGCCGGAAGAACTGATTCCGCTGATAAAGCCCTATTTCCTGATCGTGCTATCCGGAATGATTCCGCTGGCATTGTTCAACACTTTCGCGCAATGGAGCTATGCCATAAACCACACGAGGATGCCCATGTGGATAATCCTCGGAGCCAATGCGCTCAACATCCTTGGCAACTACCTGCTCATCTACGGCAACTGGGGTTGTCCGGAACTCGGGCTGATCGGAGCCGGGATAGCCACACTGACCTCTCGCATAGTCTGCGCCGCTGTGATAATAGCCATTTTCCTATGCAGCCGCAAATACCGCGAATACCGCATCGGTTTCACGTCCGCACGGACCAGTTCATCCGACATCTCCATGGTCAGCAACGCATCGTGGCCTGTAGCCCTCCAGATGTCCTTTGAATCGGGATCATTCACCATTGCCGCCATGATGTCCGGATGGATCGGAGAAATAGCCCTCGCATCATTCCAGGTCATTGTTATCCTCGGAAGCCTCGGCTTCTGCGTCTACTACAGCATGGCCGCCGCCGTAGCCGTCCTCGTCTCCAACGCAGCCGGACTGTCTGACCGGATACTGATGCGCCGCACCGCCATGTCAGGCTACGTGATCCTGCTGGCCATTGCCACCCTTTCTTCACTTTCATTCTGGCTTTTCGGAGCCGACATAATCCATATATTCACCAACGACCCACGGGTGATAGCCATGAGCCTGACACTGATAATCCCTCTCATCATGTACCAGTACGGCGACGCTACGCAGATATCCTTCGCAAACTCTCTGCGAGGAACATCCAACGTAATGCCGATGATGTGGATTTCGTTCGTCAGCTATATAATCGTAGGCATTCCGGCCACCTACCTGCTTGGATTCACCGCAGGGCTGGGGCTATACGGAATTTTGCTCAGTTTCTCGGTATCCCTGTTTCTCGCAGGAGCGCTGTTCCTCTACTTTTTCATGCGCACTACGCGCCGTCAGCTCAGATGATTTCGGCTATCAACGTGGCCGATGTAGCATCCACCACCTTAACACGCACCGTCTGACCCACCTTGAATTCGCCGCGAGGGAACACCACGGTTTGGTTCTGCGGCGTGCGGCCAACCATCTGCTCACGGCTACGCTTGGCGACACCCTCCACCAGAACCTCAACCTCACGCCCAATCTCAGAGCGGTGGGAAGCCAGCGACAGCTCATTCTGCACGGCTATCATCCGGTTCAGACGATCGATCTTCACATCCTCCGCCACATTGTCGGGCATGTGTTTCGACGCCAATGTACCCGGTCGCTCGGAATATTTGAACATGAACGCCGAGTCAAAACCCACCTCGCGCATCAGATCAAGCGTCTGCTGGAAATCCTCCTCCGTCTCCCCGTGGAAACCGGTGAAGAGGTCAGTTGAGATTCCGCAATCAGGAATGATGCGGCGTATGGCCGCTATGCGGTCGAGATACCATTCGCGGTTATAATGGCGGTTCATAGCTTTCAGGACGGAATCCGAGCCGCTCTGCACCGGCAGATGGATATGATGGCACACATTGGGACAATCGGCTATGGCATGCAGAATGTCGTCCGACATATCCTTGGGGTGCGACGTGGTGAAGCGCACTCGCATCTCCGGGGCGGCAGCGGCCACAAGACGCAGCAGATCCGCGAAAGTAACCGTTTCCCCGGTCTGAGGATCAACATAGCGATAGGAATTCACGTTCTGACCCAGCAGCGTGACCTCTTTGTAGCCCTTGGCTCTCAGATCGGCAAGCTCGGCAAGTATGCTCGAAGCCTCGCGTGAACGCTCGCGGCCTCGGGTATAAGGCACTATGCAGTAGGAACAGAAATTATTGCAGCCGCGCATAATGCTGATGAAGCCGCTGACAATATTACCCGGCAACCGCACCGGGATCACGTCGCGGTAGGTCTCCGTGGTGCTCAGCTCCACATTGATCGCCTTCTCTCCGGCCTCGGCAGATGCTATCAGGCTCGGCAGATCGAGATACGAATCAGGGCCGGCCACAAGGTCCACTCCATGATTTGCTATCAGATCTTCCTTCACGCGCTCTGCCATACACCCTATCACACCGATGATCAGCCGGCGGCTGCGTCCGCGCTTTCTCCGGAGCGAGCCTAAGAACTGTAACCGGCCGATAACTTTCTGCTCGGCATTATCGCGGATTGAACACGTATTCAGTAAAACGGCATCGGCATCCTCCACAGTCTCAACCGGCTCATATCCGGCCATTCCCATAACGGACGCCACAACCTCACTGTCGGCCACATTCATCTGGCAGCCATACGTTTCTATGTATAATTTTTTAGTCATATTCGATTCCTAATTTGCACAACGTTTTGCAATTTGCGCAACAATGTTTATTTTTGTGCAAAATTAATAAAAAAACAATCATTATCAATGGCATTTCCCATACTGACGCCGCAGGAAGCGGCTGAACTAATCAACCATGACGACAACATTGGCCTTTCCGGGTTCACTGCCTCAGGCTCCCCAAAAGTGGTGACCATGGCTCTGGCGGAAAGAGCTATTAAGGAACATGAAGCTGGCCGACCTTTCAAAGTCAACATCTTCACCGGCGCTTCAACCAACAAATGGGCCGACGGCGCCCTGGCCAACGCAAACGCCATCAACCGCCGCACACCCTATCAGAACACCCCCGATCTGCGCAAACGCATCAACAGCCACGACTGCCACTACTTCGACCTCCATCTCTCGGAGCTGGCTCAGAAAGTGCGCTACGGCTTCTTCGGCGACATCGACGTTGCCATTATCGAAGTGGCCGAAGTTATGGACAACGGCGAGATCGTACTCGGTACAGGCGTAGGCAACGTTCCGACCTATGTAAAACACGCCAAGAAAGTCATCCTGGAGCTCAACGCAAAGCTGCCTAAAGGCATCTACGGACTCCACGACATATACCTCCCCCTCGATCCCCCCAACCGTCGCGAGATCCCCATCTACAAGCCCAGCGACCGCATCGGATCCCCGACCGTGAAAGTCGATCCGGAAAAGATTGTCGGAATTGTCCACAGCGACTCTTTCGACGGAATCAAAGGCTTCACCGAACTCGACGACACCACCCTTCAGATCGGTGCCAACGTATGCTCATTCCTCATCGGTGAGCTCCGCGCCGGACGTCTCCCCAAATCATTCCTCCCCCTCCAGTCGGGTGTGGGCAACGTTGCCAACGCCGTACTCTTCGGTCTCGCCGAAGCCAAGGAGATCCCGCAGTTCGAAATGTACACCGAGGTGATCCAGGATGCCGTGATCGAGCTCATGAAGATGGGACGATGCAAATTCGGCTCAACTTGCTCCCTGACCCTCTCCGACAAGATGGAGGAAGAAGTCTACTCCAACATCGATTTCTTCCGCGACAAGCTCGCCCTGCGCCCATCTGAGATCTCCAACAGCCCTGAAGTGATACGCCGACTCGGTGTCATAGCGATGAACACCGCCCTCGAAGCCGACATCTACGGAAACATCAACTCAACCCACGTGCTTGGCACTCGCATGATGAACGGCATCGGTGGTTCCGGCGACTTCACACGCAACGGCTACATTTCGATCTTCTCATGCCCCTCAGTCACCAAAGGCGGCCTGATAAGCAACATCGTGCCTATGGTGGCCCACGTGGACCATTCCGAACACTCCGTCGACGTGATAATCACCGATCAGGGTATCGCCGATCTACGTGGTCTCGACCCCGTACAGCGTGCACAGGTGGTGATCGAGAACTGCGCTCACCCGATGTACCGTCCGCTCCTGCGCGAATATCTCTCTTTCGGCAAATCCGGACAGACAAACATCACCGTGGAGGCTGCACTCGCGTTCCACTCCGCATTCAAGAACAACGGCGACATGCGCACCGTCGACTGGTCGGCCTACGGTTTCTGATCACTCATTCAAAGAAACATCATACGAAAAAGCGATGGGGAATGCCATCGCTTTTTTTAATATCACTAAGAGTATGTTTACTTTTGACAGATGTTCAAACAGACCGTAAAAAATGCGTTATAATTCCAGCGTCAACTGGCGGTCGAGCAACCGGAACGACATCCTGTGATACGGAGTCGGGCCATATTCCGCAATTGCGGCCCTATGTGCGGCTGTCGGATACCCCTTGTTGACATCCCAGCCATATTGCGGATATTCCTCATGCAGACGCGCCATAAACTCATCCCTGTGGGTCTTGGCCAGAATCGACGCCGCAGCTATATTGCCGAAACGTCCGTCACCCTTGACGAAGGTCTGCCACGGAAGATCACCATACGGCTTGAAGCGGTTGCCGTCCACAATTACCGACGTCGGCCGGATCGCAAGTCCGTCCAAAGCGCGGTGCATGGCAAGAATCGAGGCATTGAGAATATTTATAGTGTCAATCTCTTCATGATCCACAATTCCCACAGCCCATGCCAGAGCCTCTTTCTCTATGACCGGACGCAAAAGATCGCGCCGGTGTTCCGACAGTTTCTTTGAATCGTTAAGCCATGGATGGGAAAAATCTTCAGGAAGAATCACAGCCGCCGCAAATACCGGTCCGGCAAGACACCCTCGCCCGGCCTCGTCACAGCCGGCCTCAAGCGTGCCTACGGCAAACGCCGATGGCAATGACGCATTATCATTCGACGAAGCCATAGCCAAACCCCTGACGGTTTATGATGTGGCGGCCATACTCGCCAAGCTTCTTTCTCAGACGGGAGATATTGGTATCGACGGCGCGATCCGAAACCTCGCCATCATCCTCCCATGCCTCGCGGCGGATCTCAACACGTTCAAAGAAGCTGTTGCGGTTGCGCATGAACATGGCCAGAATCACATATTCCGTTCTTGTCAGCGAGATCTGTTCTCCGTCTATAAAGGCTGTGCCGGCTCCCAGATCAAGCACCAGATCATTGAACCGCACAATATTGCTCACCCTGCGCACACTCATCATCCTGCGGCGGCGGATCATCGACCTCACTCGCGCTATCAGCTCTCTCGACGAGAAGGGCTTGGAGATGTAATCATCAGCCCCGGCATCGAGTCCGTCCACTATATCATCTTCCGACGATTTGACAGAACAGATTATTACCGGAATATTGAAGGTGTCGGGATTGCGTTTAACTGCCTGCGTGAACATCAACCCGTTGAATTCCTGATTCATCAGATCGACAAGGATCACGTTGAACTCCGTCAGGTCGCGGTCAAGAGCCGTTCGCCCATCCGTGATGATCTCGCTCCGGAACCCCTCCGACTCCAGACGGAACTGAACCAGCTCGCCGGTCATCGAGTCCGAGTCGACAATTAGCACATTGCCGCCTTGAGCAGCCTGTTGTGATGAATTTTCCGCACCCATTATTGAGCGTCTGACAGAAGATTGATGAAACAATAAATTTACCGATACACGACGGAGACACATGACTACGCCGGCTCTTTTTTTTCAATGCAAATGTATTATTTTAGATCTTTGAAAGCAACGCGCGAGTGAAGATGTAGCCATTTTGTGACATAATTTTAATAATCTCGACAACTCGCCATGCCTACGTATCATTCTGCCTTCTGGCGCATCATCTCCTTGACGGCATCAACAACGTTTATGATATAGTCGCCGGTCTTCTCAAGATCCGAGATGATATCCATATAATAGATACCGGCCTGATATTCGTATGCTCTGTTGTTGATATTCTCGATATTGGAGGTGCGGAGCTGATTGCGGTAGTTGTTGATCTCGCGTTCCTTGTTGTAGGACACTATGATCTCCGGCTCTCTCGCATGCTCTATATCGCGCAGAAGCTTGAGCATGTTGAGCATCGCCGACTTGACATAACCGAACATCGTGTCGATATTGCTGTAGATATCCTTGTTGAATTCGGCATGGCTCTGGCTCTTGCGCATCAATATCTTGCCGGCTCCGAGACAGCAGTCGGCTATGCTCTCTATCTCGCTGACTATTCTGAGCATAGAAGCGATCTTGAGCTTACCTTCATTCGACAGCCTGCCCTCGGCGCATCGGTTGAGATAATGGGCTATCTCAATCTCCATGCGGTCGGAGATATCCTCATATTTCTCAAGACGGGAGTACAGTTCCGTAAATTCCTGTGTTTCCTCCTTCGTGTGGACAAGTCGCTGGGCCATGTCTATCATCCGCTCAACCCTCTCGCCATAGACAGCGATCTCTTTCTCGGCCTGAGCTATATTAAGCTCGGCGGCATTCAGCAGACCTCCGGAGATGAATTTGAGCTGGAATTCCTCATCGTCCTTATGTTTCGACGGAACCAGACGCTCAACGATCTTGACATAAACCTGTGTGAGCCAGATCATGATGGCGAGGTTGATCAGATTGAACACGGTGTGGAACATCGAAAGACCGAACGAAACACTGAACTGCAGTGCCTCCACCTGATGCTGCGCTGCGCTGACTCGCCCGTATAGCACATGGTCACTCGGCAGTGTGTTGAACAGGTTGCTGTACACTTCCGGATCATTCACTTCAAGATGCTTCACAAAGCTGGCCAACGCTTCAGGGTTACCCTGTCCCAGACCCTCTGTGATCCACGCATTCAGGTCAACAAACGGATTGAAAACACAAAGCACCCATGCACACCCGAGGAAGTTGAACAGAAGGTGACCCATAGCCGTTCGCTTGGCCGCCACATTTCCGCTCATCGACGCAAGGATAGGAGTGATCGTGGTACCGATGTTTGAACCGAGAACAAGCGCACAGGCCAGGTTGAAGTCGATCCATCCCTTTGAACACATGATCAGAGTGATGGCAAACGTGGCTGCCGACGACTGGATGACCATCGTAAGCAACAGACCGACAAGCATAAAGATCAGAACCGAGCCGAAGCCCATCTGCGCATAATGCTGCAGGAAGGCAAACATTTCAGGATTCTGCTGCAAGTCCGGAACATATTGACTGATAAGGTCAAGACCCATGAAAAGGAACGAGAATCCGACAAGGAACTCGCCCATTGATTTGGTCTTGCTCTTCTTGGCATATAGCAACGGGATCGACAGGCCGATCAGCGGTAGCACAAATGCCGATATATTGACTTTGAAACCGAAAAGGGCTATGATCCACGCCGTGAAGGTCGTTCCGACATTCGCGCCCATGATCACGGCCATTGATTGAGCCAGAGTCATAAGGCCGGCATTCACAAAGCTGACCACCATCACGGTCGAGGCCGACGAGCTCTGGATAAGAGCCGTGATCGCGAATCCGGTCAATGTCCCTGTAAATCGGTTGCGCGTCATCACCGACAATATATTGCGGAGACGGTCACCGGCGGCTTTCTGCAAGCCTTCACTCATCACTTTCATGCCATAGAGAAACAGACCTACGGCACCTAACAAACACAGAAAATCTAAAAAACTGTAGTTCATGTCTATATTTTAATCGGGCACTCCCGGTTAATAACGGATCGGCAGACACCGGATATCCGGCTGTCTTTTTTCCGCTTACAAAGATAAAAACAAAAATGTAGAATATTGTTCTTTTATCTTCATTATTGGAAACTTTTTTCTCCATCTCTGCCTGTTTCTCCCCTCCATCCCCCTCTCCCCATCAATCTTCTTGCTCCCTCCCATCATAGTCAAATCATCCCACAAAAACTCATCGACACATCAAAACACACGTTTTGTAACATTTTTGTCGCATTTCTTTGCAACTTTTATTTCATTGTCTTTCTTGCTGTTATATTCCGTTGTAACATCGTCGTAATTATTTTAACCTCTTTTAACTTGCAGATTATTTTGTTTTATCATTTCTCCGTAACTTTGCATCGTAGTTAAATTAATTCATCGATCATAATTCAACTATTGAACAATTTTAAAAACTTGCTATTATGAAATCTTCAGTCTCAACTTCCGCTTCCCTTGAATCTCGTCTGATGGCTCTCCAGGCCAACATGTTGAACTTCGCTTACATGCTCACATCTAACCGCGACGACGCTTACGACCTGCTTCAGGACACCACTTTGAAAGTCCTCGGCAACCAGGACAAATACGTAGAGAATACAAACTTCAAGGGTTGGGTGTTCAC
>CAJTTG010000012.1 GCA_910579185.1 uncultured Muribaculaceae bacterium
AATCGGTTGGAAAAAGGAAGAAAAAGGCACTCGGTATCCCTCCGAGTGCCACCACTAAATCCAAAGTATGAGTGTAATCCGGTATCGAAGAACAATTCATTACTCTGAACAAGTGGCAAAGTTACTCATTATTTTCTTCTTCTCGTAGAGGTTGCCTTATTTTTCCTTTCGGGGAACACGAAAGTCGTGTTGTAGTCCCCGTCAAAGGCGACTATGGCATCGAAGCTCTTTCCCTGCTTGCTTTTGAAACCTTTGAGCAGCTTCGTGTGCCCGTCGGTGAGCAGGTCTTTGATCTCGTCATCGGTGAGGGTGCGGTTCGCCTTCAGGCGGAACACGGGCAGCCCGCACTCCGCGTTGTCGCAGCGGACAACCTTGCCGTAGAACTGCATCGTGCCGGTTCCGCACTTGGGACACTTGCAGCCGGAATCCCTGCGGGCGAACAGCTTGTCGCACGAGAGCAGTTCGGAAGTGATTTCACGTGTGTAAGCCTCTATCTCCTTGCGGAAGGTGTCGGCAGGCAGCTCACCGCACTCGATGCGTGCCAGATTCTTCTCCCATTCGCCCGTCATGGCGACGTCGGCGATGCGCATCGTCTTCACGACCGAATGGAGGGCAAGCCCTTTTTCAGTCGGCACAAGCGACTTCTTGCAGCGTTCCATGTAGCCGCGCTTGAAGAGCGTTTCGATGATGGCGGCGCGGGTGGCGGGCGTGCCGATGCCGCAGTCCTTCAAAGCCTGACGCAGCGCGTCGTCCTCTATCTCCTTGCCGGCCGTTTCCATAGCGGACAGCAGGGTGGCTTCGGTATGCAGCGGCTTGGGCTTGGTCTTGCCCTCCGTGATGGAGCAGCCTTTCAGCGGCAGCGTGTCGCCTTCCCGCCAGCCGGGGATAGCGGTTTCCTCCTTGTCTTCCACGCCATAGACGGCACGCCACCCGGCTTGCCTGATGATGCAGCCTTTTGCCACGAACTCCACTCCGGCACATTCCGCCGTGACGGTGGCGGTGTCCTTGACGCATTTCTCGGAGAAAGCCTCGATCATGCGCCCGGCAATCATCTGATAGACGGTATTGTCTTCTTTGGAGAGGAACAGCGGCTTCTCGCCCGTGACGAGCAGGGCATGGTGGTCCGTCACCTTGCCGCCGTCCACGCTGCGGCGTGTCGGCACTGCCTTCGGATTGACTTTTTCTTTCCATTCGGGCAGGCTGCCGATGAAGGCGAGCAGCTTGGGGATTTCGGCGAACACGTCTTCGGGGATGTAGCGGCTGCCGGTTCTCGGATAGGTGACAAGTTTCTTTTCATAGAGCTTCTGCGCGATTTCAAGCGTCTGTTCCGCCGTGAAGCCGTGCTTGGCGTTCGCTTCCTTCTGGAGCGTGGTCAGGTCGTAGAGAAGTGGTGTTTCCTCCGTCTTCTCCTTGCGCTCGGCTTTCGTGACGGTGGCTGTGCCTGCTTCCTTTACCTTATTATATAGTTCCGTCGCAGGCTCTTTCTCCTTCCATTTTTCGGAAGAGGAGAACTTCACCACTCCTTCGTCGCAACCGTCTGTTGCGATATGGAGCTGCCAGAAGGGTTCGGGCGTGAAACGCCGATTCTCCCAGTAACGTGCGCACACCATCGCCAGCGTGGGTGTCTGCACCCGCCCGACGGAATATGTGCCGTGTCCGGCGGCGATGGAGAGTGCCTGCGTGCCGTTGATGCCCACCAGCCAGTCCGATTCACTCCGCGCTTTGGCGGCAAGGTAGAGGTTGTCGTATTTGTCGCCCGCTTCGAGGTTGCGTAATCCCTCGCGGATAGCCTTGTCGGTGAGCGAGCTTATCCAGAGGCGCACGAAAGGCGTGGCGCATCCGGTGTAATGGTAGAGGTAGCGGAAGATAAGCTCTCCCTCGCGCCCCGCGTCGGTCGCCACGATGATCTGTTCGCTTTCCTTGAATAGCCGGGCGACGGTCTTGATCTGCGACACTACGCCGCTGTCGGGCTTGTAGCCCTTGTCCGTCTTTACCTGACGGGGGACGAGCGTGAAGGTGTCGGGGATGACGGGCAGGTTGTCGCGGACGAAGCCGCGTATGCCGTAGCCGTCGGGCATGGCAAGCTGGACGAGGTGTCCGAACGCCCATGTCACGGCGTAGCCGCCTCCCTCGAAATATCCTTCCTCTCTCTTTGTCGCGCCCACGATGCGGGCGATCTCACGTGCCACAGACGGCTTTTCAGCAATGATTGTCTTCATATTTTCTTGGATTGATGTTTATAAATGTTACTTTGGATTCAGTGGCGGACACGGGGTTACATCCTCATGCCCTTGTTTCTCTTTTTGCCGTTCTCCTGCTGCTGTTGCTGCGCGGTGTCCTTCGGGGCGGTCTGTCCCTTCCGCAACGGCTCTTTCAGGTTCTTGGTCGCTTCGTTGGTCTTGCCCTCGCTGTTCACCGCCACCTGCGTGCGGCTCTCGTTGGACGGGGCGACTTTCTGCGAGTTGTCGGGGTCGGTGTCGTAGCGGTACGGGCGTCCCTTCTCCGGATTGAACCTGATGTACATCGTGGCGTGGAAGCCCTGCTTGTCGGTCACGTTCTCCAGTTTCACGGCTTTGCCCGCCACGTAGTCGGCTTTCTGCTGCTCGGTGAACTCAACGCCGCTCCATTTGCTGATGGGGCGGATGCTGCCGTCGGCGTTCGTCCACGAGTTGCGGCGTTGCCCGTTCTGTATGGCTGCGGCGTTCTCCGCGTCCTGTGCCTGTCTCTGTGCGGGGTTGTTCTTCGTTTCCTGCGTCTGTGCAGCACGGGGCGACCTACCGGTTCCCGGCACGAACTCCACGCCGCGCTGCTCTACGTTCACCTGAAGGGTGGTGACGAACTTCCTGCCGTCCTTGCGCTCGATAAGTTTGTCGCGCACGGGCAGCCCGGCGCGGAGCATGTCCTGTTCCTGCTTGGTGATTTCCGTCTTTCCGATGCGCTCCGGTATGCGCACCTTGTTTGCAGGAATGTCGATAATCTCGTTCGTCTTGCGGTCTATGCTGATGAACGAGGGGATGATCTCGCCCGTTTCCCTGTCCACGATGTCCACGACCCTGCCGAGGTTACCCGTTTCGCGCAGGTTCTTACGGTCTTCATCGGAAAACTTGTGTTCCTTGTACTCGTCGAGCTTCTGCTCCTTGCGTATGAAGTGCGGCACAAGGCTGACATTACCCTCGCTGTCTTTCTTGAAGGAGAGGCGCGCGTCCAGCTCGAAAGCCTCGCCGCCGAAATTGGGCGACACTCTCACCAAATCGGATTTGCCGTAGTTGAGCATCTTGGTCAGGTCGCCCGACTTCTCAAGGTCATCGCGTTTCACGCCCCATTTCTCTTCCAGCTCCTGCCAGTTGATCTTGCTCTCGTCGATGGGCTGGTAGCCCCGGTTGCCCTGCGTCTGCTGCGGGCTTTCCTGATTCTGTTCATTCTTCTGTTCCATCTCTTCCTGTTTTTTAGGTTCTTCCTGTTTCTGTTCCGGCTTTTCAGCCGCCTGTTCCTCCTGCACCTTCCGTTCGTAATCCGAGGTGTCCACCTTGTGGGAGGCGAGCATCTCCTTGTTGGCGTCGGGGTCTTTGAGCAGTTCCTTCATCACCTCCAGCAGCTTGTCGGCTTGGTCGGCCGCAATCCGGTAGAAACCGAAGCGGCTGGGTTCCTTACACTGCCGGAAGAAGTTCTTGAAGAAGTTGTCCAGCACGTCGCCATGTCGGTCGAATTGCAGGAAACTCTGCGCGTTCTCCGCTTTCGCGGGGGTGCGCTTGGGGGAGCCGTCGGCATTAAGCCCGGCTACCACGCTGATCTCGCCCGTCTTCTCGTCGCGGACTATCAGCACGTCCTTTTCAGTTGTTTTCTTTGCCATTTGAAAAATGTTTTAATGGTTATTTTTGAAAGAAATTATGGATACGAGCCTTGTAGAAGGCTATATCTTCTTTTTTGAAGTCCTTTACGTGTCCGGAAAGGAACGTCAGCACGTCCTCCTCGCTGTAATAGGTCTTTTTGCCGAGCGTCTTGTACGGCAATGCGCCGATGCTGCGGTAGCGTTGCAGGGTACGCTTGCTGATCTGGAGCAGCATACAGAGGTCTTGGTTGTCGAACATCCTGATACGTTCTATCGGGTTCGGGGCTTTGCCGGACGGCTGCAAGGAGAGCAGCAGTTCGTCCTGACGGTCGAGCCGTTCCATCAGTTTTTGCATCCAGCTCTCGAAATTGTTTCGGGTAAGCAGTTCCATACGTCACGTCCTCCTTCCTTTTGGTTTGCCGCCGCCCGTGCGCAGCGTGTGGTTGCGTTTCAGTTCCGTCGGTGTCGCCGCGTCCTCCACCACAGTGCAGTCCGCAAGCAGGCGGTCGATTTCAGACTGCCGGTAGCGGCACTTGCCGCGCAGCACGACATAGGCGATGCGCTGTTCGCTGCGCATGCGCTGGAGGGTGCGGCAACTCACGTTCAGCAGGTGCGCCGCCTCGCGGGTGGTGAGCAGCCTGTCGGGGGATTCTCCCTTGCTTTCGCCCGAAACGGCACGCACGTGTGCCGCTATTTCGGCTATCTGTTCCGTCAATGCGGTGAAGGCGGAACTTTCCATCGTTATTACTTTCATATTCAGTCTTTTCTTTTGGTTTCTGTGGCAAAATTCGGCAATAAACCAAAGGGGCTTTAACAGCTCACTACGTGTCTCACGTAAGATTTTTATGGGAAATGGCTCCGTAACCCGGACAGAAAGCGCAACATACAGCCTTTTAGCGGGAAACGGCTCGTGTTCACGGCTGTGACGTTACCTTTGCGGCAAACTCTGAAATGTTTTGCTTATGGAAATAGTATCTATCGAGAAAAGGACCTTTGAGATGATGGTGGCGTCCTTCAACGCCCTCTCGGAGAAAGTTGCCGCCTTGAAGCGCAAGAGCGACGGAGGGCGGCTGGAAAGGTGGCTCACGGGCGAGGAGGTCTGCGGGCAGTTGAGGATCAGCCCGCGCACGTTGCAGACGTTGCGCGACAGGCGGCTTATCGGCTACTCGCAGATTAACCGCAGGTTCTATTACAAGCCGGAGGAGGTCAAAAGGCTCATTCCGCTTGTCGGCACGCTCTATCCCGGCAGAAGATGATTTGATTTTTATTATTCACAACCCTCTGAATCCGAAGTTATGATGAACGAGAACAATGAAGTGTTTACACTGGAGGACGAGCCGCTTGCCACCGTGGTGCAGAATATGCGCAAAGGCTCCAAATGGCTCTCCGCCTTTCTGGAAAGTTACCGCCCGCCGCTGGACGGGGAGCGTTACCTGACGGACAGGGAGGTGGCGGAACTGCTCCGTGTCAGCCGCCGCACCTTGCAGGAGTACCGAAACAACAGGGTGCTGCCCTTTATCCTTTTAGGCGGGAAAGTGCTTTACCCCGAATCGGGGCTGCGGGAACTGTTGGAAGCGAATTACCGCAAGCCGCTGGAATAAAAGAAGCCTGAAAACGAAAAAAAGGAAACGGACAGCCCCGATGGAGTTGTCCGTTTCCTTTTTTCGTCTATCTATATGTTCAGCAGTATCCGACTTTTCCGTTCTGTATGAACATCACGTATGCCTGCCGCTTCTCCTTCGAGAGTGCCTTGCCCACCAGCCACGTGCGGAACACGTGCGTGCAGTAGGTGTCCAGCCGGAAGGCGACGGGGATGATGATTTCAAGCGAGTAAACATCCCCGTAAAGACCGTTTTCGAGCTGTATGTAGCGGCATACCTCGTAATCGCTCAGCACGTCCGTCTTTAGAACGGCCCTGATGGCGGCGTTCACTGCCGGGACGCCCGTATGGAACAGTCCGGCGATTTCTCCGGCGGTCATCCATATCTCGTTACCGGTTACGCGGACCGCCTTGTCCTCTATGATGATTATGTCACGTTTCATGGCTTTTCTTTTTTAGATGGTGCAACCTGCAAATTCCTCAATCGTGTTCAATCTCGCGGCAAGGTTCTCCATGTCTTGGTTGAGCTTCTCTTTGGTTATTTTCGCGTATATCTGCGTCGTCTTTATGCTCTTGTGCCCTAACATGGAACTCACAGTTTCGATAGGCACTCCGTTGGAGAGGAACACCGTCGTGGCTGCCGTGTGGCGGCTTTGATGCCATGTGATGTGCTTGGTGATGCCGCAACGCTTGGCGACGGCACGGATTCCGTACAGGCAGGTCATGTAGTGCGGCACGGGGAATATCCTCCCGTCCCCGCACAGACCCCGGTATTTGTCGATGATGCGCTTGGCTATGTCAAGCAACCGGATATTGGAAACGACACCTGTTTTCTGGCGGTTGATGTTTATCCACTCGTGTTCGTCGAAATAGGTGCGGATATTCTCTTCCGTCAGGTTGCGCATGTCGGCGAACGACAGGCCCGTGAAGGCGCAGAACAGGTATAAATCACGGTATAGCTCCTGCTTGGCGTTCTTCAGTTTGCCCTCCACCAGCAGCCGGATTTCATCTTTCGTCAGGAAGCTGCGGGTCGTTTCTTCCTTCTTGATTTCATACTCCCTGAACGGGTCGCGCGTGAGCCACTCGTTGTTGATGGCGATGAACACCATCGTCCGGAGCGGGCAGACATACAGCCACACGGTGTTGGTGCAGCAGTGTTTGTCAGTGCGCAGGAACATTTCAAAATCGGAAATGAAAGCGGGCGTAAGCTCTTTCAGGGCGATGTCCTTCACGCGGTAGCGGATGGTGAGGAACTCTTGCAGGTGCTTGTAAACGGTCTTGTACTTCAAGAGCGTGCCTTTGGCTTTCATGCCAGCCTCCACCTGTTTCTCGTAGTCCTCGTTGTGCTGCCGGAACACCTGCATCAGCGTGTGGTAGCGGTGTTCCAGTCCGAGAAAGGCGTTCTTGACCTTTTCCGCTGTGACGAAGTTGTCACGCTCCATGATTTCCTGATAATGTTTGTTGATGCGCACACGCATCTTATCGAGCATGCGGTTCGTTTCGAGTGCCGCCGAGCTTCTGCCCGTGACACGTCCCCCTTTGGTGTCCCACAGCTTGGGATCGACGGTCAGTTTGCAACTGAACTGCGTCTGGCTGCCGTCCACCGTTATGCGTCCCATGACGGGCACTGTCCCGTCCTTTTTCACTACCTGACGCTTGAGGTAGTAGATTACTGAAAATGTACTCTTCATCGTCCTTAATTTTTTTAGGTTCAAAATTAGTTGGTGAAGAGTCCGGTGTCGGTACGCAAAACGGGGAGGAACGGCGCAATCTTTTTCCGTAACCGGATTTGTTGCGTGAGTTGTCAGTAACTCACTAATCCTTAACGTCTTGTTTCGCTGTCCGTGTCCGTTTGTCGCCCTTTCGGGCATGGTTACGGACAAGTAACGTAGCGGCGTCCTGATTTGGCTTCAGCGGTGATTGCGATGGCTTCACGAATAATCGGAAGCACGACTGAAACCCCTGTAACTCAATTCTATCACTATATCTTTCCACATTTCACTTTTTTGTAGTAACTTTGTAAAATCATAACCAAATAATAAAATATGACATTTGAAGAACTTGGAGTTCGTGATGATCTCCGCCGCGCCATTGAAGAGCTTGGATTTGAATCGCCCATGCCCGTTCAGGAAAAAGTGATTCCGCATCTGCTCAGTGAGGATGGCGATGTTGTGGCTCTTGCCCAGACGGGCACAGGCAAAACAGCCGCTTTCGGCCTGCCTTTGCTCCAGCGCATTGATCCCGACATCAACCGTCCGCAGGCGCTCATCCTTTCTCCCACACGAGAACTTTGTCTGCAGATCGGCAGTGATCTGGCCGACTTTTCCAAATACATGCCTCAGGTCAAGGTGTTGCCGGTCTACGGCGGCTCAAGCATAGAAAGTCAGATCCGCACTCTGAAAAAGGGAGTGCAGATAATTGTTGCCACTCCCGGTCGTCTGATCGACCTTATCAAGCGTGGTGTGGTGAAACTCGATGATGTACATACCGTAGTGCTTGATGAGGCCGACGAGATGCTCAACATGGGTTTCCTCGATTCGATCGACGAGATTCTGGCATCGGTTCCGGACAATCGCAAGATGCTGATGTTCTCGGCCACCATGCCTGATGAGATTGCCCGTATCGCAAAGAAATATATGCACGATCCGGTTGAGTTCGTTGTCGGTAACCGCAACGAAGGATCGGCCAATGTGAACCATATCTACTATATGGTCAATGCCCGTGACAAGTATCTGGCTCTGAAACGTATAGCCGATGACAATCCTAACATCTACGGAATCGTGTTCTGCCGCACCCGGCGCGACACGCAGGAGATTGCCGACCGCCTGATTGCCGACGGATATAATGCCGATGCGCTCCATGGCGATCTCTCCCAGCAGCAGCGCGACATTGTGATGCGCAAGTTCCGCGATCGTGTGATCACGTTGCTCGTGGCTACCGATGTGGCTGCCCGTGGGCTTGATGTCGACGATCTGACTCATGTGATCAACTATGGTCTGCCCGACGATCCTGCTGTCTATACCCACCGTTCAGGACGAACTGGCAGAGCCGGAAAGACCGGTGTGTCGGTGGCTATCATCCACTCTCGCGAGAAGGGTAAGCTGCGTGAGATAGAGAAGAAGATTGGCAAGAAGTTCGAGCGTAAGGAAGTTCCGACGCCACAGCACATTATCGAGAAGCAGTTGTATAATCTCGCCGACAGGATCGAGAAGGTGAAAGTAGACGAGGAAGAGATTGGAAAATACATCCCGGGTGTGAGCCGCAAACTTGAATGGCTCTCGGCTGAAGATCTGCTCAAAAGAGTCATGTCGTTGGAATTCAACCGTCTGCTCGACTACTACCGCGATGCTCCGAAAATTGATTTTATCGATGAGAAACCATCGAAAGAACGCAAGAAAGATTCCCGGAAGCCGGCAAATGATGCCGAAAAGGATCGCCGTACGGCTGAAAAGGGAATGGAGCGTATCTACATAAATCTCGGTAAGGCAGACGGTTTCTTCGCCGGCAACCTGATCGATATGCTCAACCATACGGTTACAGGAAAGCGCGTTGATGTAGGCCGGATCGACTTGATGCCCGGTTATTCGCTGTTCGATGTCAACAGTGCCGATGCGCGTCGCGTGGTCGAAGGTCTGCGTGGCGGCGAATGGATGGGCAAACGTGTCTATAGTGAGATTGCCGATACGAAAAAAGATTATGCGCAGGCATCCAAGCGCAAGACCAAGCGTGGTCAGGACGACGAGGAGACAACGTATGATTATTTTTTGAAAAAAAATCGCGGCGGCACCAAAAAGGCCACAAAGAAAACAAAAAAACGCTAACTTTGCATGTCGACCTGTCCGGAGATGCAGGATCTGTTTTTCCGGACAATGGTCACATACAATTGTAAGCCTATGAAAACAATCAAGTTAATTCTTGCGACAGTTCTCGGTGCGGTGATGTGTGCGCCGATGGGTGTCAAAGCGCAGACTGCCGTTGTCGATGCATTCAAATCCGCACCGGCGGCCGTTTTCCCTCTTATCGACAGTTCGACGCGTCTCGATATGATCGACTATTACAACAGTCCTTCGAATGTGGGAGCTACGAATGCCCTGTCAGGTCGCTCGCGGATCACGGAATTGACACCGGAATCCATGCGTATTGCCATGACATCTTCCAGCCATTATCAGGTTGTGGCTCTCCCGATGGGGAACGAGACGCTCACCGCTGTGCTGACAACCGTACTCACACCGGCCCCCGACAGTAAGATGACCGTGTATTCATCCGACTGGTCGAATGCCGTCACCGATAAGGTGTTCTCACGTCCGGTGCTGAAAGACTGGCTGACGGCAGATGGCCGCAAGAATATTGACGAGGTTGAAATGCTTGTGCCGTTTCTCCTTGTGGGATATGACTTTGATCCGGCAACCAAGACCCTCACCCTGACAAATAATGTGGCCTCTTTTCTTTCGGAAGAGGTCTATGAAATAGTCAAGCCTTATTTCCATAATCAGCTGCAATACAGCTGGAATGGCAAGAAATTCGTGGCAGTGAAATGAATTCGGCACTGACGCTATCGCAGCTCAACCGCCGTGTGGCGCAGGCTCTCAGCGCATCGCCTCTGCAGGGCGTATGGGTAGTGGCCGAACTGTCGGATCTGCGTGTGAGCCACGGACATTGCTACATGGAGTTGATGGAGAAAGATCCGTCGACCGGTTCGGTGCTTGCGCGCTTGCGCGGTGTGATCTGGGCCAGCACGTTCCCCCGGCTCAACGCTGAGTTTTTCGGGGTGACAGGCCGGCGGCTTGAAAGTGGCCTGAAAGTGATGGTCTGCGGTTCGGTCAACTATCATTCGGCATTCGGAATGTCGTTTGTGATCACGGCTATTGATCCGTCGTACACTATGGGGGAGGCTGAACGCCGACGCCGCGAGATCATCGACCGTCTGACCCGTGAGGGGGTGATCGGGATGAACCGTGAGCTCGAATGGCCCGATGTGGCTCTGCGTGTGGCTGTGATCTCAGCCTCAGGAGCGGCCGGTTACGGGGATTTCATAAATCAGCTGTTTCATAATCAGGAGCGTCTGCGCTTCAGTGTGAGGCTTTTTCCGGCCGTCATGCAGGGCGACCGTACATCCCCTTCCGTTATATCCGCGCTTGAAGCTATCGCAGCGGAGCAGGAGGAATATGACTGCGTGGTCATTATCCGTGGCGGTGGTGCCACCAGCGATCTGCTTGCTTTCGATGATTATAATCTGGCGCTCAATGTGGCGCAGTTCCCGTTGCCGGTGGTTATCGGGATCGGGCATGAGCGCGACACGACGGTGCTTGACTATGTGGCCAATATGCGCGTCAAGACCCCCACTGCTGCTGCCGAATGGCTTATCGCACGCGGAACCGCCGCAATGGACCGCTTGCGCAGGATAGCGTCTGACATAATGCTGACAGCTTCGGATATCATTGCCGGTGCGCAGACCCGTCTGGCCTATCTCGACAGCGCGCTATCGCTGGCTCCGGAGGCGGCTATGCAGCGTGCGAAGGCTTCGTTGCAACGTGCCACAATAATGCTTGCCGAAACCGGCGCACGGCGTATTTCGCCGGAGATGGCCCGGCTGGAGGCAACAGGTAAAGCGGTCGGAACGGCAGCTTTCAATGCAACGGCGCGTGCCTTGGACAGGCTTCGTTCGCGCCGCGATCTTCTGGCTGCTCTCTCTCCGGAGGCCACGCTGTCGCGAGGATATTCAATCACGATGGTCAATGGCCGGGCAGTACGTTCGGTTTCGGATTTGAAACCGGGCGATGTGATCACCACCACTGTGGCCGACGGCACGGTGGATTCAATTGTCAATCAAACACAATCAAAATAATGGAACAGAACCAGACTCCACAATTCAAACCGGTTTCCGAGATGACCTACAATCAGGCCGTTGGCGAACTTGACGCCATCCTCCGCACAATGCAGAGCGACACATGCGATATTGACCGTCTGACCGCCTATACTCGCCGGGCAACGGAGTTGCTCAAGGAATGCCGCAGCCGTCTGACGGCTACTGATGAGGAACTACGCACTATCCTTGCCGATCTCGACGCCCAGAAATGATCATAGCTCAGGGGTACGCATAGGCGCCGCTGAATCACTGAAATAAAAATAACGACTGTCCCACGGGGCAGTCGTTATTTTTATTGGTTTGTCGGTCTGTGACGGAGCAATTATTCAGCTTTGCCGTTGCTGCCGAGCACGTTGACAATCTTGTGCTTGTAGAGACGTTCCATTTCATCGCGAGCCGGACCGAGGTATTTGCGCGGATCGAATTCGCCGGGTTTGGTGGCGAATACTTCGCGAACAGCAGCGGTCATGGCCAGACGGCTGTCAGAGTCGATGTTGATCTTGCAAACAGCGCTCTTGGCAGCTTTGCGGAGTTCTTCTTCAGGAATACCGATAGCGTCGGGCAGTTTGCCGCCGTATTTGTTGATGGTGTCAACATATTCCTGGGGAACTGAAGATGAACCGTGGAGTACGATGGGGAATCCGGGGAGTTTTTCCATAACGCCGTCGAGTACGTCGAATGCCAATGGCGGGGGCACGAGCTTGCCTTCAGCGTTGCGTGTGCACTGCTCGGGAGTGAACTTGTAAGCACCGTGAGAAGTACCGATAGAGATAGCGAGGCTGTCGCAACCTGTACGGGTAGAGAAGTCGATAACTTCTTCGGGGTCGGTGTAGGTGTGGTGGTCGGAAGAAACTTCGTCCTCAACGCCTGCGAGAACGCCGAGCTCGCCTTCAACGGTTACGTCGAACTGATGAGCGTAGTCAACAACTTTCTTGGTGAGGGCAACGTTTTCCTCGTAGGGGAGGTGAGAACCGTCGATCATAACGGAAGAGAAGCCGTTGTCGATGCAGGATTTGCAAAGCTCGAAGCTGTCACCGTGGTCGAGGTGGAGGCAGATCTGGGGATTTTCCCAGCCGAGTTCCTTAGCGTAAGCAACAGCACCCTGAGCCATGTAGCGCAGGAGAGTAGCGTTGGCATAGTTGCGTGCGCCTTTCGAAACCTGGAGGATAACGGGAGATTTCTCTTCAGCCGCAGCCTTGATGATGGCCTGGAGCTGTTCCATGTTATTGAAGTTAAAGGCAGGAACGGCATATCCGCCCTTGATGGCCTTGGCAAACATCTCGCGAGTGTTGACCAAACCTAAGTCTTTGTAACTTACCATTGTTGAAATTATTTTTTGGGTTAAAAGTATTTTTGTGGTTTTCAACTGCAAATGTACAAAAAAATAATTGTTGCGTCGTCAAAACGACCGCTTTATTTTTTCAGATGCAGCCATGCGTTGAGGCAGCCTACGAATGCGGCTCCGCCCACTATGTTGCCGACTGTGGCCGGAATGAGGTTGGCGGTGATGAATGTGGCTGTGCTCACGTCGGCTCCTTCAAGCATTCCTGCCGGGATAAAAAACATGTTGGCGATGCAGTGTTCGTAGCCTAATGCCACGAATGCCATGACCGGCAGGAAGCATCCGGCCATTTTCTCCAGAAGGGTGTGACCGGAGAGGGCAAGCCATACGGCCAGACAGACACACCAGTTGGCTCCAATACCTTTGATGAACACTGTGAGCCACGGCATTGATACTTTTGCCTCGGCCATGCGGATTATAGCTCCGTGGTATGGCTCGGGGGTGGTGAGGCCGGCAGAATATACCATGATGTAGCAGAACGCGAGAGCTCCGATGAAGTTGCCGAGATAGACGAGAATCCAGTTTCTGGCAACGTCGGAAAGCCCGAAGTTGCGTTTCATCAATCCGGGCATGAGCAGGGCGTTGTTGCCGGTGAAGAGTTCCGCACCGAGCACCACCACGAGGATAAGACCGATCGGGAACATGCATCCGCTGAGAAGTTTTTGCAGTCCGGGGTTGCCGGCAGTGATCTCCGGGAAACCAAAGCCTACGATCAGCGACAGCACGCCGCCGAATGCTATGAAAGCTCCGGCCTGGAATGCCTGGATCAGCAACCGGCCGGTAGGGAGGCCAACTTTGGTCTGCCCCACATTGATTGTGGCGGCGGTTATTTCCTGGGGTGTACGTAGTTTCATCTGCGGATTTTTGCGCGAAGTTACGAAAAATCCGCAGATGAGTCAAGTGTCGGCGTTCAGAGGAAGAGGATCAGGCCGCTGGAGAGTGGGGTGAAGGATGGCTGTCCGGATCCGCGGAGTACGCTGTTTGGGGAGTATTTGACATAGAGGTTCAGACCGTAGCCTATGTGAAGGGCGGCCATGAAGTCGATTGTGAAGCGTCGCTGGCCTATGTGGTCGGTGACCTGTTCAGCCTTCTCGCCATCCGGTGTCTCCCACTTTGTTTTCATGCTTGCATGTGGATTGTAGTTGAACACGGCACCGAGTCTCAGGGAGCAATTGTCGCCGATGAACCGGAATGGAAGTGTCTGATGCCACAGAAGGGGCACTCCGAGACTGAAAACTTTGAGCCGGGATCCTTTTGCTTCCACATCGTCGGGATATTGCCCGGTTGCCACTCCGCCGTTTTCCGTCGGGATGAAGCGGTTTTGCGATGTTGATATGCGGTAGTTGCGCCAGGTGAAACCGAAGCCGAGTGTCAGGCGACTTGATTTCCATGGCATGCGGTAGCTGACAGCCAGGGCGTTGAGCCATGAGATTTCAAGAGATTTGCCCATCTCGATTCCGGTGCCGTCGGGTTGTCCGCATGCGTTGACCCATCCGATGCCGGGGCCTCCGACATTCAGATCCCAGGGTGAGTTGCCGGTGTTGACAATTGACAGTGATCCATGGCTGCGGCGTGCTTCGATACGCACGGGTCTGTCGAATGATTCGGTGTAGTCCGAACGGGTTTCTCCGTCGGCTGTTTTGCTGATCACGGCGAGGTTGAAGCCGGAGGGGGCTTCTGTGAGGGTGACAGTAGTGGGGCTGTTGATGGAGAGAACCGTGTCGGGCTGCTGTGGAGTGGCGGCACAGGTGTATGTGGCGGCGGCTGTAAGTAGTAGGGTTGCAAGTATATGTTTCATGTTGATTTCAAATTTGGATGTTGGGGTGGAGCTGATATGTTAGAAACCGAGAGAGAAACCGAGCGAAAGGGTAGTATAGCCCGGTCCATATATGCTTTTGAATGGTTTGACGGGCGACCATCGTAGGTAGATACCGGCATTGTCAATGGCTCCTACTGTCAGTAGCAGGTCGGGTGTCAGCAGGCGTTGGTGGAGACCCTTGAAGGTCCGGCTGTACTTGGTGTCTCCGAGATGGTAGCTCATATCAGCACTGGTGTGGATATTGAGGTTGGCCACAACTCCAAGGGAGAAACCGAATGAGCGGTGGATGCGTTGGGTGTAGAGCAGTGGTATGTGGAGAGCGTAGTTCTGGATGCTTGCGGTGCAGTCGGTGGCTCCATCGGGAGCCGGGGTAAGTAGCAGGGCGTCGCCTTCTTTTTCTGTCAGGGTGTTTTTGCCGATTGCGATCCTCCGGTAGCCGAGTCCAAGGCCGAAGTTGAATTCCGCACCATGGCGGCGGATGCTGTAGCCTATGACTTCATTGATACCTATTTCGAAGGACAGTTTCATCGGATCAGGGTCGGATTGCGGAAAGACCATGCCTACATATATGCCTCGGAATCCATCGACGGAACGCAGGGTGCGGTTGGATCGTGGAGCGGTTTTCGATGTGAATGGCAGGTTGAACTGTATGTTGTCGGTTGTCACGCTGTCAGTGGCAACGGTGTAGGAGTAGTTGAAATTCTTGTCGTTGCGCGAGCCAAGGATGTTGACGCAGGTGGTCTCGGCTGTTTTTGTCACGGTCACTTGCCGTGGTGAGTCGACGGTGATGATGGTGTCGGCTTCGCTTTGTGCGGAGGCTGAAAGGGCGCATGCTATTGCAAGGGCAAACAGTGATCTCATTTTCTTCATTGTGTTTATTTTGCTTTGTTGATCAGTTTTTTGACATCGTTGACGGAGGCATTGCCTTCAAGGTAGAGGAGCACGAGTTTTCCGCCGGAATTGAGGTTGCCGTTGAGGAAAAGAATGTAGCGGTTCTGTCCCTCGGTTTTCGGGAGCACATAGAATCCGTAGAGCAGATGGCCGGAAGAATACCTGACCTCTTTTGACGTGGCTTTGGATCCGTCGCGTAGCACCATGCGCTCTATTTCTATGGCTTTCTCGGGTTGTCCGGGTATTGAGAGTGCGTGATAGAGCGAGAGGTTGACATCATGGAGCTTGCTGCGTGTGAGCAATGTTTCTGTGGCTCCCGGCAGGGAAGTGTAGCTCTCGGTGAAGGCCGACTGGATGCTCATGTTTTTCTGGGCATGGGATGTTGCCGGAAGCAGGATCGCGGCCATCAGGAGGATTAGTGACAGAAATCTATTCATGACTGAAGGGTGGGTATATGGTTCTTAGTTTATGTCGTCGGGGAACTGGATCGAGCCGAATGCTGAGAGGTCGGAGTTGATCTGATTCTCGGTGACCGACAAGGCTTCGGAAAATTCAGAGAGATTGTCGTCGATAATGGCCATGACTTTCTCTGTGTCAGTCACGGTGTGGCCGTCGACGTAGGCCACGCAGATGCCTGATTGTGAGTCTGACGCGTCGGTTCGGTGGATTATGGCGGTTATGGCCGGAATTATGATGGCGAAAGCCACTGCTGCGGCTGCCGATATGATCAGACGGTGGCGTGACGGCCGTTTTTTGCTGTCTTTGGCCGATGGCGATGCTGTTTTCGCACTGTCGAACAGCGAGTAGGCGACTACGGCTCTCGCGGAGTCGATCTCATCGCCTTGCAGCGTGGGATCGGCAAGGAGTGTCCGTAGGCGTTGCTCCTCGTCCAGTGTTGTGGTGCCGTCGAAATATCGGTCAATAAGTCGGATGGCTTCTTTGCGTATGTCGTTGTCTGGTGTCATTGTCGGTCTGTTTTTCGGTTAAGATAGATTTCTCTTACTTTTTTTCGTGCGCGGCTCAGGATTATCCTGACATTGGCCTCGGAGATGTCGAGCCGGTAGGCTATGGCGTCGATCTCGAACCCATGGCGGTCGCGCATCAGCAGCACCTGTCTGTCGCGGTCGGAAAGCTCGCGCTCTATTATGGCGTTTATTTCGTCGAACAGGTCGGACGAACTGTCGGATTCGCTTTCGCAGGGAGTTTCGGTAAGATTTTCGGGGTCGACGTATTCCCGACGGCGTCTCAGCAGGTCGATGGCGGCGCTCTTCACCGCCACGTATGATGCGGCTTTTGCATGAGATTCGTCACTTATCTCGCTCCGGTTGCGCCATAGTCGGCAGAACGCGTCCTGAAGGGCATCCATGACATCGGCCTCATTGCCGCGCAACACGCTGCCGGCCTTGGCTGACAGAGCCGGGCGCAAGCGAGTGAAGATCGATGTCAGAATATCCTGTTTCATATCTGGTCTGCAAATATATTACGCACGGAATTACGGATTGCAACAATATCAGGAAATTTTTTTCAAAAAAAACGGCGTGCCTAAGCAGGCACGCCGTTGATAACGGGGTATTTTTGTCGTGGATATTACTTCTTGTCCTTGTCTTTTTCGAGCTGACGGTCGAGAGCTTCGATAGCCGTGTCGATGGCTTCTTCAAAAGAATCGGCAATCTTGGTTGCAACCTGTTCGCCTTTGTGGGGGACAATGATTTTGATCACAGCCTGTTTGTTCATGGCTGTTTCCGGCTTAATGACTGTCAGATTGACATCTACATAGGTTATATTTACGTTGCGTCGGGCGAGACGTTCTACTTTTTTGTTGATGAAGCTGGCTAATTTTTCGCTGACATCGAAATGGATGCCCTGGATACGTACTTCCATAGTTATCCTCCTTTTTTTTGTGCACGGGGATGTGCGAGTTGATAATTTTGTTTAAGATCTCGGTAAGATATATGAGTATATACTTGAGTCGCTGTTAATGACTGATGGCCAAGCAACTGCTGGACTGACGTGATCTGTGCGCCGCCGTTGAGCATGTCGGTGGCGAACGAGTGACGGAGCACGTGGGGGCTCTTTCTTGATGAATGTACCGTCCCCTCCATCGCCTGATGCACGATGTTGTAGATGAGTTTGCGGTAGAGCGGCTGCCCGTCGGGGCGCACAAAGAACGTGAGGCTGCTGGCACAGCCGGTCTGCTGTTGACGCAAATTTCTATATCGGGTGATCATATCTGTCAGTTCAGGGCCGAAAGGCACTATTCTGTCTTTATTACGCTTGCCATGCACTTTTAGTTCACCCTTTTTTTCATCAACATTTGTGTCGAGCAAGTTCATTAGCTCGGAGCATCGCAGCCCTGTGGAGTAGAACATGTCTATAATCAGGCGGTTCCTGGTGGATTCGAAGTCGGATGGATCGTTTTCGGCATCAAGCAGGGCGTTCATTTCCTCAGGCCGGACATAGACGGGGAGCTCCTTTGCTATTTTGGGAGGCTGGATGTCCATGGCCGGATTGAAGCTCAATCCGTGGTATCTCATGAGGAAGCGGAAGAATGCACGCAGGGATTGTATTTTTCGGCGGATGGTGCGAGGCGATGCGCCGTTACGTGCCACAGATGCAATCCATAGACGCAGATCCGAGGTTGATGTGGTTTCCGGGCGCAGATCATGGCGGCCATCGGCCGTGGCGAAGCTGATCCATTGTTGCAGATCCGATCTGTAGGCCTCTACTGTGCAGTCCGACAGTTGAAGCTCGCTGGTGATATATTTGAGAAATGCCTCGATCATAAGCACCTTGCGACACCCGTTTATGGAATTGTCAACCGCAATTTAGGAGAAAAATCCCGTATATGCAAATTTTTTCTGATTTTGGTGCGAAAGTCTGCAATCCGCCACCGCCATATCTCATGCGTTTGACAATAGTTCCCGTAGTTTTAATTCTATGTCCTGGGGTGTTACGTTGTATATTGGATTCAGATGTGCGATGTCTGCATCTGCAGCAAATCGCTCTGAACGTGTCAGCATTGCTAATAGATTCTTTGATTTAAGCTTATGTCCGGAGTATTTTAATGCCAAGTCTATCATATCTGTAAGGCTATAATTATTGGCTACCAGAGAGTAAATGTCGTATAGATCACGAAATTTACTTCGTCTGAGCATTACCTCCATTTTCATTGCTCCAATTGCAATCGGATCTGCAATTTTCAAGTTGTTGATAAGATGTATCTGTTTCTGGAGTGGAGATTTGTTGGGGTTGGCGTAAAAGGAGATTTTGACACCGCTTACTATAAATTCAACATGATCAATGTCAAGGATGTCACATTTCTCAACCTCACCAATCTTCTCAAGCTCTTTTTTGATTTTTGGCCAATCAACCTCGCGTTTATCATCTTTAGATTTTCTCCAGGACATGAAGTCAAGGTCTTCGCTCTGTCTGTTGCCAAGTTGTAGCGAAAGAGCGGTTCCGCCGACCAAAACGTAAGGTTTGATGCATTCAAGCTTTGAGATGTCCTCGAATATTTTTGAGGTATGTGGGGCAAGTCCTTTCATGATCAGCTGATTGCTGTGATTTTGTTGTGGTAGCGTGTCTGTAGTGATTTCAAGTAGGAGTCCGGCTTTTTTGCTTTGAAATAGTACCATGCAAAAAAACGGTTCAGGGTGTACAGGTAGTCATTTTCAGTTACCAATAGCCGTATCCATGCATCCTTGATTTTGCGTAAGGGATAGATCTTGAATAATTTTTTGATTTCTGGCAGATCAAGATGTCGCATTGTCATAGCGATCAGATGGGCATCGTCAATATTTTCCAATGTGATATCATGTTCGTTATAGGACCAGAAAGCATGCTCTCTTTTTAGCTGAGCTATAAGAGATTGCTTTATGGAGTCTATTATGTGTCTGTCCTGAATAGGCATATCGCAAAAATAGCGAATATTTTATTGACTAACAATCGCCGGATGAATTATGTTGGATAATAATCGACCGGGAGAGGGGATTATTAGCGATAAGTGGGGGATGGTGGTTGACGATCTTTAGTCAAGAGCTTCAGTGATCGGGCGTCCGGTCCATGCTTGTGGGGTGGATAGTCCCAGAAGGGCGGCTATGGTCGGTGCGATGTCGAATTGCATGATGGCCGACTGAAGTTGACCGGCATTCCTGATCCCTGGTCCGGCCATGATGAGCGGTGTCTCCATCTCCAGCAGAGTCTTTCCTCCGTGGCCTTGACCGATGCCTCCATGGTCGGATGAGAGGATGAAAACGGTGGAGTCGTAGATACCGGCATCCTTTGTTGCCTGGATAATTTCACCGATTTGTGTATCAAGATAGGCCAGGATTTCATAGATCTCGGGTGTGTCGTGGCCTATCGTGTGCCCGACGTGGTCGGGGTTGTCGAAAGTGATAGCCATCAGGAGAGGTTTGTGGTCGGTGATGTAGGAAGATGCGGCTTTTGTGATGAGTGAAGAGTTGTTGCCGGCACCGACGGGGATGCAGCGGTGGGTGGTTATGGAAAGAGTGTCTACAAGATAAGCTATTCCCTCCCATTCATGCAGCACGGCTGTGTTGGCATCGGGTTTTTGTTGGCGGATTATAGTGAAAATGGTCGGGAAAATGCCGTTCTCAGAAAGTGCTATTGAAGGAATCTCGGGCTCCCGGCTACCCCATTCTGTGAATCCATGGCCTTCTGTTCCAACGCCCATGAAGATGGATGCCCAGTTGATTGCGCTGCAGGATGGTAGCACAGAGCGTTTCTTTAATGTCCATGCGCCACGGTCCATCAATGATTTGACATTCGGCATATCGGCTTTTGGCATGGTATATGATCCCCAGCCGTCGAGACCGATGAAAATGATGTGTTCGGGTTGGTTTGAGGCATTTGCTGCCGTGGCGGCAGAGATGATCAGCAGTAGGATAAGGAAGATTTTTTTCATGATAAGCAGGTTTCTGATTGGTGGTTTTTGACCGGGGTTTTTGATTATGGTTATCAGATATTACAGGATCTTGAGGGCAAGCTCAGATACGACGAAAGAGAATCCGAAAGGATTGCCTGTGGCATTCCGGATTCTCCTATAGGTTTCAAATAAAAAATCGGGCGGAGGATTATTCCTCAACGGCGCGGAGCTTCTGAACGTAAACCGCCTTCATCATTTTCTTGCGGTTTGTTACAGAGGGCTTCTGGAAAGCCTGACGGCTACGGAGCTCTTTAACGATGCCGGTTTTTTCAAATTTGCGTTTGAATTTCTTC
Source organism: uncultured Muribaculaceae bacterium (assembly GCA_910579185.1). GTDB lineage: Bacteria > Bacteroidota > Bacteroidia > Bacteroidales > Muribaculaceae > Paramuribaculum. Next base: position 20,586 of record CAJTTG010000012.1, read on the forward strand.
AGAGCGCGTTCGATGTTCTCGCCTTCTTTTACTTGTACGATGATCATTTTTTAGTTTCTATGTTTTGATGTTAATTATTTGCTTTCTTGCTTTTAGCGGGGCAAAATTAACCATTGTTTTTCATTTCACAAAACTTTTTCACTCATTTTCCCCAAAATGGGTCAGTTTTTTTGATTTTGGAGCTGTTTTCGTGGGTGACAATCAGAAGCCTATGCGCAATCCGACCTTGATTATACCCTGGACTCCGTAGCCGGCTTCGGCGAATATTCCGGCCTGTGGAATGAAGTCGATCTGAGCCCCGACCGGCGAGACCTGGAATGCCATGTTTGTGCGGTTGTAGGAGTCTTCCCACGATGGAGAGTAGTATTCCACGAGAGCGCCGATGCCAACATGGGAGTAGAGGGTCAGCAGAGAGCGGTGGTACCATTCATAACGCAGATTTGCCATCAGTCCGTGCCATGTCACCTTGCCATATCGGCCATCCCAGGCCGTGTTGGAGTCGGCCGACGAGTATGTGTAGCTGAGCCCGATCCATAGATTCGGGGCGAACTTGTGGTCGATGGTTGCGTTGACGCTACCCCAGCCGTCAAGATCCTGCCAATGGTTGCGGTATGCGCCGAGATTGTGCATTGCCGGCATCGCGCCGTAGCTGACGGATACCTCAGTGTCGCGTGCCATAGCCGAGCTGATTCCGGCAACGACAGCAATAATCAAAAGAGCGATTTTTTTCATAAGAGATTGTTTTCCTATGAAAACAAATATGATAAAGCGTTGGTTTATCGAAAAAAATCCATCCGGCATGCGAAATGAATCAGATTGATAGGGATGGTGTCGGGATGATAGATTGGGGTAGCAGGATGAAAAAACTGAAATTAAAAGCGCAGAAAAGCATGCGGAATAGTTTTTTAATTATTAAATTTGCTGCGTGGCAGATGTGACACCGGAATTGTCGCACCAAGCCATGAGAATCTGATAACCGTGTAAAAATCAATTAAATCCAATAAAACATGAATAAATATCCTAAAATCGGTATCCGTCCGACTATCGACGGTCGCCAGGGTGGAGTGCGTGAAAGCCTCGAAGAAAAAACAATGAATCTGGCCAAAGCAGTGGCTGATCTGATCCATAATAATCTGCGTTATCCCGACGGAACTCCCGTTGAATGCGTGATAGCAGATTCTACTATAGGCCGAGTGGCTGAAACGGCTGCATGTGCCGAGAAGTTTGAGCGTGAAGGCGTTGGAGCCACAATCACGGTGACATCCTGCTGGTGTTACGGCTCGGAGACCATGGATATGAATCCCTACTGGCCAAAAGCAGTGTGGGGCTTCAACGGAACAGAACGTCCGGGAGCCGTTTATCTGGCTGCTGTCTTAGCTGCCCACGCTCAGAAGGGTCTGCCTGCGTTCGGCATCTATGGACGCGATGTGCAGGATCTCGACGACAATACCATTCCGGCCGATGTTGCTGAGAAATTGCTGCGGTTTGCCCGTGGAGCTGTGGCTGTGGCCTGTATGCGAGGCAAGAGCTATCTGTCGATCGGCTCGATGTGCATGGGTATCGCCGGTTCGATTGTGAATCCTGATTTCTTCCAGGAATATCTCGGAATGCGCAATGAATCGGTTGACGAGACCGAGATTCTGCGCCGCATGGATGAGGGAATTTATGACCATGAGGAATATGCCAAGGCTATGGCATGGACCGAGAAATATTGCAAGGTCAATGAAGGAGAGGATTTCAAGAACCGTCCTGAGAAACGGAAAACCCGTGAACAGAAGGATGCCGACTGGGAGTTCATTGTCAAGATGACTCTTATTGTGCGCGATCTGATGCAGGGCAATCCTCGCCTGAAAGAGATGGGCTTCAACGAGGAATCGCTGGGTCACAATGCTATAGCCGGCGGCTTCCAGGGCCAGCGTCAGTGGACAGACTGGAAACCGAACGGAGACTATACAGAGGCTCTGATGAATACGTCGTTTGACTGGAACGGCATCCGCGAGGCGTTTGTGCTTGCCACTGAAAACGATGCCTGCAACGGCGTGGCCATGCTCTTCGGCCATCTGCTGACCGGTTGCGGCCAGATGTTCTCGGATGTACGCACTTACTGGAGCCCTGAGGCAGTGAAGCGTGTTACCGGCAAGGAGCTTACGGGACGTGCCGCCGGCGGTATCATCCACCTTATCAATTCCGGAGCAACCACGCTCGACGCAACCGGTGCGAGTGTCAATGCTGCCGGCGAACCGTGCATGAAGCCGTCGTGGGAGATGACCGAGAAGGATGTCGAGGCATGCCTGAAGGCTACGACATGGTATCCGGCCGACAGAGATTATTTCCGTGGCGGCGGTTTCTCATCGAACTTCCTGACCAAGGGTGGTATGCCTGTGACTATGATGCGTCTGAACCTTGTCAAGGGACTTGGCCCGGTTCTCCAGATCGCCGAGGGATGGACTGTGGATATCGATCCTGAGATCAATGCCGTGCTTGACAAACGTACCGATCCGACCTGGCCTACCACCTGGTTCGTTCCCCGTCTGTGTGACAAACCGGCGTTCAAGGATGTCTACAGTGTGATGAACAACTGGGGCGCCAACCATGGAGCTATCAGTTATGGCCATATCGGTAAGGATGTGATCACTCTGGCTTCGATGTTGCGTATTCCGGTGTGCATGCATAATGTTGACGATGATGAAATTTTCCGTCCGTCGGCATGGAATGCATTCGGCATGGACAAGGAGGGCTCGGATTACCGTGCATGTAAGAACTATGGTCCAATCTATAAATAATACGGGGCTATGGCTAAGATATCACAGATAGAGGAATTTGTCAGACAGGCGCGCCGTGTAGGCGCGGCCGGTCTGACCATTTGCAGCAGCGGCAATCTGTCGTGGCGGCTTGAGAATGATGAAGTGCTGTTGTCGGGTACAGGCTCCTGGGTTCCGGAATTGACAGCCGACAGGGTTTCTGTGTGCCGTCTGTCGACGGGTGAGGTCCTGAATGGCGTGCGTCCGTCCATGGAGAGTGTTTTCCACATGGGAGTGATGCGTCGCCGCGAGGATGTCAATGTAGTGTTGCATTTCCAAAGCCCTTATGCAACGGCTGTCGCATGTATGGATCGCCGTCCTGACAATTTCAACTTCACGGCGGAAATGGCTCTGCACGTAGGGGAGACGATCCCTATGATCCCATATTTCCGTCCTGGCTCTCCGGAGCTGGCTTCGCACGTGATCGATGCTTTGACGGAGCATAATTCGGCCATGCTGCTGAAACATGGTCAGGTTGTCTGCGGCAAGGATTTCGATCAGGCGTTCGAACGTGCCATGTTCTTTGAGATGGGATGCCGTATTTCCGTCCTTAATGGTGGCAATGTCAATCCGTTGACGCCGGAAGAGATAGGGGATCTTGAATCGTATTTCCTTGGCAAAGAGGGAAAATGAAAAAAGAAGCATTCATAGCCGTTGACTTTGGCGGCGGCAGCGGAAGAGTGATGGCCGGAACTATTGACGGCCATACTCTGCGGCTGCACGAGGTTCGCCGATTCGGCAACCGGCAGGTGACGATGGGTGGACATACCTACTGGAACTTCCTGTCGCTGTTTGACGAGATGGTCTCGGGTCTTGCCGATGCTGTCAATGCCGGCTACCGGATCCGCAGCATCGGTATCGATACCTGGGGCGTTGATTTCGGATTTATTGACGGACAGGGGAATCTGCTCGGCAATCCTATCTGCTACCGCGACGGGGGAGTGGCCGGAGCTGCCGAGGAATTTTTTGAGAGAAACGGGATTACAGCCGCAGAGCATTATTCCGAGGCCGGCATCCAAGTGATGGATATCAACAGCGTTTATCGTCTGGCCCGGATGGTCGGTACAGATCCGTCGATGGTTGGTGCAGCCTCGCGGCTTCTGTTCACTCCGGATCTGTTCAGCTATTTCCTGACGGGAAAAGCGATGAACGAATATACCATCGCCTCCACATCGGGGCTGCTTGATGCCCGTACACGCGACTGGAACCGGGCGTTGATGCGCAAGGCCGGGATTCCTGAGCGTCTTTTCGGTGAGATAGTGATGCCGGGAAATGTGCGCGGACAGTTGACCGAGGAGGTTAAGTCGCGTATCGGCATTGACTATGATGTTGATGTGGTGGCCGTCGGGTCGCATGACACGGCAGGTGCGGTCTATTGCGTTGACGGGGACTATGACAGCAGCCGCACGGCGTATCTCAGTTCCGGCACATGGTCGCTCCTTGGTGTGGCTATTGATCAGCCTATCCTGACAGAAGCGGCGCGAGAGAACGGGTTTACGAACGAGGGTGGCGTAGGTGGAAAGATCCGGTTCCTGCAAAATATCACCGGCTTGTGGATCCTTCAGAACCTTATGAGCGAATGGGCCGAGAAAGGCCTGCCGACGGATTATGGCACTTTGCTTTCAGCTGCCGATGAGGCTGTCACGCCGGCAATCATAGATGTTGATGATCCGATGTTCCATTCTCCGCGCAGCATGACGGCGGCTATCGACACGTATTGCCGCGAACATTCGATGGCGGTTCCATCCGGTCAGGGTGAATACGTGAGATGCGTTCTGCAATCACTCGCCCACCGTTACAAAAAAGGAGTTGAAGGCCTGAATGCGTTGCTCCCGGAGCCTGTGGCGCGGTTACAGATAATAGGCGGAGGCAGCCGCAACGGATTGCTGAACAGACTGACCGCCGAGGCAACAGGCCTGGAGGTTGTTGCCGGTCCGGTAGAAGCGACTGCAATCGGCAATATCCTGTTGCAGGCAAAAGCTGCCGGCTTTGATACTGAAGCCGTTACAGAAATTCTATAAATCAACCTTACACACTTACCAAAAGACATACCTTATACTCTGAATCCATGAAAACTATAGAGCGAGAGAAACCTAAATTGCTGGAAAAGAAATATGTAGTGCCGTTTGTGCTTGTGACCGCACTTTTTGCATTGTGGGGATTTGCCAACGATATCACCAATCCGATGGTGGCTGCTTTCCAGACCGTCATGGAGCTATCGGCAGCCAAGGCTTCTATGATCCAGTTTGCATTCTACGGTGGATATGCCACTATGGCTATTCCGGCGGCTTTGTTTATCCGCCGTTACAGCTATAAGAGCGGCATATTGCTTGGGCTGGGATTATATGCCATCGGCGCTTTCCTCTTTATTCCGGCCGCAGCCTACGAGCAGTTCTCATATTTCTGTGTGTCGCTCTATGTGCTGACATTCGGTCTTGCGTTTCTTGAGACCACGGCAAATCCCTATATACTGTCGCTTGGCGATAAGGCAACATCGACACAGCGATTGAATCTGGCGCAGGCTTTCAATCCTGTCGGTTCGCTTTCGGGAATGGCCGTGGCGTCGCTGATCATTCTACCCAATCTCCTGTCGGATCAGCGTGATGCCGCCGGGCAGCTGATCTTCTCAGGGCTTGATGCGGCTGAAAAGTCGGCAATAAGGGTACATGACCTTGCCGTGATCCGCGATCCGTATGTAGCCATCGGCCTTGTGGTGCTGGTTATGTTCGTTGTCATAGCGTTGGTCAAGATGCCGCACACAGACGGGAAAGGTGAGAAGATCAATGCCGTGGAGACGCTGCGGCGTCTGTGGCATAACCGCGAATATTGCAGCGGTGTAGTGGCGCAGATGTTCTATGTTGCGGCTCAGATCATGGTGTGGACATTCATTATCCAATATGCCGACAATCTCGGAATCAATAAGGCTACAGCCCAGACATATAATATATGTGCCATGGGGCTTGCGCTGACATTCCGTTTCGTCGGAACATATCTGATGCGATATTTCGCCCCAAGCAGAATGCTGATAGCTTTCGGTGTAGGCGCGATAATATGCACCCTCGGCACGATATTCCTACAGAATATAGCCGGACTTTATTGTCTTGTAGGTATCAGTGCGTTCATGTCGATAATGTTCCCGAGCATCTATGGAATAGCTCTTGAACGCGTTGATCGCCGGGACACGTCGCTCGGAGCGGCATTTCTTGTGATGGCGATAGTGGGGGGTGCCTTGATGCCGCCTATGCAGGGGGCTATCATCGATCTCAAGAGCATCGGATCGATGGCGGCGGTTAATGTATCGTTCGCTTTACCTCTGATCTGTTTCGTTGTAGTGACCCTATATGGCATCTACACGACGCGTCTCAGCCGTCTGCGGTAGTTACCGGACGGACTCCGTTCAAAGCAGCCCGGCCATATAGATGGGCAGATATTGGAATCCTTACGCAGGTCTTTTTGCGTAGGGGTTCAATTTGTTTATTGTCAAACTGTTAGTGCTGGAAATGTACGAAAACATAAAATGTTGGGGCGCGGACGGATGAAAAAAGGCACGGGTGCGCAATCACTGCGAACCCGTGCCGAGGGGTATATTAGGGGGTAAAGTGTCGGATTGTTATTCCCGGGAACTATCTGTCGGGGTCTCGTCGTACCACCGGGAGTACATGAGGTAGTTCCGGGCTATTTTCTGGTTGAGCTCACGGGACGTGGCCGGATCGACCATCTTGATGAATTTCGCCGGAGCACCACCCCATAGCTCGTTGGGCCCTATCTGTGTTCTTGACAGTACCACAGATCCGGCAGCAACAAGAGCACCTTCTCCAACAACGGCATCGTCCATTACCACGGCACCCATTCCAACAAGGGCAAGATCGCATATCTTGCAGCCGTGCAGGGTCACGTTGTGGCCGATCGAGACATCGTTGCCGATCTCAATGGTTGATTTCTGATATAGGGTGTGCAGTACGGTTCCGTCCTGTATGTTGACACGGTTGCCGATACGTATGGAGTTCACGTCGCCACGAAGGACGGTGTTGAACCAGATGCTGCATTCGTCGCCCATCACTACATCGCCAATTATCGTGGCGTTGTCGGCAAGGAAGCAGTCTTTACCAATCTTTGGAGTGAAACCGCGCAGGGGTTTTATGAGAGCCATACCTATTATTATTTAGAGATTGGACGGGTTTTTTCAATCAGCCATTCCTGAGCCGGAGCGTCGAGCAGAGGCAGGAGGCGTTCGCATACCATTGCATGGTAATCGTTGACCCAACGGATTTCTTCATCGGTCATGATGTCGGTGTCGAATAGCCGAATGTCGAAAGGACAGAGCGTGAGTGTCTCGAATTTGAGGAAGTGGCCGAAATCGGTTGTGAACGCATCCGTTGTCAGCACGAGGTTCTCGCAGCGGATACCGTATTCGCCTTCACGGTAGAGCCCCGGTTCGTTGGATGTGATCATGCCGGGAGTCATGGGGGCGAGTGTATCGTTCAGGCGTATGCTCTGAGGTCCTTCGTGAACGTTGAGGAAATGTCCCACTCCGTGACCTGTGCCATGAAGATAGCTCAGACCTTCTTTCCAAAGGTTGATACGTGCGAGGACATCGAGCTGTGCGCCACGAGTGCCGACGGGGAAAATGGCTGTGGCCAAGGCGATGTGGCCTTTCATCACGAGGGTGAAGTCGTGGCGTTGCGCATTGGTCGGATTGCCGAGTGTGATTGTTCGTGTGATATCGGTAGTTCCGTCGATATAGTTTGCGCCGGAGTCTATGAGCAACAGATTGTCGGGAGTCAGAGTGGCATCAGATTCGGGAGTGGCGCTATAGTGAACAATAGCACCGTGAGGACCGAATCCGGCGATGGTCTCGAAGCTGAGGTCGAAGAAGCGTTCTCCCTGACGGCGGTTGCGCAGGAGAATGTCTCCGACTCCAATCTCTGTCAGATGCTCTCCGGCAGCCATAGTTGCCTCGATTTCCATAAGAGAGCGTACCATGGCAACTCCATCGCGCAGCATTGCGTCGCGCACACCCTTTAGCTGAGTCTCGTTTTTAACGGCTTTGAGCATGGCTACGGCCGAAGTCCCTACTATGGCTCTGGCTCCGAGAACCGGGAGCAATGCTCCGGCACTCTGTCCGGAAGAGATCAGGACATGCTCATTTTCCGGCAGACCGGAGAGGAATGAGAGGATATCGCCATATGGGCGCGTCGAGATATTGCGGGCGGAGAGGTAGGCCTCGACATCGGCGTTGATCTTGCGCTGGTCAATGAAGAGCGTGGCACCCTGCGGACCGAGGTAGAGGAAAGATGTGGCTACAGGATTGCATTCAACGTCGGAAGAACGGATGTTGAGCGTCCAAGCGATCTCAGCCAGATCGGAGATGAAAATAGCGTCGGCTCCGCGCTTTGCCACTTCGTCCATCACGCGACCGATTTTCGACACGGCATCTTCGCCGGAGAATTCCACCGGATGCACAAACACATCGTTGGCCGGGATGGCCGGACGGTCGAGCCAAAGAGTGTCAATGGGGTTGAAGTCGACTTTCAGGGATATTCCTTTTGCTTCGAAGGCCTGCTGCATATCGCGTGTCGCAGATACGTTGAAAAGCATACCGTCGATTCCGACAGTGGATCCGGAGGGGAGTTTGGCGCAGAGGTAGTCAACGATAGCCGGAGTCTCCGGTTTGCCATCCTCCATGACGCTGATTCCCGTTCCGTCGAGTTGCTGGGCAGCCTGAAGCCAGTAACGGGAGTCGGCCCAGATAAAAGCTTCGTCGGCAAGGACAACGAGATCGCCGGCGGATCCGGTGAAGCCGCTTAGCCATCGGCGAACCTGCCAGTGGTCGGCCAGGTATTCTCCCTGATGAGGGTCTGTCTGAGGAATGATCACGGCATCTACGCCGTCGGCACGCATAGCATCGCGCAACTGCCCGATCCGGGCCTGAATATCTTCTTTCATAGTTAAGAGGGTGTTTCGAACAAATCATGATGGAAGCCTTCTGTGGCAACCACAGCCACAAAAATAATGAATATCTTGCATATTATGTTGGAAAAGATTGTGAATTTATTTGCCGGGAGGTTGAAAAATTGTAATTTTGTCGGCGTTATGGTCTCATAAAGCCGAAGAGTCGGCAAAGAAAGTGAGATAACTTTCAGAGATAATAGGGAATCCGGTGGAAAACCGGGACAGTACCCGCTGCTGTGAGTTCCGAGGGTGATAATCATGAGATTGTCAATCCGAAAACACTCTTTCACAGAAAAGTCACTGCCGTTGATTGATACGGTGGGAAGGCGTGGAAGAGCGGAACAAGTCAGAAGACCTGCCATGACAAAAATCGTTCTACGCCTGCGGGACTACGGGCAATGCGGTGATATGGTCAAGGCAGTCAGCATTGTTGTTCCTGTTGTCAGGTTGGGCGGTCTTGAAATATTTCCTCAGTCAAAGAAATGCTGTGATCCCGGATGCGTAGCCGAAAAGCGCATACGGGATAATTTTTTTATTGACAGAAACGCAGCATATATGATTAGATACCAATTATTATCGAAATATTTCGTCCTTGGCCTGAGTCTTGTCGCCGCATTGACGGCCTATGGTAAAGAGCCGGGGGACAGCACAGCCCGAAGTCTTGGCGAAGTGGTTGTCACGGCGCAGAGCTACAAGGATGTTATACCGGCGCAGACGCTGAAAGGAGCGGAGCTTGACGCCTTGCGCTCGCACAATGTTGCGGATGCGCTGCGCTTCTTCTCCGGCATCCAGCTTAAGGACTATGGTGGAGTGGGAGGCATCAAAACCGTCAATATCCGATCAATGGGCACAAACCACATGGGAGTCTATTACAACGGTATTGAGCTTGGCAACGCACAGAACGGGCAGGTTGACCTCGGCAAGTACTCGCTTGAGAATATTGAGGCCGTCAGCCTGTACAATGGACAGAAAAGCGATATATTCCAGTCGGCACGCGAATTCGGGTCGGCCGGGTCGATTTATCTGACAACACGCTTCCCGACCTTCAAAGAAGGGCAGACCTCGCGTCTCCGTGTTGGTTTGCGTGCAGGTTCGTTTGACCTGTTCGACGCATCGGTCACCTTTGACTATAAGCTCAGCCGCAATGTCAGTTTCAGCTTCAACGGGGAATGGCTTACGTCGTCGGGAAAATATAAGTTCCGTTACCGTCGCGTGACTCCATCCGGTGAGCTGGCCTACGACACGACGGCCGTCAGACAGAACGGCGATATAGATGCCGTCAGATTTGAGGCCGGAGTGCATGGATTTCTACCTAAAGGGCGATGGAAAGCATTTGTCTATCACTACAATTCGGAGCGTGGCGTTCCCGGAGCGATCGTGAACAATGTGTGGCGCAGGGGTGAGCGTCTGTGGGACCGCAACACATTCGCCCAAGGGATGTTTGAATATGATGTCAGCCGTGTCTGGTCGCTAAAGGTCAACACTAAGTATGCCTATGACTATACGCGCTATGTCAACAATGACGATAAGCTGATCCATGTTGACAATATCTATAAACAGAAGGAGGTCTATCTCTCATGGGCCAACAGGTTCTCCATACTTCCCAACTGGGAATGGTCGGCGGCCTACGATTTCCAGTGGAACGGACTTAGTGAATATACGAGTGTGCACCGCACCACGCATTGGCTTTCGACAGCCACGGCCTTCTCTTTAGGCGACTGCTTTAAGATGCAGGCGAGCGCGTTGGCCACTGTAGTCAATGAAGAGCGCAGGGATCGCGACGAGGCACCTGACAAGTTCAAATTCACCCCCGGAGTGTTCATGAGTCTGAAGCCTCTGCGGCGTCCCAATCTCGTTTTACGGGCTTTTTTCAAACAGAGCTACAGGATGCCGACGTTCAACGACCTGTATTATACCGATATGGGAAATGCATATCTGAAACCGGAATCGGCCACACAATACAATGTGGGCGTTCTCTACGATATTTCGCGGAACGCCGGTCTGTTCCGTTTTTTCAGTATCGGAGTCGACGCATATTATAATGAGGTGAAGGATAAGATCGTGGCATATCCCAAGGGACAGCAGTTCCGGTGGACGATGCTTAATCTGGGCCGTGTGAGGATACGGGGAATCGATGCAAACGCCCATCTGACATTCCGTCTGCCGGGAGAGGTGGATCTCACCGGCAAATTGCAGTACACCTACCAGGAGGCTATAGATGTGACAAATCCGGCAGACAATTACTACAGACACCAGATACCCTACATCCCATGGAACAGTTTCTCGGTGATCGCCATGGGGGGCTGGCGCGGCTGGACCTTCAACTATTCATTCATCTACACCGGCTACCGATATAATCAGCAGGAAAACATCCGCTACAATTATACACAGCCGTGGTACACGAGCGACATCTCGTTGATGAAATCGTTCCGTGTCGGTAGGGTTGAAATGCGTGCCACGGCAGAGGTCAACAATCTTTTTGCTCAGGATTATGACGTGATCCTGAATTATCCCATGCCGAAGCGCAACTATCGTTTCGGGTTAACAATTGAAATCTGATGAAAAGACTATTGTATTATATAGTGGTGTCGCTGATGCTCTGTGAGACGGTCTTGTCGTGCAGGGAAGATGAGCTGGTAGTGCCGACGGAATACGACCTGTTGCCCGGAGGCCCGGACACGGAGTGTGACCCGATAGGCATGTACCTGCTGAACGAGGGCAACATGGGCTCCAACAAAGCGTCGATAGACTATGTCGATTTCCGCAACGGTTACTATATCCGCAATCTGTATGCGGAGCGTAACCCAACGGTGATCAAAGAGCTTGGCGATGTAGGCAACGATATCCAGATCTACGGCTCGCGGTTATATGCCGTGATCAACTGTTCCCATAAGGTGGAGGTTATGGATGCGCGAACGCTGCGCCGCATCGGCCAGATCGACATTCCCAATTGCCGTTATATCAAATTCTCGCGCAACTGCGCCTATGTGACATCCTACGTAGGTCCGGTCCAGATGGATCCCGACGCCCAGGCCGGGGCGGTGTTCCAGGTCGATACCGCGACATTGCAGATCACGGGCAAGTGTACCGTAGGCTATCAGCCTGACGAACTCGAGATCATGGGTGAATATATCTATGTGGCCAACTCGGGAGGTTACCGCGCCCCGAACTATGACCGCACGATCTCCGTCGTTGAGCGTTACGGCATGAAACAGGTGCAGAAGATACCTGTAGGTATCAATCTCCATCGCATCCGCGCCGATAAGTACGGCAAACTGTGGGTGACCTCACGCGGCGACTACAACGGGATTCATTCCAAGCTGTTCGTGCTTGAACGGGAAAGCAAATGGTCTAACAATATGGTTGTGACCGACACGCTCAAGATCCCCTGCACTGAAATGTGTATCTATGGAGACTCGCTTTATTTCTACTCAACGGAATGGAGCAATGCTCTTGAACGCAATACCATCACATACGGAATTGTTGATGTCAGGACAAAGGAGCTTGTCTCAACCTCGTTTATCACCGACGGGACGGAAGCGGATATAGAGATACCTTACGGGATAAATATTAATCCGGCCAACGGGGATATCTACGTCACTGATGCAAAAAATTATGTGTCGTCGGGTCAGCTGCACTGCTACAGCCACGACGGCAAACGTAAGTGGAGCGTCAGAACCGGCGATATTCCGGCTCACATGACATTCTTGTACAAATGAAAAGAGAAGTATTATATTTAGTGGCGGCGTTGGCTCTGTCGGGTTGTGAACAGGAGGTGCCGATGGTCAACTTAGGTATCGATGAGGTCTATAGTGTCTACCGGATGCGCACTCTGCGATTGCACCCGGAATTTCCGGGCGACGGATATGTGTGGACGATGCCCGACCGACAGGGGCGTGATTCCGTTGTCGGCACTCAGCGCGATTATTTCTTTGTCGGAGCCGCCCCCGGAGACTATTATCTTACGTTGCGGATAGCGTCGGGCACGGATCCGGTAGAACATACCACACGGATCCGGGTCTGGGAGGAGGAGGTTGCCTACAGCCGCTATATATCCAATGTGCTGGAATATCGTCCGGCACCGGGGCAGTTTGTTAATGAGCTGCCGGAATATACGGAGGGGGACACGGAAGCCGATATGTGTAAAAAAGTGCTGGAATGTATCGGCGGCAAGAATGATGTGCTTGTGTCGCTGGGTAACTACGGCGGCTATGTCACATTCGCGTTTGACCACACGGTACTGAATGTTCCGGGAGAATATGATTTCCGTATAGACGGCAATTCGTTCTATTCCGCATCCAGCCCCAATCCGGATTCAACGAAACCGGGTGGAAGCTCGGAGCCGGGAATAGTAATGGTGGCCATAGATGCGAATGGTAACGGATTGCCGGATGATCCGTGGTATGAACTCGCCGGAAGTGAATACCGCAGTCCGGGAACGATGCATAATTATTTCGTGAGCTATCACCGGACTCCGGCGGATCATGTGGCCGTCAGGAAGGACGGAAATATTGTCGATGCCGAGTACATACGGTATGAGGGTAATGATGGGGTTACGGGCTATGTTGAAAAGAATGTCTATCACACTCAGGACTATTGGCCGGGGTGGATAAAGGATGATGTCATGACATTCAGCGGCACCCGTCTTGCCCCGAACGGCATTGACGAAAGCCATCAGGGCAGCTATTATGTTCTCTATTGCTATCCATGGGGATATGTCGACAACCATCCCAACAACGTGGGTGATCTGTCGGCATTCAAGATAGACTGGGCTGTTGATGCGTCGGGAAATCCGGTGCATCTCAACGGGGTTGATTTCATCCGCGTGTACACCGGCGTGAACCAGCAATGCGGCTGGCTCGGGGAGACCTCGACCGAGATAGCGCGTGCGGAGGATCTGCATATACCCGACGGGGTAGCATTGCCTGTGATTCCATGATTTTTTAAACTGATTGTCAGAAACAAAATGAAAACAGCGATAACAACTATTCTAATGGCGGCAACGGCTTTTCATTCAGTTGCTTTTGATGAAAATGATTTTGCCTCAGGGGTGTTTGTGCTCAATGAGGATTGGTACGGGCATCAGAATTCGACTATCAACATGTGGTATCCCGATAATGATGATGATCCGTACAATCAGGTCTATTACCGCGTGTTCCAGTCGGTCAATGGCATGGAGATAGGAGCTACGGCCCAGTACGGGCAGATATTCGGAGGAAAACTGTATATAATGGCCAAGCAGCATAAGGATCCGGGCGCGACGACAGCCGGCGGACGTCTGACTGTTGTGGATGCCGCAACAATGAGATGTCTGGCTCAATTGCCGGTGATCAATCCCGGTGGCGTTGCGGAAGATGGCGGCGATTCATTCAGCGGCGTTGTGAGCGGCTCGGCATTGGGTGATGGCCGTGCCTGTTGCGGCGTTACACCGGATAAGGTTTATCTGGGTACCTCCAACGGGATCTATATTCTCGACACGAATACGTATGATGTGACCGGATGCATACCGGGAACGGAAAACGAACTATATACTGGGGATGAGAACAATATCGACGGACAGGGACCTTTGTATCAGAACCAGATAGGAATCATGATCCGCACGCAGGACTATGTTTTCGCTATCAAGCAGGACGACGGAATTCTCGTGATCGATCCGGCGACGGATAGGATTGTTGACAAGATAGAGGGGTGTTTCAGCACTATGGTGCAGGCTGCGGACGGGGCTATATATGCCGGAATGAATCTTGCATCGGGGGATGAGATAAATGATTTCGGGGTGCCGCTCAACCATTATCCCTATGGAAACAATGGCAGCGCGTGGAAAGGGAACGGGTTGCTGCGCATCGATCCATATACGCTCGAGACGCGGCAGATCGACCTGTATCTCGGAGGAGTCCCTCAGTCCTGGTATGCGTGGACGGCCGGAAAACTTGCGGCCTCGGCGAAACGCAATGTCTTGTACTTCACCTATTCTGATCCGTCGAACGGGGCATCCTCCTGGTTTTCCGACTGCATGCTCTACCGCTATGACATAGACCGTGACTTCACGGAACTGATCTATAACTCGTCGATCGACGGCAATCTGTGGTTCTACAGCTCGTCGTTACGGGTCAGCCCGACGGATGACCAGCTATATTGCCATTTTTACTACGGAAGCACAATAGCTAACCAGAACTGGATCTATCGGCGGTACACTGATGAGGGTAGCTCGATAGAACCGAATGCCGAGTGGAAACTGATCAGTAACTACTGGTATCCGGCGATGTTCATATTTCCCGATAATGCGGCTCCGGAGGTGTCGCCGCAGATGCCGACGGAGGTGTCGGTCGGTGAGAGTCCCGTGGTGATCGATCTGTCGGGGATGGTGACAGACGAGGATACGCCTCAGGTGTCGATCGTGAAACGACTCGTTTCCAATTCGAATCCGCGGAGCATCAAGGCTGAGATTGTCAGAGGCGAGCTTGTGCTGACTTCGCTGGAGCCGGGCGAGAGCTCTATTGTGGTGCAGTTTGACTCGAACGGCAAGACCGTGGATCATCTGATGCGAGTAGGGGGCACCTATTCGGGGATAGATGATGTCGGCATGGATGATGCCGCCGGAGAGGTCAGAGTGTACAACATGATGGGTCAGCTCATGAGACAATATTACGGACTGCGCTCCGAGGCCGGCAAGGGGCTTGCCGGAGGAATATATGTGGTTGACAGCAATGGCAAACGCGATAAAATATATGTGAAATAAAACAACAACACACTTAAAGCAATGAAAAGAATAATCTGTTTTTGGCTTCTGACGGCAGTGGTGGGTCTGTGTGCGAGCGCAGGTGACCGGTTTGTCGCAAAGCCGTTTTCGGTCTATGGTCTCGGTGAGACTATTGACCGTTCCATCTATCTGAATATCCCGGATCTGTTTGAGTTTCCCGATGATATAGCCCTGACCGAAAATCTCGACAACCATGGGGTGACGGTGACGGTCAGCAGCGATAACGAGGAGCTGGTGTCGTACAAGACATATTCATGGTATCTGAGATATAACAGGATAACGCTCACACAGCATAAAAATCTGCTTGGTACGGCCAATGTGACCGTCAGTCTGACTTACAATGGCGAGACCGTAGAGAATACGGTTCCGTATGAGTATGTTGAGGTGATAGCGAAACCATTGACAATGTATGCCGATCTCGGGGCGTCGAAAAAACTCGATGTCCTCAGCGGAGTCTCGTCGCGAGGCAATCAACAGAATGTGACCCGAACGGGCGCGGAAAACACGGTCAGTCTGACGCTGCTTGAAGAGCCTGCGCTCGGAACTTGCACGATAGACACGATCCATTACGACAAGATGAATACCGGTTATTACCGCAGCGCGGTTGTCTATACCCCTGTCGCCGGACTTGAAAATTATTCGCGTGACCGGTTCCGTTACCGTATCACTCTCGCGAGCGGAAATTATGCTGATGCCGAAATTGAGGTGCTGATCCGCAAGAACGCACTGGTGTCGCGTATCATAGAGTTTATGCCGGCACCGGGCCAGTTCACGAATGAAGGGACGTATGTCGATCCGTCGTGCATAATCGGCAATGGCAGCGGCAGCGGCACGAATGCCGCGCCTCAGACCACGGGGCTTGTGTCGTTGGGCGGATTCGGCGGTTATGTTATAGTTGGTTTCGACCAGCCTGTCTACAATGATCCGCAGCATCCTTATGGCGTAGATTTCACAATCGGAGGCAATGCTTTCGTGGCTGACTACAAAGGAGTGTGGACGGAGCCGGGCGGCGTGATGGTGAGCCGTGACGACAATGGCAACGGCGAGGCTGACGATGAGTGGTATGAGCTTGCAGGAAGTGACTATTGGTTCAGCACCTCTCACCGCAATATCACCATGACGTATTATGATCCGGCCTATAACAAACGCTATACGGTTCCATGGACTACTGACAACGGAATGGCCGGGGCGTTGCTGACCAATCAATTCCACCAGCAACCCTATTTCCCTGATCCTGCACTTTATCCGGCGGTGGCCAAAAATATGAAGGATGGCACGCTCAGTTATACGGGGACATTGATCCGTTCGTCGCTTGACAAGCGTGTGCCCTCATATATCGAGTTCTACCGGTGTCCGGCGTTCGGTTATTGCGATAACAAGACAAAGCAGAACGGCGACTTGACGGTGGCTACCAATCCATATTACGATGATGAGAACGGGCGTTCGTCGGACGGGTTCGACATAAGCTGGGCCGTAGACAAAAACGGTAATTATGTTGATCTCGATCATATAGACTTCGTGAAGATCTATACGGCAGGATCGGTCAACGCCGGATGGCTCGGCGAGTGGTCGACGGAGGTGACCGGTGTCGGCATCACAAATCCGGATCCGGATTACGTTGCCAAGGACTATTATCTCAACTATGCGTCGATCACGCAGCTACAGGTGCCGGTCGGCGGCAGTTGCCAGTACGAGGGTCTTGCGTTCAAGAACGGAAAGCCGATCAAAGAGGGAGAGCCACGCTGGTGGGTGGATGATGAGAGTGTAGGCACAATCGACAATACCGGATTGTTTACGGGAAAGTCGATCGGCACGACCATGATTCATTTTCAGCAGTATCCCGACGCTCCGGCCGATGAGTTTGATGTTGAGGTCGTGGCTATGACCGGAGTGATGATCGACATTGAGGGCAATGCGTCGACGGTCTCGAACGACTCGATATCCTGTGTGCTGGGTGAGAAGATCTATATCAATGTGGAGTCGCTGACCCAGAACAAAGATCAGCTGAACGGAACGACATCGAACCGGTATATCTACGACAATTACAGCTGGGATAACAGCAATCCGGCTGTAGGCACGATCGATAACGGCACATTCGAGGCTCTTTCCGAGGGGGAAACCATGCTGACCGTCTATTCCGGCGTGGATCCCTCGCTGTCGAGCCAGATAAAGGTGACCGTGGTTCCGATTCCGGAGGCGCAGCTGATCAGTGATCCAATCCGGATTCCGTATTATCAAGCCAGCGGACAACTTACAAATGACAAGATTTTCACTACAGGAAACGATGCCAGAGTAGATATGAAGGCCATCAGAACCGCTATTGACGGAAATGTGTCACTGGCCAACAATGTCGTTGATTATGATTTTGAGTCGTTGGATTTCGGTCGTTATCCGGTTGAATTCTCAACTTCGGCCTACGGGGTGGGGAAGGAGTTCTCTACGGCGTTTGACTACTATGCCGATGATTATGCCACGCCGCGTCAGCTGATTGTCCTGTCGGATGCTGAGGTGTACGGTATAACGGCCGACGGCGGAGGAATCAATGAATATGACCTTCAGCTTGCCGATGGAGATGCGGATGATGTCGTGGCTCAGGGAGCATATGTGTGGATCGCTAAGGGTAACCGCCTTTCGCGATATAACCTTGCAAAAGGGAAGAAAGTGGCTGAGGCGGTTCTTTCGACCGACGGGCCACATGCGTTTGCCATTTATGAAGACCGGATTCTGGTGACGGACGGCGAAAAGGTGCGTCGCTATTACAAGACCGATCTTGAGGCGTGTGGTGAATTCTCAGCCGGCATGGCCGCTGAGGCGATTGCGACGGACGGGACCAGTGTGTGGATCTCGGGGGATGGCAAGATTGCGCAATTCTCTCTTGCCGGATTTATGGAGCAGTCGACAATGGAGCTGCCCGTGGCAGGCGGAACCCGTCTGTATGCGACAGGTGGCAAGGTGTATCAGCCATCAGCGGCCGGAGATGCGATGGCTATGATTGTGGCCGGAGAGGATGGTGTCTCGACTGTTGCATGTGGCGATGCCGTATCGTCGGGAGTGTCATTCCTTGATGCTGATGCCGGGGCTGTTGTGGCTTTCGATAGCGAACATGGTGTGAGGGTCTTTGATGTCGCCACGGGATTGTGGAGTGTCAAGGCTGTGGGATATGATAATATTCCTGATTTGGGCACTGCTTTAAAAGCAGATCCGGCATCTATGGCACTGATGGCAGCTGTTGAACCGAATGTAGCTCCTGTGGCCAAATCGATATCGGCCACGAGCATTTATGAATATGCTACGGCTGTGACTAATTCTACCAAGCTGAAAACGTCATTCTGTAGCGATCAGGAGAATAATTATGATGTTTATGCCAGGATTGGCGAGGGCTCGGAGGACTGGTTGCAGAGTGTCGAACGACAAGCCAACGGCTCGCTGAAGGTTGTTGCCAAGGCCGCAATGACCGTTGATGCCGATTCTGTGGTGTCATTCCGTGCCGAGATTATAGACCATGCCGGAGAATCGGTGTTTACTGAGGTCCCGTTCAAGATAGTTCCAAGGATCTATCGTCCTCTGATCAGAGATTATTCGATAGATGGAGTGGCGGAGACGGATTTCGAGCATTCCGCGCCGATCGGTGACATATTCGTGAGCCAGGGGTCGGCAACTATTATCAAGAACTATTATCTGTACACGGATGAGATAGTGCGTCATTCGCTTCCTGAGAATGTAAATGTGGCCATCTCGGGGGATGAGCTGAGGGTTTCAGCTCCTGCCGGCACGGAAGCGACGGGAGAGATAGTTCTCCAGCGGACCATAGCCTATAAAAATCAGGCGTCGTACACCCCCAAAGTGTTCTCGACCGTCATACCGGTCACAATCTCGGCGTCGACCCAGGGGATTGATGAGGTAGGAGTCCGTACTGTCGGATTCTATCCAAATCCTGCCACGGATCATATTGTGATCGATGTGGAGAGTCAGGCCGCTGTGGAGATCTACACACTTTCGGGAGCGAGGGTTCTTATGACTGAAGCGATGCCCGGCGCACCTGTCAATGTTTCGAATCTCCCGTCCGGAACTTATATTCTCCGGGTCGGTGATGGTCGGAATTGGTTGACCGGAAAACTTATTAAACGCTAAAATACACAGATCGGACAACTCTTTTCTGTCAATATAAGCAGCGGCGGCACTTTCATGTGAATGAAGGTGTCGCTTTTTTTGAAAGTATGAAGTGGCTGAAAATTAGTTTGTTTTGAGACGTTTACTTTGGAAAAACAAAAAAAAATGAATTATGATGGTAAAAATATTTGGAGGAATGGAATTTTGTGCTTAACTTTGCAATCGCTTTTGAGGCCGTACAACGGCACTTGATAGCAGACCCGCCTCTTTAGCTCAGTTGGCC
The DNA here is from genome assembly GCA_910579185.1 of uncultured Muribaculaceae bacterium. Lineage (GTDB taxonomy): Bacteria > Bacteroidota > Bacteroidia > Bacteroidales > Muribaculaceae > Paramuribaculum. The sequence continues at coordinate 40,492 of CAJTTG010000012.1, forward strand.
AGAGCACGTGATTTGTAATCTCGGGGTCGTTGGTTCGAATCCGACAAGAGGCTCAAAACAGCCGAAGGATAGCTTCGGCAGAGGAAAATGAAATAATTATTTTCTCCGGGCGTGTTCCAGAGTGGCCAAATGGGGCAGACTGTAAATCTGCTGGCTTTCGCCTTCGGTGGTTCGAATCCATCCGCGCCCACAAAATAATGCGGAAGTAGCTCAGTTGATAGAGCATCAGCCTTCCAAGCTGAGGGTCGCGAGTTTGAGCCTCGTCTTCCGCTCTAATTTGCCTATGTAGCTCAGGGGTAGAGCACTTCCTTGGTAAGGAAGAGGTCGCGGGTTCAAATCCCGCCATCGGCTCTATAAAAGTAACAGCCCCGATAGTGTCTAATTGCTATCGTGGCGTTGCGATTAAACAAGATATCATTCTAACAACAATAAATAGCAAAAAGTTATGGCTAAAGAGAAATTCGAAAGAACCAAACCGCATGTTAACATCGGTACCATCGGTCACGTTGACCACGGCAAAACTACTTTGACTGCCGCTATCACTACCGTGCTTGCAAAGGCCGGTCTTTCTGAAGTGAAGTCGTTCGACCAGATCGACAACGCACCTGAGGAAAAGGAACGTGGTATCACTATCAACACCGCACACGTAGAATACGAAACAGCTAACCGTCACTACGCACACGTAGACTGCCCCGGACACGCTGACTACGTTAAGAACATGGTAACCGGTGCTGCTCAGATGGACGGTGCAATCATCGTGGTTGCTGCAACCGACGGTCCTATGCCCCAGACCCGTGAGCACATCCTTCTCGCTCGTCAGGTGAACGTTCCCCGTATCGTTGTGTTCCTGAACAAGTGTGACATGGTTGACGACGAAGAAATGTTCGAACTCGTTGAAATGGAAATGCGTGACCTTCTTTCGTCTTACGACTACGATGGCGACGAAACTCCTATCATCCGCGGTTCTGCACTCGGCGCACTCAACGGCGAACCCCAGTGGGAACAGAAAGTTATGGAGCTCATGGAAGCTGTTGACAACTGGATTCCGCTGCCTCCCCGTGATATCGACAAACCTTTCTTGATGCCTGTTGAGGACGTATTCTCAATCACTGGTCGTGGTACTGTAGCTACTGGCCGTATCGAAACCGGTATCGTTAAGGTTGGTGACGAAGTTCAGATCATGGGTCTTGGCGCAGACATGAAGTCGGTTGTTACCGGTGTTGAAATGTTCCGCAAACTCCTCGATCAGGGTGAAGCTGGTGACAACGTAGGTCTGCTTCTCCGCGGTATCGACAAGAAAGATATCAAGCGTGGTATGGTAATCTGCCACCCGGGTGTTGTTAAGCCCCACAGCAAATTCAAAGCTTCAGTTTATATCCTGAAGAAAGAAGAAGGTGGCCGTCACACTCCGTTCCACAACCACTATCGTCCTCAGTTCTACATCCGTACACTCGACGTAACCGGTGAGATCACTCTTCCGGAAGGTGTGGAAATGGTTATGCCTGGTGACCACGTAGAAATCATCGTTGAGCTCATCAACCCGGTAGCTTGCGATCAGGGTCTTCGTTTCGCAATCCGCGAAGGTGGTCGTACCGTAGGTTCTGGCCAGATCACTGAGATCCTCGACTAATAACAGAGTCGACGCCGGATCGGACTTGAAAGTCTGATCGGACAAAATAAAACAAAAGCGGCCGGCTTAGCCGGATTCGGATAGGACGGCCGCTTTTAACATACAGGAATAGCTCAGTCGGTAGAGCACTGGTCTCCAAAACCAGGTGTCGGGAGTTCGAGCCTCTCTTCCTGTGCAAAGAAAACAGAAATGAAGAAACTAAAACTATTTACGAATATCGAGGAGTCGTATACCGAACTGCGGTATAAGACTTCTTGGCCAACAAAAGGTCAGCTTGTCAAGAGCGCCATGATCGTGCTGATTGCTTCCGTTATACTTGCTGCGATCATCTGGTGTGTTGACTGGGTTGTTGAGAAAGTAATGAGCTTAATTTACGCATTGCCCCAGCTGTTCAGCTAAGCAATGTGATTGTAATCACTTTTGAAAAGAACAATATCAATGGCCGACGAAAAGAGAGCATGGTACGTTTTGCGTGCCATTTCAGGTAAAGAAGCCAAGGTTAAGGAAGTTTTGGATGCACAAATCCGTAACACTGATCTCGGCAAATACGTTTTCCAAGTATTGATACCTACAGAGAAAGTGCTTACCGTCCGTGGCGGCAAGAAGGTTGTAAAAGAAAAGAACCTTTACAGCGGCTACGTGTTTGTTGAAGCTATTCTTCACGGCGAAGTGATGTACGAGCTCCGTAACACCACAAACGTCATTGATTTCCTTCGTGGCAAAGGTAAGGATGCAAAACCGGAACCTTTGCGTCAGAGCGAAGTTCAGCGTATGCTCGGCATGGCCGATGATATGGCTGAGGTGACTGTTGATTCCATCAATGATTATCTTGTCGGCGAGACTGTCAAGGTTATCTTTGGAGCATTCAGCGGATTCACCGGAGAGATCGAAGAAGTTGACAGAGACAAGAAAAAGCTCAAGGTCATGGTCAAGATCTTTGGCCGCAAGACACCGCTTGAGTTGGAAAATTCGCAAGTAGAGCGCGTTTGATAAATGATCGTTGCCCATTGGTTACGCAGAGGGTAGCGATTTCGTTTGCAGACGAGCACAATCAACACCAATATCTAAAATTAAGATTAAAATGGCTAAAGAAATTGCTGGACAAATCAAATTGCAGATTAAGGGTGGAGCAGCAAATCCATCACCGCCAGTAGGTCCCGCGCTGGGTTCTAAGGGCATCAACATCATGGAATTTTGCAAGCAGTTCAATGCCCGTACCCAGGACAAAGCCGGCAAAGTTCTGCCTGTTGTAATCACATATTACACTGACAAGAGCTTTGATTTCGTCGTAAAGACACCGCCGGTAGCAGTACAGCTGCTCGAAGCAACCAAGCTGAAGAGCGGTTCTGCACAGCCTAACCGTAACAAGGTGGCTGAGATCACATGGGAACAGGTAAAGACAATCGCCGAGGATAAAATGCCCGACCTGAATTGCTTCACCGTAGAATCCGCAATGCGTATGGTTGCTGGTACAGCCAGAAGTATGGGTATCACCGTTAAAGGTACATTCCCTGAAAATAACTAATAAACTTCAATTGAAAACAGATGAGTAAACTTACAAAAAATCAAAAGTTGGCCCTCGGTAAGATTGAAGCTGGGAAGACCTACACTCTCGCTGAAGCGACTGAAAAGGTAAAGGAAATCACTTTCACCAAATTCGATGCTTCGCTTGACATTGATGTGCGTCTTGGCGTAGATCCCCGTAAGGCAAACCAGATGGTTCGCGGCGTTGTGACACTTCCTCATGGAACAGGTAAGACCGTCCGTGTGTTGGTTCTCTGCAACCCCGATGCTGAAGCAGCCGCAAAAGAAGCCGGTGCTGACTATGTTGGTCTGGACGAGTATATCGAAAAGATCAAGGGTGGTTGGACCGATGTAGACGTAATCATCACCCAGCCCGCAATCATGGGTAAGATCGGTGCTCTGGGCCGTGTACTCGGACCCCGTGGCCTGATGCCTAACCCCAAGAGCGGCACTGTGACCAACGACGTTGCAAAAGCTGTGGAAGAGGTTAAGAAAGGTAAGATCGACTTCAAGGTAGACAAAAACGGTATTGTACACTCTTCGATCGGTAAGGTGAGCTTCACTCCCGAGCAGATGAAGGATAACGCCCGTGAGTTTATCAACACCCTGATCAAACTGAAACCAGCCACTGCGAAAGGCACCTATATCAAGAGCATTTATCTTTCATCCACGATGAGCCCGGGCGTTAAGGTTGACGCTAAGAGCATCGAAGACTAACACTTAAAAACGCGTTACGAAAATGAGAAAGGAAGATAAAGCAGTAGCTATAGAAAATATCGCTCAAACCCTTAAGGAGTATACAAATTTCTACCTTGTAGAAACAGCCGGACTCGATGCTGAGAAGACAAGCGCGCTCCGTCGTGCATGCGCTCAGGCCGACATCAAACTTCTGGTTGTAAAGAACACTTTGCTCCACAAGGCACTTGAGCAGCTTGACGGCGATTACACAGAATTGTATCCCGTACTCGCAGGCCCGACTTCGCTGATGTGTACGAATGTAGCGAACGCACCGGCTAAGTTGATCAAGGACTTCGTAAAGAAGGACGACGTACTCCCCGCGTTCAAGGCAGCATACGTAGAAGAGACCGTATATGTAGGCGCAGATCAGCTCGACACCCTTGCAACAATCAAGAGCAAGAACGAACTTATCGCCGATGTTGTGGCACTTCTCCAGTCGCCGGCCAAGAATGTTATTTCGGCTCTAACCTCGGGTGGCAGCAAGCTTCATGGCATCCTTGAGACTCTATCAAAAAAAGAAGCATAATCAACACAAAGTAAATAACAAAATAAATACATACTAAAATGGCAGATTTAAAAGCTTTTGCAGAACAATTAGTTAACCTCTCGGTAAAAGAAGTAAACGAACTTGCTCAGATCCTTAAGGAAGAATATGGCATCGAACCCGCCGCTGCAGCTGTTGCAGTTGCTGCCGGTCCCGCCGCTGGTGCTCCCGCCGCAGAAGAAAAGACTTCTTTCGACGTGCTGTTGAAATCAGCAGGTGCTAAGAAGCTCGATGTAGTTAAAGTCGTTAAGGCTCAGACCGGTCTTGGCCTGAAGGAAGCCAAAGAATTGGTTGACGGTGCTCCCGCTGTAGTTAAGGAAGGTCTTCCCAAAGCAGACGCTGAAGGCCTCAAGAAAGAACTCGAAGCAGCAGGCGCTGAAGTTGAACTTAAATAATAACGCCTGTTAATCAGGTATATAGGTTAAGTATCGCCGCGTTGGCGGATACTTAACCTTTTTGTGTTAATATTTAATTTAAGTTCCTTAACCTTACTATTATTTTAGATGTCAGTAACAGAAAATAAACCCCGTGTCAATTTTGCGTCGGTAAAGAATCCGCTGCCATATCCTGATTTTCTCGAGGTTCAGCTGAAGTCGTTCCAGGACTTCCTCCAGCTCGACACGCCTCCTGAAAAGCGCAACAACGAGGGCCTATATAAAGTATTTGCCGAGAATTTCCCTATCGCGGACACGCGCAATAATTTCGTTTTAGAGTTTCTCGACTATTATATCGATCCACCGCGTTACAGCATAGATGAATGTCTGGAGCGTGGCATGACCTATAGCGTACCTCTGAAGGCCAAGCTGAAATTGTATTGCACCGACCCGGATCACGAGGATTTCGCCACGGTGATTCAGGACGTATACCTTGGTCTGATCCCTTATATGACCGAGAAGGGTACGTTTGTGATCAATGGTGCAGAACGAGTTGTTGTTTCGCAGCTCCACCGTTCGCCCGGTGTGTTCTTCGGACAGAGCACTCAAGCCAACGGCACAAAGCTATATTCGGCACGTATCATTCCGTTCCGCGGCTCGTGGATTGAATTTGCAACGGACATCAACAATGTGATGTATGCCTATATCGACCGCAAGAAGAAATTGCCCGTGACAACCTTGTTGCGCGCTATCGGTCTTGAGAGCGATAAGGACATCATTGAAATATTCGGTCTGGCTGAGGAAGTAAAGGTCAACAAGACCAATCTTAAGAAATGTGTCGGCCGCAAGTTCGCTGCCCGTCTTCTCAAGACCTGGGTGGAGGATTTCGTCGACGAAGATACCGGCGAGGTTGTTTCGATCGACCGTAATGAGGTGTTGATCGACCGCGAGACCGTTATCACCGAGGATAACATCCAGGAGATCCTCGATTCCGGCGCACAGACAATCCTTCTGCACAAAGAGGATATCAACGCCAATGATTATTCAATTATCTTCAACACACTCCAGAAGGACACCACGAACACCGAGAAGGATGCTATCTCATATATCTACCGTCAGCTCCGCAATGCAGAGGCTCCTGACGATGCGAGCGCCCGTGAGGTGATCACCAACCTGTTCTTCTCAGAAAAACGCTATGACCTCGGCGAGGTTGGCCGCTACAGAATCAACAAGAAGCTCGGCCTTACCACCTCGATGGATGTCAAAGTGCTTACCAAGGAAGATATCATAGCAATCATCAAGTATCTTATCGAGCTTATCAACTCTAAGACCGATGTTGACGATATCGACCACTTGAGCAACCGTCGTGTGCGCACTGTAGGCGAGCAGCTCTACAATCAGTTCGGCGTGGGTCTTGCCCGTATGTCGCGTACAATCCGCGAGCGCATGAACGTGCGTGACAACGAGGTGTTCACTCCGATCGACCTGATCAACGCCAAGACGATCTCTTCGGTCATCAATACATTCTTCGGCACAAACGCCCTTTCGCAGTTCATGGACCAGACCAATCCTCTGGCTGAAATGACACATAAACGCCGTATGTCGGCCCTCGGCCCCGGCGGTCTGTCACGTGAGCGTGCCGGCTTCGAGGTTCGAGACGTACACTATACCCACTATGGCCGTCTCTGTCCGATTGAGACCCCTGAAGGCCCGAACATCGGTCTTATCTCGTCGCTCTGCGTCTATGCCAAGATCAATGATCTCGGATTCATTGAGACTCCCTACCGCAAGGTTGAGAACAGCAAGGTGGATCTGGACAACAATGATATAATCTACCTGACAGCCGAAATTGAAGAAGGCAAGATCATCGCTCAGGGTAATGCTCCCGTGAATGATGACGGATCGTTCGTGAACGATCGTGTGAAAGCACGTCTTGACGCCGACTTCCCTATCGTAGCTCCCGATCAGGTTGAACTTATGGACGTGTCTCCGACACAGATCGCGTCGATCGCTGCATCGCTGATCCCGTTCCTTGAACATGACGACGCTAACCGTGCGTTGATGGGATCGAACATGATGCGCCAGGCCGTTCCGTTGCTGCGCAGCGAGGCTCCTATCGTGGGCACCGGTCTGGAAGGTCAGCTCATCCGCGACAGCCGCACGCAGATCACTGCAGAGGGTGCCGGCGTGATAGAGTATGTAGACGCCAACTGCATCCGTATCCGCTATGACCGCACTGAAGATCAGGAATTCGTTGCGTTCGAGGATGCCGTGAAGCAGTATAATATTCCTAAATTCCGCAAAACCAACCAGAGCACAACAATTGACCTTCGTCCGATCTGCGTGAAGGGTCAGCGTGTTGAGCGCGGCACCATTCTCACTGAGGGTTACTCGACCGAAAACGGTGAACTCGCTCTTGGCCGCAACCTCAAGGTGGCGTTCATGCCCTGGAAAGGATATAACTATGAGGATGCTATCGTGCTTAACGAACGCGTTGTGCGCGAGGATATCCTGACCTCTGTCCATGTCGACGAATATTCTCTCGAGGTTCGTGAGACAAAACGTGGTATGGAGGAACTTACTTCCGATATTCCCAACGTCAGCGAGGACGCAACGAAGGATCTCGACGAACGCGGTATAATCCGTGTCGGAGCTCACGTTGTTCCCGGTGATATCATGATCGGTAAGATCACTCCTAAGGGAGAGAGCGATCCGACACCGGAAGAAAAACTTCTGCGTGCGATCTTCGGCGACAAGGCCGGCGATGTGAAGGATGCGTCGCTGAAAGCATCTCCGTCGTTGAAGGGTGTGGTTATCGGAACCAATCTCTTCTCACGTGCAGCCAAGAAGAAGAGCAAGACAGCCAATGCGCTTCTTCCCAAGCTTGACGAAGAGTATGAAGCAAAACTTGAATCTCTCAAGGATGTTCTTGTCAACAAGCTCATGACGCTGACATCGGGCAAGACATCGCAGGGTGTGAAGGACTTCCTGGGAACTGACATCGTTGCCAAGGGTGCGAAATTCTCTGCCGGTATCCTCCGCGATATCGATTACGATACGATCAATCTGAGCAAGTGGACCTCGGATGCCCACAAGAATGATATGATCCGCGACTGTATCGTGAACTATCTCCGCAAGAAGAAAGAGATCGAGACAGAACTGCGCCGCAAGAAGAACGATATCTCGATAGGCGATGACCTTCCCTCGGGTATCATGCAGATGGCTAAGGTCTATGTTGCCAAGAAGCGTAAGATCTCTGTGGGTGACAAGATGGCAGGCCGTCACGGTAACAAGGGTATCGTGAGCCGTATCGTCCGTCAGGAAGATATGCCGTTCCTTGCCGACGGAACTCCTGTCGATATCGTGCTTAACCCTCTGGGTGTGCCTTCACGTATGAACCTCGGTCAGATCTTCGAGACCGTGCTCGGATGGGCAGGTCGCGAACTGGGTGAGAAATTCGCCACTCCGATCTTCGACGGTGCAACACTCGACGATCTGAATGCATGGACTGACAAGGCCGGTCTGCCCCGTTACGGTAAGACCTATCTTTACGACGGCGGCACGGGCGAACGTTTCGACCAGCCTGCAACCGTAGGTGTGATCTACATGCTTAAGCTCGGTCACATGGTTGAAGACAAGATGCATGCCCGTTCGATCGGTCCGTACTCACTGATTACTCAGCAGCCTCTCGGCGGTAAGGCCCAGTTCGGTGGCCAGCGCTTCGGAGAGATGGAGGTTTGGGCGCTTGAAGCATTCGGCGCATCGCATATCCTCCAGGAGATCCTGACAATCAAGAGTGACGACGTCAATGGCCGCAGCAAGGCTTATGAAGCAATCGTCAAGGGCGATCCGATGCCACAGGCAGGTATTCCGGAATCACTCAACGTGCTTCTCCACGAGCTCCGCGGTCTTGGTCTGAGCATCAACCTCGAACAGTAAAAGAGATCCGAGATTAATCTCCAACACATTCAGAATCTTAGTCAACAAAAAAATATATGGCTTTAAGAAAAGACAATAAAGTTAAAACCGGGTTCTCCAAAATCACCATCGGCCTGGCTTCTCCCGAGGAAATCCTCGAGAAGTCAAGCGGTGAGGTGTTGAAACCTGAAACCATCAACTACCGCACCTACAAGCCAGAGCGCGACGGCTTGTTCTGCGAGCGCATTTTCGGCCCTGTCAAAGACTATGAATGCCACTGCGGAAAGTACAAACGTATCCGCTATAAAGGCATTGTCTGCGACCGATGCGGCGTTGAAGTCACCGAGAAAAAGGTGCGTCGCGAACGCATGGGACATATCAAGCTCGTTGTTCCCGTTGCACACATCTGGTATTTCCGTTCGCTTCCGAACAAGATAGGCTATCTTCTTGGTCTTCCCTCGAAGAAGCTCGACGCTGTGATCTACTACGAACGCTACGTGGTTATCCAGCCGGGTGTGGCCGCTGAGTTCTATCAGTCGAAGGATGGTAAAGAAAAACCTCTTGAAACCAATGATCTTCTCTCAGAAGAAGAATATTTCGAAATCCTCGACCGTCTGCCAAAGGAAAATCAGATGCTCGATGATTCGGATCCTAACAAATTCATCGCCAAGATGGGTGCAGAGGCCGTTTATGACCTGCTGCAGCGTCTTGACCTCGACGATCTGTCGTACAAGTTGCGCCACTTGGCCGATACCGATGGCTCGCAGCAGCGTAAGACAGAGGCTCTGAAGCGTCTGCAGGTTGTTGAATCGTTCCGCGCATCGCGCCACCGCAACAAACCGGAATGGATGGTTCTTCAGGCTGTTCCCGTTATTCCGCCGGAACTGCGTCCTCTTGTTCCTCTGGATGGCGGCCGTTTCGCAACGAGTGACCTCAATGACCTCTACCGTCGTGTGATCATCCGTAACAACCGTCTGAAACGTCTTATCGAGATCAAGGCTCCCGAAGTGATTCTCCGCAATGAGAAACGTATGCTTCAGGAGGCTGTTGACTCGCTGCTCGACAACTCGCGCAAGTCGTCGGCTGTGAAGACCGAGGCAAACCGTCCGCTGAAATCACTTTCGGACTCACTCAAGGGTAAGCAGGGCCGCTTCCGTCAGAACCTTCTCGGTAAGCGTGTTGACTATTCAGCACGTTCGGTTATTGTCGTAGGTCCTGAGCTGAAGATGCACGAATGCGGTATCCCCAAATATATGGCCGCCGAGCTTTACAAGCCGTTCATTATCCGTAAGCTCATCGAGCGCGGTATCGTGAAGACTGTCAAGTCGGCCAAGAAGATCGTTGACCGCAAGGAACCCGTTGTATGGGATATCCTTGAATACGTGATGAAAGGTCATCCCGTGTTGCTCAACCGAGCCCCGACACTTCACCGTCTCGGTATCCAGGCCTTCCAGCCCAAGATGATCGAGGGTAAGGCAATCCAGTTGCATCCGCTCGCATGTACGGCATTCAACGCCGACTTCGACGGTGACCAGATGGCCGTTCACCTTCCTCTTGGCAACGAGGCTATCCTTGAGGCACAGATGCTGATGCTCGGCGCACACAACATTCTTAACCCGGCAAACGGCGCACCTATCACCGTGCCTTCGCAGGACATGGTTCTCGGTCTTTATTATATCACCAAGCTCCGCAAGGGCGACAAGGGTGAAGGCCTCAAGTTCTATGGACCTGAGGAAGCAGAGATCGCTTATAACGAAGGTCGCGTGACGCTCCATGCTCCGGTTTCGGTTGTTGTGGAGGATGTGGATGCCGATGGCAATCCGATCACACACCTTGTTGAGAACACTTCAGTGGGTCGCGTTCTGGTCAACCAGTTCGTGCCGAAGGAGATCGGTTATGTCAACGAGATCCTTTCGAAGAAATCGCTCCGTACGATCATCTCCAAGGTTATCAAGAAATGCGGTATTCCACGTTCAGCCCAGTTCCTCGACGACATCAAGAACCTTGGTTATGCAATGGCATTCAAGGGTGGTCTGTCGTTCAACCTCGGCGACGTGCTTATCCCGAAAGAAAAAGAAGAATATGTCCGCGAGGGTTACGAGCAGGTACAGGAAGTGCTCAACAACTATTCGATGGGCTTTATCACCAATAACGAACGTTACAACCAGATCATCGATATCTGGACACACGTCAACGCACGTCTGGCCGATACGCTTATGAAGCAGATCTCGGCCGACCAGCAGGGCTTCAACCCTGTCTACATGATGCTTGACTCCGGTGCCCGTGGTTCTAAGGACCAGATCCGTCAGCTCTCCGGTATGCGTGGCCTTATGGCCAAGCCGCAGAAGAGTGGTGCCGAAGGAGGTCAGATCATCGAAAACCCGATTTTGGCGAACTTCAAGGAGGGTCTGTCGGTGCTGGAATACTTCATCTCAACCCACGGTGCCCGTAAGGGTCTTGCCGACACCGCGTTGAAGACTGCCGACGCCGGTTATCTCACCCGTCGTCTTGTCGACGTTGCTCACGACGTGATTATCCACGAAGAGGACTGCGGCACACTGCGCGGCCTTGTCTGCACAGAGATCAAGAAGAACGACGAGGTTGTTGTGTCGCTCGGCGAACGTATCCTCGGACGTGTTTCAGTTCACGATATCATCGATCCTATTTCCGGCGAACTTATCGTTGCTGCCGGCGAAGAGATCAACGATATAGCCGCCGACCGCATCAACGAGTCGCCCATTGAATCTGTTGAGATCCGTTCGGTTCTCACCTGCGAGAGCAAGAAGGGTGTCTGCGCCAAGTGCTACGGCCGTAACCTGTCCAACAACCGTCTGGTTCAGAAAGGTGAGGCTGTCGGCGTGATCGCCGCTCAGTCGATCGGCGAGCCCGGTACTCAGCTGACGCTCCGTACATTCCACGTCGGTGGTGTCGCTTCGAATATCGCAGCCGTATCGTCGGTTGTATCGCGTTACGACGGTGATCTGGAAATTGATGAGCTCCGTACGGTCAAGACCGACGAGGTTGATGCCAACGGTCGCAACGTAGAAGTGGTTATCGGCCGTCTGGCTGAAATGCGTATCATCGATCCTAACACCAAGATGATGCTCACCAACGCCAACATCCCTTATGGTTCGAAACTTTATTTCGACAATGGCGCTTCAGTCAAGAAGGGCGACGTGATCTGCGAATGGGACCCGTTCAACGCCGTTATCGTCAGCGAAGCCGGTGGTCGTGTGCAGTTCGTAAACCTTGTGGAAAATGTCACCTACCGCGTTGATGCCGACGAACAGACCGGTCTGCGCGAGAAGATTATCATCGAGTCCAAGGACCGTGGCAAAGTTCCCGAAGCCAATATCGTTGACGCAAACGGTCAGATCGTGAAGACTTACGCTCTGCCTGTGGGCGCTCACCTGATGGTTGACGAGAATGCAGAACTCAAACCGGGCGAGATCTTCGTCAAGATTCCTCGCGCTGCCGGCAATGCCGGTGACATCACCGGTGGTCTGCCCCGAGTAACCGAGCTGTTCGAGGCCCGTAACCCGTCCAACCCGGCTATCGTTGCCGAAATCGACGGTGAGGTCAACTTCGGCAAAGTTAAGCGCGGTAACCGCGAGATCTCTGTCACATCTCGTCTTGGCGAGGTCAAGAAATATCTCGTGCCGCTGTCTAAGCAGATCCTTGTACAGGAAAATGACTATGTACGTGCCGGCACGCCGCTTTCCGACGGTGCCATCACTCCGGCCGACATCCTCAATATCATGGGCCCGACAGCCGTTCAGGAATACATTGTCAATGAGGTTCAGGATGTGTACCGTATGCAGGGTGTGAAGATCAACGACAAGCACTTTGAAGTTATTGTCCGCCAGATGATGCGTAAGGTCAATATCCTTGATCCGGGTGACACCTGCTTCCTTGAACAGCAGATCGTCGACAAACGTGCGTTCATGGAAGAGAACGATCGTATCTGGGGCAAGAAGGTGGTTACCGATGCCGGTGACAGCGAGAATGTGAAGCCCGGTCAGATCATCACTGCCCGTAAGCTCCGCGACGAGAACTCGGCACTGAAACGCCGTGACCTCCGTCTGATCACCGTCCGCGATGCCGTTCCTGCAACATCGGAGCAGATACTTCAGGGTATCACACGTGCGGCTCTCCAGACCACGAGCTTCATGTCGGCTGCATCGTTCCAGGAAACAACCAAGGTTCTCAACGAGGCTGCCATCAATGGTAAGACGGACACACTCGAGGGCATGAAGGAAAACGTGATCTGCGGTCACCTGATCCCTGCCGGTACCGGTCTGCGCGAGTATGAACGTCTGGTTGTGGGTTCACGCGACGATATCGAAGGTATGTTCGACGAACCGGTAGTTACCGATGTAAAGATCGAGTCAGAGACAACCAAATAAATTGAATCCTCGTGCCGGATTAAGATCTGGCAGATCATAGAACAGCGAGGGCGCATCCAATAGTGGATGCGCCCTCGTTCGTTATCATGTGTCAGTGGATTGTCAGTCGAGTTCGGAGAGCTGACGGCGCGGAAAAGCGTCGATGAATGACCCTGGAGTTGCGTTGATGATTGTGGCTCCGGAATGGTCGGCAAAGCGGCGTATGAAGAAATAAGAGCGGAACGCTACATAGAAGCTGTGCATGATCTGGTGTAAACGTATGTCCTTATAAACGGATGCCACACGGGCATGTTCAGCGTCGTTGTCCTTGTAGAAATGGGGCTGGACGCTGATCACGGTGTTGTTTTCGTCAACCTCAAGAGTCCGTGTCCATGAATGGTCGGCACCGGTCAGCCATATATTTTTGTAGCCCATCTTCAGTGCGATCATTATAGCCACGATCAGAACGTTTCGAGGGCGAGGCATTCCGCGCCCGGATGCAAACACGGCGTTTTCCAGCCATTGGAATCCTTCCACGCCCACAGGGTTGAATGTCTGTAGGTCGATGTTGTGATTGGAGCTCAGACGGGCTTTACGGCGCATTTTTGCCGGTATGAAGAGCGTCATTGGCCAGTTGATGCGCTCGGAAAGGTTTTTCCATAGCTTCGAGACATTCTCGTGGGGGGTGTTGGCAAAGAAAACCGGATCGGCCAACACGTAGTAGCGAGGCCGGAAGCCGTAGAATTCCTCAGCGTTTGCAGCGAAATTGACGGCCATCAGCGGATGATTGCGCAGGGCAGGGGCGTGGTTGGCCATCGCATCGGCCAAAGATGGGCCGTTGCCCATTATAATTAGTGATTCATCGGAGTCTTCAGCCTTGCGGATTCCGCATGGGCGCGACTCTATGGCCAGCTTTATGACGCTTTTTGCAGAGGTGGCGCATAAGGCTGCGGCAGAAGCTATTTTTTTTGATATTCCCATGGGGCAAAATTAGTCATTTTATGTAATAACCGGTTTATCATCGGCGGTGAATTTGCAATATATAGTCGATATGTAGTAACTTTGTGGAACAATGGATGAGAATAAACCAATAGAGATAGATCTCGGGCGTGTTATCAAGGAGAAGATTCCGCGCCAGTCTCGATATATACCGCGGTTTGTCGTCAGATGGCTTGAACGGGTTATCTGCCAGCGCGAACTGAATGAGATGTTGCGAGTGTGTCACGGAAAACGGGATGCCGACTTTTGCCGTGGTGTGATCGATCATCTTGGAATTACATATAATGTCGTGGGGGCGGAGAATCTTCCATCAGACGGAAGGGTGATCATTGTGTGCAATCATCCATTGGGCGGATTGGACGGAATGATGCTTATAGACTATTTCACGCGTGTCTATGGCCCCGGGTTGAAGTTTGTTGTGAATGATCTGTTGATGGCCATAGAGCCTCTTGGAGGCGTTTTTCTGCCAATCAACAAGCATGGCCATCAGTCGCGCGATGCATTCCGTGGCATAGACGAGGCAATGTCGTCGGACAAGCCCGTGATCATCTTTCCGGCCGGTCTTGTGTCCCGTAAGGGCAAAAATGGACTGATAGCCGATCTGCAGTGGCAGAAAAATTTCATAAACAAGGCGATTCAGCACCAAAGGCCTGTAATTCCTGTTTACTTTAAGGGGAAAAACTCAAACTTTTTTTATAATTTTGCAAAACTGAGGACACTGCTTGGACTGAAACTCAATATCGAGATGGTCAGATTGCCACGAGAGGTGTTCCGCAGTGCAGGACAGTCGTATGAAATACGCATCGGACACCCTATCCCCTGCGAGTCGCTGAAAGGTGGTCGCCAAGCTCAGGGTCAGGCTGATGAGATCAAGGAGATTGTCTACCGTCTTGGATAAATTGAAACAAGCTCAAAACGCATCAGTTGATGAAAGAAGAAATAATTGCCCCTGTCAGCACAGAACTTATAGAGTCGGAATTGACTGAAAGCACGTTCCTGCGTGATACCAACAAGGGCAACAATCAGATCTACGTTGTCGATGCCCATAGCGCACCTAACGTGATGCGTGAGATAGGCCGTCTGCGAGAAATCGCGTTCCGAGCGGCCGGAGGAGGAACCGGTAAGTCGTGTGATATAGATGAATATGACGTCATGATGCCACCATGCCGGCAGCTTATCGTCTGGGATCCGTCTGCAAGACTGATTCTCGGCGGCTACCGTTATATCACAGGCCGGGATATACAGATACGTCCGGATGGAACTCCCCGGATTGCCACAGCCCACATGTTTGATTTTTCCGATAAATTCCTGAGGGAATATCTTCCGGAGACAATCGAGCTTGGACGTTCATTCGTCCGTCTTGAATATCAATCCTCGAAAGCCGGTGCAAAGGCTCTATATGCGCTTGATAATCTCTGGGACGGACTTGGCGCATTGACTGTTGTTCATCCTGAGATCAAATATCTTTTCGGCAAAGTCACAATGTATCCGGGATATATAAAGGCTTGCCGCAATATGATACTTTATTTCTTCAGCAAGCATTTTTCGGATCCGGACAAGCTCGTCACTCCAATGAATCCTCTCGACACAAAGATTGATGTCAAGGAGATGGAGGCTTTGTTCTGCGGAGATTCATACGCGGACGATTACAAGACGCTTAATCATGAGATCCGTAGTTTCGGGATCAATATTCCACCGCTGATCAATGCCTATATGAACCTGTCGCCAACGATGCGAGTGTTCGGTACTGCAATCAACGATGAGTTTGGCGATGTAGAGGAAACAGGAATACTGCTGACCATAGACGAGATTTTTGAGGAAAAGAAAAAGCGTCATATCGGAACATTCCATCCGAAGGATTGAAATCCCTATAGCCATACAATATCAAAACAAACGGCCGATTCTCACGAACCGGCCGTTTGTTTTGATGTATCGTTTTGATTCATCACCAATCTTATTCCTTAAATTTCTTTTTTGCGACTCATTTATATTTGTCTTGACCATTGCCACCCCAGTGTGAAGGGGTATTTATTGTCTGACTTGTACCTTATGTGGTTTGTCCTTTTTTACCTTATGTCAAGTCGCAATCCTTAACTGAAAAAATTTTACAATGCAAAAATAGCTACACAAGATGCTCTATGCAATAGTTTTTGCTGCAATATAAACTGTGACATAAGTAATATAATGCTTCTAATCTTATAAATCAATTAATTAATTAGTTTTAATATCGAGGCGAATATAAATAAAAATATAACAATTTTAAGCTGTTTTTGAGACTTTACCGGTTCAATCGCGTTGGAATTGGATCGCTTGGTGGTTGAAAATTTGTGGGGCAGTTGTGGTAGTTTTGTGATTTAACAGCTGTTTGCGATGTTTGCTTGTGGAAAATATGTATCTTTGCAATAATAAAAACATATTGATTTGAAAAAACAAGACTCTCCATATTATCTTGGTGCGCGTGCCGGAATCCCGGTAGGGCTATATATGTCGGGCATGTTCGCCTTTTTCGTGTTGATGACGCGAGTGAATATTGCTTCGTTTGCGTTGCTTTGTCTGATGGCGTGTATGCCTGTCGTTATCTATGCCACGATGCGGTCAACGGTTCGCCGGCAAAAAGGTCAGACAACTTTTTCCGGGCTTTGGATGCAAGGAATAATGACATTTTTGTTCGGATCAGTGATCTGTTCACTTGTCACAATGTTGTATATCAAGTTCGTGGAGCCGGATATGATCCTCGGGCTTGTCAGAAACTGCATAGCTTCCTGCGAAGCGATGCCGGGCAATGATTATGCGGAGACTGCTCAGATCATGCAGCGCATGATAGATAGCGGAGCCGTTCCGTCGGCATCGTCTTTCACCATGTCGATGTTCTGGCTCAGCATGTCGACCGGGTCAGTGCTTTCGCTTATAACAGCAGCTATTGCTCAGAGCGTTGCACGCCGTCGCTCCCTGGCCGGCCAGATGGCATCACGCACAAATGGAATAACCGAATAAATGATATAAAACAAATACGATGGATATAACCGTAATCGTACCGCTATACAATGAGGCTGAGTCGCTTCCGGAGCTGGAAAGCTGGATACGGCGAGTGATGGATGAGCATCGGTTCAGCTACGAGATCCTGTTTATAAATGATGGCAGCACGGATGATTCCTGGTCGGTCATCAATCGTCTTGCAGAGCATAATCCGGCAGTGAAGGGTGTCTGTTTCCGTCGTAACTATGGAAAGTCGCCTGCATTGAACACGGGATTTGCCCGTGCGCAAGGAGATGTTGTGATAACCATGGATGCTGATCTTCAGGATAGTCCGGATGAGATACCGGAGCTTTACAAAATGATCATGAAGGATGGATTTGATCTGGTCAGTGGCTGGAAACAGAAACGCTACGATCCGCTGTCGAAGACCATCCCGACCAAACTGTTCAATGCTACTGCCCGTCGTGTGAGCGGAATTCATAATCTTCATGATTTCAATTGCGGCCTGAAAGCCTACAGAAACAAGGTTGTCAAGCATATAGAGGTGTATGGCGACATGCACCGCTATATTCCATATCTGGCGAAGAATGCCGGCTTCACACGCATCGGGGAAAAAGTGGTTCACCATCAAGCGAGAAAATACGGAAAGTCGAAATTTGGACTCGACCGTTTTGTCAATGGTTATCTCGACCTGATGACCCTTTGGTTTACCAATAAGTTCGGAGGTAAACCGATGCATTTCTTCGGTCTGCTTGGAAGTCTTATGTTCATGATCGGATTGCTCTCCGTGATGTTTCTTGGAGGTGTCAAGCTCTATCATATTTGCGCCGGAGAGGCATATCGTCTCATCACGGATTCACCGTACTTCTATATAGCGCTGACAGCGATGATTCTTGGCACACAGCTGTTTCTCACCGGTTTTATCGGCGAGCTGATAGCCAGAAATTCCACGCGCCGCAATGATTACGAAATAGAGGAGGAGATCAAATGATGTCTGAGACTGAGAAAATAAACGGTTTTCTGCGTATTGCACGCGATAGATATTCCTGCCGGAACTATACTCCGCAGCCTGTTCCGGAAGATCAGGTGACAGCAATTCTGGAGGCGGCGCGTCTTGCGCCATCGGCCTGCAACAGGCAGCCATGGCTTTTCATTGTTGTCACAACTCCCGATCTTGCCGCAGAGGTCAGAGCTGTTTATCCTCGCGAGTGGATGAACAATGCCGGTACGTTCATTGTGGCTTGCGGAGATCATTCATGTTCATGGCACCGCGAGGATGGAAAAGATCATTGCGATATTGATCTGGCTATTGCTGTGGAACATATCTGTCTGGAGGCTTCGGATCTCGGACTTGGAACTTGTTGGATCTGCAATTTTGACGCTGAGCGTCTGGCTAAGGTTCTCGCACTTCCGGAATATATAGAGCCGATGGCTATAATTCCTGTGGGGTATCCTGATCCGGAGTCTGTGGCCCCGGCGAAAAAACGCAAAACACTTGAAGAGATCGCGATATGGGGAAAATACCGGCAATAATCATATTGACAGTGTTGAGCATATCGGCGGTGTTGTCGTCGTGTAACACCTCGGGATGTACAGACAACCAAAGCTCGTTGCCTCTGGCCGGCTTCTACAGTTCGTCCACTGAGGCATCCATAACGTTGTCAAATCTTGAGATATATGGAGTCGGCGCTCCTGGCGATTCGGTGCTCTATCATTCCGGCGAAGCGATGTCGCTGGCCTATCTGCCGTTCCGCGCCGGATCCGACAATATGTCTTACGTGTTCCATTACACTCAGGAAGGACTTGACGACGAAGCCTATAACGACACATTGACATTCGGCTACACTTCAAGCCCTTATTTCGCGTCCGAGCAATGTGGAGCCATGCTTCTTTATGAGATACATAGCTTCAAATATACGCGTCATCTCGTTGATTCTGTCGCGATAGTGGACTCTTTGATCACTAACACAGATCTCGAACGTATAAAAATTTATTTCCGTACATCAACCGATGAAACTGATTGATAGAATATTCCGGGCTTTTACCATCGTTGCTGTCTGTATGGCTCTTGTGGTGCCGTGTCTTGCACAACGAAAGATCACCCCTGTGAAGACGCGCCCTGGCACCGGAGGAGTCGTGGAGCAGCCGGAGACCGTGGATCCCAAGGCCAATCTTGCAGAGAGAAGGGATGCCGAAGGCCATGTGGTGTTCGTTGATACGGTCACAGGTCAGGAATGGGTCGATACTACGTTGGTAAAGAAAGATAAAAGTATGATCTATCCGTTGCTGGAGTCGGTAACGGTAGGTGTCAACGTGTGGGATCCCGTGATGCGTATTCTCGGATCGGACTATGGCATAGGCGATGTATGGGCCGAATTGAGCCTGCACAACAGGTATAAGCCTGTAGTTGAGTTCGGTCTCGGAGCCTGTGATATAACTCCGGATGGGCAGAACTATACGTTCCATTCCCCGATGGCTCCTTATTTTAAAATAGGTATCAACTACAACTTCCTGTATAACAACAATCCGCGATATCAGCTTTATGCAGGCATCCGATATGGTTTCACTCCGTTCAAGTATCAGGTGAAGAATGTCACCATGTCGCCTGGTTATTGGGATGATCCGGTTGAGTTCTCGATTCCGTCACAGTCGGCCTCCGCAGGATATTTCGAGTTCCTTGCCGGACTGAGAGTTGACATATTCAAGTCCATCTCGCTTGGCTGGTCGGTCAAATATCATGCTGTTCTGCATGAGAGCGCAGCCCCGTACGGGAAACCTATGTATATCCCTGGATTTGGTAAACGGGGCACTGCTTTTACGGGGAGCTTTTCGATTTCCTACACCATTCCGTTGAACAAGAAGCCTGATCCTGCGGTTAATACAGAGACGGGCGAACGGATAGAATAAAATGCGTACATTTCCTTTTGCCCGATATGGATTAAACAATTAGAGAACTATGGCAAGAAAAATTATCATTGTCGGAGCATCATCGGGTATCGGTCGCAAAGTGGCTCTTGACTTCGCCCGTGGCGGATGGGAAGTGGGAATCGCTGCCCGTAGGGAGGAAAATCTGAAAGAGATAGCCGGACTTGTGCCGGGGCAGATTGTTTACAAGACAATTGACGTTGCAGCCGATGATGCCGCGGAGCGGTTCTATGATCTGATCGAGATGAACTCCGGAATGGACTACCTTCTGTTTGCAGCCGGGACGGGCTATATGGATCCTGATCTTGATTCCGGAAAGGTGACACGGACATTGCGTGTCAACGTAGAAGGCTTTGCAAGAATCATGGTTGCCGCGTTCAAATACTTCCGTGATACGGCTAATGTGCATAAAGGCCAGATCTGCGCCATCACGTCCATTGCCGGTACAAAGGGAATAGGGCTTTCGGCCGCCTACAGTGCGTCGAAACGCTTTGAGCAGACGTTTATCAATGCTCTTGAGCAGCTTGCATATACACGGCATGTCAATGTGGGATTCACGGATATACGTCCGGGATTCATCCGCACCGATCTTCTCGATCCGGAAAAGGATTACCCGATGGAGATGACCCTTGACTATGCGGTGCGCCGTATTGAGCTGGCCATGTTGCAGCGCAAACGTATAGCCGTGATAGATTCGCGCTGGCGCATTGTCAACGCCTTGTGGCGGTGTATTCCACAGCGTATCTGGCGGCATATTTCATTGGATCTTTAAACACGATATTATTAATACGAAAATATAACAATCATGAGCATTCTTCAACCCGGAAAAAAAGTGGCCCTGTGCAGTGATCACGCGGGCTATGAACTAAAGCGGACAATCATTGAGTATCTGAACGGACGTGGCATTGCTACAGAGGATTTCGGAACTGATTCGGCCGATAGTTGTGATTATCCTGATTTCGCCCATCCCTGCGCACTTGCAGTTGAAAACGGCTCTGACTATCCGGGAATCGCAATGTGTGGAACAGGCAATGGCATCGCCATGACTCTCAACAAGCATCAGGGAATCCGCGCCGCGCTTTGCTGGGACACCGATCTTGCACGTCTGGCCAGAGAACATAACAATGCCAATGTGCTCGTGCTTCCTGCGCGGTTCATCCCGGCGGACAAAGCTCTTGAGATTGTCGATACGTTCCTGAACACGGAATTTGAAGGTGGCCGCCATGAGCGTCGCATCGAGAAAATCCCCGTGAAATAGGCAGGACGGCATGATAAAAAAACGAGGCGAGTCACCACGACTCGCCTTTGCCTTTTCATGACCGTCGGTAATTTGATCCGGTCATAAACCTAACATAAATCACATTACTATTATTGCACTTCGTTCTCTTTCCTAATTCGTCTGCAAAATTAATCAGAGTGCAAGCAATCCGGCGCGATATTTAGCCATTGTTTAGGACAAGTTTAGATGGTTTTTAGTAAATAATATTGTGATTCAGGGTATTACAAAAGTGCTACTATAGATAAAAATTATTAAAAATATAGCATCTTTGCGCCTTTTTATGGATAAAAGATGTATGTTTTTCCTATCTTTGCATAAACAAACATGTTGTATCAAAGCCATCCTTACGATATGATGACTGCTATTTTAATCTTAATATCATGTGTGGCACTCGTGGTCTCGGGCATCACGTTGATTTTCGCCATGCGCATGCGCCGTGATGCTGGACGCCATAACAACACACTCCGTGAACAGACTGCCGTCGAGGCCGACCGCCGTGCTTTGACTGTAGAGTTCCTGCGTCTGCACGCGGCGACCCTTGAGAAATTTGATTCTACGCTCTCGAATATCCGCCGTAAACTTGTGGCCGGGCAGGTGGCTTCCGTGAAGGATATGCTGGAGAGCCAGGTGCTGAACGACGATCACGATGAGATGCAGAATCTGACTTTCGATAACACCATCTTCAATCTCTATCCCGACTTTTTGCAGCAGGTAAATGCCTTGTTGATTCCTGAGCGTAGGATAGAGACAGCTGAAGGCCGGTTGACCACGGAGTTGCGTGTTCTGGCTTTCTCTTGTCTTGGGATTGATGATACGGCGGTTGTGGCACGTTTTCTGCGTCTGTCCCACAACACTGTCTATACCTACCGCAACCGCATGCGGCAGCGTGCGCTTGACCGCGACACCTTCGACAGATCGATCCAGCAGATCGGTCTCAGCGCATGACAACGGTGAGCGTCCGCCCGGACTTTATGCCTATGCTTCGGGCTGAGAAATAATCCTTGGGATTGCAATGGGAACACACTTCTGATAGAGCGATGTGATCTGGTTTTACTCCGGCTTTTGTCAGCGATAATGTTATGGCTCTGACCAGATCAACGTGGGGACGTGGATATATTTCTGATATGACGGTGTGGCTCTGGTTCCCGTACAAGTCGATGAACTGATCGGCCACTTCCTGTCCAACTTCAAAACATTTTGTGCATATCGATGGGCCTATGGCAACCCGTATCCGGTTTCTATCGGCACCGAGCGACACCATGGCTTCTAATGTGCGTTCTGCTATTCCGGCTACGGTTCCGCGCCATCCGCTGTGGGCTGCCGCAATGACCCCCGACTCAGGATCGGCCATTACTATCGGCACGCAGTCGGCAGTGTTGATGGCGAGAGCAACCTCGGATAAGTTTGTGACCAATGCGTCCACCCCGTTTATATCTTCAGGATCGACGGGCAGATGGGTGATGGTGGCCACGGAGGCAGAATGGATCTGCGTGGGGATGATAATATTTTCTTCCCGGATGGCAAGCTCTCCGGCTAATAGGCGACGGCATTTTTTGACATGCTCCGGATCATCGCCTACATAATGGCAGGCGTTGAATCCGGAGTATGGTATTGATGGATCTTCGGCATTGCGAAGCGTTGAGAATGCTGTTATCCCGTCGGCCAGCGGAAGATCAATTCTGGAGATTGTCGGCTGCGTCATTGGTTGATATCGTAGTCCCAGTCGTCGCCCCAGTCCTCGGGGAAATCTTCATCGAGATCCTCTTCTTCGGGTTCTTCCGGCATTCCGGGTTCCGGTTCGAAGATGAACTCGTCCTCCTCGCGCACGCGGTGGTGGCCGTCGAGCGGACGATGGGTAATGGCCGGTGTGGCTATCTGGTTGCGCTCGTCGGTGATCGCGCCCCATAGGATATCTTTCAGTTCTGTAAGCCCCATGCCTGTGACGGCGGAGATGAATACGCAGGGGATGTCGGTCGGGAGCGTAGGGCGGATCTCAGCGATCAGCTCATCGTCGAGCATGTCGCTTTTCGACACTGCCAGGACGCGTTGCTTGTCCATCAGCTGGGGATTGAACTTCTCAAGCTCGGAGAGCAGAACCTCATATTCTTTCGTGATATCCTCGGCATCGGCCGGAACCATGAACAGAAGCACGGCGTTGCGTTCGATATGGCGCAAAAAGCGGAGTCCAAGGCCCTTACCCTCGCTCGCACCTTCGATTATACCGGGAATGTCGGCCATCACGAAAGAACGGTTGTCGCGGTAGGACACAATGCCAAGTTGAGGCTCCATGGTTGTGAACGGATAATCGGCGATTTTAGGACGTGCTGCCGATAGTGCGGACAGAAGTGTTGATTTACCGGCGTTCGGGAAGCCTACGAGGCCAACGTCGGCCAGCAGTTTCAGCTCAAGGATTATGGTTTTCTCGATTGCCGGTTCGCCGGGCTGTGCATAGCGCGGAGTGCGGTTGGTGGCGCTTTTGAAATGCCAGTTGCCGAGTCCGCCCTTGCCGCCGCGGAGCAGCTTTATTTCCTCTCCGTCGTCGTTGACTTCAGCGAGAAACTCTCCGGTCTCTGCGTCGAACACCACGGTTCCGCAGGGCACTTCGATCACTTTGTCCTCGCCATCCTTGCCGAACGACCGTCCGCCGGTTCCGCTCTGGCCGTTGCCGGCAAAGACATGGCGGTTGAATTTCAGTGGAAGCAGTGTCCACATCTGTTTGTTGCCGCGCAGTATGATGTGTCCGCCACGGCCGCCGTCGCCGCCGTCGGGACCACCTTTGGGCACGTATTTAGCGCGATAGAAATGCCGCGATCCGGCTCCGCCCTTTCCTGAGCGGCAATGTATCTTGACGTAGTCTATAAAATTTGAATCTGCCATAATTGGATAGAGTGTGTGGGTTATGAGATTATAACATTCCTACATGTTTTTGTGTTTCATCAGTTCGCTTGCATGGCGGAAATCGGCCGGAGAACCAACATCAATCCACATCCCTGAGATAGGGAAATAGGTGACTTTCTTGCGCCGCGCTATGGTCTGCTCTATGAGATCGGTGGCATCGGTGCGCCGGTCGGTCGGTAGTTCGCGGAGCAGACGGTTGGAGATTATGTAAATGCCGGCGTTGGCATAGTAGGCGTAGGACGGTTTCTCTTCAAGCGCGGTCACATTGCTGCCGTCTGTGGCCAGAATAGCGTAGGGGACGGAGACATTGTAAGGGATCGCGGCAATGGTGATGTCGGCCTGTTCGGCAACATGGCTCAGGTACATATCCTCGAATGAAATCGAGGTGAGCAGATCGGAGTTCATCACCAGCGTATCGCCATACTCCGGGAGATCCACAAGGGCTGCCGAGCCTATTGTGCCGAGAGGCCGGTCTTCGCGGACGCAATGTACATTGACTCCGCCAACGGGCTCTGCGAAATGTTCTTCCATCTTTTCGGCCAGGTAATTGACGGTGACGGATATGTCGTTGATGCCACATCTTGCCAGCGCTTCGACATTGTAGTCGATAATGGCTTTCCCACCTATTTTCAGCAATGGTTTGGGGGTGTTGAGGGTCATCGGTCTCAACCGTTCACCTTTTCCGCCGGCCATCAGGATTGCCGTCAAGGGCAATTTTGTCGGCGTGACAGTCGTATCGATGATCTCGGATATGCGGCCTGTGCTGTCGAGCCATGGCAGCAACCTGACGCCTTGTGTGCGGTACATCCGCAATTGCTCCACATTGATCTTCTCGCCTCGGAGGGCGCGGAAGCTGCGGTGCATAACTTCGGAAACAGCAGCCGATGGCATCGCTCCGGCTATAAGGCCGCGACGGATGTCGCCGTCGGTCAGAGTGCCGGTCATCACCCCTTCGGAGTTGACCACAAACAGGGTCAGCACGCTGCCCGAAAGCGAGTTGAGCATTTCGAGTGCGTGGATCAGGGTGTCGTGTTCGGAGATTATATGTCTGTTCATCTTGATCGTTGGTTGAGGTCGTGGAATGTTTTGTGGCGCAAGCGGTCAAGGGGAGTGGTCGCTATGGCTGTGACGCATTTGCCGAGTGTGTCGGGTTGGGCATAGGGATTCTCGCGGCGTGCGGCCAGTTGCTGCATCTGCGGCGACAAGGCTCTCTCTATTGCCGTGGCTATCTCTTCCGTTGAATCGCCGCAGTGGATCACCGACGGACCGGCTGTGCGGCCTCGTTGGCGTATGCCTATGTCGACCGATGGAATCCCTGCCGACGGCACTTCGATTATTCCGCTCGACGAGTTGCCTACGGCGGCGGCTATCTTGGGGAGCATCGACATGTACCGGCGCATTCCCAGCGACGGGATGGCCTTGATCCGTTCAGGCGATGTGGCGGCATATCTGAGGATGCGGTCAATAAGTCCTGCACCACGGGCGTCATTGTTGGGGAAGGAGAAAATTATCTTCAGTTGAGGGAATCGGTCAAGGGCTTTGAGCAGGTCGTCGAAACGTGACGAGGCTTCAACGGAGTCGAGCGTTGCCGGATGGTAGGTGACGAATATTGTCTGTTTGTCGGGAAGGAATCCGATGTAGTCGATCAGCTCCTGATTTGTCACCGGTGGTGTATGCAGGGCGTTATAGACACCTATTGCGCCGGTGTTGATCACCATGTCGGGCTGTTCCCCCATCTGGATCACACGGCGGCGGTGGCTCTCGGTGGAGACCAGATGGAGCGATGACAGCTTGGTGACGGCATGGCGTATGGCATCGTCTATGGCTCCTTCTGTGATCTCGCCTCCATGGAGATGGATGAGCGGAATGCGCATTATTGTTGCTGCCGATGCCACGGCAAGTATCTCGGATCTGTCGCCGAGAACCACTATCGCGTCCGGTGCAAGCTGTTGAAACGCGTCGACCATGCCGGACATGCATCGTGCCGTTGCCCGTGCCACGGTAGCTTCGTTATCGGGGCTGCCGGGCATGATCATGTCGACGGTGGCGTCGACCGCAAAACCGGCCTGCGTGATCTCGTCGATCGTATGTCCGAACCGTGGGTCAAGGTGCATGTTAGTTGCCACGATCTGCACCTGGCAGTCGTCGCGACGAGCAAGCTCTTCGGCTATTGGCCGGAGAAGCCCCCATTCGGCACGTGTGCCGGTCACTATGCATATTTTCCGTCGTTCCATCAGTCCGTCCGTGTGGTGAAGTTTGTCAGATAGCCGTCCAGCCTCCGTCGGCGGCAATGATTTGTCCTGTGATATATTTCGATCCGTCGGCCACGAGGAAGAGGCAGAGTGGGGCGATGTCGTCGGGATTGCCCATACGTTTCATAGGGCAGCGGTGATTGTAGGCTTTGACGAACTCTTCGCGCTGGTTGTCGAAGATCCCTCCGGGACACACACAGTTGACCCTGATGCCATAATGGCCGAGGTAAGAGGCCATATAACGTGTGAAATTGATGATGCCACCCTTGATAGCGCAGTATTCAACCGGTGATGTGCCGCCATAGTCTTCATAGATGGTGAAGTCGTTGCCTACTATGCCATAGATCGATCCGAAGTTGACGATCGATCCGGAGCGTTGCTGCTCCATGACCTTTGCCACCTGCTGGTCTATGTAGAATACGGAGTTGAGCTGAAGCCTGACATTTTCCTCCCAATGGCTCATCGGAGTATCCTCGAACCGATGGCGTCCCCAGTCGGGGGTGTGGGGATATGCGGCGTTGATAAGCCCGTCGATGCGTCCGCAGTTGTCGAGCGCGAACTCAATCAGCCCGTCAATGGAGCTGTTGTCGCTCAGGTCGAGACGATAGGTAAGCTTATCGGTGTCGGTCTCGGCCGAGATGTCGGCATCGATCACTCGCGCCCCATGTTCGTGGAGCTCCCTGACTATCTCGCGGCCAATGAGTCCGCGGCCGCCGGTCACTATTATTGTTTTGTCAGTCAAATCTTTCATATTTCGAAGCAATCTTCAGTATGTCGTTGGCGTGGCGGATATCGTTGATCGAGGTGATGCGGTGTCCGGCCACTATCTGGGTGAAATAGATCATCTGGTCGGTATACGTGTCGATGATCTTCTGTTGGCTTGAGAATATCGTTTTTCCGCTCCGGTCGGTCACAGTGTTTGCGGCCAGATCCACGGTCCAAATGTCGTCGGCAAATACAATCTCCATCGTGCGCCGGTAGTCGGGGCGGTAGTAGTTAAGTGTTATGTTGGCGCAGAACGTGTCGTAGACGAGCGTGTAGTTGGCATAGTCTATGGCGCGTATGCCGATTGATGAGCCGCTGCGGCATACGCCGGTAGCGTGGCGCGGCATGCCGAAAAGATGGCATGCGTAGTCAATCTCGTGGATAAGGTCGAGATGCACTCCGCCACCCATCTCCGGCGTGGCTGAGTAGCTCTTGCGGTAGTCAGAGCCGGGGCGCCAGCCTGGAAGTGACGATCCGCAGTAGATGTTCACTTCGTTGATCCGCCGCGGCATCGCTTTGGAGCGCAGATGCTTGTCGACGAAATTGAGGCAATGGAGAAACCGCAGGTTGCAAGCCACGTATGTGAGCGTGTCGGCCTTGTGGATGCAGTCCACGAGCAGATCGTGGGTCGGCGCTTCGAAAAGTGGCTTCTCGATCATCAGCGGTATGCCCGAATGTGCCACGGCGCGGATAGCGTCGGCGTGCATCGATGTCGGGTTGGAGATGATGATGAAATCGGGCTCGAGTTTGATGGCTTCGTCAATGCTGTAGATATCGGTTACGCCCTCGCGAGGCCGGGCATTGCGCGACGAACGTAGCGCATAGATACGGTGAGGTGCCGACGCAACCTGAATCTTGCGCAGCGCATCGATATGTTTCGATGCTATGGATCCGAGTCCGATTATAAGCACTTTCATATTTCCAGCCTATGGGTTTCTATAAGATAGGATAGATAGTCGAAGTCCGATGGCTCGTCGAGGTCGAAGCAGATATGATCCATCACGTAGACCAGCGAGCGGTCGGTGACGGCACGTGGATGCTCCGGCTCAAGGGCTTCCGGACGGTAAACGTAGATCGACGCATTCATGTCGTAGACCTTGGGCGCGCTCTGGCGTGTGGTGTACAGTCCGCCGAGCACCACCCCGTAGTAGCCCCCCTCTTTCTCTTCCACCATGTTGAAATAGGGATTTCGCGCACACGGATTGACGGAAAACACCGTCAGTGCCTCTGGCTTGGACTTCAATATTTCAATGCAGCCCTCGATATCCGCTATGGTGCGGATAGGGGATGTGACATCGAGATCCACTATCATATCGTAGTCCGTGTGGTTCTTTTCCGAGGCAAAGCGCAGTGCATCCTTGATGGCGTCAGGTTTGCCGCACACATCGTCGGCAAGATAGTCCGGACGGCGGTAGTCGGTCGGGAGACCGCAACGTGCCCCCACCTCAAGGATCGCTTCCGAATCGCTCGACAGGATTATGTCCGCGTCATGTTTACGGGCAAAAGCAAGCGCGGTGCGCGCCGTATAGTCGAGCAGAGGACGCCCGGCTATTTCCTTGATGTTCTTTCCCGGGATACCCTTCGAGCCTCCACGGGCACATATTGTGATGAGAATTTTTGCCATACTACAAAATTAGACAAAAAATTCCGTTCCCCCTCCCATCCCCCTGTTTTTTTAGCCATATTGTTTGGTGCGATTGCCATATCGGGGTAACGGCTCTCCGAGCCGTCTACCGCCCCACCTTCAAATTCACTTACTACCAACCCACACCAAACTCTCCAACTCTTTACTCTAATACTTGTCCGTGTAACGATCATATATCCTTGATCAGTTCATCATATTCAGGGTTGCGATAGATCTGATTTTGCAGGTTGTTCTGATAGCCGATGCGAAGAATCAGGCGGTGGCCACGAGCCACGCTATGTAGCCCACATAGCCGACGGCCATCAGGGTGCCCTCTGATCGGGTGAAGGTGCGCGACTTGTAGAACTGTCCGAAGAGCCAGAAAAGCAGCGACGCTCCGGCAAGCACGAGCAGATCCGTGTTGCCTACGCCCCCAAGCGGTAGGGGAGTGATGGTGGCCGCAGTGCCGAGCACAAAGAATATGTTGAAGATATTGCTGCCTATCACATTGCCTATCGCCAGACCCGGCATGCCCTTTATGGCGGCGGTGATCGATGTGGCGAGCTCGGGCAGTGATGTGCCGATGGAAACGATTGTCAGGCCTATGACGGCATCGCTGACCCCGAACCGGCGCGCTATGCCGGAAGCCCCGTCAACGAACAGGTCGCCGCCATAGATCAGTGCTGCCAGTCCGCCTATAATGTAGATGGCAGATCGCCACACGGGTAGCTGTGGTGTGGATGATGCCTTCTGCGCCGCCGGATCGTCGGGCTGTCCGCCTGATTTTGCCTGGGCGAAGGTGTAGCGCATGAAAATGGCGAAGAACAGCAGCAGAATGATGCCGTCAACCCTGGTGACCACTGCATTGGGGGCTCCATCGAGCAATGGCGAATTGGCCATTACAAGAAGCACTGCCGACGAGAGTATAACCAATGGTATCTCGTTGGTCATGATGCTTTTCTCAACCTTGATGGGGCGTACCATGGCGGTGATCCCTATGATGGCGAGTATGTTGAAGATATTGCTGCCTACGGTGTTGCCCACGGCCAGTCCGGCGTTGCCCTCGATGGCGGAGATCACGCTGATCACGAGTTCCGGTGCCGAGGTGCCGAATGCTACTACCGTCAGACCCACTATCAGGTCGGATATGCCTATGCGACGTGCCACGGCCGATGAGCCTTCTGTCAGATAGTTGGCTCCGGCAAGGATTAGGATGAGGCCTCCGATGAGGCATACAATGCTCAGTATCATGTGGAAAGATGTATTAAAGTTGTTGGCCGAGTGCGCTGAATGTGTCGCCGCGCCTCAGATCGCCCGTCTGGAGGCCAAGTTGAAGCCACTGCATGCGTTGGGCCGATGTACCATGGTTGAATGAGTCGGGCACGGTGTATCCCCGGGCGCGCTGTTGCAGATAGTCGTCGCCTATCTTGGATGCTGCGTCTACGGCTTCCTCGATGTCTCCCGGTTCTATGGAGCTGAATAGCCGGTTCTCGTGGAATGCCCAGACTCCGGCATAGAAATCAGCCTGTAGCTCAAGGCAGACGCTCAGTTTGTTGGCCTGGGTCTCGCCCACTTGCTGCATCTTGGCGTGGGTACGGTCGAGCGTGCCGAGAAGATGTTGGACGTGGTGGCCCACTTCATGGGCTATGACGTAGGCAAACGTGAAATCGCCCCCGGCTCCGAGATCTCGCGGCATATTCTGGAAAAACGACAGGTCGATGTAGACCGACTCGTCGGCAGAGCAGTAGAACGGGCCTACGGATGCGTCGGCCTGACCGCAGCCGCTCGTGGTCGATCCGCTGTAGAGCACGAGCGTCGGAGCCTCATACTCCAGACCATTCTGACGGAATATCTCCGTCCATACATCCTCCGTGCTGGCCATGACCTGTTTGGAGAAATCGGCTAAGGCTTCCTCTTCGGCTGTCGGGGTGTAGGTGTCGCCGGATGTTGTGGCTGGTGACTGAACCATTGACAGGATAGAACCTAAGTCTCCGCCACCGCCGAAGAAAGCCACGGCAAGGGCTATCAGTATGCCGGCTATTCCGCCTCCGGCCAGTTTCATGCCGCTGCCTGAACGGCCGCGACGGTCGTCGAAGTTGTTTGTTTTGCGTCGTCCGTTGAGATTCATCGGTGCGTGTATTGTGGTGTTTTATTGTAAACGCATGTGGCGTTCAGTTTGTTGCTCACAGGTCGATATGACCCACTTCTACCGGCTCATCAAGAAAGATTCTGGCCAACGAAGAGAACGCTTCCGGATTTTCAGTGGTCAGATACGTGCATCGACCGCCACGGGTGCACCGCGACTCCATTTCAGGATGGCGCCGCAGATAATCGGCAAGACTTTCCGCAACAATCTCCCCCTGAC
The DNA here is from genome assembly GCA_910579185.1 of uncultured Muribaculaceae bacterium. Taxonomy (GTDB): domain Bacteria; phylum Bacteroidota; class Bacteroidia; order Bacteroidales; family Muribaculaceae; genus Paramuribaculum. The sequence goes on from CAJTTG010000012.1 coordinate 71,688, forward strand.
ACACAACTCTGACATCCTCACGTACCCTCTCGCGGATCTTCGGATAGAGAATCGGGAAATGGGTGCATGCGAGCAACACGGTGTCTATATCCTGTTTCTTGGCGAAAAGTTCTGATAGATACTTCTCTACAAAATAGTCGGCTCCGCCATCGTTGGCCTCATGGTTCTCCACAAGAGGCACCCACATGGGGCATGCCTGTGACGTGGTGGTGAAATCGGGATAGAGCTTGGCTATCTCCATATCGTAGCTTTGCGAACGTACAGTGCCACGGGTTCCGAGAACGCCGATATTGCCGTTAGCCGAAAGCTCGCCAAGCCGTTCCACCGTCGGACGGATCACACCGAGCACCCTGCGTGTGGGATCAATCTCCGGAAGATCATTCTGCTGGATAGAACGCAGAGCCTTAGCCGAAGCCGTGTTACAGGCCAGGATCACGAGGCGGCATCCCCGGCTGAAAAGATAGCGCACGGCCTCAAGAGTGAATCGGTAGACAACGTCAAACGAGCGTGGCCCGTAAGGCGCACGGGCATTGTCGCCGAGATAGATATAATCATAATCCGGCAGCAGCCTACGGATCTCCTTCAAGATCGTCAGCCCCCCGTAGCCGGAGTCAAACACCCCGATCGGGCCGCACTCATGTCCTCTCTCATTATTCATCTCGCGCAAATTTACTACTTTTTTCGCGTTGAGCGGATAATAATCCTCACTTTCTTTCCATACCTCCATCAACTCCATGCCCCGGCATCGACCTCAGGTCTAACCCCCACCTGCCGCCACCCATCTATCGCTCCCTTTTCCAAATCTCTCCCCCATTTCACTTCTCCACATGTAGGGACTGCGGCATGCCGCGTCCGGCTACACTCACCCAGCCGGCCTTCATCCACCATGTCGGGGTAACGGTTCTCCGAACCGTCTACCGCCCCTCGCTCCAATCCCACTGAACCGGCTGCGCCTCATGGCCGAAGGTATATCTCAGTATTATAACAACAAACAATAGGATATGCAATACGGCTTTTCTAATTGTCAAAAATTAATCACATTCGTAATAACTCGACATTTCTTTTATTCGATCATAATTCTGCATATAATGCTGCTGCCAACTATATATTGGCGTAGTTTCTCTACTATAGATTATTTTATAATTGCCGTCTTTTTCCAGTAGCATATCGTATCTCCATTCATGAACACTCCCGGCTGTTTTGTCATTGCGTTCTGTCTCAAACGAATATTTAAATGGTTTTTGTTTTTGCGGATATGTGGGTTTCGTGAAACATTCAGTAAAATATTTATTCATAAAACAACGGTACCCATCTATGATGCAATAGCTATCCCATGTATACCAGGGAATCCCTTCTGTTTTATCCAGATCTATCATTAGAGAGTATTTATTTTCCACATGCTTTTTACCAATAACTACGGGCCCGTAATCAAGATAAAAATTATACTCGGGAGGCAGATGGCCCATGCATATTGCATACTGAACTCGAAGTGCGATTATGCTCTTTATTTGCGCATTTGTTATGGTGACCTCCGGAATGGTAAATGTCCCGGTTTCCGGAGGCGCTGCATTGCATAGCGATGGTATTATCAATGATGCTATCGCGAATAAAATATTAATTCTAATTCTCTTTTTTCCCATATCCATACTAAGGTTATTCATGACCTCCTACGAGCTACTTTCCTGCTTTTTCAAGGAAGACCCTGCAGGCACACCTGTCCACTGAGGGTCTTGATCTGATTGACATTCTTTCCTCCCACCTTTGCCGGTCTCCATTTACTGATTACCTCTGGCTTCGAATTGATATAATCTGCTATGCAGCGGCTGAATTCATTGATCCCGATGCCCTTTAGTGGACGTGGGCGTGCCCCGACGACCTTCCCCTCCGTTGTCACCACAAATTGAACACAATATCTGTAGCCATTTATCAGATCAAAAGAATGATTTTTAGTCACCTCCGACAATAACATTGAAAACGTGTGATGGAACTCATCTCTGACAAGATATTGAGCCTCTATTTCTGGATCCTCATAGACCAAAAGGCCCGTTAATGTATCTTTAACAGAAACTGGCTTTGAATAGTAATACGCCTGATCAGACGCATATACCCCATCAGAGACGCCCACCATCAGCATCCCTCCGAACAGCATAATCAAAATTACAGCAAGCTTACTCTTCATATCGACAATAGTTAAAGACTCCAATGGCCACGGCTACAATACCGCCGCGCCCTTATTCGCAAATATAGCACATCCCCACCCCCTTTTCCAAATCTCTCCCCAACTTTTTCTCGATTCTCTCCCCCCCCTATTCCACATCTCCACATGTAGGGACTGCGCCATGGCGCGTCCGGCTACACTCACCCAGCCGGCCTTCATCCACCATGTCGGGGTAACGGTTCTCCGAACCGTCTACCTCCCCACTCTCCAACTCCACTGAACCGGCTGCGCCTCATGGCCGTAGGTATATCTCAGTATTATAACAACAAACAATAGGATATGCAATACGGCTTTTCTCATTGTTGAAAACTAATCACATTCGTAATAACTCGACATTTCTTTTATTCGATCATAATTCTGCATATAATGCTGCTGCCAACTATATATTGGCGTAGTTTCTCTACTATAGATTATTTTATAATTGCCGTCTTCTTCCAGTAGCATCCTATATCTCCATTCATGAACACTCCCGGCTGTTCTGTCATTGCGTTCTGTATCAAACGAATATTTAAATGTTTCTTGTTTTTGTGGATATGTGGGTTTCGTGAAACCTTCAGTAAAATATTTATCCATAAAACAAATGTACCCATCTATTACGCAATAGCTATCCCATGTATACCAAGGGATTCCTTCTGTTTTATCCAGATCTATCATGACTCCGTATCTATTTTCCACGTGCTCCTTACCAATAACTACAGTCGAGAACATAAAATAAAAATTATATTCAGGAGGTAAATAGCCCATGCATCTTGCATACTGAACTCGAAGTGCAATTATGCTCTTTATTTGCGCATTTGTTATGGTGACCTCGGGAATGGTAAATGTCCCGGTTTCCGGAGGCACCGCATTGCATAGCGATGGTATTATCAATGATGCTATCGCGAATAAAATATTAATTCTAATTCTCTTTTTTCCCATATCCATACTAAGGTTAATCATGACCTCCTACGAGCTACATCCCGGCAATTTCAATGCCGGCCGGCATCGTCCCTCAGGTTACCCCTGAGCATAGCCGTCAGATGCATTCGCAGACCTGATTCGATCAATTTATTCAGCCACAAGATACATGGCATTATTCTTTCAACATAGACTACGGCGTTTATAAAAAGGGTCTATAATTACCACTAAGAGAATTCATATATATATTATATATATTGTACAACTCTTCACATGGATATCTTCCATTAACTACTTCTAACCCTGCTGTCATCATTGCACTCCATGGCGAACGAATATATTTATCCTTATGTATGATCATTAGACCATATTCAACATTATTCCTGGTCGTGTTTATATATTGCTCCCATTCGAGTCCAAGTTGTCGCAGCATAATCTCCCCAAAATAGATGCTGGTATCGAAGATCAATGTCTCACTCTCCTTGGATATGCGCCATGTTGCCGCAGCCCCCTTGCCCTTGAGTATCTCTGTCCATTTGATTATCTCTTCTTCCGGCATGGGCTCTGTAGTTATGTTTTTTTCAAACCAATGGCTAAGGGGCTTTAACGATTCCGGACTGTAATCGGCTTCCCAGTTGGCGAAATCTGGATCGCGGCGTACATGGTCTCTCAACACATCGATTCTATGATACCTGTTTTCCATGAACCACTTCCCGAAAGCTCTCACCTCTTTCTTTGGCCACTCGCTGAAATCAGCATACCATGGCAGATTCTCCAATATCTCGTATTTTGACATAATGATATTTATTTAAAAACTTCGTTATTAATCAAGTGTCCCCTGCAATCTCACATGTCCATATATAATATAAATCTCATTGACATTTTCACCATTCACGTTCCCCGGCTTCCATTTTCTGAGAACATCTGGCGATGAATTAATGTAATCCGCTATTCGTCTGTTGTACTCACTGATCCCGACCCCTTTTATTGGGTATGGTCGTGCCCCTATAACCTTTCCATCCGCAGTTATTACAAACTGGACACTCAATCTGTACCCTCCAACTCCCTTAAATGAATATCCCTTAAAAACATCTGACAACATCATAGCCACATCATAAAGCAATCCTGCGTCTCCACCCTCATATTCTGCGCAAACTTCAGGATATTTATAAACCCATAGCCCCGTCAACGTGTCGATAAAAGGTTTGGATTTGCTGTCCTGATCTGACGCATAAACCCCAGCAGAGACACCCACCATCAGCATCCCTCCAAACAGCAATATCAGAATTACAGCAAGCCTACTTTTCATATCGACAATAGTTAAAGACTACAATGGCCGCGGCTACAATACCGCCGCGCCCCTTATTCGCAAATATAGCACATCCCCACGCCCTTTTCCAAATCTCTCCCCAACTTTTTCCACTCGCGAGCAGACATTATCAACC
>CAJTTG010000013.1 GCA_910579185.1 uncultured Muribaculaceae bacterium
ACGCTTGAATACGAGGGTAACATGCTGCGTCGCGTCACCGACGGCTGCGGTGCCGCCCCGTTCTACCAGGGGGCGTACCATTTCGTCGACGGGGCTGACGAGACGCAGGAATACACCTACGACGGCAACGGCAACACCACCATGGATCTCAACCGACGGGTGACGGCGGTGGGGTACGACACCAACAACCGTCCGCGGCTGATAGAGTTCGATGGAGGATCTTCGACGGCCTATCTCTACGATGCCGCCGGATTGAAACGGCTCACCGTCCACCGCGTGGCCACGGAACGGCCGTCGGTGCCGGGAGCTGAGCCACAGGAACCGGAGCTGTCCATGACACGCACCGATTACTGCGGCGACATCATATACGAGGACTCTCTTCTGTCGCGTATCAACTTCGACGGCGGCTACCTGTCGTTCACCAACAATGCCGGAGAGCGTCTCGATCGGCCGGCCTACCACTTCTACCACCGCGATCACCTGGGCAACAACCGGATGGATCTCGGGGAGAACGGGTCAGTGTGGCAGATCTGCCATTATTATCCCTACGGAATGCTTATGGGATGCAGCTATCTTGGTGAGTCGCAGCGATGGAAATTCGGGGGCAAGGAGCTTGACCGCGTCAGCGGCCTCGACCTGTTGGACTTCGAGGCGCGCCCCTACGACGCCACCCTCGGCCGCTTCTGGCGACCCGACGATCTCGCCTCCCAATACCATCCCCTCTCACCCTTCCTCTACTGCGCCGCAAATCCACTGCGCCTTATTGATCCAACGGGTACTATCATTATAGCATCACAACTGCAATCGCAACAGACAATATTAAATACTTTACCACAAAAAGAACAATCAAATATATCATTTGATAAAAATGGTTATCTTAATGTAGATAATAAAATCGATTCTAATTCTTCAAATTATAAAACCTTGAAAGCTATGGCTGAAAGTCCATTAATAGCAAATGTCCTTTCACAAGATTCATTTGAATATAGTGATAATAATGGCAACATACATAGTCATAACATGGGCGAAATTGATTATGATGAAGTATTTTACGAAGAGAATCCAATCAATCCAACTGGACCAACGACTGGAGAAGATGGTTTTTTTGGAAAAACGCTCTTGCCGGGGAATGGCGAAAGCGGTCATAATTCTGTTAATGATGAGATTTTTATTATAATTAATAGCGGATTATCGGAGCAAGGTGCAGCCCAATCATTTAGTCATGAAGGTTATGGTCATGCTTATATCTATATGATTACACAAGATAGAAAGGCATCAGCACACGACTATCAACCTGGTGGACGAGATAATAACCGCGTGCTAATAAAACAAATATGTAATTCAGTATCGGAAACAACAAATAATTATAAAGAATCAAGATGATAAAAGTAAGATTTTTAATATTATTAGCACTGCTTAATTTTAGCATAGATTCATCCGCACAGTCGTCTATAAGAAAAATGAGCGATTGCTATAAGATAAATGGTATGATCTGTCAACAGAATCTTTTGCAGATTGAAAATGTCTCTGATGAAAATATCTGGATCTTCTTTGAACCGGATACAACCCTGACAGACAATGAGCTAATTTTATCCCGGTTTAAATATAAAGGCGAGGGCGATATGAGTCTGTATCAGTGGATAACGGACGGGAATGTCAACTGGGGAAATCTCTGTCCGGAACTTGACTCTTTGTTTTTCAAAATACTTACGCCAAATCAAAAATTCAATATTGTTTATATTGGCGATAATATCGAGTGTTTTGATGAAATTTCCCAAAAACTTAGAATTATAACAAACTCTGAAATCCGGCAAATATATAAACCTCTTTCTCAGATATCAGCCACCGACCCACCGGCATTCCAACCGGATGTAATAGTTTTCAGGCAGTGATAGAGTTATCCAATTTTGTAACACCAAAGAAATAGATATGAGGATTTTTATTGTAGCATTGTTAACGGCAATGGGCATCGGGCAGATCTACGCTTTCAAAGATCTGTCGGAATGCATAAACGACGCTTTGCGGATTGAGTATGAGAGTTATGTGGAACAAAATGAGGCATACCATGATATAATATCAGACACGATGCTGGTGTACTCTGAGAACATCCCCAATAATTTCAAGACGGACTCAAATATAGTGTTCGGCAATATATTTTTCTTCGAGTTATTTCCTAAAGAAATAATCTCATGGGCCTATAACGGTTGCGAAGGTATCTGCATCCGGACTGAACTGTCAAGAGACACATTGACTATCTGTCCCTGGTATTATTATACCCAATATGAAGAGGGATATGTCGAGAATGACAGTGTCACAGATATTTTCTGGGTCTCCAGTGAAGGAACTAATATATACGAATACATCTATAATTGCCAGACAAAATCATGGGAACGAGCAAGGGATTACGATTGATCGCATACGGCATATTGTTTATTGCCGGTCTGATATTGTCGCCAAAAGCAATGGCGGCCAAGCCAAATGTCCTGTCGGAGACGATGTGCGGGGACATCATGTACGTGATAGAAAATTACAATGAGAGAGACCGACTCACCATGGATATCGACAGCATCCATAGTTTTGTCCTCTGTATATCGGGATGGCAGACCCCGACGCCACCGGATGACTACCGTTCTGTATGGTTCCCGGGATATCGGGTGCCGATTTTCTATAAGGAGTATATAAAACCGGCTGTCGAAATGGTGAAAATGTATTTCAACAGGTCGGATTTCAAGGCCATTTACCCGTCCCAGGATCTCACACGGGATACTCTGTGCAACACTGTGGAGGTGAGATCCATATGTGCCGCTCCGGATTCAGATGTCACATCCCGTCCTCTGTTCCGGGTCAGAACATTCTATGCCTATTCCTGTGAGGAAAATGACTGGATATTCTATCGCCGTGAATTTGAGAAACTGGATAAATAAAATACAACGAATAATGTGTCCGATAAAAAATAGAATTGGCATGTTGAACAGTCGAGAATTATTAGCAGAGATAGTCGAAAAATTGAGTGACGAGCCATTTATGGAAGGCTTCAAGTACCTGAAATCAAAGCGCGCATTCAAGTTAAAAACCACAGACGGATGGTATATGATAGACTTGTTTCCGAGTCGTGTGCCGAGTTGGCAAGTAGTATCCACCAGCGATAAAGAGGTTATGACAGATATACTCAGTATTGAGCCAATAGCTTCGAGACGTTTCAATCTGATTATGGATTGGCTCTATAAACTTTTAGTTAAGCACGGAATTGACAGGACCAATGACTGTGCGTCGGCATGGTGTAAAGCAAAGGAGCATGGCTATGATTCAGACTATCTGTTCGGTCTTGATAAATGCAATTTTGAACAGGAATACAACCGTCTTAGGACGTGCATAAGTGGATTGGCCAGAAGCATAACAACAGAATATATTACGTTGGAACAATTATACAAGAAAACGGTATATCCATTTTTCAAACAAGATCCAGATCCATATAAAAATGGTTTTGATTGGGTCTTTGAGGATTTATACCTGTCGAGATTGGTTGATATTGATAATTATAACAATCTGAAGAAAATAATGATGAGACATCTTGATGAGTTGAAAAAGCGTGGGGAGCCGAATTATATCAAGGCAGAGCATCTTATTCCGGAGATTATTGAGGCATTGGAGCGTGAAGCCGATATTGCCCGGAAGAAACGTAATTGAAATGTATTATGAGGCAATTATTAAAAATACTGACAATCTATGTCTGTGCGACAATGATATTTTGGATCATGGGCTGCACATCACATGATGGTGAACTTTCGGAGGAAGCTTTCCTGAGGGATTCGACACAGTATGAACGGTTCCAGTACTTCGACTACTATACCCTGTCAGGCAAGGGAGAAGTGACAGACACACCATACGTGTTTGTAAAACGAGAGAAGGATCGTATAACCGTACGCTTGTCGGACAGCCTCGCTCAGGCATACATATTTAATAAAATGGGAGATTACTGGCATATTCGACAGGAATACGATATGGAATACGCAGGTCAGGAACCATGTTTGTGCATAAACCATCCGGATCCACGACGTATAGATCGATATATAAAAGATGATACAGTATTCCAAGTAGTACAGTTGATTAGCAATTTTATTGAGAGTTATACAAGGGTAAGTATTTTTGATGGAAGAAAAAAATATTTGATTTCTTTAAAAGACACCTACGAAACATCAAATAATAATGAGATATTTGACTATCTAAACAATGCAATCAAAGAATCTGAGTTTATTCGCGGAGGCGAAAATGAACCTGATACAAATATATTAGTCTATAATTTGATTGATGATATTGATTCATTAGGAATTATATATAACAAGCCACCATCTATAAAGAAAATGCCTAAGAAAGGTTTATCGATGTTTGGTAAAAACTGCAAGATCAGCCATTGAATTACGAGGAATTGCATGAAAAATTTTGCGGCGATATTGCTATTGCTGTCATCAACTGTTTGCTCGGCGCACTACTACACGTACAGCTACGACGGTCTGTCGCGGCTGACAGAGGCGCGCTACACGGACGGCGATGGCGGCACGGGGCGCTACGACGTGACCTATGAGTACGATCTCAACGGCAATGTGACGGCATTGCAGCGGTCGGGGCTATATGACAACGGCAGCCGGAAGAAATACGGGCTGATCGACGATCTGACGCTCGAATACGAGGGTAACATGCTGCGTCGCGTCACCGACGGCTGCGGTGCCGGCCCGTTCTACCAGGGGGCGTACCATTTCGTCGACGGAGCTGACGAGGCGCAGGAATACGCATACGACAGCAACGGCAACACCACCATGGATCTCAACCGACGGGTGACGGCGGTGGGCTATGACACCAACAACCGTCCACGGCTGATAGAGTTCGAGGGAGGATCGTCGACGGCCTATCTCTACGATGCCACCGGAGTGAAACGGCGCACCGTCCACCGCGTGGCCACGGAACGTCCGTCGGTGCCGGGGGCAGAGCCACAGGAACCGGAGCTGTCCATGACGCGAACTGACTACTGCGGCGACATCATATACGAGGACTCTCTTCTGTCGCGCATCAACTTCGACGGCGGCTACCTGTCGTTCACCAACAATGCCGGAGAGCGGCTCGACCAGCCGGCCTACCACTTCTACCACCGCGACCACCTGGGCAACAATAGGATGGATCTTGGGGAGAACGGGTCAGTGTGGCAGATCTGCCATTATTATCCTTATGGGATGCTTATGGGATGCAGCTATCTTGGCGAGAGCCAGCGTTGGAAATTCGGGGGCAAGGAGTTTGACCGCGTCAGCGGCCTAGACCTCCTGGACTTCGAGGCGCGCCCCTACGACGCCACCCTCGGTCGCTTCTGGCGACCCGACGACCTCGCTGACAAATACCATCCCCTATCCCCATTCCTCTACTGCGCCGCCAATCCGCTGGTTCTGATAGACTACAATGGGTTAGCACCAAGAATCTATTACCAATTAAATGGATTTGGACATACTTTTGTAACAACAGGCAGTGGAAAGTCAACAACTGTATATAGTTATGGACGATATGGTGCTCTTGGTAAAGACAAATCATCAGCTCGAAAAACCACTCCAGTAGGGGAAGGGATATTGTATGTGCTAAAAGGAGATGATGCGAAAAATTATTTATCACAACAGATTTCTATTGGGGTTTCAGTTTTTCAATTTTCAACTGCAGATGAACAAAAAGTAGATCAATTTTTTCAATCAAAATTTGATAGTAGTGACCAGATTCCAACTGAAGGCTCTGCTGCAAATGACCCTAATGCAAGAGTTATAGATGAATATGATATAGTGGACAACAATTGTACTACAATGTCTTTGGAGGCAATTGAGCAGAGTGGCGGAAATGTTACATATATCAAGTCCAACAATATTCCGGCTGGTGCATGTATAGATACGAAAGCAAGTGTGTTCATTGAGAAACTAGATGTTCTTACTGGTTTTAAGAATGAAACCGATCGGACTATTGTTACTATTGATCCTAAAACAGTATTAAACGAATATGAAAAAAATTAAATTTAGTCAGAATAAAATATTAGTGTATACTATTGCTAATATTTGGTTAGTATTATCGTTGTTATTACTACTGTCGTTGTTGTATTTATATGTAGATACACAGACATTGTTCCAAGACCGGATGTTTGTATCCGAATATTTTAAACAGGGATTAGGTTATATATCCTTTTGGACGGAAGAATATGTGCGTACAAACGGAATTGTTGTGCTATTAATAAAAATATGGAGTATATATTTGTTCATATCCTGTATTCTATTGGTTATTTTTATGCGAAAATATAAAAATTTATATGAAAGCCTTAGATCTTATGATAATGAGAAATAAATGCATTTTTTAGTAGAATGAGACATGCAAACCATCCAATTAATAATGTGCGCGGTCAAGCCACCGCTACGGCGACGGGGTGGAATCAAGGGAGGTGACCGTCAGGACAAACACCTACGATGCCGTGGGGCGGCTGCTGACGGAATCGCTGGGCGATGCCGCCGAAAGGACGTATGAATATGACGTGCGCTCGCGTCCTGTGGCGATAACTGCCTACAACTACCGGCAGAAGCTCGGGTTCACCTACGGCGGCAATGTTAGCCGGATGACATGGTGGGCCTACGGCCCCAACGAGACCGAGCGCAGCTACGCGTACAGCTACGACGCCCTGTCGCGGCCGTCCCGTCGCCCATCCCACCCTCCGCCTCCCTCTATGATGGAGCGGCATGTGCAATGATACATACCTATACGTATTGTTCTTAATGAAAGTTAATCAGTAGCCGTTACGCATGTGTCACAGGCAAAAAAACGTATATTTGAAGATGGTGATTTTACGCGATTTAGAATGAAAATAATAACCTGATTATGAAATTCATATTATACGGGCAAAATCTGCTATTTAGCAAACTGGGATCGGATATGCCATGGGTCAATATGTCATTTGCTATCGGTGCATTGGTGGGCATTATCCTTGAGTCTCTGATTAGATCGTTGTATGAGAAACAATACCATGAGAAACTGCCGATAGACCACATGATATCCTTTGTTGGATTAATCTTGGTTATGGTCGGTGGGCTGCTGATTGTGACATATTTATATGGCGACAAAATTGTAAAAACCGGGGATAAATACAGTACACGCAAGCGGCAGTGGTCGATAATGTGTGCGACTGTGGTGGATGTTCTCTTGTTGTATGGCTTTATCAGAATATGAGGTTTGTAAGACGGAGCACATCACGTCCTCTTTTCCGGATCAGGACATTCTATGCCTATTCCTGTGAGGAAAATGACTGGATGTTCTATCGCTGTGAATTTGAGGAGCTTAACTCCGATGGCAATGCGAATGATGAATAACGCCATAAAATAAGTGAGTGATATTTTTATGAGCAAATATTTAGATCTTTATAACGAAGTTGTTGAACGGCTCAGTAAAGAGCCGGAATTGCAAGTTAATCAGTGGCCGTTACGCATGTGTCACAGGCAAAAAAACGTATATTTGAAGATGGTGATTTTATGCGATTTAGAATGAAAATAATAACCTGATTATGAAATTTATATTATACGGGCAAAATCTGCTATTTAGCAAACTGGGATCGGATATGCCATGGGTCAATATGTCATTTGCTATCGGTGCATTGATGGGCATTATCCTTGAGTCTCTGATTAGATCGTTGTATGAGAAACAATACCATGAGAAACTGCCGATAGACCACATGATATCCTTTGTTGGATTAATCTTGGTTATGGTCGGTGGGCTGCTGATTGTGACATATTTATATGGCGACAAAATTGTAAAAACCGGGGATAAATACAGTACACGCAAGCGGCAGTGGTCGATAATGTGTGCGGCCGTGGTTGATGTTCTCTTGTTGTATGGCTTTATCAGAATATGAGGTTTGTAAGACGGAGCACGTCCCGTCCTCTTTTCCGGATCAGAACCGAAATTAGCACTAATGCTGACGGTTCGGTATACGGCTCGGAGAGCCGTTACCCCGACAGGGCTGACAAATGGGGCGAGTGAAGCGTTGAGAAACTATATTTATATAATACTTGAAAACAAAAAGCATCTTTGCAGCTTAGAAGTTGGTAATAATGAATATTATATGTATATTCGAACACCAATGGCGAAAGCTAAAATTAAGGGTATCGCGGAGAGGTATGGATTGTATCTTGATCCCCGAGGCTAAATATCAGGAGACCGCTAATGAAAAAGACCGCGCGAAGAAGATTAGTAGTATTGGCTTTGTGTTTGGTGGTCGGTTTGGCCATCGTCCTGCTATGGGATGCAATCGGCTATGCGTATGGCTTTGCAACGGCTGTGGATAAGGAGCATGGCAGGATAAAGGAAATGACGGAGGAATGGGTATTCCAAGGAAAGGTGACGGATGTTGCAGAGAATGTGGTTGCTATGGAGATCCGCTCACGGAACACGCCCCGGTTTCTGCCGAAAGAATATATGCCGTCCTACCACGTTCCGATAGGCGTTGATGATTCAACGGGATTTGAAATAGAGTATGTTTGCCGTGATAGTCAATCAATGATCCGTGTTGGGGATCCGGTTTCCAAAGTTGCCGGAACGACGGCTGTCAGAATCGGGGAGCATGATTATGAGCTTGTTCCATGGGATTGATGTACGGACAATCGTTATTAACCGATAATTTGATAATCAGAGTGTTTAATAATATGGCGAGAGTGTATGTGTCTGAATTGTCTTAATATTTATGATGGTAAAGAGGTCAGTGACGAGTTTTAATTTGAGAAGGAAATGATGAAGCTAATAAGATTAATTCCAATTGCATTTGCTGTCTATGCCTTTCTGTCCTGTACAGGAGGGGATGGAGACAGGCACTTGTCGGATTCGTTGGCTAACAGATATTATGATGAGGCTACGGGCTATATCGAACGATATGTGTTCAGTTGCCCTACAGACTCGGATGGAAATATGATCTCCTTAAATCCTGATACGGAAATGCTGGATTCAGCCCTGATCCGCATAAACAGGATTATAGCGATGGATTCTACGAACATGAAGGCTCGTTTCAGAAAATACGGAATATTCTATCTGAAGCAATCGTATGATTCGGCTCTATCGGTTGTTGAACAGAAAAAAGTCAGGGAGTACACATCCAAGGAATTCTATGACAAATATCCTGATGTGGTCATTAATTCCACTAAAGCGAGGATCTATGAACAAGCCGGAGACACTATAGGTAGAAACCGATTCTTGGATCAAATTGTCATCGGTTTGGGCGAGATCGTCAAGGGAAAAGAAATGACGGATCTACTGAATAAGGATGCTAATATTCTTTATGATATGCGATATGTAGCGGTAGTCCATTATTTTTATTTTCTGAATATCTTAAATCATGAAGCGGCGGTCGCTGAACTGAAAGATTTTGCAAAACTTTATCCACATCAAGAAGAGGTGCTGATTCTCATTCTACGATCCATTAAAACGCCTCTTATTTATCCAACGTTGATTTGAAAATGATATGAAAATGAAGTTTATAAATATACCAATAGTAGCGGTTGTGCTTTCGATGATGATAATATCTGCGGTGACAGCAGGTTGTGGTGATTCGTCGGGATGGACGGTGACGGATTCATTTGCTCGGGCGGAGAAACTGAGGATCAATGACTATGTCACGCAGTATATGTTTGCTTGCCAGGATATATCCGACGATAATAACTTCCGTCTGTCGGATAAAAAATATCTGCTTGATTCCGCACTGGCGATAAATAAGAAGCTGCTGATGTTGCAGCCGACAAAGGGCTATCATGTAGCTACAAAATTCGGGCTGTTGTTCTTCTATCAGGAATACGATTCAGCCCTGACGGTTCTCAACGAGAGTAAGAGACTGCAACAATATCTATCTCATGTCGAATATCCAGGATATCCTGATATTTTAAGACTGCATGTTGAAGCATGCAAGGCAGAACTCGATTCCAACTATACGGAGCGCAACCGTCTGCTGGAGGGAATCGTGTCCAAGCTTGAACCGGTTGTCAAGAAGGCAGATGAAAGAAACATATTCAGAGAGATCAAGGGATTGGATATCTTCAGTTTCTATGAATCCCATCTGTATATTGATTACATATTTTATATGAGCAAGATAGATCCGGAGAAAGCACAAATGGTGTTCGATCAGTTTATGGAACGTTATCCTGATCAGACAGAGTTGATCTTATTCATAAAGCAACGCCTTGAACTGTCTTTGACCTGGCCAACGGTGTTGTAACTTCCATCACATTTTTACGTTGAACAGGTTGCAGCGGTATTGCTATCGCCGGCTGTGATTGTTGGAAATACGGGAGGCACATCCAATGCTGTAGTGGATGCGCCTCCCGGTATGTTTTGGGGTGTGTGGAGGATGCTATTTTTCTTCTTTGCGGAGGACGGTGCGCACTTTGTCGACGGCTATTGCGATGGCATCGAGCAGACGCAGGGCTTCTTCCGAGCGAACCCGATCAATGTGGAGCTCAACGAGCTCTTTGATCACTTGCTCTATCTCTTTCATCGAGTATTCTTTCAGGTCAACCTCCTCGCGGTCGACCAGCCGGCGTAGCAGCGGCTTCTTATCTTCTTTCTTTGACATGACGGGGATTTTTAAATGTGTGTTCAGTTTCTTTGTGCTTAAACTAAAACACGCTGTCCCCGGATCTGGTTCATCAGCAGTCGGGAGTGAGGCCGGCGGCTATCATAGCCTCGCGACGTTCGACGCATGTGCCGCAGCGTCCGCAGTGTTTTTCGCCACCCTTGTAGCAAGAGTAGGTCAGGGAGTAGTCCACGCCGATGGCGGCTCCGCGACGTGCAATGTCGTTTTTGGTCAGGTTGGTGTAGGGGGCGCGGAGCTCGATGTTGTCGTAGGTTCCTTCGGCGATGGCTCCTGCCATGGCGCGGATGAACCCGTCGCGGCAGTCGGGGTAGATGGCGTGGTCGCCTCCATGGTTGGCTATCATCACGGCTTTAAGGCCGTGGCTTTCGGCCAGTCCGGCGGCCACGCTGAGCATGATTCCGTTGCGGAACGGCACAACGGTGGATCGCATGTTGTCGTCCTGATAATGCCCCTCGGGGATGGCTTCGGCGCCGCTCAGAAGGGAGCTTTCAAAGTATTTTCCCATGAATGCGAGGTCGATCTCCACCAGCTCTATGCCGAGGCATCGGCAGTTCTCGCGAGCGCATGCGGCCTCCCGGGCGTTGTGGTTGGCTCCATAATTGAAATTGACGGCCAATGCTATCTCGGAGGCAAATTCATAGAGCATTGTCGTGGAGTCCATGCCTCCCGACAGCACTAATACGGCATCTTTCATATCCATCTGCTTTTAGATAGTCATGCCGCTGACGGCTGCTTTCATCTGGTCGATGCGTCGCGAACGGGCGAGATCCTGATGCTCATCGTCGGCATAGTTGGCAAAGGGATAGATCGATATGCCGCCGCGCGGAGTGAAGATTCCGGTCACTTCAAGATAGCGCGGATTCATGAGGCGCACGAGGTCTTTCATGATTATGTTGACGCAGTCCTCGTGGAAATCGCCATGGTTGCGGAAGCTGAACAGATAGAGTTTCAGGCTCTTGCTCTCAACCATGTCCTCGCGCGGAATGTAGGTGATTATGATCTTGGCGAAGTCGGGCTGTCCGGTCTTGGGGCAGAGGGAGGTGAACTCCGGGCAGTTGAAAGTGACTACGTATTCATTCTCCGGATGCTTGTTCTTGAAAGTCTCAAGGATTTCCGGGGCGTATTCTGTGGGGTATTTCACGCCTGTGTTTCCGAGCAGGCTGACCCCTTGAAGTTCGTTTTCGTTTCTCATCGGTTGCAAATATTTCTGCAAAATTACAAAAATACCGCCACACTCTCCAACATTCTATTTCTTCTCGCCGCAAAGCTGGGAATAGAGCGTCAGGATCTGGCGTCCGTAGTTGGGGTTCATGGCCCACCGGTTGCTCAGGTCGTGCCACGATGAGGCCACTCCGCGCTTGACGAGCGAGAATCTGGGGTCGAGCAGCGGCTCGCCGCTGGGGAGGGGGTCTGTGGAGGCGTAGGCATAGAGATGCTGAAGATGTGCGCGTACGCCATCCTCGATGGTCTCGAACGAGGCTCCGCGCTGTCCGCGGCCTGTCACGCCCAGACCGCAGTAGTTGTGCTGGTCGGGGGTCACAGCGGTGCCGTCGGCAAAGCGGAACCATCCCGTCTCTATGATGGCCTGACAGAGAGCCACGTCGCCGCGGATGCCATAGGAGCGTCCGATGGAGAGGAACGCCTCGGCTATCTCTATGGGGAAGTCGGCGTTGTGGCGACGCACGAACAGCCATAGTGTCCGGGCATCGATCTGCGCTTCGCCGAGGATCGATTCGGGGGAGGCTTCCGAAGCCAATGCTGTGGTGGCGATCATGGCGGTCTCAGCCTGTTGGGAGGGTTGCAGCAGGTCGGGCATGTCGGGGCTGAGGCATATCTTCGCCTTGTCCTTGCGCGGCGATTTGGCCGGAGTGGAGTAGACCGGCTCCCACACGTCGTAATCGTCGTCGTCCTCCCACGATGAGGCTGCGGCGGTGGCGGTCCCGACGGCAAGGATTATAAGAGTGAGCAGAGGTGATTTCATGAGCTAATGTGTGATGGACTTTACAACGCGCCCGGCAGCGTTATTGTTCGTCGCTGAACATCGGATCCCAAGCCGGGAGCATCTCCGGTTTCTGCTTGAGAATGTCGAGGATGTTCTGGGGAACGTATTTCTTGTTGACCACGAGCCGGAACATGTATTCGTCGAACCATCGGTCGGTCATCACGAGGTGGCCGTCGTTGGCTCCCGGTCCCCAGCTGTTCTCTACCATCCATCGCGTGGGACGTCCGTCTGCGTCGAGATCCACGGCCATAAGTGTCATGGCGTGGGACGATGCGCTGGCAAATGTTCGGATGCGGTCGGCTTTGTCCATGCCGAAGGTGGTGCCGAAAAGGTCGCCGTAGTTGTAGTTGTCAACATCGAGCAGACCACGGGTGCGGTCGATCGACTGACCTACGTCGCAAGAGAAATACATCATCATCGAGTCCTTGATCGACTTGATGGCAGCCTGCTTTATATCTTCGGTCGGCAGATTGATGTAGGTCCAGTTGTCGCCGTCGTAGGTGTGGCGGTCGAGGTCTATCTCGTAGAGCTTGTAGTAGGGGCGCGTGGGGTCGTTCATCAGCATCACGTAGTTGCCGCGCAGGTCGTCGCCGCAATATTCGGCATAGAATTCCCGGGGAGTGTAGCGTCGGCGGTCGATCACGTTTCCGCGCGCGTCTTTCCGTGTCCATTCAAATTCCGTCGGCGGCACGCCGAGTGTCAGGGCGAGCATGCGGTAGATCTCCGCGAGCATGGTCTCTTTCTGCTGTTCGACGGCTTTTGCTTTTGCTCCGTCGGCGAGGCTCTTGCGCAGCGCGAGGCCATCTTCACGCAGTTTCAGCGAGATCAGACGCCGTAGCTGAGCCGTGTTGTTGCTGCTGTAGGTCTCGGGCCATACGTCGGCAGGAACTACACCATATTTCATCACGTTTTCTGAGAATCCGGTGTATTGTCCGCCGTCGCTGAGCGGATTTTTGAATAGCCATTCCACCTTTTTGTCGTCCATCGGCAGCTTGTGGGTGTCGATGATCGTCTGAAGGAAGAGGTTGGCTTTCTCAAGCTGATCGTAGAAGAAATTATAGTTCTGCGACAGTTCCAGCTTCGGCAGGTTGTGGCGGTCCATCATACGGGCGCGCAGCACGTTGAGGCCGGTGAACAGCCAGCATCGTCCGGACGACTTCTGGTTGGTGATGCCCTTGCTGTTGACGCGGTCGGTGAACGTAGCGTCGACGGCTCCGGCATTGTCGGCGTTCTTGGCCAGGGTGTTGATGTCGGTCTGACTGATGGCATTGCGCAGGGCGCGGTCGGCAGGCGTTGCCTCCCAGCTTGCCCTGAGGCGTTGCAGGGTCTGCTCGGAAAGTCCTCCTTTGTCGGCTCCGGATATGGCGGCGGCACTGCATGCAAAAAGGATTGCGGCTGCAAAAATTCTTTTCATGGCGTTCAGTGAAATGATGGTTTGATTGATATTTCTTGCAAAAATACGATTTTTTGCAGGGTAAATGATATTTCTTTAAAGAATTTTTTCCATAATAGTTGGCTGGATGGTTAATTTCCTTTAATTTTGCACTGAGCAAAAACCGCCGTGGAGAGCCAGGCGGAACCGGAAAGCCAATCATATTAATTCAAATTATATTTCTAAATCCCTATCATCTATGTGGTTAACTAACTCATCTATAGGTCGCAAGCTGGTGATGTCGATCACCGGCGCCTGCTTGATCCTATTCGTAACTTTCCATGTGTTGATGAATGCAGTGGCCATCTTCTGGCCGGTCGCCTACAATGAAATTTGTAATTTCCTGGGCGCTAACTGGTATGCTCTGATCGCTTCGGCCGGTCTCGCAGCTCTGTTCATCATCCACATTATTTATGCCGTATGGCTGACTCTCCAGAACCGCCGCGCACGTGGCAACGACCGCTACAACGTTGTCAGCAAGCCGCCGCAGGTGGAATGGGCATCGCAGAACATGCTCGTGCTCGGTATCGTGATCCTCGCGTTCCTCGTGGTCCACATGATCCAGTTCTGGGCTAAGATGCAGCTCGCCGAGATCATGGGCTGCCATGGTGAGATCCCTGCACAGGCAGGTACGCTCTTCATCGAAGCTGCCTTCAGCTGCTGGGTTACCCCGGTTGTCTACATCATCGGCTTCATCGCTCTCTGGTTCCACATGACTCATGGCTTCTGGTCTATGTTCCAGTCTGCCGGTTGGAACAACGGCACATGGCTGCCGCGCCTGAAATGCATCGGCAACTGGTGGGCTACCATCGTTGTTGGTCTGTTTATTATCCAGGCTGTTGTGTTCACTATCAATGCTCAGAAGGGCACTTACAGCAACTGCCCCGTTCTCAAGGCTCAGTATGAGGAATTCCGTGCCGAAGGTGAGAACGCAGTGCTCGTTCAGGACTGCCAGGCATGTCCCGAGGCGTCTGCACCCTGTTGCCAGAATAATTAATTAGTAACCAAGACACAATCAAAGATATGGCAGACATTAAGAATCTGGAGGGTATGATCGATTCTACCCCCATCATGAAGGACTACGCCGACATCGAATCGGCCAAGCTTCCCGAATATCAGATTGACTCCAAGATACCCGAAGGCCCCGTGGCTGAGAAGTGGACCAACTATAAGGCTCACCAGAAGCTCGTCAACCCGGCCAACAAACGTAATCTCGACATCATCGTGGTGGGTACCGGTCTGGCCGGTGCATCAGCCGCTTCAACCCTCGCCGAACTCGGCTTCAACGTATGGAACTTCTGCATCCAGGATTCTCCCCGTCGCGCTCACTCGATCGCCGCTCAGGGTGGTATCAACGCAGCCAAGGACTATCAGAACGACGGTGACTCCGTTTATCGTCTGTTCTACGACACCGTGAAGGGTGGTGACTTCCGCTCACGTGAGGCTAACGTTTACCGTTTGGCTGAGGTGTCGAACAACATCATCGACCAGTGCGTGCAGCAGGGTGTTCCTTTCGCACGTGAATACGGCGGCCTTCTCGCCAACCGCTCGTTCGGTGGCGCTCAGGTTTCGCGTACTTTCTATGCCAAGGGTCAGACCGGCCAGCAGCTCCTTCTCGGCGCATACGCTTCGCTGAACCGTCAGATCGAAAAAGGTCAGGTTCGCTCGTTCAACCGCCGCGAGATGCTCGATATCGTGATGATCGATGGCCGTGCACGCGGTATCATCGTGCGCAACCTCGTGACCGGTGAGCTCGAACGCTATGCCGCCCACGCTGTGGTTCTCGCAACCGGTGGCTATGGCCGCACATTCTTCCTCTCAACCAACGCTATGGGCTGCAACGGCTCTGCCGCTATCCAGGCGTTCAAGAAGGGTGCCTACCTCTCTAACCTCGCATTCACCCAGATCCACCCCACATGTATCCCCGTCCATGGCGAAGATCAGTCCAAGCTGACCCTCATGAGCGAATCGCTACGTAACGACGGCCGTATCTGGGTGCCCAAGAAGAAAGAAGATGCTGAGGCTATCCGCGCCGGTAAGAAGAAACCGACCGATATCCCCGACGAAGACCGCGACTTCTATCTCGAACGCCGCTATCCGGCTTTCGGTAACCTCTGCCCCCGTGACATCGCATCGCGTGCCGCCAAGGAACGTTGCGACGCCGGCTTCGGTGTAGGTACCGGCAACGCCGTATATCTCGACTTCAAATATGCTATCGAGCGTCTGGGTGCCGACGTTGTCCGCGACCGCTACGGCAACCTCTTCGACATGTACCAGATGATCTCCGATGATAACCCCTACGAGACTCCTATGATGATCTTCCCGGCTTCCCACTACACCATGGGTGGTATCTGGGTTGACTATGAGCTCCAGACTTCGATCAAGGGTCTGTTCGCTATCGGCGAATGTAACTTCTCCGACCACGGTGCAAACCGCCTCGGTGCTTCCGCTCTGATGCAGGGTCTGGCCGACGGTTATTTCGTGCTCCCCTACACAATGCAGAACTATCTGAGCGATCAGATCAAGGTGCCTCACTTCACTACCGACACCCCCGAGTTCGAAGCAGCGGAAAAAGGCGTGCGCGATCGCATCCAGAAGCTTATGAACATCAAGGGTACAAAGAGCCCCGACGAAATCCACAAGCGTCTCGGTCATGTGATGTGGAATCTTGTCGGCATGGGCCGTACGCTCCAGAGCCTCGTGAAAGCTATCGACGAGCTTGAGGACGTCAAGAAAGAATTCTACACCGATCTGCGCATCGTAGGCTCTGCCGATGATCTCAACACCGAGCTTGAAAAGGCTCTGCGTCTCGAGGACTTCCTGGTTATGGCCAAGATGATGGCGATCGACGCTCTCCACCGCAACGAATCCTGCGGCGCTCACTTCCGCGAGGAATATCAGACTGCCGACGGCGAGGCTGCCCGCGACGATGAACACTACATGTACGTCAGCTGCTGGAAGTACACCGGCGACGATGAGAAACCGATCCTCCTTAAAGAACCCCTCAAATATGAGGCTATCAAGGTGCAGACCCGTAACTATAAGTCGTAATTCTTTAACCCCGCGTCAATAACTCTTTAACAAGAAAATTCAATGGAAACAACAATAAGCGTAAACTTGAAGATTTGGCGTCAGCGTGGTCCTAAAGAAAAAGGCCAGTTCGTCAAATATCATCTCGACAACGTGTCGACAGGAAGCTCATTCCTCGAAATGCTCGACATGCTCAACCAGCAGCTCGTTGAAAAGGGTGAGGAACCCGTTGTGTTCGACAGCGACTGCCGCGAGGGCATCTGCGGTATGTGCTCGCTCTACATCAACGGACACCCCCACGGTCCCGTTCAGGGCATCACTACCTGTCAGCTCCACATGCGTAAATTCAACGATGGCGACACAATCACCATCGAACCCTGGCGCTCGGCTGCGTTCCCCGTGATCCGCGACCTTATGGTGGACCGCAACGCATTCGACAAGATCCAGCAGGCCGGCGGTTACGTGTCGTTCAACTGCGGCGGTGCTCCCGATGCCAACGCCACTCCCATTTCGAAAGAAGTGGCCGACGTTGCCATGGACTCTGCGACATGTATCGGCT
The DNA here is from genome assembly GCA_910579185.1 of uncultured Muribaculaceae bacterium. Classification (GTDB taxonomy): domain Bacteria; phylum Bacteroidota; class Bacteroidia; order Bacteroidales; family Muribaculaceae; genus Paramuribaculum. The sequence goes on from CAJTTG010000013.1 coordinate 17,663, forward strand.
GCGGTGCTTGCGTTGCAGCTTGTAAGAACGGCTCTGCCATGCTCTTCGTTTCTGCTAAGGTGAGCCAGTTCGCCCTCCTGCCCCAGGGACAGGTGGAACGCGCCCGTCGTGCCCGTGCCATGGTGCGCCGCATGGATGAGCTCGGATTCGGCAACTGCACCAACACCGGTGCCTGCGCTGCTGAATGTCCCAAGAACGTTCCGCTGAGCAACATCGCTCGTCTCAACCGCGAGTTCGAGAAAGCTAAATTCGCAGATTGATCTTCTGTCTCAACCGCAGATAGAGAGAATCTATCCGTAATCCATAAAAAGACCGGACCTGATCTACAGGCTCCGGTCTTTTTTAGTAATTTTGCATTCCGGAAGCGAGGCTGAAAAGCATGCCTCGGGAACGCTCAACAGCTATGGAAAAAGGACAGATAAAAGGCCATGTGGCCATGTTTGGGGCTAATGCGCTCTGGGGGCTGATGGCACCTGTTGTGAAGATCGTGCTTGCCGGGGGAGTGGTCACATCACTTATGATGACCAACTTCCGCATTCTTGGTGCTGCGGTGCTCTTCTGGGTGGCATCGGCATTTATGAGAAAGGAGCATGTGCCGCCTATGGATCTGCTCCGGCTCGCAGGTGCGGCTATGCTTGGCATTGTGTTCAATCAGGGATGCTACGTTGCCGGAGTCGGTCTGACCTCGCCCGGCGAGGCATCGATCGTGACCACCACCATGCCGCTGTGGGTCATGGTGCTTGCTGCCCTGATACTGAAGGAGCCTATCACCATGAAAAAGGCCGGAGGAATAGCACTGGGGGCTGCAGGAGCGTTGATCCTCGTGCTGTCCGGACGTTCGGTCTCAGCAGCCGGCGGCAATCCGATGCTCGGCGATCTGCTGGTGCTGACCGCCCAATTGAGCTATGCCCTCTATCTGACGTTCTATCGCAATTTCATCCGGCGGTATTCCGTCGTGACGCTGATGAAATGGATGTTTACCTTCGCTGCCATTGCCATATTGCCGTTCTCCATCAAAGAATATGCCTCAACAGCATGGCATGCGCTTTCATGGGCAGAGATAGCCGGAGCGGCCTATGTGGTGGTTGGTAGCACGTTTCTGGCATATATACTCGTGATGATAGGGCAGAAAAACCTGCGTCCCACGCTTGTCGGCATGTACAACTATGTCCAGCCCATCGTTGCGTCGCTTGTGGGAGTGTGTCTCGGATTGGATCGCTTCACCCCTGCCAAGATCCTCGCCGTGGCTCTCATCTTCTCCGGAGTGTGGCTCGTCACCATCAGCCGCGCCGCCCGATCCGAAAATTAAGTTCGGGGGATATATAAAACAAAAGGAAAGTCTCACGACTTCCCTTAAGCTTCAAATACACAATTATCTATAAAACAACTATTGTCCTATGTTCCGGCGGAGGGTTCGCTATGATACGCCAATATGGCAACCGAAGCATTGAACCGTTCCGGCATTTAATGGTCTATGCGATGTTTTAGATGATTTTGTTTTTCAATGATTGCTGAAAAACTTTTTTTCCTCTGGACGCCGCTTTCAGTGCGGTCGCATAACCTATCAAATGCGATACAAAATTATAAAGCTACTCAGAAATGTCCAAATTTTTACACAAAAATTAACATAAATTCTGTGAACTTTTTTCGCCATTTGTGCGTTCTGCGCGGATCCTATGATCGTTGGAATTTTGTGGGCGACATTCCGGTCAGATGTTTGAAGTATTTGCCGAACGATGATTGGTTGGAGAAATTAAGCTCATAGGCAATTTGTTGCACATTTTTGCCGGAGAATCTGAGCAGGTTTTTCGCTTCAAGAATCACGTAGTCGTCGATCCATTCGGCTGCCGACCGGCCTGTGCTTTCCTTTATGATCAGCGAGAGATATTTCGATGAGATAAACAGCTTGGAGGCATAGAAAGCCACTCCGCGTTCCTGGCGGTGGTGCTGGAACACGAGCTGCATGAATTCCTTTACGTAGTTGGCGCGGCGCGACACCGGGCGTGAATTCTCGGAATCGGCGCGTCGGCTCACGAACTGCATCAGCTGATAGACGGCGGCGGCGATCAGCGAACGGGATATGGAGCGCACATAACGGGCATCGGTGTTGTCGACGGTGTTGAAGTAGATCAGATCGAAGTAGCGGCTCATCAGCCTTACTTCCTCGCTTCCCAGATTCAGCAGCAGCGGCTGGTTGGGGTTGAGGTTCATCGATGTCATGATGCTGACTTCGAAGTTGATGTCGCGGATAAATTCGGGTGAGGTGACAAATACGTATGCGTCGAGATTGTCCCAGTCGACGCGGTTGACGTTGAAAACACAGTCAGGGCTCATTACCAGCAGCATTCCCGGGCTCATGTGGCATGATTCAAGATTGACGTTGAGATCTATGCTTCCGCTCAGACACAGGATCATGGACATGCCTTTGAGGCGCATGGTGTGGGTGTTGAATTCCGAGAACTGCTCGGTTTTGGTGACGCGTGAGAATATGTAGTCCGTGCCGAAGCTGCTGAACTGGGCTGAATATTTCTTTATGGCCGAGGGTTCGGCGGCTGGTATCTGTTGTTGCATGTTAGGTAATTGGTTCTATTTTTACCCCAAAGTTACCAATTTTTTGCTTTTATGGTGTCTGTTAGGGTTGAAAATATACCTAAATGGAAAATTATTGACTTTTTATAGCCGGGATATGGCCAGACGGTCGATTGCCGGCATGGGGCCGGTGGGGTTGGATAGGCGGATTGTGTTTATGCCGGGATTTAGCCGGGCATTAAGGGTTATGGTGTGCATCTCTTTACCGGGACGCAGGATGGCGGTTGAGATGTCGAGGCCATTGACGCTTAAGGTGAATGCCGATACGCTGTCGGCGAGGCAGTCTATTGTTATCGTGTATTCGCCGCCGTCGAAGCTGTGGATGTCGCGCCATTCGATATGGTTGCCGGGTGAGGATCCGAGTCCACCGATCATGCGCCTGCCGGAACAACGGGCGTCGGGGATGCGCCCGGGGATTCCGCCGGGGTTGTCGGACAGCTCGTGGTAGGCGTTCAGTCGTGCCGTCTCGGCTTCATAGATGGTGCGTTCGTCGCGCCGGTCGGCGTCCAGGCGGTAGATGCGGCATCCGTGGGCCGGAATCTCCCGGCTAAGAGATCCGTTGAATGATCCCAGATCCTGACGGGCTATGATGTCGCGTACCCGTACATCGCCACCAAGATCAATGGCGGCGAAGGGGACGGTGACCGTGCGCGGATTTTCCGAGGGATTGTAGAGGGCTATCGCCCGGGTGGTGCCGAATCGGGTGCCGAGATCTTTGACGAACACGAAAGCACTGTCGGCATCGTTGACGGCCACATAGGCCTGCTGCCCCAGCGGATCCTGATTGAGGGCTATCAGTTCCTCGTGGCTGAGCAGGGCGAGGGTCTCGCCGGATAACGCCGTGAGGTCGCAGCCGATCAATAGTGGCGAACTTAGCATGCACCACATGGCAAAATGCGTGAGGTCTTCTTCGTGGCTCATTCCGCGTCCAACCTCGAGCATGTCCATGTCGTTGTAGTGGCCCGGGGATGCGAAAGCCGAGAGATACATGTTGCGCTCGATAATGCTGCGGACTGACTGCCATGAGGGGTATATGTCGGGGGAGATGCGCCATGATCCGGCCACGGAGTCAACCCATGTCCCGGGATAGGCCCACCGGCACACGTTGAGGCGCACATCACGGCCTGTTTCGCGGATGGCGTTGCGGATGGCTGTGTAGCGTTCGCGCTCCGACAGCTCAAGTTGTTCGCTGTTTTGCCGCGGATCGCCGCCGCAGAAGTCAACCTTTATGAAATCGAATCCCAGTCGGCTGAAGAAAAACCGGGCGTCGTCGGGGTCATGACCATAGAATCCGACCCCTTGACCGATAGTGTCGTTGTCCCAGAAAGATCCGCACGTGTTGCGTCCGGCATCGGAGTATATCCCGGCTTTCAGACCGAGCTTGTGGATGTGGTCAACCACCGGCTGCAGTCCCTCGGGAAAGCGTTTGGGGTGGGCGATCAGCTGTCCTGCGGCGTCGCGGCCTCCGAAATAGCCGTCGTCGATGTTGACGAAACGGTAGCCGAGGGTGTCGAGCCCAAGTTCAGACAGCGCATCGGCCTGACGGCGGATCAGACTGTCGCTGATATTGACGCGGTAGGTGTTCCAGGAACTCCATCCCATCACCGGAGGCTGTGCGGCCATGGCAGTGAGGGAGATGATCAGATATAAGGCGGATTGCAGGATTTTCATTTTCCGTAATGATTCTTTGCAAAGATAGTCAATTTATTCTTACCTTTGTCAGATATGAAAGAGTCAGGACGGAAAAAGCCACAGGGCGGCGACGTGCAGTCGCGTCGCGGTTCGGTGTGGTCGTTGGTTTTCAAGATCGTGGTGCCTCTGGTTGTCACGGTTTTGCTCTGCTATGTACTGTTTGCCAAGCAGGATGTGGGGGAGATGGTCAGCATTATCCGGACGGAATGCAACTACTGGTGGATCGTGGTGGCTCTTGTGCTGAGCATATTTTCCCATGTGTTCAGAGCCATGCGCTGGCGCATACAGTTGAAAGCCATAGGCGTGGACGCGCCGCTCTTCACGGTTGTGCTCTCGATTTTCGGCACGTATGCCGTCAATCTCGTGCTTCCGAGGCTTGGTGAACTGTGGCGCACGGGTTATATCTCGCAGCGCGAGCATGCTCCGTTCGATTCCGTTTTCGGTTCGATGGTGGCCGACCGTCTGGCTGATACCATCACCGTGGCTCTTCTGACGCTTGCCACGCTGATCTTCGCCGGAGGCCCGTTGGTTGACTTTCTGCGCGAGAATGGCGCGGAGGGAACTCTCGATGGTCTGATCGCATTGGCCACATCGCCATGGACAATAATTGCAGTGGCCGGTTTTGTAGCTATAGTGGCCGTTGCCTTGATTTTCTTCCGCCATACGCCGGTGGTGGCCTCGATCTGCCGGTTCATGCTCGGAATCTGGCATGGTTTCGCTGCAATAGCCACAATGAAAGGACGTGGCCGCTGGCTTGTGCTGACGGTGTGTGTCTGGGGTTGCTATTTCCTTCAACTCTATGTGGCTTTCTTCGCTTTTCCGCTGACCGGGCAGGTGGTGGCTGATTATGGTGCCGGGGCTGTGGCTGTCTGTTTTGTGCTTTCGAGCATTGCGATGGTTGTTCCCTCCAATGGCGGTATCGGGCCGTGGCAGCTTGCCGTGATGTTTGGGCTCAGTGTCTATTCGGCAGGAATAGAGGGGCTGACCCGTGATTATGCCGCGTCGTTTGCCAACCTTGTGCTTGGCTCCCAGACGCTGCTGCTTGTTTTGCTTGGAATATTCACTTTCGTATGTATCGCCATACAGAAACGCAATGATAGAAAATGCTGACCGACGACGATTTTGAAGACTATTTCGTGGAACCTGACCCGGAGCCTGAGTCTGATCCGGAACCCCGGCAGGAGGCCGGTGGACGCCGGGTGATAGAGTTCGGTGAACCGTCGCCTCGGGAGGATGGCCGGCGTGAGAGTCACGAGGATAGCCATGGCCGTCAGTCGGGGTGCATGTCGCGCTGGCTGCTTATGATCGCAGCTGTGGTCGTTGTGGCGTTGGGCGGTATCGGTTATTTCCGCTATCTGTCGCCATGTGTCGACGATGCCGTGATGGATGTCTATGTGACCGGCGTTCAGCGTCGGGGAGTGGTGTTCAAGACCATGGAAGCGGATGTCGTTGTCGCTGACAGGCTTGTTGATACAGTTTCGGCCTATACTCATCCTGTGGGTGTGACTGTGGCCGATGATATGACTGCCCACCGGCTTCAGTCGGTGCAGTCGACCGGACGGGCGGTGCGTATCCGTTACCGGCAGTACAGTGCTACGTTGCCATGGCGCGGCGAGTCGAAGATTGTGGTCACCGGAATAGAGCCTGCGGTGGCTGATTGAAGAGTGCGGCTCTGAGAGAAAAAACTTTGCATGATCGCGAAATTCTGCGTAATTTTGTGCGATAAGATGTTATAATAGAAACGAAAAATCCTAAGACTAAAATAATATGGCAGAAATCAAGTGCATAGGCATTCTGACCTCGGGAGGTGATGCTCCCGGCATGAACGCCGCCATCCGCGCCGTCACCCGCTCGGCTATCTTCAGCGGATTCAAGGTTAAGGGCATCTACCGCGGTTACCGTGGCCTGATCTCGGATGAGATCGTGGAGTTCAAGACTCAGAATGTCTCCAATATCATCCAGATGGGTGGCACGATCCTCAAGACGGCACGCTGCCCCGAGTTCCAGACCCCGGAAGGCCGTCAGCTGGCCTACGATAATCTGCGCCGCCATGAGATCGACGCGCTCGTCGTGATCGGTGGTGACGGATCGTTGACCGGCGCACGCATTTTTGCCAATGAGTTTAATTTCCCTATCATCGGTCTGCCCGGAACTATCGATAATGACCTTTACGGAACGGACTCCACGATCGGTTACGACACAGCCCTGAACACGATCATGGAATGTGTCGACAAGATCCGCGACACGGCTACGAGCCATGAACGTCTGTTCTTTATCGAAGTGATGGGACGCGATGCCGGCTTCCTCGCTCTCAATGGCGCGATTGCTTCCGGTGCTGAGGCCGCTATCATCCCTGAGATCTCGACAGAAGTCGACCAGTTGGCTGAACTTATCCAGAACGGTTTCCGCAAGAGCAAGAACTCTTCGATAGTGCTTGTGGCGGAAAGCCCCGTGACCGGTGGTGCGATGGGCATGGCCAACCGTGTCAAGAACGAGTATCCGGGCTATGACGTGCGTGTGTCGATTCTCGGTCACCTCCAGCGTGGCGGATCACCGACAGCCTATGACCGCATCCTGGCCTCACGAATGGGAGCTGCGGCGATCGACGCTCTTCTTGACGATCAGCGCAACGTTATGATCGGCATCAACAACGATGAGATTGTCTACGTGCCGTTCACAAAGGCCATCAAGAACGACAAGCCTATCAACAGAACACTTCTCGATACCCTGCGCCGTCTCTCTATCTGATGGATCTACCGGCAGGTTTTATGGCACAATTCGCCACGCTTGGAGTGGCGGCTCTCGACGCTCTGCCGCAATCGCTTGCAGCAGAGCCGTCGGTTTCTGTGCGCTATAACAGCCGAAAAGGAGCCTCGGTGCCTGAGGGGTGTGACCCCGTGGCGTGGTGTCCGACCGGATGCTATCTGGCGGAACGGCCGGCGTTCACCCTCGATCCGGCCATGCATCAGGGACTGTATTATGTTCAGGATGCCTCGTCAATGTTCATCCACCATGTGATAGACCATCTGACCGCGTCGGGTGAGCCTGTGCGCTATCTGGATGCCTGTGCGGCTCCCGGTGGCAAGACGACGGCTGCGCTCGATGTGCTTCCTGCCGGATCCTTGGCTGTAGCCAACGAATATGTGGCTGCAAGAGCTTCCATGTTGCGCGAGAATCTTGCCAAGTGGGGCGTGCCGTGTGTCGTCCGGCAGGGTGATACGTCGCGGTTTGCCGCTGATGGTGCGGTGTTCGATATCATAGCCGCCGATGTGCCCTGTTCCGGTGAGGGTATGATGCGCAAGGATGCCAAGGCTGTGGAGCAGTGGACGCCGGCTCTGGTGGCCGAGTGTGCCGCACGCCAGCGTCAGATTGTTGACAATCTTTGGCTTGCGCTTGCCCCGGGAGGGTATATGATCTACAGTACCTGCACTTTCAACCGCACTGAAAATGAGGAGATGGTGCAATACATGATAGACCGCTATGGAGCCGAACCTGTTGAGATACCTGTGGATCCGTCGTGGAGCATCATTCCGGCTATCGGCAATGATTTCCCGGCCTATCGGTTTATCCCCGGTGCGATCCGTGGTGAGGGGCTGTTTATGGCGGTTGTCCGCAAGCCATTGTCGGCAGAAGCGGTGACCGGATCCGGAAGGCAGAAGAAGCAAAAGCAGCAGAAACAGCGCGATAACAGAAGCCGGAAAGAAACCATTCGGATTCCGGCGGAAGTCAGGGAGTGGCTTTTGCCCGAAAGTGGTGTCGATCTGTCGGTTTCGGCGGAAGGGAATGTGGTTGCCATGCTGCGGTCGCAGTGGGCGGATTTCCCCTACATGCCAGAAATTGAGATGGCGACGCTCAAAGGACGTGACCTGATACCGACGCAAATGCTTGCCATGAGCTGTTTCCTGAACCCCGAGGCATTTCCCTGTCACGAGGTAGACAAGAATATGGCATTGGAATATCTTCGCAATCAGGCCGTAACACTGCCTGTAGGAACGCCGCGAGGCATGGTGCTGCTCACGTATGGCGGAGATCCGCTCGGATTTGTGAAAAACATCGGCTCACGCGCCAACAACCTCTATCCGCGTTCCTGGCGCATCCTGAAATAAAGTAAAAAACTTAGCTTTTCCTAAAATTGTGGTACAAAACTAAGGTGGTTGCAAGTATTTACCTTAACTTTGTGATATGAAAGTATTGAAAAACTTGATGTTGGCGGTGATGACGGCGGTGTGCTCGTTCATGTTGGGTGGCTGTGTGCCGAGCTTTACGCTCAACGGCGCTCCGATCGACTATAACCTCTACCATACGATCCATGTGGCTAACTTCCCGATCCGTGCGGCGCTGGTCTATCCTCCGTTGCAGCAGACTTTTGAGAATGAGTTGCTCAACTATATAACCCGAAACACGCGCTTGCAGACCACGGATGGCCCAGGCGATCTGTCGCTTGAGGGTGAGATCACGCAGTACTACCTGACACCGCAGGCAGTCACGGAGGATGCGTATGCCTCCAAGACAAGGCTGACGATCGGTGTCAGAGTGAAATATACCGATCAGCGCGCCGAGGGAAAGGATGTGGATCAGACATTCACTGCCTATCGTGATTTCGACAGCACTCAGATGCTGACCGATGTTCAGGATCAGCTCTGCCAGGAGATTTCTGAAGAGCTCGTGCAGCTGATCTATAATGCAACGTTGGGTAACTGGTAAGAAACGGCAATGGAACAGGAATCAATGTTTGGAAAGTTCTGCGCGATTATGTCGCAGGGTGGCGAACTGACGGCAGAGGATCTCCCGATGGTGGACGCTTTGCTCGAACGGTATCCGTTTTTCACGCTTCCGGCGGCTATGATGCTGCGCGTAGACGGGATTTCGGAGTCAACGCGTCGGCGTTTGCGTACGGCTGTTGCGCTCAATGCTCCCGATATGGACTCACTTATCAAGCTGATAGATCCCGACGGGCGGAAGTTTGCCTCGTTCTATCCGGCGGAACAGAAGCAGGAGACACCATCGACGGAGGATGCGCTGGACACATTTCTCGATCAGTATGGAAATATCGACAAGCATGAACAGGATCTACTGGAACGGCTGATATTCAATCCCGTGCCGGACTATTCCCAGGTGCTTGCCCGGGATGAGGAGCCGGGAGGGGAGGGCGGCCCTGTGTCGGAGCAGGATGCGATGCTTGATGCGTTTCTCGCCAGTCAGGATGCGGCAGTCAAGGAAGCAGACCGGGCGCCGGTTGCCGAACCCCGTACGCCGGCGGTTGTCGCTCCGGATGCGGATGCCCCGTTGAGCGAATCTTTGGCTAAAATCTATATCGGAAAAGGAAGATATGACAAGGCTTATGAAATTATCTATCAATTAAGTTTGAATTTTCCGAAAAAAAGTGTTTACTTTGCAGACCAATTGCGTTTCTTGAAGAAACTTATGTACATCAAGGAACGCCAGAATCAAAAATAAAAACATCAATCCAATATGTTCGTACTATTTGTAATACTCACAATCATTTCAGCACTGCTGCTCATCGGAGTGGTTCTCATTCAGAAATCAAAAGGTGGCGGTCTGTCATCGTCGTTCGCCGGATCCAACCAGATCATGGGTGTCCGCCGCACAAACAACTTCATTGAAAAAGTGACCTGGAGTCTTGCCGGTGCAATCGCCGTGTTCGCAATCCTGAGCACCTACACTATGGGTGGAGCCATTCAGACCGATGCTCCCCGAGTACAGGCTGCCGCACAGCCCGTTGGCGGAACAAACTTCGATGGTGGCGCGGAAGCTGCCGCAACTGATGCCGCTGCTGCCGAGGCTACAGCAACCGAGGCTACAACCGAAGCTGCCGCAGCCGTTGAGGAAACAGCCGCCGAGGCCGCTCCTGCTGCTGAAACAGCTCCTGCCGCCGCTGAATAAGCCGGAATCCAGGAAATTAGAGTAAACGATATATGATCGTGCCGTCATTGCGATGGCACGATTTTTTTGACTATAAACGTTACGGAAGCGCAGAAAAGCACGGGATTGATGGAAAAAAGCATTATCTTTGCATGGAAACATCCAATCAGAAACACGAATAAAATCATATAGACCATGAACAAGACGATATGTGCCGCCGTAGCCGCTGTCCTTTCAATGACAGCCAGTGCGCAGCAACTGCCTGAATGGCAGCAGATCAACAACTACCGTGACGGGCAAATAGATGCTCACGCCCTCGTTGTCCCCTACCAGACCAACGATGTCAAGGCAGTCTCGGAGATGGCTTTCGATCAGTCGCCCTATTACCTGAGCCTTAATGGGAAATGGAAATTCAATTGGGTGAAGGGCGTGGACAATCGTCCTGCCGGATTCCAGAATCCGGGCTATGATGTCAGTTCATGGGATGAGATCAATGTGCCGGGCAACTGGGAGCGTCAGGGTTACGGCACGACGATCTACGTCAACACGACCTATGAGTTTGATTCCGAGTGGGCCGGGTTTAAGAAAAATGCGCCGCTGGTGCCGACCGAGAGCAATGAAGTCGGTTCGTACCGCCGCACATTCACGGTGCCTGCCGGATGGGAGGGCCGTCGAGTTGTCCTCTGCATCGAGGGTGCGATCTCGTTCTATTACGCATGGATCAACGGCCAGTATATCGGCTGCAATCAGGATTCCAAGACGGCAGCGGAATGGGATATCACCGATCTTCTGACCAAAGGGGAGAATACGATTTCGCTTGAGGTGTACCGCTGGAGCGCCGGAGCATATTTCGAATGTCAGGATTTCTGGCGTCTGAGCGGCATAGAGCGTGATGTGTATCTCTACAGCACCCCCAGCACATATATCGCGGATTTCACGTCGCGCAGTCCACTGGTCAATGACTACAAGGATGGCCAGCTCCATTTGAGCGTCGATGTTGCCGGCCTTGATGCAGTTCCGGCTGCGAAAACGAAGAAAGCCGCCAAGAAAGCATCGGGGGCAATGACGGTGGGCTTCACACTGTATGATGGCGACGGAAAAGCTGTTGCCAGCGGTGATGCCCCTGCGGCAGCCACCACTAAATTTGACTGCATGGTGGATCCCGTGAAGCCATGGACGGCTGAGACACCGAATCTGTACACGCTGCTTATCGACCTGAAAAAAGCTGACGGCACTGTTACTGAAACCGTGGGCTGCAACGTAGGATTCCGCACCTCGGAAGTGAAGGACGGACTCTATCTGCTCAATGGTCAGCCTATCAAGATCAAAGGCGTGAACCGCCATGCTCATTCGCCGCTCGGCCGCACTGTGCCCCGGGATCTTGCGCTGAAAGATATACAACTGTTGAAAGAGAACAATATCAACACTGTCCGCAACTGCCATTATCCGCAGGACCGCTACTGGTATTATCTCTGCGATAAATACGGCATTTATGTGATCGATGAGGGCAATGCAGAATCGCATGGTTATGGCTATGGCGAGGAATCGCTGGCTAAGCGTCCGGAGTGGATTCCGGCGATCATTGACCGCGAACGCCGCATGTGGGAGAAATCTAAAAACAATCCGTCGGTGGTTTTCTACTCGCTCGGCAATGAGTGCGGCAACGGCATCGTGTTCGAGGAGGCTTACAAATACATGAAGCAGATCGAGCCGACGCGTCCAATCCAGTATGAGCGTGCGCTCGACGATTGGAATTCAGATATATATGCCTTGATGTATGGCTATCATAGAGGTGTCAAGCAGTATGGTGAAGATTCGACCAAAACACGTCCCTACATACTCTGTGAGTACTCTCACGCAATGGGCAACGGCGTTGGCGGACTTCAGGACTATTGGGATCTGTTTGAGAGCTATCCGAAATTGCAGGGTGGCTGCATCTGGGACTGGGTTGACCAGTCGTTTGAAGAGACGGACGCCAACGGCCGCAAATACTGGGCATACGGCGGCGATTATGGTCCAGCCAATGTTCCGAGCGACAATTCGTTCAACTGCAATGGCCTTGTGGCCTCGGACCGCACACCGCATCCGGCTCTGGCAGAGGTGAAGAAGGTGTACCAGAATATCAAAAGCACCCTTGTTGACCCTGAGACGCTTACGATCAGTGTGAAGAACTGGTTTGATTTCACTAATCTCGACCAATATACCCTCAACTGGAAAGTTACTACACCCGAGGGGAAAGTGATCACATCGGGAGAGCGGACTATTGCTGCCAAACCATACGAGACCGTTGAAGTGAGCCTCGGAACCTATACCCCTGAACTTGAAGAAGCATTCCTGGATCTGAGCTGGACTCCGAAAAAGGATGCGCCGTTTGTGGGACGCGGTTATGAGGTGGCATACGATCAGTTCGCGCTGCCAGTAGCGGAATCGGATACCGCATCGGTAGCAGCCGGCAAGCTCAAACGTCAGGGTAAAGCGTGGAGTTTCGTGTCCAAAACCGGCACAGCTTTCACGATAGATCCGGCTACAGGAGATGTCAACTCCCTGAAGATCGACGGCCGCGAGTTGCTTGAGACCCCGATGGCACTTTCACTTTACCGTCCGGCAACCGAAAATGACCTTGCATGGGAAGGTAAAGACAAGTTATGGCGTGAGGCTGGGCTGGACTCGATCAGCCAGCGTCTGACCGATCTGAAGTTCAAAAACAATGTGGTGACGGTTTCGTCGCAGATTATCGGTGCGAAGGGTGTTGAAGTCGGAACAGCCGATTATACCTACAGCGTCAATGCCGATGGAACGTTTGCCGTCAATGTCAAGTTCAATCCCGATACTGCAGTGGTCAAGAATATGCCTCGCGTGGGTCTGACATTCCGCATGCCGGAAACCGAGTGTGGCGATGTTACTTATTTCGGCCGCAGCGGCGAGACTTATGTTGACCGAATGTCGGCAGGACGTGTGGGTGTCTGGACTGTCAAGCCGGTGGATGATTTCTATGTCTACAACAAGCCGTCGGCAGCCGGAAACCATACTCAGGTACGCTATCTGACGTTCAATGGCAGCAATATCAAGGTTTCGTCGGACGATCAGTTCCAGTTCAGCGCGTATCCGTATGGCGATGATATGATTCAGAAGGCAGAGCATACGAATGATCTGACAGCACAGCCGTTTGTCACGGTGCATCTGGATGCGGCGCAGACCGGTGTCGGCACTGCGACATGTGGTCCGGATGTATTGGATAAGTATTATTTGCCGATCGAACCGTTTGATTTTACTTTTTATTTTTCAAAAAAGTAATTGATGATGGTGGAGAGTGGCAGATAGGAGCGAAGCGGTAGACGGCTCGGAGAGCCGTTACCCGGCTTCGGCCACAGCAAAAGCTGAATAACAAAGAAAGAGGAAAGACAATGCAACGCAAGGATTTTGAGATTATGGCCCCTGTGGGCAGTTATGAATCACTGTATGCGGCGATAGATGCCGGTGCCAACGCCGTTTATTTCGGTGTGGAAGGGCTGAATATGCGCGCCCGTTCGTCGGTCAACTTCACGCTTGACGATCTGCGGCAGATAGCCTCGATATGCGATGAGCATGGGGTTAAGTCGTATCTGACGGTCAATACGGTGATCTATGACGCGGATATCCCTGTGATGCATTCAATCATCGATGCTGTTGCATCCTCGGGAATCTCGGCAATCATAGCATCGGACATTGCGGCGATAAGCTATGCGCGGTCGGTGGGTGTCGAGGTGCATATATCGACACAGTGCAATATCACGAATATAGAGGCTGTGCGTTTCTATTCCCAGTTTGCCGATGTTGTGGTGCTGGCACGCGAGCTTAATCTTGAACAGGTAGCGGCAATCCATAAGGCGATTGTGGATGAGAATATACGCGGACCGCACGGGGAGCTTGTCAGGATCGAGATGTTTTGCCATGGGGCATTGTGTATGGCTGTCTCGGGAAAGTGCTATCTCAGCCTCCACGAGATGAATTCGAGCGCGAACCGCGGTGCCTGCACGCAGATATGCCGCCGTGGCTATACGGTGACCGACCGCGAGACTGGCGATCAGCTCGATATAGAGAACAAATATATCATGTCGCCCAAGGATCTCAAGACGATCCATTTCCTTAACAAGATGATCGATGCTGGTGTCAGCGTGTTCAAGATCGAGGGTCGTGCCAGAGGTCCGGAGTATGTGCATGTGGCGGTGGAGTGCTACAGCCAGGCTATAGAGGCTGTGTGTGACGGCAGCTACAGCGAAGAGCTGATCGAGGGCTGGGACGAGAAGTTGCGGAAGATTTTCAACCGTGGATTCTGGAACGGATATTATCTTGGTCAGCGTCTTGGCGAATGGTCGAGCAAGTATGGCTCGAGTGCGACGCGTGTCAAGCGTTATGCGGCCAAGGGTGTGCGCTATTTCTCGAATATCGGGGTGGCGGAGTTCTATGTTGAGGCCGGCGAGGTGTGCAAGGGTGATGAGGTTGTGATCACCGGGCCAACGACCGGAGCTGTTATCCTGACGCTCGATGAGATCCGAGTGGATCTGAAGCCTGTGGAAAAGGCTGTGAAGGGAGAGAGTTTTTCCATTAAGGTGCCGGGGAAAATACGGCCATCGGACAGACTTTATGTTTGGGATAAGATTTAAAGTTAGAGGTTGAGAGTTGGAGAGTTGTAGAGAGTTTAGAGGGGAAGATCCAGATTTATCAGTGATGTGATGGGCGGTAAACGGCTCGGAGAGCCGTTACCCCGACGTTAAGAGTATAGAGTTGGAGAGTATAGGGATTAGAGGGGGCGGATAGTTGGTGGATGTCTGTTACTCCGACAGGGCTGATATGTGGGCGAGTGCAGCCGGACGCGCCATGGTGCAGTCCCTACAGGGTTGATTGTGAGGGATATAATTGCGTGTTTGCCTGTGGAGTTATAGTGGCGGTAGACGGCTCGGAGAGCCGTTACCCCGATGTTAAGAGTATAGAGTTGGAGAGTTAGAGAGTTAAGAGTTGGAGAGTTGGTGGGGATAATTGGGAGAGGTGGTTGATGGTCAGAGGGTGCCGAGCTCGACGGCGACGGCGACACGCTCGATGATGGCGTCTTTGCGGTCTTTTTCGGGGCGGTAGTCGACTTTGAGGTTGACACCGAAGAATCGTCCGAATGTCTGCCAGAATCCGGCACGGAAGGAGCCGAGAAATGCTTTGATGATGCTGTAGCCGGATTGGTTTGTTTCTCTTTTGATCAGCTTGCAGAGCATCTGAGCCTGCGATTTGGTGAATGTCTTGAGGACGGGTTTGTATTGCTTGAAAATGGCGTTCTCCATCCGCTTGAGGTATTCGTCGCGCTCTTTCTGGGTTGGGAAAGTCTCGATGTATTCGTAGGTTTCAAGCAGGGTTTCGCAGATCAGCTTGGCGTAGGGGAGCGTTTTTTTGACATCGCGTACCGTCCGCCAGTAAAATTCCTCTTCTTTCTTGTTCTTGAATTTGAGGGGAGGGAATACGGTGACTTCGTTGAGGACGATCATTTTCACTTCCTCGTCGTCGATCGTGGTGTAGTAGTATCCCTTTGCATATCGCACACGTCCGTCGCCCGGTTCCGGCAGCTCGAGCAGCTGCGGTTCCTGTGGGCTTGCAGATAGGGCAAGGATGGCGAGGATTGTGGCTAATATGTATCTCATTTCAAGGGTTGGTCTGTTTCAGCACATAGGTTAAAGTTATAACGCTAAAACAGAGAAAAATGTGTGGTGTCAGATCTCTTTTTTCGGCACCGGAGGATAATCGACTGTGTAGTGGAGACCGCGAGATTCTTTCCTCTCCTTGGCCTGCCGCATGATGAGGTAGCCTACGTTGATGATGTTTCGGAGCTCGCAGATCTCGCGCGATGCCTTAGAGCATTTGAAGAGTCGTTCGGTTTCCTCGTAAAGGATGTCGAGTCTGTTCCAGGCGCGGTCGAGGCGGAGGTTGCTGCGCACGATGCCTACATAGGCACTCATTATCTGTCCGACTTCCTTGATGCTCTGAGTTATCAGCACCATTTCTTCGGGATGGGTGGTTCCTTCGTCGTTCCAGTCGGGGACATCGTGGCGCAGGTCGTAGTGTGAAATGTTGGCCTGAGCATGTCGGGCGGCGGCATCGGCATAGACGACGGCCTCGATCAGAGAGTTGGAGGCAAGGCGGTTTCCGCCGTGAAGTCCCGTGCAGGAACATTCGCCTACGGCATAGAGGCGCGAGATTGAGGATTGTCCGTCGAGGTCGACGAGGATGCCTCCGCAGAGGTAGTGGGCTGCCGGGGCAACAGGTATGTAGTCCTTGGTGATGTCGATGCCAAGGGATAGGCATTTTGCGTAGATGTTGGGGAAGTGGCGGCGAGTTTCTTCCGGATCCTTGTGGGTCACGTCGAGATATACGTGGTCGTCGCCATGGAGTTTCATTTCCGAGTCGATGGCTCGTGCCACAATGTCGCGTGGGGCGAGCGAGAGGCGCGGATCGTATTTGTGCATGAATTCCTCGCCGCGGAGATTTCGCAGGACGGCACCGTAGCCACGCATGGCCTCGGTGATGAGGAACGAAGGCCGGTCGCCGGGGTGATACAGGGCGGTGGGGTGGAATTGGATGAACTCCATGTCCTTAACGGTTCCTTTTGCGCGGTAGACCATGGCGATGCCGTCGCCGGTTGCCACGAGGGGATTTGTGGTCGTGGTGTAGACAGCACCGACACCTCCGGTAGCCATCAGGGTCACCCGGGCCAGGAATTTGTCGACGGTTCCTGTCTCGGGGTTGAGAACGTAAGCACCGTAGCAAGTGATGTCGGGTGTCCGACGTGTCACAATCTTTCCAAGATGGTGCTGCGTTATGATCTCGATAGCGAAGTGGTTTTCAAAAATGTCGATATAGGGATTCTCCCGAACCTGACGGATGAGGCTCTGCTGAATTTCGAAGCCGGTGTTGTCGGCATGGTGGAGAATACGGAATTCCGAGTGTCCGCCTTCGCGGTGGAGATCGAACTCGCCATCTTCCTTGCGGTCGAAATCCACACCCCATTGAAGCAGCTGGCGGATCTGCTCCGGAGCTCCTTTGACCACTTTTTCCACGGCTTTCGGGTCGCTGAGCCAGTCGCCAGCTACCATAGTATCGTGGATGTGTTTGTCGAAATCGTCCACTTCGAGGTTGGTCACCGAGGCCACACCACCCTGAGCGAGCGCAGTGTTAGCTTCATCGAGAGTTGTCTTGCAGACCAAAGCCACTTTTGCACCGGCACCGGCAACCTTCAGCGCGAAGCTCATACCGGCGATGCCAGATCCTATCACGAGATAATCATATTCGTAAGTCATAGTCACTTCAATTAAATCAGTTCAGTGTCTGTTTAATGATGACGCAAAAGTAGTGATTATTTCGCTCTGAGGCAAAACAAATCAGTTCAATTTGAGGATAGATTAACCTGCCGTCGGAAAAGAAGATGGGCCGCGATGTTGAGGTCGCGGCCCGGTATGGCTATTATGATAGATAATTGTATGCTGAGTTGTTGAATTTTGGTTGTGGGGGAGGATCAGCGGTAGTCGGCGAAACGTTTCTGGAGCTCCTGACGGGCGAAGAAGATG
>CAJTTG010000014.1 GCA_910579185.1 uncultured Muribaculaceae bacterium
AACAAAATAATCTGCAAGTTAAAAGAGGTTAAAATAATTACGACGATGTTACAACAGAATGTAACAGCAAGAAAAACAATGAGATAAAAGTTGCAAAGAAATGCGACAAAAATGTTACAAAATGTGCGTTTTGATGTTTCTGTGAGGACTTGTGGTGGATTATGGCAGTGGAAAATCCATGTATAGGTTGCAGGGTTGCAACTTTCGTCGGTGGCGATTGTTGTTTGGATTGGATTGATAAAGGTCGGTCGGGCATATACATAAATGATCATTTAATAATTTTTTTAGAAAAAAAGTACATGAGAGACCGAATTTTAATCTAACTTTGTACATGTCTAACAATAGTAAAGATAAATACATTATGGAAACAAAAGAACTTGACAGAATAAGCTATGCCCTTGGTCTTAGCATGGGCAATAATTTCAAGGCCAGCGGAATTGAAAAAATTGATGTGGACGACTTCTCTGCAGGTGTCGCTGCGGTTTTCTCCGGTGAGAAACCTCGCATGACTTACGATGAGGCAAAAGCTGAGATCCAGAAATTCTTCACAGCAATGGAGGAACGTCAGCGTGAGGCTGCTGCCGCAATGGCAAAGGTCAATGCCGAGGCCGGCGAGTCATTCCTGAAAGAAAATGGGGCACGGGAGAATGTAAAGACCACGGCTTCCGGACTTCAGTATGAAGTTATCGAGGAGGGTACGGGAGCATCTCCAAAACCCGGCGATGACGTTACCGTTCATTATACCGGCAAGCTGATCGACGGCACTGTGTTCGATAGCTCTGTAGAGCGTGGCGAACCTGCCACCTTCGGCGTCACTCAGGTTATCCCCGGATGGGTTGAGGCATTGCAGATGATGAAAGAGGGCGGCAAATGGCGTCTGTTCATTCCTTCGGCTCTTGCATATGGTCCCAATGGTGCCGGTGGTGTGATCGGCCCGAACGCAACTCTTATTTTCGATGTTGAGCTGATCAAAGTTATTTCAAAATAAGATTTGAAAAAATATAGAAATATGTTTCGTAGGATAGTCCTTATTGTCTGTTGTCTGCTGGCGGTGGGCTCCGTTATGGGGCGTGACCGCGAGTTGTCGCGTCAGGAAAGCGACTCTGTGTCGCATGCGCTTGCAACGCTCTGGGGAAACTATATCAAGACCAAGGCGCAGAAAGACGGCGCGGAGGTCAGCGCGGAATATATGCGTGGAGTGCAGGAAGCACTGAAGCTGTCGCAGGACAATGACGCTTATTTCCAGGGCTTGTCGGAGGGCGTGGTCATTGCACGTCGGATCCGTGATGTTGAAGCGCTGGGCGGATTTAAGGTCGATGTCGCTAAGCTGGCCTATGTGCTTTCTCGGATAGAAAAGGGACGACCTTCCGGATTCTCGGAGGCTTCCGCTGAACAATATCTGAACTTCCTGATGGCAAAAATTGCCAAAGAAAACCATCAGATCGAAGGATCTGCTGAGTATCTGCAGAAAGCTGCCGAACGCGAAGGCGTTGTCAAGATGCCGTCGGGGCTTCTGTTCGAGGTACTGACGGAGGGAGAGGGTGACCAACCCGGTCCTAATGATCTTGTGCTTGTACGATATGCCGGACGACTGATCGACGGCACTGAATTCAACTCTTCGGAAGAGGGTGAGGGCAGTACGTTTGAGGTTAGCAAGACCATTCCCGGATTCAGCGAAGGTTTGCAGCTGATGAAAAAAGGGGGCATCTATCGCCTGTATATCCCATCGGAAATCGGTTATGGCGTTGAAGGAGTCCCCGGAATTGTGCCGGGAGGAGCCGCAACGATCTTTGATGTGGAGCTTGTCGATCTCAGACATGCTGAAGCACCGCAAGCCGTTCCACAATCCTCGGTTGAAAAAGAAAATTAATAACAAAACCAATCTGAATAGAACAGAAAATGAAAAAAATGATTTTATGCGGTGCTATCGCCGCCATGACAATCGGATTTTCGGCATGTACAGGTAAAAGCGACGCGCCGAAAACTTATGGAGACTCACTTGCTTACTATCTTGGCCAGGCTCAGGGTATGGGTATCAACCAGCAGCTCGAGCGTATGCCCGAAGTTGCCGCCAATGTGGATAAGAAAGCATTCCTCGCAGGTGTCAAGACTGTTCTTGATGCTGATACGTCACTCCATGGCTATCTCGACGGCCTGTCGATGGGCGCACAGATGGCACAGCAGCTCAAGCAGTGGGAAGAAGCCGGCATCAGCGTTAACCGCGACATGCTTTTCGCTCAGCTTTCCGCAGGCCTTCTCGCTGACAGCGTGAATACAGAAGAACTTCAGAAAGTGAATGAAAAGATGGGTCCTCTCATGGAGAAGGCTTATCAGGCTGTGATGAACAAGCGCATGATTGATCAGGAGAACGCCGCCAAGGCTGCTGCCGAGAAATTCGAGAGCAACAAGAAAGCCGGTGCTGAATATGTCAAGAACCTCATGGCTAAGGATAAAGCAGTGAAAGTTACTGATTCAGGCCTTGCTTACAAGGTTGTCAAGATGGGCGAAGGAGCTGTTGCGAAAGAAGGCGACAAGATCCCCGTTGTCTACACCGGAAAGCTGATTGACGGAACCGAATTCGACAGCTCAAAAGGTCAGCCTGTTGAATTCCGCACAAATGGTGTGATCCCCGGCTTTGCAGAGGCATTGACCACATTCCCGTCCGGAACTAAGGTTATTCTTTATATCCCTGAAAATCTTGGATACGGTCAGCAGGGTACGCCAAACATCGCTCCCGGATCGACCCTTGTGTTCGATATGGAAATCGGTGAGGCTGTAGCTCCTGAAGCTCCCAAAGCTGAGGCTGCAAAATAAATCCGATTGCAAACGTAGAAACGCAACATATAGTGCTGCAACCGCTTGTCAAAAGCCGGTTGCGGCACTGAATGTTAAAAAATACACGCTATGATACGCAAACCGCATATTGTCATCCTGACGGGAGCCGGTATGAGCGCAGAGAGTGGTATATCCACATTCCGCGACAGCGGTGGCCTCTGGGACAAATATCCCGTTATGGAGGTTGCCAGTGCCGACGGATTCCGTCGCAATCCGGCTCTGATCCATGAATTCTATAATACTCGCCGCCGGGAACTGCTTAGTGCCGAACCCAATGCCGGGCATAAGGCTATTGCGGCACTTGAAAAATGGTACGATGTAGATGTGATCACCCAGAATGTCGATAACCTGCATGAACGTGGCGGCAGTAGCCGTGTGCTCCATCTCCACGGGGAGCTGATGAAAGTGCGTTCCATGACGCATCCCGAACGCGTGTATGAGCTGACGGCGGACAACATTGAGACAACTATGGATACCCGTGATGCTTACGGCGATCCGGTGCGTCCCCACATTGTGTTTTTCCAGGAAGCTGTGCCGAACATAGAGCCGGCGGTCGAGCTTATGGAGCAGGCAGACATTGTGGTGATTATCGGAACGTCGATGGCTGTGTATCCGGCGGCAGGGCTGGTGAACTATGCACGCCGTGGAGTGCCGGTCTATTATATTGATCCGAATCCGGCAGCTGTCCCCGACAGAATAACGGTCTTGCCTATGACTGCAACTGCCGGCATGGAGAAATTGACCGAGATTCTTAACCCAGAAAACCAGATCAAACAATGAAAAAGATAATAATAAGTTCGATTGTAGCAGTGGTCGGTATGGTAGGCGCGCATGCGGAAAAGCCTGTCAGCAATGCCGACTCGCTGGGCTATATCCTCGGCGCAAGCCAGGGCGCGGGTTTTCGCCGCGACGTGTCGGATAAATATAACGACAAAGAGTCCAAGACCTATCGCAAGGCCTTTATGAAAGGACTTAAGGATGCCGTTCTTGCTGATACGGTAATGACCGGTTACAGTGACGGTCTTACCATGGGTCTGACATTCCTGAAAGAGTTCAAGCGTATGAACGAAGTGGACAAGCCGGCCAACATAGACCTGTTTGTCAAGACTCTTGAAGAGTACTATATGGGAGAACCAGTCAGCGATGAGAAATTTCAGGAACTGCTCGATCAGATGCGCACAATGATGGATCCCGTTTTTGCGGCCTATCGTCAACGTCAGGAGCGCGTTCAGGCGGAAGAGCAATCGCGTCAGCAGGCTATAGTTGATGCCAATCTTGCTGCTGGAAAGAAATTTATCGAAAATCTCAAAGCGACGGATAAAGATGTGGTCACTACACCCTCCGGCCTCGTGTATAAGGTTCTCAAAGAGGGTGAAGGTCCTAAAATCGGCCAACGCGATAGCGCTGTTTTGAACTACTCCGGCAAGCTTGTGACCGGCAAGCAGTTCGATGCCAACCAGTCGGTCAAGATGTCGCCTATGGGTGTGATCAAAGGCTTTGGCGAAGGTCTGCAACTGATGAGCAAGGGTGCCCACTATATACTCTATATTCCGGCCGACCTTGCCTACGGAATGCAGGGCCCACCCGTGATAGGCCCGGCGCAGACCCTGATCTTCGATGTGGAGATTCTGGATATTATCCCTGAAAAAAAATAGATCAAGTAAAAACAAATCAATAGAAAAAAGATAAACAAAATGCTTAAAAAAACAATCTTTGGCGGATGCGCGGCTATAGCCTGCGTCATAGCCGTTTCTTGCTCGGGTGGAGATAATTCGTCGATGCCCAAAACCGAGACCCCTAAAACATTTGCTGATTCCATCGCCATGTACACAGGTATCTGTGATGGTGCGGAACTTCTCAATAATATGGAGAAATGGCCAGACGAAGAGAAGGCTAAATTCGATAAGGAGAAGTTTCTTCAGGGTGTGAAGACCATTCTTTTGGCTGACACTTCGGAATCATTCCGTCAGGGTATGGCGATCGCCTCCAATTATGTCCAGATGATGGATATGGCCAAAGCTGCCGGTGTCGATGTCAACCGCGAGATGTTCCTCGCCTATCTGGCACAGACAATGAACAATGAGAAAATGTCGGATGAGGACCTGACAAAATATAAAGATGCTTATCAGAGCCTTGGCTCGCGTCTGAATGATAAAATCTCGGAATATCAGATCGAGCAGCAGGCCAAAGCGCAGGTGATGATGGGCAAGATGTATGAGGCTAATGTAGCTGCCGGCAAGCAGTATGTCGACAGTGTGAAAGCAGCCGATTCTGCTGTGAAGACAACAGCTTCTGGTTTAAGTTACAAGATTATCAAAGAGGGTAACGGAAAAGTGGCGAAAGCCGGCGAAACCGCCAATGTGATCATAGAAGGCAAGCTGATCGACGGAACCGTGTTCATGTCGAGCAACGGCCAGGTGGCTCCGTTCCCTGTTGATGATCTTTTCCCCGGAATGACAGAGGCACTCACAACCTTCCCTGTCGGAACTCGTGTGATGCTCTATATTCCTCAGGAACTTGCTTACGGGCAGCAGGGCAACCAGAGTATCCAACCGGGTCAGACTCTTGTGTTCGATGTTGAGATAGTTGATTGACGGTAGAACGTTAGTCTGTATGTCAGTGAAAATGAAATATCTCGCATCAGTTCTGCTTTCGGGTGTTCTACTGACCGGTTGCAGCAGCCATGGCGGTTCTGATCAAGCATCAGGCGATACACTCTCAGCTGTTACGTTCTCTGATTCGTTGTCGGAAGCGTATGGCCGGGTTGTGGGTGCGCAGCTCAACATGAGTTTCGCGTCGCTTCCGGCCGATAAGGAGCAGGCGTTTGACCGCAAGGCCTTCCTGGCCGGTGTCAGAAACGCCCTGATGCTCGATGCAACGGAACCGGGTGTGATAGATGGTCTGTGGCGCGGCGTGGAACTCGCCGAGCAGCTTGACTATTATGATGCCGTCGGAATCCGTCTTGACCGCAAGAAAGTGGCATCGTCGTTCGGAGATGGGCTTAATGCACCGTCGGTCGATACGGTGGCATATAATTCGGCTCAGGATACCTACGACAGAATGATGACCTCGGTCCAGCATCTGATCCTTGAGAAGATGCGCGAGGACCGCCGACAGCAGATGATGCTTGCCCAGAAGCGACGTAATGCCAATATAGAGCTTGCCCACAGCTATGTGGAAAAGCTTCAGGCAGAAGATCCGTCCGTTGTCAAAACCGAGACAGGACTGTTTTACAAAATCCTGAAGAACGGCACAGGAGCGCGTCCGCGCAAGGGCGCGTCAGTCGAGGTGAGCTATACGATATCCACTCTTGAAGGCCATCTCGTGGATTCCTCGCGAGGCGAGGCTGTTCCGGTTGAGATCGGAGGCTCCACAATCCAGGGGCTTCAGGAGGGGCTTCCTCTGATGCCGGAGGGGTCAAAGTACAGATTTTTCGTCCCTTCACATCTCGGCTTTGTCCGCACCACACCGGGTGTAGAGCCCGGAGAGATGCTCGTGATTGATGTTGAACTTGTCAAAGTGTAGCTATTATGAAACAGCTGATAACTATATTTGCAGGACTCTCGATTGTGATGCTTGCCGTTGGGTGTTCTTCCGGTAGTGGTTCCGACGCTGCAGGTGCTGATTCGGCATCTATGGACTCCGTTCCGCAGTTTGTCACAGCCGCGGAGGCAGATACCCTTGCCTATTGTGTGGGTTATCTCAATGGCAGCGATGTCAATGTTGAAAGAATCCGCCTGCAGGAGGAGGGAGAGCCCAATTCCGCATATTCAGCAGAAGCCTATATGAAAGGTTTTTCGACGGCCATGAATGCCGACGAAGCATCTGCCGGATATACACAGGGTGTTCAGGCAGCCCGGGAGATCATTTTCAAGATCGAGGAGCTGCGCGGCTATGGCGTGGAGATCAACCGCGAGCTGCTTTACAAGGCACTTGAGCAGGAATTCTCGTCCGACTCTGTGGCTATGCCACACATGCAGGAGCTCAACAGCGCATACAATCAATTGCTTCAAAGGGCCTACGACATGAATCCACGCTGATAAAACAGCGATAAAGTATTGAATTATGCGGCGTTACGATCAAATGCGTGACGCCGCATAATCTATTCTGTAGCGCCGTTGATATTTACAATTGCAAACGAACGCCTTTTGGTCTAATATGTCTAAGAATCAGCCTTAAACCACAATGTTGATAACTTCCGGCTAAAAAGTGGCGAAAAAACAGAGTTTAAATTTGTAAACTTCGGTCAAAAATCCGTAACTTTACTGCGATATATAAATTGCCTGAATAGTATAGATTGGAAACTGCACAACACACTATGGATCAGCCTCAATACCATATCCCGGCCTTATTGCCGGAATGTCTGGACGCATTGGATATACGTCCCGACGGGGTGTATGTCGATGCAACATACGGCGGCGGCGGTCACTCGCGTGCGATAGTGGACCGGCTCGACGCCCGGGGACATCTGTATTCCTTTGACCAGGATGACGAGGCTGTTGCCAGAGCCATGCAGGATCCGCGGTTTACGATGGTCTACGGCAACTTCCGTTTCCTTCGCAACTTCATGCGTTACTATGGGGTTGACGGCGTAGACGGAATCCTCGCGGATCTCGGGGTCTCGTTCCATCATTTCGACGACAGCGAGCGAGGCTTCTCATTCCGGTTCGAAGGCCGGCTTGATATGCGCATGAACCGCAAGGCCGCGCATACAGCAGCCTGGATTCTTGAAAACTATTCAGAGGAAGAGCTTGCGAAGATACTCATGGTCTATGGCGAACTGAAACAGGGTCGGAAGATGGCAGCGGCGATAATTGCCGCACGCTCTGCCGGGAAGCCGGTGGATACCGTTGCCGGTCTGACCGAAGCTGTGGGCCGTTACATATCTCCGCGCAAGGAAAAGAAAGAGCTGGCAATGCTGTTTCAGGCGCTCCGCATAGAGGTCAACGGCGAGATGCGTGCTCTTGAGGAATTCTTACAGCAGACATTGCGAGTGCTCCGTCCCGGAGGAAGGCTGGCTATAATCACATACCATTCCCTTGAGGACCGCATGGTCAAGAACTTCATCAGAAGCGGAAACTTCACTGGAGAGGTGGAGCGCGATTTCTATGGCCGTGCGGATGTCCCGTTCAAGACAGTTGGCGGAAGCAAGCCTATAGTTCCTACGGATGAGGAAATAGAACGCAATCCGCGCTCGCGCTCGGCAAAGCTCAGGGTTGCGGTTAAATTATAACGAAAAAAACAGAAAGCGAATATAGATAGTCATGGATCCACGCGGTAATCAGACAATGCGGCAGAATGAGGGCAAGGCTTCGTCGGGAAGCATGCTCCGTCAGCTCATGTATGGCCAGATCGTGTCGAGTGATTTCTTCGCACGCAACTGGATGGCTCTGCTGCTGGTAGTGGTGATGGTGCTGGTCTATATCGCCGGAAAATATACATGTCAGACTAAGATGGAGCAGGTGCGGACGCTTCAACGTGAGCTTGAGACAGTCAAGACCGAGCGGATCCGTGTGCGCAGTGATTACATGGGCAAGATCCGGGAGTCGGCAATGCAGCAGATGGTCGATACGCTCCATCTCGGACTTAGTGTGAGGGAGTATCCCCCCTATATCGTAGACAGTGAGGAATGAAAAGAGAGAACCGTAAAAATATTCTGTTCCGTTATGGATCGATTGTGGCACTGATCCTGCTGTTGTCGATGCGCATTGTCTACAAGCTTGCGGACAATACGGTGATGTCGGCCGACAAGTGGAATGCCAAGGCTGCCGCTACATTGTCGTCGATCGACACGATTCTGCCCGTGCGTGGAAATATCCTTGCAGCCGACGGCAGTGTGCTTGCCACCAACATGCGCGTCTACACACCCACGATAGATTTCCGGGTGCCGAAATTCGACGAAAAATACTATAAGCAGGCAATAGATTCGCTTGCAGATTCTCTCGCCAAATACTTCCCGGAACGCGACCGCAAGGCATGGGGAGAGTATCTGGCGCGTCCTCTGAAAAAGAAAAAAGAGAATCGGACACGCTCATTTCCGATAGTCAAGAAACTGAGCTATGACCAATGGCGGCTTGTCCGGACATTTCCGTTCCTTAAAGCCCGTCCGAAAATCACGGGACTCTATAAGCAAGAAGAGCTTGCCCGTGTGCGTCCCTACGGCGATATGGCACGCCGCAGCATCGGTGCTGTCGGACAGACAAAGACCGTGAAGGTTCCGTTCGGAATCTATGGACTTGAGAAGGCTCTGGACTCACTGCTGACGGGACAGGTGGGTTATTCCAAGAAAGTGCCGCTGACGAGTGCGATTGTTGACTGGACGGATATGCCGCCGGTCGACGGATACGATGTGCTGACGACAATAGACATCAAGATGCAGGATATCGTGGAGACCGAACTGAACAAGGTGCTCGATGTCTGCAAGGCCGACTGGGGAACCGCCGTTCTGATGGAAGTAGGGACCGGCGATATCAAGGCTATTGTCAATCTGGAGCGCAACGCCGAGTCGGGAGAGACATATATCGAGAGTCTGAACTATGCGGTGCGCCGCGTGGAGCCCGGATCTGTGGTCAAGGCTCTCTCGCTGCTCATCGCCATGGAGGATGGCCGTGTGCCTAACCTGAATAAAGTCTACTCAACCGGATCCAATATGCGTATCGGCAACACCAGTCTACAGGATTGCTCGAAGAGCGACACTTTGTCGCTCAACCGTGCGCTTGAGATCTCAAGCAATATCGTGACCTCAAAAATGATCCTCGATGCCTATCGTGATGATCCTGGACGTTTCTACACCCGGATCAAGCAGTCGGGATTTCTCGACCGTTTCCACACCGGTATTGCCGAAGAGGTGGCTCCGCGCATTGATTCGCTGGGGGCAAAAGATCTGGTCAGCCTTACGCGTCAGTCGTTCGGCTATGCCACTGAGATCTCGCCGCTATACACTTGTGCGCTCTACAATGCCATTGCCGGAGGCGGTCGTTTTGTGCGTCCCCGTCTGGTGCGCGGTGTACGTGGAAACGGGATCGACTCTGTTTGCCCCGTGAGCTATGTCCGCGACCACATCTGTTCGGAAGCTACGGCTAAAGAACTGCGGACGATGCTCCACAAAGTGGTGTGGGGGCCTCGTGGCACAGCACGCCGTATAGTGAAGAGCGATAAGGTGGAGATTGCCGGAAAGACCGGAACGGCCAATATGATCCGCGACGGAAAATATGTGCGTGGCATATCGCGGTTGAGCTTCTGCGGATTTTTCCCTTACGACAATCCGCGTTACACATGCATGGTCGTGGTGGCATATCCGCGCGAGACATGGCGAAGCCCGGAAACGACGAGTGGACGCGTGGTGAAAAATGTGGCCGAGGCGATGTTCGCACGCGGAATGCTCGGCAATTCCACAGATTATAAGACTGACACCCAGCGTCAAGGCGATTATCCGGTCTACTACGCGTGTCTCGACAACAATGTGGCCGCTGTGCATGGTCTTATTGGGGGTGGCAGCAAGGCAATGCTTGCCAAGCCATCGAAAGTCAAGAGCGGAGTTCCTAACGTGATCGGCCTTGGGTTGCGCGAAGCTCTTGAGATACTTGAAAAAGCCGGGTATAACGTGAAATTCACCGGGTCGGGCTATGTGTCCGCTCAGACCCCCACGCCCGGCACAGCCTCAAAACCCGGGACAAAAGTGACACTTACACTTCATGAATAAATAGAAAACGAAACACCATAAAGAATATGAAATCATTGTCGGACCTGCTTTCGGCCATCACCGTTGAAGAGATCATCGGAAGCGACTCAAAGGAAATCACATCGATAGAATGCGATTCAAGAAAAATAAAGCTCGGATCGCTGTTCGTTGCTGTCCGCGGATATAATGTGGACGGCCACAAGTTCATTCCTCTGGTCACTCTTGCCGGAGCAGCAGCCATTGTCTGCGAGGAACTGCCGGAGCGTCTGGAGAGCAACGTGACGTATATCCGCGTTGCCAATTCGGCAGTGGCTCTCGGTTATCTTGCCTCGCAATGGTGGGGCAATCCGTCGCGCAAGCTGAAACTTGTTGGCGTGACCGGCACAAACGGAAAGACAACAACGGCAACGCTGATCTACGAGATGGCGCGCCTGATGGGTCACAAGGCCGGCTTGCTCTCGACGGTCTGCAACTACATAGAGGATGAGAAAGTTCCGGCAACGCAGACCACCCCCGGTGCGCTTGAGCTAAATGAGCTGCTTCACCGTATGGTTGTGGCCGGATGCACCTATGCCGCCATGGAGGTCAGCTCGCATGCGGCTCATCAGCATCGTATAGCCGGCTTGCATTTCGCCGGAGGCATTTTCAGTAACCTGACACGCGATCACCTTGATTATCATGGGACTGTCGATGCCTATATCTCGGCTAAGAAGATGTTTTTCGATCAGCTGCCGAAAGATGCTTTCGCGTTGGTCAATGCCGATGATTCCCATGGAATGGTCATGGTTCAGAACACGATGGCAAAGGTCTACACATATTCGTTGCGCCAGCAGGCCGATTTCATGACCAAGATAGTTGAAAGCCGTCTCGACGGCACGCTGCTGAGCATCAACTCGCGTGAGGTTGAGGTGATGTTCACCGGTCGGTTCAATGCCTATAATCTGACGGCTGTATATGGCGCATCTACCCTGTTGGGCTGGGATGCCGATGAGGTGCTGGTCAACATGAGCAAACTTGTGCCCGTAGCCGGACGTTTCCAAACCATTCATGGTGCCAACGGTGTGAGCGCGATTGTCGATTATGCGCATACTCCGGATGCCCTGGTCAATGTGCTCGACACAATCCGCGATGTGCTTTCCGGAACGGATGGCGAGATTATCACCGTTGTTGGAGCCGGCGGCAACCGCGACAAGGGTAAGCGTCCGCAGATGGCCGCGGAGTCGGCACGCCGCAGCAACCGTGTGATCCTGACCTCGGACAATCCCCGTGACGAGGTGCCTGAGGATATCATCCATGATATGGAGGCCGGACTCGATGAAGAAATGCGCCGCCGCACACTCAGCATCACCGATCGCCGCGAGGCTATCCGCACGGCTCTGATGCTTGCCAAGAGCGGCGATGTTGTTCTCGTGGCAGGTAAGGGACATGAGAACTATCAAGAGGTGAAGGGTGTGAAACACCATTTCGATGATCGCGAGACCGTACTTGAAATTTTTAAATCACTTTAATTCTCTCTCCGCCTGACGAATCATGCTTTACTATCTTTTTGAGCAACTTAGAGAACTTGGATTTCCCGGCGCGCGACTGATGGACTACATCACGTTCCGCTCCGGTGTGGCTATGCTTCTGGCTCTGTTCATAGCCCTGGTGTTCGGCCGCAGGATCATAGAACGTTTGCAGCTTATGCAGGTAGGTGAGATTGTACGTGATCTGGGACTGCAGGGGCAGCTTGAAAAAACCGGAACGCCTACAATGGGTGGCGTGATAATAATAATCTCGATCCTTATTCCCTGTCTGCTGGTGGGCAATCTGACAAATGTCTACATGATCCTGATGATCGTGGCCACCATCTGGCTCGGAGTTCTCGGTTTTCTTGACGATTACCTGAAGATCAAGCGTCACAACAAAGAAGGGATGAAGGGTAAGTTCAAGATTGTCGGTCAGATAGGTCTCGGACTGCTGGTGGGTCTGACCATGTGGTTGAGCCCCAAGGTCGTTATGCAGGAGAACGCTGAGGTGACACATCCCAATTCTGTGGAGACGGTGGTTACCTACGATGACGACGATATAAAATCGCCACAGACCACAATTCCGTTTGTGAAGAACAATAACTTCGACTATACATGGCTCACCGGTTGGATGGGTGACTATGCCGCCACCGGAGGATGGATAGCATTCGTTCTGGTTACGATTTTAGTGGTTGCCGGAACGTCCAACGGCGCCAATCTCACGGATGGTCTCGACGGGTTGTGTACGGGTACCTCGGCCATAATCGGCGTTGCACTCGCCATCATGGCCTATCTTGGCGGCCATATAGGCTATTCGGCCTACCTGAACATCATGTATATACCGGACAGTGCGGAGCTTGTGGTGTTCATGTCGGCGTTTATAGGAGCTTTGATAGGGTTCCTGTGGTATAATACTTATCCGGCGCAGGTGTTCATGGGCGATACCGGATCGCTGACCATAGGCGGTATCATTGCCGTGTTCGCCATTCTGATCCGTAAAGAACTGCTGATTCCGGTTCTGTGTGCCATATTCTTCATAGAGGATCTCTCGGTGATCATGCAGATGTCCTATTTCAAATTTACCAAACGCCGCACGGGCAAAGGTCAGCGCATCTTCAAGATGACGCCGCTGCACCATCATTTCCAGATACCCGGCAACGGCGGTACGGAAGCTTTGATCCGCCGACCCATACAGCCTATTCCCGAATCAAAGATCGTCACCCGGTTCTGGATTGTGGGAATTCTGCTTGCGATAATTACATTTGTGACACTTAAAATACGATAGGGATAAAAATGGAACAGAAAAAGAAACTCATAGTGCTCGGCGGCGGCGAAAGCGGCGTCGGTGCGGCTATTCTGGCCAAAGACAAAGGCATGGAAGTGTTTCTTTCAGATATGGGTGCGATCGCACCCCGTTATGCTGCCATGCTCGATGCCGAAGGGATCGAATGGGAGCAGGGCCACCACACGATGGAGCGTATTCTCCAGGCCGATGAGGTGGTGAAAAGTCCGGGCATCCCCCCGACATCGCCCGTTATGCTTGCCATAGCGGAAAAGGGGATTCCGGTGATCTCCGAGATAGAGTTTGCCGGACGGTACACCGATGCCAAGATGGTTTGTATAACCGGATCCAATGGTAAAACGACCACAACGATGCTGACCTATCACATTCTCCATGATGCCGGCCTGAATGTCGGCATGGCAGGAAATGTCGGTAAAAGTCTGGCGTTGCAGGTGGCACGCGAGCCCCACGATGTCTACGTCATTGAGCTTTCAAGTTTCCAGCTTGAGAATATGTATGATTTCAAGGCCAATGTGGCCGTGCTTCTCAATATCACGCCCGACCATCTCGACCGCTACGACTACAAGATGCAGAACTATGTCAATGCCAAGTTCCGCATTCTCAATAATCTGACACCCGAAGATGCCTTCATCTTCTGGCAGGACGACCCCGTGATCGAGGCACAGCTCCGTCAGGTGGTGACCGAGGCTAAGATGTATCCCTTCTCGGATCACATCGAGAACAATGTCAAGGCCTACGTTGACGATAAGAACGAACTGGTTCTATCCACGCCCGAGACGTCGCTTATAATGCCCCGTGCCGAGTTGTCGCTCAGCGGTCTCCACAACCTCTACAATTCTATGGCTGCCGGTCTGTCGGCGTGTCTGCTCGACATCAAGAAGGAGGATATACGCCGCGCGCTCGGCAATTTCGAGGGCGTAGAGCATCGTCTGGAGTTTGTCGACGAGATCAATGGTGTGCGCTGGATCAATGACTCAAAGGCCACCAACGTCAACTCCTGCTGGTATGCTCTCGAGTCAATGCCGGCCGCCGTTGATGGCCGGAAAGAAGTGGTGCTGATCCTTGGCGGAAAAGACAAAGGAAATGATTACAGCGAGATAGAACCGCTTGTGAAAGATAAAGTGAAGGCAATAGTCTGCATGGGCAAGGATAATGCCAAGTTGCTCGATTTCTTTACCGGAAAGGTGGAGAAGATTGCCGATACTCACTCTCTTGACGAGGCTGTGGCCGCGTGCCAAGAGTTGGCCGAGAGCGGCGACACGGTGTTGCTTTCGCCCTGTTGTGCGAGCTTCGACCTTTTCCATTCCTATGAAGAGCGTGGACGTATGTTCAAGGATGCGGTGCGCGAACTGAAAAATAAATAACGACAGATGGCTCAGGAACAACAATTATCTGCAACATTAGGCTACGCCGATGTTTCGTCGCGGCAACAGACCTCGGACTATGCGCCCGTGGGACGTGGCGACAAGCATCTGTGGGGCATATACATAATCCTGTGTGTGATCTCCGTAATCGAGCTCTACAGTGCATCGTCGCGTGAGGTCTCGCATGCCGGGATGGGTGTCTACGGCACCATCGTCCGTCATGGACTTCATCTGTTACTTGGTTTCGGCATCATATATTATCTTCAGCGGATGCACTACCGCAGGATCCTGAAAGGGATCATATGGTTCTCGCTGATAAGCGTTGGCATGATGCTCTACACCATGTTCTTCGGAGATGTGATCAACGGAGCACGCCGCAGTTTCAATGCGGTTCTGTTTTCCATTCAGCCGTCGGAATTCCTGAAAATCTCGGCGGCAATGATGATGGCTCTGATCATGTCACGCACGCAGGTGAAAGGTGGCGGCGTGTCGGACAAAGGTCTGATGTGGGCTGCCGGAGTCATCCTGCTTTTCTGTGGCATGCTCGCGCCTCAGGGTCTGACCAACACTCTGCTGCTGATGAGTATCAGTTTCTCAATGATGATCATCGGCGGTGTGAAGCTCAAGAAACTCGTGATGGTTCTCGCGGTCTACGGATTGTGTTTCGGCGCTTACGTCGGCGTGCAGCATCTGCGCAAGAGCGGACGTAGCGAGCAGACAGAGCAAGTCGCGGCTCTCGGTGAGCAGACAGAATCCGGATCGCGTGTAAGCGTCTGGACCGACCGTATAGGCAACTTCATCGGCGGAGGACCCAAATACGAGCAGCCTATGACGAGCGATAACCGCCAGGAGATGCTCGGATATATGGCGCAGGCTCATGGTGGAGTGTTCGGCGTTATGCCCGGCAATTCGCGTGAGACGTCGCGTCTGCCCCTCGCCTTCACAGACTATATCTATTCGATCATAGTCGAGGAAATGGGGCTTATCGGCGGCTTGTTCGTTCTGGTGCTCTATCTTTGGTTGCTGGCACGCGCCAGTGCCATAGCCTCGAAATGCGTGAGGGCGTTTCCGGCCTTGCTTGTGATAGGAATGGCTCTGACCATAGTCTTTCAGGCATTGTTCCATATCTGTATCGTGACCGGAGTGATCCCGGTGTCGGGTCAGCCCCTGCCGCTGATATCAAAGGGAGGATGTTCGATTGTGGTCACGTCGATAGCGTTCGGTATAATGCTCTCCGTGAGCCGTTATGCCGTCAGGAATAATGCAAAGAAAAAGGAAATCAATCTGGAGAAGGACGCACTTCCCGAAGATATGCGCGCCGATAATCCGACCCAATTATAAAGAAGTAAATGTCAGATAAACAGCAAAATAATACACCGCGCATACTGGTGAGCGGTGGAGGAACCGGAGGACACATCTTTCCGGCTCTTTCAATAGCCAATGCCATGAAGCGACGTTATCCCGGAGCCGAGATCCTTTTTGTGGGAGCATTGGGACGCATGGAGATGGAGCGCGTTCCGGCGGCCGGATATGAAATTATCGGGTTGCCTGTGGCCGGTTTCGACCGTCGCCGTCTCTGGCGCAATTTCAAAGTTATAGCCAAGCTTCTGCGGAGCATGAGAATAGCAAAAAAGGTGCTCCGCGATTTTCGTCCCGATATCGCCGTCGGTGTCGGTGGCTATGCGAGTGGTCCGATGCTAAAGGCGGCTCAGAAAGCCGGAATCCCCACTCTGCTTCAGGAGCAGAACTCCTATGCCGGAGTGACCAACAAGCTGCTGGCAAAGAAAGCCGGATCGATCTGCGTGGCCTATGATGGCATGGAGCGGTTCTTCCCTGCCGACCGTATAGTGATGACAGGAAATCCCGTGCGCCGCGAGATCGCGGAGGCTTCAATGGATCAGTCCGAAGCTAAACGGACGCTTGGCTTTGATCCGGAAAAACCGCTGCTTCTCGTTGTGGGGGGCAGTCTTGGGGCACGAACAATCAATGAAAGCATTTCGGCTGCATTGCCGGAGATCACCGCTGCCGGAATAAATGTGTTGTGGCAGACCGGAAAAACATACGCCGAGCAGTGCCGTGACACGGCGTCTGGATATGCAGGCAACGTTATCGCCTCGCCATTCATCTCCGACATGGCCACGGCTTATCGTGCCGCTGATCTGATTGTGGCGAGGGCCGGAGCGGCCACCATTTCTGAACTTCAGCTGCTCGGGGCGCCGGCTATTCTTGTGCCATCGCCTAATGTGGCGGAGGATCATCAGCGGAAGAACGCGCAGGCCCTCGTTGACCGGGACGCGGCTGTAATGGTGCTTGACTCAGATGCCCGGCAGGCTCTCGGGAAAGAGATACTGGCATTGATGGCCGATGGCGAACGACGTCGGGTTCTCGGAAATAATGCCGCGAAGATGGCATTGCGCGAAAGCGATGAACGCATAGCCGATGAGATAGACAAGATACTTCGAAAAGGAAATTGACAATGAAACAGAAGCAGAACATATATTTTGTGGGTGCCGGCGGTATCGGAATGGCGGCTCTTGAACGCTATTTCCTCGCCAAAGGTTACCGGGTGGCCGGCTACGACCGCACCGCTACCGATCTGACCCGCGCACTTGAAAGCGAGGGAGTGGCCATAGCCTATGACGATAGCGTGGATGCGATTCCGGCCGACTTCCGCGATCCGGAGACAACGCTTGTGGTCTACACTCCGGCTATACCTGATTCGCATCCCGGACTTTCGTTTTTCCGTCAGAATGGTTTTGAGGTGGTGAAACGTGCTGCTGTCCTTGGATTGGTGAGCAGCCACAGCCGTGCGCTCTGTTTTTCAGGCACGCATGGAAAAACCACAACGTCCTCTATGGCCGCACACATCATGCACGAGAGCAAAGCAGGATGCAATGCCTTCCTTGGCGGTGTTCTTCGCAACTACGGCACTAATTTCCTGCTGGATCCCAAATCGGAATATTCAGTGGTGGAGGCCGACGAATATGACCGTTCGTTCCACCATCTGCGTCCCTACGTGGCAGTGGTCACGGCAACTGACCCCGACCATCTCGACATCTATGGAACAGAGGAAGCCTATCTTGAGAGCTTCGCACGGTTCACGGAACTGATTGTAGAAGGGGGCGCATTGATCAAGCATACCGGACTGAAACTGCGCGAGCGAGTAGGAAATGGCGTGAAGGTGTACGAATACTCACGAGACAATGGCGATTTCCATGCCGCCAACATACGCCGTGGCGACGGCTCGATCGTTTTTGATTTTGTGACTCCCGGGGGAACCGTCAGCGACATAGAGCTCGGCGTCCCGGTGGAGATAAATATTGAGAATGCGATAGCCGCGATGGCTGCTGTGTGGGTTGCCGGAGAATTTGACGAGAATGCTGTCCGCCGGGCGATGGCCTCATTCCAGGGGCCGAAACGCCGCTTCGAGTTCTGGCTGAAGGAGCCGGATCGGGTGGTGATCGACGATTACGCCCACCATCCCGATGAACTGCGCAGCTCGATCCGCTCGGTCAAGGCATTGTATCCGGGTCGCCGCCTGACAGTGGCATTCCAACCCCACTTGTATAGCCGCACGCGCGACTTCGCTCCTGAATTTGCAGCAGCTCTTTCGGAAGCCGATTCAGTTGTTTTGCTCGATATCTATCCGGCAAGGGAATTGCCCATTCCGGGTGTCACCTCAAAGATAATATTCGATGGGATAACGGTGGCCGACAAGACGATGGTTGGCCGCGACGAGCTCCCGGCGTTCCTTGCCTCCCATGGCTATGACGTGTTGCTGACTGCCGGAGCCGGCGATATCTGTGATAAACTGCCGGAGATCGTAGGAAAATAAAAAATAAGAAGTCGGAAATGGGAAAGAAGTTCAAGATAAAACGATCATGGGTCTATGCCTCACTCACTCTGGTGGCCGTGGCCTATCTGGTTGTGATGTGGGCGGTCGGAGCCGGCCGGGCTGCGGAGCGTTACTGCACCGGAGTGTCGATCACGGTTCACGATACTGCCCAATATCGTTTCGTGACGCCTCAGGAACTGGCGCGTGAGCTTGGACGTTTCCCACAGCTGGCTATCAAGACCCCTGTCGACAAGATCAATATCGATTCCCTTGAAAAGATGTTGGCTGCGTTCGATAAGATTGAGCAAGTACAGGTCAACATCCTCACGGATGGAAGGTTGCTTATCGATGTCCATCCCATGCATCCTGTTGCGAGAATATTTCCGGCGGATGGATCGGACTCCTATTATATCAACCGCACCGGTAAACGTATCATGGCCGACGCGCGTTATCATATCGACGTGCCTATTGTCAGCGGACGTTTTTCAGAGGCGATCCCCGACCGCAGTATCCTTCCGCTTCTTGATGCTATGTCGGCCGACTCGTTGTTGACCCATCTCGTGACGATGGTAAAGGTGGATTCGCCCACGGATATAATCCTGATTCCGCGGATGCGCGGCATGGTGATCAATCTTGGCGATACTCTCGACTATGAGGATAAATTCCGCCGTCTGCGCACGATGTACTCGCGTGTGCTCAACGTCAGGGGTTGGAATATGTACGATACGATATCCGTGAAATGGCCAGGCCAGGTGGTTGCCACCCGGCGCGACAAGACCCTTGCCGCCGCCGAGATGGTTGTGGAGACCGCCAATGCCGAAGAGGTCAACGCCGAGACTATGATGGCCGGACCCAATGTGGCTCCCGGTCAGGCTTTGCCAGGCCAACCGGCCAAGAACGACAAACTGATACCGGCCCGTAAGAAAGAACCTGTCGCGGCTGCTGCGCCGCCGGAGGAACCGGCTACGGAGACTCCGCAGCAAAACGAATGACTTCAGAAAAAACAAATACCCGACTATGGAAGAAAAAAATATAATAGCAATCGAGATAGGCAGCTCCAAGGTGAGAGGTGCTATCGGAACTTACAGCCCCGACGGGGTCTTGACAGTCAATGCCGTGGAAGAAGAACCGCTGCTCGACTGGGTGCGCAACGGCACGGTGAGCAATGTTGAGGAAGTAGCCTCATTGGTGGGACGTATTATCCGCAAGATAGAAAACCGCGTGTCGCCACGCAAAGTCAGCTCTGTTTATGTAGGAGTGGGCGGACGTTCGTTCATGTCGCTTCCGCGTGAGGTGGAGCAGACATTCCCTGAAGAGGTGGAGATCACGGACAAGGTGATCGAACGTCTGATGAACGATGCTGCGCTGTCGCCTTATGCCGACCGCGAACTGTATGAGGTTGTTCCGCGTGAATTCACTGTGGACAAAACCACGGTTTCGCGTCCCAAAGGCACCGTGGGTCGGAGCATCCGCATGTCGGCCAATCTGATAGTGGGCCGTCCCCAGCCCAAGCGCAACATCGACCGCCTCTTCGGTGAGAAACTGAAGATCGACGTTGCCGGATATAAGGTGCGCCAGATTGCTCTTGGAGATGCTATCCTGACCAATGAGGAAAAAAGACTCGGATGTATGCTGGCGGATTTCGGAGCAGAGACAACAACCGTGTCGATATATAAGAACGGCCGCTTGCAGTATATGGCCACTCTGCCGCTTGGTTCGCGCAACATCACGCGTGATATCATGAATCTCCATATTGTGGAAGAGCGCGCCGAGGATCTGAAATGCACGTTGGGAACCGTCAATCCGTCGGCCGGGGTGCAGACTATCGGCCAGACCGACTATTCGGATCTGAACAACTATGTGGTGCATCGCGCCGGGGAGATCATGGCCAATGTGCGCGAGCAGATCAAATTCGCTGGCTATAAGACTTCAGATCTGAATGCCGGTATCATCGTGACCGGAGGCGGAGCGCGTCTGAATGGCTTTAACGAAGGGCTTGCCACTATGCTTGGCATGAAGATCCGCACCGGCTCTGTCAATGTGTCGGAGGTACGTATCCCCGACAGCCGTATTTCAGCAGCCGAGATGGCCGATGTGATCTCTGTCCTGTGTGCCGTTGTCAAGGATAATCCGCAGGAATGTCTGTCGATACCTGTTGTTGAGCAACAGCCGGAAGTGGAACCTGAGCGTCAGGAAGAGCCGCAATATCGTCCGGAACCGGCCAAGGAGCCGGTGGCTCCCAAGTTTGAACGGGAGAAAGCTCCTGCCAAGCCGAAACGCAAATCATGGATGGAGACGTTCAGATCCAAAGTCGCCAATCTGATGACGGAGGATGAGGATGATTACGACATGCGCGACGATGATTGAACTTGAAAAGAAATATACCTAAAAATTTGACATAAAATGGATAATAATCTCGATATAGATTCCCTGGATTTCAAGGATGGGAATAAACCGGAAGACAACAATGTGATCATGGCCGTGGGCGTGGGCGGTGGCGGCGGTAATGCTGTCAGCCACATGTACCGTCAGGGTGTGGGCAATGTAACGTTCGTGGTATGTAACACGGATGCTGACGCTGTCAATGGCTCGCCGGTGCCCAACAAGGTGGTGATCGGAAATGGTCTTGGTGCCGGTAACAAGCCGGAAGTGGCACGCCAGTTTGCCGAAGACGATATAGAAAAGATCGAGGCGATCTTCAACAACAATGCCAAGATGGTGTTCATCACAGCCGGTATGGGCGGCGGCACCGGTACGGGTGCGGCTCCGGTCGTTGCACGTGTTGCGCGTGAAAAGGGGCTGCTGACAATCGGTATCGTGACCATTCCCTTCATCTTTGAAGGCAAACGCAAGATTCTCAAGGCTCTCGACGGAGCTGAAGAGATGGCAAAATATGTGGATGCCCTGCTGATCATCAACAATGAGCGTCTTTCCGAGATTTATCCGGAACTGAACTTCCTGAACGCGTTCGGCAAGGCGGATGACACTCTTTCCACCGCCGCACGCTCTATCTCGGAGATCATAACAGTGAACGGTATAGTGAACCTCGACTTCAATGATGTCGACACAACGCTGCGCAACGGAGGTACGGCGATAATCTCCACAGGATATGGTGAGGGAGAGCATCGTGTGACCCGTGCGCTTGAGGATGCCCTTAATTCTCCGCTTCTTAAAAATCGCGACATCTATGGCTCGAAACGACTGCTGATCAATCTCTACATGAGCGATGAGGAGGACAAGGCTATGAATATGAACGAGGTCAATGAGCTGAAAGCGTTCGTGTCGTCGATAGATCAGGATGTGGATGTGATCTGGGGTGCGACGATCGACAACACACTTGGCGACAAGGTGAAGATCTCTATTCTCGCTTCCGGTTTCGATGTGACCATCCGAGAAGAGGAGGAGGAACTGGAGGCCGCCGACCGCATGAGACAGCGCAGCAGTGGTTTCCCACTGCCGGGTGGCAAAACTGAGACTCCGAAGGTGACCAAGGTGAAGAAGCCGGATCCAACACAGCGGATGATCGACGAATATGGCAAGAATATTGAGGAACTGACACGCAACTATATAGTTCTGCAGCCCGACCAGATGGACGATGATGCCGTGATAGAGCAACTGGAGCGTAGTCCGGCCTACAACCGCGAGAAACGCATTGTCGAGAACCTGCGCAAGGGCTATGTGCCTCCAACGAGCCGTCAGGATCCAACAGGCCGCAATAATGGCGACGATACGCTGATCGTGTTCTGATCGGTGACCTTAGATAAATGACGAAGCCCGGATGTATTCATATGCATCCGGGCTTCGTTGTCTTTTTTAGATCTGAGTCTTAGTCAGCGATGATTGGCACTTTGCGATGGATGGAGTGGTCCAGAGAGATGAGAGTCTCGGTGCCTGATACTCCGGGAATCCGCTGGATCTTGTTGTTGAGCAGATCCATCAGGTGTTCATTGTCGCGGGCGAAGAGCTTGATAAGCATGGTGTAGGGGCCGGTGGTGAAGTGGCATTCCACAACTTCGGGTATTTTTTCCAGCTCCGGAACCACGTCGCGATACATAGCTCCGCGTTCAAGATTGACGCCGATAAAGGTGCATGTGCGGAATCCGAGTGCTTTCGGATTGACATTGTAGCTTGATCCGGTTATCACGTCGAGATCCATCATGCGTTGCAGACGCTGATGGATTGCTGCACGCGATACTCCGCATTCTGCTGCAACATCTTTCGACGGAATACGGGCATTGTTTATCACGATGCCAAGGATTTTTTTATCCAGATTGTCTATTTTTCCCATGGTAATAATTACATTTTGTAGCAAAGTTAGCTTATTTTCTCAATTTTCAAGAATTTTTTTGTTGAAAACGGAGAAAAAGGTGATAAATGATGACAAAATGTCACAATTCCGATGTATCCGAGGCCACGCTTCATGTATAGTAAAAGCGACATCCCGATGAAATGGAATGTCGCTTTTACGGTATCTTGACCCGGCGATGATTACCGGACTATGGTCTTGACAGGACGGGCATGGGAATCGGTGACGATGAGGTAGACCCCTGTGGGTAGTTCCACTTCCAGTCCGTCGTAGATTTCAGGAATTGTAGTGACCATTCGCCCGGCAATGTCGTAAATACGTGCTCCGGTCTGTGGCATTGAGCAACGGAAGCGCAGGAATCCGTAGCCCGATTCAATTGCGAGCGGTTCGTCGGCAAGTATATCCTCGATTCCGGATGTGGCTTTGACCGTCACATAATTTGAGATCGGAGAACGTTCCTCAAGACGTACGGACTGAACAGCGTATGTGTCGTAGTCGCCTTCGTCGAGTCCGTCGATAAGGAGTGAGTCGGTTTCTGCCGGCAATTCGTAGGTTGTGGCCACTCCATCTTTATATCGTTTCACGGTGACCATGTAGTAGTCGACAACTTCGTCGGCAGGTTGCTGTTCCCAGCGTGCCACATAGCTGTTGCGTGTGATGTTTGTGGCTTCAGTAGCCGTGAGCTGCGAGAGTGTCGGCTTGGCGAGACATTCGCCAAGCAGGTGTATTCTGTAGGATGCTCCGTCGGCCATGCCTCCATCTGTGATCAACAGATCGGCAGTGTGGGATCCGATGGCATTGGGGGTGTAGGTTACGGTGATGTATGTACCGGCTGTTGTCATTGCCGCAGCAGCGGATACGGTTTTGGATGAGAGTGTGAAAAGGCTTTTGTTAAGACCAGTCAGGCTGACACTGAACGTTCCGGATAGGTTCTCTCCTTTGAAGATGAGTTGTGAGGTGGTTGAGTTTCCGAGGGCAACCTGATTGAAGTCGAGATACATACCGTTGACAGGGGTTATCAGATTGAATTCGCCTCCGGGAGTGGTTGTGCCGGAAGTAGGGGGAGTGTAGGCCTGTCCCTTTTTGTCGCCCCAGATGTATTCTACGAGGTCGGGGTCGTCGATAAATGGGTTGCGGTTATTCTGGATTTTGTAGACGGCTTCATTGCGGTTGATCTCTTTTTCGCTCACCGGATCGGCGCGATGCCATTTCAGTAAAAGCTCCACAGACCAAGGCTGGAGGCTTGGGTATGTGCCGTTGGCCACCTGCCATGTTGTTTTCCAATCGAGATTCTGATAACATGTTACCATGTAGAAATAGGTTCGGGCGAAGTCACCTTTATATTCGTTGGCCGGTTCGAACACATAAGCAGCGCCGCCGGAGTTCACACCGGTGCCAACCTGCGTGATTCCGTTGTTGAATTTAGGGGTGACGCCGGCTTTTATCTCGCCCAGGGGATAGTTGCTCTTTGCCTGATTGGCCTTGGCCTCGCCGGGATAGAGGTGGAAGAGATCCACGTAGGCCGGTATGTTGGTCAGACCTCCCCACCAGCTTTTGGGCAGCGAGTGTTCGCGGTTCATGTATGTGCCGAACGTGATATTGGTAGGCACATCGAGATCGGAATACATGTCCCACCAGTAGTTGGTGCCCGGACGAACATCGGTTTTTTTGAAGTATTCGGGCAGGGCTGTGTAGCTCGACACCTGAGTATGGGGATTGATGATTTGGTAAAGAGCTGTTTTCAAAGCACTTTCCGATTTTCCTTTCAGCGAAGCGTAATAGCCGGCCGGAGCTTCGGCCATCATCAGTGACGGGATTACCGACATGATCAGGATCGCTATTATGGATATGTGATTGCGTTGCATACGGCGGTTGGTTATTGGTTTTTAAAAAGCGGTCACAAACATAGTAAAAAATATCGGGAAAATCAGTAAATTTGCGCGAAAATCCAACAATGTAGTCCTATGATTAAGAATCTTTTGTTTGATCTGGGCGGCGTGGTGATGAATATACGCCGTGAGAACTGCGTAAGGGCGTTTGAGGCTCTTGGCATGACCGATGCCAATAATTTGCTCGGCGAGTACGAGCAGGCCGGGGTCTTTGCCGGGGTCGAGAATGGATCGCTCTCGGCTGCTGAGTTCCGCGATGAGATACGCCGGATCATAGGCCGCGATATTGCCGATGATGAGATTGATGCGGCTTTCTGCAAGTTTCTGACCGGAATACCGGAAGAAAGGCTCAAGGCTCTGGAGGATCTTCACGGACGTTTCGGGATGTATGTTGTCAGCAACACGAATCCTATTATGTGGAACAGCGAGATTGCACGTCAGTTCAGCAAACTCGGCCACGATATCAATTACTATTTCGATGGAACGGTGACGAGTTTCGAGGCACGGGCTATGAAACCCGATGCACGGATCTTTGAGAAGGTTGTTGCGGATTTCGGCATCAGGCCGGATGAGACGCTCTTCTTCGACGATTCGAAGGCCAATTGTGAGGCGGCGGAAAAGCTCGGATTCAGGACTGTTCATGTTGCGCCCGGCACAGAGTTCATGGATTTCATCAAGGATTACGATTTCTCAAAATGAGCGAGTCCGGCAAGCGTCCGCGAATGGCGGCTATCGGAATGTTCGACGGGGTTCATCTGGGTCACCAATGGCTCCTGTCCGGACTGAATGCCACTGCGGCATTCAATGGCTATGAACCTATGATTGTCACTTTCGACCGACATCCGCTTTCTATGATCGCGTCGGATCGCGCCCCGAAGCTTCTGATGACACCAACTGAACGGTTTCGTACTCTCCGTTCCAAGTTGGGTTTGGTGGCGGTGGTTGATTTTACCGATGAGATCCGCCGCATGACTGCACGGGAGTTCATGATCATGTTGCGCGACCGATATGGTGTCAAGGCGATATACATGGGTTTCAACCATCGCTTCGGATCCGACAGGCTTCAGGAGGTTGATGAGTATAAGGCTGTTGCCGCCGGACTTGGAATGGAGATTTTCGATGGAACGGAGCAGATGGTGCATGGCGAGAAAGTCAGCTCGTCGATAATCCGGGAGCTGATCGCTGCCGGTGATGTAGAGAAAGCTGCGGAGTGTCTGGAGCGTCCCTACCGTATCATGGGGTATGTGGAGCAAGGCAAGCAGCTGGGCCGCACTATCGGTTTCCCGACTGCCAATCTTCATCCGGATGACGACCGGCAGCTAATCCCCGGTAATGGCGTCTATGAGTGCCGGGCTATCAATGCTGACGGAAAGGAATATAAAGCGATGGTCAATATCGGAGTTCGTCCGACAGTCGATGATTCGGGCCGGGTGACGATCGAGGCTCACCTGCTTGATTTCTCAGGCGATCTTTATGGACGCGTGCTGACGCTTGATTTCCTGCGCCGGATCCGTGATGAACACCATTTCGGATCTGCGGAAGAGCTGCGGAAACAGCTTGTCAAGGATGCTGAGTCGATCCGGGGAGTGACATCGGCTGGACGAAAACCGTAATATGATTTATTTTCGCAGATGGGTGAACAGGTGCCAGATGGCTATGCCTGTTGATACTGACACATTTAGAGAGTGTTTGGTTCCGAACTGCGGTATTTCCAGACAGATATCAGAGGCGTTGACAATTTCCGGATCTACGCCATGGACTTCATGCCCGGCTATTATGGCGTAACGCCCGGCAGGATCGGGGCGGAATGTATCGAGAAGTATGCTTTCTTTCACTTGTTCGA
This sequence comes from uncultured Muribaculaceae bacterium, assembly GCA_910579185.1. GTDB lineage: Bacteria > Bacteroidota > Bacteroidia > Bacteroidales > Muribaculaceae > Paramuribaculum. The sequence continues at coordinate 26,565 of CAJTTG010000014.1, forward strand.
GGGCGCAGACCGTGTAGCCCTCCTGATGCAGGCGCTCCACGGCGTCCATGGTGTTTTCAAAATATGTCCAGCTGACGGAATCTTCCGCACCGAGGGCCGTTTTGTGGATTTCGGGCGACGGGGGTGTGGCCGTGATGCCGCAAAGCATGATCCGATCCACTAAAAATGCGTCGGATGTACGGAATATTGAACCAATGTTGTTGAGCGAACGTACGTTGTCCAAAACTACCGTGAGGGGTAATTTAGGACGGGCGCGATACTCTTCCAGAGTGTCGCGCCCGAGATCAAATATGGTTTTCTTTTCCACGATGGATTGGAAATCGGTGGGATCAGTCGATGATGTCGAAGCCGGTGTACTTGCGCAGACATTCGGGAACTACGATGCCGGCAGGGGTCTGGTTGTTCTCGAGCAACGCTGCCATGATGCGCGGCAGAGCCAGGGCAGAGCCGTTGAGTGTGTGGCAGAGCTGTGTCTTTTTGTCGGCTGCGCGGTAGCGGCATTTGAGGCGGTTAGCCTGATATGTCTCGAAGTTGGATACGGATGAAACCTCAAGCCAGCGTTTCTGTGCGGCTGAGAATACCTCGAAGTCGAATGTGATGGCTGATGTGAAGCTCATGTCACCGCCACAGAGGCGCAGGATATGCCAGGGCAGACCAAGCTTTTCGAGCAGACCCTGAACATGATCTTTCATTTCCTCAAGTGCGGCGTATGAGTTCTCGGGTTTTTCGATGCGGACAATTTCCACTTTGTCGAACTGATGCAGACGGTTCAGGCCGCGGACATCCTTGCCGTAGCTGCCGGCCTCGCGGCGGAAGCATGCGGAATAGGCGCAGTTCTTTTTGGGAAGCTCCGACTCGGAAAGGATCACGTCGCGGTAGATGTTGGTCACGGGAACTTCGGCTGTGGGGATCAGATAGAGGCGATCCTCATTGACGAAATACATCTGGCCTTCCTTGTCGGGGAGCTGGCCTGTGCCGTAGCCCGATGCTTCGTTGACAACGTAAGGGGGCTGGATTTCCAAATAACCGGCTTTTCCTGCTTCGTCGAGGAAGAACTGGATAAGTGCTCGCTGGAGGCGTGCGCCCTTGCCGATGTAGACGGGGAATCCGGCGCCGGTGATCTTCACACCGAGGTCGAAGTCTATCAGGTTGTATTTCTTGGCAAGATCCCAGTGGGGGAGTGCATCTTCAGGGAGATCAGGCATCGGGCCACCGGTTTTCTCAACGACATTGTCCTCGGCAGTGCGGCCTTCCGGCACCATGTCGCAGGGGGTGTTGGGGATTGTCAGCAGGATGTCGCGGATCTCGGTCTCGGTCTGTGCGAGAGTGTCGGCTATCTCTTTCTGCGATTCCTTGAGGGCAGCCACTTGTGCTTTGGCCTGGTCGGCCTCTTCCTTTAGGCCTTGTTTCATGAGTTGGCCGATACGGGCGGCATATTGTTTGAGCTCAGCTGCGGCGTTGTCGTTGGTCAGTTGCAGTTTGCGGCGGCGGTCGTCGAGCGCGAGCACGTTGTCGATCGGTTCTTTTGCGTCGAAACCTTTGACGGCAAGACGCTTGATGACGTTTTCGGGGTTTTCTTTGATTTGCTGTAGAGTAAGCATATCTGTATCTTTTTTAGAAAAATTGCTAAATATGGATCAGGCGAGGAGCTCGCGTACTTTTGCTGATATCACTTTGCCGTCGGCACGTCCGGCGAGAGCTTTTGATGCCACGCCCATCACCTTGCCCATCTCTTTCTGCGATGTTGCGCCAACCTGAGCTATGATATTCCGGAGCTCGGCGGTCAGTTCCTCTTCAGAAAGCTGTTTGGGAAGATATTCTTCGATCACGGCAGCTTCGGCGAGTTCGTTCTCGGCAAGCTCGGGGCGGTTCTGCTCGGAATATATCACGGCAGTCTCGCGACGCTGTTTGGCCATTTTTGCCAGTATTTTGGTGGCCTGTTCATCGGAGAGGGTTCCGTCGGAACCTTTTGCGGTCTTAGCTTCAAGAAACTCTTTTTTGATACCGCGGAGCGTTTCAAGACGCACCTTTTCCTTTGCCAGCATGGCCGATTTTATGTCGTTGCTGATTTTGTCAAATAAGTCCATAATCAATGCTTTGGTTTTCAGACTGCAAAAATACGAAAAAGTTTGCACTATAGCGCAAACTTTTTCGTATTTTGGATTTTTGTGGCGGCGGTCAGTCCTCAAGGAAGTATGTGAGGGTGGTGACTACGCGCACTTCTTTGATGTAGGGGGTGTACTGATCGCGGTCTTCGATGGAGAACTGTCCCTGATAGGCGGTCTTTATCTTGCCGAGCTTGGAGTCGGAGTCTTCGGCGAATTTGTTGGCAGCCTCACGGGCGTTCTTTGTGGCCTCGGCTATCATCTCGGGTTTGATGGAGTTGAGTTCGGTGTAGTCGTAGGTGATGGGATTGGAATAGTCGTTGGTGATGGCTATGCCACGTTCCATCAGCTCGCCTTGGCGGTTGATGAGTTCATGGACTTTGTCGACCTGCGAGGAGCTGACGGTGACCACTGACTGCACGCTGTAGTTGAACGGTATTGGCTGGGTGTTGTAGCGGTCGGTCGTCAGGTCGGTCATGGAGGGTGCGCCTATGCTGATCTCGGAGTCGGTCAGTCCGTTGGCTTTGAGATAGGCCACGATGTCGGCATTGGTTTTGCTGACGGCGGAATAGACACCGGGGAGGTCGTTACCGACTTGTTTGAACACTATAGGCCATGTCACGCGGTTGGCTTTGACCTCGCGTGTGGCAAGACCGCGGACATCGACGGTGCGCTGGCTGGAGGTTATTGATACGAGGCCGCTGCGCACGCATAGACCGAGTGCAAGCAAGCCGACTGCTAAGAGTCCGGCCGCGATTATTTTGATTGAGTCGGTTTTCATTGGAGGGAAGGACTGTTAAAAAAATGGTTATTTGAAGATGCCGAAATAGAGGATCACGTCGTCGGGGATGCCGTCGAAGCTGGCTTTGATTGCCGTGAGCTGTCCGATCTGTGATTGCCCGACAACGTTTTTCGGCTGCATGTATTTGACAAGAAATTCGTTGATGTCGCTGCGGCGGATCACTTGATAGGGGCTTGCGTCGGCTACTCCTGATCCGGAGTTCATGATTGCGTCGCAGATGGCGAGCAGACGTGTCTGAAAGGCCGGAGCCTGTGCTTTGATATTCGGATCGGCCGAGGCTGAAGCTGCGGCATAGGCTTTGAAGAGCAGAGCGAGGTTGGTGGGGTCGGATGCGAGTGCCTCGTTGGCAAGGTTGTAGGCGCGTTTCATGTCACCTGAGTTGTAGGCGGCGATAACGGGGGTGTAGTCTTTGTCGGGGGTGAATCCGGGCTGGAGGGCTGAGCCGTAGTAGAGTGTGGTGGCTTCGGCCTCTGTCAGCTGTTTGCCATCCTTGAATTTTTTGAGAAGGTCGGTGTAGGATGATGTTTTTGCCTGTGCGGCTATTGCGGCATGGTCGGGCTGTGCGGCGGAAATGTTTGCCGGGGCTGTGGCGATTGCCAGGGCGGTTGCTGCGGCTAAGATCAGATGTTTCATTATGGTTTGTTTTTTGTGTTTGCTGTTTGTTTTTATCTGTTTCCGTTCAATGCGAGCATCGATTCGATTAGTTTGCGGTCGTTGCTCAGACGTGGCACCTTGCGTTGTCCGCCGAGTTTGCCTGTCGATTCAAGCCAGTCGTCGAAAAGTCCGGGCCGGGCGGTTGTGACGGTGAGCCGGGCGAGGAATATGTCGCCGTTGCGTTTTGCCTGATAATCGCTGTTCTCACGGGTTAGCATCTCGTCGAGGATGGCTTCGAATGCCGGCATGTCGGCCGGTGGGGTGGCGAACTCTATCAGCCACTGGTGGTGTCCGCGGTTGCCTTCTGAAGTGTAGACCGGCGCTGCGGTATAGTTCAGGACCTTGCAGCCACATCGGGCGCATGCGTTTGCAAGGGCAGCATCGGTGTTGTGGACCATCACCTCTTCTCCAAATGCGTTAATGAAGTGTTTTGTTCGCCCGGCAATGGTGATTCTCAGTGGATTTGTCGATTCTATGCGCACGGTGTCGCCCAGCGGATAGCGCCAGAGACCGTTGCAGGAGGTGATGACCATGGCGTAGATCTCGCCTTTTTGCACCTCCCATGCCGGAACAGGCTGCGCTGATGGCTGGGAAAGGGGGATGAACTCGTAGAACACACCTCCGTCGATTTGCAGAGCCATCGCGTGATCACCTATCGTGTCCTGAACGGCAAAGAAGCCCTCGGACGCATTGTAGGTCTCAAGGTAGCGCATCTGTGTGGGGTCGATGATCGCGTCGTATTGGTCGCGGTAGGGCAGGAATGAAATTCCGCCGTGGAAGAATACTTCAAGATTGGGCCATATTTCGTGGATCTGTGTGGCTCCGGTGTAGTCGAGCATTCCACGCAGGACGGTCAGGAACCATGATGGGACGCCGGATATGTTTGTGACATTGGCTTTTGCGGCCGCTTTGATCAGGGCCGGCAGCTTTTCATGCCAGTCGGACATCAGTGCGATTCGTTTCGACGGGATGCGCACCATGTTTGCCAATGGGTTGATGGCTTCGATGAGGTTGGCCGACAGATCGCCAACTTTTGCGTGTGATCCTGCCGGGAGGTTCAGCTCGTTGGCAAAGCTGCCGCCGAGAATGAAACTTCTGCCGTCGAATATGCGGCTGTCGGGATATAGGCGCAGGTAGTGGGCCACAACGTCGGCTCCACCGCGATAGTGGTTGCGCTGGAGTGATGCCTGCGTGACCGGGATATATTTGCTTTTGCCGTCGGACGTGCCCGATGACTGGGCGTAGCGGCGTGTGTGCCCCGGCCAGAGAATGTCGGGTTCGCCTGCTATCATGCGCATCACCATAGGGCGTATCTGCTCGTATGGCGTGATGTCGACCCGTTGGCGGAAATCGTTGTAGTTGCTGATCGATCCATAACCATGGTCACGCCCCCAGACAGTGTCCCGGGCCTCGTGGATAAGGTCTTGCAGCTGTCCGCGTTGTGTTGCCTCGGTGTCGGATGCGGCGGCGTTGATCTGCCTGATGCGTCTGATGAAATATGGACGAATGATCTTGGTCAGGTTCATGACATTGACTTTTGCAAGTGGCAAAGATATAAAAAATGCCATGATTTTTGCGCGAAACACGCCGGAATCACGAATTTCAGAAATAATTTCTTAAATTTGCGTGCTATAAATCAAATAAGAACTTGTCAGAATGAAAAAAATAAGCAAATCGTTGCTGACTCTTTGTCTTGTTTTGGTCGCGATGGCCGGCTTGACATCGTGTGGTGACGAATATTACGACTACTCGCCTCTGCAGGGAGGCTGGGAACTTGTGGAGATTGACGGCGTCCCTGTTGCCGAACCGTATGTTAGCGAGTTTACTTTCTACAGCGATGGTACAGGGGTGTATGGCCAGTATAATCCATATCCGCAATGGACCACGTTCCGGATCACATGGGAGACTGAAATAGCACCCGGCGGTGCCGAATATCTGTATATCTATCCTGCCGGCGGCGGAGTGTGGAGCTACATGATCCGGTTGTATCCCACATTTATGGAGTTGACCGATCTTGATACCGGTCAACGGTTGATCTACAATGCAATATGACGGGGATGGACGATTCAGGACAGATTAAAGCTGAAAAATGGACAGAGATTGAACTGCTGCCGGAATGGGATGAGCAGTTCTATGATGTCTATACGGCTAAGAAGCATGGCAAGTGGGTGATGCTCAAAACTTTGAAGCCTGCCTACAAGGATGATCCGCGCTTCCGCGCCATGATAGAGAAGGAATTTGATGTCCGATACAATCTGGCTCACCCCAATATCGTGATGATCAACGATTTCGAGGATGTGCCGACACTCGGGCGCTGTATAATCACGGATGATGTCTACGGCGATTCTCTCCGGAAGCTGATCAGCCAGGGGAAGGTGACGAAAGATCATCTGGATAAGATCTGCACCCAGCTTGTGGATGCTATCAATTATATCCAGCAGAATCATCTGGTGCATTTCCCGATTCGTCCGGAAACGATCATATTCACGGAAAATATCGGCAATCTGAAGCTTATAGATGTGGGGTTCGACCAGAGCGAGCATCTGACACCCTCCGAAGCTACAGAGGATATATGCAGTTTCGGCAAGGTGCTGGCGGAGGTTGTCGGACAGGTTCCCGACGCGCCGGGCTATCTGAAAAGGATAGCGGATAAATGTATGTCGGACGATCCGCGCAGCCGTTTCAAGAGTGTGCATCAACTGAGGATGGCGCTTGCTCACCGGTCGGACAATAAATTCTATATCGCGATCATCGTGTTTCTGCTTGCCATGATCGCGTTGCTCGTGTGGCTCACGTCGGCGTGGGCTCCGCATGTGTAATCAATCCCACTCATTCATCAATATATATTCAATAGAACAGACATGTCAGTTGTTGTTGAGGCTGTGAAGCCGACCAAATCGGAGTTGAAACGATTTGTGCAATTTGGAATCTCGCACTACAAGGGGAACGGGTGTTATGTTCCGCCGTTGGTGTCGGACGAGATAGAAACCTTGATGCCGGACAAGAATCCGGCTTTTGACTATTGCCGTGCGCAGGCATTCATGGCCTACCGCGACGGCAAGCCCGTCGGACGTATCGTTGCTATCATCAATGATCTCGTCAACAAGCGCACCGGAGTGAATGAAGGCCGGTTCGGCTTTGTGGATTTCATTGACGATCCCGAGGTTGTCGACGCTCTTTTCGGAGCTGCCGAGCAATGGGTCAAAGATAATGGCATGGATGAGATGGTGGGGCCGATGGGCTTCACGGATATGGATCATGAGGGGATGCTCGTCGAAGGATTTGACGAAATGGGCACTATGGCGACTATCTACAATTATGCCTACTACCCCGAGCAGATGGAGCGTATGGGGTATGCCAAGGATGTTGATTGGGTGGAATATCGTGTGACGGTTCCGAAAGAAGTCCCGGAAAAATTTGTGCGCATTTCCGAGATTGTCAAGAAAAAGTATGGCCTGAGATCGATAAAATTCACGTCGCGCCGCAAGATCAAGGAGCAATACGGTCAGGCTCTGTTTGAGCTGATCAATGAAGCATACGATAAGCTATACGGGTATTCGCCGCTCAATCAGCGACAGATTGACTATTATATAGGGAAATATCTTAATATTATCCGGCTCGACTGCCTGAGCGTGATAGTGGATTCGAATGATCAGCTTGTCGCGCTGGGTCTGTCGATGCCATCCATGTCGGAGGCGTTGCGTAAGTCAGGAGGGCGGATGCTGCCGTTCGGCTGGTATCATCTGCTGCATGGAATATATGGAAAGAATGATGTTGTGGATCTTCTGTTGATAGCCGTAAAGAAAGAATATCTGAGCCGTGGTGTGAACGCACTCGTGTTTGCCGACCTGATTCCGATCTTCAATAAAGAGGGATTTAAGGAGGCGGAGAGCAATATTGAGCTTGAGGGAAACGACAGTGTCCGCCAGCAGTGGGACTACTTCCCCCATCGTCAGCATCGCCGTCGCCGGGCGTACCGGAAAAAACTTTGAATTTTTTTTCGGGCGTAAGTCGGTGAGTGACAGCAGGAAGGTGCCGTAGGGCTAAAATTTGTGTGAAAAAAGTTGCTGAAATATTTGGAGAATATCGAAAAAGGCAGTAACTTTGCACTCGCTTTTGAAAAGGAGCGCTTTTCGATAGAGGTCGAAAAGATAAAACAAAAAAAGTTTGAAAAAGTTTTGGTGGAATGAGAAATTGTCCGTAACTTTGCAAAACTTTCGGCTCACGAAAAACAAGAGAGCCACCGAGGACATTGAAATATTTGCAATAGACAAGGAAATAACAGTACAAGAGTCAAAATTTGATAGCAAAGCTATCGTGACCTCAAGTCAATTTCTT
>CAJTTG010000015.1 GCA_910579185.1 uncultured Muribaculaceae bacterium
AAAGCTGCCTCCCGGCGCTCGTATTTCTTACCTGTCAGTCTAGCTTGCCCACGGGCTTCTGTGTCAGCGTTGATTGCCTCCCAACGGTGGGCAATGCGTACTTCTGACCACCTCGAAATATTCAACCATTTCTTCCGGCAGCAGACATTCTGCAAGCCCTATGTACGGGGTCGTTTCCATTGCGCTAGTAATCTTTTACGCAAAGGTACTAACTTATATCGGTAAACACAGCTTTTTTACTATGCGCCCGGTTTACACCTTGGTTTACACAAATGGTCAAAACACAGTGTTTTTCAAAAGAAAAAAGCAGTCAGACTTTAGCCTAACTGCTTGATTTTCTGTGATCCGCCTGGGGCTCGAACCCAGGACCCCAACATTAAAAGTGTTGTGCTCTACCAGCTGAGCTAGCGAATCGTGCTTTCCTTCAAAAGCGATGCAAAGGTATGGAGTTTTTTTGAATGTCGCAAATTTTCAACCAACTTTTTTATGATATTTTTTGCTCTTTTTTCGACAAATATTCATATCATTCTAATACACACATATTTGCACCGCCATCAAAGTTATTAACATTTTTGGCCCTAAACCTATCCCATCTCCGGACTCACGCTATATATTACCTTTTACACGAAACCACAGCTATCGGCTTTTTGCACATAGATGGCGATTTTTGTAATTTTGCAGTGAGTTTCCAACCCAATTTTTCCAAGATAGATGGATTTTAGAACTAAATTGAAACGCATTGCCTCAATGCCGACACTTCATGTGCTGCTGGCTCTGAGCGCAGCCCACTGCCTGAACGATCTTCTCCAATCGGTGATCACCGCCGTATATCCGATGCTCAAGGAGGATCTCGGAATAAATTTTGCCGAGATAGGCCTGATAACATTTGTATATCAGATGGCGGCTTCCATATTCCAACCGGTTGTTGGATTTGCATTCGACAAGAAACCATTCGTAGGGAGTCTGCCAGCCGGCATGTGCTGCACAGCAATCGGCATTACGATGCTCGCCTACTGCAACTCTCTTGCCGGTGTTCTTGCGGCAGTATTCATGGTTGGCATCGGATCAGCCACACTCCATCCCGAAGCATCGCGCATCACATCGCTTGCCGGACGCGAGAGGCGAGGATTCGCCCAGTCCGTATTTCAGGTTGGTGGAAATTTCGGAGGATCAATCGGCCCATTGCTTGTGGCTCTGATAGTTGCCCCACACAACCGCCACTATATCATGTGGTTTCTTCTTTTCGCGGCCCTATGCTTTGCCGCCATGCGTCCTATATGCCGATGGTATGGAGGATATCTTCGGGCAATGAAAGGCAAAACCAACAGCAGCGAACATAAAACGAAGTTGCCGTTATCAAGACGCCGGACCATATTCACAATCATTGTCATAATGATACTTATTTTTTCCAAGTACATCTACATGGCAAGCATATCAAGCTACTATACATTCTATCTGATCGACAAATTCGGAGTCAGCATATCCCAATCGCAGATCTATCTGTTCATCTTTGTAGTCTCAACAGCCGCCGGCACACTCGTTGGCGGTCCAATGGGCGACCGCTACGGGCGCAAGATGGTGATCTGGGTATCCATTCTTGGGGCTGCACCCTTCAGTCTGCTCATGCCACATGTCGGATTGCTCCTGACGGCGATCATGAGTTTCTGCGTAGGCTTCATTCTTTCATCGGCATTTCCGGCCATTCTCCTATACGCACAGGAACTTCTACCAACACACCTCGGAATGATCTCAGGATTATTTTTCGGATTCGCATTCGGCGTAGGAGGCATCGCATCGGCCGTTCTTGGATATTTCGCCGACAGCTACGGGATTGAAGCCGTCTACAACGTATGCGCCTACATGCCTCTGATCGGCATCGTGGCCGCCCTACTCCCCGACCTCAAGAACAAACGGCTATAAACAAAACGAGGGGTCGTTGTCACAACGTCTCCTCGCTTAGATAATAAACCAATCATTATCACATTTCTTGCAATGGAAAAAGTAATCTTGCTGTTTTGATATTGAAACGCACCATTGCCCGGAATTGTTCAGACTTGCTTAAAAAAAATCATAAAAAAATCCGGACAAAGCAGCATAAGCGGCAATGTCCGGACTATAATGGCCACATCAAAGGATGCGATGAAACTCCGAATGACAGGATTTGAGTGCTCGCCGACCTTTGTAATCCGCCTGGGCTCATGAAGCCTTCCCGAAGGAATGGGGCCCGCCATCGGACGACTAAGCTTGTCTCGGTATTTCACATATAATTGATGAGTTTCCCAATCAACTTTGATGTGGTGTTATCAATGATCTCTTTGTTTGTATAACGCAAAGTTAAGCCATGATGTTCGGATTTGCAAATTTTCGCGACGGATTTTTTCAGAAAAAAAATACGCATCTGATGCAACTTTTTGCCACATAGACGCGTCAAAGGAAATGAACACATCACATTGGGAAATGATAATCAGACTGACAGACATAAACAAGACCTACCCCGGAGCAGTACCTCTGCACGTTCTCAAGGGCATCAATCTTGAGATTGAGAAAGGGGAATTCGTATCCATCATGGGTGCATCCGGATCAGGAAAATCAACGCTGCTGAACATTATCGGCATCCTCGACAACTACGACACCGGAGAATACATCCTCGACGGTACGCTGATCAAGAATCTCAGCGAAAACCGCGCCGCCGAACTGCGCAACCGCATGATTGGCTTCGTATTCCAGTCGTTCAACCTGATCAATTACAAAAATGCCGTTGAAAACGTTGCATTGCCGCTCTACTATCAGGGAGTGCCGCGACGCCGGCGCAACATCATGGCAATGGAACAACTCGAACGGATGGGGCTCAGCGACCGCGCCCACCATCTGCCTTCGGAAATGTCAGGCGGACAAAAACAGCGTGTTGCCATAGCTCGCGCTCTTATCACCAACCCCTCCATCATTCTTGCCGACGAGCCGACCGGAGCACTCGACTCTCAGACATCAAAAGAGGTGATGAACGTGTTCCGCTCGCTCAACGAGCAGGGTATGACGATAGTTCTTGTGACCCACGATCCCGGTGTCGGTGCCCAGACCAACCGCATAATCCGTATTTCCGACGGAAATATAGTTACCCCAACGCCCATAATTCCAAACACCGCCATCAATGTTTGACCTGATACGAGAAATAGGGCAGACACTCCGCCACAACAAACTGCGCACGGCACTTACCGGTTTTGCCGTAGCCTGGGGCATCTTCATGCTTATTGTCCTATTAGGCATGAGCCGCGGAGTCTACAATGGCTTCACCGCCATGGCCACCCCCGAAAATGCCATGGCAATCTCAATGTGGCCCGGCGTGACCTCCAAAGCCCACAAAGGTTACAAGGAGGGACGGCGTATAGAGCTCCGGACATCCGACAAAGAAGCGCTACTCGACGCCGACCCCACGCATTTCGAAGACGTGTGGCAAGTAAAAAATCTCGACTCAGCCTACATATCGACGAACAAAGACTACATTTCAGGAAGCCTTTACGGGCATTTCCCACAGGAGGCCAAACGTGCAAAACTCAACATCATCCATGGCCGCTTCATCAACCAGCGCGATATGGAGATGAAGCGCAAAGTGCTGGTACTTGAAGAAAAGAATGCCCAGATCCTTTTCGGCGATGCAGAAAAAGCATTGGGACAGCGCGTGGATGCCTACAATCTTTCATGGCAAGTGATCGGCATTTACCGCCACGATTGGGAGAACGGAACATACATACCCTTCACCACCGCCATGTCGATTCTCGGCGACGACGGTAAAGTGTCGGAAACCACCGTAAAACTCAGAAATGTCAGCACCCGTAACGATGGCGATAATGCCGAACAGAAAGTGCGCGAGACCATGGGGGCCGTCCATGGCTTCCGTTCCGATGACAAAAGCGGAGTCTATATCTGGAATCGCTTCAACAACTATCTCCAGGCCATGTCAGCCAACGAGATCCTATCGATGTCCGTGTGGATAATAGGGCTTCTGACCCTCCTGTCGGGCATAGTAGGCGTCAGCAATATCATGTTTGTATCCGTAAGGGAGCGCACCCACGAGATCGGCATACGTCGGGCCATCGGGGCAAAACCACGCAGCATCCTGATGCAGATTGTAGCCGAAAGCGTAGCCATCACCACCCTGTTCGGCTACATAGGAGTGGTTTTCGGCACAGGCGTGACCGCCGTAATAGCGAAACTGACCGAGGGCACCGATTTCCTGAAAAATCCAACCGTTGACTTGTCCACAGCACTCAATGTCACCATCGTACTGATCATAGCCGGGGCATTCGCAGGGCTTTTTCCGGCAATAAAGGCAACCAAAGTGAAACCAGTCGAAGCCCTGCGAGACGAATAAAGAAAACCGACCTACAATGTTAAGCCACCTGATCGACATAGAAAACTGGCGCGAGATCGGAGCCACGCTCTCACGCAACAAGACGCGCACATTCCTCACTGCTTTCGGCATCTTCTGGGGCACGGCCATGCTTGCCATGCTCATGGGTGGAGCTTCCGGATTGCGAGGCATGCTCATGCGTAATTTCGACGGCTTCGCCACCAATATGGGAGGATGTTTCGCCAACCGCACCACCAAAGCCTACCATGGCTTCAACAAAGGCATGCAATGGCGCCTTGACGACCGCGACGTGGATTTCACCCGGCGTGCATGTCCGGTGCTCGACCTCTCGACCAAAATGACATTCGAGATGGGAACAATCAAATACGGCACCAAATCAACAGCCCGACAGGTCCTTGGCGTGGAGGGCGACTACTTCAAGGTCCAGCTTCCGGTTATCGATGCCGGTCGCGTGATCAATGCCAGCGATGATGCACAGATAAAAAAAGTGGCTGTGATAGGCCGCAATGTGGCCGCCGAGCTGTTCGGACAAGAAGAAGCCGTAGGACAGTACATAGCCGTCAACGGAGTATATTTCAAAGTGGTCGGTGTGGTCGGACAGACTTCCGAAGCATCCATCGGCGGCAAGATGGACGACTCTGTCATACTCCCCTCCACCACCCTGCGCCGGGCCTACAACAAAGGGATTGAGATCGACGGATTCATCTATACAGCCAAGCCCGGCCACACCCCGAAAGAGATCGAACCGATAATCCGCAAAGCCGCCACAACCAATCATCCCTTAGATCCCGACGACACGAATGCCATAGCTTTCATGGACATATCCGAAAACTTCAAGATGGTCGAGAACCTGTTCACCGGCATAAGCCTGCTGGCATTTTTCGTTGGAATCGGCACACTGCTTGCCGGAATAATCGGCATCGGCAACATAATGTGGATCATAGTCAAGGAACGCACCCAGGAAATTGGTATCCGTCGAGCCATCGGAGCCAAGCCACGCAACATAATAGCCCAGATCCTGTCCGAGAGCATGACGCTGACAGCCATTGCAGGTCTGGCCGGAATCTCATTTGCTGTTCTCGTGCTGACGGTAGCTGAGAAGCTGACCTACGATCCGGCACTCGGTTCCGCCCACTTCCAGCTCTCATTCGCAAAAGCGGTGTGGATAATGGCCGTGTTTCTTATCCTCGGGACAGCCGCCGGAATCATCCCGGCGATAAAGGCAATGCGCATAAAACCCATTGAGGCACTTAACGATAAATAAAAAACGCAAAACATACAGCAATGAAAAAATTCTTCCGAATCTTCCTATGGATCATCGTGGCTCTGATTTTCGTAGCCACATTCGTCTTCCTCTATCTGAACTCCAAGCCCAAGGATACGGTCTACGAAATCGTATCTCCCGATACCGGAACCATTGAGCAGACCACCGTACTGACCGGATCCATCGAACCTCGCGATGAGATCCTGATCAAACCCCAGATCTCAGGTATTATCACCCAGATCAATGTCGAGCCCGGCGACATGGTTCAGGAAGGACAGGTGATAGCCGTGATCAAAGTGATCCCCGATGCCTCACAGCTGTCCGATGCCGAGAGCCGCGTATCGCTGGCCAATATAGCCCTCGATGACGCACGATTGAAACATGAGCGCAACAAACAGCTTTTCGAGCGCAAGGTGATCTCCCGTGAAGAATACGAAAACACAGAAGCCGCCCTCAACAAAGCCGAGTCAGAACTCGCATCGGCAAAAGATGCAGTAACAATTGTCAAACAGGGTGTATCGCGCTACAATGCCTCAGAAGCCAACACACAGGTCCGCGCCACGATAACCGGTCTTGTCCTCGACGTTCCGGTCAAAGTGGGAACATCCGTAATCCAGTCCAACACATTCAACGACGGGACGACAATAGCCACCGTAGCCGACATGAACAATCTGATTTTCAAAGGCACCGCCGACGAGACAGAAGTAGGCTCACTATCCGTAGGCATGCCGGTCAGCATAACCGTCGGTGCCCTTCCCGACTTCCGCTCGGATGCCACAATAGAGTATATTTCGCCCAAGGGAACCGAGAGCAACGGAGCCAACACATTTGAGGTACGCGCCGCAGTAAGCACCGATCCCGACGTCAAACTGCGCGCAGGCTACAGCGCCAATGCCACAGTGGCACTCAACCGAACAGGCAACGTACTCCGACTTCCGGAAAGCGTGGTTGAATTTGCCGGCGATTCCACATTTGTGTATGTCATGACCGACTCAGTTCCGGCACAGAAATTCCGCCGCACTCAGATCAAGACCGGAGCCAGCGACGGCATCAATATCGAAATCAAATCCGGCATCGACAAAAAATCGCGTCTGCGTGGTGCCGAGATCAAAGAACAATAATCCCTCCAACCGCATTTCCGATTCAATCCAATGAAAACTTTCTATATCGCAGCCGCGGCTATTCTGGTAAGTTCCACAGCACTTGCCTCACAGCCATGGACACTCGACAGCTGCATCAGCTATGCCTTGAGCCACAACATCGACATCCGCGCCAGAAGCCTCGAAAGCCGGTCGGCAGAACTCGACGTGACAGAAGCTAAAGACAAATTCCTTCCACAAGTCAGCGCAGGTGCCAACCAGACCTTCAACTTCGGCCGAGGTCTGACATCGGCCAACACATACGCCGACCGAAACACATCGGAGTTCGGATGGAACGTGGGACTATCGCTTCCGCTCTTCCAAGGACTCTCTGCAAAGCGTCAGCTCGACTATGCACGCGCCAACCTCTCAGCCATGCTTGAAAACATAGAGGCAGCCAAAGATGACGTCACATTGCAGGTCATGTCCCAATATCTGCAGGTGCTTTACTGCGGCGAGTTGCTCGATGTAGCCAAAGAACAGGTACGGATATCCACCGTAGAGCTTGAACGTCAGCAAGTGCTGTTTGAAGCAGGTAAAATACCGGAGCTGGATCTCACACAAGCCCGTTCGCAGCTCGCCCAGGATCAGCTTACCGAGGTCACCTCGGCCAACGACCGGCGCATAGCCCTCGTAGATCTCGCCCATCTCCTGCAGATCACGGATCTGACCGACTTCGAGATAGCTCCCCTCAGCGACGAGCAGACTCTGCTTCCCGATGCAGCCACCATCTATGCCAATGCCCTTGGCATAAACCACGCCATCAAAGCCAGCGAGCTCAACATAGCCACCGCCGACCGACAGATCTCACTTGCCAAAACCGGTTATATACCACGGCTGTCGCTCAACGCAGGTCTTTCAAGCGCATACTACAAAATTTCCGGTATCGAGAATCCCTCCTTTGCCCGGCAGATGCGCGACAACTTCAACAAATCGATCGGTTTCACCCTCTCGATTCCCATTTTCGATGCATTCTCCACACGCAACGCCGTCAGAAAAGCCCAGGTGCAACGTCTGAACGCCGAGTTGCAATACGAGAACGCCACCACCACCCTCAACAAAGCCATCCAGCAGGCATATTATCAGGCAGAAGCTGCGTCGGCAAAACTATCAGCCGGCATAACAGCCAGAGAAGCCGCTCGAGAGGCCATGGATGCAATGCAGGAAAAATACAATTTCGGACGCGCCAATGCCACCGAGTTTGAGCAGGCCAAGACCACCTATATCAAGGCAAGCGCCGAAGCGGTCCAGGCCAAATATGAGGCACTGCTCAGAATGCGTATCCTGCAATTCTACAACTCAGGACGCTGACTTAACCCCCATCAATAAGCCATAAAAAACGGCTCAAAACGCATCATTTTGCCACTGATCATTGCAAATCAGATTTTAATTTGTAAATTTGCATGTTGTACAACATTGTTATACAAAACAACTGATTTCAATGATCAAGCATGCTTTGGAGAAAGTGATGAGCGAAGACATGTCGGAAATCTGGACAATTCTCACTGGAGATGAGAAACGTATGATCACTGACAACTTCACCCTTCATCATTTCAAAAAGAACCAGATAATATATGCCGAGCGTGAACATCCGGAATACCTATGGTGTCTGCTCAAAGGAAAAGCCAAGCTCTGCAAAGACGGTGTCGGAGGGCGTCAGCAGATCCTGCGCCTCATCAGTCCCGTGCAGTATTTCGGCTACCGCGCCTACTTCGCTCAAGAGGACTATGTCCACACGGCCACAGCGATGGAACCATCCGTGATCGGCGCATTTCCACTTGAAGTGGTCAAAAAACTGATAGACAGCAACCGCGACGTGGCATGGTTTTTCATCCACGAGCTCTCGCGCAACCTCGGCAGCGCCGACACCCGTACCGTCAACCTCACTCAGAAACATATCCGTGGACGCCTTGCCGAAGCCCTGATGGTTCTGATCGACCATTACGGATTTGAGGACGATGGCATGACTCTTCGCATCTATATGGCCCGTGAAGATCTCGCCAATCTATCCAACATGACCACATCAAACGCCATCCGTACACTGACAGCTTTTGTGAATGAAAAGCTGATCATCGTCGACGGGCGCCAGATCAAGATCACCGACAAGGCATCCCTGCTCAAAATAAGCAAGTTTGGATAAACAACAAGTACTTTAACATACGTCTAATTAACACTTTAGTTCTTAACCAATGAGGAAATTCCTTAAATTCTTTTTCATCGCGGCAATGAGTTTGTCGGCCGCGAGTTTTGTCTCGTCGTGCGACGACGACAATGAAACACTCAATCCTGCTGCTGAAATCGGTATCACCAACCAATCATGGGATTTGTCCAACACCATCACAGCCGACGGGCAAGGCGGCACGATCAATCTGACATTCACGGCCGCCGGCACATGGAAAGCATCGTGCGGCGACCAATGGTGCAAGATCACACCGACCAGCGGACGCGAAGGCAACTCACAGCTGACGGTTACATTAGAAAGAAACACTACCGGAGCGCAACGCACGGCGACCGTCATGATCCGTATCGAATCCACCGGTAAATCACTGCTGATCAAAATCGTTCAGGGCACTACAACCCAAGGTGGCGACGGCACATACACCAGTGTCAACGAATGGATGTTCAACTACATGAAGGAAAAATATCTCTGGAACGAACCGCTTCAGACCCTTCAGCCCGACAAATCGCTGTCCTACGACAAGTTCCTGACATCCGTACTCGACGCCGTGGATGCCGACAACCACCGCAACCGCGACGACGGACACTGGGTCAACGGAAAACGTGAATACTACTACTCATTCATCGAGAGCGATGCACCCGTATCCAAATCCGCCGGCGAAGAAGAGACCGGATCAGGCATCACCTATATGGAACTCGCGCAGATCTCCAACACAGCCTATGCCATTCTTCCGGCGATGGTGGCCCCCGGCACACCGGCCGCACAGGCAGGCATCAAGCGCGGCGACATCATCATCAAGGTCAACAACACCGCCCTTACATCAACCAACCTCAGCAACCTCGCCAACCGGGTATATGACGGCGGCGTGACCGTGACACTCGGCGAACCGCAGTTCGACGACGAAGGCTACCTGACCTCCATCACAACCGGTTCGACCATCAGTCTTGCATCAGCCACCTACACCGATCCGGCAATCTACCAGTCATCGGTACTCGAACTCTCCGGAGGCAAGAAAGCAGGCTATCTCGCCTACATGGGCTTCCACACCTCCTACGACGCACAGCTCATTGATATCTTCAACCAGTTCAAGAGCCAAGGCATCACCGACCTGATCCTCGACCTGCGCTACAATGGTGGTGGCCACGTGCTGTCAAGCGTACTTCTCGCCACGCTTATCACCGGCGATGCCTACAAAGGACAGCTCTATAGCCGCACAACCTACAACGCAGCACGTGCTGCCAAGGGTGAAGTCGGTGAATACCGTCTCGGAACAGCCTCAACTCCCGAAGGCAACTACAGCAAACTGACTGAAGCCCTCAGCGCATCAGTGAATCTGAAGACAATCTATGTGATCACCAGCGAGAACACAGCTTCAGCCTCAGAACTTATCATCAACGGTCTCCGCGGTCTTGATCTGACGGTCAACCTGATCGGTACAACCACCAACGGCAAGAACGTGGGCATGGAGGCAATGCAGAGTACGATCGGAAACTACACCTACCTCTTCGCTCCCATCACATTCTACAGCGAGAACGCCAAAGGCTTCAAGGATTATGCCGACGGCTTCACCCCCGACGTTGAATTTGACGACTCCCAGTATCTTCTCGGCGACTTCGGAACATCCGATGATATCCTGAGCAAAATAGCCTTCCTCTGGATCGTCAACGGAAACAAGCCCAATCTCTCAATGTCGAGAGCCAACACATTCGGCACCACCGTACGCAAGATCAAGTCCAAATCAGACCGCACCCCCGTACAGTACAATGGCATGATTGCATTCCCGGAAGATAAGAACTGATCCGGAACACAAACCTATACCAACAGGCGGAGATCCCTCAACCGGGTCTCCGCCTATTGTTTTACATTGAAAAAAATCCTATTTTTGCATCAGAACAATTCAATTCAGTGTATCAGGATGAAAAAGCGTGTAAGACTCAGCAACTATTCGATAATCATCACTATCATAAGCCTTGGCATACTGGTAGTGCTATTTTTCAAAAACCTCCAGAACGGAAATGCATGGGCATTCTACCCGATCGGAGCAATGTGCATTGCGCTCTGTCTGCTGGCTTTGTTCTATATGCCGATAAGTATTGAGGCCAACGGAAAGGAACTATGCATAAACCGGTCGTTATGGTTCAAAAAGATCCCGATGAGCCAAATCGAGTCCGTAAGAAAATGCGAACCCACAATGGCTGAGCGACGGATATTCGGCAGCGGAGGATGGTTCGGCTACTGGGGATGGTTCAGCGAACGCGACCTCGGAAAATATTTCGCATTCTACGGACGCTCGTCCGAATGTTTCCTTGTCCGTCTGCACAACGGCCGCCAATACATGCTTGGCTGCAAGGATCCCGAGGAGATGGTGGAATATGTCAGCAGTCATCTCAACTAAAAAATTAGTTAAAAAATTTGTCAGTCGGAAATAAATATCTACCTTAGCGGTGTGAACTAAAAAACTCGTTAGGATGAAATCCGAAAAGAACAAACTGACAGACAAAGAAGAAGAGATCATGTTGCTGCTCTGGGAACATGGTCCATGCAGCATAAAAGAACTTATTCCCCACTTTGCTGAACCGCGTCCCCACATCAACACCGTATCATCTTTCGTGCGGCTTTTAGAGAAAAAAGGATACGTGGCCCACGAGCCCGGACGCTACGGCGGCTTCAACTACTTTGCCGTAAAACCGAAATCGGACTACAGACGCAATGCCGTGGGGCGGCTTGTCAGCAAATACTTCGGCAACTGCTTCTCCATGGTCTCACAGCTTGTGGAGGATGAACAGCTCAACGCCGAGGAACTGCGTGAATTGCTCGACATGATAGAACAAAAAAAATAAGCACAGCCGCATAGTAAACAGTCAATGGAATCATTATTCACATATTCACTAACCGTATCATTGTCGATACTCGCTTTGTGGCTTGCCTACCGGCTGACCATAGCAACACAGAAGCACCTCACGACAAACCGTGCCGTTTTGCTGACGATATATCTGATCAGCATACTTATCTACCCCATGGTCAGCATTCTCTCATCGAACGTACCCGTCGCTTATGCACCAAGTTCAATTTCCGTTCCATGGACCTACGATGGCATAAGGCAGATGGCCACCATCCTCAGCTACCTGTCCTACACATGGCTCATCGGTGCCTGCGCATGCGCCCTGCTCACATTGTCAGAACTGACCAGAATATGCCTGATAATACGTCGGGCAAAACCGATCCGTGAAGGCCACCGGAAGATCTATATCACAGACAATAACAGGATATCGCCATTCAGCTTCGGAAACATCATTGTGATGAACACAAGGGATTACAAAACCGGCAAAGACTTCATACTCGCTCACGAAGAGGGACACATAAGCCATATCCACACCGCCGACATGATTCTCGCGCAACTCACGCTGATAATCTGCTGGTACAATCCGGCAGCGTGGATCCTAAGAAAAGATCTCAAGCTGAACCACGAATATCAGGCCGACCAATACAGCCTTGACAGTGGATGCGACACTAAAAGCTATCAGATGTTTCTGCTGCAAAGGGTAGCCGGAAAGAACTTTCCTGTTCTCGCCAACAACCTCAACATCAAAAATCTGAAACAGAGGATAGCGATGATCAACCGAAACAGATCCAACGGGGTGTCAAATATTCTCCGCTATGGATTTCCTCTGGCAGCCATGGTGATAGTGGCTATGGCCATACTGAATCCGAACGTCCAAGAGACACTGTTCATATCGCGTCATGCGTCAAAAATGGCAAACGCAAAACAAACCATCCTTGAGAAACAACCGGATATATTCGTTGAAGGACGACAGATAGAAATGGACAATCTCAACGAGATCCGGCCTGCCGACATTCAATCCATCACCGTCACCAAGAATCCGGACAGGATAGACATCAATCTAAAGTAAACCAGCACCATAATGATACATTTCAACTACAGGCCGACGTCTGTGGCAGCCCGTCCTATACTGTTATTGTCTATTTTTCTGACAATATGCAGCATATCCGCCATTGCGCAGATCAATGTCACCGGAACCGTGATAGACCGCGAGACCGACGAGACACTTGCCGGAGCATCGGTGATGATCAGGGATGAAGCCGGCAAGATCCGCAAATTCTCCACATCGAAAGCCAACGGATCATTCACCATATCGATAGCCGACATCTCAGGATGCCGGATCGAGGCTACCATGATAGGCTTTGAAAAAAAATCGGTCAGCCTCGACAGCATAGAACTTCCGGCCAGAATATATCTCAGTCCAGGGAGCATAAAACTAAAGGAAGTGGCCATCAAGGCCGACCGCATTCGAGAGCAGGGCGATACGGTCAGCTACACCGTCGGGGCATTCGCCCAAAAACAGGACAGAAGCATTGGCGATGTGCTCAAAAGAATGCCGGGGATCGATGTGGAGCAAAACGGACGCATCAAATATCAGGGCGAGGATATCAACCGGTTCTACATAGAGGGCTCCGACCTTCTCGGAGGAAAATACGGGATAGCCACAAACGGCATCAACCACGACGATGTAGGCGCAGTAGAGGTCATGGAAAACCATCAGCCGATGCAAGTGCTGTCCGGCATCAGCTTCTCCGACAAAGCAGCCATAAACCTGAAGCTGAAAAACAAGGCGAAAGCCACATGGAGCATCCATGGCAGCGCATCGGGAGGCTACTCGGGACAACCGGAAGGAGCGTTATGGAACGGAGAGCTGTTCGCCATGGCCGTCATGCCATCATTCCAGAGCATCATGACAATCAAGGGCAACAACACCGGCGCTAATCTCTCGGCACAGACCACCGACTTTTTCGCCAACCGCCGGTCAACCGATCTGAGCCGCTATATCAATATCGGACTTCCCGGTACGGCCTCTCTACAGGAGAAACGCACGCTATTCAACAGATCGGCCATGATATCAGGCAACAGCCTGTGGAAAACCGGAAGCGGTGAATTGAAAGCGCAGATCGACTATGCCTTCAACCGCATCATCTCCCATGCCGCCAACATCACGACCTACATACTCAACGACGGCAACCGTATTATAACGGAAGAGCGTGACGGACGCGACCGCAACCACGCCCTGTCGGGAAAACTGATCTATGAGTCGAACCGCAAAACCGCATACATAAACAACACCCTGCAAACCAATATCGACTGGGACAACGTCAGCCTCCGAATGTCAGGCTCCATCCCGAATCAACAGAGCGCATCACTCCCCGACTATTATCTTGCAAACAGATTCAAGATGATAAAACGTTTCAGCGGCAAGCATCTCATCACATTCCAGAGCATCAACGAATGGGAATCCCTGCCGCAGACACTGAGCGTGGGGTCGGATGGTCGCAACCTGCGCCAACATATCGGCGACCACGCATTCTTCACCCAGGAATCCGCCGCATACGCATTTTCATTCAAGGGGATAACAATCAGCCTTGAAGGAGGGCTCAAAGGATATCTCCGCAAAATGGACTCCGAAGGCTCCATTGGTCCTGACCGACAGGAGGAAACCCTATCATGGGAAAATGTGGTCAACACGAACTATCTCACCCTCTATGCCACCCCGAAACTTGAATACTGGATCAAGCGTGTGAGCCTGACACTCAACGCACCGTTGAGCTACGCACGATATTCATTCGACAAAGCCATTGCCGACCGTCAGGAAATCTACTTTTCCCCATCGCTCAGCATGAACTGGAAACCGAACAACCGCATCCAGCTTGGAATCCGTGGCGGCACAGGACGTAGCCCGATGCCATTGAACATGATCCACAGCGGCATGCTTATGACGGACTACAGGACATTCAACCAAGGCACCGACGATTTCTATACCACCACATCACAGAACCTCTCAGCCAACTTATCCTACAAGCATACCCGGATGGGGCTATTCGGAAATGTCATGGCTCTACAGAGCTGGTCGCGGACACCCTACACCATGGTTCAGCAACTGGTCGGCGACTATGCCGTCTACTCCTACTCCCCGGCCAAAAGCAACGGACAATCGCTGATGCTCAACGGGAAAATAGGGAAAACGCTTGATTTCATACGCGGAAGCATGAGCCTTTCCGGCAGATACCAGCACTTCACATCCCATCTGATCTCCGAGAACGAGAATGTGGCCTCCAACCGGAAGATATGGAGCATTGCAGGAAGTAGCAACGGCACTCCGGCCAGATGGCTCAGCATAGCCTACTCCATCGACCTTTCCGCAAGCCGTCTGGCTATGAACGGCTACCGCAATCCATGGCTCAGGACATTGCAAAACGAGCTTCAGCTCACCATCATACCCCACAGAAAATGGGAATGGAGCATAATGGGAGAACATTACCACAACGAAATAACCTACAATCAATATAAAAACATTCTGATGGTTGACACAAAATTAGTGTTCCGGCTATCCAAGCGCGTAGAAATGAGCGCACTGCTGTCGAACATCCTAAACCACAAGACATACAGCTATACAACCTACAACGCCCTCGGATCCTTTGAATCCCAACGCCAGCTCCGCGGACGTGAATTTCTACTAACCATAACTCTACGAAAATGAGACAGACCATTTTACTGCTATTCGCATTACTCGCATCGCTCCCCTCGGCGGCACAAGAAAAAGCGGATATCGAGGTGAGCTACACCTACAGCTATCTCCACCGCTCGGGGAAAGAACGAAACAAAACGATGATACTTCTGGCCAATGCCATAACCTCAAAATTCTATAATCCCGAGACCGAATATGTGGACTCGCTGGAAAACACTCCCGAGGGCAAGGAGATCTACGACCGGATGAAGTTGGCCGCATACACATCGGGGAGCATGAAAAATGTGCCGTCGCGCAGCCTGCCGATGTATATCTACAAATTCAAAGAGAAAGGGGAAACCGAGATCTACGACGGCAATGCGACCATGATGTTCACATTCAAAGAGCCCTACGAAGCACAAAACTGGGAGATCGGGGATTCGACACAAACCATAGCCGGATATGAGTGCATACAGGCCACCTGCGAATACCATGGACGGCAATGGACCGCATGGTTCGCTCCTGAGATCCCTGTCCAGGATGGCCCATGGAAACTGAGCGGACTGCCGGGACTGATACTTCTCGCAGAAGAGAATACAGGCCAGCACAGTTTCCTGGCAACAGGTCTAAGGACGACAGACCGCACGATCAATCCCGTTCTCGGCAAACACAACTACGAAAAGGCATCACGGATGGAGATGCTCAAGGCATTACGCAAATTCGAGGACAATCCCGAGGCCGGACTCTCCGCCGCGCTCGGAGTGACAATAAAAGTCCGTGGAGGACTGAAATTCGACGGGACAGTCGATTTTCTTGAGACAGACTACAGATAATGATAACCAACACCATGAACTGATATGATACGGAAAATAATAACAACAGGGCTGTTTGCGGCTGCATTGACAATGACAGCACGGGACAACGGCAACACCATCCGTGTAGCCTACGATTGCACGAGCCGGACATTGGCGACCAACCGCGACTTTGACAAGAACAGGATGATTCTTGCAGCAACACCGGAACAATCCATCTACTTTAACGAGACAAGCCTCTACTGCGACTCAATGACCTCCACCCCGGAAGGGAAGAAACATCTTAGTGAGATACAGCTGGCGGCATGGGTCACCCAGACACCCGACGGAGGCATGATGATAGACACGACCCGAGGCAATGCACCAAAGAAGAGCGTCCACACATACGTCACGAAAAAGACAGCCACAGGCAAAATGACCGTTTACGGGAAATGGGGCGATGAAGATGGGAAATACAACGAACCCCTCAACGGCATAGAATGGGAGATCGCGGAGGATTCAATCAGCAATATCCTCGGCTATGAATGCGTGATGGCAACCGCCGACTATCACGGACGACACTGGAAGGTATGGTTCACGCCCGAGATACCGCTGTCCGACGGACCGTGGAAGCTACACGGGCTGCCCGGATTGATACTTTCAGCCGAAAGCGACGGAGATTTCCGATTCGAAGCGACGAGAATAGAGAGCTCCGGCAAAAATATTCCCACGGTCTATAAGCAGGATAACTACTCGACCGTTGACCGCCGGAAAGCTCTGGCAAATGAAGAATATTCCATTCAGAACCGAGAGGCGATGCTCAACGCAAAATATGGCGTCAAGCTCACAATCAGCAACATTGACAGCAATGGCAACCCCACAAAGAAAAAAGACTATGACCGGCAGCGATTTTGCATAGAGACAGATTTCTGACACTTTCAGTATCAAAAAGACATAAATTACCCCCCCCCAATCAAAATGCAACAAAATGATGAATTTTCGTTGCATTTTGTTTTTTATAGTCATAAATTATCATATCTTTGCAAAATCTTTAATAATCATTAATCACATCCACACAATCATGTTTAAATTTAATTCACGCATTGCAGGCATCATGTCCATGATAGGGTGTCTTGCGATGTTGTTCACGTCATGCAGCGACGATGACACGACGCTGACTCCGACCCAGGAGCCGCCGACATTCAGCGTTGCGATCAACAAGATTGAACGAACGTCGGTTGACTTCACGGTATTCTCATCGAAAGCAGCCGACTATGCCTATCTCATGGCTGAAAAAGGCACCAAAGAGATCACAACGGCAGAAGAAGTGTTCGAACAAGGCCACAGCTCCATGCTTGAGAAGGGAGTAGCCAAAATCAAATCAGATGATGTTGAAGGCAGCAAAGACTATGTTCTTTATGTCGCAACACGCAAAATCAATCCATACGTCTACAGCCAGGTTGAAGAATTTGACCTCAGCACAGAAATTCCCTACACCAAGCTACTGACCATGAACAAAATCGGCAAGACCGACTTTGCATATCATGTTGAAGTACCGGAAAACGCCACCAATGTGAAGCACCTCGTGGTCCGCAAAAACGACTATGAAGGCGTCAAGTCGATTCTCGGCGGTCTGACCGAAGTAACCGAAGAGATCTACCTCAAGGTGTTCGGTCTGCTGATCAATGAATCCAATGACTTTACCTTTGACAAATATGGCAAAAACGCATCCGGAACCGGCTATGACATCCATATCCATTCCGACAACACCTTCCTGGCTATGGCCGGCGTTGTTGGCGATGACGGCAACATTGATCCCAACCAGTTTGAATGTATCGAATTCACCACACATAAATCAGAAGTTTCTCCCTATGATGTCGACGTGGCCATCGAGACCACCTCGACAACAGCCACCATCACCATGACTCCTGATCCGGAGATCGTCAGCTACCGAGTGCTGATGGATGCCAAGAGCGAATACGACTACTGGCGCCGTGAAGGTGAAGAGCAGATCCGCTACGTCATCATAGGCCACTGGGATGACCAGACCAACTCCCCCAAACGCGAATACACCGGCACACAGCAGATGAAAGGTGGCGGTCTCATACCTAACAGCCAGTACATTGTAGGTATCGTAGCCTTTGATGCAGAGGGACGTGAGCACTACAAAGAGATAGAATTCGTGACAGGCGAACCCACCGGCCCGGCTCCTACCCTCACCGTCACAGAGACCACACCGGCCACAACAACAATGTGGAACTCCAAAGCCTACAACGTGAAGGCCACCAACGCAGTGGAGGTACGCTACGGCTACTGGACAAAAGCACAGGTTGACAATGTGCTCAACAGCGGAGCCTCAATGGAGACCATTATCCAAAGTAATGGTAATCTGGTATCTGATCAGCAGCTCGCGGCCATTCTGTCGGACGAAGGCCTGACATTCGAGACCAACGACCTGCAACCGGAAACAGAATATCTGTTCGGTATCTATGCACGCACTGACGAATATGTAACGGCTGTTGAATACCGCGTCTTCACCACAGAAGAGATGCCACAGGTTGGCGGCGAAGTCAGAAAGAACATGCCCGGCAACTATATCGCCAGCACGACAGACGAAAATGGCAATACCGTAACCTTCCCCGTCACTATCACAACCGGCGTGAACGACGCCACAACCGCCGAGTACAAATCACTCAACCGTCTCGTGGCTCTCGGCTTCGGCCCATCGGACAAATATCCCTACACCGGACCTGAGAGCATCACAACTGGCGATGCCAACACAGCATACGGCCCGAAATGGTTCATCGAGTTCACAGAGGACGGCATCCAAGTACCGGAATGCAACAAGGCATGGTCAATGGGTACAATTGACGGCAATGCGACCTACATGCTTGGCTACGGAGTCCGCATAGCAGGCACACGTCCTATCGAGATGGCCATGGATCAGAGCTTTGCCGTTGAAGTATCTGAAGATGGCAACACAATCACCGTCAAAGGTAACTTCCAGCAGGTAGGCGCAGGCTATTACGCATATCCGGCAATGTACTATTCTTCAGGCAGCGGCTGGTTTGCAACCAACACTTATCTGTTCAGATGCTATTCTGATCTGGTGCTGACGCGTCAGACAACGAAGAGCATAGCCAGCCGAGTGCGCAGCTCAATCAAGATGCCGCAGATAACCACTGTCAAAGTAGGCAGCCTGAAAGCCGAGAAAGCCCGTCGCTCGGAGATCGGAACCAAAATCAAATAACGGACAGATTCAAACAACCCAAAAAGAAACAGAATTATGCACAAGATACTCAAATCACTGCTCGGACTGGCGTGTGCCTGCCTTCTGGCCACCGCCGCCCCGTCGTGCAGCGACGATGACACTAAATTGCCGGGTCACGGAATAGAAAACAGCCAATGGGCTGACATCAACGATGTCGACATCAATGGCCAGACCCTGATCTATGAATTTGACGCACCGGGACGCTGGACGGCGACAAGCAGCGACGAATGGTGCCAGCTGCTCACCGAGAGCGGCATTGCCGGAAAATCTTCACTCCGAATGAAAGTTGCCCCCAATGAGAGCGATTATGGCCGTTCGGCCACTGTCAACGTTCAGGTTGAGGGATATTCCGAACCATGCGTACTGACTATCCGTCAGGGAGATGGCTACCTCGAAAAAGGCGACGGCAAATATCGCGATGTCAACAACTGGATCTACGATCTTATGTCGGCCAACTACCTGTGGAATGAAAATATCCCCGAACTGACCCTCGACTATAGCCTCGACTATCAGAAATTCCTGTCGATGATCCTGACCGGAGTCAGCGGATATGATGACGTGAACCACGATGACGGCTACTGGCTCAACGGCGAACGCCTCGCCTACTACTCGTATATCGAGAGCTCGGCACCGGTATCCCGTTCGGCAGGTGACCGCTACACCGATTCCGGCATGTCGATCATCCCGACGATCCTCGGCCCGAACGACGACGATCCATGCGGATTTGCCGTAAGATGGGTAACCCCCGGATCTCCGGCCGCAGAAGCCGGCGTGAAACGTGGCGACTTCATCACCACAGTCAACAAGATCACCGTAACGCAGAACAACTACCAGTCGCTCGGCAACTCAGTGATCAACGGCAATGTCACCATTGACCTTAACGATGTTGAGTTCGTGGATGGTTCCGCGCAGATCACCAAGCGCGTTGAATCAGTCCTCGTGGGCAAAAACAGCTACACCGATCCCTCGATCTACAAGGCCACCGTTGTCAGCACCAGCAATGGCAAGAAAATTGGCTACCTCATGTATTTCGGTTTCCACATGAACTATGACAACCAGCTCAACGAGATCTTCGGCCAGTTCAAGGCAGAAGGCATCGACGAACTTGTGATCGACCTGCGTTTCAACCCCGGTGGCCACGTGCTGTCGAGCACCGTTCTTGGCACACTCGTAGCCGGACAGGCACACAAGGGAGACGTTTATGTCCGCACCACATACAACGCAAGCCGTACAGCAGCCGGCCAGACCGGTGTTTACAAGATCGGCGAGGGAGCCAACCCGGAATCGGGCAATGATTACGCACCTATCGTGACAGCTCTCAGCAACTCAGTGGGTCTGAACCGCGTGTTTATCATCGGCTCCGCCAACACAGCTTCAGCGAGCGAATTGCTGATCAACGGTCTGCGCGGTCTTGACATCACCGTCAACCTGATCGGAACACAGACCCAGGGCAAGAACGTCGGCATGGAAGGCTGGCAGAAGAAATTCGGCAGCTACAACTTCATCTTCTATCCCATCACCTTCTTCTGCGAGAACGGCAAGGGCTTCAAGGATTACGGCGACGGCTTCACCCCGGATCTCTATGTCGATGACTCGACCACATACCCGGGCGATTTCGGAACAATGGCCGACCTCCTGTCGAACGCAGCCCTGACATGGGCAGCCACCGGCCAGAAGCCGAACATGAACTCGACAACATCGAGAAGCAGCAACGGCAATATCAAGGTTCTCAAACAGACCAAAGAGATGAAGGCTCAGCTCGAACGCCGCAAGGGTGGTTCGCTGACCCAGCCACGCGAGATCTGATCCAGAAGATTTCCAACCCAAGATAGCGACACACCGGCTCATAAAAGCCGGTGTGTTTCTTTTTGTTTATGCACAATCGAGAATCAAAAGCGCAGAAAAGCACAAATCACCGCTGTGAAGTGTTATCTTTGCAGACGAAAAACAAAATGAAGATGAACAAGACACAAATCATAGAGACCATCCGGACGAAATCCGGCATCGAACAACTCAACGAGATGCAGACGGCAATGCTTGGCTGCGATGCAAAACGAATAATCCTGACAGCCCCGACCGGCTCGGGGAAAACGATTGCATTCACCTGCCGCATGCTCAGGACGCTGCAACTCCCCGACGGAAGAGTCCAGGCTGTGGTCATAGCCCCGTCAAGAGAGCTTGTGATGCAGATCGAGAGTGTTGTTCGCCCGATCGCCACCGGCTACAAGACCGTGGCACTCTATGGCGGCCATTCGATGATGGACGAGCGGAACTCCCTGACCCCCCTCCCCGACATAATCATAGCGACACCGGGACGACTGCTCGACCATATCCAGCGTGGGCAGATAGAGTTTGACGGGCTACAGATGCTTGTGCTTGATGAATATGATAAATGCCTGCAATTAGGCTTCGAAGGAGAGATGAAGCGTATTGTCAAACGCCTCGGCCGGATCGACAATCTTGTGATGACATCCGCAACAGAGATAGACGCGATACCGGACTATCTGCCAACGGGTCAAGTGGCAAGATTTGATTTCGGAGGAGAAAGCGAGCCGAGAACAAGAATGCAGGTGGCCGAGGTGAAAAGCTTCACACGCGACAAGCTCGACACACTGACCGCCCTGTTGCAGAATCTGCCGTCGGGAGAGCGTACGATAGTTTTCGTCAACCATCGCGAGAGTGCCGAACGCGTATACCAGCGGTTGCGCCGCGACAAGATAGCCGCCACGCTCTATCATGGTGCCCTTGACCAGCAGCAACGAGCCATGGCCATCGACCTTTTTTCCAACGGGACAGCCCCGGTGCTTGTGGCCACCGACCTGGCGGCACGCGGTCTTGACATCACCGATGTGGCCAACGTGATCCATTACCATCTCCCCGTAGACGAAGCCGCCTGGACCCACCGCAACGGCCGAACGGCACGCATGAACGCCACCGGCACGATATGGGTTATCACCTCCGAGGCTGACAACATACCGGAATACATCACCTTCGACCGTGAATACCAGCCGAAACAAACCGAAAAGCCCATGACCGGCACCATGATGGCCACAATCTATCTCAATGCCGGGAAAAAAGAGAAGATCTCCAAGGGTGACGTTGCCGGCTATATCGCCGCTTCCGGAGAGACAGCTCCTGACGAGATAGGCAAGATTGCTGTCCACGACCATCATTCCGTGGTGGCAGTTCCGGAGAACAAAGTCAAAGCTACAGTCAAAGCACTAAGCGACAAGAAACTCAAAGGGAAACGGGTGAGAGTCAGCATCGTCGAACCCTGAATGGTAAAAACCCGACATAAATATGCACAAAAACGGTGCAAGTGTGCCATTGGTTAAGGATATGTTAAAACCGTCCGTTTACCCGAAAAAATACTATATTTGCATCACAATAGAGTCAAACCCGAATAACGATAAGAGATGGCAAAAATAATTGGAGCAGTAGAAATCAACGAGGAACGGTGCAAAGGATGCGACCTGTGCGTTGTTGCCTGCCCGACCGATGTCCTCGGCCTCCAGCCTAAAGAAGTCAATAACCGCGGCTATCATTTTGCATATACCGTGAACCCGGATAAATGTATCGGATGCGCATCCTGTGCGATGGTCTGCCCCGACGGGTGCATCGAAGTGTATCGCGTGGTTGAGAAATAAATGTTTAAACTAAGAGACTCACAAAACAAGATATGAAAGAAGAAGTGAGATTAATGAAGGGCAATGAAGCGATAGCCCATGCAGCCATCCGCTATGGCGTAGACGGCTATTTCGGTTATCCTATCACCCCTCAGAGCGAAGTTCTTGAAACCCTTGAGGCACTGATGCCGTGGGAAACCACCGGCATGACCGTGTTGCAGGCAGAGAGCGAAGTGGCATCGATCAACATGGTCTATGGCGGCGCATCGACAGGCAAAGCCGTCATGACCTCATCGTCGAGTCCAGGTATCAGCCTTATGCAGGAGGGACTCAGCTACATAGCCGCCGGCGAGCTTCCTGCCCTGATTGTCAACGTGATGCGTGGAGGTCCCGGTCTCGGCACAATCCAGCCTTCACAGAGCGATTATTTCCAAGCCACAAAAGGTGGCGGCCATGGTGACTATCATTATATAGTGCTGGCACCATCAACGGTTCAGGAGATGGCCGATTTCGTAGGTCTTGGCTTTGATCTGGCATTCAAATACCGCACACCGGCAATGCTTCTGGCCGACGGTATCGTAGGTCAGATGATGGAAAAAGTGGTGTTGCCCGAAGCACGTCCACGCCGCACAGCCGAACAGATAGCCGAACAATGTCCCTGGGCAGTCACCGGACATCCGAAAGGACGCAAACCCAACGTCCTGACCACGCTTGAACTTGACAGCGTTAAAATGGAGGTCAACAATCTCCGCTATCAGGAAACCTACCGAAAGATAGAGGAAAACGAGGTGCGCTATCAGGAATATTTCACCGATGATGCCGAAGTTATATTCGTTGCATTCGGTTCAATAGCCCGAATCTGTCTGAAGGCGATCGAAGATGCCCGAGAGGCCGGAATCAAAGTAGGCCTCATCCGCCCGATCACCCTCTGGCCATTCCCGACCAAAGTATTGTCGGAAATATCCCGACGCGTAAAAGGGATGATGGTCGTAGAGCTGAATGCCGGTCAGATGGTAGAGGATGTACGTCTCGCCGTAGAAGGCCGGATTCCCGTTTACCATTATGGCCGCATGGGAGGCTGCATCCCCAATCCGCAAGAGGTTCTTGAAAACATGCAGTCGCATTTTCCGGACATGAAATGAAAAGAACAAGCACTGAACAGAAAACCAAAACAGAATGAAACCAGAAGATATCAAACGCCCGGAGAACAAGGTGTACAGCAAGCCAGAGCTACTGAACGACACCCCTATGCATTATTGCCCGGGATGTTCTCACGGTGTGGTTCACAA
This sequence comes from uncultured Muribaculaceae bacterium, assembly GCA_910579185.1. Classification (GTDB taxonomy): domain Bacteria; phylum Bacteroidota; class Bacteroidia; order Bacteroidales; family Muribaculaceae; genus Paramuribaculum. The sequence continues at coordinate 24,444 of CAJTTG010000015.1, forward strand.
ACTAATAGCCGAGGTGCTGAAAGAGATGGGTCAGGAAAACAACGCCATCGGAGTAGCCCCGGTGGGATGTGCCGTATTCGCCTATAATTATATCGACATAGACTGGATAGAAGCCGCCCATGGCCGGGCACCAGCCGTTGCCACCGGCGCGAAACGCCTGAATCCGGATGTTCTCGTGTTCACCTATCAGGGAGACGGCGACCTCGCTGCCATAGGAACCGCAGAAACGATCCATGCCGCGAACAGAGGCGAAAATATCGCCATCATATTTATCAACAACGCGATCTATGGTATGACCGGTGGCCAGATGGCACCTACAACCCTTGAGGGACAGAAAACCGCCACCACCCCATACGGGCGCCGTGTAGATCTCAACGGATATCCCCTAAAAATCAGCAATCTGCTGGCAGAACTTGAAGGCACATGCTACGTTACGCGTCAGGCAGTGCACACTCCGGCAGCGGTACGCAAAGCCAAAGCCGCCATCCGCAAGGCATTTGAGAACTCACTTGAAGGGCGCGGCACATCGGTTGTTGAAGTTGTCAGCACCTGCAACAGCGGTTGGAAAATGAGTCCTGCCAAAGCAAATGAATGGATGGTTGAAAACATGTTCCCGTTCTATCCCCTCGGAGACCTAAAGAATAACGACAAATGAAACAAGAGATAATAGCAGCAGGATTTGGCGGACAAGGCGTTCTGTCAATGGGTAAGATTCTGGCATACGCAGGCTTGATCGATGATCTGGAAGTTACGTGGATGCCATCGTATGGCCCGGAACAGCGTGGAGGCACAGCAAATGTCACAGTCGTTCTGTCGGATCGTCCGATCAGTTCTCCGGTGCTTGACAGCTATGACACAGCCGTGATCCTTAATCAACAGAGCCTTGACAAGTTTGAGAGTAAAGTCAAGCCGGGTGGGACTCTGATCTATGATCCGTATGGAATCCACCGTCCGCCAACACGCACAGACATCAACGTTTATGCAGTCAACGCGATGGACGCGGCCTTTGATTTGAAGAGTGCCAAAAGTTATAACATGATAATTCTCGGCGCATTGCTGAAAATCAATCCGATAGTGAGTATAGATTCTGTCATGACTGGATTGAAGAAAACGCTGCCGGAAAGACATCACCATCTGCTTCCGGCGAACCGCGAGGCTATTTTGCGTGGGATGGAGCTGGTGAAATAAGGGTTTGTAACCAAGTTAGATTATATATTGCGCTGGGGGATGATTCCTCCGGCGTTTTTTTATCCATAGGGAAGGAGGATGAAGCCGGACGCGCCATGGCGCCTATTCTTTACCCACAGAAGTGTTCAGCAACGGTCAAGGAACTCAAAAATCGCATATACCCTGTCGATCGCCTACCTGCAAAAAAGCTCGTTCAACAGCCGACACTTGGCCGATATAGTCAACATCATATGCCACCGCCCGTCCGATTTTCCCGAATGGCACAGCTCCGACACCGCCCGATTGTTAGCGCCCCCCCTATCTTCAAGAACAACAAGAAATCCTCGGGTTATTTCTTTTAATTCTCCGAAAATTTGTAACTTTGTAATATGGGAACAGAGCTGACAACCAACATACAAGAGTCCCAATTCTATGCTGAGATAAAAGAATTGCTTTTACAGGCGCGCAGTCGTGCCTATATGTCTATCAATTCCATCATGTCGCAAACATATTGGCAAATTGGTAAACGCATTGTTGAACAAGAGCAGAAAGGTAGCTTTTTATCTCACCTATCCTGACCAAGAAAAAAGTCACACACTGTGTAGCCTTTTAAGTTGGTCACACATTCGTCTGATAATGAGATGTGACGATGAACGGGAACGCCAATACTACATTTCCGAATCATCGAAGCACAATTGGAGCGTACGCACGTTGGAACGTAATCTGAAAACAGACTCTTTCCACCGCCTTATCTCGCAATCGTCTTTGACCGAACATAAAGAACCGTTAGCGCAGCACAACATTGTTAAAGACCCTTATGTGATGGAATTTCTCGGAATTAAGGGTAACGGCAAATTTTTGGAAAGCGAATTGGAGTCTGCCATAATTGATAACATCGAACAATTTTTGCTTGAACTTGGCAACGGATTTTCGTTTGTCGGACGTCAAATGCGCATAAGTACCGAAACCATGCATTTCTATGTGGATTTGGTGTTTTACAATTATTTACTAAAATGCTTTGTGCTTATTGACCTTAAAACTGATAGGCTGACGCACCAAGACATCGGCCAAATGGAAATGTACGTCAGAATGTTTGACGACCTCAAGCGTCAGTCCGATGACAACCCGACTATTGGAATAATACTCTGTAAAGACAAAGACGAAACGCTTGTGAAGTACAGTGTATTGAACGAGGCTCGCCAAATATTTGCATCTAAATATAAACTTGTTTTGCCCTCAGAGGAAAAACTTATAGAGGCACTT
>CAJTTG010000016.1 GCA_910579185.1 uncultured Muribaculaceae bacterium
GAACTCCAAGTTCTTCAAATGTCATATTTTATTATTTGGTTATGATTTTACAAAGATACAACAATTAAACGAGACTTTTGTCAGATCCGGCAACAAACAACCGGACAATAACCGGGCCGGAGATACGTTATAACGATGTGAGCATCTACGAAATCCGACGCCGTTACGGCACCATGGCATTCCTTCTGGCATCCGTGGTGGTGGTCGGCGTATTCCTGTATCTCTCCAATGCTATAGTCAAGGATCTTGCCATACAGGAACGTTCAAGAATGCAGATATGGGCCGACGCCACCAAAGAGATTGTCAACCTGAGCTCGTCGGAAAACGATCTTTCCGAGTCAAATATCGTGTTCCTGCTCAAAATCATAGAGGACAACAACAACATCCCCGTACTGCTCACCGACGACGACGGCAACATTATCCAGGCCCGAAACTTCACCCTCCCCGATCCGACGGCGATTATCCCCACCGACAATGCCGAGAACACGGCGTTCCTGCAAAAACGTCTCGCAGAGATGCGTCGCAGCGACAACGTGATCGACATCGACATAGCCCCTGGAGTAGTGCAACATTTGTATTACGAAGACTCTACACTCCTGCGACGGCTCAGCCTCTATCCCTACATACAGCTGGCCGTGATGGCTGCTTTCGTAATCGTGGTCTATCTCGCCGTGACATCGTCGAAACGCGCCGAGCAGAACAAAGTGTGGGTAGGCCTGTCGAAAGAGACAGCCCATCAGCTCGGCACCCCCATATCCTCCCTCATGGCCTGGGTGGAACTGCTTCGCGAGCAGGACACAGATCCGGAAATAGTCATGGAGATGGACAAGGATGTGAAACGACTCTCCACGATCGCCTCACGCTTCTCGAAAATCGGATCGCAGCCGAGCATCGAGCCGGGCAATCTCAACGCAACCGTCCGCACAGCCACCGACTACATGTCGACACGCATATCGCCGCGTATCAACCTGTCACTCGTCGAATGTCCGGAGCCTTTGCCCGTCAGAATGTGCGAGCCGCTGATCCAGTGGGTCATGGAAAACCTCATCAAGAACGCCGTTGATGCCATGGAGGGTTCAGGCAGCATAACCATCACCACTCTACACGACCGCCAGATGGCCGTGATCGATGTCACCGACACCGGAAAAGGGATGTCGCGCAAACGCCGCAAAGAGATATTCCGTCCGGGCTTCACGACAAAAAAACGTGGCTGGGGACTGGGACTGACGCTGGCAAAACGCATCATCGAGCAATATCACGGAGGCCGCATATTTGTCAGCGATTCAGAACCCGGCATCGGCACCACCTTCCGAATTCAAATCCCGATGGAAACAGCATGAAACACCTCTTCATCACCGACCTCGACGGAACGCTTCTCAACCGCGAGAGCCGCGTATCCGACCGTTCCGCCGCCATAATCTCCCGGCTGTCGCGTCAAGGCGCGATGATCAGCGTGGCCACGGCACGTACACCGGCCACTGTGGAGCCGCTTCTCAGCCACACACTGACCACACCCCCGGCCATTGTCATGACCGGCGCAGCAATGTGGGACCGCAAGACGTTACAATATATCAACCCCCGGTTCATCAGCAACGAAGCAGCAGCACAGATCCACGAGGCATGCCGCTCCCACGGCATCACACCATTCATCTACACCATCCAGCCATCCGGAATAATCCACACCTACTATTCAGGCATTCCATCGTCAAAAGAGCAGAAATTCATTGACGAACGGGCACATCTGAAGCTGAAGCGAATGATCGTCAACCGTCATCCCGGGACCGACGATCCCGATACTTACCCCGACACCATACTGATATTCGGACTTGGCGATGCCGGCAAAATCGGCAGTCTGTCCGATTGCCTCAGAGCTTCGGGTATATGCTCCGTATCCTCCTACCCCGACATTTTCAACCCCTCCATATCCTACATAGAGATCTTCGCTCCCGGCGTCAGCAAAGCATCGGCTGTCGAAACCTTGAAAAAGACCATGGATGCCGACCGTCTGACCGTATTCGGCGACAATCTCAACGATCTGCCGATGATGGCCGTCGCCGACGTAGCTGTGGCCGTGGAGAACGCCCTTCCCGAAGTGAAAAAGGCCGCCGATATCGTGATCGGCACAAACCAGAGCGATGCCGTTGCCCTCTATTTAGAACAGTTCGCGCAAGACTTCGAGTGAGCGCATCGACTGGAGACCCGTGTAGTGAAGCGAGTAATATTTCAGAATCCCGTCAAGAAGCTCGTTCCTTTCCCTGCGACTCATCCTGAACAGCCACATATTCGAATATGTCATCCTCGCAAGCGATGCCACGACAGCCGACTGCTCCGGATCGAGATAATGGCGATGGAGCGGAGCACTCATGCGGAAACGGCCATCCACCATATCGAACACCATTCCGGCACGGAAATCGCCGGTATCGGGTTCTATACCGATAAACCGTCCCAGTCCCCAGAGGAAACATATATGGAAATTGGCCGACCTCTCCGAAGGCAACATATCGAGCACCTCAATTGACCGGCGTATATAATTATAGAGCAGATCATCGGGAGGCCCGTCGCGGAGAACGATCCCGAGCACCTCAGCCAGAAACAGAGCCACAGAGCTTTTCATCGGATTGCACCGCAAGCCGGCCAGCGGCGCAACGGCACGCGGCTCGTGCATGACGCTGACCTCGCGCCCCGGCTTGACATCCGCCACACATTCAACAATACTCAGCGGCATCAGCAAAGCCCGGCGCCTGACAGCCTCACGTCCGCCACCGGCGGCAATCGCAAATGCCACCCTGCCCGACTCCAGCGAATAGGCCGACAGGATGGAATGACGATCGCTATGACGCACCGTCCGCAGTGCCACAAACTCCATTTTTTGCTTCATAGAGAACAAAATTAGACATTTTTTGCATATTTCATCGAAAAATTTTGTGTGAATAAAAAAAAGTCCGTATATTTGCACTCGCTTTTGAGCGCTATGTCGCACAAACGGCCCATTCGTCTATCGGCTAGGACGCAAGATTTTCATTCTTGAAAGAGGAGTTCGATTCTCCTATGGGCTACTATTTAACAGAAAAAATTTAAAACAGACTAATTAAAGCAATGGCAAACCATAAATCATCGCTTAAAAGAATCCGCCAGACTGCATCTCGCCGCCTCCGCAACCGTTATTATGCAAAGACCGCCCGTAATGCCGTGCGCAACCTTCGCAAAATGACTGACAAGGCCGAAGCTCAGGCCACTCTCGTTAAGGTTACAAAGATGCTCGACAAGTTGGCCGCTAAAAAGACCATCTCTAAGAACAAAGCATCTAACCTCAAGAGCAAGCTCCAGCTTCACATCAACAAAATCGGCGCTTAAGCAGAGCCGACGGATTGAAGCACAGCCAAAAAGGCGGTTGAATTTTCAACACGTGCTTCTATAAAAAATATTATCCGAGGCCCATTCGTCTATCGGCTAGGACGCAAGATTTTCATTCTTGAAAGAGGAGTTCGATTCTCCTATGGGCTACTCGAATTTTTCGGTGACACTGCAATGCAAACGCATCGCAGTGTCTCTTTTATAATACACTTCTGAATCCATGAACGAGACCTCCTCCATCACGACAATATCCCCCGACTTGCGCGAACTGCTCGATTCCGAAGCCCGGCGCATTAACCACCCATCTTTCATCGACCTCGATCCCGTGCAGTTTCCACGGCGGTTCTCCGATCTGCGCGACATTGAGATCACCTCCCTCCTTTGTTCCTCAATAGCCTGGGGCAACCGCAAGATGATATGCCGCGACTGCGACAAGATGCTCGCGCTGATGGGCCACGACCCCTACAACTACATGATGGACGAAGCCTACGAGGATCTCCCCGACCAGAACATCCACCGCACTTTTTTCGCCGCCAACCTGCGCCATTTCCTGCGCGGACTCCGGCGCATCTACCAGCGCTTCGGATCGCTGAATGAATTTGCGCGCCACCACCGCGTGGCCGACGATCAGCTGCCGGCATGGAAACTCGTGGATCTGATCAATCAGGAGCTGGCCGAGGCAAACAACGGCAACAGCGACTCGCGGTGTCTGCCGCTCAACATGAAACAGACCGCCCTTAAACGCGTCAACATGGCCTTGCGTTGGCTCGTCAGGCGCGACGGGATAGTGGATCTCGGCGTATGGGACGCCATCGACCCGAGCCAACTCTACATTCCACTGGATGTCCACGTTGGAAACACGGCGCGAAACCTTGGTATCGTGACCCGTAAAGCCGACGACAGACGCACCGTCATAGAACTGACGGAAGCCTTGCGCACCATCCGCCCCGACGACCCTGCCATCTACGATTTCGCCCTGTTCGGCATCGGAATGCAGCTCTGACACTTTTTTCCCAAAACATAATGCAGGGTTCAAATTGTTTTGTAATTTTGAAGACATATTCCCCAAAGAACAGACAATTATGAAAAGAGTTTTATTCACAGCTTTCATAGCACTCATAGCGGCATTGGCTGCATCGGCCGCCGGAAAAGGCGCAGCCATCACATTCTCGGAGACAAAGCACGATTTCGGCAACATACGTGCCGTCGACGGAAAAGTGACCGCGACCTACCGCTTCACAAACACCGGCACGGAACCGCTGGTGATCATCACCGTGACCAACGGAGGTTGCGGATGCACCACTCCCTCCTACCCCAAAGCACCCATAGCACCGGGAAAATCAGGAGAGATCACCATCCAGTTCGACCCCTCGGGCCGACGGGGCGAATTCAACCGCGAGGTAAAGGTGAAGACAAACGCATCGAAAAAACGTATCCCGTTGATGTTCTCGGGAGCAATAGTCCCCTGATTAAATGAAAAAACTTCTGATTTCCATTCTTGCGGCGGCGGCAATCATGCCGGCCATGGCGGCTCCGGATCTCACTTGGCTGAATCCCGTCCATAACTTCGGAGCATTCAAAGAGGACGTTGGCCCCGTGACATGCGTGTTCAAGGCTGTCAACACAGGCGACGAGCCGGTCGTTGTGATCGACGCTCGCGCAAACTGCGGATGCACGCGCCCCACATTCACACGCGAACCTGTGGCTCCGGGCGATACGCTGTCGGTGTCTGTGGCCTACGATCCTGCCGGACGTCCCGGCCGCTTCAGCAAACAGGTGAAAGTAACCACCAACACCGCGGCCAAATCCTACATACTTGGCGTGCGCGGAACCGTCATCGGATCTTCAGGAACTCTCCGCTCGCGCTACCCCGATGAAGTAGGGCCATACCGCGTCAGCAACCATATAGCCCCATTCGGCGAAACCACAAAAGGCCATATTCTCGCTGCGGCAATCAATATCTACAATCCTACCGCCGACACCATACAGCCGGAGGTCAAGGATGTCCCGGGCTTCATCAACACAATGTTCCGTCCCGTCACCATCCCCCCGGGCGAACAAGGAATACTCTCAATGACAGCCTACACCGACCGCACGCCGCTATATGGCATCATAGAGGATTCCCTGACAATTGTCCCCAACGCCAAGCTGCCGGAACACTCCATAAGCGTGGCCACCGTGATGATAGTCAACGAGGACTTCACAAAGCTGACAGAGAAGCAGCTGGCCGATGCTCCCGTCACCAAACCTTCGCTCACGACTCTTGATTTTGGAGTGATCGACCCCACAAGCATCGAGCCTCTGAAGATGACATTCACCATAGCGAACAACGGCCACGAAACCATGCAGGTGCGTCGCCTATATTCTCCCGATCGCGCCCTTGCCATCAAGGCATCAGCAATGAAAGCGAAACCGGGAAAGAAAATAACCGTGACCGTCAGCCTCATACCCTCCATGCTATCCCCCGGACAGCTGGCCGAAGGCATCCTAAACTCAAGAATTACCCTGATTACAAACGATCCGGCCAACCCCACCCAGACCATACGGGTAGTCGGACAAATTAAATAACACACTTCCTGCCATGGATCACCACCACCTGACCCACCCCGAAAACGACGAACAATTCACCGGCCTCACAGTCAATTCAGGCGTAAGCCAGCCTCCGGTCGTAAACCCCTACCTGCGCCGACGCCGCAAGCCGCTCCCTTCAGCCACCGAACTTGTGGAAGGAATCCTCAAGGGCGACACAACCATGCTGTCGCGTGCGGTGACTCTTGTGGAGAGCCTCTCGGCCGAACATCAGAGTGTGGCTCAGGAAGTGATAGAAAAATGTCTGCCCTACTCAGGCCAGTCACGCCGCATAGGCATCACGGGCGTACCGGGAGCCGGAAAATCGACTTCGATCGACGTATTCGGACTTCATGTCCTCGGAAAGGGAGGCAAACTCGCTGTACTCGCCATCGACCCCTCCAGCGAACGCACCAAAGGATCCATTCTTGGCGACAAGACACGCATGGAGCGTCTCGCCGTCCATCCCTCGGCATTCGTTCGCCCCAGCCCCTCGGCAGGATCTCTCGGTGGCGTGGCTCGCAAGACACGCGAAACCATCGTTCTTTGCGAGGCTGCCGGCTTCAACAATATCTTTGTCGAGACAGTCGGCGTAGGTCAGAGCGAGACCGCCGTACACTCGATGGTCGATTTCTTCCTGCTGCTGCAACTTGCCGGAACAGGCGATGAGCTTCAAGGCATCAAACGCGGCATAATGGAGATGGCCGATGGCATAGTGATCAACAAAGCCGACGGTGACAACATCCCCCGTGCCCAGCTCGCCCAGGCGCAGTTCCGCAGTGCATTGCAGCTATTCCCACCCACGGAATCGGGCTGGAAACCGGAAGTACTCACATACTCAGGCTACTATGAACTCGGCATCGAAGAAGTCTGGGAGATGATCGACCGCTATTTTGAATTTGTGAATGCCAACGGATATTTCGAGCGCAAACGTCTGCAACAGGCACGCTATTGGATGTACGAGACCATCGATGAGCAGCTGCGCCGCCATTTCTTTGACAACCCGTCCATAGCATCGATGCTTGAAGAAAAAGAGCAGCGCGTCCTGACCAACCGCCAGAGTTCATTCACAGCCGCACGCGACGTCCTCGACGCCTACTTCTCCGCCAACTTCCCCCAATAAGCCACACCCCATTGACTGATTGGGGTAACGGCTCTCCGAGCCGTCTACCGAACCATCAGCATTGGCGATGATTCCGGCCTACCGCACGGAGTGCGGTGACCCCGACCAGCCCAAACAACACAAATCCGCGAATCGGGGTAACGGCTCTCCGAGCCGTCTACCGCCACACACCGTCCTATTCCTCAAACACTAAACGATACAGCTCTCGGTCGCAACAAGTTGCGACCCTACAGGCATCACTAAACGTTTATTCGGGACGGGAACGATAAACAAGGGTATTGGATCGCTCGCGGCGCAGGAGATCACTCGCCACACGGCGAATATCATCGGGTGTGATGCGGCGATAATCGGCCACTATATTATTGATCTCCACACCCTGCATAACGCACTTTGCCAACTCCCGGGCTTTTGCCAGATAGCTCAACTGCGAAAATGCGGCATTGGTTTCACAGCGGTTCAAGGCACGCTCCAATTCCTCATCGGTGCACCCCCCGGCGGCTATCCTGTCGAGCTGTGCCCATAAAGCTTTTTCAGCCTCGGCTACCGACCTATCGTCGCCACTGCCACGCAGACAGGCATGAACCATCAGAAATCCCGGCTCATCAGTTCCGGCAACCGAAGCGTCGGCAGCCGTGAACAGATCTGTCCCCATCACAAGTTCGCGGTAGAAACGCGACGAATTGCCTGACGCAAGAATGTCAGTCAGCAGATCGGCCACACGATAGTCGGGATGCGTGGCTGCTGCCATAGGGAAAGCGATAACCAACCGCGTCTGAGGCACATCAGCCTCAACCACCTTACGTCGCGGAGCCGTCTGCACAGGTTCGGGCGCATAGGTGCGTGGCTTCAATTCCCGGCGCGGAATAGGGCCGAACCATTTTTCCGCAAGCTCACGGGTACGTTCAAGCGTGATATTTCCGGTCACAGCCAGCACGGCATTATTGGGTGCATAATGGGAATAGAAAAAATCCTTTACGTCGGCCATCGTCACCCTCTCAATATGGCTGAGTTCGCGCCCTATCGTCGGATAGCGGTAGGGGTGCGACGTGTAGATCAGCGACCGCAGATGATGCCCCATATCCCCATAGGGCTTGTTGAGACAAACCTGCTTGAACTCTTCCATCACTACGCCACGCTGCACCTCAAGGCTTTTCTCGCTGAAAGCCAGCGAAAGCATCCTGTCGCTCTCGGCCCAGAATGCCGTTTCCTCATTTCCGGCCGGAACCGTATCATAGAAATTGGTGAAATCGTTGGATGTCCATGCATTGTTGGTGCCGCCGGCCATCTCAAGCGAATAATCATAGTCAGGGACATTAACGGAGCCGCCGAACATCAGATGTTCGAACAGATGAGCCATACCGGTCAGATCCGGAGACTCATCGCGTGCCCCGACATTATAGAGCAGATTAAGAGCCACGCTGCCGGTGGTGTCGTCGCGATGGTGCACCACACGCAGTCCGTTTTCAAGCTCAAAAAGAGTATAAGCGATCATTCCTTGCCCACAATTTTCACACCCGTGATGCGGATATCCTCAACAGGACGGTCGAACGAATCCGTGGCGGCTTCCTGAATCTTATCAACAACATCCATGCCGCTGACAACTTCGCCGAACACCGTGTATTCACCATCGAGGAATGGCGTTCCGCCTACCGTGCTGTAGGCCTCCCGTTGCTCAGGGGTAAACCGGAATTTACGTTCTGCCGTCAGCTCATCGGTTTTCATCGTGATCTCATCCTGGATCTGCTGCAGGGCAGCAAAATCGCGCGCACGGCGCAGAGCCATGATCGTGTCGCGGTTCTGAGCCATCAGCTCATTGCGAACCTGCTGCTCCACTTCCAGATTCTTCTGCCGCTCAAAAGCCCGGAGCTGCCCTTCGTTGAGCTCCTTTCCGGTCACAATATAGAACTGCGATCCACTGGAACGTTTCTGCGGATTGGTGTCGTCGCTCTCACGCGCAGCCGCCAGGACTCCGCGCTTATGGAAACGCTCCGGCGTGCGGAACTCGGCATCAATCTCATAGCCGGGGCCACCGGAACCGAGCATCTGTCCGGGCTGGGCGTTGCGCGAGTCCGGATCGCCGGTCTGGATCATAAAGCGGTTGATCACACGATGGAACAGCACGCCGTCATAGAAACCTTTCGAAGCGAGTTTCAGGAAATTGTCGCGGTGGCCGGGAGTGTCGTCATAAAGACGGACGGTGATATCACCGGCAGTGGTCTCGATCACCACTTCCGTATTCTTGGACTGATTGTCGGTCATTGTCTTGTCAGGGTTTGGGGATTGGCAATAGGCATGTCCACCGGTCAGAATAGCACCACCGGCGGTCAGCATAGCGAGGAGACGCGGAAAAAATTTCATCAGAGACTGTTTTTGGGATAGATGCGCTTATAGACGCGGCGGAAATTATCGTCGGCGGCATTCAGTTCGTCGACTCTATCGGCATAGTCCGCGCCCCAGATATCCGGCAGTAGCTGACCTATATAGGCACGTTCGCGATCCTTCTCTATGGCAGCGGCTATCAGACGGCCCACAGACTGAGAGTAATTCACAGCGTCGATGGCATGGAGATACCGCGCCGCGCTGACACAGAACTGTCCGTTGGGATCCACGCAGACCATATTGTCGACGAGTTCAGGCAGAATATCAGCGATACCATCAATGTTGTTGGCAATATATTCGTAGGTCAGCAGCCCGTCAGGGTCCTTGCTGAGATGTTTTTTCAGTTCTTCTTCCATTGGTTATAGTTATTAAAACACCCTATTATCTGGTTAGTCGTCGAGCGACACTCCGGATATGTCGTCGAGCCGGCGGCGCAATTCCTCGGCGCGGTCGGCCCGTATCCGCAGTGTCATCCGGCATGTATTGTCGAATTCCTGTTCTGCTATCTTCACTTCAGGATCCTTGGCGGCACGCATCACGGCGTTCATCTCCATATAGGGGAACGTGAAGCTGACGCTTGCCATCTCGTAATCCGTGCGGATCTCGGCGTTCTCAAGCGCCGTACGGGCAGCCTCGCGGTAAGCGGCGATAAGCCCCGACGTGCCAAGCTTGATGCCACCGAAATAGCGCACCACAGCTATGGCTACATTGGTCAGACCGGCCGAACGGATCTGTCCGAGAATCGGCTTGCCGGCAGTGCCTGACGGCTCACCATTGTCGTTCCATTGAAATTCCTCCATCGCAGCGCCGAGCATATAGGCCCAGCACACGTGGCGTGCATCATGGTATTCGTTCTCCACACCCTTGATGGCGGCACGCGCCTCTTCCGCCGTCGTCACGGGAAAAGCCAGAGCGATGAACTTGCTCATCTTCTCTCGGATTATCCCCTCCGACGGTCGGGCTATGGTGCGGAATTCACTCGTCTTTTCCATGATGGGCTACAGTGGTATCAGCAGCGGAACAGGTAACGGAATCACAGGATCAGCATGGCATCACCGTAGGCTCCGAAACGATATTTCTCCTTGACGGCCTCGCGGTAGGCTTTCATCACGAGGTCATAGCCTCCGAATGCAGCCACCATCATGAGCATAGTGGAGTAAGGCATGTGGAAATTGCTCAGAAGAGCGTCGGTGACTGTGAAATCGTAGGGTGGGAATATGAACTTGTTGGTCCACCCGGTATATGTCTTCATGTGGCCACCCATGCTGACTGCGCTGGCGATGCCGCGCAACACGGAAGTACCGATGGCGCAGACGCGATGATGCTCATCCTTGACACCGTTGACAATATCCACGAGCTCCTGCGTAACCTCCATCTGTTCGGAGTCCATGCGGTGTTTGGTCAGATCCTCCACGTCAATCTCGCGGAAATTGCCGAGGCCACTGTGGACGGTCATGAATGCCTGATGCACACCCTTGATCTCAAGACGTTTCAGCAATTCACGGCTAAAATGGAGTCCGGCGGCAGGAGCCACAACGGCACCCTCTTTCTCAGCATAAATGGTCTGATAGCGTTCAAAATCAAGTTCCTCCGGCTCACGCATGATGTAGGCAGGCAGTGGAGGTGCGCCGAGGCTGAAGAGCTCGCGCTTGAACTCTTCGTGGGGTCCGTCGTAGAGGAAACGCAGTGTGCGGCCACGCGATGTGGTGTTGTCGATCACTTCGGCCACCATCGACTCGCCGTCGCCGAAATAGAGCTTGTTGCCGATACGGATCTTGCGCGCCGGCTCTACAAGCACGTCCCACAGTTTGTTCTCGGCGTTCAGCTCACGGAGCAGGAACACTTCGATACGTGCGCCGGTCTTTTCCTTGTAGCCATAGAGACGCGCCGGAAACACTTTGGTATCGTTGAACACGAATATATCACCATCTTCGAAATAGTTGATGATATCCTTGAACACTCGATGTTCAATCTCGCCGGTCGAACGGTTGACAACCATAAGGCGCGATTCGTCACGCTGGGGTGCCGGATGCTGGGCTATCAGTTCGTCGGGCAGATTGAATTTGAATTGCGATAGTTTCATATTCTCTTTGGGAGTATGTTGGTGTTTTTTTGTTTATTCTTTATCTGAAAAAGGGGCTATGCGGTGGCCTTCAAACCAGTCGGGATAGCTGACGGCAGCACTCTTGACAAGCTCCACGGCCTGTTCAACGCTCAGGCATCCGTCGATCGAGGCCTTGCCTACACGCGTGCGACGCAATCCGGTCAGATGGCCGCCGGATCCGAGTGCCTGCCCTATGTCTCGGGCAAGAGCGCGGATATAGGTTCCCTTGCTGCACACGATGCGCAAGCGGAGACACTCCGGAGCGAAATCGAGCATCTCGATATCATCGATCACGAGAGTCTTGGGCTTGAGTTCCACCTCCTGGCCACGGCGCGCCATGTCGTAGGCTCGCACTCCCTCGATCTTACATGCCGAGAATGCCGGTGGCACTTGCTGGATCATGCCCAGGAAGTTTGGCAAAGTGGCTTCGACGAGTTCACGGGTGATATGGTCGGTAGGGTATGTGGCATCAATCTCGGTCTCAAGATCGAAGCTCGGAGTTGTGGCTCCAAGACGAATGTCGGCGATATATTCCTTGACCCCGGCCTGCAGGCTTTCTATCTGCTTTGTGGCGCGTCCGGTAGTTATGATCATCACTCCCGACGCCAGCGGATCAAGCGTCCCGGCATGTCCCACCTTGAACTTTTTCAGGTGCAGACGGCGCAACAGGGCACCTCGCACGCGCTTCACCACATCGAATGAAGTCCATCCCACGGGTTTGTCGACATAGATCACCTCGCCGCTGACCCAGTCCATTGTAGCCGATGCAGCCGATTCGCTTACCATACGAGACAAACCACGCCCATCACAGCGCAATAGATTGCGAACCAAACCAATTTACCCTTCTTGACCAGATTGATCATCCATTTGCAAGCCAGACAGCCCACAATGAATGCGGCCAAGAAACCTACAAGCATCGGCAACCAACCGATCTCGCTGCCTGTCGATCCGCTCTCGATCATTTTCTTGACATCAAGCAGAGCCTCGCCAAGAATCGGGATGATGACCATGAAGAATGAGAACTGGGCCAGACGGTCGCGACGGTCGCCAAGGATCATACCGGTGGCGATGGTCGAACCGCTGCGACTCAGACCGGGCAACACGGCAACAGCCTGGGCACATCCGATGACGAAAGCATCGAACCATGTGATATCATGTTCTTTCACACTGCCGGCGAGCGTCAGGTTGCTGCGGCGGCGCGGATAGAAGTAGGCAAAGGCAAGCAGAAAGGCAGTGACCAGAAGGCAGATACCCACAATGGTCAGTCCGTCGCCGAAAAACTGCTCCACATCATCCTTGAAGAAGAGTCCGACGATGGCCACCGGAATGCATGAGAGCAGAATTTTCCAGACATAGGTGGTGTTCTCGTCGCGTTTTAAAGTGAAGAACGAGGTGCACAACCCGGCAAATTCACGCCAGAGCACCACGATTGTACTCAACACCGTGGCCACATGCAGCGCGACGGTAAATTCAAGAGCATCACCTCCGCTGAGTTTAAGTCCCAGAACCTCGCGGCATATCTCGAGATGTCCGCTGGAGCTGATTGGGAGATATTCCGAAAGGCCTTGCACGAGGCCCATTATCAATGCGTCGATCGTATCCATTGCAAAAAGTCCGGTTAGTTCTGTTCTTCTGTTTCTACGTTATTTTCCTTGCGGCGGCGCGGCCACATGATGCCGACACCGATGCCAACGAAACCTATCAGCACGATGGTAGGCCCGACTACGATACGGGTGGCACTGAACACCTCGGGATTGAATTCATTTCCCTCAGGTGCGCCACCGGAGATCAGCACGAAACCGATCACTATCAGCAAAGCCGACAAGGCCATGATTATAAAATTGATGCGCCCGAGCGGAAACACATATTTGTCGTTCGGATCCTCTTTGACCGGAACCGACGGGGCTTTTCTTGAATTATTGTTTGCCATTATATTTGGATATTATTTCTTAACGAGATACGTTTTCATAGCTGCGTCGCAGATATTTATTGACAGCCAACGCCGTTGCTATCGCGCCGATTATCGCGCCCGAGGCGGTCAGCAATGCGAACACCACACAAGCCGAGGGCCAACCTATGGCCTCAAAGATGCCGGCATTGATATTGCGCACCCACACAAGGAGCGAGGCCAGTAGCGCGGAGGCTATCACGCCGGCTATCACACCGGAAAGGACGCTACGAAACACGAAAGGCCGACGAATGAACCCCGGACGTGCTCCGACATACTGCATAGTGTGGATCACGAGCCGACGGGCATGAATGGCCATACCTACAGTGTTGTAGATCAACACGAACGAAATCAGCAGCAAAGCCGTCGCCACGACAATCAGCACCATTGTCACCGTACTGATAGTGCGGTTGACATTCCGGGCAATATCGGTCTGCACCTTGACATCATAGACCGCCGTCATCTCCTTGAGCCGTGCTGCAATGGCCTGAAGACTGTCGGCCGAGCTCCATCCACTTTTCACCTTCAGATCATATTCCGCCTGAAACGGAAACAGATCGGTCAGCTCCTGATCGCCGAGTTGCGACTGCCACTGGGCATTGACCTCGGCAGCCGACACATATTTCAGAGTACCGGTGTAGGGTGCGTTCTTGAGAGTCTGCGAGAGAGTGTCGGCAGCACCGTCGCCGGCGAGCTCGTCGACAACAACCACCATTCCCATTCCTGCACGCAGATCTGCCGTAACACGCTCTGCCACAAGGCTTGTCAAAGCCACAATGCCGAGGACCACGAGCACCATCGCAATGCTGACCGTGGCCACAATCTGCGATCCGCCGGGGTGGCGGTGATGATGCTGACGGGGATTATTTCGGTTTGGATTCATACTATTTCGGGTAATATCGTGCAAAAATACGAAAACTTTGCCGAATGCAGCCCATACAGCCCGTTTTTTTCACAAAAATGCAATCTCGAGTTCTGTCGGACCTGTCAGACACGTCCGACGAGTCCAACATCCCGGCCGACGCGCGTTTGCATTATTTAACTATTTTTAAAACCTCAAGATTATTCAAACTCCCTACATTTACATACATTTGCACACAAATAAATGGATTTAAACCGCCGAAAAAGCAATGGTTCCGCACGCAA
Source organism: uncultured Muribaculaceae bacterium (assembly GCA_910579185.1). Taxonomy (GTDB): domain Bacteria; phylum Bacteroidota; class Bacteroidia; order Bacteroidales; family Muribaculaceae; genus Paramuribaculum. The sequence continues at coordinate 14,623 of CAJTTG010000016.1, forward strand.
ACCTGCATGCAGAGCCACTTTCCGACATCTAAAACCACGACAAACTCAATCAATTATTAATATCTTTTTTATAAACCAAATCAACTCACATGAGAAAAATCTACTCATTATTTCTTGTCATGTTGATGCTTCCGGTTCTCGCTATGGCCGCCGACAATCTGGCTATATCGAAAGCACTTAGAACCGGAGAAACAACAACCGACTACAGAGCTTATGTTGATCCGTCAATCCTACAGCCAGTAGTTGCCGGGACAGCCGAATCGTACACCATTGGCTCATGGGTCAAAATTGGTGCGCTTCAGTCCACATCAAACCTGAACGACAACATGCTCATCTTCGGCTATGGTGGCCGTGAGCACTGCAACGACAATGGTTGCTGGAATATCGTTGTCAACTCTACCGGCTCAATGAACGTTACCGGTTGGGGCGCACAGGGTGCTGCCGGAGCTATAAACAACAGCACATTCAGCATTGGAGAATGGCACCATGTAATGGTTTCATACGACAGCGAGGCTCCCTCAATGACATTCTATCTCGACGGCGTTCAGATTGACCAGAAGGCCATGAACGCAAAACATGAATGGTTCACAAGCGAGAACCCGGCAATCTACTTCGCCGGCTTCGGTTTCAATGGCCTGCTTGATGAAGCTCAGATCTACAACCGCGCACTCAGTGCTGAAGATGTAGCAAAGGCTTACAGAAACGCAAGTGCTGTTGATGGTCTTGTAGGACTCTACACATTTGACGAAGTTGCTGCCGGCACAACAAGCCAGTATGCAAACCAGTCAAAACAAGCCAACGCATCTTCACTCAACATGACTTGGGAAAAGATCACCGGCTCACAATGCTGGGACAATGGTATCGTTTACGTCATCTCCGCAGGTTCAGTTGCTGAAGAGGCTCCCACAACAGAGGAAGGCCGCGAGATTATCGCCATGGACGTTACACTCTACGTGATGGATGGCGAAGGCGGTACAATCACTGTAACCGATGGCGAAAACACATATGATGGCGAAAACGCAGCAGAAGGTGTTACCGTAAATACCACAAACGAACTCACCATCACAGCAACCCCCGAAGAAGGCTACGAGCTGATCGGCATCTACGCCGTTGATCCCGTATCGGGAACTCGCACTGAAATCGTTGATGGCAAATACACTCCTACCAGCGATATTATCATCACAGCTCTCTTCACCAACACAACCCACGCTCTGACCGTGGCCAACACAGAAGAGATCCCCTACACTATCACCCGTTCAGGCGAGACAGTCACTGACCTCACCGCCCTTCTCAGCGGCGCTGAATACACACTGACCCTCAACGTACCCGACTCGAAAGTACTCAACGCTGTCCTTCTTAACGACGAAGAGCTGACCGCTAACAACGGCGCATATACTTTCATTCTCGATGCTGACGCCACACTGACCATCGACGCTCGCGCCAAAGCTCAGTACACCGTTACCATCAACCAGCCCGAGGGCGGTTCAGTGACCGTAAGCAACGGTACAGCCACCATCACCAGCGGAAATCAGGTTTATGAGGGCACAACCCTTACACTTTCTGCCGCTTCTGAATCAGGCTACCAGTTCGTGAACTTCCTCATCAACGGAGCATATTACGCTTCAAACACGATCACTCCGACCGAGGATATCACAGTTTCAGCCGTATTTGAAGAAGGTATTGACTACTGCGAACCCACTCCGATAGCAGGCGCACTAACCACAGCAACCACATCTACAGCAGGCCGTGGCATATCGTCGCTCACCATCACCGCCGGAAGCAACACCGCAAGCATCACCGGTCTGGGAACGAACAGCGGTCGCCGCGTATATCAGGATGCAACCAGCACAGTCCTCACAGCAGAAGCCGGCCAGACTGTTTCTATCGTAGCAACAGGTGCAGGTACCTGGATGAACACCTTTATCTATGCTGACTTCGATCTCAACGGATTCACCACTGATGACAAAGTATTCGGTAACTATACCGGAGGCACGAACAACTACGCAGGAACTTACACCTTTACAATCCCTGCCAACCAGGCAAGCGGCACATACCGCGTACGCTACAAAGTTGACTGGGACGATCAGGATCCTTGTATCTATGGCCAGTCTGCCAAAGACAATGGCGAAGTTGTGATCGACTTCAACATCATCATCCCCAAAACCACCCTTGAAGAGGCTCGTACGGTGACCGTTGAGTCTGAAAACGAAGCTTACGGTACAGTAGCTATCACATCGCCTGCAACTGAAGGCAACACCGTGACCACCGACGAAAAGACCGTGACCGTGAAAGCAACTCCGGCTGAAGGCATGACTTTCATGAACTGGACCAACAGCGCAGATGAAGTAGTTGCAACTACCGCAACCTACAACTACACCGGCGAAACCGACGAAACCCTGACCGCTCACTTCGGTTACTCAGTTGACTACACAGTTGGCGCAGGAGGTAATGCAATTGTATACGCTGACGGCACAGCCATCGCCAGCGGCATAGTAGTAGTCCCCGGAGCTGAAATCACCATCAACATCAACCCCAACAGCGGCAATGAGGCTCTGGTTAAGCTCAACGGCTCTTACATTCAGTTCGAAGGCAACACCTACTCATTCACAGCCGAAGCCAACGTGACGATTAACATCGAGTTTGCAGAACACGTGAACCACGTTGAGTTCATCGTATCAGGCAATGGCCGTATTGAGATGTTTGAAGGATACGATCCAGATAACGAAAATCTGCCTTATGGATCACAATTGACCAATGGCGCTGCACTTCCGGCATTTGACCAGAACGTGGACGACAACATGACACTCTATTCTGTTTTCTTCATTCCGGAAGATGGCGAGTCAGTTCTGAATGCAAATGTAACTATCAACGGAACCGAATATTCAGGATTTGAACTGTTGGAGAATGGTGAATATGGTGGCGCATCCTCGATGTTCTGCTATATCTCGAAAGAGGATATCGATGGAGATGTAGTAATCACAGCATCTTTCACCAGCGACAGCCAGGGTATCGATGAGATCGGTATTGACGAGGCTAACGGCCCGGTTGAATACTACAACCTGCAGGGTGTGCGCGTAGCTTCTGAGAACCTCGTTCCCGGATTCTACATTGTCCGTCAGGGCAGCAAAACTGCAAAAGTGCTCATCCGCAAATAAGCAGCTGATGTACTGAATAATTCAGTCAACAGATATGGCGGCGTGTCGATCGACACGCCGCTTTTTTTTGCACAAAAGCGCAGAAAAGCAAACATGGCGGTGGAAATTTGCGTATCTTTGCAGCGGCTGACAAAGCGAGTGGAGGCGGACGCGCCGTGGCGCAGTCCCTACCAGGCGAGGGTGGATTTGTGGTGGAACGGATCGACGGCTCGGAGTGCCGTGACCCCGACAGCCCAGATTCGCAAGAGCCGCGAGGGACGACCGCTGAATGGAGACAAACGAGCTGTAGGGACTGCGGCATGCCGAGTCCGGGTGCAGCAGGGTTCGGTAACATCCGGCGATCCACAAAGCGAGTGGAGCCGGACGCGCCGTGGCGCAGTCCCTACCAGGCGAGGGCGGATTTGAGGTGGATCGGATCGACGGCTCGGAGTGCCGTGACCCCAACAGCCCAGATTCGCAAGAGCCGCGAGGGACGACCGCTGAATGGAGCCAAACGAGCTGTAGGGACTGCGGCATGCCGAGTCCGGGTGCAGCAGGGTTCGGTAACATCCGGCGATCCACAAAGCGAGTGGAGCCGGACGTGCCGTGGCACAGTCCCTACCAGGCGAGGGTGGGTTTGTGGTGGATCGGATCAACGGCTCGGAGTGCCGTGACCCCGACAGCCCAGATTTGCCAGAGCCGCAAGGGACGACTGCTGAATGGAGCCAAACGAGCTGTAGGGACTGCGGCATGCCGCGTCCGGGTGCAGCAGGGTTCGGCAACATCCGGCGATCCGCAGAGCGAGTGGAGGCGGACGCGCCGTGGCACAGTCCCTACCAGGCGAGGGTGGGTTTGTGGCGGATCGGATCAACGGCTCGGAGTGCCGTGACCCCGACAGCCCAAATACGCCAGAGCGAGGGTGGAGTTATGTAGACGACACCGATTGGAAGGAATGAGAATTGAACAAAAAATATAACTGAAACTTAAAATAGGAAACGAAAATGGCAAATTGGTTTGAATGCAAAGTGAGATATGACAAGATGATGGAGAATGGTGTGCCTAAGAAGGTGACAGAGCCGTATCTGGTGGATGCGCTGTCGTTCACCGAAGCGGAGGCACGCATCATCGAGGAACAGACACCGTTTATCTCGGGCGATTTCTCGGTCAACGCCGTGAAACGCACCAAGATATCGGAGATTTTCCGCGACGACACCGCCGACAAGTGGTATCTTGCAAAGGTGGCGTTCATCACGATTGATGAGAAAACGGCAGTGGAGAAACGCACAATCTCCCAGATCCTCGTGGCCGGCAGCGGCTTCAAGGGAGCTTACGACACTTTTATGGATGGCATGAAGGGCACGATGGCCGATTTTGAACTGGTGAGCCTCGCGGAGACTCCGCTTATGGATGTCTACGATGCGAAACTCGGCAGCGCCCTACCCTCCAAGTCAGAGGAATAAGAGTCAATCCGGAAGAACCGTCAATCGAAACGCATTATGACAGCAATCGCCGAAAATATCCAGCGCATCAAAGCTTCGCTCCCCGAGGGGGTGGAGCTTTGCGCTGTCTCTAAATTCCATCCGGTGGAAGCTCTGCGTGAGGCCTATGATGCCGGACAACGGACATTCGGGGAGAGCCGCGTGCAGGAACTGTTGGCCAAGATACCAGAGATGCCGACGGATGTGTGCTGGCATTTCATAGGTCATCTCCAGACCAACAAGCTGCGTCAGATCATTGGACGCGCGGCAATGATAGAGAGCGTGGACTCGGAGCGTCTGCTGAGGCTTATCGACAGCGAATCGGAGCGTGCCGGAACTGTGACACGCGTGCTGATGCAGCTCCATGTGGCCGCCGAGGAAACTAAATTCGGATTCACTCCGGATGAACTGACGGAGTTTTTCAGCCGCCACGGCTTCGAGTCGCTCAAGGCCACGCATATATGCGGCGTGATGGGGATGGCTACCAACACCGACGACGAAGCGCGCATTGCCGAGGATTTCCGACTGATACACTCAACGTTCAAGAAGATACGCAGCGAGATAGCACCGGATCTGCGAGGCTTCGACATTGTATCGATGGGGATGAGCGGCGATTATCCGCTTGCCATCGAGTGTGGGTCGACGCTGGTGCGTGTAGGCACGGGGATATTCGGCGAGCGTCAATATTGAGAAAGCGGTCGAGGATGGATTAGACTGGGGTTGAGCCGAGCGGTAGACGGCTCGGAGAACCGTGACCCCGACCTCACAGATACGCCAGAACAAGGGCATCAAACCAAACAAGCTATAGCAAGGCTCAACACATTGATGATCAACACATTTTCATGGGATGCAGCAGACCGACCGGAGAGCTGTTACCCCGACAGGGTAGGACACAGGCAACAGTGTGGTGAAAATTTTCCGGACTGATTTTCGTGGGGATTGAAGAAAAATCTTTAACTTTGCGCTAATCACCTCAAAACTATAACTGAACCAACAGAAATCGCCACTCTGACGGCGACCATGAAAAGACAAATACAAACCCTTAATTCATAAACATTCAAATGTCAAAAAATCAAAAACCGAATTACACATTACCGATTATCGTAATGTTTTTCCTGTTTGCGATGATCTCGTTCGTGACAGGTTTCCAGAATCCGTTCGGAGTAATCCTTAAATCGCAGCTTGGCCTCAGCGCACTGCAGTCGCAGCTCGGCAATGCGGCCAACTTTATCGCATACGCGTTCATGGGTCTGCCAGCCGGTATGATCCTCCAGAAAAAAGGCTACAAGTTCTCGGCTATCGCAGCGGTGCTCGTGGGTCTTGCAGGTGTTGGCCTGATGTTCTTATCTTCAACACTCGAAGGCAATGACACCATCTTCTCCGTTTATCTGGCAGGCGCATTCGTTGCCGGCTTCTCGATGTGTATGCTCAACACGGTTGTCAACCCGATGCTCAACACTCTTGGCGGCGGCGGCAAGACCGGTAACCAGCTCCTTCAGTTCGGTGGCTCGATCAACTCACTGGCAGCTACCATCTGCCCCGTGCTCGTGGGCTACCTGATGGGCGGTTCGCTCCAGGGCCTCAGCCTCACCGCAGCCCGTCCGGCTCTCTACGTTGCCATGGGTATTTTCGCACTGGCATTCGTGGTTCTGATGCTTTCCAAACTTCCCGAGCCTATCCTTGAGGAACTCAAACGCGGCGGCAAGAAGGTTGAGAAGCCCACTCTGGCCGGTGCCCTTAAATTCCGTCATTATGTAGGTGGCGTTGTTGCCATCTTCCTCTATGTAGGTATCGAGGTCGGTATTCCCAACATGGCTAACCTGTATATGACCAATACTCTTGCCATGGACACCACAGTTGCCGGCTCGGTTGTCGGCGCATACTGGTTCCTGATGCTCGTTGGTCGTCTGGTTGGCGGCACAGTAGGCGGTGTCATCTCGTCGAAAACAATGCTCGTGACAGTATCCACCGTGGCTCTCGCACTGATCCTCGGTGCCATCATGCTCGATCCGGCAACCAAGGTGAACATTCCGTTCGTAGACGTGGAAGTGCCGATCAACGTTATGCTGCTCGTGCTCTGCGGTCTCTGCACCTCAGTTATGTGGGGCGGTATCTTCAACCTGGCCGCTGAAGGCCTCGGCAAATACACCGCCGTAGCGTCGGGCTTCTTCATGGTGATGGTTTGCGGTGGCGGTGTTCTTCCGCTGATCCAGGGAGCTGTTGCAGATGCCGTACAGGATTATCTGATCAGCTACTGGGTTCTGTTCGCAGCCACAGCTTATCTGCTCTATTATGCCCTTATCGGTTCACGCGTGACCCGTCGTGATGCTTCGGCCGAGGTTATCGCCGAGGAGGTTAAGGAAGGCGTTATGGAGGATTGATCTTAACAGGAGATAATTCCGAGATATATGACGATGTGCCGCAAACTGCGGCACATCGTTTTTTTATGGCGGTCGGGGTGAATCGTATGAACGATTAACGCCAACAGGAATTGAATATCCGGATCCATTTTACAGTCGCGATAATGAACAATCGTTTAGGGATTAGCGCATTACAAGTGGATAAATCCGGACGCGCCATGGCGCCTATTCTTTACCCACAGAAGTATTCAGCAACGGTCAAGGAACTCAAAAATCGCAT
>CAJTTG010000017.1 GCA_910579185.1 uncultured Muribaculaceae bacterium
CTCTGAAAAGAGAGCCGCGACTCGAAAGAGCCGCGGCTTTTTTTGTTTATGGCAGAGAGTATAGAGTATAGAGTTGGAGAGTTAGAGAGTTTAGAGTGGAGAGAGAGCAGGGATGGTGGATCCGGACGCGGCAAGATTATAGAGTGTTCAGAGTAGTTTGGATGGGGCAGGTCGGGGTCATCGCACTCCGTGCGGTTGGCCGCAATCATCAGCGATTGGATGGTTCGGTAGACGGCTCGGAGAGCCGTTACCCCGACAGGCCGATGGAGTGGGAGAGTGTGGAGTTAGAGAGTTAGAGAGTGGAGTGCGCAGAGCGATGGGATTGGTGGAGCCGGACGCGGCATGCCGCTGTCCCTACAGGTATGACCCCTATGTCATCTGTGTTGAGAGGGGTTACTCTGATAGGGTTGTGTGGGTTATTGGGGTTTGGTGGGATGGGTGGAGGCGGCGAGGTTTATTGTTGGCGTGGAGGAGTGGGCGTTGGTGTTGATGCGGTCGATTGTGGCCATAAGGCGTTGGCGTTTTTCGTTTTTGTCGGGGTCGGTGAAGAGGTTTGCCGGTTGTTTTGCTGATAGGGAGAGATGGTGGAGTGTTATTCCGGCTCTTTTGTAGGTGAGTCCGCGGCGGAATATCTGTTTCAGGCCGCGTGTGGCTGCCTCGATGAGCTCCGGGGTGAAGTTGGTTGGATCGGGGAGGTGGATGGTTGTAGTGCCGGCGTATTGTTCCTGTTGGGTGTGGAAGCGGTTTGTGCGAAGGAATATGGTTATTTCTTTTGCAAGTAGTTGTTTTTTGCGCAGTCGTTCGGCGGCTTTGGATGTGAATGCTGATATTGCAGTTGTGAGCTGGTCGATTGTCCCGATGTCGTGAGGAAATGTCCTGGAAATGGAGATTGATCTACGTTCGGGCGGAGTGGTGCGTTTCTCGATGCATGGTGTTCCGTTGAGTTCGATCCATGTTTCATGTGCGGAACGAGGGAGGATTCTCATTGCTGTGTCGTGGGGGAGGTCGCGAAGCTGGAGGGCTGTTGTTATGGCGCGTTCTGAGAGTTTTTTTGCGGTCTGTGGTCCTATTCCCCATATTTGCTGGATAGGGAGCATTGAGAGGGCTTTCTGTTCTTTTTGAGGTGTGTCGATCAGAGTGACGCTTTTGTAGGCCGGATATCGTTTGGCAAACAGTGCGGCTACTTTCGCGAGTGTTTTGGTGCGTGCTATTCCGAGGGATACGGGTATGCCGGTCTTTAGGCGTAGCTCATCAACGATGTAGTGGCCGAATTCCTCGAGATTTCCAACGGCGGCGGTGAGTGGCAGGAATGCTTCGTCGATGGAGTAGACTTCCATGTTGTCGCCTATGATGCGGTGGAGGAGTTCCATGACCTGTGATGATATCCGGGAGTATAGTCCGTGGGATCCGGAGATTACTGCTACGTTGGCTCGGAGGCACAGGTCTTTTACTTTGAAGTAGGGGACTGTACGTTTGAGCCCAAGGGCTTTTGCTTCGTTAGATAGTGCGACGATGCATCCATCGTTGTTTGAGAGGACGATGACGGGTCGACCCACGAGTTCCGGATTGCGGACCCGTTCGCATGATACAAAGAAGTTGTTGCAGTCTACGAGGGCATACATGGCTGGATGTGTGTCGGTTTTTCATTACAAAAATATTGATTTTAGTATTGATTTCAAAAATATATTCGTGGGTGGGAATGGTAATACGTTGTCAGTCAGTGACTGATGGGCGCCCGGGCTGATTTGTGTGAAAAAATATTTGAAAATGCTTGCATAAATGAAATATGTGTGCTAACTTTGCACACGCAAACGGCAAGAGAGTCGTTTGGAAAGATCCAAAATGGTGTGGTAGTTCAGCTGGTTAGAATACCTGCCTGTCACGCAGGGGGTCGCGGGTTCGAGTCCCGTCCATACCGCCGAGGAGAGAGGAGAATGAGTGATTGATAAATTTTATTTATCGTTACTCATTCTTTTTTTTTTGTGTATTTTGGGCCCGGGTGGATGATGGGATGGATGTTTGTTTGGAGGGTGGAGCCGGACGGTTGGCATGCAAATCACAGCCGTCGTTGGCAGGAACTGCGGCATGCCACGTCCGGATAATATACAGATAATTAATCTATTTGCGTGGGAGGGTGAAGCCGGACGCGCCATGGCGCAGTCCCTACAGGTGGAGGGGTATTTGGTCGATAAGCAGCAGGTTTTATGGGATTGGCCGGGATCATTGGCAGGGTGTGGCGGTAGACGGCTCGGAGAGCCGTTACCCCGACGGGGATGATGAATGGAGTGAGCGGAGCCGGATGTTGTATAGGCCATGCAGGTGGGGAATTGAAGTGATATTCATGGTGGGGTGGAGTTATGGAGGATTTATGTAAAAAAAAATGAGCGGAATTTGCTTTAGGACTTGCAGGAATGGAATTGTTTTCTTAACTTTGCATTCGCAAACGGCAAGAGAGTCGTTTGAAAAGATCCAAAATGGTGTGGTAGTTCAGCTGGTTAGAATACCTGCCTGTCACGCAGGGGGTCGCGGGTTCGAGTCCCGTCCATACCGCCGAGGAGAGAGGAGAATGAGTGATTAGTAGATTTATCTATTGTTGCTCATTCTTTTTTGTGTGTATTTTGGTCTGGGTGGATGATGGGGTGGATGTTTGTTTGGAGGGTGGTGCCGGACGGGTGGCATGGAGAAATGTAATCCCGAAAGGGTGGGTGAGCCGGACGCGCCATGGCGCAGTCCCTACAGGTGGAGGGGGATTTGGTTGATAATCAGCAGGTTTTATGGGACATGGCCGGGGTCTTCGGCTGGAAGTGGCGGTAGACGGCTCGGAGAGCCGTTACCCCGGCAGGGCTGGTGAATGGAGTGAGTGAAGCCGGAGGGGCAATATATGCGAATCACAGCCGTGGTTGGTAGGGACTGCGGCATGCCGCGTCCGGATAATATGCAGATAATCAGTCTTTTGTATGGGTGGGTGAGCCGGACGCGCCATGGCGCAGTCCCTACAGGTGGAGGGGGATTTGGTTGATAAGCAACAGGTTTTATGGGGTTGGCCGGGATCATCGGCAGGGTGTAGCGGTAGACGGCTCGGAGAGCCGTTACCCCGACGGGGATGATGAGTGGGAAGAGTGGATAAGGGGTTTATTGGAGTTGGGTGGCGGCGAGGGTCAGGATGGAGATGTGGGCTGAGGGGCAGGCGGAGTGGATTGCTTTGCAGCAGGCCATCAGGGTTGATCCGGTTGTGATTACATCGTCGACGAGCAGGATGTGGAGGCCGGTCAGCTGTTCGGGGTGGTTGAGTTTGTATGTGTGCTGGGCGTTGAGCCAGCGTCGGTATGCGTTTTTGCGTGTCTGGGTGGAGTGTGGTCGAGTGGCGATCAGGTTGCTGAGTATTGGTAGTGCGGTTTGATCGTGCAGTCCCATGGCGAGTATCTCGGCTTGGTTGTAGCCTCGGCGGTGTTTCTTTGAGGGGTGCATGGGTACGGGGATGATTGCGTCGATACCATCGAAGAATCCATCTGGTTTTATCTTACGTGCAAATTCTGCGCCGAGTTTTCGGATTATGATTGGACGGCCACGGTATTTTGCCGACATGATCAGGTTTGTGTAGGGGCTTTCGCGGTGGTAGTGGAAATATGCGGCGGCGCGTTCGATGGGGACTTTGCGCATGAGCCGCTGATGGATTGAGTTGAAATTGTCGCGGTGGATGTCGCACAGGGGCATGTTGACGCGGCATTCCAGACAGATGAAGTCTTCGCCGTGGACGAGTGGCTTGTCGCACACTTCGCATAGGCGAGGGAAGAGGATGCCGGAGAGGTCGGCTATCCATTGTTTTATTCCTGCGATGATTGCCATAGGCGTGAGCTTTCAAGTATTCTGGAGATAAGGGATGTTTCGTATCCACGGCCAATGGCAAAGCGTATGAGTCGCTGGCGTTTTTCAAAGTGGGTCATTTCGTCCGGCATCTGGCGCAGTTTCGATGCTATGGCTTTGAATGCTATGGCTGCGTAGCGTCGCATGTCGATTTCGGACAGGGCATCGTCGATGGTTGATTTGTCGATGCGTTTGGCATAGAGGGCGGTGGTTATCTTGCGCCGTCCCCATTTGGCATAGAGGTATCGGTCCCGTGTGTAGGCCCGTGCAAAGCGTGAGTCGTCGAGAAAGCGGTTTTCGGTCAGTTGGGTTATTATGTTGTCGGCATCGGCGGATGATATGCCCCATTGCGACATTTTGCGTCGCAGGTCGAAGGAGCATTGTTCGGAACGTGCGCATAGATCTTCGAGCCGTATGAGGGCGGCTTGGGGTTTGACCGGTTGCTTTTTGCCACGGAGTTTCATTTGCCGACAGGGGGATGGGGGTTATTCAGCAGGGGCTGTTGCCGAGATGAAGCGTTGTTTGCGCTGCATGTCGGGAGTGACGGTTATCTCTGTCCATCCGTCGGCCTCCAGCATTGACCGGAGCTGTGGAGCGAAGAGGGGGTTGATCTCGAAGTAGAGGCGTCCTCCGGGGCGCAGGGCAAGCCGTGAATATGAGCTGATGGCCCGGTAGAACTTCAAGGGGTCTGAATCGGGCACGAATAGAGCCAGCGACGGTTCGTGGTCGAGCACGTTGGGATCCATCGCGGTGCGTTCGCTTTCGGCGATATAGGGGGGATTGCTGACAATGATATCCATGTCGGCTTTGTCGGGCCTTGGGAGGGAGAGCACATCTGCATTGCGGAAATGGATCGTCGTTTTTGTCAATGTTGCATTTCCGGCGGCTACTTCGAGGGCTTTGGCGGATATGTCGACGGCTGTGACCTCGGCGAACGGCAGATTGCGTGCCAGGGCTATGGCTATGCATCCTGAGCCGGTGCATAGATCCATTACGCGCAGATCGCTGCGTCCGTGGGCATCGGCCACGATCATGTCGACGAGTTCCTCTGTCTCCGGGCGTGGAATAAGCACGTCGGGAGTCACGTTGAGTGTCAGCCCGTAGAAGCGTGCTTCGCCGAGGATATACTGTATAGGCTCGTGGTCGAGCAGCCGCCGTGTGATCTCATCGACTTTTCCTGCTATGTACGGACTTATCTCCTGGTCGGCGCGGATCATCATTTCCGTGCGGTTCCAGCCTTTGAGTTTCTCAAATATGATGCGCACCATCCACCGGGCTTCTCCGTCGGGATACTCGGATAGAAGCCTGCGGATAGCGTTGTCGGCACACTGCCGGAGGGTCAATACTCGTCCCATGGTATGATCTGTATTTCGTCGGGCGAGAGTGATGTGAATGCTCTGATGAATGTGGATGCCAGACGGGCGTTGGTCAGGAGCGAGATATTGAGGTCGATGGCTGCGCGGCGGATCTTGTGCCCGTTTCCGAGTTCGGTCGGGGTCAGATCTTTCGGCACGTTGACAACGAAATCGACCGTGCGGTCGTGGAGCAGATCGAGAGCCTGGGGCTGCCGGTCGGGTTCCGATGGCCAGAAGGCTTCGGTTGCCTTTACTCCGTTCTCGTTCAGGAACCGTGCTGTGCCGGGTGTCGCATATATGGGCAGACCATAGGCGCTCATCATTGCGGCGCCCTCGAGCATGCTTGCTTTCTGCTTGGCGGTGCCTGTTGACAGGAGGACTCCTTTGCGTGGGATCTGGAGGCCGACGGAGAGCATTGATTTGAGGATGGCTTCCGAGGTGTCGACCCCTATGCAGCCTACTTCGCCTGTGGACACCATGTCGACTCCGAGCACGGGGTCGGCACCCTGTAGTCGGGAGAAGCTGAACTGCGATGCCTTGATGCCCACGTAGTCGAGGTCGAAGGCACTTTTTTCGGGTTTCTCCACCGGGATTCCGAGCATGATCTTGGTGGCGAGCTCAATGAAGTTGATCTTCAGTACCTTGCTGACGAATGGGAAGGATCGCGAAGCCCGGAGGTTGCATTCAATAACCTTTATGTCGTTGTTTTTGGCAAGGAACTGGATGTTGAAGGGTCCGGAGATGCTGAGGGCACCGGCTATCTGCTGTCCGATTTTCTTGATCCGTCGCATTGTCTCGACGTAGAGCTTCTGCGGAGGGAACTGGATTGTTGCGTCGCCGGAATGTACGCCGGCAAATTCTATATGCTCCGAGATAGCGTAGGCTTTGATCACTCCGTCCTGCGCCACGGCATCCATCTCGATCTCTTTGGCGTTCTGGATGAATTCGCTGACCACAACGGGGTGTTTCTTCGACACCTCTGCCGCCAGCTGCAGGAAGCGGTGGAGCTCGTCGGGGTTGGAGCAAACGTTCATTGCCGCGCCGGAGAGAACATAGCTCGGACGGACGAGGACGGGGAATCCAACCTCGTCGATAAACGAATTGATATCCTCGAAGCTTGTCAGCTCACGCCAGCGCGGCTGGTCGATGTGGAGCCTGTCGAGCATTGCGGAGAACTTGTTGCGGTCCTCGGCGTTGTCGATGCTCTTGGCCGATGTCCCGAGGATGTTGACGTGCTCCCGGTCGAGACGTGTTGCCAGATTGTTGGGTATCTGTCCGCCCACGCTCAGAATCACGCCGTGGGGCTGCTCGATGTCGAGTATGTCCATCACGCGCTCGAAAGTCAGCTCATCGAAGTAGAGGCGGTCACACATATCATAGTCCGTGGATACCGTCTCCGGGTTATAATTGATCATGACCGAACGCCAGCCCTCTTTCTTGACGGTCTGGAGCGCGTTGACCGAACACCAGTCGAACTCCACGGAAGATCCGATGCGGTAGGCTCCCGATCCGAGAACCACCACGGAGCGTCGGTCGGTCGGGGCTTCGATGTCGTTTTCAGTGCCGTTGTAGGTGAGATACAGATAATTGGTCATGGCCGGATATTCGGCGGCCAGAGTGTCGATTTGCTTGACTACGGGTCTTATTCCGGCTGAGAGGCGCATCCGGCGCACGTCCATTGCCAACTTTTCCGGATCTTCACCGCTGTTTCCGGCGAGCCGTCCGATCTGGAAATCGGAGAATCCCTGCTGCTTGGCTGTTCTGAGCAGCGGTGTGGCGATTGATTCAATGCCGCTGCATCCGCGCAGTTCGTCTGATGTTTCGATGATGTTCTGCAGGCGGTAGAGGAACCAGCGGTCGATCTTTGTCAGGGCGTGGATGCGCTCCACGTCGTAGCCCTGCTGCATGGCCTGGGCAATGACGAAGATGCGTTTGTCGGTTGGGGTCGACAGCTCGTGGTCAATGTCGGCCACCTTGAGGGGATGGTTGCCTGTGAATCCGTGCATGCCCTGTCCGATCATGCGCAGGCCTTTCTGGAGGGCTTCTTCAAATGTGCGTCCGATCGACATGATCTCACCGACGGATTTCATCGATGAACCGATCTCGCGGCGCACGCCATGGAACTTGCCGAGATCCCATCGCGGAATCTTGCAGACCACATAGTCGAGGGCCGGTTCGAAGAATGCCGAGGTCACTTTGGTCACCGTGTTGCGCAGGTCGAACAATCCGAAGCCGAGGCCGAGCTTGGCGGCCACGAATGCCAGGGGATAGCCGGTGGCTTTCGAAGCGAGAGCCGAAGAGCGGCTCAGACGGGCGTTGACCTCGATCACGCGGTAGTCCATCGAATCGGTGTCGAAGGCATATTGCACGTTGCATTCGCCGACGATGCCTATATGGCGCACGATCTTGATGGCGAGTTTGCGCAGATAGTGGTAGTCCTCGTTCGACAGGGTCTGCGAGGGAGCCACCACGATCGATTCGCCGGTGTGGATGCCGAGCGGATCGAAATTCTCCATGTTGCAGACCGTTATGCAGTTGTCGAAGCGGTCGCGGACCACTTCGTATTCCACTTCCTTCCATCCTTTGAGCGATTTCTCCACCAGCACCTGTGGCGAGAACGACAGAGCTTTTTCTGTCAGCTCGATCAGCTCAGTCTCGTTGTCGCAGAAGCCGCTGCCAAGACCGCCCAGAGCGTAGGCCGCGCGTACTATCACCGGGAATCCGAGCCTACGGGCGGCTTCCAGTGCGCCCTCAACGTTGTCGACGGCCTCGCTTTTGATCGTTTTCACTCCGATCTGGTCGAGCTTACGGACAAATAGCTCGCGGTCCTCCGTGTCCATGATGGCACGTACGGGGGTTCCCAGCACCTTGACACCATGGCGTTCGAGCACGCCCGATTCATATAGCTCCACACCGCAGTTGAGAGCCGTCTGGCCGCCGAAAGCGAGCATTATGCCGTCGGGGCGTTCGCGCTCGATGACTTTTTCTACAAAAAAAGGCGTGACCGGAAGAAAATAGATCTTGTCGGCGACGCCTTCGGAGGTCTGCACGGTGGCTATGTTGGGGTTGATGAGCACCGTCGTGATCCCCTCTTCCTTCAAGGCCTTGAGAGCCTGGGATCCGGAATAGTCAAACTCGCCGGCTTCGCCGATCTTCAGTGCGCCGCTGCCTAAGAGCAGCACTTTTCGTATTGAGGTGTCAATGTTGGTGGATGTCATTGTTGATGGGAGGGGGATTAGAGGAGTTTAACAAAATCGTCGAAAAGAAATTCAGTGTCTTTGGGCCCGCTGCTTGCCTCGGGATGGAACTGGGCGGAGAAATAGGGGAGAGACTTATGGCGGATGCCCTCGTTGGTTCCGTCGTTCATGTTGACGAACAGCGGTTCCCAGTCGGGGGGCAGAGTCTCGGAGTCGACGGCAAAGCCATGGTTCTGCGATGTGATGAAACATCTGTCAGTCCCGACCTGTCTGACGGGCTGATTGTGGCTTCTGTGGCCATATTTCAATTTATATGTGGAGGCTCCGGCTGCTTTCGAGAGCAGCTGGTTGCCCATGCAGATGCCGCATATTGGCTTGCCTGTGGCCATGGCCTTGCGGATGTTTTCAACCGTAGTGTCGACCATGTCGGGGTTGCCGGGGCCGTTGGAGATGAAGAGACCGTCGTAGGGGATGAGGTTGAAATCATAGTCCCACGGCACGAGCACCACTCTGACACCGCGACGGGTCAGGCAGCGGATAATGTTGTGTTTGACGCCGCAGTCAACGAGAACCACGGTCTTTTCGCCATTGCCATGATACTCTACCTCGCGGCAGCTCACCTTAGCCACCAGATTTTCCTTGTTGGGATCGTAGAACCCCGGATCTTCCGCGCCCTCTACTATTATCTTGCCGAGCATCGATCCCTTGTCGCGCAGATGCTTCGTGAGCGCACGGGTGTCTATGCCATAGATCCCGGGAATCTTTTCCTCGCAGAGCCACTCGGACAGCGAGCGGTCGGCCTGCCAGTGGGAGTGTTGCCACGAATAGTCCTGGGCCACGATGGCACGGCAATGGATGCGAGAGCTTTCATAGTACTCGCTGACATCGTCTTTCTCGCGCCGTGGGGGCACTCCGTAGTTTCCGAGAATGGGATAGGTGGTGACAAGGATCTGACCCTCGTAAGACGGGTCGGTGAGGCTCTCGGGATAGCCGGTCATGGCGGTGTTGAACACCACTTCGCCCGATGTCGAGCCTTCATAGCCAAAGGAAAGGCCTTCGAAACGCGTGCCGTCCTCCAGAATCAGCAGCGCAGGTTTTGGATTGTTCATGCGATAGAACTGTTTGGTGCAAATTGTGATACAAAATATTTTGCAGGCTTTCTATCGGAAAACCTTGCAAAATTACGCAAAAAAGTCGGCTGCCGCAAATTTTTGCTCAAAACAGCCGGAAAAGTGCAGTGACCCCGGCCGTCACACCCTCAAAATTGCTGCTGATCAACCTGATACCTACCCATTCCTGTAGGGACTGCGCCATGGCGCGTCCGGCTTCGTCCATCTGTGTAAACAAACTGATTATCCGTGTGTTATCCGGACGCGGTGCCGCAGTCCCTACAGGCATCGGCAATGATTTCGGCCAACACCGATATGACATTGTCGATAATTTGCATCAACCAATTGCTTCTGGCTTCGCTCGCCCATTTGCCGCCCCGGTCGGGGTAACGGCTCTCCGAGCTGTCTACCGCCACACCCACCAGCTGATGATTCCGGCCAACCGCACGGAGTGCGGTGACCCCGACCGCCACATCCTAAAAACTGCTGCGGATCAACCTGACCCCCCATCCCTGTAGGGACTGCGCCATGGCGCGTCCGGAAAAAATGGCACCGCTGCCCCAACATGGGCAGGTATATGGAATAAATTGTTATATTTGCGTTTGAATCCATGGTGATGACAGGGATTCGGGATGTTGCAGATAGACTGTTATAAAACTTACGTTGAATATCATGGAAGGACAATCATATAAAATATACAACAGCCTTTTCTATCGTGTTATCGAGGTGGGTTGCATTATTGTCGGGATATATGCTG
The DNA here is from genome assembly GCA_910579185.1 of uncultured Muribaculaceae bacterium. Lineage (GTDB taxonomy): Bacteria > Bacteroidota > Bacteroidia > Bacteroidales > Muribaculaceae > Paramuribaculum. Next base: position 10,283 of record CAJTTG010000017.1, read on the forward strand.
TCGGCACCGGCCTGTGCGACAATTCGACATCCCTCTCCGATATCATAGCCTACGGATTGTTGGCGCTCAGTGGGTTGATGTATTTCGCAGGCATGCTGTGGGCTCGACAACGGAATAGCATCTTGATGTGGATAGTGCTCATCCTTCAGATCGGAGTCGCAGGATACAGTGCCATAATGCATTAATACATGGCGCGAACGGCTTCGCTCGCCCATTCGCCGACCCGATCGGGGTAACGGCTCTCCGAGCCGTCCACCCTCAGCCATTGATGATTCTGGGGTCACCCTCAAAACTGCTGCTGATCAACCTGATACCTACACATCCCTGTAGGGATTGCGCCATGGTGTCTTAACTGTCCGATGCTGCATGGTCGAGGATGCGGAGCTGTCCGTATACAATTATGTCGGCCTTCATCAAATTATCATCAAAGGTGAGAATGAAGACTCTTTCCGTAACGGCTCATATTTTACTTTCCGATTTGGAATCCGCATTCAAAAAGTTTGTAATCAAAAAATATGCATTTTTGTTTCATTTATGATTTTATGTTTATAAAAAATAGTTTCTATATTTGCGAGATACGTTTTGCATATATGAGAATAAAAACAATAATTATACTTGCACTTATGTCGTCGCTGCTGATTGGTTGTGGCGATGATAGGATTGACAGTCGATTGGTGAGGATAGATGCAATGATGGATGATAATCCACGAGGAGCGCTTGATTCGCTGGAGAGAATAGACAGGGCTGAGATGTCGGCTGGGGATAGTTTTTATTACGAACTGTTGAAAATCAAAGCCTCCGACAAAGCGTATGTCAGGCATGAGTCGGATAGCGAGGTGATTAAGGTGATTGATTATTATAAGTCGCATGGTGACGATGATCTCTATGCGGAGGCTTTGTACTATGGAGGCCGTGTGTATAGTGATCTTGGTGATTATCCTACGTCATTGCGCTATTTTCAAGATGCTCTTGACCGCTTGCCGGCCGACACGGATAATCAGAAACTGCGCGGACATGTGCTGAGTCAAACCGGTCGGTTGCTTAATAAGTTGCGCTTATACGATGAGGCGGCAAAATACTTGGTGGAACTTGTAAAGTTAGATTCAGTATATGATGATAGTGTAAATCTTGTATTGGATCAACAATTGCTTGGTGCGGTTCTCGTTCATTCAGGACAATATGATCGTGCAAAAAAACATTTTAAGAATATCAGAAGTCTATCTGAAACAACTTTACCTGAAAATACGGCTGTACATGATATGTATCTTGCTGCGATTGAGTGTGATAATGGTAATCTTGATTCTGCACTTCTTATAATTCGTGGTGTGCCAGAATCGGTGCCGGATGGTTATAGATCTACGGCTATTGCATACGCGGCAGAAATATATCACAATGCTGGACTATACGACTCAGCGTATATGTATTCTAAGATGTTGTTGGATAGCAAAGTCTTGAATTACAGACTGAATGCTTATAAGATCCTTTTATCTTCGGAAGAAATTAAACTTGTAGATAAAGACGATATTATGGAATACATTGAGTCTTATAATTAAGATATGGATGACTATATTAATTCTTTTGAGTCTGAGCAGATTGTGACACAGAATTCATGTTACAATTACAATGTGCATGAAAGGGAGCGTTTGAAAGCAGAGCGTAGTCGCGATCACATGTGGATTATCGTGATAGCTGTTTTCATATTATTGCTGTTTCTGTGTGTTGTTGTGATTTATTTGAAATATCGGAATACTCGTCATTTGATAAAGCTCCATGAGGCTTTGAATATGATTTCCAACATGAAATATAGATTGGGAAATGTCGGATCCGTGTGTGGAATGACGGAAGATCCGGTGTGTGAGTCAATAAAGTCTAAGACTGATGCTGATTGTTTACGGCAACGTCTGAGAAATGAGATATTGACTTTGAAATGCCGTCTCTCGGCATCGGAGAATGGTAATACATATATACTTGAACCTGAATTGATGTCGGAAATTCAATGCTACATTGATCAGGAACGACCTATCCCGGAAAATTCGGATCTTTGGGACAAATTGAGGATGGCTGTAATGGATAACAATGGTGAATTCATGAATAATCTACAGACATTAGCTGATGGAAAATTGAAATATAATGAGATAAATTTGGCGTTGTTGATTAAGTGTGGATTTTCACCAACGCAGTCAGCAATACTATTTGGAAGGACAAAGGGGACACTTACGTATAGACGTGAAATATTGTGTAAAAAGTTGCTTGGGAAAAAACTTGGGACAAAGGATATGGATTGTGTTATCCGGATGTTATGAATAGCAATAATGCTTTTTGTTTGAAAATTGGCGATATTTGTTTGATTTTGTCGTTTTTCAAACAATTTTCAAACAAAAATAATTGAATCGAATTATGATAGGGGTTAGTTTTGCATGAGAAATTTTAAAGCAATGAGAAAATATAATCGATTACTTGCATTGGCATTTTTACTTGTTAGCAGCATCCTGACTGTAATGGGTGAGACATCGTACATTACCTATCTAACCCCTATTGATACATCGCTTATAGAGGATCCGGAGGTTGGACGCAGAACTGTTGCACGGCGGATTGTTTGTACCATAAGTGAAGATGGTGTGGAGATAGATTCGCCGGTTGCCGATGATGTAGTGTTATCGTATGAACTATGGGATGAGGCTGGTAATATATGTCTGGTTACATATGTTGATGAACATGAGTTTGTAGAGGCACTGGCTATGTTCAGAGGTACATATCAGCTGCGGTTCCTGACGACTGAATATGCTTTGGTCGGGTACATATCCTTGTAAAAATAAATGGCGCCATATTTTATTCATAAATTAAAAAAAACGGACAATGAAAAAAGTCATTCTAACTATGCTGTGCGCAGCTTCAATGCTTGGCGCGTCTGCTACTATCCTTTGGGAAGGTTCCTGCGGTTATAAAATTTATACAGTCGATGCTTCTTGGTTTGAGACACCTGAAGAAGCAGAAGAATATTATGCTGAATTAGAGGATATCTTCTGTGGAGAAAATGGTGGGGAACAAACAATCACTGATCTTAAAGAAGGGATGAATTAATTAGAATCTATTCGGGACTACCATATTATGCATATGGTAGTCCATTATGTTTATATTATTTTATCATGAGAGGACTATTGTCGTTTTTGTTGGTCGCCGTTATGGCGGTTCCGGGCTTTTCGGAGTATAAAGTTACGGGTGGAGATGATGGGCCGGCTTGTTCTGCTGAGGTGGAGCCACTGGGCCGTAGCGTCATGGAGTGTATCTATTCCCACAAAATCTATGATCCTAAAAAAGATGAGAGCCGGGAATCGTTCTATATACTTGAGATAGGGAGAGATGCCAGCCGATATTCGAATTACAGACAATATAAAGTCGACTCGGTGATAGTGGGCGTTTATAATAATAAACCAATGACGTTTAATGAATATCGCAAGATCTCCAATAGCGTTGGCGGATCGATGCGTGGATCTCTGGATGACATAGTAAAGCGGCTCGGCGATGGTTCGATGTTGGTACACGATAAGGTGTTTATCGATTATTATGTCTATGCGGACTCGATAAACGATCTTCACTGGACGCTGCTGCCGGAAACGGCTGAGGTTTGCGGCTATGAGTGCCATTGTGCGACGGCCGATTTCCGTGGCCGCAGTTGGAAGGCATGGTACAGCATGGATATACCGCAGGACAATGGCCCGTGGAAGTTCGGCAATCTGCCGGGACTGATCCTGAAGGTGGAGGATGCCGACAGTGAGCATGTGTTTGAGGCTATAGCCGTGAGAAACAGCGACCGCGAGTTCGGGTATGATCTCAGATCCTTTTTTAAGACCTCGCGCGAGAAATTCAACAAAATGTTGCAGGAATATAAGGATTATCCGGGCGATTTCATGTCCGGGATGCCGGCTGCACCGATGAAAGCCGACGGCTCGTACGATAAACCCGTCAGAAGCCTGTTCTATAATGCGATTGAAAAGGAATGAACTGCCGCTTGGATTGATTCTGGCGTTGGGGCTATGGCTGGTTGTGTGGTTCGGCTCCTATGCCAGATCGATCCGTGGTGTGGTGAAGGAGCGCAGTGGCGAAGTGATGGCCGGCGTTCTGGTGTCGATCCGTGATGCGTCGGATGCTCCGGTGGCATTTGTCAGAAGCGGAAGCGACGGACGGTATGCCATAGAGTGTGCCGACAGTCTTGCCGTGGGATATAATCTCGTGTTTTCTTTTCTGGGCTTCAAGCCTCTCAGCATTCCCGTGGCAAAAGCAGTTGATGGCGGTGAGATCGTGATGGAGGAATCGTCGATCAATCTGAAGGAGGTGGTGGTCAGGGTGCCACCGATAAAATCGCGTGGCGATACACTGACCTACGATGTGGCGTCGTTCCAGAGCCTGTCGGACCGCAGCATAGAGGACGTTTTGAAAAAGATGCCCGGAATCAGCGTGGAGGAAAACGGCCGGATATATTATAATGGTGAGGCGATCAACAAATTCTATATTGAGGGTCTGGATGCTCTGAATGGCAGGTATGTGATGGCTACACGCAACATTTCGCCCGACGATGTGGCTGCGGTGAATGTCTATGAGAACCACCAGGCCAAGAAAGTGTTGCAGGATATTGAGACTACGGATAAGGCGGCAATCAATCTGAAACTGAAGCGGAAAAGTCTGCTTAAGCCCATCGGATACGTTATAGGTGGCGGAGGTGCCGGTCATGCGGATCAGGCGCGATGGCTCGGGGAGGGGTTCGGTATGCTCATAGGGTCAAAGATGCAGACTATTGCGTCGGTGAAAGGGAATAATTCCGGGAGGTCGTACAGCAGCGAGACGCGCTCCATGATCCCAGAGGGAGAAACAGGGTCGACGGTGGCCTACGGCATGTTTCCAAGACCATCCTACGGAGGACTCAATATCCCATCGTCGCGCTTTCTGTTCAATACGTCGCTGATGGCTACAGCCAACAGCCTTGTGAAGATTGGCGAGGATATGACCATTGCGTTCAATGCTGACTATTCGGACGACAACAACCGGTATTATAACGCTGAGACAATCAGCTATGTGGCCGACGGAGGGGCGGATGTGGTGTTCAACGAATCGTCGCGCGGACGCAACCATCGTCGGGAAGCTAAATTCAGTGTGAGGCTTGAAAAGAATGTTGCTGAACAATATATCAGGAACACAACGTCGTTCGTTGGTCATTTCAATTGGAGTGGACGTGATGTCGGCAACGGTAGCCGTATCTTGCAGACAGCCGGGACGGACGACTATAATCTCCGCAACGCCTTCGAGGGGATTTTCCGGTTTTCCAAAAGTCTGATTGATCTCAAGGCTAACATTGAGGCCGGTACGACTCCGGTGGAGAAACTGAGTGTTGAGAAAGACGGCGATGCCGGATATGTCGACCAGCGGTTGAAAGGCTTGTTTGTCAAGGCCAATGCCACGATGGGTTATTCCTGGCTCCTGTCCGGGAGCTCGTCGATCGGGCTGAACGGTATTGTACGATCGCGCTATGACCGGTTTGAGTCGATGGGGGAGGCCGGGGGCGAGGCGTTGACAGGAAACGATGTGGGTGGTTATTATCTGACAGTTATTGCAGAACCGGCCTACCAATATCGGCCCAACAGTCGCCTGCAAGTGAATCTGGTGGTGCCGGTGCAGCTGTTTCATTCGGATTTCAGCGACGCTCTTGCCGGACGCTCCCACCGAAATGAAAGAGTGGATGTCGACGTGAAAGCCACGGTGAATTACAGCATGGCTGGCAATGTGAAAAGCGTGTGGACAGTGGGCTACCAGTCCCGGCTTGGGGGAATCACGGATTTCATAATGAACCCTGTCTACGTGAACTATAATCAGCTCTCAAGCCCGGGGACGGGTTTGCTTGGCCTGCGGAGAAGTGTATATGCTATGGCAAGCCTGTCGTTCAGAAACACGATAGAGGGCATCTTTTCGTCGTTGAACATTACCTACCGCCGGGGAGAGTCCGACCATCTGAGCGGACTTGAGGTCACGCCGGATGAGATCGTAACGAATGTCAGCCAGGGGAAGAACCATTCTGAGATGGCCAATATAACTGGTTCGGTCTCAAAGAAAGTGTTCAGTTGGAACACGCTGTTTGCATTCGACGGCGGATGGGAATACATGTCTAAGACCGTTATACGCAACAGCGGCCTTATGGGACTCGGTACGATGAGCTTAGTGCTGCACCCTTCGATTACGAGTACGCCGGTGAGGCATTATCTTGATATCGGGGTGGATGTCAGCTACAGCAGGATGTTGCAGCGCATCAAGGCCGTGGGCTTCAGCACCGGTCGCTCGGATCTGACATGCAAACTGACAGTGAGCACGCATCCGGTCAGATCGCTTGAGCTTGGCTGCGATGTGGCTTGGCGACGGAATGAGGTTGCCGACGGCGTGTTCAAGTCAAGTGCGTTTGTGGACTGTGGTGTCAAATATACATGGAGGATATTTGAATTAGGGCTTAGCGCACGCAATCTGTGCAACGTCGGCAACTACAGCTACTCCTATCTTGTTGACTCCAATCTGTACACTTACACATTCTCCTTGAGGCCAATGGAAATGATTGCCTCTCTGAAAGTATCCTTTTAGGAATTTCAGGTGGCAGCCATTGTTGTTTTACCCGTTATCCGGAAGGATTGGTCAGCGTCGGGGATCGAAGCCCTGCGAGCGGAGATAGTCGAGCATGTGGTAGGAGAGGGCTTCGCGGTAGTAGCCGAGGATGTGCCCCACCCAGTCGTTGTCGGTTTTTGTGCCGGAACGTGTGGCGTTGTAGGCGGTTATCGTGCGGTCGTAGTTGAGGATAGCGTCGCGCAGGGTGGCATCGTCGGCGTAGCGGTCGCGGTGGATTACGAGCGTGTCGGGTTGCTTTGGCTTCAGGTCGGGCATCTCGCGAGGCACACCGATGGCAAGTCCGCAGACGGCCATCACGCCTTGGGGCAGATGGAGCAGACGGGCGAACTCTTCCGGGGCAGCCGTGCGTGCGTAGCCTATGCAGCATGTGCCGAGACCCATGGATTCGGCGGCAGCCACGGCACTCATCATGGCGAGCGATGCGTCGATTGTCCCTACTAAAACGCCATCCATCGTGTTGCAGAATTCAGGCATCTCAATATCTTTTGCCGCTGCGCCGAGGGCTATCTTGTGGAAGTCGGCGCAGAAAAGCAGGAAGTGGGAGCAGGTCTTGATCTGTTTCTGATTGGTCAGTTCGTAGAGCTGCTCCTTGAGCTGCTGGTCGGTAATGTCGATGACGGAGAATTGCTGGCCATTGTAGCTTGTAGGGGTGTTGCGAATGGCGGCGTGGATGAATCCCATCTGCTCTTCGGTGATCGGTTGACGCTCGTATCGGCGGATGCTGCGCCGTTGCAGCAGGGTGTCTTTTACGGTTTTCATTATGGAATTGGATTAAACTGATTTCTATGCATGAGATAAACGCCGGTGACGGCCTGTCTGTTCATGGATTGCAGGATAAGAAAAAAGCAGCGGACGTGGGTGTCCGCTGCCGATATAGATGTAGAAAAGCTGTTTCTTATTTCTTGAAGAAGCGGTTGTAGAGGCCCTGGAAACCCTGACCATGACGAGCTTCGTCCTTTGCCATTTCGTGAACGGTGTCGTGGATAGCATCGAGGTTGAGTTCCTTGGCACGGCGTGCGATGCGCATCTTGTCGGCATTGGCACCCGATTCGGCAGCCATACGTTTCTCAAGGTTGGTCTTGGTGTCCCATACGCATTCGCCAAGGAGTTCGGCGAATTTGGCAGCGTGTTCTGCTTCTTCCCAAGCGTAACGCTTGAAAGCCTCTGCGATTTCGGGATAGCCCTCGCGGTCGGCCTGGCGCGACATTGCAAGATACATGCCTACTTCGCCGCATTCTCCGTTGAAGTGGGCGGTCAGGTCGTTGATCATTTCTTCGTCGCAACCTTTGGCAACGCCGATTTCGTGTTCGGTCACGAATTCGAGTTCAGCTGATTCGTCAAGTTCTTTGAATTTGCTTTTGGGAGCGTTGCAGATAGGGCATTTTTCGGGAGCTTCTTCGCCTTCATGAACGTAACCACATACTGTGCAGATGAATTTCTTTTTCATTTTGATTTGGATTTAAAATTACGAATATTGTTGATTGATTTTGTTTTTTTTGATCAGTTGGTCTCTTTGGCCAGACATTTGGCGCATTTCCCACGGAATAGGATCTGGGTTTCGGTGATGAGGTAGCCATCCGGTTGAGCGATGGCTTTGGCCGGAGATTCAATGTCGTGGATCGCTCCGCAGTCGTTGCACACGAAATGGGCGTGCTCGTCGGTGTTGCCGTCGAATCGCTGGTTGACAGGATCGAAGTCCAGCACTTTGATCTTTCCGGCCTCTGCCAGACGTTTCAGAGTGTTGTAGACCGTGGTCCGCGACATCGTGGGGTAGTCCGGCAATAATGCCTGATAGATGTCATCGGCGGTAGGATGCGTGCGATGTGTCATCAGATGACCGGTCACGGCAATCCTCTGTGCCGATGGCTTGATGCCCGATTCGGTCAGCATTCTGGATATGGATTGAGGTGATGTGGTCATATTCTTACTTATTACTACTTTGTAATGATTACAAACTTAATTTCATTGCAAAGGTAAGCAAAAAGTTTTATCAACCAAGCGGATTAACAATCATTAACTCTATGGTCCTACCATGCACCTGCGAGTGGAGGCAGGAAAGCGTCGGGGTAGTGGGTGATGGTATAGCCCTGTTCCGGAGTGCCTATGATGGTGATAATGTCAAACTGAGGGGTATGGCGTACGTTGTGGGTCTGAAGATAAGAGTCGGCAGCACGTGCTATTCGGCGTATCTTTTTAGTGTCGATAGCATCGATGGGGTCAACGAACGGCGTTGATCTTGTCTTGACCTCCACAAATGCTATTGTATCATTTTTTGTGGCGATGATGTCGATTTCATTATGTCCGATGAGGGAATTTTCTTCAACAACCGTGTATCCGTTGCGCCTGAGATGGTCGCGCGCCATCTCCTCGCCCCACGTGCCGATATCATTGTGCCGTGCCATTTCTATATACTAATGTGTCATGTTGGTTACGGCAAATTTACTGTTATTTTTTGGCTTGAACAAGATCCGGGTTTCCTTTGAATTTTTTTTCGGGCGTAAGTCGGTGAGTGACAGCAGGAAGGTGCCGTAG
>CAJTTG010000018.1 GCA_910579185.1 uncultured Muribaculaceae bacterium
ACTAAGGCATATCCACTCTTGCTTGTAGGGACTGCGCCATGGCGCGTCCGGCTTCGTCCATCCGTGCAAACGAATTGATTATCCGGGTGTTATGCGGACGCGGCATGCCGCAGTCCCTACAGGCGAGGGGGGATGATTACAGCCCCCGTTGGCAATGCTTTCGGACACACCATCCCATTGCTGATGATTTCGGCCTACCGCACGGAGTGCGGTGACCCCGAGCAGTCCCGACAGGCGATGATTTGTGTGCTGAACGGAGCCCCGACAGGCATATAGGGGGCCATTTTGAGTTTTTTGGAGCGCATTGGCTTGAATTATCTTTTATTTGATTAAATTTGCCATCGAAGAAACTGCAATGATATGATCAGACTGATAGCCGATGCCGGCGCGACAAAGACTAAATGGGCATTGATGGACTCCGGTTGGGAGGCTATGGATATGTTCAGGACCGATGGTCTGAATCCGGCTGTGATGCCGGGCAGCGAGATAGAGTCGGTGGTGCGCGATGTGGCGTTGAGACTTGAGCGGATACGGGTCGATGAGGTCTTTTTCTATGGGGCTGGTTGTCTCGATCAGTTCAAGGAACCGCTGGTGGAGACATTCCGTTCGGTTCTGGGCTGCGAGGGTGTGGAGGTTTGTTCCGACATGCTTGGAGCGGCACGTGCTCTTTGTGGCCATGAAGCCGGCATAGCGTGTATTCTCGGCACCGGATCAAACAGCTGCCTCTATGACGGGACGGCTATTGTGGAAAATGTCGCTCCGCTGGGTTATATTCTTGGCGACGAGGGTTCGGGAGCCGTTATAGGACGCCGTTTCCTTGGTGATCTGCTGAAGGGACAGCTCCCTCAGACGGTGGGGCGTATATTCCGGGAGCGTTGTGGGCATAGCCGCGAGGATATTATCCGGAGTGTGTATCGCAGTACGGCTCCGAGCCGCTTTCTGGCCTCGTTCATGCCTATTGTCAGGGAATGCCTCTGTGAGCCTGCTGTCGAAGATCTTGTGGTTGATGAATTCTGTAGGTTTCTGCGCCGCAATGTGGCCGCCTACAATCCTGCGGCGGATAATATGCCGGTCAATTTCATGGGATCAGTGGCATGTCATTTCCGACCGCAGCTCTTACGGGCTCTCGGCTGTTGCGGCATGACGGCAGGCAGGATCATCGACGATCCGATCCCGGGACTTATTGAATATCACAAGCGAAAATAAATAAGGATATGATGATAAAACGCGATGAGGCTCCTGCCGTGGAGCTTATTATGATTAATATTTCGGGTGCCGACCGCCCGGGCGTGACTGCCGCTCTGTCGGAAATTCTCGCCCAGTATGACGCTCAGATCCTTGACATCGGTCAGGCCGACATCCACCATAATCTGACGCTCGGGCTGCTGATCAAGACCGACAGCTCTGTGTCCGGCGAGATCATGAAGGAGATGCTTTTCAAAGCGTATGAGCTCCAGATCAAGGTGAGGTTCTCCCCGGTGGAGGAAGAGGACTATGCCAAGTGGGTGGGTATGCAGGGAAAGAACCGATGGATCATCACGATTCTCGGGCGCAAACTGACGGCACGTCACATAGCGTTGGTGAGCCGTGTGATAGCCGACCAGAACCTGAATATCGACGGCATACAGCGATTGACAGGCCGTCAGCCTCTCGACGAGCCTGAGAAGGCATTGCAGAAATCATGCGTGGAGTTCTCCGTCCGAGGCACTCCGCAGGACTATGACCTGATGCAGAAGCGGCTGATGCAGATCACCTCGGAGGAGGAAGTGGACATCTCTTTGCAGGAGGACACCATGTATCGCCGTTGCCGCCGTCTGGTGTGCTTCGATATGGATTCGACGCTCATTGGAACTGAGGTGATCGACGAGCTTGCCGAGCGTGCCGGAGTAGGGGCGCAGGTGCGTGATATCACCGAACGTGCCATGCGCGGCGAGATAGATTTCCGCGAGAGCTTCACCGAGCGCGTGGCTCTGCTCAAGGGGCTGGACGAAAGTGTGATGCGCGAGATAGCAGAGAATCTTCCAATAACCGAGGGCGTGGACCGTATGATGACCGTTTTGAAGCGCACAGGCTACAAGACGGCTATTCTCTCGGGCGGATTCACATATTTCGGCAATTACCTGAAACAGCGGTTCGGCTTCGACTATGTCTATGCCAACGATCTTGAGATTGTCGACGGAAAGCTGACGGGACGCTATGTGGGCGAGATTGTCGACGGACGCCGTAAGGCCGAGTTACTGCGGCTCATAGCGCAGGTGGAGAATGTCAATATCAAGCAGACCATAGCCGTGGGCGACGGAGCCAACGACCTGCCTATGCTGTCGGCAGCCGGTCTCGGCATCGCTTTCCATGCCAAACCGAAGGTGAAGGCCAATGCCGACCAGTCGCTCTCGACAATCGGTCTCGACGGGTTGCTCTATTTCCTCGGATTCAAGGACTCGTTCATCTCTTAAATCTATAAAACTTTAAATCTATAAAACATAAGAACCATGAAAAAAATCACTGCATTGATGCTCGGTATGCTGGCTTTGGCCGCATGCAGCGACGACAAGGAAGAACCTGCCGCACCGGTGGTGCCACCTGTGGATAGTCCAAAGTGGCATCTGGCATGGAGCGACGATTTCAATGGCGAGAGTCTGGATGAGTCCACATGGAGCCGGACCGACCGCGGCACCCCCGATTGGCAGAACACCCAGTCGAAGGACGACCGCTGCTATGAAATGACCGGCAGTTCCATAAAACTCAAAGGCATTGTCAACCCCGACACATCGACCGATCCATCGCCATATCTCACCGGAGGCATCTGGTCGAAAGGGAAGAAGGCATTCGGCCCGGGAGAGGCCGACGCATCGCCCGTGTGCATTCAGGTCAAGGCACGTCTTGACAATGGTGCCACCGGAGCATGGCCTGCAATATGGATGATGCCCTTTGCCGAGGATCAGGGCTGGCCGGAATGCGGCGAGATCGACATCATGGAGCGTCTCAACCACGATAATGCCGTGTATCAGACGTTGCATTCCCATTACTCCTACACTCTCGGGAAAAAAGACCCTGTCAACTCGATTCTGAAAAGGGTTGCTGTCTCCTCGGACTATCATATCTACGAGGTGCAGCTGTGGCCGGATCGCGTGCGGTTCTATATCGACGGAGTGGAATCGCTCACATATCCCAAGGTGAATGACGGCGCCGACGGCCAGTTCCCATTTTTCAAGGAATGGTATCTGATCATCGACATGCAGCTTGGCGGATCGTGGGTAGGCAACGTTGATTCGTCGCAGCTCCCCGTTGAGATGGAAGTGGACTGGGTGCGTTATTACCGCTATTATTAGCCGTCAAAACCGCGCCAACGGGTGTTACCTGTTTTTCCGGTGGCGGTCAGACAGCTCGGAGAGCCGTGACCCCGACTGATGGCTTGTCCACGAATTTGCCTGGGAAATCATTGATTGGTTGCAGCAGTGTCGGGGTGGCGGATCTCCGAGACGCCAACCGCACCAACGGCAAGGGTGATGATTCCGGCTAACCGCACGGAGTGCGGTGACTCGTGACCATGCCGCACTCCTTGCATGTCTTGCAGGATGAAAGGGTGGGGAAAGTTTTTTGGGGGTCAAACCATAATGCATTGTGGGATGTTAGAAATATAAAACTAAAACAAAACTATAAAACTAACCCCCCGTCTCAACATTATGGATTGGATTCTTGAAACAATGCGCAACAATCCGTCGATACCGCTGTTCCTGACAATAGGTCTCGGTTTCTGGATCGGACAGTTGAAGTACAAGACATTCTCGCTGGGCACCGTCACGTCGGTGCTTCTTGTCGGTGTGCTTGTAGGGCAGATGGATATTGAAATCCCCGGCCCGATTAAAAATGTGTTTTTCCTGCTGTTTCTCTTTGCGATAGGCTATAGTGTGGGTCCCCAATTCTTCCGTGCTTTACGGGGATCGGGGTTGAAGCAGGTGTTTTTCGCCGTCGTTGTCTGTGCGCTGTGTCTGATAGTGACTATCATCACGGCTAAGATCATGGGCTATAACGTGGGCGAGACCATAGGCCTTTTCTCAGGAGCGCAGACCATCTCGGCAGTGATCGGCGTAGGCACAGACACGATGACTTCTATTGGCATGTCGGCCTCGGAGAAGGCGCGGATGACGGATATGATTCCGGTGTGTTATGCTGTGACCTACGTGTTCGGTACGATCGGTTCGGCCTATATCCTTGCTAACCTCGGACCGGCGTTGCTGGGTGGCATCAAGAAGGTGAAGGCCGACACGGCGGAGCTTGAGAAGGAGATGAACGAGAGTTCGCTCAAGGACGATCCGGCCTATTTCAATGCCAACCGCCCCGTGGCGTTCCGTGCCTACAAGGCTACGGCCGATTTCTTCGACACCGATCATACGGTTGCGGAGATCGAGCAGCATCTGGCCTCGCAGGGCCGGCGACTGTTTGTGGAGCGTGTACGCAAAGACGGCAAGGTTGCCGATCCGGTGGCATCGATGGCCATATCTAAAGGCGACGAGATCGTGTTGAGCGGTCGCCGCGAGTTCATTATCGAGGATGAGAGCTGGATAGGCCCTGAGGTCAATGATCCGGAGCTGCTCAACTTCCCAGCCGAGCAGATCAGTGTGATGCTGACCAAGAAGAAGATAGGCAGGAGCATCACCGTCGATGAGCTGAGAGGCAAGAAGTTCATGTATGGCGTCACGATCAAGAGCATCGAACGCGCCAGCACGCAGATCCCAGTGATGGCCAAGACCGAGCTGCAGCCCGGCGACACGCTGACAATCGTAGGCTTGCCGCAGGATGTGACTACGGCGGCTCCTGAAATGGGATATGCCGACCGTCCATCGACCAAGACCAACCTGATACTCGTCGGGTTCGGTATAGCGATAGGCTGTATCATAGGCGTTCTGACGCTGAAGATAGGCAATGTCCCGGTGAGCCTCTCGACGAGTGGCGGTGCGTTGATCTCCGGCCTCGTGTGTGGATGGCTGCGGTCGAGATATCCCTCTATGGGGGGGCTGCCGTCGTCGGCCACATGGCTGCTCAACAACTTAGGCCTCAACATGTTTATCGCCGTTATCGGCATCACCTCAGGTCCGTCGTTTGTCAGCGGCATAGCGCAGGTGGGTCTGTCGATGTTCCTGATGGGTATCATCTGCACCACATTGCCTTTGGTGCTCGGCGTGATCATCGGTGCCAAGCTGTTTAAATTCCGTCCGGCCATCAACCTTGGCTGTTGTGCCGGCTCGCGAACAACCACGGCATCGCTCGGTGCCATTCAGGATGCGCTTGGATCCTCAATCCCTGCCATGGGTTACACCGTGACATATGCTATCGGCAACACGCTCCTGATCCTCTGGGGTGTGGTGATAGTCCTGGTGATGGCCTGAGACATGATATATGAAAACACTTTCCCTTTTTCCTAAATAAAATCCCGATATGAACAACCAGAATCAGTTTAATCCCGAAAACCGCGAATATGAAGAGCGGCTGTCGAAAATGAGTCCGTTTGAAGTCAAAAACGAGCTTATACAATTTGCAAAGGCCGATGCGCGTACCTCGACCTCCACATTCCTGAATGCAGGCCGCGGCAACCCCAACTGGATAGCCACCAAACCCCGTGAGGCATTCTTCCTGCTGGGTGAATTCGGCCTACAGGAGTGCCGTCGCGTGGCAAATAACCCGATCGGCATAGCCGGCATCCCGGAGGTGAAGGACTGCGGCGCACGTTTCCGCACGTTCCTTGCCGACAACAAAGACCGCGCCGGAGCGGAATTGCTCGGACAGACCTTCGACTACCTTATCAATAAACACAACTACGACCCCGACGCACTGGCGCATGAATTCGCTGAGGCCGTGATCGGCGACCAGTATCCCACGCCCGACCGCATCCTGCGCTCCACAGAGCTGATCGTGCAGGACTATCTGCGCCTGGCCATGGGCGGATCTCCCGACGACAAGAGCGTCTACGACCTGTTTGCCACCGAGGGTGGAACGGCCGGAATGTGCTATGCTTTCGATTCCATTCAGGAGAACTTCCTGATAGGCAAGGGCGACAAGATGGCTCTGATGGTGCCGGCATTCACCCCCTACATAGAGATTCCGCAGCTCGAACGCTTCTCGTTCGATGTTATCAACATCAACGCCAACAAAGTGCAGCACGACGGATATCACACTTGGCAGTATCCCCCCGAAGAGATCGACAAGCTCCGCGATCCGTCGATCAAACTGCTCTGCATCACCAACCCGAGCAATCCGCCATCCTATACGCTCGCTCCCGAAGTGCGTCAGCAGCTGATCGATATTGTCAAGACCGACAATCCAGAGCTGATGATAGTTACCGACGACGTCTACGGCACATTCGTCAAGGACTTCCATTCGCTGATGTATGAGCTGCCCTACAACACTATGTGCGTCTACTCGTTCTCGAAATATTTCGGTGCTACGGGCTGGCGTCTGGCCGTCAACGCCATCCGTCAGGACAACGTGTTCGACGACAAGATCAAGCGTCTGCCCGAAGAGCAGAAAGCAGCCTTGCGCAAGCGTTACAGCTCCCTGTCGCTCGATCCCGACAGCATCAAGTTCATTGACCGTATGGTCGCCGACAGCCGTCTGGTGGCTCTCAACCACACGGCAGGCCTGTCAACGCCGCAGCAGATGCAGATGGCGCTTATGGCATCGTTCATTCTCCATAACGACGGATCCTACAAGACCACTATGATGAACACCATCAAGGATCGTCTGGAAGCTTTGTGGAGCACCACCGGATTCACCCTGCTCGTCGATCCGCTGCGTGCCGGCTATTATTCGGAGATCGACATTATGGTGTGGGCCAAGAAATTCTATGGCGACGACTTTGCCAAGTACTTGCAGGACAATTATGTGCCGCTCGACTTCGTGATCCGTCTGGCCAACGAGACCGCCGTGGTGCTTCTCAACGGCGATGGCTTCGACGGCCCGGCATGGTCGGTTCGTGCTTCGCTTGCCAACCTCAACGAGGACGATTATCTCAAGATAGGCACCGCCATCCGTAACCTTCTCGACGAGTACCACTCTAAATATCTCGCCCAGAAGAAATAAACGGGTGTCAACGACATAGAATCAAAGGCGAATCGCCTTCCGGCTCAGAACAGGGTCGGGAGGCGATTCCGTTTCATTAGTTAATATTTATAAATGGCCGAAACAACGGGGGTGGAACAAGTGTTAAAGTTATACAAATCCGGCTATCGCGACACGCTTTATTGACTACCTTTGTCGGCGATAGTCCCGGAAAGGGACTTCATCACATTAACATTTCCAAGTAATGAAAAAAATCAGTAAGTTTTTTGTCATAAGAAAACGTACACTCGTGATAACCCTTGCGGTGTTGGCCTTGGGTGCTGTAGCCGCATGGTTGATAGTCAAGAACTGGCCGGAGCCGGAGCCGGAGCTTCCCGTTGTGCATGTGGCTCCGGTGGTCACGGACAATGTTGAGATCTACGGTGAATACGTAGGCCGTGTCCGCGCCCAGCAGTTTGTCGAAGTGCATGCACGTGTGGAGGGCTATCTGGAGAGCATGACATTCGATGAGGGCAGCTATGTGCAGAAAGGTCAGACCCTGTTCGTGATCAACCGCGGACAGTACAAGGCACGTGCCGACAAGGCCAAGGCGCAGCTTCAGAAGGATGAAGCCATGGAACAGCAGACGAAGCGGCAGCTGGAGCGCATACGCCCTCTGTATGAGCAGAACGCCGCCTCGCGCCTTGACCTTGACAATGCCGTGGCTGCCTACGAGACGGCCAAAGCCGCCGTCGAGATGAGCCGTGCCGATCTCGCCCAGGCCGAACTTGAGCTGGGCTACACCACCGTGACCTCGCCGCTGTCGGGGCAGATCTCCGAACGCCATGTCGATATAGGCACTCTCGTAGGGCCGGGCAACAAGTCGCTGCTGGCAACCATAGTGAAGAGCGACACGGTGCTTGTTGACTTCTCCATGACCTCTCTGGACTATCTCAAGAGCAAGGAGCGCAATGTTGATCTCGGACAGCAGGTGGAAAACCGCTCGTGGCAGCCCTACGTGACCATAACTCTTGCCGACAATACCGTCTATCCGTTCAAAGGATTGGTTGATTTCGCCGAGCCGCAGGTCGATCCTCAGACCGGCACATTCTCCGTGCGAGCCGAGATGCCAAACCCCGATCGTGCGTTGCTGCCGGGACAGTTCACAAAAGTGAAGCTGCTGCTCGATGTCCGCGAGAATGCCGTTGTGGTTCCGGCCAAAGCCGTCATAATTGAGAAGGGCGGTGCCTACATCTTCGTCCTGCGCAAGGATTCAACCGTTGAACGCCGCTTCATAGAACTTGGTCCCGAGGTGGGCAACAACGTTGTGGTCGAGCGTGGACTCGTGGCCGGTGAGAAGATTGTCGATGAAGGATATCATAAGTTGTCGGCTGGAATGAAAGTGAGAGTAGCCGAGGGCAACGGGGAGGAAGCCGCAGAATGAAAGTCAGCTTTTTCATAGACCGGCCGGTATTCTCGATCGTAATCTCGATACTGATCGTGATACTCGGCATAATAGGATTGTCGTCGCTTCCTGTCGACCAATATCCGCAGATCACGCCCCCGGTGGTGAAGATCAGCGCGTCATATCCCGGTGCGAGTGCAATGACTGTGTCGCAAGCCGTGGCAACGCCTATCGAACAGGAACTCAACGGCACACCCGGAATGCTCTACATGGAATCATCAAGTTCCAATTCCGGGTCGTTTTCGGCAACCATAACGTTTGATATCTCGGCGAGTGCCGATCTGGCAGCCGTCGAGGTGCAGAACCGCGTCAAGCTGGCGGAATCGCGTCTGCCGGCGGAAGTGGTGCAGAACGGTATATCGGTGGAAAAACAGTCGCCGAGCCAGCTTCTGACCATCTGCCTGACATCCGACGATCCGAAGTTCGACGAGATCTACCTGAGTAATTTCGCAACGCTGAATGTACTCGACCCTCTGCGCCGCATTCCCGGTGTAGGACGTGTGTCGAATATCGGCAGCCGCTACTATGCCATGCAGATATGGCTTGAACCCGACAAACTTGCGAATCTCGGACTGACCGTGGCCGATATCCAGAAAGCTCTCAAGGATCAGAACCGGGAGTCGGCGGCCGGTGTGCTCGGACAGCAGCCGGTGCAGGGGCTTGATATAACGGTGCCTATAACCACGCGAGGACGTCTGTCGTCGGTGAGCGAATTTGAAGAGATAGTCATAAGGGCGAGTGCCGACGGATCGCTGATCAGGTTGCGCGATGTGGCGCGGGTGTCTCTGGAGGCTCAGAGCTACAACACCGAAAGCTCGATCAACGGAGAGAATGCGGCCGTTTTGGCTATATATATGCTTCCGGGTGCTAATGCCATGGAGGTTGCTGAGCGCGTCAAGGAAGCTATGGACGAGATCAGTGCCAACTTCCCGGATGGCGTGAGCTATAACATACCGTTCGACATGACGACCTATATCTCCGAGTCGATCCACGGAGTCTATCACACGCTGTTCGAGGCTCTGGTGCTGGTTATCCTCGTTGTGTTTCTCGCCTTGCAGAGCTGGCGTGCCACGTTGATACCGCTCGTGGCCGTGCCGATATCGCTGATAGGCACGTTCGGTTTCATGCTGCTTTTCGGATTCTCGCTCAATATGCTGACGTTGCTCGGACTTGTGCTTGCGATAGGCATTGTGGTCGACGATGCTATTGTCGTTGTCGAGAATGTCGAGCGTGTGATGCGCGAGGAGGGACTCGGAGCCTATGAGGCAACAAAAAAGGCCATGGAGAGCCTGACGGGTGCCATCATCGCTACATCGCTCGTGCTGGCCGCAGCTTTCCTCCCCGTAAGCTTCCTGCCGGGCATCACAGGATTGCTCTACAGGCAGTTCACTATCACGATCGTTGTATCTGTGCTGCTGTCGTCGGTTGTGGCCTTGACCCTCAGCCCGGTAATGTGTGCCAAGCTGTTGAGGCCGGAGGATGAGAACAGAAAGAAGAATGCCGTGTTTCGCCGCATTGACCGGTGGCTGGCAACGGGCAATGACAGATATATAGGGATAGTGCGTAAAGCCGTCCGCCACCACCGCAGGGTTTTGGCTGCTTTCGGCTTCATGCTCATAGCTATCTTCATTATCAACCGCCTCATGCCGTCGAGCTTCCTCCCGGTAGAGGATCAGGGATATTTCAAGGTGGAGCTGCAAATGCCCGAGGGTGCGACACTTGAGCGCACGAGAGTGGTGACGGAGCGTGCCGTGGGGTATCTGATGGACAATCCGGCTGTGGAATATGTTCAGAGTGTGGCAGGCAGCAGCTCCCGTGTGGGCAGCAGCCAGAGCCGAAGCGAACTGACTGTGATCCTCAAGCCGTGGGGCGAACGCTCCGGCGAGACTGTGAGCAGCATCATGGCTCAGGTGAAGAAGGACATGGCCGAATATCCGGAATGCCGTGTGAATCTCTCGACGCCCCCGGTTATACCCGGACTCGGCAGTTCGGGTGGTTTCGAATTGCAACTGGAGGGCAGGGGCGATGCCACGATGGATGAGCTGTCGGCGGCATTGGACACTCTGATGCATTATGCTTCGCAGCGCAAGGAGATCTCGGGGCTTGCATCGTCGTTGCAGGCTGAGATTCCGCAGCTCTATTTCGATGTGGACCGCGACAAGGTGAAGTTTGCCGGTGTGCCGCTGGCCGATGTGTTCTCAACCATGAAGGCCTACACCGGAGCCGTCTATGTCAACGATTTCAATATGTTCAACCGTGTGTATCGTGTCTACATACAGGCCGAAGCCCCATACCGCGAACACAAGGAGAGCATAGGGCTGTTCTACGTGCGCGGTGCCAACGGATCGATGATACCGCTGACGGCTCTGGGTAATGCCTATTACACTACGGGTCCGGGCAGTGTGAAGCGATTCAATATGTTCACGGCTGCCACAATCAGCGGAGAGGCAGCCCGAGGCTACAGCTCCGGACAGGCCATGGCGATAATGGAAGAGATTGCGGCGCAGCATCTGCCCGACAATATAGGGATCGAGTGGAGCGGTCTGTCCTATCAGGAGAAGCAGGCCGGCGGACAAACCGGCATGGTGCTTGCTCTGGTGGGGCTGTTCGTGTTCCTGTTCCTTGCCGCCCTGTATGAAAGCTGGACGGTTCCGGCGGCAGTCATGCTGTCGTTGCCGGTGGCTGCGCTGGGAGCCTATCTCGGCCAATGGATATGCGGATTGGAAAACGATGTGTATTTTCAGGTCGGACTGGTGATGCTTGTAGGCATGGCTGCTAAAAACGGCATCCTGATCGTGGAGTTTGCAAAGGAGCAGACCGACCGTGGAATGTCGCCGCTGAGAGCTGCGCTTCATGCCTCGCGGCTGCGCTTCCGCCCGATCATGATGACCTCTCTGGCATTTATCCTCGGCATGGTGCCTATGGTGATAGCCTCGGGTGCCGGATCGGCGAGCCGTCAGTCGATAGGCACGGGTGTCTTTTTCGGCATGTTGTTTGCCGTTACATTCGGCATTGTGCTTGTGCCGTTGTTCTATGTGTTGATTTATAGGGTTGTGGGCCACTGGAAGTTCCGGTTACCGATCCCGTTCAGACTAAAGAGAAAATGAAGAAGATAACATTCGCAATATGCCTGATGGCTTGCATTGTGCTGGTGCAATCGTGTAAGCTCGGACACAAATACGTGGCTCCATGTGTGGAATTGCCGGCGGTTTTCACCCATGAGCCGGCCGACTCGGTGTCGCTTGCCGAACTGGACTGGTGGGAACTATATGGCGACACTATCCTGCAATCGTTGATCCACAAGGCTCTCGATAACAACAAGGATCTGCTGATGAGCGACAAGCGCATCGACGAACTGGCAGCTCTCAACCGGGTGTCGAAGGCCGATCTATTCCCATCGGTCGACGGGCATATATACGTCCAGAAAGAGGGTCTGAATTACGGGGGCGACAGCTATGCCAATGATCCTGAAAACGGGTTCAAGCTACGCGTTTCGTGGGAGCTGGATCTGTGGGGAAATCTGCGGTGGGCCAATGACAGAAGCCGTGCGCAGATGCTTGCGGAAGTGGAGAATATGCGTGGACTGCGCATCAGCCTGATAGCAAGCGTAGCGCAGGCCTATTTTGAGCTCGTGGCTCTCGACAACGAGTATGCCATCGCCAAGCAGACACTTGCCGCTCGCTCGGAGAGTGTCAGGATAGCGCGTCTCAGATTCGAAGGAGGTCTGACATCTGAAACACCCTACCGTCAGGCTGAGGTGGAGTATGCCAACACGGCCACATACATTCCGCAGCTGGAGCGAAACATAGCATTGAAGGAGAACCAGATATCCCTGTTGTTGGGCGAATACCCAACGGCAATACCCAGGTCGAAATTCAACTCGGAGATACATCTTCCGGAAGCTCTTCCTGTCGGATTGCCGTCGGATCTGCTGGAGCGTCGTCCGGATATAAGGCAAGCCGAGCAGCAGCTCATAGCCGCCAATGCGGATATGGGTGTGGCCTATACCAACCGCTTCCCCCGGCTTGCGCTTACGGCAACCGGTGGCTTTGAGAGCGATGAGTTCCGCAATTTCTTCAATTCGCCGATGCACTTCCTGAGTGCCAGCATCCTCGGCCCGGTGTTCGACATGGGTACGCGTCAGAGCCAGTACCGTGCCAAGCAGGCGGCATATGAGCGTCAGGTCATCAGCTACGAGAAAGCGGTGCTGACAGCTTTCAACGATGTCCGAGAGGCCATCATCACATTCCGCAAGGTGCAGGAGATCTATGAGGCATGGCTGCGGCTTGAACAGGCTGCGAAATCCAACATCGATCTCGCACGCCTGCAATACATCAATGGCGTGATTGGCTACATTGATCTGCTGGACGCCCAGCGTAGCTATTTCGATGCACAGATCGGACTCAGCAATGCCACACGCAACAAACAGCTCAGCCTCGTCACCCTCTACAAAGCTCTCGGCGGCGGTTGGCAGCAATAGACCCACTGGTGTCAGGGCTACGTTCAGCATTGCCGACACTGCTCGGGGTCACCGCACTCCGAGCGGTCAGCCGGTATCATCACCAATGCTGACGATTCGGTATACGGCTCGGAGAGCCGTTACCCCGACAGGGCTGATGAATGGGGCGAGTGAAACCGGATACAAATCACCAACGCCATATTGGGATTGGTCGGGGTCACCGCACTCCGTGCGGTTGTCCGGAATCATCAGCAACGGGATGGTGTGGTCGACTGGAATCATCGCCGACGGGAGCGTTCGGTGTCCGAAATCATCATCCCCCACGCCTGTAGGGACTGCGGCATGCCGCGTCCGGATAATGCACGGATAATCAATATGTTTGCTCGGATAGATGAAGCCGGACGCGCCATGGCGCAGTCCCTACAAGCAAGAGTGGATATGCCTTAGTGATGTTAGTCATGTTAGTCATCTTAGTCACCTTAGTCACTTTAGTCACCGTGACTAGAGTGACTAAGGTGACTAGAGTGACTAGACTGACTAGGTTGAATAATTTTTTTGAATCGAAAACGCAGAAAAGCACACAAAGGGCAGTTTTGTGTCGTAACTTTGTGTCACAGACATACAGGGAGCCATATAACCAACAGCTCCGGCGTTACTGACAGCCACCTCCGGATATATATATTATATATAGGAGAGAGTTGGAAGAGGGAGAGAGTGTTCAATAATTTAGCATAGCTAAATATTTCCCTATTATGCTTTTTTGCAATGCTGACAGAAACAAGTAGCGTTGGTCAGCCATAGTATTATCAAGTGGCGTAGGCTGAACTGAGTGTTATCAAGTAGCGTAGGCAAAACTGGAGTGAAACATGGACAACGCTGACCCACGGCTACGAACAATCACCGCCAACGCCATATCCCATTTCTGCTACGCCATATATGCAAGTCACCCATGCCTGTCAGGGCTGGTCGGGGTCACCGCACTCCGTGCGGTAGGCCGGAAACATCGGTGCAGGGATAGTTCGGTTAGCCGGTATCATCACCAATGCTGACGGTTCGGTATACGGCTCGGAGAGCCGTTACCCCGACATGGCTGATGAATGGGGCGAGTGAAACCGGATACAAATCACCAACGCCATATTGGGATTGGTCGGGGTCACCGCACTCCGTGCGGTTTGGCCGAAAACATCGGTGCAGGGATAGTTCGGTTAGCCGGTATCATCACCAATGCTGACGATTCGGTATACGGCTCGGAGAGCCGTTACCCCGACATGGCTGATGAATGAGGCGAATGAATCCGGACACAAATCAGCCACACCATGTCGGGATTGGTCGGGGTCACCGCACTCCGTGCGGTTGGCCGTAATCATCGCCAATGGTATGGTGATGGTTGATGCGAATCATCCCCTTCGCCTGTAGGGACTGCGGCATGCCGCGTCCGGAAAATACCCGGATAATCAATTCGTTTGCACGGATAAACGGAGCCGGACGCGCCATGGCGCCTATTCTTTACCCACAGAAGTCAAAACAGAATCAGGATTGTTATAAGATAGG
>CAJTTG010000019.1 GCA_910579185.1 uncultured Muribaculaceae bacterium
CGATTTTTGAGTTCCTTGACCGTTGCTGAATACTTCTGTGGGTAAAGAATAGGCGGCATGCCGCGTCCGCCTCCACTCGCTCCGGTCCATCCGCCCGTCGGGGTCGCGTATCTCTCCCACTCTCTAACTCTCCCACTCTATTCTCTCCCATGCTATCCGCCCGTCGGGGTCGCGCATCTCCGAGGCGCGTACCAAAATACCACCCCTCTAACCCTCGCAACCGCGCTACAACGTGATAAATCGCGCTTCCTCGCGCTTCATCCTTCCCATGCTCACCCCCCCTCAACCTAATCAACCTAATCAACCTAATCAACCCACTAACTCTCTACTCTCTCCCAGCCCGTCCCTGATACTTCCGGTCAACCGCACGGAGTGCGATGACCCCGACCGCCCCATTTCCCTTCCTGACGAAAACACCATCCCCTGTAGGGTCGCAACCTGTTGCGACCGCATCCCAGTTTATACCCATCCACACGCCCCGGTCCATCCGCCACGTCGGGGTCGCGCATCTCCGAGGCGCGTACCGAAATACTACCGCCCCGTCCCATCCCCAACCCACGCGCTACATCGTGACAAATCGTGCTTCATCCTTCCCATGCCCGTCATGCTGCTCACCCCCCTCAACCTAATCAACCTCAACCCCACCCCCACCCCTCGCAACCGCGCTACATCGTGACAAATCGTGCTTCATCGCGCTTCATCCTTCCCATGCTCAACCCCTCACCCCCCCCCAACCACCCAACCCAACCCCACCAACAAAAAAAAAGAAAAGCGCCGCCGTCACCGGCAGCGCTTTTCAGCGTGTGTATTTCAATTTGAAGAGAGATTCTTTTTCTTATTTCTCAGGCAGCACGATCACGCAGCGCGAGCAGCGAGGATCATTGTAGAACATATCGTCAACGCCACCCTTATAGTCAATCTTAAGCTGGCTGGCCGGAACGCCGAATTCCTCCGTCAGACACTTGTAGGCAGCCTCTGCGCGTTTCTTCGACAGCTCCTGGTTCCATTCCGGTGTACCCGTGCCCTTGTCGGCATAGCCCGTAACCGTGTACACACCGTTCGTCTCCTTGATAGCGTTAGCTAAGAAGCTCAGGTTAGCGCGCGACTTATCAGTGATCTCCCACGTATCGATCGTGAAGAAAATGATATTGCCCGAAGCGATCAGCTGCTCAACGATGTCACCCTTCTTCTGAGCCTCAGCCAGCAGGCGTGCGTTCTCAGCTTTCAGACGCTCATTCTCTGCGCGTGCCGCATTGATAGCGTCATTGTCTATCACGGTGCGTGTCGACGAGTAGGGCAGTGTCCAGCCCGTCTGGCCGAACTTATATGTCGCGCCCACCGTAACGCCCAGCAGCGCGTCGAAATGGCGGTGGCCATCCTCGCCTGAGAAACGTTCGTCCGTCAGCATAGCGTTGATGTCAAGGTTGATGTCCCAGTGCTTTGCCACGCGGAAAGCGTTGCTGATACCGGCGTTGAAAGCTATCTCCGTGTTCTTCGGTGTTCCCGTCACGTGAGCTATACCGATACCGGCATAAGGGATGCACGAATACAGACGCTCCGGATTGTAGCCCCCGATCATCTGACACAGATTGAACATCACGTCGAAATGGAAATTCATGTAATTGAACTTCTGCTTGTACAGATAGAAAGGCCATCCATCGTGACCCGGCCACGGACCCGAGATATGCGTTCCGTTCTGCTCGTTGGGCCAGTTCTGCGTGATACCCTTCACGCTCAATCCATTGTAGGCCAGTCTCACACCGATTCCCGGGGTGAACCATTTACCGATGGCTATCTGAAGCGACGGCGATATTCTGTCGCCGAAATCGGCCTGACGGTCATGCTCCGTGAAGCCTATCTGGGCGCCTGCTCCGGCCTGGATAAACCAGTTGTGCCAGAACGTATTGGTGATCACTCGCTTGCCGCCGTCAAACAAGGGGAACGACTGTTCCTCCACGGTCTCCATACCTGTAGCCGGCGTTTCCTGCGCCACCGCCGATGCGGTGGCTGCAAGTGCGCCGATTGCTAATATGACGAATTTTTTCATCTTGTGATTATGATTTTATGTGTTTATATAGTTTCTAATCTCTCTTAGTCGTTGCCGGTCACTTCTTCCGTACAACTCCCTTCGCTCTCAGCTTCGCGCTCGCTGTGCTCGTGGTCGTAACGTCGCGGACAATTGGCATTACACCTTGAGGTCGTCCAAATCGGAATCCATCACTGTTTTTTGGCACACCAAAGTTTCCTGCGGAAATACCTACCGGATATTTTGTGCGATCATACCACAGATTTGAATTGTAGAATGTTGCCGAATATACGCAGTAGTCATCTCCTAAATAACTGTCAAGTACCCCGGTGATGAATAATGCGATCAGCTCACGCTGGTTCGGTATGCGCCATCCATCAGGTAGTTCCGTTAATGAAGTGCTGTTTGCGGAATTATATGCTGCTAAAGTTAATTGATTCAGATAGTCAAGAGCATCTTGCTTTTCTTTATTCTCTGAGTTTGTGTCAACTGTGTTTGTTGAGGTTACTGAATTGGTTCCCCATATAGCAAGTGGAGTTGCAATATATTGCATCTTTTTAGGGAGACGGTTGTAAGTCTCGGAAAGTGCGTTTGCGTATGGATATGCTCCGGTCACAGTCCAGTTACGGCAGATATTAGATATTGTAATGGTGTGGTCTGTGGTGTTGATCTGCGACATACGGGTGTAGTCTGCGCTATATGAGTTGGTGAACTGGCCAAGATTACGGGCAAAACGGATATTGTTGGTCTGGCAAGCCCAATCTGCTTGAGCCGAAGTTGCGCCACGCTGATCCTGCCAGAATAGGCGGCGTGCATTTCTTGATGAGCTGTAGTAGCGTGGGAAGATATAATCTCGGTTTCCGTTATAGGATGCCCATGATCCATCTTCCGACGTGTCGATATTGTCCTCTTCGTATTGTGAGAGTCGCAAATCTTCAGGCACGATATTATAGCCGAAGTTATAGATATAATATTGAACAATGTTGGGTATATACCAGCGGATCTCGTCGCTTGTGATCTTGCCGTCGCCATTGAGGTCGCGGTTACGCGAAACCAGTGCTTTCGATACGGTATAGAAATCTGCTGCCGGTGTGAATACATAAGTTGAATAGTTGGCATCTGCATTAGATGTCAGTTTGTAGAATGAAGTGTAGTCATCGTCTACTCCATTTTCAAACTGGGAATACCAGTAGAGGGTCATTTCGCGTCCGTTGGCATTGTTGGGATTGGTTAGCTCTGTGGTAGTGGCAGCATCCCACTGCAATGCCGATTCGAAGAACTTCTTCGATATGTCAAGTGTGAGGAACTGTGAATGTGCGGCATTCTGTCCGGTAGTGTTGTTCAATATGCTTGTCGGCTCTTCAACCTGTTCAAGACCGAATGGGTTGTACACTGTGATGCCGGCGGCGGCGGCAAGGTTTGGGTCGAGCGAATAGGTCGACACTACAGGGCTTTGGATGATATTGAATGCCGAGGTGGCGGCGATGGTGCTCTGTTCGTCGCTCGAAACTTTGCGCACTGCCGGATTGAGGGTCATGGTGCGGTCTTCAACTGTGTAGCCTGCCCATGATTTGATCGCCGGATCTGTCGCCTTGTCATAAATGTTTTCATCAACAAAGGCTGCTACGTAAATAGCCGAACCTGATGCTGTAGCATGTTTCAGTTTGGATGCATCGTGGTTATTGTCGATATATTCTTCAATCTCGGCAACGAGTTCTTTGATATAGCAGTAGCCGTCAGCTTCGGTACTGTATTTGCCGGCGTATGTCGGGAATGTGTTTTCGTCGGCAGGGGCTTGGAATTGGATCCATTTGTAGTCGTCGGCGTCGGTCAGTGCTGAGGGTTCTATGAGTGCTTCTGCAAAGTTATTCTTCACGGTTTTCAGAACCACTTGATTCTTACCGTTCGTGTCGTTGGATCCGAATACGGACGATACCGGGATTGTAAGCATGATCTTGGCATAGTGTGCGTCGATCTTAGCTATAGGCTGTGTCGATAGATAGCCCTCTACGGCCGGATTATAGCTTGTGTTCTCAACGTTCACGTTCGCCATGATTGAGCTTGCGCCGTTGACGGTCACATTATAGATGTGGTGCTCGTTGCGGTTGACGGTGAAGTTGGCGAGCGATCCCCCCTGCGATGTGTTGAAGTTACCGAGGTGGATAATGTAGCTAACTGCTCCAAAATACTGGGTTGATGTATATGTGCCGTCATCGTTCTTGTCAGCAGGGCCTGAGTAGTTACCGCTGAGCACAACGAATGTCGCGTTCTCGGGCGCATTGGTAAATTTGCGCTCTGCATAGTTGTTCGAAGATCCGGTTGATGAATCCCATGCCTCGCGTTCGGTCCAGTTCGTCATGCTTGTGTTGGTCGATGTCTGCTTGTTCTCGAGCATGAAGAAGTCAAATGTATAGGTCGTGCTGCCGTCGCCCGGCTGTTTTACGACAGGGGTTGTGGTGGAGTTGAAGTAGGTGGTGCTGATTGCCTCAGCGTCGGCAAATGTTTTTGCACCCTTGGGCAGACGGTAAACGGTGTAGCCGGTTGGCTCGAAGTTGGGCACGTTGGTGCCTGTGCCTGTTCCGTTCTGGATGGTGAACTCTATGTGGGCTGTGGCGCGTTCGAGTTGCACTCCGTTCAGGGTGTTGCTGCCGGCGGTGATCTCATAGTAGCCCTGCTCACCGGTAAGTACCTGGCTCATAGGCAGACCATAGTCACCGAATATTATTATGTGTTCATCGGTGTTGGTGAAGTCGAGGGCTTTGATCTCATCCTCGCTCATCTCCTTGATGTCTGATGCTGTCAGATTGGCGTATGCGCTCTGCCAGTTGGCTATCAGATACAGGCGGTAGCGACCTGATCCGGCCTCTACGTTGACCTCCTCATTGAGGGTGTAGGTGCGGCCGGCTTTATCTGAAATGCTTGTTGAAACGAGGTTGCCGGTCAGATCAATGAATAGCTGACGGCCTGAGCTGCTCTCAAAACCTACAATTACAAGCTGCTTGATCTCTGATTCGCGGTCTTTGTCGAAGGAGCGCGACAGAGGCTTGACCTCGCGGTCAACGGGCACGGTGATTCGCATGTTCAAAGTGGCCGGTTCCCCGTTGGAGTAGTCTCCGCCACCATAGATTGTGTCATCTTTACATGCTGAAAACAGCAAGGTCAGCAGCATGAGCACATTTAAGTGTATATTCTTCATTTTTCTATGTTTGTTTTTGCTTTTTGCGATTGGACTGTTCTTTCCTGATCAGTGGGTTTCGTGCCGATATTCAGAGAGAGCAGTCCATGTGTTTGATGGGTTTGTGCGTGTGTTTCTTAGTCAAATGTGATGTCGTTGTTTATCTCTTTGTAGTCCTCTACATTAACATCGCCTTCTTCAATCTTGGCTTCCTCGTTTGAAGAATAGCAAATGCCCTGCTCGGTCACAATCCGACGGAGCTGGCTCTCAGGTGGGAAATAGGTTCTTCTTTCCATTGTCTTAGTGCGTTTTTTTATTATAGTTTTTATTTATTATTTCTTGTCAGTTATTATCAGTTATCTTGTTCTTTTCTCGTATATCCTATATCGTATATTGTTTCTGTCGTCTGTCGGGAGTTGTCGGGGTCGCGGTTCTCCGAACCGCCTACCGTCTGCCGGCCTTGCCTCTAAACTCTCCAACTCTCTAACTCTATACTCTATATTCCATACTCTATATTTATTTATTTTCTTCTAAACAATCCTTTCTTTTTCTTCTTTTTGGATCCGTAGCCGTAACCATACCCGTAACCATACCCATATCCATATCCGTAGCCATACCCGTAACCGTATCCATATCCATAACCATGGGATGAAACGTTCACTCCGTTGAGCACCAATGCCATATTCTTCAATCGGTGTTCATCGTAGATCTGTTGCAGATCAGGCAGCTGACGGCGGTCGAGCTTGCCGGCGCGTACCACGAACAGCGTGATATCCGCCACGCGGTTAGTTATCGAGGCATCAGCCACAAGACCCACTGGCACAGAGTCGATCACAATGAAATCGTAATCCGCTTTCAGTCGGGTTATCAGCTCATCGAGCCTGTGGCTCATCAGCAGTTCGGCAGGGTTGGGTGCCGTGCTGCCGGCCGGTATGAAGTCATAGTTGCGATCCTCGTCCGAGGGCACTATTATTTCCGATAATTTAAGCTGCGTGTCGGCAAGATAGTTGGTCATGCCGGTGTGGAAATGACCCAGCGAATGGCTCAGCGTTCCCTTGCGGATATCCAGGTCTATCAGGATCACCCGGCGGCCGGTCTCGGCCAGCGATTCCGCAAAGTTCTGCGCCACGAATGTCTTGCCGGTGCTCTCGCCGAACGAGGTCAGTGCCACAACCTGCATCTGGCCCGTTCCGCTGCGCATGAATGCCATATTCGTGCGCAGTATCTTCATCGCCTCGTTGACCTTCTCGTCCTGTTCGCGTTTCAGACCCTTGCGCTGACGCTTCAGGTGCTCCGGATCCAGAGGCACTGATCCGAGGTAGGGGATAGTCAGGCCGCGTGTCAGATCCTTGTGCGTTCTGACTTTATTGTCAAGGAACACCTTTATAATAAGGATCAGTGCCGGAAGCAGGAAGCCTGCCATCAGGCCCAACAGCAATATCTGGTTGCGCTTGGGCGACACGGGTCCCACGCCCACCGCCTCGTCGATAACTCGGGCATTGTTGTCGGCCATCGCTTGCGACAGCGAGTTCTCCTCGCGTCTATTCAGCAGGAACAGATAGAGCGATTCCTTGATTTTCTGCTTGCGTTCGAGTGAAAGCATCTCGCGCTCTTTGGTCGGAATCGTAGTCACGCGGCTCTGAGCTCTCTGCTCGGATGCCGAGGCATCGCGCAGTCTCACGCGCAGACCGGCAACGGCATTGTCGATTGATCGGACTATGCTCTGACGCTGCGACGCTATTGATTCTTTAAGCTCGGCCACACGGGGGTTGTTGCCACCCACGGCCTGCATCTTCTCCAGCTCCAATAGCTGGCGGTTGTAATCGGCTATCTGATTCTCAACGCTCTGGGTCAATCCGGTGTTGGCCGGGATCAGCTCGCCGGAATAGGAGGGATTCATCAGCCAGCGTTTCATGTCGCTCGCTATGCTCAGCTCGGTCTCTATCTGTATGGCTTCCGCACTGTATTTCTCGCTCTCGCCCATATAGCGGCCGGCTGTCGCGTCGATGCTTATTATCTGGTTGTCACGCTTGTAGCTTTCGATGTCGGCTTCCGCGCCTCCAAGCTCTTTCTCTATGATTTCAAGTCGCTCGGCAATGAAGTTGGCCGTGTTGACCGCCACGCGGTTCTTGTCGGCTATCGCTCCTTCGTTGTACACCTGGATCAGCGTGTTAAGCACATCCTCACCCCTGCGTGGCGATGCGTCCGTGACGGCCAGTCGCAGGATCGTGCCCTCATCTTTCTCCTGTGTGATGCCGAGGCTGCCTACATAGCGGTTGGTGACCTCTGTCAGAGGCAGTTTGGTCACGGCGATCGGCTCATCGGACTTTTCGTTGAAATATGACGTCGGGCTCACCATGATTGTGTCGCCGGGAAGAAGCACTGTCGGAACTCCCATCTTGACGGTCAATCTCTTGGCGTCGTCACCATTCTCATCTTTCAGCACCACTTGCGCCGTCTGGCGGTTCTTGGGGGTCACCTCAAGGCTTATGCGTGCCGAGGGGAGTGTGCCGATGAATTTCACGTTGATAGGGGAGGTGGTGTAAAGCTCTTTGGTTGTCAACCCGTCCTTGACCACATAGTTAACGTCGGCGTTCAGGCGCTGCACAACCTCGCGCATCAGCGCTTTCGATTGAAATTGCAGTATCTCGTTGGCCACGTTCACGCGGTTGATATAGTTGTCATAGCGGTCAAATCCGGCCGATGTCGTCTTGTTCGACGGATCCTTGATGATAACGGTCGCCGACGCATGGTAAATTCGCGGCGAGGTCGCATAATAGAGCCATGCCGCCGAGGTGAACACGATCACCGACAGCACAAACCAAGGCCAGTGGCCCAAAAGATACATCAGCACATCGACAACCGATATGCTCGCTATCTCGGGCCGCTTCGCTGCGCCCTGACCGGAGTAACGGCTCTCCGAGCCGCCTGCCGACCATCCGCCTTGTCCGTTCCCGTTTTGCCCGGATTGGTTATATGCGCCCTGGCCGGGGTAACGGTTCTCCGAGCCGTCTACCGACCCATTCGCATTGCCGTAACCGCCTTGCTGATTATTTATGTTGTTGTTTGTTTCCAAATCTTATCTTTCTGTGTTAGTTTCTTTTATCGCTCCTGTTGGATCAAACTCCGGCTTCGCTCGCTCTGTCGGGGTAACGGTTCTCCGAACCGTCTACCGCTCCACTCGCTTTGCCTTCATCATACCAACTCGTATCTTTTCAAATCGTTTTATTGTCTTGATTACCGGCTGGTTATATCCGGACGCTATTCTTTACCCACAGAAGTCAAAACAGAATCAGGATTGTTATAAGATAGGA
>CAJTTG010000020.1 GCA_910579185.1 uncultured Muribaculaceae bacterium
TGAACGAATAGTCGTCATAGTACGTCACCGCCAGCACCTCCGCCCTCCGCAGCTCCACACCGTCGATATGATAGCCCATCAGATCGCAGCCGGGCATCAGGTCTATGTCGTCGTAGCCACGACGGGCACGCACTTTATCCGTGGATGAATCTGTATAGTCGAGCCCGGCGCATGTGCCCGAAAGGCACTGCCGCCCGAAAACGTCGGCGATGTCGAAACGCCAGAGACCCTGCGCCCTGAGGTTGCCGTCCTGCCAGAGGATGCAGCGGTCGGTGCTGTCATAGACATACCTGACCGGCTCACAGCCGGGCAGACGTTTCGATACCGTGCGGCCGCGATGGTCGTAGCAATACAGGTAGGCGAGCCCTGTCAGCTCTTCCGAAGTGGCGGAGTCCCATGTCCCTGCGCACGCCATACGTGCCGAGGCCTCGGGTGAAAGGACAACCGTCAGATTGCCGTATGTGTCATATATGTAGTATGTGTCGGCGTACGTGCCGTCTCCCACAACGACGCGATCAAGGATCTTGCGGCCCCATCCGTCGGTGAACACCATCGAACGCCGGCCGTCCTCGTCTGTCGTGGTCTGCACGCTCAGCTGCGACTCGGGATACTCGCCGTGGCACCTGACGGTGACAGCACCACCGGGATTGTCGGGTGTGGCGGTCACCGAATACAGGAAGCAGCAGCGTTCCCCGGCCTTGGCTGTATTGAGGTCATAGGAGCTGGCGACTCCGGCACCTGCCTTGTAGGCCTGATAACCGGCACCGTACTGTGTCCGCACGCGGTTCAGGGACGAGGGTTCATATTCGGTCAGGGAATAGGGCATCGGCTCGCTGCCATAGGCTCGGCTGTAGTCTATCGCGCCCTGAC
The DNA here is from genome assembly GCA_910579185.1 of uncultured Muribaculaceae bacterium. Classification (GTDB taxonomy): domain Bacteria; phylum Bacteroidota; class Bacteroidia; order Bacteroidales; family Muribaculaceae; genus Paramuribaculum. The sequence goes on from CAJTTG010000020.1 coordinate 871, forward strand.
GCGTGTAGCCTCCGGCGTTCGCTCCGATCCCGGGCAGCCACTGCCGCCACGGACGTCCCACCAGGTCGTAGTCGGTATGCGTCACCATATCGCCCCCCTCGGGGGAGCCGTCGGTCATGACGGTCTGAGACTCGCGTCCGAGCCCGTCGTAATGGGTCACGGTGACTGCCGCGTCCGCTCCTGCCGCATCGAGCATCGTGTAGGACCTCACATAGTTGTGGCCTGCCACATCTGGGCTGTAGTACATCAGTTTTGTCCATTCCGGCGGTGGTGGCGGAGGTGCGGTCTCGATGAGGAAGCCGATCTCACACGGCGACACTGTCTCGGCCGTGTCCCGTACCGACAGCAGATAACGGTCGGGGGGCAGCCGGTACCTGACACTGGAGCCGCCTGGGATATACAGCAGGGAATCATCCTCGGTGAGATAACGCCCCGACATGGATTCCAGCGAGAGGCGGCTCCCGAATTCCGTTGTGTTCAGGGTGACATCGAGGGTATCCTTCAGCATGAAGCTGTAGTACACCCGTCCGTCGAAATTATCCCTGATCTTGATATAGTTATCGCTTATCTGTTTGATCCGGCACGCTTGGACCGGGCTGTCAGCAGTCATAGACCCGATGAACTCTGGATTCTCACGGGTGCCCCTGAGAAGCCGGCGCGGCACCGGAAGAACCTCCGGCGGCGCACCAGGATGCCACAGCAGGAATGTCGTCAGCAGAGGGCCGTTGCTTGTACCCTCCTCTATGGTGTAGACTCCATGGGATTTCACAAGATACCTGCCCGGCATCAGATGCAGGAACACCCCACGCTGTGTCTCCGCGCAGCTGTAATTGTCCCATGCGTCCACATCGATCATGTGGGTAATGTAGTCGGCTCCAAGGGTGTCAAGCGGCATGGAGAGCGAATCGCCGCGCTCATTGAGCCAGACCACCTCGATCTCCGTATGTCTCAGTTCCGACCCGAACGTTGTGATATATCCCATCGCGTAATCTTCCACCGTCAGTTCGTAATGCACCACCTCAGGCCGGAACTTGTGGAGAGACCACAGGAACGTGTTGACCGAATCCGACAGCTCGTACCTACCAGGCGGAACGGTCAGACGTCTGGGGTTGTCGATGCTGCTGCCGGTATAGTCGATATTCTCCCAGTCGATCTCCTGCGCTGCCGCTGCGGTACAACCCAGGAAAAGAAGCAGTATAAGGGCTATATGTCTCTTTATTGTCTCTATCATGGCGTCACTGTGTTTACGGGTTGCGGAACCGGGCCGGCAGAGCTGCCCGAATATGTCTCATAGTCATATCGCTGCACTACCGCGCCGCTCATGTCGCGGATCAGCGTCAACCTACCCTGCCAGTCGTAGTCGTAATACGTGGTCTTGCCTGACGGATCCGTGATCGACGTGACTCCGAGATACGGCTCGTAGGTGTAGCTCGTGACCATGGCATGGGGGAGATCACGGCGCAGGATCGCGATCTTCGCCTGGATGTCGAGATCCTGCGGAGTGTTGGCGGTATTGTATCCGAGAATGCGGCTCACGGCATTGGCATCGGCATTGCGGATCTCGGCCACGGGCTGCAGATAGTCGCTGCCCCACAGATACACTATGTCGAGTCCGGATGCATCGGTGACATACACCGGCAGTCCGCGGCTGTTGGCATGATGGCACCGGTAGAGGGTCTGCACTTCATCCCCAGGATGGACATTGTCCATCGCCGACAGAACGGGCAGACTGCCGTTATAGATGGTGTACCCGTTTTTTATACGGTCAGACACATGTCCGTTACGGCTGATCTCGATCTCCGACGTGAGGTTCTTGATATGTCTGTTACTGTACCATGTATCTCTCTCCCACAGATAGCTGTATCTGGTGACTTCTGTCTCCTGACTGTCTCCGCGACGGATCACGGTGGAGTCCGCCACGACCTGCCCCGAACGGTTGTACCGCTTGTGACGCTCCACCCGAAGCCCGTATCCACCTGAACCGTAATAGGTCTCGTCACGTGATGTCTCGACTATACTGTGGATATAGTTCTTATAGAAACTCGACATATTATATGCGAATAGTGACATTTTCGAGTCGTATGCCGGAAGTATGGTAGGGTTCATGTAAAAAGAAGGCACCCATAGCTCCCGGTCGCCGAGGATTCCGTAGTTGATTGCTTCTGTCTTTAATGTCTTTCCATCTGCTGCATGGACAGAGGTGCTCAAAAGTTTCCCACGGTACTGACCTTTGAGTGAATGGGGCACGAACTGGGCTGAGTCGAGAGCCACTATCGGCCATTCATCCCGGTAGCCGGCATAGTTGGGCGAGATGAATGAACTGACTGTGTAGCCGCTGTCTGCCTTTACCTCCGCAACGTATGGATAGGCTATATGACAGCCGTGGTTGTTATCTATGGAGCCCAAAGACTGGTTGCTCTCGTAGGCAACCTTATAGACATCTTTGTTCAGTATCACTTCCAGATATCGGCGGTGGATAGGCCTGCCTTCGAGTATGCCGCAGCTCAGATAGCTGCCGTCGGGATCCGACGGCGAGTAATTGCCGTAGACAAAACGCCGGATCTCAGGCCGCGATCCGTCCATGGGGAAATTTATGATTCGTTTTACCCTGACACCTCCTGCTATTTGGTTGCGGTCGAACACATCGTAGGTACCGGCTATGAATCGGTAATAGTTCGGCTCGAACTCAAAACGGGTCTTGCCTCCGGTTGGATAGGTAATCTCGGTCAGAACTCCATAACCGACGGTGGTGGGGTTGGTAGTCTTGTAATCAGGAGAACTGATCGTGCTGAGCCGCCCGTTGTAGTAGCCCCAGTGATCGGTCATTCCCGACAGATACGCCGGCATGGAGGTTATGTCGTTGTAGCTGAAACTGTATTTTTCGCTCACTGTGGAGTCAAAATGCCGCATCTCTATATTGTTCAGGGTCAGGCGTTGATCTGTCGAACTGCTGTAATTAAAATCGACGCGCTTGAACTGGACATACGCCGGCGTCCGGAAGATGATCGCGTCCAGCTGACGCCATCTGACCTCCTGCATCATGGAATTCTGTCCGCTATACGGGCAATAAGGCATCCGGCTCCCGGTCGTCGGTACAGGAGTCTTTCTGTCCAGATAATGCTGGCCTGAATAGTTAAGCTCATTGCTTCCCGAATTTTCAAGTATGACGCTGAACGACGTACTTGTCACGGATTTCAAGTATACGGGAGAGATCAGCTGTCCACCGCTGCCTGATTGTAACTTGTATACATTCTGTAGTGATATATTCGTGTATGTATCCGAGAAACTGACAATGAAATCGCCACGCTCATAGTCGAACCGGATGGAATGCCCGTCGGGCTGCTTTATCTCGGTCAGATGCCATGCCGTGGCTGTCCAGTTCTCCGAGGTCTGTGCGTTGCTCGGGATCGACAGATCGATGGCATCTCCCCCGAATATGTATTGTATTCCCCGGTCGTCGGTCAGTGTGAAACGTTTGAATATAAGTTCTGTTGAGATGTATGTCCGCGCGCCGTTGGGGAATGAGATGTTGGGAAGTGCCGCAGCATCCACCTGCACCTTCAACGGACGGTCGCAGCATATCTGCCATTCCCCCTTGGGATCAAGGATGAAATATCCGCTGTAGTCCAGGAAATTGAAGTTGAACTTGTCCGGCTCGGTGTCTATGATCGAATAATTGACATCGGCCTGCAGAAGCTTCGACGCGTTGCTCGCGGTCACAAGGTCGTATCTCAGTTCCGTACATCTTTTCTGATAACCGAGATCCCAGGTCTCGTCGGGAAGGTCTCTCACCTCTCGGGTGATTGCGCCGCCGAGCATCAGGGTCCAGCCCAGACCCGTCCAGCCGGGGTGCTCGTCGGGCTTGATGCCGCCGCTGTGGTACGACAGCTCCACAGGCAGCGTCAGCGCGCCGTCGCGCAGTGTCGCCAGCGGTATGCTGATGTTGGGCGTCCCCGTGTAGAGCGACACCGGGATATCGCCGTAGCGCTGGAACGACCGGG
>CAJTTG010000021.1 GCA_910579185.1 uncultured Muribaculaceae bacterium
CCCTTTTCCAAATCTCTCCCCAACTTTTTCCACTCGCGAGCAGACATTATCAACCCCTGTATGGTTGTTGCCTGTAACGACTACCCCTCAATATGTTACACTTATCTATCAACGATATCGCATGTAACGTTTCTCCAAAGAGTCTAAATAATGTACATAGGGATAAGCTTCCGCTGGACCACAGAGCTCCCACACTTCTTCCCCTCGATAGAACTTCAAACTTTCGTTTAGATCATCTGCTGCACCACAAAATAAATAATATTCAAGCAAATTCCTTTTCCTTGTTCTTGGAATTCGGCCTTTAACTTTCCTCCCGTCTTTATCTGTAAGGGTGACTACAGCTTCAAAATCTCTATCAAACTTCGACGGCTCATCATCTTTCACTGATAAAAGATTTTCGTTTGCCAGTTCCATAAAACTCAGGATTATATCATTGGATAAATCCTCCGGCAAAGCTTGCATTGGAGGTATTGTGTCGTATGGATTGCCATTATATACCACTTCAGCATAATTATGATCCTTGCAAAAGGAATAGTGCATAATCAATGAATCGCCAACCGGGTACACCTTAAAGATATACTTCATCCGGAACTCTATTTCAGTCATTTCTATATCCCCCAATAGACTTGCCGTCGTTATCTTACGATGAAGACGATATAACGAATCTATTGCCCTGTCGGTCAACGGCGAGACATATTCACTTAGCTTGCCGACAACTTCTTCCTCACTGACTGGGATTGAGTCCTGAGCAACCTCACGATGTCCATTATTACCACATGATTGAAAGATTCCCAACAGCACGAATATCACCCACTGGTACTTTCTGAGGTTAGTTCCATCGTGCAATCTTTTTAACCGCGGCTGGAATAGAAAAGTCATCGATAATTTAAATATATGTTGTCTTGTTTTCATCGCGTTCCGTGTATTGTCACCCTTATTCGCAAATATAGCACATCCCCACGCCCTTTTCCAAATCTCTCCCCAAC
>CAJTTG010000022.1 GCA_910579185.1 uncultured Muribaculaceae bacterium
AAACAATACCTCAAAAATCAATAAAAAAATCAGACACATTCGAATTTTAGTTGTTTCATCTTATCTTCCTTGCCCCTAAGTTTCAATAAATAGGTAAAATGTTATATCCCCTTTTTTTGTAAATATAGGGAGAAAATCGTAAGTTTGTCCCTATGAAATCGGAATTAGAGAATTTAGTAGGGAGATACCGTGAACTTGGCATACCCCGTCGACCTCTCCGTATGGCGTAGCGACGGCTCTATACTCGAACTCCGCAACGTCATATCCCTACGATATTCCTTTTACGGAGGCTGGAGCAACGTCAAAATCCTTACCTCCGGCGAGTGCCGCAAGATACGCGACTGCTGTATCTTCAGTGCAAAAATCTTGCTCTTTACACATATTACCTTTGCAGTGAGCGCAGTTAATTCAAAAAAATGATTAACTTTGCGAATGGAATTGTAACGCCAATCTGAAAAAGGACCAATCTAAATAACAAAGAACGACCTCGATTTTCCTGAACCACCTAAACGCCCAAGCCACATCGTTTTAGTATAATTTTGAAATGACAGCCACCTTAATTGCACCGCTCGTTGCTACGCAAGGGCTCGCAAGACTCGA
>CAJTTG010000023.1 GCA_910579185.1 uncultured Muribaculaceae bacterium
TGGAAAGTTCCGCCTACAAGGAGATGATGGCGCAGATTGCGAACATCGCAGGGTACATCCGCGAGGCAAGGGACGAGAAGAAACGGAAGCGGGAAACCGAAGACAAGCTGCTTGACACGGCACAGGCGGCGAAGATGCTCAACGTGAGCAAGCGCACCATGCAGCGTATGCGCACCGACCACCGTATCGAGTATGTGGTGGTACGCGGAAGCTGCCGCTACCGCCTTTCCGAGATACTGCGGCTATTGGAGGACAACACAGTAAGGAACGAGGAAGGGACAATAGACACCCTGTTCCACAACCACACGCTGCGCACGGGCGGCAAACCAAAAGGAAGGAGGACATAGGTCATGGAACTGCTCACACGAAACAACTTCGAGGGCTGGATGCAGAAGCTGATGGAACGGCTCGACCGTCAGGACGAACTGCTGCTGGCGATGAAGGCTGAGGGGAAACAGCCCACTATCACGGAAAGCATCCGCCTTTTCGACAATCAGGATTTGTGCATGTTGCTCCAGATAAGCAAGCG
>CAJTTG010000024.1 GCA_910579185.1 uncultured Muribaculaceae bacterium
AAAAGCATATATTTTATTCAATACAAAGGTTATTATTGACTAAATACGAAAAATTTATTTGGTAATTTATTTTATGGGAGCGTGTTTTTTTGAACTTCGCTTCCTTTGCTATGTAGATGATCTGCTTGATGTTGTACTACTTGCCTTTGAATAGCGCAGCGTAATAAGATATGGGGTAATATGTAGAGTCCACCGTCGGTATGCGCGACACGACAGCGAACATCCTGGTCTTTGCACCTTTGGCGAGTTTGTCTTGCAAATCTCGCCACGGTGCGGAGGGGGCGAGCAGGTCTATGACCTCGATGTCTGAGCGCGAAGATACGGCCTTGCGCCAGTTGGCGTAAAGTATCTTCGGGATTTTGCCCGAAGCGTCAGCCGGAGCAAAGCGGCAGTAACAGGCTTCCTTTCTCAGAAGTCGCACAATCTTTGTGCCGTCTTCATTGAGAATAAGCACACTTACGGCGAAGCCGAAGTGCTTGAAGTCCTGACTGACGCCGAGAAA
>CAJTTG010000025.1 GCA_910579185.1 uncultured Muribaculaceae bacterium
AGTTGCTTTATTTCATCATCAGCCCATTCTTTCCAGCAAGAACAATGCGGTACAAAAACTATTGGAAACAGTTCCCATAGTTCTTCCAAGGTCAAATCTTTCAACTTTTTTGCAGCCTCACTCATTGTTGTGCCTATTGGTCATTTTCAGTTCAAAGTTGTCCTGTCCCCACTTGATTAACCCTTCGACATGAGGAAATTCCGGTTGATCAGTTGTTCGCTCATTTCTTGGCGCAGGCAATCCTGCCGAGGGTGTCTATGAAAGCTTCAAGTTCAGCATCGGTGAAACCACCGAATATGCTGTGTAGTGTATCACTGGAGATGACGGTAATTTCATCTTTCATGGCAAGAGCCTTGTCAGTGCATATCACATTGTTAGTCCTTCCGTTGTGAGCCTCACGCCTGACAAGTCCTTTCCTTTCAAGTATATCGAGAGTGCGCTTTATGGCGGCTGCATCTTTCTTCAATATTTCCGCTATCTTTATTTGGGTTAATGGGGTTT